>NZ_CAXHYK020000001.1:2500-3422500 GCF_964021225.1 Rhizobium arsenicireducens | reverse complement strand
GGGTACCTGTGAGGGGCCCTGGAGGTATCGGAAGTGCGAATGTTGACATGAGTAACGATAAAGGGAGTGAGAACTCCCTCGCCGAAAGACCAAGGGTTCCTGCTTAAAGTTAATCTGAGCAGGGTTAGCCGGCCCCTAAGGCGAGGCGGAAACGCGTAGTCGATGGGAACCACGTTAATATTCGTGGGCCTGGTGGTAGTGACGGATCGCACAAATGGTACATTCTTATTGGATTGAATGTGCTGTGGAGCGGTTCCAGGAAATAGCTCCACCCTATAGACCGTACCCGAAACCGACACAGGTGGTCAGGTAGAGTATACCAAGGCGCTTGAGAGAACTATGCTGAAGGAACTCGGCAAATTGCACGCGTAACTTCGGAAGAAGCGTGACCCCATTTTACGCAAGTAAGGTGGGGTGGCACAGACCAGGGGGTAGCGACTGTTTATCAAAAACACAGGGCTCTGCGAAGTCGCAAGACGACGTATAGGGTCTGACGCCTGCCCGGTGCTGGAAGGTTAAGAGGAGAGGTGCAAGCTTTGAATCGAAGCCCCAGTAAACGGCGGCCGTAACTATAACGGTCCTAAGGTAGCGAAATTCCTTGTCGGGTAAGTTCCGACCTGCACGAATGGCGTAACGACTTCCCCGCTGTCTCCAGCATAGACTCAGTGAAATTGAATTCCCCGTGAAGATGCGGGGTTCCTGCGGTCAGACGGAAAGACCCCGTGCACCTTTACTATAGCTTTACACTGGCATTCGTGTCGGCATGTGTAGGATAGGTGGTAGGCTTTGAAGCGGGGACGCCAGTTCTCGTGGAGCCATCCTTGAAATACCACCCTTATCGTCATGGATGTCTAACCGCGGTCCGTTATCCGGATCCGGGACAGTGTATGGTGGGTAGTTTGACTGGGGCGGTCGCCTCCGAAAGAGTAACGGAGGCGCGCGATGGTGGGCTCAGACCGGTCGGAAATCGGTCGTCGAGTGCAATGGCATAAGCCCGCCTGACTGCGAGACTGACAAGTCGAGCAGAGACGAAAGTCGGTCATAGTGATCCGGTGGTCCCGCGTGGAAGGGCCATCGCTCAACGGATAAAAGGTACGCCGGGGATAACAGGCTGATGACCCCCAAGAGTCCATATCGACGGGGTTGTTTGGCACCTCGATGTCGGCTCATCGCATCCTGGGGCTGGAGCAGGTCCCAAGGGTTTGGCTGTTCGCCAATTAAAGCGGTACGTGAGCTGGGTTCAGAACGTCGTGAGACAGTTCGGTCCCTATCTGCCGTGGGTGTAGGAATATTGACAGGATCTGTCCCTAGTACGAGAGGACCGGGATGGACATATCTCTGGTGGACCTGTTGTCGTGCCAACGGCATAGCAGGGTAGCTATATATGGAATGGATAACCGCTGAAGGCATCTAAGCGGGAAACCAACCTGAAAACGAGTGTTCCCTATCAGAGCCGTGGAAGACGACCACGTTGATAGGCCGGGTGTGGAAGTGCAGCAATGCATGAAGCTTACCGGTACTAATAGCTCGATTGGCTTGATCGTTCTCATTGACCATGCTCATCAGCGCGCCTCAAGGCGCGATGATGATGCTGTTCTTCTGTCCTGACGCTGTCGCGGCTTTGCCGCTTCGCTCCGGACGGGCCGCACCATCAGGTGCGACGGCCGCTTGGCCTTGCGGAGCTTCGCTCCGACGCCCGATCAGAAGAAAAAAGACGTGTTCTAAAAGACAAACGAGGCAAACGCCTCTACCAGCTTCTCAATGTTTTGCCCTTAGCCGACCTGGTGGTCATGGCGGGGCGGCCGCACCCGTTCCCATTCCGAACACGGCCGTGAAACGCCCCAGCGCCAATGGTACTTCGTCTCAAGACGCGGGAGAGTAGGTCGCTGCCAGGTCTGCTAAGTGCAAAACAAACATCTTCTCATCCAAAATCTCTACGGCCCATCGCCGACCAAGGGCCGCTCGCAAAGCGGCCCTCTTGCGTTCGAATAGTCGTCGATCAAAGCATAACGTGGGGTGGAGCAGCCCCCGCCGGCCCGCAGAAGGCAAATGCCTTCGAGCACCGGCAAACAAAAAAACGGGCAATGCCCGGCGCTCAAACAATAACGCGGGGTGGAGCAGCCCGGTAGCTCGTCAGGCTCATAACCTGAAGGCCGCAGGTTCAAATCCTGCCCCCGCAACCACTGAAACTTGTAACCGCCGCCATGAAGCTTCCTCCTCAGTGAGGACAGCCCGAAACCGGTTCAGATAACCCAACTTCTCTTCGCTTCCCTTGAACTCACCCGCCCTAACCCGGCGGGCGAACTCGTTTGCGTGCTGTTGACGCACACCTGCGCTGTATTCTTGAAACGCCTGCATTGAGGCGAGGATAGAGGCCCACCGGCCAATGACGGATAGCTCCTGCTCTGGGACCAAACTTTGGACCGCCGGGAATTAGAGTTTTCCGGCTCTGATCACGATGGCTGGCTGGTTGCGCCACCGGGATTATGCAGGGCAATCGGGACGTTGTATCCGATCGCCGAGTGAGGACGTTCCTCGTTGTAGTATCGACGCCAAGTCTCCAACTTTTCGCGCGAATCCGCAAGGGTCAGGAACCAATGGGCGTTCAGACACTCCGCGCGTAGCTCGCAGTTGAATGCTCCGATGAAGCCGTTGTCGGTCGGCTTGCCAGGCCGTGAGAAGTCCAGGGTGACGTTGTTGGCATAGGCCCACAGGTCGAGATCCCGGGAGATGAACTCGCTGCCATTGTCCACCCTGATCGTCTTCGGATAGCCGGTCTTCCGGCAGATGCCTTCCAGTGTCCGGGCCACATCCTCGCCGCGGTAGGTGAAGCGTGCATCGGCTGCAGGGCAGTAGCGCGAGTGGGTGTCGACCACGGTCAGGATGCGCAGCTTCTTGCCTGTCGCGAGCTGGTCGTGAACGAAGTCCATCGCCCAGACGTCGTTCGGTCCGACCGCCTCCTGGCGATCCTCCCTGAGCTTTGCCTTGAGCCGACGCTTCGGATGCTTGTTGCGCAGTTGAAGCCCTAACTCGCTGTAAATCTTGCGTGTCGTTCCGCCGGACAAACGATTCACTGGATCGTTTGTTCATCCGGCTCCAATCATGTTGATCTTCCAGCCATCTCGGCGCAAATGCACATGGACGCGCCGATAGCCATACCGCACGCGTCTCTCGCAAATCTCCTTGATGCGTCGTTCGAGTGGGGCCTGTCCGGTGCGGCGGAATTTGTAGTGGTAGGTCGATGTATCGAACCTCAGGACCTTGCAGGCCCGTCGGATTGATATGCCCCAATCCACCAGCATCCCGTCGATCAGCTTGCGCTTCCGGACAGGCCTCAGAGCTTTCGCCGGATGACGTCCTGCAGCATCTCGCGGTCCAGCGTCAGATCCGCGACGATCTTCTTCAATCTCGAATTCTCATCTTCCAGAGCCTTCAATCGGCGCATCTCGTCGGGCAGCAGCCCTCCATACTTCTTGCGCCAATTGAAATAGGTTGCCTGGCTGATCCCCGCCTTCCGGCAAATCTCCGCCACCGGCACGCCGTCGTCGCCCTGCTTCAAAATGAACGCCTTCTGGGCGTCCGAGAACTTCGATGCCTTCATGCTTCCGCTCCTTTTCCCAACCGGGAAGTTATCGCGGAAAACTCCAGCTATGAACGGTCCAGTTTTTGGGGATCAGAGCAATCGAGGAGTTTTTTTGTTTCTGTGACGTTGCCCCCCGTAAAGGCCCGGCCGCGACGGTCGCCAATTCAGTCGGATCCGCGAGCAATCACGGATGGGGTAACCAAGCGTTTCTGGTAGGCAAAGAGCGCAAGGCCGATGACGAGACCGATTGCATCCGAGATCAATCCGCCCTGGATCATGCCGAGTGCTCCAAAAAGCAGGACCACGCGCAGTGCAGCGCCCATGCGGCCGAAGTACCAGCCCTGGACCGCTGCGGCGAGCATGTAGATCCCAACACTTGCGGTCACGAATACATGCAGGATTTCCATCCAGGTGCCCTGCATTAGCAATGCCTGTGAATAGAAGAACATGAACGGAACGACAAAAGCGGCAAGGCCGATCTTGAAGCTCTCGACAGATGTCTTCATGGGATCCGATCCTGATAAGGCCGCCCCCGCATAGGCTGCCAGCGCCACTGGCGGCGTGATCGCTGACATGACTGCGAAATAGAAAACGAAGAAATGCGCGGTGAGAACCGGAATGCCGAGATTGACCAGACCCGGCGCCACCACAGCCGCCGCCACCGCATAGGCGGCCGTCGTCGGCATGCCCATTCCGAGCACGATTGCGATGCACATGGCGAAGAACAGCGCCAAAAGCTGGTTCTGTTCGGCGATGCCGAGCAGAAGGCTGGAGAACCGCGCGCCGACACCGGTCAATGCGATCACACCGACGATAATGCCTGCGCAGGCGCAAACCGCGACAAGCTGGATCGACATGCGTGCTGCCAGGTCGAGGGCTCTGGCGAAAAGCCGCGGTCCCATGCGGTGCGGCGTCAGCCAACTGACCATTGCCGCCGCCGCCATCGACACCGTGCCGGCTCGGATGACGGAATAGCCAGCGAACAGCGTATAGATCAGGATGATAATGGGGATGAAGAGATAGACCTGCTTGAGGAGCTCCTTGAAGATCGGGAGTTCCTCCTTCGAAAGACCCTTCATGCCAAGTTTGGTGGCCTGGAGATCGACCATGAAATAGACCGAAGCAAAGTAGAGTACCGATGGAATGATCGCCGCAATCACGATATCGGTATAGGGAATGCCGGTCACCTCGGCCATGATGAAGGCACCCGCACCCATGATCGGCGGCATGATCTGCCCACCCGAGGAGGCTGCCGCCTCGACTGCAGCGGCTGTCTTGGCCGGATAGCCGACTTTCTTCATCAGCGGTATGGTCAAGGACCCCGTCGATACCACGTTGCCTGCCGACGTCCCGTTAATCATGCCCATCAAACCAGAGGCGAAGACTGCGACCTTTGCCGGACCTCCGCGCGCGCGGCCCGCCGCAGCAAAGGCGAAGTTGACAAAATAATCACCTACTTTGGACGCCTGCAGGAATGCCGCAAACGTGATGAACAGGATGATGTAAGTCGATGATACCGCCACCGGATCGCTCAGAATGCCCTGGTCGGTGAAGATATAGGTGAAGAAGCGAGGGGCATCATATCCGCGATGGGCGAGGAACCCAGGCAGGTAGGGTCCGGTGAACGCGTAGAGGATGAAGATTGAGGCTATAACGACCAGCGCCAGACCGGCGACACGCCGTGTTACCTCGAGGATCAGGAATACACCCACAAGCGCGGCGAAGAAATCCGCCGGCTGGGCGAGTGCCGTGCCTGCGCGCAGGCGAAGCGGCCCGACGTTGAACAGGATATAGCCAAGAACGGCGATCGCCGCGACGCCAAGGGCATAATCCGCCCAGTGGATGCGGCTCCTGTTTCGATCAGGGAAGAACCAGGTCGCGAATAGCGCGGCGACAGAGCCGACGGCCAAGGGAATTCCAAACGTCGTGAAGACGAAAGCCGGCGGCCGCGCAAGACCGGCCAGCCAGTGGCCCGCCCAAGCGTAGGTGACCATCGCGAAACCGTAGCCTATCCCGCCAATTCCGGCGGCCATCAACAGCCACTCAAGCGGATGACGGCGGGAGACCTTGACTTCTTCGTCGTGCGGCAGTTGCGCGGCGGAATAGATGAGGAAGCCGAGAAACAGGCCGCCACAGACATGAATGAGGCGATAGGTCCAGGTTTCCAGAGGATAGAGGTTCATGACCCCGATATGGAAAGTCGTGTAGGCGATGCAGAGGACGATGATCGCCTTGTTCAACCAACCGGTATGAAGCCTCTGGTTGCTCGCAACTGGTTCCTCGTCAACGTTGCGCGCCAGGATTGGGCCTGTGCCTTGGGGCGCAGTAGCCGTGTCAACATGTGTCATGGTTATCTTTCCCGAAAAGAATACCGAATGAGGCACGAAGCCGGCGGCAGCTCTCGGCTGCCGCTCAACGCTTCAACTCGAGGCATGCACTGTCGAATGGACGCCACTCGCTTCAGGCAAAAGGCCGAGGGCGCTCATTCGCCCTTTAATTCGGCCGGGATCGTTATGCCCTTTTCCTCGAAGTAGCGCACGGCGCCCGGGTGGAACGGCAGGAACGTGTTCTTTTCGATATTCTGGGCGATTGTTTCGGCGGCCGTGGCGTGGATCTGGATCATGCGATCGTTGCTTTCCATCACCAGCTTGGTGATCTCATAGGCAAGCGATTCCGGCATTTCGGCGTTGGCCACCGCGAAGTTCCAAAGGCTGACAGTGCCTTGCGGGTCGGGGAAGCCCTGGTAGAGCCCACCGGGCACTTGGAAGGCAGCCAGCTCCGGCATGGCTTCTAGGATCTTCTTCTGCTCGTCAGCGGTGAAACCGAAGATGTTCACCGGATTTTCAGCAGCAATCTGCGCGAAGGCCGAGATGGGTACGCCGGCCGCAAAGGCGAAGGCGTCGATGAGGCCGTCCTTGACTTGCCCGGTGGCATCGTTAGCGCCCGAGAAAGAGACATTGGGCGCTACTCCGGCCGCTTCGAAGAAACGGGGCCAGTAGGTCGCAGCTGTCCCACCGGCCGGGCCTACTGAAACGCGCTTTCCGTCCAGATCAGCCACAGTATTGATGCCGGAAGACTTGAGCGCCACCACCTGGAATGGCGTCTGGTACATCGGGAACAGCGCGCGCAGCTTCTTGTGTTCGACGCCTGGTGCCAGTTCGCTGGCGCCCGTCCATGCTTGGTAGGCTGGACCCATCGTGACAAGACCCATCAGGTGGTCACCGGTTTCAATAAGCGTGGCGTTCTGAACGGGGCCACCTGTAACTTCTGCGGAAGCGTTGATGCCCAGCGTCTCGGTTATGAGACCCGCAAGACCGGTACCATAGATGAAGTAGGTTCCACCCTGGCTGGCCGTGCCGATGGTCATGCTGCCCGGCCAGTCACTCTTATCTTGAGCGGCGACTGGAGAGCTGAAGAACAGAGCCACGGTACCGACCGCAGCAAGAATAGACTTGTGCATTGAATCCTCCCAAAATCCTCACTTAGGCTTGACCCGAGTATCCTCACGAACAGGGATCGCGTGCAACCGAAACCCTTACCGAGAATCAAAGCAATGCAGGCAGCGGCGCCGGCCCGCCGACCTCCCCATTTTTCCAGACCTGATGGGTGGATTACGTAACATTACGGTCGGCAGCGGGTCGGAATCCACCCACTCTTGCCAGTGCGGTGGGTGGGGATAACAACGTCACGAAGACCTTTGCATCACGGCCTCGTCGAAAACCACCTGCACTGCCGCTCGGGTGATCGAATTGGAAGTCTTGGCAATCCAGCCCAACGTGTCCCTCGCGGTCGTTCCCGGATTGTTTGTAGCCGCCGAACGGGCTGCCGCAGCTGTGAAATGAGCGGGTCTCCACCATGCATGACATTCCCGGCCACGGCCTCACCCTCCCACGCAACCGATCTGGCAAGAATCCTATCACGAGCACGATGCCGCTTGAGTTCTAAGCAGGGTACCGGGAGGAAAGGCGGAGATAGAAACGAAACACTGTCGCTGGCAAGGACTAAGCCCGCTTGACGTCCGCCCACCCCCCGGAAGCCGATGATCATTCTTGCCGGGGCATGAGCGCCAGCCCTACCGTCCGCTGCGGCTGCCAGGGAAGAGAAGTTCGACGAAGCGTTCGGCGGTCGGCTGCGGCTCGTGGTTCGCAAGCCCCGGCCGCTCGTTCGCCTCGATGAAGACATAGTCGCGCTCCGTCGGATCCTTGACCAGCAAGTCAATGCCGACCACCGGAATGTCGATCGCCCGGGCGGCCGAGCACGCGGCTTCGACGAGGTCCGGATGGACGGTCTCCGTGACGTCGTGAATGGACCCGCCGGTGTGGAGATTGGCGGCCTTGCGAACGGTGATCTCAAGCCCATCCTCGAGGACCGTGTCGAGGGCGAGGTCCTGCTCGGCAAGGCAGCGCTCCGTTTCGGCGTCGAGCGGAATCCGGCTTTCCCCGCCGGTCGCCGCCTCTCTGCGGCGCGACTGCAGTTCGATGAGTTCTCGGATCGCGGTGCGGCCGTCGCCGATCACGCGCGGCGGGGTGCGCACCGCGGCGGCAACCAGCTTGTAGTCGATGATGACGAGACGCAGGTCGACCCCTTCGAAACAGGCCTCAAGCAGGACGCGATCGCAGACCCGGCTGGCGGCCTCGATCGCCTCTTCCAGCGTTTCCATGGTGGTGATGCCGACGGCGATGCCGCGGCCTTGTTCGCCGCGTGCCGGCTTGACCACGACCTTGCCGTGTTTTTCGAGGAAAGCCTCAAGCGCCTTTCGGTCCGAGCCTGCCTGGATCTGGTCCGGAACGGAAAGACCCGCGGCGGTCACGACCCGGCGGGTGATGGCCTTGTCGTCGCAGATCGACATGGCAACCGCCGAGGTCAGTTCCGACAGGCTTTCCCGGCAATGGATGGACCGGCCGCCATGGGAAAGGCGGAAGAAACCGCCCTCGGCGTCCGTGATCTCAACGTGGATGCCGCGCCGCGTCGCCTCGTCCACGATCAGGCGCGCATACGGGTTGAGGGCCTCGTAGGATTGGTGCGGCATCGCGAAGAACTTTTCGTTGATCGCGTTCTTCCGCTTGACGGCGAAGAGCGGCACACGACGAAAGTTCAGCTTCTCGTAGAGCTTTTTCGCCGGCTCATTGTCGTGCATGACGGACAGGTCGACATGGGCAAGGCCCCGCGCCTGGAAGTGCTCAGCAAGCTTTCGTACAAGCTTTTCACCGATCCCAGGCTGGCGCGCCTGCGGATGGACCGCGAGGCACCAGAGCGAGGCGCCGCCCTCGGGATCGTCGAACAGCCGCTGGTGGTCGATGCCAGTCACCGTGCCGACGATCTCCCCGGTCGCGTCGTCCTGGGCCACAAAATAGCTGAGCGAGCGGTTGTCCCGCTCGGAGGAGAAGAAGTCCGGCCGGATCTGCACCATGCCGCAGGCGGCATAGACACGGTTGATGGCCTCGGCGTCAGCCTCCGTCGCGAGACGGCGGATCGTGATGCCCCGTGCGGGGCGGGACCGGGCGCGGTAGGTCGAGAGATCGAGGCGGTAGGTATGCGAGGGATCGAGGAATATCTCCTGCGGGGCCAGCGACAGCAGCACATGCGGCTCGTTGACGTAGAAGGCGATGTCGCGGCTCGAGGGAGCCTCGCCGCGCAATTCGCAGAGCAGGGCAGCATCGTCGAAGGTCTGGGAAAAGAGCAGCCGCCCCCAGCCGCAGTCCAACGTCACGTCCTTCCGGGTCGTAGAAGTCTCGGCCGGTCCGAGATGCTGTCCCGGCCGAGCCTGGGTCCGAAGCCGCTTCAGGCGGTGGCTCACGGCTGTTGTTCCTTTAGTCCGCGAGCGCGGCAATGCCATTTCTCCGTCCTTTTCCATCTTACACTCCCTGTTCCTGAAGCCACAGCTCCAGAAGGCCCACTTGCCAGAGTTCCGAGCCGCGCAGAGGCGTGAGGTGGTCCGAGGGCCGGCTGAACAGGCGTTCGAGATAAGCTTGCCGGAAGAGCCCACGTTCCCTGGCCTTCTGCGAACCCAGCACGTCGCGGATCATCTCCAAATAGGGACCGTCGATATATTTGAGCTGAGGTACGGGGAAGTAACCCTTCTTGCGGTCGATCACTTCGCTCGGAACGATTTTGCGCGCCACGTCCTTGAGGATGCCCTTGCCGCCGTCGCGCAGCTTTTCGTCTGGCGGAATGCGGGCGGCGAGCTCCACCAGTTCATGGTCGAGGAAGGGCACGCGCGCTTCCAAGCCCCAAGCCATGGTCATATTGTCCACGCGCTTGACGGGATCGTCCACCAGCATGACGTTGCTGTCGAGGCGAAGCGCCTGATCGACCGGGGTGTCGGCGCCCTTGCGCAGGAGGTGTTCGGCGAGAAATTCGCCGCTGACGTCGCTCCTGCCGAAGGCCTTCTCGGAGAGCTGCGTCGAAAGCGTTTCATGCGAGCGGTCGCGGAAGGCCCGGCCGTAGTCGGAAACCACGTCGTTGGAGTTCACGAGCGGTGGATACCAGTGATAGCCGCCAAAGACCTCGTCTGCACCCTGGCCAGACTGCACGACCTTGATGTGTTTCGAGACTTCCTTCGACAGCAGGTAGAAGCCGACATTATCATAGGAGACCATGGGTTCCGACATGGCCGCGATGGTGCCGGGCAGCGCGCCCATAAGATCGGCGGAGGGCACGAAGATCTTGTGGTGATCGGTGCCGAAATGAGCGGCGATGAGATCGGAATAGACGAACTCGTCTCCCTTCTCGCCGTTCGCCTCCTCGAAGCCGACCGAAAAGCTCATCAGTCCCGTCTGGCCGGCTTCCGCGAGAAGGCCAACGATCAGGCTGGAATCGACGCCCCCCGAGAGAAGGACGCCAACGGGAACATCGGCCACCATGCGCCGCTTGACGGCAATGCGCAGCGCATCCAGCAGGCGCTCCTGCCATTCCTCGCGTGAGACGGCCCGGTCCTCCGGCCGGCGATGGTAGGCCGGATCCCAGTAACGGTGGTCCTTGAACATGCCATCGCGCCCGTAGACGCGGATCGTGGCCGGCGGCAGTTTGCTGACGCCGGCAAGGATGGTGCGCGGCGGCGGCACGACCGCGTGAAACGTCATGTAATTGTGCAGGGCGTCGGTATCGATCGACGTGTCCACGCCGCCTGCCTTGACGATTGCCGGCAGGGTCGACGCGAAACGCAGGGCGCCATCGACTTGCGCCAGGTAGAGCGGCTTGATGCCGAAGCGGTCGCGGGCCATCACGACGCGGCCGGTGTCGCGCTCGTGGATGACGAATGCGAACATGCCGTGGAAGCGGGAAACGCATTCCTCGCCCCAGGCGTGCCAGGACTTGAGTATGACCTCGGTGTCTCCCTCGGAGAAGAAGCGGTAGCCTTTGGTCTCGAGCTCAGCCCGCAGTTCGCGGAAATTGTAGATGCAGCCGTTGAAGACGAGGGTAAGACCGAGTTCGGGATCGACCATCGGCTGCTGCGACTTTTCGGAGAGATCGAGGATGCGCAATCGTCGATGCCCCAGTCCCACATTTTCGCGAACCATGATTCCCGAGGAATCCGGGCCGCGAGGGGCGAGAACATCCGCCATGATCGAGACTGCCGAAACCGACGGCGAGCCCCCGTCGAACCTGACTTCTCCGCATATTCCACACATGAAACGGGTCAAAACCTCCGTTGTTGGTACCATGGAAAGGCATCGGGGCCGTGGATGATCCGCGGCCCCGATGCGATGATACTAGAATGCTCGGCGCGGCCAGATGTTCCCCCTGCCCTCCTATTCGATCGCCTGAGCAGCAGCGAGCGCCTCGGCGTAGATCGGTCGCGCCGGTGTCAGTTTGCGACGACGGAGGAGAAGTTGAAGGAGAGGGGGAGGGTTCGGTGGGATAGCTCGGGTGATCCTCGGGCAGCATGCGGTCGGACAGCAAGATTGGGATACTATCAGCGTCCAGATTAAACCGGCGCGGAAACCGCATTCGAATCTCAGGCGAGCCACCAAGGCTAGTTAGGGCGCGTTCTGTTCGTTAGCCTTCAGAACCTGTTCGGCCTCTTGGACCTCCTGACGGGTGAAGCCGCGCAGTCCCGACACCTCCTCGGCGTCGCGCTCGATTTGCACCTCGCTGGAGACGTAGTGGATGGTCAGGCGGGCGACCGACATCAATGCGTGAAGATGGATGCGTTCATAGCCGTGCGAGGCATCGAGGCCGAAAGTGAGGAGCGCGGTTCGGACGTCGTGACCCGCCTCCACGGCGGAGGCGGCGTCGGAACGGTAGTATCTAAAGACATCCTTCTGGACAGGGATGTCGTACTCGCGGCAGAGCTGGTGGAGCTTCTTCGACAGGTGGTAGTCGAAGGGCCCGGTCTGATCCGCCATGGCAAGCGTCACGCCGAATTCCTGGGAGTTCTGCCCGGGCGCCGTCGTGCCGTTGTCAATGGCGACAAGGGAGGCGATCTCTGGAACCAGCGCCGCTGATGCGCCGACGCCGACTTCCTCACCGATCGTGAACAGCCAGTAGGTATCGACCGGCGTTGCTATATTCAGCCGCTGCATGCATTCGAGCGCGGCCAGCATGACGGCCACGCCCGCCTTGTCGTCGAGGTGGCGGGAGACGATGAAGCCATTTTCCAGAAATTCTGGTTGCGGGTCGATCGCGACAATGTCCCCGACGTCTATGCCGAGCTGGACGAGGTCGTTGTGGTTGCGCGCGAGCGCATCGACGCGCAACTCGACATGGGGCCAGCCGGCCGGCTGGGTGTCGACCTCGTCGTTGAAGGTGTGGCCCGACGCCTTGAGAGGCAGGATCGAGCCGCGATAGGTTCCTTTCGCGGAAAAGACCGAAACCCGGGCGCCTTCTGCAAACCGGGCCGACCAGTGGCCGATGGAGACGAGTTCCAGCCTGCCGTTTTCCTTGAGCGCCTTGACCTGGGCGCCGAGCGTGTCGAGGTGGGAAACGATGCCTCGCGCGGGACGGGTCGCAGCACCCGGTCTCAGCGCCCGGATGGCGCCTCGGCGGGTCAGTTTCACCTCGAGGCCGAGCCGCTCCAGTTCGCTCGCCGTGTAGCGCACGGCCTCGTCGGTAAAGCCGGTCGGACTCGATATTTCCAGCAGCGCCTTCAGGTGACGGGTCAGATAGTCGGAGTCGATTCTGATCGGCTGTTCCATGTCCCTCTTGTCGCAACCGTCGCCCGTAAGGTCAACGGGCTTCGGGCGGATGACCGCAGACAGCCCCTCGGTGGGAGGCCTAAGCCTGGTCAAGTGCTGGCCGTTTTTGGGACCGCCGATGGCACGCGCCGCTCGGGAACGTCACTCGGCACGTGCCTGCTCAATCCTCCGTGCGGATGGCTTCGTAACCTGACACTAGGTCAAGAAGTTCGCGGGTAATTGTCTCTTGCCGACGGAGGCGGTAAAGCTGGCGCAGGTCGTCGCGCCGCTCCTCGATGTTGCGCTCTGCGGCCTGCATCGCAGCAAGCCGCGAGGCGTGTTCGCTGGCCAGCGCCTCGGCCAGGGCGCGATAGATCACAACGAAAAGCCGCTGCTGCACGAGCCACGACATGAGCCGGTCGGGATCCATCCGGAACAGCGGCAGCGACCGACCTGGCCAGTCTGCCTCGGACAGCTTGCGCAGATAGCTGTCGGGCAACGGCAGTAGCCGGTGAGCTTGCGGCTTTGCCGTGTTACGGCCCTCGCGACGATTGTGCAAAAGCCAGACGTGCCCGACCCGCTCGAGCTGCATCCAGCGGTCGACCTCTACGATTATGGTCTGGACCAGCCGCGACAATCCTTCGACCGAGCCCGGCAGGGTATGAATTGTATCGGCACGCCGCCCACCCGCTTCGAGCCGGGCCGCAACGCGCCCGCCCACGACCACCAGAACCATTGGCTGATCCTCCATCCGGGCTTGGGCAAAGCGGGTGATCTTGTCGTTGTAGCCACCGCAAAGCCCGCGATCCGAACCGATCACGATCATGACCTCGCGCGCGGTCCCGCTGTCGGCGCCTCGCAGGGGCAGGCCAGCTTGCCAGCGCTGGCGCAAAAGCGCCATCAGGCCCAGCTCGACGGTTCGAGCGTAATCCGCCATCGCCGCTTCGGCGTGTTCGTATTGCCGGATGCTGACCGAGGAAAGGGCCTTCATCGTGCGCACGATGGATTGAATGTCACCCGTCGTCTTGAGCGCGTCGGACAGGTTTTCAAGCGTGTCCATCGTCCGCTCCCTTTTGATCTGGCGCCGAGAGTGCGTCGCGCATCAATTCGATCAGCGCTCTACGATCCTCGTCGTCCAGCTTCGCACCCTCCACGATGCGGGCGCAGATACCGGGCGCCTGTGATCGCATGGCCTCGCGCACCGTCCGTTCGGCCTCGGCGACGGCTTCTGGCGCCAGATCGTCGAACAGGCCCTCCGTCGCTGCCAGCAGCGTCGCGATCTGCTCGGGCACCTCGATATGGTCGTGCTCGCGCTGCTTGAGAACCTCGCGCACCCGCACACCACGGGTCAGCTTGCGGCGCGTTTCGGCGTCGAGCTGGGTGCCGAATCGGGCGAAGGTCTCCAGCTCCTCGAACTGCGCATACATTAGCCGAAGATTGCCCGCGACGGCGCGGAAGGCGGGCAGTTGCACCTTGCCGCCCACCCGGCTTACCGAGGTGCCGATGTCAATGGCCGGCAGATGCCCCTTCTCAAAGAGAGAGGGGGACAGATAGACCTGCCCGTCGGTGATCGAAATGAGGTTGGTGGGGATGTAGGCGGAAATGTTCTGTGCCTGCGTTTCGACCACCGGCAAGGCGGTGAGCGAGCCGCCCCCATGTTCCTCGCGCAGCTGGGTGGCGCGTTCCAGCAGGCGAGAATGGATGTAGAAGATGTCTCCCGGATAGGCCTCGCGCCCGGGCGGGCGGCGCAACAGGAGAGACAGCTCGCGGTAGGCGCGGGCGTGGCGGGTAAGGTCGTCGTAGACAATCAGCACGTCCCGACCCTCGGCCATGAAATGCTCGGCCATGGAGGTCGCGGCATAGGGGGCGACGAATTGCAGTCCCGGCGCATCCTCGCCGCTGGCCACGACAACGATGGTACGGTCCATAGCGTCGCCTTCGCGCAGGCTCTGGATGACGCGCGCCACGGCCGAGGCACGCTGGCCGATGGCGCAGTAGATCGAAATCACGCCAGTATCACGCTGATTGAGGATCGCATCGACGGCGATGGCGGTCTTGCCCGTCTGGCGGTCGCCCAGGATTAGTTCGCGCTGGCCACGGCCGATGGGGATCGCGGCATCGACCGCCTTGATCCCGGTCTGTAGCGGTACCTGCACCGGCGCGCGATGCATGATCGGGGGGGCCGGCTGCTCGATAGGCAGGAAACCTTCCGGGTCGATGGGATTGCCTCCATCGAGCGGTCGACCCAGTGCATCCACCACCCGACCGATCAGAGCAGAACCCACCGGCACATAGACCACCTGACCCGTGCGGCGCACCGGATCGCCTGGTCGCAGGCTCATAGTCGCGCCCAGAACGATGACTTGCGCGCGATCCTCGCTCAGGTTCGAAGCGATCCCCATCACGCCGCCGGAGAAGGCCAGAAGCTCATCTGCGCGCAAGTCGGTAAAGCCCGCGACCTGCGCCACACCATTCCCCACCGACACGATGTGGGCGATCTCGGCTCGCTCTATTGCAGGGCTGACCCGGGTGAGCGCGTCTTCGAGCGGCGCGAAGAGACCGACGTGCAGATTGTCGAAGGTCATCATGTCCCCCTCAGCCTGTGGCCGGCGCGCGGCCGCTGCCCTGATGGCCGCTGCCTTCGATCACCTCGTCGAGCGTTGTTTCGAGCCGGTGCAGGAACCGCGAGGCGGACCATTCGACCATTTGCTCGCCGATGGTCAGGCGGATGCCCAGCAGCAAATGGTCATCCTCGGTATAATCGACCTCGATTTCCTGGGCGATACAGTCGCGGATCGCGCGGGTAATCTGGCCTCGAGCACCCGGTTGGAGCACGACGGAGCTTTCCACGCGAGCAGGGCCCTGTGCACGGCTCGCGGCGGCCGACAGTTTTTCCCGCTCGCCGGCGTCGAGTGCAGCGAGGCGGTCGGCGAAGGTGCCGGCCACCTGTCCGGCAAGGTCGCTGCCCGCATAGTCCTTGAGCACGCGCCCGACGATGTCGATCACCTGATGGCCGGCGCGCTGCCGCAGTTGGGCGGTAAAGGCCTCGCGCTCGTCCTGTAGATGCGCCTGCCACGTGCTGCGCTTGACTTCTATCTCCTCGCGGATGTCATCCTCCAGTCGGGCGCGCAGGGCGGCGGCCTCCTGCCGGGCCTTGCTCAGCATCTCTTCCCGCTCTGCCTCCAGCGCCTGCTGCTGTTCCCGCAAACGGCCTGTTTCGGCCTCGACCTCTTCGCGTGCGACCTTCGCCTCGGACAGCCGGGTCTGGATACGCTCTTCCCTCCGGGCCATGGCCTGAGTGATGGGGCGGTAGAGAAACCGCTGCAGCAGCCAGACGAGAACGAGGAAATTGACGATCTGCGCCGCGACGGTCAGCCAGTCGATCTGCATGGGATCAGCCTCCCGGACCCTGTGTGGCGGTTACGACGGCGAGGTTTGTGAACGGGTTGGCGAAGATCAGGATCATCGACACCACGAAACAGTAGATTGCTGTGGATTCGATCATCGCGAGGCTGACGAACAGGGTCCGCGTGATCGTGTTGGCGGCGTCGGGCTGCTGCGCGATTGCCTGAAGGGCCTGCGAGGCGGCGCGCCCTTCGGCCAGTGCCGGGCCGATCGAGCCGATGGCGATGGTCAGCCCGGCGGTAAAGATCGAGATCACCGCAACCCATGTTGCTGCATCCATAATCAGTCTCCTCTTCCTTCTGTTTCCTTTATCGCGGCCGGGTGGTCGGGCTCGCGCTGGCTGCGGCTTGCCGAGCCGATATAGACCATCGCGAGGATCGCGAAGATGTAAGCCTGGATCAGGCCGGTCAACAGACCAAGCAACTGCATCACGACCGGAAAGAAGAAGGGTGCGACGCTGATCAAAATACCGACGATCACCGTTCCGCTCATGACATTGCCATAGAGGCGCACGGCCAGCGCAATGGTGCGCGAGACCTCGCTCACGAGGTTGAAGGGCAACATCAGTGGCGTCGGTTGCAGATAGGTGCGCAGATAATTTCCGAGCCCCCGCTTCCCGATCGAAAAAAGCGGCACTGCGATCAGCACGCAAATCGCCAGCGCCGCCGTCGTGGAGAGCGAACCGGTGGGCGGCTGGAAGCCCGGCACCAGCGCCAGTACGTTTGCGGTGGCAATGAACAGAAACAGCGTCCCAATGAACGAAAGGTAGCGATCAGGATCGTCGGCGCCGATCTCATCGATCTGGCCGCGGATGGCCGAGATGATCACATCCAGTAGCGCCTGCCAGCGCGAGACGGTTTCGCCCTCGCTCAACCGCGACGTGACGGCCCAGGAGCCGAGAATCAGCAGTGCCATCACGACCCATGTGAAGGCGATCGTGGCGTTGAGCTGAACGCCTCGCCATTCGTAGAGAACCCAGGCGTCGGGGCTTATTTCCATAAAGCGTCTCCCGGCGTTCCGCGACCCATGAGACGCGTCGCGGCGAACCGTACGGCGACGAACCCGGCCAGCGCGGCAACAATCCCTCCCGCCGGGACTCCAAGCACGGCTGCTGCGGCCAATGCGCCGAGCAAGAGCGCGCCGCGCGCAAGCCCGAGCCCGACGAAGACCAGTACGCCGCCCCGATCCTGCGGCAGCCGCCGTACGGCCAACCACAGTAGGCCCAGATAGGCGCCACCGAGCGCGGCCCCCGCTAGCGCGGCGACAAGAAGCGAAAGCACCGAAACGCTCATCGTGGCCCTCCGCCGAACTGTCTGTCCCGATCAGTCATCGCGTCCCTCCCGCTGGACCCAATACCACGCGTTCATCGCGCCGACTGCCGCGCCGGTGATCAAGAGGGTCAGCGTCCAGGACACTTCGCCCGGCCAGCGCCGGTCGATCCAGATTCCCAGCGCAATGCCCGCAACGATGGGAATTGCGACGGACCAGCCCACCAGCCCGAACATGCCCAGCCCGTACCACGCGCTCTCGCGGCGGCGCTTTCGGGATTCCTCCATCCGCTGCGCCTTGCGCGCGATGGTTTCCGTTTCAGTCTCCGTTTCGCCGCGGCGTTCACCGGTCATGTCCATCACATCCCCAAGTCGCGGAAGCGGCGGATCATGCTGGCCTCGAGGCGCGCCAGCGCCGTGCGCGCCTCGCGCTCATCCTCATCGCGCTTGCGGAAATCGGCCTCCACTCTTGCCCGCAACTCGGCCAGATTGTCGCCCTCGACCGCACCGCGCACCGCAACACGTATCTCGTCGCCGCATTTCACCAGAGTGCCGGAATTGACTGCGACGAAGCGTTCGGCGCCCTCTGCGGTTTCATAGAGCAATATGCCCGGCACCAGTTCACTGACGAAATCGACATGGCCCGGAAGCATTCCGAAATGCCCATCGGGCGCCTCGGCCACCACGCGCCGCACCGGACGATCCACGCAGATTGCCATGGGGGTTATCACCTCAAGCCGCATCGCTCTCTCCCGATGGTTCCACTAGGTCCGTGATCGACCCGATCATGTAGAAATCGCCCTCGTCCCGGTCCCCGAATTCACCCGAGAGGATGCGCTCGCAACTGTCGAGCGTCTCCTCCAACGTGACGAAGCGGCCCCGATTGCCGGTCATCGCCTCGGTGGAAAAGAACGGCTGGGTCAGGAAGCGCTCAAACTGACGGGCCTGCCTGACGGTGGCCCGGTCGCGCTCGGACAGTTCCTCCAAGCCCAGCATGGCGATGATGTCCTTAAGGTCTTCGTATTCGGCCAACGTCGTGCGCACCGCACGTGCGACGCGGTAGTGACGCGGGCTGACGGTTCCGGGTGTCAGCATCCGCGAATAGGAACGCAGCGGGTCAATCGCGGGATACAGCCCCTCGGACGCCTTCTTGCGCGACAGCACGATCGAGGCCGAGAGATGGGCAAAGGTGTGCGTGGCCGCTGGGTCGGTGAAGTCGTCGGCAGGCACATAGACGGCCTGGATCGAGGTCATCGTGCCCCGGTTGGTAGAGCAGATGCGCTCCTCCAGATCGGCCAACTCGGTACCCAGCGTCGGCTGATAGCCCACCCGGCTCGGAATGCGGCCCAGAAGGCCCGACACCTCGGAGCCCGCCTGCACGAAGCGGAAGATGTTGTCGATCAGCACCAGCACGTTGCGGCGCATATCGTCGCGGAAATATTCGGCCATCGTCAGTGCCGCGTGGCCCACACGAAACCGAACGCCGGGGCTCTCGTTCATCTGGCCGAACATCATTACCGTGTTGTCCAGAACGCCGGCCTCTCCCATCTCGCGATACAGTTCCTCCGCCTCGCGCGAGCGTTCACCGATCCCGCAGAACAGGCTGACCCCGTCGTATTCGGCGACCATGTTATGGATCATTTCGGTAATCAGCACCGTTTTACCCACACCCGCGCCGCCGAAAAGCCCCGCCTTGCCGCCGCGCTCCAGCGGGCTGAGCAGGTCGATCGCCTTGATCCCGGTCTCGAAGATCGTACCTTCTACCCGCCGGTCGGTCAGGGGAACGGGCGCGCGCAGGATCGGTCGGCGCAGCATCTCACCCAGGGGCGGGCCATTGTCGATCGTCTCGCCGAAGAGATTGAACATCCGGCCCAGCACCGCCTCACCTACCGGAACGTCAATGGGGCCGCCGGTGTCGCGCACGGCAAGGCCAATGCGCAGGTCGGACGAGGGGTTCATGATGAGCCCGCGGGCGATTGTCTCGCTCGGCAGGCTGGCGACCTCGATGACGATTTCAGGATCGGTCAACGTCACCAGCCGGTTCGTGATCGCCGGCAGATCCCCGTCGAACCGAATATCGGCGATTCCACCGCCGAGTCTGACGATATGACCGATGCGCGTTTCGCGCTCCATCATCCCCCGCTTTCGTTGTTCTCTGACAGGTCGCAGTGGGCCGCGTGGTTTTCGCACAAGCCAGACCTGCTGACGGACACAAATTGACATGGACCCAACAGACGCCACTGCTTAACCTAACCTCCGAGGGAGATGAATGAAAGTGGCTCTTGCGTGACATCGCGCGCGGCGCCTTCCCGCCACAGGCAAGAGCGTCCGGAAGGTCGGTACTAGGCGATTGTTGGTTGCGACGAAAAAGAACAGCGAGAGCGTTGCCTCGTCGGTCCTCTTCGAGGATACCGGCGTCTCACAGTGGCCATACGATTAGCAGCAGCGGAATGCTGACCGCCGCCACCAGCACTTCGAGCGGCAGCCCGAGTTTCCAGTAATCGCCAAAGCCGAAGCCGCCGGGGCCGAGGATCAGGGTGTTGTTCTGGTGACCGATGGGGGTGAGGAAGGCGCAAGAGGCGCCGATCGCCACCGCCATGAGGAAGCTGTCGGGATTGACGCCGAGGGCGCCGGCGATTCCGATAGCAATGGGGCACAGCACTGCAGCGGTCGCGGCGTTGTTCATCACGTCCGACAGGAACATAGTGGTGACCAGGACCACGGCCAGTGCGGCGACCGCATTGCCTTGCGCGACAGTTTCAACCAGGAAACGTGCCAACACGTCCGCCGCCCCCGTGACCTGCATCGCGCCGGCTACCGGGATCAACGCCGCCAGCAGAACGATCACCGGCCAGTCGATGGCAGTATAGACCTGTCGTGGCGGCACTGTGCGCAACAGCATCGAGACGATTACGCCTAAAGTGAAGGCCACGGGCGCAGGCAGCAGTCCCAGCGTGACGATGCCGACCGATCCCAGCATGATCGCGCCCGCGATGATCGCCATGCGCTTGTCAGGGATGCGCAATTCGCGTTCGCCCAGCGGTACGCAACCGGTATCGCTGATGAAGTCGGTCATCACCTCGGCCGGCCCCTCCATCAGCAATAGGTCGCCGGAATTGAGCTTGAGCGTACGCAGCCGCGCTTTTGGCGGATGTCCTTCGTGTGAGACGGCCAGCAGATTAAGCCCGTAGCGCGTGCGCAGCCGCAAATCGCTGGCCGAACGTCCAACGATGGTGGATCCCGGTAGTACTGCCAGCTCGCGCAGCACGATATCTTCGTCGCGCTTCGGGCTTTCCTCGGCCTTACCCTCCCTGCCCCCATCCGTGCGGGCCGCTTGCGATGGTTCCTTCGCTGGCGTTCCCTCCTTCTTGTCCTTCTCTTCGGAGGAAGACACCTGCTCCTCCAGTTTGATGCCGAAAACCGACAGCGCTTCCGCCAGCGCGTCAACATCGGCCTCCAGCACTAGGATGTCGCCCGCGCGGATGCGCCGTCCGCCGTGGGGGGCGATCATGCGCACTTCGTTGCGCACAAGTCCGACGACCTGCGCACCACTGTCCTCGATCTCGCGCTCAAAAGCCCGCAGGGTCAGCCCGGCCGCCTTGCTGGCTTCCGGTACGCGCACCTCGGTCAGGTAGGACCCCGTTTCGAATCCGCCGTTGGCCGCCGACTTGCGCGCAGGAACGAGGCGCCAGCCGATCGCGGCGACGAAGGCCACGCCCACCAGTGCCACAGCCACACCCACGGGGGCGAAATCGAACATGGCAAAATGCCCCAATCCTGCCTCTTCCCGAAAATCGGAGACGATAAGGTTGGGGGGCGTGCCGATCAGCGTGGTCATGCCGCCCAGGATGGTGCCGAAGGCGAGCGGCATCAACGCCTGTCCCGGTGCCAGACCCAGCCTCTTCGAGAGCTGCACGGCGATAGGCATCAGAAGCGCCATCGCACCCACATTGTTCATGAATCCTGACAGCAGCGCGCCCAACCCCATCAGGGCGGCCATGCTGGCCAGCCGGCCGGTCTCGCGCGGTAGTACGGCGCGGGCCAGCCGGTCCACAGCACCGGTATTCTGCAGCCCTTGGCTGAGGACCAGCACGCAGGCCACCGTGATCACCGCCGGATGGCCAAAGCCCGCGAAGGCGTCAGCGGCCGGAATCAGCCCCGCGACGACACAGGCCATCAGCGCCATCAGCGCTACAATGTCGTGTCGAAACCGCCCCCAGAGGAACAGCGCCATGGTCGCGGCCAGGATGGCGAAGACAAGCATCTGGGGGTAGGTCATGGAAGCGGCTTTGCGATTATATTGCTTTGAAATGACCAGAAAAGGAGCGCGGGTTCAATGGACTATTTCACAGTCGGATACCTTGGAACTCCCTGCGGTCGTCTCAACCACGCCAGAAGTGGAGTGAAAGGGGCGCGCGTCGGGAGAACGTCATTGCGCTTGGTCTAGGCATGTGATCAGATTTTGTGAGGCGTTCATATCTCGAGACAATCATGTCCAGGATCAGTGAAATGAACATCCTTTCCAAGACGACCTGTCCGTCCGAAGCGGTCATCCGCGTTGAGCGCTATCCGGCGACGTCCCGCATTCTTCACTGGATCGTGGCGGTGCTCGTGCTTGCGACCTGGCCGTTAGGCTTCTTTATCCAGTTCACCAAGAAGGAAGTGTCGCTGGATTTCTACATGATCCACGAGAGCTTCGGCTTCCTTGTACTCTGGCTGATGCTGCTGCGCGTCGGCAACAAGCTAATCGCCCGGGCGCCGCATCCGGAAGGACCGGCGATCGAGCGCTTCGCGGCTTCCACGGTCCACGGCCTGCTCTATGTGTTCCTGATCATCATGCCCGTCAGCGGCTTCCTTGCCACGAATGCACACGGTTTCCCGCTCGTCTGGTTCGGCCTCGTACCGGTCTGGAGCCCGCTGGGCAAGGCGCCCGACATCGCCTGGACGTTATCGGCGATCCACGGCTGGAGCGCATGGATCCTTTTGCTGCTATTTGCGTTGCATATCGGGGCTGTACTGCTTCATCATGTGATCAAGCGCGACAACACCCTGTACAGGATACTCTAGGGCCGACAATGGGAAGCATGGAGATCACCGAGGCAACATGGGAGCGGCTGCTCGCCCTTCGAAAGGGAACTGCCGATCTGGCCTCCACCGATGCCGCCTATGATCTGTACTCGCCCATAGCCGGCGCGCGCGGACAGTTCGTGCTGGCCCAGGTGGGGCAATCGCTCGACGGGCGCATCGCCACGCCTTCAGGTGATGCACGCAATGTCTCAGGGCCAGACGGCCTTGCTCATCTGCACCGGTGCCGGGCGCTGGTCGATGCCGTCATCGTCGGCGTGGGCACGGTCAGAGCCGACGATCCGAGACTCTCGGTCAGGATGGTCAGGGGACCGGCGCCAGTGCGCGTGGTCGTTGACTGTCATGCGGTCCTGGACGGCAGCGAAAGCCTGTTTCACGACGGCGGGGCACCGGTGGTCGTGTTCCGCAGCGCGAGCGCCAGAGGCAGGCCGCTGCCGACGGCCGAGGTAATAGACCTTCAGACCAAGGCATGTGGCCTTGATCCCCGCGACATCCTGGATGCGCTGGCAAGGCGCAATCTCCATCGCATCCTGGTCGAAGGTGGCGCGCGAACGATCGCGCGATTCATCGATGCCAATCTCGTCGACCGGCTGCATGTCGCCATTTCCCCGATCATCATCGGTTCCGGGCCGAGCGGCATCATGTTGCCGCCAATCGATCGGCTCACCTGCGCTCACCGGCCCGCAACAGAAGTCTATAACCTGGGCAGCGACATCCTGTTCGACTGCCGGTTGGAACGGCAACGGGCCTCAGACCGGCAGGGCCAGGAGGTCCGTATGGCCAACCATGCATGAGCTGTCCGGTTCGCCGATAGCCCACAGCCGATAGCCCAGCCAGCCCTCGATCGTTGCCTCGGACAGTTCGGAAATCTCCAGAAGCGGTTGGCGCAGTCCGTTCAGCAGGGCGACCTGCAGGGCGGTCGAACCGGCGTCCATCCGCCATGGGCTCTCCTCGATCCTGACGCTGAAGCCCCTTGTCGTGAGAAGGCGGGCGAGGCAGGCCGTGGCGTCAGGGCCGAGTGCCTGCCCGAATCCCTTGTCGGTCCGCTGATGTTGGTTGAACAGGTCCACTATTTGCTCATCGAGCGCATGCGGGATGGACCAGTGCATGATGCCGTTATAGTTCAGCGCCGCGTAGAGGCCGCAGAGCGTTGAAGCGAGCCGGTCGGCCATGGCTTCGCAGAGGCGCTCCGAACACAGGTCGAACAGCGCGGATGCGGTGACGACATCAACGCCTTTCAGTGGCAGGGTGTCGATATCGTTGAGATCGTGCCTGCAGAACCCGACCCTACCGTTCGCACCGATCCGGCGCTCCGCTTCTTCCAGCAGCAGGGGGTCGTGGTCCAGCAACCCCCAGTGTACCGCGCCGGGCAGTCGATCATTGAGGGCGCGCCAGGTCGAACCCGTGCCGCAGCCGATGTCGAGAATGCGGGTGTCTTTCATGTCGCTGAGATACCGGGCCAGGTCATCGACCAGACCGTCGTGGCGGGCTGCCCGATCGGCGGGCTCGCGCAGCGCCAGCCAGTCCTTGTCGAACCCGCTCATCGAAATGCCCTCAACGTGGTCGAGATGATGTCAACAGTCGTGGCCCATCCTGGCAATTGTGCGCCGGCGCGCCTTGCCGCTTCGGCTTTCGCAAGTCGTAGCGTCTTGTCAGTGAGAAGGTCGTGAAGCGCGCCCGCGAAGGCGCCGATATCATCCACGGGAACCAGTGTGCCGGCGGCGTGCGGAACGACGTCGGGCACGGCGCCCGTCCTGCAGGCGACGATCGGCAGTCCTTGCGACAGGGCTTCCGCGAAAACCATGCCATAGCCTTCGAAGCGGCTGGCAAGGGCGAATATGTTGGCGCCGGCCAAGAGCGCGCGCGGATCGTCGCATTCGCCGGCTAGCGAAATCCGGTCGGCAAGGCCGAGCGTCTCGACCTGCTGCCGCAGAAGCGTGGCCGTATTTGGATTGAGGGTCTGGCTGCCGACGATGGTTGCCCGCCAAGCCAGGTGCTCCACCTGTTTCAGCGCGGCGATGAGGACGTCATGGCCCTTGCGCGGCGTCAGGGTGCCGATGGAGAGGATATGCGGCGGATCGCCGTCGCAGTTGGCGGCGGTCGCGGGATCTGTGCCCGGAATGGCGATGGTGATCCGGCGTTGAGGTATGCCGTAATTGGCTTCCAACTCGCGCGCGGTCATAGGTGAGGTCACGATCACGTGCCTGGCGAAGGAAAGCGCGCGGCGCTCGCGGTTCTGGAACCGGTCCTGCTGGCGAATATCGAGGCCGGTCTCGAGCGCCAGCGGGTGGTGCACGAGCGCGACAATGCGCAGCCGGCCATTCTCGCGCTCGGCCCATTCGTCGAGCAGGCCGAAGGCGAGGCCGTCGATAACAACAAGGGCGCCGTCCGCCAGTTCCGACAGCCTGCGCTCGGCCTCACGCTTCGCGTCCGCGGGCGGGGCAGGAAAGCCCTCGCCCAGCGGCAGGCGCTCGACGGACCAACCGCTTTCGCAAAGACCTGCGATCACCCGCCGATCATAAGCATAGCCGCCGGTCTTCAGCGCCAAATCGCCGGGATAGGCGAATGTGACACTCTCGCTCAAAGGTCGGCCTCGTACCAGCCGCGGGCGGCGTGGGATTCGTGCAGGGTTACTTTCAGACGGCAGATGCGGTGGCTGCCCGGTCCCAGCTTCTTGTCGGCGACCGCGCGCGCGAGTGCGTCAAAGATGTGCTTAGCGATCACTTCCGTCGTCGTAACCTTGCCGGTGAAAACGGGGATTTCGTCGAGATTTTTGTAGTTGAGCGGCGTCAGCACTTCGCCGAGCACAGTGGTCGCGGCACCGATATCGACCGCCAGCCCATCGTCGTCGACGTTGCGAGTGAAGAAGGCGGCATCGACCACGAACGTGGCACCATGCATGCCCTGGGCAGGGCCGAAAACCGGTCGGGGGAGGCTGTGGGCGATCATGATGTGATCGCGGACTTCAACTGCAAACATGGGCGCTCGCTCTCCATAGTTACGCTCAGTAGCGAATACGATGACAAAGGGTTTCTGGATCGGCGATTATCGCCGGATAGGCGTTCTCAAGCGCGGCGAAGCGGGTTTCACCTGATATCAGCGCGTCGAGGCGGTCGTCGCACAGAAGGTCGAGCGCCTTGGCGAGCCGCCGGGCATAGGTCCAGCGTGCACGTCTAGCCGGCGGCACGGACCCCACCTGGGAACTGGCGATGGTAAGCCGTCGCGCATGAAAGGCACCGCCGAGCCGCAGGCTGACGGGGCTGTCGCCGTACCAGCTGGCCTCGACGATGCGCGCCTCCTGCCCGGCCAGTTCAATGGCTTGCCCAAGCGCCTCGGCCGAACCGGAAGCGTTGACAGCCACGTCGTATTCGCCGGCGAGGTCTTGGCCCGAGGCAAAATCGAGCCCGAGGCGTGCGGCCAGGGCCTGTCTTGCTGGGTTGCGATCGACGAGCAGGACTTCGGTGCCGATGACGCGTGACGCGAGATAGGCGACGAGGGCGCCGACGACGCCCGCGCCGAACACCACAACCCGGTCGCCCGGCAGGATGTTAGCGTCCCAGACGATGTTCAGCGCGGTCTCCATGTTCGCGGCCAGCACGGCCCGCGCTGGCGGCAATCCGTCGGGCAGGGGGATTGCGGAGGCCTCTTCGACGGTGAAGACATCCTGATGCGGGTGAAGGCAGAACACGGACTTGCCGAGAAGCGACGCGCTGCCCGCTTCAACCTGCCCTACGGCTGAATATCCGTATTTCACCGGAAAGGGGAATTGCCCGCCCATATGGGGGCCGCGCATGCGTTCGAATTCGCTCGTGGGCACGCGGCCGTGGAAGACGAGATTCTCCGTCCCGCGGCTGATGCCGCTGAATAGCATGCGCAGGAGCACCTGGCCCCTTGCCCGCGGTGACAGGGTTTCACCTCGTATTTCGCATGTGCCGGCGGCCGAAAACCACAACGCTCGGGCATTCCCATCGCCCAACTCTCCGGCCCTGGTGTCCAGGTTCATTCATGTTCTCCTTGGCGCGTCGTGCGGGCCTTTCCTGAGCTGACCATCGTGCCGAAAGCGTAGTGGTGGCTACGATGCCTCGAATTGGCGAACGGCGCCACCGGGTCTTTGTCTCCGACCGGTTGGTTCCGGTACCATCGTACATAGCGCGAAGCCGCAGGGAGCAATTGCACGGGTGTGCAAATTCTTCGTGTTTTTGCACGCGGAGCCGGACCTCACAGGGCGGTCGGTCGGAAAATCCGGCAGACGACGGGCGCCTTGCATGATCCGGCCGGGGCCTCAGCACGTAAAGTTCTTTGATGGATTTTTGGGAGAATTGTGATGACATCGTCGGACGACCACGGTTTTCATTTCGCCTCGCCTGCGATGCAGGTGGAACGCGCAGTCGCCGAATTGCGGTTCGGCCGGCCGGTGATCCTCAGGGACGGTTCGCGGCGGCTCGCCGCACTGGCGCTCGATAGTGCGGCGCCCTCCATATACGATCAATTTGCCGCCGCCGTCGAAGGGAAGCATTCGCTCTTCCTGACGGAACACCGCGCCGCGCGACTCTTGCCGGGCGCATGCGGTGATATTTCGGTTCCGCTCGAGGGGCTTTCCTTTGCGGAGGCGTCGCGCTTGGCCTACGGCCTTCAGGCACAGGCACAGGCACAGGCACAGGCACCGATGCGCTGGCGTGAGGCCGACACGCTAATGGGAGCGTCTGCCGAGTTGGCGCAACTGGCGCTGCTGCTACCGGCGATGGTCTGTGCCGACATCAACAACTTCGATAGTCGATTCGCGGCTTGCTGCACGCTCGAAAGGTCTCTTCTCGCGACTGCCGGTACAGCGCGCCAGCGGTTTGACATGGTGGTCCGCACCCGCGTGCCGCTACGCGATCTCGGCGATGCGGAGTTCGTGGTCTTTCGCGGCGGACTGGCGCAGAAGGATCAGATCGCCATCGTGGTCGGCCAGCCCGATTTCAACGCTCCGGTGCCGATCCGCATCCATTCCTCCTGCATCACCGGCGACCTCTGCGGTTCGCTCAAATGCGACTGTGGTGACCAGTTGCGCAACGGTCTCGCCTCGATCAAGGCGGTGGGCGGTGGGGTGCTTCTCTATCTCGACCAGGAGGGGCGCGGTACCGGCATCGGCGCCAAGATGCGAGCCTACGGATACCAGCATCTCGGGCTGGACACGATTGATGCCGATGCCGAACTCGGCTTTGGCAGCGACCACCGTCGCTACGAGGCGGCGATGGCGATGCTGCGCTTGCTCGGCATCGCGAAAGTCGTCATCTTTACCAATAATCCGGCCAAGATCGCCGCTCTTTCCGAGGGGGGTATCGAAGTCGACAGCCGCGTTGCGCTCACCGGCGAGGTGACGGTCGAGAACGCTGGCTATCTACAAACGAAGAAGATGCGCGCCGGCCACATGCTGGACATCGAGGCTCTTCTTGCCGCGGAGTAGGCAGGACATGTTGTCGAAGGAACCATCAGCCGTGCAGGGGCTAGCCGCGGGGAGCGGAGCATCGCCCGCACTAAAGGCCAGCGCGCTGATCGTTCTCGGCAGCATCTTCGCCGCCGCGCTCGTCGGCTATGGGTTGGTGGCCTTTCACCTGTCGCTCGGCCGCAACGCCATAGTAGCAGCGGCGGTCGTGCTCATCCTCATCTTCGCACTCGTCGTCAACGGATTGCATCACCATGGCTTCGAGCGGTTCGGCTTCGCCAACGCGGTCACCGCGGTTCGTGCTGCGCTCGTCAGTATGGTCGGCGCCATCATTTTCTTTCCCGGCGCGATGCAGCATGGCGAAACCACCGTATGGGCGCTTGTCGTGCTCGTGCTCGTCGCCCTCGCGCTCGATGGTGTCGATGGCCATCTCGCGCGCCGCTATGGGTACGAATCTGACCTGGGGGCACGATTCAACATGGAAGTCGACGCGCTGCTGATCCTCTGCCTATCGACGGCCGCCCTCCTATTCGGCAAGGCAGGTCCATGGGTATTGCTCATCGGACTGATGCGCTACGGCTTCGTGCTGGCTCAGTATATCGTACCCCGTTTGAAGTCGCCGTTGCCGCCCTCGTTCAGGCGGAAACTCGTCTGCGTGGTGCAGGTCGCCGTGATGTGCCTGGTTCTCCTGCCCGGTATGGTTCCGCCAGTCTCCTCATGGCTCTCCGCCATCGCGCTCCTGTTGCTTTCCTATTCCTTCGCGGTCGACAGCCTCAACTTGTTGCGTCGCGGGGAGGCGGGCAGATGAGTGCGATGGCGCACCTCGGAACGGCCAAATGCCCGTAAAGTGGTATCTGCGCCCGGTCTTTCTCGTGAGGCGCGTGCGGTCCCTATTTGCGGCGGCCGAGATTGCCGAGCAAGGAAGCGGCCAGAACGAGCACGCCGGGCAGGGCGGTGCCCGCGAGGGAAAAGATACCGTACAAGAGGCTCGCGGCGAAGCCCTCGGCGCCAGTAAAGCCAAAGAGCGGCCAGAGTGCGGCCGCAGCGGCTTCCCGCGTTCCCCATCCGCCGATGCCGAGGGGCACGAGCATAGTCATCAGGCAGAGTGGAACCGCGGTGACGGCCGCGATCAGCGGCAGCGTTGCGCCGACCGCGTCGGACGCAAGCATGAACGTCAGGACATAGCTGGCGACAATCAGGGTGCTGAGGCCAGCCTGTACCGCGAGCGCCCCGTCCTTCCAGAACGCCGCCGCAAGGTCGGGGCCGAATTGGCCGAGCCGTGCCTTCAGCGATGTGCCGAACCATGCGACGGCGGCGCTGAGAGCGGCAACGATGGCCAAGACAATCCAGATCGCCGGCGAAGGGTCCATGGGCAGGTTCTTGGGATGCAGGATTGCCCAGGCCATCAGGCCGATGACTGTCAGCAAGAAGAAAGCAAACTGACCGGACAGGCGCTCCAGTGCGACGGCGGTCGCCGCCCGTTTCCATCCGCCGGAATTCTCGTCTTTGCTGCGGTAGACGCGCGCGGCGTCGCCGGCGATCCCACCCGGCAGGATCTGGTTGAGAACGCCGCCGAGATAATATTCGCGGATCGCCAGTCGCGCCGGGATATGATGACCGAGGCGGGCGGCGGTGAATCGCCAGCGCAGGGCGGACAGCACGATCTGTACCTGGACCACCAGCACCGCTGCAAGAATGTGTCCCGGCGGCACCCTGCCCAAGGCCTCGATGACGCCTGCCGGATCGACGGCGAGAAGAAGGATCGCCAGAAGCAGGACGACGGCGCCGATGGTGAGGGCCTTCAGCTTACTCATGGTAGTCTCGTTTCGGGACGGTCGTTCAAAACTGCATTCCAGTCGGTAGGAAGATGAAGCGGATGAAGCGGTACGGATCGCAAGATAGGCGCATGCATGTTTCCGGATGGAAGGCCGGCATTGTTGTCATGATCTTTGTCGTTATCGGAGTCGCTGCCTCCACTATGCCGGACAGTCCGGGCGCTTTCCATCCGCATGCGTTTCTGCGCCTGCCGCTCGAGGTGCCGCTGGTCGCGCTCGCATTGCTGTTGCTGCCCAGGCGGATGGCCATCGCGCTTGCCGTTCTTGCCACGATCGTCGTCTTTTGTCTGCTGTTTCTGAAGCTCGCGGACGTCGGGGTGCTCTCCGCCTTCCAGAGGCGCTTCAATCCCTATCTCGACATGAAGATGCTGCTCGACGGCTGGAATGTACTCTCCGGTGCGGTCGGCGCGCTTGGCGCGGCTCTCGCCATCGGTCTGGTGGTGGGAGCCATGGCAATGCTGATGGGCGCCTTCTGGTGGGCCTGCCTCCGTATGCCGCGGTTGGCCCGGAAGGCCCGGCGCGCGGCCGTCACCGGTTTCGCGATCATCCTCGCCGTTGGTCTCGGGCTGCTGGCGGCCGGCTCGCAGGCAGGGCTGAAGGATGTCGCGGATTTGCGGGTGGCTTCCTATCTCGGCGCGCGGCTTTCCCTCGTGGCTCGCTCGGTTGCCGACATCAGGGCCTTCGAAGGCGCGCTCGCCGCCGACAACGGATATGAAGGCGGCGATCATGTCTTTGCCCGGGTCAGGGGCCGTGACGTGATCCTCGTCTTCATCGAATCCTACGGGCGAAGCGCCATCGAGGATCCGCGTTATGGTTGGCTGATCAAGCCGCGTCTTGACAGCGTCGAGCGGCAGCTCCAGTCGGCGGGTTTCGTCTCCGCCAGCGGTTGGACCCGCTCGCCGACTGTCGGCGGCCTCAGCTGGCTTGCTCACGGAACGCTGCTGTCGGGCCTGTGGGTCGATAGCCAGGCGCGCTATGACCTTCTTATGAACAGCGACCGCGAAAGCCTCAACCGGCTGTTTCGCGAGGCGGGATGGCGGACCACCGCAATCATGCCCGCCATCACCATGGACTGGCCGGAGTCCGCCTATTTCGGTTATGACCAAATCCTCGCTGCGAAAGACCTTGGCTATCGTGGCAAGCCCTTCAACTGGGTGACCATGCCGGACCAGTATACGCTTTCAGCATTCGAACGCCTCGCCCGTGAACCTGCCCGCAAGAACGGCAAGCCCGTCATGGCCGAGATCGCCCTCATTTCCAGCCATGCGCCATGGACGCCCGTGCCGAAACTGATCGATTGGGATGCCGTCGGCGACGGCACGGCCTTCAACGACCAGGCCGAAAGCGGCGATCCGCCACGGGTGGTCTGGGCCAATCAAGAGCGCGTCCGCCGGCAGTATATCGAAACCATAGACTACACGCTGGAAACCTTGGGTGACTATGTCACCCGTTTTGGCAGGGATGCCGTCTTCATTGTGCTTGGCGATCATCAGCCTGCGGCTATCGTTACGGGACCGGATGCCTCGCGCTCGGTCCCGATCCACATCGTGAGCAGAGACCGCGTGCTTGTCGAGCGTTTCGTAGCGGAGGGCTTCGATGTCGGAATGACGCCGGACCCTGAGGCCCCGGAGCCATCGATGGATAGCATGCGGAAGCATTTGATAAGCCATTTCAGTAAGCCGTGAGACCGAGGTTCCGCCCAATTCCCTAAAAGCTGGTCCACAAGCCCCAGTGGAAGGCCCTGGATTTTGCGGGTGCCTCTTTCAGCCATCATTCGCCTCGCAGGCTGAGGATGTGGTCTCAGGTTTCAGGCGGTTTGAGTAGCAATTGCCTGCCGGAGCCGTGCCGTCGCAGCACGCGCCAATCCTTTTTTGAAGATCTCATGACGGAATTGGAAGAACACTGAAACCCGCCTCAAGCGACTGACACGCAGAGCACCTAAACACATCGCCGAGCGCGCCGGGTTTGCCCGCGATCCCGCGCCGATCCTGTGCTTAGAAGGTGCCAGCCCATGAAAATCGTCCAGATCAGCGACACGCATTTCAGTCCGTCCAAGCCGCATTTCAACGGCAACTGGGAGCCCATTCGCCGCTGGATCGAGGAGGTCAAGCCCGACCTCGTCGTGCATACCGGCGACCTCACCATCGACGGCGCCGACCAGGAGGACGACATCGTCTTCTCCATGGCGCTGCTCGGCGAACTCGACGTGCCGGTTCTCGTCGTTCCCGGCAATCACGACGTCGGCCACATGCCCGGCTCGCACCAGCCGGTCAACGATGCCCGCCTCGAACGCTGGCGCCGGCTTGCCGGTCCCGACCGTTTTGCCAAGGACATCGGCAACTGGCGAATGATCGGTCTCAACAGTCTGTTGATCGGCTCCGGCCATATGGAGGAACAAGCGCAGTTCGACTGGCTGGTGCAGACGCTGGAGGGCCGCGACGGTCGCCGCGTGGTGATCTTCGCGCACAAGCCGCTTTTCGTCGACGATCCGGCCGAGGGCGATACGGGCTATTGGGGCGCCCGCCCTGCCGAACGCCAGCGCCTTCTCGACCTTCTGGCCGCCCACGACGTGGCGCTCTATGCCAGCGGTCATCTGCACTGGACCTGGCAGGGTGAGGTCGACGGTACCAAGCTCGTCTGGGCGCCGCCGACCTCCTTCATCATCGACAAGCTGGAACGGGACATGCCGGGTGAGCGTCTCGTCGGTGGTGTCATCCATCATCTCGGCGACGACGTGACGAGCGAGATCGTCGCGGCGGCCGGCATGATCGCTCATGTGCTCGACGAGGTCATCGACGAGGTTTATCCCCGCAACATCTCCGCAGTCCCGGTGGAGGCTGCCGAATGAGCGCGTTCAGCCTTCGCGACATCAACAAGTCCTATGGCGGCAACAGCATTCTGAAGGGTGTCAGCCTCGAGGCCGAGGCTGGCGAATTCATCGCCCTCGTCGGGCCGTCCGGCTGCGGCAAGAGCACGCTCCTGCGCATCGTCGCCGGCCTCGATCATGCCGACCATGGCGAGATCGTCATCGGCGGCGAGGAAGTCTCCGGCAGGGCTGCCGGTGATCGCAACATCGCCATGGTGTTCCAGTCCTATGCGCTCTACCCGCATCTCACCGCCGGCCAGAACATCGCCGTTCCGCTCGCCATGCGGCGGCTGTCGACGGCCGGGCGCCTGCCGCTGATCGGCGCCATGCTGTCGGGCCAGCGGCAGATCCGCGCCGACATCCAGCGCCAGGTCCAGGACATGGCTGTTTCCCTGAAGATCGACCATCTGCTCGACCGCAAGCCCGGGCAGATGTCGGGCGGCCAGCGTCAGCGCGTGGCGCTCGCCCGCGCCATGGTGCGCCAACCCAGCGTCTTCCTGATGGACGAGCCGCTGTCGAACCTCGACGCAAACTTGCGCATCCATGCGCGCGGCGAGATCGTCGAACTGCACCGCAAGGCAGGCGTGCCGACGCTATACGTCACGCATGACCAGTCGGAAGCCCTGTCGATGGCAGACCGTGTGGCGGTGATGATCGGCGGACGTCTTCTGCAACTGGACAGCCCGCGCAAGATCTATGACGACCCCGCTCATATCGAGGTCGCCCGCTTCCTCGGCCAGCCGCGCATCAATGTCCTGTCGACGGTGGTCGACCACAAAGGGCTGGTGCAGGCCGGCGACGTCCGCCTTGCGACCCGTCTCCACCTCAAGTCCGGTGCGCCGGTTATGGTCGCCTTCCGCCCGGAATTTGTGGCGCTTGCGTCTGCCGGCGAAGGAAGCCTGCCGGCCCGCATCGAGCGGCTCGAATTTCTCGGCTCGGAAGTGGTGGTCTTTACCAGGCTGGCGGCCATGGACGGCATCGTCGTGGCCAAGATCCCGCCTGCGGAAGCCATCGGCCTTGCCGCCGGCCAGCGCATCGATGTGAAACTCGATCCCGACGCCATTCTGCTGTTCGACGAAAACGGCGACCGGCTTGCCGCCAGCATCGCCATAGTCTCGGCCGAGCGGTCGGAGGTGCTGCATGGCTAGTCTCGCCCTCGACTCAGGCCGGGTGTCGCTCGTTCTCTCCCCCGCTGACGCCGCGAAGAGGCGCGAGGCCCGCATCGCCCTCCTGCTCTCGGCTCCGGCCCTGGTGCTGCTTTTCCTCTTCATTATCCTACCGACGATCGCGGTGATCTTTCTCGGCTTCACCGATTTCGAACTTGGCTATGCCAGCTTCAACTTTGTCGGTTTCGAGAACTATGCCGAACTGCTGAATGATCGCACCTTCAAGAAATCGCTGTGGAACACCACGATCTATGCGGCGATCGTCGCGCCCACGTCGATGGCGCTCGGGCTCGGCATCGCGCTGCTGATCGAATCGGAGGGCTGGGGCAAGAGCCTGTTCCGCACCGCCTATTTCCTGCCCGTCGCTTCGCTGCTCGTGGCCATGGCGACGGTCTGGCAATATCTCTTCCATCCGACCATCGGCCCGGTCAATGCCGCACTCGCCCTGATCGGCATCGACGGCCCGAACTGGCTCGGCGCATCGAGCACGGTGATGACCAGCCTGTCGATCATCGGCATCTGGCAGGCGACCGGCTTCAACATGGTGCTGTTCCTGGCGGGCCTGTCGGCCATCCCGCGCGAGCTCTACCAGGCGGCGGAAGTCGACGGCGCGCGCTCGGCGCTCTCCCGTTTCCGCCTCGTCACCTGGCCGATGCTGGGGCCGACCACGCTGTTCGTCACGACGATCAGCATCATCAATTCGGTCAAGGTGTTCGAGACCGTCAAGACGCTGACCGAGGGCGGCCCGAACAAGGCGTCTGAAGTCCTGCTCTTCACCATCTACCAGGAAGGTTTTGTCTTCCTCAAGGTCGGCTACGCCTCGGCGATGACCGTCATCTTCCTGGCAATCCTGGTGTCGCTGATGTTCCTCCAATACCGCGTCATGGACCGGAAGGTGCACTACGCATGATGATAACCGATCGCTTCACGCCCGGCCGCGCCGTGCGCCTTGCTCTCCTCACGCTCGGGGCCATCGTCTTTCTGGCGCCCTACATCTTCATGATCTCGACGGCTGGCAAGGCCCAGAGCGAGATCTTCTCCTCGTCGCTGAACCTGATCCCGCAGACCTGGTCCTATGCGGAGAACTTCGCCAAGGCCTTCGGCCGGGTGTCGATGGGCGGCCTGCTCCTGAATGGCGTGATCGTCTGCGGCCTGATCCTCGTCGTCCAGGTGATGGTGGCGATCCCTTGCGCCTATGCCATGGCCAAGCTGTCGTTCCGCGCGGCGCGGATGATGATGGCGCTCGTCATGCTCGGACTGCTGGTTCCGATCCATGCAACCGCGCTGCCGCTCTATGTCGCTTTCGACCGGTTGTCGGTGCTCAACAGCTATTTTGCGCTGGTCGCGCCCTTCTCGATCTCGGTCTTTGCCATCTTCCTCTTCCTGCAGTTCTTCCGCGGCATTCCCGACGACCTGATCCATGCGGCCCGTCTGGACGGCATGTCAGAGGCCGGCATCGTGGCGCGGGTCGTCGTGCCGAATGCCTGGCCGGCGATCACCGCCTTTGCGATCTTCTCTGTCGTCGCCCACTGGAACGACCTGTTCTGGCCGCTGATCGTCGTCACCAACCAGAATTACGCCACGCCGCCGCTCGGACTTCTCTATTTCCGCGCCGCCGAAGCCGGCGACGACTACGGCGCGCTGATGGCGGCGACCCTCATCATCACCCTTCCCCTCGTGCTTGCCTTCCTGCTCGCGCAGAAGCGCTTCGTCGAGGGTATCACCATGACCGGTCTGAAAGGCTGATCGGTCGCAACCAAGGAGACCTGCGATGACCTATCTCAAGAAGGCGCTCGCCGCGGCAGCGGTGACGCTGTCCGTGAGCATGCCCGCCCATGCCGAGACCACGCTCAACGTGCACTATCCGATGCCGGGTTTCTTCAAGGACGTGATGGACACGATCTCGAAGAAGTTCATGGAAGAAAATCCGGACATCAAGATCACCTTCGCCAACCCGTCGGCGACCTATGAAGAAGGCATCCAGACCATCATGCGCCAGGCCGGTACGGCCGAAATGCCGGATGTCACCTTCATCGGCCTCAACCGCCTGCGCATGGTCAACGAGCGCGACATCCCCGTCGACCTCGCTCCCTTCATGGCCAAGGACGGCAACATGGCCGAGCAGGGCTTTTCCGACAACATCCTGAAGCTCGCCCAGGTCAAGGGCAAGCAGGTCGGCCTGGCCTTCGCCACCTCCAACCCGATTATGTATTACAACGCCGATCTGGTGCGCAAAGCCGGCGGCGATCCGGACCAGCCGCCGAAGACCTGGGACGAGGTGATCGCGCTGTCGTCCAAGATCAAGGCGCTCGGCGACGGCAATGAAGGCATCGACTTCCGCTGGCAGGGCGACGACTGGATGTTCTCGGCCCTGCTGTTCGGCGCCGGCGGCCAGATGCTGAAGGATGACGAAAGCGGCGTGGCATTCAACGGTCCGGAAGGTCAGAAGGCCTTCGAACTGGTCGACCGCATGGTCAAGGAAGGCGGCCTTCCGGTGTTCACCAAGCAGGCCGGCGAACAGGCCTTCGTCGCCGGCAAGGTCGGCTTTGCCTTCATGACCACCGGCGCGCTTCGCAACACCATCAAGAATGTCGGCGACAAGTTCGACCTGCGCACCGGCCATATCCCGCTGATCGATCCGGCCAACGGCAAGCTGCCGACCGGTGGCAATGCCGCCGTCATGCTGACCCGCGACGCCGAAAAGCAGGAAGCGGCCTGGAAATTCATCAAGTTCGCCGCCGGTCCGTTCGGCGCTTCGGTCGTCGTTCCCGGTACCGGCTACGTGCCGAACAATGAGCTCGCCGCCCAGTCGCCGGACTATCTCGGCAACTTCTACAAGGAGAACCCGCTGTTCCGCGCCGGCCTCGAGCAGATGCCGCTGATGCAGCCCTGGTATGCCTTCCCCGGCTCGAACGGCGTGAAGGTCACCCAGACCATCGTCGAGAACCTGTCGCGTGTGGTCGAACAGTCGGCCGAGCCGAAGGAAGCGCTTGACGACGCCGCCGCCGAAGTCGAAGGCCTGCTGCCGCGCAGCTAAGCCTGACGCTCGCCCAATACCAGCCGACTGAAGATGCGCCGCTCGCAAGGGCGGCGTATCTCCGTTTGCCGACAGTCCCCAATCCTTGCGCGGCGACATCCTCGGCCTTGTGCCGAGAAGGTCGTGAAGTCACTGAAATCAACCGTTCGCAGATCTTCGGCACAAGGCCGAGGATGTCGAAGGAGAGCCTAGCAAGCTTTGTCAGCGGTCTCTTCTTGTCAGCAAGATGAGCTTACGAAGCGGGGTCGATCCGCCGCACCGTACCGCCGGCATTCAGCTTGTAGCCGAGCGTGAGATGGCGGGGCGTCGCGGAGTTTTCGGCGATGTCGAGCAGTAGCGAGGCCGCCGTTGCGCCCATGCTGGCATCGGCCATCTCGATCGTCGTCAAGGGCGGATGTACAAGCCGGCCGATGGCGATGCCGTCGAAGCCCGCGACCGACACGTCGCCGGGTACCTGCAGTCCGTCGCGCCGGAGGGCGCTGATCACGCCCAGCGCGAGAAGGTCGTTCGAGGCAATTATGGCGGTGGGCCGGTGGAACTGAACGGCCTGGCCGAGATCGAGTTCGTCATGGCCGGTGACGAAGGGGATCTGCAGGGCGTCCAGCACGCAAAGGCCATTTGCCGCCATTGCGTCACCATATCCATCATACCGGAGCCGGGCGCGGTCGGAACTCTCGAAGCGCCCCGACACGAACAGGATGCGCCGATGGCCATTTTCGATGAGATGCGTGGTGATGTCGCGCCCGGCGAGGCGGTTGTCGGTCGTCACCGCGGCGGGAAAGCGCAAGGTTGGCAAGTTGTTGAGCAGGACAGTCGGCGGCAGGAAGGCGGGGAGGATAGCCTGGCTTTTCAACGGGTCGCACACCGTCAGGATGAGGCCGGTCGGCTTTTCCGCCAGCAGATGGTCGACGGCATCGGCCTCACGCGACGGATCATAGTCGGACTGGGCGATCAGCACGCCGTGCCCCGATACCCGCATGCGGTTCTGGATGCCTGACAGCGAGGCGGCAAAGACGGGATTGGTGATGCTGGGAATGAGCACGCCGATCACCGGCCGGCGGCGTCCCGGCGGAAGGGTTCGCTCGATCCGGTGATAGCCGAGATCCGAGGCCGCCTTGCGCACGCGCCGGACCATGCCATCGCTGACCGGTCCGCTACGATTGAGTACGCGGCTGACCGTGGCCATGGAGCAACCGGCTCGCGAAGCTATTTCCTCAAGTGTCGACATTTGGTACTCGCTATGTCGTTGCGAAAGTCAGACAGGGTGGCGGATCGTTCGTGAACTCGGCTTGGAAAAGGCTCGGCCGCATATCCCGAAACGCCATTGGCCGTCGTGATCTCCACGACGGCCATGCATGTCTGGTCCAGCCGGGCGATCACTCTGCGGCGATGGACTTCTGGCGGTTGTTGAGCGCCATCAGCTTGCGGGCGCGCTCCAGGCATTCCGGCTGTTCGGCGCGGTAACGGGCACCGATTTCCATCATGGCGACGGTGCCGGGCAGGAAGTCGAGCTCGGAGAAGATGTCTTCCCAGTCGATGTCGCCCCAGCCGAGCGGCATATGCAGGTCGCCGATACCCATCGCGGTGTTCTCCTGCAGGTGATAGCCCTTGTAGAAGCCCTGCGGGCGGCCGAAGCTGTCATGCAGATGCAGATGGCCGGCAACCGGCGCCATGGCGGCGATCTGCTCGCGGAAGTTCAGGCCGCGATAGGTCGACTCGATATAAGCGTGGCTGAAGTCGATGAGGGCGACGACATTGGCGTGATTGACCGCCGTGACCGTCTCGGCGACCTCGGCCGGCGTCTGGCGATACTGGCCGGGCTCGGTGGTAAAGATGTTTTCGAGCGCGATGCGCACGCCGTAGGGCTTGGCGAATTCGGCGAGTTCCAGCAGCGCTTCGCGTTCGCGAAGGTCGGCGGCGGCGCGGTCGAAGATCTGCTCGGCGCGCAGGCAGCCGCCGTGCTGGACGAGAATGCGGGCATCGATCCGGTCGCAGATCTCGACCAGGGCCTTGGCCGCATCGATCTGGTAGCGGCAGGTGGCCGGGTCCATGAAGTTGGACGAAACGAGGCCGTGGACCGTGTAGCGCAGGTCGAACTGCTTGGTGAGGGCGACGAGACGCTCGGCGCGGTCCTTGATGATGCGGCCGCCGGCGATCAGGTCGAGGGTGGTGACGCCCAGCTCGACCGTGTCGACGCCCATGTCGGCGAGCGCCCGAAGGTCGTCGCCGAGGCTTTGCATTTCGCCGTTGTCTGAGGCGGCATTGAATCCGGTTGCGATGATATTGCTCATGGTTTCACTCCAGGTGTAGGGGGTGGGCAAGGGGTTCAGGCGGCAGCCGCGATCTTGTCGCGCAGTGTCAATGCCAGGTCGGGGCTGTCGGAGGTCAGGTGGCCGATGCCGCGCTCGAGCCATCTGCCGATCAGCGCCTCGTCGTTCAGCGTCCAGACGCAGAGGCGGTCAAGCGGCAGCAGGCTTGTGATCAGGTCCCATTCGGCCTCCATCAGCTCGTGATGGATGGCGACGATTTCGACGAGACCTTCGACCTGCTCGATGAAGCGCTTCAGCCCGCCCTGTCTTTCGGCCCAGGCGGCATTGACCGAGACGAGCCGGGCGATGTCCGGGGCGATGCGGCGGCAGTCTTCGAGCACGGAGACGTCGAACGAGGTCAGGTAGCTGCGCCCGGCCAGACCCTGGGCGGCGAGTTCCGCGGCGACCTTTTCGACGATCCCCGGATAGGCCGTGCCCGTCTCGTCGCTCTTGATCTCGACGTGAAGGGGCAGGCCGTCGGCCGCCGCCAGCACCGAAAGCACCTCGGACAGTGTCGGAACGGTCTCTTCGCTGTCCTTGAGCTTGACGTTCAGGCGCGCCTCGGGCGTCAGCGCCCGGACCGGACCGTGGCCCTCGGTCGTGCGCTCCAGCGTCGCGTCATGGATGACGACGAGTTCGCCGGCATCGGTCAGGTGGACGTCGAATTCTACGGCGTCGACGCCAAGCTCGAGCACGTTGCGAAAGCCTTGAAGCGAATTTTCGGGCCAGAGATTGCGGGCGCCGCGATGGCCGGTGATCAGTGTCATGAGCTTGGTCCTGAAGGATCTGGGGTTGAGAAGTGTCAGCGCACGGTCGGGTCGAGCTTGTCGCGCAGCCAGTCGCCGACCAGCGAGATCGACAGCGTCGTCAGCATGATGACGACGGCGGGCGCGAGCATGATCCACGGCGCGCGCGTCAGGTACTCGCGGCCGAAGCCGACCATGTTGCCGAGGCTGGTTTCGGGCGGCTGCACACCGAGCCCGAGGAAGGAGAGGCCGCTTTCCATCAGGATGATTTCGGGGAAGGTCAGCGTCATCGAGACGATCAGCGTCGAGGCGACATTCGGCAGGATGTGGCGGAAATAGACCCGGAACGGCGTGGCGCCGAGCTGCACGACCGCTGAGGCATAGCCCTGGGCACTCGCCGAAATCGCCAGTCCCCGGGCGATGCGCGCATAACGTTCCCAGCCGTAGAAGCCCATCAGGCAGACGATCAGAAGCATGGACGAGCCGAAGAAGGCGAGTACGGCCAGCGACATGATGAGGAAGGGCAGGGCCGCCTGGAAGTCGGCGAGCACCAGCACCAGGTGTTCGACCCAGCCGCGGAATTTCGCCGCGGCAAAGCCGAGCACCGTGCCGAACACCGCCGAGAGGATCGTGGCGCTGAACGCGATGACCAGCGAGACACGGATCGACTGGATCAGGCGGGCGAGCACGTCGCGGCCGAGCTCGTCCGTGCCGAGCCAGTGCTTGGCATTGCCGGGCGCGGCCAGGCGGTTGGCAAGGTCCATCGCCGTGATGCCGTAGGGGCGCAGCAGGTCGGCGAAGATCGCCACCAGCACCATGGCGACGAGCCACAGCATGCCGAGCCCGATCGAAAGGGGCACGTTGCGGCGAAGGGTGGAGAAGACGCCGGTGCCGTGGCCGCTTCGCGGTTGCGCCTGTGCCATGTCTGTCGAGTTCATGACGTCCTCCTCAATGGGCGGTTTGGGCGCGAAGGCGCGGGTCGAGCCAGCCGTAGAGCAGGTCGACGATGAGGTTGGAGATCACCATGGTCGCGGCGATCATCAACAGGATGCACTGGACGACCGCGAGATCGCGGTTGGCGACGGACACCACCAGCAGGCGGCCGATGCCGGGCCAGGAGAAGATCGATTCCACCACGACCGCGCCGGCGATCAGCGAGCCGACCATGAAGCCGACGATGGTGACGATCGGCACGGCGGCATTCGGCAGCGCATGTTGCCAGACGACATCCGGCCATTTCAGCCCTTTGGCGGACGCGGTGCGGATATAGGGCTGGCCCATCACCTCGATCATGGCGCTGCGCGAGAAACGCGCGAGGATGCCGATCCCGCCAATGCTCATGGTGAGCGTCGGAAGCAGGCCGTGCATCCAGGTGTCCTGTCCGCCGGAGGGAAGGAGACCGAGGCTCACCGAAAAGATCAGCACCAGAAGCAGACCCATGACGAAGGACGGAATGGTGAAGCCGAGGATGGAGAGCATGATCACGCCGCGGTCGATGATGCTCTGGCGGTGAAGTGCGGCATAGACGCCGGCCGGAATGCCGATCAGCAGTTTCAGAACGAGCGCCGGAATCGTCAGCTGCAGCGTGGCGGGAATGCGTTCCAGCACCAGCTGCAGGGCGGACGCCTTGTCGCGCATCGAAACGCCGAAATCGCCGCTGAAGATCGACCTGATGTAGGCGAGGTACTGGATCCACAGCGGCTGGTCGAGGCCCCAGGCCTTGCGGAAGGCATCGACCGCGTCCTGCGGCACGTCGGGGCCGAGCATGACCTGGGCGGGATCGCCGGACATGCGCAGCACGACGAAGGCGAAGGTGACGACGGCCAGGATGGTGATGAAGGCGCGCAGCAGGCGGGTGAAGACGAAGCGGATCATGGTCGTCTCCTTACGCGGCGAGCGGCGCGTCGGCGCCTTCGACCAGATGGCAGGCGGCGGTTCGCTGGACGCCGATGGTGCGTAGCGCCGGCACGGTGGTGCGGCAGATGTCGGCCGCCAGCGGACAGCGCGGATGGAAGGCGCAGCCGGACGGCCGGTTGGCCGGGTTCGGCGGCTCGCCCTGCAGGATCGTCCGACCGATGAGCGGCTTGCCCGGAACCGGCACGCTGGAGACGAGCGCCTGGGTATAGGGATGCTTGGGCGCGGCGAAGATCACGTCGGAAGAGGCCTCCTCGACGATCCGGCCGAGATACATGACGGCGACGCGGTCGGCGATGTTGCGCACCACTTTGAGGTCATGGCTGATGAACACCATGGCAATGCCGTTGTCTTCCTGCAGGTCGCGCAGCATGTTGACCACCTGCGCCTGGATCGAGACGTCGAGCGCCGAGACGGGCTCATCGCAGACCAGCAGCTTGGGGCGCGTGGCCAGCGCCCGGGCGATGACGGCCCGCTGGCGCTGCCCGCCGGACAGTTCGTGCGGATAGCGGTCGGCCTGGTCTTGGCGTAGCCCGACGGCGGCCATAAGCGCCTCGACGTGGGCCGGGCGTTCGTCCTTCGGCAGAAGGTCGTGGATGTCCAGCGGTTCGCCGATCTGGGCGGCGATGGTGAGGCGCCGGTCGAGTGCCGCCAGCGGGTCCTGGTAGACGAGCTGCATCTTCGCCCTGAGCGCGCGCCACTCGGCGGTGCCGAATTCCGGCATGGACTTGCCCTCGAAGGTCACCCTTCCGGACTGTGCCGGGTCGATGCCGAGCAGCATGCGTCCCAGCGTCGACTTGCCGGAGCCGGACTCGCCGACGATGCCGAGCGCCTCGCCCGGCATGACGTTCAGGGAAACGCCGTCGACGGCGCGAACGGGGATCGGCTTGCCGAACAGGCCGCGTCGCAACTGGTAGACGCGGGTGAGGCCCTCGGCCTTGATGAGGGGAGCAGTCACTTATGCGCCTTCCAGGATCTTCGTCTTGACGGGGTGCGGGCGGGCAGCCGGGACCGGGCTGAAGCAGGCGAGCCGGCGGCCGTCCTCCATCGGTTCCAGCATCGGCCGCTGGTCGGCGCAGCCGTCTGTGGCGCGCGTGCAGCGCGGCGCAAAGGCGCAGCCGGCCGACAGGTGCTTCGGGTTGGGCACGGTGCCGGGAATGGGGATCAGCCGATTGCGTGGGCCGTCGATGCGCGGGATCGCGTCGAACAGGCCGCGGGTATAGGGATGGCGCGGCTCGGAGAACAATTGCTCGATCGAACCCTGCTCGACGATCCGCCCGGCATACATGACGCAGACGCGCTCGCAGACCTGGGAAACGGCGCCGAGGTCATGGCTGATGAACACAGTCGCCATGCCGGTTTCGGCGCGAAGGGCGATCAGCAGGTCGAGGATCTGCGCCTGGATCGTCGCATCGAGCGCCGTGGTCGGTTCGTCGGCGATCAGGAGATCCGGCTGTCCGGCAAGCGCCATGGCGATCATCAGCCGTTGACACTGGCCGCCGGAGAATTCGTGGGAATAGAGATCGAAGCGCCGCCGGGCATCGGGAATGCCCACGAGGTCTATCAGCCGCAGCGCCTCGGCCTTGGCGGCGGCCCCATGGAGCCCGCGATGGAGGGTGAGGGCCTCGGTGATCTGCCGGCCGATGCGCAGTACCGGATTGAGCGAACTCGACGGATCCTGGAAGATCATCGCGACGCGTCCGCCGCGCACGCTTTCCAGCGCCTGGCGCGGGGCGCCGCAGACCTCGTGCCCCTCGACGCGAACCGAACCGGTGACACGGGCCTTGCCCGGCAGCAGGCCGAGCGCCGCAAGCCAGGTCACCGACTTGCCGCAGCCGGACTCGCCGACCAGGCCCAGCGCCTCGCCGGGCTTCACGTCGAGATCGATGCCGTGCAGGACCTGAACGCCGTCGAAGGCGACTTTCAGATTGCGAAGTTCCACGAGATTGGGGCTCATTGCGGTCACCTTCTTCAAGGCCTGATGCGGCAAGGCCCTTGGCCCGCCGCTGCGGTTGCTGGAAGGGCAAATCCGGCGGCGCCTGCGCCGCCGGATCGAGCTGGAGCGATCACATCGTCCAGTTGTTGGAACGGAAGTCCATGGCGAAGGCGGGGGCCGCCTTCCACTTGAGCGAGGACTTCATGCCGGTGAACACGGCGTTCTGGTGCAGGACCTGGTAGGCCGGGTCTTCGCGCTCGCAGATTTCCAGCATGCGGGCATAGGCCTTCTTGCGCAGCGCGCGGTCGGTCGAGGTCTCGAGCACGACGGCCAGCTCGTTCATCTCGGCGTTGGTCCAGTCCTTCTTCTGCTGCATCTCGCCGTTCGGGCCGAACTGCGTGACCATCGGGGTCACCGGGTCGTTGATGTTGGCGGAAGCCGACCAGTCGCGCACGCCCTTGACGCCTTCCGGATCGTGGATCTGAGCCCAGTTTTCCTTCATCTGGATCTCGACGTTGAGACCGACCTGCTTCCACATCTCGACCATGACCTGACCATTGGCGGTCTGGTTGGTGTAGTAGTTGTTGAGCAGGCGGAAGGGGATGGCGTCGCCCTTGTAGCCGGCCTGCTTCAAGAGGTCCTGGGCGAGCTGCGGATTGTATTCCGGCGCGGCCCAGCCATCGATGAACATGTTGGTCGTCTTGAAGATGTCGAACTGCAGGCCCGGCGGCACCACGGTCTGGCCGCCCCACAGGGCATCGACGATCGCCTGGCGATCGATCGCATGGGTCATGGCGCGACGCACCAGCGGGTTGGCGAGGATTTCGTTCTGGGTGTTGAACACCGAAACGCGGTGGTTGAGGATGGTAGAGCCCTGGACCTCGAAGCCCGAGGCGGCCTGAACCGTGGCGATCTGGTCCGGCGGCAGGTCGCAGGCGAAGTCGTATTCGCCCGACAGCAGGCCGTTGACGCGCGAGGCGACTTCCGGAACCTCGACGAAGCGGATTTCCTCGAGCGGCGGGCGGCCGCCCCAGTATTCGTCGAAGGCAACCAGCGTCAGCGAGACGTCCGGCTTGTATTCGCCGACCATGTAGGGGCCGGTGGTGATCGGCTTGCGGGCCCAGTCGGTATAGGAAGCGGCTTCGTCCCAGGCGCGGCGGTTGGTGATCTGCGAACCGAAAGCATAGAGGCGGCCTTCGAGCGTCACGTCCGGCGTCGCGTTGTGGAAGCGCACGGTGTACTTGTCGACGGCTTCGACGCCGGCGAGCGCCGGCCACAGGCGGCGGCCGATGCCGGGAACGGCTGCCGGCAGTTCCTTGACGGTGGTCGGCTTGTTGTCGGATTCATAGATCGTCTTGCCGCCCTTCGGCTCGGTATTGCCGAACAGGCGTTCCTTGGAGAAGGAGAAGACGACGTCTTCGGCCGTCAGTTCGTCGCCATTGTGGAACTTGACGCCCTGGCGCAATTTCAGCTCGAGCGTCTTGTCGTCGATGCGCTTCCACTCGGTGGCAAGGCCGGCAACCGGACCCTGATTGCCCATCCAGTCGCGGTTGATCAGGCCTTCCCAGAAGTTCGGGAAGAAGACGCGTTCGCCGACGTTGGACTGTTCGTTCCAGATGTCGAGCGTGTTGTTGTTGGTGATCTTCTGCACGGCGATCGTCACCGAGGGGCGCTTGCCCTGGGCGAAGGTCATGCGCGGCAGGATGAGGCTGCCGGCGGTCGCGCCGAACAGTCCAAGGGTGTGACGGCGGGTGATGGGAAGCATCGGAATACTCCTTTTCGCAAGAGAGAGACAGCCGGGGAAGCGGAAGCGGTTTCTTGCGCTTGCCGGGTGTCGGTTTGTTAATGGCCCCATGAATTTTTAGTGATATTTCCGCCGCGGAGACCGCGACGGACAACGGTCAGGCAGTCACCGTGCGCGCTGCTGGTTCGCGAGCCGGCACGCGACAAGTTGATGTGGAAAGAAGCGTGTCGAACGCGCCCGCAAGTTCATCGGCTCCAATCGCGATCAATGACGCACCGGCACCGGCCAACACAGACTGCCGGTCGGCGCGCGGATCGGCCGGGTCGATGAAGCCGATCGCCCGCATTCCGGCGGCGACTGCGCCGGCGATGCCATGCGGACTGTCGTCGACCACGATGCAGTGGGTTGGGTCGACGCCGAAACGGTTTGCACAGAGCAGGAAGAGATCCGGTGCGGGCTTCGGTCGCGCGACCATCTCGGCGCTGAAAATATGGCCCCCGAAGGCATTCCAGAGATCGAAGAGGCCAAGACTGTTCTTCAAGCGCTCGAGGGTGCTGTTGGAAGCGACACATTTGCGATGCGGCAGGGAGCGGATGAGCTGCGGCATGCCGGGCATGGGCGAAAGCGAGCGGGCGAATTCGCCATAGAGATCGGACCGGGTCTCGGCAAAGACCGCGGTCACGTCGTCCAGGCCGAATTCTTCCCGGCAGATGCGCATGGCATCGGTCTCGGAATAGCCAGTAAAGCGACGGTGCACTTCGTCCGGGGTGATCTCCACCCCGGCATTTCTCAAAGCGCGGCAGAACACGCGGCTCGATGCAGGTTCGCTGTCGATCAGCACGCCATCGCAATCGAAGATAAGCAGTTCCGTCGTGGTCAAGGCGCGGTCCGTTCCTGTTGCGGCGGAGGCAGGGTGAACGTTGGGTCCAGTTCTCGCCTTCGCATGGCTTGCTGGCCGGCCGGCTTTCGGAAACAATTGTCTTCACGCCCGCGGTCATCTATGCGGTGTGTCTACGTTACATATGTTACGCGCATGTGACATTTGATCGGAGAGGGAATTTGGAAAACCAGCAATTGATGGTGCGGGCTTCGTGGCTCTATCATGTCGAGGGCTTGACCCAGGCGCAGATCGGCGAACGGATGAACCTCACCCGCCGGCGAATCAACGAGTTGCTGGCCGCCGCCCTCGAGCAGGGCGTCGTCCGGATCAGTTTCAGCTCACCGCTTGCCGAGAATGTCGAGCTGGAGGCGCGGCTTTGCGAACACTTCGGGCTTCAAGATGCCGTGGTGGCGCCGACGCCTGCGGATCCGTCACGCATGCATGCGGTGATAGGCCGGGCGTCGGCTGTATTTCTCGACCGGCTCATCCAGGTCCGCAAACCGAGGTCGATCGGTGTCGGCTGGGGCGCCACGCTGCATGAAACGGTCAAGCAGATGACGGGTGCAAACGAACCCGAGATGCGCGTGCGTTCGTTGATGGGCGGGCTGACGCGCGGTTCCGAGATCAATACGTTCGAAATCGTCAGAAGCTTTGCCAAGGTATTGAACGCCAAGTGCCACTATTTCGCGGCACCCATCTATGCCGGCAGCGAAGAGGCCCATGCAGTGATCATGGCCCAGCCGGTCTTTCAGGAATTCCTGCGTGAAGGTTCCAATGTCGACCTATCCTTCTTGAGCGTCGGCGATGTGACTGGCCGCTCGCTACAGGTACGCTATGGTTTGCCGCAACAGACCGATATCAGCGAACTCGTTGCGATGGGTGCTGTCGGCGACCTTCTCGGGCGCTATCTCGATGCTGAAGGAAGCCCGGTCCATCACCCCCTCAACCGTCAGGTCATTTCGCCGGATCTTATCGCCTATCGCGGCATTCCGACCCGTATCCTTGCATCCGGTGGGCCGCACAAGCGTGCAATCCTGCTTGCAGCGCTGCGGGCGTCACTTGCAACTGCGATTGTCACCGATGCCGAAAGCGCAAGGTTTCTCCTAAAGGGCCCAGGCGCCTGACGTGAGCGACGCCTCGCTGACGAGGCAGAGAGCCCACCGTAGCGCGTCAGCCAGGGCAGGCGAGAACAGCGAGCTGATCGTGGGATCTGACACCGGTCGGGCCAATGCCTCGTCGGCGAGGTCTGCGAGAACTCGGAAGATATAGCGGTCAGGCGAGCTGATGCACTGCGTCCCGCTTGGTTTTTCCCATGATGGTGACCTTTCTTCACTTCTTAGCGAATAGGCCTCCCCAGATCTCCTGTCTATTCAGACTGGAGGTAGGCGATCACGGCATCTGAGATCATCTGCTTGTGGCGATTGTAGAGTTCTGGCTCGCGGGTCGCGCCGGAAGCCGGCACTGGATGCCGCCTTCCGATTGGGTCGCCCGGAAGACGCCAACGTTGAGTTGCTCATACGTCGCCCGTTGTGACCCCGGCGAGCAGTACAGCGCCGAACACCTGGCCAACAGCGCGTCCTTCGGCCTAGTCGTCAGCCCTGAGGGCGGCGTGCTGATGGACCCGGACGGCTGCGAGCGAGGCGTTGGCCGCATCACCATTTTTACCCCCAGCAGATCGTTTCGGTCCAGCTGCCATTCTTTTCGTACGGCAACCCGGTGTCGCTGGCGACCGCCGGCAATTGAAAAGATTGTCGGCTGGCAAGCTGCTCGGCCTTTCTGCACAAGTCTAAAACAGCGTTTCTTTCTTTCGCGCCGAAACGGCGATATCTCAGCTAAGGTTGAAACTGCGCGGCATTGTGATTTGAATGGTGTGGACAAAAAATTGATCAACAGAAAATTGGAAGAGCATGCCTGCAATCTCATTGGAGTTCGTCTTCGCGCATCCGTACTGGCAATCCGGCTCAGGCTTGCTTTCTCGGCGCTATTTCATCGGACCGGGCGCATCCAGCGGAGCTTGGGATTTCATTTTCTTGGCGGCGCGGTGATGACAAGACGTTTGCACGGCACAATAGCCCTTGCTGGCGCGGTGCAGCCATGAGCGCCACATCTCTGTCGGCGGACCAGCTGCGCGCCGTTTGCGATCCGGCTTCCCTGTCGTTTGACACCACCGCCACGCTCGAGCCATTGGAGGTATTGATCGGGCAAGACCGTGCAGTCGAGGCGATCCGTCTGGCCGCCCAGATGGAGCACCACCGCTTCAATCTCTATGTCCACGGGCCGGAAGGCAGCGGTCGCCACTCCGCGGTGCTGAAAATCCTCAACGAGGAAGCAGCGGGGCGGCCGGTGCCCTCGGACTGGGTTTACGTCCAGAATTTCGGCGATCCTGACCGCCCGCTTGCCATCGAAGTGCCGCGCGGCATGGCGCCCAAGATGCGTGCAGCCATGATCTCGCTGGTTGAAGATCTGGCGATCCACATTCCGTCCCTTTTGGTGTCAGAAGACTACCAGAATCGCCGCAGGGCGCTGGAGCAGGAATACGGCGCTCGCCACGAATCCGCCTTCGAAATCCTGCGCAAAGCAGCCGAAACGCGCAATGTGGCGATCCTGCGCACTCCGATGGGGTTTTCACTCGCGGCCATGCACGGGGACGAGATCCTCAAAGCCGACGCGATGGAACGCTTATCCCAAGGCGAACGCCAGAAGGTCGATGAAGATGTCGCGGCGACAGAGCAGGAGCTGGAGGATTTTCTGCTGGCCCTGCCAGAACTCGAACGCGAACAACGCAGTGCTATCGGCCAGCTGAACGAGGAAATGGCAAAGCTCGCGGTGGACGCCGCGCTCTCGCGGGCTATTCACGATTTTGTTGGCATACCGGCATTGGCTGCCTATTTCGAGGCGCTACGGGCTGACCTAATCGCCCACGCGGATCTGTTCTTGTCGCTGGAACACGGCAAGGCCGATGACCCATTTCCCGCCCAACTTGTGGCCTTGCGCGACGATCCGCGCTTTCACCGCTATTCTGTCAATGTGATGATTACCCATGGCGAGGACATCGCTGGCGCGCCGGTGGTCGTTGAGACCTTGCCCACTTTGGCCAATCTGACCGGAGAGATCGATTACATTCCGTTGCAGGGTGCCTTGGTTACCGATTTCACGCAGATCAAACCGGGGGCTTTGCATCGCGCGAATGGCGGTTTTCTGGTCCTCGACGCGCGACGCGTGCTGAGCGAACCCTATGCCTGGGATGCGCTGAAACGCTGCCTCGAGACCAGGGCGGTGCATCTCATCACCGCCGCCGAACGATCGGGCCTGATTGCCACGACCAAGCTCGAACCCCAACCTATCCCGCTTAGGGTGCGCGTCGTGCTGGTGGGCGATCGGCTGCTCCATCTGCTGCTCTCTGAACTCGATCCGGATTTTGCGCAGTACTTTCGCGTCGCCGCCGAATTTGGCGAGGATATGGCTCGCGGCCCGGAATCAGTAGCCCTGTTTGCACGGCTCGCGGCAACCGTGGTGGCGCGCGAGGGCCTGCGACCCGTGGCGCGAGACGGGGTGGCCGCTCTTGTCGATGCCGCGACCCGCGCCGCCGAAGACCAGGAAAAGCTGTCGCTGCGGATGGGCGAGATCTGGGACATCTTGTTCGAAGCCGATCATTTGGCCGGAAAGGATCATGCAGCCTCGGTGACCGCGGACCATGTCGCGCGGGCCATTGCTGCCGCTGATCGCCGCCGTGGGCTGACCCGTGACCGGCTGCAAGAGGCGATTGTCCGGGGCATAATCCAGATATCCACGCAGGGCAGCGTGATCGGCCAGGTGAACGGCCTGACCATCAGCGCTCTCGGCGAGGAGTGCTTTGGCGCACCGGTCCGCATCACCGCCCGTGTGCGCATGGGCACTGGACGTGTCGTCGATATCGAACGCGAGGTGCGGCTGGGTGGACCGATCCACTCCAAGGCTGTGCTGATCCTGTCGAGCTTCCTGGCAACGCGCTATGTTCCGGATACCCCGCTTTCACTTTGGGCGAGCCTCGTATTCGAGCAAAGTTACAGTGGCGTCGAGGGTGATAGCGCCTCGCTCGCCGAACTCTGCGCGCTTTTGTCGGCGCTGGCAGAAGTGCCGCTCTCGCAATCCTTTGCAGTCACCGGATCGGTGAATCAGATGGGTGAGGTACAGGCAGTTGGCGGCATCAATGAAAAGATCGAGGGGTTCTTCGACGTCTGCCAGGCCGTAGGACTGACCGGGCGGCAGGGCGTGATCATCCCACATTCGAACCAGTCCAGCCTGATGCTGCGGCCAGATGTCGTTGAAGCGGTCGCGGCGGGGCGTTTTCAGATCCATACAGTCACAAATATCGACGATGCGATCGAACAGTTGACTGGCCTGCCAGCCGGCAAACGAATGCTGAATGGCGAGTTTCAGGAAGGCTCGGTCAACGCCAATATCGAGGTGAGGCTTCTGGAGTTTGCCGACACCCGCAGCTCGATGCTGCAATTGCGATTGCCCGAGGGGCTGGGAGGCGCCGAGGATGCATGAGGGTTGAATTGCTTTGAGTTTCGTGGACACCCTCGGCTCACGTTGATACAAGAACTATCTGCCAGGGACCTTGAAGCTGTCTTGGATTGCCTGCGTTGCGAACTTCAGGATGCTCTCATCATCAAAGTGTTGTTCCCTGACATAGCCTTGTGATCTCGGTACGACTACCTCCATGGTGGGGGGAACCTCGGCTAACATTCCGTTGAGTATGTATTTGAGGTGAGCCTGGGCCCGCACCCCACCCAACGCTCCATTGGAGACCGAGATTACCATGCAACGCTTGCCCTTGAATGGAGAAGCATAGGCAGGACGAGAAACCCAATCGATGGCATTCTTCAGCACGCCGGGAATGGAATAGTTGTATTCCGGGGTCACGAAGATGAGGCCTGATGCCATCTCGATCTCGGCGCGCAGACGCGCCACAGCAGCGCCGCCGTCGTGATCGGCATTGTAGAGGGGAATGTCGCCAATCACCGCCTGTGTCAGGGTAATGTCAGGCCCAAGCCGCTCTTTCAGGGTAAGCAGCAGAGCTGTGGACGAGGAGGCGGCGCGCAGGCTGCCGGAAATGCCGAGAAGTTGCATGGATGGACCTCAGAGGCGTGCAAGGAAGGTTGCGATGCCGGGGAATGCGATGATCAGTGCCAGGCAGGCGATCATGGCGGCGATGAAAGGCAATGCACCCCGGAAGATGTCGGCGAGCCCTACCGACGGATCGTTCAGAGCTGCCTTGATGGTGAAAACCGACAGGCCGAAGGGCGGCGTCAACAGCCCGATTTCCACCGCGACCACAGTCAGAACCCCGAACCAGATCAGGTCGAAACCGGCGGCTTCGGCTACGGGCAGGGCGATCGGCAGCACGATCAGCATGATCGAGATGGAATTGATCAGGCAGCCGAGCGCGATGACCAGCAAGAGATAAAGGACGAGGAAGCCGAGCGGGCCGATGGGCCCCGACAACAGCGCGTCAGCGACTGCAGCCGGAAGGCCGGACATGGCCAGCATGCGCGAGAAGAATGTGGCCGCCAGGATCAGGAATAACACAGAGACGGTGATTTGCCCGGTTTCGACCAGGAGTCGCCAGAACGAGCGGGCGGATAGCGTGCGGCGCGACAGTGCGATTGCCAGAGCGCCGAGCGCTCCGACAGCACCGGCCTCGGTGGGATTGAGGAACCCCCCATAAAGACCGCCGAGTACGAGTGAGACCAGGATCAGGATCGGTACCGCTTTGCCGGCCATCTGCGGAACCGTATAGAGTGTCGCGTCCGATTTCGTCATATCAGGCATGTCGAATATGAAGCCCGGCCTAAAGCGCGCAAGAAGGGCGATCGTCAGCGTGAAGACCAGCGCCAGCACGATGCCAGGACCAATTCCGGCCAGAAACATCCGTCCGACGGATTCCTCAGCCTGCACGGCGTAGACAATCATCAGTAGCGAGGGTGGGATCAGCATGCCGAGCACTGAGCTGCCGGCAACAACGCCGGTCGAAAACGACTTGCTGTAACCATGACGGCGCATTTCCGGCACTGCGATACGGGCAAATACCGAGGCTGAGGCGACGGAGATACCTGTGATGGCTGCGAACACAGCGTTGGCGAAGACGGTAGCGACCCCAAGACCGGCCTTCACCCGCCGCAGCAACTGCTGGAAAACATCAAACGTATCCTTGCCTACTCCAGAGACGGTCACCAGAAGACCCATCAGGATGAACAGCGGGACAACCGCATAGAGATATTCGCGCAAAGCATCATTGCCCACAGAACCGGCCATGCGTAAGGCCACCCCGCTGCCCCGGATGCTTACCACGCCAAAGAATGACACGACGAGCATGCCGACAGCGATGGGCATGCCCATGACGATCAGGAGGACCAGACCCGCGACCGCCAAAACTCCGATTTCGACGCCGGTCATTCTACGGGCTCCCCCTCGTTTTTTTCCGTTCCTGTTGCAGCCTGCAACAAGGCCTGGATGCAGGCGACCGTCATGGCGGCGAGTATGATGGCCCGGAAGGGCCAGACCGGCACTGTCGCTACGCCGGTCACGCCAATGAAGGCACCGGCCGACAGATCCTTGCTGAGAATGCCGAGGGTCGACCAGGCAATGACGCCGAGCGACAGCGCGGTGACGAGATCGAACACGCCTCGGATGATGCGACCCGGCAAGGGCAGCGCCTTGTCGAGCGCGATCAGCAGGAAATCCGAGCGAGGCATGCGATCATGCCGCAGGGTGGTGGCGAGCTGGAGATAGACGATCATCACCAGCAGCAAAGCACCGAATTCCGAGACCAGCGGCAGCGAGGCTCCCATCAGATTGCGCGCCACCACGTCGGCGCAGATCACTGCCATCAGCACGCCGATCAGCACGGTGCCAAGTGCCGCCATCCCATCCACGAGAAAGCTCCAGCCGTGGAGAACCCCCCGCCTTGCGGCGGAGGGAGCACCCATTTTCGTCGCGCTCACTTGGTTTCATCCCAGGCACGGGCCGGCCTTTCGCCGCGCGAGCGCAGACCGTCCATATAGGACTTGAGGAAAGCCTTGGCCGGCAGGCCTTTCGCCTCGGCAGCCGAGGCCCATTCGCCTGCGAGATCTGGCATCTGGTCGACCCAGCGCTGGCGCTCTTCGGCGGCAAGCGGCGTGAGAGTAACCGGCGGCGACTGCGTGGCTCCGAGTTCGACGATCTTCTTCAGCGCTACCTCATGGCGCTGCATCAGGTCCTCGGCATGGGCCTTGGAGTAAAAGTCGCCAGCGGCTAGAAGCGCCGTCTGCACTTCCTCCGGCAATCCGTCCCAGGTGTCCTTGTTGATGGCAAGGCCGCCGGAGAACACAACGCCGAGGTCGACGCGGGTGACATAGGGCGCGACTTCGTAAAGCTTGGCGGGAAGGGCGCCGAGCGCAAGTGAGACGACACCATCCGATACACCGGTCTGGATGTCGGTGTAGAAGGTGGTGAGGGCACCATCCACGGCATTGGCATTCGTGCCGCGCAGCCATGTGCCGAGTGCTCCGGGAGCCGACAGCTTCATGCCGGCAAGATCCTCCAGCTTGGCGACCGGCTTTTTGGTGAAAAGATCGTAGCTGTCGGAGCCGGTGGCGCCGAGGAAGACAAGATTATATTGCTCCCATTCCGTCCTGAATTCAGGCACCGATTTGAACAGGTCGCGTATCGTGTCGAGTTGGGCCGGCACGTTGTTGGTGGAAAATGGCGTATAGGCGGTGATCTGGCTCAGCGGCATCTTGGCGGCCTCCAGATAGGAGAAGACCCAGCCGATGTCGGTGATACCTTCCTCGACTGAAGTGAGCGTGGCATTGGCTTTGTACAGCGTGCCGCCGAAGGCCTCCTGCCATTCGACCTTGTAGGCGCCCTTTTCGGCCAGCAGGCGGTCGGTTTCCTTCATGAAATGGGTCTGGATCATACCGATCCATGGAATGGCTGTCGGATGCGACGAAGCGACGGTCAGCTTCACCGTTTCCTGTGCGTAGGCGCCGATGGGCAGCGCGAGCGCGCCGGTTGTCAGAAGTGTTGCGATCAATCTCATGTCTCTCTCCCTCACATGCGATTTGGTTGTTGATGTGGAGCGGTCGCGCCTCCCGCGCGTCCGCGTGGTCGATCATCCGGCCTTGCGGCGGGCGAGTTCGGCGCGGATTTCTGCGCCATGCTGGTCGAGCAGCGGCGGCGGCGTCAGGCCCAATTCCGTCTCGCCGTCGAAACTGTAGGGCGCACGCACGGTGGTGAACTCGCCCATCGTCAGATGCGGCACGGTGACGGCGATGTGCAGGTGTTTGGCCTGCGGGTCTTCCAGCGCCTCGTTGCTGTCATAGGCGGGGGAATAGGGCACTTCGCCGGCCTCGAGCCGGGCGCACCATTCGTCCCGCGTGGCGGTCTTGAACACTGGCGTCAGGATATCGATCAGTTCGTCCTGATGATCGATCCGTTCAAGCCGTTCGGCAAAGCGCGGATCGCTGGCCAGTGCCTGCTGACCGGTCGCCTCCAGCAGGCCTTCCCAGAACTTCGGCGGCGACGACAGGTGGAAGGCGATCCACTTCCCGTCGGCGCATTCGAAGGTGTAGGACTGGCTCACGACCGGGCGCGACAGGGGGCCCATAATCTCGCCTACGCTGTAGTAATGGGTGAAGCTGTCGAGGTTGAAATGGCTCATCGCCTCCAGCATGGAAATATCGAGCCGCCGCCCCTTGCCGGTCTGGCCCCGCTCAATCAGTGCGGCGAGAATTCCGGTCGCGGCATAGTGGCCCGTTACCGCATCCGCGAGCGCCGGACCAATCACCCTTGGCCTTTCAGGCGGCGTCAGCAGCCGCAGGAAACCACTCGCGGCTTGGGCCACCGTGTCATAGGTCGGCCGGTCGCGGGCGGGACCCGACGTGCCGAAGCCCGAGATGGCGCAATAGACCAGCGCCGGGTTGAGCTTGTGCAGATCCGCCGCACCGGCCCCAACTTTTTCGGCGACGCCGGGGCGGAAGTTCTGGATGAAGACATCGGCCGAGGTGATCAGTTCGTGGAACACGCCGAGATCTTCGGGCTTGCGCGTGTCGAGCGCGATCGACCGCTTGTTGCGGTTGTAGGTCTGGAAATGCGGCGAATAGAGGCCGCCCTTGAACGCGCGGAAGGGGTCTCCTTCGCCGGGACGCTCCACCTTGATCACGTCGGCGCCGAGATCGGCGAGCTGCATGGCCGCCGCCGGGCCGGTGATATAGGTGCCCATTTCGATGACGCGGATGGATTTCAGCGGTTTCATTCTGCGGCCTTTCCGTCATAGGCGATCGCCTGGTCCGCCTGATGCGACATGATGAAGCCGATCGGCCGTTGGCTCTCCTCGTAGAGGTGGGCGGCAAGGCCGGCAGCGCGGGCCAGCAACGGCACCGCCTTCAGCGCCTCCAGTGGCCATCCCGCATCAAGGATCAGGGCCGGGATCGCCCCCGACACGTTGATCGGCAGTGGCCGGTTCATGATATCGGGCGCGTGGCGGCCAAGATGGCGCAGCGCCGCAACATGCGCCCCGGAGACGCCGAGTTCGTCGGCGATCTCCAGCAACCGGTCGGCGCGTGGATCGCCGCCCGAATGCTGCGGGTGCCCGAGACCCGGCACCTTTTTCCTCGCGGCCTTCAGATCCTTGAGCGAGGCGATCGCCGCCGCATCGTCGCCGCCAGCTGCCACGACCTCGGCAAGATAGCGGCCAGCAACTTCCGACGACCCTGCGACCACGGTGCCCATGCCGAGAAGACCGGCGGCCATGGCGCCCTGCCAGGCCTCCGGCGCTGCAACCAGAGTCATCCGTGCGGCCTGAACCGAGGGGACCAGCCCGTGCTCGGCGATTGCCACAAGACAGGCATTCATCGCGGCCGTCTGCTTTTCCGTCGGCCTGACACCGCAGACCAACAGCCAGAAATAGTCGGTGAAGTCGATCTTGCCGATCAGGTCACGGCACAGGTCATGGCCACGCACGGTAATCGAATGCTCGTCCGAGGTTGCAATGGCCGTGAAGGCATTGTCCTGTTTTCCAATCCGCATCGCCTATCCTTTTTCGCCTAGCGAATAAAAATTCACTTGCCGAATAATATGACCTGTTTTAGCTTTGCGTCAACCCGGGTTTCGGGACAGAGTTTCGGGGGGATGTGGAGGAAAGAATGCGCCAGATAAATCAGTTCACCATTACGGAGTCCGTGAAGGACAGCTTCAAGGCGGAGGAGGGCAGTCGCTTCAAGTTCCTCCTCGAGGCCTTTATCGATCACCTGCACGACTTTACCCGCGAGGTGAACATGACCCACGAGGAATGGATGGGCATGCTCAACTTCCTCTATGATTGCGGTCAGATCTCCACACCGGAGCGCCATGAATTCATCCTGCTGTCCGACGTGATCGGCCTGTCGGCGCTGGTCGACATGCTCAACACCAAGGGTGGCGCGACCGAAGGCTCCAATCTCGGTCCATTCTATCTCGACAACGCGCCGGTGCTTGAACTGGGCGCTGATCTTGCCCGGGGACGCGACGGCACCTCGCTGCTCGTCTACGGCATGGTTCGCGACACGTTGGGGAATCCGCTGCCGGGGGCAATCGTCGATACCTGGCAGGCCGATGGCACGGGCACCTATCCGATCCAGGAGCAGGCGTCAGGCCAGGACAAATACGACCTGCGTGGCAAGATGACGACCAACGAGAAGGGCGAGTACTATTACACGACCGTCCTGCCCAAGCCTTATACGGTTCCCTATGATGGCCCGGTGGGCAAGTTGCTGCGGGCCGGCAACCGCCATGCCTGGCGCGCCGCGCATTTGCACTACATCGTGCGCGCCGAGGGAATGCGCGCAATCACCACCGAACTGTTCTTCGAGAACACCGAATATATCGACAATGACGCAGTTTTCGGTGTGCGAAAATCGTTGATTGGCAAGCTCGAACCTGTCAAAAAAACCGAGGAACTCGGCTTCGCTCTGGAAAATCGCCCGGATGCGAAGTGCCGGTTCGACTTTGTCCTCGCGCCAGAGGGCTGAACCTTTGCTGGATCGGGGTGACACGGTGGATCAAAAGGCGCGACCGTCGGAATTCGTCGAGGCCCTTGCCAAGGGTATCGCGGTGATCGAATGCTTCGACGCCGCCCATCCCGATATGACGCTCAGCGAGATCGCAAGGCGCGTGGGCCTATCACCCGCCGCCGCGCGTCGCTCCCTGATCACATTGTCGGCGCTCGGCTACGTCGGGCTGACCGGCAAGCGCTACCACCTGCGGCCCAAGGTGATGACGCTCGGCTCCGGCTTCTATTTCGCCGCCCGGATCGACGAACTGCTGCTCCCGGAACTGCGCCAGATCGTGGACGCGCATGGGGACGCGGCCTCCGTTGCCATGCTCGACGGCCATGATGTCATCTATATTGCCCACCATTCGACCCAGCGCGCACGCCGGGCCACAGCTGTGGTTGGTGCGCGCTATCCGGCCCACGCCACCTCGCTCGGCCGGGTATTGCTAGCAGGCCTGCCAGACAAGGAACTCAACCGCTATTTCGAAACCGTCGAGCCAAAGGCGCTGACCTCGCGCACGGTAGTCTCAAAGGAGGAGTTGCGCCGCCTGGTGTGGAAGGCGCGCGAACTCGGCTATGCCACCACGGTCGATCAGCTCGATTATGGCATCACCGCGCTTGCGGTGCCGATCCGCAATGCCGATGGCCGAACGACTGCCGCCGTCAATTCTTCCGGCTATTCCGGTCTGGTCAGTGTAGACCAGATGGTCGCCGAACGCCTCCAGGATCTTCGCGCCGCCGCAAGCCGCATCAGCGCTGCCTCGGCCCGCGCGCCTGCGCTGTCTGCCGTTCTCAACGGAAACTGACTAAGCATGATGCGGACTCGCGGTAGAGCTGGTCCCGAAATTAGCCGAATAAATTTTCGCATTCCGAAATGGGAGGAAGCCATGTGCAAGTTCTGTGATACCCGCCTGCGGGCTCCGGCCGAGGTCGGCGGGGGGCCGTCGATGACGGCGCGCGCGGCGCCAGCCGCCATGCCGAAAGGTATTGGCCAGGCTGGTCGCCGCGCGCTGATCAGGGGCGGTGCGGTGCTGTCCATGGACGCCGCAGTTGGCAATTTCACGGTGGGCGACGTGCTAATCGAAGGATCGAAAATCCTCGAGGTCGGCCCGTTGATCGACGGCGGCGATGTCACGGTTATCGACGCGGCGGGCATGATCGTGATGCCGGGTTTCATCGACACCCATCATCATCAGTTCGAAACGGCGCTGCGCAGCCTCCTGTCCGATGCGATCCTGGTCAATGACGGGCGGCCGGAAAGCACGGCTAATTATTATGAATGGATGCTGCAGAAATTCTCGGTGCTTTATCGTCCACGGGATGTCTATATCTCCGAACTGTTCGGCGGCATCGCCCAGATCGATGCAGGCGTGACCACCGTGATGGATGTCAGTCAGATTCACCACTCGCCGGAGCATTCCGATGCAGCGATCGAGGCGCTGCGCGACACCGGCCGGCGCGCTGTCTTCGGCTATTTCGAGGGCTGGGGCGACGGGGCGAAATATCCGGGCGACGCGCGCCGGATCAAGGCCGAACACTTCGCCAGCGACGACCAGTTGCTGACCATGGTGATGGGCGGCGAGATCTACCTGCCGTTCCACGAGGAGGCCTGGGCGATCGGTCGCGAGTTGAACATTCCGATCGCGCTGCATGTCGTCGGCACCTTCGGCATGCAGCCGACCTTTGATGGCCTGGCGATGGCCGGCAAGTTTGGTCCCGACAACATCTTCATCCACATGACCGGCATGAGCGAGATGGCCTGGAAGACAGCGGCCGATGCCGGTGCCCATGTTTCACTCTCCGTGCCCATCGAGATGCAGATGCGCCATGGCGAGCCGCCGCTACAGAAGGCCCTTGATCTCGGCATCCAGCCGTCGTTGTCGACGGATGTCGAATGCACGATGACGGCTGACATGTTCACGCAGATGCGCTCGGCGATAACCTTTCAGCGCATGGTTGCCAACGAGAAGGCCTTGCGTGGCGAGGATTATCCTAAGCTTCTCTCTGCAATCGATGCTATCCGCTTCGCCACGATCGAGGGCGCGCGCGGGCTGAAGCTCGACCATAAGACCGGTACGTTGACGCCGGGCAAGGAGGCCGACATCATTCTGCTCGACGCCACGGCGCTCAACGTCGCTCCGCTCAATCACGTGCCGGGGGCCGTGGTGACGCTGATGGAGCGCAGCAATGTATCCACTGTCATCTGTGCAGGCCAAGTCCGCAAATGGCAGGGTCACCTGATCGGGCATGACATTGAAAAGCTGCGGCACGAGCTGGAGGCAAGCCGCGACTATCTCTTCGAAAAGGCCGGCGTCGAGAGAGACCTGTTCAGGACTTGATGGCTTGTTTCAATCTCGTCCGTTGTAACGTGACGAAATGCGGGTGGGCCTGACACCTCGGGGACCATGAAAGCGGTGGGCTTGCCTAGCCTGCGAGAAACAGGTGATCAGTACCCGCACTCAGATACTCATTCGCCAGTGGCAGGTAGCCCATGGGGCGGATCGGGATTTTACGTTCGACCTGCAAAACCAGCCCGCTCGCGCGGCGGTGGTTCGGATCGGCGACCGGAACAGCGTTGAGCAACTGTCGCGTATAATCGTGCCGCGGCCGCTGCAGAACCGCGTCCGTGGCACCGATCTCGACAATCCGGCCCTGGTCCAGGACCGCCACGCGGTGGCTCATTTTCTCGATGACTGCAATGTCGTGCGAGATGAAAAGGTAGGCGATGCCATCTTCGCGCTGCAGTTCCTGCAGCAGGTCGATTACTTCCGCCTGCACCGAGACATCGAGCGCCGAAACGGCCTCGTCCGCGACGATGATCTTCGGTTTCGATGAAAGCGCGCGGGCTATGCAGATCCGCTGGCGCTGGCCGCCGGAGAACTGGTGCGGATAGCGGTCGATGCTGTCGAGGGGCAGGCGCACCCTGGCAAGAAGTTCCGCTGCGATCTCCCGCCTCTCGCGCAGATTGAGTTGCGTGTGAATGCACAGCGGTTCGGTGACAAGGTCGGCGACCGTCATGCGCGGATTGAGGCTCGCATAGGGATCCTGGAAGATCATCTGCAAGTCACGCCGCATTGGCCGCATATGGCGACGGGTCAGCGGCACGAGGTCCTTGCCGCCGAGGAGAATTCGCCCGCTTTCCGGCTCTATGAGCTTGAGAACCGAACGACCGATGGTCGACTTGCCGGAACCGGACTCGCCGACCAGTCCAAGCGTTTCGCCCGCGCGCAGTGTGAAGCTGACATCCTCGACGGCATGGACCTGTGCCACCATCCGTTTCAGCATCCCCTTGTGAATCGGAAAGCGTGTGACGAGGTTCTTGACCTCGAGAACAATTCCATCGTCCGGGACTGCGCCATGCCCACGGTCCTCGGCGCCTGCTGCGGATTTCGGTTTGGCGTATACTGGCGCTCCCGAACCGAGCTTTGGCACGGCATTCAGAAGCTCGCGCGTATAGTCGGCGCGCGGCTGGCTAAACAGTGCATTTGTGTCGGCCGTCTCAATCATCTTGCCCTGACGCATCACGACCACCCGGTCGGCGATTTCGGCGACGACCCCCATGTCGTGCGTAATGAAGACGACCGCGGTGCCGCTGGTCTGCTGCAGCTCGCGGATGAGATCGAGAATGCCGGCTTGGATGGTGACGTCGAGCGCCGTGGTCGGTTCGTCGGCGATCAGCAACCGAGGCGAACAGGCAAGCGCCATGGCAATCATCACCCGCTGGCGCATTCCGCCCGAAAGCTCGTGCGGATATTGTTGCAGCCGCCGGTCGGGGTCGGAGAGGCGGACGCGGTCGAGAAGATCGCGCGCCTCACGCAGCGCCTGGCTCGGGGACAGGCGCTTGTGATGGATCAGCGTCTCACAGATCTGGTCGGCGATCGTCAGCACCGGATTGAGCGAGGTCATAGGTTCCTGGAAGATCATCGATATGGAATTGCCGCGAATGCGCTGCAGCTGCGCTTCGCTGCTCGCGGCAAGGTCGACGACGCTCGCGTCATCAAGCCGGAACGCGATGCGACCCTTGTCGAGCCGCCCGCCCTCCCGTTCGATGAGCCGCAAGATGGAAAGGGCGGTGACCGACTTGCCGGAACCGGATTCGCCGACGATCGCCAGCGTTTCGCCGGCGAAGAGGTCGAAGGAAAGATCCTCAACCGCAACCGACGGCCTCGTTGTCGGGCCGAAGGATACCGACAGGTTCTGGATCGAAAGCAGCGGGGTTCTGGTATTGCCAGTCATCGTCATACCTATTCGGCAGCTTGCTGGAGATGGCGAAGCCTGATTTCCGGATGCTCGTGGAAGGGCGGCAGCGGCTCGATCCAGCGGCGCGCCGTCTCTTCGGCATCGAGCGAGACCCGCATCGAATCCTTGCCGAACACGGTCCAGTCGATCCGCTCGGAAAGCTCGAGCAGCGCATAGGAACCGGCGGGCTCGGGATGGGTGGTGAAGGTCTCGGTCAGCGATTGCAGGGTGAAGTGCGGCTGGCCGTTGACCATGGTGAGCGTGTTCCAGTGCACATGGCCGGCAAAGCAGGCAACCGGCACGCGGGCTCCGGCGAGAATGGCGCGCACCCGCTCGGAAGCCCCGGGATAGGTCGAGGCATCCGGATTGCGCTGGAAGTAGTAATTGCCGGCCTGGGAATGGCCAGAGACCGGAACGTGGCTGAAGATCGCCAGCGGCCGCGTCGCATTGCGGACAACGCCGGCAAGCCAGAGCAGGTCGGCCTCCGGCAGGATGAAGCCACCCGGCCGGTGGATCTTCGCGTCGGCCCGCCAGATCACCAGCGTCCAGTCGCCCATGTCGACCGTCGTGCTGGAGAGATCCTGGCCGAGGATGGCGGCGTTCTCGTCGACGCTCAGATAGTCACGGTCGTGATTGCCGCAGATATGGAAGCGCGGAACGCTCATGCCGGCGAAGATCGCCGCGACATCCTGCTCCAGTTGCTTGTCCGTCTGCTTGTCGCAATCCGAGATGCGGTCGCCCATGTCGATGACGGCGTCCGGCCTGGTCGCCTCGACGAAACGCGAGAATTCCTCGAGCAGGGTGAGCGCCGAGGAACCCTTCTTGGTGAAGTTGTCCTTGCCGTGATGGATGTCGGTGACGATGCAGAGGCGTGTCGTGGCCATGGGAGTTCCGCTTGTGAATGGGAGTGGAACCGGGCGGCGAAGGCGCCGCCCGGCAGTATCGGGTCTTAGTTGGAAGCGACCGAGATCGAGCCGGCGCGGAAGTCGAGCACGTAGGGAATGTGGCCCGGCTTGGGAGCCCACTGAATGCCCTTCTGCATCGCCCAGGATTCATAGGGCTGATAGAGAACGAGCATCGGCGGGTCCTGCTTGATGCGGTCCATCAGCTCGGCATAGGCGGCCTTGCGGTCCTCGACCTTCTCGGAGAAGCGGAACTTCTCCCAGGTCTTGGCATAGGCTTCGTCGGTCTTGAAGCGGCCCTCGCCTTCCGACGGGCCCTCCGGTGCCCACATCACGCCGAACGAGCCGAAGGGGTCGGCGAAGTACATCGGGTTCGACCAGTTGCGCACCATCATGGTCGGATCGCCGCCCGTCCACTTGTCGTCGACATTGATGCGGGTCTTGATGCCGATCGCATTCCACATTTCGGCGATCGCCTGCATGGCGAGCAGGCCATTGGTGTAGTAGCCGGCCGCGGTATCCATGCGGATCTCCTCGCCCTTGTAGGAGGATTCGGCCAGCAGCTTCTTGGCCTTTTCGAGGTCGTATTCGAAGGTCTTGACGTCCGGCATGTAGAGTTCGCCGAACTGCTTGTAGGTGTGGGTCGAGGGGACCACGGCCTTGCCGAGCCACAGCGCCTGGTTCAGCGTTTCGCGGTCGACCGCATAGCTGATCGCCTGGCGGAACTTCGGATCCTTCATCACGTCGTTCTGGGTGTTGAAGATCAGGATGTGGAACAGCGGCGTGACGTCGCTGGCGATCTTCAGATTGCTGTCGGCCTCGATGGTCGACAGCTGGTCCGGCGGCACGTTGGTGATGATGTCGACTTCCTTGTTCTTCAGCGCCGTGATGCGGCTCGCCATTTCCGGAACGTAGGAGACCGTCACCTTCTCGAAGGGTGCCTTGTCGCCCCAGAACGCGTCATGGCGCTCCCAGACGAGCTTTTCGCCGGGCACGAACTGCGAGATCTTGTAGGGGCCGGTGCCGACGGGGGCGAGCGAGAAGGCTTCGAAGTCGGCGTCCTCGGCGACGTTCGGATCACCGGTGAGCGCCTTGGTGTATTTCTCCGGCATGATCATCAGCTGCTGCATGTTGATCAGCGTTTCCCACAGCGGCTCGGGGCGCTTGGCGACGATGCGGATCGTGTGTTCGTCGACCTTCTCGGCGCGGTCGAAATTGCCCAGGCGATCCTTGGCGCGGACGATATAGGGCTTGAAGGTCGGCTGCAGCATGCGGTTCAGCGAGAAGATGACGTCGTCGGCTGTCATCGGGTCGCCGTTCTGGAAGACCACGCCCTGACGCAGCTTCAGCTCCATTACGGTCGGCTCGACGAGCTTCCATTCGGTCGCGAGGCCCGGACGGAACGTCGTTTCTGCGGTTTCGGCATCCTTGTCGATAAGGACGTCGAAGCTGTTGTAGTAGAACTGCGAACCGACATTGGAGTGGTCGCGGCCCGGATCGAGATAGGACGGCATATTGGCCGAGCCGACCTTCAGTTCGGCGGAAAGGGCACTGCCGCTCATGAGCGCGAGCAGCGTCGAAGCGATGATCATTCTGGTCTTCATGGTAGTCTCCGTTGCAGGGCTTGAAAGGTCCGACCGCTTGTCATGCCGCCGGCAATCAGTTCGGCGGCGGGGATCGCCGCTTGGGTCTTGGCGCTCAGCGGTCCCGCAGGCGCACATCCATGCGATCGCGCAGCCGGTCTCCCAGCATCTGCACGACGAAGGTGATGGACAGGATCAGCAGTGCCGGGGCCGCGACGATCCAGGGCGCCGTGTGCATGTAGTCGCGGCCGATGCCGACCATGGAGCCGAGTGTCGCGGTCGGCGGTCTGAGGCCAAGGCCGAGGAAGGAGAGGCTCGATTCCAGCAGCACAATGTTCGAGAAGTTGAGCGTGAACATCACGACAAGCGGCGAAATGACGTTGGGTACGATGTGCCGCAATGCAATCCTGAGCGGTGAGGCACCGGCGGCCCGTGACGCCTCGATGAAGGGCATTTCACGAAGCTTCAGCACCTCGCCGCGGATGATGCGGGCATACTGCTCCCAGTAGGCGATCCCGAGCACGATGATGAGCACCTGGAGGTCACTGCCGAAGACGGAGACGGCCAGAAGTGCCACAAGCGTGAAGGGGACGGCAATCTGGATGTCGACAAGCGCCATCACCAGTGCGTCGATCCGTCCGCCCGCAGTACCGGCCAAAAGGCCGAGCGTTCCGCCGATCATCATCCCGATGACCGCGCCGGAAAGGGCGATCGAGAGCGTCATCTGTAGTCCATAGAGGCAGCGCGTCAGCACATCACGGCCGAGTTCGTCGGTTCCGAAGAGATGGCCGACTCTCGCGTCGGCAAATCCGATCGGCGGCCTCAGCCGCGAAAGCAGACTCTGCGCATTGGGTTCGAACGGTGAAATCAGCGGTGCGGCGAGCGCAGCAAACACCAGCAGGGCGGCAAGTATCAGAACCAGGCGCATCGACCAGTCAAGTCCGGTCCAGAGGCGGCGCATCTTTGCCGGCATGCGGAGGCGGGCGAGGAACGGATTGCCGGCGGCTTCGGGCAGGGAATCAATCGTAGTGTCGGACATGTGCGCCATCCTTTCTCACGCGTTCTTTCCGAGGCGGACCCTCGGATCGGCAAGGCCGTAGGCAAGATCGACCAGCAGATTGATGACGATGACGGCAAGCGCGACCGACAGCACACCGAATTGCAGCACCGGATAGTCCCGGCGAATGGCCGAGGTGACCAGAAGCTCGCCGATGCCACGCCAGGAGAAGACCGTTTCGATGACCACGCTACCCGCGGCGGCTAGACCGGCGATCTGCAGGCCGAGCACGGACAGGATGGTGATATTGGCGTTGCGCAACGCATGCTTGAAGATGACGACCCGCTCCGGCAGCCCCTTCGCCCGCGCCGTGCGCAGGTATTCCTGGCTGAGCACGTCGAGCATGGCGTTGCGCGTGAAGCGCGTCATCCCGGCGATATAGAAGGTCGAAAGCGCTGTGACCGGCATGACAAAGTGCAGCCAGGTGGAATTGCCCGTCGATGGCAGCCAGCCGAGCCAGAACGAAAAGATCAGCAGTAGCAGGATGGCGAGAACGAAATTGGGAATGGCATAGCCGAAGAAGGCGCCACTCATGATGGCATTGCCGATCCATGAATTGCGATAGATCGCAGCGGCGATCCCCGCGGGCACGGAGACGGCGAGCGTCAGCGCGACGGCGCCGATCAGAAGCTGGAGCGAGGGCCAGACCCGCTCGGCGAAGATCAGCGCCACAGGACGCCGCTCGATCAACGACAGGCCGAAATTGCCGTCTATCAGCGAAGCGAGATAGCGCACGAACTGCTCGCCGTAAGAGCCATCGAGCCCGTAATACTCGATGAGCAACTGGCGATCCTTCGCGCTGAGACCCTCGCCGGCCAGGAAGTCGATCGCATTGCCGGAAAGCCGGGTGGCGAAGAAGACCGCCGTGAGGATGACCGCCACGGTCAGGCACATGCGCAACAATCTGCTGATGATGAATTCGAGCATCGCTTTGTCCTGTGAACTTGTCTGGATTGTATGGACATGTTCTGTTACAGCCGTGTTGCCGGCGCATGATTTTTTTGTGACGCGGCTTGAGCCGGTTGGAAGCAACGGACAATGAGGGAATACGGCAACCAACGGCGCCGAATTTGGGTCAGGCAAGGGTCAGTGAATGGACATTTCGAACAACCCCATGTGGCGGGATCGGGACCTGCCGGTCTGGCGACAGATCGAGGCGGACGTGGAGGTGGACATCCAGACGGGCGTGTTCGGCGCCGGAGAAAGACTGCCGAGCGAGCATGAGCTGACGGCAAAATACGGCGTCAATCGACATACGGTGCGCCAGGCGCTCGCCAGCCTTGCCCAGAAGGGGATCGTCAAGGCGCATCAGGGCAAGGGCGTTTTCGTTGCCGATGAACCGTTCGAATACCGGCTGGACCGTAACGCGAAGTGGAGCGAGGTGGAGAAGCGCTTCGACGGCGGATCCGGCGGGCGTTTGCTCGACAGCTATGAGCAGCCGGCAAGCCAGGCGATTGCCCGCGCCCTGAAGCTCGAGGTCGGCACACCGCTGATTTTGACAGAGACTCTGCGCACGGTGGGTCCGGGCATCGCCACATATGGATATCACATGTTTGAAAAGGATAGGTTCGACGGAATAGCCGCGGCCTTCCAGGAGACCGCGAGCTTCACCCGGGCGCTGGCCACCTTCGGTGTCAAAGCCTTCTTCCGTGCCTCGACATGGATCGACTGCCGCATGCCGCGCCCGCGTGAGGCGGCCGCCCTTGCGGTTTCGATCTCGCTACCGGTCATGATCATGACCTATGTCGATACCGACAGCGACGGCACGCCGATCCTCTACGGCCACGGCGTCTTCCCGAAACGCACGATGCGCATCAGGATCGACACCTAAGCGAGCAGAAATACGGTACTCGAACGCAATGTTGCGTTGGTCAGAGCACAGATGAGATCCGGGTCCTGACATTGGATGGCTCGATCCGCAGCCGTGCCGCCTCGTGCCCCGTGCCGGGAATGCCGCTCGATCTGCCGAAGGCCGATCCATAGGTCGTGGATATGATCACGGTGCAATGCCCGAGCCTGATGTAGCGCCCTTCCGCGCAGGGCCTGCTGGCGCTTGACCCCTCGGTCAACTCAAGGCAGTTTCTCCCTATGACCAAGATCACCAGCCTGCGCTCGATCGACTTGCGTTTTCCCACTTCGCAGAGCCTTGATGGCTCGGACGCGATGAATCCGGATCCTGACTATTCCGCCGCCTATGTCGTGCTAGGAACGGACAATCCGCAACTCGAAGGCCACGGCCTGACCTTCACCATCGGTCGCGGTAACGAGATCTGCTGCGCGGCGATCGATGCGCTGCATCACCTTATCGTCGGCCTCGATCTCGAATGGGTCAAGGCGAATCCTGGCCGGTTCTGGCGCTACATTACCGGCGACAGCCAGTTGCGCTGGATCGGGCCGGACAAGGGCGCCATGCACCTTGCGACGGGCGCCGTCGTCAATGCCGTGTGGGACCTCATGGCCAAGGAGGCCGGAAAGCCGGTCTGGCGTCTCGTTGCCGATATGACCCCGGAGGAAATCCTCTCCATCGTCGATTTCCGCTATCTGACCGACGCGATCACGCCGGACGAAGCGCTGGCGATCCTCAGGAAGGCGGAAGCAGACAAGGCAGAACGCATCGCCCGGCTCGAGAAGGAAGGCTATGCCTGCTACACGACATCGGCCGGCTGGCTCGGCTATGACGACGCCAAGCTACGTCGCCTGTGCCAGGAAGCCGTCGACCAGGGCTTCACCCACATCAAGATGAAGGTCGGCCGCGACTTGGAGGACGACAAGCGTCGTCTCAGGATTGCCCGCGAAGTGATCGGCGCCGACCGCTACCTGATGATCGATGCCAATCAGGTCTGGGAGGTTGGCGATGCGATCGACTGGGTCAAGGCGCTTTCGGTTTACAGGCCCTTCTTCATCGAGGAGCCGACGAGCCCGGACGACATCGCCGGCCACAAGGCGATCCGCGAGGCGGTCGCTCCAGTGAAGGTCGCGACCGGCGAGATGTGCCAGAACCGGATCGTCTTCAAACAGATGATTGCCGGCGGCGCGATCGACATCGTGCAGATCGACAGTTGCCGAATGGGAGGTTTGAACGAGGTCCTGGCAGTGCTGCTGATGGCTGCCAAGTATGGCTTGCCGGTGTGGCCGCACGCCGGTGGCGTCGGCCTTTGCGAATATGTCCAGCATCTGTCGATGATCGACTATGTCGCGGTTTCGGGCACCAAGGAGGGCCGCGTGATCGAATACGTCGATCACCTGCACGAGCACTTCATCGACCCCTGCCGGATCGAGAACGCCGCCTACATGCCGCCCAGCCTGCCCGGTTTCTCGATCGAGATGAAGCCGGACTCGATCGAGCGCTATCGCTTCGAGGGCTGAATGGGCCCGGCCATTCAGAACGGCGTGACCGGCCGCATTTCTGGCCATTCCAACGCAATGCCGCATGTGCTCGCTGACATTTTCGTCGCTTCGATGCGGCCAGCCGGGCAATCATCCGACTCCGTTTGAGCCAGCAGAATGCTTCAATCGAGTCAGGAAACGCTCTAAGGCCTGCTCCCGGAATGCGGGTCTCAGCGAATTGGGTAGACCTCCTACGGCCTCAGGTGACCGCTCCGACCTGCCACGGCACAAATTCGTTGTCGCCGTATGCGAATTCCTCGCTACGCGTCTTCTTGCCGGAGGCGACCGCGATCACCTCCTCGAAGATGCGTCGGCCCGCCGCCTCGATCGTGTCCTCGCCCGAGACGATGTCGCCGCAGTTGAGGTCCATGTCCTCCTGCATATGGCGATACATTTCGGAATTGGTGGCGATCTTGATGCAGGGGGCCGGCTTGAAACCTGAGACCGAGCCGCGACCGGTGGTGAAACAGATGACGTTGCAGCCACCCGCCACCTGGCCCGTCACTGCGACCGGATCATAACCGGGCGTATCCATGAAGACGAAGCCGGGCTCGGTGATGATCTCGGCATACTCGTAAACCGCCGAAAGCGGCATTGAACCGCCCTTGGCGACGGCCCCCAGCGATTTTTCAAGAATGGTGGTGAGGCCGCCGAGCTTGTTTCCGAAGGAGGGATTGTTGTTGAGTTCGTCGCCGTTTCGGGCGGTGTACTGACGCCACCACTCGATACGGTCGAGCAGTTTCTGGGCAACCGCCGGACTGACCGCGCGTCGGGTCAGCAGATGTTCGGCGCCGTAGATCTCCGGGGTCTCGGCAAGCACCGACGTCCCGCCGTTCTTGACCAAGAGATCCGAGGCAACGCCGAGCGCCGGATTGGCCGAAATGCCGGAATAGCCGTCAGAACCGCCGCATTCGAGCGCAAGCTTGATGCCCGACAAGGGTTGCGGCGTGCGGCCGACGGCATTGACGATCGGCAGCATCTCCTTGATCGCCTCGCAGGCCGCCTCGATGGTCTTTCGCGTGCCACCCGTATGCTGGATCGTCATGGTTTTGAGCAGAGCGCCTTCGGCCAGCTTGTAATGCTCAAGAATGGGGGCAATCTGGTTGGTCTCGCACCCCAGTCCGATCATCAAGATGCCGCCGAAATTGGGATGGCGGGCATAGCCCTGAATGGTACGCGTCAGGATGTGATAACCTTCCGACTGCGGATTGAGCGCACAGCCCGTGCCGTGGGTCAGAGCCACAACCCCGTCTATGTTAGGGAAACCATCGAGCCCGTGGTGGCGGTTGAAATGCTCGGCCACGTAGCGGGACACGGTGGCCGAACAGTTCACCGAGGAAATCACGCCAATATAGTTGCGCGTGCCCACCCCACCCCGGCCGCGATCAAAGCCCATGAACGTGCGCCGTTCGGTCTCTGGCAGGAGGACCGGTCCCGGAAGGCCGCCGAACTCGTAGTCATGGTGGGAATCGACCATTGCCAAATTGTGCAGATGGACGGCTTCGCCGGCTGCGATCGCCTTTGAGGCAACCCCGATCACCTGGCCGTATTTCAACACCTCCCTGCCTTCGGGAATATCGTGGAGCGCGACCTTGTGGCCTCGGCCGATCTGGGTCTTGGCGACGAGCCCTCCGGCGCCTGCCGGTGCGCCGGCGGGAATAGGCTTGCGGGCGACGCCGACATCATCGGCGGGGTTCAGGATGATGATCGGCGATACGGCGATGGTCATGGCGGGTCTCCCTGGGCAGACGAAATGGAAGCGAGCGGGACAGCAGACCCGTTATGGATATTGCGCGCCTGTCGCCGTTGTGTAGACGGCATAGAGCGAGCGCGTCGCAGTGATGAACAGCCGGTTGCGACGGGGTCCCCCAAAGGTCAGGTTGGCGACCGTCTGCGGCACCAGGATCTTGCCGAGCAGCGTGCCGTCGGGCGCAAAGCAATGCACGCCATCGCCCGCACTGGTCCAGACATTGCCATCGATGTCGATACGGAAACCATCAGGGATGCCCTTGTCGAGGTCGCAGAATACCCGACCGTTCACCAAGCTTGTTTCCTCGACAACGTCGAAGACACGAATGTGGCTGGGCGCGGTTTCGTCATGGCTTCTGGCGGAATCGGCAACATAGAGTTTCGTCTCGTCGGGCGAAAAGGCCAGTCCGTTCGGCTGGCGAAAATCGTCGACAACAACTGAAAGCGCACCACTCAAGGGATCGAGCCGATAGACGTTGCGGGTTTGCTGCTCGGGTTCGGCCTGGTATCCCTCATAATCGGACAGGATGCCGTAGGTCGGATCGGTAAACCAGATACTGCCGTCGGATTTGACCACGACATCGTTGGGGGCGTTGAGCCGTTTATTTTCGAAACGATCGGCAAGAACCGTGATGCGACCATCGATTTCCGTGCGGGTTACCCGACGTCCGCCATGCTCGCAGGAAATGAGCCTGCCCTCACGGTCGCGGGTATTGCCATTTGTGAAGTTCGACGGCTCGCGGAACACCGACACGCCGCCACCCGGCGCATAGTGCAGCATGCGCTGGTTGGGAATGTCGCTGAACAAAAGGCAGTTTAGGTCGCCGAACCAGACGGGGCCTTCCGCCCAGCGGCAATCGGAATAGAGTTCGTCGAGCCCGGCGCTCAGGACGATCAACTGGCGGAAACGGGCGTCTCGGATCTCGTAGATCGAAGAAGGGGAAGTCACCATGGGGGTATTTCCAAAGACCTGAAAAATGAGATGAAACAGACCGTCATCATGCACTGCGTTGCGGACGACTTGCGAGCAGGATGACGGTGAAAATGATGAGGCCCGTCAGGATCAGCCGGATGCCCGCGCCAAAGCCGTAGGTATTGAGCATCGAGACGACCAGGAACATGAAGAGCGAAGCACCCCAGATCCCGGGTACGTTGGAATTGCCACCGGCGACCGCCGAGCCGCCAATGACGACGACGGCGATCGACATCAGTAGATATTCCGTACCCATGTTGAGTGCCGCACCGCCGGAGAAACTGGCCAGCAGATAGCCACAGGTGGCCGCAAGCACCGCGCAGAGCACATAGGTCAGCAGGCGCGCGCCATCGACCGGGATGCCGGCCATGCGCGCAGCAAAGCGGCTCTGGCCGATCGCCGAGATCCAGCGGCCATAGATCGCCCTGTCGAGCAGCCACCAGACGACGACGGAAAGCGCAAGCGCTACCAGGGCAATGTTCGGAATGCCGAAGCTGGTCGAGGTGGTAAACTGCGCCAGCATTTCCGGGGGCTTGACCCTCAATCCGCGATTGTACCAGATGGCCGAAGACTGGACGATGAAGCTCATCGACAGCGTGGCTATGATTGGCGGAATCCTGAGTAGCTTGATAAGCGAAAAGTTGAGCACCCCGACGACAAGGCCGATCAGGATTGAAACCAGAAGGCCGACAAGGATCAGCGAGTCCTGGCCGTCCATCAGCTTGAGTGCCATGGTGCCCGAAAGCGTCATCGTGGCCGGCACCGAAAGATCGATGTTGCCGGGGCCAAGCGTGATTACCAGCATCTGGCCAAGGCCGACAATGATGGAGAATGCGGCAAACGTGAGCGCTGCCTGGCTGAGGCCAGCGGAACTGGCACCGCCGGTGAAGAGCACCGTGACGATCCAGGTTGCGATGGCCGCGACGAAGGACCAGATCCAGGCCTTGCCGAAAAGAGCGTTCACGCGGGTCATGGCTGCTTCTCCTGCTGGCCTTTGCGATTGAGCACCAGCCGCAGCCCGAGCACGATGATGAGGATCGCTCCCTGCGCACCGATCTGCCAGTCTGGCGAGATGCGCATGAAGGAAAGAAACGAGCCTGCAAGCGTGAGCGTGAGAGCGCCGACAACGGCGCCGACAGGCGACACACGGCCACCGACGAACTCACCGCCACCGAGAATGACGCCGGCGATCGACAGCAACGTGTAGCGCAACGCGATATTGGCATCCGCCGAGGTGGCGAGGCCGACCAGGGCGATGCCGGACAGGATGGCGAAAAAGCCGGCGGCGGCGTAGGTCGCCCCCTTGATCCAGACAACTGACCAGCCCGCACGCGAGACCGAGCGGGCGTTGCCACCCACACCCCGCATCAGCACACCAAAGGTGGTGCGCATGACAAGCACATGGGCGACAAGCGCGATCAACAGGCTTGCGATGATAGCCATGGGGACGAAAGGCGGCTTGGAAACCATGATTGCGCGCAGCCAGACCGGAGCTTCGCCCCCTGGTGTGGGCAGGATGATCACCGCAAGCCCGGCCCAGACAAAGCTCATGCCGAGCGTGACGACGATGGAGGGCAGGTTCCGCATATGAATGATCATGCCGAGCGCCGCATAGACCACCACAGCGCCGGCAAGAATGGTGATCGCCGTGACCGGAGCGGAGGGCATGTAGACCGCCGTAACGCAAGCCGCAAAGCTGACGAAAGCGCCGATCGAGAGGTCAAGGTCGTTGACCGCGATGATCAGCATCTGGGCGATCGTGGCGAGGGCAATCGGCACCGCCAGATTGAAAAGCAGGTTGAGCCCCGTATAGCTCATGGCGCGTGGCTGAATATAGAAGACTGCGGCCAACAGGATCGCTAGCGATGCGACCGGCAGCATGAGGCGGAGTGTGGCAACGGAAGGAGCTTTCATGTGCTCTCTCCCGAGAAAGATGCGGCCAGCACGTTCTTTTCCTCGATCTCGTCTCCCGTCAGTTCGGCGACGATCTCCCCGTCCCGGAATACATAGACTCGGTCGCAAAGGCAGATCTCGTCCATTTCGGTGGAGTACCAGATGAAGGTACGGCCAGCGGCGGCTTCCGAACTGAGAATTGAATAGACTTCCTGCTTGGTGCCGATATCGACGCCGCGCATCGGGTCGTCCATCAGCACGATTTCGGCCTTGGTGGCCAGTGCCCGGGCAAACAGCACCTTTTGCTGGTTGCCACCCGAGAGCGAGAGAATGGGATTGCCCAAATCAGGAGTGCGGATTTCCATGCGTTGTTTCCAGTCTGCGCCGAGCGCCTCTTCACGTCCGGCATCGACTGCCGAAAGTCGTGAAAGATGCGGCAGGCTGCCGATCGACAGGTTCTTGAGAATGCTCCAGAGCGGGAAGGTGCCGTTCAGCGCCCGGTCGCCTGCGACGAACGCGATCGCATCGCCGTGACCAGGGAGCCAGTTGCTGCTGCGGTCGCGGAAAAGTTCGAGCAGCATGTCGGTCTGGCCGTGGCCGCCAAGGCCGGCAAGACCGATGATTTCGCCGCCCCTAGCCCTAAAGCCGATCTGTGACGCGCCGGTGAGGGGGCGCTCGATCGTGTAGGGCGCATCTTTCTGCGCCCTTTCTCCGCCGCGCGTGCGCTCCTTGACGACGCTGCCCATTGCCTCGACGAGGCTGTGCACTGTAAATTCGCCGGCCGGCCGAGAAGCGACCACCTTGCCATCCTTCATCACCACGATCCGGCTGGAGGTCGACAGGATCTCACTGAGAATATGGGAGATCAGCAGTACGGCGCCGCCGGCGGCGACAAAACGGCGGACATGGGTGAGCAATTGTTCGGCAAGGCCTGCGTCGAGAGATGATGTCGGCTCGTCGAGGATCACCAGCTTGGGGCGGTCGGTCACGGCAGCAAAAGTGATGGCGATCTCAACCATCTGCCGCTCCGCGATCGACAAATCACCGACGGTACTGGTGCAGTCGATATGATTGCCAGGAAATATTTCGTCGAGTTTGGCGCGAATGAGCGTCAGAGCCCGTTTGCGCCATCCGAAACCCTTGAGCCCGGCATGCATCAAGCGGGTGTTCTCGACGATGGTCAGGTTTGGGCAGAGCGACAGCTCCTGGAAAACGCAACGCACGCCGTTGGCCCGCGCCGTGGCAATCCCACCACCTGCACCTTCCGTTCCGCCATAGCCGATCGTGCCCTGGTGCGGCAGCAGGCCGCCATTGATCACGTTGACGATCGTCGATTTGCCGGCCCCGTTATGACCGACCAGACCGATTGCCTCACCGGGGAGAATGGAAAGATCGACCCCGTTAAGCGCCTTGACCGCGCCGAACTCGACCTTGATCCCGCGTGCGGAGACGACCGCCGGGTGTTCGGCTTCAATACTCATGCCCTTGGCCACTGTCCGTTCGCAATATTCGTGAGATGACCACCCGGCGCCATTGTGGTGGCGCCGGGTGGCGGGAGATCACGGCGGGGTGAAGAAACCCGCCGTGACAAGACCGTCACTTGCCGGCGATGACCGCCTGGGCGTCCTCGAGCGAGTATTCCACGTTGGCGACGCCGCCCTTCTCGGTGGTTTCGAGGTTCTTCTCCAGATTGTCCTGGTCGATGCGCAGGAAGGGCACCACGAGATCCTTCTTCACGTCCTTGCCGTCGAGAATTTGCTGGGCGACCCAGAAGGCGAGCGTCGAGACCCCGGGTGCGATTGAGACCGACATGGTCTCATAGCCGCTGGCGTCTTTCTGCTTCTTCCACCACTGCAGTTCGTCCTCGCGATTGCCCATGACGATCGTCGGTATGGGGCGCTTGGCGGCTTCGAAGGCCTGGGCGGCGCCATAGCCGTCACCACCCTGGGTCACGACAGCGGCAATCTCCGGCAGGCTCGGCAGGAGGCCGGCCACGGCGCGCTGTGCGACGTCCTGCGCCCAGTCGCCATGCACCGAACCGGCGATCTTGAACTGCGGATACTGCTTCACGCCTTCATGGATGCCGGCGGAGATCTCGTCGTCAACGAAGACGCCGGCGAGACCGCGGATCTCGAGAAGATTGCCGCCGTCCGGCATCTTCTTGGACAGATACTCGACCTGACTGCGACCCATCTCCTTGAAGTCGACGGCGATGCGCCAGGCGCACGGTTCGGTGACGATGCCATCAAAGGAAACGACGACGATCCCGGCATCACAGGCTTCCTTGACGGCACCGTTCAGTGCGGTCGGGGAAGCTGCGTTGACGACGATGGCATCGTAACCCTCCAGGATCATGTTCTGGATCTGGGCGGCCTGTTCGGTCGCCTGGTTCTCGGCGGTGGTGAAGGGATCCGCCGCTGCAACCGTGCCGGCCTTTACCGCTTCCTGGGTTACCTTGTCCCAGCTGGTCAGCATGGCTTGGCGCCACGAGTTGCCGGCATAGTTGTTGGAAAGCGCAATCTTCTTGCCCGACGTGTCAGCATGGGCCGATAGCGGCATCGCCGCGCAGACAAGCGCGGCCGAAGCCAGGAAGTAATTCCTGATGGTCATCTCTCTCTCCCTAGATGCCGGTGCGATCCGGCAGATTTCCGGGACCGCTCCTCAACGGCTGATCCGGAAATGTTGCTCCCTGAGGACTGAGGCCTCAGTGAAAAGCAGGATGAAGGAAAGCGAAAAGGCTGTATAGACGAATTGAAGCGGCGAACCTGCGGGATCCCGCAGGATAATTGCGGATCTTCGCAAGACGCGACAGGCGAAACTTGCGCTAATGAACTGTGGGAAGATCGGCTTTGCAGCTCTGGAGGGAGTTCCAAGACCAAGGGAGGAAGACGATGCTGGAAGACGCCTCGGCCTCGTTGCTGGGCCAGTATTTGACGATCTCGAGATTGCTTGCCGGTCAACTCGATTTCCATTCCGCCATACGCGCGGTTGCCAGGGAAATCAAGCTGATCATACCCAACGACCACATGGACGTGTGCATCATCACGCCGGGCAGCACCTATCACACGGCCTACGAAAGCGGATTTGAGACCGCCTGGAGCAAGATGTCCGCTGCGCTCATCGCCAACAGCCCGCTGCGCGATCTTCTGAGCGGAGAGGTGGACGAAATGCTGACGGCGGATGCGAGCGCCGACCCGACGTTCAACTTCTCCGGCGCTTTTTCGAAGCCGATCTTTGACCACGGCCTGCGGAGCCGGCTGCATGTGGCCTTGAAGGTTCAGGGGGAAACCATCGGCGCTCTCTCTTGCTCCAGCCTGCAGCCGAATTTCTACAGCCCCGAGGACATTGACCGCGCGCGCTCGATCGCCGACCTGCTCGCCCCCTATTTCTTTGCGCTGAGGGCCGCCGACCAGGCCAAGCGTTCGGCCATCGTCGAAGCCGAAGCGCGGGCGCGCGAAGAGGGCTTGCGCCTTGGGGCACTCCGCCTGACGGAAGCCCTCGAGGCCGAGCGGCAGAGGATCGGCATGGACCTGCACGATCAGACGCTGGCCGACCTCACCCGCTTTGCCAAGCGTCTCGAGCGCCTGAGCCTGATGCCGACGATCAGCGGCGAGACGCTCGAGCCTTTGTTTCGTAGCCTGCAGCACTCGATGCAGGACCTGCGGCAGATCATCGAGGAGGCGCGCCCTTCGGTGTTGCAGCTTTTCGGTCTTGCCGATGCGATCGAGAACCACCTCGAGCGTTCGGTGCGCGACAGCGGGCAGGCGATCGAACACCAGCTCCTTGACCATACCGGCGGTGCAACCGACCGGTTCGGTCATTCCGTGCGCGTCGCGCTGTTCCGCATTGCCCAGGAGGCCATCAACAATGCCATTCGCCATTCCCAGGGCGCTCGCCTCTCCGTTCGCCTTGCCTGCTCCGACGGCAAGCTGCTTCTTGAGATCCGCGACAGCGGGATCGGCATCGGCAAGGTCGCGCGACGGCCGGGCAGCGGGCTGGAGAACATGAAGACACGGGCGCGATTGATTTCGGCCGGGTTCAACTATGGCCGGGAGAATGACGAGACCTTTGTCCGTGTCTGCCTGCCGCTGCCGGATCAGGCAGAGGAGGAGAAGGCGTGAAGGTTTTGATCGTCGAGGATGATGCCCTTCACAGGGCCTATCTCAATGAGGCCGTGCGTTCCGCCCTGCCGGAATGCGACACCGTGTTCGAGGCCGACAACGGTCTCACCGGGGAAAAACTCGCGCGCGAACACCGTTCGGAATTCATCGTCATGGACCTGCAGATGAGCCCGAGAAACGGCATAGAGGCCGCCCGCACCATCTGGAAGGAGCGGCCGGACACGCGAATCCTGTTCTGGTCGAACTATGCCGACGAGGCGAATGTCCGCGGTATCGCTCGCATCGTGCCGGAAGGCGCAGCCTATGGCTATGTGCTGAAATCCGCCTCAGACGAGCGCCTGCGCCTTGCCTTGCGCTCAATCTTCATCGAGGCGCAATGCGTGATCGATCGCGAGGTTCGCGGCCTGCAGCAGAAGAGCCTCGGTCACGCCAAGGGGTTCACCGAATCCGAATACGAAATCCTGATCGACATCGCCCTCGGCCTGACCGACCGGGCGATCGCGCGCCGCCGCAATCTGTCGCTGCGCAGCGTCCAGAACCGTCTGCAGCAGCTCTATGAGAAACTCGGCGTCTATCAGCCGGTTGGCGAGGAAGCGGAAGAAGGTCGCTTCAACCTGCGCGCCCGGGCGGTGACCGTGGCACTGCTGCGCAAGCTGCTCAACCACAATGCGCTGGAGCGCGCCGAAGCGGAGCTCGAGCAATGGCTAGAGCGCAAGCATGCTGCCGCCATCAACCGCCGTTCGGCGTCCTTATAGAAGCGGCGCGCAGTCCCATTGAAAACCCGAGCCCATTTGCGCAACACATTCTCGTGGACATTAAGATCACGGCCGCCTGTACAACAGCGATCCTGCGCTCCTTGACCCGCTGCACCCCTCCAAGTTCATGCTTGCGGCCGGCCACTCTTCATGATTGACACTCGCGCTCGAACGCATTAGTTAGTGAGTAATAACTAACAAGAGAGTTTGGCCATGGCGCGCAAGCCAGCAGAAGACCGCAAGGCCGAGATATTGGCAACGACCTTGCGGCTCGCCGACGAACTGGGTCCCGACCGGTTGACGACCAATGCCGTTGCTGCGGCGATCGGGTTGACGCAACCGGGAATTTTTCGCCATTTCCCCACCAAGCAGGCCTTGTGGCAAGCGGTCGCAGCGGACATTCGCGATCGGCTGAAGGCTGTGTGGGGGGAGGCTCTGGCCTCGACTGCGACGCCGGAAGGACGGATCGTCGCACTCGTGCAGGCACAATTGCGCCTCATCGAGGCCAACCCCGCAATACCCGCCATTTTGCTCTCGCGCGAACTCCGCGTGGAAAACAGCGGACTTCGCCAGGCCTTCTCAGGCCTGATGGAGACTTTCCACGGTGTTCTCGCGGCCGAACTCGCGCAGGCGCGCGCGGCCGGCACTATGCGTCATGATCTCGATCCGGCGGATGGTGCGGTACTGTTGATCTCGCTCGTTCAGGGCCTGGCGATGCGTTGGTCATTGGGCGCCCGCGGGTTTGCCCTCCAGCCGGAAGGAATGCGGCTGCTGACCGTGCAGATGGCATTGTTCACGGCGCCGTCTACCAAGGAGAAATGATCATGAAACGCGCAACGATCCGGGGTCTTCTGGTGGCTGTCGCACTCATCACGACAGTGTCCCTGGCCTATGTCTTCTCGACCAAACGGCCGATTGTCGTTCCCGTTGCAGCGGTCGAGCGCAACGTTGCCGTCAGGGTCTACGGGCTCGGCACGGTCGAAGCGCGCATCGTGTCGAAAGTCGGGTTCGAAGTCGGGGGAGCCCTGAGCGAGCTCTCTGTCGACAGCGGCGATCTCGTGACGAGCGGTCAGGGGCTGGCGCGCTTGCATCGGGACGCGCAGCAGGCTCGGGTCGCGCGTGCGCGTGCGGCGATCGCTGCGGCCGCGGCGAATGTCGGCAAAGCCGAGGCGAATGTCGAGAAGGCGAGGGCGGTACTCGCTCAGCGCCAGGCGGCCGACGCGCGCCAACAGGAACTGGCCGGGCGAAACGCGATTTCGCGCCAGACCGCCGAGGAAGCGAAGCGCGACGTCGAGGTTGCGGCCGCCGAACTGACGGTCGCGCAGACGGAGGTCGAAGTTTTTAGATCGCAAGCGATCGATGCCAGCGCGGCGCTCGACTTTGAAACTGCCATGCTCAAGCAGCATGTTCTGGAAGCGCCGTTTGATGCGGTGGTCGTCGCACGTCACGCCGAAGCGGGCGCCGTGGTACGGGCCGGCGACGTCATCTACACGCTCATGGATCCCAAAACCGTCTGGACACTTGCCTATGTCGACGAGGAGCGCGCAGGCGCGCTGGCCGTCGGACAGCCGGCGGAGGTTCGGCTCCGATCCATGCCGCATGACGTCTACACCGGCAAGGTGGCGCGGATCGGCATCGAGAGCGACCGCGCCAACGAGGAGCGCCGTGTCTGGATCACCTGTGACAAGTGTCCGTCGCAGGCCTTTCTCGGAGAACAGGCCGAAGTGCGGATCACGGTCGACGAACTACCCGAGGCACTGCTGGTGCCGGAAGCGGCGATCAGTGGGTTCGATGGCCATCAGGGTCGCGTCTTCGTCGTCATGGATGGCAAGCTCGCCCAGGTGCCGGTGACATTCGGCCATCGCACGGAAGATGCCCGGGTCGAGATCGTGGCGGGCTTGCCGGAAGGCAGCCACGTCGTCACGGCGCCTTCCAAGGGGCTTGTCGAGGGACGCGCCGCGCGCATATCCGGGGAGGCGTCTCCATGAACCTTGCCTATCGCGATGTCCGTCATAACCTGTTTCGCTTCGTGCTCACCTGCCTTGGCCTGAGTTTGCTGATGGCGGTGGTGTTGGCAATGATGGGGATCTACAACGGCCTGGTGGCCGATGCGCTGAACATCGTCAGGGCGCCGAAGGCCGATCTCTGGGTGGTGGAAGCCGGTCGGCAGGGACCTTTCGCCGAATCCTCCAAGATACCCGGCCAGACTCGCGATGCCGTGGCACGCCTGCATGGCGTGAGCGATGCCGGCAGCATCACCTACCAGACCGTCGAAGCCGCCTTTGCCGGCAGGACGCTGCGGCTCTATATCATCGGCTATGAGCGCGGCCGTCCCGGCGGCCCGGATGCGGTCGTTGAGGGGCGCGGCATCGCGCAGAGCCATTTCGAGGCGGTCGCCGACCGCAAGTCGGGGCTCGTCATTGGCGAGCGGATCGCGCTTGGCCGCAATCGGTTCGAGGTGGTCGGACTTGTCGAGGATGCGATGAACTCCGGCGGCGATCCCGTCCTCTACATCACGCTTTCCGATGCGCAGACGCTGCAATCGCAGCTCGCACCGCCTGCCGCCCGCGTCCTTGAGGCGCGCGGCGCGACGGGCGAGAGCGGGAATACGGTGGCTGCGGTCATCGCCCGCGTCGACGCCAACGCCGATGTCGATTCCGTGGCGCGCACGGTTCGCCAGTGGAAACATCTCTCGGCCATGACCCAGGCCGAACAGGAAGACCTGCTGGTCCGCTCCGTCGTTGATCGGGCGCGCCGGCAGATCGGCCTGTTTCTCGGTATCCTGCTGACGGTGTCGGCGGTCGTCATCGCGCTCATCATTTACACCATGACCATGGAGAAGCTGAAACAGATCGCGACGCTGAAGCTGATCGGCGCGCCTGATCGCACCATCGTCGGGCTGATCGTCCAGCAATCGATCGCGCTCGGCGCTGTCGGCTGGGCCTTCGGCCTGATGCTGATCCTGCTGATCAAGGACTTCTTTCCCCGTCGCGTGATGCTGGAGCCGATCAACGCGGCGGCTCTGGCCGGCATTATTCTGGTCGTCTGCATCCTCGCCAGCGGTCTCGGCATTCGTGCGGCGCTCAGGGTCGATCCCGCGACCGCGATCGGAGGCTGACGCAATGACTGTTAACGAAAGCCGCCTGATCATCGATCTCAAGGCGATCTCCAAGCACTACGGAGAGGGTGAGACGCGCGTCGATGCCCTGCGCGGCGTCGATCTTCAGGTTCGCTCCGGCGAGGTTGTGGCTTTGCTCGGGCCATCGGGATCGGGAAAGACCACGTTGCTCAACATCATCGGCTGCATCATCGACCCGACCGAGGGGCGGGTCTGGCTGGATGGAGAGCCGGTCTACGAAAACCGCTGGCTGAGAAGCGATCTTCGGCGCCTGCGGCTCGACAAGATCGGGTTCATCTTCCAGTTCCACAACCTCTTGCCCTTCCTCGACGCCAAGGACAATGTCGCACTCGTGCTGCAACTGGCGGGAAAGTCGGCGGGCGAGGCGAGGCGCCGGGCGATCGAGCTCTTGGACTATCTGGAAGTCGGAAACCGCAAGGACGCCATGCCGGCGCTGCTGTCGGGCGGCGAGGCGCAGCGTGTTGCGATTGCCCGTGCGCTCGCCAACAGCCCGCGCATCATTCTCGCAGACGAGCCGACCGCGGCGCTCGATTCCAAGCGGGCCGGGATCGTCATGGACCTGCTGCGCAAGCTCGCCGCCGAGCAGGACGCCTGCATCGTGGCGGTGACGCATGACGAAAAGATCTATGACCGCCTCGATCGCCTTTTCCATCTGCGCGATGGTCGGTTGGAAGACCAGGAAGGGAGCAAGACATGAGCAGGATTGAGCAGAGCGGTTGGGGTCTGAAGGCGGCAGGTACCATCGGCATGGTGTTTGGCCTGTTGACGATCTTTTCAGGGGGCACGGCGCTGTTCGGCGGAGAGGCTGCACGAGCGGCCGTCGGCAATGCCGTACCGTTCGTGTTGTGGTTCAATTTTGTCGCGGGGTTTGCCTACGTCCTGGCCGGGCTGGGTCTGGTGCTGAACCGGAGTTGGGCCGTCTGGCTGTCGATTGCCATCGCCGTGGCAACTCTTCTGGTGCTGGCGGCCTTCGGTCTGCATGTCGCGGGCGGAGGCCTCTACGAGATGCGGACCGTGGGGGCGATGCTGCTGCGCGCAGCGGTTTGGGCGTGCATCGCGATCGTCTCATGGCGGACCATGCGTCGGCAATCGGAAGTTCTAAGTCCGAGGTAATTGTGGCGCTCCGTCATGCGTGGCGGCTGGCAAGATCAGGCTGACCGGGGCGAGCCGCTGGCGCGCAAGAACACCACGCAACTGTTCGAGTTGTTGTCGCCGCATCCTCGGAGCGGCGATCTGGGCGAAGTGACACCAAGGACCAATGGCACCTTCCTGTCCCGATATGCCGTAGCGCTCGCTACGCGGCAAGGATCCGGTCTCTGCGATCGACCGGCTTGTCCGTGAGGCGTTGAGCCACAGGCCTAAGGGCCATTCGTTCGAAATCTTGCCACGCGCAAAAAATGGCATAGCGCGCCACATGTCCGTTCTGGGCGGATAGAAACGCGGTCGTCCGGCCGCATCGCTATCGATTGCTCGCCTTGACCCCGGGCGACAGGCGGGTACGCGTCACGCCCCGGCCGTGAAGTGGCTGTCCAGGCACTTCACGGCCGACGCACTTCAGATGCGCTCCAGCGCGATTGCGATACCCTGACCCACGCCGATGCACATTGTGGAAAGCGAGAATCGACCGCCGGTCAATTGCAGTTCAAGTGCCGCCGTGCCGGTGATGCGGGCGCCCGACATGCCGAGCGGATGGCCAAGTGCGATGGCGCCACCGTTCCGGTTGACGCGCGGATCGTCGTCGGCAATGCCGAGCTGGCGCAGCGTCGCCAGGCCCTGCGACGCAAAGGCCTCGTTGAGCTCGATCACGTCGAATTGGTCCTGGGTCATGCCCAGCCGCGCCATCAGCTTCTGCGAGGCCGGTGCCGGGCCGATGCCCATGATGCGCGGTGGAACGCCGGCGGTCGCGCCGCCGAGGATGCGCGCAATCGGGGTGAGGCCATGCTTTTTCGCGGCCGCTTCCGAGGCGATGATCAGCGCGGCCGCGCCGTCGTTGACCCCCGAGGCATTGCCGGCCGTCACCGTGCCGCCCTCCTTTTTGAACGGGGTGCCGAGCTTGGCGAGGGTCTCGATCGTCGTCGCGCGCGGATGTTCGTCCTTGTCGACGACGACCGGATCGCCCTTGCGCTGCGGGATCGTCACCGGCGTGATTTCCTTCGCCAGCCGGCCGTTCTCATGGGCAGCAGAAGCCTTCGCCTGCGAGCGCAAGGCAAAGGCATCCTGATCGTCGCGGCTGACCGAGAAATCAGAGGCGACGTTCTCGCCGGTCTCAGGCATCGAATCGACGCCGTATTGCTTCTTCATCAGCGGATTGACGAAGCGCCAGCCAATGGTCGTGTCGTGAATCTCGGCATGGCGGGAGAAGGCCGTTTCGGCCTTCGGCATGACGAAGGGCGCGCGCGACATGCTTTCGACGCCACCGGCGATCATCAGTTCGGCCTCGTCGGCTTTGATCGCGCGGGCCGCGGTCATCACCGCATCCATGCCCGAGCCGCAGAGGCGATTGATCGTTGTGCCCGTCACACTCACCGGCAGGCCGGCGAGCAGCAGCGACATGCGCGCGACGTTTCGATTGTCCTCGCCCGCCTGGTTGGCACAGCCGAAGATCACATCTTCCACGGCCTCGAAATCGAGATTGCCGTGCTTTGCCATCAACGCCTTGAGCGGGATCGCGCCGAGATCGTCGGCGCGGACCGAGGACAGGGATCCGCCGAAACGGCCGATCGGGGTGCGGATATAGTCGCAGATGTAAGCTTCGGTCATGTCAGAGGCTTCCGGCACGATGAGGTCGGCCACCGGACCGGGCACGAGAAGCTCGGCGCCGGTCATGGACTGCAATTGTTCAAGCGAGATCGACGGCAGCTTTTCGCGCAGGACGAAACGGCCATTCTCGATGTCGATCACGGCGAGGCTGGTATAGACGCGCGTCACGCAGCCGACGCCGGTCAAGGGCAGGGTGCAGCGATCGAGAAGCTTCGGCTCGCCCTTTTTCGTCACATGCTCGGTGATGACCGCGACCCGCTTTGCGCCATGCACGAGATCCATGGCCCCGCCCACAGCCGGCACGCCGCCCGCGCCGACGCTCCAGTTGGCCAGGTCGCCGTTCTGGGCCACCTGGTAGGCGCCGAGAATGGCGACGTCGAGGTGCCCGCCGCGTACCATGGCGAAGCTGTCGGCGTGGTGGAAGAAGGCGGCGCCTGGATTGAGCGTCACTGCCTTCTTGCCGGCATTGATCAGATCCCAGTCCTCGTCGCCTGCCGCTGGCGGTTCGCCGAAATCCAGGATGCCGTTTTCGGTGTGAAACACCGCCTGGCGTCCCGGCGGCTGATATTGCGCGACCATTTCGGGAAAGCCGATGCCGAGGTTGACATAGGCGCCGTCTTCGATGTCCTGGGCTGCGCGCCAGGCGATCTGGGCGTTGGATAGCTTGTCGGTCATGGATAGCTCGCTCCCGCGCGGTTAAGGACTTCTTCCTGCTGAGGCTCGGGGACTTCGACAACCGCCTGAACGAAGATGCCGGGTGTGATGACGTTTTCGGGGTCGATCTCGCCGGCTGTGACGAGCTTCGATACCTGCACGATGGTATGGGCCGCGGCCATGCACATCAGCGGGTTAAAATTGCGAGCCGCCTTGTTGTAGGTCAGGTTGCCATGCGTGTCGCCCACATGCCCCTTGACGATCGCGAAGTCGGCCTTGAGCCAACGCTCCTGAACATAGGACCGGCCGTCGAACTCCTCGATCTTCTTGCCCTTGGCGAGATCCGTGCCATAGGCCGTCGGGGTGTAGAAGGCCGGAATACCGGCGCCACCGGCGCGGATGCGCTCCGCGAGCGTTCCCTGGGGAACCAGTTCGAGTTCGATTTCGTCGGCGAAATACTTCTCCGTAAAAACCTTGGGATCGGCTGAGCGCGGGAAGGAGCAGATGAGTTTCTTCACCATGCCCTGCTCGATCAGCGCCGCGAGACCGACATGGCCGTTACCGGCATTATTGTTCACCACCGTCAGATTCGTGGGGTGGCCGGTCTGCACAAAGCGGTCGATGAGCGCGTGGATCAGTTCGATCGGCGCCCCCGAGCCGCCGAATCCGCCAATCATCACCGTTGCGCCATCGCCGATCTTGGCCACGGCCTCAGCCAGGCTGGGGACTGTCTTGTCCATCGGTATCTCCTCGTTCGCCGCCGATCGCGATCATGCGGCCTATCTGTAATGGATAGGAATAATGGGCTTTCTCGGCAATGCACTTTGTGCGATATGATGTATTTGTTGACATATCGCACGAGCGTTGCAATGAGCATTTCTGAACGCGACACCATGGGGGGGCTGGCCAAGGGCCTGGCCGTGATCGAAACATTCACCGCGGACCATCCGCGTCAGAGCATTGCGCAAGTGGCGGCGGCAAGCGGCCTAGACAGGGCTACCGCCAGGCGCTGCCTGCTCACGCTCGCCCATTACGGCTACGCGGACTATGACGGCAAATTCTTCACGCTGACACCGCGCGTTCTGCGCCTCGGAACGGCCTGCCTCGCCACAATGCCTCTGCCGCAAATGGTGCAGCCGTTGCTCGATCGGCTATCGGACGAACTGGGCGAAAGCTCCTCGGTCTCCATCCTCGATGGGGACGAGATCGTCTATGTCGCTCGCGCCGCCCAGCGCAAGGTCATGTCGATCGCCTTGATGCCGGGCTCTCGCCTGCCGGCCTTCTGCACCTCGATGGGCCGCGTTCTTCTGGCGGCGCTGCCGGAGGGCGAGATCCGTGATCGTCTTGCACGGCGTCCGCTCGTCGCCCGCACGCCGCTCACCGTGACCGATCCCGACATCGTCGTGGAGCGCATCCGCGTCGTGCGAGAGCAGGGCTATGCCGTGATCGATCAGGAGGTCGAACTTGGCTTACGCTCTATCGCCGTGCCGGTGCTCACTGCGCGTGGCGCTACCATCGCAGCGCTCAATGTCGGCCTACCGGCGCGCGGCGATGACCTACAGGATCTCGCCGAGCGATATCTGCCCCCGTTGCAGTCTGTCCAGGCGGAGCTCGAAAGCAATGGTACGATAGCGGATCTGCGCTTCGCTCCGCGTAGAGATCCGGATCCTTCTGCCGAAGCCAGCCGTGCGGCTGACCGCTTTTTTCAGGTTTCTCGCGAAAGGGCAGCCTCTCTCAGCCCAATAGCTTGGCTGCGCCCTCGACAATCTCATCTGGCAGGGCCAGCGCTTGGCGCGCCGCCAGGTCGAAATAGACCGACACGGCGAGAAGCTCGGCGCAAAGCGTGCCATCCGCCTTGTTCGTCAGGCCGTGGTAGGTGGTCAGCGAGGTGCGTCCGACCTTCATCACCGAACCTTTGATCTCGAACAGGCTGCCGACCGGGAGTTCCTGACGAAAATCGATTTCGTAGCGGCGGTCGGCCCAGCCCTGCCGGCGCTCGGTGATCCAGGAGGCTGAATATCCCGAAGCCGCCATCAGGTGCCACAGCGACTGGTCGAAGGCGGCGATGTAGAATTGTACATTCATATGCCCCATGGCGTCGCATTGCGCGGGATAGACGACCCCTTGATAGGTCAGGATTGTCATCACTTTGTCTCCTCTTCTTCTTGTCCGGCCGGTGTTCGGCTTTGACGCCAAATCAATTCATGCAATAGCTATAACCACAAGCATTCGCAGAAGGAATGATGTGGGCATGGCTGGTCCGCGACGGCGTTTCGTTTGGGAATTGGACTGGAACCTGCTCCGCACCTTCATGGTGATCGTACAGGAGCAGGGGCTGACGGCGGCTGGAGAAAAGCTCTCGCTGAAGCAGCCGACCATCAGTAACGCCCTCAGGCGCCTTGAAATCCACATGGATTGCCGGCTGATCGAGCGCAATGCTTCGCATTTTTCGGTCACGCCTGCAGGGCGACGCCTGTTCAGCGAATGCGTCGCCCTGTTCGATATCGTCTCCGGGCTGCCCCAGCAGGTGGAGCAACTTCCCGGCGACCTCAGCGGCCATATCGATATTGCCCTCGCCAGCCATGTGGTTTGCCCTTTCTTCGACGAGGTTCTTGCCGCCTTCCATCGCGCTTTTCCACAGGTGACGCTGTCGATGACGGTGGCGCCGAGCCGTGATGTCGCGGTGGCGGTGGCGAACCGGGATGCCTGTTTTGGTGTCTGCCTGATGGAGGAGCGGCATCCGAAGCTCGAGTACGAATTGCTCTATCGCGAAGCTTTCGGCTATTTCTGCGGCCCCCGCCATTCGCTGTTCGGGAAGTCGGATATTCCGCTTTCGGCCTTGCGCCACGAACCTTACGTCTCGTTCAAGACCGACCAGATGTCCGGCGCCCTGTGGCCCGTCGCCCTCCTGCGCCAGCAGGAGGGGTTCGAGGGCGCGGTCATCGGCACCTCGTCGCATCTGGAAGAGGTGAAGCGACTTATCATAGCCAACTTCGGTTTTGGCCCCATGCCGATCCATGTGGTTGAAGACGACGTGCGCGCCGGCCGGCTCTGGCGGCTGCCGCCATACGAGACGGCGCCGAACATAGACGTCCATCTCGTCCATGACCGTGCGGCGCGTCGCGGCCGTGCCGAGAGTATTCTCCTCGCCGAACTGCGCAAGGCGATTGCCTCGTTGCCGCTTGCCGAGCGAACCTATCCCGGCCCGGCGAGCGCCCAAACCTAGCGCCTCAGACGGCGATGGTGCCGTAGCCAGTCAGGAAGGCGGTCAGGTTGTCGCCGAGTTCGTCGCAGAGATAGCCACCTTCCTGAACGATGACTGCCGGGCGATCGAGCTTGGCGATCGCCTCGCCGATCCGCGAAAACCCCGGTGTAGAGACCGAGAGCCCGCCGAAGGGATCCTTTTCGAAGGCGTCGAGCCCGAGTGCTATGACGATGGCGTCGGGGCTGAAGGCCTCCACACGCCGCAGCGTCGCCGATAATGCTTCGAGATAGGCCGCATCATCCGATTTGCGCGCAAGCGGCAGATTGTAATTGTAGCCGAGGCCCAAGCCCTCGCCTCGCTCGTCGGCATGGCCCCAGAAGAACGGATAGAAACGCACCGGATCGGCATGGATGGAGACGGTGAGCACGTCGCTCCGCTCATAGAAGATGCCTTGTGTACCATTCCCATGGTGAAGATCGACGTCGATGATTGCCACCCGTTCAGCCGAGCGCCTCAACCGCTGCGCGGCGATCGCCGAATTGTTGAAGAAGCAGAAGCCGCCAGCCACATCGCGGAAGGCATGGTGGCCCGGCGGACGGCAGAGTGCATAGGCCCACGGATCGCCGGCGGCCACCGCCTCCGCCGCAGAGGTGGCGCTCCACGCGCTCCAGCAGGCGCTCTCCCAAGTCTCTGCAGAAATCGGGCAGGAGGTGTCGGCCATATGGTAGCCGGCTTGGCCTACCGCCGAGGCCGGATAGGAGCCGGTGCGGGCGATGGGATGGATGTTAGGGATGACCTCTTCCGAAGCGCCCTCGATGTGCTGCCAGCGTCCGTAGATGCGTTTCAGGAAATCGAGATATTCCGGCGTGTGAATGGCCGAGATCGGTCCAAGCCCATGATCGACGGGCCGGACGATCTCGAGACCCGCGGCGCGGGCGCCCTCGAGCAGCCGCTCGACGCGTTCCGGCTGCTCGGGATTGGGTTGACGCCCGCCACTCGACAGGAAGAACTTCGGGTCATGGCGTTTCTGTTCATCGGCAAAGAAGGTCTTCATGATCGCTCCGCTGGGTTCTTGTCTTGCTACCGCGTGCCGCGCTTGTCTGCGTCCCCGTCCTAGAAGGCGACTCGGTCGCCGCCCTTGAGGGACAGCATGGCACGGGCCTCCTCCGGCGTTGCGACTTCGAGTGACAGGCCTTCGAGGATTTTTCGGATCCGTCTGACCTGGGCGGCATTGGACGTGGCCAGTTCACGGCCATCAAAAAGGCTGTCCTCCAGCCCGACGCGGACGCTGCCGCCCATGGTCGCTCCCATGGTGATCATCGGCATCTGATGTCGCCCAGCTGCCAGGACGGAAAAGCGATACTCGTCGCCGAACAGCTTGTCGGCAATCCGTTTCATGTGGACGAGGTTGTCCGGGTCGGCCCCGATGCCGCCGAGGACGCCGAAAACGAACTGAATGAACAGCGGTCCGGAAACCAAGCCGCGATCGCGGAAATGGGCAAGCGTGTAGAGGTGGCCGACATCATAGCATTCGAATTCGAAGCGCGTGCCGCAGCCCTCGCCCAGGCGCTTCAGGATCGCCTCGATGTCGGCAAAGGTATTCTTGAAGATCGTGCCACGCGTCGCTTCCAGCAATTGCGGTTCCCAAGCGTGCTGCCACTCGCGCGGCCGGTCCAGCATGGGATAAAGGCCGAAATTCATCGACCCCATGTTGAGTGAGCACATTTCCGGTTCGGCCGAAAGAGCCGCCGCCAGCCGGTCGTCGAGCGACATCAGTGAAGAGCCGCCGGTAGAAATGTTGATCACGGCATCGCAGGCTTGCTTGATCACTGGCAGGAAACGCATGAAAATGGCCGGATCGGCCGTCGGACGGCCGTTCTCCGGATCGCGTGCGTGCAGATGCAGGATCGAGGCGCCGGCTTCGGCCGCGTCGATCGATTGTGTCGCAATGTCTTCCGGCTTGTAGGGCAGGTGCGGCGACATCGAGGGGGTGTGGACCGAGCCGGTTACGGCGCAGGTAATGACGACTTTCTTCGATTTCATGATGACCACGTTATCGGCTGGAGGGATGAAGGGCGCGATCGAGCACGTTGCGGGTAACGCGTTCGACCATGGTATCTGCGCGCAGGAGTCCGGCGATCCATTCGGTGGAACCGACGTGGAAGACCTCCCCCTTGCCCTTCGGGAAGTTGACGATCATGCCGCAGCCGCGTTTGACCTTCTCCAGGTTCGCATCGCTGCGCGAGCCATAGAGCGTTTCTGCGACGAAACGACCGTCTTCGTCAGTCAGGAACTGATCCTCGACGGCGATGTCGGCACTTTCCTCGACCAGCGAGGTCATGCCGAGCGCCAGGATCTCGAGGCCGTCAGGCACGTCGTCCTCGCCGCCCGGTTCGGGAAGACCGTTGCGGATCACGTAGTCCAGTCCGTCGACCTCGTAGCCGAAGACGTGGCTCCCGGCTCCGAGCAGGTCGCCATAGTAGATGCCTGTCCCGGCGAAGGCCCAGTGGCTCGGCCGGTAAACGGGAAAGCCGCGGGCGCCGCGTGGCGCGCAACCGCCCCAGCCGGCGTATAGGCCGCGCGTGGCATTGAGCCCGAAGGTCAACGCGCCCGGCCGCCCGATTTCCGGGGCCTCCCAGGAATTGGTGGCGCGTGTGACGTCGCCGCCCGCGTAGACCGGGTCCTCGGCGCGTGCCCGGTATTTATAGCAGACCTGGGTCTGGCCGCCGTCCTCCAGCCGTGTCTGCCACATGAAATTTCCGGCAAAGCGTGCGGCAAAACCGCCGCGCTCGACGAATCGGTCGACGGCATCGCGCATTTCCCAGGTCCAGTATTCGTCATGGCCGACGAAGACGGCGCAGTCATAGTCATCTAGAATTTCCGGCCGGGAATGCAATTCGTGTTGGCTGGCAAGGTCGATGGCATAGCCTGCCTCTTCCGCCCAGCGGAAGAAATGGCTGTCATAGCTCGCCCAGCCGGAGGAGGCGTATTTCTTCGAGTGCCCGGTTGAATAGGCCCATTCCATATGGGGATAGCGCGGCGCTGTCGCTGGCGGCGTTTCGATTTCGAGCGGCACGCGCGGGGCCTCTTTCGGCAGAACAACGAAGCCGCGGCACCAGGGCCGCTGCGTGCTCACCCGCGTCGCATATTGATCGCGGTTCGCACCGGTAATCCCCTGATAATGATTGGAGCCGCCCCAGGTGTTATAGGCTGTCCATGTGCCCGTCGCGGCGATCTGCAGGATGCGGCCCGGCTTGGCCCCGGCCGCAGGGCAGAGGATGAAAAGATGATGGCAGTGGATTGGCTTCCCGTCGCGGCCCTCAGCCCTCAACGTCAGCCGGTAGGCGCCGGATGGCCAGTCGTTTGGGATGCGGAAGCTGTGGCTCGGTTGCCAGCCGCAGCCCTCGACCGAGCATTGATCCGGGGTCTCCTGCCAAGAGGTTGGAACGGAGCAGATGGCCAGTGCGTGCTCTTCGCTCGCACCGTCGCGAAGGATGTCGATATCGCAAGAGGAAGCCGTCGAGCTGATGAACAGCGTCACCTCATCGCCCGGCGCGTAGGAGAAACGGTCGGAATAGCACCAGATCTCGCCGCGCTCTCCGTCCATGCCGGGATATTCGTAATAATGCCCAAGCACCGCTTCGCGGCGTTGCGTTTCCGTCAGGCCGAAGTCGGGGAATTCCACCTTTGTCATGCTTGCTTGCCTTCCTTCCTTCGGTCAGGCGTTAAGGAACTTCCGGAGAAAGGTCCGGGTCCGCTCTTGCTTGGGATTGCTGAACAAATCGTGGGGCTTGCCCTCCTCGACTACCATACCGTCGGCCATGAAGAGCACCGTGTCGGCGACTTCTTCGGCAAAGCGCATTTCATGGGTCACGATGACCATGGTCATGTGCTCGGCGGCGAGCTGTTTCATCACGAGATTGACCTCGTCCACCAACTCCGGATCGAGCGCCGAGGTTGCCTCGTCAAACAGCATCACCTTTGGCTGCATGGCCAGCGCCCGCGCAATCGCGACACGCTGCTTCTGACCGCCCGAAAGACGGGCCGGAAAGGCGTCGATCTTTTCAGTGAGCCCGACCTTGTCGAGCATGGTCAATGCCAGCTCGCGAGCGGCCGCCTTGGTCATGCCCTTGAGCTTGACCGGCGCGATGGAGATGTTGTCCGCAACGCTCAGGTGGGGGAACAGGTTGAAGTGCTGGAACACCATTCCCATTTGCTGGCGCACCTGATTGATGTGCTTCTCGAAGGCACGCCGGGGAAGTGTCTGGTTGACCTTGACGCCATCCAGCCAGATCTCGCCGCTGTCGAGCGTCTCCAGATGATTGATCGAGCGCAGGAGCGTGCTTTTGCCGGATCCGCTCGGACCGATCACGGCGATGATCTGGCCGCGATTGACGCTCAAATCAATGCCTTTGAGAACCTCCAGAGAGCCATATGACTTGCGCGCCTGGCGCACCTCGATCATCGGGCGCATATCGTTCATCGCGAAAGCTCCACTTTGCGTTCGATCCGGCGCAGGACGGCCTCGAGGATCAGGTTGAGAATGTAATAGAGAGCGGCCGCCGTGATGTAGAATTCGAACGGCCGGTAGGTCTCGCTGATGGCAAGCTGTGCGCTATGCACCAGTTCGGCGATCCCGATCATGGACACGATCGAAGACTTTTTCAGAAGTGCGATCATCATGTTGCCGACGGCCGGCAGTGTATTGCGCACCGCCTGGGGTACCACGATGTAAAAGAGCGTTTGCCAGCGGCCGAAACCGAGGGAGCGCGCAGCTTCCGTCTGGCCGCTGTCGAGTGCGACGATGCCGGCGCGGAAGATATCGGCGTTGTAGACGGCGAAATGTAGGGAAAGACCGATAATGCCGGCCCAGATGGCGGGAATGTCGATGCCGATCTGTACCAGCCCGAAGTAGATCAGGAAAAGCTGCAACAGGAGCGGCGTGCCCATGAACATCCACATGAACAGGCGTAGCGGATAGCGCACGATCGCCGCGCCATAGAGTATCAGCAGCGCGAAAATGACACCGGCGATGATGCTGAACACCGCCGACGTGGAGGAGAGCACCAAGGTCCACCAGATACCCTCGCCAAGGAGCGTCCAGTAGGGCGGAACAACGCTGAAATCGAGGCCTTGCATTGCTCAAGTCTCCTCGGCGTAACGGCGATCGAGCGCGTCGATCAGAAGTGTCAGACCGTACACCATGACCATGTAGAGGACCGCGGTCACCGCAAAGATCTCGAAAGGCTTGTAAGTCGAGCCGATAAAGCGTTGCGCGGTGTAGGTCAGGTCGACCACCGAGATGGTAGCAACGAGCGCCGTGCCCTTGACGAGCGCAACCGTATTGACCCCGAGCGGGCGAATCATGAGCTTGGCCGCCTGGGGCAGGACGATCCAGCGAAACGCCTGGCCGCTCGCGAACCCAAGGGATCGGGCGGCTTCCATCTGCCCGCGGTCGACGGCCAGAATGCCGCCGCGCATGGATTCGGCCATATAAGCGCCGATGTTGAGGCCGAGTGCGATCGATCCTGCTGCGAAGGGTTCGAGCTGGATGCCGACCTGCGGCCCGCCGAAATAGAGCAGGAAAATCTGAATGAGTGCCGGCGTTCCGCGAAACACACTGACATAGGCCGCGCCGAGGAACCGGAACCAGACAAAATGGGACATGCGGGCGGCCGTTATCAGCGACGCGACGGCAAGGCCGAGCAGCAGCGAGATCAGTGAGATCTCGACGGTCGTCCAGGCCGCGTCGATAAAGACCGGCAAAATGCGGATGATGAGAGCGAAATCCATCGCAAGGGACCTTGTCGGACACGCGTTCGGAAGCAGGCGGACGGACGATTTTTCCGTGATGCGCAAATCTGCCGTTTCGCCAGGTGCTGGACTAACGGGCGGGGATGGACCCCGCCCGATCAAAGAGCCTTAGCGGATGTCCGCGCCGATCCATTTCATGGAGATGGCTTCGTAGGTGCCGTCAGCCATCATGTCGTCCAAAGCCTTCTGCACCGCGGCCTTGAGTTCCGGATTTTCTTTGCGGATGGCAATACCGATGTCGACGGCGCCGCCATCTACGTCGGACGTTTCGAGCTTGCGAAGCTTTTCACCGTTGTCCTTCACGGCAACCATGACCGGAATGCTGTCGACGATGATTGCGTCGACGCGACCGGCCTTCAGCTCAAGAAAGAGTTCCGGCAGCCCCTTGTAGGTGCGGATTTCCCAGCCACCGCGTTCGCGGGCCCATTTTTCGTGGGTTTCGCCCAGCGTCACGCCGATGGTCTTGTCCTTGAGATCGTCGAGCGACTTTGCATCCGAGCCTTCCGGTACGAAGATACCGCGGCCCGAGCGGTAGTAAGGGCCAGCGAAGTCGACAGCTTTCTGACGCTCGGCCGTGATGGTCATGCTGCCGATGACGGAATTGTATTTGCCGGCCAGTAACCCGGCGATGATACCGTCCCAGGCGGTGGAGACGTTGACGCCCTTGACGCCGAGACGCTTGGCGATCTCGTTGCCGATGTCGACGTCGAAGCCGACGACGACATTCTGGTCGTTGACGAAGCTGAAGGGCGGATAGGCACCGCTATTGGCAAATTTGAACTCGCCGGCGGCCTTGATGGTCTCCAGCTCGTCGGCAGCGGCCACGGACGGCAGTGCAACCGCTGCGATCGCAAGACCGGCAGCCAGTGCGCAGGACAGAATGGCTTTCATCATGAACGTTCCCCTTTTTTGTTGTCGGGCGACCGCCGGATTCTGCAAGACGGCGACCACGCACGGAAAGGATCGCCCGACAGGATGCATCAATCAAATAGATAGAGAAAATAGGAAGCATAGTTTTGGGGAATGATTGAGGCTGGCTTCACTCATCGGAGCGCATGGTACTCCTGTCGCGCAATACAGGCGCGCTCCAAAACAAGCGAACAGCCTGGCGGCATAGGCTATCTTTACGTATAGTCCAGGGTCGGACAGGGCGAGTATAGCGCGCTGTTGGTGTCGCCGATGTCAATGCCGGTGCCGTCATCATTCAGAGCCGATAGGCACGCCGGGCAAGATCGCCGGCGAGAAGCGGAGCGAGTTCATGGGCCTCGGCCTCGTCCAGCCGATGGCTGGTGACGAGTTCGGCGAGGAAAGCGCAGTCAGTCCGACGGCTGACGTCGTGCCGCGCCGGGATGGAGCAGAGTGCGCGCGTGTCGTCGTTGAAACCGGCGGTGTTCATGAATCCGGCCGTTTCGGTCGTCGCTTCGCGATAGCGGCGTATGCCTTCATAGCTGTCGTGGAACCACCAGGGCGGGCCGAGGCGGAGCGATGGATAGACGCCTGCAAGCGGCGCCAGTTCGCGCGCATAGACGCTTTCGTCGAGGGTAAAGAGAATGAGCGTCAGCCGCGGATCCATGCCGACCGCGTTGAGCAGCGGCCGCAAGGCTTCGGTGAAGCTCGTCGCAAGCGGGATGTCGAGGCCGCGATCACGCCCATACTGTTTCAACACGCCGGCATGATGGCTGCGCAGTGAACCGGCGTGCAACTGCATGACCAGTCCGTCCTCGATCGACATGCGGGCCATCTCGGTCAGCATCTGGGCCCGGAACAGTTCGGCATCGCCCCTATGCAGCTCGGCATTGAGGACCCTCTGGTAGAGCGCGCTCGCTTCGGCCTGCATGAGATCCGCCGTCTGTGGGGTCGGATGACCGTGATCGGTCGCGGTCGCGCCCATGGACCGGAAAAAGGTACGGCGGCTGCGGTGGGCGGCGAGATAACCTTCCCAGGTTCCAACGTCGCAGCCGGTCAGCATGCCGAGCTGTTCGATGTTCTGCCGGAATTCGTGGGTATCGGGGTCTACAACGCCGTCGGGTCGATAGGTTGGCACGATCCGGCCCTTCCAACCGGAGGCCCGAGCGGCCTGGTGATGGGCCAGATCGTCGAGCGCACTGTCGGTCGTGGCAATCACTTCGATGCCGAAACGGTCGAAGAGGGCCCGCGGTCGATAGCCCGGCTCGTCCAGCCGCTCCGCGATCGCATCGTAATGGCGTTCGGCGTTGTCTTCGCACAGGCGCTCCTGCAGGCCGAAGACCGCGGAAAAGGCATGGTCGAGCCAAAGGCGCGACGGCGTGCCGCGGAACAGGTGATAATGGCGGGCGAACGTTCGCCAGATGGCGCGCGGGTTCTTCTCCGCATCCGCGCCGATGCCCAGCGCCTCATAGGGGACGCCCTGGCTGACGAGCATGCGCACGACGTAGTGATCGGGGATGACGAACAGTTCCGAGGGGTTGCCGAAGGCTGGGTCTTCTCCCCACCAGCGTGGATCGGTGTGGCCGTGCGGCGAGACGATCGGCAAGAGTTCGACGGTGCGGTAGAGATCGCGGGCGACGGCCCGTGTCGCGGGGTCGGCGGGAAACAGACGGTCGGGATGCAGCAGCATGGCGTCACTCACTGTGGAAATCTTGAGGGGCGGCCGCAGGCGCCCCTCGATGGCTTCAGCCCATCAAGTAGTTCGGCAGGAACAACACGATCTCGGGGAAGAGGATCATCGCCACGACGACCGCGAACACCGCAACGACCAGCGGTACCATCTCGACCGTATATTCCTTGTAGGAACAGTTCAGGATGCCGCAGACGGTGAACATAGACACGCCAACCGGCGGCGTCATTCCGCCGAAAGTGACGAGCGTCATCATCACAAGGCCGAAATGCACGGGATCGACGCCGGCGGCGGTGATGACGGGCACGAGTATCGGCGTCAAAAGCATGACGATGACGGTTGCCTCGACCAGCATGCCGAAGACCAGCAGGAAGATGGCGATGACGAAGAGCAGCATGGTCTGGCTGGAGAACAGGCCGAGCGTTACCTCGGCGATGGTTTGCGGCACCCGTTCGAAGGTGATCACATAGCCGAAGGCGCCTGACAGCAGAATGATGATCATGATCATGCCGATGTCGCGCACGCTGGCCATCAGCGCATCCACCAGCTTTGCGAGTGTCAATTCTCGATAGATGAAGAACCCGATAAACAGCGTGTAGGCAACGGCGAAGGCGCCGGCTTCTGACGGCGTGAACAGGCCGAAACGAATGCCGACCAGCAGCCAGACGGGGAAAAGAATCGCCCAGAAGCTGATGCGGAATCCCGCGACCACCTCACGGAAGGTCGGCAGCCTGTCGTTTATCGGCTTGTAGTCACGCTTGCGCGCCACCCAGCTGGTGGCGAACATCAGCGCGATCGTCAAGAGCACGCCGGGCACGACACCGGCGATGAACAGTCGGCCGATCGAAACTTCGCCTAGGAAACCATAGAGAATGAGTCCGAGGCTGGGCGGGAGGGTCGCGGTGATCAGCCCGCCGATCGATAGCAGTGCCCCCGTGAAGCCGCGGGAATAGCCGTTCTTGATCATCGGTTCGCCGAGAACGCGCGACTGCATGGCCGCATCTGCAACGGCGGAGCCGGAAATGCCGCCCATCAGCGCGCTCAGCACAAGGCTCGTCTGGCCAAGCCCGCCGCGCATCCAGCCGGCCAGCGTGGTCGCGAGACTGGTCAGTCGCGGCGTGATGCCGGTACCGTTCATCAGATGCCCGACGAGAATGAACAGCGGGACGGCGAGCAACGGAAAGGACTGGCTGGACGCAACGATGCGCTGCACGGCGATACTGTCCGGCAGAAAGGTCGTGGGCAGAAGGAAATAGGTCATACTGGCAATGCCAATTGCGAAAGCGACCGGCATGCCGATGACGATGAAGCCCAACGCCAGGATCAGGATAAGGGCGGAAATCACAAGGGATACTCCTGCTCTGCGACTTCGGGTTCAAGCGCAAAGAGCACGCCATGGGCGAAGACCCGGCGCAAGACGGAAATGATCATCAGCGCCGCGCCGACCGGCAGGGCCAGAGTGACCATGCCATAGCTCAAGCCAGACGCTCCGAGTTCGCGAGCCCAGTTGGACAGGGCGAGTTGCGTGCCGAGAAAGACGATATAACCGAGAAAAGGGACGATGCAGATGAGGCAGACCCAGTTCAGGACGATCCGATAGCGAGGCGAAAGCGCATCCGGCAAAGCGGACACGCGAATGTGTTCGCCGCGCTTGATGGTGAGATCTGCCCCTAGCATGCAGGTCCAGATCAACAGCAGTTGGGCTATTTCTGGCCCTTGTGGAAACGGCGAGCCGATCGAGCGTCCGATGGCGCCGGCCAATACGCTGATCACCGTGCCTGCCAGAAAGACGAGCGCCAGGATCTCCTCGGCGCGATCAAAGAATTTCCACATATGTCCCCTCCAGGGCCAATGACGCGGGCTTGCGTCATTGACCTTTTTGTTCGCCTCGTCAGGGCCTGTGCTTACTGGGCAGCGGCGATGAACGGCTCCAGCGCCTTGCGCGGCTCTTCCAGGCCGAGTTCGGTGTAGACGCCAGGCACGCGGGTCCTGAAATCATCGAGATTGACTTCGGTGAAGGTCACGCCGGCGGCCTCCATCTCCTTGCGAACGCTGTCCAGCTTCTCGACCGTCATCCGGGTCGCTTCGTCACCAGCGGCGGCAAGCTCCTCGACGATGATCTTGCGCATCTCCTCCGGGAGCGATTGGAACCACTGCTCGGATGTGGCAAGGCCGGTATAGAGTTGCACGTGATTTGTCAGGGCGACGTTCTTGACCACCTCATGCATCTTGATGCCGTAGGCGCCGGTCAGCTGCGCCTCCGCACCGTCGATCGCGCCGAGCTGGAGCGCGGAATAGACCTCCGACCACGGCATTGGTACGGCGGTCGCGCCCATTGCGTTGACGGTGGCGATCCAGCCGGGCGCGTCGATTGTGCGCACGCGCACGCCGGAGAGATCGGCCGGACCCTTGACCGGGTTCTTGGAGAACATCTGGCGAGTGCCCTGGAACCAGTTGTAGTTCAGGAGGCGGATACCCGAAGATTGGGCAAGCTTCTCGACCCATTCGGCATAGACGGGCGAGGACGTGATGGCGGAATACTTGCTGTAATCGTCAACGAGGTAGGGCGCCGAGAGGATGCCCAGCTCTTTTTGGAACGGAGCGAGACGGCCGGCATCCACCAGCACGGCGATGTTGGCGCCGTTGCGGATCTGCTCGAGCACATCATTGTCGGAGCCAAGTTGCGAACTCGGGAAGATGGTGATCTTGATCTCGCCCTTGCTGCGTTCCTCGATCTTCTCCTTCGCGCCCTCCATGGCGATGACGAGCGGATCCTGCGGGTTCTGCGAGGTGGACAGGTTCAAGGCGATTTCCGCATGGGCGGTGCTGGCAAGGCCGGCGATGAATGCGGCCGCGAGGCCAAAGGATTTCAGGGAATTCATCATAGTCTTCTCCTCCGTTACTTGATGAAAATCGGATATCTGGCGTCAGCCAGTCGGTTGGTCGGCCCAAAGCCCGACCCTTTCGCCTTCCGTGACGAACATGGCGACATGATAAAGTAGCCGGCTAAGGGCATATGGCTGTAGTGTTTGCCCTTGAGCGTCGACACGGTTCCGCCACGCTCTGCGTCCGGCGAAGTAGTGCTGGAAAACGACACGCAAGAAGTCGTGCGCGCGGACCGCATCGGCCGTTCGGCCAGAGCGTTCGAATTGGGCCACATAGGCCTTGCCGGCCTCGGTCTGGGGCCAGAGCAGCATCGTGTCCGTCATGACGCGGCCATCTGCATGGACTGCGTCAAAGGCGGCACCCTTCATCAGGCCTTCACCCTGAAAGCCGAAGCGCTCGGCGAAACCCATCATGCGGTCAGCAAGTGCGAGCATCTCGGCTCTGCCACCGAGGCGGACATAACGATGAAGTAACCAGGCCCATTCGCACTGGTGGCCGATCTCACGCAAGGATCCGTCGCGTCCCTCTGCGTTGCTGAAGTTTGCAGCGCGGAATTCGATGATCGTGCCGTGGTCGGGATCGATGAAGTGGCGCCTGACGACGGCCAGCATGTCCTCAGCGCGCTGCATCCAGATCGCTTCGCCTGTCATCTCATAAGCCTGCAACAGCGCCTCGAACATGTGCATATGCGGGTTCTGGGCGCGTAGTTCGCGGGCAGTGCCCGCGCCATGGACGGTGTCGTCTTCAAGCAGCGCGCCCGTTTGCGGATCGGTCAGCCGGTCCTCGATGAACGACCAGCATTCCTGCAACTGCTTCGCCAAGGCGTCGCTCGGCTCCATCCGCTGATAGGTCGAAAGAGCCAGCAAGACGAAAGACTGGTCGTAGCTGCGCTTGATCTGGTCGGTGGCAAGGCCGGTCGGCGCCCCGGAGCGATCGACCGCGCGGGCATAGCCGCCGTCTTCCGCATCACGAAGAAAATTCGTCAGAAACCGATGGGCCGCGCGGGCGCCATCAAGGAGGCGATCGTCCCGTTTCTGGAGATAGAGATGCGACAATGTAAAGAGCAGCCGGGCCTGAGCCAGCGTCGTCTTGGGATCATCATTCAGCGGAACTCCGTCTTCGGTCAAAGCATCGAAAAAGCCGCCGTGAACAGAGTCGCGCGCTTGCTCCAGCCACCAGGGCATGAGCGCGCCATGGAACCATGCAGCCCATTCCTGCCCCGTTCGGTCGTCTTGCTCGCCCCTCGCAATCGGCTGTGCTCTCTTGGCTATCGCCATCGTCAGCCTCCCGCTTCGTCGAAGAATTCGGGCATGGCTTCGGCGATGGCCGGCAGGTCGGTCAGGACCCCCTTCAGATGAGCCCGCATTTGCGTCTCGGCAGCCTCGGCATCGCCGGCGCGCAAGGCCGCAACGACGGCGGCATGCTGAGCGATCAGGCGCTCCCGCGGAAACTGGCGGGTACTGATGTGGCGCACCCGGTCCATCTGCGTCTTCAGATCTTCCAGGATGTCCCAGATGGCCGCCTGGCCCGCGGCCTCGGCCAGAAGACGATGGAAGGCTTCATCCAGCTCCATGAATCGGCTTGGGTCATCGCTGTCGACCACCGCGCGTTGCGCCGTAAGATTGGCCTCGAGGGACGCCAGTATCTTGGGAGTGATCGCGCGCGCCGCCGCCCTAACGATGTCGGCCTCGACCGCCTCGCGAACGAAACGGGCGGTCATCACGGCGGGTACCGAAATACGGCGCACATAAGTGCCACGTTGCGGCCGCACTTCGACAAGCGATTCTTCGGCGAGCTTGATGAAGGCCTCCCGCACCGGCTGGCGGCTGACCTTGTAGCTGGCGGCAATTTCAGATTCCGAAACGCGCACGCCGGGAGCAAGGTCCCCCCTGACGATCCGGTCGCGCAACAGGCGGTAAAGCTGTGGCCCGACGGCCGAGCTTTGCTCGAGTGCGATTGGTTCTGCGCGGACAAGTGCCATCAAATCTCTCCCTTCAAACTGTATAGTCTGCAACTTCCATACTAGTCAACAGGATGAGTGACTGCTAAACAGGAATCCAGTATGATCTATCGTTCAGGCTCAGGAGGAATGGTGTATGCGGCAGACTTGGCGTTGGTTCGGGTCGAAGGATCTCGTTTCCGTCGATGACATGATGCAGGCCGGGGTGGAGGGTGTAGTCTCCGCGCTGCATCACGTGCCGACCGGCGCCGCATGGACGCCCGAAGAGGTGGAACAGCGCCAGACCGAGATCGGCCGAATGAAGAACGGCAGCCCATCGGGTCTCAAGTGGGAAGTGGTCGAAAGCCTGCCCGTGTCCGAGGATATCAAAAAGCAGAAGGGGGCGTGGCGCGAACACATTGCCCATTACAAGAGCTCGCTCAAGGTGCTCCGCGATGCCGGGATCGAAGTGATCTGCTATAATTTCATGCCGGTGCTGGACTGGACGCGCACAGACCTCGCCTGCCGCCTGCCCAACGGTGCGACCTGCATGCGGTTCGACCTCAATGATTTTGCCGCCTTCGACATCCATATCCTTGCCCGGCCCGGCGCGGTGGAGGATTATCCGCCGGAGGTGGTCGGGGAGGCCAGCCGTCGCTTCGCAGCAATGGACGAGAAGGCATGTCGCTCGCTCGCCCGCAATGTCGTCTTCGGTCTGCCCGGCGCCGCGGAACACTTCACCCTTGAGGATGTCCGAACGCATCTCGCAGAGTATGCGGCTATTTCGGAAGACCAACTTCGCGCTCATCTCATCGATTTCCTGGCGGAAGTGGCACCAGTCGCCCAGGACCTCGGTCTGCGCCTCTGCTGTCATCCGGATGATCCGCCGTTCTCACTGCTCGGCCTGCCACGGGTCATGTCAACGGAAGACGACTATCGCAAGATGATGGCTGCGGTCGATCTGCCGGCGAGCGGCATCACGCTGTGCACCGGCTCACTCGGAGCCCGACCCGACAATGACTTGCCGGGGATGATGGATCGGTTGGGCGACCGTGTGCATTTTCTCCACCTGCGCAATGTGCAGCGCGAATCGCAGGGCATCATGGGCAGTTTCTACGAGGCGGAACATCTCGGCGGTGGGACTGACATGGTCGCGGTGATCGCGGCTGCCCTGCGCGAGGAGGAGCGTCGGCGGGCGGGCGGGCGGTCTGATTGCAGCATTCCCTTCCGCCCCGACCATGGCCAGGACATTCTCGACGACCTTACCCGCAGTGCGCAGCCCGGCTATCCCGCAATCGGACGTCTGAAGGGCCTAGCCGAACTACGGGGCATCATGACGGCGCTCCAGCATCCCGTCGAGGGGATCCGCCCATGAGTACGCCGCGCCTGACAGAGCTTTGGCAAGTTGCGGGCGAGGCGCTCCTACCCGCCTATGAGCCCTCGTCCCATGGCGTCGGCATAGTCCATCTCGGCATTGGTGCCTTCCATCGGGCGCATCAGGCGGCTTACACGGATGCAGCGCTGGCCGCGGCCGGTGGCGACTGGCGTATCCGGGGCGTCAGCCTGCGCAGCCGGGAAGTAGCCGAAGCGCTTAATCCGCAGAACGGGCTCTATACACTGATCGAGCGTAGCGCTTCGGGTACCACCGGCCGCGTAATCGGATCGATCACCGATGTGATTGCCGCGGATCCAGAAGCCGCACTGACAGCAATGGCCGATCCCGCCGTGCGCATTGTCACCCTGACGGTGACGGAAAAGGGCTATGGGATCGATCGTACCGCCCGCGGTCCGGACTGGTCGCATCCGACCGTGGCCGCTGACCTCGCCGCGCCTGAGGCCCCAGCGGGTGTGCTCGGATTGCTGACCGCGGCTTTGCGATTGCGCCGCGCCAGGAACACGGCGCCGTTTACGGTTCTCAGCTGTGACAATCTGCCGGAAAACGGCGCGCTGCTGCGCGACGGGGTGATCGGCTTCGCGCGGCGGATTGATCCGGACCTCGCCGACTGGATCGCTGCCGAGGTCGCCTTTCCCTCCAGCATGGTGGACAGGATCACCCCGGCCGTCACGCCGGAGACACTGGCGACTGCCGAGCAGTTGACCGGCTGCCGCGACCTTGCGGCGGTGGAAACAGAAGCCTTCCATCAATGGGTGATCGAGGACCATTTCCCCGGCGGTCGCCCGGCCTGGGAAAAGGCCGGCGCCATCTTCGTGTCGGACGTCACGCCCTATGAGCGGATGAAGCTCACCATGTTGAACGGCAGCCACTCCATGCTGGCCTACGCCGGCTTTCTCGCCGGCCACCACTATGTCCGGGACGTTATGGCCGACGATTCGCTTGCTGCCCTCGTCCGGCGCCACCTCAGTTCTGCCGCTGCTGTCCTTCCGCCGCTTTGCGGGATTGATCTTGCGGCTTACGGACAGGCACTCGCCGAGCGCTTTGAAAACCCGACAATTGCTCACGAGACCTATCAGATCGCCATGGACGGGACTGAAAAGCTGCCGCAGCGGCTTCTTGCTCCAGCCGTTCTGGCGCTGGAAGCCGGACTGCCGGTCAGGCCCTTCGCCTTTGCCGTGGCCGCGTGGATGCGCTATTGCCTTGGGGAAACCGACGGCGGCGACACCTATGCCTTGCGCGATCCGCGCGCGGTTGAAATAACTGCCGTGCTCGCGAGCCTGCCGCATGAGGCGGAAGCAATCTCGGACGCCTTGCAGAGACTCCCCGGTCTCTTTCCCGCCAAGCTTCTCGAAGCTTCTCAATGGCGATGCGAGGTCAGCCGAGCTCTCGGTCGCATGCTCGATTTGGGCATGCGGGGCGCAATCGCGGAGGAGGCGAAGGGATGAGTGACAAGCTGTTTCTCTCGATCGGCGAAGCGATGGTGGAACTGTCGCAGGCCGAGGGAGGCTTGTGGCGCATGGGTTTTGCCGGCGATACGCTGAATACGGCTTGGTATATCCGCGCCTGCTTGCCGGCACAGTGGGAGGTTGCTTATTTCACCCGACTGGGCATGGATCCTTTTTCCGGGCGCATGCTGGATTTTCTCGATAGCAACGATATCGCCACGCGGTTCATCGCGCGTGACCGGGAGCGCACAGTCGGGCTTTATGCGATCGAACTTCATGACGGCGAGCGAAGCTTCTCCTATTGGCGCGGACAGTCCGCGGCGCGCCGGCTGGCCGACGACGAACAAGCACTTTCTGCGGCGATTGTGGATGCCGATGTCGTCTATTTTTCCGGCATTACGCTGGCGATCCTCGAGCCCGGTCGCCGAGAAGCATTGTTGCGACTAATCGGCGAAGCCCGTGACACCGGCAAGACGACCGTTTTCGACCCGAACATCCGGCCAAAGCTCTGGGAGAACGCAGAGACGATGCGCGATTGTCTCGCGCGCGCGGCTGCGACCGCCTCGATCGCCCTACCGAGCTTCGATGATGAGGTAGCCGTGTTCGGCGACGCTGGCATCGAGGATTGCGCGGCCCGCTGGCTGCGGTCCGGGGCCGGTGAAGTCATCGTGAAGAATGGCGGCGGACCGATGGCGATTGCCACGTCGGATGACTCGATTTCGACACTTACCTTCGAGAGTGTCAAAGCGGTCGATAGCACGGGGGCGGGCGATTCCTTCAATGGCGGCTACCTTGCCGCACGCCTCGGTGGAGAGGGACCGGACAAGGCCGCGGCGGAAGGCCATCGCATCGCGGCACAGGTTGTTTGCCGGCCCGGCGCTCTCATCCCGCGGGAACAAATCCGGGTCGCGCGTTAATCTGCCCGCCCGCGTATCAGCGTGCACGCACGGCGGCTTTTGATCCTGGGCTCTTGTAAGTCAGGTCGGCCATGCACACCCAAGAATAGTCTTGATATGGGTCAATTGCGGCCAGCTCTGTTGTGGTAGCTTGTTTTCGTTCCGCACAGGGGAGGGTTCCGTCATGGGCTACATTAAAATACTCGCTGCAACCGCAATCGCCGTTATTCCAATGTTGGTAGGCATGGGGGCCTTGTCGCCGTCAATGGCCCAGAGCGGCATGACCTGCGAGCAACTTTGGTACGAGCGCAATGCGATCTACGCAGCCAAGGGCTACTGCTTCAAGACCCAGCGTGCCCGCAATGTCTTCGGCCGTGGCTGCTTCCCGCCCTACGGCAAGTTAACGCCCGGCGAGCAACGTCGCGTCAGTGACATCGAGCGCTGGGAAGTCTATCAGGGCTGCCGTTGATAGGAACAATCCGTGCGCGGCAATGATATCTAGCGTTGGTCAAATCGGCGCCAGGTCCTTTTGGCCCCCGTTGAGCCGCTTCGCCAGTGCACCGGGCGACGCGGCTGAATGGTTGCGGTCAGGGGCTCGTGTCTGCTATTGCCCGATTTTCACTGTCCCCTGGGATGAAGCCGAACGAAAAGGGGTGACAATGCTGTTTTCCAGCCGCCAAGCGGAAATCATGGCTCTCGCCAAGGCGGAGGGACGTGTCTTGGTCGATGAACTGGCGACGCGTTTCGCCGTCACGCCGCAGACCATTCGAAAGGACTTGAACGACCTCTGCGATGGCAAGGCGCTGACGCGCATTCATGGCGGTGCAATCTTTCCGAGCGGCAACGAGAATGTGAAATACGAGGCACGTCGCTCCATCGCCGCACCGGAGAAGCAGGCGATCGGCCGGGCTGCCGCGGCGCTCATTCCCGATAACTCCTCGCTGTTCATCAATATCGGCACAACGACCGAGGCCGTCGGCGAGGCGTTGATCGACCATCGCGAGTTGATGGTGATCACCAACAATATCAATGTCGCCAATCGCTTGCGTGTGTTCCCCTCGATCGAGGTGGTGATTGCTGGCGGTGTTGTGCGCGGGTCGGACGGCGGTATCGTGGGCGAGGCCGCGGTCGACTTCATCCGCCAGTTCAAGGTCGATTTTGCCGTCATCGGCGTGTCGGCAATCGACGAGGACGGCGCGCTTCTCGACTTCGACTATCGGGAGGTCAAGGTGGCCCAGGCGATTATCGCCAATGCTCGCCATGTCATCCTGGTATCTGACGCCTCCAAGTTCGAGCGCACCGCACCGGTGCGCATCGGCCATATCTCCCAGGTCCACACCTTCATCACAGACCATTGTCCGGTCGAGGGGATCCGTAGGATCTGTGCGGAAAGCGACGTGCATCTGGTGGAAACGCAAAGCCAGCGGGATGAGGTCGACGATAGTCGGTAGTTTTTCGTTAATGTTCGTTTGACATTCGCTTCTCTTTCAAATTAGATGATTGAGCTTTCGCAATTGCATAAAATTGTGCAATGCGAAAAGGGGGCGAGAGCGCATGTCGGTCGAGAGAGTCTTCGACATCTTTGTCATCGGTGGCGGCATCAACGGCTGCGGCATCGCGCGTGATGCTGTCGGCCGCGGCTATTCGGTCGCGCTCGCAGAAATGAACGACTTCGCCTCGGGCACGTCCTCCGGCGCCACCAAGCTGATCCATGGCGGCCTTCGCTATCTCGAATATTATGAATTCCGCCTGGTGCGTGAGGCGCTGATGGAGCGCGAAGTGCTGTGGGCGATGGCGCCGCACGTCATCTGGCCGCTGCGTTTCGTTTTGCCCTTCCAGAAAGGCGGCGTCCGCCCGGCATGGCTGATACGCCTCGGGCTTTTCCTTTACGACCATCTCGGCGGCCGCAAGCTCTTGCCGGCGACAAAGACACTAGACCTCCGCCGCGACCCGGCCGGAAAGCCGTTGAAGCCGATGTTTTCCAAGGCCTTCGAGTATTCCGACGGCTGGGTCGACGATGCCCGCATGGTGGTTCTGAATGCGCGGGACGCGGCCGATCGCGGTGCGACGATCATGAGCCAGACCCGGGTCACCTCGGCCCGCCGGGAGAACGGGCTTTGGTCCGTGACGGTTCTGGACCAGTCGACTGGCAAGTCGCAAGCCTTCAAGGCGCGCATGTTGGTCAATGCTGCCGGTCCCTGGGTCGACCAGGTGCTTGCCGGCGCCTTCGGCCGCAACAATGTCCACAATGTCCGGCTCGTCCAGGGCAGTCATATCGTGGTGAAGAAGAAGTTTACCGACAAGCGCGCCTATTTCTTCCAGAACCCGGACAACCGCATCATTTTCGCGATTCCTTACGAGAATGATTTCACGCTGATCGGCACGACGGATCGTGACTATACGGATGATCCGAAAAATGTGAAAATAAGCGAAGAGGAAATCGCGTATCTCTGCAATGCGGCCAGCGAATATTTCGCCGAGCCGGTGAAGAAGGACGACATCGTCTGGAGCTATTCGGCCGTGCGCCCGCTCTATGACGATGGTGCATCGAAAGCCCAGGAAGCGACGCGCGATTATGTGCTGAAGCTCGACCACCGCCCGACGGAGGAAGCGCCGCTTCTCAATGTCTTCGGCGGCAAGCTGACCACCTATCGGCGTCTGGCCGAGCACGCGCTTGAAAAGATCGGAGAGGCGATCGGCACCATGGGCAGTCCATGGACGGCGACGAGCCGATTGCCCGGCGGCGATTTCGAAGCGACGGCCTATGTGGCGGAAGTCGACAGACTGCTGAAGGCCTGTCCCTTCATGGAGCGTGGCCATGCGGAGCGATTGGTCCGCTGCTACGGCACAGATGCCGAGACCATTTTGTCCGGCGCAGCGCGTGCCGAGGATATGGGACGGCATTTCGGCGGTTCGCTGTACGAATGTGAAGTCCGCTGGCTGATCGACCGCGAATGGGCCCACAGCGCGGAAGACGTGCTGTGGCGTCGTACCAAGCAAGGTTTGTTCCTGACGGCCGGGGAGGCTCAGGAACTCGCGACGTATATGGCGGAAGCGACGGCCCGCTAGGGCGCGCTTGCCGGTATTGAAAATGACCGACGGTTCGGAGGAGGCCCGAGGAATAGATGCTTGAATTGCGCAATGTGTCGAAGATGGTTGCTGGCGAATATCACATTCGCCCGACCGATCTCGTCTTGCAGCGAGGGTCGCTGAATGTCCTGCTGGGGCCGACGCTCTCCGGCAAGACCTCGCTGATGCGCTTGATGGCGGGTCTCGACAAGCCGACCGGCGGATCGATCCATCTGGATGGCGTGGATGTCACCGGCGTGCCAGTGCAAAAGCGCAATGTCGCCATGGTCTACCAGCAGTTCATCAACTATCCGGCATTGACCGTCTATGAAAACATTGCTTCGCCGATGCGGATCGCAGGCAAGGATAAGGCGACCATCGACCGCGAGGTAAAAAAAGCCGCCGAACTGTTGGGGCTGACGCCTTATCTCGATCGCACCCCGCTCAGCCTGTCCGGCGGCCAGCAGCAGCGCACGGCGCTGGCGCGTGCCATCGTCAAGAACGCCAATCTCGTGTTGCTCGACGAGCCGCTCGCCAATCTCGACTACAAGCTGCGCGAGGAACTGCGTGAGGAATTGCCGAAGCTCTTCGCTCAGTCCGGCGCGATCTTCGTCTACGCCACGACCGAACCGTCCGAAGCGCTCCTGCTCGGAGGCAATACCGCGACCTTGAGCCAGGGTGCGGTGACGCAGTTCGGCGAGACGATCCAGGTCTATCGTCACCCTCTCGACCTCTTGACCGCACGCACTTTTGCCGATCCGCCGCTCAACACGATCGAGCTGGTGAAATCCGGCGGTCAGTTCCTGCTGGCCGACCGGCCGATCCTGCCGGTCCCGGCCCATCTGGCCGCCATCGCCGATGGTCCGGTGACGATCGGCTTCCAGCCGCATCACCTCTATCTCGAGCGCAACGACCATGCGACGACGGCGCTTTCGGCCAAGACGCTGGTCTCGGAGATCGCCGGCTCGGAGAGCTTCATCCACCTGCACTTCGCCGGCGCACGCTGGGTCATGCTGGCCCACGGCATCCACGACATCGATCCGGATCACGAGCTCGAAGTCTTCATCGATCCGCGCCACCTGATGGCGTTCGGCTCCGACGGGCGCGCGCTCACCGACGTCGCCGCGGCGTGAGGGGGGAAGAGACCATGGCACGCATCAATCTCGACCATATCCGCCACGCCTACAGCCCCAAGGCCAAGGCCGCCGGCGACTACGCGCTGAAGGAAGTCCATCACGAATGGGCCGACGGCGGCGCCTATGCCCTGCTCGGGCCCTCCGGCTGCGGCAAGACCACGCTGCTCAACATCATTTCCGGGCTTATTCACCCCTCGGACGGCCGCATCCTGTTTGACGGCGCTGACGTCACCGCCCTTTCGACCGAGGCGCGCAACATCGCCCAGGTCTTCCAGTTCCCCGTCGTCTACGACACCATGACGGTCTACGACAATCTCGCCTTCCCGCTGCGCAACCGCCATGTGGCGGAGGCGGACGTCGACCGCCGGGTGAAGGAAATCCTCGAGATGACCGATCTGGCCGGCATGGCCGGCAGGCGGGCGCAGGGGCTCACCGCCGACCAGAAGCAGAAGATCTCGCTCGGCCGCGGGCTCGTCCGCTCCGACGTCAATGCGATCCTGTTCGACGAGCCGCTGACGGTCATCGACCCGCACATGAAGTGGGTTCTGCGTTCGCAACTCAAGCGGCTGCACCGCCAGTCGGGCTTCACAATGGTTTACGTCACCCACGACCAGACCGAAGCGCTCACGTTCGCCGACAAGGTCGTCGTCATGTATGACGGCGAAATCGTCCAGATCGGCACGCCTGCCGAACTGTTCGAGCGTCCGAGCCACACCTTCGTCGGCTATTTCATCGGCTCGCCGGGCATGAACTTCATGCCGGCAGCAGTGAGCGGATCTCAGGCCGTCGTCGGCGAGCAGACCATCGCGCTGAACGGCGCGCCTAAACTGGCCGAGGGCGCCCGGATCGAGCTCGGCATCCGGCCGGAATTCGTCCGCCTCGGCCGCGAAGGCATGCCGGTCAAGATCACCAAGGTCGAGGATACCGGCCGCCAGAAGATCGTCCGCACCATGTTCTGCGGCCATCCGCTGTCGATCGTCGCGCCCGAGGACACCGAAATCCCGAGCGAGGCACGTGTCACTTTCGAAGCCCAGGCCATCGGCATCTATGCCGACAGCTGGCGCGCAGGGCAGGAGGGCTGAGGATGGAAAAGACCTTCAACAACAAGGCCTGGTTCCTGGTCCTTCCGGTTCTGCTGCTGGTGGCCTTCTCGGCTGTCATTCCGCTGATGACCGTGGTCAACTATTCGGTGCAGGACACCTTCGGCAACAACGAGTTCTTCTGGGCCGGCACCGACTGGTTTACGGAAATGCTGTCTTCCGATCGCTTCTGGAATGCGCTCGGCCGCAACCTGATCTTCTCTTTGGTCATTCTCGCCATCGAGGTGCCGCTCGGCATCCTGATCGCGCTCAACATGCCGAAAAAGGGGTTGGGCGTGCCCGTCTGCCTCGTGCTGATGGCGCTGCCGCTGCTCATTCCGTGGAACGTCGTCGGGACCATCTGGCAGGTCTTCGGCCGCGTCGACATCGGCTTCCTTGGCCACTACCTGACCGTTCTCGGCATCGATTACAACTATACGCAGGACCCCGTCGATGCCTGGGTGACGGTCATCGTCATGGACGTCTGGCACTGGACGAGCCTCGTGGTGCTGCTGTGCTATGCCGGCCTCGTCTCCATACCGGACGCCTATTACCAGGCCGCCAAGATCGACGGCGCCTCGCGTTTCTCTGTATTCCGCTACATCCAGTTGCCCAAGATGAAGCGGGTTCTGCTGATCGCTGTACTGCTGCGCTTCATGGATAGCTTCATGATCTATACCGAGCCCTTCGTCGTCACAGGCGGTGGCCCGGGCAATTCGACGACCTTCCTGTCCATCGATCTGGTCAAGATGGCGGTCGGCCAGTTTGACCTTGGCCCGGCGGCTGCCATGTCGATCATCTACTTCCTGATCATCCTGCTCATGTCGTGGGTCTTCTACACGGTCATGACCAGCCACGACGCTCAGGCCAAGTAAGGGGAATGCGAAGATGAACCACGACAAGAGCCGCTTTTCCTTCCTGATCCCGACGATCTACATCATCTTCCTGCTCCTGCCGATCTACTGGCTGGTCAACATGAGCTTCAAGGAAAACAACGAGATCCTCGGGGCCTTCTCGCTCTTTCCGCAGAATCCGACGCTCAGGAACTACATGGTGATCTTCACCGATCCGTCCTGGTACAACGGCTACATCAACTCGATCATCTATGTGGTGATGAACACGGTGATTTCGGTCGCGGCGGCCTTGCCGGCCGCCTATGCCTTCTCGCGCTACCGTTTCCTGGGCGACAAGCACCTGTTCTTCTGGCTCTTGACCAACCGTATGGCGCCGCCGGCGGTGTTCGCGCTGCCCTTTTTCCAGCTCTATTCGGCCTTCGGCCTGATCGATACCCATATTGCCGTGGCTCTCGCCCATTGCCTGTTCAACGTGCCGCTGGCGGTCTGGATTCTTGAAGGCTTCATGTCGGGCGTGCCGAAGGAGATCGACGAGACGGCCTATATCGACGGCTATTCCTTCCCGCGCTTCTTCGTGAAGATCTTCATGCCGCTGATCGCGAGCGGAATCGGGGTCGCCGCCTTCTTCTGCTTCATGTTCTCCTGGGTCGAACTGCTGATCGCCCGCACGCTGACCACGACCGACGCCAAGCCGATCGCCGCCACCATGACCCGCACGGTCTCGGCCTCGGGCATGGATTGGGGCGTGTTGGCCGCCGCCGGAGTGCTCACCATCATCCCGGGCGCGCTCGTCATCTATTTCGTCCGCAACTACATCGCCAAGGGCTTTGCCCTGGGCCGCGTCTAGGGGGAGGGAGGCAGACAATGAACTTCTCATGGATGGCATGGACGCTGCCGACTGCGCTGTTCTTCATCGGCATCTTCACGCTGATCGCCTGCATGGCGGTCTGGGAATATTTCTCGCCGGGCGGCAATCCCCGCATCGGCATTCTGCGGTTTGAAACGACGCGAGGCGATCGCTTGTTCATATCGCTGCTCGGTTCGGCTTTCATTCACCTTGCATGGTTGGGACTGGGAGGTCCCAACCTGTGGTGGGCTCTCGCCTTGTCGGTGGTCTACGCGATCGGCGTATTCCGTTTCGTCTGAGGCTAGAAAAAAGGATGGCGGGCCGCTTCCGCCATCCCGGACTACGAAGAGACTGCAATCGCAACCTTTGGGAGGAAAATCATGCGAAAGCACCTTTTGACGACGACCGCAGCCATGCTGCTGGCGATGACCGGCTCCGCTTTTGCCGGTATGGACGAGGCTAAACAGTTCCTGGACAAGGAGGTCGGTGACCTCTCGGCGCTTTCCCGCGCGGACCAGGAAAAGGAAATGCAGTGGTTCGTCGATGCTGCAAAGCCCTTTGCCGGCATGGAAATCAAGGTGGTGTCGGAAACCATCACCACCCACGAGTATGAATCCAAGGTTCTGGCCCCGGCCTTTACCGCGATCACCGGCATCAAGATCACCCACGACCTGATCGGCGAAGGGGACGTCGTCGAAAAGCTGCAGACGCAGATGCAGTCCGGCGAGAACATCTATGACGCCTATGTCAACGACTCGGACCTGATCGGCACCCATTGGCGTTACCAGCAGGCCCGTTCGCTCACCAAGTGGATGGCGAACGAAGGCAAGGATGTGACGAATCCCGGCCTCGACCTCGAGGACTTCATCGGCCTGAAGTTCACCACCGCGCCGGATGGCGATCTCTACCAGTTGCCCGACCAGCAGTTCGCCAACCTCTACTGGTTCCGGTATGATTGGTTCAACGACGAGAAGAACAAGGCCGATTTCAAGGCCAAGTACGGCTACGATCTGGGCGTACCGGTCAACTGGTCGGCTTACGAGGACATTGCCGAGTTCTTCACTGGCCGCGAGATCGATGGCAAAAAGGTCTATGGTCACATGGACTATGGCAAGAAGGACCCGTCGCTCGGCTGGCGCTTCACCGATGCCTGGCTCTCCATGGCCGGCAACGGCGACAAGGGCCTGCCGAATGGTCTTCCCGTCGACGAATGGGGCATCAAGGTCGATGAAAACTCCCGTCCGGTCGGCTCGTGCGTTGCCCGTGGTGGCGACACCAACGGCCCCGCTTCGGTCTACGCCATCCAGAAGTATCTCGACTGGCTGAAGGCCTATGCGCCGGCCGCTGCCCAGGGCATGACCTTCTCGGAATCCGGTCCGGTTCCGTCGCAGGGCGAGATCGCCCAGCAGATGTTCATGTACACCGCGTTCACCGCTGACCTCGTCAAGGACGGCCTGCCGGTGGTCAATGCGGACGGCACGCCGAAGTGGCGCTTCGCTCCGAGCCCGCATGGCGTCTACTGGAAGGACGGCATGAAGCTCGGCTATCAGGACGTCGGTTCCTGGACACTGCTCAAGTCCACACCGGATGACCGCGCCAAGGCCGCCTGGCTCTATGCTCAGTTTGTCACCTCCAAGACCGTGGACGTCAAGAAGAGCCATGTCGGCCTGACCCTCATCCGCGAGTCGTCGATCCAGCATGAGAGCTTCACCGAGCGTGCGCCGAAGCTCGGCGGCCTGATCGAGTTCTACCGCTCGCCGGCCCGCGTCCAGTGGTCGCCGACCGGCACCAACGTTCCGGACTATCCGAAGCTGGCCCAACTGTGGTGGCAGGCGATCGGCGACGCATCCTCGGGTGCGAAGTCGGCGCAGGAAGCCATGGACTCGCTGTGCGCCGAGCAGGAAAAGGTGATGCAGCGCCTGGAACGTGCGGGCGTTCAGGGCGACATCGGCCCGAAGCTCGCCGAGGAGAAGACCCTCGAAGAGTGGAACGCCGATGCAGTTGCCAAGGGCAATCTCGCCCCGCAGCTGAAGATCGAAAACGAGAAGGAACAGCCGCTCACCGTCAATTACGACGAACTGGTGAAGAGCTGGCAGAATTGATCTTGCCTCGTTAGCATGACAAGGGACCGGGGCGCAGATCAAGCGCCCCGGTCTTCATCCAAGGAGAAGAGGCCCGATGAGCGGATACATTCTGGCAATTGACCAGGGAACCACCTCGACCCGGTCGATGGTTTTCGACCAGAACATGCACATCGTCGGGGTCGCCCAGCAGGAATTCACCCAGTTCTTCCCCGATTCCGGCTGGGTCGAGCATGACGCCGAGGAGATCTGGCAGAGCGTGCTTTCGACCACCCGCATGGCAGTCGCCAAGGCGGGCATCACGCTGCGCGACGTTGCAGCGATCGGCATCACCAACCAGCGCGAAACCGCCGTGGTCTGGGACCGGAAGTCCGGCGAACCGCTCCATCGCGCCATCGTCTGGCAGGATCGCCGCACCGCCCGTTTCTGCGAGGAGTTGAAGGCCAAGGCTCTGGAGCCGCTCTTCACCGCCAAGACAGGCCTGCTGCTCGATCCGTATTTCTCCGGCACCAAGCTTGCCTGGATGCTCAATTCGGTCGAGGGGCTGCGCGTCCGCGCCGAAAAGGGCGAGGTCTGCTTCGGCACGATCGATAGCTGGCTGATCTTCCGGATGACCGCCGGACGGGTGCACGCGACCGACGCCACGAATGCCTCGCGCACGCTGATCTACGACATTGGTGAAAACCGGTTCGACGATGAACTTCTCGACATCCTGGCCATCCCGCGTGCCATGCTGCCCGAGGTCAAGGACTGCGCCGACGATTTCGGCGTGACCGATCCGGAGATCTTCGGCGCAGAAATCCCGATCCTCGGCGTTGCCGGCGACCAGCAGGCGGCGGTGATTGGCAATGCCTGCTTCGAGCCCGGCATGATGAAATCCACCTATGGAACGGGCTGCTTTGCGCTCTTAAACACCGGAACCGACCGCGTCGCATCTTCGAATCGGCTGCTGACGACGATCGCCTATCGGCTGAACGGCGAGACCACCTATGCGCTGGAAGGCTCGATCTTCATCGCCGGCGCGGCCGTGCAGTGGCTGCGCGACAGCCTCGGCTTCATCGGCAGTTCCGCTGAGACCGACGGCCTGGCCGCCAAGGCCGACCCGCACCAGCGCGTCTATCTTGTTCCGGCTTTCACCGGGCTTGGCGCGCCGTATTGGGATGCCGAGGCCCGCGGCGCGATGTTCGGCATGACCCGCAACACCGGCCCCGCGGAGTTCGCCCGTGCCGTGCTCGAAAGCGTTGCCTACCAGACCTATGATCTGCTGCAGGCGATGAAGAAGGATTGGGATGGCGCGAGCGAAAGGACCGTGCTGCGCGTCGACGGCGGCATGGTCGCCTCCAACTGGACGATGCAGCGTCTCGCCGACATTCTGGCTGCACCGGTGGATCGCCCCGAGATCCTCGAGACCACGGTGCTGGGCGCCGCTTGGCTCGCCGGCTCCCGCGCCGGCATCTGGCCGGACCGACAAGGCTTTGCCGAACATTGGAAACGCGATCGCCGCTTCGAGCCGGGCATGGCCGAGGATGATCGTCAGGCCGCAGTCGCCGGATGGGGGGACTGCGTGTCGCGCTGCCTCACCAAGCGCGGTTGAGATCGCGCGCCCCGAGAGGTCCTACCACCCTCGCGGCGCGCTTGATCCCTCAGGCGGCGGCGGCTGAATTGCCGACCAGTTCGCCGAACTTGGAGAAGAACTCACCGGCCAGCTTCTTCGAGGTCGAATCAATCAGACGGCTGCCCAGCTGGGCGATCTTGCCGCCGACCTCGGCCTTGACCGTGTAGGTGAGGATCGTCGCGTTCGGTCCGTCGGCTTCGAGCGAGACGTCGGCGCCGCCCTTGGCAAAGCCGGCCAAGCCGCCCTTGCCTTCACCGGCAATCGTATAGGAATGTGGCGGGTTGAGGTTCTGCAGTTCGACCGCGCCTTCGAACTTCGCCTTGATCGGACCCACCTTCAGCACGACCTTAGCCGTCATGGTCGTGTCTGAGGTCTTGTCCAGGCTCTCGCAGCCGGGGATCGCCTGTCGCAGGATCTCCGGGTCGTTCAGCGCCTGCCAGACGGTTTCAACGGGCGCTTCGATGCGTTCGCTGCCATTCATGTCCATGCTATGCTTCCTCTTCCTTTAAGCCTGTTGTGCCGTTTCGCCGCGCTGGCCGCGACGGCGGATCGAAATGATTTCTGCGAGTACCGAGAGCGCGATTTCCTCCGGCGTGATGGCGCCGAGATCGAGCCCGGCTGGCCCCTTCACCCGATCGAGAGCGGTGGGCTCGATGCCGTCCTCCGTGAGTTCGCGCTTCAGTGAGGCCATCTTGCGGTGGCTTCCGACGAAGCCAACATAGTCGGCCTTGGCGGCGACGGCCGCCTTGAGGGCTGCTTCGTCGCCCCGGCCTTGCGTCGAGACGACAAGGTAGCGTTCGCGGCCGTCGGGTTCGATGGCGAAGCCATCGACCAGATGGTCCACGTCCGGCACCTCTACTAGATCGTCCATAGGGCCCGCCAGCGTCACGTTGAAACCGAGCGGGCGGGCCTGTGCGGCAAGCGCCAGGGCAACCGGGCTTGCCCCGAACACGATGAGAGAGGGCCGCGGTAGCATCGGCTCGATGAAGACGTCCATGGTCCCCTGGCTCGGGCACATGTTGCGAGCGAACTGCACGCCGCCGCGCGCCTCGCCGGGTTTCACACCGAGTTCGGCGAGCAGGTCGCCCGGCTGGATCGAAACCAGCCGCGCCTTGCCGTCGCGCAGCGACTGGGTGGCGGCCCGCAGCACCGCCCCACGGGCGCAGCCGCCGCCGATCCAGCCTGCGGCGATCGTGCCGTCCGGCCGGATGATCGCCTTTGCCCCGGCCTTCGCCGCCGTCACGGAGACCGTCCTGACCACGGTCGCCAGCACGAAGGCCTCTTCCGACGATTTGAGTTTCGCCATGAGATCCATAACGTCGACATGCATGGTCATGCTTGCCTCCTTCACAATCGGGCCAGATAGGGTTCGAGCGCCGCGAGGCTCTCCAGCGAATGGGCCGGCGCATGAAGATCGACATGCGGCAGGGCGGCCTTGATGCCAGCGGCCTCCGGCGCATAGCCGTCCCAGCCCATCATCGGATTGAGCCAGACGATCCGCCGGCAGCGCCGGCCGAGTGCCGCCATCTCCGCGCCGAGCTTTGCCGCGTCGCCGGTCTCGTAGCCGTCGGAGACGATCATCACGCACGTGCGCGAATGGATGACGCGGGCGGCGTGGTGGCGGTTGAAGGTGGCGAGACAATCGCCGATCCGCGTCCCGCCGCCGGACCCTTGCGCCATCATCGACAGCCGGTCGAGCGCGCGGGCCGGATCGCGCTCCTTCATGGCGTCGGAGACATGCGCGAGGTGCGTGTGGAACAGGAAGGCCTCCGCCTCGCGGAAATTGTCGAGAACGCCATGGATGAAGCGCAGGAAGACGCCGGTATACATGCTCATCGATCCGGATGCGTCGAGCAGCAGCACGAGCCTGAGCGGCTTTTCGCGCCGCTGGCGCATGACCAGCGACACCGGCACGCCGCCGTGGCCGATATTGCGGTGAATGGTGCGGCGAAGGTCGATGCGATAGCCGCGTCTGCGGGCCAGGTCGCGCCGCGTCAGGCGCGCCTGCATGGCGCGCGCCAACTGGGCGGCGACGGCATGGGCGCGCTCGATCTCGTCCGGGTTGGCAAGCTTGCGGAAATCGCTCTTGGCAATGTTCTCGATGACCGAGGCGCCCTCCATCCGGCCTTCGCCGGACTGGTCCGTGCCGTCTTCGCCGGAGGAGGGCACCTGGTCGGTCGCCTCGTTCCCTTGATGCGATGCCTGTGGGTCCTGCAGGCTCTTGAGCGCGGGGTTGGCAGAGGGCAACGGCGTGCCGGAAACGGCGGAACGACCGCGCACCCGTTTGGCCAGCCAGAAGGCGTCGAACAACCCGTCGAAGCGCTGCCATTCGCTCTTACGGGCGCAGAACAACTGCTTGAAGGCCTGCCGCAACAGCGATGGACGGGTCGCATAGCCGGCCGCCATCAGCGCGGCCGCATCCTTGCCCTCGGAGAGCCCGACGGCAAAGGCATTGTCGCGCAAAGTCTTGAGAAAAGCCGCAAGCTTCTCCGACACCAGCCCGGAGACGGCGTCCATTTCGTCCTGGTTCATCGGCTGGCCGCAACAGCTCATGCGACCCTCCCGAGCAGACGTTCGGTCACCTCGGGGCTGATCCGCGTCCTGTCCTCGCGGGTCTTCAACAGGCAAAGCAGCGTGTCGTGCAGGGCCTCCGGATCGTCGTGCAGGTCGCGCAGGTTGAGACCCACCAGTGCGGCCGCCCAATCCAGCGTTTCGGCGACGCCCGGAACCTTGCGCAGATCCTCCTTGCGGATCGCCTCGACCATGCGGGCGATCTGCAGCGCCAGCGAGGCACCGATGCTAGAGAGATGCGCCATGATGATGCGCGCCTCGCGGTCGGGCTCGGGATAGTCGACATAGTGGTAAAGGCAGCGGCGGCGTAGTGCGTCGGAGAGCTCGCGCGTTCCGTTCGAGGTCAGCACAACATGCGGGATGGTCGTCGCCGGGATCGTGCCGAGTTCGGGAATGGACACCTGGAATTCGGAGAGCACTTCCAGCAGGAAGGCCTCGAACTCCTCGTCCGCCCGGTCTACCTCGTCGATCAGCAGGACCGGTGCCTTCGGTTGGCGGATTGCCGCGAGCAGCGGTCGTTCCAGCAGGTATTTCTCAGAAAAGATCTCGCCCTCGATCTCGACCGCGCCACGGCCCTGATGCGCCTGGATCGCCAGCAATTGCCGCTGGTAGTTCCATTCGTAGAGCGCCGCCGATTGGTCGAGCCCCTCATAACATTGCAGCCGGATGAGCCGGGTGTCGTAGAGATCGGCAAGGGCAGCCGCCACTGCCGTCTTGCCCACCCCGGCCTCGCCCTCGAGGAGCAAGGGCCGCTTGAGAAAGGCCATCAGCGAAATCGCCGTCGCCAGCTCGCCGTCTGCGACGTAGCCGACCCTGGAAAGTCCTGATGCGATTTCATCGCGGTTGAGCTTGCTCATGGATCGTATCGCTTCTTTCGATGGTCACAGAACGCACGGCCTGACTGCCGGCTTGCCCCACAGGACGGGAAAACACTCCCCTCCCAACCCTCCCCACAAGGGGGAGGGCCTAACCCAGCCGAACCCTCGGCGGACAAAAGCGAGCGCTTTCGGCTCGGTCTTCTCCCCCCTTGTGGGGGAGATGGCCGGCAGGCCAGAGAGGGCCTTTTCTCATCGCCTCCCTCAGCCCGTCAGCCCCAGCGACTTCGCCGCTTCCCAGTTGCGCCAGAAGTCGTGGGGCATCTGGATATGCGTCGACCCGAGGAAGGAGAAGGCGTCGTTGACGGCGTTGGAGAAGGCCGGAACGCCGCCGACATTCGGGCTCTCGCCGACACCCTTGGCGCCGATCGGATGATGCGGCGAGGGGGTGACGGTATGGTCGGTTTCCCAATGCGGGGTTTCGACCGCGGTCGGGATGAAGAAGTCCATGAACGAGCCGCCGAGCACGTTGCCGGTGGCGTCGTAGCGGATCTCCTGGCCCATCGCGATTGCGAAGGCTTCAGTCAGCCCGCCATGCACCTGCCCCTCGATGATCATCGGATTGATGCGGGTGCCACAATCGTCCAGCGCGTAGAAACGGCGGATCTTGTAGACCCCGGTATCGACATCAATGTTCATCACGCAGAAATAGGCGCCGAAGGGATAGGTCATGTTCGGCGGATCATAATAGCTGACCGCCTCGAGACCCGGCTCCATGCCCGGCGGCACGCTATGATAGGCCGCCCAGCAGATGTCCTTCATCGACTTGTATTTCTCCGGCAGGCCCTTCACGCGAAAGCCGTCGACATCCCATTCGAGGTCGCCCTCGTGCACTTCCAGCATGTAGGCCGCGATCATCTGCGCCTTGGCGCGGATCTTGCGGGCGGCCAGCGCGATCGCAGCGCCGGCGACCGGCGTCGAGCGCGAGCCGTAGGTGCCGAGACCGTAAGGCGCCGTATCGGTATTGCCTTCCTCGACCATGATGTCGTCGGCCGGGATACCGATCTCGGTGGCAATGATCTGCGCCCAGGTCGTCTCGTGGCCCTGGCCCTGGCTCTTGGTGCCGACGCGGGCAATGCCCGAGCCGGTCGGATGCAGGCGGATCTCGCAGCTGTCGAACATGGCGATGCCGAGGATGTCGCAGTTCTTCGACGGTCCCGCACCGACGATTTCGGTGAAGAACGAAACGCCGACGCCCATGATCTCGCGGGTTTCGCCGCGCTTGAAGGCTTCGCGCTTTTCCGCCTGCTCGCGCCGGAGACCCGCATAGTCGATGGTCTCCATGCCCTTCTTCATGGCGGTGTGATAATCGCCCGAATCATATTCCCAGCCAAGCGCCGAGTGATAGGGAAACTGCTCCGCCTTGATGAAGTTCTTCAGGCGAAGCTCGGCCGGATCCATGCCGAGCTTCTGTGCCAGGATGTCCATGCCGCGCTCGATGCAATAGGCGGCCTCCGTCACCCGGAAGGAGCAGCGATAGGCGACGCCGCCCGGCGCCTTGTTGGTATAGACGCCGTCGACGGCCAGATGCGCGACGGGGAAGTCGTAGGAGCCGGTCACGATGTTCATGAAACCGGCCGGCCACTTGGACGGGTCGGCGCAGGCGTCGAAGGCACCGTGGTCGGCGAGCACGTGGACGCGAAGGCCCGTGACCTTGCCTTCCTTGGTGGCGGCGATTTCCGTCGTCATGTGATAGTCGCGGGCAAAGGACGTCGTGGTGAGGTTCTCCATCCGGTCCTCGACCCATTTCACCGGCTTGCCGGTGACGATGGTGGCGACTGCTGCACAGATATAGCCCGGATAGGCGCCGACCTTGTTGCCGAAGCCACCGCCGATGTCCGGCGCGATCACATGGATCTTGTGCTCGGGGATCTTGGAGATCAGGGCCACGACCGTCCGGATGACATGCGGCGCCTGGAACGTACCCCAGATGGTCAGTTCGCCCTTGATCTTGTCGAAGGAACAGACGCACTGGCAGGTTTCGAGCGGCGACGGGTGGGTGCGGTGATAGGAGATCATCTCCTTGATCGTCACCTCCGCCTTGTCGAAGGCGAGATCCGTCAGTTCCCGGTCGCCGACCGTCCATTCGAAGATGTGGTTGTGGTGCTTGCGGGGGCCGTGTGCCCCTTCGGTCTTGCCGGCGAGATCTTCGCGCAGCACGGGCGCATCCGCATTCATTGCGGTGAAGGGATCGATCAGGGGAGGCAGTGCCTCGTATTCGACCTCCACCGCTCCGATACCGTCGTCGGCGGCATAGCGGTCGGTGGCGACGACGAAGGCGACCTCCTGGTTCTGGTACAGCACCTTGCCGTCGGCCAGCACCATCTGCACGTCGCCGGCCAGTGTCGGCATCCAGGCGAGGTTGACGGTCTTCAGCGTTTCCGCGGTCAGGACCGCAAGCACACCGGGCACCTTCAGCGCTTTCTCCGTGTTGATAGACTTGATGCGTGCATGGGCGTGCGGCGAGCGGACGAAGTCGCCGTGCAGCATGCCCGGCAGCCTCACGTCGTCGACGTAATTGCCCTTGCCTTGGGTGAAGCGAATGTCCTCGACGCGCTTGCGCTTGCAACCCATACCTTCGAGGCGGGCTTCTCTCTCTTCCCGCGTGGGAGTCATGTCGTTCATTCTGCTGCCTCCTGGAAATCAGTTCCGTTGATCTTGGCGGCGGCGTACTGGATCGCCTTTACGATGTTCTGGTAGCCGGTGCAGCGACAGAGATTGCCGGCGATGCCGAAGCGGATCTCTTCCTCGGTCGGGTTGGGGTTTTCCTGAAGCAGGCGGTGGGCGCGCACGATCATGCCGGGGGTGCAGAAGCCGCATTGCAGGCCGTGCATCTGCCGGAAGCCTTCCTGCAGCGCCGAGAGCGTACCGTCGGCACTGGCCATGCCCTCGATCGTCAGGATCTCGGTGCCATTGGCCTGAACGGCAAACAGCGTGCAGCTCTTTACCGAGCGGCCGTCGATGTCGACGGTGCAGGCGCCGCAATGGGTGGTTTCACAGCCGATATGCGCGCCGGTGAGAAGCAGTTGTTCGCGGATGAAATGGATGAGCAGGGTCCGGGGCTCGACGAGGCCTTCGACCTCAGCTCCGTTCACCATCATCTTCACATGAGTCTTCGCCATCTTGTCGTTCCTCCTCAGGCCGCAGCACGCGACGCGGCGCGTGTAAGCGCCCGCATGACCATGATGCCGCCGACATGGGTGCGATATTCGCTGGTGCCGCGCGCATCGGCCGCCGGGTTCATCACCGCGCGTGCCGCCGCAGCTGCCGCTTTCAGCGCGGCGTCATCCAGGCTCGTGCCGATCACGGCTTGCGCCGCCGCTTCCGCCAGCAAAGGCGTCTCGGACAGGTTGGTGAGCGCGATCGAGCAGGCAGCGACCTTGCCGCCCGCCATGGTGAGCGTCACGGCCGCTGCCGCTGTCGCGTAGTCACCCACCTTGCGCTTCAGCTTTTCGTAGGCATAGCCGTGGCCAGCCGGCTGAACCGGGATGGAGATGGCGGTGAGGATTTCACCGGGTTCGAGCGCGGTGAAATAGGCGCCCTGGTAGAAATCTGTGGCCGGAATGTCGCGGGTGCCTTCCGGTCCTTCCAGGCGATAGCTTGCGCCGAGCGCCATCATGACGGCCGGCATGTCGTTACCCGGATCGCCATTGGCGACATTGCCACCGAGCGTACCGACATAGCGAACCTGCGGATCGGCGATCATCAGCGCCGTTTCTTTCACAATCGGCAAATGCAAGGCGATGTCGGCGGATGCGATAATGTCGTGCTGCGTGGTCATCGCACCGATGACCAGCGCGTCGCCGTCGCGACAGATGCCCTTGAGCTGGCCGATGCCACCAAGATCGATCAGATGCTCCGGTGTTGCGAAGCGCAGCTTCATCATCGGGATGAGGCTATGGCCGCCGGCGAGCGGCCGGGCTTCTTCGCCGAGCTGGGACAACAGTTTCACGGCATCGGCGAGCGTTGCTGGCCGATGGTATTCGAATTCGCCTGGTATCATGGTCTTCCTCCCATTCGTCGGTCGGGCGTCGACACGAACGATGAGGGAAGGGTGTTCGCGCATTTCAGGATGCGCAAGCGGCGGGCTCTGATCTCGTCACGAAGCCCGCCGTTTCGCACGAATTGCGGCATTTTCCGCACGAACTGCGTCAGTTGTTCTGACTTACTGGCGCATGGCCGTGCCGCGTGACAGACCCAGCCGCGCCTTGACCTCAGCAATCTTGGCCCGACTGACCGGAACGACATGTGTCACAGGTCCGTCGAGTTCGATAACGGCGCCGTCGCCTTCTTTGCGCATGAAGCTGACATGCGGTAGCGCGACGATATGGCTGCGGTGAACGCGGGTGAAGAGATCAGGATCGAGCCGGGCCTCCGCCTCGGATATGGACCAGGGACACATACGCTCGCGCTGCCCGTCATGGATCAGCGTATAGTGGGCGTCGGCGCGGATGCTGCGGATCTCGGAAATGTCAATGAGAAGGGTGCCTTCGGCGCTGACGAGGGGAATACGAGCGACCGGTGTCAGCCTTGGCTGGCCGATACCGCCCAGAGGAAGGGCCCGCGAAGCGGGTTGGTCTACCTGGCGCGAAGGCCGATATTCGAGACCGGCCAGCGGATCGATTGTGCCGAGGTCGCCTTCGTCTGGACCGATTGCGACCAATCGCTGCCGGTGCTCGGGAACGAGAAACAGCAGGAATCCGGCGGCGATCACGAAACAAAGAAGCGCGACCGCGAGCGAAAGCAGTTGCGGTGACGCGACCAGCCCACCGAACTCGTGGTGATGGCCCTGCGCGGCCGGGACGAAATGCATGCCGTACATGGCAGTGTAATGCATCCCGGAGACCGCGATGCCGAAGGCGATGGCGCTGAGTGCCAGCCGCAAGCCGCCCTGGCGGGCGAGATAGATCTTCAAGCCTCCATAGGCCGCTGCGACGGCAATCGCCACCGAGAGCACGAGCATTCCATAATCATGCTCGATGGAGAAATTGCCGGCCAGCCCATGGATGCCGACATAGTGCATCGAGGCGATGCCGAGCCCGAGCAGAAGGGCCGAGGCGCTGACCCGCCCCTCGGACGGCTTGCCTATGCTGACAAAGAACAGCGAGATTCCCACCACCAGGGCGCACAGCAGAAAGGAGATGACGGTCGGCAGGACGAGATAGCTTGCGTCTGCCGGGATCGGCGCAGCCAGCATGCCGACAAAATGCATGGTCCAGATGCCGATCGCAAGAAAGGTTGCCGCGCCGGTCAGAAGCAGCCGCGGATTGGCGCGCGACGCCGTGCGGATGCGGGCCGCAATGCCGAAGCCCGTATAGCCGCCCAGGATCGCGACGGCGACCGAAAGCGCCACGAGAAGTGGATCGTGTCCTGCGAACATCAAGTGTTTGGCCACCGCATTCCTCCTCCGGCGACCACCTCCTGGGGGGGAAGGTACAACTGCGGCGGCGATATTGGCAAGCGAAGGCTGTTATATGGGGCCTCACAGTCCGGTGAGGGTCATGAAGGAAATCGGGGCTATGGGGACATACTCAGTCGATCATCGCGAGAAGCGTGGCGAGGCGGTCGGCATCCCGAGGCAGCTTGTCCTGTCTCAGCCTGGAGATGCGCGGAAAGCGCATGGCGATACCCGACTTGTGTCGGCTCGAGCGCGCTATGCCTTCGAAGGCGACTTCGACGACGAAGCCATGGTCGGGTTCCGCTCGCAGGGCCCGGACTGGCCCGAACCGTTCGATGGTATTGTTGCGCACGTAGCGATCGAGGATCTCCAGTTCCGCGTCGGTAAAGCCAAAATAGGCCTTGCCGACCGGCACCAGCACGTCGCCGGTCGCCCCCACCGTCCAGACCCCGAAAGTGAAGTCGGAATAATAGCTGGACCGTTTGCCATGCCCGCGTTGCGCATAGATCAGCACGGCATCGGCATTGAACGGCTCGCGCTTCCATTTGAACCACGGCCCCTTGGCGCGTCCCGCCTGGTAGACGCTGTTCAGCCGCTTGATCATCACGCCTTCGATCACCGGATCGGGCGGATTGGTGCGCAGACGCTCGAGTTCTTCCCAACTGGAAAAAGGCACGAGCGGCGAGAGATCGAAGCGGGTGGGCTGGCTGGCGTCGATCAGAACCGCCAATCGCTCGCGGCGTTGGACGAATGTCTCCGAGCGCACATCTTCCTCCCCCTGGAAGAGAATGTCGTAGGCGCGCAGGAATGCCGGGTATTCTGCCAGCATCTTCGACGAGACCGCCTTGCGGTTCAGCCGCTGCTGCAGGTCGGAAAAGGTGCGGGTGGGCTCGTTGGAACGCAGCGTTCCGCCGATCAGCAGTTCCCCGTCGATCGCGCCCTCGAAATCGGCCGCTTCGACGACATCCGGGAAGGCCGCGGAAATATCGTCCCCCGATCGCGAGTAGAGCCGCGTGCGGTTGCCGGAGCGGGAGAGCTGGACGCGAATGCCGTCCCATTTCCACTCTGCAGCGAAGTCCGCCGGGTCGAGGCTCTCAAGGTCGCCCTCGCCAACCGGCGTCGACAGCATGACGGAATGGAAGATGGCGGGTGTCGCCAGTGCCGGTTTTTCCGCTCGCCCCTCCAGCCAGGCAAACAGCGTCTGGTAGGGCGGCGTAAGGCCATGCCACAGGCTTTCGATCTCGACGATTTCCCTGTCTCCGAAAGCCGCCAGCGCCTGCTTGGCAAGCCGGGCGGAGACCCCGATCCTCAGGCCGCCGGTCACGAGCTTGAGAAAGGCGAAGCGGCCCGAACTGTCGAGCCGGTCAAGTAGATCGCGCACCGCGTTCCGGATTTCGGTTCGCCCGAGCGACCGCATTTTTTCCACCACGTCCGATAGTCGCGGCTGCTCGACTTCGCTCTCCGGCGCGCCCTTCTCCCCGTCCCAGACGAGCGCAATCGTCTCGGCGAGGTCGCCGACATAATCGTAGGAATAGCGAAACAGCACCTCGTCCATCCGCTCGAGGACCAGTTCGCGCAGCACGGCCGGCTTGACCGCGCCGATATCCAGCGTGCCGGCGAGCGCCGCCAGCGCATAGCCGCGATCCGGATCCGGGGTTGCGCGAAAATAGTCGATGAGCAGTGTCAGCTTGCCGTTGCGGCTCGGGGTGAGCACGAGGCGATCGAGCAGATCGGAGAAGGCCTTCATGTGCGATCAGTCTCCCTCATCCTCGTAGCCCACCAGATGCAGCGGCCGCGCCGCGATACCTTGCAACTCGCACCAGCGCACCAGCGCCTCCTCGCGGCCATGAGTAACCCAGACTTCTCCCGGATTGAGCTCCGAGATCGTTTCGGTCAGTTCCGGCCAGTCGCAATGGTCGGAAATGACGAGCGGCAGCTCGACGCCCCGTTGTTTGGCGCGCTGGCGAACCATCATCCAACCCGAGGCAAACACTGAAAGTGGATCGGCAAAGCGCCGCGCCCAGCGATCGTTGAAGGCCGAAGGCGGGCCGACGATCACTTCTCCGCGGAAGTTTGGCGCATCCTGGTCATCGTCGGTCGCGGGCCTGAGATCACCGAGTTCGACGCCTTGGTTCTCATAGTAGGCGCACAGCTTCGACAGCGCGCCATGGATGTAGATCGGCCGATCGTAGCCCGATCGACGCAAGAGCGATATGACACGCTGCGCCTTGCCGAGCGCATAGGCGCCGACCAGATGGCTGCGTTCCGGAAACTGGCGAAGCGAGGTCAGCAGCCTGGCGATTTCGTCGACCGGGTCCGGATGGTGAAACACCGGCAGGCCGAAGGTCGCCTCGGTTATGAACACATCGCATTCTACCGGCTCGAAGGCCGCGCAGGTCGGATCGGGGCTTCGCTTGTAGTCGCCGGAGACGACGATTCTCATCCCGTCTTTTTCGACGGCGATCTGCGCCGATCCGAGCACATGTCCGGCCGGATGAAAGCTGATGCCGACGCCGTTGAGGATGAGGCGCTCGCCAAGATCGACCGCCTGCTCACTGCCGCAGAACTCTGCGCCGCAACGAATGCGCATGATATCGAGGGTCTGCCGTGTTGCCAGAACCTTGCCGTGCCCGGGGCGCGCATGGTCGGAATGCCCGTGGGTGATCAGCGCCCGCTCGACCGGGCAAACGGGGTCGACGTAGAAGTCGCCGACCGGGCAGTAAAGGCCCGCTTGGGTCGGATAGAGCAGGGTTTCGGGCTTCATCATGAACCTGCAGATAGGGCGCGCTGTATTACCCTACCAGAGGCCGTCAGGACGTCAGGCGTGTGACGGCGAAATAGCCGGCAGTCGCTGCAGTGGCGGTCAGGAAACTTCCCCAGACCATGTCAACAATGGTCACCGTGAGCGACCAGTCCTTGAGCGTTGCAAGATTGGTCATGTCATAGGTGCCGTAGGCGATCAGGCCGAGCAGCGCGCCGCCCGCCAGCGCCATCAGCCAGCTGCCACCGGACACGGCCGGCATGACGGCGAAATAGACGATCCCGGCAACATAGAAGAGATAGAACAGCCCGGCCGCGGCGAAATTGGGCGTCGCCAGCAGGAGTTCGCCGATATGACGGCGGTAAAATGCGATGGCGATGCGCGACAGCCAGACATAGTCGAGCCCGAAAAACACAACGGCGGTGGCGACATAGGCAATGGCATAGGTCATCATGATCCGATCCAGGGTCGTTACGTTCGCAGGCGCTTGGCTCAGATGCCGAGCACTGGCTGCACCAGCCGCATCAGGTAACCGCGGAACTTCAGCGGCGCGTCGGTGACGGCCAGACAGATGCAGTCCTCATCTGGTGTCGCCACAGGCTGATGCTGCAGGCTCTCGTCGGCTTCCTCCAGATCACCACGCCTGAACAGCGCTTCGCCGTCCTGGAAGCTGCCTTTAAGCACCAGCGTCAACTCCCGCCCGCCATGCGAATGTTCCGGCACGGGCTTGCCGGCCGGAATCCTAAGGAGCCGCACGCTTGTCTCCCGGTCGCCTGTCGGAATACGGATATGATAGGCGCCACGCCCGAGCGCTTTCCATTTCAGATCCGCCAGATCGCCGCCGAGATAGGAGCGAAGCGGTTCCGGTATGACTACGTCTCCCGCCGACTTCGTCGGCTTTGCCGATGGCCCCGGCGCGGCCACCACGGTTGAGGCCGAGGCCTTGTCCTCACCAAGCCGTGCCTTCATCGCCGCCCAGCTAGAGTCGTCCGCGACATCGGAGCACGCCATTTCCAACACTTCGCCGCCAGCATGTTCCATGAAGTCGAGCCGGCGACGGCAGGACGGGCAAAGCGCCAGATGGGTTGCTACAGCGATGCTCCAACCCTCGGCGAGCGTGCCTGACGCATAGCCCAGGAGGAGTTCGTCGCTGATATGGTGCTGAATGGTCATGTGTTATCCTCCAGCGCGGCGCGGAGTTTGGCGAAGGCAAGACGAATGCGCGATTTGACCGTTCCCATAGGAAGGCCGAGCTTGGCGGCGATCGTGCTGTGCGATTCCTCGTTGAAAAAAGCGAGCTTCAGCAATTCAAGCTGTTCGCTCGGCAGCGTCTCCATGGCGCGGTGCAGCCGGTCTGCTTGCTGTCGGCCTTCAAATTCGACATCGGCCGGGGGCACGTCGTCGGGAACGAAGGCTGGGTCACTCGGGTCGAAGGTTGGCCGCTTATCCTTGCGATAGGAATCGATCCGCAGGTTTCGGGCGATTGTGAAGATCCAGCTTGAGACATTGCCACGCGCCGGGTCGAACTGATGTGCCTTGTTCCAAACGGCGAGCATGGTTTCCTGCATCAGCTCTTCGGCGGCCTGGCCGTCGCGGGCAAGCTTGGCCATATAGGCGCGCACCCGCGGCCCGTAGTGTCGGAACAACGACTCGAAAGCTTCGATGTCCTTGCTCTGTCCGACAGCCGTGAGCATCTGCGAAAGGCTCTGCTGGGTAATCTCTTCGTCGGTATTGCTCGCCAAAGCCGGTCTTTTCCCATGATTGAACGGCATGGCTTGCGTATGCCACGCCACCCTACTCATAGCACCCCGACTTGCGTCCGCCGATATGAAAAATGCTGTTGTCATGATGTCGATTACGCGCGCCGCTTTGAGGCGGATCACTGAGCCTGAATCTTTCGCTCGCCATCGATCCGGTCGCCATCCCGGTGCGTAGTGTGGCTAAAACAAACAGCAAAAGAGGTTTATTCAATGGATACCGGCTTCGGCAAGGCGACGTTTTCGGGCAGGCGCAGGATTGCAGTTATCGGATCGGGGATTTCCGGCCTCTCCGCCGCCTGGTTGCTCGCAAGGAATGCCGATGTCGTACTCTATGAGTCCGAACTCCGGCCGGGGGGCCACTCCAACACGGTCCTCGCATCTTCAGGTTCCGGCGACATTGCGGTCGATACTGGCTTCATCGTCTACAACGATCGCAATTATCCCAATCTGGTTGCGCTCTTCGAGCATCTCAAGGTGCCGACGCTCGCCTCCGAAATGTCCTTTTCCGCCTCGCTCGATGGTGGAGCCTTCGAATATTCCGGTTCGGGTCTCAAGGGACTTACAGGCCAAAAAACCAATCTCCTGCGACCGCGCTTCTGGTCGATGGTCTCGGATGTCCTTCGTTTCTACAAGGAAGCGCCCGGGCTTCTTGAGCGCCCCGATCTCGCTGGTGTCAGCCTCGGCGACTATCTGGAGTCCGGCCGCTACAGCGCCTCCTTCGTCGAGGACCATTTGCTTCCGATGGGCGCAGCGATCTGGTCGACGACAGCGGGCGAGATGCGCCTTTATCCGCTGCATGCATTTATCCGGTTTTTCGCCAATCACGGACTCTTGTCGCTCAATGACCGGCCAAGGTGGCGAACGGTGGCCGGCGGCAGCCGCGAATACGTGAAGCGCCTGCTCGCTGATTTTTCGGGCGAGCTTCGCCTCGGACGACCTGTGCGCCAGGTCCGGCGCGACGCGTTGGGCGTGGAACTGACCGATGGCGAGGGCCATGTCGACCGGTTCCACGACGTGGTCATTGCGGCCCACGCAGATCAGGCGCTGGGCATGCTGTCCGACGCTGACACCGCCGAGCGCGAGACTCTCGGTGCTTTCCAGTATACCCCGAACGCCGCCGTGCTGCATTCCGACCCGCGCCTGATGCCGAAGCGCCGGCAGGTCTGGTCGAGCTGGAATTATATCGCCGACCGTGGTGACGCCGATGGCAAGGCCTTGTGCGTCACCTATTGGATGAACCGGCTTCAGTCGCTCGATCCGGCCCGGCCGCTGTTCGTTACACTCAATCCCAGCCGTACCATCGATCCGCAGCATGTGATCAAAGTGATGGACTACAAGCACCCGCTCTTCGATTTGAAAGCCATTGCGGCACAGCGGCGTCTCTGGCAAATTCAAGGGCGCAATCATACTTGGTTCTGTGGCGCCTATTTCGGAAGCGGCTTCCACGAGGATGGGTTGCAGGCCGGCCTCGCCGTGGCGGAGGCGCTCGGAGGCGTGCGGCGCCCGTGGACGGTTGAGGGCGAATCCGCCAGAATAGACCATGTCCGACAGCTCGAGGCAGCCGAATGAGCTTTCTCTCTGCAATCTATACGGGACATGTGCTGCATGTGCGGCACCGGCCGAAGAAGCACAAAATGCGCTACAGCGTGTTTTCGTTGCTGATCGATCTCGACGAATTGCCGGAGTTAGACCGGAACCTCTCGCTGTTCGGATATAATCGACGGGCAGTGTTCTCCCTGCGTGACACGGATCATGGTGACGGAACGATCGGCGGTTTGAAGGCCTGGGCTGAAAGCCACCTGAAGAGCGCCGGCGCATTCGAACCGGGCATGTCCATTCGTATGCTTTGCTATCCGCGCATCCTGGGTTTTGTATTCAATCCGCTGACGGTCTATTTCTGCAACAAGGCAGACGGTTCGCCGGCGGCCATCCTTTACGAAGTGTGCAACACCTTCAAGGAGCGGCACACCTACGTCATCCCGGTCGGTGGCGAACCGGGCGCGGTGAGACATGCCTGCGCCAAGGAGATGTACGTCTCGCCGTTCATGCCGATGGATTGCACCTACAATTTCCGCATCCATCAGCCTGGTCAGACGGTCGCCGTCAACATCAGCGAGACCGATCGCGAGGGAATGTTGCTCTTCGCATCCTTTGCCGGCAAGCGGCGAGAACTTTCGGACCGCGCGCTATCAGCCATGCTGCTGGCCTATCCTCTGATGACACTAAAGGTACTCGGGGGGATCCACTGGGAGGCGCTGCGACTCTGGTTGAAGCGCATACCGATCCATCGTCACGTGGCCGCATCCGAGCCGATAGCCAGTACGATCGTGTTGAACAACGGGATGGAAAAGCCATGAGTTACGCCGAACAGGGAACTTCGACTTTCGCCGCCGCCCGTCCGATGTGGCAGAAGATACTGTGTCGTTCTGCGGACCGGATCGCCAGTGGACGTCTTGTCCTACAATTCGAAGGTGGCGCCGAGCATGTCGCGGTTGGCGCTGCCCACGGGCCGCAGGCGGTTCTGACCCTACGCCGCCCGCGAGCGCTGTTGCGCCTCCTGACCGGCGGGACGCTTGGTTTTGCCAAGGCCTTCATCGATGGCGACGTCGACAGCCCGGACATTGGCGCCGTGCTCGAGCTGGCTGTCGCCAATGAAGAGTCCTTTTCCGGACTGATGGCACCATCCGCCCTCATCGGCGGGCTCGCTCGGCTGCGCCATCGTCTGCGGCGAAATTCGGTAAAGGGTAGCCGGCGAAATATTTCGTTTCACTATGATCTTGGCAACACGTTCTATCAGCTCTGGCTCGATCGGACGATGACCTATTCCTCTGCCCTTTACACCGATCGCGCGCAAAGCCTCGCCGAGGCTCAGGAGGCGAAATATGCGCGAATTGTCAGCGAACTGGGAATCGGCTCCGAGGATCATGTTCTGGAGATCGGTTGCGGCTGGGGTGGCTTTGCCGAATACGCCATCCGCACAACCGGTTGCCGTGTCACGGGTCTCACGCTTTCCGTCGAACAGGCCAAGTTCGCCCGCGACCGTCTTGAGCGTGGCGGCCTCTCCGATTATGCCGACATTCGCCTGGAGGATTATCGCCACTGCGAGGGAACGTTCGACAAGATCGTTTCGATCGAGATGTTCGAGGCGGTCGGCGAGGAGAACTGGCCAGTCTATTTCGAAGCGGTGCGGGACCGGCTGAAGCCCGGCGGTAGCGCGATGGTACAGTCGATCACCATTCACGAGGATCGCTTTCACAGCTATCGGCGCAACGCCGATTTCATTCAGACTTATATCTTCCCCGGCGGAATGCTGCCCTCGGTCGAAGCCTTCAGCGCCGGCGCGCGGCATGCGGGACTCGAGGTCGGCCATATGCTCGCCTTCGGCAGCGACTACGACCGGACACTGCTTGCCTGGGATCAAGCCTTCGTGTCCAACTGGCCGACGATCGAAACGCTCGGCTTCGACCGCAAGTTCTACAAGCTCTGGCGCTTCTATCTGCACTATTGTGCCGTCGGTTTTCGCACCGGCCGCATCGATGTCGTGCAGTTTCGCCTCGACAGGCCGGCCTGAGCCGTCAGGACGGTGATTTCAGCATCCGGCGCGTCAGCGCGAACCGCACACGCGCCGGAAGAGCATGCAGGACCTTCATCGCCAACGCCATTTTCCGCGGAAAGACGATTTCGTATTTGCCGGCGACAAGACCATCAGCGATCGTGTCGGCGGCTTCCTCTGCCGAAATGAGGAAAGGCATAGGAAAATCATTCTTGCGGGTCAGCGGCGTGTCGACGAAACCCGGGTTGACGATCGACAGCTTCACGCCATGCGACCGGAGCTCGGGATAGAGGGCCTCGCCCATGACGTTGAGTGCCGCCTTGGTTGCGCCATAGCTGGCCGCGCCCGGTAGGCCCACATAGCCGGAAACCGAGGCGACGACGGCGATCTGGCCGCTCTCCCGGGCAATCATCGCCGGCATGACCCTTTCGAGGCACTGCGCCGTGCCGATCAGGTTCAACTCCACCATAGCGCGGAAGCGAGCGCTGTCGAAACCCACGGCATAATCGCGGAAATAGGTTCCGGCGGCAAAAACAGCGAGATCGATGGATCCCAACCGATCCTCGATCGCTTGCACGGTTTCGTCGACCGCTGCCTTGTCCGTCACGTCGAGCGGGAAGGCGACGATCCGTCCATCGCTCTCGGTGGCCAGCGAAGCAAGCTCATCGACGCTACGGGCGCTGACAGCGATGGTCCAACCGTCACGGACGAGACGCAGCGCCAGAGCGCGGCCGATGCCGGAGCTCGCACCGGTGATCCAGGCAATGCGGCGTGTTGCTGTCACACTGGCACCTGCCCGCTGCATCGTGCTGATCTTTTCCATGAAAACCTCTCGAACCGTTTACCTATCTTCCGATACGGCAAACGGCTTCGATCGGTTCAGATGGGTAGCGGCCGGTCAACGCCCGCCATTGACGGCGACGAAGTTCTCCATGCGCAGCAGCGCCAGTTCCGGGTGGTCGAGCACATTGGCCTGGTCGGTGAGGCGGAAGACGTCGCAATAGTGCAGGATGCCCCGGGCCGACTGCATGCCGGCCGGCATGGTGAAGTGGTCCTGATGCCCGTTCAGCCAGGCAAGGAACACGACGCCCGCCTTCGTCGACTGCAGGGCAAAAGCGTAAATGAGTGCAGACCACGGCTAGGATGCGCAGTTTCTTGCCCGTTGCGAGCTGGTCGTGAACGAAGTCCATCGCCCAGACGTCGCGAAACGCCGAAGGAAGCCAAGGCAGCGATCTATGCCGAGATTGCGACGCTGAAATCGCGACTGCCCGGCGTTCTCGCCGCCCACATTGGCAATAATGTCAGCCCGGAAACAGGCATGGACAAGGGCCATAGTGAGGGCTTCGTCGTCGATTTCGATGGACCGGAGGCGCGGGATGCCTATCTTGCAGATGCGTACACCGGAAGACCGGCGCCAGGATCGTCGACAACGCCGTCGACGGCCTCGACGGCATTCTGGTCTATGACATCGAGATAGCGGACCAAAATTCGTGACCCTGATAGACCCACGCGTTTTCCTGACATCGCTTTTCGAGGCGGCCGTGGCGGCTGCAGACCCCTATGCCGCGATCAAGGCGCACCTGCCGGAAAGACCCAAGGGCCGCACAATCGTGATCGGCGCCGGCAAGGCGGCGAGCCAGATGGCCGGCGCCTTCGAGAGGCTGTGGGATGGTCCGCTCGAAGGGCTGGTGGTCGCGCGCCACGGCCCGATCGAGCATTGCCAGCGCATCAAGGTCCTGCAATCGGCCCATCCGGTTCCGGACGAGGCGGGATTGCGGGCGTCGGATGCCCTGTTGAAGAGGGTTGAAGGTCTCAGCGAGGACGACCTCGTCGTGGCGCTGATCTCCGGCGGAGGCTCGGCGCTGTTGCCCGCCCCGCCGAACGGGCTGACGCTGGAAGAGGAGATTGCCGTCAACAAGGCGCTGCTCGCCTCGGGCGCGCCGATCTCGGCGATGAACACGGTGAGAAAACATGTCTCGCGCATCAAGGGTGGGCGCCTCGCCGCAGCCTGTGCGCCGGCCCGTGTCGTCAGCCTGATCGTCTCCGATGTGCCGGGCGACAATCCGGCCTTCGTCGCCTCGGGGCCGACCGTGCCGTCGAAAACTTCCCCCGCGGAGGCGCTGGCGATCATCGCCGAATATGGGATGCAACTCCCCGCCGCCGTCATGGCCCATCTGAAAACCGAAGCTGCGGATGCGCCGGATCCGGCCGACCCGGTTTTTGCCCGCAACGAAGTGCACGTGATCGCCTCGGCCAGCGTCTCGCTCGCGGCGGCTGCGCGCAAGGCGGAGGCACTCGGCGTTCCGGCCGTCATCCTCTCCGACGCGATCGAGGGCGAGGCCCGCGATATCGGTCGCATGCATGCCGCGATCGCGCGGGAGGTGAGGGAGCGAAACCGCCCCTTCGCCCGGCCGGTGGTGATCCTCTCCGGTGGCGAGACGACGGTGACGATTTCCAACGATCGCTACGGCAAGGGCGGGCGCAACAGCGAGTTTTTGCTGTCACTGGCGCTCGATATCGAGGGTTCAGCCGGTATTCATGCACTGGCGGCCGACACCGACGGTATCGATGGCTCGGAGAACAATGCCGGCGCTTTCGCCGACGGCACGACGGCGGCACTCATTCGCTCCGCTGGTGGCGATCCACGCACGTTTCTCGCCGGTCATGACGCCTGGTCGGCTTTTTCGCTCGCCAAGAGCCTGTACGTGCCGGGTCCAACCGGCACCAATGTCAACGATTTCCGCGCAATCTTCGTGATCGACAATTAATCAGCCGGCTTCCAGTCGTTGAGCGCCGCAAGCCCCTTGGCGAGTAGCGCTTCCGCCGCACGCTGATCCGGCGCCTCGACATAGCAACGCATTTCCGGCGCATTGCCCGAGGGACGGAAATGGATGACGCTGTCGTCGGAGAGCGTGATGCGCAGTCCGTCGATATCGCTCACCGCCTTGATCATGCCGATTGGCGCTACGAAGCCCGAAAGGTTGTCCGCCGATGCTCTCAGATGGACCATGAGCGCCACACTGCGTTCGACGGCAAAGTTCTCCAACCGGTCGCTGAGCGCGATCGGCAGGCTATAGGCTGTTGCCAACTCTGAGAGTGACTGACCGGCTTTGGCCGCCGTGCCGAGCACGGCAAGCGCCGGCAGGAAGCTGTCGCGCGTCGGAAGGGCCTTCAGCGTCGAGGAGCCAATCGTGAAATTGGAGCCCAGCATCAGGCCACCATTGGCCTCAAAGCCGATCACGCCAGCCTCGCCGGCGGCAAGAGCTTCCTCCATCGCGGCAATCACGAAGGGCGAGCCGACCCGCGTGCGCATCACGTTGAAACCGCCGATGGCTTCCAGTCCGGAATTCGAGGTAACCGGTGTCGCTACCGCCTTTGCCCCAAGGAAGCGGGTGGCGATGAGGCCGAGGAAATCGCCGCGTAGTGGTCGGCCGTGTTCGTCTGCCACCAGGGGCCGGTCGCCGTCGCCATCGGTCGAAACGACCGCGTCGAGCGACAATTCGTCTGTCCACTCAGCCATCAACCGGATCGTGTCATCCGAAACGGCTTCGGTGTCGACGGGGATAAACTGTTCGGAGCGGCCGAGTGGGAAGACTGTCGCGCCATAGTGCTCGAATACCTTGACCATCATGTCGCGGGCGACCGTGCTATGCTGGTAGATACCGATGCGGAGACCTTTCAGCGCGCCATCCGGTAGCACAGCCATGTTGCGGGCGAGGAAGAGTTCTGTCGCCGCCTGTTGGTGGTTCTCGCCCGAGCCGGCCTCCACCAGGTTGGCGGTCGTATCGCTGGAAAGCGTGTCGGCGAGCGTGGTGATCGCTGCCTCATCCCGCTTGGTGATCTCTTCGCCCGGGCGGTAGAATTTGATGCCGTTGCGGTCGGCGGGGATATGTGACCCAGTCACCATGATGCCGGCCGCTCCGATCTTCCCGCCATAAAGGGCGAGCGCCGGTGTCGGGATGGGCCCGCAGTCGATGGGCGTCAGGCCCGCCCGTTTAAGCGCAGCCATCACGGTCGCGACGATTTCGGGGCTAGAGGGGCGGAAATCCTGGGCGACGACGACCGGGCCGCCGGGAGCCGCCAGCCCTTCACCGAGCAGAAACCGGGCAAAGGCTGTGGCGTAGAGTGCCGAGACGCTGCCGGCCAGTTCCGTGGAAAGCCCGCGCAGGCCGCTCGTCCCGAATTTCACTGCCATATTGCCGGTCTCCTGTCCCTGCCGTTCATCCAGTCCTGATTATAAGTAGGGTGGTTGCGTGGACGAGGCAATGTGTGCCCATTGCAGGGGGTAATACGGGGATGGCGCTGCTGCATCGGCAATCCAGCTGGAGATGCCCTCATTCGTCGCCGTTCCATCGCTGCGCAAAAGTATCGAATTGTTCACCCCGCATCATATGGATCTGTTCATCGCGCGAGTGACTGACCCCGATGCGTTCGTAGAAAGCCTGGGCCGAGACATTGGCTCGCTCGACCGAGAGTCTGAGGTAACGGGCGCCGCGGGCACGTCCACGCGCGGCTGCGGCCTGAAGAAGACGTTCACCGATTCGTTTTCCCCGGAACGCGTCATCGACATAGAGATCCTGAACATAAATGCCGGATTGTCCCCGCCAGGTTGAGAAGCTCGGAAAACTAAGGCACATGCCGGCAAATTGACCGCCGATTTCGGCGATCAGCGCCTCGAAGGAGCGCTGCCGACCAAAGCCGTGTTCGAGCAGATCTTCCACTGTGCTCTCGATCTTGTGCTCGTCGCCGGTGTGGCGCGCGAGTGAAAGCAACGCTTCGTGCAACAGGCCGACGTCCTCGGCACGCGCCTCGCGGATCGTTACCGTTGTAATGTCAGTCATGGGAACTCCTCGGGAAGCCTGCGCGTCGGGCAAGGCCGAAATTCGGATTGCGTCAAAGCGGGCAAATATCCTCCATTTCCGCCGGAGTTCAAATAGAGCGGTCGAATGCCAACTATAGTTTTCGGGAATGGGGGAGGAAAGGGCCGAAGGCCAAAACGAAAAGAGCCTGGCGCGGGAGGAGGTGCGCCAGGCTCTTAAACTTGATCGGCAATTGGGAGGAGGAGGAGGATTGCCGATCCTATCTAGCGGCACTGGGAGGAGGAGTGCGCCGCGTCGATGGTTGTAAGATATTCTCTTTTTTCCCGATTGCCAGTTCGATTGCTGCAATGCAGCAGTGCTATTTTTGCATGGCTCACTGCGGCGTTTTGGTCGCGATCATAATACTGCGAGCGGAAAGCAGAATTGCCGGGGCGGCATCTGCCTCGAAATTGATCAAACCTTGGGCGAAACCGCCCAGAGTTTTCCAACTGATGCAGGGGCTCCTGAACCCGGAGGTGTCTCGTAGATCGGGTTGGCCCGGTTCCATGGATGATGGTAGCGGATAACCTGGTGCGACGTGCCGGACACTTCTGCTTTTCATTTGCTTCTTGCCGCAGAGCGAGGAAACTGCACGGCCGTGGTCGAGTGGTCGAGTGGTCGAGTGGTCGAGTGGTCGATCGCCCGAAAGAACCATGTCTCGCCGGAGCCACCTTTCATGAAGCCGAATATCCTGCTTATCACCGCGGACCAGTGGCGGGGCGACTGCCTGTCGGCGGCGGGCCATCCGACGGTCATGACCCCGCATATCGATGCGCTCGCCGCTGAAGGTGTCCTGTTCCGCCGTCACTATGCCGGAGCCGCGCCCTGTTCCCCGGCCCGCGCAACGCTCTACACCGGCCTCTACCAGGCGAATCATCGTGTCTGCCAGAACGGCTCGCCGCTCGATGCGCGCTTTGACAACCTGGCGCTCGCCGCGCGACGCGCCGGCTATGATCCGGCCCTGTTCGGCTATACCGACGTCTCGCCCGATCCGCGCGCGGTCGATCCCCAGGACCCGGTACTGAACAGCTACGAAGGCGTGCTGCCCGGGTTCACCGTTGGCCAGATCCTGCTCGAACATGAGAAACAATGGCTTTCGTGGCTGCGGTCGAAGGGGCACGGGGATGCGCTTACCCGCGACGTCCACAAGACGAACCACCTGAACGCTCCCCCCGCCTATTCGAGCGACGAGACGCAGACCGCTTTCCTGACCGATGCCTTCCTCAACTGGCGGGAGATCCAGGATCGTTCGTGGTTCGCGCACATCTCCTTTCTGAGGCCACACCCGCCTTTTTGCGTGCCGGAACCCTATGCCAGCATGTTCGTGCCCGGCGACGGACCGGCCTATGCCCGCGCCGCCGATCGGCAGGACGAGGCAGACCTGCACCCGTTCCTGCATTTCGCCATGGCCATCCAGCAGAAATCAAGCTTTGTCCGAGGCGCAGAGGGGCCGGTCAGCGACTGGAGCGCGGAGGATCTTGATCGCATCCGCGCTACTTACTTCGGCATGATCGCCGAGGTCGACGCGCAATTCGGCCGGATCGTCTCCGCACTTCGCGACAGCGGCGAGTGGGACAACACCATCATCCTCTTCACGTCCGACCATGCCGAGATGATGGGCGACCATTGGAGCCTGGGTAAGGGCGGCTATCACGAGGGCAGTTATCATATTCCGCTCATCATCCGGGATCCTGCGGCGACCTCGGCTGCGGGCCGGCAGGTCGACGCCTTCACCAGCGCCGCCGACATCATGCCGACGCTCTGCGAACGGCTTGGCCTTGTCCCGCGCAATCATCAGGACGGCCGCTCCCTTCTGCCGTTCGTCGCGGGCCGCGAACCGGAGCGCTGGCGGGACGCGGCCTTCTTCGAATTCGATTTCCGTGATGTGGTGAATGGTACGCGGGAGGCGCAGTTCGGCCTGCGTTCCGACCAGTGCAACCTGTCGGTGCTGCGTGACGAGGGGTTCAAATACGTGCACTTTTCCGGGATGCCGCCGTTGTTGTTCGATCTGAAGGCGGATCCGATGGAACTGCGCAATGTCGCGGAAGACCCGGCCTATCTCCCGGTTCGCCTGCGCTATGCAGAAAAGCTGCTGGCGCTTCGAGCCGCCCATCTCGACCAGACCCTGGCCTTCACCGAACTGACGGTCGAGGGCCCGGTCAGCCGGCCGACGCTATGATCTGCGCAGCGCCGACGCGATTGTCGGGGCTCGGGCGAAAGCGGTAGTGCTTTGCTCTGCTTTCAGCTATAGCCGGCGGCAACAACATTCATCGCGATCTGGAGACAATGATGGCAGCGACGATCCGCTATCACGAAGGTGACATTTCCGCAGCCGACGCGGCCCGCTATACCGGGGCAATCGCCATCGACACTGAAACGCTGGGCCTCGTGCCGCGCCGGGACCGGTTGTGCGTCGTGCAGCTTTCGCCGGGTGACGGCACCGCCGACGTCATCCGCATCGCAGCAGGGCAGACGGAGGCGCCGAATCTGGTCGCCATGCTGGCCGACCAGAGCCGCGAAAAGATCTTCCATTTCGGCCGCTTCGACATTGCCGTGCTCTTCCACACCTTCGGCGTCACCACCACCCCGGTCTTCTGCACCAAGATCGCCTCGCGTCTCAGCCGGACCTATACCGATCGCCACGGCCTGAAGGACAATCTCAAGGAGATGCTGGAGGTCGATATCTCCAAGGCGCAGCAGTCGTCCGACTGGGCGGCCGAGAGGCTGTCGCCGGCGCAGCTCGAATACGCCGCCTCGGACGTGCTCTACCTGCATGCCCTGCGCGACAAGCAAACCGCGCGCCTGGTCCGGGACGGACGGATCGAGCATGCCAAGGCCTGTTTCGAATTCCTGCCGACGCGCGCCAAGCTCGACCTGCTCGGCTGGGAAGAGACCGACATTTTCGCCCATAGCTGACCACCGTTCAGTCAGCCATCGCCACAGGTCAAGGGGCCGCCTGACCGTTTTGGTCCCGCTCCGACGTGAGCCTGCATCTTGCACGGGGTCTGATAGCTCTTCACCGCATGCGTCTGGCTGGGCAAGCCGCAGATTTCCCACTGCGTAAGAGAGCTCCGCCCAGTTCGGCGGCCTCGTCTGCGAGCTCCACGATGCGCGGAGCTTCGACGCCTTCCGCTCTCGCCGTTGCCAGAGCCGCGAGGGCGGCTTCCCCCTTCCGGCCGGTACGCCCGACGGCATCGGCTTGCTCCGCGGCAAGTTCGTCGTTGAGCGCCAGCAGCGCCGCACCATTGCGGTCGGTGGAGGAGAAGGGCGAGCGAAAGCGCCTTTCATCCAGTCGCAGTTTGTCCTGCCGAAAAAAGGGCGCTCCCCTTTGGTCTGGCAATGGGAGGAACCTGCACCGGTTTTTAATGATTCCGGCGCATCATCCCTGTCCACTGAACGATGACCAAAGACATGAATGCGGCCATGATGGAAGCATCGACAAAACCTGTAGACCCTTTGACCCACACGCGTGCGGCTATTCCGATTGAAGCCCGCAGCGATGCGGAAGACGCTGCCGTCAGCGAGATACTCAGTCATTGGCTCGAAGAGACTGGCAATCCCACACCGGGGTCCTCCATGGACTTCGGGTGGGAAGGTTACGATGCACCGGATCCCCCGATCGAGGTGCAAAAGGCTTACGTTCCGGCCACCTGGCTGGATGCCCTTGGCCGGGACCATTCCGAACCGAGCACAGACCGCTCGGGCCAAATATCCGCGGTCAATTCCGACGATAATGGTCTCTATCGTATGTTCAGGAACGTTTCGCCGTGACGCTCACTGCTCCATGGCGGCATCGGCATGGCGGCGGATCTCTTCAAATCCCCAGTCCTTCAACAGCCGTCCGTCCTGCCAGACCGGCTGAAGCAGGTTCTCCCGCTGTCCCAGATCGGCAAGGGGAATGGGAAATATGTCTTTTCCGTCACGAATGACGGCCTGGCGGCCGGCAGCAAGTGGACGCTCCCTGGGGTTGGCGGGCCGTCGGCCGATATCGTGCCAGGAGCCACTGTCATCCTGCAGCGCGCTTGCCAGCATGGTGAAGGAAAGCGTGTCACGGCTGAGCTTTTGCAGGAGCGTGGAGCCGACACCAAAGGCGATATTTTCGGCGGCAAATCCCATACCCTCCAGGCGGCCGAGGATCATTTGTATGTCCTGCGCCGTGACGCCGTCCGACTGGATCACGCGCACGGTGTCATCGAGCACCTTGAAGCCCTTGCCATTCAGCTGTGTGCCATAGGCATAGGCGAGCTGAGCCACGACCTGAACCGGCGTGTCGATCGGATCGCCGCTGTCGGGGCGGACGATCAGTGTTGCACCGGCAGCCCGGACCTTCGTCTGCAGCGTCTTGCCCCAGATCTCGGCGACGGCGTTGTGCAGGTCGTAGCTGTCCGAGACAACCGAATAGGCGCCGAAACGCCCGAAGCGGTCGATCATATGGGAATAGGCTTCCGTCTCTCGGCTCTGCCCCCAGGCGGTCATTGTCGTGTGTTCCGATGCGGGTACTGAGCGGCCGGCCATCGGCGCGCCATAGCAGCGGCGTGCCTGGTGGATGGCTGGCAGGGAATCGGACATCTGGAAATGCACGAGATGAGCGACACCGCCGATGGCGGCCTGCTCTAGGCTGGTGGCGCTACGCGCGCCGAAATCGCTGACCATGCCGGCCATGACCTGATCGGCGCGATCGGACGTTCGGTCGAGGAAGGGGCGGATCGTCTGGCGCAGGCGCCAGGAAAGTGTTGCCACTGTTGAGGGATACCAGACCGCGCGAAGCAGCGCCGTTTCCATATAGGCGGTCAACCAGGGGAGCTGTGGATCGGTATTGACCACCTGCATTGCCGGAACACCGCGGCGGATCGCAACCCCTTCCGGCAGGGCTTCGATCACGAGGGGCAGGTGTCCGCCATGGGCGTTCAACACACGCATCCAGCCCGATCGGTCGAAGGGCTGGCCGTGCATCGCGGCGATCTCCTCGGCCTCATCGATGTCGGCCAACGTGACGCGTTTCGAGAGATAGTCCTTGAGGAACATCTGTAGGCCGAAGAACATCACCTCGGGCTTGTAGGAATGGCCTCGCGTGGTCATGTAGCTGGAGACTGCCCGCGTCCCCTCAGGATACTGCAGGTAATGCCCCAGCTTGTAGCTGTCTGTGTTCAGAATGAGATTTTGGTGATTTATCGGACAGCATCCAGCGTTCTGTTGTCGGGCGCAGAAAACCGCTTGGGCGGGAATCGCATTGTTCAAAATCTGTACGCGAGGCCCCATTGGGCGACAAGGTTAGTAGTCGCAATTATGGTTAACGCTTTCTTAAGAATTGTGCCGCAAGATATCCGATCATGGACAGGGCAAGTCCCTCCTTAAAAGGCGCCGTCGTCATCGACGGAGAATCCGGTCGCATGAGCGAACCGTTATTGCCAGTGATCCTTCAGCAAATTGCAGGATGGGGAGCTATCATGCTGCTTCCGGTCAACGCCGCCGCCAATTCGTCCATTGGGTTTCAGGAACCGCGCCCCGTGCAAGCCGGTCCGGTCGCTGCAAATCTGCGGCCGCAAGGCGCGCCACCCCAAGCAGCAAATGGCCTGGAACAGAACGCAACCATCGCCGGCCGTCTCAATATTCTCATCCTGTCCAGCCAGGAACGGATGTCTGAGAGCCTGGCCATGCTCGTCAACCTGCTGGGCAATAGGCTCGGCATCGAGCGGCGCGAAGGCGAGAGTGGAAGCGGCTATGCGGCCCGCCTCGTCCAGGCGCTTGGCGAGTTGAGTCCGCAGGCGCGGCAATCCGTCCAGCGCCAGTTGACCCAAATGTTCGCGGGGTTGCAGTTGCGCACCTTGATGGAAGCCTTCCGCAATCCCGTTGGACCGGAAGCTGCCACCCTTGCGATCTATCTCGAGCACTATCGAACCAAGGACAAGGATCTTGCCACCCGGACGGTGGTGACATCCTATCGTCAGAATTCCGGCGAAGCGCGTGCTGGGGCAATTCCCTTGACTGCGCAGACGTCTGCAGGTCGACTGAGCTCCAGTGCCGCACCGGTCCACCCGGCACGCGGGCTTCCGTCCGCCCAACAAACGTCGACGTCGGTGGGTGAGGCCAATCGCGGCGAGATTGTCCTGGTCGACGGCGAGGCGCCCGACGACCCGATGGCGTCAGTCGCGAAAGGCAGGCTTTTCGGCATGCAGGACGAGCAGTCACGCAAGACGCTGAAGCTCGCGGCCGCCCGCGCTATGCAGGCCGCCATGTTTCATGGTGCGATGAGCACCGCGCGCGGTTCCGTAGCAGAACCGGCATTGGTCGAAACAGGCAAGGGGACCGATGACGCCGCTCCTCCACAGGAGCAACGGGCACGCCAGCTTGGCAAGGAAAGCGAAGCGCCCGCGATATCGGGCAGGATGTCGGCTGAGAAGTCGTTTGAAGTGCCTGCGACGAGTGCCCGTGCGACCCCGGCTGCTGTCATCGATACCGCAGACGATCCGGTGCCCTCCAAGAATACTTCTTCCTTAGAACCGGCCGGCCCGATGATCCGGATATCGCCCGAGAAGGACGGCAAAGATCAGCCAGAGCCGACGACAAAGGCACAGACGCTGTTCGCCCTTAAGCGCTGGACGGAGGAGAGCTCCAGCCAAGCGGAGACCCTGCTGCCGCTTTCCCGGACAGCGCAGGAAGTCGAGCCTGAACCCGCGCGCCTGTTGCGCTCTGCCGCCGCTGGCGATGCCGAGGCCGCACAGGCGTCGCAGAACGCAGGCCTTACAGGCGACGGGCCAGAGGCCGCTGCCAAGCAATCGGTGCCCGCGACGGAGCGCCATATCGACGAGGCGCTCGACCAACCGGAAGGCGCTGCGGTCCATGCCGAAGCTGCGGATGATGCAAGGTCGGCAAGGGAGAGCCTCCCGCATGATCTGCCCGATGTAGAGACCGCCTTGCAGCGTCAGCCTGCCATTGGGCGCGACGGCGTGCCGCTGCCACTGGTCAGCTATCTCTTCGCCGAGGACGAGATGGAGGAGCAGAAAGGAATAAAGCATCGCTTCCGCGATGATCGGGATGGTGAGGCGAGCGACGGCGACGCCGATGGCTTAGCCGACGAGCGAGGCGAAGACGAAAGGGAGGGCGAGGCGCAGCCCGAAAGCATCGGCCAGCCGCACATGAACGAGAGCGAACGAGCGGACCAGATCGAAGCTGGTGGCGAGGACGAAACTCCGAACGATCTCTATTGGCGCATGGCCGGTTGGTCTTGAAGGCGATCGCGATCGCGGCCAGCCCGGGGCATTCTGCGACCTAAAGAGAAGCCCGCCGGTCGATGACCGGCGGGCTCTTTCATTTCAGTTCTATGGAGGCTTATTCGCCGCCGCGGTTCTTCAGGGCTGCGCCGAGGATGTCGCCGAGCGAAGCGCCCGAGTCGGACGAACCGAACTGAGCAACAGCTTCCTTCTCTTCAGCGATTTCCAGAGCCTTGATCGACAGCATCACCTTGCGATCCTTCTTGGAGAAGTTGGTGACGCGAGCGTCGACAACCTGACCAACCGTGAAACGCTCCGGACGCTGCTCATCGCGGTCGCGGGAGAGATCGGCACGACGGATGAAGGAAGTGATATCCTCGTGATTGACGAGCTTCACTTCGATGCCGCCATCGTTGATGCCGATGACTTCGCAGGAAACGATAGCGTTCTTGCGCAGGTCGCCGGAAGCGGCTGCATCGCCGACGGCATCCTTGCCGAGCTGCTTGATGCCGAGCGAGATGCGTTCCTTCTCGACGTCGACGTTGAGAACGACAGCCTTGACCACATCACCCTTGTTGAACTCTTCGATGACCTGTTCGCCCGGACGGTTCCAGTCGAGATCCGAGAGATGAACCATGCCGTCGACGTCGCCTTCGAGGCCGATGAACAGGCCGAATTCGGTCTTGTTCTTGACTTCGCCTTCAACTTCAGTGCCGGCCGGGTGGCTGTAGGCAAATGCCTGCCACGGGTTCTCGAGGGTCTGCTTGAGGCCGAGCGAGATACGACGCTTGGACGGATCGACTTCGAGAACGACCACGTCGACGTCCTGCGTGGTCGAAAGGATCTTGCCGGGATGAACGTTCTTCTTGGTCCAGGACATTTCCGAGATGTGGATCAGGCCTTCGATGCCCGGCTCCAGTTCGACAAATGCACCGTAGTCGGTGATGTTCGTGACGGTGCCGGAGATCTTCTTGCCCACCGGGTACTTGGCGGCAATGCCATCCCACGGATCCGACTCGAGCTGCTTCATGCCGAGCGAGATGCGGTGGGTTTCCTGGTTGATGCGGATGATCTGAACCTTGACCGACTGGCCGATGGACAGGATTTCCGACGGATGGTTGACGCGACGCCATGCCATGTCGGTGACATGGAGCAGACCGTCGATGCCGCCGAGGTCGACGAACGCACCGTAGTCGGTGATGTTCTTGACGACGCCGTCAACGACCTGGCCTTCTTCGAGGTTCTGAACGATTTCAGAACGCTGCTCGGCACGGGATTCTTCGAGAACCGTACGGCGCGATACGACAATATTGCCGCGACGCTTGTCCATCTTGAGGATTTCGAAGGGCTGCGGGTTGTGCATCAGCGGGGTCACGTCGCGGATCGGACGGATGTCCACCTGAGAGCGCGGCAGGAAGGCTACGGCGCCGTCGAGATCGACAGTGAAGCCGCCCTTGACCTGGTTGAAGATGACGCCTTCAACGCGCTCGCCAGCTTCGAACTTGGCTTCGAGCTTGATCCAGCTTTCTTCGCGGCGAGCCTTTTCGCGCGACAGAACGGCTTCGCCGAGAGCGTTTTCGATGCGCTCGACATAAACTTCGACTTCGTCGCCGACCTTCATTGTGCCGTCTTTGGCCTTGGCGCCGAATTCCTTGAGCGCGATGCGGCCTTCGACCTTGAGACCGACGTCAACGATTGCGACGTCCTTCTCGATGGCCGTGATAATGCCCTTGGTTACATAGCCTTCTGCCAGATCGGTCTTGGCAAACGACTCTTCGAGCATTGCTGCGAAATCATCGCGCGAGGGAGTAGAAACAGACATGAAATCTCCTAAACGCATCCAACAAGGACGCGGTATGCGCCGGTGGGTTCGAGTTGTACAAAGCCTGACAGATCGTCCGCCCTTTGAAGGGCTGTCCGGCGCGGGGACGATCGTATCGGCTGGTTTGATCAAGGCTCCCGGCAAGCCGGCAACCGCAGTTCAGTGCTTCTTCAAGGCAGCATCGATGAAATCGCGAGCCGCCAAGAATGCCGCGTCTATACTCATTTCCGACGTGTCTAGCAAGTGCGCATCGTCCGCAGGTTTCAACGGGCTGTCTGCGCGCCCCATGTCGCGCGCGTCGCGCTTCCTTACATCGGCAAAAACTTCATCGAAGACCGCCGAGCCACCGCCAGCGATGATCTCCTCATAGCGGCGCTTGGCGCGCACCTCGGGCGAGGCCGTGACATAGAGCTTCACCGGTGCGTCGGGGCAGACAACCGTGCCGATGTCACGGCCGTCGAGAACCGCACCGGGCTCCTTGGCGGCGAACCTGCGTTGGGCTGCAACGAGCGAACGACGCACCGACGGCATGACGGCGATCTTGGAGGCGGCTTCGCCGATCCTGTGCTGGGAGAGAACTGAACGATTGAGGCCGGCGAGATCGATCTCGATCGCCGTTTTCTCGGCGACTCCTTCGTCATCCAGCGGCAGGCCGGCATCGAGCAGCGCCTTGGCGACCGCGCGGTAGGTCAGCCCCGTATCGAGATGGTGGAAACCGTAATGCGCTGCGATGAGCCGCGAGAGGGTTCCCTTGCCCGCCGCAGCAGGACCGTCGATGGCGATGATGAAAGAAGCCATGCAGCTTAGCCTTGTAATACCATGATTGGGTCGCCCGGTTCTGTCGTGTTGTCAAAAGGAGGCGGATGATGCCGGAGTGCTGGGTGAGATGCACGCCATCGCGAGTTGCTGCGGCCTCTCATCCGCCATTCAGTCGTCCTCTGATCAGGTCTCGTGTGATGCACCGGGGACGAACGTCGGGCTTCTCGTCGGGCTTCTCTCGGCGCTGTTTTCCGGCTCGTTAGCACAAAGCGGAAATACGGTCATCCCTGGTCTGTCAAAAAGCCCGCAATGGGGTCGCAAAGTTTGCCTTTGACAGAAGATATTGCAACGACTATGGGGACCGGCTAACAGTCTGACCGGGTAAAAGCGGATTGACCGCACGCGCCGGTAATTTCTTCAGGACTTCAAGAGGCTTTGACAGTGGCGAAAGCAGAACTTGGCACCAAACGCACCTGCCCGGACACGGGGAAGAAATTCTACGATCTGAACAACGATCCGGTCGTGTCGCCTTACACCGGCAAATCCTGGCCGCTTTCATACTTCGAGGAGACCTCGGTCGCCACGATTATGGAAAAGGCCGAAGAGGAGGAAGTCGCTGAAGTCGACGCCGAAAACACCGAGGTCGAGCTGGTCTCGCTCGAGGAGGCGGATGACAACGACGGCAATGACGACATCCCGGATATCGGCGACGACGATGTCGAACTCGACGACGATGACGACGATACCTTCCTCGAAGCCGACGAAGACGATGATGACGATGACATGACCGGCATCATCGGCGTTACCGGCGACGATGACGAAGTCTGATCGACTCTGTCAGGCTCGGAAATCACGAAAAAATTTCCGAGCCTGCAATTTTCGGCTTGCCATCTCCGAGCACCGGAAGTAATAAGCCGCCACCCCGCCGGACAGCTTGTTCGGCAGGTTCCCGGAACCGGCAATGCCGGACCCATGGTTTGGGGCTATAGCTCAGCTGGGAGAGCGCTTGCATGGCATGCAAGAGGTCAGCGGTTCGATCCCGCTTAGCTCCACCAACCTCCTCTCTATTTATAATGTGATAATGATTTCAATCGCTTGATACGATCATCGAAAAAGTGAGTACCCAAGAAAGTACCCAGAGTGCGTACCCACGTTCTTGGTAACACCAGCGGGATAGTACGTGGATCAACATGGGTGCGGGAAGACGCTCACCATTCAAGTGGGGACAGGGCAAGATCGCCCTCGGTGCAGCCCTTTGATCCTGAGCCTCCGTCTATTGGGTGCCGTCCAAGGAAATGGTTAGCAGCGAGAGGAAGAAATGGCCGACCGCCCTCCAAGGTCTCCGCTCCGTATCTTAACCGGCCGTCGTGCCCGAATGATCCTAGAGGAGCAGGACATAAGGCAATGGTGGTACAAGGAGGGGCCGGGAAAGCCTGATCCTGCTAGCGGTACGGTATTCTATAACGTCGCCTACAATCCGTTTCCCCTGCGTACTGGCGACCCGCCCGAACTGGACGCTTTTTTGCGCAGCGAAATGAAGCAGCGCGGTTGGTGGGAATATGAGCGTTACGCAGATGAGAAGGAGGCGGCTCGGCAGCTCTTCAACGCCGAGCAGAGATTAGCCGCAGAAGCTCACCAAGCCCAGAAGGCAGCCGATGCCCGCCGCCGGGCGAATTGGTCTGGTCCCCTGCAAATCGACGCTATGGACAAGATCACAAAGGAGCGGGAGCGGGGAGGGAATATTGTTTTGACGATACTGGTTGTTGTTCTGCTTGGCGGGATCTTGGTAAAGTGTATGGGTTTAGGAGGCCCCGGACACGGGTGCGGCCGGGCGGACGAATGGCAGTGTGATCGCTGAGCCGTCTGGTATTTCGTCGATTTCGCGCCGCGAGTTTTTCGGGTTTTGACAATCTACTCCCCTTCCCACGAAACACTCTCGCCCGCCTCACCCTTTACATGGCCTCACGCTGGAAAAAGCTACGCGGCTGTGCATGATCACCGTCTGAATAAGTGCAACCCCGGTGTTATCAATGGCCATTCCCGATTATGAAACCCTGATGCTCCCCACCCTCAAGCTGTTCGCGGAGGGCGCCACTAATGTCGCGCAGTGTGTGCCAAGGCTCAAAGCGATGTATGGCATCAGCGATGATGAAGCTGCGGAGTTGATCCCTAGCGGCCGTGTCACCATTCTGCAAAGCAGAACACACTGGGCTCGAACCTACCTTTCGAAAGCTGGCCTTCTAATGTCGCCTCGGCGTAACCAGCATGTCATAACAGAAGCAGGCAAGGCGCTGCTCTCCCGGAAGCCGGAGAAGATTGATAACTCAACGCTCGCGGAGTTCAGTGGATTTACAGACTGGATCGTGCAGTCCCGTCAAGTTGATACCGAGAGGTACTCTTCAGATGCTGCTCCGATCACTCCAGTTACCCCGATGGATGACAGCCAAACGCCGGAAGATGCCATCGAAGCTGCGTATTCGCTGCTCAACTCCGCCCTTCGGGATGAACTGCAAGCGCTTCTGCAGCAGATGTCACCGCAACGCTTTGAACGCCTCATTCTCGAGCTGCTGACAGCTATGGGCTATGGTGGCGGTGAAGCGTCTAATGGGCAATTGACCAAGGTGGCTGGTGACGGTGGGATCGATGGCGTGATCCACGAGGATGCTCTCGGACTGGACGCGGTGTACATCCAAGCGAAGCGCTACGCTCCGGAAAATAAGGTGAGCCGTCCCGATATTCAGAGGTTCATAGGTTCTCTGACGGGTGAGGGCGCGACAAAGGGCGTCTTTGTGACCACGTCTGACTTCTCAAAGGAGGCGCAGGAATATCTCCACCGCGTCCAACATCGAGTGGTACTAATAAACGGTAGAAAGCTCGCGCAACTTATGATCCAACACGGTGTCGGTGTTCGGACACACCGAAACTACATCGTTCAAGGTGTTGACGAGGCATTCTTCGCTGATGTGTCCGAATAGGTGGTTTGCGGCCTCACGAGAGGTCTGGCCTGCACCACGAAGCTTCTGTCTGACGTCCGGCCATGGGGTCCACTTGATCGTGGCACCGGCCAACAATTCGTTGGCGGCATTTCCCTGATCACATGCTCCTCGCCGTGGATATAGCCGCCGTCCTTGCGGATGGCCGGGAGGACGACCTTGGTCACCCAGTTCTGAGCGCCAGCGGCTGGAAGTCCTTGGCCCCGGCGACCTTCGACCGGAGGACCAGCTTGTAGAGGCCGCTCTCAGCAATGACGATCTGCGAGGGTGCGCCCTAGCAACTTTCTTGCTAGTCCGCTCATCGGTCGGCCAGCACTCAACCCTACATCCGTTCGCCGGATGTTGGTCTTCTGTCCATCTTCGAGCCGTGCATAGGCGTTTCCCGCGTTCGTAAGGCCGAGGATGAGGCAAGCGTCCGATCCGCAGAACACCGGCGTCCTTGAACTTGAACAGCGAGACCTCGTTGGCCGGGGTCGGGCGCATGCCTAAGTAAACTCGCTTCATTTGCCCACGAGTTTCTCCTTGTCTCAAATCAAGGAAAGAAAGCGACTACAAATCTATGGGCTATCCATCTATCTTTCTCACGTTGGTAAACTGGAGAGTAGCGATGAGGGCCTACACTGGGATCTGCGCGATCATTGCATCGATGGTGTTCGGCTCAATCGCTCATGCAGACTGCTACGATGTTTCCAAGGGAGAGCCTTCCAGCCTCAGTGGCCACTTGACGCATAGGATCTTCGCAGGCCCTCCGAATTTCGAGGATGTGCAGAAGGGCGACACTCCCGAACCCGGGTATGTTTTGAAACTCGATCGCTCGATCTGCATCACTGGCGACGAGTTCGCGGACCCATCGCATATGTTCGACGAGATCCAGCTCGTTCCGAACGAATGGACCGAGAAGGAGTTGGCCCGTCTGCAGGATACCGATGTCTTGGTAGAAGTCGTGGATCCGATGCCAGCAATGACAGGCCACCATCATCGACCTCTGCTAGCTTGGGTGAAGTCAGTCGCTTCTGCGCGTGATATCGTTGAGAGCTACGGTACGGCTGCCACCACGATAGAAGCGTTCTATGCTGCCTTACGAGTGGGGAATGGAAGGCTTGCAGCGACTTTTGTCGTTCCAGAGAAGACGGGAAAGGGAGCATTCAGCCCCCAGGCTCTCACGGCGTTCTATGGCGCTCTGTCTGAGCCAATCACGCTGCTCGACATCCGCAGGATCGGTGAGAGCCGTTTCGCTGTCAGATATCATTTTCAGAACGGGACACGGCGATGCGATGGATCGGCCACGATAAGTACGGTGAAACGGGGCGGCCGCGACTTCATAAAGACAATTCGTGCGGAAAACGGCTGTTAGTGCAGAGCAAGTAATCTTTACATCGCACTGCTCCAATTTGCGTTGTGTCATTTGGACGACAACCGCTGGCACGGAGTTACCCGGTAGGCGTTCGATAGCGCTAGGCGGAATGCCGGAGAAACGGAGTGCTGGGCCGAGAGTGGCTGCTGCAAATCTGCCCAAATTCTTAGGGTCCCCCGTCAATCCTCCACACATTCAAGGTAAGCCAGGATTGCATCTTTCGCTCCTATGCCACTGAATTGAGCGATGGTTACATCGTTTGAGTTTTTAACGTCGAACGAACTCGATTGGGCTATCAGCCCTAATAGGGCCTCATAGTTTTTCACGTCCGTAAAATCATGGGTGTAGCTGTCACCCCAGGAGCGACCACGCAATTCTGCTGTGTAAGCCTGACCTCTCACGTTGAAGTCAATTTTGAAACCCACGTTGCCAGGCATGAGGGACCATTCTTGGCTATAAATCTCGAGGAAACTCTCACCTGACACCTTGTACCTGTTGATGCGGAAATCGGTATTGCCATCACGGGTCTCGGCTGCGCAGAACAGCTGATTGCTACCGAGGTTCCTGTAAAGCGTGGCCTCCCAAACCCCGTGCCGAACGGTCTTCTCGGGTCGGAACTCGGCCGCATTTGCGGCTGCACCGGTTAATTGAGATGTCACCAGCGAGAATACAGCAATGAGTATAAAGATCCGCATTTAAACATCACCTCAGACAACGCACGCCATAACTATGGCATCATAAGATTAACGATCAGCGGACTGCCCATAGACTGTCAGCAGTCGCAATTCAGGCACTACGTCACTGCCGCCCAAAGGCCTCGATCATGGCTTGCGTCACATCCCCCGCGAAGCAGATAGGCGCATATCCTCCGGGCTTTGAATAGGCGCTTCTTTTGCCGCATCTTCGCCCTCCTCGGTCCGTGTTGTAGGGACAGGGGCAAGACCCCGGATAGCTTGCGATTGACTGGGCGATGATCCGTTGAACAATCGCGGCATCGGAGACCGCAGGTGGTGGCTGTGGTGTGACCTCTGTTGGCTTGGGCTTGCTCGGCTTAGCCTCTTCTGCCGCTGGCTTCGTTGACGACAGAAAGCGTGTAGCCATCCACCCCTCTCGCTGGGAGAGTTGGTCTCGCACCTGCGACCATTCCTCAGCCGACCCAAGGACACTGACCTCGCGGCCCCTGTCGAAGCGATCAATGATGGCGGCGGCAGTGCTGGGACCAGAGCGGAAACCAACGCCACTGCCAGTCACATACATCCTGACAGCGGGAGGCTTCTCTGGAGTTGGCACCGGGACAGTCTGGACCGGGGTCGGTGCGAGGGCCATCCCCGGAGTTTCCACCGGAGCCTGAGCCGGGGCTTGAGCCGGAGACGAGGTAGCCGGGGGCGCGGGTGGACTTGGCGCAATCGTAGACGGCGCATCGGGCTTGCGGCCAAACAACGCGACGGCAGCGAGAAAGAGTGCGATATAGACCGCAAACTTGCGCATGGGTGCAACTCTGGACTTTCCAGCTCATCAGCCCACACCGACTGATCCGAACCTTCTGGCCAGCGCCCGGCTCGGGACCTACTTCTTAGGCCTCATCACCCGGGGATTGATGTTGTTGTAGACCTGTTGAGCGTCAAAGGAGCCCGGGGGCGCTGCCGCACCGCTCGGGAGCTTCAACACCTGAATGATCACGTCTTGTCCCGGCTTGACGATGTCGTAATTCACACCCGGATTGTAGGTGGTGAAAGCCGTGTTGCCGTAGACGTTCGTTTGGAAGGTCCCCGGTGTCGATCCGACAGAACGCCTTGTCGCATCGTTAGACGTCACAACAAGGAAGTGTGAGCCCCCGGCGGCCAAGGTCACTTCGGCGGCCTTCAAGAGGGTGTAATCCTGAATGGTGGTAGCGTCCGTGAAGCCGTTGCCTCTCGAAGAAATGCGGTAGGTGTCGTTGGTGATTGGAGCAGCGGTTACCCCGCCCGTTGCACCCATATCTTGGTATTGGGTCTGACAGGCAGACAGCATTACGGCAGCAACCGCCACCAGTGCGAAGCGTTTCATATCCATGTGAATTTCCCCCAGTCCTGATAAGAAACGAGAAGCTCGGACCCGTGTCAACCAAAAGGTGTGACCAAAACGGGCATTCGCCAGATACACCGATGGCACGGGCGGGACCAAAACAGACTGATTGGGGGCGGTTGCCATGGCTCAACCTCGGAAGGGAGCCACGGCGGCAGGTGGGTGGGGTCAGCGGGGCGCTAGCACGGACTTACCACAGAGCGCCTTTCGCCCTCGGCTGCGGCTACCCTGCCCCGGGTTGCCCCACGCGCGTAATTGGCTTTGACCGTGTCTGGAAGCGGGCAGTATTTCACGAACCGGACCGACTTAGTCTCGCTCTCGACACAGTCCGCATCAGCCCAAACCTTCAGCGAGCGGTCCCGCTTGAAGACGGGGATATGACCATCGTGGTCCAGCGACTTGCGGATGATGTGGACACGGTCGGCAGGGCTGTGGCCTTCCTCCAGCATCTTCCGGCAGAGCGGAGAGATCGGGCCCTTGGTCGTGCTGCGGTTCCGGCGGGAGGTGAGGTCAATGGTCAAGCCGCTCTCGACATGGCGGGCGATGTGGGAGCCGATCAGCTCGATTGTGTGGCAGACGGTGAGAAGCGAAGTCATCAAGTCAGGATACCTTTCCTGTTGGTTGGGGGATGAGAAGCGGGAGGGGGGGAGGAGGCGCACGTCCTTCGCGGCGGAACCGGCATTCTTTCCGATCCGGTCAACGCGATTTATGAGCGTGGCGATGTGAGGTGGGGGCTGGTGCCGTAGGACGGCCCGAGCCTGTCTATGGCGAGGACCACAGCGGCCATTATCCGGGGCGGAGGTCGCGCCGCCGTCGTCACCAGAGCAGCCGGTGCCTGTCCAAGATCGTCCTGGCGGATGGCGGAGCGGGGCTCGCGACGGTCTGCAATTTGTGAGAGTATGCCTGTCGGGGGTCAACGGGGGAGGCTGCGATGGACCAAGGGGGGCATGTCGGAAGTTACCTGAGTGCAGCGCTGGACATTGCTAGGGCTCAGCGACGGCCATTCCTCGTCTATCTGATAGAGATGGCCCTGATAGAGAGCCGCCACCCACAGGGAAACGAGAAGGCCAAGCAATGACCGAACAGACAAACACGGCGGCGCTGGCGACCCTCACCACGGAACTCGGGCGGCTGGGACAGATTGCCGAGACAGAGGGAGCGGATATGCTGGTGTATCTGATCGCCCTTGCCGAGCAGGAAGCCCGGGACGAACTGGCGAAGCGAGAGGCCAAGGGTTCGCAAGGCGAGGTCCGGAGACGAGGCTGATGGTGTGCTGTGGTTGACTTGGGCCGATCGGTCTTTGTCGACCTCATCAGCACCGGGCCGGAGACCATCGGACCCCAAGGTGATTTCCTGAGCTGTTGTGGGCTTCAGTAATGGGCCTAGGCGTTCCTTGGATGCTCCCGGGTGGATGCCATGGTTACAGCCCGAGGGGAGGAGACCAAAGCTCCACCTGACAGGCTCAGGCTCGGGAGCTGACCATGGTGGGCTTAGGCTCCTGCTTTGGACAAGAGGGAATGATGATGATGATCATCCCTCACCATCATGGGGACCACAGACAGCCATAGCCAGTCCATGGCTCAACCATGGGTCCATCCCTACCGGGTCAGGCCCATGCCCTAACCATGGTTATAACCTAAGTGTTTAACCCGGGGCGTACCTATTGTGGTCCCTATCGCTTCCGGGCTCCGATACCGGAGGTCTTGCCGGGGTCTGACCACGGTTCCGGCCCGGGCTGGCCAAAGCGTCCTTTCGCTTCGCCCGGTGCTGTTCGAACTCGTGCCCGTTGATCTCGACAATCTCCATGCGGTCGGCATTCCATGGCATGAAGCTCATGGCGATGCGCCTTGCTCTCTGCATCTTCTTCGCCCGGAAGGTTCGGTTGGCGCTGTCGTCCATGGCTTGGCCGCCGTCGAAGTAGGTCACGGCAAAGTAGCGGGTCGGACCCGGTGCCGGTTGGCCGGACGGGCTGATGGTATCGGCGGCTGCGGACGTGTGGGCGGTGTGGGCTGCATGCGTTTCTCCTAAGAAAAAGGCCCCGGGATGAACCGAGGCCGATTGATGGTCTGTGTCTGGGAGGTTCAGGCGTCAGGCGTGACGGCCACGATCCATTTCTGTTGCGGATCAATCTGCTGATAGAGGTCGCACCGCGCTTCGAACTCTTCGGGAGAAAGCTCCTCCAGATAGACCTCCAGCGCCTCGTCCGGTCCCGACTTGTGGGCGGCGGAGTGTGCTTCATTCCAGTCCTTGCAGACGATCAGGCGCTGATGGCCATCGAAGAAGAAATCATCCGAGAAGAAGAACGCTTCGAAGTAGCGCGGGAGGGCGGCGGTGCGGGTGGCGGAAACATGCGACATTTGAGAGCCTTTCGTTGCGTCGTGGATGCCGTGCGAAATGACAAAAACGACTTTGTTGGAAATTGCTCATGTGGCCCCTATTCGATACCGCCTCATTCCCGCGTAAGAGCGATTTGGCGCGATCCATCAATTTTGGCTACCTCGGTACCGGCCGACCGCAAAACGCGAGAAATCGGCCCCGAGGGCGGAAGAAAGCGAGCCTATTCGGCAAGGCTCTCCTCCGGTCCTTCCTTCACCCGCTGGAGAAGGCGGCTGATCGTTGACCGGGAGCATCGGGTCGCGGCGATGATGCTGCTCCAGCTCTTGCCCTCGCGAAGCATCCGAACAATCTCGGCATTCCGTTGCGCATCCTCGGGTCTGCCCTTGTAAACCCCGTCAGCCTTGGCTGTGGCGATGCCCTGAGCCTGTCGCCGCCGCCTGTCCTCGTAGTCCTTCCGGGCGATGGCTGCCAGCATGTCCAGCATCATGCCGTTGATTGCGTCCAGCATTCGGCTGCTGAAATCGTCCCCGGCGCTGGCCAACTGATAAGACGTGGGCAGGTCCAGAGCGACCACCCGAACCCGCTTGGCGGCAATCTCTGCCTTGAGCTTTGCCCAGTCTTCCGCGTTCAGGCGGCTCAGGCGGTCAACCTGCTCACACAGCAGAACGTCCCCGGGGTGGCAATCGGACAGCAGCCGGAATAGCTCTGGTCGGGCCAAGGAAGCGCCGCTCTCGTTCTCGATATACCAAGAGACGATCTTCAGTCCGCGCTCTTCGGCAAACCTCTGGAGGTCGGCTTTCGCGCGGCTTGCATCCTGTTCTTTGGTACTTGCGCGGAGGTAGGCACGGACATGCATCGGGAACCCCTGAGTTCGATTTAGGTGGTTCTCTTATCAATGGTTCGCTTTGACTTGTCAATGGGGCATTATCGAACCGGTTCGCGGGTAGTTCGCCAGAGGCACACCCAAGCGAACCCATCAGGAACAGCGCCCTGGCTTGGCCCTTAAGCGGACCGCTAGACACGCCAGAACGTACATCTTCTGTGTCTGGAGACCCGAGCAAATCCCCGGAGACCGTCATCACCAACCTCCAGCCGCTGCTCCCCATCGTCGTCCAGAACGAGGAGCCCCGCGTCCTCGACACGGACTTGGCCAAACGCCTCGGGATGAATATCCCGCGCAGGATCCGATCCGATCTGATCGCTCCAAACCAGCGAGAGCTGGAAGCCCACTGTATTTTGGAGGCGTCTACTCCAAATTCAGGAAAGGCGGGGAGACCAGCCAAGGTCTTCTACCTGAACGAACAGCAAGCCCTGCTGATCTGCATGTTCTCCCGCACGGAGAAAGCCGCAGCCGTCTCCGGCCTCGACCGTGGGAAGGAGGGTATCGACGGTTACAGCGCTGGCGACTGAAGGCAGGACCGGCAGCCGAGCGCTGGCTTTCAGGCGGAAGGCGTTGCTGCGCTATCCACGCTCTGCCAAAGCTTCTCAGCACGGACCACGAGACACGGTCTTTTGAGTTCGGAGAGGTCATTGGATAGGTCAGCGTGGATCAAGGCAGCGCCCAACAGACTGAAGCACTCCTCAGAACCCAAACAGCTCCGCACTTCGGCTGAACCGGTCAGCAATCGGTAGGCTTCCACTGCGGCTTGCCTCGCGTCCACATCGTGCCCCGAGGAGCGTCCGCCCGAGACGAAGGCTTCAAACACGAGCATCTGCCCGGCCTCAGTGGGTGTCCGCTTCCAATCTTGCCACGCGGTTGCCCGTGGAACCTCGGCACCTAGGAAGTCGAGGAGGGACGGGACGATTGCCATCGAGATCGTTGCGACTGTTGCTCCCGCAGAGCCGCTCCACGGTCGGTTGCCTTCCCCCGGTCTCTGCTGAAGGGACTTCATCAGGTCTCGCTTGGCGGGGACATACATCGGTGCTTCGAACCCGAGGGCCATGGGCCCCTGTGCCAAGCAAATGGCGAATGCGGCCTTCATCGCTGCCGGGTCCGTGCCGCCGACGTCCCAATCGGGACCATACAGCCACCAGCCAAGGTTGCCCTTGCTGGGCGAGCCAATGTCCACAACCGCGCAATGCAAGATCAAGCCTCCCAGTCATTTCAGATGAAGGCCTATCAGAGAACGTCTCCAAAGCAAGTCTAGGGGGCACCCGGGGGGGTGAACGGTTTGCCGTATATCTGATGGGTGGCGGAGAAATTTTCCCCAAACATTCTCAGTCTGACACCATGATTTGCATGGCAGTCAGGATGGCACAGATAGAGCCGAGCCCCTTCCCGACGGCCTATGCAGCCTCTTCTTCCACATTGGCAGCGGCGTGGCTCGGGGTTAAATCCGGCAGATTAACCGCCTCCACACACCGTCTCGCTTGTTCCAGCAGCGGTCCTCTTGAGTAGATGCCAAGAGTAATCCCATTACGCTTGTGGCCGATTACAGCTGCGATGATGTGTTCCGGCTGGTCGGCCTGTTCGGCCTTGGTCGCAAACCAGCGTCGGAAGGAATGGAAATTCACAAGGCTTCGCCGCTTTCCCGTCTTCTGATCATCGACACCAACTTCTCGACGGTAGTCAGTGAACTGGTTGGATGTTTTGAACGAACGCTCTCGGAGGGATTTCGAGTTCTTAGGTCCGGGCCATTCGGGGAATATGTCATCCATTTCTTCTTTGCCTTCGGACCTCCGGGAAACGATTTCGACCAAAGCCGGGTGGATCGGACACAGACGCGGCCCGGGCTCCTTCTTCTGGGGTTTGAAGACAAAGTTGTTATTCCGGCAGTCCTTCACCCGAAGGCAGACTATAGCATCCAGTCTTGCCCCCGTTAGGGCTCCGATCCGCATAACGTCGTGCATCGCCTGAGAAGCAGGACCGGTGAGCAGCGCTTTCATCTCAGCATCCGTGAAGGGGCGCTCCTTCTCGTCTGTCGTCTGCATTGGCTTCACGAACCTCCGGCCCCGCCAGATGTTGCCGTCAACCTCGTGACGCTTCTCCAGCCACGTCCAGTAGACCGAGAGACGGCTAATGTACTTGTTGAGGGTCGCGGGGTCAGTCTTGCCCACCAGTCCGGCAAGGTCATCGCAGAACCGCACCGCTTCTCGCTTGGTGAAAGACTGAAGGGTCGGGCGCACGTCGTTCCGCTCACACCACGTCTTCAGATATTTGAGCGCTCGCCTATCGTCCGCTGCCGTCCGGGGCTTCACAGAGGACATCGACATGTATTTGTCGTGGTGGAAGTCGAGAGGCGTTTGCTCGTTCTTCGCGATAGAAACGAACTCTAGGGAAAGGGCATCCCGTCCGGGGTCGAACTCCGGTATACCATGGCTACCAACACCTATAGGGAAACCTGCCAATTCTTCGGCTTGGTCTTCGATGCTGTCGTCAATCCGATCTCGCTGCTCACTGCTCATGGCCAGCAACCTAAGCCTTGAGAGCCGCCGAGCCTCGTCCATCGCCCTAACCCGTGCAACCGCCAAGGCTGCGTCCTTAGTCATGGCCGGGTTCTGAGCTTGCTCTATGACGGCTCTAAATTCGGCCACGACGTCCCACTTGAGGCGGTTAGCTTCACTGAGGCTATCGGTGCCGAGCGCTCGCTTTAGTTTGGTCCCGAGCTTCGGGCGTAGCTTTCGCGGAACATTCATGACCACACGCCATTTGCTGCCGTGGACCTCAAGGTATTTCGTGTCTGCTGATGATGGAGCCGGCATAATTCCCTGCTGAGTACCCAAGAAAGTACCCAGTCTTAGTCCCAAGAGCCTCTGATATTCAACAAGAATTTGAAGCTAAAGGAAAAATTCCGACCTGAGGTTGTCCCCCGCTTAGCTCCACCAAATCTCTCGATACCTTCCCTTTAGGTCTTCTCGAGCATTATGTTCGTTTTCCGCAACGTGATGCAGCCATTCCACACGGTCCCCGGATTTTGCCAAAACAAGTCAGGCTGCAGTCCTGTGCCGCCGCTTGATGCGCTTCCGCGATTCCCATAGGGAATCGCGAACATACATCGGGTATGCATATTCGGATTGCTGAAGGGTGGTGGTGACATGAGCTTCACGGAAACGACGCGGACATCGTGGCTTGCGCGGTTGAAGAATGCACTGATTGGCGCTGTCATCGGCATTATTCTGGTCATCGCCGCCATATGGGCGCTGGTATGGAACGAGGGCCGCTCGATCAAGGCCTATCGTGCGCTGACTGAAGGCGCGGGCGTGGTGGTCTCGGTCAGTGCCGAAGAGATCGCACCCTCGAACGAGGGAAAGCTCATCCACATCTCCGGCAAGCTGACGCCAGGCGGCGTTCCGACCGATCCAGAATTCGGGATTGCCGCCGACGGCGCCGTGGCGATCCGGCGCGAGGTCGAGATGTACCAGTGGGTGGAGAAAAGCGAATCGCGTTCCGAGACCAAACTGGGGGGAAGCGAGCAAACCGTCACCACCTACACTTATTCCAGGGAGTGGAAATCCGGGCGGGAGGATTTAGGTGACTTCCGCCAGCCGGAGGGCCACGAAAACCCCGATCTCGTAGTCGACGGTCAGTCGTTTGCCATCGACAGCGCCAAGGTCGGCGCCTTTACCGTGTCGGGCGAAAACGTCGCTGGCCTTGGCGCCGAAACCGACCTTAGGCTGACGGAAGAGGAGGTCCGGCGCGCTGAACGGCTGCTCTCTCGTACTGTACATCTCGACCGTGGCGGCTTCTATGTCGGATCTGATCCGTCGCAGCCGCGGGTGGGCGATCTGCGCATCCGCTACAACCGGGCGGACCTGGCCGAGGCCAGCTTCGTGGCGGCACAGAGTGGCGGATGGCTGAAGCCCTTTACCGCATCGAACGGTCGCGAGATCTTTCTGAGCGCAGCCGGAGAGGCGAATGCCGCGACAATGTTCGATGCCGCCCAGGCGGAAAACACGATGATCATGTGGCTGATCCGTCTCGGCGGTATTGTCGGCCTCCTGGTCGGGTTCAGCCTGTTCTTCTCGATCCTCGGCGTCATTGCCGATGTGGTTCCGATTGCCGGCTCGCTGGTGCGCTTCGGTACGGGTTTGATCGCACTGGTGCTGACCGCGCTGGTCGGGCCCTTGGCGATTGCCATCGGCTGGTTTGCCTATCGGCCGCTTCTGTCTCTCGGGTTGGTGGCCTGCGGTGTGCTAGTGGCCTTCGCTGTCCTCCGGTTTCGCCGACGCATGATGCCTCGGGTGAGTGCGGCGAACTGAACCTTGCGAGATGAGCGGATGCGTCCCGGCCTTGCGGGAGGCGTGCCGCACAGACGGGGCGCGCCTTTCAGGGTTCGCTGGACTTGGCTGTCCGCCTGTGGATAGGGTTTGCTGAACCAGCTTGCGGGTCAGTAGAACAGTTCGCCCCGCTCCTCGCTCGTCGCCTGATCGATCTGGAACCAGTCGGTAATACGGTCTATTTCAAGCTCGGCCTCGCCGTTCCGGAGTTGAACGCGGAGCTTGTCACCTGATCTGCCGAGCGGCACGCCGATATAGATCCGGCTGTTGCCCGCTTCGTCCAGGGTATCGATTGCGAAGCGCATGAGCCCCCCAAAATTCAATCGCGTAAAAATCTTTATTTTCGAGTGTCGCAGGCTTAAGTGAGCTGCCTTGAGCGAGGCTGTTGCCATATGAGCAACTCTCATATTTGGGCAGTTGGTAGCACGACGCTTTCCCGCGACCGCGGCCACCTCGTGCAGAGAGCGAGACGAATGTTTATACTTTCCAAGCTGTTCTGGCTGTTTGCCCAGCCGCTGTCGCTGGCTTTCCTGATGATCTTGGCTGCAGTCATCGCGCTCCTCTCGGGCCTGCGCCGATTCGGCCTGGCCCTCTGTGCCCTGGCGGGCCTCATTCTCTTCGTGATGCTTTACACGAGCACTGGATCCTTCCTGCTGCAGGGGCTGGAGGCGCGCTTCCCCAAACCGGGCGCAGAGCCGAAAACCCTCTCGTGCGTGATCGTACTCGGCGGGGCCTTCGAAACCGAGGTGACGACGACGCGGGGCGGGATCGAGATGAACCAGGCGGCGGACCGTTTCATCGAGGCCTTGCGCCTTGCGCACCGGTTTCCCCAGTCAGTCATTATCGTGTCGGGTGGCGACGGGTCCTTGAGTGGGGATTATGAGGGCGATGCCGTCGCCTCCGAACGCTTCTTTACCACCTTCGGCGTCTCGTCCGACCGGTTGATCGGCGAGACGCTGTCGCGCACGACCTCGGAGAATGCCGACAACAGTCGGACGCTCCTCGCGGACCTGGGCTTAGCGGATTGCCTGTTGATCACGTCGGCCTTTCATATGCCGCGTGCCGTGGGCCTTTTCCGCAGGGTCGGGATCCCCGTCATACCCTGGTCGACCGACTACCGCACGAGCGGAAAGGTGCAACTCGGGGTGGATTTTACCCAGCCGACGCTGAATGCCCAACAGACTGCAACCGCGATACGCGAGTGGATCGGGCTTGCCGCCTATTACCTGACAGGCCGCATCGAGGCGTTGTATCCAGCCCCCTGAACGGCAGTAGCTATTTTTTCGAGATTGTCAGAAACTTGGTGCCGCGAACGCGGACGGTGATCTCGCATGGCACCTCGTCGGTGCGTTCACAGAAGCGCGGGTGCATCTGCATCACGAAGACCATGTTGCCGAAGCGCTTGATGAAGTCGTAACCGTACATCTTGGCGGTGGCGATCATGAAGTAGCCGCCTTCCTTCACCTGCAGATAGAAGTTATAGGGGCAGCCGTCGTCGGAGCAGTCCGGGCCGCGCACGCCGTCGCAGACCAGTTCGCCTTCGTTCACCACGACGTCCTTGATGCCGTCATTGTTGATATCCAGTCGGGTGATGTAGTCCGGGCCAAACGTGGCCTCGCTGCAGCGTTTCTGGAAATGTTGCTTTTCATAGATCTCGGGATCACTGATGAGTGCCTGCTGGGCAAGCGATATGGAGTTCGCGGTCAATAGAAACGCGCTTTGCAGAAGGGCCATAAGCAGGTATTTCACAGCGATCGTCCCAGGAAGATGAGCTCTCTTTTTCCTATTCTATGTCTCGTTGCTTGTGCGGCCCTGACGCCGTTAAGGTTGCCAAACGCTTTCGCCGGAAAGGGCTGATATGACACTGCTCGGATTTCTCGACTATGCGGGGGTCGCCGTCTTTGCTGCGACCGGTGCACTTTCGGCCTCGCGCAAGGAGCTTCGACGTGATCGGCTTCTTGTTTCTGGCGGCTGTTACCGGCATCGGCGGCGGCACCTTGCGCGACCTTGTACTCGGCAGTGCTCCGGTCTTCTGGGTGCGCGATCCTGGCTACATCCTGGTCTGCGCCTTTGTCGGCGTGCTGGTCTTCTTCACCGCACATCTCTTTGAATCGCGCTACCGACTGCTGATCTGGCTCGACGCCATCGGGCTTTCGGCCTATTGCGTCATGGGGGCAGCCAAGGGGCTTGCCGCGACCGGTTCCCCGACAGTGGCGATCGTCACCGGCACGCTGACCGCCACATTCGGCGGCATCCTGCGCGATATCATCGCCGGCGAACCTTCCGTGCTCCTGCGCCCCGAGGTTTATGTGACGGCGGCCCTGGCTGGTGCCTGCGTTTTCACAGCGAGCACAATGTTCGGCCTGCCGCTCCTTGTCGCGTCGATGCTCGGTGGAGTCACCGCCTTCGCCATCAGAGGCGGCGCGCTTCGCTTCGGCTGGAGCTTTCCGCGCTACAATTCACGTCCCGGACGAGCGCCAGAAGATGTTTTGTAGGGAGTTCGTGGGGGGGGGGGGGCGAAGGCCTCAGCGAATCTTCGGCCGAAGACGAATCACCACGTCGACATGGGCAATTTCCATGCCCTCCGGCGGCTCGGGGAGATTGTCGATGGCAATATTGTTGAGCGGGATGTCGAGAACCTCGTTCTCGCCCTCAATGAAGAAATGGTGATGATCTGAGGTGTTGGTATCAAAATAGGTCTTGGCGCTTTCGACGGCCAGCACGCGGATGAGGCCCGCCTCGGTGAACTGGTGTAGCGTGTTGTAAACCGTCGCGAGTGACACTGGCACTTTGGCAACTGTGGCTTCCTCGTGCAGTTCTTCCACGGTCAGGTGACGGTCGCCCTTGGCGAAAAGCAGGCTTGCGAGTGCAATACGCTGACGCGTCGGGCGAAGGCCCGCCTGCCGCAATTTCAGTTCCGTACGTGAACGGTCTTCCGTCGTCATCAAGACGATCTCCGCATTGCCTATCGGTCGTTCACCGACTTCATGTGACGATATAACTTTTACGCGCTGCCCTTTCAATAGTTTCTACCGGGTCACCGCTCCACAATGCGTCGAAAAAGCCGCGATTTGGCGGTTTGGGGACTGGCCCTGACGGGGTGCTTCCTGTAATGCGACGGCTTAGTCACCAACTGGCGGCGGATCGGGAAGTTCCCTGGCATTCTGTGTCGGCTATTGTGAGACTTCAATTTGTCCCTATCTTGCTCTAAGGGTCCGTGAACGCGAAGCCTGAGGGGGAAGAAGAAGAAAATGGCACCAAGACAATCCAGCTATAACTACGAAGAGATTCTCGCCTGCGGTCGCGGCGAACTGTTTGGTCCCGGCAATGCGCAGCTCCCTCTGCCGCCGATGCTGATGGTACACCGGATCACGGACATTTCCGAAACCGGTGGCGCCTTCGACAAGGGCTATATCCGTGCAGAATATGACGTCCATCCGGATGACTGGTATTTCCCCTGCCATTTCCAGGGCAATCCCATCATGCCCGGCTGTCTCGGCCTCGATGGCATGTGGCAATTGACTGGCTTCTTTCTTGGCTGGCTGGGCGAGCCCGGCCGCGGCATGGCGCTTTCAACCGGTGAAGTGAAGTTCAAGGGCATGGTTCGCCCAGACACCAAGCTCCTGGAGTACGGGATCGATTTCAAGCGCGTCATGCGTGGCCGCCTGGTTCTGGGCACCGCCGACGGCTGGCTGAAGGCTGACGGAGAGACAATTTACCAGGCAACAGACCTTCGCGTGGGTCTGTCAAAGGAAAAGACGGCCTGAAGAGGCCGTGTCCAGTTACGATAATAAGAAGGTCTGAGAGATGAGACGGGTAGTTGTTACGGGACTTGGTATCGTGTCCTCTATCGGCGGCGATGCGGCAGAGGTGACTGCATCTCTGCGTGAGGCGAAGTCGGGCATCAGCTTTTCTCCCGATTTCGCCGAGCATGGCTTCAAGTGCCAGGTCTGGGGCAAGCCCGCACTGGATCCGACTGAACACGTTGACCGTCGCGCCATGCGCTTCCTGTCTCAGGGCGGCGCCTGGAACCATGTCGCCATGAAGCAGGCGATCGCCGACGCCGCTCTGGAAGAGGCCGACTACGCGCAGAATGAACGCGTGGGCATCATCATGGGTTCTGGCGGTCCCTCCACCCGCACCATCGTCGAGGCCGCCGACATCGTGCGCCAGAACAACAGTCCCAAGCGCATTGGACCCTTCGCCGTGCCGAAGGCCATGTCGTCCACCGCCTCCGCGACGCTCGCGACCTGGTTCAAGCTCCACGGCGTCAACTATTCGATCTCGTCGGCCTGCTCGACCTCGGCACATTGCATCGGCAATGCCTATGAGATGATCCAGTGGGGCAAGCAGGACATGATGTTTGCCGGCGGCCATGAGGATCTTGACTGGACCATGTCTGATCTGTTCGACGCCATGGGCGCCATGTCCTCCAAGTTCAACGATACGCCTTCGACCGCATCGCGGGCCTATGACGCCTCGCGGGACGGCTTCGTCATCGCCGGCGGTGCGGGCGTGCTGGTGCTCGAGGAACTGGAGCACGCAAAGGCACGCGGCGCCAAGATCTACGCCGAGATCGTCGGCTATGGTGCAACCTCCGACGGCTACGACATGGTCGCTCCGTCGGGCGAAGGCGCAATCCGCTGCATGCGTCAGGCGCTATCCACCGTGAAGGGCGACATCGACTACATCAATACCCACGGGACTTCGACGCCGGTCGGCGATTCGAAGGAGGTTGGCGCCATCCGTGAAGTCTTCGGGGCCAAGATCCCGCCTATCCAGTCGACCAAGTCGCTGACAGGCCATTCGCTCGGTGCGGCCGGCGTGCAGGAATCGATCTATGGCCTGCTGATGATGCAGGAGCGCTTCATCGGCGAAAGCGCCCACATCACCGAGCTTGATCCGGAATTCGAGGGTGTGCCGATTGTTCGCAAGCGCATCGACAATGCCAAAATCGACACCGTTCTGTCCAACTCCTTCGGTTTCGGCGGCACCAACGCAACCCTGGTCTTCCAGCGTCATAATGGATAACGGTATGATCGCCTCTATGCAGGGAAAACGCGGCCTTATCATGGGCGTCGCGAACAGCCACTCGATCGCCTGGGGAATCGCCAAGGCGCTTGCTGGCGCTGGCGCAGAGCTAGCCTTTACCTACCAGGGTGAGGCGCTCGGCAAGCGCGTCAAGCCACTGGCCTCGGAACTCGGTTCGGACTTCCTTCTGCCCTGTGACGTAGAGGACATCGCCTCCGTCGACGCGGTCATAGAGGCGCTGAAAGAGCGTTGGGGCAAGCTCGATTTCATCGTGCATGCGATCGGCTTCTCGGACAAGAACGAGCTCAAGGGCCTCTACGCTGATACGACGCGCGACAACTTCACCCGCACAATGGTGATCTCGTGCTTCTCCTTCACCGAGATTGCCAAGCGGGCAGCCAACCTGATGACCGATGGTGGCTCCATGCTGACGCTGACCTATGGCGGTTCCGTGCGTATCATGCCGAACTACAACGTCATGGGCGTCGCCAAGGCCGCTCTGGAGGCTTCGGTCCGCTATCTTGCGGGCGACTACGGTCCGCGAGGTATTCGGGTCAACGCCATCTCTGCCGGCCCGATCCGGACGCTCGCAGGGGCCGGTATCTCGGATGCACGCGCAATGCTCTCATGGCAGCAGAAGAACGCGCCGCTGCGCCGCACCGTCACGATCGAGGACGTCGGGAACTCGGCGCTTTACCTGCTGTCGGACCTGTCGCGCGGCGTAACTGGCGAAATCCACTATGTCGATTCCGGCTACAACATCACGTCCATGCCGACGCTCGACATGCTGCGCAGCTCTGACTCCGAGTAAGGCTTCTCCCTCAATCCCGGAGGAGCCTGGCGCGATCTCATATCGCGCCGGCACGGAATACGGAGCGGTCCGCCCACCGCGGCCCCCGCTCACTCTTCCGTAACGGGCCAACAATGTCGGATAACGGGTTAGCAGAGCCTATTTCTTGGCCCAGAGAACCTTGAACCGCGCATTTCGGCAGGTTTCGCCATGCTCGCGGAAGCCTTCGCCGAGGATTGCCTCATAGGGCAGGCCACGATTGGCCACCATCAGCAGCATGCCGCCGCTGCGCAGCGCCTGGGCTGCAGCCTTGATCATCGCCTGGCCCAGGCCCGGCTCCGCGGCATGGCCCTGGTGAAAGGGCGGGTTCATGATGACCAGGTCGTATTTTTCCTTTGCCGGCTCGCGCGTGAGGTCCTGCCAGAAAAAGCGTGCCGTCAGGTTAGGGCAGCTGGCCGCGAGGTTGGCCTTGGCATATTCCAAGGCGTCGAAATCGGCCTCGAACAGGTCGATGCGGGCGGTCCGCGGCGAGCGCGTGGCGAGCATGGTAGAAAGATAGCCCCAGCCGGCGCCGAAGTCTGCGGCATTGCCGTCGAAATTCTCGGGCAGTCGGCTTGCTAGCAGCTCGGAGCCGTCGTCGATGCGATCATGCGAGAACATGCCGGGGCGGGTATGGAAGCGTCCGTCAACGAGTGCATCTTGCGCGGCAAGCTTGGCGACTGCCGCGCCAGCATTCTCCGGTGTGTTGAACCACAGCGCGACGCCGTGGTATTTCGGCATGTGCTCGGCTTCGATCCCGAGCCCGGCCAGACGCTTGCGCATGGGTTGGACGCCGTCCTCCTTGCCGCCAGCAACCACGATCAGGCCGCCCGCCTTGACCCGCTTAAGGGCTTCCGCGACGCGATTGTCGTTCTCGCCCCGATGCTTGCCAAGCAGCACCAGCGCCCCGTCAAAGCCCTCGCCCTCGACCTGGGGGATCGGTTCGAGTCGTGCGGCCTGCAGCTTGAGGAACTCCCCGCGATGACCCTGTACGGGCACGAGGGACGCTGCGAACTCAGCGGGCGCCGCAAAGCCAGCCTCGGCCCCGAGGAACAGGAAGCGTTCACCGTCCGCGGGTGCGGCGACGACGCCACTGGCGAAGGGGTGGAACAGGGTTTTCAGCGTTTCGCGGCTCATGGCAGGTTCTCCGGGCGAATAAAAAAGGCGCGGAATGGTTTCCGCGCCTTGGTTCAAAAGTGAGGGGCCACTTATTCGGCGGCTTCGCCCTCTTCCTTCTTCTTCTCGGCTGCGATTTCCTTGCCGGTCGTCTGGTCGACGGCCTTCATGGAGAGGCGAACCTTGCCACGCTCGTCGAAGCCCATCAGCTTGACCCAAACCTTGTCGCCTTCCTTGACGACGTCCGAGGTCTTGGCAACGCGGTCCGAAGCGAGCTGCGAGATGTGCACGAGGCCGTCACGTGAGCCGAAGAAGTTGACGAAGGCGCCGAAATCGGCGGTCTTTACAACGGTACCTTCATAGACGACGCCAACTTCGGGTTCTGCAACGATCGAATGGATCCACTTGCGGGCGGCTTCGATTTCCTTGCCCGAGGAAGAGGCGATCTTGATCGTACCGTCGTCGTCGATATTGATCTTGGCGCCGGTCTTTTCAACGATCTCGCGGATAACCTTGCCACCGGTACCGATAACTTCACGGATCTTGTCGACCGGGATATTCATCACTTCGATGCGCGGGGCGAATTCGCCGAGCTGCGAACGGCCTTCGGTGATGGCGTTCGCCATTTCGCCGAGGATATGCTTGCGGCCGCTCTGTGCCTGGGCCAGAGCCACCTTCATGATCTCTTCGGTAATGCCGGCGATCTTGATGTCCATCTGCAGCGAAGTGATACCATCGGAGGTGCCGGCAACCTTGAAGTCCATGTCGCCGAGGTGGTCTTCGTCACCGAGAATGTCGGAGAGAACAGCAAAACGCTCGCCTTCGAGGATCAGGCCCATGGCGATACCGGCAACCGGCTTGGCCAGCGGAACACCTGCGTCCATCAGCGCCAGCGAAGTGCCGCAGACGGTTGCCATCGAGGACGAGCCGTTCGACTCGGTGATCTCGGAGACGACGCGCAGCGTGTAGGGGAACTGTTCAGCCGAAGGCAGCATCGGGCGGATGGCTCGCCAGGCGAGCTTGCCATGGCCGATTTCACGGCGGCCCGGGGAGCCCATGCGGCCCGTTTCACCGACCGAGTAGGGCGGGAAGTTGTAGTGCAGCAGGAAGCGTTCCTTGTACATGCCGGTCAGGCTGTCGACATACTGCTCGTCTTCGCCGGTGCCGAGCGTGGCAACCACGATCGCCTGGGTCTCGCCGCGGGTGAACAGGGCCGAGCCATGGGTGCGCGGCAGGATGCCGACTTCCGATACGATCGGACGAACGGTTTCCAAGTCGCGACCGTCGATGCGGCTCTTGGTATCGAGGATGTTCCAGCGGACGATCTTCGCCTGCAGGGTCTTGAACACCGAGCCGACGACCTCAGCCGTGTACTTGGCTTCGCCGCCCTCGGGCAGGAAGTGCGCCTTGACCTTCGCCTTCACGGCGTCGACGGCGGCGTAACGGGCGGCCTTCTCGGTGATCTTGTAGGCGTCGCGCAGTTCGGTCTCGGCCATCGCCAACATTTCGGCTTCGAGCGCGGAATAGTCAGCCGGATCGAAATCGCGCGGTTCCTTGGCGGCAACCTCGGCGAGCTTGATGATCGCGTCGATGACAGGCTGGAAGCCCTTGTGGCCGAACATGACGGCGCCGAGCATGATCTCTTCGTTGAGTTCCTTGGCTTCCGACTCGACCATCAGGACGGCGTCCTGCGTGCCGGCGACGACCAGATCGAGAACCGACTCGTCCATCTCGTCGAGATGCGGGTTCAGAACATATTCGCCGTTGATGAAGCCGACGCGGGCGCCCCCGACCGGGCCCATGAAGGGTACGCCGGAAAGCGTAAGCGCTGCCGAAGCGGCGACCATCGACAGGACGTCGGGATCATTTTCAAGGTCGTGCTGGATCACGGTGACGACGACCTGGGTGTCGTTCTTGTAGCCGTCCGGGAAGAGCGGGCGGATCGGGCGGTCGATCAGGCGGGAAACCAGCGTTTCCTTTTCCGAAGGGCGGCCTTCGCGCTTGAAATAGCCGCCCGGGATCTTGCCGGCGGCATAGGTCTTTTCCTGGTAGTTCACGGTCAGCGGGAAGAAGTCCTGGCCCGCCTTCGGCGACTTGGCCGAAACGACGGTGGCGAGCACGACGGTCTCGCCGTAAGTGGCGAGAACGGCGCCGTCAGCCTGGCGGGCGATCTTGCCGGTTTCGAGCTTGAGCGGGCGACCTGCCCACTCGATTTCCACGCTATGGATATCAAACATCTGTCTTGTCCTTCTTCCGCGATTGCGGGCCCTAAGGCCGCCGCTCGAAAAGAGCGTTCGCATCCACGGGAATGCTGACGCATCACGGGCAAGACAGCGGGAGGCTCTCCTAGGTCGAGAGACATCCGCGCGTTTGGGACATCTTCTCTCACGACTTGCCGAAGATCTTCGGCGAAAGCACCCTGCAATCCTGCCCCATGACAGGCCATCGGTTGGTTTTGGCAGCGCCGGCCCATCCGGGCTGCCCTTCATATAGAGGTCGCGGAGCATTCCGCCCGTTGCGACCGGCCGGGACGGGGTCCCGAAAAGGAACCGGCGGACCCCCGTGAAGATGGTCCGCCGGTAAATTTTTAGCGGCGAATGCCCAAGCTCGTGATGAGCTTCGTGTAGCGGCCTTCGTCCTTCTTCTTGAGGTAGTCAAGAAGCGAGCGACGGCTCGACACCATCGTCAGCAGGCCACGACGGGAATGGTTATCCTTCTTGTGGTCCTTGAAGTGTCCGGTGAGGTTGTTGATCCGCTCGGTCAGGATCGCAACCTGGACTTCCGGCGAGCCGGTATCGCCTTCGACGGTTGCATATTCCTTGATGAGGGCAGCCTTGCGCTCTGCAGTGATCGACATCGGAGATCCTTTCTGAATATCAGGAGAAAAAGTCGCCATATGCCGGGATGTCGTCCAGCAAAGGCCGTGAAAGCAGGCGGAAAACCGCCGTACTGGCGTGCCTATAGCTCATCCGGAGACGAAATGAAAGCGTTGTTTGTCCAGACGCAGTTCAGGTGAAAACGCGCCGCGGCCGGAACTCGCCTTCGCCGATCTCGCCGATTGCCACCAGCTTGCCAAAGCAGGTGACAAAGGCGTCAGCCTCAGCGACCGGTGCGTTGCGGCCGCGCAGCAGGATCGGATTGCCCATTCGGAGGCGATGCGCCTGATCTTCTGTGATGGCGATGTGCGGTAGGCTGGACAGTGCCTCGCCGGTATCGATTAGGAACGCATCGAGGGCGGCCAGCCGTTCCTGCTTGTCCTCGATCGCTTCGAGCGCGGTCAGTTCGGCCAGCGGCACCATCGTTTCCTCGGCGAAAGGCGCGACGAACGAGCGCCTGAGCGAGGAGATGTGGCCGTAGCAGCCGAGATCGCGGCCGAAATCGCGGGCGAGCGAACGCACATAAGTGCCCTTGCCGCATTCGACTTCGAACTGCGCGCGGTTGGCGTCGGGACAACCGATCAGATTGAGACGAAATATCTCGACTTCACGGGATGGAATATCCACCGTCTCGCCTTCGCGTGCCAGGTCATAGGCACGCTCGCCGGCGATCTTGATGGCTGAGAACTGCGGTGGTATTTGAGAGATGACACCGGTGTAGTTCGGCAATAGGGCGCGGATTTGCTCCTCCGTCGGACGATGGACAGATGACTGTGTCACCTCGCCTTCGAGGTCATCGGTCGAGCGCTCTTCGCCCCAGCTCACGGTGAATTCATAGATCTTTCGGCCATCCATGACATAGGGCACTGTCTTGGTGGCGTCGCCGAGCGCGATCGGCAGCATGCCGGAGGCAAGCGGATCGAGCGTGCCGGCATGGCCGGCCTTCTGGGCGTCGAACAGCCACTTGATCTTGGAAACAGCCTCAGTCGAGCCGAAGTCTACAGGCTTGTCGAGGATCAACCAACCGGAAATCGGCCGGCCCTTGGGTTTGCGGGGTTTGGACATGCGCCTCTATTCTTGTTCGTCGTCGCTGTCGGTGTGCCCCAGGTCGCGCTGGACCTCGGGCGAGCGCAAGAGCGCGTCGATCTTCTGGTAATTGTCGAAACTGGTATCGTCCTTGAAACGCACCTCGGGCATGTACTTCAGCTGCCGGAGTTGGGGGCCGAGCCGTCCGCGGATATATTTGGCGTGGTGGTTCAGCGCGTCGATCACCGCCTGATGGTCGGCGACGCCGAGCGGCGTCACATAGGCGGTGGCGACCCTCAGATCCGGCGACATGCGGACCTCGGAGATTGAGATCACCGTCTTTTCAATCAGCGGATCGCGCACGTCGCCACGCTGCAACACCTGCGAGATTGCGGCGCGCACCTGTTCGCCGACGCGCAACATGCGCTGGTTGGGCACGGAAGAAGTTGGTCTGGTCATGTCTTTTCGCCTCAAACGAAGCGAGCGCCGGATCGTCCGGCGCCCGTCCTGTTAGCCCGTGCGGGTCGTCGCCTTAAAGCGTGCGCGTGATGTGTTCCACGCGGAAGCACTCGATCGTATCGCCGGCGCGGATGTCTTCGTAGTTCTCGAAGGCCATGCCACATTCCTGACCCATCGGCACCTCGGCCACTTCGTCCTTGAAGCGCTTGAGCGTCTTGAGCTTGCCTTCGTGGATGACGACGTTGTCGCGCAACAGGCGCACTCCTGCCCCACGCTCGACCTTGCCTTCGACGACGCGGCAGCCCGCGACCTTGCCGGTCTTGGTGATGTTGAACACCTCGAGGATCTCGGCATTGCCGAGGAAGGTCTCGCGCCGTTCGGGCGAGAGCAGGCCCGACATCGCTGCCTTCACATCATCCACCAGATCGTAGATGATGTTGTAGTAGCGAATTTCGATGCCGGCACGCTCTGCTGCACTGCGGGCCTGGGTGTTGGCGCGAACGTTGAAGCCGATGATGGCGGCGTTCGAAGCTTCCGCCAGCGAAATATCCGACTCGGTGATTCCGCCGGCACCGGAGTGGACGATCCGCGCCCGAACTTCTTCGGTTCCGAGCTTATCCAATGCGCCGGCAATGGCCTCCACAGAACCCTGCACGTCGGCCTTGATCAGCAGCGGGAACTCCTTGAAACCGGTCGCCTGCAGCTGGGTCATCATCTGCTCAAGCGAGCCGCGCTGACCAGATTGACGAGCGGCGGCCTTGTCGCGGGCGAGGCGCTGACGATATTCCGAGATCTCGCGAGCGCGGCTTTCGCTTTCGACCACCGCGAAGCGGTCGCCGGCGGCCGGCGTTCCGGACAGGCCGAGCACCTCGACAGGCATGGCAGGACCAGCTTCCTTGACATGGTCTCCACGGTCGTTGACGAGGGCGCGTACACGGCCCCACTGGTCGCCTGCGACAATGATCTGGCCGGGCTTCAGCGTACCCTTCTGGACAAGTACGGTCGCCACGGCACCACGACCGCGGTCGAGCTGCGCTTCGATGACAGTGCCTTCTGCGGTACGCTTCGGGTCGGCTTTCAGGTCGAGGATTTCGGCCTGCAACAGGACGGCTTCGAGAAGCTTGTCGAGGTTGACCTTGTTCTTCGCCGAGACTTCGACGTCGAGCACTTCGCCGCCCATGGATTCCACGAACACCTCGTGCTGCAGAAGCTGCTGGCGCACCTTGTCCGGGTTCGCCTCGTGCTTGTCGATCTTGTTGATCGCCACGATGATCGGCACATTGGCCGCCTTGGCGTGGTTGATCGACTCGATCGTCTGCGGCATGACGGCATCGTCCGCTGCGACCACCAGGATCGCAATGTCGGTTGCCTGCGCTCCGCGGGCACGCATCGCAGTAAAGGCGGCGTGACCGGGGGTGTCGATGAAGGTGATCTTGTGGCCGTTCTGCTCCACCTGGTAGGCACCGATATGCTGGGTGATGCCGCCGGCTTCGCCGGAAACGACGCTGGCATTGCGGATCGCGTCAAGCAGCGAGGTCTTGCCGTGGTCGACGTGACCCATGATGGTCACGACCGGCGGACGGGAAACCAGTTCGCCTTCGTCGTCGGCGACATTGAAGATGCCTTCTTCAACATCCAACTCCGAAACACGCTTGACGGTATGGCCGAATTCGGTGGCGATCAGTTCGGCAAGGTCGGCGTCGATGACGTCGCCCGGCTTCATCATCTGGCCTTCCTTCATCAGATACTTGATGACATCGACTGCCCGTTCGGACATGCGCTGCGACAGTTCCTGGATGGTGATGGTTTCCGGCAGGATGACTTCGCGCATGACCTTTTCACGCGTTTCCTGCATCTGGCTGCGGCGGAATTTTTCCTGGCGGCGACGCATGGCGGAAAGCGAGCGACCGCGCGCGGGACCGCCTTCTTCATCGACATTCGCCGTGGTGACGGTCAGCTTGCCGCGGCGACGGTCCTCTTCAGCTTTGGGACGCGGCGGAACCTTGGCCGGAGCCGGGATAGCGATCTTGCCGCGAGCGGGCGCGCCGCGACTGACAGTGCGCTCCTCCTCTTCATCGCCAACGGCCTTGCGGCCGCGTACGAAACCGGGCTGCCCTGGAGCGGCCGGCGCGACAGCCGGCCTTGTAACTTCGGGCTTGGCTTCGGCAACAGGCGCTGCGGGCTCTTCTTCCGGCTGGGGCTCGGAAGCGCGGCGGACGGCCTCTTCAGCAGCCAGCCGAGCGTGTTCCTTGGCCTCCTCGAGGCGCCGCGCCTCATCGATAACGCGCTGCTTGGCTTCCTCGACTTCGCGAGCCTGGGCCTCGATCAACGCGCGACGACGCGCTTCCATCTCGCCGGCCGACAGGTCGTGAAGGACGGCGCCGCGCGGGCGCTCCTGGCGGACGGGTTGCTGCGGCGCAGGGCGCTGCGGCTGAGGAGTCGGCTGATGAGTGCGGGTCTGCGGGGCGGGTGCTGCGGGACGGGCCTGGACGGCCGGCGCTGCCGCAGGTTCAGACGCGCGCGCGACCGGAGCGACCGGCGTCACGATCTTTTCGTCCTCGGGACGGGTCGTGCGGCGCTTGCGGGTCTCGACCACGACGGCCTTGGTACGACCGCGACCCATGTCCTGGCGCACGGTACCCTGTGTCACGCCTGACGGTTTCAGGGTGAGGGTCTTCTTGGCCGGCGTGCTGAGTGTCTTGTCGTCGTTGTTGTCGGTCATTCCGTTCCGTTCCTTGGACAAGGCCGGATGGAACATCAGACCTCGTCGTTCAAATCATAAATTCCCATAAAGCGTCCGGCTGAAGCCGTTGACCGCGTCATTGCTTCGGCATGTCTGCGACATCCTTTTTCTGAGACAGGCCGCCTGTGCGGTACTGTTCAAGTAGGTTTGCGCGTTTCACTACACCTTCACCCGCCTGCCCTGCAAGCACTGCTGCATGGATAAACGCGTTCTGGCCCATCAGTTCGTCCATTTCTGCTCTGGAAAGCAGGTGAAACGCGGGAATCTCCGCGTCCGTCTCCATCCCGAGGTGCCAGGCCTTGCGGGCCTGGTCGATTTTTCTGACGCCGTCAGCTGCCGCGTCCGTCGAATGGAAGACGGCCAGCGCCTCGCCACCGCGGACGGCCGCGTCGACTTTCGCCGATCCCGACACGAACTGACCCGCCTTGCGTGCCAGGTTCATCATCCCGGCAAGCTGTTGAGCAAGGAGCCGGTCGACAGTCTGACCGAGGTCGGCATCCGCCCTTACTTCCTTTTTCAGGGCCCGGGCGAAGAGCTTCTTCGCCACCGCCTTGTCCACCAGTTCGCGACGCGCCGTCACCCAGCAACCTCGGCCGGGAAGCTGGCGCTTCAGGTCCGGTACGATGGTTCCATCCGGGGCGGCAACGAAACGGATGAGCGACTCCGGTGAACCGCTCTCTCGCGTAACGATGCACATGCGGCCGTTCACGTCACCCTCGGGACCATCGTCCCCGGGCTTTTCTTCGGCCGCACCGGTCATGATCATTCAGCCTGCCCGGCTTCTTCTGCCACTTCTTCTTCAGCAGGAGCTGCCAGATCGTCTTGGGTGATCCAGCCGGCCGAAAGGCGGGCCTGAACAATCATATTTTCCGCTTCGGCGCGCGAAACGTCGAACTTCGAGAACAGGCCTTCGAACTTCTTCGTCTCGCCGTCCTTGCGTTCGCTCCATCCGACCAGATCGTCGGCGGCGCAGCCCGCGAAGTCTTCAATGGTCTTGATACCGTCTTCGCCGAGCGCGACCATCATTTGCGTAGTGATGCCGTCGATCTGGCGCAGTTCGTCGGCAACGCCGAGTTCCTTGCGCTTGGCGTCCATTTCTGCCTCGATCTTTTCCAGGTACTCGCGGGCGCGGGTCTGGATTTCCTGGGCGGTGTCCTCGTCGAAGCCGTCAATCGAGGTGATTTCGTCGAGATCGACATAGGCGACTTCCTCGACGGCGGCAAAGCCTTCCGAGGCCAGAACCTGGCCTACCATTTCATCGACGTCGAGAGCATCCATGAACAGGTTGGTGCGCTCGTTGAATTCCTTCTGGCGGCGCTCCGATTCCTCGGCTTCCGTCATGATGTCTATGTCCCAACCGGTCAGCTGCGATGCGAGGCGCACGTTCTGGCCGCGACGGCCGATAGCGAGCGACAGCTGCTCGTCGGGCACCACGACTTCGATGCGTTCCGCATCTTCGTCGAGAACGACCTTGGCGACTTCCGCAGGCTGCAGTGCGTTGACGATGAAGGCGGCCGGATCGCTTGACCACGGAATGATGTCGATCTTTTCGCCCTGCAGTTCGCCGACGACGGCCTGGACGCGGGAGCCGCGCATACCAACGCAGGCGCCGACTGGATCGATTGAGCTATCGTTCGAGATGACGGCGATCTTGGCGCGCGAACCAGGATCGCGGGCAACCGACTTGATCTGGATGATGCCGTCGTAGATTTCCGGCACTTCCATGGTGAAGAGCTTGACCATGAACTGCGGATGGGTTCGCGACAGGAAGATCTGCGGCCCGCGCTGTTCACGGCGCACGTCGTAGACGTAGGCGCGGACGCGGTCGCCGTAACGGAAGGCCTCGCGTGGAATCATCTCGTCACGACGGATGATGCCTTCGCCACGGCCGAGGTCGACAATGACATTGCCGTATTCGACACGCTTGACGGTACCGTTGATGATTTCCCCGACACGGTCCTTGAACTCGTCGAACTGGCGGTCACGCTCTGCTTCACGCACCTTCTGCACGATGACCTGCTTGGCCGACTGCGCAGCGATACGGCCGAAATCCATCGGCGGCAACGGATCGGCGATGAAGTCGCCGATCTTGGCTTCGATATTGCGGTCGCGGGCGAGTTCCAGCGCGATCTGGGTCGAATAATCCTCGACCTTCTCGACGACTTCCAGAAGACGCTGCAGACGGATTTCGCCGGTCTTCGAGTTGATGTCGGCGCGGATATTCGTTTCGGAGCCGTAGCGCGAGCGGGCGGCCTTCTGGATGGCGTCGGCCATAGCTGCAAGGACGATTTCGCGGTCGATGACTTTCTCACGGGCGACCGCGTCCGCGATCTGCAAGAGCTCGAGCCGGTTAGCACTGACTGCCATTGTCTTAAGTCTCCGTCTTCCTGCCGGGGCCCTGGCCCTCGAGGCGGTTAGTCAAACGTTATGCTTCGTCGCTGTCTTCGTCGTTCTGGTTGGCCGCTTGCGCTTTCGCCTGCTTGTCGGCGCGCAGCGCATCGCGAATGAGATCATCCGTCAGGACCAGCTTCGCTTCGCTGAGCGCATTGAACGGGATCTTGACCCGCGGCTCCTCGCCATAGGCGACCTGGTCGCGCTCGAGTGTGAAGCCATCGGTATCGACCTCGGTGATCTTGCCGCGGAAACGTTTGCGGTTCTCGACCAGGATGGAGGTCTCGCACTTGACGATATGTCCGCTCCACCGCTCGAAATCCGACTTGCGCACCATCGGGCGATCGATGCCCGGCGATGAAACCTCAAGGTGATAGGCCTTGTCGACTGGATCTTCGACGTCGAGAACGGGAGAGATCGCCATCGAAACATCTTCGCAATCCGCGACGGTCATCGTTCCGTCGTTGCGTTCTGCCATCACCTGCAGTGTCAGGCCGTTCTGGTTCATCAGCCGCGCGCGCACCAGCTTGTACCCCATCGCAACCAAAACCGGCTCGATGATCTCGGCGATACGCCGGTCAAGCCCAGTTTCGATGATGATACGTGCTTCGCCGGCTTCCGGCGTCGGCATGCTGTCAGTCAATCGTCATACTCCCGGATGGATGTGATCGCCAACAAAAAAGAGCGGGTCCTTGCGGCCCCACCCTTCATCTATCGATCAAGAATTTGAACGTTTTATACGCCACCTCGGACGGGATTGCAAGCTTTTCACGAGGATCGGCATGTTTCTGCCTTCGGGCGACAGGATGCTGGTTCACGAGGAAGATCATTGCTGGCAGTCTATTGCAGTCATCGCCAGAGAAATGGCCGTAGAAAAGGTAAGCCGACATGCCCGAGCGCAGCTCATTCCTGTCCCCGTTGAAGCATCCCGTCTACCGCAGTATATGGAGCGCAAGCATTGCATCCAATCTCGGTGGACTGATCCAGGGGGTCGGTGCGGCATGGATGATGGCGTCGATCTCTCAGTCCGAAAACATGGTGGCGCTGGTGCAGGCCTCGACCACCCTGCCATTGATGCTATTTTCGCTGCTTTCCGGTGCCATCGCCGACAATTATGACCGTCGCCGCGTCATGCTGACAGCCCAGGTCTTCATGTTCTGCGTCTCCGTGCTTCTGACGCTCTTTGCCTATTTTGATCTGATCACGCCCTGGCTGCTGCTGCTCTTCACTTTCCTGCTCGGCAGCGGCGTTGCGCTCAATAATCCCTCATGGCAGGCCTCGGTCGGCGACATGGTGCCGCGCGAGGATCTGGCCGGCGCGGTTTCACTGAACAGCGTCGGCTTCAACATTACCCGGAGCGTCGGCCCGGCGATCGGCGGCATGATTGTCGCTGTCGCAGGCGCGGCCGCTGCCTTTGCCGCCAATTCGCTCAGCTATTTTACCCTCATCTTCGCGCTCTACCGCTGGAAACCGGAACTGCCGAAGCGGACGTTGCCGCGTGAGGCACTCGGCCGGGCGATCGGCGCCGGCCTGCGCTACGTCGCCATGTCGCCGAACATCGGTAAGGTGCTGTTCCGTGGTTTCGTGTTTGGCCTGACCGCAAGCGCCGTCCTGGCCTTGCTGCCGGTCGTTGCGCGCGATCTGGTCGGCGGCGGCGCGCTCACCTATGGCGTCATGCTCGGCGCCTTCGGCGCCGGGGCTATCGCCGGGGCGCTCGCGAACTCCAGGCTGCGGGAGGCCCTTTCGAGCGAGGACATCGTGCGCTGCGCCTTTGCCGGCTTTGCCTTGAGTTCTGCCATCATCGGCATCAGTTCCTATGCGGTGCTAACCAGCCTCGCTCTTCTGGTCGCCGGGGCCTGCTGGGTGCTGGCTTTGTCGCTCTTCAACACCGTCGTCCAGCTATCGACGCCGCGCTGGGTGGTGGGGCGCGCGCTTTCCCTTTACCAGACCGCAACCTTCGGCGGCATGGCTGGAGGCAGTTGGATCTGGGGTCTGTTGGCGGAAAGCCATGGTTTGACCAACGCCTTCTTCGCCTCGAGCCTGCTGATGATCCTCGGTGTCGCAATCGGTCTGTGGCTGCCGATGCCGGCCTTTGCCTCCCTCAACCTCGATCCGCTCAACCGCTTCAACGAGCCGCCGCTGAAGCTCGACATCCGGCCGCGCAGCGGACCCATCGTCGTCAATATCGACTACGAGATCGCCGACGAGGACTTGCCCGAATTCCTTGGTCTCATGGTCGAGCGGCGTCGCATCCGCATCCGCGACGGTGCCAGAAACTGGGCATTGATGCGCGACCTGGAGAACCCGGATATCTGGACAGAGACCTATCACACGCCGACCTGGGTCGAATATGTCCGCCACAACCAGCGCCGCACCAAAGCGGATGCCGAGACCACCGACCGGTTGCTCGCCCTGCATCGCGGCGAAACGGCGCCGAGGGTCCACCGGATGATCGAGCGGCAGGCGATCCCGCCGGCCGGCGATATCTTCCACAAGACCCATATCGACCCACACTGAGTGCGCGAGGCGCCGAGTGCTAGCGGAGCCTGCTCTTCAGCGCGGCATCGGGGAAGCAGGTCGGAGCAAGTCCGTTCTTCTGCTGCCAGTCGCCAAGTGCACGGCGCGTCTTGAAACCGGGCAGGCCGTCGACGTTGCCCACGTCATAGCCCTTGGCAACGAGCGCCTTCTGCATGGCGAGCACGTCCGAGCGTAGCATTTTGCCGACATCGCCCCATGGCCCTTTGAACGCCCCGCTGCCATAGGCGATGCGGTCGGCCAGATTGCCGATGAAGAGGGCATAGAGGTCGGAGTTGTTGTATTCCTTGAGCACATAAAAATTCGGGCTGACGAGGAATTCTGGCCCGTGCGTACCGGCCGGCACCAGCATCATGGTCGAGGCCGAAAGCTCCTTGCTCGGAAAAGCCTTGCCAGAAATGCGGGTGATCCCCTGCGTCGACCACTCCGACAGTGGCTTTGCCCGGTCCGGACCCTCTTGCGCACAAGAGACGCCGTCCGGAATATTGACCTCGAAGCCCCAGTCGCGGCCGGTCTGCCATCCGCTCTTCTTGAGGTAGTTGGCGATCGATGCCAAGCCGTCGGGGACTGAGTTCCAGATGTCGCGATGGCCGTCACCATCGAAGTCGACCGCGTATTTCAGAAAACTCGTCGGCATGAATTGCGGCTGGCCGAGTGCACCGGCCCAGGACCCCATCATCTGGCCCGCACCGATATCGCCGCCCTCGATGATATGCAGTGCCGAGATCAGTTCGCGGCGGAAGAGATCCGTGCGCGTCGACATGAAGGCCTTGGTGGCCAGCACCTCGACGGCGGAGTAGGGCAGCTTGGCACCGCCGAAACCTGATTCCCGGCCCCATATGGCGACGATAATCGGGCCCGGCACGCCATAGGTCGCCTCGACCTTGCGCAGCGTCGAGGCATGGCGATCGGCAAGGCTGCGCCCGGTGGCGGCCAATCCCTGCAACCGCTTTTCCGAGAAATAGGCGCCGGGGGAGGAGAATTCGGCCTGGCTCTGTTTCCGGTCCTTGGGCGCGGCACTGCCCGGCGGCACCAGATCGGGGAGATCCCAGTTCAACCGGAGGCCGCTAACCGCCTTGTCGAAAGCGGCGCGCGAGATGCCGGCGCCCTTCGCCTCCGGCCACAGGTCGTTGGCAAGCCAGGCTTGGAATTGCTGCTCGACGGCGGTCTTTGACGGTGCGGCGAAGGCGGGTGCGCTCCACCATAGGCAGGCGGACAAGGCCACTGCGAGGATGCCACGAATACTCCTCTTGCCGGGGAAAGGCCCGACGGGACGGATGGAACTAAGGCCGATCATGGCAGGTCTCCCGTATTCGTGCAGAGAATCAGATGACTGTCCTGGCCCGCAAAGCGGCCGAAAGTGTGCCTTCGTCGAGATAATCCAGCTCGCCTCCAACCGGAACACCATGCGCCAGCCGCGTGATCTTCACGTCGAGGCCGGCAAGGTGGTCGGTGATATAGTGTGCTGTCGTCTGTCCCTCGACGGTGGCGTTGACGGCGATGATGATCTCGCGGACCCCGCCTTTGGCGACGCGCTCGATCAGGCCCTTGATGTTGAGATCGTCCGGCCCGACGCCGTCGAGCGGCGAGAGCGTGCCGCCAAGTACATGATAGGCGGCATTCATCGCGCCGGCACGCTCCAGCGCCCAGAGGTCTGAGACATCCTCGACGACAATGATGATGGACTGGTCGCGGCGGTGGTCGGTGCAGACCGTACATGGATCGACCGTATCGACATTGCCGCAATGCGAGCAGACCTTCACTTTGTCGAAGGCATCGCCCATGGCTTGCGCCAAGGGACCCATCAACTGGTCCTTCTTCTTGATCAGGTGCAGGGCCGCGCGGCGGGCCGAGCGCGGTCCAAGTCCCGGCACCTTTGCCAGGAGCTGGATAAGTTTCTCGATTTCCGGACCGGTGACTCGCTTTGCCATTGGGCGCTTCTACCCCATATCTTAGTCGAACGGAATCGTCCAAAGGAGCGCCGCTGCATGAAAATCCTCGCCATCTGCCGCGGCAGTGCCGAAATCCTGCCCGGCAAGAAATACAAGACCGGTATCAACAAGGTGCCGGTGAACGGTCCGGTTATGGTTGACGCTCATGGCATTGTCGGCGATGCGATCTGCAACGGCGACCTCCATGGTGGTGAGGAGCAGGCGATCTACATCGAAGGGTCAAAGACGCTTGACTGGTGGGCGGATGAGCTCGGCCATCCCCTGGAGCCCGGAACCTTCGGGGAAAACCTGGTGATCTCCGGCATCGACAATCGCCAGATCGCAGTCGGCGACCGGTTCATTGCCGGCGAAGTGGTTCTGGAGGTGACCTCGACACGGATCCCCTGCGCCACGTTTGCCGCGAAGATGGGAGATCCGAAATTTCCCAAACGTTACATGGCGTCCGGCCGTGCCGGAGCCTATGCGCGCGTCCTGACCGGTGGCATGCTCGAGGCCGGCCAGACTGTCGCCTATCACCGCCATGACGGCGAGCGCATCCTCATGCCGGAACTGATGGCGACGTATGGCAAGCGGCTCGAGGGCGTGGAAAGGGAGCGTTATCTCTCGGCACCCATTCACCAAAAGCTGAGAGCGTTTCTGACCGCCAAATGAAAACGGCCGCGAGGGGCGGCCGTGCCCAAGAACAGTCGAGCGGCAGGTCTCAGAACGGCAGCTTCATGCCGGGTGGGATCGGCAGGCCGGCGGTCATTTCCTTGGTTTTTTCCGCCATGACAGCCTCGGCCTTGTCCTTGGCGTCCTTGTGTGCGGCGACAATCAGGTCCTCGAGGATTTCGACGTCGTCTTCCTTGAAGAGTGACGGGTCGATCTTCAGGCCCTTGAGGTCGCCCTTGCCGGTCATGGTCACGGTAACCAAGCCACCGCCGGACTTGCCTTCGACTTCGAGCGAGGCGATTTCCGCCTGCATCTTCTCCATCTTGGCCTGCATTTCCTTGACCTTGCCCATCATGCCCATGATGTCGCGCATCGTCGTTGTCTCCTTGGATGTCTGAAGTAAATTCGCCTTGGTCAGAATTCGATGTCGTCGCCTGGAAGGATGTCGCCCTCGGCTGATTCCGCTGCCGCGGGCAGGCTTGGCGCTTCATCCTCGGCGATCGGCGCACGGATCCGAACGTCAGTGATCCGCGCACCCGGAAAGCGGGATAGAATCGCTGCCACGTCCGGGTCCTGCCTTGCGTCGATGAGGCGCGCCTCGCGCGTCGAAGCATCCGCCTCGACCAATGTAGGCTGTCCTACCTCTCGGCTGAGGATGACCATCCAGCGGATCTCTGTCCATTCCTCGAGACGCTTCTGCAGGTCGCTGACCAATGTCTTCGGCGCTTCCGCCGGAAGGTTGATCTCCAGTCTGCCGGGTTCGATACGCACCAGCCGAACGAAATTGCGCAACAGTGCCCTAAGCTTGGGATCCCTGTTTTTCGTGCATAGCTCGGACAGGTCCTCAAGCGAATTGATGTGAACCTTCGGCTGAGGCTGCGCCTCGGCGGGCTTCGCTTCGCTGCGGCCGAGCACCGCTGGCACGTTCTCAAGCTGCGGCACGCTGTGCAGCCGCGCAACAGGCTGTGCGCCAGAGGACCGGGCCGAGACTTCAATGGCCTGTTGCGGGGCGACGGCTGTACGATAGGCCGCGGAAGTGCCGCCACCATTGCCGCCACGCGGGGCGCCGCCAGGCTGCGCGTCCACGCCACCTTCGGACATTTCCAAAAGCCGACGCGCCGCATCTTCCGGCGAGGGCAGGTGGGCGGCGTGCGACAGACGGATGATCACCATTTCGGCAGCCCCGGCAGGCCGCGACGAGTTCTCCGCTTCGGGAATGCCCTTCAGCAGCATCTGCCACATGCGCGACAGGGTGGAAACCGAGACGCTGTCGGCAAGCGCTGCGCCACGCACGCGTTCCACTTCGCTAAGCGAAGGATCCTGGGAGGCGGACGGGATATATTTCAGGCGCGTCACCAGATGGGTGAAATCGGCAAGATCGGTCAAGACGACGGTCGGGTTGGCGCCGGCCTCGTACTGGCTGCCGAATTCGGCCAATGCCGCGGCTGCATCGCCGCGCACGATATGGTCGAACAGGTCGACGATGCGGGCGCGGTCGGCAAGGCCCAGCATGCCGCGCACGGCTTCGGCGCGCACCACACCGCTGCCATGGGCAATTGCCTGGTCCAGCAGCGACAGACCGTCGCGCGCCGAGCCTTCGGCCGCCCTGGCGATCATGGCGAGCGCCTCTTCCTCGGCGATGATGCCTTCCTTGGCGGAAATCGTCGCAAAGAGCCCCACCAGATCGCCGGCGCTGATGCGCCGCAGGTCGAAGCGCTGGCAGCGTGACAGGACCGTGATCGGAACCTTGCGGATCTCGGTGGTGGCAAAGATGAACTTCACATGTTCGGGCGGTTCCTCGAGCGTCTTCAGCAAGCCGTTGAAGGCCTGCGTTGACAGCATGTGCACTTCGTCGATGATGTAGACCTTGTAGCGCGCCGATACCGGTCGGTAGCGCACCTGCTCGATGATCTCACGGATATCGTCGATGCCGGTATGCGAGGCAGCGTCCATCTCGATCACATCGACATGGCGGCCTTCCATGATCGCCTGGCAGTGCTCGCCGGGGATTTTCAGGTCGATCGTCGGCTTGTCGATTTCGGCGGTCTTGTAGTTTAGGCCTCGCGCCAGAATACGGGCGGTCGTGGTCTTGCCCACCCCGCGCACCCCGGTCAGCATGTAGGCTTGCGCGATCCGTCCGGTCTCGAAGGCGTTGGTGAGGGTTCTCACCATCGGCTCCTGACCGACCATCAGGTCGGTGAAATCCTTGGGACGATACTTGCGGGCTAGAACCCGGTAGCCGGTGACGCTACCCTCGGAATTCGATGCTTTCGGCTCGAAATCGCTCATCGCCCTGCCAGCGTCTCTCGAAGACCCGATGCCCGGGCACGCACTGGCCAGCAACGTGGCCGGCCAAATGAAACGGAAGGTGGGAGGCTGGCACGATGACCCGTGCCGCGCTCGTTAGGGCTGCTTCCTTCCGGACCTGACCCGGTTGGCGAGTGGCTCGTCCACCACCAACCTCCCGAGCCACATATCGGCAATTGCGCGATCAAATGCAAGCCAAGCCCACAAAAAACTGCTATGAAGGAGAAAAACGTCAGGAGGGACGCCTTGGACACATTCGCACTCGACGAGCGGCTGGCGCGCGACAGTGAACTCCTGGTTCATCTGGGCCTGTGCCAACTGCGGCTGATCAAAGACAGTCGCTGGCCCTGGCTCGTGCTGGTGCCGAAGCGTCCCGGCATTTCCGAGGTGTTCGACCTGACTCCGCTCGACCAGGCCGTGCTGACCTTCGAGCAGAATACCGTCGCTGCCGCACTCAAATCCGTGACCGGAGCGACCAAGATCAATATCGCCGCGATCGGCAACATTGTCCGCCAACTTCATGTCCATGTCATTGCCCGAACCGAAGGCGATGCCAATTGGCCGGGTCCCGTCTGGGGCCATGGAACCGCCGTGCCTTACGGCGAGGACGAACGACACGTCTTCCAGCACAAGATACTCGAAGCCATCCACTCATGAAAAAATCGATTTTCGACTTCAGCGGCCCGCATCTCGAGCCCAGCGACCTGACCGCCTTTTCCCGTAATGCCCTGGCCCGCGACAGCGAGCACCGCGACGAGACTTCCCTTGAAAAGGCGCTCGCGGTGGAGGGAACCCACATCCTCGCCTTCTGCGATGCCAAACTCGTACTGAAGCATGACGGCCAGGTGCTCGATCCGCTCTTTGCGCCTTACGAACTGGCCGAACTGGCACCCGACTTCGACAATGCCGTCCTGCTCGGCTTTCGGCCGAATGGCGAGCCGAGGATAGCCGTCCCGGTGCAATGCCCTGCCGAGGACCTGGAGAGCCACTACAAGCCGGCCGATGCCCGTGCCCTTTATCGCGACAAGCTGGTCGGAGAGGATCTCGTGGGCGAGGCGGCCCAGGCACTCAGTCTCTTGCGTTGGAATGCCGACAATCGCTTCTGCGGGCGATGCGGCTCGGCAATGGCGATTCGCATCGGCGGCTACAAGCGCGTCTGCATGGCTTGCGACCACGAGATCTTTCCCCGCACCGATCCGGTGGCGATCATGCTGGCGATCGACGAAAAGCGCGACCGTTGCCTGCTTGGCCGTAACCATCGCTTCCCCGACGGCTTGTATTCGAGCCTTGCGGGCTTCGTCGAGCCGGGCGAGACCATAGAGAATGCAGTGCGGCGCGAGACGCGCGAGGAATCCGGCATCGAGATCGGTCGCGTCCGCTATCACGCCTCGCAGCCCTGGCCGATGCCGCATCAGCTGATGCTGGGCTGCTTCGCCGAGGCGATCTCCTTCGACATCCAGGCGGACGAGGCCGAGCTTGCCGATTGCCGTTGGTTCGGTCGGGCGGAAATCGCCGAACTGATCCAGCAGGGCCCGGTCAACGGCCTGAGCCTTCCGATCGACGGAACGATAGCCAGGCGCCTGATCGTCGACTGGCTTGACTGGAAGCGCTGAGGCCCGGCCTCAGAACCTGCCGCGCATGGCGTGGGCCTTGTAGACGCCGAGAATGTGTACTTTCTCCGAGAAGAAGCGCAGTTCTTCCAGTGCCCGTTTCACCGGCGCGTCGTCCGGGTGTCCCTCGATATCGGCATAAAACTGCGTCGCGATGAACTTGCCGCCGATCTGGTAGCTTTCGAGCTTGGTCATGTTGACGCCGTTCGTGGCAAAGCCGCCCATCGCCTTGTAGAGGGCTGCTGGAATGTTGCGCACGTTGAAGACGAAGGTGGTGATGAACGTCTCGTCGGCGCTCTTTCGCTTCGGCTCGTCTTCGTCGCGGGACAGGACGACGAAACGCGTGACGTTGTTGTCCGAATCCTCGACATTCTCGGCGAGGATTTCCAGCCCGTAGAGGGAGGCGGCAAGCCCTGGGGCGAGTGCCGCCATGCTTCGATCACCCTTTTCCGCCACCAGCTTTGCCGCGCCTGCAGTGTCACCGGCGACGACGGCCTTCCAGCCGTTGCTGCGAATGATCTTGCGGCACTGGCCGAGCGCGTGGATATGGCTGTGGACGGTGCGGATCTCATCCATCTTCACACCCGGCAGCACCATCAACTGGAAGCGGATCGGCATGAAGTATTCGCCGATGATGTGTAGCCGCGACAGCGGCAGCAGATAGTGGATATCGGCAACGCGGCCCGCGAGCGTGTTCTCGATTGGGATCATTGCAAGGTCGGCCTCGCCGGTCTCGAGTGCCACGAAGGCATCCTCGAAGGTCGGGCAAGGGAGCGGTTCCATCTGTGGATACATGTCCCGGCATGCCATGTCGGAATTGGCGCCGAATTCACCCTGGAAGGCGATCCTGTTGGTCCTGGTCATCATCGGATTGTCCGTTCTCTTAACTGGCCTTGAGGCCAAGTATCTGCCTTGCCTTTTCCAGGTCGGCGGGCGTGTCGACGCCGAGCGGGACCGAGTTGACGATTTCGACGTCGATGCGCATGCCGGCCTCGAGCGCCCTGAGCTGTTCAAGCGACTCGCGCTTTTCCAGAGGCGAGGGCTGAAGGGCCACGAAGCGCTCAAGTGCCTCGCGACGATAGGCGTAAAGGCCAATGTGGTGGTAGAGCGGCCCCTTGCCGTAGGGCGCGGTCGCGCGGGTGAAATAGAGGGCGCGAAGCCGTGTGTCCGACAACGGCGAACCGACGACCTTGACGACGTTGGGATTGGTCTTCTCTTCCTCGTCGGTGATCTCGACCGTCAGCGTGGCGATGTCGACGTCCGGGTTGTCGAGAGGGCGCAGCGCTGCGCGGATGGTTTCTGGCTCGATCGTTGGCAAGTCACCCTGGACATTGATCACCGTCTCGACCTTGCCGTCCGGATCGGCCTTGGTGAGAGCCTCGTGGATCCGGTCCGATCCGGATTGGTGATCGAAGCGCGTCATCACCACCTCGAAACCGGCAGCCTCGACCGCATCGTAGACCTGTTGGTCATCGACCGCGACGATGATTCGTCCGACATTTGCCTCGCGTGCCCGCATCGCCACCTGGACGATCATCGGCTTTCCGCTGATGTCGGCGAGCGGCTTGCCTGGCAAGCGGGTTGAAGCCATACGGGCGGGGATCAGCACGAGGGTCTTACCCAATTCGTCTTTATTCATCGTCAGCCCCTTCAAATCACGCCGGAAAAGTGTCAAAAAGTCCCGAATTGGGGACCACAATCGTGTTGCAACTGTCAAGCAAAAGACATAGGTTCCGCGCGATTTCAAGATCGTCCGGCCGCTGATCCGCCGGCTGCATGGGAGCGTTTGCAGATGAACTCATATGTGAACATGGGCGTTGGTGCTCTTCTTGGCACCGTTTTCGTCCTGATGACCGTATCCATCGTGTCGGAAGGCATTTTCCACGCGGAGGTTCCGGAGAAGGAAGGCTATGCGATCGTCGCCGAAGCTTCTTCTGAGGCTCAAGCTGGCGCCGATGCCGCCGCAGCTGCGGAGACGCCGATTGCCACGCTCCTGGCAAGCGCCGATGCCGCCGTTGGCGAAACGGTCTTCAAGAAATGCGTCAGCTGTCACACCGGCGACAAGGGCGGCGCCAACAAGGTTGGCCCGAACCTGTTCGGCATTGTCGAGCGTCCGGTCGCATCGCATGAAGGTTTCGGCTATTCGGCCGCCATGAAGGAATTCTCGCAGGGTGCTTCGGTCACTTGGACCTATGACAACCTTAGCCACTACCTGACTGCTCCAAGGAGCTTCGTCCCCGGTACGGCGATGAGCTTCGCCGGTCTCAAGAGGGAAGACGAGCGCGCCAACCTGATCGCCTATCTGCGCTCGCTGGCCGACACCCCGGTTCCGCTGCCGCAGGCTGAAGCCGCTGCCCCGGAAGAGGCCGCTGCTCCCGCCGAGGGCGTGGAGGCTGCACCGGCTGAAGCGGAAGCGCCTGCGGATGCAGCGCCTGCAGAAGAAGCTGCTCCGGCAACCGACGCGGCGCCTGCTGCTGATGCCGAAGCACCGGCTGCGCAAACTGAGCCGGCACCGGCGGCAAATAACTGATCCCAGCGGATTTGTTCAATTGGAATGCCCGGTCTCGACCGGGCATTTTTCGTTCAGGGTCCCCGCATGCGGTCTACTGCAGGAACCAGGCCCACAGGGTGACGCTCAGCACGCCGACGGCCGTGGAAAGCGAGATCGCCGAAGCAGCAAGTCCATGGCCTACGCCGAACCGATTGGCGATCAGCCAGGCATTGATGCCGGTCGGAACCGAGGAGGTCAGCACCAGGGCCGCGGTCCAGTCGTCGCTCAGCCCCAGGAGCCGACAGGCGAGCCAGACGCAGGCCGGCATGAGCAGCAATTTGAGAATGGCGACAACGGAGGCGATGCGGACATTGCCGTGGATCCCGTATTTGTTCAGTGCCATGCCGAGTGAAATCAGCGCGGCCGGGGCTGCCATGGCGGTGACCTGATCAACAACGCTCGCCAGCACATTGGGCAGTTTGAGCCCGCTCAGGTGCATCAGAAGGCCAGCGACAAGGCCTATGACCAGCGGATTGCGCATGAGATTGGTGCCGACCTGGCGAAATATGTCTACCAGCCCCCGGGATACGCCGCCGTTCACCTTTTGCTCGGCGCGCTCCATCAACACCGTGCCGATCACCATCATCAGCGGCAGATGCACGGCAAGCAGGATTGACACCGCGACGATGCCATCGCTGCCGACGGTGCGCTCGACCAGCGGTAGGCCGATGAAGATGTTGTTGGCAAAGGCGGAGGATACGCCTGCCAGCACGCCCACGCGCGCATCCCGCCCGAAGAGCCGTGTCGCGAGAAGATGACCGACCGCCCAGGTCACTCCCACGCCGGAGAAGTAGGCGGTCCAGAGGCGGAAGGGCGAAGCCCCGTGGAAGTCAGCGTGGGATATCGTGTTGAAGAGCAGGACCGGCACCGCGACCTTGAACACAAACTCCCCGAGACCATCGCCGATATCCGCATTCAGCACCCTGACCTTCACGAGGCTCCAGCCGAATAGGATGAGAATGAAAATCGGAAAGACGTCCTGGGCTATGGCATACATGGGAGGAATGGCTCTCGGGAGGATTTGGGGAGCGAAGACCTACCGCGATGCCTGCCGTGCGGCCAGTGCGCTTTGGTCATTGTCAGTACGGCAGACATACGAAAAAAGCGGGGCTTCCCCCGCTTTCCTGCCCAATCCCGTTGGGCTCCACGCCGCGTCGCCAGTACATCCGTGGTCGATGCGAGCTGGAAGGGGGACGGATCTGTCCCGAGCCGACGGCACTGCGTGTGAGGCGCATTGTGCCGTCGTCACTTGAACTCTGTCTAATCGGTCTGCGTGACAACGGAATGACGTCTACGCAATTCCGCTTCAGCTGGCGGTTTTTCCTTTTACGCCCGAGAAAAACGGTTATGACCTGAAAACCTACACTATCGGAGATCCGGAATTCATGAGCAGGTTCGATGTTCTCACCGTCGGTAACGCTATCGTCGACATCATTTCACGTTGTGAGGAAGCCTTCCTCGTCGACAATGGGATTACCAAGGGCGCGATGAACCTGATCGACGCCGCGCGCGCCGAGAAGCTCTACGCTCTGATGGGCCCCGCCGTCGAAGCCTCCGGCGGCAGCGCCGGCAATACAGCCGCCGGAATCGCCAGTCTTGGTGGGAAAGCCGCTTATTTTGGCAAGGTTGCCGACGATCAACTGGGCAAGATCTTCGCGCATGACATTCGTGCCCAGGGTGTGCACTACGAGACCAAGCCGGAAGGTAGCTTTCCGCCGACCGCGCGCAGCATGATCTTCGTCACCGAGGACGGCGAGCGCTCGATGAACACTCACCTCGGCGCCTGCGTCGAGTTCGGTCCGGAAGATGTCGAGCCGGCAGTCGTCGCCCAGTCGAAGGTGACCTATTTCGAGGGCTATCTATGGGATCCGCCGCGTGCCAAACAGGCAATCCTCGATTGTGCCCGCATTGCTCACGAGAACGGTCGCGAAATGTCGATGACCTTGTCGGACAGCTTCTGTGTCGGCCGCTACCGTGGCGAATTCCTCGACCTGATGCGATCCGGCACGGTCGACATCGTCTTTTCGAACAAACAGGAAGCTCTTTCCCTCTACGAGACCGACGATTTTGATCTCGCGCTGGAAAAGATGGCGCAAGACTGCAAGCTCGCAGCCGTGACAATGAGCGAAGATGGAGCGGTGATCCTAAAAGGTAGCGAGCGCATCCGTGTCGAAGCAACGGTGATCGACAAGCTGGTCGATACGACCGGCGCTGGGGACCTGTTCGCCGCCGGCTTCCTCTATGGCTATACGCAAGGCCGGACACTCTACGACTGCGGGCGGCTCGGCTGCCTCGCTGCCGGAATCGTCATTCAGCAGATAGGTCCCCGTCCATTCGGGTCGCTTTCGCACGCAGCCCACGACGCCGGCCTTATTTGAACGCCTCTCCGGGATAAGCGCCCCAGATCTCGGCCTGGGCGACCCAGCCGGTGATGCCGCCCGCTTCTGCCAGGCACCAGTTGCCGGTGCACTGCTGGAGGCGGATCACCACACCCGGCTCGAGCTTTGCGACGGCTGCGGCGCTAGACTGCGAGTCGGCGCGCAAGATCACGAAGACATCATTGCCGCGCATCCAGGGCGCGGCGACTGCAGTGCGCTCGCCGGATACCAGGCTCTGGCTCACCCATCCCTCTGTGCCGTCCGCATCGCGAATGCGCCTCCAGTTCTCGTACTCCTGGATGATCTCGACCGGTAGGCCGGATTTCAGGTAGAGCCAGGACACCGCATAGTCGGTGCTGGGACCGATCCGGAGATTGACGCGTTGGGCTTTCAGGCTGACAAAGCGTGGCAAGGGCAGGCCGCTCGACCCCTTGGACACGGCTTGGGCATCGGCTATCGTTCCCCCCATCGCCGAAAGCCCGAGGGCGATCCACGCAATGAGTGAGGCACGAAGCACGAAGTGACGCATGGCGGTTCCGATCGCTCAAAGATTTCAAAGGCTTCCCCGCGATTCCGCCAATCGATCCGCAGGTCTCGCCAGAAAACGGGCGCCGACCTGCGAGGTTTTGTTTGTCTTCGCTGACGGGTTTGGTAGAAAATGCCCTGAACGGGGAAATTATCCCCCGTCTTGGTTAACGACCTCTGAACAAGGCATCGATTCTTCCCATGACGAACAGGAAAAGACCCAAGGTCTACATCACCCGGAAATTGCCGGACGCCGTGGAGACCCGCATGCGCGAACTGTTCGAGGCCGAGCTCAATATCGATGACAAGCCGCGCACCCAGCCGGAACTCGTCGCGGCGATGAAAATCGCCGACGTTCTGGTGCCGACGGTAACCGATCGCATCGATGCGGCGCTGATCGAGCAGGCGGGCCCCCAGCTCAAGTTGATCGCCAGCTTCTCCAACGGTATCGACCACATCGATGTCGACGCGGCGGCGAGAAAAGGCATCACCGTCACCAACACGCCGAACGTGCTGACCGAAGACACCGCCGACATGACTATGGCACTGATTTTAGCGGTGCCCCGCCGTCTCGTCGAGGGTGCACGCATCCTGATGGACAGGCCCGGCGAATGGACCGGTTGGTCGCCGACCTGGATGCTCGGTCGACGCATCTGGGGCAAGCGGATCGGCATTATCGGCATGGGCCGCATCGGCACGGCCGTCGCCCGCCGCGCCAAGGCCTTCGGTCTGTCGATTCACTACCACAACCGCCAGCGCGTCAATCCGGCGACAGAAGACGAGCTGGAAGCGACCTACTGGGACAGCCTCGACCAGATGCTCGCCCGCGTTGACATCGTCTCGGTCAACTGCCCGTCGACCCCGGCCACCTTTCATCTCCTGTCGGCGCGGCGTATCGCGCTGATGCAGCCGAACAGCTACATCGTTAACACCGCGCGCGGCGACATCATCGATGAGGACGCCCTGATCCAGAGCCTGCGCGAAGGCCGGATCGCCGGTGCCGGCCTCGATGTGTTCGAGAAGGAGCCGGCGGTCAATCCCAAGCTGGTCAAGCTCGCCAATGAAGGGAAGGTCGTGCTCTTGCCGCATACCGGCTCGGCCACGATTGAGGGGCGCATCGACATGGGCGACAAGGTGATCATCAACATCCGCACCTATTTCGACGGCCATCGCCCGCCGAACCGGGTGCTGCCGGGCCGCACCTGATCCGGGCTTCTGTCAGTCGAGCCTCTTACGCATCTCGATGGATGTCGTCCGGTCATAGCCGGTATGGCGGCTTTCCGTCGTCTTGCCAAAGCCCCAGGCGGCAAAGAGGCGGTGATTTTCGATCAGCTCGATGCGCGTCTCCAGCCGGAGACTGGAGAGCCCGAGTTCGTGCGCTGTCGCTTCGGCTTGCCCGAGCAGTGATCGTCCAACGCCCTTGCCTTGCGTGGAGGGGTGGACCGCGAGCTTGCCGATGTAGAGCAGCGCTTCTTCGGGCTTCAGGAAGATGCAGCCGACCAGGCGTCCATTGTCGATCGCGGCAAACGCGATCTCCTGTCTGGCCTTTTGCCTGAGCGAGGCTGGCGTCAGCCGACGGGCGGAGGAGGGCGGGTCGATCCGTCCGTCCATGAAGGCAAATGCGGCCAGGATCAGATCGAGCAACTCCCCGTAGCGGTCAAAGTCTGCACCAATTCGGAGGATCTCGATCGTCATGGCGAAAGCGAAGCCTTGCGTCGCCGATAGCGGATCGTGTCGAAGCGGGCCGAGAGCGCGTCGTAGAGTAGCAGGCGGCCGACCAGAGGCTCCCCGATCCCGGTGATCAGCTTGATCGCTTCCATCGCCATCAGCGTGCCAATCACACCAGTCAGAGCCCCAACGATACCCGCTTCGGCACAGGCCGGCACAAGGCCAGCGGGCGGCTTTTCCGGAAAGAGGTCGCGGTAGCGCGGATTGGGCTCGCCTTCCGCATTCTCCACATAAGGCTGCAAAACGGTGAGCGAACCATCGAATCGACCGACGGCGCCCGTTACCAGTGGGATTTGCCGAGCCTCGGCCGCATCCGCTGCCGCATAGCGGGTGTCGAAATTGTCGGAACCATCGATCAGCAGATCGAAGCCACCGAGATGAGTTGCTGCGAATGCACCGTCGAAGCGCTCCTCGAAACGCCGTACCCTGACATGGGGGTTAAGGCGGGCGATGGATCGCGCCGCGCTTTCCGTTTTCTCTTCGCCAATCGTGCCGCTGTCGTGGATGACCTGGCGCTGCAGGTTGGAGAGCGAGACATGATCGTTGTCGGCAATGCCGAGGGTGCCTACGCCGGCGGCGGCAAGGTACAACAGGGCAGGTGCGCCCAGTCCGCCAGCGCCGATCACCATGACGCGGGCGGCCTTCAGTTTCTGCTGGCCCTGCCCGCCGATCTCGGGGAGTAGGATATGCCGGTGATAACGGGAGATTTCGTCGGGGCTGAGCGGATCCATGGCGGCAATGATCGCACGGTTGGCGCGGCTGGGAAAGGCCGTCAGGCGGAAAGCACGCTGTCGCGCACGGTGATGAACTGGGCACGCTCGCCGAGCGCCGAAAACATCGCCCGGTCGGTTCCGGTCATGAAGGCCTGGCCGCCCAGTGAATCGATTCGGTCGAACAATGCTGCGCGCCGGCCCTCGTCGAAATGGGCGGCGATCTCGTCAAGCAGGAGGATGGGCGCGTGGCCGGTCATGGTGGCGACGAGACGCGCATGGGCAAGCACCAGGCCGACGAGCAGGGCCTTTTGCTCTCCCGTCGAGCAGCGCTCGGCCTCGATGTCCTTGTCGGCGTGGCGCACCAGAAGATCGGCGCGGTGCGGCCCCTCGAGCGTCCTGCCGGCAGCCGCATCGCGATAGCGGCCATTGGCGAGACTCGCGAGGTATCGATCTTCGATTTCGATGGCTGGGGCTTCGCCCTCTTCAGCAAGAAAGCCGCTGAGGGCCAGTTGGGCCGAAGGGAAGCTCGAGTCGTCCTGCCGGGCCGTCAGGCCGGCAAGCAGCCCGAGCATTTCGCGGCGGGCGAGCATCATGGCCACGCCGAGAGCCGCCATCTGCTGCTCGATGCCGGTGAGCCAGGCCGGATCGAACCGGCCCTCGGATAGTAGCTTGTTGCGGCTGCGCATGGCACGCTCAAAGTCGCTGGCGCGGCGTCCGTGCGCAGGATCAAGCGACAGCACCAGCCGGTCGAGGAATCGGCGGCGATCGGAGGCGGAGCCGGTGAAAAGCCCGTCCATCGCCGGCGTCAGCCAGAGGATGCGTAGGTGATCGGTCAACTCGTCGACGGACTTGGCCGGAGTACCGTTGATACGGAGCCGCCGCACCACGGCCTCGCCTTCGCCCTCCGAGCCTGTCCCGATCTCGACATTGCCCTCCATGCCGTCGATTTCGGCGAAGACCGAGAATCCGCCCGGTGCGCCGACGCGCGCCACATCGCCCAGTACGGCCCGGCGCAGGCCGCGGCCGGGCGAAAGGAAGGAGACGGCCTCCATGAGATTGGTCTTGCCGGCGCCGTTTTCCCCCGTCAGCACGACGTGCCGCCTATCGAGCGCAAGTGCTGCGGTCGCATAATTGCGGAAATCCGTGAGCTTCAGCCGGTGGATCGAGGTCTTGTGCGTCATGGTGGTCCGAATTCGGTGTGTCTCTGAGCTAGGCTGAAAACCCATCAATAACAAGGCGGCGTTCGGGTTTTCCCGGGCCCTGGTCCCGAAGCGTCAATAGGCTGTGGACGTTCGGACGCATGGACCGGCACCTGGGACGGGTGTATCTGGTCGGTCAGTGCGCAAAGCAGAGGCCAAGGATATGAATTTTGATCGAGACGAACTAACGCCGGAAGAAGCGCGCCGCGATCACTGGGAGATGCTGCGCTTCCTTGCGATAAACGCGCTTTTCGGTGCGGGCCTGGGCCTTGCCGTAGCCATCGTGCTGATCTGGCTCGACATCGGCGGGCTCGGAACACACCTCGCGCATAGCCGCAATCCGTATTTACCCGCGGCGATGATCGCAATCCCGTTGGCACTCACCTTTGGCGCGGCGGTGACTGCGTCGGCGATCATGTTGATGCCCTACAAGAAAAAGAAGCAGCGCTAGACGAAGGCCTGCCGTTTCGCCACCATTGACCGGGCGGCGGACATCCGCCAGAACCGCCTCCAACCTAACAACGGGAGCAGATCATGACCGACCAGGAAGACCGCGTGCTGCGGCTCGAAGAGACGGTGGCACATCAGGCCCGGGTGATCGAGGAGCTCTCCGACCAGATCACCGAACAGTGGAAGGTGGTCGAGCAGGCGCGCGCCAAGCTCGATCGGCTGACCGAGCGTTTTCTGTCGCTCGAGGAGCAGTCACTGGAAGCGCCTGCCATCACCCGGCCGCCGCACTATTGAACGCCTATTTTCGAACGGCTTCCCCTTCTACGACCGCCGAGACGATCTGCTCGATCTCGTTTTGGCTCACGTCCAGCCGGCTGGTCAGCAGTCGGTTCCAGGCAAGGCTCGAGAACAGCTCGATCAACAGTGCGGGATCGATGTCCGCTCGCACCTGTCCGCGCGCCTGTCCTCGCTTGAGGATAGCCCCGCTCTGCCGACACCTGGACGCGGCATAGTCCTGGAGCGCCTGTAGCGCGGCGGGATCGATCTGCGCTTCTGCGATGATCGAGCGGAATATCGCCCCTCCGCCGTCGCGCCAGAAACCGAGTAGCCCTGACAGGAACAGCGAGATCCAGCAGAAGTGCCGCCCTGGATGGCCACCAACGGTAGATGGTCAGCTTGCCGGCCTTGGCGCGCTTCTTTTCTCTCGAAAGATGATGCTTTGCTCAGTCGCTGAGCGTGTCGAAAAAGTCTTTCATACGGGCGAAGAAGCCCGTCGATTCCGGGTTGTTTTCTTTCGACGAAAGCTGCTCGAATTCCTGCAGCAACTCGCGCTGCCGCTTGGTCAGTTTCTGCGGTGTCTCGATCTGGATCTGGATGTAGAGATCACCCATCTGCGCCGAACGCAAGACCGGCATTCCCTTGCCCTTCAGCCGGAACTGCTTGCCTGGCTGGGTGCCTTCCGGGACCGTCACGCGCGACTTGGCACCGTCCAGCGTCACCACGTCGAACGTGCCTCCAAGGGCCGCCGTCGTCATGGAGATCGGTACGGAGCAATAGAGATCCGCGCCGTCGCGCTGGAAGAACTCGTGGGGTTTCACCGACAGGAAGATGTAGAGGTCGCCCGATGGACCGCCCCTCAGGCCTGCCTCGCCTTCGCCTTGCAGGCGAATGCGGGTCCCGTCCTCAATACCGGCCGGAATGTTAACCGAAAGCGATCGCTCTTCCGTAACACGGCCTTGACCGTGGCATTTTCCGCAAGGATCCGAGATCGTCTGACCGCGACCGTGACAGGTCGGACAGGTCCGCTCGATCGAAAAGAAGCCCTGTGCCGCACGAATGCGTCCCGTCCCCTGGCAGGTAGCGCAGGTTGTCGGCTTGGTGCCTGGCTTGGCGCCGGTCCCGGTGCAGGTCTCGCAAGTGATCGAAGTCGGAACGTGGATCTGCGCGGTCTTGCCTGTGAAAAACTCCTCGAGCGAAATTTCCATGTTGTAGCGCAAGTCGGCACCGCGCTCGCGACCGCCGGTGGAGCGGGCCCGGCCACCTCGGCCGCCGCCCATCATCTCGCCGAAGATGTCCTCGAAGATGTCGGAGAACCCACCGCCGGCAAAACCGCCGCCGCCCGGATGGAAACCGCCGCCGCCATGCTCGAAGGCGGCATGGCCGAAACGGTCGTAGGCTGCGCGCTTCTGCGGATCCTTGAGCGTCTCGTACGCCTCGTTAAGTTCCTTGAACTTCTTTTCGGCTTCGTCGTCGCCCGGATTCTTGTCCGGGTGAAATTTCATCGCTAGCTTGCGAAAGGCGCTCTTCAGCTCTTTCTCATCGGCGGTCTTGGTGACCCCGAGGGTCTCGTAGAAATCTGCTTTTGCCATGGTCTTACAAAGCTCTCAAAGCTTTCTCCACGCTCGTGTGGCTGCCAGTCTTCTTGCCCGCCTGCTTCTCGCAGGCGGCCATGTCCTTCTGGAAGTCAGACGCCGCGGCACGTGCATCTTCGATCAGCATTCGGCGCGGATCGCCCTTGTTCGCCAAGCCGTCGGCCACCGAAACGGCGAGATAGGCCAAGGAATGGGCCGCCATGTCGCAAGAGGTCACGCTGCCGCCATCTTCGCGGCGTTTGAGCGCCGCTTCGATGATCCGGCCGAGTTCGCTACCTGTCTTGGAAAGTTGCCGGCTGTCGCGCGCACCGATCGCCTTGACGATGGTGGCTTCTGCGGCGCTCAGCTTGCGAAAAACCGTTTCCAGTTGACCGCTCTCTTGCGCCCAAACGGTGCTCGCTCCAAGGGCCAATGAAAATGCGGCTGGCCCGAAGGCCAGCCCCTTGAAGGTAAAGCGTCGCTCAGGCCGCTGCATCAGGCCGACTTCTTCGCGTCGTCGTCCTTGACCTCCTCGTAGTCGGCATCGACGACATCGTCCTCCTTGCCGCCTTCCGAGGCACCAGCGCCTTCTTCGGCCTGCTGCGCTTCGTAAATTGCCTGACCAAGCTTCATGGAAACCTCCATGAGAGTCTGGGTCTTGGCCTGGATGCTCTCAGCGTCCGGCTCGGAGGCTTCAATCGCGGTCTTGAGAGCGGCGATTGCATCCTCGATGGCCTTGCGGTCGGTTTCCGAAACCTTGTCACCATATTCACCGAGCGACTTCTCCGTCGAATGGACGAGGCTCTCGGCATGGTTCCTGGCTTCGACCGCGGCGCGGCGCTTCTTGTCTTCCTCGGCGTGCGCTTCGGCGTCCTTCACCATCTTATCGATGTCTGCGTCGGAGAGACCACCGGAGGCCTGGATGCGGATCTGCTGCTCCTTGCCGGTGCCTTTGTCCTTGGCCGAAACCTGGACGATGCCGTTGGCGTCGATATCGAAGGTCACTTCGATCTGCGGCACGCCGCGGGGTGACGGCGGCAGGCCGACGAGGTCGAACTGGCCGAGCAGCTTGTTGTCGGCCGCCATTTCACGTTCGCCCTGTGAAACGCGAATGGTCACGGCGTTCTGGTTGTCTTCGGCAGTCGAGAAGGTCTGGCTCTTCTTCGTCGGGATCGTCGTGTTGCGATCGATCAGACGGGTGAAGACGCCACCCAGCGTTTCGATGCCGAGCGACAGCGGGGTCACGTCGAGCAGCAGAACATCCTTGACGTCGCCCTGCAGAACGCCCGCCTGGATGGCCGCGCCCATGGCGACGACCTCATCCGGATTGACGCCTTTGTGCGGCTCCTTGCCGAACAACTGCTTGACCACTTCCTGGACCTTCGGCATGCGGCTCATACCGCCGACCAGAACCACTTCGTCGATTTCGGCAGCGGTGACGCCGGCATCCTTGAGCGCTGCCTTGCACGGCGCAACGGTACGCTGGACCAGGTCGTCGACCAGGCTTTCGAACTTGGCGCGCGTCAGCTTCAGCGTCAGGTGCTTCGGGCCGGAGGCGTCGGCCGTGATGAACGGCAGGTTGATTTCGGTCTGCTGCGACGAAGACAATTCGATCTTGGCCTTTTCGGCCGCTTCCTTGAGGCGCTGAAGGGCCAGCTTGTCGCTCTTCAGGTCGATGCCCTGGTCCTTCTTGAACTCGGCTGCGAGATATTCGACCAGGCGCATGTCGAAGTCTTCACCGCCGAGGAAGGTGTCGCCGTTGGTCGACTTCACTTCGAAGACGCCGTCGCCGATTTCCAGGACCGAAATATCGAAGGTACCGCCGCCCAGGTCGTAGACGGCAATGGTTTTGCCTTCCTTCTTGTCGAGACCATAGGCAAGGGCAGCAGCCGTCGGCTCGTTGATGATGCGCAGGACCTCAAGACCGGCGATCCGGCCGGCATCCTTGGTCGCCTGGCGCTGGGCGTCGTTAAAGTAGGCGGGAACCGTGATGACGGCCTTCTCGACCTTTTCGCCGAGATAGGCTTCCGCGGTTTCCTTCATCTTCTGAAGAATCATGGCTGAGATCTGTGCCGGAGAATAGGCCTTGCCCTGGGCTTCGACCCAGGCATCGCCGTTGTCGCCCTTGACGATCGGGAACGGAACGAGACCCTTGTCCTTCTCCACAGTCGGATCTTCGTAGCGGCGGCCGATCAGGCGCTTGACAGCGAAGAGGGTATTGGTCGGATTGGTCACTGCCTGACGCTTGGCGGGCTGACCCACGAGGCGTTCACCGTCATCCGTGAAGGCAACCATCGAGGGCGTGGTACGTGCGCCTTCGGAATTCTCGATGACCTTCGAATCCTTGCCGTCCATGACGGATACGCAGGAATTGGTTGTTCCAAGGTCGATACCGATAACTTTAGCCATGTCATTCTCTCCTTGAAGCAGGCCGTCGGAACCCCCGAAAGGCATTCCCCTGACGGCCCCTCGACGTGGATGGTCTGGGATCTCGCGGCCTTCGCCGCGGTTATGTCGCGTATATAAGAAGCGGTTTTTCGGACTGCAAGGCTGGAAACTCGGTGTTGTCCAGTAAAAAGAACAGATTGGCTCCTCTTGTTCCGCCTTCCTGCGGCCCCGAAATTTCTTCCTGAGCGGGAGAACGCCGGTAACAGTCAAGCCTTGCGCCGGGCTGCAGCCAAAACATGGCTCTTGCCTCGCACGGATTCAAGCGGCACGCGTTCGATGCTCTCACCGTCCCATGATGATGTCCAGCAGCGTCGTGCGCCGGCTCGCGGGTTGAACCGGCGAGGAATCACCGACGGCGGCCGGTGGAATGGGACCGCCCGAGCCCGGCTGATAGGGATCTGCCTGCGGCGTTCCCACCAAGGGGACCTCGCCTTGTGGCACTGCCGTTCTGTTTGTGGCCGGCGCGGCGGGATAGCGCTTCTCGCCGCCGGAAAAGACGTCGGAGAGAATGGTGCCGATGGTCATCGGCATGGGCTGCGGCTCGACATAATCGCTGCCGGTCAGCGGTACCGGCGTCAGACCGGTATGAGCGGCGGTCATGAACTCGCGCCAAGCCTGGGCAGGCAGCCCACCGCCCGTCACCTTCTTCATCGATTTCCCGTCATCATTGCCGAACCAAACGCCCGTCGTCAGATTGCTGGTATAGCCGACAAACAACGCGTCGCGGAAGGATTGGGTCGTACCGGTCTTGCCGGCCGCTTCCCATCCGGAGAGGCGCGCCTTCCTGCCGGTACCCTCCGTAAGGACGCCTTTCATCATGCGGTTCATGGCAGCAACAACAGGCTCGCCAAGCACGCGCGGCGGTTCCGCATAGTCGTTCTCGTAGAGCACCTTGCCCTCGGCGGTGGAAATACGGCGGATGATGTGCGGTGTCGCCTTGTAGCCGCCATTCATGAAGGGGGCATAAGCGGCCGTCAGTTCGAGCAGGGAGACTTCCGAGGTGCCGAGCGCGATCGAGGCATTGGCCTGCAGTTCCGATTCGATGCCAAGCCGATGCGCAAGCTTGATCACATGGTCCGGGCCGACCTCCATCACCAGCTGGGCAGCAATGGTGTTCAGCGAGTTGGCAAGCGCATGGGATATGGTCACCGGGCCGCGGTATTTTTCGTCATAGTTCTGCGGCGTCCAGTTGCCGATCCTGACCGGTGCGTCGTTGCGGGACGAATCGGGGCGAATGCCGGTCTCGAGCGCTGCCGCATACACGAAGGGCTTGAAGGCCGAACCGGGCTGGCGCTTCGCCTTGACTGCGCGGTTGAACTGGCTCTCGGCATAGTCTTTGCCGCCGACCAGCGCGCGTATCGCGCCTGTGCCGTCGATCGAGACGAGGGCCGCCTGCGATACCTCAAGCTTTCCGCCTTCGACCTTGAGCGTCTCGACGATCACGGCCTCGGCCTTCCTCTCCAGCGCCATGTCGATCGTCGTCTCGACGAGGAGATCCTCGCCGATGGTCCCGATCAGCCGCCGCGTTTCCTCGAGCACCATGTCGGCGACATACTGCCCCGCACCGGTCCAATAACGCTTGGCAGTGGTTGGGGGCTGCGACATAGCCGTCTTGATCTCGTCGTCGGAGACGAAGCCTTCCTCGCGCATCGTGCCGAGAACGACCTGCGCCCGGGCTTCTGCCGCCTGCGGATCGCGCGCGGGCGAGAGGCGGGACGGCGCCTTGAGGAGACCGGCCAGAAGCGCCGCTTCACCGAGATTGACGTCGCGGGCCGACTTGGAGAAATAACGCCGCGACGCCGCCTCGACGCCATAGGCGTTCGAACCGAAATAGACGCGGTTGAGATACATCGCCAGGATCTGGTCCTTGGTGAACTTGTGTTCGAGCCAGAAAGACAAGAGCACTTCCTGGATCTTGCGTTCGACCGTACGCTCGGGCGAGAGAAAGAGGTTTTTCGCCAACTGCTGCGTTAGCGTCGAGCCACCCTGGACCGTGCGGCCGCTGGCAAGATTGGTCACCACCGCGCGGGCAAGGCCGAGGGGGTCAACGCCGAAATGCGAATAGAAGCGGCGATCCTCGATGGCGATGACGGCTTGCGGAATGAAGGGCGACATGTCTTCGAGCGCCAGCGCTTCGCCGCCGGTCGCGCCGCGATTGGCGATGACTGTCCCTTCGACCGAAACGACCTTGAGGTTGGGCGGGCGCTCGGGGATCGACCAGGAACTGGCGCTTGGCATGCGCGCGCCATAATACATGACGATCCCACCGACGCCGATCGCGCCCCAGATGCCCAGCACGATTGACCAATAGATCAGGCGTCCGAGCAGGCCGGTGATACCGCCGGTGCTGCGCTTCGGCTTGCCCTTGGCACTTCGTTCGCGTGGTCTGGAGGTGGCCTTCGTGGTCTTGGACGTCTTTCCTTTGGCGGTGCGGCCGGCGCGTTTGCCGCCGATACGGTCGCCAGCATCGGCACGAAGCTCGTCATCGCGCTCATCCTCCGCCTCGAAGGTCGGCTCGACGCGTTCACGGGATTTGCCTCTGCTTGCCATGGCGGGCGATCTTGCTCCAGAATCCTGTACGCCAGCGTCCTTGGCCGTCGCCGGGACGCGCTTGGCGCTGTGTGTTGCAGCCGCATGACAAGCAGGAAGGCGCGGCCGGAGGATTGGAGTTTAATTGCGGCGATTTAAGGGGGGGTTAACACGTGGTAAACATTCCCCTATCGCATTGCGCCGACATGAACCGGCGTTTTTTGCGGGGCATCAGGACACTGCACTACTGGCAGAGGTCCGCCCACTCGGCACTGGTCAGTTCCGCCATGCGCCCCGGCGCGATATGGACCGCCGAATTGGTGGCGCCGGCGGCCGGCACGACCTGGTCGAACGACTTCAGCGACACGTCGCAATAGACCTTGAGAGGCGAGGGCAGGCCGAACGGACAGACGCCGCCGACCGGATGGCTGGTGAACTCGACCACCTCTTCCGAACCCAGCATGCGCGGCTTGACGCCGAAGCGATCCTTGAACTTGCGATTGTCGAGTCGCCTGGTGCCGGCGGTCACCACCAGCACGACCTCTTCACCGATCCTCAGGCAGATCGTCTTGGCGATCTGGTCGGGTTCTACGCCATGGGCCTCCGCCGCCAGCGCGACCGTAGCGGAACTTCCATCGGTGACGATGACGTTAATCTCGGGGGCTGTTTCGGCGAAGAAGGAACGGACGGATTCGAGGCTCATGGGTCTTTTCTGTCCTAAGTCTTTAGGTTCGAGTGTGTCTCATTCGAATAAAGCCCTTGATATGGACGTCGGGACGTCCCACCTAAAGATCAACCAATGCAGCGGCCACAGCAAGATGGCTGCAGCTTTTTGGATCAAGGATGAAGCTGACGTTAACCATTGGTTAATCACTTAGCCCCATTCTCTTGATTATGGGATTTAGGCAAGGCCGAAAGGCGGGCCAAAATCCGGAAATGCGCATTGCTCGTTTCCGCCCCTGACCACGGATGTACTGGCACGGGCGTCGAAACGGCAGAGGAAAGGTCGGGTAACTCCCGGCCTTTTTGCGTTTTTGGTATGCCACACGGAAAGGCGGGATGCGCCAAGAAGCCCTGGCTCCCTCAGGAGGAAGCCAGTGCATCGAGAATGCGGATCCACGACCGGATGCCCTTGTGGAACGAGTTCAGGTCGTATTTCTCGTTCGGCGAATGGATGCGGTCGTCGGTCAGGCCGAACCCGACCAGCAGCGAATCCATGCCGAGCATCTTCTGGAAATCGCCGACGATCGGGATCGATCCGCCCATGCCGATGACGACGGCCGGCTTCGGCCATTCGTCCGACAGGGCGTTCTTGGCCTTGGTCAGCACCGGTGAGTCATAGGACAGCTGGATTGCCGGCGACCCGCCATGTTCGTGGAAGTCGACCGAGCAGTCGGCCGGGATCTTCGAGCGCACGTAAGCGCGGAAGCTCTCGCGGATCTGGCCCGGGTTCTGGTCGCCGACCAGCCGGAACGACACCTTGGCCGACGCCTTGGCGGCGATCACTGTCTTGAAGCCCTCGCCGGTATAGCCGCCGGAAATGCCGTTGACTTCCGCCGTCGGCCGCGCCCAGGTGAGTTCCAGCACGGAGCGGCCCTTTTCACCCGACGGGATCGACAGCCCCACTTCGCCGAGGAAGCTTTCCGCGGTGCGGCCGAGCGTTTCCCACGATGCCTTGATGTTGGCCGGCGTCTCTTCGACACCTTCATAGAAGCCCGGCAGGGTGATACGGCCGGTCTCGTCATGCAGGCCGGCCAGGATGTCGACCAGGATATGGATCGGGTTGGCGGCAGCGCCGCCGAACAGGCCGGAATGGAGGTCGCGGTCGGCGGCGGTGATCGTGATCTCCTCGCCCACCAATCCGCGTAGCGCAGCCGCGATAGCCGGCGTCTCCGTGTTCCACATGCTGGTGTCGCAGACCAGCGCGTAGTCGGCCTTCAGTTCTTCGGCATTGGCCAGCAGGAAAGGCTTCAGCGAGGGCGAACCGGATTCTTCTTCGCCTTCGAACAGGATGGTGATCTGTATTGGCAGGCTGCCGTGCACGGCCTTGTAGGCGCGGCAGGCTTCGACGAAGGTCAACAGCTGTCCCTTGTCGTCGGACGTTCCGCGGCCGGTGATGACCTTGCGGCCTCCGTCGAGTTCCTTGATCGCCGGCGCGAAGGGATCGTTTTCCCACAGGTTCAGCGGATCGACCGGCTGGACGTCGTAGTGGCCGTAGAAAAGGGCATGCGGCGCATTCGCGGTCGCGCCGGTGTGATGGGCGACGACCATCGGATGGCCGGGCGTGTCGCGCACCGAAGCCGTAAAGCCGAGTTCGGTCAATTCCTTGACCAGCCATTCGGCGGCCTTGCGGCACTCGGGCTTGTAGGCCGGATCGGTCGAGATCGAGCGGATACGGACGAGGTCGAACAGGCGGTCGAGGCTCTGCGGCAGTGCCTCGTCGGCGCTGTCGAGTACGGCGGAAATATCGGTCATGGCATCCATCCTGGACGTTGCAAATCGGCCGGACGATAGACCAAAGGCTTGGAGGTTTCGAGGGCGCTGGAAACTAAATTTCGTCAGCCGCGAGCACGAATGGTGCGTCTAGAGCTTGCGCGCGTTGTCGATCGCCCAGCGAATATATTCGAGCATCAACTCCTTCTCAAAGCGGCGAAAGCCGGAGAAAAGCACCTGATCCGCCTCGTCGGCAGCGGCGAGCGCCTCGTCCTTCAGTCCACGCGCCTTCTCGGTGAGAAAAACGAGTTGCGCGCGGCGGTCTGAGGGATGCGGCCGCCGCTCGATCAGGCCGTCCCGCTCCATGCGCGACAGCGTATTCGCCATGGTCGCCTGTTCGATGTCGACCCGTTCAAGAAGCTGTTTCTGGGTCAGTCCCTCTTCGCCCCACAATTCGATCAGAATGGGCAATTGCCCGGCCGAAAATCCCAGTTTCGCCGCACGCACCTGCAGGGCGCGGGCAAATCCCTTGGCCAGTTGGCCCGCGAGATAAGTGGCGGAATCGGAGCGATTTTGAGCCATGGCCATGGATAGGCCGGTTCAAGGCTTCTCTCAAGAATAAATCGCAGGCGATCCAATTCCGTATCAGGTCTTTTTTGGGAGGTTGCAGCGGGCGTACCATTGCCCGGACACGAAGAAGCCGCCATGGCTGGAGGCGGAATGCCATGGCGGCTTCGAAACGGGGGACAAAGGCCCGGAGAGGGGGGATAAGGCCTTTGTCCAGTCTGAAGCGGCGGGGGACGAGCCTCTTTCAGACCGCGGCGTGATCAGGCGCCGGTGACTATCAAATGTGCCGTGAAATATGGTTTTTCAAGGGAATGCTGGATTACAAATTCGTAACGTTTCCGTGTTCGCCGTCCTTGCTCTTGCTCGAACTTTATATGGACGCCTCGAACGCCTCGCGCTATCCATGCCGACATGAAAAAAGGCGATCATCTTTTCCTCGTCGACGGCTCGGGTTTCATCTTCCGCGCCTTCCACGCTCTTCCCCCGCTGACGCGAAAGTCGGACGGGCTGCCGGTCGGCGCCGTTTCGGGCTTCTGCAACATGCTGTGGAAGTTGCTGACGGAAGCGCGTGACACGAATGTCGGGGTGACGCCGACCCATTTCGCCGTCATCTTCGACTATTCGTCGAAGACCTTCCGCAAGGAGCTCTATCCGCAGTACAAGGCCAATCGATCTGCGCCGCCGGAAGAGCTGGTCCCGCAATTCGGCCTCATCCGTCAGGCGACCCGAGCCTTCAATCTCCCCTGTATCGAATCCGAGGGCTTCGAGGCCGATGACCTGATCGCGACCTATGCGCGCCAGGCCGAGGCAATTGGCGCAGACGTCACCATCATCTCCTCCGACAAGGACCTGATGCAGCTCGTCACCCCCATGGTCCACATGTATGACAGCATGAAGGACAAGCAGATAGGCATTCCCGACGTCGTGGAAAAATGGGGTGTCCCGCCGGAAAAAATGATCGATCTTCAGGCGCTGACCGGCGATTCGACCGACAATGTGCCGGGCGTTCCGGGTATCGGCCCGAAGACGGCCGCGCAGCTGCTGGGAGAGTTCGGTGATCTCGATACGCTGCTCGCCCGCGCCAGCGAGATCAAGCAGGTCAAGCGCCGCGAGAACATCGTGGCCAATGCGGAACTCGTCCGCCTGTCGCGCCAGCTGGTGACGCTGAAGACCGACGTGCCGGTCGACATGCCGCTTGATGCCCTGGTGCTGGAGAAGCAGGATGGGCCGAAGCTGATCGGCTTCCTCAAGACGATGGAATTCACCACGCTGACGCGCCGCGTCGCCGACGCTTGCGGTTGTGATGCCGCCGCCATCGACCCGGCTCCGGTCACGGTCGAGTGGGGGCCCGCCGCACACGGGCCGGATCTCGATGCTGCAGCGCCTGCAAAAGACACGGCCGCCCCTTCAGCATCTGTCTTGGTCGCGGTCGGCAAGACGCTGCCGTCGGCCGCGGCGCCGACCGGCGATCCGACGCCGGCGGATCTCGCCGCCGTGCGCGCCGCTGCGTTCCACGGCCAAAAGATCGACACGGCCGGGTACCAGACGATCCGCGACCTCGACACGCTTCAGGCCTGGATCGATGCGGCGCGCGAAACCGGCCTTGTCGCCTTTGATACCGAGACGACCTCCATCGATCCGATGCTGGCCGAACTGGTCGGCTTCTCGCTCGCCATCGCCGACAACGGGCAGCAGCCCGGCTCGACCGACATTCGCGCCGCCTATGTGCCGCTTGGCCACAAGACCGGCCGCGACGACCTGTTCAGCGACGGTCTGAAACTGGCGGAAGGGCAGATGCCCATGCAGGCGGCGCTTGCGGCGCTCAAAGGCCTGCTGGAAGATCCGTCGATCCTCAAGGTCGCGCAGAACCTCAAATACGACTACCTGCTGATGAAGCGCCACGGCATCGTCATCAAAGGCTTCGACGACACCATGCTGATGTCCTACGTGTTGGATGCCGGTAAGGGCAATCACGGGATGGACGGCCTGTCCGAGCGTTGGCTGGGGCATACGCCGATCGCCTACAAGGACGTCGCCGGCACCGGCAAGTCATCGGTCACCTTCGACCACGTCGATATCGACAAGGCGACCGCCTATGCCGCGGAAGATGCCGATGTGACGCTGCGCTTGTGGATGGTGCTGAAACCCCGGCTCGCCGCCGACAAGCTGACCCGCATCTACGAGCGACTGGAGCGCCCCTTGGTGCCCGTGCTCGCCGACATGGAAGAGCGCGGCATCTCGATCGACCGCCAGATCCTGTCGCGCCTCTCCGGCGAACTCGGCCAGAAGGCCGCCGCCTTCGAGGACGAGATCTATGAACTCGCCGGCGAACGCTTCAACATCGGTTCGCCCAAGCAGCTCGGAGACATCCTGTTCGGCCGCATGGGCCTGCCAGGCGGCTCGAAGACCAAGACCGGCCAGTGGTCGACCTCGGCCCAGGTGCTGGAGGATCTTGCGGCTGAAGGCGCGCCGCTGCCGCGCAAGATCGTCGACTGGCGCCAGCTGACCAAGCTGAAGTCGACCTATACCGATGCCCTTCCGAGTTTCGTCCACCCCCAGACCAAACGGGTTCACACCTGCTATTCGCTCGCTTCAACCACGACCGGCCGCCTGTCGTCCTCCGAACCGAACCTGCAGAATATCCCTGTGCGCACGGCCGAAGGCCGCAAGATCCGCACGGCCTTCGTCGCGACCCCAGGCCACAAGTTGCTGTCGGCCGACTACAGCCAGATCGAACTCAGGGTGCTGGCCCATGTCGCCGAGATCCCGCAATTGCGCCAGGCCTTTGCCGACGGCATCGACATTCATGCGATGACGGCGTCTGAAATGTTCGGCGTGCCGGTCGAGGGCATGCCTTCGGAAGTGCGCCGCCGCGCCAAGGCGATCAACTTTGGCATCATCTACGGCATTTCCGCCTTCGGGCTGGCCAACCAGCTCGGCATCGAACGGACGGAAGCCGGTGAATATATCAAGAAATATTTCGAGCGGTTCCCCGGTATCAAGGACTACATGGAGAGCACCAAGGCGTCTGCGCGCGAAAACGGCTATGTCGAAACCATCTTCGGCCGCCGCGCCCACTATCCGGAAATCAAGTCGTCCAACCCCTCGATGCGCGCCTTCAACGAGCGGGCCGCGATCAACGCCCCGATCCAGGGTTCGGCCGCCGACATCATCCGCCGCGCCATGATCAAGGTCGAACCGGCGCTCGAGACGGCCGGTCTCAAGGAGCGGGCGCGCATGCTCCTGCAGGTTCACGACGAACTGATCTTCGAGGTCGAGGACGAGGCGGTCGAGGCCGCCATGCGGATCATCGTTGAGACCATGGAGCATGCCGCCATGCCGGCCGTTTCCATGCGCGTGCCGCTCAAGGTGGATGCCCGTGCCGCCCATAACTGGGACGAGGCGCACTGACGGGTCAGATCAGCGCGGTCCGCGCCGCCACATGGTTGCGGATCGTCTGTTTCATTAGGGCAAGCGCAGCACTTGGCTCTACGGCCGCCGGGGTCGTCAGTCCGACCGCACCCCGCGTCTCGCCCATGTCGATCTCAAGTTCCGCGAGCCGGCCGCTCTGCAACTCGTCGGCCACCACCCCGCGCGAAATGAACCATATGGCATTATGACGCGTGACGAAGGCGCGGCCGAAGGAATCAGACACGGTCTCTACCGTGTTCGGCAGGTCCGGAATGCCGTTGGTCAGCAGCAGCCGGTCGACGAAGGGCCGGATGACCGAGCTTCCTCGTCGGCATCAGCACGGTGAAGTTCGCCAGCGCCCCGAGCGTGAAGTTGCGTCGGGCGAGCAGCGGGTGGTTGGGTGAAACGATGATCGCCACCTCCTCGCTGTAGAGAGGTTCGAAGGTAAGGCCGGTCATGTACTCCGGTGCCGCCAGCCGCCCGACCACCAGATCCAATTCACCCAGTCTGAGGGAATTGAGCAGGACGCGGTTTTCTCCCGAGACGATGGTGACCTGGCTGCCCGTTCCGATCGCCAGGAAATCGGCCACCGCATCGGGCATGATGGTCGCGGACGCGGTCGGCAATGTTCCAATTCGGATGGGCGGACCTTCCGATTTGAGCGCCTGGGCAAGCGAGTCCATTCCGCGCTGCACGGCGGCGAGGCTTTCTCCGGCATGCTTGAGGAATATTTCGCCGAAATGCGAGACGCGGATGCCCCGGCCGTCCTTCTCCAGCAGGGAGACGCCAAGGATGTCCTCGAGTTCCCGCATCGTCCGGGTCACCGCCGGCTGGGTGATCGCCAGTGCATCTGCGGCCTTGCCCACGCTCCTCTGGCGTGCGACCTCAAGGAAAGTCTGAAGGTGTCTGAACTTGATCCTCTGATCCATGATTCATACCAGTTTGATTATGGATAGGGGAGGAAATATCATTTTACCCACCGAAATGCATCGAATAACCTTCCATCCAGTGAGGAGAATCCCATGGCCTTCGCCACCATCAACGGCATCACAGTTCACTACGAACTTCTCGGCGAGCCCGACGCTAAGAATCTCGTCGTCTTCTCGAACTCGCTCGGCACCGATTTCCGCATCTGGCTGCCGCTGTTCGACGAAATCAGCGAAGATATATCCGTGCTGCTCTACGACAGCCGCGGCCATGGCCTGACCGGCGGCGCCGACAAGCCTTTCGGCATGGGCGACCTGGTCGATGACCTGATTGCCCTGGTCGAGCATGTCGGAATCAAGCGCGCGGTGTTCTGCGGCCTGTCGGTGGGCGGACTCGTATGCCAGGGCGTTTGGCAGAAACGGCCGGATCTGGTGAAGAGACTGGTGCTGTGCGACACCGCGGCCAAGATTGGCTCGGCCGACGTCTGGAACGCGCGCATCGATGCCATCGCCAAGGATGGTCTCGAGAGCATAGGCGACAATGTGATGGAGCGCTGGTTCACTCCGGACTTCCATCGGGAGCGCGCTGACGATCTCGTCGGCTACCGGCTGATGATGACCCGCCAGCCTGCGGACGGCTATTCCGCCACCTGTGCGGCGATCCGCGACACCGATTTCACCGATGCGCTCCCAACGATTTCCGTCCCCGTTCTCTGCCTTGTGGGCGATCAGGATGGCTCCACCCCGCCGGAACTGGTCGAGGCGATGGCTGGCGCAATCCCGAACGCCCGGTTCGAGATCATCGAGAGCTGCGGTCATATTCCCTGCGTCGAGCAGCCGGAGGAACTGGCCGAACTGCTGCAATCGTTTCTCAAGAAGGCATGAAGGACTGACATGAGCGAAGCCCCGGAAAAGTCTCCCCGCTACCATCAGGGTATGGCGACCCGCCGCAGCGTGCTCGGCGACAGCTATGTGGACCAGGCACAAAAGTCGAAGACCGCCTTCGACGAGCCGTTCCAGGACCTGATCACGGAGGCTGCCTGGGGCCATGTCTGGTCGCGACCGAACTGGACCAAGCGCGAGCGCTCGATGGTGACCATTGCGCTGCTCGCCGCCCTTGGCCACCACGACGAGGTGGCCATGCACGTGCGGGCGACGAAAAACACCGGCGCGACGCCGGAGGATATCATGGAAGCACTGCTGCATGTTGCCATCTATGCCGGTGTGCCGGCGGCCAATCATGCGATCAAGATCGCCAGGACAGCGCTTCAGGACATGGAAGCCGAAAATAAGACGGAGGAGGAAGCAAGATGAAGAACGTCATGCCAGAAACGGGGGCATTTTTCCCCCGCGACCGCGAGATGCACCCGCCAGCTTATACGCCTTGGTACAAGACAAGCGTGCTACGCTCGCCGCAGCGTGCGCTGATCTCGCTCGAAGGTACAAAGAGTGAGATCACCGGTCCGGTGTTTGGCCACAGCATCCTGAACGAGTTCGACAACGATCTGATCGTCAACTACGCCAAGCCAGGCGAGAGCCCGATCGGTCAGCGCATCCTCGTCCATGGCCGCGTCGTCGATGAACGGGGCAAGGGCGTTGCAGGCGCACTGGTTGAGTTCTGGCAGGCCAATGCCGGTGGCCGCTACCGGCACAAGAAGGATACCTATCTCGCGCCGCTCGATCCGAATTTCGGCGGCGTGGGCCGCACCATCGCCGACGAGGACGGTTATTACTGGTTCAAGACGATCAAGCCCGGCCCCTATCCCTGGCCGAACGGCGTCAACGACTGGCGCCCGGCGCATATCCACTTCTCGATCTTCGGCCACGGCTTTGCCCAGCGGCTGATCACCCAGATGTATTTCGAAGGCGATCCGCTGATCTGGATCTGCCCGATCGTCAAGACGATCCCGGACAAGGAGGCGATCGAGCGGCTGATCGCACCGCTCGACATGAACGCCACCATGCCGCACGACATGCGCGCCTACAAGTTCGACATCGTGCTGCGTGGCCGTCGCTCGACGCTGTTCGAAAATCGCAAGGAGGGCAACTGACATGGTGCAATCGCTAGGCTACCTCAAGGAATTGCCCTCCCAGACCGCAGGTCCCTACGTACATATCGGCTGTACCCCCAGTTTCACCGGCATCGAGGGCGTATACGAGAAGGATCTCGGCTCCGGCCCGCTCCACAATGACAAGACGAGGGGTGAGCGCATCACCATTCGCGGTCACGTCATCGACGGCTCGGGCACGCCACTGAAGGACGCAATGGTCGAGATCTGGCAGGCTGATGCCGATGGTCTGTACAACAGCCCGTCGGAAACGCGCGGCAAAGCCGACCCGGAATTCCTCGGCTGGGGCCGATGCGCGGCCCACATGGATACCGGCGAATTCGTCTTCGAGACGATCAAGCCCGGCCGCGTGCCGTTTAGCGACGGTCGGCTGATGGCGCCGCATATCACGATGTGGATCGTGGCACGCGGCATCAATATCGGTCTGCACACCCGCATGTACTTCTCCGACGAGGTCGAGGCGAACGCGGCAGATCCGATACTCGCCCGTATCGAGCACAAGGTACGTGTGCCGACCCTGATCGCTAATCGCGAAGGTGACACCTACACTTTCGACATCCACCTTCAGGGTGAGAACGAGACGGTGTTCTTCGACATCTGACCCTAGGCTCCAGCGCGGGCGGCGAGCCTCTCCCAGCATTGGGAGGGGCGCGCCGTCTTTTAGCGGTTGCGTGCCTTGATCGTTGATAATTGTTGACGATCGGCAACGGTTTTGGTGAGGGTTAGGCCTTCGTATTGGAGTGCGTTTGACTTATGGCGTTGACGATGTTGCCTTATCATAACCGCCTGCTCGGCGATGCCGAAGTATCGGCAATGCTGGGGGAGGCGGCGGATCTTGCCGCCATGCTCCGCTTCGAGGTGGCGCTTGCGCGCGCCGAAGCCGCCAGCGGACTGGTGGGCGCCGCGCCTGCGGCCGCGATCGCGGACAGGCTGGAGCACTTCCGGCCCGACATGGCGCGCCTGACCCAGGCGACGCTAAGGGACGGCGTCCCGGTCCCGGACCTTGTCACACAGATGCGCGAGGCGATCGGCGGTGAAGCCGCATCGACCCTGCACTTCGGGGCAACCACGCAGGACGTCATCGATACGGCGCTGGCCCTCAAACTCAAGCCCGTCTTCACGCTGCTCGAGCAGCGGTTCGAGGCTGTCGACAGTATTCTCGCCGACCTGATCGACAGGTTCGGAGACCGGCCGCTGATGGCCCGGTCCCGCATGCAGGCCGCGATCCTCATTGATGTCGGCGACCGGCTCTTGGTCTGGCGTAAGGCGTTGGCGCAGCTGGCAGCGGCGCTCCCTGCCGTGGCCGACCGGCTGTTGATCCTGTCGCTCGCCGGAGCGGCCGGCACGGCGGAAAAATTCGGTGACAAGATCGATCCGGTACGAGCCGCCATGGCGGAGGAACTGGGTCTGTCGGTGCCGACATACGTGCCCCATACCGATCGAGACCGCATCGCCGATCTCGCTTCCTTCCTTTCGCGGGTCACGGGCGCGCTTGGCAAGGTCGGCCTCGACATCGCGTTGATGGCGCAGAACGGCATCGACCAAATTGAGATCGCCGGCACCGGCGGTTCCTCGGCCATGCCGCACAAGCGCAATCCCATCCTTGCCGAAGTGCTGCTAACCCTTGCCCGCTACAATGCCACGCAACTCTCCGGCATTCATCAGGCGCTGGTGCATGAACAGGAACGCTCCGGCAGCGCCTGGACACTGGAATGGCTGATCCTTCCCCAGATGATCGAGGCGACCGCCGCAGCCCTGTTGCATGCCGCGTCGCTACTCGGTTCTGTCGAACGGCTTGGCGATCGGGACTGACTCCGGATCAGTTCCTGGCGCGGCCCGCCAACACCGCCTCGAGCGTCGAAATCAGCTTCGTCCCCGCCTCGGCGAGGGCTCCGCTATTGTCGATGGTGACGACGTCGTAGTCGCCCTCGACTGTGAGGGAGCCTCGCTTCAGCCGCTCGAGGATTTCTTCCCGGCTTTCGCGGCCGCGCGCAACCAGCCGCTCCGCGAGCACTTCCGGCGAAGCCGTGACATTGATGACCAGAAGGGACGGAAACGCCCTTGCCCAGTGCTTCAGCGCCGAGCGCGAACCGTTGGCGATTACCATATGGCCGAGCGCCAGTTTCTCATGCACCGACGCCGGAATGCCGTAGCTCAAGCCATGGGCATCCCAATCCACGGCGAAGCTGCCTTCCCGGCGCATCGCCTCGAACTCGGCCGGCGAAGCCCCGCGATGTTGTTCGCCGCCGGAATCGGCGGGCCGGGTGATCACCCGCTGAACGAAATGCACGTCCGGCCGGCCGGCGAAATGTTGCATCGCCAAGTGTATGAGGCTGTCCTTGCCGGCTCCGCTCGGCCCGACGACAGCCACCATCGTGCCCGCCACACCCTTCGTTTGCAATCTGCCGGGCTGATTGTCCATCAGGCGACCCTGCGGCCTTCACGCCAGACCGCCCGCACCACTGGCACGCCGTTGTCGCGCCGCACGCGAACGAGGTCGGCGCGCAGGCCTGGCGCGATCTGGCCGCGGTCGTTCAGACCGACGGTGCGCGCTGGCGTGGAGGTGACCATGGCGAGCGCCTGCGGAAGACTGATCTCATCGAAATCGTCCGCAAGTACGAAGGGCGCATGCAGCAGGCTGAGCGGCACGTAATCCGATGACAGCACGTCCAGCACACCACGCCCCGCCAGGTCGCGGGCCGCGATGTTGCCGGAATGCGATTTGCCGCGCACTACGTTCGGCGCACCCATCAACACGCTCATGCCGGCCTGGTGCGAGGCATCGGCGGCTTCGAGGCTGGTCGGGAATTCTGCGAGCCGCACCCCATAGCCCTTGGCTTCCTCGACATGGTCGAGCGTCGCATCGTCATGGCTGGCGACCGTGATGCCGCGCGCCGCGCAGACTTTAGCGAGCGCGTCGCGGTGAGGAGCGGCGTATTTCGCCGAGGATTCCTGCCGGCGGGCGACGAAATGGGCAAACGCCTCTTCCGACAGGCCGCGCTTGGTCTTGTAGTAGAGCGTGTACTGCTCCATCGTCTGGAACTGCCGTTGCCCCGGCGCATGGTCCATCAGCGAGACCAGCCGCACATAGGGATCGGCCTCGAAATCGGAAAAATGGTCGAGCACGTCGGCAGCGGAGACCTCGCAGCGCAGGTGGATCAGGTGCTCTGCCCTCAGCCGGTCCTCGCGCTCGGCCGCCTGGATGGCATCGGCCATCTCGCGCATCTCGCCTTGGGCGAAACCGCCATCCTCATCCGACCCCATGCGCAGGCAGTCGAACACGGTGGTAATGCCGGCGGTTGCCACCTGGGCGTCATGCGCCTGGATCGCCGAGGTTTTGTTCCACCGCACGCCCGGGCGCGGTGAATAGTGAGATTCGAGATGGTCGGTATGCAGTTCGACGAGCCCTGCAATCAGAAAGTCGCCGCCGAAATCCTCGCCGGTGCGCATAGGGCCCTCCGAAATGTCGGCGATGCGGCCGTCGCGGATCTGGACGGAGCCTTCGATGACCTGGTCGTCGAGAACGATGCGGGCATTGGCAAGAATGGTTTCGGCGGACATGCGATCGACTTTCGATGGTTCAGGCGCCGGTAAGCGGCAGCCAGGTGTGGACTGTGAAGGGCGCACCCCGTTCCGGCTCGATGAAGAGCGCGAGGCCGGAAATGCGGAGCGGTTTGTCGGTGAAGGGGGCGAAGCGCGCGGTGGCGAACTGGCGCACGGCATCCGCCTGCGAGGGGTCCACCGGGCCGCTCAGCGTCATATGAAAGCGGAAATCTTCCATGACATAGGGATAACCCCAGCGCAGCAGGTTGGCGCGCTGCGTCTCGCTCAGGCGTTCCGGCTTGCGCCGGGCGATATCGGCATCGCTGAGTGGCGCGCGAAACGGCTCGAAGGCCTCCACGACGGCGGCCGCGAAGTCCTGCAGCGGCGGGTGCGTCTTGGCGGGGATCAGCGCGAAAAACGGGCCGAGTTGCCCGACCACGAGCGAAGGGATGTCGAAGGCCGGCTGCGCGGCGCAGAACACTCCGAACTGCGCGATCAATTCCGCTTCGTTCCGGTTCGGAGCCAGTCCGAACGGCGCCTTGAGCGTGGCGTGAAATCCGTAGCGCCGCGGTTCGGCGGTGAGGGCGGCCATGGTCCGTGCCGGAAACGCATCCGCCGCTCTTGCGGCAATGTCTTCGCCAGAAAAGGCGTCCCGGCCGAGCCAGGCGGCCGCCGTCCGGGTCAGCGGATCATCGGCGGGCGGGGTGAAATAGAGCGCATAGCGCAATGCGGAAATCCTCGTTTGACAGGTCGCGGCCACAATGACGGCTCAGCGGGGCAGATTACAAGTCGGTGTCGCTAGCCGAGCCGCATGACAGATTGATGATACGGCGAGCAGATTGGTTCAAGAATCAGTGCCTTGTCCCCATCAATCGCGAGCGCAACGCATTGGAAATGCCGTCGAACACGAAGACCACGATCAGGATCAGCACCACCATATAGGCGACATTTTCCCAATCGGAATTGGTCCGCATCGCTTCCCAGAGCTTTAGGCCGATCCCGCCGGCCCCGACCGCGCCGATGATCGTGGCCGAGCGGGTGTTGGATTCCCAGAAGTAGAGCGCCTGCGATGCAAAGAGCGGCAGGACCTGCGGCAGCACGCCGAAGCGCTGCACCGCGAGCGGTGCGGCGCCGACGGACTTGACGCCCTCGCGCTGCTTGTCGTCGATGTTCTCCAGCGCCTCGGCATAGAGTTTTCCGAGCGTGCCGGTGTCGGTGAAGAAGATCGCCGACATGCCGGCGAGCGGCCCGGGACCGAAGGCGCGGGTAAAAAACAGCGCCCAGATCAGCATGTCGACCGAGCGTTGGAAGTCGAAGAATCGCTTGATGATCTGGTTGGCCAGCCGGTTGCGGAAGATGTTGCGTGCCGCAAGAAAGGATAGGGGGAAGGCGACGATCATCGCGAACAGTGTGCCGATGAACGCCATGACGATCGTCTGCAGGAGCTTCGTCCACACGTCGAGATGCTGCCAGGAGGGATTGTAGAGAATATCGTTCCAGGCCAGCGACAGATTGCTGCGTGCCGGATCAAGCCGCTCGCCGGCAAAGACCAGGCCGGCAACTTCGGCAAAGCTTTTGTCGAAGAAGGCCGAGTTCGTGTCGAAGAAGAAGTTTTCCCAGCCGAAGAAGCGCTTGCGGATCTTGACCTTGTCCGCCTGAACCTCGACCCAGCCAGAGAGACCGAAACTGGCGACGACCTTGGCGCCGGGCTTGCGCTGTTCGGCCCAATCGGGGAGCGCTGCCGTGGCATCGACGGTGTCGCGGGTTCCGTCGAGATCCAGCATGATCGTCTCGCCATCGCGCGCCAGGACGACGCGGTCGGGCATGATTTCGACCGTGCGCCCGCGGCCCATCTCGACGAGTGCCTGCGTGACGATTTCTTCCTGCCGGGCTTGCGGAGCGATCGCTGCCTGCGCGTTCTCGTCGACCTTCGCCGTCGTCGCCGCTGGCGCCATAAAGCTGAAACTCGAGGACCTTGCCGCTGGCGTCGTGGCGCCGGCGCTCGGTGCTGCCGGCACTGCGGCGGTGCGGGTCACAGTCTCCCGGGTCGCATTTAGCCAAACCGGATTGGCATTCGGGCCAAGCGGGTCGAAGCGCGGATAGGTGATCTCCATGGCGCCGTCTGCGGCAATCAAAATGTCCGGCCGTACCTCGTAGGACACCCAGTCGGCAAGATAGGAACCGGCAATCGACCAGTTGGCATTGGAGACAACCTTGCCGATCGAGAAGAACCACCAGGCGAAGACGAAATAGAGAAGTATACCGCCGGCGATGAAGCCAATCTTGAATCGCTGCCAGACGGATCGCTGCAGGATGCTGGGATGGCGAGCGGCGATTACCTCCAGTTCGTACATGTTCATGGTTTGCATGGACGTGGTCCTCACTGGATGGTCTGGAAGGCCTGCTCGCCGACAAGCTTGCGGCGCAGCCAGGCGGAAAACTGATCGACGGTAATAATGGTGCAGAAAAGCAGCAGCACGATCGCCAGGGTCTTCGCCTCATGGCCCTGGCCGATCGAAAGCCGCAGAAGTTCGCCGATGCCGCCGCCGCCGACCGCACCGATGATAGTCGAGGCGCGCACGTTGATTTCGAGCCGCAACAGGAAATAGCTCATGAAGTTCGGCATGACCTGCGGCACCATGCCGAACCAGACCCGCTCGAACCAATTGGCGCCGACCGCCTTCAGGCCCTCGTCCGGTTTCATGTCGGCATTCTCGATGACCTCGAAGAACATCTTGCCGAGTGCGCCGATCGTGTGGATCGACACGGCGATGATCGCCGGGATAGGGCCGAGCGAAAAGACAGCGAGGAAGAAGCCGGCGATGACGACCTCGGGAAAGGCGCGAAGCAGTTCCATGGTGCGCCGGGCAGCACCGCGGGCCCAGGGGTTCGTCATCATGTTGCGGGCGGCTAGAAAGGACAGGCAAAAGCCGATGAGCAAGCCGATCAGCGTCGACAGGATGGCGATATTGACGGTCTCTACCATCTTGTGAATGTATTCGGGAATGTAGAGCGTCTCGGTAAAATAGAGACGGCCCTCCGGATAGTTGTATTTCATGCTGCCGTCGTCATAGGGCGAGGGCAGGTCGAAAAGTGCACGGAAAACCTCCATGCCGTCCCGCGGAACGAGATCCTCGACGAAATCAAAGAAGTGCGGGATACGGTCGAAGAATTTGCCGGAATTGGTCTCGTTGGCGAACCAGAGCGAGCCGCTGACGACGAGAAGAAGAAGGCCGATACCGAACAGGGAATAGAGGCGCCGCTTTGCTGCGAGCTCTTGCCAGTGCCGCTCGACGAGCGACCCATTCTCGCCCAGCGAAGGCGTTGTCGAAAGCGTCATGTCATTCCTCTTGCCGCAGCGCAGGCGAGCCGGATTACCCCAAGAAAACGCCGGACGAAGATCGTCCGGCGCTTCTTTTCGTGGATGATCAGCCGCCGATGGTGGCCTTGCGGGCGTCGATGATCGGCTTGTAGAAGTCGACGTTGACTTCAGTGTAGCCAGTGAAGTCACCGCCCTGGATGGCCGAGAAGCAGGCCGGGTCGGACTTCGGCAGCTCCATCATGAAGGTCTTGAACTTCGTCTTCATGTCATCGTTCATCGACGAGCGCACGACGATCGGGCCGTTCGGGATCAGCGGGGACTTCCAGAGCTCAACCAGGTCGTCCATGTTCAGGATGCCCTTGTCGACCATCTTCGCCAGGTTGCCAGAGGTGTAGCCGTCCTTGAACTCGCCGACGCCCGAGCCCCAGGTCGTGCCAGCGACGAAGGTGCCCTTGAGCACTTCGAGGACGAGGTTCTCATGGCCGCCGCCGAAGCCGGTCTCGCCGAAGAATTCCTTGACCGGGCCGCCGATGGCTTCCGGAAGGGTGACGAGCGGTACGAGGTAGCCGGAGGTGGAATCCGGATCGGCGAAGCCGAGCTTCTTGCCCTTCATGTCTTCGAGCTTGGTCACGCCCGAGTCCTTGCGGGCGACCATGATCGAGTAGTAGCCGGTCGAACCGTCGGTCTGAACCGTAGTCAGGATCGGCTCGACGGCATCGGCCTTGGCGAGATAGACCTTGGCATAGGCCGAGGCGCCGAGTTCGGCATAGTCGAGCGTGCCGCCGAGCAGGCCCTGGACGACGCCGTCATAGTCGGCGGCCGGGAACAGCGAGACCTTTTCGACGCCGAGAACCGCCGGCAGCTTTTCGGTCATGCACTGGAAGTTGCGCAGGCGGTCGGCTTCGTTTTCGCCGCCAAGAATGCCGATGCGGAATTCCTTGAGGTCTTCGGCAGCGGCAACGCCGGCGAGCGCCACGAGCGCCACGGCGGCAAGAAGGGTCTTCTTCAGCATGAGTTTCTCTCCTGTTGTCCGGCCGGGCCGGAACTTTCTGATCAATGAAGTGCCCTTCACGCGGGCGGTCGATCGATGTGATTTCAGGCCTCGGCGACGGCCAGGGTCCTGAAGCCGGGGGATGCGGGGGCGCCGGCTGCGGCGCTCGGGATGCGGATGCTCGTCGAGGTCATGCTCTCGTCGATGCCGGCGCCATGGCTGTCGGCGCCGTAAATTTCCTGAACCGTATCGGCAGTCAGCTGGTCCGGCGTGCCGTCGAACACGACGCGGCCTTGTGCCATGCCGATGATGCGCGAGCAGTAGTTGCGCGCCGTGTCGAGCGTGTGCAGGTTGGTGACGACGGTGATACCCTCGCGCTCGTTGATGTCGCGCAGGGCATCCATGACGATCTTGGCGTTGAGCGGATCGAGCGAGGCGATCGGCTCGTCGGCCAGCACGACCTTCGGCCCCTGCATCAGGGCGCGGGCGATGGCCACGCGTTGCTGCTGGCCGCCGGACAGCGTGCCGGCCGGCTGAAGCGCCGTCTGCTCGATGCCCAGGCGCTCGAGCGCGGCGATCGCCATGATCCGCTCCTCGCGCGAGAAGATGTTGAGAATGCTGAGCGCTGTCGGGCGATGGTTGAGGCGGCCGAGCAGCACATTGGTCAGGACGTCGAGGCGGGGAACCAGATTGAACTGCTGGAAGATCATCGCGCAGTCGCGCTGCCAGTTGCGCAGGCCCGCACCCTTGAGGGCGGAGACCTCGACGTCGCCGAAATGGATCGAGCCGGATGTGGGATCGACAAGCCGGTTGATCATCCGAAGCAGGGTAGACTTGCCCGCGCCGGAGCGGCCGATGACGCCAACCATCTCGCCCCGGTCGATCTCGACATTCACGCCATCGACGGCGAGATGCTGGCCAAACTTGCGGGTGACATTCTTCAGCTGGAATTTCATGTCTGCTCTTTCGACGTCATGTCCATGGGGTCGAACAGGCTTTAGCGAGCACCCATGAAGCGCGAATGTCAGATTTGTGTAGGAAATGTAAAACCTTGCAAGGCCTTGAATAAAAACGGGGATCAGGAGTATTTCTCGATGAATTCCTCAGCTTCCAGTGCACGGAAGTCTCCAAGCGCGGCAAATAGCCGGTCGTGGTCCCAGTCCCACCAGCAAAGCTTTTCCATGCGGGCCGCCGTCTCCGACCCAAAGCGTTCGCGGATAAGCCGAGCCGGCACCCCGCCGACAATCGTGTAGGGGGCCACATCCTTCGAGACGACTGCGCCGGCGCCGATCACCGCGCCGTTGCCGACGATGACGCCAGGGAGCACCGTCGCGCCGTGGCCGATCCACACGTCATGACCGATCGTGACGCGGTTCTCCCGGCGCCATTCGAAGAAGTCGTGATCGTTCTCGGCGCCCTCGAAATAGTCGACGGCGCGATAGGTGAAATGGTGCAGCGTCGCGCGCCAGGTCGGATGGTTGGTGGCGTTGATGCGCACGGCCGCCGCGATATTGGCGAACTTGCCGATCTGCGCGCACCACACAGATCCGTCCTGCATGATGTAGGAATAGTCGCCCATGACGACCTCATCCAGGCGGCAACGCTCGGAGACCTCGGTGTAGCGGCCGAGCGTCGAATTCGACACACGGGCGCTTTCGTGAATGTATGGATCGAGCCCGAGTTTCCTGCTCATGCGGCGACCTTCCGCGGTGAGAACCGCGAGACGTCGAGAATGCGGTCGGCGACGGCTTCGCGCACTTCCTCGTCGTGGAAGATGCCGAGCAATGCCACGCCCGCCGCCTTCTTGGCGCGGATCATCGCGACGACGACGGCGCGGTTGGCGGCATCGAGCGAGGCTGTCGGTTCGTCGAGCAGCAGGATGCGGTGATCGGTGATGAAGCCGCGGGCGATGTTGACGCGTTGCTGCTCGCCGCCGGAGAAGGTGGCGGGTGGCAACTGCCAGAGATCACGCGGCAGATTGAGCTTTTCAAGGAGTTCTGCGGCGCGCTCGCGCGCCTGTTCTGCGGCAACGCCGCGGGCGACCAGCGGCTCTGCGACGACGTCGATGGTGGCGACGCGCGGCACGGTGCGCAGGAACTGGCTGACATAACCGAGCGTGGCGCGGCGGACTTCCAGCACGGAGCGCGGATCGGCGCTGGCGATGTCGATGATGCGGTCCTTGTGCTCGATCAGGATCTGGCCGGCATCCACGGCATAATTGCCGTAGAGCATTTTCAGGATCGAGCTCTTGCCGATGCCCGACGGTCCGCCGAGCACGACGCATTCGCCTGAGGCGACCGAGAAGGAGACATTGGCGACCACCGGCAGGCGGAGGCCGTCGCGCAGGTGCATGGTGAAGCTCTTGGAGACTTCCGAGACGACGAGGGGCGTGGCCATGGGGATTTCCTCTTAAAGGCTTCAGACTTGCAGGATCGAAGAGACGAGCAGCTGGGTATAGGGCTCGCGCGGGTCGTCGAGGACGCGGTCGGTCAGGCCCTGCTCGATCACATGCCCGTCCTTCATCACCATCATCCGGTGGGAAAGCAGGCGCGCCACCGCGAGGTCGTGGGTAACCACGATGGCTGACAGGCCGAGGTCGTTGACGAGGCCGCGCACCAGGTCGAGCAGGCGCGCCTGCACCGAGACGTCGAGGCCGCCGGTCGGCTCGTCCATGAAGACGAGGCGCGGGCCTGTCACGAGATTGCGGGCGATCTGAAGGCGCTGGCGCATGCCGCCGGAAAAGGCGCGCGGCTGGTCGTCGATGCGGTCCGTGCTGATTTCCACCCGTTGCAGCCAGTCGCTGGCCGTACTGCGGATATTGCCATAGTGCCGGTTGCCGATGGCCATCAGCCGCTCGCCGACATTGGCGCCGGCCGAAACCGTCATGCGCAGGCCGTCGGCCGGGTTCTGGTGGACGAAGCCCCAGTCGGTGCGCATCAGGAAGCGCCGCTCGGCCTCGCTCATATGATAGAGGTCGCGGTAGCCGCCGTCACGCATGTGGTACTCGACGCTGCCGGTGGTCGGCATCAGCCGGGTGGACAGGCAGTTGAGCAAGGTGGTCTTGCCGGAACCGGATTCGCCGACGATCGCCAGAACCTCTCCAGGCCAGAGATCGAAGGCGACATTGCTGCAGCCAATGCGCTTGCCGTAGAATTTTGAAAGGTCGCGGACCTTGAGAAGCGGCGTGTCGCTCATTCGGCGGCCTCCTTTGCCACGCCCAGATGGCCCACATGGCCATGCTCGCGGCGTTCTTCGCAGTGATCGGTGTCGGAGCAGACGAACATGCGTCCGCCCTTGTCGTCGAGAATGACCTCGTCGAGATAGACCTGCTCGGCACCGCAGAGCGCGCAGGGCTTGTCGAAGGTCTGGATCTCGAAGGGATGATCCTCGAAATCGAGGCTGACCACCTCGGTGAAGGGCGGAACGGCATAGATGCGCTTCTCGCGGCCCGCGCCGAACAACTGCAGCGCCTCCGACATGTGCATCTTCGGGTTGTCGAATTTCGGCGTCGGCGAGGGGTCCATGACATAGCGGCCGGCAACCTTCACCGGATAGGCATAGGTCGTGGCGATCCGGCCGTTCTTGGCGATGTCCTCGTAGAGCTTGACGTGCATCAGGCCGTATTCCTCGAGCGCATGCATCTTGCGCGTCTCGGTCTCACGCGGCTCGAGGAAGCGCAGGGGTTCCGGGATCGGCACCTGGTAGACCAGCACCTGGTTTTCCCTGAGCTTTTCTTCCGGGATGCGGTGGCGCGTCTGGATGATCGTCGCGTCCCGCGTGTGGGTGGTCACGGCGACATTGGCGACCTTCTGGAAGAAGGCGCGGATGGAGACGGCATTGGTCGTGTCGTCGGCGCCCTGGTCGATGACCTTCAGCACGTCGTCCTGGCCGATGATCGAAGCGGTCACCTGCACGCCGCCCGTGCCCCAGCCATAGGGCATGGGCATTTCACGGGAGGCGAAAGGCACCTGGTACCCGGGTATGGCGATCGCCTTCAGGATCGCGCGGCGGATCATCCGTTTGGTCTGTTCGTCCAGATAGGCAAAATTATAGCTCGCCAGACCTGAATACTGTGAAACTTCCTGCGTCATCGGGCGTTGTCCTGCATCAGAAGGAGGTGCTGGATATGGAAATCAATGTCATTCTCACGATCATCATTTCGGTCATGATCGCCACGACCGTCGGCAGCGCTTATTGGTTCAATGAGCAGGGCCGTGATTGAGCAAGCGGTAACTGAACTGGTCCTTGTCATTCGACGGCCTCGGCGAGTCCGGCCCTCTGCGTTCGCCGTGTGACCTCGAACTCGCCGCGCATGCGCCGCACCAGATCGAGCTCGGCCTGGAAGTCGACATAGTGCGGCAGTTTCAGGTGCTCGACGAAACCGGTCGCCTGCACATTGTCGGAATGTGAAATGACGAATTCCTCGTCCTGCGCCGGGGCGACGATGTCCTCGCCGAACTCGGTGGCGCGCAGAGCCCGATCGACGAGCGACATGGCCATCGCCTTGCGCTCGCTCTGGCCAAACACCAGGCCATAGCCCCGCGTAAACTGCGGCGGCGCCTTGGCCGATCCCATGAACTGGTTGACCATCTGGCATTCGGTGACGCGGATGTCACCGAGCGAGACGGCAAAACCAAGCTCGGCAACTTCCAGCTCCACCTCGACCTCGCCGATGCGGATTTCGCCGACGAACGGATGGGTGCGGCCGTAGCCGCGCTGGGTCGAATAGGCGAGCGCCAGCAGAAAACCCTCGTCGCCGCGGGCAAGCGCCTGCAGCCGCGTGTCGCGTTCCATCGGAAATTCGATCGGCTCGCGGGTGATGTCGCCGGCGAGGTGATCCTCGGGCATGTCGCCGTCCGCCTCGATCAGTCCTTCTTCCGCCAGGATTTCGGAGACGCGCATCACCGCCTCGCAAAGCGGTTTCTTGCGCGCCGGCTGAGCAACATCGCCGTCATCGAGCAGCGAGGTGTCGAGCAGGCGATGGGTATAGTCGAAGGTCGGCCCGAGAAGCTGTCCGCCGGGCAGATCCTTGTAGGTCGCCGAAATCCGCCGGTCGATCTGCATGCGGCCGGTGTCGAGCGGCACGCTATAGCCGAAACGCGGCAGGGTGGTGCGATAGGCGCGCAGCAGGAAGATCGCCTCGATCATGTCGCCGCGCGCCTGCTTGACGGCGAGAGCTGCCAGCGCCCGGTCGAACAGCGAGGCTTCCGCCATGACGCGATCGACGGCGAGGCCGAGCTGTTCGACGATCTGGTCGATGGTCAGCGCCGGCAGCGAACGGTCGCCGCGCCGACGGTCGGCCAGCAGTCGATGTGCATTGTCGATGGCGGCTTCCCCGCCCTTGACGGCAACATACATGGTCTCAAACCTCCTTGGGCGTGATCTTGCAGGTGCGCGGCAGGCCGAGCATCTGGTGCCCGGCTGTCAGCACGACGTCGACGCCGCGCGGAAAATGGGCGCGATTGTCGGCCCATTGCCGCAGGAACATCTCGGGCAGGCCGAGCGGTGTGATGGCCGCGCTGTTCCGGATGCCGGGGCCCGAGAGCGTCAGCGCCGGCCCTTTGTCGAGGCTCGTCACCTCGAGCACGATGGTCGTCGAGCGGTCGGGATATTCCTGAGTGCCGGTGGCAAAAAGGCCGAAGGAGGAGAACGCTGCGCCGGCCTCGGCAAAGGCGAAGCGTGCTTCCGATTTTTCCCGGGTGAGGGGCGCGCCGGTGTGAAATCCGATCCACTCAGCCACTGGCGACTTGGCAAGGCCGGGCGTCAGCCAGACCGGAGTGTCGTGGTCGAGGAGCGTCAGCGCGATCGCACCGGCGGCGACGCCCATCGGCTTCGGCGGTTCGACTTCCGGCAGGATGGACTGGATGGTGCCGGGCCGCGACAGGCAGTCCATCATCATGCGGAACACGCTCTGGGCGTGATGCACAGGTTCGGCGAAACCGCCGGTCAGGGCTTCGATCTTCGGGTTCATCAGTCCTCTCCCCGCACCATGGTGAAGAAGTCGACGCGCGTCGCAGCCACTTCTTCCGATTTCTTCTGTTTCTCTTCGACGATCCGTGCCGCAACCGGCTGCAGCAACTGCGCCTCGACCAGGGGGCGATGCGCCGGGTCCTGCCAGAGCGCGTCGAAGACGGCCGCGAGTTTGGCGCGCTTGAGATTGGCGCCGAGCACATGGCCATGCCCGACCACGCCATTGCCCAGCCGCACCGTCGCCCGGCTCACCGTGGCTTCGCCAAGGTTGAAGGGCGCGCCGCCGCCGCCGATCCGTCCGCGCACCATGACGAGCCCGATCTCCGGTCCGCGCAGCATTTGCATCTCGGGCTGTGGGGCCAGGTCGTCCCACACACGGGTCAGGTCATCGAGTTCGGCGCGCGCCAGCAGGTCGACCACGCGCTTGCGCTCCGGCTTCTGGATTTCTGGGTTTTCCTGTCTAGCTTCCATTGTCAGGCCCCTAAATGTCTAGTAATATAGACAACTATACAAGTTACTTTATGGCTAGCAATCCGGCGTGACAAGCGTGTGACATGACTGAGCGGAAAACGATGGAACGACAAAAGGGCGTGGCGCTGTGGCGCCAGATCGCCGACAGGATCCGTGCCTCCATTGCGCAAGGGGACTATGATGCGACGGGCATGGTCCCACCCGAAACGCAGATCGCCGAGCAGTTCGGGGTCAATCGTCACACGGTGCGAAGTGCGCTCGCGGCGCTCGGCCAGGAAGGCATCGTGCGGGCCGTGCAGGGACGCGGCACAATGATCGACCGGAAGGACAAATTCACCTTCCCGATCGCCAGGCGCACCCGTTTCACCGAGGGCATCGGCGCGCAGGCACGGGATTTGGAAGGGCTGCTGTTGTCTTCAGGGCGGGAGCCGGCCGGCACCGAGGTGGCAAAATGGCTGAAGCTTGCCACCGGCGATCCGGTCATCCGCCTCGAAGTGCTGCGCAAGGCCGATGGCCGTCCGCTGTCACGCTCCACGACCTGGTTCCCGGCCGGGCGCTTCGACGGCATCGACACGGCCTTTCGCCGGACCGGCTCGATCACCCGGGCGCTTATGGATCAAGGCGTGAGTGATTACCTGCGCGATGTAACGAAGGTCTCCGCCACCCATGCCGAGCCCGACGATGTCGCGCAACTGGCGCTGACGCCGGGCGCCATCGTCCTGGTGACCCGGGCACTCAATACCGACCTGGACGGCATTCCCATACAATACGCGGTCACCCGGTTTCCCGCCGACCGCGTCGAGTTCACCATCATGAATTGACGATGAAAGGATGCCTCAGTGCGCGCCCGACATGTCGCCGAGCACTTCTTTCGACTTCACCGTCGAATCCGCGTTCAGCTTGTAGACCATCGGCACGCCGGTCGCGAGGTTGAGCTTGAGGATCTCTTCCTTCGACAGGCGGTCGAGCACCATGACGAGCGCGCGCAGCGAGTTGCCATGGGCGGCGACAAGCACGGTCTCGCCCCGCAGGACGCGCGGCAGGATCTCGGTCATGTAATAGGGCCAGACGCGGGCGCCGGTGTCGCGCAGGCTCTCGCCGCCCGGCGGCGGAACGTCGTAGGAGCGGCGCCAGATGTGCACCTGTTCCTCGCCCCATTTGGCGCGGGCGTCATCCTTGTTGAGGCCGGAGAGGTCGCCGTAGTCGCGCTCGTTGAGCGCCTCGTCGCAGATCGTTTCGAGGTCTGGCTGGCCCACATTGTCGAGCACGATCTGGCAGGTCTTCTGCGCGCGCGAAAGCACCGAGGTGAACGCGATGTCGAACTTCTTACCGTATTCGGCAAGCGCCTTGCCGCCGGCATTGGCTTCCTGAACGCCGAGCTCGGTCAGGCCCGGGTCCTTCCAGCCGGTGAACAGGTTCTTCAAATTCCATTCGCTCTGGCCATGGCGCACGAGCACGAGGGTACCACTCATCGAAAAATCCTCCGCATTGATGTCAGATGGAAGAAGACAGCCCGAGCACGTCGAGCATCGAATAGAGACCGGGTTTTTGATCGCGCGCCCAGAGAGCCGCCTTGACCGCGCCGCGGGCGAAGATCGAGCGGTCGCCGGCACTGTGGCTCAGCGTCACCAGTTCGCCCTCGCCGGCGAGAACGATCGAGTGCTCGCCGACCACCGAGCCGCCGCGCAACGTGGCAAAGCCGATCGAACCAGTCTCGCGAGCACCGGTATGCCCGTCGCGAACCCGTACCGAATGAGAGGCGAGATCCACGCCACGACCGCGGGCGGCGGCTTCGCCGAGCAAGAGCGCGGTTCCAGACGGTGCATCGACCTTGTGCTTATGATGCATTTCCAGCACCTCGATGTCCCAGCCGGCGGCGTCGAGCGCGCGCGCTGCCTGCTGGACGAGCACCGAGAGCAGGTTGACCCCGAGGCTCATATTCCCGGACTTGACGATCCGCGCGTGGCGGGAGGCGGCCTCGATCCGGGCGTCGTGTTCGGCCAGGCAACCTGTGGTGCCGATTACATGGACGATGCGCGCCTGGGCGGCAAGCGCGGCAAATTCGGTGGAGGCTTGCGGCGAGGTGAAGTCGATGACGCCGTCGGCATCGAGGAAGGCGGCGAGCGGGTCGTCGGTCACGGGAATCTCGATGTGTCCGAGCCCGGCAAGCTCGCCGGCATCGCGGCCGATGAGGTTCGAGCCTTGCCGCTCGACTGCTGCGTGCAGCTTCACGCCTTCGGTCGATTCGATCACGCGGATCAGTGTCTGGCCCATCCGACCGCCGGCACCCACCACGACGAGTTTCATAGCATCCTTCATGGCGATCGGCTGTCCCTTAGATGAAGTCGTCCGTGGCGGCGGTCGGCTGGAGCTGGTTCAGTCGAGCGTAAAGCCCGTCTGGACGCTGTGCAAGGTCGTCGTGGCTGCCTTCCTCGGCGATCGTGCCGGCCTGCATGACGATGATCTTGTCGGCCCGGCGGACGGTCGACAGCCGGTGGGCGATCACCACAACGGTGCGGCCGGTCATCGCCTCGTCGAGCGCCTTCTGCACGGCAGCCTCGGACTCGGTATCGAGGGCGGATGTCGCCTCATCGAGCAGAAGGATCGGCGCATTGCGCACCAGCGCGCGGGCGATCGACAGGCGCTGGCGCTGTCCGCCGGAAAGCGTGACGCCGTTTTCACCGACCGGGGTATCATAGCCGAGCGGCTGGGCCAGAATGAAATCATGGGCATGCGCAAGCCGAGCCGCTTCCTCGATCTCGGCATCGGTGGCGTCGGGGCGGCCATAGCGGATGTTGTCGCGGATCGTCCCTTCGAAAAGATACGGCTGCTGCGACACGTAGGCGAGATGCTTGCGCAACGAGGCCTTGGTGACGTCGGCGATATTCTGCCCGTCGATCAGGATTTCGCCCTCGAGCGGATCGTAGAACCGTGGGATGAGCGTGATCACTGTCGACTTGCCTGCCCCGGACGGCCCGACCAGAGCGGTCGTCTTGCCGCCCTCCGCGACAAAATCGATCCCCTTGAGCACCGCATCGTTATCCCCATAGGAGAACTTTACGCCGCGGAATTCGATACGTGCTTCGCTCACTTTCAGGTCCGCTGCACCGTCCCGGTCGCGTTGGTGGGTCTGCATGTCGAGGATCTCGTAGATCATCCGCGCATTGACCACGGCGCGTTCCATCTGCACCTGCAGCTTGGCCAGGCGTTTGGCTGGTTCATAGGCCAGCAGAAGGGCGGTGACGAAGGAGAAGAAGGCGCCGGGTAGAACGCCGCCATAGATCGACCGGAAGGCGGCATAGGCCAGAACACCGGAGATCGCGACACCGGCAAAGGTCTCGGTGATCGGCGACGTGCGTTCGCTCAGCCGTGCGATGCGGTTGGAGCGTTTCTCGGCCGCCTTGATCGTTCCCTCGACTTTGCGCTCGAGTTCGGCCTCCATGGTGAAGGCTTTGACGATGGCGATCCCCTGGATCGTTTCCTGGATCGCCCCCACGACATGGCTGTTGTAGATCACCGACTCCTTGGTGGCGCTGCGGAGCCGTTTGGAAATATAACGCATCGCCAAGAGGAGCGGCGGAGCAGCCACGAAGACGATCAGCGACAGAACCGGGTCCTTGAACACCATAACCCCGACCAGGGCGACCAGCGTCAGCAGGTCGCGCGCCATGGAGGTCACGGTCAGATTCAACACATCACGGATGCCGTTGATGTTCTGGCTGATCTGGGCAGCCAGCCGGGCAGAGCGGGACTCGGTGAAGTAACCGAGCGACAAGGTCATCAGGTGCGAGTAGAGGCGCCGCTGGTAGCGCGCGACGATGTTGTTGCCGATCCTCGAAAGCGTAACCGCCTGGCCGTAGCCGGCGAAGCCGCGCAGCATGAAGGCGGCGAGGATCGAGCCACAAATCAGCAGGACGACGTCGGCACGCTGGTTGGCGAAGGCCTCGTTGACCACTGCCTCCATGATCCAGGCGGTAAAGGCGGTCGTCAATGCGACAATCACCAGGCAGAAAACGGCAAAGGCGTAGCTGCGCACGTGGTCGCGGCCGTTTTCCGCGATGATACGCTTGAGGACAGCGGTTAGGCTTGTCGAGCTGACCGGTATCTGGTTTTTCCTGCTGGCGTTCAAATGAGGGCGTTCCCGTTGGAAAAGGGCCGCGGCATGCGCCATCGGCCCGCGCTGGGCGCTCTATAGCCAGTCGAATGGCGTTTGGCCATAGTCAATCCGCCCTGAAGCAGCAGCCCGGTTCAGCCGTGCCAGCGCCGTCCTTCGGTTGCAAGGCCGAAATTGCTGGGCGTCCGGGCATAGCTGGCGAGGCCCGAGAGTGCCGCAAGTGGATGGGTGACGACAAAGGTCGGGATGGTCTTCATCAATGCTGTGTGCGGCGCCTTGTCCTCGAAGCCCTGGCGGAACTCGGGGCGCTGCAGGGCTGGGATGATCTTCTGGGAAATGCCGCCGGAGAGGAAGACGCCCCCGCGCGCCATGAAGATCAGAGCGAGATCGCCGGCGAGCCGGCCGAGATAGGTGACGAACAGGCTGATCGTCTCTTCGGCCTGGGCGTCGGCCCCCGAAAGGCCGGTGGCGGTAATGTCCGCCGGGATCGTAAATTTCGGTTCGACGCCATCTGCGAGGCAGACTGCCGTATAGACGTTGACGATGCCGCGGCCGCACAGCACTTGCTCGGCCGAGATGCGTCCTTCGATCGCTGTCAGGTGCGGGAAGATCGCGAAGTCCCGTTCGCTACGCGGGCCAATGTCGACGTGACCGCCTTCGCCGGGAACCGGAAACCAGGTGTGTTGCGCATGGACAAGACCGGCCACGCCGAGGCCGGTGCCGGGTCCGAGCACGACGCGCGACGCGAGCGGGCTTAGATGGTTGCCGCCAATCGGCGTGCGATCCTGCTCGGCGAGAGAGGCCACCGCCAGGGCCTGGGCCTCGAAATCATTGACCACCATCACCTCGGCAAAGCCGAGATCTGCGATCATCGCTTTCGGGCGCACCACCCAGTCGCAATTGGTGAGCGCGATCTCGTCTCCCTCGATCGGACCGGCAATGGCAAGGATCGCCGAGCGTGGCTGAACCGAGGTCTTGTCGAGCACGGTCGCCTGGATCGCTTCGTCGATCGTGGTGAAATCGGCGGTGTGAACGATCGGAAACGCCTTCGGCTCGGCATAGGCGTCGATCAGGATGGAAAAGCGGGCATTCGTTCCGCCAATGTCGCCGATCAGGATAGGAAACGTCAGCTTGTCGTTATCGTGGGGCTTGGGCATGTCCGGTTCCGTTTGGACCGAGGCGGGGCGCTCAGTTCGCTTGGGTTTTCATCAGGATTTCCGCGGTGGCGCGGTTGAGTGCCATCGGAATGTCGTAGACTGTCGCCAGTCGCATCAGCGCCTTCACATCGACATCATGTGGCATGGATGTCAAAGGATCGACGAAGAAAATCAGCATGTCGACCTCGCCCGTGGCGATCATCGCGCCGATTTGCTGGTCGCCGCCGAGCGGGCCGCTCTTCAGCCGGGTTACTTCGAGGTTCGGGCAGGCCGCCTGGATCCGGCCGCCGGTCGTGCCCGTGGCGACGATCCGCCATGAGGCAAGTACCGACTGGTGACGACTGGAGAAATCCGCCATATCGTCCTTTTTCTGATCATGGGCAATCAAAGCGATGCATCGGGTCATGAAACCTGCCGGCCTGATTTAAATCGATTTGATCGCCTTCTAACCCAGGATGTGCTGCTTGAAAAGTCCGTGGGCGGAGCCTTCTGCGCGTCAGTAGCCGGCGGGGCGCGGAAGGGGGATCGGCACGACCAGTGGAAGCTCCGGAAATTGTGCTGCGATCGCAGGAACGGCGTCGTTCTGGCCCGCCGCAACGGGCACGAGCGCGGAAGCCACAACCGTTCCTCCACCGCCGCCATAAGTCGCCGCCATTTCGCTGTCGGGCGAGGGGGCCTGCAACACCGCGGCGCAAGCTTTCGGCAGGTCGGACAATTGTGTCGGCCGCGGCGGCTTCGGTGGGGGAGCGTTCGGGTCTTTCTTCGGCTTGGCCCAGGGTTCGTCGGTGAACCACCAGGCCAGCGACTTGTCGCAGCCGTCACCGGCCGGAACCGCCGCCTGCGGTTTGCAGCCTGTGGCCCCTTGCGGGCACTTCATGCGGATGTGGAAATGCGCGTCATGGCCGTAGACCGGCCGAACCTTGCCAAGCGCCGAGCGGTTGCCGGACCAAGTGTCGCACAGTTTTTTCTTGATCGCCGGATTGACGAAAATGCGCTCAACCTCGGGATAACTCGCCGCCAGCATAATCATCCGGGCGTGGGCGGGCGTCCAGACCTTGTCGTCGATGGTCAGGAACTTGTTGTTCTTGAGCGTCGAGGTGAAGGGCAGGTCTTCCCGCTCCTTGGCCGACATGCGCCGGTTCGGCATCGGGGTCAGCCAGATGTCGGCGTCGAGGCCAATCTGGTGCGAGGCATGGCCGGACAGCATTGGTCCGCCGCGCGGCTGCGACACGTCACCGATCAGGATGCCTGGCCAGCCGACGCTCGGCGCATCCTTCGACAGCCGTTCGATCAGTGAAATCATCTGCGGATGGCCCCAACGCCGGTTGCGCGACAGGCGCATGGCTTGCCAGTTGGGACCGTCGACCGGGATAGCGACCGCACCGGCAATACAGCCCTTGGCGTAGGATCCATACGGAGCAGGCACCGCCCGCGCAGGAAGTTTCATGCCGCCGAACAATTCCTTGGCTGGCCGGCTTTCCGCCGACGCGCCGCCGGCTATCGTAGCGACAAGTCCCGCCGCCATGGTCAGGCCCTTTGCCAGAGCCTTCAACCTTCCACGCATCATCATCGTCATGCTGTCTTCCGCCGCATCCAGGATCGCCCGCCCCGTCCGGGTGATTTGCCATCACAATACCTTGGAACAGGATTTTGGTGAATCCGTGTTTTCCAAGGCCCGTTCGTACACTTCCGTACGTATGGCCTGTTTTTTGCCGTGGTTTGGCTTATTGTTTTGGCAATCCATAAAAAACGAGGGGTGATTTGTATGGGGTTGGCGAAAGTGTGGGTGGGGGCTCTTCTGTCCTTTCTGACTATGGTTATCGCTCTGCCGGCGCAATCCGCTGAGCCCCTGCGCCACGGTGTCGCCCTGTCCGGCGAGGTAAAGTACCCCGTCGGTTTTCCGCATTTCGACTACGTCAATCCGGCCGCGCCGAAAGGCGGAGACCTCAAGCTCGCAGCCACCGGCACCTTTGATACCTTCAATCCGATCCTGGAGAAGGGAGAGGCCGCCCCTGGTCTCGGTCTGCTGTTCGACACGCTGATGAAGGACGCCGAAGACGAGATCTCGGCCTCTTACGGTCTGCTCGCTGAGGGCGTTTCCTATCCCGAGGACGTGTCGTCGGCGACTTTCCGCCTGCGCGCCGAGGCGAAATGGGCCGATGGCAAGCCGGTCACGCCGGAAGACGTCATTTTCAGCTTCGAGAAATCGAAGGACCTCAATCCGCTCTACATGAGCTATTATCGCCATGTGATTGCCGTTGAGAAAACCGGTGAGCGCGACGTCACCTTCCGCTTCGACGAGAAGAACAATCACGAATTGCCGATGATCCTCGGTCAGTTCCAGATCCTGCCCAAGCACTGGTGGGAAGGCTCAGGCCCTGACGGCAAGCCGCGCGACATCAACCGCACGACGCTCGAGCCGGTCATGGGATCGGGTCCCTACAGGATCGCCGAGTTCAAGGCCGGCGCTACGATCCGCTACGAGCTGCGCGACGACTATTGGGCCAGGGATCTCAACGTCAATGTGGGCCAGAACAATTTCGGTTCAATCAGCTACACCATGTTCAGCGACCTCAACGTCCAGTTCGAGGCCTTCCGTTCCGGCAATTTCGACTACTGGATGGAGACCAAGGCGGCGCGCTGGGCGACGTCCTACGATTTCCCGGCAGTCAAGGAGGGTCGGGTCAAGCGTGAGGAATTGCCCAACCCCTATCGCGCCACCGGCATCATGCAGGCACTGGTGCCGAACATGCGCCGCGAGATGTTCAAGGACCAGCGCGTCCGAGAGGCGCTGAACTATGCGCTCGATTTCGAGGAGCTGAACCGCACCGTCTTCCATGGCGCATACACGCGGGTGGACAGCTTCTTCTTCGGCACGGAACTCGCCTCCAAAGGTTTGCCGGACGCACGCGAGGCGGAAATACTGAACGAGGTCAGGGACAACGTCCCGGCCGAAGTCTTTACCACCCCTTACGTTAATCCGGTCGGCGGAACGCCGCAGGCGCAACGCGACAACCTGCGCAATGCGGTCGCCTTGCTCAACGAGGCGGGCTACGAGATCAAGGGGGGGCGAATGATCCATGCTGGGACCGGCAAACCTCTCAGTTTTGAAATCCTGCTGTCCAGCCCCCTGCTCGAAGTGGTAGCCGTGCCCTACAGCGAAGTCCTGCGCAAGATTGGCATTGAGGCTCGCGTGCGCACCGTTGATGCGTCGCAATACGCCAACCGCGCCCGCAGCTTCGACTATGACATGACCTGGGTGGTTTGGGCGCAGACGCTCAACCCGGGTAACGAGCAGCGCGACTTCTGGGGATCGGTGTCAAAGGATCGCGAAGGCTCGCGCAACTATGCCGGCATTGCAGATCCGGGGATCGACGCGCTGATCGATAAGGTGATCTTCGCCAAGGGGCGCGACGAACTGGTGGCGGCCACCCGGGCGCTTGATCGCGTGCTGCTCGCCCACGATTATGTCGTTCCGCTTTACTATGGAAGCACGGCCCGCATCGCCTATTGGGACAAGTTCGATCATCCGGCGGAATTGCCGACCTATTCGATTGGCTTTCCAGCCGTCTGGTGGTCGAAAGCGGCGGTCCGGTAAGGCCGGGCTTTGCGCTCAGGCCTTGAACGGCTAGGAATGACAATAACGAATCGGTGTCACCGAAGGGGTCCGCGGATTGATCGAAGCAAGGATGACCATGGTTGAGCAGGGCGCATGGGCGCCGGGAGCGAAAGTCTGATGGGTGCCTATATCCTGAGGCGCCTGCTGCTGATGATCCCGACCATCGTCGGCATCATGGCGATTTCCTTCCTTGTCATCCAGTTCGCCCCCGGCGGCCCGGTCGAGCAGGTGATCGCCCAGTTGACTGGCCAGGGCGACAGCGCCGACCAGCGCCTCTCCGGCGGTGGCGACATGCTCAATCAGCAATTCGCTGGCGACGAGATGAACGCGAAATATCGCGGCGCACAGGGGCTCGATCCGGAACTGATCGCCAAGCTGGAAAAGCAGTTCGGCTTCGACAAGCCGCCGCTCACCCGCTTCCTCGACATGATGTGGAACTATATCCGCTTCGATTTCGGCGAGAGTTTCTTCCGCAACACCAGCGTCATCGACCTGATCGTTGAGAAGATGCCGGTTTCAATCTCGCTCGGCGTCTGGGTTCTGATAATCTCCTATGCCATTTCCATTCCGCTTGGCATCAAGAAGGCGGTTGCCGACGGATCTCCTTTTGATGTCTGGACCTCCGGCGTCATCGTCATCGGCTATGCCGTGCCGGGCTTCCTGTTCGGCATCCTGTTGATCGTGCTCTTCGCCGGCGGATCCTTCTTCGACTGGTTCCCGCTGCGTGGCCTCACCTCGGACAATTTCGCCGAGCTTTCGTGGTGGGAGAAGATCCTCGACTACTTCTGGCACCTCACCCTGCCGCTGACGGCCCTGCTGCTTTCTGCCTTCGCCACGACAACCCTGCTCACCAAGAATTCCTTCATCGACGAGATCAAGAAGCAATATGTGGTGACCGCCCGCGCCAAGGGGCTCGCCGAGCGCCAGGTGCTCTACGGCCACGTCTTCCGCAATGCCATGCTGATCGTGATTGCCGGCATTCCGGGCGCCTTCATCTCGGCCTTCTTTACCGGGTCGCTGCTGATCGAGAACATCTTCTCGCTCGATGGCCTCGGCCGCCTCGGCTATCTCGCCGTCGTCAACCGTGACTATCCGATCGTCTTTGCCACGCTCTACATCTTCTCGCTCATGGGCCTCGTCGTCAGCCTGGTTTCCGACCTGATCTACACATGGATCGATCCGCGCATCGATTTCGAGCGGAGGGATGTCTGACATGACCGCGCTCGACGCCTCCCGCACCGATGCCGTGGCCCCGGTCCGGAAGCCGTGGCTCTCGCCAACCAACAAGCGCCGGCTGGAAAACTTCCGGTCCAACAAGCGCGGCTACTGGTCGTTCTGGCTCTTCATGGTGCTGTTCGTGCTGTCGCTGTTTGCCGAGTTCATTGCCAACGACCGGCCGTTGCTTGTGTCCTACAAGGGCGAAATCCTCTCTCCAGTCGTTGTTGACTATCCGGAGGAGAAGTTCGGTGGTTTCCTGGCGGTTACCGACTACCGCTCGCCCTTCATCACCGACGAGATCAACGCCAATGGCTGGATGGTCTGGCCGCCAATCCGCTATTCCTACCGGACCGTCAATTCCGAGATTCCCCATTCTGCCCCGACCGCGCCCTTCTGGCTGATGGACAAGGTTGAGCGTTGCTCAGCATATCCGCTTAAGGACGGGGACCCGAATTGCGTGATCGGCAACCTCAATTGGCTGGGCACCGACGATCAGGCCCGCGACGTTGCTGCCCGGATGATCTACGGTTTCCGCATCTCCGTCCTGTTCGGCCTGATCCTCACCATCTGCTCGGCGATCGTCGGCGTGACAGCCGGTGCTATCCAGGGCTATTTCGGCGGCTGGACCGATCTCCTGATGCAGCGATTGATCGAGATCTGGTCGTCCATGCCGGTTCTCTACATCCTGCTGATTATCGCCGCCATCCTGCCGCCCGGCTTCTTCGTCCTGCTCGGCATTATGCTGCTGTTCTCTTGGGTGAGCTTTGTCGGCATCGTCCGAGCCGAGTTCCTGCGCGCCCGAAACTTCGAATATGTCAATGCCGCTCGTGCGCTTGGTGTCGGCAGCTGGACCATCATGTTCCGCCACCTGTTGCCCAATGCCATGGTGGCGACCCTCACCTTCCTGCCCTTCATCCTGTCGGGCTCGATCACCACGCTGACCTCGCTCGACTTCCTTGGCTTCGGCATGCCGCCCGGCTCGCCCTCGCTCGGCGAACTGATCGCTCAAGGCAAACGCAATCTCCAGGCCCCCTGGCTCGGCCTCACCGCCTTCTTCACCATGTCGATCATGCTCTCTCTGCTGATCTTCGTCGGAGAGGCTGTGCGCGATGCCTTCGACCCGAGGAAGACGTTCCGATGACGGCTCCGCTTCTTTCCGTCCGCGATCTGTCCGTTGCCTTTCACCAGGGGGATACGGAGACGCTCGCTGTCGACCGCGTATCCTTCGATATCGTGCCGGGCGAGGTCGTGGCGCTGGTCGGCGAATCCGGTTCGGGTAAATCGGTTACCGCAGCCTCGATCCTCAAGCTCTTGCCCTATCCTGCGGCCAGCCATCCGTCAGGCGAGATCATGTTCGAGGGCCGCGACCTGATGACGGCGCCGGAGCGCGAGCTTCGCGCGGTGCGCGGCAACGACATCACCATGATCTTCCAGGAGCCGATGACCTCGCTCAATCCACTCCACAATATCGAGAAGCAGATCGGCGAAATCCTGGCGCTGCATCAGGCCATCGCCGGCCAGACGGCGCGCGAACGCACGCTCGAGCTCCTGCGCCAGGTCGGCATCCGCGATCCGGAAAAACGCCTTTCCGCCTATCCGCACGAATTGTCTGGTGGCCAGCGCCAGCGCGTGATGATCGCCATGGCGCTTGCCAACCGGCCGAAGCTCCTGATCGCCGACGAACCGACCACCGCGCTCGACGTGACGGTCCAGGCACAGATCCTCGATCTTCTGCGCAAGCTCAAGGCCGACCACGGCATGTCCATGCTGTTCATCACCCATGACCTCGGCATCGTGCGCAAGTTCGCCGACAAGGTCTGCGTCATGACCAAGGGTCAGATCGTCGAAAGCGGCCCGGTCGAGGACATCTTCACCAATCCTCAGCACGACTATACCAAGAAGCTCTTGGCCTCCGAACCGCGCGGCGAACCGCCCACACTTGACGAGACCAAGCCGGTTGTCATGCAGGGCGACGACATCCGCGTCTGGTTCCCGATCAAGGCCGGCTTCCTGCGCAAGGTCGTCGACCACGTGAAGGCGGTCGATGGGGTGGACATGGTGCTGCGTGCCGGTCAGACGCTCGGCGTCGTCGGCGAATCGGGCTCCGGCAAGACGACGCTAGGCCTCGCTCTCGCCCGCCTCATCTCGTCCAAGGGGCGGATCAGCTTCATCGGCCAGGACATCGACGGCTATTCCTTCGCCGAGATGCGGCCATTGCGCGATCGGCTGCAGATCGTCTTCCAGGACCCGTTCGGCTCGCTTAGCCCGCGCATGTCGGTCGGTGAGATCATTGCCGAGGGACTTAAGGTGCATGAGCGAAAGCTCTCCGCCGCCGAACGCGATGCCCGCGTCTGCTGGGCGCTCGACGAGGTTGGTCTCGACACGGCCACCCGCTGGCGTTATCCGCACGAATTTTCCGGCGGTCAGCGCCAGCGCATCGCGATTGCCCGTGCCATGGTCTTGAAGCCCCGCTTCGTCATGCTGGACGAGCCGACCTCGGCGCTCGACATGACGGTGCAAGCTCAAGTGGTCGATCTGCTGCGCGACCTGCAGAAGAAGCACGATCTCGCCTATCTGTTCATCAGCCATGACCTGCGCGTCGTGAAAGCGCTTGCCAACGAAGTGATCGTCATGCGCGCCGGCAAGGTAGTGGAGCAGGGGCCCGCGACCGAGATTTTCCATGCGCCAAAAGCCGACTACACGCGCGCGCTGATGGCCGCAGCCTTCAACCTCGAAGCCGTCGAGACCGGCGGCGTCAGCCAGTAACGGACCCTCATCCCATGCCCGACCAGAATGCCGTCGTCATTGACCTCAAGTTCGCACGTAGTGGCGTCATTGAGGCGCTGAACGGGGCCTTTCCCGGCCGTGAGGTGATCGATATGGGCGATTCGGCCAATACCGGCCGTGATCTCTCCGGGGTCCCCTATGCCGTCGTGTGGAAGCCGGATCCATCGTTGTTCCAGCGCGCAGGAGACCTGAAGATAATTTTCTCTGGCGGCGCCGGCGTCGATCACATCCTCTCCGCCTACGAGCTTCCGGACTTGCCCGTCGTGCGTTTCGTCGACCGCAGCCTGACCGATCGCATGAGTGAATGGGTTGTGCTGCAGTGCCTCACCCATTTGCGCGGAGCACTCCCCTATGCCCGCCAGCAGCGCGAGCATGTGTGGGACGAGATTTCGCCGCAGCCGGAAGCCCGCGATGTCACCGTCGGCGTCATGGGCCTCGGCGTGCTGGGCGAGGATGCGGTGCGCAAGCTGAAGGTCATGGGCTTCGACGTGGTCGGTTGGTCGCGGCGCAAGCGGCAGATCGATGGCGTCGAGACCTTCGATGCCACCGGCCTCGACGTCTTCCTTTCCCGCACCGACATTCTGGTCGGCCTCCTGCCGCTGACGCCGGATACGCGCGGCATCTACAACGCATCTTTGTTCGGCACGCTCCGCCAGGGCGGGGCGCTGGGCAAGCCGGTCTTCATCAATGCCGGCCGCGGCGGAAGCCAGGTCGAAACGGATATTATCGCAGCGCTGAAGAAGGGCGTGCTGGGTGCGGCCTCGCTCGATGTCTTCGAAAAGGAGCCGCTTTCGCCGGCAAGCCCGCTCTGGGATCTCAACAATGTGGTGATCACGCCGCATGCCGCCGCCGCCTCGGACGTTGGTGCGCTTTTTCGTCACGCTGAGCGCCAGATCGCCCGATTTGAAGCGGGTGATCCGCTCGATCATGTCGTGGACCGCGCGTCGGGTTATTGACCCGTCTTCGGAATCTTCTTGGGAACAATAGGCCTTTCGCTCCGTTTGCCTTGAGACCGCGGCGCAGTCACGCCGAACCTTGAGCACGACAGGGGAGAGACCCATGACCAGCCGAACCGACCTGCCCGACAGCACCGCACGTCATACGCGAGGCATGAAACCCGAGCCCGTAACGCCGACCGAAGCTCGTCAGGGTTTTCGCGGCCGTCCCGTCTTGATTGTATTGCTGGCCGGCATCGTGCTTGCAATGCTCGTCTGGATACCAGCAGAGTGGTGGGGCAATTCGATTGCGCCTGAAAGCCCGTCGAACCAGCCGGTTCAGGAAACTGCCCCGTCGCCGGCGGAGAATACGCCGGTCCAGGGCTGATTGGCCCCTATGGACTTTGCAAGACGAATTCCAGATAAGTGACCTCTGAAATGGCCGGGGTGAATTCCGGCCGCTGATGCGGTCTGATCCGGCCGCGACTAGCAGGGCAGTCACTCGATGACCAAGACCGACATCGCGACAAGAGTCTTCAATCATAGCTGGAAACTCGACCCGATCATCCGCAGTCTGATCGATACAGACTTCTACAAACTCCTGATGCTGCAGATGATCTGGAAGCTCTATCCGGACGTCAATGCGACTTTCACCCTGATCAACCGAACCAAGACGGTGCGTCTTGCCGATGAAATCGATGAGGGCGAGCTGCGCGCGCAGCTCGACTACGCCCGCACGCTCCGCCTCAGCAAGAAAGAGGCAATCTGGCTCGCGGGTAACACCTTCTATGGCACCAAGCAGATCTTCGAACCGGACTTTCTCGCCTGGCTCGCCAGCTTTCAGCTGCCCGAATACGAGCTTTCCAAAAAGGACGGCCAGTTTGTCCTTAACTTCCACGGCACGTGGAAGGAAACGACGATGTGGGAGATCCCGGCGCTCGCCATCATCAACGAGCTGCGCTCCCGCACCGTGTCCAAAAACATGGGCCTTTTCACCCTGGACGTGCTCTATGCTCGCGCCAAGGCCAAAATGTGGGCCAAGGTCGAGCGCTTGCGCGAACTGCCGGGCCTGAGAATCTCCGACTTCGGCACGCGCCGCCGCCACAGTTTCCTCTGGCAGCGATGGTGCGTCGAAGCGCTTAAGGAAGGTATCGGCCCGGCTTTCACTGGAACGAGCAACGTTTTGCTCGCCATGGACTCGGATCTGGAAGCGGTGGGGACGAATGCCCACGAGCTGCCAATGGTCAGGGCGGCTCTCGCCAACACCGACCAACAGCTACTCTCCTCGAACTACGACGTCATGCGCGACTGGAACCGCCTCTATGGCGGCAATCTGTTGATCGTACTTCCCGACACCTATGGCACGGCCGCCTTCTTGCGCAATGCGCCGGAATGGGTGGCCGACTGGACCGGTTTCCGTCCCGACAGCGCCCCGCCGATCGAAGGCGGCGAGAAGATCATCGACTGGTGGAAGAAGATGGGACGCGACCCCCGCCAGAAACTGTTGATCTTCTCCGACGGCCTCGACGTCGACGCGATCATCGACACCTATCGCCATTTCGAGGGCCGGGTGCGCATGAGCTTCGGTTGGGGCACCAACCTCACCAACGACTTCGCCGGCTGCGCGCCGCGCGAGATCGAGGGCCTGAAGCCGATTTCGCTGGTCTGCAAGGTCAGCGAGGCGGACGGCCGGCCGGCGGTGAAGCTCTCCGACAATCCGAAGAAGGCGACGGGCGATGCGGCCGAGGTCGAGCGCTATCTGAGATTCTTCGGCACCGAGGATCGCGTCGAGCAGGCCGTTTTCGTCTGACGGCTTCTCCTTTCCGTCTGTCCCTTGCGATCCGTGTGCCGGTCTGTAAGCTGTCCTTCAGATACTCCGTCGCTTCGCTCGAGGAGGAGCACGCGGCAGGAAGTTTTCGCTCTGGGAGGAGAAACAGCATGGACATGAGTGGCAGCGAACGGATCGAAGCACCGGTCGAAACCGTCTGGCAGGCGCTGAACGACCCGGAGATCCTGCGACAGGCGATCCCCGGCTGCGAGAGCCTGGACAAGACCTCTGACACCACCATGACCGCCAAGGTGGTTTTGAAGGTCGGTCCGATCAAGGCAAAGTTCGAGGGTGCGGTCGAGCTGCAGAATCTCAATCCGCCGCACTCCTATACGATTGCTGGAGAAGGAAAGGGCGGCTTGGCCGGCTTTGCCAAGGGCGGCGCCAACGTGTCGCTCGAGGCAGACGGGCCGGATGCGACGATCCTCACCTACACCGTCAAGGCCGAGGTCGGCGGCAAGATCGCCCAGCTGGGCAGCCGTCTGATTGATTCGACCTCGAAGAAGCTGGCCGGTGAGTTCTTCTCCAAATTTGGTGAGATCGTCGCCAGCGGCAAAGAGAGCGGGGAACCTCAGACCGCCTGATACCGTTGGCGGTATTGGAGAGAGCCGGGCATGACAGCCCGGCGCAAGCCAGCCGCAGTTAAACTGCCCTGAACGATGCAGACTGAATCGGCACCATGAGGGGACTGATAGAATGACCAATGAACCGGATCACTTTTTCGAACAGCAAGACGCCGCTATCCAGGCCATGCTTGTCGAGAACAAGGGCGATGAGCTGACCGACATTCTCGTCGCTGCGCTCACCGATGCGCTGCATCTCCTCCGTGGCGAATCGCCGGACACCCTCCACTGACATTTGTCTGAGCCAGGACGGCCTTAGCTGTCGCTAAGGCGGATGAAAGCCCGCCCTCCGGTAACGTCGGTCACGAGCCTGTTGGCCTGTTGGGCTATCGCTTCAGGCACTGCGATAGTCATGACAGCCCCCGTTGCCGTGAATTCTTCGTTCAGGATGATGATATCGGATAGGGCGCCGAGCCGCGCCTTGAGGAGTGCAAGGTCGGAAAATCCTGCAACGATCTTGCCTTCGATCCGCGGGATGATCTCGATCTTGCCCGCTGACCTGAGGCAAGCGGCCGCCGTGCCGCCATAGGCACGGATCAGGCCACCGCTGCCGAGCAGAATGCCGCCGAACCACCGCGTGACGACGACTGCGACGCGATCGAGCGCCTGGCCGTCGATCGCCTGGAGGATCGGCTTGCCCGCGGTCCCGCTCGGCTCCCCGTCATCGTTGAAGCGATACGCCTGGCCGATCCTCCAGGCCCAGCAATTGTGATTGGCCGAGGGATCACTCACGACGGCAATGAAGGCTTTGGCCTCGTCTTCACTCCCCGCCGGAGCGGCGTGAGCAATGAACCGGCTCTTCTTGATGTCCTGGGAGAATGTCTCGGTGCGCTCAAGCGTATACATGGGATGCTCCTGAGCGTCCCTCATAGCGTTTCATCTCTCCGTCCGCCAGAGATCCATCCGCCGCCGCCACGGGCTCTGCCGATCGCTCAGAAGAGGGCGAGCGACGACCCACTCTTGTAAAGAACATAGCCGGCGACCACCATCACGATGGCTGCGAAGAGACGGTTCAGCGTGTTGCGGCGACGGGCAAGCTTCGTGGCAAGCAGCATGCCGCCTATTCCCCCGAAAACGCCGCCGGCAATGAACTCGGCGGCGATGCGCCAGTCGATGAGGCCCGAAACAGCATAGTTGACCGCAGTGGCGAGACCGAATGTACCCACCGCGAAGAGGGACGATCCGACCGCATTGATCATCGGCATTCCTGTAGCGAACATAAGCCCGGGCACGATCAGGAACCCCCCGCCGATACCGAAGAACCCGGAAGCTGCACCCGCAACGACGGCAACGCCTGCCGTCTTCAGGCATGTGCGCATATCGGCTTGCCGAGCTGCTGGTAGAGGGGTCTTGCGCGGCCTCAGCATTAAAATGCCGACGGCGAGCATCAGCAGACCGAACAGGAAAAGCAGCCGCTGACCGTCCATCGCCTTGCCGAGGCTCGAGCCGATAAGGGCGCCGACGGTGCCTGTGCCGGCGAACACAAGCGCGCAGCGCCACCAGACATTACCTTTCCGGGCGTGTCCGATAAGGTTGGCATAGGCATTGATCGAAACGGCAAGCGCCCCGGTGCCGATTGCGATGTGTGGCTGGGCTACGCCGACCACATAAAGCAAGAGCGGTGTGGCGAGAATGGAGCCGCCGCCGCCGATCAGGCCGAGCGTAAAGCCGACAAGTCCGCCGGATGCAAGCGCCGCGATCGTCTGCTCGATCATGCCGTCTATCATCGGTCTATCAACCCCAGTCGGCGCCGGGAAGCGCGTCAAGCGGGATCTTGATGTAGCGCTTGCCGTTCGCCTCCGGCTCCGGTAGGCGGCCGCCCCGGATATTGACCTGCAACGCATGCAGGATCAGCTTGGGCATGGGTAAGGTCTTGTCGCGCGCCTGACGCAGCGCGATGTATGTGCTCTCGTCCTTGCCGGCCACATGGTCGTTTTTTTGCTTCTGTTCGGCAACGCTGCTTTCCCAAAGCGGCTCACGCCCGTCCGGCTGGTAGTCGTGGCCGGTGAAGAGACGCGTTTCGTCGGGGAGCCTGAGGATCTCCTGGATCGAGGCCCAGAGCGCCGCTGCGCTGCCGCCGGGGAAGTCGGCCCGAGCGGTGCCGCTGTCCGGCATGAACAGCGTATCGTGAACGAATGCCGCATCGCCGATCACATAGGTGATCGAGGCCAGGGTGTGGCCGGGCGAAAACAGCACATGTGCGTCGATCTCGCCGACCTTGAAGCGGTCGCCATGCTCGAAAAGGCGGTCCCATTGCGAGCCGTCGGCCGGAAAGACGGGCCAGTTGTAGAGCCCTTTCCAGAGCTTCTGCACATCGGTCACATGGGCGCCGATCGCCGTGGGGGCTCCGGTCTTTTCGTGCAGATAGTGGGCTGCGGAGAAGTGATCAGCATGGGGATGGGTGTCGAGGATCCATTCGATGGTCAGGCCCTGTTCCTTGACATAGTCGAGCAGGGCATCAGCATTCATCGTGCCCGTCGAGCCGGACTTTTCGTCATAGTCGAGCACCGGATCGATGATGGCGCATCTCTTTGTCTTGGGATCCGAAACGACATATTGAACGCTCCAGGTACGCTTGTCGAAAAAGCCCTTCACCTCAGGTCTTGCAGTCATCTTGCTTCCTTCCGCGTTGGTGGTCCTGTCCTTGCGCGAGTGCACATCGCTGGTCTCAATGGCTATATATACGTTATTGCGTAGCTGCGTAGCAATGAATAATAATTGAAAAGGTGGCGATGGCTGTGAAGCCGTTGTCGCGCTGGCGGCAATTGCCTGCATTGCGTAGAGACTGGCGCGTCTCGGCTGCCGCGACGAAGCGAAAACAGTGAACGCTTCCATTGCGTCTCACCGTCACGCTGATTAAGTTTTAGGAGACGGGGATAGCGAGCCGATCGGGCATCGGCCCGCGGCGAAGTCCTACGGCCGCTCAAGACGCGCATGAGATGGGATCAGTGCATGAAAGACCCTTATGAGACCCTCGGCGTTGCTCGCACTGCGACCGACAAGGAAATCAAGGACGCGTTCAAGAAGCTGGCGCGCAAATATCATCCTGATCTGCATCCGGATGATAAGACGGCCGAGGCGAGGTTCAAGGCCATCTCGGCGGCAAACGATCTACTGAAAGACAAGGAAAAGCGCCGACGGTTCGATGCGGGCGAGATCGACGCCAGCGGAGCGGAAAAGCCTCAGCAGCGGTATTACCGTGATTTCGCCGATGGACCAGGCCACGCCTCCCACGCAGCGCAGGACGGTTTTGCCGGCAATGAGGATCTGGAGGATTTCCTGGCGCGGGCTTTTGGCGGCGGGACGCGGCGGTCCCAGGGCTCAGTCCGGGCGCGCGGGCAGGACGTGAGTTATGTGCTTCCAGTCAGCTTCTTGGACGCAGCCAATGGCGCCGTTCGCACCATTACATTGCCCGAGGGCAAGACGCTGAATGTGTCGATCCCGGAGGGCGCTGACGACCGGCAGATGTTGCGGCTGAAAGGCCAGGGCATGCCCGGCTTCGGCGGCGGGCCGGCAGGCGACGCCTTTGTCGAGCTGCATGTCGAGCCGCACCCGTTTTTTCACCGCAAGGATGACAACATCCATGTGGAGGTACCTGTCACGCTGAAGGAAGCCATATTGGGGGCGCGGATCAACGTGCCGACGATCACTGGCCCGGTCGCAATGACGATTCCGAAAGGTGCAAACACCGGCCAGACGTTGCGACTGCGCGACAAGGGAGTGCTCGACCGAAAGTCCGGCAAGCGCGGTCACCAGTTGATCGCGTTGAAAGTCGTTCTGCCCGCTGGCGAGGAGCCAGAGTTGGCAGCGTTTCTGGAGACCTGGCAGCCGAAATCTCCGGATGAGCCGCGCAGGGAGATGTTGAAATGATGCGCGCTGACGAACTCCTCGAGCAGATAGACGCTCTCCAGCAAAGCGATCTCGAGGCCTGGATCGGCGAGCAGTTGATCTCGCCGCAGCAAGATACGGACGTATTGGTCTTTTCAGAGATGGAATGCGCACGCATCCGTCTGATCTGCACCCTGCACTATGAACTGGAGGTCGATGCAGAGACGCTGCCTGTTGTGCTGTCCCTGGTCGATCAGCTTTACCAGACCCGCCAGCGCCTGTTGAAACTGACAGCCGCCGTGGCTGCACAGGACGATGCCGTTCAGACGGCAATTCTCGCTGCAATCGACGCCGGCCACTCGAGTGGTGAGAAGACATAGAGCGTGATGTCGAGGCGCTCGCCCATACTACAGCGGCTCGCGACTCGGTCTGTGTCCGGCAGAGAAAGGCCGGCCAACATGTTTGTCGCCGGCTTCATCAGCGCGCCCGCGATGAATTTCCTGCCCGCCAGGCTCGGTCATGCGGGTGCAAGTAGCGTTATCCGGTTGGGCGACGCATCAACTCATCCGCCATCTGGTTGAGCCGTTCAGGATCTTGATCGGTTTCGGGAAGGCCGGATTGTATTTCGTGTGGCGCCAGACAGTCTGGATGCTGATCGCGTATCGGTCGACAACATCACGCACCGAGAGATAGCGCTCGTCCTGTCGGGACGTGCTCGAGCCTGAGCGATCCGGCCTCTTGCGCACAGACCGGATGATCAAGTCAGCTCGCAGGAGCCTTTGGCACAAGTGGCCTTATTCTCCTGCACAGTTGCCAATGAATCGCGAGCCTCCTTAACGGGAGACGCAGGCATTGGCTTGCCGAGTTCAGCGGCTGGCGTATCAGGCTCTTCGATATTTTCAAAGAGAACGAGCTGCAAAATTGAAGACATGGTTGACCCTTTCGGAGGATCTGCACGTCTTGCGCAGCTGGTTATGATGAATCTCATTTCGCCCGATGTGGTCTCATGTGACACGAGGCGATTTCAATATTTTTCCAAAGCGCAGGAGGGCAGCTTCGACAAGTCTGTCGTGGCGGGCTAGGTGGCGGGCCAATCCAAAGGAAACTGAAATCTAATTTTAAAAACAATATTTTAAAATGTTGCATGGCGGACAGAGAGGGATTCGAACCCTCGGTACGCTTTCACGTACACACGCGTTCCAGGCGTGCGCCTTAAACCACTCGGCCACCTGTCCTTAACGGCCAGCGCATCGCATTGTCGAAGCGGCCGGTCGGGCGCGATATATAACGAGGATTTCCTGGCGATCAACCGAAATCTGACGGATTTTTGACTTGCCTGGCCAAAAGCCTTCCTGTTAGCTGGTCTTCGTCGATGCCCGGGTTGCATGCAAGGGGCTCGTGTCTTGTCGCGTGGAGTGCATGCAAGGGGATCGGATGGTGCGTTTTGTTTTCCGTCTGGCGAGTTTCGCAACACTTTGTCTTGCGGTGATTGCTGCCGCCAAGGATTCGATCGCCTCAGTGTCCGCTTCGCAGATCGTCGTGACACCGGTCCGACTGGCCTGGGTGGAGATCAACCCAACGTCGCTGGTCCGTTTCCGTGCTGTCGTCGAAGAGAAGATCGGAACGTCCATCTGGCGCATGTTCGATGCCTGGTTCCTGCCGCAGCCTGCTTTTGCCGTGCTCCTTGGGCTGGCATTGCTGTTGTGGATGGTCGGCTACAAGAAGCCTTCGCCGGCCGGACGTTTCGCGGCCTGACCCTTGTGCAGTCGTGTCCGGGCGGCAGAGCCCGCCTGCGAGGAGTTTCCATGTTCCTGATCGATATGTTCAACAAGAAGATGACCATGCCGACGGCCGAGACCGCGCTCCCGGGGCGAGCGGAGCCGCTCGCGACCGCTGAGACCCATTTCGTGTCCGGGCGATCGCTGAAAGGGCCTTATCCGAAGGGCTTAAAGACTATCTATCTTGGCATGGGCTGTTTCTGGGGCGCCGAGCGTCTGCTGTGGAAGACGCCGGGCGTCTTTGTGACCGCCGCCGGTTACCAGGGTGGTTTCACGCCCAACCCCACCTACCAGGAAACGGTGACGGGGCTCACGGGCCATGCGGAAGTGGTGAAGGTCGTCTATGACCCGACGGTCGTCTCACTCGATGCCCTGCTGAAGCTCTTCTTTGAAGCGCATGATCCGACCCAGGGCATGCGCCAGGGCAATGATATTGGAACGACCTATCGTTCGGCGATCTACGCCGAAAGTGCCGATGACATCGACGCGGCACTAAGGGTTCGCGATGCCTTCCAGGAGGCGATGATCGCCGCGGGCCGCAAGCAGACAGTGACGACGCAGATCGCCCCGGCTGGACCCTTCTACTACGCCGAGGACTACCATCAGCAGTATCTGGCGAAGAATCCGAACGGCTATTGCGGTCTGCGCGGTATCGGCGTGGCCTGTCCGCTTCCCACCGCCGGATGAACGTCGGCTGCATGTTCCAGTAGCGGCGAGCCCTTTGATCTGGCTGAATATTCAGCGCCTGTTGATGGACCTCGTGGCGCGCGGATGATTCTTTACCAGTTGAAAAAAATCGAGTGAATTTTTCCAAAAGCCATGCAAGGATGCGTTCAGCCAGGCCCTTGGAATAAGGGGTCGGTGGTTCCGCAGACTGGCGTGTCAAAGCGCTTGCGGGAGGACCCAACAAGATCAATAGCAACAACAGGGCTGCAAAATGAAAAAAACCCTTTTGAGTCTCTTTGCCGTGGCTGCCATGTCGGGAACGGCGCTCGCCGCCGATGTGAACCCGGCCCTCGTCTATGGTACGGGCGGCAAGTTCGACAAGTCGTTCAATGAAGCAGCCTATGCAGGCGCTGAAAAGTTCAAGGCCGAGACCGGCACCGACTATCGCGACTTCGAGCCGACCGGTGACACGCAGGGTGAACAGGCGATCCGCAACTTCGCCTCCAGGGGCTATAACCCGGTCGTTGCAGTTTCCTTCGCCTGGACCTCGGCTATCGAGAAGGTTGCAGCCGAATTCCCCGATACCCAGTTCGTGATCGTCGACTCGGTCGTTGATCTGCCGAATGTGCGCTCGGTGGTCTACAAGGAGGAGGAAGGCTCCTACCTCGTCGGCGTTCTCGCCGGCATGGCGTCGAAGACCGGCAAGGTCGGTTTCGTCGGCGGCATGGATATTCCGCTGATCCGCAAGTTCGAATGCGGCTACGAGCAGGGCGCGCGCGCTGCCAATCCCGATATTCAGGTGTTCCAGAACATGACCGGCACGACGGGTGCGGCCTGGAACGACCCGGTTCGCGGCGGTGAGCTCACCAAGAACCAGATCGACCAGGGTGCTGACGTGATCTACGCAGCAGCCGGCGCGACGGGCCTCGGCGTGCTGCAGACCGCTGCCGACAACGGCAAGCTGTCGATCGGCGTCGACTCGAACCAGAATCACCTGCATCCAGGCTCGGTCCTGACGTCGATGGTCAAGCGCGTCGACCTTGCCGTCTACAACGCCTATGCCGACTCCATGGGTGACAAGTTCACCGCCGGCGTCCAGTCGCTCGGCGTCAAGGAAGACGGCGTCGCCTATGCCCTCGATGAGCATAATGCCAAGCTCATTACCGAAGAGATGAAGGCAGCGGTCGAAAAGGCCAGGGCCGACATCATTGCCGGAACCGTCAAGGTGCACGACTACATGTCGGACAATTCCTGCCCGAAGTGAGCTGATCCGGGCGCATGGCGGGTGATTAATCCGCCTTGCGCCCTTTCCATGTCTGGGGGACCGAATGAGTGACAAGAGCCAGGCACCGGCGATCGAGCTGGTCGGCATCGACAAGAGGTTCGGTGCGGTGCACGCCAACAAGAACATCAACCTCACCGTGGCCAAGGGCTCGATCCACGGCATCATCGGCGAAAACGGGGCCGGTAAGTCCACCCTGATGTCGATCCTCTACGGTTTCTACCACGCCGATAGCGGCGAGATCCGTATCGACGGCAAACCGATCACCATCCGCGACAGCCAGTCGGCCATTTCCGCCGGCATCGGCATGGTGCACCAGCACTTCATGCTGGTCGAGAATTTCACCGTGCTGGAAAACCTGATGCTTGGCGCAGAAGGCGGCCCCTTGCTCGGCAAGGGCACGGATGCGGCGCGCGACGCACTGAAGAAGCTCGAGGACGACTACGAACTCGAGGTCGACCCGGATGCGGTCGTCGAGGAACTGCCCGTCGGTCTTCAGCAGCGGGTCGAAATCCTGAAAGCCATGTATCGCGGCGCCGAGATCCTGATCCTCGATGAACCGACCGGCGTGCTGACGCCGGCCGAAGCCGACCACCTGTTCAAGATCCTGCGCGTGCTGCGCGACCAGGGCAAGACGGTCATCCTGATCACCCACAAGCTGCGCGAGATCATGGCGATCACCGACTCGGTGTCGGTCATGCGCCGTGGTGAGATCGTCGCGACCCGCACCACCTCCGAGACCACCGTCGAGGAACTGGCCGAACTGATGGTCGGCCGCCGCGTTCTGCTGCAGGTCGATAAGGGCGACGCCAAGCCCGGCGAGGTCTTCCTGTCGGTGCGCAACCTGACGGTCAAGGACAATCGCGGCGTCACCATGGTCGACAATGTCTCCTTCGACGTACGCTCCGGCGAGATCGTCGGCATCGCCGGCGTCGCCGGCAATGGCCAGAGTGAACTGCTGGAAGCCATCACCGGCATCCGCAAGCCGACCTCGGGCGAGATTTTGTTCTGCGGCGATCCGGTAACGGGCTATGATCCGGCCCGGCTGCGTGCGCTTGGTCTTGCCCATATCCCGGAAGACCGCCACCACATGGGCCTGGTGCTGGCCTTCGAGGAAGCTGAAAACGCTATCCTCGGCTATCACCGAGATGAACGCTACGGCAAGGGCCTCTTCCTCAATCCGGAAGCGGTCCGCAAGGCTGCGGTCGACGAGATCGAGAAGTATGACATCCGTCCGACGAATCCGCGCCTGAGAACCGCCAATTTTTCCGGCGGCAACCAGCAGAAGATCGTCGTGGCCCGCGAGATCGAGCGCGATCCGAAGCTCCTGGTGGTCGGCCAGCCGACCCGCGGCGTCGATATCGGCGCCATCGAATTCATCCATCGCCGGATCATAGAAACGCGGGACGCCGGCAAGGCCGTGCTGCTGGTATCGGTCGAGCTCGACGAGATCCGTTCGCTCTCCGACCGTGTCCTGGTGATGTTCGCCGGCAGGGTCGTCGGCGAGAAAAGCCCGGAGACTGGTGAACAGACGCTGGGCCTTATGATGGCCGGCATTGCCGCATGAGGTTTTGATGAGTACCGTTTCCGTGCCGCTGCCCAATTGGATCAACTATGCATTGATCCCGCTGATCAACCTCATTCTCGCTTTCCTGGTCTCCGGTCTCGTGGTCTGGGTGATCGGAGAGAACCCCTATGAAGCCTTGAAGCTGATGCTGGCCGGTGCGCTCGGTCGTGGCGAGGGCATCGGCTTCACCCTGTTCTATGCCACGAACTTCATCTTCACCGGATTGTCGGTTGCCGTCGCCTATCATGCCGGCCTGTTCAATATCGGCTCCGAAGGCCAGGCCTATGTCGGCGGCCTGGGTGCGGCACTGGTGGCACTGTCGCTCGACCATTATGTGCCGTGGTACGTCACCATGCCCTTTGCCGTCATGGCGGCTGCGTTGTTCGGGGCCGCCTGGGCCCTGATCCCAGCCTGGCTGCAGGCCAAGCGCGGCAGCCACATCGTCATCACCACGATCATGTTCAATTTCATCGGCGCGGCGCTGATGGTCTATCTCCTGGTCAATGTACTGATCGTACCGGGCAAGATGGCGCCCGAGACCCGCACCTTCCTCGAAGGCGGGCGACTGCCCAAGCTCGACTGGCTGATGGCGATGTTCGGCCTGAAGCTTGGTCCGGCGCCGTTCAACGTTTCCTTTCTGATCGCGCTTGTCATGTGCGTGCTGGTTTGGGTGCTGATTTGGCGTACCAAGCTCGGCTATGAAATGCGCACCATGGGGATTTCCCGCTCGGCCGCGGCCTATGCCGGCATTTCCTATGTCCGGATCGTGATCATCGCCATGCTGATTTCGGGCGGTTTGGCCGGCATGATGGCGCTCAACCCGGTCATGGGGGCGTCTGCCCGCCTACAGGTCGAATTCGTCGGCGGCGCCGGCTTCGTCGGTATTGCCGTCTCACTGATGGGCCGCAGTCACCCGTTCGGCATCGTGCTTGCCGCCATCCTGTTCGGCGTCCTCTATCAGGGGGGCGCTGAACTGTCGTTCGACATGCCCAACATCACCCGCGACATGATCGTCGTCATTCAAGGCCTGGTAATTCTCTTCGCCGGCGCCCTTGAATATATGTTCCGCCCGGCGATCGTGCGGATCTACCAGCAGTTCGTCAGCGGTTGAGGTCAAGCCAATGGATTTTCTGGACATCGTCGTCAGCATTCTCGGCTCCACCATCCGCCTGTCGATTCCGCTGATCTTCACAGCTCTCGCAGGCCTGTTCTCCGAACGTGCCGGCATTTTCGACATCGGCCTTGAAGGCAAGATGCTGGCGGCTGCCTTTGCTGCCGCCACGGCCGCCTACATGACCGGCTCGCCATGGATCGGTCTTGCCTCGGGCATCGGCGTATCGCTCGCCTTGTCGCTGGTGCACGGCTTCGCCTCGATAACCAATCGCGGCAACCAGATCGTTTCCGGCGTGGCGATCAACTTCGCCGCTGCGGGCCTCACCGCCGTTCTCGGCCATGCCTGGTTCCGTCAGGGCGGGCGTACTCCTGGTCTGTCCACCGATGCGCGCTTCTCGCCGATCACCCTTCCGGGCGCCGAGATGATGCATGACGTGCCTGTGATCGGGCCGATCTACATGCATGTGATCTCTGGAAACAATCTTCTGACCTATCTCGCTTTCCTCGCCGTGCCGATATCCTGGTGGGTGCTTTATCGCACCCGCTTCGGCCTTCGCCTGCGCGCCGTCGGCGAGAATCCGGGCGCCGTCGACACCGCCGGCATCTCGGTTACCTGGTTGCGCTACCGCGCAGTACTGGTCGCAGGTTTCCTCTGCGGCTTTTCGGGGACCTATCTGGCGATTGCCCAGTCGGCGGCCTTTATCAACAACATGTCGGCCGGCAAGGGCTATATCGCGCTGGCCGCGCTGATCTTCGCCAAGTGGAAGCCGGTTCCGGTGCTCTTCGCCTGCCTGCTGTTCGGCTTCCTCGATGCGCTTGCCAATTTCATGCAGGGCAAGTCCGTGCCGCTGGTCGGCGAAGTGCCGGTACAGATCTTCCAGGCGCTGCCCTATGTCTTGACCTGCATCCTGCTGGCCGGCCTGATCGGCTCGGCCAACGCGCCGAAGGCCGGCGGTGTACCCTATGTGAAGGAGCGTTGATCGATGTCTCATGAGCTGTTCGAAGCGGCGCGTGCCGCTATGCATTTCTCCTACGCGCCCTATTCGAAGTTCCCCGTCGGGGCGGCGATCCGCGCCGACGACGGCCAGATCTACACCGGCGCCAACATCGAGAACCTCTCATTCCCTCAAGGCTGGTGTGCTGAGCCGACCGCGATCGGTTGCATGATCATGGGCGGGGGAAGGAAGATCGTTGAAATGGCGGTCATCGCCGAGAAGATGGCGCTTTGCCCGCCCTGCGGGGGCTGCCGTCAGAAGATCGCCGAATTTGCCAATGCAGACACCAGGATCTACCTCTGCGACGAGGTCGGCGTGCAGAAGACGATGACCATGGATGAGCTTCTGCCCTTCTCGTTCAAGACGGACATCCTTGGATGAGGGAGGCGATCAACTTCCTCGTCGACCGCCTGGATGGCCTGTTGCCGCGCTACGGCATCGTGCTCGGTTCCGGCCTGGGCTCCCTGGTCGACGAAATCCGCGATCCGATCCGCGTGTCCTACCATGAACTGCCGGGGTTTCCGATTAGCGGCGTGTCCGGTCACGCGGGCGAACTGGTTGCGGGCTACCTCGACCGCGAGCCGGTGATCATGCTGGCCGGCCGCATTCACTACTATGAGCACGGCGATGCCAACGCCATGCGCGTGCCGATCGAAGTGCTGCGGGGGCTTGGCGTGCAATCGCTGATCCTCACCAATTCTGCCGGTTCGCTCCGCGAGGACCTGCCACCGGGTTCGGTCATGCAGATTACCGACCACATCAATTTTTCCGGCAGCAACCCATTGATCGGTGAGGAGAGCGACGCCCGTTTCGTCGGCATGACATCGGCCTACGATGCCGAACTCGCCGCCGCGATGCAGCGCGCAGCAGAGGAGGAGGGTATTCCGCTCTCGTCCGGCGTCTACATGTGGTTCTCCGGCCCGAGTTTCGAAACGCCGGCGGAAATCCGCATGGCGCGCATCCTCGGCGCCGATGCTGTTGGCATGTCGACGGTGCCGGAAGTCATCCTTGCGCGCTTTTTCGGGCTGCGCGTGGCGGCCGCATCGGTTATTACCAACTTCGGCGCGGGAATGACGGGAGCGGAACTCAGTCATGCCGAAACCAAGGACATGGCACCGATCGGGGGCAAGCGCCTTGCCGCCGTCCTCAAGAGAATGATCGCTGGTGGAGGGACGGAACTTGGATAGTCACGAAGCGCGGGCCATCGCCGTCCGGGCACTTGCCCTGGTCGATCTCACCAATCTCAAGGACGACTGCACGCCGCAGCAGATCGACGCGCTCTGCGCCAAGGCGGTGACGCCCTATGGCCACACGGCAGCCATCTGCATCTGGCCCCGCTTCGTAGCGCGCGCCAGGACACTGCTCGGCCCGGAAAGCCCCGTCCGCATCGCAACCGTCGTCAACTTCCCCTCGGGTGAATTGAAGCTTGAAGATGTGCTTGCCGAAACCCGGGAGGCGATCGCCGACGGCGCCGACGAGATTGACCTCGTCATTCCCTACCGGGCCTTTATCGCGGGGGACGAAGCCGCCGTCTCGGCCATGGTTAGTTCTGTCCGCGAAGCCTGTCCCGAACCGGTCCTCCTCAAGACCATCCTCGAGACGGGCGAGATCAGGGGAACAGGGCTGATACGGCACGCATCGGAACTGGCGATCGCTGCTGGCGCCGACTTCATCAAGACCTCGACAGGCAAGGTCTCCGTCAACGCGACATTGGAGGCAGCCGACATCATGCTGCAGGCGATCCGCGATAGCCGCAAGAAGGTCGGCTTCAAGCCGGCCGGCGGCATTTCGAGTGTCGCAGATGCGGGCCTTTACCTGCGCCTTGCCGACACCATCATGGGTGAGGACTGGGTCATGCCGTCCACCTTCCGCTTCGGCGCCTCCGGCCTGCTCGACGATATTCTTGCGGTGCTCGGCGGCGGCCGGTCGATCGCCGACAACACGGGATACTGATCTATGCTTCCTCAGGAAATCATCCGCCGCAAGCGTGACGGTGGCGTACTTACCACAACCGAGATCGCGGCCTTCATCGAGGGGCTGAACCAGGAGACAATTTCCGAAGGTCAGGTGGCGGCCTTCGCCATGGCCGTCTTTTTCAAGGGCATGACGCCAGAAGAAATTGTCGCGCTGACGCTTGCGATGCGCGATTCCGGCGAGGTTTTGTCCTGGGCCGGCGTCAGTAAACCGATCGCCGACAAGCATTCGACCGGCGGCGTCGGCGACAATGTCTCGCTGATGCTGGCGCCGATCGTCGCGGCCTGCGGGCTCGCCGTGCCGATGATTTCCGGCCGGGGCCTCGGCCACACCGGCGGCACGCTCGACAAACTGCAGTCGATCCCCGGCTACGATGTCATGCCGGATGCGGCGACCTTTCGCCGGGTGGTGGACGAGGTCGGCTGCGCCATCATCGGCCAGACGGGCGACCTCGCCCCCGCCGACAAGCGGCTCTACGCCATCCGCGACGTCACCGCTACGGTCGAATCGATCCCGCTGATCACCGCCTCGATCCTGTCGAAGAAGCTCGCCGCGGGACTGGAAAGCCTGGTCCTCGACGTCAAGGTCGGCAATGGCGCCTTCATGGCCAAAGCCGAGGATGCCGAGGCGCTGGCCCGGTCGCTGGTGACTGTCGCCAATGGGGCAGGGGTGCGCACCTCGGCACTTCTGACCGACATGAACGAACCGCTCGCTGATGCGGCGGGTAATGCGGTCGAGGTGCAGAATGCCGTCGACTTCCTCCGCGGGGCCAAGACCGGCACGCGGCTCGAGGAGGTGACGCTGGCGCTGGGGGCCGAAATGCTGGTGAATGCCGGCACTGTCGCTGACCTCCAGACGGGCCTCACCCGGTGCCGCGATGTGCTCGCCTCTGGCAAGGCGGCCGAGCTTTTCGGCCGCATGGTGCACGCGCTTGGCGGTCCCGTCGACTTCCTGGACCACGCGGATCGCTACCTGCAGAAGGCGGCAATCGAAATCCCGGTGCTTGCCAAGTCCGACGGTTTCCTCGCTTCCGCCGATACTCGCGGCCTCGGTCTTTGCGTCGTCGCCCTCGGCGGCGGGCGTCAGCGCCCGACCGACGCCATTGACCACCGCGTCGGCCTGACCGGTCTCGTGCCGCTTGGCACGGCTGTCTCGAAGGGAGACATGATCGCTACCGTGCATGCCAACGACCGCGACAGCGGCGAACGTGCAGCGCAGATGGTGGCGGCAAGCTATGGCATCGCCGACGAACGGCCGGCACTCGCGCCAGTGATCGGCAAACGCATCAGCTAGGCCATGCGGCGAGGGGCGGGAGCCGCCCCTTAACGCTCCAGGCGCAGCCTTTCGCCTTCGACGGCATAGCCGGTGAGGCGCTTGAGGAAACTCATGCCGATCAATGTTCCGGAAAGCGCCTTGTCGCGAAGCACGAAGGCATCGACATCCTCCACCCGCACCGTGCCGATCTCGACCCTTTGCAGGCGGACATGCGCGGCGCGGGTTTCGCCGTTGGCCGTGCTGATCGGATATTTGAAGTCGAGAGAGGCGACGCTCACACCGATGCGCCGAGCGGTCGTCTCATTGATCGCCACCAGTGATGCCCCGGTGTCGACCAATGCCTCGGTCGTCCTTCCGTTGAGCTTGAAGGTGCCGCGATAGTGACCCGCTGCGTCGGCTTGCAGGATCGTCGTTCCGGTTCGTGCGACCGCCACGGGCGTCGGGGGCGGCGTCTCATCGCGGCCTTCTGGCGCGCCTTTCTGCAGCGCCTCGAAAGCGCCCGGCACCTGGGTCGCAAGCACGGCGGCCACGAACACCAGTCCGATCGCGCGCATCAGCATGGCATCTCTCCTGCCGTCAGTCAGCCTGTCGCAGGCTGATAGCGCATTGCGGTTGAAAAGCCGCTAAAGCGCAAACGAAAACGGCCCGGAAAGTCTGTTCCGGGCCGCGATCTCGGCAAACTGGTTAAGGCTTCATTTCGTTCCGTACATGCGGTCGCCGGCGTCCCCGAGACCCGGCATGATGTAGCCCTTCTCGTTGAGATGGCTGTCGATCGCGGCGGTGAACACGGGAACGTCCGGATGCGCTTCGCGGAAGTGCTTGATGCCCTCCGGCGCGGCGAGCAGGCAGACAAAGCGGATGTTCTTCGCACCGCGCTCCTTAAGCTTGTCGACAGCAGCGATCGACGAATTGCCGGTGGCGAGCATTGGGTCGACGACGATGATCAGGCGCTCGTCCAGCGCATCGGGCGCCTTGAAATAGTATTCGACCGGCTGCAGCGTTTCGTGATCGCGATAGACGCCGATATGCGAGACGCGGGCGGCCGGAACCAGCTCCAACATGCCTTCCAGAAGGCCGTTGCCGGCGCGCAGGATCGAGGCGAAGACCAGCTTCTTGCCCTCGAGCACCGGCGACTGCATGGTCGTCAGCGGCGTCTCGATGGTCTCCATGGTCAGTTCCAGGTCGCGCGTCACTTCATAGCAGAGCAGCGTGGAGATTTCCCGGAGCAGCCGGCGGAAGCTCGACGTCGAGGTCTCCTTGCGGCGCATGATGGTGAGCTTGTGCTGTACCAGCGGATGGTCGATGACTGTGACGCCGTTCATGGCCGGGCCCTTCTATTCTTCTTCTGTGACGGGAAATGTTTCCCACATTCACTCAGGCGCCCGCAAGGGCATCGATGAAAATTGCCTGCTCATCCCCAATTGCTGCGGCTCAAAGCCGGGCAAGTAGCGCCTGCCGGGTCTCTTCGTCGACAAAGGCCGCCTCGATGGCCGTCCTCGTCATGGCGTCGATCTCTGCGTCGGAGAAGCCCATGACCTTCGACGCAGTCTCATATTCGGCGGCAAGCGACGTATGGAAGAAGGGCGGGTCGTCGGAATTGAGCGTCACGCGCACGCCGGCCTCGACGAAGCGCCGGAGCGGATGGCTGGCATAGTCGGGAAAGACCTTGAGCGCGATGTTCGATCCCGGGCAGACCTCCAGCACCGTGCCGAGATCGGCAAGGCGCTTGACCAGATCCGCATCCTCGATCGCCCGCACGCCATGGCCGATCCGGCTCGGCTTCACGAGATCCAGCGCATCGGCGACGGAGAAGGCGCCGCACAGTTCGCCAGCGTGGATGGTGAGACCGAGGCCTGCCGCGCGCACGATGTCGAAGGCAGGCGCATAATCGGCCACACGGTTCATGCGCTCCTCGCCCGCCATGTTGAAGCCGGTGACCAGCGGGTGGTCGAACCTGGCCGCCCACTTGGCGCGGGCAAGCACGTTCTCCGGCCCCAGATGCCGCTCGCCGATGATCACCATGCGGCATTCGATGCCGGTCTTTTCCCGGGCCGACAAGATGCCGGCCGCAAGCCCGCCGATATAGTCGTCCGGTGACAGGCCCACGGCTTCGCCATGGTCAGGCGAGACGAATAGCTCGCTATAGATCGTGTTCGCGGCCGCAAGCTCGCTCAAGTAAGCCTCCGCCAACGCCGCATAGTCCTCGGCCGTGCGAAAGACCGAGGCGACGAAATCATAGCAGGCTATGAAGCTCGTGAAATCGTTCCAGGCATAGGCGCCGTCTTTGACGAAGCCATCGGTTGCCACGCCGTATTTCTCCGCCTGGGCGATCGTCAGCGCCGGCGGTGCCGCACCCTCCACATGGCAGTGCAGTTCCGCCTTCTTCAGATGTGCCGTCAAAGGAAGCTCCGTCCATGCGGTCCGGCCGGGATGCCGAGATGCGCCGCGATCGTTTCGCCGATATCGGCATAGGTATTGCGGATGCCGACCATGCACGACTTGATGCCGGGGCCGAAGGCCATGATCGGCACGCGCTCCCGGGTGTGGTCCGTGCCGCGCCAGGTCGGATCGCAGCCGTGGTCGGCGGTCATCAGCACCATGTCGCCGGGCTTGAGCTTGCGATGCACCTCCGGCAGCCGCCGGTCGAAGGCTTCGAGTGCCGCGGCATAGCCCGGCACGTCGCGCCTGTGGCCGTAGAGCATGTCGAAGTCGACGAAGTTGCTGAACACCAGGTCGCCGTCTGAGGCCTCGTCCATGACCTTCAGCGTCGCATCCATCAGCGCCATGTTGCCGTTCGCCTTGATGACGCGCGAGACGCCCTGATGGGCGAAGATGTCGCCGATCTTTCCGACGCCGTGTACGGTGCGGCCGGCCTCGACGAGGCGGTCGAGCAATGTCGGCTCCGGCGGCAGCACGGAATAGTCGCGGCGGTTGCCGGTGCGCTGGAAGGTGGCGGGCGTCTTGCCGACGAAGGGCCGCGCGATGACCCGGCCGATATTGAGCGGGTCGATCAGCCTGCGCACGATCTGACAGAGCTTCAGCAAACGTTCGAGGCCGAAATGCGTCTCGTGGGCGGCGATCTGGAAGACCGAATCCGAGGAGGTATAGCAGATCGGCTTTCCGGTGCGGATATGCTCCTCGCCGAACTTCGCGATGATCTCTGTACCCGAAGCATGGCAATTGCCGAGAATGCCGGGAAGCTCCGCCTCGCGGCAGATTGCCTCCACCAGTTCTTCAGAAAAGGCGTCGCCCTCGGCGGGAAAATAGCCCCAGTCGAACATCACGGGTGTTCCGGCGATCTCCCAGTGGCCGGACGGCGTGTCCTTGCCGTGCGAGACCTCGTTTGCCGCACCGTGCAGGCCGAACACCCGCTCCGGGATAGGCATGCCGGCCGGCGCGCGGCCGGTAGCAAGCTTGGCGATGGCCACCAGGCCGAGTGCCGACATGTTGGGAAGGGAAAGCGGACCGGACCTTAAGCCCTTGCGGTCGCCCGCACCCGCCGCGCAGAACTCGGCGATATGTCCGAACGTATCGGAACCGTCGTCGCCATAGGCGGGCGCATCGGGGGCGCCGCCGATGCCGAAGGAATCGAGAACGAAAAGAAAAGCACGTGCCATGGTTCACCTGCGCCGCGGGATGTGGCCGTCATGGCTGTCGTCGTCCGGGCGATCGAGCCGGCATGTTTAGCGCCAAGCCGCAGGCTTGGCAAACCCGCGCGCGCCGACGGCAGTTTCTATCCGCGCCGAGGGAGTTGCCGCCGAAGCGATCGCCGGTCAGCAGTTGCTGCAGGTAATGTTGGTGTTGATGCGCTGCCGGAAGTAGAATTCCCGGCCGATCGTCAGGTTCTTGATCTCCGAGCCGGAGAAAGCCGGCAGATACATCAGCAATTCATGAGACACGCTGAGCCTCTGCCCGGACAAGAAAGATATCGGCCTCGAGCATGTCGATGGGCACCGGCACTGTGGTGCCGACCGGGTAAGGAGCGGAACCGGCATTCCACCACGACCAGGCGACCTTCGCGGCCTTGGCGTTGTCCACCCTGACGCCGGTAATCTTCAGCGACAGGGCTTGCGGATTATAAGGCGCAAAGATCGCGGCAACGACATCAGCCATGTCCTCAAGATCGCTCTTGGCGACCTTGTCGGTGCGCGACACGAGGTCTGCGACGGTGCTGGTCGACACGGTCGCGCGCTTGGATGTGTTGAAGGCGAGCGTCAGTTCGAAGGCCATCAGATAGACGACCAGCAGCAGCGGGGCGATCAGCGCGAATTCGACGCCGCCAAGACCGCTTCGGTCTTCGCCTAAGCGGCGCAGTGCGGAGATCAGCCGGGCGAATCCTCCCGTCCGGACTCTGCCGTACTCTCGGCCCTCCCGCATGGGTTCGTTCGGCGCGCTCACGGGTAGTCCTCGTTCTTGATGGCCGTCGTCGCGGCGATCAGGAAGTCTGTGGGCATTGAGCCGTCGGCTGGCCGGATCGTTGTGATGTAGGGGCGAACGAGGTCTGTCGTCACCTGCCAGCGGTAGAGCGCCCGCACCATGTTGATGGATTTGGCTCCACCTGGCGCAAAATCGAAGCTCGACGGATCGATGTCGGAGAACTGGGCGTTCGAGAGCCGCGGTATCTCGGTGGGAATGTCGCCGAAGGTCGGAAAGCTGCGGACGTCGATGTAGAGTTTCGAAGGTGTGTCGATCTCGGTCTCGGAGCATTTCATCAGGATCGAGATTTCATTGCAGAATGCCTGGCGGAACTGGGCCTCGGTCATGTCGGTCGGACGGCCGAGATTATAGGTGATCCGTCCGGTGCGCAGTTCGCGCGCCATGTTGTTCACCGCCAGATTGACCAATTGCTCGGCATAGAAGGCCACGAAGGTCTCGAGCGTTGCAAACACGATCAGGAAATAGGGTATGGCCAGGATGGCGAATTCGATGGCCGCAGAACCATCACGGGAGCGATAGAGACGACCCCATAGGCGGCGTTTCCGCCGTCCGGGATTGGCTTGCCCCTCATGGAGCTGCCCGTCTTTGTGCTGCAAGTCTGCGCTCATCGCTCATATCCGCGGTCCGGGATCAGTCTCGACGTTAGGAGCGAAATATTGATTTTCCGTTGCCGCTTTCTTTACAAATCGACGCATGGCGCGAGCACATGCGTGAAGAGCCGGCCACAGTGCAGCAGCCGGGGCTCAGTTCGATGCGGTCTTATTTCCGGTGGCCACGTGTTCTTCGCAATTGGGCGAGCAGGACAGCACAGTGCGGGCGGTCGCCTTGAAGACACGCACCGTATTGCCCTCGTCGATCGACACCAGGATGCGTTCGTCGACAATGGCATTGCCGTCGGCGTCGAGCAGCACGAGATTGGTGGTGCCGAAGGCCCGGCCGGTCAGCACGATGGTCTGAGCATCGGCAACGGTTGCATCCGCGACGTCGGAATTGCCGACGATCACCTTGCTGACGGGGCGGTCGAGCTTGAGCACGCGCGCACTGTTCATATAGACGCGCAGGACAGTGTCATCTTCCGCCCGGCCTGGACCGGCGACAAGAGCTCCGCTCAGCGCAAGGGCGCCGGCAAGCGAGAAGAGTGCGCTGCGAGACAACATGAGTGCCAGCCTTTGGAACCGCCTGTGATGGTGACTGGTTTGAGAGCATGGGCGGAAATGGTGAATGAACGGTTAAGTCACCTGCGGAAACGATCGCACTCGCCATTGTGACAACACACCGCCGCCATGGGCGCATGGAACGTAACTGTTCCCGCGTCATTGCCAGCGAAAAGGGCTGGATCCGGTCCGCTCTTGGGGTTTCCGCAATGCGGGCGTGCCGAAATGGCGCATTGTCTCCTTTCCAGGAAGGAGTCGGCTGGCTGCGCTGGGGATGCCGCGCGCTGACCCGCCCCGAGGAGCCTTTCAACGGAAATTACAAGTAATTGATAATAGGTGCTTATTTCTGAAGGCGCGAGACACCTCGGCAGATGACTAAAATACTGCCGGTCACGTTCCGCATTCATTTACCACGCTCGAGGCAATCCGGCCTTCAGCACTCGCTAACCCTCTTCGTTAAGCCGATGGCAATGGCCGCTGTGTAGTTTTCAGCCATCCGAGCAACGGCAAACAGTTGCCGGGAGTGCTGAACAACCTTTGTGGAGTAGGAGAGTAACATGACCAAGATTTTCGCACGTTTCTTCAAGGATGAGTCCGGTGCAACCGCCATCGAGTATGGCCTGATCGCCGCCCTGATCTCCGTGGCCCTGATCACCGGCGCCTCGACGCTCGGCAATTCACTGGACAACACGTTCACCAACCTGTCGACCGAGCTGAACAAGAACCAGCCGTAATCCGATCTGAAATGCGATATAAAAAAGTGCCGCTCTTTCGGAGCGGCACTTTTTCGTAGGTGGACTCTTTCCGATTTCTTCGACTCCGGTGAGCAGGAATTGCCGGAAAATTAATCTCTATCGGTGTGGAATATTGCCATGCTTGAAGCTGCAATCTTCGTCATATTCCCGATAAGCCTCGTCCTGGCGGCTCTGACCGACCTGTTCGAGATGACGATCCCCAACCGGATCCCCGCGGTCCTGCTGGCGGCCTTTTTCGTCGTGGCCCCCTTCGTCGGGCTCAGCTGGACCGGCTTCGGCATGCACCTCGTGGCAGGCCTGATCGTCTTTTCGGTCGGCTTCACGCTTTTCGCCTTCAATGTCATGGGCGGCGGCGATGCCAAGCTGCTGACCGCGGCGGCCGTCTGGTACGGTTTCACCCCCGAACTCCTGTCCTTCCTCATTCACGTCGCCTACCTGGGTGGCATCCTGACCATCGCCATCCTGCTTCTGCGCGCGCGATCGAATACGGTGATCGCCATGGGCCTGCCCATTCCCCATTCGCTGCTCAGCGCCAAGAAGGTGCCCTATGCCATCGCCATCGGCCTTGCCGGTCTGATGACATATCCCCACTCGCCTCTGGTGCTGTGGGCGCTCGACAACATCGGCTGAGGTTGCGACGGGCAGATAAAAGAAAGCGATCGTTAACCAAGATCGTAAGAGGCTCATTAACCATAATTACACCAATTGCTGATCATTCTGCGAGGCACAGACCTTTGTGTCCCTCAAGGAACGATCATGAAACCCGCGCGCATCATCATTCTCGCAGTGGCTATCGTCGCCGCCGGCATGGCCGGGCTGCTGGCCATGCGGCTCAGCGGATCCAATGCCGTCGTGCAGCAGGCCGAAGCCTTGGTGAGGAAGGAACCGACGGTCAACGTCCTGGTATCCGCCGCCAACTTGCCCGTCGGCTCGCGGCTCGATGACAAGTCGATGCGCTGGATGGCCTGGCCTGAAGGCAGTCTCATCGATGGGTTCATCACGGAAAGCATCCGCCCACAGGCGATGACCGAGCTGACCGGCGTCGTCGTTCGCCTGCCGATGTTCGAGGGCGAGCCGGTACGGCGCGAAAAGATCGCCGACTCGTCCGGCCGTGTCATGTCGTCTTTGCTGCCCTCCGGCAAGCGCGCCGTTGCAACCGAGATTTCGGTCGCTACCGGCGCCGGCGGTTTCATCCTGCCGAACGATCGTGTCGACGTGATCATGGTGCGCCGTGGCACGGAGGACAACTATCTCACCGAGACTGTGCTTTCGAATGTCCGCGTGCTGGCGATCGACCAGCAGATCCAGGAAACGCCGGATGGAGAGAAGTCTGTCATCGGCACCACCGCAACGCTTGAGCTCACGCCGGACCAGACCAAGGTCATCACGGTCGCCCAGCAGATGGCCGAGCGCCTGTCGCTTGCGCTGCGCTCGGTCGCCGATGCGCAGGAAGAAGACACGTCGGCAGCCGACTATCTGCTGAGCGGAGGATCGGGCCGGCCATCGATCCAGGTCATCAAGTCGGGGGAGGTGGTCAAGTCGACCACCGATGCGAAGTCGCAATGAGTGGGGATGTCATGAACAGCTTGAAACGGAAATTCCGCTCCTCGCTCACCGCGGGCCTGGCATTTTGCCTGGCCTGTTCCGGCATGCCGGGCGATCATGCCCCCCAGTTTTTCGCCATTCCGGTCGCGGCGGCAGCGAGCCAGAGCATATTGCGCATCTCCGACGCCGGTCCCGGAACGCGCCGCACCGTCAAGCTTGGCCTCAACAAGGCGCTGGTCGTCGATCTGCCGCGGGATGCCCATGACATTCTCGTCGCCGATCCGGAAATGGCCGATGCCGTCACCCGCACCTCGCGCCGCATCTACCTGTTCGGCAAGGCCGTCGGGCAGACCAATATCTTCATCTTCGGCCAGAACGGCGAGGAAATCGTCAGCCTCGACATCGAGATCGAGCGCGACATCGCTGGCCTCGAGGCCAACCTGCGCCGCTTCATCCCCGAATCCGACATCACCGTCGAGATCGTCTCTGACAATATCGTTCTGACCGGCACGGTTCGCACGCCCCAGGATGCCGCCCGTGCACAGAGCCTGGCCAGCGCCTTCCTCAAGGGCGGCGAGGCGACCACGCGTAACGAAACGGCCTCCGGCGGCGACAATGGCGGCGATGTGGCGATCTTCGCGGAAGAGCGTCAGGTTTCCTCGATCGTCAACCTCTTGACCATCGAGGGCGAAGATCAGGTGACGCTGAAGGTCACCGTGGCGGAAGTGAGCCGCCAGGTGCTCAAGCAGCTCGGCTTCAACGGCCGCGTGTCGGACGGTTCGAGCGGCATCACCTTCCAGAATCCGGCCAATCTCGGCAATGCCGTCGGAGTTACCAATGCCATTGGCGGGAACCTGCCCACCGCGGTCGCTTCCATCGGTCGCTACACGATCGGCAGCTATATCAACGCCATGGAGCAGGCGGGCGTGATGCGCACCCTGGCCGAGCCAAGCCTGACCGCCATTTCAGGCGAACATGCGAAGTTCTACGTCGGTGGCGAGTTCCGCCTGGCGGCGGAACAGGAGATCGATTTCGACGACGCGACCGGCAGGCCCTCCGTCACCCGTACCACCCAGACCGTGGACTATGGCATCGAACTCAATTTCCGCCCCGTCGTGCTGGCGCCGGGCCGCATCAGCCTGAAGATCGAGACCAATGTCTCCGAGCCGACCTGGGAAGGCTCGGCCGTGACCGGGAATACGGCGAACGGCATTCCGGGCTCGACCTACATGTCGATCCGCAAGCGCGAGGCCTCGACCACCGTCGAGCTGCCGTCAGGCGGGTCGATCGTCATCGCCGGCTTGGTCCAGGACAACATCCGCCAGGCAACGTCGGGCGTTCCCGGTCTCGCCAAGGTGCCGATCCTCGGTACGCTATTCCGCAGCAAGGACTTCCAGCGCAACGAGACCGAACTGGTCATCATTGCGACGCCCTATCTGGTGCGGCCGGTGGCGCGCAACCAGCTGCAGCGGCCCGATGACAACTTCAATCCCGAAAACGACGCCGCGACCTTCTTCCTCAACAAGGTCAACAAGGTCTACGGCCGACGCGAGGCGGATGCCGCCGGCCGCTACCACGGCAACGTCGGGTTCATTTACAAGTGAGGGGGGAGGCCGAGATGAAGAAGCATGAGACCTCGCCCGGCAACAGCGAAAGCCGCACCACCATGCCCATCAAGACAACGACCTTCGCCGCGCCTCGCTTTGCCCGGACCGCGCTCGCCGCCACCATACTCGGCGCTGTGGCGATCCTTTCTGGATGCGGTACGAACCGCGATGATCTGACGACGGGCTCGATCCCGGACGATTATCGCACCCGCCATCCGATCACGCTGACCGAGGTCGAGCACACGCTGGACATCCCGATCGCCTCCGGCGACCGCCAGATGACCATCGGCATGTCGGATGCGGTCGGCGGCTTTGCCTCCGACTATCTGTCGAGTTCGTCCGGCACGATCCAGATCCTCTTGCCGCAGGGCTCACCGAACGCGGGTGCTGCCGCGCAAATGCGCAAGCAGATCCGCCAGGTGCTGATCTCGCGTGGCGTGCCTGGACCGCGCATCATCGAAACGAGCTATCAGGCTGGCGCGACCGGCGACGCGGCTCCGGTACGCTTGAGCTATGTGGCGATCACCGCGGTGACCAACCAGTGCGGCCAGTGGCCGGAGGACCTGCAGGACAACACGTTCTCCAACAAGAATTGGCATAATTTCGGCTGTGTGAGCCAGGCCAACCTGGCGGCGCAAATCGCCAATCCGATGGACCTTGTCACGCCGCGCGCCCAGGCACCGATCGATGCCACGAGACGCTCGACCGTGATCGGTCTCTATCGTGAAGGCAAGGATACCTCGACGAGATAGGATGGCTGGAGCCATTCGAAGGCAGGATGAAAGCATGAGTGCGATCGACTACGAATTCGAGACGACGTCCGAAGACGACATCCTTCCTGAGGGAAGGGTCGGGACCGGTGATCTGGAAAGCCTGCGGCCCTTGCCGCGGATCTCGGTGCATGCCTTCTGCGTCTCGCAGGGCGTGCAGCGGGTGATGGAGCAATGCGCCCAGGATCGGCGCATGGCAAAGGTCAGCATGCGGATCACCAGCGGCAATATCGCCGCCGCCGCTGCCATGTTCGCCTCGACCCCCACGCCCAATCTGATCATCCTCGAGACCGAGGCGACCCCGCAGACCCTGCTGCAGGAACTCGCGCCGCTGGCCGAGGTCTGCGATCCGAGTTCGCGCGTCATCCTCATCGGGCGGCACAACGATATTGCGCTCTATCGCGAGCTCGTCCGCAACGGCATTTCGGAATACATCGTCTCGCCGGTCAGCATGTCCGAAGTCATGGCTGCCGTCTCGGCGATTTTCGTCGATCCGGAAGCCGAACCGCTTGGCCGAACGATCGCCTTCATCGGCGCCAAGGGCGGTGTCGGCTCCTCGACCATCGCCCACAATTGCGCGTTTGGCATTTCCAGCCTGTTCTCGACCGAGACCATTCTCGCCGATCTCGACCTCGCCTATGGCACCGCCAATATCGATTTCGACCAGGATCCGGCCCAGGGGATTGCCGAAGCCGTGTTCTCGCCGGAGCGCCTGGACGAGGTCTTCCTCGATCGCCTGCTGACGACCTGCTCGCAGAACCTTTCGCTTCTGGCAGCACCGTCCCTGCTCGATCGCCCCTATGATTTCGATCGTGGCGCCTTCCATCCGCTGCTCGAGCTCTTGCAGCGCTCTGCCCCGGTCACCGTGCTCGATGTGCCGCATGCCTGGTCCGACTGGACCCGTGCGGTGCTCTCGGAGGCCGACGAAGTGGTCATTGCCTGCGTCCCCGATCTCGCCAACCTGCGCAACGCCAAGAACATGCTTGACGCCTTGAAAAAGCTCAGGCCGAACGACAAGGCGCCGCATCTGATACTCAACCAGGTCGGCATGCCGAAGCGGCCGGAGATCGCGCCGCAGGACTTCTTCGAGCCCCTGGAAATCGAGCCGGTCGCCATCATTCCCTTCGACGCGGGATTGTTCGGCAATGCCGCCAACAGCGGACGGATGATCTCCGAAATCGACGCTAAGTCGCCGACGGCGGAGATCTTCGCCCAGATCGCCCATCTGGTGACAGGACGGGCCACGGTGAAGAAGCCGAAGAAGGGCGGTCTCGGCAAGGTACTCGGGCTGCTCGGACGGAAATAGTGTCTTCGACAGGAACAGGTAGTCAGTGATGTTTGGCAGACGCGGAAGCGAGGGATTTGGCAAGGGCGGATCGTCGGCCGGGACGGTGACGCCGGTTTCGCCGACGGCTGCCGCCGCGCCGCCGCGTGCGCCGGCAACCGATCCGGTCGGCGAAGAGCCCGCAGTGCGCCAGCAGATGGCGCCGCCGCCGCTCCAGGCGCCTGCCGCGAGCCCGGCGCGCAAGCGCCCGCCCCGTACACAGGACTATTACGACACGAAGAGCCAGGTCTTCTCGGCGCTGATCGACACGATCGACCTCTCGCAGCTCGCCAAACTCGACGGCGAAAGCGCGCGCGAGGAGATCCGCGATATCGTCAACGACATCATCACGATCAAGAACTTCGCGATGTCGATATCAGAGCAGGAGGAACTGCTCGAGGACATCTGCAACGACGTGCTCGGCTACGGCCCTCTCGAGCCGCTGCTTGCCCGCGACGACATCGCCGACATCATGGTCAATGGCGCCGGCCAGACCTTCATCGAAGTCAACGGCAAAACGATCGAGTCGGAAATCCGCTTCCGCGATAATTCCCAGCTCCTGTCGATCTGCCAGCGCATCGTCAGCCAGGTTGGCCGCCGTGTGGACGAGAGCTCGCCGATCTGCGACGCCCGTCTTCCCGACGGCAGCCGTGTCAACGTCATCGCACCGCCGCTCGCCATTGATGGCCCGGCGCTCACCATCCGCAAGTTCAAGAAGGACAAGCTCAACCTCGACCAGCTGGTCAAGTTCGGGGCGATCACCCCGGAGGGTGCCCAGATCCTTCAGATCATCGGACGTGTCCGCTGCAACGTGGTCATTTCCGGCGGCACCGGCTCGGGCAAGACGACGCTGCTGAACTGCCTCACCGGTTATATCGACAAGGAAGAGCGCGTCATCACCTGTGAGGATACCGCCGAACTGCAGCTGCAGCAGCCGCATGTCGTGCGCCTCGAAACCCGCCCGCCGAATATCGAGGGTGAAGGCGAGATCACCATGCGCGATCTCGTCAAGAACTGCCTGCGTATGCGCCCCGAACGCATCATCGTCGGCGAAGTGCGCGGACCGGAGGTTTTCGACCTGTTGCAGGCGATGAACACGGGTCACGACGGCTCGATGGGCACGATCCACGCCAATACGCCGCGCGAATGCCTATCCCGTATGGAATCGATGATCGCTATGGGCGGTTTCAGCCTACCCTCCAAGACGGTGCGCGAGATCATCTCCAGCTCGATCGATGTCATCATCCAGGCAGCCCGCCTGCGCGACGGCTCGCGCCGCATTACCCAAATCACCGAGGTGATCGGCATGGAAGGTGACGTGATCGTCACCCAGGACCTGATGCGCTACGAGATGGAGGGCGAGGACCTCGCAGGCAAGATCATCGGCCGCCATGTCTCGACCGGCATCGGCAAGCCGCATTTCTGGGAGCGTGCCCGATACTACAACGAGGAACGACGTCTCGCTGCCGCACTCGACGCCATGGAACAGAAAAGCAAGGAGATCTAAGCGCGATGTTCGGTTTCGATCCCATGGTGCTCGCCATCATCGGCCTTGCGGCTATCGCGACGGCCGGCATGGCCTATGGGATCCTCTATTCCCGGATCGAGGTCGACAAGAAGACGACGAGCCGAATAAACCGGGTCAAGGCTGCGGAAACCGACACCCTGAAGGTCAAGGCGGCACGAGACCGGGTGCAGGAGATCTCCAAGCGGCGCAAATCGGTTCAGGATTCGCTCAAAGACCTGGAGCGTAAGCAGGAAGAGAAGACGAAGAAGATCGCCAGTACCAGCCTGAAGCAGAGGCTGGTCCAGGCTGGACTGTCTTTCACCACCAGTCATTACTACATCGCCAGTTTCGTGCTCGGTCTCGTCGTGCTCATCGTAGCCTTTCTCGGTGGATTGCCTCTGTTCGTGACCCTCGGCATGGCCTTCGTCGGCGGTCTCGGATTGCCCCGTTGGATTCTCGGATTCCTCATCGGGCGGCGGCAGAAGAAGTTTCTGAACGAATTCCCCAATGCGCTCGATGTCATGGTCCGTTCGATCCGCTCGGGTCTGCCGCTCAATGATGCGCTCAGGCTGATCGCGGCCGACGGACAGGAGCCGGTCAAGACTGAATTCCGGCGCGTCGTGGAATCCCAGCAAGTGGGTCTGAGCGTTCCCGAAGCCTGCACGCGCATGATGCTGACCATGCCTTTGTCGGAGGTCAACTTCTTCGCCATCGTCATCACCATTCAGGCTCAGGCCGGCGGCAACCTGTCGGAATCGCTGTCAAACCTGTCGCGGGTGCTGCGAGATCGCAAGAAGATGCGCGCCAAGGTCCAGGCCTTGTCGATGGAGGCCAAGGCGTCGGCCGCCATCATCGGCGCCCTTCCGTTCATCGTGGCGCTGCTCGTCTACCTGACGTCGCCGCATTACATCATGGTGCTGTTCACCGATCCGCGCGGGCATCTCATTCTCGGTGCTTCCGCAGTCTGGATGTCGATCGGCATTCTCGTCATGCGCAACATGATCCAATTCGACATCTAGGGAGGGGACCGGTCATGGAGCAGCTCGCCGCAAGACTGACAGACCCGGCAATGGTGGTCGCTGTCCTCGTTGCCATCGCGGTTTTCGCGACGCTCTACACCCTCGCCATCCCCTATCTGGAACGCGGCGACCTCAACAAGCGGATGAAGGCCGTTTCGACCGAGCGCGATTTCATTCGCGCCCGGGAACGGGCCCGCATGAATGCCGAGAGCAGTCATGGCAAGGCGAGCCTGCGCGCCGGGAGCAACCAGTCGGTCCGTCAGATCGTCGAGAAATTCAACCTGCGCAAGGCGCTGGTCGACGACGCGACGATGGACAAGCTCAAGGCGGCCGGTTTCCGTTCGCAGAACGCGCTCAACATCTTCCTCGTCGCACGCTTCTTGTTGCCCTTCCTGACGGTAACGCTGACCGCGGTGTGGATTTTCGGCCTCGGCAACATGGCCGACAAGGCGCTTCCCATGCGGCTGCTTGTCACCATCGTCGGCGGCTATGTCGGGTTCTACCTGCCGAATATCTATGTCAAGAACCGCATGAACAAGCGCCAGCATTCGATCCGCCGCGCCTGGCCGGATGCGCTCGACCTCATGCTGATCTGCGTCGAATCGGGCATTTCGATCGAGGCCGCCATGCGCCGCGTCGCGGAAGAGATCGCCACCCAGTCGAGCGAACTGGCAGAGGAAATGGTGCTGACCACGGCCGAGCTCTCCTTCCTCCAGGACCGCCGGACTGCGCTCGAAAACCTCGGCAACCGCACCCAGCTCGATGGTGTGAAGAACGTCACCCAGGCGCTGATCCAGGCCGAACGCTACGGCACACCGATTGCCCAGGCCCTGCGCGTGCTTGCCCAAGAGGGCCGTGACGAACGGATGAACGAGGCGGAGAAAAAGGCGGCCGCCCTGCCGCCAAAGCTGACCGTGCCGATGATTCTGTTTTTCCTGCCCGTTCTCGTCGCTGTGATCCTCGGCCCGGCCGGCATCCAGGTTGCCGACCGCTTCTAGCCTCTCTCTGACCTGTCCGATTGCAGCCGGCGAATTCGTCGGCTAACAGACTGTGATTGGCGCCGCGTTGGGCTTGGCAGCCGGAGATCCGCATGTCTTCCATCGCAATCCTGTTGAGCATCGTCGGGACGGTCCTGATCGGCGCCATGAGCCCCGGTCCGAGCTTTGTGCTCGTTTCCCACACGGCGATCATCCGATCGCGCAAGGCGGGTCTTGCCGCCGCGCTCGGCATGGGGATCGGCGGTGCGATTTTCGCCCTGCTGGCGCTGGCCGGCCTGCACGCCCTTCTGGTACGGGTCGAGTGGGCCTATCTGCTGTTCAAGCTGTTCGGCGGCGCCTATCTTGCCTATCTGGGGGTGCGCATCTGGCGCGGCGCGAGTCTGCCCTTGCCGCTGGAGCAAGCCGGGGGCGTGGATCAGGGCGCCCCCGCATGGAAGAGCTTTGCCGTCGGTCTCGCCACCCAGCTCAGCAATCCGAAGACCGCTCTGGTCTATGGCAGCATCTTCGCCGCCTTCCTGCCGGCACCCCCGGAGCGATGGCTGTTCACCGTACTGCCGCTCGGTGTCTTCTTGGTCGAGGCGGGCTGGTATGTGGCGGTAGCGCTCGTCTTCTCCGCCGACCGGCCGCGCGCGGCCTATGGCCGGGTCAAGCACATCGTCGACCGTGTCGCCGGCGCGGTGCTGGTCGGGCTCGGTCTGAGGCTTATCCTCGACGCCATGAGAATGCGGCCGCTCTGACGGAAAACCTGCGATGGGGCTCCATGCGGGACCTCAATTGGTCTTCTTGTCGCTCTTCGTGTCCTTGGCCGCCAGTTCCTTCCAGGAATTCTGCTGGCTCATCATCGAGCGCAGATAGGCGACGTTCGCGTCCGCCTGCTGCGGGTCGAGTTCCTGGCGGGCGATCTGTTCGGCCTCAGGGAAGCGCCCCTGCAGACCGATAACGAGTGCCAGGTTTTGCCGTACGCGGCTGTCGGCGCCGGGCTGCTGAGAGGCCGATTTCAGGTAAGTCTCGGCGGTTCTGAGATCTCCGCCCAGCACGTAGGACATGCCGAGATTGGACAGAATTGTCGGGTCGTTCGGCTTGAGGTCGAGGGCCATGCGATAGCGGGCGCGGGCTTCCGCGGAGCGGCCGAGCTGGTCGAGCACGGCGCCTTCCGCCGAATAGAGACGCCAGTCGGGGCGGTCGGGGGTCTGCGCCCTGCCGATCGTCGCGAGCGCCTGGTCCAACTGCCCGGCCGCCGCCTGCGCCTTGCCGAAGGCGGAAAGCACGTCGCGGTCGGTGGGGTGAGCGATCGCCACCTGCTGCATCACCGCCAGCGCCTGACTATTGCGTCCGGTCATCATCAGGATATTGGCATAGGCAAGGCCGGCGTTGCGGTCCTTTGGATTGCGCTCATAGCTGGTGCCGACGGTGTCGGCCGCCCGGGCAAGTTCCGGCGCGGTCATCGTTTCGACAGGCTTTGAGAGCTTTGGGATCGACCCGGTGGTCAACGGCTTCTTGGTCGTCGAGCAGCCGCCGAGTGCCGCGGCCGCGATCAGCACGCAGATGCTGCCTAAATAGCCGATGCGATGACATGTCGAAGTCTGCCGAAGAGCCATGTTGCCTGTTCCTGGATCGGTTTGCCGGTGCCGCTTGAAGTCCCGCAGGACGAAGACGGCGCAACCTCCACTCAAGCAATAATCTGTTAACCCTAACGGAGTGTTAATAGTGTCAACCGAGTTGATTCTCCCCAGAAGGCAGACCATGCCCCCATATCAGTACATCGAAAGATCGACCCCATTCAGCACCAAGGGTGGCCATACGCTTCCAGTGTTCGCCGTTACCCCCGCCCATATCGAAACCGGGTCGATCGATCCGATCGCGCTCGACTGGGCGCGCAAAGCCGGTTTCAAGGCCGAGACGGGTTCCCTGCTGCTGATCCCGACCGGCGACGGCCATCTCGGAGGCGTGCTCTTCGGCATGGGCACCAATCCGTCGGAGAACCCGTTCCTGACCGGCAAGCTCGCCCGCAGCCTGCCGGCAGGCGAGTGGCACATCGAGACGGCACCGCTCACCGCCAATCGTCTGCTCCTCGGCTATGGCCTTGGCGCCTATCGCTTCGGCCGCTACCGTTCGGAAAAACCGGTCGAACCGACGCTGATGATTCCCCAGGACGCCGATGCCGCCGACATCAAGCGCCAGCTCGCCGGCGTCTATCTCGCCCGTGACCTGATCAACACGCCGACCAACGACATGGGTCCGGCCGATCTCGAAAAGGCCTTCCGGGCGTTGGCAGGGCACTACAAGGCCGAGGTCTCCGTGGTGGTCGGCGACGGCCTCATCGAGCGCAATTTCCCGCTCGTCCATACCGTCGGCAGGGCGAGCGCCCAGGCGCCCCGCCTGCTCGAGATGCGCTGGGGCAAGAAGGGTCATCCCAAGGTGACCCTGGTCGGCAAGGGCGTGTGCTTCGACACCGGCGGCCTCGACATCAAGGGCTCGGCCAACATGCTGCTGATGAAGAAGGACATGGGCGGCGCGGCCAATGTCATGGGCCTCGCCCTGATGATCATGGACGCCAAGCTGAAGATCGATCTTCGGGTGATCGTGCCGGCCGTCGAGAATTCCATAGCCGGAAATGCGTTCAGGCCAGGCGACATCTATCGCAGCCGCAAGGGCCTCACCGTCCAGATCGACAATACCGATGCCGAAGGCCGGCTGATCCTCGCCGACGCGCTCGCCTATGCCGACGAGGACAAGCCGGATCTGCTGATCGACATGGCCACGCTCACCGGCGCCGCCCGTGTGGCACTCGGCCCCGACCTTCCGCCCTTCTTCACCGACGACGAGGATCTCGCCGAGCACCTGATCGATGCCAGCCTGGAGACCGACGACCCGCTGTGGCGCATGCCGCTCTACAAGGGTTACGAGAAGAATGTCCGGGCGCAGATCGCCGATCTCACCAATGCCCCCGCGGGCGGCATGGCCGGCTCGATCACCGCGGCGCTGTTTCTCAAGCGCTTCGTCGGCAAATCGACCAAATGGGTGCATTTCGACATCTTCGGTTGGTCGCCCTCCGAGCGCCCGCATTCGCCGGTCGGCGGCGAGGCGCAGGGCATCCGCGCGCTGTACCGCTATCTGCGCACCAATCTGCGCTAGAGGCCGAAGGCCTGCGGCGGGCTTCTGGCTCGCCGCGCTTGCAATGCCGCTCCGATTGCCGGAAAAGAAGAAGCGACAACGACGTTCCGGATCGGTGCATGAGTGTTGAACTGACCGCCAGCGAGGCCCTTGGCCTGTGGCACAAGGTGACCCTGCGGCAGGTGCAGGAGGACAAGCGCGATCTGAGCCTGCGCCAGATGGCGATCCTCCTGCAGATCTATCTCGTGCCCCCGCCGCACACCGTGCGCGGCCTTGCCGCGACGCTTGGCGTCACCAAGCCGGTGATCACCCGCGCGCTCGACACCATGGGCGAGATGGGACTGGTCGACCGGGTCCGCGACGAGCGCGACCGGCGCAGTGTCATCGTCAAGCGCACCGTCGGCGGTGCGCTCTTCCTGGAAAAATTCGGCGACCTGATTATCGATCAGGGCCGCAAGCTGAGCTACTGAAAGAGTTTCATGGCACTGGATCGCAGATTGAACGCCTATCGCGACGACCTGGCCGACAAGGCATTGGAAGGCCAGGTGACGGCCACCCGGTTCACGCACGGTGAGCCTGGCCGGATCGCCGTGCCGGTCACGGGCCTTCGCCCGAAACCGGAAGCGACTACCGGTATCGACACCGAACTCTTGTTGGGCGAGGACGTCAACGTGTTCGATCGCGCCGCCGGCTGGGCCTGGGTTCAGGCGCAATCCGACGGCTACGTCGGCTACCTGCCGGAAACCGCACTGGCCATGGGCACCCCTTTGCCCAGCCACCATGTGATCGTACCGCGCACCTTCCTCTATCCCGGTCCCGACCTGCGGTTCCCGGTCTCGGCAGCGCTCTCCATGGGCAGCCGCCTCACCGTCGTCGGAGAGGCCGAGACGCGCGGCACCCGCTATCTTCTGCTGGCCGACGGCCGCGCGGTGGTCGCCAATCATTGCCTGCCACTCGGCGCTTACGCCGCCGACGACTATGTCGCGATCGCGGTCCGTTTCATCGAGACGCCCTATCTCTGGGGTGGTCGGTCCGGCTTCGGCATCGACTGTTCTGGCCTCGTCCAGCTGGCGCTGCAAATGACCGGACGCAAAGCGCCGCGCGATTCCGACATGCAGGCCTTAAACCTTGGCGCGGCTATTTCTCGCGACGAGCTGCGGCGCGGCGACCTGGTGTTCTGGAAGGGCCATGCCGGCATCATGGTCGACGACAGGACACTGCTGCATGCCAATGGTCATACCATGACTGTGGCGCTCGAGGATTTCGAGGCGGCGGTAAAGCGCATCGGCTGGCTCTACGAAATGCCGACCGGTTATCGCCGCCCGGTCGCCTGAGCAAGGGCTGCGTCGAGAGCCGGTACCGGTAGCCAAGCCGCGTGTGCCGTGCGGCGGTAGCGCTTGGGCACGGCGGCCAGGATCGCTATATGGGGTTGGCGTGAAGCGAGAAAGGCAGGGCGCGATGAAGGCAATTTTGATGATAGGGCGGACGATCCGCGCAATGCCGCAGCAACGCCCGTTGCGCCGGATGCTGCTTGCGCTTTTCGTCTCGTGTCTCGCCGCCGTGCCCGCCGCTCGGGCACTCGCCCAGTCTCCGACCACCGCCACACCGGAGGCCTTTCATGATCTGCCCGGGGTGAAGCCGCAGTCCGACGATCTGTTCGGGCCCGGCTATCGATGCGAAACGGTGGTCCGCTATGTGAAACAGCGCCACGGCGTGCGCTTCTTCGGCGACGGTGTGCCCGTCAACGTCTATCGCTGCACCCGCAATGGCGCGGTCTACGAAAGCCTCGAGCCGCCCAATCCCTCTGGCGGATGGTACCCTGGCGTCAATCCGCGGATCATCGACCGCCGCTGATCGGCACCCCTCCAGCCGTAATGAGTGAGGGGCTCTCTGGAAATAGTGGGAGAAGCCGCTCGCCTGTGCCCCCGGAAACTAACAGTTCCAATTTGCGCTGGCTTCAGCGGTATACGGTCTACCAAGGGGACTGTCTGCGTCTGGAAAATGCGGCCGGAAATGGACGTTCCATCATCGCCAAAGCTGGCTCGGGAAATTTGCACAGCCAGGACAACTGGAATTTTCTCGTAACTTCGGTTCACGCGCCAGGAGGCGCACCGGCTACATTAGACTAATCGCATCGCATCTGTCTCAACACTTCGCCGGCTTCGTATATCGAACAGACGATGTGATAGAACGTACTCGCGGGCGCGGGTTCATCGATCATGTCATTCTTCGGCGGCCACTTGTCGTACCAGAGACCCGGCGTCGGAGATGTCAGGAACAAGCTAAGTGCATCATGGGCACGAAGCGCGGACTGCAGGTATCGTCCACGTTCTTCTCCCTCGGCATTGAGAGCAAGCCTCAGCGAGGCTTTCAGCCATTCGCTCTGCGGCCACAATCGCGCCATACCGTCTCGAACAGTGAAGTCGTCGTCCAGGCTCATGACGGCTACGCCGCGTTCCCGACAAATGCCGTAAGTCTCGCCGATTTCGAAAAGCCGTTTTGCTTTCGCAAGAGCAAAGGGATTGTTTCTGCACTCGGCCCAACGGGCGAGCAGCCAAGCCCATTCGAACTGATGCCCTGGCTCAACGATACGCCCCTGTTCTCCGGGCATCGGATTCCAGTTGCGATCAAAGAACTCCCGCAGCGCCCCAGTGTCAGCATCAATGAAACGTGTGGTCGCAAGGGTCGCGATTTCGTCCGCCAGGGACGCCCATCGCAAATCACTGCCCGGAACGCTCTCCCAGGCAAGGGCAGCTTCGAAGAGATGCATGTGTGGGTTGGAGCACAGGGGCTCACGAACCGGCATCCCTTCCTCGAAGCCGGCCAGGGGGTGCGCATATTCATTCTTCAGCCTGTCCAGGATCCTTAGGGCGCAGCGATGTTCGCTTGCCGCTCTCTCTGGAATGGCAGTTGCTATCGCCGCGGCTGAAAACAGGGCGAAGGCCTGATTGTAGAGGTCGAACACGGGATCGATCAGATTGCCCCTGGCGTCGGCGAGATTTCCGTAAAGCTCATTCTCCAGCCGATAGGTATGCTCGAACCAGGACCGGCCGTGGTCGATTGCTTCGCGCCAAGGCCCGTTCCATCCATTCAACCCAGCTGTGGCGTAGCAGTAGACCTGGCGCGGCTGCACCCGTGCACGCCGATTGTCCAGGTGCATGGGCTTACCGTCCTGTTGCAGCCTTTCATGAAAGCCTGCCGCAGGCTTCGCCGCCCCTGCGTTCCACCAGAGTGGCAGCGCCCGGTCTTCCAGCCACTCGCGTAACAGGGCTATTCGCTGCTCGAGTTCTGCTTGCAATCGTATCGCTTCCCACAAAGATTGATTTCCGCGCGGCCATTTCTGAGGGCCTCGAGCCTTGAGAGACTGATACCCTGGAAACTCGGCTATATCTTGACGCCAATCTTTGAAAGCAATTGACTGAGCCAACCCCTACGCTTCGACTGGTAGGATCGGCTCAGCACGCCCGTCGCACCATTTCTCGCCGTGAGGTAGGCTCGCAATTCCGGAGATATTTCTGCCCGTAGCGACCGTTCGGCCATCGATTGCCGCGGTTCAGCAGCCATCCTGATCGCTTCCTGAACGAGTTCGGAAATCGTCTCTTTGGGGTTGGCCATATAGAGAGCCAGCCAGTCGGGGTTTGGCTCCAGAGCAGACGGCATCACTATATCGGAGAAATTGCGGATGAGTCCCGATCCGAAGAAGTAGCTCAGTCCGTACTCGTCATGGGCTCCAAAATCACCGATGATAGTGGTTGGTACGCCGGCATGAATGGCTTCGGTCGCGACCGTCGAGCTGACGGTGAGACAGTGCGATGCCCGGGCCAAAAGCGCGCTTGCCTTCTCGGAGCTGAGGCTGAGATTCGCCGGCCATCCTCCCTGCCGTTCGGCAGCCTCATGCATCAAAGGTTCAATCGCATGCCATGTGCGGTGAAGCGTGGCGTCCTTGCCCATGGTCCGCGGCTTTACGATGAAGTCAATCTGCGGATGACGCTTGGCCAAAAGGACGAACTGCTCGGCCAGGAACAGGCGCTCGTCGTGATAGCGCGGAATGATTGCCTGTTCGAAGAACACGACGGGACCGTCCTCCGCCGCCGCATCCCGCTCGATAGGCTGAAGTAAAGGCGCAATACCAAAGATGCGCGCACCACGGTCGTCGACTCCGAAAGCGTTGCACATACTTTGAAAGGCAAGAAGGTCCGACTTGCAGTTCATCCAGACAAGATCGCTTGCCGTGCGCATGGAATAGCCGTCGAAGGGATAGCGCAGGACAAGACCTGGATAGACCGAGATAACCAGCGGACGCTTTTCGCCCAAGGGCGCCAAATGGTGCACCAGGCGTCGGGTGGAAAGGCCCTCCAGGCAGGACAGTATGATGTCATAACGAGCCGCCTCTGCCGATCCGCACAGGTCTTCGATCGTTATCCAGCGCACGGGAGAACCCAGCGCCAGCCCGGCAACCTGCTCCGGGGTGATCTGCGCATTAGCTCTCGCGCGGACCAGGGCGTACTCGAACTCGCATCCTTCCCGTTCGAAATGGGGCGCGATCAGGCTCGCCGTATTGAGGAAGGAATCATAACTGGCAAGGGCGAGAACGCGCATCGGAAATCCTAGTCGACCAATTCGTTGGAGACCAGATAGTCGCACAGTTCTCGCAGAGCGCCATTACCGCCGGCGCTGCCGAGAACCACGGAGGCGACCGATCTGGCGCTTTGATGTGCATCCGCAGGCGCAAAGCTCAACTCACACGCCTTCATGCAGTCGACGTCGTTCACATCATTGCCGATATAAGCGACTTCGCTCCACTCGAGCCCTCTCTCCCGACGCCAGGAATCGAGTGCTGGCAGTTTGTCCCTGACATGATGCTGCACATCCATCTTCAGTTTGGCCGCCCGGGCGCGAACGACAGCATTCTGTTCACGCGACAGAATGAGCAAATGCAATCCCCGCTCCCGCAGAATTTCGATTCCCATCCCGTCACTTCGGCTGCACCGTACCGCTTCCGAGCCGTCCTGCTGGACGATCACCCGATCGTCCGTGTGCACACCGTCGAAATCGGTGACAAGGGCCCGGATCTTGACGCGGTCCAGGGAAAGGCCTGCTGGGCGTTCCAGGATCCGCGCGTAGGCCTCTGCAATTTCCCAGTCTTGCGCCGTGTCGATTTCGATCGGCGGCATTTCGACGGGTACGAGAATAGTCTTTCCGCAGAACCGATTGCCGAGGGACAGGAATGCCGGGACGCGCATGGCGTAGATTGCCCCCGTCTCACGATAACGCGGTGTCATATCCTGGCGCCGTTGGCGTGGCAGCGTGTGGTCGTGGGTTATGCCATGCGCAGTGCCATCTTCGGCAACCTGCCAGATGAAGCCGTGGTCCTCGACCGCGGCGAAGGCGCTGTCGGCCTCTTGTTCGATCAGGCGGGAAACCAGGCTGTCGATCTGAGCGGCAGTTGTGAACGGCGAGGTGCATTGCAGGAAGACGATGATGTCGGGCTCGACACCTTCGGTCTCGGCAATGTGACGAAACGCATGCAGGAGGGCCGATTCGGAACTGGCAGTCGCCCCTGAAATTTCGGCGGGACGCTGGATGCCGACTGCACCGAAATCGGCTCCGACCTTCAAAATTTCCTCCGAATCGGAGGAGACATAGACCGCCGAGACAAGCTCCGCATCGCGGGCGGCGGAAACCGCCCGGCCCAGCAAAGGTATGCCGTTCAGTGGCTTGATGTTCTTCCCGGGGAGACCGACGGAACCACCCCGGGCAGGAATGACTGCGACAGCCCTCATTTAGGAGACTTGCCGCATCTGCGCGCCGTGGGTTTCCTCGCGCCATTTCAGCTTGTTGCGCTGAACCAGCTCGACGTCGAGCATTTCCTTTTCCTTGTAGGTGATCGCCTTGCGGACATTCTTGAGGTCGCGGCACAAGCGGCGCATGCCATCGGGCTCGAGGCTTGCGGCATGGTCGGTCCCCTTCCAGGTGCGGTCGAGCGTGAAATGACGCTCGACGTAGACGAAGTCGCCCTTGCCGTAGAGGTTGCGGCCGATGATGCCGGCGGTCATGGCGGCAATGTCGGCGGCGATGCCGAGATGGTGACCCGAAAAGCCGATCGACTTCACCCGATCGCCATACCGTTCCTGCAGACGGTTGATCTCAAGGACGCAGATATCCTCGAAGGCGACCGGATAGCCGGAGGTGCAGGCATAGAGAACCACATCCTTGGCGCGGCCGCGGTCCTCGTAGAACTTCACCAGGCGGTCGGTTTCTTCATGGGTCGTCATGCCGGTCGAGACATGGATCTCGCCGTCGTAATTCTTGCAGAGATAATCCTGCAAGACATAATGCTGGTTTGTCGCCGAAGGCAGCTTGATCAGGTTCGGCTTCAGCGAAGCGATTTCCTGTGCGGAGGTCACATCCCAGACGGAGGTCGAATAGTCGATGCCCATCAGCCGGCATTCTTCCTGCAACTCCTTGTGCTGGCCAACGGAGAACTCCAGGAATTCGCGATGTTCGCCATAGGTGTCGCCGTAGGCATTCGCCGGGACCGGATGCGGACGGTCATATTCCTCGGGCGTGAGCAGTTCGCGGTTGTGGCGTTTCTGGAACTTGGCGACATGGGCGCCGCAAACCTTCGCGGCAACGCGAATCAGTTCCTTGGCGGTGTCCATGCTGCCCATATGGTTGCAGCCGATTTCCGCAATTACCTTGATTTCCTGCGACTCTGTCATGGTCGTTTTTCCTAAGCTGTTCTAGAGTTGCGATGCCGATCGGGAGGTCATCGTTTTCGCCGTTACCCCAGCTGGAAGGGTAACACTTTCGCGCGGGAGTCGTATTCAATCCGCACCGAGAAAGCAATGTCTAACGGACCGTGGGGCGCGCATGTGGCGCAGTTGCATCGAATTGCGCGGGCTGCGGTTCAATTGGAAAGGGATTGATAAATTCGCGGTTGAAAATGAGAAAGGGCGAAACTACGGATGGGTCACATTGTCTTTAGGAGAGTTTTCATTGAGCAAGCGCATTCTAATGGTAGGAGCAGGCCTATCCGGCGCTGTGATTGGCCGAAAGCTTGCGGAAGCTGGGCACTCGGTCATTGTCGTTGATGAACGCGCTCACATTGCGGGCAACTGCTTCACTGAACGTGATCAGGACACAGGTGTCCTGGTTCATGTTTACGGACCGCATATCTTCCATACGGACGATGAGGAGGTATGGACCTACGTCAATCAGTTCGAGCGGTTCCTCCCCTACGTCAATCGGGTCAAGACCACGAGCCGAGGACAGGTCTACCTATTGCCGATCAACCTCCACACGATCAATCAGTTTTTCGGCAAGACATTGAGGCCCGACGAGGCCAGATCCTTCATCGCATCATTATCGGATGCCTCGATCGACGAACCCAGAACTTTCGAAGAGCAGGCCCTGAAGTTTGTCGGGCGAGATCTCTACGAGGCCTTTTTCAAGGGCTACACTGTCAAGCAATGGGGCTGCGATCCCAATGATCTGCCGGCGAGCATCCTCAAGCGGTTGCCGGTACGCTTCAATTATGATGACAACTATTTCTTTCATCGGTTTCAGGGGATGCCGGAAAACGGCTACACGAAAATGGTGGAGAAAATTCTGGAGCATGACCGAATTGAGGTGAGGCTCAATCAGAAATTCAATCGATCCGACAGTTCCAGCTATGACCACGTTTTCTACTCAGGCCCCTTGGACGGGTATTTCGACTATGAACTGGGCCGCTTGGGTTACAGAACGCTGGACTTCGAGAAGTTCTATTCCGACGGGGATTTCCAGGGCTGCGCTGTTATGAACTATGGCGACCTATCGGTGCCCTACACGCGCATCACTGAGCACAAACATTTCTCCCCCTGGGAAAGCCATGAGAAGAGCGTTTGCTACCGGGAATTTTCCCGGTCCTGCGAAGAAGGCGATATTCCCTATTACCCGATCCGCCTCACGGAGGAAAAGGAGCTTCTGACCCGCTATGTGGAGCGTGCGCGCAAGGAGAGCGGCGTCACTTTTGTCGGACGGCTCGGAACCTACCGCTACCTCGACATGGACGTCACGATTCGCGAGGCTTTTGATACCGCCAAGCTGTTTCTGGAGGCGACCTCATCCGGATCAGAGATGCGCCCCTTTGCTGTGGAACCGTGAGGGGCACGCCATTGTGGGGCCTTGGTGCAATCTCATTTTCCACCCTTGCAAAAGCAGCTCCTCAACTTTAGGCATACCTAATCTGAAGTTGATCTGCTTCCCTCCCAAAACCTTGGAGTTCGCCATGAAGCTAGACATCATGCTCCCGGCGTACGCGAAGAACTTCCGTCCAGCCGATGCGCCGGTCGCTCGCGACATATCGTTTGTAAATCTGGCCTATAGGCCGAAGCCGCACGGCGCCGCCACAGGTGGTCCAAACGGTGTTCTTGCCGTTCAGCAGCAGCTCTTGGGCCCGAGGTATCGGGGGTTCCACCTCAGATATCACTTCGAACCGAAGAGCTTCAAAATGCCAGATGTCTGGGCTCAGTGGATCAAGGAGCAGGGCTTGGCTACGATGAGCAAAAACCTGCTGGCTGCGCATCATTATGTACAAAACAGTCTCGCGAGTTCATTGCCGAAGAATTTTTCTACACGGCCGGGGGCTGTTTATCATTTCGTCTGCCACGACATCGGCAGCGCGGCGGCGGCTCACATGTGCGGGTTCCCCTTCACGCTCGTGTATCATCAGCAGGGGGCGTTTGTTCATGAGCGGACGTCGTTTGGCGAAACGCTCAACGAAGCCGAGCTGCACATTATGAATACTTTCGAGAATATCGCATTTGAGCAGGCTGATCGCGTCTATTTCCCAAGTGATGGGGCCAGGAAAGCGTTCGTGGCTACAACTACAGCGGTCGACCCTGAGAAGGTACGGTTTGGCGATGTGCCGCTCTATAACACTGTGACGGACTTCGATGTATCGGAGGAAAAGGCAAGGGAGTTCTTAAACGAGAACGGCCTCGGTGCATTGATGGCTCCCCAGATTCGCAAGGATTACCTCGTCTTTGTCTCAGTGGGCGATTACACATCGAACAAGGGTATTGATCGCTGCCCCGCAATGCTCTCTAGCATTGCCCAAAAAACTGACAAGAAGGTCGTCTGGATATGCATGGGCAGCAAGCACAAGGCGGGCATCTATGAGCGCATTGAAGCTGAAAAGAGCAGCTACCCTTTCAAAGCGATCCTGATACCAGAGCGTCAACCGCACGCACTGACAATGGGCTTGATCAAGTTCGCCGATTGGTTGCTGATGTTGCAGAGGCATTCGATCTTCGATTTTTCTACACTTGAGACAATGAAGCTTGGAACGGGGGTCGTGCTTTCGCCAATTGGCGGCAACCTTGAGTTCAGTAAAAGATCAAACATCGTCTATCTGGACCCAGATGGTCCCAACGACCAATCTATCCGAGATCTGGTCGAAGCTTCACCCGAGGAGTTTGGCGCACTTAATCAGAAGGTCTTTGAAGAATTTTTCTCGACGGCTCCATTTGAGGCCGCCTACCTTCGGATGTATGATGATGTTATTCAACGGACGCTTGACCCTGTCGATGTTCCCGCGTTCACGCAAGACGCCGCAGAGAAGATGGAGAAGATCTTCTCTGGAAAAACGGCTGTAATATGCGGTCCCGGTTCGAGCATTAATCGACTGAGGCCGGAGGAAATTGCGGGGAAAGTCCTCGTTGCTCTCAACAGCGCATTGTTGATCGACCAGCCCTTCAACGTGCATGTGATGCAGGATGAGCCAAGGGATAGCGGTTTTTGGGGCGTTTACCTGACAAAGAATGTGGCGCGCATATACGGACGCATCAACCGACTGGCGACCCAGCATTTGGGCATCAACTTTGACATGCTCGATGAACACGGTGTGGAGTATCTGCCTTACCAGACCTCATCGACGGTATACGACGAGCGATACGATAATCTAAATTGGGATCTGGGCGCTCATCCCGTTCGGGACATGGCGGGTGTGCTGTTCAGCGCAATCCAGATTGCGACCTGGGCCGGCGTATCGGACATTGAGTTGGTCGGAATCGACTTCTCTGCGCAAAATTTCAACAGTTCAAACCCCAATGTCTATAATCAAGCCACGTTTCACAACTTGGCCAGCATTGCGCGTGCTCTTGACAAAATCGGGATGCCGATAAAGGTGCTTCACACGACCTCTGAGCATATAACGGAGATTATTGAGTCAAAGGGCACGCGAGGAATCCCAGTCCCGGTGGCGCCGCCATCCAAGAATAGTTTCGATGAGCGCCTGAAAAACTATGATCCGGTCCGGCGCTTCGTTGTGAAACTGGGCGATCGCTTCATTCCAAATGCCTATGCAAAACCGCTAGACCGGGCATTGAAGCGTTTGAAAATATTATAGTCTTTAACTGGTGCGGTGATGTTGCAGACACTTTTTAATGGCAAGCATTTGCAGGTGACGTTTGATCGCCAAGGCACGGACGTCGCTGTAGTCACGTTTTCGGATCATTTCCAGCCAGAGGGTAGTTTCCGCGCGGGGTTTGGCCAGGAGGCGCTAGAGCAAGCAGGTGTGACCGCGATCCACGTCAAAAGTAGCTTTAACCATTGGTGGCAGACCCCAGAAATATTCCATGCAATGGACATCGTGCGGGCTGTTCTGGCTGGCTATGGGGGTGGACGGGTGGTTACTTATGGGGCGAGCATGGGTGGCTACGCCGCTATTCACTTCGCGTCATCTCTGAATGCGGTGAGGGCGATTGCTTACTCGCCGCAATCGAACCTCTGGGACGATCGCGAGACACGGTGGAGGAGGGAGGCAACTGATTGGCCTCGATTATTGCCACCGATAGAAAGTGTATTGTCGGGTAGCATCGAGTATCTCATCGTGGCCGATCCACGTGAACGTCTCGACATGATGCAAGCGAGCGGGGTCCCTGGCGCAAAGCTGTTGCTTTTGGAAAATTGCGGCCATCGCAGTGTGCCGCTCTTAGTCGAGGCCGGGCATCTCAAGAAGATGATGTTGGATGTGATTGGCGGAGCTGAATATGAGGCGGTATTCTTAGAGATGCGCAGCGTTGTTCGCGAGAACAAGCGGAAATCCTCAACCTATCTAGCTCACCTGCTCGCGCGCGCGATGCGGAACCGGAAGCACAGAGGGATACGCCGAATTCTGGCTCGCATGCGATCAGGTGAGTATCTCAGTACCGCCAAAGTGCATCGCCGCGATTACATAGCCGTTGTCAGGGCGGCAGCCGAAGCGCAGGATGAGTGGACAGTGGGTGAGTTGTTCCGGCTCGCCGGTGGCGCAGATATGGGGCAACCATTTAGAGCTGCCTTTTTCCAGACATTGAAGCGTAACGGCTTTGACGAGTTTGTTCGAGTTTTGGACTTGGAAAAGCAGACGGTAAAATGACCTGCTGACGTGGAATCGCCTCTGCGGACAGTCCTTTGTCATACCGATTCTGGGACGGCGTACAGGACGATCGAAGTCGCACCGATCGAGTGCGCGCCGAAATAGAAGCGGTATCCACAGTTTAGTCTGTCGATGAAGAAAGGAATGTCAAAAATATCATCAAGTTTATGATAGATGCAGATCGCAAGCTTTGGTCGGTGCTTTTTTATCGTCGCGATGCTGCCATTGAGGGCATTCATTTCTGCGCCTTCAATGTCCATCTTTATGAAGTCAACCTTGTCGATCTTCTGCTTTTTGCAGAATTCATCGATGGTCCCAACGCGCACCTTCGTTGCCCTTTTCTCGTCTTCAGCGGCGAGTCGTGTTTCCGAGTTGCCAACAATGCGCGTGTCGATGAATTTTAGTTCGTCTGTTTTGTCCCATACGCCTTCCTTCACAAGCGTGATCGGCCGCCTATCGGAAGCGAACAGGTCTTCAATGCGCTTCCACATATGGGGTGACGGCTCGAAGCCATAAACATGGCCTGACGAGCCTACTGCCTTTCCAAACTCAAAGGTGGTAACTCCATCGAAGAGGCCTGCATCTATCACCACGTCGCCGGGCGCCGCCTGGCAAAGCGGGTGATAGTATTCCTTGAAGTCCGCGATGCGGTGATACCCCAGAGATGGCAGCGATCGGCCTTTTATGTACGCGGCAAGATCGTTCCTGCTCTGGTCATTCAACATCATGTTGTAGAGCTTCGTCAGTTCGTCAATCTTTGTGCGTACGATTTCTGGATAGTGGAATATCGGCGAGGTCCGTTGCTTCACATTGAAGTTCGATCGGGTCACATAGTTGATACCTAGTGTGGATAGCCGGAAGCAAAGACCAGCTTCGGAAAACAGTGTGTCCACGTTGCGATAAACGACAATTTCGTGATCCGGATAGAAGGGTAGTTCGCGCTCGCGGAGGAGTGATGGGACGATAGCATCGGCAGGTAGCTTGCGGTCGTGGAATGCACATACGTGATTGAACTTGACGCCCTTCTCGGCATAGTGCCTGACTCCGTCAAGGACCTCCTTCGCTGAGGTGTATAGGATGAGTTTCCGCTCCGCCGGGTTTGCAATTCCTGCCTCGGGAGCGAGCCCGTCGAACTTGTCGAAAGCAATTCTTAATCGCGGGCTGTTGGAAATTTGTCTAGCAACATGCTCGCGCTCGTAAGGCTGAACTGGCGGAGCAACAAATTTCGCAGTTCTAGTGACCCCCCTAAACAGCATGTGGCACTTCTCCCCTCCAGTTCTTAAGAAAGCATCCTATCGCGGCGGCACGACAATGCAATCGTGTTATACCAAGCACCACCGCAGGGGCGCGCCCATGCACCGCATCCTCGCTATCCTGTAGCGTTATCCATCTTGCTTCGTTGGCGCGCGTCTCATCCTCACCAAACACTCCAGCGCCTGCTCCAGTTCGATCGCTTCCCCCGTCACCGGATCAAAATACCGCGGATAGAGAATATAGGCTGCGGCAAAGATCTCCAGCGGGGTGCGGCGGGCGGTGCGGCGCGGGCAGGGCTGGCGGTCGTCGGTTGCGCCCCAGCCGGCATAGAAAGGGGCGCCGAGGCAGGTGACCGCAATGCCACGGATCAGCGCCTCGAATCCGGAAAGCGACGTCATCGTGTAGACATGATCGACGGTGTCGAGCGCATCGGCCAGTGCCACGTCCTCGTCAAGCACAAGGCAGATGTCGCGCACCGCGTCGGGATGCGACTGGGGCGGGTCGGTCCTTGTGCGGTGGAGCACTTCCGGATGCGGCTTGTAGATCACCTGCGCGCCCGGGTTTTCGCCGACCGCGATGCGCACCAGGTCGTTGTTGTCGATCTTCGCCTCGAGGCCCTTGACCAGCGACATGTCGCCTTCGACCTGACCCAGGACCAGGATGCGTCTTTTTGTCTTCGGGCCGTAGAGGCGCTCGATATCGACATCGGGCGCCGCGTTGTATTTGCTCAGCCGGCTGTCGAGCAGACGCTGCAGGCAATGCTCGGTGCGCTGCATCAGCGGGCGGTCCGAGCGGAAATCATGGGTCTCTATGATTGTTTCGAGATCCGAGGGGCGGGTTGGGTCGAAATAGATGCCGGATCGGTCCAGGCAAAGGGAAAGCGGCGGCGCGCCCTGCCTGCCCAGCGCGACGGAGCGCAGGAACCCGTCCTCGATGCGGATCAGCGGGATTGCATGGCGCTCGCAGAAGGCCGGGAGGAAATCCGGATGCTTGTAGCCCCATACGACCACCTCGGCCCTGCGATGGAGGAGAATGAGTGGCGCGCAGAAGGCGTGGAAGGCAAGGTATCCGAGCCGCCGGCTGAAGCGGTAGATACGACGGTGCGGCAACCAGTTGCGCAGATGGCGCCGCCACGGCGCCAGCCCGAAGACGAAGGCCGTCCCCTTTGCTGTATCGAGCCTCTTCACCGCCCGTTGCCTTCGGCCTGTGATCTCATCTCTGTCCGCACATTCGCATCCTTCGATCGTCCGCCATCTTTTCCGTTTGCAGACAGAACCCAAGGTGGCCGGCACAATCCCTTTGAACTCGCCCAACCAAGCAATATCATCCATTGAACCGTGAAAGCCAGTGCCAGGCCGACCGGAAGGTAATCCCCCATCAAAAATGCCATCAATTTGTTTGGATGCCACGGGTCGTTCCTGGACGCGAAGGGACGAAAACCCGCAAAAAGGCAACAAAAAACCCCGCTTTCGCGGGGTTTTTGGATTTTCCGGGACTATCCGGAACATGAAACTGGTGCCCAGAAGAGGACTCGAACCTCCACACCCTTTCGAGTACCAGCACCTGAAGCTGGCGCGTCTACCAATTCCGCCATCTGGGCGACGAGGAGCCGTGTAAAGGCAGGGACTCCGGCTGTCAACTGGCATTTTGAAGTTTTCCTGTCGCAGCGTGGGAGACCGCCCGGAAAGCATGGCTATCCCGATTTCCTGCCCCGAAAGAATTTGCGCCGGAGTCGAGCGGAAGCGCGGAGGAAGCGCTGGACGTCGCGTCTTGGAAAAGCCATCATCGCGCTAAACATCTTGGATGTTTCGCCTTTCCCGGAAATGGCAGGCTGCTGCCTGCTCCGGAAAGGGTGATGTCGCCGGACATGCGGCAGCGGCGGAGGATGGTCTTCCGCCAGGGCCGGATGCTCCGTTTTATGGAGGAGCGCCATGAACAAGCTGGCCTATTTGCTGTTCGGCTCACTGCTCGGCCTCGCCGGTTTCCTTGCCGGTTCGGCCCAGGCAGCGTCCGGGCTTGCGCCGACCATGCGGCCGGCCGCTGGCACGTCGGATGTGGTGAAGGTCGAAGTCGTCTGCGACCGATACGGCTGTTATGATACCGATCGTCGCCGGCCACCACCACCGGCATGGAATGACGGCTACCGTCGTCCGCCGCCGCCGCCGATCTATCGCCGTCCGCCGCCGCCCCCGCCGCCGTGGTGGGATGACGGCTATCGTCGGCCGCCACCGCCGCCGATCTATCGCCGGCCACCGCCGCCTCCGCCGCCGGTCTATGGTGGGCGCAACTGGAGCCGGCATGTCGAATGGTGCCTCAATCGCTACCGTTCGTACAATCCGCAGACCAACCGCTTCCTGTCGACCAGCGGCTACTTCAAGGTCTGCCGTTCGCCCTACAATTGAGCGGCATCGATGATCCATGCGGGCGGGGAGCAATCCCCGCCCTTTTCGTTTCAGGTCACGCCGTCCGAAGCGCCTTTCTGCCGATCGACATGGCCGAGGTCGCGGTCCGGTTCGATCACGTCGCGCACCTTCTGCTTCAGTTCCTTCGCACCCGGAAAGCCGCCGTCGCGCTTGCGCTCCCAGATCAGCGTGCCATCGATGCGGATCTCGAAATTGCCGCCCGTGCCGGGGATCAGGGCAACTTCGCCGAGAGTGTCGCCGAAGGTCTGCAGCAGTTCCTGAGCCATCCAGCCGGCGCGCAACAACCAGTTGCACTGGGTGCAGTAGAGGATGGTGATACGGGGTTTGTCGGTCATGGGATGCTCCATTGCTGTCCTGCCGGTTTATAGCGGCGCCCGGCCGCTCGGCAATGGCCCGACCGTCTGCGGGGCTTGAACGAGGCGGGGCGACGTGGTCATCTCGCGACGGCAACTGGACAGGGACCATGGCATGGCAAGGCGCGTCGCGATCATCGAGAATACAAGCTACTCCGATCCGGGGCAGGTCGGCGTGGCGCTCGCCGAGGCGGGCGCAGACGTTCAGGTGATCCGTGCCTATGCCGGAGAGGCGCTGCCCGGATCGATCGACGATCACGACGCGCTCGTCGTCTTCGGCGGCGAGCAGAACGCGCTCGACGACGAGAAGCACCCTTACCTGCCGGCGCTTACCGACGTGATGCGCGCCTATGGCGAGGCGGGCAGGGCGGTGCTCGGCATCTGCCTCGGCAGCCAGCTGCTGGCCCGGGCCTTCGGCGGCGACAACCTGATCGGGGCCGCCCCCGAATTCGGCTGGCAGGCGATCGAGCCGACCGAGGCCGGCCTTGCCGATCCCGTGATGTCGGCGGTCAACGACAGCCGGTTCCTCTCCTTCCAATGGCACGACGACACCTTCACCTTGCCGCCGGGCGCTATCCATCTCGCCCGCAACCATGCCACCCATCACCAGGCCTTCCGGGTCGGGCGCGCCGCCTATGGCATGCAATTCCATTTCGAGGCAAACCGCGGCGTGGTCGATCGGTGGAACCGCCTGTTTCCGGATCTGGTCGAGAGGAAGCATCCCGGCTGGCTCGAACGTCATCCGGACTATGCGGCAACCCATGGTCCCAGTGCCGAAGCCGCAGGCCTTGCGATCGCGCGGGCCTGGGTGGCGCTGATCTGAGCTTTTCGGACGGCGGCAGGCCTCGGCAAGGTGGTGGTCGGACACGGCTTCTCCTTCACGCGGGCGGTTTCGCCCCGTGGATTTGATCGGTTTCGGTTGCGCTTCGGCGATTGGCCGAAGGGCTCGGACGGGGCGCTACAGGCTGCCTCGTAAGTAGAATTTATATGGCACCCTGCGGCGCCCCGTTCGGTGATTTTCGGCTGAGAAATTCGTCTCCTCTACACGGGCACCGTCGGTTTGACACGACGGCTTCACGCCCGCTTGGGTGCCGCCCAGGCACGTCGCTTTTCAGCGAGGGGAGTCACTTATCGCAACCCCGGGGACAAGAAGCCTGCGATCGCTTCCATCCCCGGCACCGGCTCCGCCTCGCCGGGTTCGCATGACCCGATGCATCCGATGGCGGAACGAGGCCATTGTAGGCATGGCGCGAGAAGGCGGGGATGAAATTGTCGCCCCGGCGTTGATTCCTCTGCCGAATTGGTTGTTTTCTTCCCCGTCTCTGGGGTTGCCGCAGGCTGCCTCGAGGGCCTCGCCTTGACCTTGGCCCTTTTCACCGCCGCGCCAGTCCCTAGACTGAAACCCGCCAGATGCGGAACGAGCCATTAGAGCGTTTCCTGTCTAGATTGAAGCATTCTGCCGGAGTAGGTCTTTGCCCTGGCGGAAAGATGCCCGGCCCTTCGGGTTGGCTGAAACGGGCCGCCTGATCGCCCGGCCGGCTTGGCCGTAGGGCGTGGCTACGACGCGCGCCGGTCGGGCAACCATCCGACTCCGTTTGAGCCAACAGAATGCTTCAATCTAGACAGGAAACGCTTGTCTTATGACTATTTGTGCTTCTTCGTGAGATAAGGAAGCGCCGGAGAGGACGGCCATCCTCTTCCGGCGATGGGGGACGGATCGTGGAAATGCAGGCCGCCATTCATCGAGTGCCGGGCCGAGCTAGAGTGTGATCGCCCCCATCTTTTCCAATCGTCCTGAACGGATACCCGAGTTTCGGGCTCGGATGACAAGCATAGGAGGCGGAAAAGATGACGGATATTACCATCGGCGCGGACATCTCGAAAGACCATATCGACCTGCACAGCCTGCCAGACGGTCAAAACTTGAGGGTGGGCAATGACCGCAAGGGTTTTGCGGCCATTCTCAAATGGATCGGCGCAAAGAGCGTGGAGCGCATCGTCTATGAACCCACCGGCCCCTACCACAAGGCCTTCGAGCGCTTCATGGCCGCAAATGGCTTGCCGCTCTCCAAGGTCAATCCCCGCCTTGCCCGGCGCTTTTGCGAAGCCACCGGCAGGCTTGCCAAGACGGACCGGATCGATGCCGAACTGCTGGCCCGCTACGGGACGCTTCTTGAACCGCGCATCCTGCAGGCCAATACACAAGACCATAATGATCTGAAAGAGTTGCATATGGCGCGGCTGGCGCTCGTCAAAGACAGGACCGCCGCGAAGAACAGGGCCAAGAACCTTTCCAGCCCGCTGCTGAAGAAACACAACGTCGAAAGGCTCAGGCAGATCGAGCGCCAGATCAAGGCCGTGGACGAAGCCATCATGGCCTTGATTGCCGAGGACGCATCCCGCAAGGCTAGGTTCGACATCCTCGTCTCAATTCCGGGCGTGTCACAGGTCACGGCTTTTACACTTCTCATCGAGATGCCTGAACTGGGCGAACTGGATGAGAAAGCCGCAGCCGCACTCTCCGGTCTTGCGCCGGTGAGCCGCCAGTCCGGACGATGGACCGGACGCGCTTTCATTGCTGGCGGCAGGGCCATCGTCCGCCACGCGCTCTACATGCCCGCCCTCGTCGCTTGCCGCTTCAACCCAGATCTCAAGGCAAAATACGACGACCTCGTCAAAACAGGAAAGCCACCCAAGGTCGCCATTACAGCCATCATGCGAAAGCTCATCCTCCTGGCAAACGCACTTCTGCGAAACAACAGGAAATGGATCCCAAAACCCGCTTGATCAAAACGGATACTCTAGAATATCCGGAAGTTTGTCAGTGCGATCCGTGCTTCTCGAGGTGTTCACGTTCCACCCGGATCACCCCGGCGTTCTCGATTCGCCAGAGCGGTTCCTTCTCGGCCTTGATGGCGCGAGCAATGCCCTGTTCGGCCGCACCTGCAACGTCGAGGCCGAGCGCGTTGGCTTCGGCGATGAGGGCTTCACTGACGGTCAGATCATGGGGCTTGCGGGCTTCGATCGACATGGCGTTCCTCCGAGGACGCGCGATTATAGCGCGAAATCTGCCGTCAAGAAAGCAGGTGCCGAGGGCGGCGAACCGCCCCCGGAAGAGCTGTCAGCCCTTGGGCGGATGCGGATCATTGCCATAGGAGTTGCGCTCGCGGATGCGACCGTTTTCTCCATGAATCAACATTTCCGTTTTCTGGTTCTGGGCGGCGTTGTGGCCAGCGCAGAACATTTGGCGACAGGTTTGGATGACGGCATCGCCGCACTTGCGTCCGTGTTTTTTAATCTGGAAAAGCAAGACGCTCATATCCCTTTTGATCGAGCGTGCAATCAACCAGCCGAAGGAACTCGCTCTTTGTAATTCCAACCTGTCTTGCCATCTGTCCTAGCAATGGATCTCCGATCGTCTTGTAAGACGTTCCTCGACTCATTTTTGTCTTCTTTAGAGTCTTTTTGCCCGCCAAGTTCCAGTAGATGTAATAGAGGTGATCGCCGTTCTCCATCTGGAAGCCTTTGCGCTGAAGCGCGGAATCAATGTCCTCTCTCGCCCTGGTCACGGTAGCACCACCGTCTTGAAGCGTGAAAGCAAGTTGTGTTTCACCTCAAGTGCGTCAGGGTCCAGTTGGTCATCGTCAGCCATAGCATAGTGCCGCCAAAGTAAATCGAGTTCACTAAGTATATCTTTGCGCAGGTCGGCATAGTGTTCCGAGAAAACGTCGATGCCAAGAGATTTTTCCTGGAACTGAAAGCAACGGCTTTGCCAATCGAGCGTAACTGGAATTGATAAGGGGCGGTGTGCGCGCACAATTTCCTCGCCAAAATCAAATTCAGTTATTGATGGCAATGTTGGCTCAAGCTCAGTAACATTGTGCACCTCTTGAAATGAGCTAACATCGCCCTTTTCATTGAATTTCGGCCGCCCACTAAATCTGAGGCGACGACGCACATTTGCGGTAAACCACGGCTCCAGCGGAAGCGGATAGTCCATACGCATGGCTGGGTCTTGACTGGGCTTAATCGTTAGAATGGTTCGAGCAAAATCGATCGCGCGCAATTTCCCGACGACTGTTTCTTCATCAATCTCAGGGGGAGTGCCGACTTCATAGTTTCGAAGTAAGGAGCGCGCGCGATCTGCTTTGAATGCAAACGGGCCACGCGTGCCTGCACGTACAGTTATCTCCAGCCCGCTTCCTTCGGGCGGAATTAGACCAAGGGCCGCGCGGGCCATAAACCACCGCTCACGAGCGTTCGGAAGCACCGTCGCGACGACATCTTCATCACCACTGTCGAAAGCTCGTAACGTCTTGAGCAGCTTTTCTCTTGCGGCAATGGCGCTGGGAGAAAACTGACCCGATTGGGTGGCGATGTTGAATGGCTGGATGTGGCTCCCATGTTTCGGTGCACGGCAAATGAGTGAATATTCTCGTTTTACTTTTGCCGAAGGCTTCAGACGCTCACTAATTGCGCGTCCGTCTGCTCGCATTCCGATTATATAAATCATACGCTGCAATGCGCTTAGTGATGCAACGACCGCTTCTGCTGGAGCTCCGTCCAGATTCCTAACCGGTTCTCCGTCGAACTTAAGCTGTATGTCGTCTGGCTCTGCGGTCACTTAAAGAATTCCTCGATCTACTGTCGTGCATATTCAAGTGAGCTTTAGACAATATCCTCGAATTAAGTGACGGCAGCTCCTTCAAGAGCACATTTCAGTGCCGCTTCAAGGGTAGTTGTAACGAATATCTACCACACGTTATCCGGTTCGTGCGCGGGTTGCAAGTTACCAGCGAGGGTGCCTCACGCCTCACTCGTCGCTCATCTTCAGTGCGGCGATAAACGCTTCCTGCGGAATATCGACCTTGCCGAACTGGCGCATGCGCTTCTTGCCGGCCTTCTGCTTGTCGAGCAGCTTGCGCTTGCGGCTGGCGTCGCCGCCGTAGCACTTGGCGGTGACGTCCTTGCGCATGGCCGAGATCGTCTCGCGGGCAATCACGTTGCCGCCGATCGCTGCCTGGATCGGGATCTTGAACATGTGGCGCGGGATCAGGTCCTTGAGCTTTTCGCACATGTCGCGGCCGCGCTTTTCGGCAGCCGAGCGGTGGACGAGCATGGACAGCGCATCGACCGGCTCGCCATTGACCATGATCGACATCTTGACGAGATTGCCTTCGCGATAGCCGTCGAGATGGTAGTCGAACGAGGCATAGCCCTTGGAGATCGACTTCAGGCGGTCGTAGAAATCGAACACCACTTCGTTGAGCGGCAGTTCATAAGTCAGCATGGCGCGCTTGCCGACATAGGTGAGTTCGGTCTGGATGCCGCGACGGTCCTGGCAGAGCTTCAAGATGCCGCCGAGATAATCGTCGGGGGTGAGGATCGTCGCCTTGATCCAAGGCTCGTGGATTTCGGAGATCTTCACCACGTCGGGCATGTCCGCCGGATTGTGCAGCTCGCGCTCCGTGCCATCGGTCATCTTCAGTTTGTAGACAACGCTCGGAGCCGTGGCGATCAGGTCGAGGTCGAACTCGCGCTCGAGGCGTTCCTGGATGATTTCCAGATGCAACAGGCCGAGGAAGCCGCAGCGGAAACCGAAACCCAGCGCGGCAGAGGATTCCATTTCGAACGAGAAGGAGGCGTCGTTGAGGCGCAACTTGCCCATGGCGGCGCGCAGGTCCTCGAAATCGGCCGCGTCGACCGGGAAGAGGCCGCAGAAGACGACGGGCTGGGCCGGCTTGAAGCCTGGCAGCGCCTTTGCCGTCGGCTTCTTGTCCTCGGTGATCGTATCGCCGACGCGGGTATCGGCCACTTCCTTGATCGATCCGGTGAAAAAGCCGATTTCGCCGGGGCCGAGACTGTCGACGGCCAGCATCTTCGGGGTCAGCACGCCGACGCGCTCGACCTGGTACTTGGCGTCGGTGCCCATCATGCGAATGGTCTGGCCCTTGGTCAGCACGCCGTCGATGATGCGCACCAGGACCATGACGCCGAGATAGGTGTCGTACCAGCTGTCGACCAGCAGCGCCTTCAGCGGGCCCTTTTCGCCAAGCTCGCTCTTCGGCGGTGGAAGCTTGTGGACGATCGCTTCGAGAACGTCGGGAATGCCAAGCCCCGTCTTGGCCGAAATCAGCACGGCTTCGGAGGCGTCGATGCCGATCACTTCCTCGATCTGTTCCTTGATGCGGTCGGGTTCGGCCGCCGGCAGGTCGATCTTGTTCAGGACCGTGACGATCTCGTGATCGTTGTCGATCGCCTGATAGACATTGGCGAGCGTCTGGGCTTCCACCCCTTGGCTGGCGTCGACGACCAAAAGCGAGCCTTCGCAGGCAGACAGCGAGCGCGACACTTCATAGGCGAAGTCGACATGGCCGGGCGTGTCGATCAGGTTCAGCACATAGGTTTCGCCATTGTTGGCCTTGTAGTGCAGGCGCACCGTCTGGGCCTTGATGGTGATGCCGCGTTCGCGCTCGATATCCATCGAGTTCGAGCACCTGCTCGGACATGTCGCGCTCGGCAAGGCCGCCGGTCGTCTGGATCAGACGGTCGGCCAGCGTCGACTTGCCGTGGTCGATATGGGCCACGATCGAGAAGTTGCGGATATGGTCGAGGGGCGTGCGGGTTTCTGTGCTCATGGCTTGCGCATATAGCAGCGGTGCTTGTGCCAGCAAAGCGGAAAAGCAGGGTTTTGTTCACCCTGATGATGGGTTTTGTCCGCTTTTGCGGCGCTCAGCGGGGTCAGTCGGTCCGGCCGTCGCCCGGCTCGGTGATGACCGTGGCGTTCGGCACCTGGGCACTGAGCATTTCGAAGCCTTCGCGCTCCTCCGGCGGCACGGCTTCGCGGCCCTTGAGCCGCATCACGACGAAGACGCCATAGGCTGCGGCGACCGCCATCGCGGCATGGATGAAGGTCTGCGGTCCGAGGATCGGCGTGAGCATGGTGACGAAAAGCGGCACCAGCGTCGCGGAGACCGACCAGGCGACCAGCAGCGTCGAGGCAAGCGGCACGAAATCCGCAGACGCCGTGCGGTCGTTGGCATGCGCATTGGCAATCGAATAGACGGTCTCGACCGCGCCGGCCCAGATGGCGAAGACGATCATCAGCAGGACAAGATTGGCAAACGAGACGAAGAGGGCGACGACCGCCATGACCGCGATCAGGCCGCAGGTGAAGATCAGCACCAGGCGCCGGTCCATGCGGTCGGACAGCACCCCGAGCGGAAACTGGATGAACAGCATGCCAAGCTGCATGACGAACATCAAAAGCGCGACATCGCCCTGCGAGACCTGATTGCCGGCGGCATAGATCGGCGTAAAGCCCTGCACGGCCATCGAGAGCCCACCGGCGGCGAGCACGCCGATGAAGCCGACCGGCGAGTTGCGCCAGACCATCGGAATGTCGACGCTGACCTTGGCCGGCGCCGGCGGGGTCGGCAGGCGCGTCAGGCTGATTGGCAGGATGGCGAGTGCGGTAAAGAAGATGGTGACGAGAGGGGCGAGATTTCCCTCGGCCGGCATCTGGCCGAAGGCGAAGGCGCCGGCGCCCAGGCCGATGACATAGGCCATGTAAAAGAAGGACATGGCCTTGCCTCGCCATTCGTTCGAGGCCGCATGGTTGAGCCAGCTCTGGGCGATGATGAAATTGGTGTTGCCGGCCATGCCATAGAGCAGGCGGCCAAGGATCCACAGGATCGGATTGACGCCGATGGCGATCAGCAGGGCGCCGAGGATGACGAGCGCCATGGAGGCGGCAAACAGCCGCGCATGGCCGACCCGGCGGATCAGCGGGCCGGCGACGACGCAGCCGAGAAGCCCGCCGAAGGCGACCGCAGTGACTGCCCCGCCGGCGGCCCAGGAGGGGCTGTCGCTGCGCGTCAGCACGAAGGGGACATAGGCCGACATCACCCCATTGCCGAGCGCTACCGCCGTCATCGAGGCAATGATGCTGGCGATCGAAAGCGGCGAATTCGCCAGGGCTGTCTGGGTGGACATCGAAAATTCCTGGAAAACGGTGGCGGCGCGGGATAGGCACCCGGCAAGGCGGTGGAATCGTAAACGGCCGCCGGAAGGCGACCGTGTTCGCAATCTAGCTGATCGAGAATCGCGGCGATAGCGTCTGCGCGACGTCGGCTGCGTTTTCTCGATCGTGCAGGGAGGCGCAGGATCGGCGCGGAACCGTGCGGAGGTCGCGTAGGACGAAAGGGTGCAGTCGTTCGGCCGGCACTTGACTCCATTATAAGACCGGGTAAGTCTACGATAATGGAAAATGATACTGTCGATCTGGCGCGCCATATCGGGGCCCGCCTAAGCGCCCTGCGCGCCGAGCGTAGCCTGACGCTCGACCAGCTCGCCGAGCTTTCCGGCGTCAGCCGGGCGATGATCTCCCGGGTCGAGCGGGGCGAGGCGAGCCCGACAGCGGCCCTTCTGGCGCGGCTCTGCTCGGCGCTGGGGGTGTCGCTCTCGGTCTTTTTCGCGACCTCGGACGAGGAGGCGTCTCCGCTCGCCCGGCGGGACGACCAGCCGGTCTGGCGCGATCCGGAAAGTGGCTACCTGCGGCGTGTCGTTTCGCCGGGTGGAACCGGCTCGCGCGTCGACGTGGTCGAAGTCGAGTTTCCCGCCGGTGCCGAAGTGAGCTTTCCAGGCCAACAGGCCAGCCGCAGCCAGTCGCAGCATGTCTGGCTGTTCGAGGGCGAGATGGAACTGACCGTCGGCGAGACGGTGCACCGGCTTCTGGCCGGCGACTGCCTGTTCATGAATGTCGGCGACGTCCACGGGTTCCGGAACCCGGCGGACAAGCCCGCCCGCTATGCCGTGATCATCGATCTCGGTCATCGCTGAACCGCCTGCCCCGGAGTTTCTATGCCGACGATCCGCCTGCTCAACGAACAAGAAGCTCTGGCCGCCTTGGCCGACCTCTGCGAGGTGCTATCCGATTGCGTCGAGGGCGGCGCCTCGCTCGGCTTCATGTCGCCCTACCGGCCAGACGATGCCATTCCCTTCTGGCAGGGCGTGGCGGCGGCGGTCGGGCGGGGTGAAGTTCTGCTCGTTGTGGCCGAGGATGAGGCCGGACGGGTTCTCGGCACGGTCCAGGTCGGGTTCGCACTGAAGCCCAACCAGCCGCATCGCGGCGACCTGATGAAGCTGCTCGTGCATCGCCGGGCCCGCGGCCTCGGTCTGTCGCGTCTGCTGATGGAGGCGGCGGAACGCGCCGCTGCGCAAGCCGGTCGCACGTTGCTGGTGCTCGATACGGCGACCGGCGAGCCGGCAGAGAAGATCTACGAGCGCTTCGGCTGGAGCCGCACAGGGGTGATCCCGAATTATGCGCTGTTCCCCGACGGGCGCACTTGCGACACGACGATCTTCTACAAGAGGATCGGTGAGAGCGTAGGGTGACAGCGCCCAAAAAACGTCCGCCCCGCGCGGCTCTACCCCCTCCCGCGATGCCCGGCGGCCGTGCTAGCAATGGCGAGGCCCGGCATTTCGGGCCTTCCAGAATTGGGGGTATTCCATGTCATCGCTAGCTACCGGGATGCGCCGCGCCGCAGCCCTTTTTCTTCTCGCGGGCACTTTTGCCGGCTCCGTCTTGCCGGCCTTCGCCGCCGATGTGACCTTCGTGATGCGCAACGAGCATCCGAACGCCGTCGAGGTCGAACTCTACAGCCAGGATCGAAACCACGTCTGGCCGGGCGGCAATGAAGTCTATTATCTCGACGACGGCGAAACCAAGCAGATCCCGCTTTCCTGCAAGGAAGGCGAGCAGATCTGCTATGGCGCCTGGGTTTCCGGCGACGAGGGAACCTATTGGGGCACGGGTCCCAACAATGGCGAAACCTGCGAGGACTGCTGCTACACCTGCACCGGCGGGGAGACCGAGGAGATCAACCTGGTCCGGTAAAGGCGCACCGGTCGGATGAAAATTGGTCATCCGACCGGAAATCCCGTGCACCCGTCTTGCCGAGCCGGCGGGGATGACGTTACCTGTCGATAAGAGACAACGAGGGAACGTCTACAATCATGCGGATCATTTATTCCGAAAAGCACAAGTTGCGCGACGCCAAGACCGAGCTGCACGGCGGCATCCTGGTCAAGCCATTCGAGGGGCCGTTCCGTGCCGAGTGGATCCTTGAGGCCGTGAAGGGCGCGGGATTTTCCGATGTCGTGGCGCCCGAGGAACATGGGCTCGACACCGCGCTCAAGGTACACGGCGCCGACTATCTCGAATTCCTGCGCACCTGCTGGGACCGTTGGAGCGCGGCCGGTTACCCGGGCGAGGCGATCCCGACGGCATTTGCCTATCGCCGCAGCCGCATGAAGGTGCCGAACAATATCGACGGTGCCGTCGGCTACTATGCCAACTCGGTCGAGACAGCCATCTCCAAGGGCACCTATGAGGCGGCGATCGCCTCGATGGATGTGGCGATCGCCGGCGCGGACTGGCTGAACGCCGGTAACCGCTTCGCCTTCTCACTCTGCCGCCCGCCGGGCCACCACGCCGGCATCGACCTCTTCGGCGGCTACTGCTTCATCAACAATGCCGCGGTCGCCGCCCAGCGCCTGCTCGATAATGGGGCCAAGAAGGTCGCGATCCTCGACGTCGATTTCCACCACGGCAACGGCACGCAGGACATCACCTACAATCGCGGCGACATCTTCTTCGCTTCGCTGCACGGCGATCCGGTCGATGCCTTTCCCTACTTCCTCGGCTATGCCGACGAGACCGGCGCGGGCGAGGGCGAGGGGCTGAACGCCAATTATCCGATGCCTGCCGGAACCCCGTGGGAGGTCTGGTCGGCGGCGCTTGCCGACTCGCTGAAGCGCATTGAGGCCTATGGCGCCGAGGCCATCGTCGTCTCGCTCGGCGTCGACACCTTCGAGCAGGACCCGATCAGCTTCTTCAAGCTGAAGACGCCGGACTATATCCGGATGGGCGAGATGATCGCTGCGACCGGCTTGCCGATCCTCACCGTCATGGAAGGTGGATACGGCGTCCCGGAAATTGGCCTCAACGTCGCCAATGTGTTGAAGGGGCTGGAGGCCTGAGGTGCACGCCCACGTTCCGCATCCGCATGCGATTCGGGTGATATTTTTCGCCGGGTTGTCGCTTCGTGACGACAGTTGACTTGTGTCAATATGCTTTGACCGCAGAAGCGCATAGTTCCGGCTAGAGATTTGGGGATTTCCAGCCGAGCGGTTTTAGCGATCCGACGCCAGGTGCGTCGACGCAGTCGCCGGCAGAGGAGGAGGTTGCGCATGAATCGTCGTCGGAAGCTCTGGCTTGGGAGCTTGCTCCTCCTGTCGCTCGCTGCCCTGCCGGCGCGCGCCGAGTATGTGGGTGGGCTCAACCCGGCCGGCGACAATTTTCTGGCGCTCAGGACCGGACCCAGCACGCGCTTTCCCATGATCCTGCCGATGTGGCCGGGCACCTATCTCACCGTCATCGGGCGGGACGGTCGCTGGCTGAATGTCGAACTGCAGGACGGCACGCGCGGCTGGGCCTATGACGCCTATGTCTTTGGCGACGCGCCACCGGGCGGCGGCCCGCCTCCGGATATGGGATCTTTCGACGCTCCGCCTGGCATGGCGCCCCCCGGCATGGCCCCCCTGGGCCGCGGGCTTCAGCCACCGCCGCTCGATCCTGGCGATGAAGTGCCGCCCTCCGACATGGGGGGACGGCTGCCGTCGTCGGACACAGAGGGCGCGACGATGGATCGGCCGGATTCCGACGACGATGCCGCCAGTGTCCCGGCCGATTCCATGGCCAGCAACTGGATCACCTACCGCAACGACCGCTTTGGCACGCGGATCGACTATTCCGCCCCTATGTTCCGCATGCTGCCGCCGCCGGAAAACGACGACGGACGGACGTTCGAGGCGCGGGACGGCTCGGCCCGCTTCATCGTGTTCGGCTCGCACAATGTGTTCGACAGCACGCTCAACGAACTGATCGAGGAGCACCTGGCGGGCCTGGGTGAGGACGAGAAGGTTACCCAGCGACGCAAGGGTGATAACTGGTATCTGCATTCCGGCTTCCGCGGCGATGATTTCTTCCTGCGCAAGGTCCTGCTGAGCGACGGCGGGGCGGTGATCCACACGTTTGAGATCAGCTATGCCAAGGGCCTGAAGGCCAGGCTCGACCCGATGGCCGCGCGTATGGCGCAGTCGCTGCGGACGGCAGACGAGGAGGCGCGTAGCCCGGATCAGGCGCCGGAGACGGATGCGCATCAACCGGGTGCCATGGCCACTGCCGGCGACGGTGAACCTGCCACAGGCACCGCGCCGTCGGGCACCGGTATGGATGGCTGGAGATCGCATTCCTTCGAGGGCTTCACTCTGTCCGCGCCGGCAGACTGGACGGCCCAGATTGAAGGCGACACGCTCACCCTGAAAGCGCCCGACGGCAAGCGCAGTCTCATGGTCTGGTGGTGGTTCCCGGACGAGCCCCTGCTTGGCTATAACGACATCCTTTCCAACCGAAAGATCAGGGTTGCCGGCCAAGCAGCCTTGTGGATCCACTCGAGGTTCGAGGGGATCGAGACCGTGAGCGTGACGCTGGACGAGGGCAGGGCCGACAAGAAGCGCCTGCATTTCCTGTTCGAGGCGACCGGCGGCATCCGCCTCGGCGGCGGCGAGCCTGATTTCGACCGTATCCTCGAGAGCGTGACTGTCGGCGACGTGGAAGGAAAGGCCGAGGTTGCGGAGCCGGAGGAGAGTGAGGCGGCAATTCCGCAGGCGACGCCGTCGGAAGAGGTGAGCGTGCCGGAACCTGCCGCCGCCGAACCTGAGGAGGCGGACGACGCGGAGCGCCGCGTCTGGATCGACCGGACCTCCGTCGAGGTACCGACCGGCTGGCAGGTCAATCCGGACGAGGACATCGCAGGCGGGATCGTCATGACCCGGCCCGAAGAGGGTGCGCAGATCGCCGTGTCATTCTGGCCCAGGGACAAGCCCATGCCGAGCGACGAGGTCGAGTCCCTCGAATATGCGGTGGTGCTCGGCCGCCCCGCTACCGTCCTGCAACTCAGTCAGGGGCGCATGCGCGGCAAGCAGATATTCTTTGATGAGCGGCGCGCCGACGGTGCGCGGCTGACGCTTGCCTACCGCGCCTTCGGCGAGGAGCTGGCCGATGGGCTGCCGCTGTTCGAGCTGGTGCTCGCGAGCCTCGACCAGACCATGCCGCCGCCGGAGGGAACCCAGTCGCCGGCGATGGCTGCGTCGATTGGGATCGATCCCTTTGCCGAAATCGACCTGAGCGACCTGGAGGTGAACCCGAGATGAGACCTTTGCGACCCATTGACCTGCTGGCCGCGCTCATCGCGAGCGCCCTTGCTCTGTCGCCTCCATCACCGGCATACGCCCAGGCGCCGACCACCTGGCAGGAGGACGCCAAGAAGGCAGCACTCGACTATGCCGACGAGCAGGCCAAGGAAGTGATCAAGTCGCAGTCGCAGGCGGCGATCGTCGCGCTTTACAAGAAGCTCTACAAATCGGGGGCGAACAAGGCATTGGTCCGCCAGCTCGGCACGGTGGCGCTGTCGGCCAACGAGATCAATAAGTTCGCCGAGAATGCCGCGGATGCGTTGACCAGCGGCGATCCGGAAAAGGCGAAGGCCGCCACTGAGGAGGTCGCGGTCGCGCTCGGCAAGACGCTGGCCAACGGCATCAAGGATCCGGCGCTGCGCAAGCAGATGGCGGGAATTCTTGGCAATATCGACAAGGTCAACGAGGCAGCCGACGTGCTCGGCAAGGCGGCGGGCGGCGATCCGCAGGCGGCCTATGAATATCTCGGCCGGGCCTTTATCGCCGCAACGCCGGCCGCCGCCGCCTTCACCGCAGTCGAGACGGCGGCGGGCGCGATCAAATACGTGAAGGGCAAGTTCGTCGATGGTACGATCGAGGAGCTCTACCAGGAATATGCCAAGGGGGACGAGCAGACCCGCGAGGCGATCCGGGAGCGTCTTGAGACGCTGCCGCTCTATTCCTCGGTGATTCGCGACCGCAAGATCGAACTCGCTCAACAGCGCGCTGATGACATAAGCCTGGCAACAGCAGAGCCAAGCGACGAGGTCCGCGCACGGCTGACTGCGGCGAGCGAAGCGGAAGTCGTCGACAACATCTTTCAGACCTTTGCCACGCGTGCCAAGCAGGAACAGTCCGCCGCAGTCGTCGAAAAGGCCCGCGCCGAAGCGGAGGCGGAAGCCGAGCTGATGGTCGAGGCGCTCAACACGGCTGCCTACGGCAAATACGGGCGGGACTGGTGGGCCAAGCATCCCTACAATCTTTCCCGCTTTACCCAGCTGATCCGCGACAAGCTGAAAAACGATGGCGTGCTTGATCCGCACGACAAGACCCACATCAGGGCCATGGCGAACCTGTTGTCGACCGGACTGGTACACGGGACAAATTCCAAGGAGTATCAGGAACAGCTGGCCAAGTTCGAGGAGTACCGCAACGTTGTAGCGGGCCATGGCGGTATAACCGAAGAGCCGCAGCAGCCGGCGGAGGCACTCGCGGGGCAGTATAGCGGCCGCATTGCCGGCAAGGCTTCGGGCTCCCTGAGCCTCGTCGTTGCGGGTTCCTCGGTCTCCGGTTCGATTTCGGGCAGTTTCGAGGGCGACGGCTTCACCGCGCGGTTTTCGGGATCGCTGGGCGCGGACGGCGCCTTCAACGCGCCGTTGACCGGTGTGCTGCAGGGCAAGGTGTTCAAGGAGACCAAGCCCTATCCGTTCAACGGGACGATCACCGGCCGGGTCGACGGGCGTTCCGGTTCTGGCCAGTGGTCGGCCAGCAACAAATGGGGTGGAGGCAGCGGCGGCTGGCAGGTGTCGAAATAGGCGAACGGTGATATCCCTGCGTGAGCAAGGCCAAATATGCGTTGCGTGGCCGGATCAAGCGCGCGCGGCCAGCGGGAGCGGCACGGTTTCGCTGTCCGCCAGCCGGATGAGGTCTTCGGCCGGTTGAGGCCTGCCGAACAGATAGCCTTGGGCCTGTTCACAACCCATCTTTCGAAGGAAGGCCGCTTCCTCCTGCGTTTCGACACCTTCGCAAATCATGGCGATGCCGAGACCTCGGCACAGCGCCTTCACCGAATGGACGATTGCCTGGCTCGCGGTATTGTCGATCAGGGTGCGCACGAACATCTGGTCGACCTTGATCTTGTCGAGCGGGAAGCGAGCGAGATAGCCGAAGGAGGAATAACCGGTGCCGAAGTCGTCCAGCGCGATCGAGACACCGAGCGCCTTCAGGGCAGAGAGCTTCTCCAGCATTTCGTCGGAGGGGTTGAGAAAGGTCGACTCGGTGATTTCGATCTGCAGCCGATCGGGCCGAAGTCCGCTTTGCCGTAGCGCTTGCCTGACCGTCCCGACGATGTCGCCGCGCTGCAATTGCAGCGGCGAGACGTTGACAGCGACGGTGAGGTCCGGGCGAAAGGTCAGCGCGTCGCGGCATGCTTGGAGCATGGCAAAGGCGCCGAGTTGTTCGATAAAGCCGTTTGCCTCGGCGATTTCGATGAAGACCTGCGGCGAGATGAAACCGAGTTCGGGATGGCGCCAGCGCATCAGGGCTTCGGCGCCGATCAACTTGCCGTCCCCAAGGCGCACCTGAGGCTGGTAGAACAGCCGGACCTCGTCCCTTTCGAGAGCATGCCAGAGTTCCGCCTCGATCCGCCGCGTCATCGCATGGCGGGTACCGCTCTCCGGATCGAACTCCACCAGCCCGTTGCCATTGGTGCGGCGGGCGTCGTCAAGCGCCAGTTCCGCCTGCGCGACCAGCGCTGCGCCATCGGCGGCAGCACCTTCCGTGCTGAACACCATGCCGATACGTACACCGAGCTGGGCCTTGGCATCGGCGACGGCGAAGGGCGTGCAAAGGGCAGCCACGATCGCGTCCGCGAGCGATCGGGCCTCCTGTGGGCTGACGGGCGTAACGGTGAAGGTGGAGAAGGTGTCGCCGCCGAGACGTCCGATGGACGACAGTCGGTCGTCGAGCGATTTCAGGCGGCGCACGACCGCCTTGAGCAGAGCGTCGCCCTTGGAGCGACCGAGCGTGGAGTTGATGGTCTTGAAACGGTGCAGGTTGACGGCGTAGACCGCATAGACGGCCCCCGCAGGCGGCGCGGCTTTCAGTCTGTCGTTTATCTCGTTGACGAAGGCCGAGCTGCGCAGTGCGCCGGTCAACACGTCATGGCGCGACAGGAAGCCGATCCGCTGCTCCTGCCGCCGGCGTTCGGTAATGTCGCGTGCGGTAATGCAGGCGACGAAGCTGTGGTCGTCGCCGCGGCGGCTCTTGCCGTCCGCAAGCGCCCTTTGCGAGGCGGTGATCGTGTATTCGATCGTCCTGGCCTTCGCGCCTTCGCCGAGCGAAATCTCCCTGAGGTCCGCCGGCTGGTCGCGGTCCTGGCGCAGGTCAGCAATCGCCGCGGCGATGTGGCGGCGCCATTCTTCCGGCAGCACGGCTGCGACCGCCTCGCCGTCCCCGAGCGAGGCAAGCTCGGGCAGCACGTCGGCAATCCGTGCGCTGTGCGCAATCAGGATTCCGTCCTCGTCGACGACGAGAATTGCATCGGCACTGTCGCTGATGACCTGACCGAGCAGGCTGCGGCTGTTGTCGGCCTCGACCGATGCGAGCCGCAGCAGCCAGCTTCTCAGGTCGAGCTCTTCGAGGATACGGGTGATGACGATCAGGCCGAGAAAGGCCAGGCTCGCAACAGTGGGCAAGAGGAGGCCATGGGCCGATTGCAGCCAGAGGCCGGTCGCTTCCAGCGCGGTCACGGCCGTCCCGATGAGCAGGGATTGCAGACGCAGGCTTCGCCGCGGCGACAGGGCGAAAAACCCCAGCGCACTGCACACCACCAGCAGGGGCCAGGCCCGCAAGGGCGTCAGCGTCCGGTCCTGCAGCAGCGTTTCCGTGGCGATGATCTGGAGTGTCGGGCCCGAGACCAGACCATGCACCGGCACGAGGAAATTGTCCTTCAATTCGATTGCGGCCGCCCCGACGACGACGATCTTGTCCCGGAAGGCGGCGGGATCGACCCTGCCGGCGACCACGTCGATCACCGAATAGGAGAGGAGGCGTTCGGGGTCGATGGAAAAGTCGATGACGAAGGGCGGCAAGCTCCTGTCGGCCCTGCCGGCCAGCGCGGCGGGCACCGACATGACGAATTCGCCGGCCTGCTCCTCGCCATAGGCGAACCTTCGCACGACGCCGTCGGCATCTGCCCGCACACTGGCGCTGGCCGTCCAGGCATGATCGGCGAAGATCGGGTGGGGCGCCGTGACGTCTGTCGCGCCGGATCGGTCGCCGCTCGTGCGGTATTGCGTGAAGGTCGGCAGAATAACGCCGCCACCGGCATCCGCAAGCGCCCTTGCCAGGGCCTGGTCGCCGGCTTCGGAGGAACGGGAACTGAAATCGATGTCGAGGAAGATGTCGCGGGCCTCGGCCCTGGCGAGCGCGTCGATCAGGCGGGCATAGATCGACCGGTCCCAGGGCCAGACGCCGATTTCATCCAGGCTCTGCTTGTCGATGGCGACGAAGACCACATCGCCCGTCGCCCCGCGTGGCATGGCAGCCATGCGCCAGGCGGTCACCCCTGCGTCGAACCGCTTGAAGACTCCAAGGCCGGAAAAACTGGCAACGACGCACAACAGGCTGGCCAGAACAAGAAGTCGGCGGAAGGGAAAGGCAGCTTTCAGCATCTTCTACTTTCTAGCGACCGAAAAAGTCGTCCCCGGAAGGCATGAGGCCTTGATTAATCTGTTCCGCTCATCTGTTTCTCCCGTTCCCGTTCCCGTTCCCGTTCCCGTTCCCGTTCCCGTTCCCGTTCCCGTTCCCGTTCCCGTTCCCGTTCCCGTTCCCGTTCCCGTTCCCGTTCCCGTTCCCGTTCCCGTTCCCGTTCCCGTTCCCGTTCCCGTTCCCGTTCCCGTTCCCGTTCCCGTTCCCGTTTCCGTTGCCGTTTCCGTTTCCGTTCACATTACCATTCCCAGCCCCCGCCTTACCTGCGTTGGCCTTACCCTCTTTTGACCCGGGCATTGTGTCGACGCTGCGCACGGCCGGGCTGGTGACCGGAGCGTTGACGACAGGCGCCTTGGGGCCGGGCCCAGCGACGGCGAGCGAGCCTGGCGCACTCGGCGAGACCGCGACCGATTGGCCTGGTCGAACATCGACCGACTGACCGCGTCGGGGATCGGTGACGCCGACGACTCCGCGCGAGACACCAAGCGTGGCGCCGCGCCGGTCGACCTGCACTGTGAATTGCGTGCCCTTGACAACTGCAGCCAGAAACGGCGTCTGCACTGTCAGATTGCGTCCGTCACGCTTCTCGAAGTCGACGACGATTTCGCCGATCTGCTGTGCGATTTCGAACTTCTTGCCGGCCCTGTCCCTTGCGAAGATTGCGGCCATCGTGCCGGGTTGCACCGTCACCATGTCGTCGTCGTGGGAGAGGAGGACCCGGCCGCGCGGTCCTGTATGGATCCAGGCGCCCGCCGGCATCTCCATTCCTTCCTGGACCCGTTCCCAGGTCGCTTTGTCGGTCGTGTATTTGGCCGGCTGCCGGACCTTGGAGACGATCCACCCTTCGGCGAAGGCCGGAACAGCCTGGAAAAACGACAGGAAAAACGCGGCAAAGACTATGGATAGACGCAATTCTTGGACTCCACGCAACGAACACAGTCAGGAGCCTAAAACATCCGAAATAACAAATACCTAATATATAAAACTCGAACTAATCTACCTCGCTCAACACTGGCGTCGGCGTGTGTTGTCTGGCCGAAGAAAAGCCCCGGACAGGGCTGTCCGAGGCGAAGGTCTGCTCAAGTCGCAGGCGGCATGGTTTTCAGAGCTTGCCCTGGCGTTGTTGGATCATCATGTAGGTGTCGAAGCCATACTCAGCGACCTGGGCCCACAGATAGGCGTCCTTCTTGAAGGCCTGCTGGCTGTCGTAGAGCATCTTGAAGCTCTCGTTCTTGGCGCTGAGATCGGCATAGGTCTCCAGCGCCGCCTTGTGGCACACGTCGAGGATGTCCGAGCCGAAGGCGCGAAGCTCTGTGCCCTGCGCGACCAACTGGCGAAGGGCTGCGGCATTGGAGGCATCGTAGCGGGCGAGCATGTTGGCATTGGCCGCCGCGCAGGCGTCGGTGAGGATACGCTTGTAGTTTGCCGGCAGCTCGTTGAACTTGTCGGAATTGAAGAAGGCGTGAACGGCCGGGCCACCTTCCCACCAGGCCGGATAGTAGTAATAATTGGCGACCTTGTAGAAGCCGAGCTTCAGATCGTCATAGGGACCGACGAATTCGGTGGCGTCGATCGTGCCCTTTTCGAGCGCCGCGTAGACGTCCGATCCGGCGATCTGCTGCGGTGTGACGCCGACCTTGCTCATCACTTCGCCGGCAAGGCCGGCAATGCGCATTTTCAGGCCCTTGAGATCGTCGATGGTCTTGATTTCCTTGCGGTACCAGCCGCCCATCTGGGCACCCGTATTGCCGGCCGGCAGCGCATAGAGCTTGTGACCGGCAAGAAACTCGTTGAGCAATTCGTTGCCGCCGCCGGCGGTGAACCACGCATTGGTCATGCGGGCGTTCAGGCCGAACGGGATCGCGGTGCCGAGCGCAAACGTCGGATCCTTGCCGATGTAATAGTAGCAGCAGGTATGCGCCATCTCGACGGTGCCGGCAGCGACGGCATCGGCGGCCTGCAGCGGCGGCACGATCTCGCCCGCGGCAAAGGGGGTGATGGTGAAATTGCCGCCGGTTGCCTCAGAGACGCTTTGCGCGATGTCGGTGGCCGCGCCGAAGATGATGTCGAGGCTTTTCGGGAAGGACGAGGTCAAGCGCCAGTTGAGCTTGGGGTTTTCCTGGGCGATCGCGGGAGCGGCAAGCGCAACGGAGGCGGCAGCACCCAAGCCGGCGGCGCCGGCCTGCTGGAAGAATTTACGGCGGTTCATGATCTCTAGCCTTGGTTGTTTCCTATAATGGTCTCATCCTCCTCCGCGGGCGGGTCTAGCGATGATGACCCGTTCACGCAAGCCCGGAAGCTGCAGGAATTGCGTGCTTTGGCGGTTATGCTTGCGGAAAATTGCGTGGACGGCGCGCGAAGCTTGCGAAAGCTGCGCCAGGCTTTTTGGCGGCGGGGCGGTTTCAGGCCCGCTCAGCCCGAGGGCTGGGCGCGCCGGGCCGGGTCGTCGAGAGCCGGATTGTAGAACAGGGCGAGCACGAGGCTGCGGGCGATGCGTTCGGCCGTCGCCATGAACCATGCCTGGGCTTCCTCCGTCGCCTCCATGTCCACGAGCGTCTGGCGAAACAGCACCAGCCACTCGATGAACAGGCCTTCGGTAACGCCAGCGATGCCATGATGGGCCTGGACCGGCTTGCCGCCATAGGCACCGTTCTTGAAGCCGACCGAAGCCCAGAAGGCTTTCATCTTCGTGAGGTGTTCCGGCCAGCGTCCGGAGAGGCGGCTTTCGAACACCGGACCGAGATTCGCGTGGGACTGGATCCGGCCATAAAAGGTTTCGACCAGCCGGTCGATGAAGGCCGGATCGACGCCGATCGCCGCCATCTGCCTTTCGGCCCGCGCCGTGATGTCCGCTCGGTGAGCCGCGCGGCCGACGAGATCGTCCTGCATCGCCATTTCCTTGTATTGTCGTTCATCAACTTGACGCTTGTTGCCGATCATGATGCGGTCGTCAAACAGGCGCCTCGGACCGATCTTCGCATCGCGCGAGCGCTCACGCCAGATGCGGGGGTGCGGCACCGGGACCGCTTGACCCGGAAAACGCGACGCAATAAGTTTAGAACAATTATAAAGAACAGGATAGGCACTGATGCTCGCGCGCTTTTTTACTTCGCCCAAACGCTCCTTCTCCAGCCTGAGCGAACAGGAAATCCTGGCGCTCGCCATTTCCTCGGAAGAGGACGATGCGCGCATCTACCTTGCCTATGCCGATCAGTTGCGCGAGCAGTATCCGCAATCGGCCAAGGTGTTCGAGGACATGGCCGAGGTCGAGCACACCCACCGCAACCAGCTGATCGAGATGCATCGCCAGCGCTTCGGCGAGCGTATTCCGCTGATCCGCCGTGAGCATGTCCGCGACTTCTACGACCGCAAGCCCGACTGGCTGCGCGCCAACCAGAGCCTTGATCAGATCCGGACCGAGGCGGAGACGATGGAGCAGGGCGCCTATCGCTTCTATGTCGAGGCCGCGCAACGCACGACCGATGCCGCGACCCGCAAGCTTCTAGGCGATCTCGCGATGGTCGAGCAGGGGCATGAGGAGATCGCCTCCATGCTCGGGGAGCGCCACACGCCGGAGGATGTCAAGAGCGAGGAGGATGCGACCTCGCACCGCCAGTTCGTGCTGACTTATGTCCAGCCGGGGCTCGCCGGGCTGATGGACGGATCGGTCTCGACGCTCGCGCCGATCTTTGCCGCCGCCTTCGCCACCGGTGATACCTGGCAGACCTTTCTCGTCGGCCTGTCCGCCTCGGTCGGTGCCGGCATATCCATGGGCTTCACCGAGGCAGCCCACGACGACGGCAAGTTGTCCGGTCGCGGCTCGCCGCTCAAGCGCGGCCTGGCCTCGGGCATCATGACGACGCTGGGTGGCCTCGGTCACGCGCTGCCTTATCTCATTCCGCATTTCTGGACCGCAACGATCACCGCCGGCGTGATTGTCTTCTTCGAACTTTGGGCGATCGCCTTCATCCAGAACAAGTATATGGAAACGCCCTTCCTGCGGGCGGCCATGCAGGTCGTGCTCGGCGGCTCGCTGGTGCTGGCGGCTGGCATCCTGATCGGTCACGGTTGATCCTTGTCATGACGCTGCAACGCGAATAGCGTAGCGGCGTCATCATGAAACCTTCTCCGGCCACCCTCGGCATGGGCGTTTCCATGACCGTCGGTTATGGCACGCTCTACTATTCTTTCTCGATCCTTGCTCCCGAAATCGCCCGCGAATTCGGCTGGTCGCAGAGCTTTGTCTTCGCGGTCTTTTCTGTCGGACTCCTGGGAGGCGCCGTGTCCGCGCCGATCATCGGACGGCTGATCGACCGGTTCGGAGCACGGCCGGTGCTGACATTCGGATCGATCCTCGCGGCCGCAGCGCTTGCCGGCCTCTCCATGGTTCAGAACGGCTGGCAGTTCGCCGCCGTGACGCTGGCGGCGGAATTCGTGTCCATCGCGGTTCAGTACGATGCGGGCTTTGCCGCCCTGGCGCAGCGTCACGGCCAGGAGGCCCGCAGCCAGATCACCCTGGTGACGCTGGTCGCCGGCTTTGCCTCGACCGTGTTCTGGCCGCTGATCCAGTGGCTGCTGACGATGATGACCTGGCGCGAAGTCTATCTGGTGCTGGCGGGGCTCAACCTGGTGCTGGCCCTTCCGGTGCACGCGCTCTGGCCGTCCTATCGCCAGGCGCCGGTGGCGTCGGCGAGGGCTGAGGCGGACGCCGGTGATGTCGGCATCGCCAGCCGCCGGCCCCATCTCGTCCTGATGGCCATCAGCCTCTCGGCGGGCGGCTTCGTTCTCTCGGCCATGGGTGCCTCGCTTCTGGTGCTGCTCGGCGACGTGGGCTTCACGCCGGCGGTCGCAACCCTGACCGGCAGTCTCATCGGGCCGTCCCAGGTTGCGGCGCGCGTGATCGAATATGCGCGTCGGGGCGTGCTTTCCCCGCCCGTGACCGGGCTGATCGCCACGGGAGCAATCTTCCTCTCGCTGGCGCTGCTGTTTGCCGCGGCGCTTTATCCGGCGGTCGCCATCGCGCTGGTCTTCGCCGTCTTCTTCGGCATCGGGCAGGGGCTGACGTCGATCATTCGCGGCGTCCTGCCGTTGCACTATTTCGGCACGACCGGCTACGGGCGCACCATGGGCACGCTGTCGGGAATCCGTATGGTCCTGTCCGCGGCCGCTCCCGTCACCATCATTTTCGTCAATGAGGAAATCGGCGTGGCGGCCGCGATCGGCTGCCTGGTGTTGATGGGGGCCGTTGCCCTTGTGGCGATGATCGGGCTGTCCCGATTGCCGCCCCTGCGTCCCGAGGCGGAAGGACCGGCGAACCCGTCCTAATTAAGCGCGCCAACCATGACGTCGGTCGTGCCGTTCTCGATGGTGACCCAGCGACCGGTGTCGAAGCTCGCCTGGCGCTTGAGGTAGCTATAGGGGGTCTCGGTCCAAAGCTTTACGTCGTTGACCAGGTTGTCGAGGATGAAATCGCCCTGGGCGCTACGCAGCGTCAGCACCGCGTGGCCTTCGCCATCGGGCTTGCGCACCACGGTGATCAGGAGATCGGCGGGAGAGAAGCCCGCCTTCATCAGCTTTTCGCGCTTCAGCAGGACGAAGTCCTCGCAATCGCCGGCGTCGGCTGGATAGGCCCAGACCTCTTCGCGACCATAGACTTCGGCATCGGTGGCTGGCGTGATGGCAGCGTTGACGCTGGTGTTGATGTCGCGGACCACGTCCCAGCCGCGCGGGGTCAGCCGTGGCAAGGTGCCAGGCTTGCTCTTTACGTTGCACTCGTCGCGATTGAGACGGCAGAACTCGTAGTGGCCGATCGGCTGCGAAGTCACGCTGCCCGTCACCATCGACAACTGTGGCTTGGGTGCCGTGAAGCCGTTGCCGGCCGGCGCCGAAACGCCGAGCACCAGAAGCAAAGCGGCGAAAGCGCGCGATCGGTTCATCATGAACTCGTCCCCTAAATCCTTAACAAAACGTTAAGGTCCAAGCGGGTCTCGAGTCAATCGCGCTGCCGACCGCGCGTTAGGGATTTGTCAACTATGGTTAAAATGCTACAGATCCGGCGCGTGCTCCGCATCGATCATGGCAAGGATCGCCGCCTTCATCCTCGCGATGTCCTCTGGGCGCGACAGCCGATGGTCGCCATCGCGCACCAGAGTGAGCACGACATCGTCGGCCGGCAGGAATTCCATGAGTTTGAGCGCGTGACGATAGGGGACGTCGGGATCGGCCATGCCCTGCAGGATATGCACCGGGCAACCAGTTTCGATGATGCCCGTCAGCACGCGGTTGAGGCGGCCGTCCTTGATCAGGGCGCGGGTGAATATGTTGGGCTCTGGGCTGTATTCCGAGGGTTCCTCGAAATAGCCGCGCTCGGCAAGCGACGCCCGCTCGGCATCGGAAAGGTTCGGTTCGATCAGATCGAGAGTGAAGTCGGGTGCAGGCGCGATCAGCACCATGCCGGCGAGCCGCGGTCCGGTGCCGCTCCTGGCAAGCTCCTGTGCCAGCCGCAGCGCGATCCAGCCGCCCATGGACGAGCCGACCACCACGAGGCTCGGCGGGGCGACATGGTCGATGACGGCGCGTGTCTCTTCCAGCCATCGGGAAATCGTGCCCCGGCGAAATTCGCCACCCGAGGCGCCGTGGCCGGAATAGTCGAAACGGATTGACGCCAGGCCCTTTTCCGCCGCGAGCGCGTCCATTTCGAGGGCCTTCGTGCCGCTCATGTCGGAGCGGTAGCCGCCGAGCCAAAGGAGCGCAGGGCTGTTGGGCGCGGTCGTTGTGGCAGCAGAGCGGGCGATGATGGCGATGTCGCGTGCATCCTCGTCCCGGCCGACGGTGATTGTCTGAGCGCTCGGCGCGAGAGGGGGGAGGTCATGGGCGGCTCCGTGGTTGAACAGGCTCTGTAAAACAGATTCGCGAAGTGACGGACAGCAGGTGATTTTCCGTACGAAGCGTGTTATTGACTTCGAAATCTGTAATGGCCAAATAGCGCGAACGCGCGACGTTCGCGCAGGCAGGCGTTACAGTCATCCGCAATAATGTAGGAGAATACGACCATTCGCAGACCTTTCAAAGCCGATGCCCCTGTCAAGGAAGGGCCGCGCTCCAATCGGGAGATCCGGATTCCCCGGGTCCAGCTTATCAATGACGAAGGCTTGAACCTCGGCATCGTGCCGACGGAAGAGGCGCTCAGGATGGCGGAAGAGGCGGGTCTTGATCTCGTCGAGATCTCCCCCCATGCCGAGCCGCCCGTCTGCAAGATCCTGGACCTCGGCAAGCTGAAATTCGCCAACCAGAAGAAGGCGGCCGAAGCGCGCAGGAAGCAGAAGATCGTCGAGGTCAAGGAAATCAAGATGCGTCCGAACATCGACACCCATGACTATGAGGTGAAGATGAGGGCCATGAACCGCTTCTTCGAAGAGGGTGACAAGGTCAAGGTGACGCTCAAGTTCCGCGGCCGCGAAATGGCCCACCAGGAACTCGGCATGAAGCTTCTGCAGCAGGTGAAGGAAGATACCGTCACCATCGCCAAGGTCGAGGCCGAGCCGAAGCTTGAAGGCCGACAGATGATGATGGTGCTTGCTCCGAAGTGAGCCGGGCTTTCATTTCCGCGATGAACCAAGCCGCCTCCGGGCGGCTTTTTCATGCGCTGTGCTGACAATTGGCTGACAGTCGGGCGCGGTGAACTGTCAGTACCCCGGACGCATGATGCTCTTCATCGAGTTCATCGCTGCAAACCGGAGGAAAAAATGTTCAACTTGCTGCGCAGAAACCTGCTTGTCTCCACCGCCGCCCTCTTCTCGCTGACCATTGCGCCGGCGCTGGTCTCCACGATTTCGGCCCCTATAGGCGCCTCGATCCTGTCTGCCGCCATGGCCGATGACGACAATGGGGGCGACGACAATGACAATGGCGGCAATGACGACAACGGAAATGACGACAACGAAAACGGCAACGACGATAACGACAATGGCACCGACGACCATGGCGACGACGACAACGGTGCGGATGACGATTCGACGGATGACAACGGCGTCGACGACAATGGCGCCGATGACGATGTCGACACGACGGGCGTGAATGCCGACCAGGGTCGCGACGACCGCACCAGCCTTGTGGTCACTGACGCCCAGTTGCGTGGGCTGGCGAACGGCTCGATGGTTGCCATCGACCAGACGGGGCGCCGCCTGGATCTGGAAATCGAGAAGGAACACAATCGGACCGCAGTGACGATCAACGCGCCGCGCAATTCGGTGACTGCCGTGACCATCGTTCCGGCACACTGAGGTCCGTTGAAGCGGCTGCGGCGCAGCCGCCGGCGCCGCAGCTGTTTCACCCCGCCCGTAACCGGGCGGGGTCCTTGCGTTGCAGTGGCGCTTCGGCCCGACAGTCGCTAGTCTCGACGCGGATCGCGCAGCCAAGATGAAACGAACATGTGAGAACCATGGACAGGCGAGATTTCCTGCTGTTGTTGCTGGCGGCGCTGCCCAGCGCCGGTACGCTGCTGCCTGTCAATCCGGCGTTCGCCGAGGATGGCGGAGATGACGGTGGTGACGAAGGCGGAGACGACGGTGGCGACGATGGCGGAGACGACGGTGGCGACGATGGCGGAGACGATGGCGGCGAGGATGGTGGCGGCGACGGCGGCAAGGACGATGGTGGCAAGGATCAGGGCAACGCCGACAAGCGGGATGACGCGGACCATGTCGAAGCGCGCGATGCCGTTCGCGACGGCCGCATTCTGCCGCTACGCGAGATTCTGAGCCGGGTGAAAGCCATGGGTGCCGGCCGTGTCCTGTCGGTCGATTTGAAGCTCGGCGGCAAGACATCGGTTTACATTTTGAAGGTCGAGAACGAAAAAGGCGGTGTGCGCACATTGCGTCTCAATGCAGAGACCGGCCGCACGCTCGGCCCTTTCGGGTTGTGGTGAAGACATGCGGCTGCTGCTTGCCGAAGACGATCGCGATATCGCCGAGCACACGAAAGCCAAGCTCGAGGCCGAGGGATACCTTGTCGACCACCTGGCGACGGGTCCCGAAGTCTGGGCCGAGGGCGAAACCAACGACTATGCGGCAATCATTCTGGATCTGGGCCTGCCCGGCATGGATGGTCTGTCGATCCTGAAGCGCTGGCGCGCCGCAGGCGTCGATACGCCGATCATGGTCCTGACGGCGCGCGGCTCCTGGATGGAGCGTGTCGACGGTTTCGAGGCCGGCGCCGACGACTACCTGCCGAAGCCGTTCCGCAGCGAAGAACTGGTCGCGCGTCTCAAGGCGCTTTTGCGCCGTTCCCGCGGGCGGCCGTCGTCCATCAAGTCGGCAGGCCGCTTCGTCGTCGATGACCAGGCGCGCCGCGTGACCTATGACGGCCGGCCGCTGGAACTGACCGCGCTGGAATATCGCCTCGTGCAATTGCTCGTCAGCGAGCCCGGCCGCGTCTTCGATCCGATCGAGATCGCCCGTCGCGTCCAGGGACGCGACGACGATGCGGCGAAGAATTCCGTCGAGGCCATGGTCGCCCGGCTTCGGCGCAAGACCGACCCGGAGGCGATCGAGACGCGGCGCGGCTTCGGCTACTTTGTGCCGGATGAAAACGCATGATCGCGTCGCTGCGGATCCGACTGGCCCTTGGAGCTTTCGCCGCCATCGTCTTCATCCTTCTCATGCTGGGTTACGGGCTGAGCCGGGTCTTTTCGGGCTATGTGGCCGAGCGCTACAGGGTGGAAATGTCCGGGATCGTCGATCAACTCGTCGCGGGCCTCGAATTGCGCGACGGCAAGGTATTGCTCGCAAAGACGCCGACGGATCCCCGCTTCACGCTTCCCGGCAGCGGGCGGTACTGGCAGGTGGTCGCGCAGACGGGCGAGGTTCTGCGGTCGCGGTCGCTTTGGGATGTCGATCTGCCGAACACTGCGCTGGTCCCGACGGATCACGGATTTATCGAGGCGCAAGGCCCCGATGGCGCCAACCTTTTCGTCTACCGGCGTGAGATCGCCCTCGACGAGCCTCACGGGTCCTCGCGCTTTGCCTTGTCTGCGGCCTTCGAACGTTTCGAGTTCGACGACGCCGTTGCCCAGTTTCACAGCGCAATGACGCTGATGCTGGTGCTCAGTGCCGCGGTTCTGGTTGCGGCAGCGATCTTTCAGGTCGGGGTCGGACTGGCGCCTCTGGCGCGACTGCAACAGCGGGTCGGGCTGGTGCGCGCGGGACAGGCCAGTTCGGTCGACGATGTCGGCGTTTCGGAACTCGGGCCGCTCGTCTGCGAGCTCAACCTCCTGCTCACGGAACGCGCCACCGCGGTGGAACGGGCAAGGGCGCGCGCCAGCGATCTGGCCCACGGGCTCAAGACGCCGTTGACCGTGCTCCTGCACCTTGCGGACCAACTTCCGCCCCATGAGAAGGACCTCGCGCGCCAGCAGGTGGATCTTATCCGCCAGCGGGCCGATCGGCAATTGCAGTCGGCAAGGCTCGGTGTCGAGCAGATGGGCCTGACGGAACTCGGCCCGCTCGTCGGCAAGTTGGTCATGGTGCTGAAACCGATCACCGGGCCGCGCGGCATAGACTGGCAGATCCGAATTCCCGCGGGACTTGCCGTGGATATGGATGCAGCGGATTTCGCCGAGGCGCTCGGCAATGTGCTCGACAACGCCTCCCGGTTTGCCCGGGGCGAAATTCGCATCACGGCCACCGCCGAGGACGAGGCGGCGGTGGTGACCGTCGAGGACGACGGTCCGGGCACATCGGAAGCAGACCTGGCCATCCTCCCGTCGCGGGGCGTGCACCTGGGGGATGACGACGGCGGCTCCGGCCTCGGGCTCTCCATCACCGCGGAGATCCTCTCGGCCTATGGCGGTTCGCTGGAGCTTGGACGCTCGCAGCTCGGCGGGCTGTCGGTCCGGCTGTCGGTGCCGCTTCGCGGGTAGCGGGCTCGCATCGACGGCGAGCGTTGGAGATTCCCGATGCGACCCGTTGCGCTTTTCTCCGTCAGCGGTTATAAGCGCGCGTCCGAACGGTCCGGCAGGGCATGCCGTGGCCGTTCTTTATGCTTGAAAACGGGCATTCGTCTGCCTGTTTCGATACAAGAACAATGGAGTAGCAAAATGCCCAAGATGAAGACGAAATCCTCCGCCAAGAAGCGGTTCAAGATCACTGCCACCGGCAAGGTCCTCGCGGCCGCCGCCGGCAAGCGCCACGGCATGATCAAGCGGTCCAACAAGTTCATCCGCGATGCACGCGGCACGATGGTTCTTTCCGAAGCTGACGGCAAGAAGGTCATCAAGAACTACCTGCCGAACGGTCTCTGAGACCCTCGTCGCTTTTTGGATCATTTAAGGAGATCATGACATGGCACGCGTAAAACGTGGCGTAACTTCCCGCGCCAAGCACAACAAGGTATTCAAGGCAGCCAAGGGCTTCTACGGCCGCCGCAAGAACACGATCCGCGCCGCGAAGGCCGCTGTGGATCGTTCGAAGGCATTCGCCTACCGCGACCGCAAGGTCAACAAGCGCAACTTCCGCGCCCTGTGGATCCAGCGTATCAACGCTGCTGTGCGCGAACACGGCCTGACCTACGGCCGCTTCATCGACGGCCTGAACAAGGCTGGCATCGAAGTCGACCGCAAGGTTCTGTCCGACATGGCCATCCACGAACCGGCAGCCTTCGGCTCGCTGATCGCGGCTGCCAAGAAGGCACTGGCTTACCTCAAGGATGCCGGCACGGCCAACGAGTTTGAAAGCGCGGTCAAGTAAGCCAGCGCTTCCCAAGCTTTTGTAAGAAGAAATTGTTGGGAAACCCGCGCTGGCAGGGCTAGCGCGGGTTTTTCATTTTGTCGTCATGCCGGGGCGTTAGGGACCACGGTGGTTTAAAGGGCAGGAAACGGACATGTCCGATCTCGACAGTATGAAAACGGCGCTTCTCGCCGACATCGCCGCAGCCGACAACGAGGCCGATATTGAAGCGGTCCGCCTGGCAGCCCTTGGCAAGAAGGGGTCGGTTTCCGACCTCCTGAAGACGCTGGGCTCAATGACGCCGGAAGAGCGCCAGACGCGCGGTGCTGCGATCAACGCGCTGAAGACCGAAGTCACCGAAAAGATCACCGCCCGCAAGACCGAGCTGAAGGACGCCGCCATCACCGCGCGGCTGAAGGCCGAGACCGTCGACGTCTCGCTGCCGGTCCGCTCCTCGCCCGCCGAGCGCGGCCGCATCCATCCGATCAGCCAGATCGTCGACGAGATCACCGCGATCTTCGCCGACATGGGCTTCTCGATCGCCGAAGGCCCGGATATCGAGACCGACTACTATAATTTCACCGCGCTCAACTTCCCCGAAGGCCATCCGGCCCGCGAGATGCACGACACCTTCTTCCTGGAGCCCGACGACAACGGCGACCGCAAGGTGCTGCGCACCCATACCTCGCCGGTGCAGGTGCGCACCATGGAAGCACAGAAGCCGCCGATCCGCATCGTCATTCCGGGCAAGACCTATCGCCAGGACAGTGACGCCACCCATTCGCCGATGTTCCACCAGGTCGAAGGCCTGGTGATCGACAAGACCGCCCATGTCGGCCACATGCGCTGGATCCTCGAAGAATTCTGCAAGACCTTCTTCGAGGTCGACAACGTGACCATGCGCTTCCGCCCGTCCTTCTTCCCCTTCACGGAGCCGAGCTTCGAGGTCGACATCCAATGCGACCGCTCGTCCGGCCCGATCGTCAAGTTCGGCGAGGGCAAGGACTGGATGGAAATCCTCGGCTGCGGCATGGTTCACCCGAACGTTCTGCGCGCCGGCGGTCTCGATCCCGATGAATACCAGGGCTTTGCCTGGGGCATGGGCCTCGACCGCATCGCCATGCTGAAATACGGCATGCCGGACCTGCGCGACTTCTTCAACGCCGACGTGCGCTGGATGAGCCACTACGGTTTCCGCCCGCTCGACGTGCCGACATTGTTTGGCGGCCTGAGCGCGTAAGGAGGATAGACCCATGAAATTCACACTCTCCTGGCTGAAGGATCACCTGGAAACCGACGCCACGCTCGACGAGATTTGCGAGCGCCTCACCGCGATCGGCCTCGAGGTCGAGGACGTCGATGACAAGGCGGCCTACAAGCCCTTCGTCATCGCAAAAATCCTGACCGCCGAAAAGCATCCCGAAGCCGACCGCTTGAAGGTCCTGACGGTCGACGCCGGCGACGGTTCGGCCCCGGTGCAGATCGTCTGCGGCGCGCCGAATGCGCGGGCCGGCCTGGTCGGCGCGCTGGCGCGGCCCGGCACCTATGTGCCCGGCATCGACGTGACGCTGGCCGTCGGCAAGATCCGCGGCGTCGAAAGCCACGGCATGATGTGCTCCGAAAGGAGCTCAACATGTCGGACAATCACGACGGCATCATCGATCTCCCGGACGACGCGCCGGTCGGTAGGTCGTTCGCGTCCTATGCCGGCCTCGACGATCCGGTCATCGAGATTAACCTGACGCCGAACCGCCCGGACTGCACCAGCGTCTTCGGCATTGCCCGCGATCTCGCCGCCTCCGGGCTGGGCAAGCTCAAGCAGCCGAAGGCGCCCGAATTCAAGACCGACGGCGAAACGCCGATCGAGGTCAAGATCGTGCTCGACGACGAGAAGCTCTGCCCGGGCTTCGCCTATCGTCTCGTGCGCGGCGTGAAGAACGGCCCGAGCCCGCGCTGGATGCAGCAGCGGCTGCTGGCCATCGGCCTTCGTCCGATCTCGGCGCTGGTCGACGTCACCAACTACATGACCTTCGACCAGGGCCGGCCAATGCACGTATTCGACGCGGCCAAGGTCAAGGGAACGCTCACCGTGCGCCGCGCCCGTCAGGGCGAGGAGATCCTGGCGCTCGACACGCGGACCTACAAGCTCAATCCGGCCAATGTCATCATCGCCGACGACAACGGTCCGGAATCGATCGGTGGCATCATGGGTGGCGAACACTCCGGCTGCGACGAGAACACAACCGAGGTTCTGATCGAATCCGCGCTGTGGGATCCGATCAACATCGCCAAGACCGGCCGCAGCCACGGCATCATCACCGATGCGCGCTATCGCTTCGAGCGCGGCGTCGACCCGGAATACATGATGCCCGGCCTCGAGCGCACCACCGAACTGGTTCTCTCCATGTGCGGCGGCACCGCGGCCAAGGCCAAGGTGGTCGGCTACAAGGGTTTCGACCGCAAGACCGTCGACTTCCCCTTCTCGGAAGTGAAGCGGCTGACCGGCCTCACCGTATCCAATGACGAAGCCCGCCAGATCCTGACCGGCCTCGGCTTCGAGGTCGCGGGCGAAGGTGAGACGGTTTCCGTCGCGGTGCCCTCCTGGCGTCCGGACGTCGATGGCAAGGCCGACCTGGTGGAAGAGGTCATGCGCGTGCATGGCGTCGACCAGATCAAGCCCGAGCCGCTGGCGCCGACCGGCAGCGTCAACGCCAAGATCCTCACACCCCTGCAGATCCGCACCCGCACGGCCAAGCGGGCGCTGGCCTCACGCGGCATGCTGGAAGCGGTCACCTGGTCCTTCATCCCGGAAGAGCATGCAAAGCTTTTCGGCGGCGGAAGCCGTGCGCTGAAGCTCGCCAATCCGATCGCCGCCGACATGTCGGACATGCGCCCCTCGCTGCTGCCGGGCCTGCTGACGGCTGCCCAGCGCAATGCCGACCGCGGTTTCGGCGACGTGGCGATCTTCGAGGTCTCGGGCACCTATGAGAGCGACAAGCCGGAAGGGCAGCGTCGGGTCGCCGGCGGCATCCGCCGCGGCACGGCCTCGCTTGCCGGTGCCGGCCGCATGTGGTCGAACGCGGCCAAGGGCGGCGGCAAGCCGGTCGACGTCTATGACGCCAAGGCCGATGCGCTCGCCGTTCTGGAGGCCTGCGGCCTGCCGATGTCGAACGTTCAGGTCGAGCAGGGCGGTCCGGCCTGGTACCATCCGGGTCGTTCCGGCACGATCAAGATGGGTCCGAAGGTGGTAATCGGCCATTTCGGCGAGTTCCATCCGAAAACGCTGGAGGCGCTCGACGTGTCCGGCGCTTTGTGCGGCTTCGAGGTCTATCTCGACGTCGTGCCGGAGCCGAAGAGGAAGGCGACCCGCACCAAGCCGGCGCTCGATCTCTCGCCCTTCCAGATGGTGAAGCGTGACTTCGCCTTCGTGGTCGAGAAGTCGGTCGAGGCGGGCGCGATCATCAAGGCGGCGGCCAGCGCCGACCGCAAGCTGATCACTGGCGTCAACGTCTTCGACATCTTCGAGGGGGCCTCGCTCGGCGAGGGTCGGAAGTCGGTGGCGATCGAGGTGCTGATCCAGCCGGCCGACAAGACGCTGACCGACGAGGACTTCGACGCGCTGACCAAGAAGATCGTCGGCAATGTCGAAAAGACCACCGGCGGCAGCCTGCGCGCCTGAGTGGAGAAACTGCCCGGGAGCGTCGTCGAGAACGCCGCTCCCGTCCGGCGCAAACTTCGACAGCGACCGGTCAATAGAGATTTAATCAATACTGAATAGTCTGTCTCGATATCCCGAGGGTCAGAAGTTCTTTTGACGCGATTTTTCTCAGGCGGGCGATACTCCAATGAGCGGTTCTGTTGACGCGAATATTTTCGAACTCGCTCCGATTGCAATGTGGATCGAGGATTTCAGCGAGGTCAAAGCGCAGTTCGACGCCTGGCGCGCTGAGGGCGTGACAGATCTTCGCGCCTTTCTCAAAGAGGACCGCAGACGCGTGGCGGAGTGTTCTGCCAAGATCCGCATCCTGCAGGTCAACCGCAAGACGCTCGAGCTGTTCGAGGCGCAAGACCTCGAACAGCTTGCCGGCAATCTCGGCAAGGTCTTCTGTGACGACATGTGGGAGACCCACATCAACGAGTTGACGGATCTCTGGGAAGGCAGGACGGAATTCGCCGGGAGCGCGGTCAACTACACGCTGACTGGTCGCCGCCTCGACATTCAACTGCGCGGTTCCGTCCTTCCGGGTCACGAACAGACGCTCGGCCAACTGCTGGTGACGACAGAGGACGTGACGGAACGGGAAGACGCCCGGCGAGCCGAGCTGGAGAACCGGCGCTATGCCGAAGGCGTCTTCGAGCACTCGCCCGTCTCGCTGTGGATCGAGGATTTCAGCAGTATCCGTGACCTGCTCGAGGATGTGCGGTCACGCGGCATCGTCGATTTCCGCGTCTTCACCGACGTTCATCCCGAGTTCGTGCGCCAATGCATGTCGGAGATCCGGGTGCTCGACGTCAACCAGGCGACGCTCGACCTTTTCGGTGCGCCCGACCGCCAGACGCTGCTGCTTCGCCAGGGCGACATCTTCCGCGACGAGATGGAAAAGCCGTTCCGTGAACAACTGATCGATCTCTGGGACAATCGGCTCTATCATAGCCGCGAGGTGGTGAACTACGCGCTCGACGGCAGCGTTCGCCATATCCTCCTCAACTTCGCGGTCTTCCCCGGCCATGAGCGCGATTGGTCGCGGGTGCAGGTTGCGCTGACGGATATCACCGCCCGCAAGAAGGCCGAGGCCTATCTCGAATATCTCGGCAAGCACGACATCCTGACCAAGCTGCACAACCGCGCCTTCTATACCGACGAGTTGAACAGGCTCGAGCGCAAGTCGCTCAGGCCGGTTTCGGCCATCGTCATCGACCTCAACGGCCTGAAGGAGGCCAATGACCAGCGCGGCCACGATGCCGGCGATGCGCTGCTTCGGCGCTTCGGCGAGGTCCTGAACAGCGTCGTCAAGCCGCCCCACCATGCAACGCGCATCGGCGGCGACGAATTTGCGGTCCTGATGCCGGGCGCGGACCGGCAGGTCGCCCAGGGCATAGTCGACACGATCCACGAGATCCTGAAGATCAACAACCAGTTCTATTCCGATGCGCTGCTCAGCATATCGCTCGGCTGCGCGACCAGCGAGCCGGGCGAGAGCATGGAAGCGCTGATGAAACGCGCCGACGACCTGATGTACGAAAACAAGCGCCTGCACTATGCAGGTACGTCCGCCGGCGCGGGGGCAAGGCGCGCCAAGGCCTGATGCCACGCGGGTCGCACGGAGGGGCTCAGCGCCCCGCCATCTTCGCCATGCGTTCCGGATAGCGCGCCCCCGCCACCTTCTGCGGCGAGAGCATGTCGCCGAGCGTCCGGACTTCATCGGCCGACAGCGCGATGTCGGCGGCCGCGACGTTCTTTTCCAGATTGGCGATCTTGGTCGTGCCGGGGATCGGCACGATGAAATCGCCCTGGGCCAGAACCCAGGCCAGCGCCAGCTGGCCCGGCGTCACGCCCTTTTCCGCCGCCATCGCCTCCAGCGCCGAGACTAGCGCCAGATTGGCGTCGAAATTCTCCTGCGAGAAGCGCGGCAGCGAGCGGCGGAAGTCGTTCTCCGCCATGCCGTCGAGCGTCTTCAGCGCGCCGGTCAGCACGCCGCGGCCGAGCGGCGAAAAGGGGACGAAGCCGATGCCGAGTTCGCGGCAGGTATCGAGCACGCCGTTTTCTTCCGGATCGCGGGTCCACAGCGAATATTCGCTCTGGATGGCGGCGATAGGATGCACGGCATGGGCACGCCTGAGCGTCGCGGCGCTCGCCTCGGACAGACCGATCGCCTTCACCTTGCCCTGGCGGACAAGGTCGGCCATGGCGCCGACCGTGTCCTCGATCGGCACGTCCGGGTCGACGCGGTGTTGGTAGAACAGGTCGATCACCTCGACGCCGAGCCGCTTCAGCGAGGCCTCGGCGACTTCGCGCACATGTTCGGGGCGCGAATCCGTGCCACCGGCGCTCGCGTCGTTGGGATTTTCCGTGTTGATGCGAAAGCCGAACTTGGTGGCGATCTGCACCCGGTCGCGATAGGGCTTCAGGCCCTTGCCGACCAAGATCTCGTTGGTGAACGGCCCGTAGATTTCCGCGGTGTCGAACAGCGTGACGCCGAGTTCGACGGCGCGGGCAAGCGTCGCCAGCGATCCCGCCTCGTCGCCGGTCCGGGTATAGCCGTGTGTCATGCCCATGCAGCCGAGGCCGAGCGAGGAAACGGTGAGGGGGCCAAGTTCGCGGTGTTTCAAGGGGCGTCTCCTAAGGGCACAAACCGTTTGGCCCGACAATGCAGTGAAGCTGAAAGCCAGAGACAGATCCAGCGGTTCGATCAAAAAGTGTCGTAGAAACCAATGGTACTGGCGATCGTCGCAGAGACCCGCCCTTTCCGCAAGCCAGACGCGAAGGGCGGCGTGGGTCTGCGGTCTGTCATGCGGTGAGCGCCATTCGATAGCGCACGTGTCCGTCTTCCTTCGCGTAGGTGTCGTAGAGCTTGCGCGCCGTCGCGTTGTCGTGGTTGGTGTGCCAGTAGAGGCGGGACCAGCCCTTCTGCTTCGCCAGGGTTATCAGATCGTCGATCAGTGCCCGGCCGAGGCCTCGGCCGCGGAATTTCTCGTCGAGATAAAGGTCCTCCAGATAGCAATCCGGGGTCAGTGCCCAGGTGGAATCGTGGAAATGGTGGATGGCAAAGCCCGCCATCTGGCCGTCGACCAGCGCCACGCGCATGGCGATGCGGGACGAGGGATCGAGGATGCGCGCCCAGGTATGGTTGGTGACCTCTTCGGATAGGTCGACCTTGTAGAAGGTGAGGTATCCCTTCCACAGCCGCTGCCAGGCGGCTTCGTCGGCGGGTTGGGCGTCACGAATCTCGACGGTCATGGATCTCTTACGCTCCGGCTTCGGTGAGGCGTGCCATCTGGGCGTCGGAAAGCGTGAGCTTGCCGGCGGCGATCAGGCTGTCGAGCTGGCGAAGGCTGGTGGCTGAGGCGATCGGCGCGGTGATGCCGGGGCGGGCGGCGACCCAGGCGATGGCGACGGTTGCCGGCGAGGTTCCGGTCTCGGCGGCCACTTCGTCGAGGGCGGCGAGGATCCTCAACCCCTTGTCGTCGAGATATTCGCCGACGCGGTAGCTGCGGGCGGCGCCTTCCGTGTCCTTCAGGCTGCGATACTTGCCGGTGAGGAAGCCGGCGGCGAGCGCGTAATAGCTGATGACGCCGATCTCTTCCCTCATGCAGAGGTCGGCCAGCGGCCCTTCGAACCTGTCGCGGGTGTAGAGATTGTATTCCGGCTGCACGACGTCGTAGCGTGGCAGATTGTTCTTTGCGGCTGCGTCGAGCGAAGCCTGCAACTGCCCGGCCTCGTAATTCGAGCAGCCGATCGCCCGGACCTTGCCCTGCTGCTTGAGCCGGGCGAAGGCCTCCAGCGTCTCCTCGATCGGCACGTCCTCGTCCGGCTTGTGGGCAAGATAGAGGTCGATATAGTCGGTGCCGAGCCGCTTGAGCGAGGCCTCGGCTGCCTCGGCGATCCACTTGGCCGACAGACCGGTCTTGCGGCCCTGGCTGTCGAAGCCGACCTTGGTGACGATCACCGCCTTGTCGCGGGCGACATGGCCGCGCTTCAGCCACTGGCCGATGATTTCCTCGCTCTCGCCGCCCTTGTGGCCGTCGACCCAGGAGGAATAGACGTCTGCCGTGTCGATCGCATTATAGCCGGCGTCGAAGAAGGCATCAAGCAGGTCGAACGAGGTCTTTTCGTCGGCGGTCCAGCCGAACACATTGCCGCCGAAGACGACGGGCGCGATGGAAAGGCCGGTGCGGCCGAGCGAACGCTTCTGCATGGGTAAACTCCGTGGTTCGCGGGAGGCGGCCGAAGGCGGCCGGGCTGGGAGCCTGCAGGTTAGCAACCGCGCCTGTGATCGACCACTCAATTTCTTTGATCGGACGTGCGGTAGTGGCTGGGCGGCAGGGTATTGTGCTGCGCCCAGATGCGCCTCAGATGACGCGGCGAGGAAAATCCCGCCCGCTCTGCCACCGTCTCCATGTCGAGGCGGGAATGGGAGAGGATGTCGCGGGCCAGCGTCACCCGCATCAGATTGACGTACGCGATGACAGACAGTCCGGCGTGTTCGCGAAACAGTCGCGTCATGTGGCGTTCGCTCAGATGGCCGAGATCTGCCAGCTGTGAAAGCGTCCAGTCGCGGGCCGGATCGGACATGATCGCATCCTGGATGCGGTGGATCGCCGGGTGCAGGTGGTTGCGGCCGGACAGCCAGGGCGAGAGCTGCGGATCGGCGCCGCTGCGGCGCATGTAGATCACCATGGTCCGGGCGATCGCCAGTGCCACCGGCGCGGCGGTGAGCTTCGAGACGATGTGCAACATCAGGTCTATGCCGGTGGAGATGCCGGCGCTGGTAAAGCGTTCGCCGTCCTCGACGAAGAGACGGTTTTCCAGCACCTGCGCGGTCGGAGCGAGACGGCTGAGGTCGTCGATGCAGTCCGCGTGGGTGGTGCAGGCATGGCAGTCGAGCAGGCCCGCGGATGCGGCGAGCAGGGCGCCGGAGCAGATGGTGACGAGCGTGATGCCGGGCATAACGACGCGGGCCAGCCAGCGCGCGATCTCCGCCCGCTCGGCCGCAACCGACGAAGGATCGGGAACCGCGCCCATGCTGCCGGAAATGACCACATAGGCGCCGTCGGGCAGTCGCTCGGGCAGGGGCTCCAGATTGGCGAGCACAAGCCCGATCGAGGTCGTCTGTTCGGCACGGGCGGCGACGAAACGGCAGTCGAACAGGATCTCCTCCTGTTCGACATTGGCATAGCGCAACACCTCGACCGGACCGGCGACATCCATCAGCAGCGTGTGCGGCGGCAGCACGACATAGACGGGAATGGTCCGGCGGTCGGGGCAGGGCGCGACTGTCATGCGGCCAGACCGATCTGGCCGAGCGCCTGTTCGACCGTCGCGATGCGGGCAAAGCGGCCAGCCAGCACCAGCTCGGTGCGGATCTTGATGTCGGCGGCGCTGAACACCTGGCCCGAGGCATGGGTCATCGGGAAGGTCAGCGTCGCCTCGGTCACGTAGTCGACGGCAAAGCCGAGATCGGCGCCGTGGCGCGTCGTCGTCTCGCAGCACTGTTCGGTGCGGATGCCCGAGACGATCAGCCGGCCGATGCCGCGCTGGCGCAGCCAGATTTCGAGCGGCGTGCCGACGAAGGCCGAGTGGCGGGTCTTGTGGATGATGACGTCCGGCTCGATGCGGAGGCCGGTGAGCGTCGTGACGAAACCGCTGTCGAGGCGAAACTCCGCATCGTCGTCGGTGTGGAATATCTGCACGACGGCATGGCCGGCGGCCTTGGCGCCGTCGATCAGCGCCTGCTGCTTGGCGATGAAGTCGACCACGTCCTCATCGCGCCAGTAGGGGCGGTGGCGGAAGGATTCCTGAACGTCGATGACAAGGAGGGCTGTGTTGCTGTCGGTCATTTTCTGCATCCTTTGTGGTGATTGGATAGCCGATAGTACCACAGAAGAAAAAGGCAGAAAGTTCGTCTCCGGACGATGATGGGACATTTTCGGCCAATCATAACTCGTCACGCGGCTCGCCCTGGCTTGCCTTCGAGGCCCGTTGCCAAGCGACGGATCTCTGACTAGGGTCGCGCGGCAACGTTACAGGAGGAGCCCCATGCTGCGTTTCGGAATTCTGTCCACGGCCAAGATCGGCCGGGAACTCGTCGTGCCGGCCATGCAGGACGCGGAAAACTGCGTCGTCACCGCCATTGCCAGCCGCGACCTTTCCAAGGCGCGCGCCATGGCGGACCGCTTTTCCGTGCCGCATGCCTTCGGCTCCTACGAGGACATGCTGGCCTCCGACACGATCGATGCCGTCTACATTCCGCTGCCGACCGCGCAGCACGTCGAATGGACGATCAGGGCGGCGGATGCCGGCAAGCATGTGCTGTGCGAAAAGCCGATCGCGCTCAAGGCCTCCGACATCGACCAGCTGATCGCCGCGCGCGACCGCAACGGCGTGCTGGTCTCCGAAGCGTTCATGGTCACTTACACCCCGGTGTGGCGAAAGGTGCGCGCGCTGCTCGCCGAAGGGGCGATCGGCCGGCTGCGCCACGTGCAGGGCGTCTTCACCTATTTCAACCGCGACCCCGGCAACATGCGCAACATCCCCGAACTCGGCGGCGGCGGACTGCCGGACATCGGTGTCTATCCGGCGATCGCCACCCGTTTCGCCACCGGCACCGAACCGTTGAAGGTGCAGGCCGTGGTCGAGCGCGATGCGGAATTCGGCACGGACATCTATTCAAGCGTCAAGGCGGATTTCGGCACCTTCGAGCTGAGCTTCTACGTCTCGACCCAGATGGCCAACCGCCAGTCCATGGTGTTCCACGGCACGGAAGGCTTCATTGAGGTTCGCTCGCCGTTCAACGCCGACCGCTGGGGCGCCGAAGAGGTCGAGCTTTCCAACCAGTCGCATAACCAGTCGCAGGTGTTCCGTTTCCAGGATAGCCGGCAGTATCGGCGCGAGGCGGAGGCTTTCGCCCGGGCGGCGCTGGGCGGCGATCGCTCTGACGTCGTCAGCCTGGAAAGTTCCCGCGCCAACCAGCGCTTCATCGACGCGATTTATCGCGCCGGAGAGAAGGACGGCTGGGAGACTGTCTGAGGCCGAGATCAGCGGCGAAAGACGAAGCGCGAATAGCCGACGAAGGAAAAGGCCATGGCGGCGATCGAGGCGATGACCAGCGCCGCCAGCGGCTGAAGGATCGGCAGCGACAGGAGAAGCCCGCTGTAGATGAGATAATTGACCATGGCCGAAGTGATGCCGACCGAGCCGTAGCGGAAACCTTCGACCGCGATCGAACGGCGTGAGGCGCCGAAGGTGAAGCTGCGGTTGAGATACCAGGTGGCGACGAGCGCAACCGCAATGGCGATGGCGCGGGCGAGGAAGGGGCCGAGCGGCGTCGTTTCGAGCAGCAGCCAGAGCAGGGCGGCATCGATGACGAAACCGGCCGTGCCGACGATGCCGAAGCGGACGAGCTTCTTCATGCCGCGTCGGCGGTTCGCGCCGGCTTACGCTTTTCGCGGTCCGTACGAGCAGCCTGCTGTGCATGGGCGAGCGCCGGCAGGCTGAGGTAGTGGATGCGCAGCTGTTCGGCGCGCGAGCGGGCGAGCGAATCGAGGATCAGTCCGGCGGTGAAGGCGAGCAGCGACATCATCATCAGCGCGGTCGCGAGGATCCAGGTCGGCATGCGGCTGACGAGGCCGGTAGTGAAGTACTCGACGAGAACCGGGGCCATGAAGACGAGACTTGCCGCCATGATCGTGGCGGCGATCGCGCCGAAGAAGGCGAAAGGACGCGTCTCCTTCATCAGCATGGCGAACATCCAGAGGATCTTCGCGCCGTCCCTGAAGGTCGACAGCTTCGAATGCGAGCCCTCCGGCCGGCGTCCATAGTCGAGCTCGAGCTCGCAGACCGGCAGCTTCAGCCGCGAGGCATGCACCGACATTTCCGTCTCGATTTCGAACCCGGCGGACACAGCGGGAAAGCTCTTTACGAAGCGGCGCGAAAAGACCCGGTAGCCCGACAGGATGTCGGTGAAGTCGCTGCCGAACAGGAAGCGATAAAGTCTGTTGAACAGCCGGTTGCCGAAGGCGTGACCGTTGCGCCCGGCATCGGCATGCACGCCGCGGCGCGTGCCGACCACCATGTCGGCGCGCTCCGTCAGAAGCGTGCGGATCAGTTCCTCGGCATCGTCGGGTGCATAGGTGCCGTCGCCGTCGGCCATGACATAGACGTCGGCCTCGATGTCGCAGAACATGCGGCGCACCACATGGCCCTTGCCTTGCCGGCGCTCGCGCATGACGGCCGCACCGGCGAGCATGGCGGTCAGCGCCGTGCCGTCGATGGAATTGTTGTCGTAGACATAGATGCGCGCCTGCGGCAGTGCTGCGCGAAAGCCCTGCACCACGGCGCCGATCGTGCCTGCTTCGTTGTAGCAGGGCAGCAGTACCGCCACGTCTAGGTTTTCGGATGCTGGCCCACGCATATCGGCTACTCGCGACAGAAGACATGCCCGACCACCATCGTGTCCGGCCCGGTTTTACTATTTCTTGAGAAGGTTAAGGCTAGGTTTCGCCCATGGATGGCAGGTCCTGTTTTTTGTCTCGCAGTGGTGCGGGAGGCCTGAATTGGGGGCACGAGGCGCGCATGGCAGATCAGGGAACGAGCGACAGGACAGAATCCTGGCTCTGGAGCCGCTCATGGTTCGCCGTCTCCTTCTACGGCATCGTAACGGTCGCTATTCTCCTGCTCATCAACCTGCCGGGTGCCACCGACTATGTCGGCGCCGACAACGATGACGTGATGCGTCTCGTCCAGGTGCGCGATCTCCTTGCCGGCCAATCGTGGTTCGACCTCACCCAGTACCGGCTCGGGCTGGACGGCGGCACGCTGATGCACTGGTCGCGCCTCGTCGACCTGCCCATTGCCGGCCTGATCTGGGGCTTTGCTCAATTACTGCCAGCGGAACGAGCCGAGGCGGCGGCGCTGCTGGTCTGGCCGCTCTTCCTCACACTGCCGCTCTTTGCTGCCGTGGCGATCGGCGCGCGCCGGATCGGCGGCTTGTCCGCCATGCCGATCGCGCTTGGGCTTGCGGCGCTGCTCGTCGTGACCTCGAACCGTTTCCTGCCCGGCGCGATCGACCACCACAATGTCCAGCTCGTTCTCGTCGCCACCATTGCCGCCATGCTGGTCGATCCTCGTTACAAGCCGGCGAGTTTTGCCATTGCAGGCCTGGCGGCGGCGCTGGCGATCGCAATCGGCGCCGAGACGTCGCCCTTTGTCGCAATCGCCTGTCTCGTCGTCGCCGTGCTGTGGGCCTGGCACGGTTCGGCCTTTGCGCCGGCGGCGCGCGCGTTCGCGCTGACCGTGACGATCGCCATCTCAGCGCTGTTCTTCGCCACCGTGCCGCCCCGCCTCTACACCATGGCCGCCTGCGACAGCCTTTCGATCAGCTATTATGGAATAACCGCCATCGGCGGTCTGCTGCTGCTTCTTTCGGTACAGCTGGCAAGCCGTGCATCGCGCCCGGTTCGCTTCGCTGCGCTCGGGCTGAACGGCGTGGCCGTGCTTGGCACGGCGCTGGTGCTCGCGCCGCAATGCCTGCAAAACCCGCTCAACGACCTCGATCCGCTGTTGTTCACGCTCTGGCTCAATTCCGTCGCGGAGGCGCAGTCGATTGTTGGTCAGCTGCGCATCGAGCCGGCCAGCATCGGCGGCTTTTATGCCGTCGGAATTTTCGCCATTGCAGTCTGCATCTTTCGCATTGCCCGTAAGGATCGGACGGAGGTCCATGCGATCCTGTTGCCGCTGATCCTGGTCTCCTGGGCGGTTGCGCTCGTTCAACTGCGTGGCGCAGTCTTCGCCAACCTGCTCTCCGTCCTACCGCTCTCGCTGCTGATTGCCGAGCTGCGCCGCAATGCCAGGGACGACCCGGAGAACCTCAGCGCGGGCTTTGCCTTCGCCGTCTCGACGCTCGTCGCCGTGCCGAGCGTCTGGGTGATCGTCGGCGTGTTTGCGACGGAAGGAACGGCAGGTATCACACGGCGCTTCGAGGCACAGTTGACGGGTTCGGCGACGGGCGCGGATTGCGAATTTGCCGTCGCTTTGCGGCAGTTGGCCAGCCTGCCGCCGGCAACCGTGGTCGCGCCATCGAATGCGGGCTCGGAAATCCTGCGCTTTACCGCGCACCGGGTTCTATCCGCCCCCTATCACCGCAATCAGGGTGGCATGCTGACAGAACTGCATATCGGCCTTTCCCAGCCCGGGGAGGCCGAAGCCTTCCTGCGCGGCGCGGGCGCCACTGTCATCGCCTATTGCCGCTCGGATCCGCAGACGGAGACGATCCGTGACCTCAAACCCGATGGGCTCTACGCGGCGCTCGAACGGGGCGAGGTGCCGTCCTATCTCGAAGCCCTGCCGCTCGATCCGAAGTCGGGCATGGCGCTCTACCGCACACGGTTTTGAGGTCGGTTATCGATTAAGCCAAGGCCCCGGCCCGGTGCGAAAGGCCGGGAAAGGCTGCGGCCTACGGCTGAATTCGCCCGCGTTTTGCGTTAGGAAAGGGCCATGACCAGTTTCTCAAGCGATGATTCGCGCACCAATCTCGCCGAGTTCACCGTCTCGGAACTGTCGGGCTCCATCAAGCGCACGATCGAGACCGCCTTCGACCACGTGCGCGTGCGCGGCGAAATCTCCGGCTATCGCGGTCCGCATTCCTCGGGCCATGCCTATTTCAGCCTGAAGGACGACAAGTCGCGGATCGACGCGGTGATCTGGAAGGGCTCCTTTTCCAAGCTGAAATACCGGCCCGAAGAGGGCATGGAGGTGATCGCCACCGGCCGCATCACCACCTTCCCCGGCTCGTCGAAATACCAGATCGTCATCGAGCAGATGGAACCGGCGGGCGCCGGCGCGCTGATGGCGCTGATCGAGGAGCGTAAGCGCAAGCTCGGCGCCGAGGGGCTATTCGACCCCGCCGCCAAACAGCTCCTGCCCTTCATGCCTAAGGTCATCGGCGTAGTGACCTCGCCGACCGGTGCCGTCATCCGCGACATCCTGCACCGCATCGCCGACCGCTTCCCCGTCCATGTGCTGGTCTGGCCGGTCAAGGTGCAGGGCGAGGGCTCGGGCGAGGAGGTGGCCAACGCCATCCATGGCTTCAACGCGCTGACACCGGGGGGGCAAATCCCGCGGCCGGACGTGCTGATTGTCGCGCGCGGCGGCGGCAGCCTCGAGGACCTGTGGAGTTTCAACGACGAGATCGTCGTGCGCGCAGCCGCCGCGAGCGGCATTCCGCTGATCTCGGCGGTCGGTCACGAGACCGACTGGACACTGATCGACTATGCCGCCGACGTGCGCGCGCCGACTCCGACGGGGGCCGCTGAAATGGCGGTGCCGGTCAAGGCCGATCTGGTTGCGCAGGTCGCCAATATCGCCGCCCGGCTTTCCGGCGCGACCTCTCGGCAGATGGAGATCCGGCGGCAGGGTGTTCGGGCGTTGACACGAGCCTTGCCCTCGCTCGACCAGCTGCTCGCGCTGCCACGTCGCCGTTTTGACGAGGCTGCGACCGGGCTTGGCCGCGGGCTTGAGCTCAATACCATGGCCAAGCGCCGGGCCTTCGAGCGCTCCGCATCGGCGCTGCGCCCCGATATGCTGGCGCGGCGCATCGGCGAGCGGCGCCAGAGGGTCGCCGAGCGCGCGGCGCTCGCCGAACGCATCATCGAACGCATGATCGATCGCCTGCGCGCGCGTGTGGGCGGCGCCGATGCGGTGCTGCGCAATCTACCGGCCCGGCTGCGTGGCCATACCGACCGCAGCCGCGACCGGCTGGAGGGGCTCACGCGGCGCGCCGACAGTGCGGTCTTGAACGAGCTGCGGGCAAACCGCGCGACGCTCACCGGCCACGAGCGCATGCTGCAGTCGCTGTCCTACAAGAACGTGCTGCAGCGCGGCTATGCGGTGATCCGCGACGCGGGTGACCGGCCCGTTTCGCGTGTGGCGGCGCTTAGCGCGGGTGCGTCGATCTCGATCGAATTTTCCGACGGACGTATTTCGGCCGTCACCGATGGGGGCGACGGGACGCCGAGGCCGCCCGCGCGCGAACCGCAATCGTCGCCGGCTTCGCCCAGCGCACCTGCGAGAGCCGCGACTACGGCTCGGCCAGCAAAGAAGAATGAGCCTCCGGCAGGTCAGGGGAGCTTGTTCTGATGGCCAGCGGCGCCTTCTTGTCTCTGGCGCATCCGCTGAACGATCGCTTTGACCTCCTCGGTGGTTCGCACGCCGGGGAACGAACGCGCCAGCTAAGGATCAGCGCTTAGCGATAGTAGAGGATCCGTCCGCCGTTGGCGGCCGTCTGCACCCAAACAACATTGTGAAGGGCGATGTTGCGCCTTTCGATTGCCGCCCGAAGAACGGGATCGGCGTTCACTTCAGCCTGTGCCGCCCGCATGCGGGCCGGGGTTTGGGAAGTCGGCACGACCGGCCCGCCCGCGCGGCGCTCGACATGGCCATGCCAGACGGAAATGGCCGTCACGCCGTCATTGTAGTTGCGCCCGAATAGGATCGCCGCCAGTTCGGCTTCATCGGCCATGGCCGATGATGTCATGGCCGGTGATGTCAAGGCAGGTATCAGCAGGAGACCCGCGAAAATTGCGCCTGTGATCCGTCTCATGATCTCTTCTCCTTGGCTTCTCGGATTGGGCTGGAGCGGCGGCGCTGGCAACCGCGCCAACCCCGCGACAACCGGGCTTCATTCATCCAACATAGGGAATCCATCGGGGATTTAAATGGGAGCCGTCGCATCTCTCTGCGCCGCGCTTCGGCACCAGTTGCAGCAGGGGACGAACGGCAACTGCCGGGGTCCCGACGAAGACGAAAGATGTGCGGGGGACACCGCACCGACGCTGCCCGAACGTCAGTTCACGAATGCCCGCAGTGATCGCCAAGCCCTGACTATTCGAAGGCAGCGAGGTGTCGCCTCAGAAGCGCGTCGAGCGCCTGGCGCTCCTCGCCGGTGAGCACGCCCATTAGCCGGTCCTGATTGGCGACATGTGCCGCCACGGCCTCGTCCACCAGTGCGCGGCCCTTCGGCGTCAGCGCCACGATCAGCCCGCGCCGGTCGTCCGGATTGGGCAGGCGCTTGACGAGTTCCCGCTTCTCCAGCTGGTCGATGCGGTTGGTCATGGTGCCCGAAGTGACCATCATGGTGGCCATCAGGTCGGAAGGAGAGAGACGATAGGGCGCGCCCGAGCGGCGCAGCGTCGCCAGAACGTCGAAGGTCGAGCTGTTCAGCCCGTGGGCTGAAAGGACTGCGTCGATCTCGCGAGACAGATGGGTGCGCAGCCGCGCCAGCCGTCCGAGTGGCCCCATGGCGGAGACGTCGAGATCGGGCCGCTCCCTGTTCCACTGGGCGAGAATGTGGTCGACGGCGTCGGGCTTGGGAGAGGTCATGGGACAAGCTAGCCGACAATTTTGCTTGACGTCAAGATATCTGCCGATAATCTGATGAAGTAGTTTGAGGTCAAGATAATGGAACTGAAGGTAAAATCAGCCGTGGCGGTGATTGCTCTGACAGCGCTTGCGCCGGCGATCTGGGGCAGCACCTATATCGTCACCACTGGCCTCTTGCCGCAAGGCTATCCCCTGACCGTCGCCATGCTGCGCGCCCTGCCGGCCGGGCTGCTGTTGCTGGCCATCGTGCGGCGACTGCCGTCTGGCCGCTGGTGGCCGCGCGTCTTCGTGCTCGGCGGGCTGAACTTCACATTCTTCTGGGCCATGTTGTTCGTCTCGGCCTATCGCCTGCCGGGCGGCGTCGCCGCCACGGTGGGGGCCATCCAGCCGCTGATCGTCATCGGTCTCGCCCGGCTCGTGATCGGCACGCCGATGCGCCGGGCCGTGGTGCTGGCGGCGGCCGGCGGGCTGTTCGGCGTGGCCCTGCTGGTGCTGACGCCGAAGGCCGCGCTCGACCCGCTGGGCGTGGCGGCGGGCCTTGCCGGGGCGGCCTCCATGGCGGCGGGCACGGTGCTCTCGCGCCACTGGCGCCCGCCGGTCTCCAGCCTGACCTTCACCGCCTGGCAACTGACCGCGGGTGGCATCATGCTGATGCCTTTGGCGCTGTTGCTGGAACCGGCTCTACCGACCCTCACGCTCAGCAACTATCTCGGCTTCGTCCATCTCGGCCTGATCGGCGGCGCTTTGACCTATCTCGTCTGGTTCTGGGGCCTTGCCCGTCTCGAGCCGTCGGCGGTCGCATCCCTCGGCTTCCTCAGTCCGCTGGTTGCGACCCTGCTCGGCTGGACACTACTCGGCCAAGACCTCTCGCCCTTGCAGATGCTCGGCTTCGTGGCGGTGCTCGTCAGCGTCTGGTCGGCGCAATGGGCGTCCCGACCCCAGCCGGCAAAGACTGCCGGCGTTTGGCGTTGAAAAGGCCGGCGTGACCGGCCTTTCCGATGATCGGATCGATCAGGCCCATTCGCCCTTGCGCATCACCGGAACCGTCGAGCCATCGGCGCGAATGCCGTCGATGTCGACCTTGTCCGAGCCGATCATCCAGTCGATGTGGATCAGCGAGGAATTGCCGCCCTGCGCCTTGATCTGGTCCTGGCTGAGGGACGCGCCTTCGAGGAAGCACTTGGAATAGCACTGGCCGAGCGCGATGTGGCAGGAGGCATTTTCGTCGAACAGCGTGTTGTAGAACAGGATGCCGGAGGCCGAGATCGGCGAGGAATGCGGCACCAGCGCCACTTCGCCCAGCCTGCGCGCGCCCTCGTCGGTGTCGAGCACCTTCAAGAGCACTTCCTCGCCCTTTGACGCCTTTGCCTCGACGATGCGGCCGCCCTCGAACCGCACCTGGATATTGTCGATCAGCGTGCCCTGGTGCGACAGGGGCTTGGTCGAGGAGACACGACCATCGACCTTCAGCGCATGCGGCGTGGTGAAGACCTCCTCGGTCGGGATGTTGGGATTGCAGGTGATGCCGTTCTTGGCCATGGACGCGCCGCCATGCCATTCGTGGCCGTCGGCAAGGCCCACGGTCAGGTCCGTGCCGGGGCCGGTGAAATGCAGCGCCGAGAAGCGCTCGCCGTTCAGCCAACTCGAGCGCTTGCGAAGCTCGCCATTGTGGGCGGCCCAGGCGGCGACCGGATCGGCCTCGTTGACGCGCGAAGCGGCGAAGATCGCCTCGGCGAGCCTGCCGACGGCCTCGGCGATGGGCAGGTCCGGAAAGACGAGCTTGGCCCAGGACGGGTTGGGATAGGAGCAGATGTTCCAGTTGATGTCGAAATTGGAGATGTGCTCCAGCGCCGGCTTGTAGGCAATCGAATTGGCCTTGTTGGCGCGCGCCACCTTGGCCGGATCCTGGCTGGCCAGCAGCATCGGATTGTCGCCGGCAATCGCCAGCCGCGCGGCGCCGCCCTCGAAGGCCTTGGCCATGCCGTCATAGAGCCAGCCGGACGCCTTGTCGAAGTTCTCGTCTGGGGCATGGGCATAACGCGCCAGCGTCGTTTCCTCGTCGGCATAGATGGTGGTGACGATGCCGGCGCCCGCCATATAGGCGTGCTTGGTGATGAGACGCACCAGCGGCAATGCCGCGAGCGGCGCGGTCATCACCAAGTCCTGGTCCTTTTCCAACTGCAGGCCGACGTTGACGGCCACTTCTGCGAGCTTTTCGAGGCGGACCGGATCGACGGCGATTTCAAATTCGGGCAGGAATGTCATGGGAAGGCCTGAGGGTTGTTGGTGATAGGAGCGTCCAGCCTAAAGCGCTTTGCGGCGAAAATGAAGGCGCGGGGCGAAACTGCCGAGAGACGGTGCGCCTGCGATCAGGCAACGAGAGACACGGCAATGGCATTCAATGCCTTCAGCGCATCCTGCGGCGAAAGCCGAACCTGCAGACCGCGCTGGCCGCCGTTCATGTAGACTTGCGGTTCTGCCAGAGATTCAACTTCGATCGCGGTCGGTACCGGCTTCTTCTGGCCGAACGGGCTGATGCCGCCGACCACATAGCCGGTCGTCTTCTCCGCCACCGCCGGTTTCATCATCGCCGCATGCTTGCCGCCGAAGGCAACGGCGAGCTTCTTCATGCTCACCTCCCTGTCGGAGGGTACGACGACGCAGACAGGCTTGCCGTCGAGTTCGGCCATCAGGGTCTTCAGCACGCGATGCGGCGCCTCGCCGATCGCTTCCGCCGCCTGCAGGCCGATGCGTTCGGCGTTCGGATCGTAGTCATAAGTCACGGTGGTGAAGGAAACGCCGGCCTTTTCCAGGAACTGGGTCGCGCGCGTGGTCTTCGCCATGGTGTCAGGCCTTCAACGTGGCGGCGTAGACCTCCGGCTTGAAGCCGACCAGCAGCGTGCCGTCGGCCCGCAGCACCGGGCGCTTGATCATAGACGGCTGGGCGAGCATCAGGGTGATTGCCTTTTCCTGGTCAAGATTGGCCTTGGCCTCGTCGGGCAATTGTCTGAAGGTGGTGCCGGCGCGATTGAGCACGGTCTGCCAGCCGGCATCAGCGCACCAGCGATCGAGATGGTCGCGGTCGATTCCCGATAGCTTGTAGTCGTGAAAACCGTATTCCACGCCATGGTCGTCGAGCCAGCGGCGTGCCTTCTTCATTGTGTCGCAATTCTTGATGCCGTAGATCATTGTGGCCATGGGATCGATCCTCGTCACGGAATGCGTTAAGAGCGGCCAATGCGGCACGCGCTGTGTGGAATAGCAAACCCGCGGCAATGCGCAAGTCTGGCCGAGCCGGTCGGTGAGGTTGCTGACAGTTCGCAGAGACGGGCAGGTGTGTCTCAGGCGGCGATAGGCGGGAGGGCGGTCTCGGCGACGATCCTGTTGCGTCCGCCTGACTTGGCCGCGTATAGGGCATGATCGGCACGGCGGATCATGTCATCCAGTCCTTCTGTCGCACTGGCTACGCAGGTTACGCCTCCGCTGACGGTGAGATGAAGCGATACGCCGTTCGCGGCACCGAACACGCGGCTTTCGACATTGGCGCGTACCATTTCCGCGACCGAGCCACAGCGACTGAGATCGGTGTCCGGCATCATAAGAACGAACTCCTCGCCGCCCCAGCGCGCGAGCAGGTCTCCGCTATGGACAACCGATTTCAGGGTGTTGGCGAATTCACAGATCACCGTATCGCCCACCTCATGGCCAAATCCGTCATTGATGGCTTTGAAGCCATCGAGGTCGAACAGGATCAGGGAGACCGGATCCCGCGCTTTCTGGCATCGGGCGAGTTCTCGGCTCGCAAGACTGGTGAATGCGCGGCGATTGTTGATGCCGGACAAGGGATCGGTATTGGCGAGCCTCTCCAGCTCATGCTGGTAGCCGTGGCGCTCGGTGAGGTCGCGGAGCACGGCGATGAAGACCGGCCCTTTGGCGTCGGCTGTGCGCAGGATTGTCGCGCCGAGATTGATCTCGGCTCCGTCCGCCCGATGGCCGACGATGAAGGACTTCCGGCTGCCCATGTATTTCCTGTCGACCTGCCCCTCCATGAAGCCGACAAGGTGGTGGCGGTGGATCTGGCGATAGCGTGGAGGAAGTAGCGCCTCAACCGGCTTGCCGACGAGGTCCGCTGCTGTCTGCTGGAACAGGGTTTCCACTGCGTGATTGCAGTATTGGATCGTGCCGCGTGCATCGATCGCGATGATGCCGTCTTCCATCTCCGCGACAATCTTGTGATAGACTTCTGCGTCGAGGCGCGATGGCTTGCCGGTGGCGGGTTGATGGCCCATGAGGCAGTCCTTTTTCAATAAAGATAGTTATGCATTGTAAGAGTTATTCAACAGACCACTTATTCCTTAACGGAAGTTTTCGGGAGACAGGGGCGGGATCGGACCTGCCGCTATCGTAAACGAAGGATGAGGGTACTCAGGCCGCAGTACGCCGCCGGCCATCGGACAAGTCTTCTCCGACGATCGAGACCGGATTGCCTGTTGCGAACAGTCGGATCATCTCGACGATGCGGCCGATTTCGGCGGTGAGGGCATGAGTGGCCGCCGTCGACTGCTCGACCATGGCCGCATTCTGCTGGGTCGCCTGGTCCATGGTGTTGACGGCGGCGCTGATTTCGGTGAGCGCCGTCGACTGTTCGCGGGCGGCCTGGACGATGGCGCCGATATGGTGCGTGAGTTCGCTCACGTCCGTGGCGATCACCTGCAGCGCCTGGCCCGTATTGCCGACAAGCTCCACGCCGTTGCGCACCTGTTCGCTGGACCGGGTGATTAGGTCCTTGATCTCGCGCGCGGCCTGGGCGGATCGCTGGGCAAGCTCTCGAACTTCCTGGGCAACGACCGCGAAGCCCTTGCCGGCATCGCCGGCGCGGGCCGCTTCGACGCCGGCGTTCAATGCCAGAAGGTTCGTCTGGAAGGCGATGTTGTCGATCACGCCGATGATGCTGCCGATTGCGCTCGACGATGCTTCGATCGCGTCCATCGCAGACACGGCCTGCTTGACGATTTCGCCCGATTTCTCGGCTCCGCTCTTCATGCGCTCCACGAGCATGCCCGCCTCGCCGGCACGCCGGGTAGAATCGCCGACCGCCGTGGTGATCTCGTCAAGCGACGCTGCGGTCTCCTCGAGTGATGCGGCCTGGCGTTCGGTCCGCTTGGCCAGATCCTCCGCCGCCTTGCGTATCTCCTCGCTGCCCCCGTTGATCTGGCGCATGCCGCTGTCGATCGCGCCGATCGTGGTGGCAAGTTCCTCGGTCGCGGCGTTGAAGTCGGAACAGACCGAACGATAGGCCTCGGGTACGTCCTGCGTCATGCAGTGGGTCAGGTCCTTGGCGGCGATGCTGGCCATGGCTTCGCCGAAGACGTCGCAAACCAGCCTCCGTTCGGCGGCGATCGCCTCCTCCTGCGCCTTCTGCTTGGCGGCCTCCGCTTCATCGATGTAGACGGAAATGGCGAGGTCCATGTCGAGCATCACCGCCTTCACCAGCGCGCCGAGGACGCGCCCGGTCTCCTCCGCCTTATCCCGCCCCTTGCTGAACATGCCCTTTCCGGTAAAGGCCTCGCGAACGACCTCCTGAACCAGATGATCAAGCACGATGGCATAGCCGCCGATATACCAGCGCGGCTCGAGTCCGATCCGGGCATGTACGGTGCCGATCGTCCTGACCTTGGCGACGTAGTCACCGCTGAAATCGCCTTGCGAAATATTCGACCAGTGGTTCACCTGGGCACCCTTGGCCCGGTCGATATGGTCGTCGGATGAGAAGAACCGGCGAACCTCCGGCGTCTTGCGCAGTTGCGCGTAGAACTTATCCAACCCCTTCGGCAGTTCCCGATCGATCAGCGCCTTCTGGCTGCGAATGCCTTCCCGATCTTCCTTCGACAGTTGCATGAAGTCGAGGCGCTGTTCGACATTTTCTCCGGCTGATGGTTCGACTGCATGCGTGGTCGTGGAATGCACGGCGTCCTGCTTGAAATTGGTCATAGCGGTCCCCTCGCCGAAAAAAATTCTTGGGAAAATTCGGCTCAGATAATATTGGTCGCGAATCTTCTAAGAAAAGAGTGGGTCTTTATGATTTATAAATAGTAAAATCGATGTATTTTTTGTTTTTGTAAATTATAGTATTTTGATGTGCGAAAATATAAACTGCAGAATGCGCAACTAAAAATAGGCAATGAGAATCTACTGAGCAAATCTATGGAAAAGTGCGTTCGGCGCAATATAGGCCAAGGGCTTAATGGTGCGCACTTGGGTGAATGTCGCGTCCACTTGCACGCCAGATGTAAGGCGGCCTAACCCGACCTTCTGTCGGGCCGCAGCATGCGTAAAGCAACCCAAGACGGTTGCCGGTGAAGGCAGATCTGAGGCGGCTGTACTTGAAGCTAAGCCCCTAGTGCGAAGCCGTATCCGCAGCAGGATCTATCTCGCAGCGTTCCACAGATGTTGAATTGGCACGGCATGAAACCGCTGATGTGCCCCGCTCCATGAAAACGAATCAACGCCAGCCAACGGTGGCCGTTGACCATCAGTTCGGGTGGGCCTGTGAGGCAGCTGTAGGTGGTGTCTCGCCTCGAAAATTCCGATCGACAATCAGGGCTGACGGCCAATGCTGTCGGCGGCTTTCCTGGCCCTGTCGGCGGCCGCCTGCGCGTCGATGATCGCCTGGACCGCTTCCTCGCGACCGGTGGCCGCATGGCTTTTGGCCATCTGAGAAAAATTCGCGGCAGTCTGCGCAGATGTCTGCGCAGCGGCTCGAAACGCCATGACCAAACCCTGGTCCCCCTTCGCCTGGGCCTCCTTGGCGTCGCGGGCCAAGTTTTCGGCTTGGATAGCCATCTGATTGGCATTGGCCGCAAGATGCATTGTGAGCTGGGCTTCGTTCAGGCTGGTGACGGTCGATGTGCGGGCTTCATTCACGAAGGTCTTGTTCCAGTCGAGCGCGGCGGTGAGGTGCCCACAATGTTCTTCTATGTAGGCTAAAAACTCTGTCCCCTTCTGAGTCATTTTTTCGGCGTTGGAATCAGTCATCCGCGCCGCCTTTCCCAGCTCGACGCCGTAGGCTACCCCGAGCTTGAAGCCCGCCTCAAGGCCGTCCCCATACCCGAGACGTTCGTCGGCAGAGGTAAGGCCCTCCGGGGTGGGAACCCTCTGCCGTATGGTCGTGGGGTTCTCTTCCGGGCCCGCGGACAAATCATGGTATCCATCGACCATGCCGCGCAGCCATCCGAGATAGGCTCCTTCGCACGCACCTCTTTCACGCTGCGAAGTGTCCTGATCGGCGCGAGCCGGGGTCGCGACCTCCATGCTCGTAAAAAGGGCGAAAAGGACAGCAAAGGCTGAGAGAGGCGCCGTGGCACGTGTTCTGCGCATGCATGTCCCCCTTGCTTCGCCTGCCGCGTTACCCGGATCCACCATTGATGAAGAGAAACAGGAAACCGTCAGGAGGACAAGGGCGCTCGAATGCTAATCCGCTCCGGGAGCCTAAGTATCCTGCGCCCTCACTCCCACTCGATCGTGCCGGGCGGCTTGGACGTCACGTCGTAGACGACGCGGTTGATGCCGCGCACCTCGTTGATGATGCGGGTAGCGGCGCGGCCGAGGAATTCCATGTCGTAGTGATAGAAGTCCGCCGTCATGCCGTCGACCGAGGTCACGGCGCGCAGCGCGCAGACGAATTCGTAAGTGCGCCCGTCGCCCATGACGCCGACGGTCTGTACCGGCAAGAGAACGGCGAAGGCCTGCCAGATGGCGTCGTAGAGGCCGGCCTTGCGGATTTCGTCGAGATAAATGGCGTCGGCTTCGCGCAGGATCTCGAGCTTTTCGCGGGTGATGCCGCCGGGGCAGCGGATGGCAAGGCCGGGGCCGGGGAAAGGATGGCGGCCGATGAAACTGTCGGGAAGGCCCAGCTCTTTGCCGAGAACGCGGACTTCGTCCTTGAACAGTTCGCGCAGCGGCTCGACCAGCTGCATGTTCATGCGCTCCGGCAGGCCGCCGACATTGTGGTGCGACTTGATCGTCACCGACGGGCCGCCGGTGAACGAGACGCTTTCGATCACGTCGGGATAGAGCGTGCCTTGGCCGAGGAAATGGGCGCCGCCAAGCTTCTTCGCCTCGTCCTCGAAGGTCTCGATGAACAGGCGGCCGATGATCTTGCGCTTGGTTTCCGGATCGCTAACGCCTTCGAGCTCGCCGACGAAGCGGTCGATCGCATCGACGTGGATGAGGTGCAGGTTGTAGTGTTCCTTGAACATGGCGACGACGTCGGCCGCCTCGTTCTTGCGCATCAGGCCATGGTCGACGAGGATGCAGGTCAACTGGTCGCCGACGGCCTCGTGGATCAGAAGCGCGGCAACCGAGGAGTCGACCCCGCCCGACAGCGCGCATATGACGCGTTTGTCGCCGACCTGGTCGCGGATGGCCTGCACGGCCTTGGCGCGATAGGCCGACATGGTCCAGTCGCCCTTGAGGCCGGCGATCTTGTGGATGAAGTTGCCAATCAGCTTGGCGCCGTCCGGCGTGTGCACGACTTCCGGATGGAACTGGACGGCGTAATACTTGCGCTTCTCGTCGGCGATGAAAGCGAACGGCGCGTTGGACGAGGTGGCGACGACCTCGAAGCCCGGCGGGATCGCGGTGACACGGTCGCCATGGCTCATCCACACTTGGTGACGCGAGCCAGCGGACCACAGGCCCTCGAACAGCGGGCATTCCTTGTCGATCTCGAGGAAGGCGCGACCGAACTCGCGGTGGTGGCCGCTTTCGACCTTGCCGCCGAGCTGGGCGCACATGGTCTGCTGGCCGTAGCAAATGCCGAAGATCGGCAGGCCGCTGTCGAAGATGATCTGCGGCGCCCGGGGGCTGCCCTCATCCAGCGTCGAGGCGGGGCTGCCCGACAGGATGATCGCCTTCGGCTTCAGCCGGTGAAAACCTTCTTCGGCGGACTGGAAGGGAACGATCTCGCAATAGACGCCGGCTTCGCGCACGCGGCGTGCGATCAGCTGTGTTACCTGGCTGCCGAAATCGATGATGAGGACGCTGTCGGGATGTGCTGTCTGGGTCATGGCGAGCCTTTAATGAAAAGCGCGGTTTGTTTCAATCGAAGAATTGTGCCGATTGTCCGCAATTCCTGGCTCTCTGGCCCTAAAACCAGAAGAGACCGTCTTCCAGCGCCTCGAACAGGCTGTCGACGGTGCGCGCCAGCTTGCGATCGACGATATGCAGGTATTCCTTCCAGTCGTCGACATGCTTGAGTTCCTGCTTGCCGTCCGAAATCCCGCGAAGCCCGATCAGCGGCAGGTCGAAGGCATGGCAGGCGCGGAGCACGGCAAAGGTCTCCATGTCGACCATGTCCGCATCGATCGCGTCATAGGTGGCGCCCGAGACGATGTTGGCGCCGGTCGACAGGCTGGCGGTCGGCACGCCGGGAATGCGCAGCGGCAGTTCGAGCGCTGCCGGCAGGTCGAGAAAGGGTGTTCGGCCCTTTTCGAAGCCAAGCGGCGAGGCGTCCATGTCGCGATAGGATACGGAGGAGGCCTGGTAGATTTCTGTCTGCTCCAGTCTGGCCGAGCCGGCCGAGCCGAGCGAGACCACGAGATCCGGCCGCTGGCCTGCGGCTTCGAGCCGCGCCAGATTGCGGGTGAGGACGACCGCTGCTTCGACCGGTCCGACGCCGGTCATCATGGGTGTCAGCCGAGAGCGCAGAAAGGGGCCGTATTCGGCCTCGACCGCCATGACAAACAGAATGGACTTGCCCGAGACCGGCTTGAGTTCGAAACTCATCCGGTGATCCCCTCGCGTCCGCGAACGACCATCATGGTGCTGGTCATCGAGGCGATGAGTTTGGCGGGACCGTCGCTCAAGGCATAGCCGCGCCCGTCCGCAACGATAATCGTGGAGCCGGGCTTGGTGATCTCGCCGCGGAACAGGAAGCGCTCGCCCTTTCCGGGAGACATGAGATTGACCTTGAACTCGATGGTCAGGAGCGTGACGTCCGGCGCAATCATCGTATAGGCGCTATAGGTGCAGGCGGTGTCGAGTGCAGCCGAGATGACGCCGGCATGCAGGATGCCGTGCTGTTGGGTCAGTTTCTCGTCGAAAGGCATTTCGATTTCGACGACGCCCTGGCTGACGCTGGTGAGTTCCGCGCCCAGCGTGCGCATAGCGCCCTGCAAGGCAAAGCTTTGCCGAATCCGTTCGTACACGGTATCGCTGTTTATTTCACTCATGGGCCTGCCCTCTCGCAGTTGCGAAACTGGCATGCCCGATGCGGTTCGGCAAGCGGCCCGAACCTGAATTCGGGCGGCTGCGGACTAGTTCATCAGGAAAATCGCGGCGTTGAGCAGCGTGGCGAAGCTGACCCAGGCGAGATAGGGCACAAAGAGCAATCGTGCCACCCGATCGATCGGACCGGCCTGCCAGATGAAGCCGAGGATGGTGATGAGCAAGCCGACGATCACGAGGAGGGCGAGGCCCGGTGCCTCGAGGCCGAAGAAGGCCGGCGACCAGAGCATGTTGAGGGCGATCTGGGCGAACCAGATCTGCATGGCAGCGGAAGCCGGTGCCTTGAGCCAGACCCGTGCGCCGGCAATGCCGATCATCACGTAGAGCGCCGTCCAGACCGGCGCGAAGAGCCAGGCCGGCGGATTGAAGAACGGCTTTTCGAGTGTCTGGTACCATTCGCCGGGCATGTTGGAGAGGCCGGACAGGATGCCGAGGACGACGACGCCGACGATGAAAACGATGTAGGTGAAAATGTTGCGCATGGATAAGGAAATAGCGCGGCTGCATGGCGCGCCAAGGGCGCGCTTACGAAATTCGCACGATATGCTGGTCCCAGGCGACGGCGCTTCGCGCCGCTTTGAAATGCCCGTCATAGGAGGAGACGGCAAAGCCTGACAAGGCAGGCGCTATGCCCGCCGCATCGACGATCCGGGTCGTCGAAACGACCGCAGCGCTCCGGGCGTTGAGCGTGACAGCAAGCCCGCTTTTCGGCGAGGTGAGGCCGACCAGGCCTTCGCGTCGGTTGACGGCGATCGCGCCGACATAGTTGGCAAGACCTGCGGTCACATCTTCGGGAAGGTTGATAAACGAAAGCGCTTCACCCCTGGCAAAATGCCCGACCAGCGGCGGCGTATCGTTGCGCAAGCCCTCGTATTGGCAGGCGAACCAGACGCGACCGTCCTCATTGACGTCGAGATGCCGGGTCGACAGCTGGCTGAGTTCGCGCGGCAGGACGTGCTTCTCGACCAGGGTGCCGGTCGCGGCATCGGCGATCACCAGCGAGGGCTCCATATGATCGAGGTTGAGCTTGGTACGGCCGAAATCCGGATGGGTCTCGATGCCGCCATTGGCGATGATCAGGAAGCGGCCGTCGTCGCTCACCGACATGTCATGGGTACCAATGCCGTGGGCTTCGAATTCACCAATCCGCCGAAACCCATCCGCGGCATCATAGATGCCAATCATGCCGCGATTGGCGTCAAAGTCATTTTCGCTGGCATAAAGCAGTCGACCGTCCGGGGAGAACTGGCCGTGGCCGAAGAAATGGTGGTTGTCCGGGGCGACGATCAGGACGGGTTCGCTGCGCTTGTGTGCGTCGAAGATGATCGCGAAGGTGCCCGGGCGCCGGGCGAAGGCAACGGAGAGGCCCGTAACCGGACTGTGGCCGAGACCGTGGATGCGGTCCGGTAGCTCGATCCGGTCGATGAAGGTGCCGTCCTCGGCGACAAGGCCGATGCCGAACGTTCCGTCCGGCGAACGCAAGCCGGAAGCGAAAACCGCATCGCTGCGCTCCAGCGCATACAGCGAGCGGGGCGAAAGCGAGGCGAGGAAGAGCGCGCCCGCAGCCTTGGCGAAGGAGCGCCTGTCGATCAGCCCCGATCCCCGCATCTCAGTCACCGTCGGAGAAGGAGAAGCCGGCGGCAAGGCCGATCGCGCCGCCATAGTCGTTGTTGAGACGCAGGATTAGATCCTTGCTGTTGAGCAGCAGGAAGTCGAGCTTAGTGCGCTCGGCCGGATCGGTTACGGCCGCCTCGATATCCGGATTGATGTCGTCGGCCACCCTGACGATCGACCTGCCGACAAAGTCGATTGATGAGACGATCGAGCGCGATTCGTCGTTCAACAGGTCGGCCATGGCCGATGCCTTCATCAGGCTGCGCAGCCCCTCAATATTGCCTTGGATCGAGGTGAAGGTATTGCCCGAGCGCCAGTAGATCGCCTGCTTCGGGAAGGCATTGTTGCCTTCGCCCTTGTAGAAGGTCTCGATCCGCTGGTCGCGGATCGCCTCCGCGCCATGCACCAGAATGCCGAGCAGGGCGGTGATCGCCTCACGGCCGTCGCGGAAGACCGGATTGTCCGGTCCGGGGTGTTTCCAAGCGTCCTGAACGCCGTCCGGCTTGTCCCATTCGGCGGCGAGTTCGCCGCCGAGCCGCACGAGATTGCCGGCGATCGCCGCGCCATAGCGGCAAGGAAAACCTTCCTTTTCCTCGACCAGGCCGTCGGATCCCGTGCCGAAGAGTACGAATTCGAGCGCGCCGAACCCTTGCATGGCGACGCTCTTGTCCTTCAGCGTTTCGACCGAGGTCGCGCGCTCGTCCGGCTTGGCGAGGATGGCCTGAACCTGCTTCAGGCCTGTGCTCTTGCGGTCGGGATAGAAGAGGATGCGCTCGAAGCGGTTAGCCTCGATCACCGGGCCTATACGGACGATTTCGATCGTCGACCATGCCGCAACCGTCTTGTCGAATGCAGCACGCGCCTCGTCGAGGGCCTCTGTGGAAGGCGCGGTGCAGAGCGCGCGCATGTCGGTTTCGAGATTGGCCGAAGCGTCGCGGAAGCGGTGGTAGCCGGGCCGGATGAAACCATCCACCGCCTTTTCAATGACCCCGGTGATCACTTCGGTCTGCAGGGTCGAGACGGCCGTTTGGATCTCCTGGGCGGTTGCCGGCGCCGACAGGCTAAGCGCGGTGAGGAGGCCGAGGAGAAAAGGCTTCATAGGGACTCCAGGAAGGCGATCAGCGCCTTGCGATCGTCGGGTACAAGGGCCGCGAAACCGTCACGGGAAGTCTGCGCTTCACCGCCGTGCCAGAGGATCGCCTCGGTGAGATTGCGGGCGCGGCCGTCGTGCAGGAAGAAGGTGTGGCCGTTCACCTCCTCCGTCAAGCCAATACCCCAGAGCGGCGCGGTGCGCCACTCGCGTCCGCTCGCGTCGCCGACCTGCTGGCCATCTGCGAGACCTTCACCCATGTCGTGAAGAAGGAAGTCGGAATGCGGCCAGATCAACTGGAACCGGTGCGCCTTGTTCTCCGCCTTGCGGCTGGTCACGTATTTCGGCGTGTGGCAGGCGACGCATCCTGTATTGTAAAACAGGCTCTTGCCTTTGAGCACCATCGAGTCGTCTATGTTGCGTCGGGCCGGCAAGGCCAGGTTTTCCGAATAGAAGGTGACCAGATTGAGTACCGGATCAGGCGCCTCGGTGTCGCCGAGCCGGCTCTGTACGCCGGTCGGCATCGACAGGCACTTTTCCTGCGCCTGCGTGCAGTCGCCCCAGTGATCCGGCGCGTCCGGCGTCGATATGCCGAGATCGCCCTTGAAGGCGCTGGAACTCTGGTCGCGCACCGAAGCGTTCTGCGCCTTCCAGCCGAATTGGCCCAGCTTCAATTCGCCGGTGCGGCGGTCGCGGGCACGCGCGACGCGGCCGGAAATCCCGTCACTATCCCGATCATCAGGATCGGCCTTGGCGAGAATATCCGCGTCCGCGATCGCCTGGATCAGCCCCATGCCGATCATCGGATTGGCGATGCGCGGCGACAGTGTCGTTTCTGGATCGAGCGGGCCGTAGGCGAGATCGGCGATCGCGTAGGTAGGCTTGCGCAGGGATGCAGTCTCGCCTCCGGCGAGCGTCACGGTTTCCTCGGTATAGGTAATCTTCATCCGGCCTTCGGCGGCAATGCCGGGAACGGCGAGATCCTGCAATTGGCCGCCATAGGTCGGATCCGGAAAATTGACGGCCGTAAGCTCGGCCATCGCCTGGCGTTCCTCGTCGGTGCGCGCCGGGCGGGCGAGCCTGAGGAACATCGAGGTCGAATCGGCGGCCCCTTCCGGCGGATGACCGCGGCCGTCCTTCAGGTGGCAGCTCTGGCAGGCGCGGGCGTTGAACAAAGGACCGAGGCCATCGGAGGCCTGGGTGGAGGAGGGCGAAGAGACCCAGAATTTGCGGAACAGCGCATTGCCGAGCTTGAATTCCTCCTCCTCGGCGAAGGTGATATTGGTGGAGAAATGCGAAAAGGCATCGCCATTGACAGGGTGGGTCGATGTCGCCGCGCCGCCCTGCATCAGCTCGAACTGTTCCGGCCTGGTGAAATCGCTCGTCGGGCTCGTGACCTTTTCGACGCGCATCAGGTCCTTCGGCGTCAGATCCGTTCGCTTCGGCACATCGTCGGCCATCGCCACATTCAACGAGGCGACGGAGACGGCGGTTGCGAGCAGCAGGTACCGGGCAGTGCGATGGACTATGGGGGACATGATGATGGAAATCGGGCCACCGGAAAGTTCCGATGGCCCGCCTTTTTTCTTATTGGAACACGGCGTTAGGATTATCCAGGCTGTCGGACCCTTCAAGCTCGATCGTTCCGAGGTCCAGCGACGCAATGACGCGCTCGATGGTCTTGGTCTGGTCGATCAGCCCGTCGATGGCGGCCTGGACGGTGGCGTTGCCCTCGGAATTGCCTTCGCCGATCATCTGGTCATAGGCCTCCACCGTCTCGGCCCGCCTGGCCATGGCGTTCATGGAGTCCAGCGTCTTGGTGAGCTTGACCTTCATCTCATCGTCGAGGGCTGCATCCTTGTCGGCGACCAGTTCGGAAAGCGAAGGGCCGGTCATCTTCGTGCCATCTGCGCGGGTGTATTCGCCGGTATAGGCGGATGCAATGCCGATGGCGTCGTTCAGATGCGAGGCATGGGTGTTGTCGGAGAAGCAGTCGTGCTCTTCTTCCGGATCATGCAGCAGGAGGCCGAGCTTCATACGCTCGCCGGCGAGTTCGCCGTAGGACAGCGAGCCCATGCCGGTGAGGATGGCGGAGATGCCGGCCTTCGGATCGGCGGTCACGGTCTTGGTCGCTTCGCCGTCCGGCGCCCAGGCGGTGACCATTTCCTCAAGATCGGAAACGAGCAGCGAAGAGGCGGCCTTCAGGTAGGCGGCGCGGCGGTCGCAATGGCCGTTCGTGCAGTTCTTGGCATCGAAATCGGTATGGGAGCGGTTGCCGGCGCCAGGACCTGTGCCGTTGAGGTCCTGGCCCCACAGCAGGAATTCGATGGCGTGATAGCCGGTCGCCACATTGGCTTCAATCTCGCCGGCCTCATGCAGCGTCTCGGAGAGAAATTCCGGCGTCAGATGGGTGGCATCGACATCCTTGCCATTGATCTTCAGCTTCGGGTTGGCAATGACATTGGCCACGAACAGGGCGTTCTCGTCGCTCTCCGTGCCGTAGGTCGTATCGACATAGTCGATCAGGCCCTCGTCGAGCGGCCAGGCATTGACCTTGCCTTCCCAGTCATCGACCACGGCATTGCCGAAGCGGTAGACTTCCGACTGCTGATAGGGCACGCGGGCCTTGATCCAGGCGGTGCGCGCGGCCTTCAGCGTCTCGTCGCTCGGGCTGGCGATCAGCGCGTCGATGGCGGCATCCAGCGCCTTGGCAGTGGTCAGCGAATCCTCGTACTTGGCATGCGCCATGGCCGCATAGTGGTTCAGGACGGCAGTCGCGTCTGTGGCCGCAGCGGCGGGGCCGGCCATGAAGCTTGCCGAGGCAATCAAAAGCGCGAACGAGGCGCCAAGAATGGATTTGCGGGACATGGTCTCTCCTTCGACGCCTTCGCGCCCTCTCGGTGGAACGAAGAGCCTCTCTTGGCGGAAAAAGAAACTGGTGTCAAATAGTCTAGAATGGGAAAGCGCCCGCCGCTTGCGGTTCGTCAAGTGCGGGGATGAGGCTGTCTTACCCCTGGCGGCGCATCCGGCAGAAAAAGAAGCCGTCAGTGTCAGTCGAGGCGGGGCTCAAGGTCAGGGTCAGACCGTTCTGCGAGCGTGGCCGCGGTGCATCCTTGCCGAACAGCCGGTCCCACGTGTCGAGCGCCGGAGCGATCTGGAACTCGGGGTTGGCGGCGCAGAAGGCGGTCGCCTGGGCATCGTTTTCCTCCGGCAGAATTGAACAGGTGACATAGAGCAGTTCGCCGCCCGGGCGCACATAGGATGAAGCCTCGGTCAGCGCTTCCTGCTGCTGGGCGACGCGTTCCTGCAGATTGCGGACCGTCAGGCGCCACTTGGTGTCGGGGCGACGGCGCCATGTCCCGGTGCCTGTGCAGGGGGCATCGACGAGAACGCGGTCGACGTGACCTTTCAGCCCTTCAAGGCCGCGCGGACTGTCATGGACCTGGACATTGCGGGTGCCGGCCCGCTTCAGCCGTTCGATAATCGGGGCGAGCCGCTTGCGGTCGGTGTCATAGGCGTGGACCTGGCCCTTGTTGTGCATGACCGCCGCCAGAGCGAGCGTCTTGCCCCCACCGCCGGCACAGAAATCAAGAACTTGATCGCCCTCTTTGGCGTCCACGAGATCGGAGACGATCTGCGAGCCCTCGTCCTGCACCTCGAACCAGCCTTTCTGGAAGCTGAGTTCGGCGGTGACGTTCGGCAGGCGCGAAGCGCCTTCGCCTGCGGGAATGCGCATGCCGAAGCGGGCGATGCGGGCGGCCTTTGCATTGGCGCGGTTGAGCGCCTTCAAGACTTTGTCGCGATTGGCTTTGAGCGTGTTGACGCGCAGATCGAGCGTCGGTCGGTCGGCGAGTGCCTTGGCTTCATCGAGCCAGTCTTCGCCGAAGGCGGTTTCGAAGGACGTTTGGACCCAATCCGGAATGTCGCCCTGCACGTGGAGCGGCGCATCCTCGATACGGCGCGTTGAAAACGCCGCCAATTGCTCCGCGGTAAGGGGCTTCGGGGCAAAGCTGTCGCCGTCGAATTCCGTGGCCAGTGCTTCGGCAGTGAAGCCCCACTGGCGCAAGAGCACGGCCCAGCCGAGGGCTCCGGCGCTGTCGTCGTCCATCAGCCAGGCATGTGAGAGTTTCATCCTGAGCGCGTCGTAGACGATATTGCCGATCGCGGCACGATCGCCGGAGCCAGCGAAGCGATGCGCGAGACCCCAGTCCTTCAGCGCGTCCGCCACAGGGCGGCGACGTGCTTCGATATCAGCCAATACTTCGATCGCACCGGCAAGGCGGCCGCCCAGACGCATGTTCCATTCTCCTGAATTCGAAGAGAGCGTGGTAACTGCGAACCGATTGAAGAGCAAGCGCCTAACCGATCGGCGTCGTGTCCAGCTGCGGGTTGGCGATCAGCCGATGATCTCGTAGCAGACCTTGCCATGGCCGGAGCGGATCATGCCGATATTCTGGGCGGCTGCCTTGGACAGGTCGAGCACCCGTCCGCGGATGAACGGGCCGCGATCATTGATGCGCACCACGACGCTCTTGCCGTTCTTGGCATTGGTGACCTTCAGCTTGGTGCCGAAACGCAGCGTCTTGTGGGCGGCGGTGAGAAGCGACGGGTTCATGCGCTCACCGGAAGCTGTCTTGGAGTGTAGCGCATACCAGGATGCGCCGCCACAGGAAGAGGCCGCATGGGCTGAGAGCGGCAGGAAAGCAGAGAGGGCAACAATAGTTGCGACGGTGAAGGTGGAGCGACCGATATTCGTCAATGTACATTTCCCTAGTCGTTGACCCGAGCCATATTTTGCGTGTCTTGGTCAAAGCGAGGGGAAAAATGGCAAAAACGTGCCATAAAGACATCACGGAATGTTACAGAGCGTAACATATGTGATCCAGCCAGCCGATTTGGATTTCTTGCTATTTTTTTCGATGACGCAAAAGTGATTTAAATTCAGGCAAAAAATGGAATTCCATTCCGGCAGATTCCCGAAATGGGTCAATCACGAAAAAAATATCGGAAAAATAATCCGAACCGCCACATTCCATGCCTGAAATGTGGAGATTCGGGGGCAGACGGCGGTGGATCAATCGTCTGGAGGTATCGTTCTGCTATGAGAACGCCGTCGGGCCGGCTTTGTTCCAACTGTCGCTCTGCCACAGATCCCGCAGCGATTGTCGGTAGTCGCCAAAGCGGAAGGCAAAGCCGAGTTGCTTGAGGCGCACATTCGAGACTCGTTTGTTTTCGCCGTAGAAGGAGCGGGCCATGAGCGAGAGTTCCGCTGTCTCGAAAGGTTGTTCCGGCGGGGGCTCGACCCCCATCAGCCTTGCCGCTTCGGCAACCACATCCTGCGGCGGGCAGGGTTCGTTGTCGGTGACATTAAATGTGCCTGGCTCGCGCCTTTCCCCGAGGAAGGCGGTTGCGCCTGCAATATCCTCGACGCGAATGCGATTGAACACCTGATCTTTCTTGACAAGACGTCGTGCCGTGCCGTTGGCGAGGTTGACGAAGGCGTTGCGTCCCGGACCGTAAATGCCTGAGAGGCGAAGGATGGCCAGTGGAATCCCGCTTTCCGCGGCGAGTGCCTGCCACGCCAGTTCAGCCTCAACCCGTTCGACCGAACGCTGCGACACTGGCTTGAGCTCGGTATTCTCGTCGACCCAGGTGCCGCTATGGTCGCCATAAACGCCGACGGTCGAGAGGTAGCCGATCCATTCGAGCTTCGGCATCAGGGCCTTGAGTTCGGCCTCGCGGAAAAGGCGGATCAGCGGGTCGCCGTCGCGGCCCGGGGCGATCGACTGGACGAGATGGGTGACGGATGCCAGTTCCGCCCTCAGTTCCGGCGTGAGTGTGCGGCCATCGAACAGTAAGGGCGCTATACCGAATTCGCCGAGCGTCGTCGCCTTTTCAGCACTGCGCGTCGTGCCGCAGACCCGGTGTCCGCCGGACGTAAGAAACTGGCCGATGGCCTTGCCGGAATAGCCGGCACCGAAAATCATCACATGCATGCCTTTACTCCGGCCTCATCCATTCATCTCTCACATTGGTTTCTGTCTCGCCGGGCAAGTGGCGATCGCGGAGCCGTTCGTATTCCGGGCTTGGCAACAGCCGCGAGAGCGCCCAGATGGCCATGCCGCGAACCTCCGGCGCCGGATCATCGACTAGCGCCTCGCAGGGGGAGGTGAGTTCTGCCAGGCCGGAATTACCTGCGGCAATCAGGCAGTTGCGCACAAAGCGGTTGCGGCCGATGCGCTTGACCGGCGAGCCGCTGAAGAAGCTGCGGAACGTCGGGTCGTCGAGCGAAAGCAGGAAGGATAGGTCCGGCTCGAGAAGATCCTCGCGCGCCTTCAGCTTCATCTCGTGCGCTTTGGTCGCGAACTTGTTCCATGGACAGGCCGAGAGGCAGTCGTCGCAGCCATAGATGCGATTGCCGAAGGCGGCACGCAGTTCCGGATCGATGCTGCCTTTGTGCTCGATGGTGAGATAGGAAATGCAGCGCCGCGCATCGATCTTGTAAGCAGCGGGAAAGGCGTTTGTCGGGCAGACGTCGAGACAGGCACGGCACGAGCCGCAGTGATCCACCTCGGCCATGTCGAACTCCAGATCGGCGGTAGTAAACAAGCTGCCGAGAAACAGCCAGGAGCCGTAGTCGCGGCTGACGAGATTGGTGTGCTTGCCCTGCCATCCGAGCCCGGCGGCGGCGGCGAGCGGCTTCTCCATCACCGGGGCGGTATCGACAAAGACCTTGACGTCGGCTCCGGCGCGCGCGGCAAAGCGCGTGGCGATCTCCTTCAGCCGGCCTTTCATCACGTCGTGATAGTCGCGATTACGGGCATAGACCGAGATCGCGCCCTTGGCGGGCTTGGCCTGGAGATAGCGCGGATCGAGATCGGGGCCGTAGTTCAAGCCGAACATGACGATCGAGCGCACATCGCCCCACAGCACGCGCGGATCGGCGCGGCGCTCGCGGGTCTCCGGCATCCAGTCCATGGTGCCGTGATAGCCGGCCTCGATATAGGCGGAGAGCCGTGCCGGCGCATCGGGAATGGCATCCGGCGTGGTGACGCGGCAGAGCTCGAACCCCTGGCCCTCTGCCTCCTTCTTGATGAAGGCCGTCAGCGACGCGCGCTTCTTGTCGGATGCGGGTGTGGCCTGCTCCTGCGGCATGGCCCTGTCCCGTCAGAAGTCCAGGTCCGCGTAGTGCGAAACCGGGGTGAGGCCGCGCAGGCGCTCGGCCAGCAGCGGACGGAAGGAGGGGCGCGACTTCAGCCGCTGGTACCACTCCTTGGCGACGGGATAGTCCGACCAGTCGATCTCGCCGAGATAGTCGAGCACCGAAAGCGATGCGGCGGCGGCAAGATCGGCATAGCTCAAGCGGTCGCCAGCGAGCCAGGGACGCGACCCGGCGAGCCAACTCAGATATTTCATGTGCTGGCGGATATTGCCGCGCGCGGTGCGCAACACCTTCGAATCCGGCGCGCCGCCACCGAGCCCGTTCGGGATCAAGAGCTTGTGCACGCGCTCACGCACCAGCGGCCGGGTGACGTCCTGCTCCATCTTCTGCAGGAACCATTCGGTCAGCCGGCGGATCTCGGCGCGCTGGAATGGGTCTTCGGCAAGCAGTCGACGATCACGCTTCAAGACGCCGTGGGTTTCGTCGAAAAACTCGGAGATGACCACAGGGCCGCACAGCACCCTCATATTGTCGTCAACATAGACGGGCAGAGTTCCGGCCGGGTTGAGCGCCAGGAATTCCCGGCGCTTTTCCCATGTCTGCTCTTCAACGAGGTCGACTTGAAAGCCGTATTCGGAGAGCACCAGCCGGATGAACCGGGACGCGGTAGACATGGGGTGATGATACAATGTTGGCATTGTCACTCGTATTCTTCAGGTGTTTGGACACCGACATGGGCGCGCGACTTGCGGCTGGTCATGACCACGGCTTCCAAGCTATAGGAGCTTGATTGACGCAACACAAGCAAATCGCACGTCCTCCCGCCTCGCTTTTCAAGGACTTTCCATGGAAGATCAATCCATTCTCAGCGCGCTGTTTCTCGGCCTGATCGAGGGTTTGACCGAGTTCATACCTGTCTCGTCGACCGCGCATGTGCTCCTGGCCGGCCATTTCCTCGGTTTCAAATCGCCGGAAAACACCTTTGCCGTGCTGATCCAGCTCGGTGCCATCCTGGCGATCCTTAGCGTTTACTTCCGCAAGCTTTTCCTGCTGGCGGTCGGCCTGCCGACCGATCCTGGAAGCCGGCGGTTCGTTGCCGCGATTCTTCTCGCCTTCCTGCCGGCTGCGGTCATCGGCGCGCTCGCCCATGACTTCATCAAGTCCGTGCTGTTCGAAACGCCGATGGTGATCTGCATCATGCTGATCCTCGGCGGCTTCGTGCTCCTGTGGGTCGACCGGTTGAAGCTCGCCCCGAAATATACCGAGGTGACGGACTATCCCCTGCCGCTCGCCTTCAAGATCGGGCTCTGCCAGTGCGTTGCAATGATACCGGGCGTCTCGCGCTCTGGCGCAACGATCGTTGGCGCGCTGCTGCTTGGCACCGACAAGCGTTCGGCGGCCGAGTTTTCCTTTTTCCTCGCCATGCCGACCATGGTGGGCGCCTTCGCCCTGGACCTCTACAAGAACCGCGGTGCCCTGAGCTTCGACGATGGCGCGATCATCGCCATTGGTTTCGTCGCGGCCTTCCTCTCGGCATTGCTGGTGGTGCGCAGGTTGCTCGATTTCGTGTCGAAGCGCGGCTATGCGCCGTTTGCCTGGTGGCGGATCCTGGTCGGCGTTCTCGGTCTGATCGGGCTGACGCTTGGCATCGGCGGCGCTTGAGGCCGCCGCATTGGACAAATAAAAAAGGCCGCTCAAGGGCGGCCTTTTGTTGAATAAATCAAAAGCCTACTGGGTAACCGAGATCGAACTGGTGCTGCAGGGGTCCACGCCATAGGCGGGCGCACAATTTCCCTTGCGGGCGGCAACGGTGGATGGTGCCAGGAACGAACCGGCGATGATGACCAGTGCCGCACACGCAAAAAACAGTGCGATAGACTTACCCATGAAGAGGTCCCTCAAGATGATGCTGTTGTCGTCGCCCGCAACTTAGCGCGGCACGTGAACTGATCGTTGTTTACGCACTGCCCGCATGGGCATCAATAGAAGATCTTGCTGAATTCGCGGTTAACGCAAGGATTTCGTCTCTGCGTCATTTGTGCAACGCAGAGACTGTCGATCGGGTTCCGCGGCGGATCAGGCAGCCTTGCCCGAGCCAGTGAACTGGCCGTGCGGTCGGTACTGGACGAGGTAGGTCGGCAGGATCGATTCGACCGAAACCGGATTGATCCCCATGCCTTCAAGTGTGCGGCCTTCTGCCTTGGCAGAGTCGGAAACGACATTGTCGGACTTCAGCAGCTTGACCTGGTCGCTGGTGAGCGCCGGCTTGACGAAGGGGATCAGCGACGAGAGGCTGCCGATCAGCGAGGCGATGCCGAAGGGCAGGGAGATGAAGGGACGCTTGCGGCCGATCACTTCGAGCATGGCCTCGAGACATTCGCGGAAGGTCATGACGTCGCGGCCACCCAGTTCATAGACCTTGCCGGCGGCGATCGTGCCGTCGACAGAACGTGCGACAGCCTCGGCCACGTCCTCGACATACACCGGCTGGAACCTGGTCTTGCCGCCGCCAACGAGCGGCAGGACGGGCATCATTCGCGCCATCGAGGCGAACTTGTTGAAAAAACCGTCTTCCGGCCCGAATATGATCGAGGGGCGAAGGATGATGGCATCCGGTACGATCGACCGAACGGAAGCCTCGGCGTTGCCCTTGGAAGAGGCATAGTCCGATTCCGATCTGGCGTCGGCACCGATTGCCGAAATGTGGGTGAGCTTGGCGCCGACCGAACGGGTCGCCTCGGCAACGGCGCGGGCGCCGAAATCCTGGACGGCGTCGAAGCTGTTGCGGCCGCTTTCGAACAGGATGCCGACGCAATTCACGACGTGGTCTGCGCCCTGAACCGCCTTGTCGACGGAAGCGCGGTAGCGAAGATTGGCCTGGACAAAGGAAATCTGGCCGACATTGCCGAGCGGCTGTAGGAAGAAGGCGAGGTCGGGACGGCGCACGGCGACGCGGATGCGGTAGCCGCGCCTGGCGAGAGCCCGAACGACGTGCCGCCCGACAAAACCCGATCCCCCGAATACGGTGACGAGCGGCGGAAGATTGGACAAGGTCATGACGGGCTCCTTGGAATAGGCGTGCGCTGGATGCGCTGAAAGTCTCGCTGTCTTTAGCCGAATCGAAAGACGAGCGGAAGGGCCGTCGACGCGCACGGCCCTTCGAAAAAGGTCTTAAATCAGACGCCTTCGACGACGACCATTTCCGCATCGGCCACTTCCTGGCGGATCTTGGCGGCGATCTGGTATTCAGGCGAGTTGTAGCAATCGACGGCGGCCTGATGCGAGGGAAACTCGATGACCACATTGCGGGCCCGTGCCTTGCCTTCAAGCTCGGTAAACTCGCCGCCGCGCGCGAGGAATGTGGCGCCATATTTCTCGAAGGCAGGCTTTGCTGCCTCGACATAGCCCTTGTACCCTTCGGCATCGCGAATATCGACTCTTGCGATCCAGTAGCCCTTGGCCATCTTTTCGTCCCATCCCTGTTGGTTATAGTGGTTTAATTCAGCAAATTGGCGTCCCGGTCAAGCGCTACACCGTGTCGCAGCAGCGCCGGCTTCCGGCCGGTCGACAAGGAAAAAGCGATGCAGGGAACGCGAAGCCACGCGATCTTTTTCACTGTCGGCCCATGGCTTGCCCTGTCCCTGCTGGCGAGCGGCTCAGTCATGTTTCCCGCCAGTGGAGCCGAGGCAAAGGCCTGTCCCGTATCCGTCTATGAACAGTTGCGCAAACCGGCCGGTCCCGAGGCCGGGCCGGTCGAGATCTCCTGTGATGTGACGCTCGATCCGAAAGACGTGATCGCCCGCCCGCTCGCCTTTTCCGGCGCCAAGGCTTCGGGCGTCAACCTCGATTGCCGCGGCGCAACGCTTGGCACGCCCGATATGTCGATCAGCCATCGCCGTCCGACCGTGATCATCCGGTCGGTGCAAGGTAGCGACGGGATGTGGAGTGTGCCGCAGGGCATCACCGTGAAGAACTGCACGATCATCGGCAACATGCGCCTGGCCGGCCTCGGCCTGAACGGACAGTCCGAGCAGGTGCGGCTGTCGTCCCTGAACCGCGACCACACCACCCGTGCGCAGGCCGCGGCGCCGACAGTCATAGTGCTCGACAAGCTCGATTTCGTCGCCCGCGGTACGTTGCCGCTCTATCTCGGGCCGGGGGTGACCAAGGTGACGGTCAGCGGATCGCGGTTCCGCGGCGAGACGACGGCAACCGCACTCTATCTCGATGCCGAAAGCGCCGAAAACCGCATCATCGGCAATCGCTTTGCCGTCAGGACGACGCGGCGCGAGCAGATCGCCATCGACGGATCGGCCCGCAACATCATTTCCGGCAATGTCTTCGAGGGCGCGGTCAATGGCGGCATCTTCCTCTACCGCAATGCGGGCGAGGGTGGCACGATCCGCCACCAGCCGCCGCAGCACAATCGAATCGAGGGCAACAGTTTCCGCTATGACGTGATGATCCGACCCCGTCCGGCAATCTGGCTGAACCAGCGCAATGGCCGGACCACCCATCGCTTCAGCGCGCCCAACCTTCCTTTCGGCAGCAGTCTCGATCCGCGGGATCTCGCCCGGTTCAACGTGGTGCGCGACAATCGCATTTCCGGCGGCTGGAAGGGGCTGATCCGCAATACCGACCCGTCCAACGAGGTCACCGACAATGATTGAATGATCCGGCGCGCCGGGCCGCCTCCCGTCAGAGGGCGGTCGCCATTTCGGCGAGGATCGCCCGCGCGGCCGCCTTGGGGTCGTCCGCCTTCACGATCGGCCGGGCGACGACGAGGTGGCTGGAGCCGGCCTTCAGCGCGTCGGCGGGCGTCATCACCCGCTTCTGGTCACCCTTGTCGGCGCCGGCCGGGCGAATGCCGGGGGTCACCAGTGCCATCTCGGGGCCGATTACCTTGCGCACGGCGCCCGCTTCCTCGGCTGAGCAGACGATGCCGCCCATGCCGGCGATGCGGGCCTGTTCGGCGCGCTTCAGCACCAGCGTGTGCGGATCGTACTCATAGCCGGCATCGACCAGGTCCTGCTCGTCCATAGAGGTCAGCACGGTAACGCCGAGCAGGCAGAGCCCGGAGCCTTCGGCCGCCTTGACCGCGGCACGCATGGCTTTCGGATAGGCATGCAGCGTCAGCATCGACATGCCCATCTTGGCGATGTTCTCGACGCCTGAGGCGACCGTGTTGTCGATGTCGAGCAGTTTCATGTCGAGGAAGATCTTCTTGCCGCCCTGGGCAAGCTCGCGGGCGAATTCCAGGCCGCCGGCAAAGGCGAGCTGATAGCCGATCTTGTAGAACAGGATATCGTCACCGAGCGTTTCGACGATGGTTTCCGCTTCCCGGACGGTCGGCACATCCAGGCCGACGATGAGACGTTCGCGTGGCGTCATGGGTCGATCCCCTTCCAGTCTTCGATCGGCGTCCAGTCGCACGCGATGCGCCGATCCGCAAGAGCGAAGGCGTAAAGATTGCCGCCACCGGGCAACTGGTCTTCGGCGCGGCTGATCGGGATGCCGAGCAGGTGGCATCGAAACAGGGTGCCGACGCCGCCATGGCCGACAAAGGCGATCGGGGCTGCCGGATCGTGGTTCTCAAGTACTTCCTCGACGGCGGAGACGATGCGGGCCTGGGCGTCCGCCGCCCGCTCCCAGCCGCGATAGCTTTCCTGTGGGTGGGCGAAAAACCAGTCGGCGGCATGCTCGAATGCATAGGGCTCAAGGAAGCCGGTCGCCGATCGATCGTTTTCGTGCATCGCCTCGACCGGCTCGAACGAGATGCCGGCGGCCCTGGCGAGGATGTCTGCGGTCTCAATCGCCTTCACCTCGGCGCTGGAGACGATGCGGGCGAGGCGTTTCGCCCAAGGACGCGTCGCAGCCTCCGTGGCGCGGTCGCGACCGAGGTCCGAAAGTCCCCATTGTGGAACAGGGATGCCGGGGTCGAGCCTGACCTGCGGATGGGTGATGTAGAGACCAAACATCCGGTGCGCCGCCTGCCGTCAGCCGCGGCGGTAGATCCACAGCTGCGCCGGCGGAATATTGCGCACGATGAAATCGAAGTGCTGGATCTGGTAGCGGTCCGGATGCGCCAGGATCGGCGATACCGGTCCATAGGTGATCTGGACCACCGGCCGGCCGGGGGGCAGGCGGTCGAGCAGGTCTTCCAGAAGCTTGACGCGAGCCGGCATGGGGAAGCTGAGAAGCGGCACGGCCGAAATCACCGAATCGAAGGTCTTGTCGGCGAAGGAGCCGAGTACATTGGGCAGGTCGAAGGCATCGCCGTGGATGAAATTGACGCCTGGAAAATCCTGAGTCAGGTGATCGTAGAAATCCTCGGAATACTCAATCGAGACGAGGTTTTCCGGTTTGACGCCGCGTGCCAAGATCGCCTTGGTGATGACCCCGGTACCGGGGCCGAGCTCGAGAACGGGCAGGCCGGACTGCGGATTGATGACGCTGGCCATCTTGCGTGCGGTGACCGAGGAGGTCGGAACGATGGCGCCCACACTCTTCGGACCCTGCATCATCCCTTTAAAGAAGCGAATTTCTTCGTCGAACTTCTTCTCGAACCGTTCCTTCAACCGACGCACCATGGCCTAATCCCCACTCAAGACCTTAAAGCGCGTCCATGCGCGCCACCAGCATGTTGCGCGGGTTTGTCGCAAAAACAAGGCAAAATGGCGCGAATGGGGGAATATCCCCTGAATGCGTCGTGAATTACACCCGCATCGGCATCAGGACATAGAGCGCATCGTCGCCGGCCGTGTCGCGGATCAATGTCGGCGAGCCGGCATCTGCCAGGAGAAAGATCGCATCGTCGCCAGACAGTTGCGCGGTAATGTCGAGGAGGTACTTCGCGTTGAAGCCGATTTCCATGGGGTCGTTTTCATAGCCGACCGCAACCTCTTCCGTCGCGCTGCCGGAATCCGGATTGTTGACGGTCAGCGTCAGGTGGCCGTCGTTAAGCGCCAGCTTCACGGCACGACCGCGCTCGGACGAAATGGTCGACACGCGGTCCACGGCCTGGGCGAAGCTCTGGCAATCGACGCGCATTTCCTTGTCGTTCGCCTGCGGAATGACGCGTTGGTAATCGGGGAAGGTGCCGTCGATGAGCTTCGAGGTCATGACGATCTCGCCGATGGTCAGGCGGATCTTGGCGTCCGAGACTTCCACGGTGACGATCAGGTCGGGACTGTCGACGAGCTTCTGCAATTCACCGACGGTCTTGCGCGGGATGATGATGCCCGGCATGCCCTCCGAGCCGGAGGGCGCCTCCACATCGGCGCGGGCCAGGCGATGGCCATCCGTTGCCACCGCACGCAGCTTCAGCGCGCCTTCGCTCTCGATCGTGTGCAGGTAGATACCGTTCAGGTAGTAGCGGGTCTCTTCGGTCGAGATCGCGAACTGGGTGCGATCGATCAGCATTTTGAGATCCGAGGCCTTCAGCTTGAAGGAATGGGTGAAATTGCCGGCCGTCAGGTCCGGGAAGTCGGCTTCCGACAGGCACTGCAGCGAGAACTTCGAACGGCCTGAGGCGACCGTCATCGCCGCGCCGTCGGGCGTGGTTGCCAGCAGGACTTCGGCACCGTCCGGTAGCTTGCGAACGATGTCGTAGAGCAGGTAGGCGGGAACGGTGGTGGCGCCGGCCTGCTCGACCATGGCAGGCGTCGCCTCGGTGATCTCGAGGTCGAGGTCTGTCGCTTTCATCGCCAGGCTTGCACCCTCGGCGCGCAGCAGCACGTTCGACAGGATCGGGATCGTGTTGCGCCGCTCGACCACGCGATGCACGTGATTGAGCGATTTGAGAAGGTTGGACCGTTCAAGAGTAATACGCATGGACGCTACCGCTTTCGACCTGTCGCGGTCCGGACACCGGAACCGCACTGCTCTTCCGGCCAGAGAAGAGGGCCGGACAATGTGGACGGGCAAAATGGCAGGAATTGAACGTGAAAAGCAAGAGGGAGTGCGACGGGTCCGCACCATTTTGAATCCATGGCCAAAGTCGGCGGGTTGAGGTCCGGCCCTTGCCCAATCGGAGGGGCTGGACGATAAGGAGGGATGAATGCGGAGAGACGGGACGTGAGCGTGGCGGAAGACGGAAAAGAGGCGACATCGCCACAGAAGACCTATCGCGTGAACGACGTGGTGGTAGCCGCCCGGCCCCTGGAACCTGCGCTCTATCTGGTCGCCACCCCGATCGGCAATCTCGGCGACATCACGCTTCGCGCACTCGAGACCCTGGCCGGCGCCGATGTGCTGGCCTGCGAGGATACACGCGTTACCCGGGTGCTGCTCGATCGCTACGGCATCCGGAACCGGCCCTATTCCTATCATGAATACAACGCGAACGAGGCCGGGCCCAAGCTGATCGCGGCACTTCAGGCCGGCAAGTCCGTCGCGCTCGTTTCTGATGCGGGCACCCCGCTCGTCTCCGATCCCGGCTATCGCCTGGGGCAGTTGGCGATCGAGGCGAGCCTTCGCGTCGTGCCGATCCCGGGGGCTTCGGCGCCGCTTGCGGCGCTGGTAGGCTCGGGACTGCCGAACGACGCTTTTCTGTTCGCCGGCTTCCTGCCGGTGAAAGACAAGGCGCGTCACGACCGGCTGGCGGAACTGCGCGATGTTCCGGCCACTCTGATCTTCTTTGAAAGCCCGCACAGGATCGGCGACACACTTGTCGCCGCTGCGCAGGAACTCGGGGCCGAACGCTTGGGCTCCGTCTGCCGGGAACTCACCAAGACCTTCGAGGAGTTCCGCCGCGGTACGCTTCAGGAACTCGCTGACCACTATGCCGACAAGGCGGTCAAGGGCGAGGTCGTTCTTGTCATCGGGCCACCGCTCGCAAAGGCCGCGCCGGAGGCCGGGGAGATAGACCGTCTGCTCGTCCGCCTGGCTGAGGACTTGCCGACGGCCAAGGCCGCGACAGAGGCAGCAAAACTTACCGGCCTGCCGCGCAAGGAGCTTTACCAGCGTCTGCTTGAGCTGAAGAGCGACGGATGAGCCGGCCTTCACCCCCCCAACAGCGAAAGCAGGCGGAACGTCGGGGACGTTGGTCGGAATGGGGTGCGGCGCTGTTCCTGATGGCGAAGGGCTATCGTATTCTCGCCATGCGCTATCGGGTCAGGTCCGGCGAGGTGGACATCATCGCGCGGTGCGGCGACGTCATCGCCTTCGTCGAGGTCAAGTCCCGCCGTGATATGATGGCTGCGGTCGATGCGGTGACCCTGGCGAGCCAGAACCGGATCCGCTCGGCGGGTGATCACTGGCTTTCCCGCCAACCGGATGCCGCGCGGCTTTCGCTGCGCTACGACATCGTCGCTGTGATGCCGTGGAAATGGCCGCACCACTTCAAAGACGCGTTCTAGTTTCGTTTTGGTTTCGGATTGGTGAATGCTGTAATCGAAATGACATAAAACGTTTATTTTCGCGTCACAGATCGCGGCTAATGCAGTCCTCACCCCAATATTGGCGGAGAGGATTTTTCCATGTTCAAACAGATTTCCATGGCCGCTCTGGCCCTGTCCATGACCGGATCGACGACGCTGGCCGCGACCAACATCACCTGGTGGCACGGCATGGGCGGCCGCAACGGTGAAGTCATCAACGAGGTTGCCCAGAAGTTCAACGCCGCCCAGGCCGAATGCGCGCTGACGCCGGTGTCCAAGGGCACCTATGAAGAAGCCCTGTCGGCTGGCATCGCCGCCTTCCGCTCGGGCGAACAGCCGAACATCCTGCAGGTCTTCGACGCCGGCGCCGCCACCATCATCAACGCCAAGGGTGCCTCGGTCGCTGCCGAAGACCTGATCAAGGACGCCGGCTTCGAATTCAACCGCGACGACTTCATCGAGGGCGTTCGCTATTTCTACGCCGATAGCGAAGGCAAGTTCGTCGGCATGCCGTTCAACTCGTCGGCGCCTATCATGTACGTCAACACTGACGCCCTGAAGAAGGCCGGTGTCGAGGCGCCGAAGACCTGGGAAGAGTTCGAGGCGATCGCGCCGAAACTCAAGGAAGCCGGCTATACCCCGCTCGTCCAGTCGCAGCTCACCTGGCAGTTCACCGAGAACTTCTTCTCGCGCCACAATCTGCAGTTCGCTTCAAACAACAACGGCTATGACAGCGTCGTCGACACGACGATCAACGTCACTGACCCGAACCACGTCATGATGTACGAAAAGCTCAAGGCCTGGTACGATGAGGGTCTGTTCGGCTATTACGGCGCCGGCTGGAGCGACAACCAGAAGCCCTTCGAAGAAGGCAAGGTCGCGCTCTGGATTGGTTCGTCCGGCTCGTTCGGCGGGCTGCAGAAGACCGCGACCATGCCCTTCGAAGCGACATTCCTGCCCTTCTGGAAGGCCGTTCATCCGGAAGGCGTTCACACCTTCATCGGTGGTGCCGCCCTGTTCGCCATGGCCGGCAAGCCGGACGCCGAGAACAAGTGCACCGCGTCCTTCTTCCACTTCCTGACCTCGCCCGAGCTTCCAGAAGTTCTACCACCAGGCCACCGGCTACGTCGCCATCACCAAGGCAGCCTATGAACTGGCCAAGTCGGAAGGCTTCTACAACGAGAAGCCGGCCGCCGAAGTCGGCATCCAGCAGCTCTCCCTGCCGGGCGGCGAGTGGGACAAGGGCTATCGCATGGGCTTCTATCCGCAGATCCGCTCGGTGATGGAACGCGAATACAACCGTATCTTCTCGGGCGAGACCACGCCGAAGGACGCCATGGAAACCATCAAGAAGGAAGCCGACGAACTGCTCGCCCGCTTCGCCAAGACGGCCGGCTGATCTCCTTCGTCCCTGATCAGAACTCCCGGGGGTGCCGCGCCCCCGGGTTTTTCCTTGAAAGCACCCCATGAAGCGCGTCCAGTTCAACTCGCGATATATTCCCTATCTGCTGCTCCTGCCGCAGTTCGCGATCATCTCGATCTTCTTCTACTGGCCATCCGCCCAGGCGATCCACTCGTCCTTCTTCATCGAGGATCCCTTCGGCTTCGGCTCGGCCTTCGTCGGCCTCGACAACTACACCGATGCGCTGACCGCGCCGGAATACCAGAAGATCGCGCGCTTCACGGTGGCCTACAGCCTGATCGTTACCTTCCTGACGCTGTCGCTCGGCCTGTTGCTGGCATTGAAGGCGGACGCCGTCATTCGCGGCCAATCCACCTACAAGACGTTGCTGATCGTCGTCTATGCCATCGCCCCGCCCGTCGCCGGCCTGATCGGCATGATGTTCTTCGACCAGCATATCGGCCCATTCGTGAAGTTCGTCGCGCTGTTCGGCTGGGACATGAAGGTCGGCATCAATTACTTCGACACCGCCTTCGCCATGGTCTCCGTCGCAGTCTGGAACCAGATTCCCTATAACTTCATCTTCTTCCTGTCTGGCCTGCAGGGCATTCCGGCCTCGATACGCGAAGCTGCTGCAATCGACTGCAAGTCGGGCACCCGCCGCTTCTGGACGGTCATCCTGCCGCTGCTGGCCCCCACGGCTTTCTTCCTGCTGGTCATCAACATGACCTATTCGCTGTTCGACACCTTCGGCGTGATCGACGTGATCGTGAAGGACAAGCCGGCCAACAATCCGATCACGCTGGTCTACAAGGTCTATCTCGACGGCTTCCGCGGCAACGACCTCGGCTCGTCCTCGGCCCAGTCGGTCATCCTGATGGTGATCGTGCTGGCGCTGACGCTGATCCAGTTCCGCTTCATCGAACGCCGCGTTCACTACGGCTGAGGATGGATTGATGTATCGCACCAAGTTCTTCGACCACCTCATACTGATCGCCGGCGTCATCCTGATGCTTGGGCCGCTGGTGGTCGCCTTCACCACCTCGACCCACACCGCGGCCGATATCCACTCGTACGGCCTGATGCTGTCGATCGGCGGACACCTGGAAGAGACCTACGAAAAGGTGCTCTTCCGTAAGGGCGGATTTACCGGCGAAGTCACGGGCATGACCATGGCGATGAACTCGCTCATCCTCGGCCTCGGCTTTGCCGTCGGCAAGATCGTGCTGTCGATGTTGGCCGCCTATGCCATCGTCTATTTCCGCTTCCGCTTCGCCACCTTGGCCTTCTGGCTGATCTTCACCACGTTGCTCCTGCCGCTCGAGGTGCGCATCATGCCGTCCTACAAGGTGATGAGCGACCTCGGTCTGCTGAACAGCCATGTCGGCCTGATCCTGCCGCTGCTCGCCTCGGCGACCGGTACCTTCTTCTTCCGTCAGTTCTTCAAGTCGGTGCCGGACGAACTGCTGGAGGCGGCCCGGATCGACGGCGCAGGCCCCGTCAAGTTCTTCATCGATGTGCTCGTGCCGCTGTCGCGCACGATGATAGCGGCGGTCTTCATCATCATGTTCGTTTATGGCTGGAACCAGTATCTCTGGCCCATGCTGATGACGACGGACGAGAGCTTCTACACGCTGATGCGCGGCATCAAGCAGATCCTGCAGGTCTGGGTCGGCTCGCAGATCCCCGATTACAACGAGGCTTTCGCCATGGCGGTGCTCGCCATGCTGCCGCCCGTCGTCGTCGTGGTGATCTTCCAGAGCTGGTTCATCAAGGGCCTGACCGAAAGCGACAAGTAAGAAAGGTAAACCCATGGCGTCCATCCTGATCGACCAGGTCTCGAAGATCTATGACGGCGGCGTGCACGCGGTCAAAGGCATCGACATCGCCATCGAGGACGGTGAATTCATCGTGCTCGTCGGACCGTCCGGCTGCGGAAAGTCGACGTTGCTGCGCATGGTGGCGGGGCTGGAAACCATCTCCAAAGGCGCGGTCAGTATCGGCGGACGTGTCGTCAATAATGTCGAGCCGGCCGAGCGCGACATCGCCATGGTGTTCCAGAATTATGCGCTCTTTCCGCATATGAGCGTCTACGACAACCTCGCCTACGGTCTCAGGAATCGCAAGACACCGAAGGCGGAGATCGAGGCGCGTGTCACCGAAGCCGCCCGCATGCTGGAGATCGAGCCCTATCTCAAGCGCAAGCCCAGGGCGCTGTCCGGCGGCCAGCGCCAGCGCGTTGCCATGGGCCGCGCCATCGTGCGCAAGCCGGCGGTCTTCCTGTTCGACGAGCCGCTCTCCAATCTCGACGCCAAGCTGCGCGTCACCATGCGTGGCGAGATCCGCAAACTGCAGCGCCGGCTCGCCACCACGGCGATCTATGTGACCCACGACCAGCTCGAAGCGATGACGCTGGCCGATCGTCTGGTCGTGTTGAATGGCGGGGTGATCGAGCAGATAGGCACGCCGCTCGAGGTCTATCACCGGCCCGCCTCGACCTTCGTCGCGAGCTTCATCGGTGCGCCGGCGATGAATTTGCTTAACGGCGCGATCCAGGGCGACCGGCTGGTGATCGGGGACGTGTCGATGGCCTTCGGCGGTCAGCCAGGCACGACTGGTGCGGTAACTGTCGGTGTCCGTGCCGAGGACCTGACGCTGGCTGGCGATGGCGACCAGCGCCTGCCGTTCAAGGTCGACTATGTCGAGGAACTGGGGGCTCACCGGCTGGTGCACGGGCATCTTTCGTCTCAGGCGTTGACGGCAGTGATCCCGCTGGACGCCGAGATCACGGAAGAACTGCAACTGACCGTGACGCCCGAGCGGATTTATTTCTTCACCAAGGATACCGGCCGGCGCATTGACAGGCCGGCATTCCCGGCAGCCGGCGGCATGCCACAATCACAGGCACGCGAAGCCAGCTTCGCCTGAGGCAGGCCTCCGTCACGAACGGCTTGCCGGAAAGGCCGATCGTTACAATTTGAACGATCGGCCAAAGCGAAACGTAATGCCTCACTGCTATCTTTCCGTGCAGATGATCTAATCTGGGAACGGACATGGCCCTGAAACTAATGCTCGTCGGCATGGCCGGCACGCTGCTTGCTGTACCAAGAACCTCTCGCAACGAGGAAATGCCGCCGGTGGTTGCAGCCCATAGCGGCCATCTGGCGCTGAAACCGGCGCCCATCAATCCCCAATGGATCCTGCGTGGCACGCCGCTGGCGCGGGTTGGCGACCATTCAACCAGCAGTGATGAGGCAAGCTCGACGGCGGTCTGGGATTGCACGGCGGGCGAGTTCCGCTGGTATTTCGGATGGGATGAGACCGTGGTCATCCAGGAGGGCGAGGTCCACGTGACGGCGGAGGACGGCTCGGAGCGGCTGCTGAAGGTTGGCGACATCGCCTATTTCCGCGGCGGCACCTGGGCGACCTGGCGCGTCGACGACTATGTCCGCAAGATCGCCTTTGTCCGCAAGCCCTTCCCTGAGCCGCTCGCCACGCTCTACCGCATTCGCAATGCTCTGCGTTCGCCCACCGCCAAGCAGGTTCTCGGCTGAGCGGAGGTTCAGGAGAATTGATGGTGCGCGACGTTGCCTTTCTAAAGGAGGCGGCCTAAATCTCGGGTGCTTTCAACGAGGGGCCGGCCATGGCGAAGATCAAGAATATTGCGGTCCAGATGGACCATGTCTCAGGCATTGCGATTGCCGGGGACTCAACCTTTGCGATGAGCATCGAAGCCCAGGCCCGCGGCTACAGTCTGTTCCACTATACGCCCGATCGCCTCTCCATGCGCGACGGGTGCATCATAGCGACCGTCGAGCCGATGGAACTGCGCGACGAGAAGGGCAACCACTTCACCCTGGGCGAGCCTGAACGGGTCGATCTGTCGACCATGGATGTGGTGCTGCTGCGCCAGGATCCGCCCTTCGACATGGCCTATATCACCTCGACGCATCTTCTGGAGCGCATCCATCCAAAGACGCTGGTGGTCAACGACCCGGCCTGGGTCCGCAATTCGCCGGAGAAGATCTTCGTCACCGAATTTGCCGACCTGATGCCGCCGACCCTGATTACCCGGGACGTGACCGAGATTGCCCGGTTCCGCGAGGAGATGGGCGACATCATCCTGAAGCCGCTCTACGGCAATGGCGGCGCCGGCGTGTTCCACTCGACGCGCGACGACCGCAACTTCACCTCTCTCATCGAGATGTTCCACCAGATGTTCCGCGAGCCCTTCATCGCCCAGGCCTATTTGCCTGCGGTGCGAAAGGGTGACAAGCGCATCATCCTGGTCGACGGGGAGGCGGTCGGTGCGATCAACCGTGTCCCGGCCGAGACCGACAGTCGTTCCAACATGCATGTCGGCGGACGCGCCGAGGCCACCGAACTGACGGCGCGGGAAAAGGAAATCTGCGCCCGCATCGGCCCGGCGCTGAAGGAGCGCGGCTTCCTGCTGGTCGGCATCGACGTCATCGGCGACTACATGACCGAAATCAACGTGACGTCGCCGACCGGCATCCGCGAAGTCAAGAAGTTCGGCGGTGCTGACATTGCCGCTTTGTTGTGGGACGCGATCGAGAAGAAACGGGCCTGAGGCGCTCTGATTGCCGTCTGATCCCTCTTCGTTCCCCATGTACAACCAGCTGCAACCGGGCATCGCGTACTGCGCGAATTTGTTCCGTTAATGTTCTTGTTATCGAGGTTGTTCTGTGCCAGATTGCAACCCGTGGCCCGCGCAAGATGTAGTTGCGTGGCGCGGACTGGCTTTTTGGGGGCGGGCAATGGTAGCGCGTGTCAGTACAGTCGCATTCCAGGGGATTGAAGGCGTTCCGGTCGATGTCCAGGTGATGGTCGCGCCAGGCAAGATCAACATGCACATCGTCGGGCTGCCCGACAAGGCGGTGGCAGAGAGCCGCGAACGGGTGCAGGCGGCCCTGCACGCTTCGGGTCTGGCGCTGCCACCCAAGAAGGTGACGGTCAATCTGGCGCCCGCCGACCTGCCCAAGGAGGGTTCGCATTTCGATCTGCCGATCGCGCTCGGACTGATGGCGGCGCTTGGTGCGATCCCCGGCGATGCGCTTTCGGACTATGTGGTGATCGGCGAACTCAATCTCGACGGGACGATCGCCAATGTCGCAGGCGCTCTGCCGGCTGCGATCGGCGCGAACGCGCTCGGCAAGGGGCTGATCTGCCCGGCCGACTGCGGGGCGGAGGCTGCCTGGGCCGGCGCCGATATCGATATCCTGGCACCGCGTAGCCTGATCGCGCTCGCCAACCACTTTCGCGGCACCCAGGTATTGACAAGGCCCGAGCCGGCGGTTCGCGCGCTGCCGTCCAACCTGCCGGATCTTGCCGACATCAAGGGCCAGGAAAGCGCCAAGCGGGCGCTGGAGGTCGCGGCCGCTGGCGGGCACAATCTGCTGATGGTCGGGCCGCCGGGTTCCGGAAAGTCGATGCTGGCTGCGCGTCTCCCGTCGATCCTGCCGCCGCTTTCGGCCGCCGAACTGCTGGAGGTTTCGATGATCCATTCGGTCGCCGGCCAGCTCTCGGGCGGGAAGCTGTCCGATCGCCGGCCGTTCCGCACGCCGCACCATTCGGCGACCATGGCTGCCCTTGTTGGCGGCGGTCTGCGTGCCCGGCCGGGCGAGGCATCGCTTGCCCATCGCGGCGTGCTGTTCCTCGATGAACTGCCGGAATTTGCGCCCCCGGCGCTTGACGCGCTCCGCCAGCCATTGGAGACCGGAGAATGTATCATCGCGCGCGCCAATCACCGGGTGTCCTATCCCGCCGAGTTCCAGCTGGTGGCGGCGATGAATCCGTGCCGCTGCGGCATGGCCGGCGAGCCGGGGCATACCTGCGCGCGCGGGCCCCGCTGCGTTTCCGATTATCAGGGGCGGATCTCCGGGCCGTTGATGGACCGCATCGACATCCGCATCGACGTACCGGCGGTCTCGGCCGCCGATCTCATCCGGCCGATGGCGGCGGAGAAAAGCGCCGATGTGGCGCGCCGGGTAGCGATCGCCCGCGACATGCAGCGTGAGCGGTTCGAGGCGGCGGGAATCGGCGGCGTGACGACCAATGCTCGCTGCTCGACAGCGCTGATTGAGAAGCTCGCCGAGCCCGACACTGCCGGCCTGCAGTTGCTGCGCGACGCGGCTGACAAGTTCAAGTTTTCCGCCCGCGGCTATCACCGGGTGCTGAAGGTGGCGCGCACGCTCGCCGACCTGGATGGGGCAGCCCTGCTCGGACGCATTCATCTGGCCGAAGCGATTTCCTACCGCATCGCCTCGGAGCGGCTGTCGGCGGCGGCGTAGCGAAGTGGTGTCGCGCCCAGGAAGCGTAAGGTCGCGCCGCCAAGTTGGGAAGGTGGCCGGCTGGACGGTGGAGCGTGAGGGGAAAGGCAATGCAAAAAGTGGCGAGCGTCGCATGCGCTTGATGCGACCGGCTGCGCAAGAGGCTTGCCGTTTTGCGGTCCGGGCCATGTATCGGGCCGGAAAGTCGATGGGGCGCCGTCGGCGCCCCCTTGCGGATGAATGCAGCGTGCAGCGCGGCCTATTCGCCGAGCCCGGCGAACAGCGCGGTCGACAGGTAGCGCTCGGCGAAGGACGGGATGATCACGACGATCGTCTTGCCGGCATTTTCCTCGCGGCTGCCGACCTTGATCGCGGCCGTGAGCGCAGCGCCTGACGAGATGCCGACCGGCACCCCCTCGAGGCGGGCGACGAGGCGGGCGGTCTCGAAGGCCTCGTCATTGGTGACGGTGACGACTTCGTCGTAGATATGGGTGTCGAGGATCTTTGGCGCGAAGCCGGCGCCGATGCCCTGGATCTTGTGCGGACCGGGATTGCCGCCAGAGAGAACCGGGCTGTCGGCCGGCTCGACGGCGATGACCTTGACCTCGGGCTTCTTCGCCTTCAACACCTGGCCGACACCGGTGATTGTGCCGCCGGTGCCGATGCCCGAAACGAAGATGTCGACGCCGCCGTCAGTGTCGTTCCAGATCTCCTCGGCCGTCGTCTTGCGATGGATTTCCGGGTTGGCGGGGTTTTCGAATTGCTGCGGAATGATGGCGTCGGGAAGGGTGGCTGCCAGTTCCTCGGCTTTGGCGATCGCGCCCTTCATGCCCTTCGGACCTTCGGTCAGCACGAGTTCGGCGCCGAGCAGGGCCAGCATCTTGCGGCGCTCGATCGACATGGTTTCGGGCATGGTGAGGATCAGCTTGTAGCCCTTGGCGGCGGCGGCAAAGGCAAGCGCAATGCCGGTATTGCCCGAGGTCGGCTCGATCAGGGTGGTCTTGCCGGGGGTGATCTTGCCTTGGGCTTCCAGGCTCTCGATCATCGCGACGCCGATGCGGTCCTTGACGGAGGCGATCGGGTTGAAGAATTCGAGCTTGGCGAGAAGATTGGCCTTCACGCCCTTTTCCTTCGCCAGTTTGTCGAGGCGCACGATCGGGGTGTCACCGATCGTTTCGGTGATCGAGGCATAGACGCGGCCGCGGCCCGGTTTCTTCGTGTCGGACATGGTGGATCTCCCTTTTGATCTGATTTGACGGCACAATAAGGCGAAAGCCGGCTGCTCGCCAGAACCCTTCGCCTAGGCGCGCACGTTTGATTGGAAAAATAGCGCCCCCGGCGCCAGTGGTTGCGAAATTTTGTTCAGGCGCGCACGGCGATATAGGCGGCGGTGCCCGCCAGAATGCTGGCCGCGGAGCGGTTCAGTGCCTTGAGGGAGTTGGGCTTTTTCAGCAGGGTCCGGGCCTGCGAGGCGAGCAGGATATAGGGAATGAGCACCGCGATCAGCACGACGAAGGTGATGCCGACAAGGGCGGCATAGTCCTTCGGACCTATGGCCTCGAGCGGTATCAGGGTGGGCACGAGCGCGACGTAGAACAGCATCGTCTTCGGATTGCCGAGCGTGACGAGCAGGCCGGAGAGGAAGGAGAGGCCGACATGGGTCGAGCGCTTGGCCTCGATGTCTTGCGCGATCAGCCCGGTCGTCCAGAGCTTCCAGGCGATGTAGACGAGATAGAGCGCACCGAGACCCTTGATGACCAGGAAGGGCGTGGTGAAGGTCTGGGCCACCAGGGCAAGGCCGAGAATGACGGCGGTCAAGTAGCAAAGATCGCCGAGGATCAGGCCCAGCCCCATGAAGAAGGTCGGGCGGAAACCGGAGCCGAGCGCTCGCGCCACGATCGCCGTCATGCCGGGACCGGGAATGGCAGCAGCAACGAAAAGCGCGCCGCTATAGGCGAGAAGACTGGTCGGCGTCATGGGGGCCTCCGTGAATGATGCATTGCTAGCGCCGCGCGGTCGAACTTGCAACGCGATCGATCCCTGTGGCCTGCCGGTCATGGCCAGGATGCGCCCGCTGCCGGCCCCTGGACCGTCGGGGGATCGAGGAAAGGCGCGGGGCCAGCCTTAGAAATCGGCATCCGTGCCGCGCGCAGCGGCCCATAAGGACCGGTAAAAGGGCCGGTGTGACGGCAGCATGCGCGCTTACACTCCCGTCGAGCCGAAACCGCCGGCGCCGCGCGTCGTTTCTGAAGCCTCATCGGCTTCCGTCACGCGTGCCTGCACCACAGGCGCGATGACCATCTGGGCGATCCGCATGCCGCGGCTGATCTCGAACGGCTCGTGCCCGAGATTGACCAGCAGCACCTTCACTTCGCCGCGATAGTCGCTGTCGATTGTGCCCGGCGTGTTGAGGCAGGTCACACCGTTCTTGAAGGCGAGGCCGGAGCGGGGGCGGATCTGGGCCTCGAAGCCTTCCGGGATCTCGAAGATGAAGCCGGTCGGCACCAGGGTTCGATCGCCCGGTGAAAGCACGAGCGGTTCGCCCTCAGTGACGGCGGCTCGGAGATCCATGCCGGCGGCGCCCGCCGTCTCATAGGCCGGCAGCGGCATATCGTGTCCGTGCGGCAGGCGAACGAGGTTGAGCAAGGGGCCGAGAACATCGCGCATGGGGGACCTTCCTTCGTGCAGGGGCGTTCCGCTTCCCAATTGCATATTCGACCTCAACTCGCTAGATAACCGGCCAACAAAAGGAATTTCACTTCATGGCCGAAACGCTTGCAGAGGCGGTTTCCCGTCGCCGCACCTTCGCTATTATTGCCCACCCGGACGCCGGCAAGACGACGCTTACCGAAAAGCTATTGCTATTCGGCGGCGCCATTCAGCTTGCCGGTGAAGTCAAGGCGAAGAAGGATCGCATCCAGACCCGTTCTGACTGGATGAAGATCGAGCGCGAGCGCGGCATTTCGGTCGTCACCTCGGTGATGACCTTCGAATATGACGGCAACGTCTTCAATATTCTCGACACGCCCGGCCACGAAGACTTTGCCGACGACACCTACCGCACGCTGACGGCGGTCGACGCCGCCGTCATGGTCATTGACGCCGCCAAGGGCATCGAACCGCGGACGCTGAAGCTGTTCGAGGTCTGCCGCATGCGCGACATCCCGATCATCACCTTCATCAACAAGATGGACCGCGAAAGTCGCGACCCCTTCGAGATCCTCGACGAGGTCGAAGAAAAGCTGGCGCTCGACACGGCGCCGGTGACCTGGCCGGTCGGCCGCTCGAAGTCCTTCTGCGGCTCCTACAATCTGGTGGAAAACACTTTCCGCGGATCCGACAAGCAGGTCGAGGGCCTACCGGTCAACAGCCCGGCCAATGTTGCCGAGCAGCTGCCGGAAAACGAACGCGCCGCCTTCATCGAAGAGCTGGAACTGGCCCAGGAGGCCTGCCGGCCGTTCGATCGCCAGGCCTTCCTTGAAGGCCACATGACGCCGGTCTTCTTCGGCTCGGCGCTGAAGAATTTCGGCGTGCGCGATCTGATCAATGCGCTCGGCGAAATCGCTCCGCCGCCACGTGACCAGGTGGCCGACATCCGCACGGTCCATGCGGCGGAAGACAAGATGACGGCCTTCGTCTTCAAGATCCAGGCCAACATGGACCCGAACCACCGCGACCGCATCGCCTTTGCCCGCATCTGCTCGGGCAAGCTGGAGCGCGGAATGAAGGTCAGGCTCGCGCGCACCGGCAAGCAGATCGGCCTGACCGCGCCGCAGTTCTTCTTCGCCTCGCAGCGCCAGCTCGCCGATACCGCCTTTGCCGGCGACGTGGTCGGCATCCCGAACCACGGGACGCTGCGCATCGGCGATACGCTGACCGAAGGCGAGCCGCTGGTCTTCCAGGGCGTGCCGAACTTCTCGCCGGAAATCCTGCGCCGCGTTCGTCTCGAGGATGCGATGAAGGCGAAGAAGCTGAAGGAAGCCCTGCAGCAGATGGCCGAAGAGGGCGTCGTGCAGCTGTTCTCGCCGGAAGACGGCTCGCCGGCGATCGTCGGCGTGGTCGGCGCGCTGCAGCTCGACGTGCTGAAGGAGCGCCTGCAGGGCGAATACGGCCTGCCGGTCTCGTTCGAAATGTCGCGCTTCTCCGTCTGCCGCTGGATCTCGGCCGACCAGCCGGGCGAACTCGACAAGTTCATGACGGCGCGCCGCGGCGACATCTGCCGGGATCTGGACGGCGATCCGGTGTTCATGGCGCAGGACGGTTTTTCCCTGCGCTACGAGAGCGAACGTTACCCGGCGATCAAGATGGCCGCGATCAAGGAGTATCACGCCGTCAAGGCGGCGTGATCGACACGCTCTGCTCTGCCGCTTTGTCCGTCGTCTGAGACGGCGTCGCGACGGCAGGAGAAGCTCGGGCGTAGCCCGGCCTCGTCAGGGCTGAAAGCCAATCAGATCGCCCGGATGATCTGCATATGGCCCGCTGAATTGACCTGCACGCCCATGCCCTCGTAAGAGGCGATTGTCGGGTGCGGCGTATCCATCGCATGGCCATGTGTGGCGGTGACCACCATGACGTCGGCCCCTGCGGCTTCGGCCGCCAGAACACCCGCCAGAACGTCCTCGAATACCAGGCAACGGGCCGGATCCGCGCCGATATGCCGGGCGCCGAGCCGATAGCCGGCGGGATCCGGCTTGCCGATCGCCACATCCTCGGCGGTGACGATCTTCGGCGGCTGCGGCAGGCCGGCGGCCTCGATCCGGGCGCGGGCGAGCGCAACCGGCGCCGAAGTGACGATCGACCAGCGGTCGGACGGCAGGGCGTTCAGGAAATCGATTGCGCCGGGCAGGGCCACCACGCCCTCGACATCCTCGATCTCGCCGCGTTCGATGACCAGCGCTTCGGCTTCCACGTCGACGCCCGGCAGGCCCAGTCCACGAATGGTGTCGATGCCGCGCTTGCCGTGCATGGTGGGGAGGAAGGCTTCCACATCGAGGCCTTGGCGTGCCGCCCATTTTGCCCAGACCCGCTCGGCGGCGGCGATGGAGTTCAGGAGCGTTCCGTCCATGTCGAACAGGAAGCCGGCATAGCGCTTGTCATAGACCGTGTGTCGGGCGGTGCTCAATCGGAAGATCCTTGGAAAGGGAAGGGCGGGCGGAAACCGGGATAGCCGGTTTTGGCCGCTGCGGCAAACGGTTGTGCTACGGGTGTGGGCCGGCGTGTGCGGATTGCGCCGAAGGGGAACGGTCTGGCAGGTCACGCTCAGATGACGGTCACTCCACCCGGATCAGTTCGCCGGCCGTATTCAGCGCGTATTCGAAGGTGAACCACTTCTTGATCTCACTACCGGTCTCGATGCGGAAAGCGGCGATCAGCCGCTTGCCGTTCGTCTTGACGTAGACAGTACCGTAAACTGTGACGTTCGACCGACCGAGCGTCCAGATGTCGTTGATAATCTTGTCGCGCAGCGTCCTGTCCGGCTTGTCGTGCAGCTTGAGCACGGCGCTCTGCAGCGATTGCACCAGCTTCTCGTCTTCTGCCTCGCGTACCGAGCGCTGCAGCTCGGTCGAGAGAATGACCGGTGCGTCGCCGCGGCCGCGTTTGCCGAGCCGTCCGAGCAGGTCCGGTCGCGGATGGATATGGCCCTCCTCGTCGCCCGAGGAGATGACGAAGGCGGCCGGATTGACCGCGTCGAGAAAGGCGTCCGTCACCTTCTCCGAGCCGTGATGGCAGACCTTCATCACATCCGAGCGCAGCCAGCCGGACGCCTTGGCGATCATTGCATCATAGGCCGGCGTGCCGATCTTCGGGAACTTGGCCTCGCCGCCGTAGTGGCAGAGCAGGTATTTTTCCGCCTTCTCGTTGAGGTCGCCGCCGAACAGGATTTTGAAGTTGCCATAGTGCAGGCGCAGGATGACGGAATGGCCATTCTTCGTCTCGCCGTAGTCACCCAGCACACGCAAGCGGTCCTTGCCCGCCGCATCCGGTTCGGGGACCGGCCCAAGAACCTCGACACTGAAGCCCCGCTGGTCGGACGGCGCAAAGCCGGGCAGCCAGCCGCGCCCGTCTTCCTGCGTGCCGTGGTGGGCCGACAGCATGGCGAAACCGCCGATATTGGGATTGTCGAGGGCATGCCTCATCGTCTGGGCGAAGGCCTGCCTCTCATTCGCCCCGACGGCGCCGAAATGCCGCTCGATGTCGGCCCGCGACAGGGCCAGGTCGCCGACATAGTTGATGCCCGTCGCGGCATCCTTCACCTTGCCGCCTAGCTTGTCGAACTTTTCCCCGCCGACACGCTCCACCAGGCCATTCTGGTAGACGGTCTCGAAGCCGAAATTCGGCCAGTTGAAGATCGGCTCGAAGCCGCCATAGTGGTCGATGTCCGGGTGGGTGATGATCGCGGCGCGGAACTTGAAGCTGGTGTTGTAGGAGCGGAAGCGCTGCAGCAGGAATTCGTACATGTGCTCGGAAACGCCGGCGTCGATGACGACCACTGCCTCGCCGAGATCCTCTTCCGGCGCGATCAGCACCGCGCCGTCGCCCTGGCCGACGTCGAGAAAGACGATCTCCAGCGGCCGCTCGTCGGTCGTATGGTCCTTGGGGATGTAGAGCGTTTCGGGCGTTGTCCCGGTCGGCCCCCAGAGGACTTCCAGCCAGCCGTCCGGCTGTTCCGACGTGACCTGCAGCCAGTCGCCCCAGAGAACCTGGCGTTTTCGGGTCCGGCGGTTGGCGGCATAGAGATAGGTCTTCGCGGTCTTTCCCCGCGCATCCTTCGGCAGTCCGACGAAACGATGATCCATGCCATTCGCCTCCTCGCCGCACGGCCGTAGCGTTCCGGCGCGCCTGCCTCTGGTAGTTTTCCACCATAGCGCAGCCCTCCTCGGATGGCGAGATTGGCGCCACAAGATTCACGCAATGCGGATACCTGTCCCGCATGTCGTCGTCCTGGGTCGGCAAGGGAGGTGACAGCCGCCTCGTCCCTGTCTATAACAGCTCCATTGAGAGACAGGGGCGTTCGTCGCAAGGCGGGCTGAGAAGTACCCTTTGAACCTGAACCAGATAATGCTGGCGGAGGGAGTTGCTCGGGGCCTTTTCGCTGTTCGTGCGCTATCTGTCCCCTTGCACTTGCCCCGCCCGAAAGGGGCAAGATGATGAAGACCGGAACACCCGGAATCCTGCTGACGGAAATGCGTAGCAATGCGCCGCTCGTCCAGTGCATCACCAATTACGTGGCGATGAACGTCGCCGCCAATGTCCTGCTGGCGGCCGGGGCCTCGCCCGCCATGGTGCATGCGCAAGAGGAGGCCGGCGAATTCGCCGGTTTCGCCGGCGCGCTCACCGTCAATATCGGCACGCTGTCGCCCGACTGGGTGGCCGGTATGAAAGCCGCGATCGGCGGTGCGAAGGCGGCCCACCGTCCCTGGGTGCTCGACCCCGTCGCCCATTTCGCCACCGGTTTTCGCCGCAAGACGGCCGCGGATCTGCTTGCCCTGGGGCCGACCATCGTGCGCGGCAATGCCTCTGAGATCATCGCCCTTGCCGGTGGCGTGAGCAGCGCCAGGGGCGTCGACAGCCGCGATCCGGTCGAGCAGGCGGAGGAGGCCGCACGGCGTCTGGCCGAGACGCAAGGCTGCATCGTCGCCGTCACAGGTGTCACCGACCTCGTCACCGATGGCAGTCGGGCGGCGCGGATCGAAGGCGGCTCGTCTTTGATGCCGAAGGTGACGGCGCTGGGCTGCTCGCTCACCTGCCTCGTCGGCGCCTATGCCGCGATGCGCCCGGACGATTCCTTCGACGCGACGGTGGCCGCCCTTGCCCATTTCGCCGTGGCCGGCGAGCAGGCGGGCAAGGAAGCGCAAGGGCCGGGCAGTTTCGCCGCACGCTTCCTCGACCTTCTGGCAGAACTCGACGGCGCCATGCTCGACAACCGCGCCCGGGTGGTGCGGCTGTGAGGCGCTTCGACCTTTCCCTCTACCTGGTGCTCGATCCGGACCTTTGCCGGCCGCTCGGCATGGTCGAGACCGCGCGATTGGCCGTCGCCGGCGGTGTCACGATGGTGCAGTTGCGCGACAAGGATGCCTCGAAGGCGCAGATGATCGAGACCGGCCGGGCGCTGAAGGCGGCGCTGGCCGGCACCGGTGTGCCGCTGATCGTCAACGACGATGTCGAGGCGGCGATCGCCATCGGCGCGGACGGCCTGCATGTCGGCCAGGACGACAGGGATGCGCTCACCGCGCGCCGCCTGATCGGACCGGACATGATCCTCGGGCTCTCGGTTGAAACCGAGGCACTGGCGGCGGCCGTCGATCCGGCCGTCGTCGACTATGTCGGGGCCGGACCTGTCTTTGCCACCCAGACCAAGCCCGGCCACAAGCCGCCGATCGGCCTGGAGGGGCTTGCCCGGCTGATTGCGGCGACCGCGCTGCCTGCCGTCGCCATCGGCGGCCTGAAGACCAGCCATGTCGAGGCGGTCCTCCGTGCGGGCGGCCGGGGCCTCGCCGTCGTCTCCGCCATCTGCGGCCAGCCGGATCTGCAGGCCGCTGCGTTCGAACTCTCCGAAGCCATCCGAAAGGCCCGATCATGATCCGCAACGTCTTGTCCATTGCCGGCTCCGACCCTTCGGGCGGCGCCGGCATCCAGGCCGACCTCAAGGCTTTCTCCGCCCGCGGCGTCTACGGCATGGCGGCGCTCACTGCTTTGACGGCACAGAATACCCAAGGGGTTTCCGCCGTGCATGCCGTGCCGCCGGATTTCGTCGCCGAGCAGATCCGCATGGTGTTTGCCGATGTGCGTGTGGATGCGGTGAAGACTGGCATGATCGCCAATGCTGCGATCGCCGAAGCCGTCGCCGGAGCACTTGAGCCGCATCGCGGCATGCCGATCGTGCTCGACCCGGTCATGGTCGCAAAGGGCGGCGCCTCGCTGCTCGATCCGCGCGCGGTCGAGGCGCTGATGACCCGCCTGCTGCCGCTCGCCACCCTGATCACGCCCAACCTGCCGGAGGCGGCCGCACTGTTGGGCGAGCGGGAGGCTGCCGACCGCGCGACCATGGAGGCGCAGGCCCTCAGACTTCGCGCGCGCGGTCCGGCCGCCGTGCTGGTCAAGGGCGGCCATCTCGGCGGGACGGAGAGCCCCGACGTGCTGGTATCTGACGCCGGCGCGCACTGGTTCGAAGCACCGCGCATCCCGACGAAGAACACCCATGGCACGGGCTGCTCGCTATCGAGCGCCATTGCCGCCGAGCTCGCTAAGGGCTCGGCGCCTGCCGAGGCGGTCGCCGCCGCCAAGGCCTGGCTTGCGGGCGCGGTGGCAACGGCCGGAGACCTCACCGTCGGCACCGGCCACGGGCCTGTCCATCATTTTCATGCGCTCTGGAACACGGAAGGAAACAACTGATGAGCCTGCCCCTCAACGAACAGACGGTTCTCGTCACCGGTGCCGGCCGCGGCCTCGGTGCCGCGATTGCCGCCACCTTTGCCCGCGAAGGCGCAAGCGTGGCGGTCAACTACCGCAACAGCGGCAAGGTGGCCGAGGATCTCGCCGCGCGTCTTGGCGGCAAGGCCTCGGCCTTCGGCGCCGATGTCCGCGACGGCGAAGCGGTCGTGCAGATGGTGGCCGACGTGACGGAGTGCCTCGGCGCCCCCACCACCATCGTCCACAATGCGCTCTCCGACTTTTCCTTCAACGGCGACGCGCGCTCGAAGCTCGATCAACTGACCTGGGACGAGATCGCCGCCCATATGGAGACGGGCGTGAAGGGTGCCTTGAACCTGATCCAGGCGGCGGCACCGTCCATGCGCGAACGCGGCTTCGGCCGGATCGTGCTGATCGGCACCAATCTCTTCCAGAACCCGGTCGTTCCCTATCATGACTACACCGCGGCCAAGGCGGCGCTGCTGTCCCTGACGCGCACGGCCGCAGCCGAGCTCGGCCCGTCGGGGATCACCGTCAACATGGTGTCGGGCGGGCTGCTGCGCACCACGGATGCAAGCAGTGCGACCCCTGAGGCGGTGTTCGACCTGATCGCCGGTTCGACGCCGCTGCGCCGCGTGACGACGCCGGAGGAGATGGCCGATGCCGTGCTGTTCTTCGCCAGTCCCTGGTCCCGTGCCGTCACGGGCCAGAACCTGATCGTCGACGGCGGGCTGGTGTTCAATTGAACGGATGGCTCACGGCATTTTCGATGCGAGGGTGATTTCCTCGCCGTCGACCGCGAAGGTGCCGTAGCCCTTGTGATGCAGGGTCTTCGACGCAACCTGTTTCGGGTCGTGCCAGGCCTTCACCACATCGAGCACGAAGAGATTGTGGCGCTCGACGAAGTCCCGATCCGTGATCTTGCATTCGAGATTGGCGAAGCACTCGCCGATCAGCGGCGCCGAGACCTCTTCGGCGGGCAGCGCGGTCAGGCCGATCTCGACGAACTTGTCGGTGTCACGGCCCGAGCAATTGCCGATCGCCACCACCTTTTCGGCCATGTCGGCCGCGGGAATGGCGATCACGCATTCGCCGGTCTTCGAAAGGGCGGTGAAGCTGTGGTCGGCGGAACTGACGATGCAGCCGATGCGCGGCGGCGTGAATTCCATCATCATGTGCCAGGACATGGTCATGACGTTCGGCTTGCCGTCGAAGGTGGTGAGCAGCACCACCGGGCCGGGCTCGATCAGCTGGTAGACCTTGTCGAGCGGGAAGGGTTTCATGCCTTTTCGTCCTCGGGCCGGTTCTTGGTACGGCGATAGCTCTCCACCCAGGCACGATAGGCTTCCGCATCGCCATATTCGAGGAATTTATCGAAGTGGGGATGTGGATCTGCGGACCGGCTCGCATGCTTGATCGGACACCAGAAGCGTTCGGTCCGCCCGGCGATCTCGCGGGCATAGGCGATCACCCCGTTGCCGTAGCCGCAATAGACGCAGTTCAGTTTTTCGAGGCCGTTGAGATAGGCGAGGTGATGACGGTCGATGACGACATAATTGCCCCGTTTCACCCGATCGATGCCGTAAACCCGGAAGCAGATCTGCTGGTAGAGCGTCACCGAAAGATCGAGCAGCGCCAGCGGAATGACGAGGCCGTAGATCAGCGGCGCCGTCAGCAGATAGGCGAGGTTGCCGCGCGTGACATAGCGCAGAAGGCCGGTGCGATACTGGCGCTGCCATGCGCGCATGTCCTTCTCGAAGCGGACCTTGCCTTGCGCCAGCTCATAGCGGAAGCGCTCGCGCTGTGCCGCGATGCGGCGGTCGAGTTCTTCCTCGAGTTCTCGACGCGCGGCAGCGAGCCGCTCCTGAATGTCTTCGAGAACGGTCTTTTCCATTATTCACTGTTCCTTGTCGCGATGCGCGGCGGTGGAGCCGGCGGATGTCCGCCTAGCCGAAATGCACCGCGTGGATGGGCGCGACGAGCGGGTTCTGTGCGATCGAGGCCGCCAGCGCCCGGATTTTAGGGCAATGGGTCGCCAGCCAGTCCTGGTCCATCCAGCTGGCCAGCATCCACAGATAGACGTCCGCCATGGTCATCTCCGGCCCGAAGAGGAAGGGTTCGACGACCGCGTCTTCCAGGATGGCGTGGTGCCGTTTCACATAGGTATCGGCGCTCGTCCTGACGCCCGTGACGCCGTCCGCATCGTCGGTATAGCGATCCGAATAGGCCTTGCACAGTTCTCCCTCGTAGATGTTGACCGCCATGAAGATCAGCCAGCGGTCATGCTGGGCGCGGGCCGGCGTTCCCGGTGCCGGTGCCAGCCGTGCAGCCGGAAGGGCGTCGGCGAGGTGCAGCATAATCGCCGAGCCTTCCGTCATGACGGATCCGTCGGGCAGCCGCAGCGCCGGCACCTGCTGGCGCGGATTGATGGCCTTGAAATCCTCGGTGAGGTGCATGCCTTCGGCGGTCGGCGTCTGAACGACCTGATATTCGGCACCGGAAAGTGCCAGGGCTGCTTCGACCGATGCGCTGCCCGAACCATTTGATCCATAAAGTAAGTACATGAAAGTGCCTCTATTGTTCCCCGGGCACTCTATCGCAAGGCGGTGGGATGGAAAGGCATCTTTGACGGGAACCGGCCCGAAATAGAAAAACGCCGGGCGCAGGGCCCGGCGTCTCATGGGACTGGGTTTGATCTAGTGATCGGCCTTGATGAAGGTGCCGTTCTGCAATTCGCGCATCGCCTGCATCAGCTCCTCGCGGGTATTCATCACGATTGGCCCGTGCCAGGCGACCGGTTCCTTGATCGGCTTGCCGGTGACCAGCAGGAAGCGGATGCCCTCGTCGCCGGCTTGCACCGTCACTTCGTCGCCGGTGTCGAACACGACCAGCGTGCGGTTTCCGGAGAGGTCGCGGATGTTCAGCTCCTCGCCCATGTATTCCTTCTCCACCTTGACGCCGAAGGGCTGGGAGGCGTCGCGGAAGGAGCCTGAGCCGGCGAAGATATAGGCGAAGGCCGAGCGGTAGGTGTCGACCGGAAAGCTCTTGCGCTTGCCCGGCTGCACCGAGATGTCGAGATAGACCGGCTCGGCGGTAATACCGTCGACGGGACCCGTCTTGCCCCAGAAATCGCCGGTGATGACGCGCACCACGGTGCCGTCGTCGTCGACGACCACGGGAATGTCCGTCCCCTTGATGTCCTGGTAGCGCGGCGCGGTCATCTTCAGCGACGAGGGCAGGTTGGCCCACAGCTGGAAGCCGTGCATCTTGCCGGCGAAATCACCCTTCGGCATTTCCTGGTGCATGATGCCGCTGCCGGCCGTCATCCATTGCACGTCGCCGGCCCCGAGCAGACCGCGATTGCCCAGGCTGTCGCCATGCTCGACGGTGCCGGCGAGCACATAGGTGATCGTCTCGATGCCGCGATGCGGATGCCAGGGGAAGCCGCGGATGTAGTCGGACGGATTGTCGTTGCGGAAATCGTCCATCATCAGGAAGGGGTCGGTCATCGACGGATCGCCGAAGCCGAAGACGCGGTGCAGCTTCACGCCGGCGCCTTCCATGGCGGGCGTGGCGTGGCTCTCATGCTTGACGGGGCGTATGGACATCGGTCGTGCTCCTTTCGAGCGAGTTTCAACTTGACCCCAATATAATCGATCGCAGGCGCGCCCGCAGGAGGCCAGGCGGGAACGCAGTGTTCACAAAAGGCGATGCCGCAGCGCAAAAAGTGATTGCGGGCACCGTCAGAATTCTGTCATCAATTACGCCATTGTTTAGATTTCGTTAGCCATTCGAGCGAAGACTGTCGACATTGCCGGCTTTGCGATTTCGGACTCTCAACGTTCGGACGAAAGGCAAAGGCAGACAGGCCATCGGAGTACGGGAAAGCATGTGTCGTTGGGCAGCCTATCGCGGTGAACCGATCTATCTCGAGGAACTCGTCACCTCCCCCGCCCATTCCCTGATCGAACAATCCCACTGCGCCACCAAGGCCAAGACCGCCACCAATGCGGATGGCTTTGGCATCGCCTGGTATGGCGACCGGCCGGAGCCGGGGCGCTTTCGCGACGTGCTGCCGGCCTGGTCCGACTGCAACCTGAAAAGCCTTGCCCGCCAGATCCGCTCGCCGCTGTTCCTCGCCCATGTGCGGGCCGCCACCCATGGCGCGACGCGTCGCGACAATTGTCATCCTTTCGTCAACGGCGCCTGGTCGTTCATGCACAACGGCCAGATCGACCATTTCGAGCGGCTGCGCCGTCCGATGGAATCCATGCTGGACGACGAGCATTTCAATGCCCGCGGCGGCACGACCGATTCCGAACTGCTCTTCCTGCTCGCCCTGCAATTCGGTCTGCGCGACCGGCCGATCGCGGCCATGGCCGAGGCCGTCGGCTTCGTCGAGCAGATCAGCCGTCACCTCATGGGCTCGGCCCGCGTCCGCTTCACCGCCGCCTTCTCCGACGGCCGGACGCTCTATGCCGTGCGCTACGCGACCGACGCCCATGCGCCGACGCTGTTTGCGGCACCCATGGGCCGCAAGGGCGGATACTGCCTCGTCTCCGAGCCGCTCAACGACGAGACCGACACCTGGGTCGAGATCCCGGCTGGCAGTGCGGTCATCCTCGATGCCAAGGGCCTCGATGCGGCGAAGTTCGAGCCGGCCTGGGAGCGGGAGGCCGGGGTGGAGCGCGTGGCCGAGCCGGCCATGGCACTCTGACAGGCAAAGCGTATCACGCCAGCGGAACGATCCCCAACTCGCGCCTCAGCTTGCGGGTCAGGCCTTGTGCAACGAGATCGTAGGACCGCTTCACGTAAAGCACGAGTTCTTCAGGCGAGAGCGATGCCTTGTCGGTAATCGAGACCCATTTGCGCTTGGCGAAATAGGGCGCCTGGGCGATTCCTCCGAGCGAGGTCAGGATCTCGAAGGTTTCCTCCGTGACCTTGACGCAGATGTTTGCACCCGCGTCGTCGCGATGCAGCAGGGCGAAAACCTTGTCGCCGACCTTGGCGACGTGTGATTCCCACTGGTCGACCAATGTGACACCGGCAAGGCCGGTGGCAAAGGCATCGAAGTTCGCTCGGTCGAAGAGATTCATGACCGTCAGGCTCCCGGCAGGCTGTCGGCGATCAGTCGCGCCAGCCGGTCGGCCACCTCTTCCTTGGAAAGGTCCGGCCATTGCTCGACGCCGGTCGTGGTGATCAGCTTCACGCTGTTGCGCGTGCCGCCCATGATGCCGGTCTCCGGTGACACGTCATTGGCAACGATCAGGTCGGCGCCCTTGCGTTCCAGTTTGGCGCGCCCGTTGTCCTCGACATTCTCGGTCTCGGCGGCAAAGCCGACGACGATTTTCGGACGGTGTTCGTGATGACCGACGGTCTTCAGAATGTCGGGGTTCTCGGTGAGTTGCAGCGGCGCGGGAGCCTCGCCGGGCTTCTTCTTGATCTTCTGGCCGTCCGATGCAGCGACGCGCCAGTCGGCGACGGCCGCGACCATGACGGCGATGTCGGCCGGCAGCTGCGAGATCACCGCATCGCGCATCTCTTCGGCGCGCTCGACATGTACTGTTGTGACGCCCTTCGGATCGGCAATGGTGACGGGGCCGGAAACCAGCGTCACGTCCGCGCCGAGCCGGGCGAGCGCTGCGGCGATCGCATGGCCCTGGCGGCCCGAGGAGCGGTTGGCGATATAGCGGACCGGGTCGATTGGCTCATGGGTCGGGCCGGAGGTGACGATCGCGGTCCGGCCGGCCAGCGGCTTCGGGCCGTCGTCGAGCAGTCGCTCGGCGGCAACGACGATGTCGAGCGGCTCGGCCATGCGGCCAAGCCCGTTCTCTCCGCGCTCGGCCATTTCGCCGGCCATCGGCCCGACGAAGGAAAGCCCGTCGGCGGCAAGTGTCGCGACGTTGCGCCTTGTCGCCGGATGCGCCCACATCTTCGGGTTCATGGCTGGCGCGACCAGCACCGGCCTGTCGGTGGCGAGCAGCACGGTCGAGGCGAGATCGTCGGCGTGGCCGTTCGCCATCTTCGCAATCAGGTCGGCGGTGGCGGGTGCAATCACGATCAGATCGCAATCGCGGGCAAGACGGATATGGCCGACATCCTGCTCGTCCTCGCGGGAGAAGAGTTCGGTATAAACCTGGCTCGCTGACAGGGCGCCGACCGCAAGCGGGGTGACGAACTCCTGCGCGCCGCGCGTCATGATCGGCCGGACGGCTGCACCGCGCTCGCGCAGCCGCCGGATGAGATCCAGGCTCTTATAGGCGGCTATTCCACCCGAGATGATGAGGATGATGCGTTTGTCCGCCAAGGTCATGGCTGTGGAACCTCCTGAAGTCGTGGCGACACTATCCGAATTTTTGGATCGGGGAAATCGCCGCCAGGAAGCGCCGATGACGCAGGGATCAAGGGTCAGTTGCGCGCGGCAGGGGCGATGAGGATCTGTAGCGGCACCTCGACAATCGTCCCGTTCGGTGTCTCCAGATGCGACAGGCCCGGTCCAAGCGTCGCGGCCATGGACTTGACGATCCGGCTGCCGAGCCCGGTGCCGGTCGGCGCGCTGCCCGGCTGGATGCCGACGCCATCGTCCTCGACCCTGAGCAGGGCCTCGTTCTCTCCGGTGCGCTTGAGCCGCACGCGGACCTCTCCGCCACTCCGATCCGGATAGGCGTACTTGAAGGCATTGGTGACGAGCTCGGTGACGATCATCCCGACGGAGACGGCACGGTCCGCCGTGATGCTGATCGGATCGGCATCAAGGACAAGATGAAGCGGCTTTTCCGGATTCTGCAATGATCCAGACAGTTCGCTCGTCAGCGTGGAGAGGTAACGGTCGAGCTCAACCCGGCTCACGTCGTCGGACGTATAGAGGCTGCGATGCATGCCGGCGATCGCGGTGATCCGCGCCTGGGTTTCGGCAAGCTCGCTTTTGACTTCATCGCTCCTGGAATTGGAAATCTGCAGGCGTAGCAGGCTGGCGACGAGCGCCAGCGAATTGGCCACACGATGGTTGACCTCGGCGAGCAGCGCCTCGGCGCGTTCCTTGGCAAGCCGGGTTTCCTCATCGGCCCGTTCCTTGGCGACACGCAGCTGTGCGTTCGCCACTGAATGTTCGATGGCGCTGATCAGGAGAGGCATGAAGTCGTCGCTGACCGCCTTGATGACATAGTCCGAGGCGCCTGCCTTCATCGCCTCAATGGCGATCTGCGCCTCGTTGGACCCGGTCACGTATACGACCGGTACGGAAATATCGCGGGCACGCAGACGCTTCAGTACCTCGTGGCCGGTGATGCTCTGGAGGTAGTGATCGAGCACCATGACGTCGAAACTCTCAGCTTCAAGCAAGGTGAGTGCCTCTTCGGGCGTCTCGGCACGGGTCAACTGGTATCCAAGGCGTTCCACAGCCTTGGATACCAGTCTTACGATGGCCGCATCGTCATCCAGATAGAGTATCCGGATGCTCATCGGCAAAGCCCGGCATTAAGGGATCTGCATAACTGAGAAGAATAACCCCAGTTGCCGGATCGCATTGGCGAAATTGTCATAATCGACTGGTTTGGTGATGTAGACATTCGCCCCGAGATCGTAGCATCGCTGGATTTCGCGCTCGTCGTCGGTCGTTGTCAGGATAACAACCGGAAGCCGGCGCGTATGCGGATTGGATTTGACTTTTTCGAGAATATCGGTGCCGGACATATCCGGCAAGTTGAGATCAAGCAAGATCAGCAAATAACGATCAATTGATACCGTTCCGCTTCTATCCTTGCCAAGGATGAAGTCAAGCGCCTCCGTTCCGTTGGCAAACGGGATGATCTCGTTGTTGACGCCGGCACGACGCACGTTCTTCTCGATCAGGCGCGCGTGGCCTTCGTCGTCCTCGACCATGACGATGGTCACTTCTTTTCCGACGGCTTTCATCTCTCAACTCCGTACAATTCGCGACAAATCCGATGGCAGGCGCAGAACGAAAGTGGACCCCGATCCAAGCCTGGACCTAACGGTTATTTCCCCGCCGAGGTTCCGGGCCAGGGACCGCACATGCGCAAGGCCGATGCCTTCACCCGACTTGTCCTGCTGTCCGGCCCGACGGAAAAGCTCGAAAATGCGCTCATGATCTTCGTCTGCAATACCGCGGCCGTTGTCCTCGACTTCGATGCGCACCATGTTTCGACCTTCCGGCATGATACGCACCGCGAGGTTCAACGGCCTCTCTGGTTGTTTATACTTCACGGCATTATCGAAAAGGTTACCAAGGATCTGTTCCAGCGAAAAACGGTCCGTGTTGATCATGGGGACGCGAACGTCGAGCTGCACGGAACCATTGCTTTCGCTGATCTGATGATGGACGCTGGCGCTCGTCGCCTCCAGCATGCTCTTTAATTCGATCGGCTCCGGTTTCAGCGGGCGCCGACCGTCACGCGAGATTTTCAAAATGGCGTTGATCAGGCCGTCCATCTTCTTCGTCGACGAGCGGATGAAGCCGATGGCTTCGGGCAGATCCTCGGCGGCTGCCAGCCGCGCCTCCTTGATCTGGTCCTCCGTCAGCTTGTCCCCCTCCGCCAGTACATAGGTCTGCAGAGCCTTGAGTGAGGTGTCGAGCTCGGCGGTAAAGCCCATGACGTTAACGAGCGGGGCGCGAAGGTCGTGCGTGACGATATAGGCGAAGCGCTGGATCTCCTGGTTCGCGCGCATCAGATCCTCGGTGCGCTCGTTCACCCGTTCCTCCAGCCCGGCATTGAGCAGTTCGACCTCATTGCGAGCGTTGGAGAGTGCCCGGACATGCTGCGTGACGATCGCGATCGCTCCTCCCATGACCGCAAGGATGGCGATGCCGCCGCCGATGGTGAACCACCTCAGCTGGTTGATTGCCTTAAGCTGTTCCGCCACGCCATTGTCGACGTTGATGTCCGACTGCGTCCGGAAAAAATTGAGAATTTCCCGGATCTCGTCCATCAGTTCGCGGCCGAGCTCGGATTTGGTCAGCTCGATTGCCTCGTCTTGGCGGTCCTGTCGTGTCAGATCGACGGTCTGGGCCATTTCCTCCAGCTTGCTTTCGATAAGGCGCTGAAGCGTTGGCATCCGCTCTTCCTTGATCGCGCGGCCCTGAACCAACTGGGCGACCGTGGCCAGGTGTTCGCGGACGTTTGCCATCGATTTCCGATAAATATCGAGAAAGTTCTCATCCTGCGTCAGGATGAAGCCGCGCTGGCCGGACTCCGCATCGACGAGCGTCTGCAAGAGGTCGGCAGATGCGCGGCGGATGTCGCGTTCGTGGACGATATAGCTGAAGGTCTCGCGGCTACGGTCAACCAGCCAGAGCGAGGACAGAATGATGCCGGTCAGGACAATGGTCCCGACGATCAGCATCAGAAAGGTTGTACGGACGAAATTGGCATTGGTGGGCGACATGGCATTTCCCGGGTCATGGCGCGCGAATGGAGCGCAGATGCGTCAGATCGAAATGGAAGGCGGGCGATACGGATATCGAAAGTGCCGGAGAGTCCGCCCATTGCGAGGTGAATGGAGCAACAGGCCGTTCGCAAGGGGTAGAAATGTTTGAGCGGCAAATCAACCGATTTTGACGGCGATCAAGAGCAGGAGCGCCGCAATCACCCAAAGCGCCAGCCGCCCGAACCGGCTGTGGCGGGCCTCCGAACGGCCGATCGCCTCGGCCGTCTCCGGGTCGAACCTCAGCCCGTTCTCACTCATATGGACGATTTCGTCATGCAGCTTTTCGGTTTTGGCAGCGATCTCGGGCAACGCCTCCGCCAGCCTGAACGCCGCGCGAACGCCATCCTTGACGTCACCAGCGATACGCTTCGGCCCGAGATTGTCGCGGATCCATGAGGAGACGACGGGGTCCGAGGCCTTCCACATGTTGAAGCGCGGATTGAGCATGCGCGCCACGCCCTCGACCACGACCATGGTCTTCTGCAGCATGACGAGTTCGGGCCGGGTTTCCATGTCGAAAAGCTCGGTGACCTCGAACAGCAGGGTGAGCAATTTGCCCATCGAGATGGTTTCGGCCGGCTGACCGTGGATCGGCTCGCCGATCGCCCGGATGGCCTGGGCAAAGCTTGCGACATTGTGGTGGGACGGCACATAGCCGGCCTCGAAATGCACTTCGGCGACGCGCAGGTAGTCACGGGTGATGAAGCCATAGAGGATCTCGGCCAGGAACCGACGCTCCTTCTTTCCCAGGCGCCCGGCGATGCCCATGTCGACGGCGACGATCATGCCGTCGGGCGCGACGAACAGGTTGCCGGGATGCATGTCGGCATGGAAGAAGCCGTCGCGCAGGGTGTGGCGCAGGAAGGACTGGATCAGCGTGTCGGCGAGCGTGTCGAGATCGTGGCCGGCCGCTTTCAGCGCCTCGACATCCGCCATCTTGATGCCGTCGATCCATTCCATGGTGACGACGTCGCGACCGGTGCGCTCCCAGTCGACGATCGGCACCCGGAAGCCCGGATCATCCCTGGTATTGTCGGTAATTTCCGAAAGGGCGGCCGCCTCGAGCCGAAGGTCCATCTCGACCTTGGTGGTCTGCTCAAGCGTGCGGGTCACCTCGACCGGCCGCAAGCGCCGCGTGTGCGGAAGGAAACGCTCCTGCAGGCGGGAGACGAGATACATGGCTTCGAGATCGGCGGCGAAACGCTTGCGCACGCCGGGCCGGATGACCTTGACGGCGACTTTCTTGCGGCCATCCGGAGTGTCGACTTCCGCTGGATGGACCTGCGCGATCGAGGCTGCGGCGATCGGCTCGCCGAACGAGGCGTAGAGATCGTCGATCGAACGGCCGAGGGATCCTGTCACCGTCGCCTTGGCAGCCTCCGTCGGGAAGAAGGCCATGCGGTCCTGCAGGCCGGCGAGGTCCTCGGCGAATTCTGCGCCGACCACGTCCGGCCGGGTCGCCAGGAACTGGCCGATCTTGACATAGGAGGGGCCCAGCCGCTCGACGGCGCGGGCCAGCCGGTCGGAGCGCTGCTCACGCTTGGCACGCTTGCGCGCCAACAGGCCGGCCGCGCTCTTGGCGAAGGCAACGAGCGGCGGAAGGTCCTCGGAGGGCAAGGCGGAAATGACGCCTTCCCTGACCAGCACCCAGCCGACCCGCGCCAGGCGGAAATATGCTCCGACAGTGCTCATGAAAATCAGAGTTTCCAGCCGGAATGCAGCGCCGCGATGCCGCCGGAATAATTGGTGAAGGTCACGCGGGAAAAGCCGGCCTTGGTGATCATCGCCGCAAAGTCGCGCTGGTTGGGGAACTTGCGGATCGATTCCACCAGATACTGGTAGGGCTCTGCATCGCCGGTGATCATCTTGCCGAACTGCGGAATGGCCTTGAATGACCATTGGTCATAGAAGCGGTCGAGCAGCGGCATTTCGACTTCGGAAAACTCAAGCACCAGGAGGCGCCCGCCGCGCTTCAGCACGCGATAGGCTTCGCTCAAGGCGACGTCGATGCGCGGCACGTTGCGAATACCGAAGGCGATCGTATAGGCGTCGAAGCTGTTGTCCTCAAAGGGCAGTTCCTCGGCATTCGCCTCGACGAAGGTGAGGTTGTTCGAAAGCCCCTTCTTTTCTGCCCGCTCGGCGCCGACGCCGAGCATCGAGCCGTTGATATCGAGCACGGTGGCATGCGCCAGCCGGCCGGAAGCCTCGACGATGCGAAACGCGATGTCGCCGGTGCCGCCCGCGACGTCGAGGACCGTGTAGGCGGGATCCTTGCGCGGGTTGAGCGCTGCGATCATCGCATCCTTCCAGATGCGGTGCAGGCCCGCCGACATGACGTCGTTCATGATGTCGTAACGCTTGGCGACCTTGTGGAAGACCTCGTTGACCAGAACCTGCTTTTCGCCTTCGGCGACCTCGCGGAAGCCGTAGGAGGTTTCCATGCCGCCCTCGGCGGAAGTGCGGCTCTCGGCCATCTGATCACTCCATTGTCTCATGCGGTCGAAAGACCATAGCGAAATCGCCCTAGGCGCGCTATCTCCGGCCTGGACCGGCTCTTGCGCTGGTCTACAGTCGTTTCAGGCGCCGTTCAAACGGAAAGATGGGATGCTATGCCGGAATTGCCAGAGGTAGAGACGGTCAAAAGAGGGCTTTCGCCGACCATGGAAGGGGCGGTGATGCGGCGCGTCGAGCTGCGCCGTCCCGATCTGCGCTTTCCTTTGCCGCGCGATTTCGTCGCACGGCTGACCGGCCGGCAGATCATCGGTCTCGCCCGCCGCGCCAAGTATCTGCTGATTGATCTGGACGACGGGACGACGGTAATCTGCCATCTCGGCATGTCCGGTTCGTTCCGCATCGAGGAAGGGGAAGGGGCAGACCAGCCCGGAGACTTTCACCACGCCCGGTCGAAAGACGAAAAACACGACCACGTCATCTTTCATCTGGAACGGTCGCAGGCCAGGGGTGTCGCCCGCGTGATCTATAATGACCCCCGCCGCTTCGGTTTCATGGATCTGGCATTGCGCAACGAGCTCGATGCCTATCCTGCCTTTCGCGATCTTGGCCCGGAGCCGATCGGCAATGCGCTCGATGCCAAATATCTTGCGGGCCGGTTCGCCAGCAAGCAGCAGCCCTTGAAGACGGCCCTGCTTGACCAGAAGGTTATCGCCGGACTTGGCAATATCTATGTATGCGAGGCGTTGTGGCGATCACATCTTTCGCCCAGGCGCACCGCCGCGAGCCTTGTGACGGCGTCCGGTCGGCCGAAGAAAGCGCTTCAGGCACTGACCGATGCGATCCGCGCGGTGATCGCCGATGCGATCGCGGCGGGTGGTTCGTCGCTGCGCGACCATATCCAGACCGATGGAACACTCGGCTACTTTCAGCACAGCTTCTGCGTCTATGACCGCGAGGGCAAGTCTTGCCGGACGCCCGGCTGTGGCGGTACGGTCGAACGAATGGTGCAGGGCGGGCGCTCGTCATTCTATTGCCACCACTGCCAGAAATAGACTTTTAAGAACAAACGGGAGATACCGATGACCTATGAAACCCTCCTGGTGGAGACCCGCGGCCGCGTGGCGATCATCACACTGAACCGGCCGCAGGCGCTGAATGCGCTCAACTCGACCGTGCTGATCGAATTGCGCCAGCTGCTCGGCGAACTGCAGGCGGATGCAGGCATCGGCGCCGTCGTGCTGACCGGCTCGGAAAAGGCGTTTGCCGCCGGCGCTGACATCAAGGAGATGCAGTCGCTCGAATTCGTCGATGCCTATCGCGCTGATTTCTTCAGCGGCTGGGACGACATAGCGGGCTTCCGCAAGCCGATGATTGCTGCCGTATCCGGTTTCGCGCTGGGTGGCGGCTGCGAGCTTGCCATGATGTGCGATTTCATCATCGCCGCCAAGACGGCAAAGTTCGGCCAGCCTGAAATCACCCTCGGCGTCATCCCCGGCATGGGCGGCACGCAACGCCTGACGCGCGCGGTCGGAAAGGCAAAGGCTATGGACCTCTGCCTCACCGGAAGGCTGATGGACGCCCACGAGGCCGAAAGCGCTGGATTGGTTGCGCGTGTTGTGGATCAGGAGCGCCTGCTTGACGAGGCGGTTGCCGCCGCCGAGAAGATTGCCGGTTTCTCGCAGACCGCTGTCAGCATGGTCAAGGAGACGGTCAGCCGGGCCTTCGAACAGACACTGAGCGAGGGGCTGCGCTTTGAGCGCCGTCTTTTCCATTCGCTCTTCGCCACCGAGGACCAGAAGGAAGGCATGGCGGCCTTCACCGAGAAGCGCAAGCCGGTGTTCAAGAACCGCTAAGGGACTCGCAACGCGCGATTTCCTGCAAATTGCGCGTTGACGACCCTCCGCTTTCGGGCTATATGCCCGCCCACGGTTGGGAGAGCCAATAGCTCTTCCGAGAATAGCTCCCGAATTGCTGATATGGCAGGTCGCAACGACCCGACGCGGCGGTGGCGGGTTTTGGTTTGAATTCGAAGAGAGGCATCCATGGCCAATACAACTTCGGCGAAGAAGGCGACCCGCAAGATCGCTCGCCGTACTGCAGTCAACAAGGCTCGCCGTTCCCGCGTTCGCGGTTTCATCCGCAAGGTGGAGGAGGCCATCGCCTCCGGTGATGCCGCCCTCGCCAAGGACGCTCTGCAGGCGGCACAGCCGGAACTGCAGCGTGCAGCCAGCAAGGGCGTGGTTCACGCCAACACGGCTTCGCGCAAGATTTCGCGTCTTGCGAGCCGCGTAAAGGCGTTGGCGATCTAAATTTCGCCCCATTTCTGTCATAATTAAATTAGCCTGGCTGCATAGCCGGGCTTTTTCTACTGTTTTGACGTTCAGCTCTTTGCGTCGTTGCATTTGACAATTACATGTCAACCGAATGACACAAAAAAATCAATAAAATCAGATGGTTGCAGGAGGAATGCCGGCGGCGGTCGGCTTCACTTAACGGCAGGCGGCCCCGGTTTTGAGTCAAGCGAATTTTTATTTTCAGGCCATTTTCCCCTGGTTGTCCTCAGGCTTTTTTGAATCTCGTTGATTCAAAAGCGATTCTCCAGACGGCAATTGTGACGGTCTGATGAGGGGGGCGGAGTCAATGGCCGCGACTTAATTTTGCGTAAAAATCACAGTTGATCTTCACTTTTGATCCTGCCTTAATACCGTCCAACAAGGGGCGTGGAGTTGACCTCCGGGGGTGATCTGAACTGGCAATTTGCGTGTCAGGGCCACCCATCGTCGCTTGGGGCGGAATTTTTCAATTCCGTTTCTTCAGACACATTTGGCCTTGCGCCGGGAATCTCATGGTTTCCGCGAAGGATAATTTTGTCGAACGCGCCGGTGATCAGTCGGGGTAGGGGAACGGGAACGGGAACAGAAGCGCCACTGCCGGCATGGTCTTTCATATCGAGGATGAAAGGCAGGCCGGTAACCGCGCGGAATGCATGTGGCTGGACCAGCGGCTGCGTTCCGTATCGCATGGGATCCTTTGGCTGGGGAGGACATGCGATTGAGGGGAGTGTGGTCGCCGGCCTTTCAAGGCGCGGTCCGCCACACCGCACGGGGATGAAATTGACTATCGGGCGCTTGGCGCCCGATGGCACGTAGAAGTGAAAAAGGCGGCAAAATGCAGATGAATACAGTGATGGCCGGTGCGCGGGGGAACGGGGACCAGGCACAAACGGCGCTCGGCACCGCATGTTCTGACGCGGCAGGGGACGGTTCCGAGATGAAGTACGATGTTCTGTTCGAACGCTTCAGCCTGCGGCTGAAGGCACAGGTAGGTCCTGATGTCTACGCAAGCTGGTTCGGTCGACTGAAGTTGCACTCCGCCTCAAAGAGTCTTGTTCGCCTGACGGTGCCGACGACCTTTCTGAAATCGTGGATCAACAACCGTTATCTGGATCTCATCACCAGCATTTTCCAACAGGAAGACCCTGCCATTCTGAAGGTCGAGATTCTGGTGCGTAGCGCCAGCCGTCATCAGAAGGCGCCGACAGTCGACGAACGTCCTGCTGTGGAAACGGCTCCTGCCGCGCCGACCCGCAAGCCCTCGGCGCAGCCGATCGGTCAGTTCGTGACATCTGCCGGCAACATGGCTGGGACGCGTAGCGCCCCGAACGGCCCACTCTTCGGCTCGCCGCTCGACTCGCGCTATACTTTTGATGACTATGTCGAAGGCGCGTCGAACCGGGTGGCGCTCGCCGCGGCCAAGACGATTGCCGAAGCCGGCGCGGGTGCCGTTCGCTTCAATCCGCTGTTCATCCACTCCTCCGTCGGGCTGGGCAAGACCCACCTGCTGCAGGCGATCGCCAATGCCGCCCTCCACAGCCCGCGCGCGCCGCGCGTCGTCTATCTGACAGCGGAATATTTCATGTGGCGCTTTGCCACCGCGATCCGCGACAACGACGCCCTGACACTCAAGGACACGCTGCGCCATATCGATCTTCTGATCATCGACGACATGCAGTTCCTGCAGGGCAAGATGATTCAGCACGAGTTCTGCCATCTCCTCAACATGCTGCTCGACAGCGCCAAACAAGTGGTTGTCGCAGCCGACCGCGCGCCTTGGGAACTGGAATCGCTCGATCCGCGTGTGCGCTCGCGCCTGCAGGGCGGCGTCGCCATCGAGATGGAAGCGCCAGACTACGAAATGCGCCTCGAAATGTTGAAGAGCCGGCTGGAAGCTGCCAAGAAGGACGATGCCTCGCTCGATATTCCGCTGGAGATCCTGTCGCATGTCGCCCGCAGCGTGGTGAGCAGCGGCCGGGATCTGGAAGGCGCCTTCAACCAGTTGATCTTTCGCCGCTCCTTCGAGCCGAATTTGTCGGTCGAGCGGGTTGATGAACTGCTTGCCCATCTGGTCGGTGCATCCGAACAGAAGCGGGTCCGCATTGAGGATATCCAGCGCATCGTCGCGCGCCACTACAATGTCTCGCGTCAGGAACTGGTGTCGAACCGGCGCACGCGCGTGATCGTCAAGCCGCGTCAGATCGCCATGTATCTGGCCAAAACGCTGACGCCGCGCTCCTTCCCGGAAATCGGCCGCCGATTTGGCGGACGCGATCATACGACCGTGCTGCATGCGGTACGCAAGATTGAGGGACTGGTCGGCGAGGACACCAAGCTCAGCCACGAGATCGAACTGCTCAAGCGGCTGATCAACGAGAATAATGCATGAGGAACGAGGTCGGCGGAAACGCCGGCCTTTCTCGTTGCGGTCGATCGCCGAGCCGGGACTTGCGCACTTCAACGAACAAGCCGATCGCCTTCTATGACGAGAATGCGGCCTCCTATGCGGCCCGGAAACGCCATGCTCCGGTCGCGCGCTTGGCGGCTTTCGCCGACCTGCTTCCGTCGGGCGGCACGATCCTGGAACTCGGCTGCGGCGCGGGCGCGGACAGCGCATGGCTGATCGAACGCGGCTATGCCGTGACACCGACGGATGGATCAGCCGCCATGGCGCGCGAGGCGGAGGCACGGCTCGGCCGTCCCGTGCGCGTGATGCGCTTTTCCGACCTAAACGAGGTGACGGCCTATGACGGCGTCTGGGCCAATGCTTGCCTGCTGCATGTGCCCCGCGCCGAGCTTCCCGATGTCCTCCGCCGTATCCGCCGTGCGCTGAAGGACGGCGGACACTTCCATGCAAGTTTCAAGGCAGGGGTTGAGGAGGGAGCGGATCGGTTCGGTCGTTACTATAATCGGCCCGACCAGGAATGGTTGACGGAAGCCTATCGTCTGGCAGGCTTTACCACGCCGCGGATAGAGACGGCGTCCGGCGGCGGCTATGACGGCGAGCCGACCGAATGGCTGCATGTCTGGGCGCGCGGCTGACCGAGGGGTCGTCTCCGACAACTGCGTCAGGCTCAGGCAATGACGATGATCTCGGGGCTGTGCGGGTGAAGCGGCGTTCCGTCCCAGTCTCCGAGCCATTTGACCGAGGAGAAGCCGGCGGCCTCGAGCAGGTGGGCGATGGTGTCCCGGCCCGGAAACCGCAGCGTGCTTTCGCTGATCCGGCGCTCGCCGCTCTCCAGCAGGGTGAAGACGGCGTCGAAGCGGACGAAATCTCCCCATGCCTCCCGCACCTGATAGTGGACCTCGACCGGCCCGATGCCTGGCACATCGGTCCGTTCGCGCGTCAGTTCCTCGGTCCAGCTTTCCCACGCCCTAGCCGGCGGATTGCGGCTTTCGAACACGAGCCGCCCACCGTCCGCCAGGTGCCTGCGCGCATTGGACAGGACGGCAAGCGTTTCGGCGTCGTCGAGGAAGACCTGAAAGACATGGCCGGTCATGATGATCAGGTCGAAGGTCTCGCCAAGGGCAAAGTCGCGGGCGTCCCCGGCAAGCCAGCGGACCGTGCCCGCCTTGTCCTTCTGGCGGGCGACGTCGAGCATGCCGGGCGCGGGATCGAGCCCCGTGACGTGGTGGCCGAGATCGGCGAGACGCAGCGCGACGGAACCGGTGCCGCAACCAAGGTCGAGAATGCGGCAGGGGCTTTGAGCCAGGCTCAGGTAGAAATCGCCATCGGCGCCATGAGTGTTGAAGCTGTCATAGAGGATCGCCATGTCGTGGCGGGCAAAGGCGGCATCGACCGGCATGGCGTCCTCTCCTCGTTTCAAGCCTTCTCAGCAGGCGAGATCGGCCACCACGGCGTCGAGGATCAGCATCCCCTTGGGCGTGCAGCGCAGCCGCGAATTGCCCAATCGTTCGATAAAACCGTGTTCCAGTAAAGTCTGCTCGCGCGCCGGATCGGGGTCGCGGCCGGAAAGCTGCTGCCAGCGGGCAAGGTCCACGCCTTCGCGCAGCCGGAGCCCCATCAAAAGCAATTCGTCGGCCTGCTCGTCCGATCCCAGCAATTCCTGGTCGACCATGCCATGGTCGTCGCGCTCGACGGCGGCGAGCCAGCCTTCTGGATTGCGTTCGGTCGCGGTCGCAAGCTTGTCGCGGCCACGCGTCAGCCGGCCGTGGGCGCCGGGGCCAATGCCGGCATAGTCGCCATAGCGCCAGTAGGTCAGGTTGTGCCGGCTTTCCGCGCCCGGACGGGCATGGTTGGAGACCTCGTAGGCCGGAAGCCCTTCGCTCGCCGTGATCTCCTGTGTCGCCTCGTAGAGGAGCGCCGCCTGCTCCTCGTCCGGCACGATGAACTTGCCGGCCTTGTGCAGGCCGTAGAAGGCCGTGCCTTCCTCGATCGTCAACTGGTAGAGCGACAGGTGGTCGACCGCATAGGACATCGCCTCGCGAAGTTCCTTTTCCCAGGCCTCGACCGTCTGGTGCGGCCGGGCATAGATCAGGTCGAAGGACATGCGCGGAAAAATCTCGCGTGCCAGGCGGATCGCCTTTAGCGCATCCTCGACATCGTGAAGCCGGCCGAGGAATTTCAGGTCCGGATCGTTGAGCGCCTGCACGCCGAGCGAGGCGCGGTTGACGCCGGCTGAGCGATAGCCGCGAAAGCGGGTGGCCTCGACGCTCGACGGATTGGCTTCCATGGTGATCTCGATACCGTCGGGCACGTGCCACTGGCGGGCAATGCCGTCGAGGATCGCGCTGACGGTTGCCGGATCCATCAGCGAAGGCGTGCCGCCGCCGAGGAAGATGCTGGTGACGGTCTTGGGCCCGCTCAATCGCCGCATCTCCTCCATTTCGCGCAGGAAGGCCGAGACGAATCGCGGCTGGTCGACCGGCTGGTGGCGGACGTGGCTGTTGAAATCGCAATATGGGCACTTGGCCGCGCAAAACGGCCAATGGACGTAAACGCCGAAGCCCGGTTCGCCGGTATCGGGCAGGAGAAACGGCTGGGCCTCTGGCATCGGCGGTTCAGGCCTCCAGGCAGGTTTCGACGAAGATCTTGAAGGCGCGTGCCCGGTGGGACAGTGCTTGCGCATCGCCCGGCTTCCAGCCATGCTTTTCTTCCGAGGACATCTCGCCGAAGGTGGTGTCGAAACCCTCCGGCTGGAAGACCGGGTCGTAGCCGAACCCCTTGGTGCCGCGCGGCGGCCAGACGATCGTGCCCTCGACCTCGCCGCGGAACATTTCCGTGTGGCCGTCGGGCCAGGCAAGGCACAGCACGCTGACGAAACGCCCGCTGCGCTGTTCGGGCGTGGTCGCACCGCGTTCGGCAAGGGCCTTTTCGACCTTCTCCATCGCCATGGCGAAATCGCGGCTGCCGTCCTCGCGCTCGGCCCAGTTGGCGGTGTAGACGCCGGGCGCCCCGTCCAGCGCATCGACGACTAGGCCGGAATCGTCGGACAGCGCCGGCATGCCCGAAGCGCGAGCGGAAGCCAGCGCCTTGATTGTGGCATTTTCCTCAAACGTCGTGCCGGTCTCGTCGGGTTCGGCGAACTTCAGTTCGGCCGCACTCCGGGCGGAAAACCCGAACGGACCGATCAGGTCGGCAATCTCGGCGATCTTGCCGGCATTGTGGCTGGCGACGACGATCGTGCGGGTGTCGAGCTTGCGCATGCGGTCAAATCCTATTCGAGGTTCCAGAGCCTGGGCTCTGCGCATTCCAGGCTGTTGCCAGCCGGATCGCGAAAGTAGACGGAGCGCGCCCCGTTCGGCCAGCGGAAGTCCGATTCAATGGCAACGCCGGCCTCCTGCAGCCGTTCGATGATCCGGTCCATCCGCTCGCCGCGCACGCGGAAGCAGACATGGCCGGGACCGGTCGCGCCATGGCTGGGAACTGGAAGAGCACCGGCCGGAACGGGCTCCGCCGTCTCGTCCGGGTTGAAGATCAGGAGCATGCCGCCTCCACAGCGGTAGAAGAGGTGACGGTTGCCGTGGCGGGTTGCCTTTTCCAGACCCAGAACGCCGCCGTAGAAGGCTTCCGCCGCATCGAGGTCAACGGCGTAAATTGCTGTTTCCAGGATACCTTCCAAGGGCTGCGTCACGGCTCCCGTTCCTCTGGTCTATCGCGCCTAGAGCAGGGCCTGCTTCTGCATCTGCACCAGTTCGCCGATGCCGCCCCGGGCAAGCCGCATCAGGGTGAGGAATTCGTCCTCGGAGAACGGCGCGCCTTCAGCAGTGCCCTGCACCTCGACGATCGCGCCCGAACCGGTCATGACGAAATTGGCATCGGTCTCGGCTGCCGAATCTTCCAGGTAGTCGAGGTCGATCACCGGCTGGCTGGCGAAGATGCCGCAGGAAATGGCGGCGACATGGTCTTTCAGGACCTTCTCGACCTTCACCATGTTGCGGGTTTCCATCCACTTCAGGCAATCGTGCAGCGCGATCCATGCGCCGGTGATCGAGGCCGTGCGGGTGCCGCCATCGGCCTGGATGACGTCGCAGTCAAGGGTGATCTGGCGCTCGCCGAGTGCTTCGAGATCGACGATGGCGCGCAGCGAGCGGCCGATCAGCCGCTGGATTTCCTGGGTGCGGCCGCCCTGCTTGCCGGCTGCGGCCTCGCGCCTCATGCGGTCGCCGGTGGCGCGCGGCAGCATGCCGTATTCGGCCGTGACCCAACCCTTGCCGCTGTTGCGCAGCCACGGAGGGGTCTTGTCCTCGAGGCTGGCGGTGCACAGCACGTGCGTGTCGCCGAACTTGACCAGGCAGGAGCCTTCCGCGTGCTTGGAAAAATTGCGCTCGAACGAAACCTTGCGCATTTGGTCGGTTTTTCTGCCTGATGGCCGCATTGCCCACTCCTAGGATTGTTAAAGGCCTTCTACGGTCCGTGATGGCGATTTGCAAAGAAAAACCATGCCGGCGGGCCATTCGCCCGGAACTTGTCGAGATTCCCATTGGTGATCGGTCGCGGAGTGATTATATTTGCAACCAATGACAGACAAACCATACCCGTGCGACGAATGAAATCACCGACGTCACTGTCCAAGGACGTGGCTGCTTCCCTGGATGATCGTTCCCGGGAGGTCTTTCGTCGCATTGTCGAGACCTATCTCGAGTCCGGCGATCCGCTCGGCTCACGCAACCTGTCCCGGCTTCTTTCCACGTCGCTATCGCCGGCATCGGTGCGCAATGTGATGGCCGATCTCGAGGATCTGGGCCTGATCTATGCGCCGCACATCAGCGCCGGTCGCCTGCCGACGCAACAGGGCTTGCGCTTCTTTGTCGACGCCTTCATGCAGGTCGGCGATCTGAGCGCCGAAGAGCGCGGCAGCATCGAGCGACAGATCCGCCCGCCGGGTCCGGCCCAGCCGATGGAAAGCCTGCTGACCGAGGCAAGCCGCATGTTGTCCGGTCTGTCGCGCGGTGCCGGTTTGGTCATTTCGGCCAAGAACGACCCCATCCTCAAGCATGTCGAATTCATCAGGCTCGAGCCGACCAAGGCGCTCGCGGTGCTGGTGGGCGAGCACAATCAGATCGAGAACCGTATCATCGACCTGCCGGTCGGGATTACGGCCTCGCAATTGACCGAGGCGGCGAATTTCCTCAACGCCAATCTGGCGGGGCAGACGCTTCCCGAATTGCGCACTCAGCTCGTCAGGCTCAAGCAACAGGTGGCCGGTGAGCTCGACACGCTGTCGCGGGATCTGGTCGAGCGGGGCCTGGCCGTCTGGTCGGGAGGCAGCGACGAGGAAAAGCCGACCCGGCTCATCGTGCGCGGCCGCGCCAATCTGCTGGAAGGCCTGGCGGGTTCCGAAGATGTCGACCGGCTGCGGCTTTTGTTCGACGACCTCGAACGCAAGGAAAGCCTGATCGAGATCCTCAATCTTGCCGAAAGCGGTCCGGGCGTCAGGATCTTCATCGGCTCGGAAAACAAGCTGTTTTCGCTGTCCGGTTCATCGCTGATTGTCGCACCCTATCGTGACGGCGAAGACAAGATCGTCGGCGCGGTCGGCGTTATCGGCCCGACAAGGCTCAACTATTCCCGCATCGTGCCGATGGTCGACTATACGGCCCAACTGATGGCCCGTTTGTCACGGACGGGGCTATAGCCCGCCAGACGCCAGACTTCTTTCGCCCAAGCCTTGATTTTTCCACCTTAAACCCTGATATCGGGCACGAATTCCAGAAACTGTCACTCGGAGGACGTCATGACCGACGAAGCCAACAACAACGGACCTGACGCAATGGCTGGCGAAACGGCCGCAGCAGACATGGCGCAGGACGCGGCCAACAACATGGCCGGCGATGAATTGGTCGACCCGTTGGAGATGCTGAAGGCGGAGAACGCCGAACTGCGCGATCGCTTCCTGCGGCTCGCCGCGGACATGGACAATCTTCGCCGCCGCACCGAGCGCGAACTGAAAGACGCCAAGACCTATGCCGTCACCGCCTTTGCCCGCGACATGCTGGCGGTCTCCGACAATCTGCGCCGCGCGCTCGAAGCGCTGCCGGATGAAGCCCGTGCCGCCGCCGACGCCGGTCTTTCGGCTCTGGTCGAAGGTGTGGAGATGACCGAGCGCGGCATGCTCACGACGCTTGAGCGCCACGGCGTTCGCAAGATCGATGCGGAAGGCCAGAAGTTCGATCCGCACTTCCATCAGGCCATGTTCGAGGTTCCCAATCCGAATGTGCCGAACAACACCGTTGTGCAGGTGGTTCAGGCCGGCTACGCGATCGGCGACCGGGTGCTGCGTCCGGCCATGGTCGGCGTCGCCAAGGGTGGCCCGAAGGCCGAGGGCAACGGAGATGCTGTGGATGGCAAGAACGCCTGAGTCGCCACTCTCGACGATTGAATGAAAAAAGCGCCCGACGGGCGCTTTTTTTCTTGGGGCCATGCCTGACACCGTCAGGCAGCGTTCGACGCCTGTTCCTCGTTGAGGAAGGCAAAGATGGCCGACGCGGAATCGGTTGCCCGAAGCTTGGCCACAAGATCCTGGTCGCGCAGGACGCGCGCGATGCGCGACAGTGCCTTGAGATGGTCGGCGCCAGCACCTTCCGGCGCAAGCAGCAGGAAGACGAGATCGACCGGCTGATCGTCCAGCGCTTCGAAATCGACGGGTGTTTCGAGACGTGCGAAAATGCCAGTGATGGCATGGATGCTATTCAGCTTACCATGCGGAATGGCGATTCCATTACCGACGCCGGTGGAGCCGAGCCGCTCGCGCTGCAGGATCACGTCGAAGATTTCCCTCTCGGGAATGCCTGTCAGTTTAGAAGCTCTGGCCGCCAGTTCCTGCAGCAATTGTTTCTTGGAATTTATCCGAAGGGCGGGAACGACCGCATCTTGTTGCAGCAAATCTGCCAACGCCATTTCTAAATCCTTCATGCCGCCGAGACAAGAATGAAACAAGCGGCGGCGATCCGCCGCTTGCCTTTGGGCTGATCAGCCCCTGATGTTGGCGGGATCAATCCATCCGATATTGCCGTCGTTGCGGCGGTATACGATATTCACTTCCTGCTTGCCCGGAGTGCGGAACAAGAGGATTGGCTCATCCGTCATGTCGAGTGCCATGACGGCATTTGCGACCGACATGGTGCGTAGCTGTTTGGTGCTCTCCGCCACGATCGTCGGCGCGTAGTCCTCAGGCACTTCCTCATGCTCGTCCGGTACCGCATCCATGACCGTATAGGCGATCTCGACAGACGAGTTCGCCTGACTGGTAGCATGGTGATCTTTGAGCTTCCGCTTGTATCGGCGCAGCCGCTTTTCGATACGGTCCGCGGCAATGTCAAAGGCGATCTGCGGATCATTGGCCGAGCCGGTGGCCTGCAGATTGGCACCGGCGTCGATGTGCAACAGGCAATCCGCGACAAACTGCGCTGCACCAGCGGCCGACTTGGTCACCGTGATCTGGCCCGAATACCCTCCGTCGAAGTATTTCGTGACGGCCTCTTCGACCCGCGTCCCGATTTTCTGTCGGAAGGCATCGCCGATTTCCATATGTTTGCCGGATACACGAACACTCATGGCGTTTCCCTTCTTATCATTGGTTGGCGTTGATCAGTTTACGCCAAGCCCTTTCCGCATCCAAGCTTTTCAAGCGCTAATGTCGGGTTCGTGTTCTGTGTGCCGGGCGTTGGCTGGGGATAAGTTGGAACGTCTGTGTACCGGTATCGATCGGGGCGGGCTTCTAGCCTTGCCATTTCCAAAAGTCAACGCCTTCTTAACCTTTCCTCAACCTGGGCGGCGTTTGCACAATCCTAAATTGCCGCAACTTTGGCCATCGCCCGCTTCTCGCGGCGACGCTGTACCGATGATGGTATATTCATCGCTTCGCGGTATTTTGCCACGGTCCGGCGCGCCAGATCCACGCCGGTCGATTTCAGCGTGTGCACGATGTCGTCGTCCGACAATACGGCATCCGCACTTTCCTGGGCGATCATGGTGCGGATCCGGTGCCGCACCGCCTCGGCCGAGTGATTGTCGCCGCCTTCAGCCGAATTGATCGAGACACTGAAAAAATACTTGAGCTCAAACAGGCCGCGCGGCGTGAGCATGTATTTGTTAGAGGTCACGCGACTGACCGTGGATTCATGCATTTTGATCGCATCGGCCACTGTCTTGAGGTTGAGCGGCCGCAAGTGGTCGACTCCGTACCGGAGGAAGGCGTCCTGTTGCCGGACGATCTCGCTCGCCACCTTGACGATCGTGCGGGCGCGCTGGTCGAGGCTACGTGTCAGCCAGCTGGCATTCTGCAGGCATTCCGACAGGAAAGCCTGGTCCTTGTCGGAGGCCTTGCTGCCCTTGCCGACGGCTGTCACGTAGTTCTGGTTGATCAGAATGCGGGGCAGGGCGTCGGAATTGAGTTCGACACGCCAGCTGCCGTCCGGTGCGGGACGCACGACGATGTCCGGAATGACGGATTCGAGGATGGTATTTTCAAATCCGCTGCCCGGCTTCGGGTTGAGCTTGCGGATCTCGGACAGCATGTCGATGAGATCTTCCTCATCGACCCCACAAAGCTTCTTGAGACTGCAGAAATCGCGTTTGGCGAGCAGTTCGAGGTTATCGACCAGCGCCTGCATGGCTGGATCGAGCCGATTGCGCTGGCTCAGCTGGATTGAAAGGCACTCGCTCAAGGAACGGGCAAATATGCCGGGCGGATCAAGGCCCTGTAGCGTTTCCAGAACGGCTGACACGCGCTCGGGTGCCTCGCCGAGGCGCGCGGCGATCTCGCACAGATCGACGCGCAGGTAGCCGGCCTCATCGAGATGATCGGTAAGGACCGCGGCGATCAGGCGATCGCCCGGCTTGGCAAGGGCGAAAGGAACCTGCTGATTGAGGTGGTCCCGGATGCTGATCTGGCCCGCGACGAAATCGTCGAGATCGTAACTGTCCCCCGATTCCGATCCGCCCCCGGGCATGGACTTCCATTGGCCAAGCAGTTCCGGGGCGTCCGCGCGTATGGCTGTGCCCTCGTCGGATAGTGCAGCATCGAAATTAGCATCGAGGCGGTCGTTGAGGCTGTTTCCGTGGCCCGGCTCGTACCATTCGCTGTCAAGGGAGGCGCTCGACCCGCCGCCTTCCTCACCGGAGCTGCTTTCGTTCTGGGTGGCGGAAGACATCTCGTCACCGCCATTGGTCCGCGGCTCAGCCGCTTGTTCCCCCTCATCCGTGGCCATATCGAGCAACGGGTTCTTCTCCACCTCCTGCGAGATGAAGCTCATCAGCTCGAGATGGGTCATCTGCAGCAACTGGATGGATTGCATCAGTTGCGGTGTCATGACCAGGGACTGATGCTGGCGCAGGAACAGGTTGGCCGACAAAGCCATGACGGACGCGAAACTCCCCTATATTCCCTCGGAATTCCCTGCGTGATGTCGCGGGGAATTGCGTTGAAATCCACTTGGCCCAAAAATTGCTTTTTTGCGAGGTTTGGTCAAGCCGAACCGTCGGGCGCGGGCGCAATTCTTAAGTAGGGGGGGTCAGAGGCTGAATTTGTCGCCCAGATAGAGGCGGCGCACGTCCGGATTATTGACAATGTCGTTGGCGCGCCCGTGGGTGAGCACTTCTCCGGCGTGGATGATGTAGGCGCGGTCGATCAGCCCGAGGGTTTCGCGGACATTGTGATCCGTGATCAGCACGCCGATGCCGCGGGCCGTCAGGTGACGGACGAGGTTCTGGATGTCGGATACCGATATTGGATCGACGCCGGCGAAGGGCTCATCGAGCAACATGAAGGTCGGATCGGTCGCAAGTGCGCGGGCAATTTCGAGGCGGCGGCGTTCGCCACCCGAAAGGGCCACGGCGGGCGTCTTGCGCAGCTTCTCGATGTGGAATTCGTTGAGCAGCTCGTCGAGCTTGGCATCGCGTTTCTGGCGGTCGTTCTCATGCAGTTCGAGAACCGCCCGGATATTCTCCTCGACCGTCAGCCCACGGAAGATGGAAGCCTCCTGCGGGAGATAGCCCACGCCAAGACGCGCGCGCCGATACATTGGCATCCCGGTGACTTCATTGCCGTTGATCGCGATGGTGCCGGCGTCGACCGGAACGAGGCCGGTGATCATGTAGAAGCAGGTCGTCTTGCCGGCACCGTTCGGGCCGAGAAGGCCGACCGCCTCACCGCGCCGCACGACAAGCGAAACGCCGTTGACGACGCGCCGGGCGTTATAGCTCTTGGTCAGGCCATGAGCGATCAGCGTGCCTTCGTAGCGCGTCTTGTCCAGGCGCGTTTCCGCGGGCTTAGGCTGCGGCGCCGGCTTTGCGCCGATCAGGTCTGAGACGACGGGAATCTTCACGTTGGGGCCGATGCTGCTACTATTTCTTCTGGGACTTAGGATCGAGCTGGATCTGAACTCGGCCGCCGCAGCTATCGAGCTTCGCCTCCCCGGAATTCATCTGCACTGTCAGCTTGCAGCCGACGAAGACATTCTGGCCTTCCGAGAGCACGACCCGATCGCCCTCCAGCACAAAGATCTGAGAGTCGAGATTGAACGTACCCTTGTCCGCCGTCGCTTGCTGTGTTCCCGAAGACAGGAAAACCTTGTCGGTCACGTCGATCTTTTCGATATCGGCATTGCCGCCGGTGACACTGGTGCCTTCGCCGCGGTAGTGCACGGTCATGTTGCCGGACTGCAGCGTGGTCGTGCCCTGCACGACCTTGACATTGCCGGAGAACAGCGCGGTCTTTTCCTGCTCACGGATCTCCAGCGCATCGCTCTCGATCTGGATCGGCTGATCGTTTGAAAGCTTGAGGCCGTTCAGATTGCTGTTGGTCGCCTGGGCGAATGCAGCCGGGGAGACGCTCATGAGCGCCAGGCCCGTTGCGATCAACAGGCCCGTCGGCAGAAGAGATGTGCGTTCGAAAATCATGGCTGGCCCGGCTCTCAATTGCCCGTTTTGCGGATGGCGGACGGTTCGATGTTCACCCGAACGGCGCCCTTAAAACTGATGATGCGTCCCTTATCCGTTATCTTGAGCGACTGTGCAACAATGGACGCTTCATCAGCCTTGATTGAGACCGGCTCGTTCGTCTCCATCTTGCCGCCCTTGATATCGAGATGCGCAGACTGGAAACGGGCTTCGATGCCGGTTGAAAGCTTGATGGTGAAGGGCTTGTCCATGTCGAGGAGATCGGAAGAGCGGTCGAAGATGCCGCTGAGCGCCTCTACCCGGGCGATGATCTTGTCATCCAACGGCACTGCAGCGGCGATGGTTTCAAGGGTGATCATATTGGGGTTCTTGATGTCTTGAAGTGCCCGTTCGGCGCGCATCGAATAGCTGATGCCGTCTTCGTTTCGCCCTGCGATCGCCGGTTTTTCCATCACGACCTTGCCGTTCTCGATCTTGGCCGAGGCAATTTGCAGGTTTTCCGGCAGAAAAGCCCGGACCACCGAAACGGCGACGAACGCCAGCGAGATGAGTAGGGCAGTAAGAGGAAGCAGGATTTTTAGCCGCTTGACCCGCGCGGAATGGCTGACTGCAAGGCGATAGGCATCGCCGTCTGGCCGGCCGCCAGCGGTCGTCGCACTATGGTCTACGCGATTCAGCATATGTGAAGCCTGTTCGGGTTGGCCCGCCCGGAAACGCATGGGGAGTAATCCGGCTGACATTTCGCATTATTGCATTCGCTTGCCAATATGGAAATTGCGGCAGCGAATACAAGCAGGAGCCGTAGCACCGGAGACGTGACGTCGCGGGCTCCTTCATGTCTCACTCGAATGCTCAAGATGTCGCCATACGAGCGTGACGGTTGATTATCGCGCGACATTGTGGTGTTTTACCGGCGGCCGAGCGGATCGCCTCGGGCCGGTTAAGTTGTTCCTTGACGGTGCTTTTTCGGTTTGGCACGTTTGGAGCGATCAAGGTTCTAGTCAACCATTCAGGGGGCGCGCGTGATCAAGTCGGAACTAGTGCAGATTGTCGCGGCGCGTAACCCGCATCTCTACCATCGTGACGTGGAAAATATCGTCAATGCGGTGCTGGACGAGATCACCGACGCGCTAGCGGCGGGCAATCGCGTCGAGTTGCGAGGCTTCGGCGCATTTTCCGTGAAGAACCGTCCCTCGCGGTCGGGGCGCAATCCGCGCACCGGCGAGACCGTCTTCGTCGAAGAGAAGTGGGTCCCGTTCTTCAAAACCGGCAAGGAATTGCGCGAGCGGCTCAATCCCGGCATGGCTGACGAAGGCGACGAATAAGCGATTGCTGGCCCGGACCGATTGAAAAGCCCCTGACCGGGCTTAACTTGTAGGCACCCGCCGACCTCAGGGCGGGGTGTATGGCGGTGAGCCGCCTAGGAGTAATGCGCTATGGTCAAGAAAGTGGTCAGTCTGGTTGTCTTCATCCCCCTCGCGATCGTGCTGATCGTGCTGTCGGTCGCCAACCGACAGGCCGTAACGCTCGCGCTCAATCCCTTCAAGCCGGACGACGCGCTCTTGTCGCTTACCGCCCCATTCTTCGTCTTCCTGTTTCTGGCGCTGATGCTCGGCCTGCTGCTCGGCTCGGCAGCGACTTGGCTCGCCCAGGGCAAGTATCGCAAGAAGGCGCGCGCCGAAACCCGCCAGGCGGTGCGCTGGCAAGCGGAAGCAGACCGTCAAAAGGGTCGCGCCGAACAACTGGCCACTCAGGGATTGCCGCAGATATCGGCGAAGTGACACTGCAGCACGAACCGGGCGACTCAGGGGAGACGTGAAAGCGCTTTTCCCTGCTGTTCTGCGGTGCTAAGGCGTTTCGCTCAGTTTCAGGACAAGCAGGATCAGCGTGTGAAGAACAAGGAACGCCGGCCGATGCAGAAGGCATCCGCCGGAAAAGTCGGCAAGGCGAAAAGGCCCGTGAAGGGCGGCCCGCGCGAGGCGGAGAAGGCAGCGCCCTTCAAGCCGCATGGCGATCGGCGTCCCGAAGGTGCGACGCGTGCGCCGCGGCCGGCGGAAATCCCTTCCGTATCGGAACCCGTGAAGGTGCTCGCCGAGCCCCAACGCACGCTGATGGTGCGGACCGGAGAACGCCCGGCCGAGCGCGTTCCGTTGATCCTCGAATCTCAGGGTGCCGGCGACTTCCACCTGATCGACAGCGGCGCTGGCGAAAAGCTCGAGCAGTACGGCCCCTACCGGGTCGTCAGGCCCGAGGGCCAGGCCCTGTGGCCGAAAGCGCTGCCGGCGCATGTCTGGGAGCGGGCCGACGCGATCTTTACCGGTGATACGGACGAGGACGGCATGGGGCGGTGGCGGTTTCCCCGCGAGGCGCTGGGCGAGACCTGGCCTCTCTCGCTGCTCGGCGTTGATTTCCTCGGTCGCTTCACCTCCTTCCGCCATGTTGGCGTGTTCCCCGAGCAGATCGCCCATTGGAGCTGGATGAAGGAACGCATCGAGACGGCCGGTCGGCCGCTGAAAGTGCTGAACCTGTTCGGCTATACTGGCGTGGCCTCCCTGGTTGCGGCCGCAGCCGGTGCCGAGGTCACCCATGTCGATGCCTCCAAGAAGGCGATCGGCTGGGCGCGCGAGAACCAGTCGTTGAGCCGGCTCGACAAGGCGCCGATCCGCTGGATCTGCGACGACGCAATGAAGTTCATCCAGCGCGAGGAACGCCGCGGCCATCGCTACGATATCATCTTGACCGACCCGCCGAAGTTCGGCCGCGGGCCGAACGGCGAGGTCTGGCACTTGTTCGAGCACCTGCCGCTGATGCTCGACATCTGCCGCGAACTCCTGGCGCCCAAGGCGCTCGGCCTGGTGCTGACCGCCTATTCGATCCGCGCCAGCTTCTATTCGATCCACGAATTGATGCGCGAGACGATGCGTGGCAAGGGTGGACTGGTCGAGTCGGGCGAACTGGTGATTCGCGAGGCCGGCCTTGACGGCAAGACCCCCGGCCGGGCGCTCTCGACTTCCCTTTTCAGCCGCTGGGTGCCGAAATGAGCGACGAGTACAGTAACGACGGCCCACGCCGCGTCGGCCAGGTGAAGGAAATCACCAGCCTTGCCAACCCGATCATCAAGGACATCAAGGCGCTGTCGCTGAAGAAGGCGCGCGACGAGAACAGAAACTTCATGGCGGAAGGCCTGAAGCTGGTTATCGATGCGCTCGAACTCGGCTGGACGATCCGCACCCTGGTCTATTCCAAGGCGGCCAAGGGCAAGCCCATCGTCGAGAAGGTCGCCGCCCGCACGATAGCTTCTGGCGGCCTGGTGCTTGAGGTCAGCGAGAAGGTCATGTCGGCAATCACCCGGCGCGACAATCCGCAGATGGTCGCCGGCGTCTTCGAACAGCGCTGGATGGCGCTCAAGGACGTGCGGCCGGCCGGAGCCGAGACCTGGGTGGCACTCGACCGCGTTCGCGATCCGGGCAATCTCGGCACCATCATCCGCACCGCCGACGCGGCTGGCGCCTCGGGCGTGATCCTGGTTGGCGACTGCACCGACCCCTTTTCGCTGGAGACTGTCCGCGCCACGATGGGCTCGCTCTTCGCCGTACCGCTGGTCAAGGCGACGCCCGCCGATTTCCTGCGCTGGAAGAAGGACAGCGGTGCACGGCTTGTCGCGACCCATCTGGCCGGTGCGGTCGACTACCGCACGATCGATTATCGTAGCAAGCCGGTGATCCTGATGATGGGCAACGAGCAGTCTGGCCTGCCGGATGAGTTGGCGGGTGCCGCCGATGCGCTGGCTCGTATTCCACAGGTCGGCCGTGCCGATTCCCTCAACCTGGCGGTTGCGACCGGCGTCATGCTGTTCGAAGTACGCCGGCATCTGCTGAACCTCGACCCCGCCAAATGAACGGATTTCTCGCGCCCTTCAGCCGGCCATTGCCGGCGGCCATCTTCATCGTCGTGGCGCTGCTGCTGGACCAGGCGATCAAGCTCGCGGTCGAACTCTACCTTCCGCTGCACGAGGCCGTGCCGGTCATGCCCATGCTGGCGCTTTATCGCACGCACAATCTCGGCGTCGCCTTCTCCATGCTGGCCGATGCCCATGGCTGGTTCATCGTCGGGCTGAGGATCGTGATCGTCGCTTTCGTCCTTTGGTTATGGGGACGCACCGGCCCCGGACACCATATCGCCCATCTCGGTTTCGCCATGATCATCGCTGGCGCGCTCGGCAATATCATCGACCGCTTCGTCTATGGTCATGTTGTCGACTACGTACTCTTCTACACCCAGACTTGGTCCTTTGCTGTCTTCAACCTTGCCGATAGTCTCATCAGTGTCGGAGCCGTACTTATCTTCATAGATGAGATACTGGCGCACAGGGCCTCGAAAGCGTAAACTATGATGAGTAGCCCAATATTCCATGGCGCCCCAAACAGGCCGGACTGGGTGAATGCGTGCTGCGCGGGGCATGTGGCCTGTCACTGTCTTGTCGCAGATACATGGTTTATGGCCCTGAAACGCAATCGGACGAGTCGCTATGAGCATTGAACTTTTGGATCGAGTGTCCCTGGTTGATGGTGCCGCGCAGTCCAGTGGTGCGGCGGCCAGGCCGTGGGAAAACCTGCTCGGACGCATCGGCAGTCTTGAGACCAGGATCGCCCGCAACGAACGCGAGATCGATGCCGCCCAGGCGGTTCGCTACCGCGTGTTCATTGAGGAAATGGGCGCACAAATCGCCCCGGACTCGGCACGCCGCAAGCGTGACATTGATGCCTGGGATCCGGTCTGCGATCATCTCCTGGTGCTGGACCGCTCGGTCGAAGGGGATCCGGAGGATCAGATCGTCGGCACCTACCGGCTGCTACGTCATGACGTGGCGCGAAACCATGGCGGCTTTTACTCGGCGACAGAGTTCGATGTCGAGGCCCTCATGGCACGCCATCCGGACAAGCGATTCATGGAACTTGGTCGTTCGTGCGTCCTGCCGGAATACCGCAGCAAGCGCACCGTCGAACTGTTGTGGCAGGGCTGCTGGGCCTATGCCCTCATGCATCGTGTCGATGCCATGTTCGGTTGCGGATCTTTTCCTGGCATTCGACCGGAAGAGCACGCGCTGGCGCTTTCCTTCCTTTATCACAATGCGGTCGCCCGCGACGAATGGGCGGTCCGAGCACGCCCGGAACTATATCGCGAAATGGACCTGATGCCGATCGAGGCAATCAACCCGCGCAAGGCGCTTGCCGCCATGCCGCCGCTGATCAAAGGGTATCTGCGTCTCGGTGCGATGATCGGCGAGGGGGCGGTGGTCGATCACGCCTTCAACACCACCGACACACTGATCGTGCTGCCGATTTCCAGCATCTCCGATCGCTATCGCAATCACTACGGTGCTGACGCGGGCCGTTTCGCCAGCTGATTTTAACGCCGGTCAGTGGGCAAAAAAAGGCCCGCCGAACCTGAAGTTCGGTGGGCTTTGTCGTGTCGGCAAAGCGGTCTTCTTTTGCTTCATTCAGCGGCGTTGTAGGCGGCGATTGCCGCCATGTTGACAATGTCCGTGTCCTTGGCGCCGTACTGGGCGATCTGCACCGATTTCTGCAGCCCGACGAGTAGCGGGCCGATTACCGTCGAGCCGCCGAGTTCCTGCAGCATCTTGGTCGAGATCGAGGCCGAGTGGATTGCCGGCATGACGAGCACGTTGGCAGTGCCAGACAGACGGCAGAACGGATATTGCTCCATGCGATGCGCGTTGAGCGCGACATCCGCACCCATCTCGCCGTCGTATTCGAAATCAACCCGGCGCTTGTCGAGAATCTTCACCGCCTCGCGCAAGCGTTCGGAGCGCTCGCCGGTCGGATGGCCGAAGGTTGAGTAGGCGAGAAGCGCTACGCGCGGCTCGTAGCCGAGACGACGGGCAAGGCCGGCGGCCTCTTCGGCGATGTCGGCGAGTTCTTCCGCAGTCGGCATGTCGTGCACGGCTGTGTCGGCGACCAAAACCGTGCGGCCGCGCGTGAGGGCCAGCGAGACCCCGATCACCCGATGGCCCGGCTGGGGGTCGATGCAGCGGCGCACGTCCTCAAGCGCTGTCGAGTAGTTGCGCGTCGTGCCCGTCACCATGGCATCGGCATCGCCCAGCGCCACCATGCAGGCGGCGAAATGGTTGCGGTCGGTGTTGATCAGACGCTGGCAGTCGCGCAGGAGGTAGCCTTTGCGCTGCAGGCGGGAATAGAGATATTCGGTATATGCCTCGACACGGTTTGAGATGCGCGCATTGACCACTTCGATACCGGGACGGTCGAGATCGATGCCGGCGCGTTCGGCGGTTTCCTTGAGCGGCGCGTCGCGGCCGAGCAGGATGGCGGTGCCGAGCCCCTGATTGACGAAGGAGATCGCTGCCCGCATGACCTGCTCTTCTTCGCCTTCGGCGAAGACGACACGTCGCGGGTTCTGCCGGATGCGCTCGTAGAGCCTCTGGGTGGTGGCGGCGATCGGGTCGCGACGGGCGGAAAGTTCGCGGCTGTAGGCATCAAGATCGTCGATTGCCTTGCGAGCGACACCGGTTTCCATCGCTGCCTTGGCAACCGCCACCGGAATGGCCGAGATAAGGCGCGGGTCGAAGGGCACGGGAATGATGTATTCCGGTCCGAAGCGCGGCCGGTTGCCCTGATAGGCGGCGGCGACATCGTCAGGCACATCCTCACGCGCGAGGCTTGCCAGAGCATGGACGGCGGCGATCTTCATCGCGTCGTTGATCTGCGAGGCACGCACGTCAAGCGCCCCACGGAAGATATAGGGAAAGCCGAGCACATTGTTGACCTGGTTCGGATAGTCCGAGCGGCCCGTCGCCATGATCGCGTCGGCGCGGATTTCGGCGACCTCTTCCGGCGTGATTTCCGGGTCGGGATTGGCCATGGCGAAGATGATCGGGTTCGCCGCCATCGAGCGGATCATGTCAGTGGAAAAGGCGCCCTTCTGGGAGAGGCCGAGCACGACGTCGGCGCCTTCCATGGCTTCCGTGAGCGTGCGGCGGTCGGTCTTGATCGCATGCGCCGACTTCCATTGGTTCATGCCCTCAATGCGGCCCTGGTAGATCACGCCCTTGGTATCGCACAGGATGATGTTGGCAGGATTGAAACCCATCGCCTTGATGAGCTCGATACAGGCGATCGCGGCAGCACCGGCGCCGTTGCAGACGAGTTTTGTCGTCTTGAGGTCGCGTCCCGTCAGTTCGAGTGCGTTCAGCAGGCCGGCCGCGGCGATAATCGCGGTCCCGTGCTGGTCGTCATGGAAGACGGGAATGTCCATGAGCTCGCGCAGGCGGCTCTCGATGATGAAACACTCGGGCGCCTTGATGTCTTCGAGGTTTATCCCGCCGAACGACGGCCCCAGATACCGCACGCAGTTGATGAATTCCTCGACATTCTCGGTATCAACTTCGAGATCGATCGAATCGACGTCGGCGAAGCGCTTGAAGAGCACCGCCTTTCCCTCCATGACCGGCTTTGCCGCAAGCGCCCCGAGATTGCCGAGACCGAGGATCGCCGTGCCGTTGGTGATGACGGCGACCATATTGCCGCGCGTTGTGTAGTCGTAGGCGGTCGCGGGATCGGCAGCGATCGCCTTGACCGGCACGGCGACGCCCGGCGAATAGGCGAGCGAGAGGTCGCGCTGGGTGGCCATGGACTTGGTCGGAGTGATCTCCAGCTTGCCGGGCCGCCCCTGCGAGTGGAAGTCGAGCGCTTCCTGCTCGGTCACCGACGTCCTGCTGCGCTCCTTGCCATCCTTGCTTGCCATGTTCCCTCGAACCTTGTTGTGGGCAGCCTTGCCTTGGCCGTCCTTGGTGGTTGTTTTTGCTTGCCTTAGGTCGTTAGTGTTGCACGACTTCCTCTTCAAGAAAACGTTAGACAGTGACAATCAACAGCGCCCCCACCAATGAGGTCCTGAACACCGCCGAGCTTGCCTCGGAGGAAAGTCGCGCGTCGGCAACCCCGATGATGGAACAGTATATCGAGATCAAGGCCAACAATCCGGGCAGCCTGCTGTTCTACCGGATGGGTGATTTCTACGAGCTGTTCTTCGAGGATGCGGTCGAAGCCTCGCGGGCGCTCGGCATCACGCTCACCAAGCGCGGCCAGCATCTCGGCCATGACATTCCAATGTGCGGCGTGCCGGTCCATGCTGCCGACGACTACCTGCAGAAGCTGATCTCGCTCGGTTTTCGGGTGGCGGTTTGCGAACAGATTGAGGATCCGGCCGAGGCGAAGAAGCGCGGGTCGAAATCTGTGGTCAAGCGCGACGTTGTGCGTCTGGTGACCCCCGGCACGCTGACCGAGGAAAGGCTGCTGTCGCCATCGGAATCCAACTACCTGATGGCGCTTGCCCGCATCCGGGGCGGAGCGACCCCGCAATTGGCGATCGCCTGGATCGACATCTCGACCGGCATCTTCCGTCTTGCCGAGACTGACGAGGGCCGCCTGCTCGCGGATATCCTGCGGATCGAGCCACGCGAACTGATCGTCGCCGATACGCTGTTCTTCGATCCCGAGCTGAAACCCGCCTTCGACGTGCTGGGGCGCGTGGTGGTGCCGCAGCCGGCCGTGCTGTTCGACAGCGCCACGGCGGAAGGTCGCATCGCCCGCTATTTCGGCGTCAAAACACTGGATGGTTTCGGCACGTTCAGCCGTGCCGAGATCGCCGCTGCGGCCGCCGCCGTTGCCTATGTCGAAAAGACCCAGATCTCCGAGCGCCCGCCGCTCGGGCTACCCGAGCGCCAGAGTGCCGCCTCGACCCTGTTCATCGATCCCGCCACCCGCGCGAATCTCGAGCTGGTGAAGACGTTGTCGGGCGATCGCAACGGGTCGTTGCTGAAGGCGATCGACCGGACCGTCACCGGCGGCGGCGCTCGCCTCCTGTCCGAGCGGCTGATGTCACCGTTGACCGACCCGGATGCGATTGCCGGCCGCCAGGATTCCGTCGCCTTCATGCTGTCCGAGCCGTCGCTCTGCGACCGACTGCGCGATGGTTTGAAGCGCGTGCCGGACATGCCGCGCGCGCTCTCGCGGCTGGCGCTCGAACGCGGTGGCCCGCGCGACCTCGGCGCCATCCTGCAGGGGATCGCCACGGCCGGCGAAGTCGCGGCTCTCCTTGGCGCTGCGGCGCTTCCGCAAGAACTGGCCGCAGCCGTTGTCGATCTCGAGGCTCTGCCCAACGGCCTCGCCGACCTGCTCGGCGCGATGCTCTCCGAAGACCTCCCGCTACTGAAGCGTGACGGCGGGTTCCTCAAGGCTCGTGCCGTCCCTGAGCTTGACGAGGTTCGGGCGCTGCGCGACCAATCGCGCCGGGTGATTGCCGGTCTGCAACTGCAATATGCCGAGGAGACCGGCATCAAGTCGCTGAAGATCAAGCACAACAATGTGCTCGGCTATTTCATCGAAGTGACCGCCGGCAATTCCGGGACGATGACGGAAGGGGAGGCGGCCAAGGCCCGCTTCATCCACCGCCAGACTATGGCAAGCGCCATGCGCTTCACCACGACCGAGCTTGCTGATCTCGAGACCCGAATCGCCAATGCCGCCGGGCAGGCGCTGGCGATCGAACTCGAGGCCTTCGAGCGGATGACGGCGGAGGTTGTCGCCGCCGCCGAGCCGATCAAGGCGGCGGCGCGCGCGCTGGCGGTGATCGACGTCGCGGCAGGGCTTGCCGCCCTTGCCGAGGAGCAGGGCTATTGCCGGCCGCTGGTCGACGACAGTTCGATGTTTTCAATCGTCGCCGGACGGCATCCGGTGGTCGAACAGGCGCTGCGCCGCCAGTCGGCGAGCCCGTTTATCGCTAACGACTGCAATCTCTCGCCGTCCGAGACCGGTTCGGACGGGGCGATCTGGCTGCTGACCGGCCCGAACATGGGCGGCAAATCGACCTTCCTGCGCCAGAACGCCCTGATCGCCATCCTGGCGCAGATGGGCTCCTTCGTGCCGGCGGGCGCCGCCCATATCGGCGTGGTCGATCGCCTGTTCTCCCGCGTCGGCGCCTCCGACGACCTGGCGCGCGGCCGTTCCACCTTCATGGTTGAGATGGTCGAGACGGCGGCCATCCTCAACCAGGCGACCGAGCGCTCGCTCGTCATCCTCGACGAGATCGGCCGCGGTACGGCGACCTTCGACGGCCTGTCGATCGCCTGGGCGGCGGTCGAGCATCTGCATGAGGTCAATCGCTGCCGCGCGCTGTTCGCCACCCATTTCCACGAACTGACGGTGCTTTCGGAAAAGCTTGGCCGCCTTTCCAATGTCACCATGCGGGTTAAAGAATGGGACAATGACGTCATCTTCCTGCACGAGGTCGGTCCAGGCGCCGCGGATCGCTCCTACGGTATCCAGGTGGCGCGTCTCGCCGGCCTGCCGGCCTCGGTCGTGGCGCGGGCGCGCGATGTGTTGACCCGCCTGGAGGATGCCGATCGCAAGAACCCGGCAAGTTCGCTGATCGACGACCTGCCGCTTTTCCAGGTCGCCGTGCGTCGCGAGGAGGCAAAGAAGGCGGGGTCTTCCAAGGTCGAGGAAATGCTGAAAGGCCTTGATCTCGACGACATGACGCCGCGCCAGGCACTCGACGCCCTCTATGACTTGAGGAAACAACTTGGCAAGCCTTGAGGGCTAATATCCCTGTCCAAGGCGCCCGAAAGGCGTTATAGCGCCATCCGTCGCCGGCCTTAGGGCAGGCCGATAAGCCGAAGAAAGCATGCCGCAGCAATGGCCATGACCGAACTCGAATACGGCGACCTGCTCGACGTCGCCGCCCTCAAGGCCGATTGCGAGGCCGTCGCGCTCGCACATTCCGGTCACCTGCTTGACATCCGGGCCGGGCTGTTGCCGATCCTCAAGAAGGTCAGCGCCGACGGCCGGGAACTGGCCAGGGAAAAGCTGTTCCAGGATGGCAGCGGGATCAATTGCGCCCGGCGGATCTCGTGGATTCAGGACCAGTTGATCTCGGCGATCTTCGATGTGATCGTGCGCCATGTCTATCGCGACAAGGCCGACATGGTTGCCGTCTCGGCGGTTGGTGGCTATGGCCGAGGTACGCTGGCGCCGGGTTCGGATATCGACCTCCTGTTCCTGACACCACCCAAGTTGACGGCCGACATGCACAAGGCCGTCGAATTCATGCTCTACCTGTTGTGGGACATCGGATTCAAAGTGGGTCATGCAACCCGCACAGTGGATGAGTGCATGCGGCAGTCGAAGGACGACATGACGATCCGCACCGCCATTCTGGAGACCCGTTTCGTCTGCGGCCAGGAGGCACTCGTCACAGAACTACAGCGCCGCTTCGACCAGGAAGTGACCAGTAACACCGCCCCGGAATTCATCGCCGCCAAGCTGGCCGAGCGCGACGAACGCCACCGAAAGTCCGGTGACAGTCGCTATCTCGTCGAGCCCAACGTCAAGGAAGGCAAGGGCGGCCTGCGTGATCTGCAGACCCTGTTCTGGATCGCCAAATATCGCTACCACATTCGCGACGCCGGCGATCTCGTCCGGCTTGGCGTGCTTTCCCGCCAGGAATGGCGTCTGTTCGAGAAGGCCGACGACTTCCTCTGGGCGGTGCGATGCCACATGCACTACCTGACCGGCAAGCCGGAGGAACGCCTTCATTTTGATATCCAGCCCGAGATCGCCCGCAATCTCGGCTACCAGCCGCGCCCCGGCCTTTCCGCCGTTGAGCGCTTCATGAAGCACTATTTCCTGGTGGCGAAGGATGTCGGCGACCTGACGCGGATCTTCTGTGCGACGCTCGAGGAGCAGCAGGCCAAGGCCGCGCCGGGCTTGAGCGGCGTGATCGGGCGTTTTGCCAATCGCGCCCGCAAGATCCCCGGTACGCCGGAGTTCATCGAGGACCGCGGCCGCATTGCTCTGGCCGATCCGGACGTCTTCAAGCGCGATCCGGTGTCGATCATGCGACTCTTTCACGTCGCCGACCTGAAAGGGCTGGAATTCCATCCCGACGCCCTGAGGGCCGTGACCCGCTCGCTGGCGCTGATCGACCACGATTTCCGCGAGAACGAGGAGGCGAACCGGCTTTTCCTTGCTATCCTGACGTCGCGCCGTGATCCGGGCTTCGTGCTGCGGCGGATGAACGAGGCCGGCGTTCTCGGCCGCTTCATCCCCGAATTCGGCAAGATCGTCTCGATGATGCAGTTCAACATGTATCATCACTATACGGTCGACGAGCATCTGATCCGCACCGTCGAGGTGCTAGCCGAGATCGATAAAGGCAACGCGCAGGAAATCCATCCTCTGTCGGCCAAGGTGCTGCCAAGCATCGAGGATCGCCAAGCCTTCTATGTGGCTGTCCTGCTGCATGATGTCGCTAAGGGGCGACAGGAGGATCATTCAATCGCCGGCGCAAAGGTGGCGCGAAAGCTCTGCCCGCGCTTTGGCCTCAGTGCCAAGCAGACGGAACTGGTCGCCTGGCTGATCGAGCAGCATTTGCTGATGTCCATGGTCGCCCAGACGCGCGACCTGCATGACCGAAAGACGATCACCGACTTCGCCGAGAAGGTTCAGTCGCTCGATCGGCTGAAGATGCTGCTGGTGCTGACCGTCTGCGACATTCGTGCGGTGGGGCCGGGCGTGTGGAACGGCTGGAAGGGGCAGCTGCTGCGGACGCTCTACTACGAAACCGAACTGCTCCTGTCTGGCGGCTTTTCCGAAGTGTCGCGCAAGGATCGTGCAAAGCATGCGGCCGAAATGTTGACCCAGGCACTTGGCGACTGGAGTGAGAAGGACCAGAAGGCCTATACCAGACTTCACTACGAGCCTTACCTGCTTTCCGTGGAGTTGGAGGATCAGGTACGCCACGCGCATTTCATCCGCGAATCGGACCTTGCAGGCAAGGCGCTTGCGACCATGGTGAGGACCCATTCCTTTCACGCAATCACCGAGATCACGGTGCTCTCTCCCGACCATCCGCGGCTCTTGTCGATCATCGCCGGTGCTTGCGCGGCAGCGGGTGCCAACATTGCCGATGCGCAGATCTTCACGACCTCCGACGGCCGCGCGCTCGACACCATTCTGATCAACCGCGAGTTCCCGATCGATGAGGACGAGATGCGCCGCGCCGCAACGATCAGCAAGATGATCGAGGATGTTCTCTCCGGCCACAAGCGACTGCCCGAAGTGATTGCCACCCGCAGCAAGGGCAAGAAGAAGAACAAGACCTTCCCGGTCCAGCCGCATGTGACGATCTCGAACACGCTCTCCAACAAGTTCACCGTTATCGAGGTCGAATGCCTTGACCGCATCGGCCTGCTCGCAGAAATCACCGCCGTGCTGTCCGATCTTTCGCTCGACATCCATTCTGCCCGCATCACCACCTTCGGCGAGAAGGTCATCGACACCTTCTATGTCACGGATCTGGTCGGGCAGAAGGTCACCAACGAGAATCGCCAGGCGAGCATCGCCACGCAGCTGAAGGGGGTCATGGCCGAGCAGGGCGATGAGCTACGTGACCGGATGCCGTCCGGGATCATCGCGCCGCAGGTCCAGAAAAAGGCCAGGGTCTGACCATGGGACTGGTGAAGAAGTTCGCCACGGTCGGCGGTGCGACGCTTGGCAGCCGCGTCTTCGGCTTTGCCCGCGAAACGCTGATGGCGGCCGCGCTCGGAACCGGCCCGATGGCCGACGTCTTCTATGCCGCCTTCCGTTTCCCCAACCTCTTCCGACGGCTCTTTGCCGAAGGCGCCTTCAACGCCGCCTTCGTGCCGCTTTTCGCCAAGGAGATCGAGGCGAACGGTGTCGAGGGGGCCAAGCGCTTTTCCGAGGAGGTCTTCGGCGTCCTGTTTTCGGTCCTGATGCTGATCACCATCGTCATGGAACTCTCCATGCCGCTCCTGGTGCGATGGGTGATCGCGCCGGGTTTTTCCGATGATCCGGTCAAATACTCCCTGACCGTTCGCCTCGCCGCGGTCATGTTCCCCTATCTGATGTGCATGTCGCTGACGGCCATGCTGTCCGGCATGCTGAATTCGCTGCATCACTTCTTCGCGGCCGCCATCGCTCCAGTTTTCCTCAATGTCCTGATGATCGGTGCACTGTTCTGGGCGCTCTACACCGGTGCCGACCCGGCAATGACAGCATGGTACCTGTCGTGGTCCGTTCTCGCCGCGGGGGTGCTGCAGATGGCGGTCGTCTATGCCGGCGTGCGCCATGCCGGCATCAGCATCGGCTTCCGGTTCCCGCGTATCACACCGAACGTGAAGCGCCTGCTGATACTCGCCGTTCCGGCGGCGGTGACGGGCGGGATCACCCAGATCAACCAGATAATCGGTCAGGCGATCGCCTCGGGTAAGGAAGGTGCCATTGCCGCGCTTCAGTATGCCGATCGCATTTACCAGCTGCCGCTCGGCGTCGTCGGCGTTGCGGTGGGCGTCGTGCTGCTGCCCGAACTCGCGCGCGCGCTGAAGGGCGGGCACGTGAAAGAGGCTGGCAACATCCAGAACCGGTCGATCGAATTCGTGCTGTTCCTGACGCTGCCGGCTGCGGCTGGCCTCTGGGTATTGTCCGACGTGATCATCCGCGTGCTCTACGAGCGTGGCGCGTTTTCGCAGGAGAATACCGTTGTCGTGGCTGGGATCCTCGCCATCTATGGCATCGGTCTACCGGGTTTCGTCATGATCAAGGCGTTGCAGCCGGGCTTCTATGCACGCGAGGATACCCGCACTCCGATGCGCTTCACGGGCGTCTCCGTGATGATCAATTCCGCCCTGGCGATCTCGCTGTTCCCCATTCTCGCCGAACGTGGCATTGCGATTGCAGAAGCTACTGCCGGCTGGATCAACACCGTCCTGCTTTTTATCACGCTCCATCGCCGTGGCCACCTCACTTGGGAATGGGCTCTGTTCACCCGCACGCTGCGCCTTATATTCGCTGCGGCGATAATGGCGGTCACGCTGGTCTACCTGTCCGGCTATTGGTCGGCCTGGCTCGCGCCGGAGGTGTCAGTGCTCCACCAGGTGGCGGCACTCGGCGGCATGGTGGCCATCGCGATGGTCGTCTACTTCACCATCGCCTTCGCAATCGGCGGCGCCGACATCGGCATGCTGCGGCGGAACCTGAAGCGCAAGCCCAAAGCCTAGCCTCGCCGGCAGTGGCTCCAGGTGCGCTTGGGGCCGATGTCGACATGGACAAGACCGTTGCAGTAGCGGCCGACGCCGCCGATGCCCGGAGCGCTGGCCGCGGCTGCGAGCACACGCTTCTCAGAGACGCCCGGCACGCGAATGTCCGCCGCATAGCAGTGGCTGTGTTGCGACTTGCCGGAATGCGGGCGATGGCCCGACGTGATGATCGGCTTGCGGCCGGTCTTCGCCGCGATATGGGCGAGGATCCGCCTGAGTTCCGTCGGAAAGCAATTGGCCCGGACGCTGACACGTTGCAGGGTGTAGGCGGCGGTGTAGTCGTGCTTCAGCTTGACCACGCGGCGCTTCTCTCCCTCTCCAGCGAGAGCTGCGGTATTGAGACTGAGCGTCAAGAGGCAGGCAAGCGCGACGCGAAAAATAATGTGCATGATATCCCCCCCTGGGAAGGACCTTTCGTCATGAAAGGTTATCTAGGATGCAAGAGGGCATTTCATTCCCAAAAGTGACGTAAATAAGGAGGCATTTGCTCCATATTAGGATTCCTGATGCCTTAATTCTTAATTCGCGTTAATCACAACTTGTAGTCCCGTCTGTTTTCGATCGCATTTGGCAGTCGCACTCTGCTCTAGATCGGAGTGCGACGGAGCCAATCTGACCCTTGATTGTCGACCGGCCGGGGTGCATAAGCCGCTGGCATATTTCGATCGACAGATCGGGCCCTCCACCAGCCTGTTGAGGACAATCATGGGTGAGTTCAAGCCGCTGGTCTTTTCCGGCGTTCAGCCGACCGGCAACCTCCATCTCGGCAATTATCTCGGTGCGATTCGCAAGTTCGTCGCGCTCCAGGAACATCACGATTGCATCTATTGCGTCGTCGACTTGCACGCGTTGACGGCACAGCTTGTCCATGACGACATGCCGAGCCAGATCCGCTCGATCACCGCCGCCTTCCTGGCGAGCGGCATCGACCCGAAGAGCCATATCGTCTTCAACCAGTCGGCGGTGCCCCAGCATGCCGAGCTGGCCTGGATCTTCAACTGCGTCGCCCGCATTGGCTGGATGAACCGCATGACGCAGTTCAAGGACAAGGCGGGGAAGGACCGGGAGAACGCGTCCCTTGGCCTCTATGCCTATCCGAGCCTGATGGCGGCAGACATTCTCGTCTACCGGGCCACCCATGTTCCGGTTGGCGAAGACCAGAAGCAGCATCTGGAACTGACCCGCGACATCGCCATGAAGTTCAATCTCGACTTCGTGGAGCATATCCGCCGCACGGGCTTCGGCATCGACATCAAGGTTGGTGAGGAGCCGGTGCATGCCTATTTCCCGATGGTCGAGCCCCTGATCGAGGGGCCGGCGCCCCGCGTGATGAGCCTCAAGGACGGTACCAAGAAAATGTCGAAGTCGGATCCGTCCGACCTGTCGCGTATCAACCTGATGGATGACGCCGAGGCGATCTCCAAGAAGATCCGCAAGGCCAAGACCGATCCGGATGCGCTTCCCAGCGAGACGGAAGGTTTGAAGGGGCGTCCGGAAGCGGACAACCTCGTCGGCATCTTCGCGGCGCTCTCCGATCGCTCCAAGGGCGATGTGCTGAAGGAATTCGGTGGCCAGCAGTTCTCGGTGTTCAAACCGGCGCTTGTCGAGCTTGCGGTCGATGTTCTGTCGCCGGTCAATGGCGAAATGCGCCGCCTGATGGGCGACACCACGTATATCGACAGCGTCCTGCGCGACGGTGGCGAAAGGGCGCGGGCAAGAGCGGATAAAACCATGAAGGAAGTCCGCGACATTCTCGGTTTCGTGCAGTAAAGTCGCCGAAATTCGGACGGCTGGAGTTTCGGCGCCAGCCGTAGGAACGGCCGAAGTTAAACCCATTCTGCGGCGGGGTACCCTATGGTTTCAACACGCCTGTCACGCCTCGAGGGTCACCGCCGCAAGTTCCTGGCGGTGATCGACAATACGCCGGAATGCTTGCGCGCGATGCATTACGCGGGCCGCCGCGCCAAGAACTCGAATGGCGGCCTATTGCTGATCTACGTGATCCCGGAAGGGGATTTCCAGCAATGGCTGGGGGTCGAGGAGATCATGCGGGCCGAAGCGCTCGAAGAGGCGGAGGCCGTGATGGCCAAGGCGGCACAGACTGTGCGCGAGACCATCGGTATCGAGCCGGAAATTGTCATCCGTGAGGGCAATGCCGCCGCTGCGATCAATACCCTGATCGAGGAAGACCGCGATATTGCGATCCTCGTCTTGGCTGCGGGCTCCACCAAGGAGGGACCTGGACCGCTGGTGTCGATGATCGCCGGGCGCGGTGCGGCCTACCCGATCCCGGTCACCGTCCTGCCCGATACGCTTACCAACGAGGAAATCGACGCGCTCTGCTGATCCGCTTCGTGGCAAATGTCAAATCAAGCTTGAAGGCCGTCGCGTTCGGGCCTATTTTCTTTTGAAGCATTCTAAATTGAACGGCGGTCCTTGAAGCCGCTCGGAGGTTCCCATGTTCATACAGACCGAAGCCACGCCGAACCCGGCGACCCTCAAGTTCCTGCCCGGCAAGGTGGTCATGGAATCCGGCACCGCCGAATTCCGAGACGCCGACAGCGCTGCCGTCTCGCCTCTGGCGGCCCGCATCTTCTCGATCCCCGGTGTGACCGGGGTCTTCTTCGGCTATGATTTCGTCACCGTCACCAAGGACGGCCCGGAATGGCAGCACCTGAAGCCGGCGATCCTCGGCACGATCATGGAGCATTTCATGAGCGGCGCGAAGGTCATGGGCTCGGTTGCCGCCGCCAATGACGAGGACGGCGAAGAGGAGTTCTTCGATGCCGGCGACGAGACCATTGTCGCGACCATCAAGGAATTGCTAGAAACCCGGGTTCGCCCGGCCGTTGCCCAGGACGGCGGCGACATCACCTTTCGCGGTTTCAAGAACGGCAAGGTCTATCTCAACATGAAGGGCGCCTGCGCGGGTTGCCCGTCCTCGACCGCGACGTTGAAGCACGGTGTGCAGAACCTCCTGCGCCACTTCGTGCCAGAGGTCCAGGAAGTCGAAGCGGTCTGATCGCGGCCGGATGGGAGCGAGGAATGATCGTATTGGCGATCGATACGGCCGGGGTCGATTGTTCCGCAGCCGTCTATGACGGTAAGGCCAAACGCCTGCTAGGCGAATCGACCGAGATGATCGGTCGTGGGCATGCGGAAAAGCTGATGGCGACGATCGATGCGGCTTTGGAGGCCGCCGGATGTCAGCTTTCGGCGATCGAGCGCATCGCTGTGACGATAGGGCCGGGTTCATTTACCGGGATAAGGGTGGGCGTTGCAGCGGCGCGTGGCCTTGCGTTGTCGCTCGGGGTCGAATCCATCGGCGTTTCGACGCTTCCCGTTCTCGCCCACATGGCACCCAAGGAAGGCTCTCCCGTAATCGCAGCCATGGATGCCAAGCGCGGTGAAATCTATCTCCAGCGCTTTTCGGCCACGCTGGAGCCTCTTGGCGAAGCGGAAATGGTTTCCCTCGATGGCTTCAGGGTGCTCGCCTCTTCCGGGGAATGGCGGGTCACGGGTTCTGCGGCACCTCTGCTGTCGGATCCGGCGGCGGTGACGGAAACGGACCGCTTCTCGATTTCCATCGTTGGTCAGCTTGGCGCCGAAGCGAAAGCTGCAGGCAAGCCGAAGCCGCTATACTTGCGCGGACCCGATGCAAAACCGCAAACGGGTTTTGCAGTCTCACGGGCGTGAAATCCATGCTGGACACCTATCTCAAGCGTAAACCGGAGTTTGAAATCGTCCCGATGGCAGCGGAACACTGCGCCGCCGTGGCCGAATTGCATGCCCAGCGGTTCTCGAAGGCCTGGAACGACGGCGAATTCCTCAGCCTCTTGCTGCAGCCGAATTCTTTCGGTTTCGTCGTCTGGCAGACCAATACGCTAATCTTCAAGGCGCCGCTCGCCGGTTTCGTGCTGGCGCGTGAAACGGCGGGTGAAGCCGAGATCCTCACCATTGCCGTCAGCGAAAAATCCGGCCATTCCGGTCTCGGGTGGCGGTTGATGCAGGCGGCGATGCGCGAGGCCGGCAATCGGGGCGGAGAGGCCATGTTCCTTGAAGTCGATGACGCCAACGAGCCGGCCCTGGGCCTCTACCGCAAGCTCGGTTTCCACAAGGCTGGCGAGCGGCCTGCCTATTATGCCGACGCAAGTGGACGGCGATCCTCCGCGCTTGTCATGCGGCGCGATCTTCGATAGTTGCCTCTGACATACGTCCGACATGCGCGGGAACCTTGTGGTCATGACCGAAGCACCCAAATCGCTGGAAGAATTGTGCGTCGAGCGCGGCATGCGCATGACGGAGCAGCGCCGGATCATTGCGCGGATTCTCGAGGAGTCTGCCGACCATCCGGATGTTGAGGAGCTCTACCGGCGCTCGGTCAAGATCGATGCGAAGATTTCGATCAGCACCGTCTACCGCACGGTCAAGTTGTTCGAAGATGCCGGTATCATCGAGCGTCATGACTTCCGCGATGGCCGTTCGCGCTACGAGACAGTGCCGGAAGAGCATCATGACCATCTGATCGACCTGAAGACCGGAGTGGTCATCGAGTTTCACTCTCCGGAAATCGAGGCACTGCAGGAGCGAATCGCCCGCGAACACGGTTTCCGGCTTGTCGACCACAGGCTTGAGCTTTACGGCGTTCCGCTTGCCAAGGACGAAGGCTGAACGATGCGTCGGTCATTTGGGGTGGGCGCGTGATCAACTGGTTGAGGGTCGCGCTTGTCTTGCTGGCGATCGTGATCATGACGCTTCTCCTTGCGCCAATCCAGCTTCTGGCTCTGCGGTTCGACTGGAGGCTCCGCCGCCGGCTTCCCCGTGTCTGGCACAGTGTCGCGTGTCGCCTGATCGGCATCCGGATCGAGACTCATGGCACGCTCGAACGCCATCGTCCTTTGATGATTGCCGCCAACCATGCGTCTTGGAAGGACATTCTGGTCCTCGGAGCGATCGCCGACGTCGTCTTCATCGCCAAGACGGAAGTGGCACGCTGGCCTGTCTTCGGGTTGCTCGCCAGGCTGCAGAAAAGCATTTTCGTGGTGCGCGAACAGAAACGCCGCACCGGCGACCAGGTGAGCGAGATTGCCGAACGTATGGCCGACGGCGAGATCGTCGTGCTGTTTCCCGAAGGCACGACCTCCGATGGCAACCGTGTTCTCGACGTGAAGACCTCCCTGTTCGGTGCCGCCGCCGCCGCCCTGCCGCTGGCGCCCGAGGGTGTCGTCTATGTCCAGCCGGTGGCGATTGCCTATACTCGCGTGCATGGTATGCCGATGGGACGTTATCACCGTCCGATCGCCGGCTGGCCTGGCGACGTCCGTATGGTGCCGCATCTCCTTGGTGTATTGAAGGCCGGGGCGATCGATGTCGACGTCAGCTTCGGCGAGGTCGTCGAGTACCGCCAGGGCGGAAATCGCAAGCAGGTAGCAGCACTTGTGGAAAAACGAATCCGCAACATGTTGCTTGACCATCTGCGCGGCCGGCTCTGGCGTTGAACTACGTCAACACTTTTCGGTTTAATCCGTCGGCAAAAACCACTAGATAGCCCGCATGACACAGGACATCGCATTTTTTGCCACGCCGGGTGAACCGGAAGAGGGCGCAGCCGTTGGCGAACGCAAGGTCTTCATCAAGACCTATGGCTGCCAGATGAACGTCTATGATTCCGGCCGCATGTCCGACGCGCTTGCCGCCGAAGGCTATGTGCCGACCGAGGACATGGACGATGCCGATCTGGTGCTGCTGAATACCTGCCACATCCGCGAGAAGGCGGCCGAAAAAGTCTATTCCGCGCTTGGTCGGCTGCGCGAAACGAAGAAGGCACGTGCCGCCGAGGGCCGCGAATTCATGATCGGCGTCGCCGGCTGTGTCGCCCAGGCGGAAGGCGACGAGATTGCCCGACGGGAACCTGCCGTCGATGTGGTGATCGGCCCGCAGACTTATCATCGCCTGCCGCAGGCGCTGCGCCGCGCCCGTACCGGTGAGCGGGTGGTCGATACCGAATATGCACTCGAAGACAAGTTCGATCATCTTCCCGACCCGACCGAGGTCAAGGGCAGGCTGCGCAGCGTGACCGCATTCCTCACCGTGCAGGAGGGCTGCGACAAGTTCTGCACCTTCTGTGTCGTGCCCTATACGCGTGGGTCGGAAGTCTCCCGGTCGATAACCCAGATCGTCTCGGAAGCCGAGAAGCTGGTCGCCACGGGCGTGCGCGAGCTGACCCTGCTCGGACAGAACGTCAATGCCTGGCACGGTACGGACGCGGCGGGCCGGGCCATCGGTCTGGGCGACCTGCTCTACAGGTTGGCGGAGATCCCCGGCCTTGCCCGGTTGCGCTACACGACCAGCCATCCGCGTGACATGGACGACCGGCTGATCGAGGCGCATCGCGATCTCAGGATACTGATGCCCTATCTGCACCTGCCTGTGCAGTCCGGCTCGGATCGGATCCTCAAGGCGATGAACCGCCGCCACAAGGCTTCCGAATACATCGCACTCGTCGAGCGCATTCGTGCCGTCCGGCCGGATATCGCCTTGTCCGGCGATTTCATCGTCGGCTTTCCCGGCGAGACGGAAGCGGATTTTGAGGCGACCATGGATCTGGTCGAAACCGTCGGCTACGCCCAGGCCTATTCGTTCAAATATTCGACACGGCCCGGCACGCCGGGTGCGGATCTTCCCGATCATGTGGCGGAAGAGGTGAAGGTCGAGCGCCTGGCCCGGCTGCAGGAATTGTTGCTAAAACAGCAGCAGGATTTCTCCCGCTCCTTGATCGGACGAGAAATCGACTTACTTCTGGAAAAACCCGGCCGCATGCCCGGTCAGTTGATCGGTAGATCTCCTTGGCTGCAGTCTGTGAATGTTGATGCAAATGCGTCGAAAATCGGTGACATTATCAATGTACGAATCACCGCAGCCGGCCCGAACAGCTTGTTTGCCGAGGTGGCAGAGGGTTAGAGTGAGGGCCAGAACCTGACCGAACAGGAGCCTGATCGCTTGAACCCACAAGAAGTGATCTCTTCATCCGCCCGCAACCTCCCTGCCCCCGTGACCGACGCCAATCACTTCATCTTGACGTTCGAGAACAATCGATTTGCAAGCGAGCTCTTCGGTCAGTTCGACCAGAACCTGAAGCTGCTGGAAGATCGGCTGCAGATCGAAGCGCGGGCGCGCGGTAATTCCGTGTCGATTTCCGGTGATCTGCTCGCCACCAACCAGGCGCGGCGTGCGCTGGATTTCCTTTATGCACGGCTGCAGAGCGGCGGCTCGGTGGAAGCATCCGACGTCGAAGGTGCGATCCGCATGGCGGTGGCTGCCGACGATCAGTTGACGCTGCCGACCATGGAGCGCAAGGCTAAACTTTCGATGGCGCAGATCGCCACGCGCAAAAAGACGATCTCGGCCCGCACGCCGACGCAGGACGTCTATATGCGGGCGCTGGAGCGCTCCGAACTGGTCTTCGGCGTCGGCCCCGCCGGCACCGGCAAGACCTATCTGGCAGTAGCTCATGCGGCGCAATTGCTGGAGCGTGGTGTGGTCGACCGTATCGTGCTGTCCCGTCCGGCGGTCGAGGCAGGCGAGCGTCTCGGCTTTCTGCCCGGCGACATGAAGGAGAAGGTCGATCCCTATCTTCGGCCGCTCTATGACGCGCTTTACGACATGATGCCCGGCGACAAGGTCGAACGCGCGATCACCGCCGGCGTGATCGAGATCGCGCCGCTTGCCTTCATGCGCGGCCGCACGCTGGCCAATGCTGCGGTGATCCTCGACGAAGCGCAGAACACCACGTCGATGCAGATGAAGATGTTTCTGACGCGTCTCGGCGAGAATGCGCGGATGATCGTCACCGGAGACCCGAGTCAGGTCGACCTGCCGCGCGGTGTGAAGTCCGGCCTTGTCGAGGCGCTGCAGATCCTGAAGGGCGTGGACGGCGTTTCGTTTGTGCGCTTCAAGGACGCCGATGTCGTGCGCCATCCGCTGGTTGGCCGCATCGTTAGGGCCTATGACGCGCAATATGCGGTTCAGGACGAAAGCGAGCAGACCGACCGTTAGGCCGGATAGCAATGATGCCGAAACTCGACATACAGATTGCCGTCGAAGCCGACGGGTGGGCGGGAGAAGCCGAACTCGAAGGCCTGGCGGGGCGCGTCCTCGAGACGGCGGCCGAGTATCTGCGGAGTGAGGAAAATCAGCCATTTCCCGCGATGCCGATCGAGGTCTCGCTGGTTTTTTCGAGCGACGAACAGGTACGTGAAATCAACGCCGAATGGCGCGGACAGGACAAGCCTACCAATGTTCTGTCCTTCCCGGCTTTTCCGCTGTCGCCCGGCGGCAAGCCCGGCCCGATGCTCGGCGACATCATCGTGGCGCGCGAGACGGTGGAGCGCGAAGCGGTGGATCTCGACAAGAGCTTCACGGACCATCTGACCCATCTGATGGTCCACGGTTTTCTGCATCTCTTCGGCTATGATCACATGGACAGCGAGGGAGCGGAAAGAATGGAGAGCCTTGAGACTCGCATTTTGGCCTCACTTGGACTATCTGATCCCTATGCGGGGCATGACCCGGTTTGACAGTTTGGAATGATGAACGATTTTGCGACGAGACTGGCCCCTGAGGCCAATGAGGGATCAGAGGGCTCCTCTTCGGAAGAGGGTGGAAGTTCTTCGAGGCCGGAGAATTCCGGCCGCACACACACCTCTTTCTGGACACGTGCCGCCCGAATCTTGCGGCGGCCGCAGACTTCAAGCCTGCGCGAGGACCTGCACGACGCCCTCAAGGCCGATGCTGGCACGAGCGATGTGTTCACCCCCGAAGAGCGAGCGATGCTGCATAACATCCTGCGCTTCCGCGAGGTGCGTGTCGAGGACGTCATGGTGCCGCGTGTCGATATCGAGGCTGTTGATCAGAACATCAGCATTGGTGAACTGATGGTTCTTTTTGAAGAATCCGGTCGTTCGCGCATGCCGGTCTATTGCGAAACGCTCGACGATCCGCGTGGAATGGTCCATATCCGCGACCTTCTTTCCTATGTGACCAAACAGGCGCGCAACAAGCGGCGCAATGGATCGCGAACGGCCCAGTCGGTTGCCGACAAGGCTGCGGCGGATAAAGCCGAGAAGGCGGAGAAGCCATCACGCGCCGCCAAGACAGATTTCGACCTGGCGCGTGTCGACCTTTCGAAGACTGTCGCCGAATGCGGCATCGTCCGCTCGATCCTCTTCGTCCCGCCCTCCATGCTCGCCTCCGATCTTCTCAGCCGCATGCAGGCCGCCCGCACCCAGATCGCGCTGGTGATCGATGAATATGGCGGCACCGACGGACTGGTCTCCCATGAAGACGTCGTGGAAATGGTCATCGGCGATATCGAAGACGAGCATGATGACGAGGAGGCCATGTTCAGCCGCATGTCGGATGACGTATTGGTGGCCGATGCGCGGGTCGAACTGGAGGAGATTGCCGCTGCGATCGGTTCCGATTTCGATGTTCGTGATCAACTCGACGACGTCGATACACTGGGTGGTCTGATATTCGCCGCTCTGGGCCGGATCCCGGTCCGCGGCGAGGTGGTTCAGGCGCTGCCTGGCTTCGAATTTCATATTCTCGATGCCGATCCCCGTCGTATCAAGCGCGTGCGTGTCGTGCGCAAGCGGCCGGCGGCACGTCGGCGCGTCACGAAGGGCGACGGCGATGTTCCGGCTCCGGCCAAGGCCGCCAAGGTGAAGACTGCAACGGCTGCCGATCCTGTTATCCTCGACGAAGCCCCTCCCATGGACATTGACGGCAAGGCCTGACCTTCCGGGTCCCGGCAATCCGTTGCTATCCGCACGACAAGTCCGGTGTTTTTTGGAACACTGCGGGCGGATTGATTCGGGGCAAGGGGAAAACAATGGGCATGGAACAGCTGGCCGGCAGGATCATGCTGCTCGGAGGGGCGAAACGCGCGTTTCTAGCGTTTCTCGCCGGGGCGTTGGGCGCGCTGGCCTTGCCGCCTGTCGGCTTCTTCGCAGTCCTGTTCATTTCCTTTCCGATTCTGGTCTGGATGCTGGATGGAGCCTCTGGCAGCCCCGATCGTGCCCATTCCTTCGGCTTGCGTTCTGCCTTCGTCACCGGCTGGTTGTTCGGTTTTGGCTATTTTACCGCAGGCCTGTGGTGGCTCGGCAATGCGCTGCTTCTCGAGGCGGAGGAATTTGCCTGGGCGCTGCCGCTGGCAGTGTTGGGGTTGCCGGCGGTGCTTGCGCTGTTCTATGGAGCGGCGACCATGCTGGCGCGGCTGGTCTGGTCCGACGGTATGGGGCGGATCGCGGCGCTCGCCGCAGGCTTCGGCCTGGCGGAATGGCTGCGCAGCTTCCTGGCCACCGGTTTCCCCTGGAATGCCATTGGCTATGCGGCCATGCCGATCCCCCTGATGATGCAGTCGGCAGCCCCGCTGGGATTGTTCGGCGTGAGCACGCTGGCCGTCTTTGTCTTCTCTGCGCCGGCCCTCCTCGGAACCCGCAAGGGGCTGGGGCCAGGACTTCTCCTGGCGGGGCTGCTGTTCGCCGCCCATCTCGGTTACGGCGCCTATGTGATCCAACAGCCTCTGCCCGAGGGCGGTAAGACAGTGACGGTGCGGCTCGTGCAGCCGGTGATCGACCAGGTGCGGAAGCTCGAAAACGCCGACAGGATCGATATATTCAATCAGCATCTGGAACTGTCCGCCCAGCCGGTCGAGCCCGGAAATCGGCAACCCGATATCATCGTCTGGCCGGAGACTTCCATACCCTTCATCCTGACCGAGCATCCAGACGCACTCGCGCGGATCGCCGATGTGTTGAAGGACGGGCAGGTGCTGGTTACCGGTGCCGTGCGCGCCGAGGACCTGGGCGCAGGGCAAGCGCCACGCTATTACAATTCGGTCTACGTGATCGACGACAAGGGGCAGATTCTATCGGCGTCCGACAAGGTTCACCTCACGCCCTTCGGCGAGTATCTTCCCTTTGAACAACTGCTGCGCTCCATGGGTTTCGACAACCTCATCAGCCTGCCGGGCGGATTCTCGCCGGCTTCGGAGCGCATGTTGCTTTCCCTTCCTTCGGGTCTCGGCCTCTATCCGCTGATTTGCTACGAGATCATTTTCCCTGACGAGATCGACATTCCGGCAGGCAAGGCCGGAGCAATCGTGAACCTGACGAACGATGCATGGTTTGGTGCTACACCCGGCCCCTATCAGCACTTCCTTCAGGCCCGAGTCCGCGCAGTGGAGACCGGTCTGCCGCTCATTCGCAGCGCCAATAATGGAATTTCGGCCATTGTTGATCGCCGGGGGCGAATTATTTCCGGCATGGCGCTGGACGTACGAGGGGCTGTCGATGCAACCTTTGGTGTTGTTTATGCTTCAAGTTGGGACAATACGGATCGCTCACTAAACTTCTGGTTGGTTATGCTTGTTGTGGCATCGGCTGCGCTGATTTCACGCATGGGTTTTATTTTCAGGACGAATTGACCAAAAACCCCTAAAATTGCATAGTGGATTTAACCACGGGTCGCTACGTATGCTCTAAGCTCCTGATTGGCGTGTGCAACGCCACGTTATGGTCCGTCCGGAGCAGAGGGTTATGGTGGGATTGCCAACACTTGTCAGGATTGCAACATGATTGAGAATAAGAAGAAGCCGAACCCGATTGACATTCATGTCGGCAGCCGGATTCGCCTTCGCCGCACCATGCTGGGCATGAGCCAGGAGAAACTGGGCGAGAGCCTCGGCATCACCTTCCAGCAGATCCAGAAATACGAAAAGGGCACCAATCGTGTCGGCGCCAGCCGCCTGCAGAACATCTCGAATATTCTGAATGTCCCGGTTTCCTTCTTCTTCGAAGACGCACCAGGCGATCAGTCATCGGGCGCTGCCGGAATGGCCGAGGCGTCGAGCTCCAACTACGTGGTCGATTTTCTGTCCTCGTCGGAAGGTCTGCAGCTCAATCGCGCTTTCGTGAAGATCACGGACCCAAAGGTTCGTCGCAAACTGGTCGACCTGGTCAAGGCGTTGGCGGCGGAAGCCGACGCGGACTGACCGCCGGGATGCCCAGAATTGCTTGAGTTGAAAGAAGCGGCTGTTCGGCCGCTTTTTTATTGGCTGGACAGAGTGAAATGTCGACATAAAGATATATTTATGTCGTTGTCTCCTTGTTTTTCGCGCGTGAACTGACTAACAAGGGCGATGCCTGTTCTTTGAGGGGAATCCCGCATGCGCGAAAACTATCTTTTCACCAGCGAATCTGTGTCCGAAGGTCATCCGGACAAAGTCTGTGACCGCATTTCCGACGAAATCGTCGATCTGGTTTACCGGGAAGCCGCCAAGACCGGTGAAGACCCCTGGAACGTGCGAATCGCCTGCGAGACCCTGGCGACCACCAACCGCGTCGTGATTGCTGGCGAGGTTCGCCTCCCCGACAGCCTGATGAAGACCGACAAGAATGGCAAGCAGGTTATCAATCCCTCGAAGTTCAAGTCGGCTGCGCGCAAGGCGATCCGTGACATAGGTTACGAGCAGGAGGGCTTCCACTGGAAGACCGCGAAGATCGACGTGCTTCTGCATTCGCAATCGGCTCATATCGCCCAGGGTGTCGACAAGGCCGCCGACCATGACAATAGCGAAGGCGCCGGAGACCAGGGCATCATGTTCGGCTATGCCTGCCGCGAGACGCCCGACCTGATGCCTGCGCCGATCTATTACGCTCACCGCATCCTCCAGCTGCTCGCAGCCGCCCGCAAGAAGGGTGAGGGGGATGCCGGCAAGCTTGGCCCCGACGCCAAGAGCCAGGTGACCGTTCGTTACATCGACGGCAAACCCTTCGAAGTGGTGTCGATCGTGCTTTCGACCCAGCACCTCGATGAGAGCTGGGACTCTAAAAAGGTTCGTTCGGTCGTGGAGCCTTATATCCGCGAGGCGCTCGGCGACCTGAAAATTGCCGACGACTGCAAGTGGTACGTCAACCCGACCGGCAAGTTCGTCATCGGCGGCCCGGACGGCGACGCCGGCCTTACTGGCCGCAAGATCATCGTCGATACCTATGGCGGTGCGGCCCCCCATGGCGGCGGCGCCTTCTCCGGCAAGGATACCACCAAGGTTGACCGTTCGGCGGCTTACGCCGCCCGTTACCTTGCCAAGAACGTCGTGGCTGCCGGTTTCGCCGACCGTTGCACCATCCAGATTTCGTACGCGATCGGTATTGCCCAGCCGTTGTCGATCTATGTCGACCTGCATGGCACCGGCAAGGTGACCGAGGACGAGTTGGAGGCGGCGCTCCGCCAGGTTATGGATCTATCCCCGTCGGGTATCCGCCGCCATCTTGACCTGAACAAGCCGATCTATGCTAAGACGTCCGCTTATGGCCACTTCGGCCGCAAGGCTGGCCGTGACGGTTCCTTCTCCTGGGAGAAGCTCGATCTGGTCAAGCCGCTCAAGGATGCTCTCAGGGCTTAAGTTGGATGACGGAAGCGGAACGCAGGACAAGGTCGACCGAGGCTTTCTTCGGTCGGCGCAAGGGAAAGCCTTTGCGCGACCAGCAGGTCGAGCGAATGGCAACCCTCCTGCCGGCGCTGAAGATCGACCTGGCGTCTAAGGCGCCGGGCGACATCAAGACGCTCTTTCCGCTCGCCGTGCAAAAGGTCCGTCTCGAGATCGGCTTCGGCGGAGGCGAACACCTGGCGCACCGTGCCCGCACCAATCTCGATACCGGCTTCATCGGTGTCGAGCCTTTCGTCAATTCCATGGCCAAGCTCCTGGCCGTGGTCGAGGCGGAGGGGCTGAATAACATCCGTGTTCATGACGATGACGCCACCCAGCTGCTCGACTGGCTGCCGGAGGGCTCGATCGATCAGATCGACCTGCTTTATCCCGATCCCTGGCCGAAGAAGAAGCACTGGAAACGGCGTTTCGTCTCGCAGGTCAATCTCGACCGCTTCCATCGTGTGCTGAAGCCGGCCGGGCTGTTCTGCTTCGCCTCCGACATCGATACCTATGTCAACTGGACGCTTCAGCATTGCCTGCGGCACGGCGGCTTCGAATGGACGGCGCGCAACGCAACCGACTGGCTGACCCCATTTCCCGGTTGGCCGGGGACACGCTACGAGGCAAAGGCCAAACGCGAAGGCCGCGCCTCGGCCTATCTCACATTCCGCAAGACTTGATACGGACGGTCAGTGAAGACTGACCGTCTTGAGGTCGTCCTCGGCTGCCTTGTAAAAGGTGCTGGACCGGTTGTCGGTCAGGAGGATCGGCGTCCCGTCGGCGCCGAACAGCGCCCAGAGGTCGAGGCTGGGGTCGATATCCGGCGCTTCCGGAAAGCAGCGGGACACTTCTTCGGAACGCATCTTGCGAATGTATCCGACTTCACCAGCACCAAGATGGGCCAGTTCGGATTGGGTAAGACGCGCGTTCACTTCTCTCATCAACATTCCGGTCCTCCACCAATGAGGGAGCTACGGCACGATCATGCCGTTAACCCTACTGTGCAGACGAGATGTTAATTTTTTGCACCATTTGCGCCGAGATGGGACGGATCAGATCAATTGACAGAAGACCGTTGCGCAAGCTCGCGCTCAGCACGTCCATGCCCTTCTCCAGACGGAAAACGCGCTGGAAATGGCGCGCCGCAATGCCGCGAAACAGGTATTCCGGTTCGACGCGCTCGGCCTGCCGGCCGCGGATGATGAGGTGACCCGCCTCGACGGAGACTTCCAGTTCGTCCTCGCCAAACCCCGCGACAGCAAGCGTTATACGAAGCCGATCATCCTCGTTGGCGGCGTCCGATCGAACGCGCTCGATATTGTAGGGCGGATAGCCGTCGCTGGCTCGGGCAATCTGCCCCGGTACCGGTTCGGTAATCCCGAGACCGATAAGCAAAGGGTTTCCTGTCGTCCTTGTGTTTCTCATCGACCATCCTTACGCAATGCGCGCCGCCCTCGGGCTCGGTGAAGCTTCATGAGAATAAATATGGGCGGCGGAGGCCCTGGGTGCAAGCATACGCGTGCTTGACAAAACCGGTCGTCGGGCTCATCTGGCGATCCTTTTGAACAGGATCGGCAGGCATGACGGAACGCAGAAAAATCATCATCGATACCGACCCGGGGCAGGACGATGCCGCAGCCCTGATGCTTGCCTTTGCCAGTCATGACGAACTCGAGATCCTCGGGATCACCACCGTTGCCGGCAACGTGCCGCTGAGGCTCACCAGCCGCAATGCACGGATCGTTTGCGAATTGTGCGACTGCACCGACATCCCGATCTTTGAAGGCGCCGACCGGCCGATCGCGCGTCCGCTGGTCACCGCCGAGCACGTTCACGGCAAAACGGGGCTCGATGGCGCAGTTCTCGATGAGCCAACGATGCAGGTTATGCCACAGCACGCCGTCGACTTTATCATCGAGACGCTGCGCCGCGAGCCGGAAGGCAGCGTGACACTGTGCACCCTCGGACCGCTGACCAATCTCGGTATGGCGATCAGGAAAGCGCCGGACATCGCGCCACGCATCCGCGAACTGGTGCTGATGGGCGGTGGTTTCTCCGAAGGAGGCAATATCACGCCCGCTGCCGAGTTCAACATTTACGTCGATCCGCAGGCTGCCGATATCGTCTTCAGGGCGGGCATTCCGCTCGTCATGATGCCGCTCGATGTCACCCACCAGTTGATGACCACGAAGGCCCGTGTATCGCGCCTTTCCGCGCTTGGCACCCGGCCTGCAAAGGTCATGGTCGAGTGGCTGCAGTTCTTCGAGCGTTTCGACGAGGAAAAATACGGCTCCGACGGCGGGCCGCTGCATGACCCGACCGTGATCGCCTATCTGCTGATGCCGGAACTCTTCTCCGGTCGCCATTGCAATGTCGAGATCGAGACGCAATCGGAACTGACGCTCGGTATGACGGTAGTCGATTGGTGGCGGGTCTCAAACCGCGCGCCGAACGCACGCGTCATGCGCCATGTCGATGCAGACGGCTTTTTCGATCTCCTGATCGATCGCTTCGCTCGCCTCTGATCCTGCGACAGCATGGGTCAGGGCAACGTTCCGGCTCCCTCGAGCAGATTACACCTGCCCTAGGTGCTGCTCCACCTCGTCCGCGCTCGGAATCGACGGCTGCGCGCCATGCTGGAGGCATGCGAGCGAACCGGCAACCGCCGCACGGCGCAGCGCGGCCTCGAAGTCGAGCCCCTGGTCCAGGCTCGCGGCCAGATAGCCGCAGAATGTGTCGCCAGCCCCAACCGTATCGACCGGACGAATGGCCAGGCCCTTGGTTCGATGGAGCATGGAATTCCGGACGGCGATAACACCCTCTGCGCCGAGCGTGACGATCAGCGTTTGCCCCGTCTTCCGGTGAAGTTGCATGAGCGCCTCCTCGCGCTCCTGCATGCCAATGGCGCCACGGCCCGCGTAAAGCTCGAACTCGGTTTCGTTGGCGATGACGATATCGGCCATCTGTCCGAGGCGGACGGCATCATCCGTCAGCGGAGCGATATTAAGGATGCTCGAAGCGCCGCGCGACCTGGCGTCTGCCAGCGCGCGCTCGACCCCGGCGGCCGGGACTTCCAACTGCAACATCAGGAAATCTCCCTGCTGCATCGCCGCCACCGCTGCCGCGGCGTCGCTCTCACGATTCATGCCGTTGGCACCGGGCACGACCGTGATCATGTTCTCGCCGTCGCCGCCGACCAGGATGAGGGCGGTACCGGTCGGTCCTTGGATATGCTGAACCCCGACGAGATCCACACCTGCTTCTTCCAGCATGGCGAGCGCGGGGCCTGCGAATTCGTCCTGACCCACGGCGCCGACCATGCGCACGGCGGATCCGGCACGGCGGGCGGCCAGCGCCTGATTGGCGCCTTTGCCCCCGGCAGCGGTCGCAAAGTCTGTGCCGGCTACCGTCTCGCCGGGTTTCGGGAGCCGAGGCGTCGTGGCAATGAGATCCATGTTGATGGAGCCGAATACAGTGATCATGCGTGTTTCCGTCCTTGGTGTCCGTCCCGTCAGAAGCCAGCCTTATTCATCGTCGACGATCCTCAGTTTCAGGAGGCCAGTCCGGCTTTCCACCGATCTCTGGCCTTCGTCCGGCGCTGTCGCCGAAGCCGCCGGAAACTCGAGTGCCTCGATTTTGGCGCCGCGCTTTGTCAGTTTGTCGGCGGAGGTAAGGATCATGTCTACGTCTTTCTGGGCCGCCAGAAAATGACCCTGCAGCTTTCTGGTGCGTTCGTCGAGGCGGACTAGGTCTTCCATCAGATGAACGACCTCGCCTTGGATCAGGTGAGCCTGTTCGCGCATGCGCTGGTCCTTGAGGACTGCCTGGATCACCTGGATCGACAGCATCAGCAAGGATGGCGAGACGATCACGACACGCAACCGATGGGCCTTCTGCACGATCGCTTCGAAATGTTCGTGGATCTCGGCGAAGATCGATTCCGACGGAACGAACAGGAAGGCCATGTCCTGGGTTTCGCCGGCGATCAGGTATTTCGTCGAAATGTCGCGAATATGCACCTCGATATCGCGCCGGAAATTCTGGCCGGCCACCTTCTTCTCTTCCGGGGTCTGCCCGTCGCGAATGGCGTTCCAGGCCTCGAGCGGAAACTTGGCGTCGATCACCAGCGGCGGCGAGCCGTTCGGCATGCGGATCGTGCAGTCGGGGCGCATGCCGTTTGAAAGCGTAGACTGAAAAGTATAGGCGCCCATTGGCAGCCCGTCGGCGACGATCGTTTCCATGCGTGACTGGCCGAAGGCGCCGCGCGTCTGTTTGTTGGACAGAATAGCCTGGAGACCCACGACGTCCTTGGCCAATGACTGGATGTTGTTCTGTGCCGCATCGATCACCGCTAGCCGCTCCTGCAGTTGGCGCAAGTTCTCATGTGTCGATTTGGTCTGCTCGGTGATCGTCGTGCCGAGGCGTTGGGTCAGGCCGTCGAGCCGTTGGTTGATCGTCTGGTTGAGTTCGGATTGCCGCTTGCCGAACACATCGGACATTGCGGCCAGCCGCCCTTGCATCTCCGCCTGGGCCCTCAACAATTCCGCGAGCCGGGCCTCGGCCACGGCCTCGCGCCGCGCCGCGTCCATCGCGATCTCCGCACGACTGCGGCCGGCGCGGTGGATGGACAGGATGAGCAGAAACAACGCCGTCAGCAGCGATGCTGCGACGATGCTGGCAAGGGCGATCGGAGAAAGGCCGAAGGTGCCGATGGCCAGCGCGGTGAGGTCGGTACTGTTCATGGCGTGGAAGACTAGCAGATTCGCGAAACAGCGATAGATCAAATCAGGAACATTTGACTGCCTGCGCCGTCGCGAGGCAAGAGTTCGAGCCGAAGCAGCATTGCGCCCGCGATCTCCGCAAGGCCAAGGCCTGTTTTCTTAGCGCGCGGCTCAGGAGCGATCCAATGCGGGCATCGCCGACAATGCCGGCCCGGCACTCGTCCAGATAATCCGGCCGATCAGTGTAAGCAATGACTTGCCAAATCGCGATTTCTCGCAGGCCGCGTTCATGCTCCATTTAGGAATTTCACGAATTGTTGTGGAGTATTTCTGAAATTCGGGGGTGCGTCCCCGCTCCGAGAAGGCATTGCGAGATCCAATGAGTGCAGAAAAAGACAAGAACCTGACCGAACGTCTCGCATTTCTCGAAATTGACCAGAAGACGTCCAGAACGTTGAATTCGCTGCGTCCAACTCTTGGGGAGCTTCTCGGCGGCACGCTCGACAAATTCTATGCCAAGGTCGCCGCCACGCCGCAGCTCGCCCGCTTCTTCAGCAGCAAGGAGCACATGACCGGGGCGAAGAATGCCCAGATGGTGCACTGGGACAAACTCTCCAAGGGTACTTTTGACAGCGATTACGTCAACGGCGTCACCACCGTGGGCAAGACCCACGCGCGCATCGGCCTCGAACCTCGCTGGTACATCGGCGGCTATTCCAAGCTGATGACCGAACTGGTGTCGGGCGTCCTCGTCAAGCACTGGCCGTTTCCCTTCGGAAAGCATCATGCAGAGGCCCTCGGAGAAAAGCTCGGCGCCCTGATCAAGGCATCCATGCTCGACATGGACTACGCGATCTCGGTCTATCTTGCCGAACTCGATGAGCGGCGCAAGGTATTGGAGGAAGAACGCAAACGCTTCGAGGACGACCAGCGGGTCGCCATGGAGCATTTGCGCCGTGGCCTCGAAGCGCTCGCCCGCGGTGACTTTGAAAGCAAGATGACCACCGACCTCCCGGACAATTTCAAGCAGATGGCCCTCGACTATAACGAGACCGTCGTGCGGCTCAGCGAGTCCTTCGCCTCCATTCGTCGCGCCTCGGAGGAGATTCTGAACGGCACCGATACGATCGCCAAGGCGTCCGACGACATCGCTGTCAGCACGGCCAAGCAGGCGGCGGGCGTGCAGGAAAGCTCATCGGCCCTGCAGCAGTTATCAGTGAGCGTCGGCCAGACGGCGACCAATGCGGAACGCGCCTCGATGGCGGTGCACGACACCCAGCAGCAGGCACGCAGTTCCGGTGACGTTGTCGCCCAGGCGATTGCTGCCATGGCCGAGATTGAAAAGTCATCGACCGAAATCTCCAAGATTATCGGCGTCATCGACGAGATTGCCTTCCAGACAAATCTCCTGGCGCTGAATGCAGGTGTCGAGGCGGCGCGTGCCGGTGACGCCGGCAAGGGTTTCGCCGTGGTCGCCCAGGAAGTCCGCCAGCTTGCCCAGCGCAGCGCGGATGCAGCGAAGGAAATCAAGCGGCTGATCTCCCAGAGCAGCCATCAGGTCAACGAAGGCGTTGGGCTTGTCTCGAACACCGGCACGGCACTTGCCGACATGATCAGCCGCATCGACACGATCCACTCCATCGTTTCCGAGATCGCCACCGCCGCCAAGGATCAGGCGACCGGCCTCAAGGAGGTCAACCAGGCGACGCAAAGCATGGATACGCTCACGCACCAGAATTCGGCCATGGTGGAGCAGACCTCCGCCGAAACGCAGCGTCTGCGGGGCGAAGTTGCCGGCCTCGTGCAGTTGCTCGGCCAGTTGAGCACGCGCGGCGGCACGGAACGCGCGGACGAGGTCGCGCGCCGGCCCGCCTCCCGAAGGCATGCTGCCTGATCTCCATCGTCCACCGCCGACTTGCCGGAAACGCGGGCCATGTCCGCGTTTTTCGATTCCATCGCCGGAAAAGATGCGTTATGGGAGCGCCATGACGATAAAGCCTCTCATCATCCTCCCCGATCCCCTGCTGCGCCAGGTTTCCACGTCCATCGAGCGTGTCGATGCCGACCTTCGCAAACTCGTCGACGACATGCTCGAGACCATGTACGAAGCGCCGGGTATCGGGCTTGCCGCCATTCAGGTCGGCGTGCCGCGCCGCCTGCTGGTGATCGACATCTCCAAGGAAGACGAGGGCAAGCGGCCGCTGGTCTTCATCAATCCCGAGATCATAGCGTCGTCGGATGAGCGTTCGGTCTATGAGGAAGGGTGCCTGTCGATCCCTGACTACTATGCCGAGGTCGAGCGTCCGGCTTCTGTAACGGTCAAGTCGATTGATCGCGATGGCAAGGAACAAGTGACCGAAGCCGAAGGGCTGCTCGCCACCTGCCTGCAGCATGAAATCGACCATCTGAACGGCATCTTGTTCATCGACCATATCTCCCGCCTGAAGCGTGAGATGGTGATCAAGAAGTTCACCAAGGCGGCAAGGACGAAAGCGCTCTGATCCTTGGCCGGCGGCTGGCGCCGGACGGGTAGGGCGGCGCGCCGAAGGGAGGCGGAAACCATTATGGCACTTCGCATCATCTTCATGGGCACGCCCGAGTTTTCCGTGGTCACGCTGGAAGCGCTCGCCGCCGCCGGTCACGACATCGTCGCCGTCTATACCCAGCCACCCCGTCCGGGCGGGCGCCGCGGTCTCGATCTGCAGAAGTCCCCGGTTCATCTCACCGCCGAGCGGCTCGCCCTGCCGGTCCTTCATCCCGTGAACTTTCGTGAACAGGAAGACCGCACGCGTTTCCGTGCCCTCGACGCCGATGTCGCCGTCGTCGTCGCCTATGGTCTACTCCTGCCTGAAGCGATCCTGACCGGCACACGGCTCGGCGCCTACAACGGGCACGCCTCGCTCCTTCCGCGCTGGCGGGGTGCCGCCCCGATTCAGCGCGCCATCATGGCCGGCGATGCGGAGACTGGCATGATGGTGATGAAGATGGACAAGGGCCTCGACACCGGCCCCGTCGCCTTGACCCGCAAGGTGGCGATCGGGCCGGACATGACCGCCGGGGAACTGCACGATCGCCTGAGCGCCGTCGGCGCCGAAGCCATGGTCGAGGCCATGGCCGGGCTCGAAGCAGGTACATTGCAGACCGTGCCGCAGGCCGAGGAGGGCGTGATCTACGCGGCCAAGATCGACAAGGGTGAGACGCGCATCGATTTTTCCCGCGACGCCGCGCAGGTGCACAATCATATCCGCGGCCTGTCGCCCTTTCCCGGCGCCTGGTTCGAGCTCGAGGTGAACGGCAAGCCGGAGCGGGTCAAGGTTCTACGCTCTGCCCTGGCCGATGGCGTAGGCGTCCCCGGCGCGGTCCTCGATCCGTCGCTGACCATTGCCTGCGGTCGCGGGGCCGTGCGGCTGACGCGACTTCAGAAGGCCGGCGGCAAGCCGCTGGATGCGGCCGATTTCCTGCGCGGTACGCCCGTCTCGCCCGGAACGGTCCTGAATTAATGCCGCGCTTCAAAATGACCGTTGAATATGACGGCACGCCTTATGTCGGCTGGCAGCGCCAGGACAACGGCCACTCAGTGCAGGCGGCGCTGGAGAAGGCCGCCCTGTCGCTGACCGGCGAAACCGTGTTGATGCGCGGCGCCGGCCGCACCGATTCCGGCGTGCATGCCATGGGGCAGGTGGTCCACGTCGACCTGACACGCGATTGGGTCCCCTACACGCTGCGCAATGCGCTGAACGCCTATCTGGCGCAGGCCGGCGAACGGGTGGCTGTGCTTGACGTCTGTTGCGTCGATGACAGTTTCGACGCGCGCTTTTCCGCGATCCGCCGACACTATCTCTATCGCATCATCACACGGCCAGCACGCCTCGCGCTCGAGGCCGAGCGCGCCTGGTGGGTATCGAAGCCGCTCGACCACGAAGCCATGCACGCGGCCGCCCAGCGGCTCATCGGCCACCACGACTTCACCACTTTCCGTTCCGTCCGTTGTCAGGCCAATAGCCCGATGCGGACGCTCGACCGGCTCGACGTGACGCGGGACGGCGACCTGATCGAGATTCGCGCCACGGCGCAGAGTTTCCTGCACAATCAGATCCGCTCCTTTGCCGGCACGCTCAAGCTGGCTGGCGAAGGCAGGATGACGGCGGATGACGTGCGGGCCGCGCTCGAGGCGCGCGACCGCGCGGCCTGCGGGCCGGTCGCCCCACCGGAGGGGCTGTTCTTCCTCAAGGTGGATTATCCGCGCGACGAGCAACATTGAGAAAGTCGGCAGCGACATTTCGCTGCGTGCTTGTCAGGCCATCCGAAATGACATATCCATATTTCAAGAAATCTCGAAATATGGAGAGCCCCATGGCCGTCACCATCTATCACAATCCCGCCTGCGGAACCTCCCGCAACACGCTTGAGATGATCCGCCTGTCGGGCGAGGAGCCGCTGGTGATCGAATATCTGAAGACCCCGCCGAGCCGTGAGCGGCTGGTCGAGCTGATCGGTAAGATGGGGATTCCGACGCGCGAACTGCTGCGCAAGAAGGGCACGCCTTACGAGGAGCTTGGCCTGGACGACAACACACTGACCGACGAGCAACTGGTCGATGCGATGATGGCGCATCCGATCCTGATCAACCGCCCGATCGTCGAGACGGATAAGGGCACGCGCCTTTGCCGGCCGTCGGAGGCTGTTCTGGAGATTCTGGAGAACCCTGTCGACAGCTACACCAAGGAAGACGGTGAGGTCGTCAAGACGAGCGGTGCGGCCGAATGAGCGTCGCGGATACCGATACCCCGAATATCGACGACAGCCAGTTCCGGCCGGTTGACGAGGCTCGCCTGTTCCAGCCGGAGCGCAAGACACATCCGCCGCGCATCCTGATGCTCTACGGCTCGCTACGGGAGCGCTCCTATTCGCGGCTTCTGACGGAAGAAGCGGCCCGCATCCTGCGCCGCTATGGCGCGGAGGTCCGCATCTACGATCCCCACGGCTTGCCGCTCGCCGACGAGGTCGAGGCGTCGCACCCCAAGGTGCAGGAACTGCGCGACCTGTCTCTCTGGTCGGAGGGCCAGGTCTGGTGCTCGCCCGAGCGGCATGGCGCCATGTCGGGCGCGATGAAGACGCAGATCGACTGGCTGCCTCTGTCGATCGGGGCTGTCCGCCCAACGCAGGGCCGCACACTGGCGCTCATGCAGGTTTGCGGCGGCTCGCAGAGCTTCAATTCGCTCAACCAGATGCGCGTGCTCGGCCGCTGGATGCGGATGTTCACCATCCCCAACCAGTCCTCCGTGCCGAAGGCTTTCAGTGAGTTTGATGAAGCGGGCCGGATGAAACCGTCGTCCTACTACGAGCGCGTCGTCGACGTGATGGAGGAACTGGTCAAGTTCACCCTTCTGCTGCGCGAGCGCTCGGACTATCTGGTCGAGCGCTATTCCGAGCGGGTCGAGACGGCGGCGGAACTGTCGAAGCGGGTCAACCAGCGCTCGATCTGAACCGCTCAGCCCGGATAGATACCGAGATAGCGTTCCAGCACACCCGATAGGATCATTGCCGGCACGAGCAAGACCATCGTGACCGTCGCGATGGTGAGCACGTGGTCGCCGAATACCATTCGCAAGATACGGAAAAGCGCCATGACAAGTGCGACGGCGAGTCCGTAGGACAGGATGACGGCGAGACCAGTGAGGCCGGGAACCAGCAGCATCATCAGGAGCAGGAAGCCGTAGGCATAGGAGGCGGGCAACGTCAGCCAATTGGAGATGACGACGATCGAAAGAAATTTCTCACCAATCCCCACCATCCAGCAAAGCAGGCCGACGAGCACCAGGGGAACGATCCAGTTGGCAATTTCGACGAGACCGAGCCGGAAGAAAAACAACGAACCGACCTCTGCGCCTTCCGGCTGGGCCTGCAGATAGATGCTCCGCCACCAGACGAAGGTCAGGAGCGTAGTCGGGAGGACGAAGACGGCCGCCCAGAAGGAGCGCAACGCGCCGCGGTCGGAAAAATCAAGATAGTTCACACCCTTGGGGTCTTGCGTGAACAGCAGCCAAAGGCCGGTGAGATAGAACTCTACTTCCTTAAGCGTTGGCATTCGCGAACCACTGGTCGATGAAGGTCTTGTAGATCCGGCTCAGCGTTTCCAGATCCTGAACCGCGACCCGCTCGTCGACCATGTGCATGGTCTGGCCGACCAGGCCGAATTCCACAACCGGGCAATAGTCCTTGATGAAGCGGGCGTCCGACGTGCCGCCGGTGGTCGACAGTTGCGGCGTGGCGCCCGTCACCGTCTCGATCGCGCGCGACAGGGAGCCGATCAGCGCATCGTCACGGGTCAGGAAGACTTGGCTCGGCCGCTCCGACCAGACGATGTCATAGGCGACCGGATCGCGACCGGGACGGAGATGGCTGTCGGTGGCTGCTTCGTCCAGCCGGCGCAGGATCTCTGCCTGCACACTCTCAGGCGTCCACAGGTCGTTGAAGCGGATATTGAACTTGAAGCTCGCGGCGGCCGGAATGACATTGGTTGCATTATTGCCGACGTCGATAGAGGTGACTTCTAGATTGGACGGCTGGAAATTGTCGGTGCCGTGGTCGAAATGCGGATGCATCAGCGCGTCGGCAAGGCGCACCGCGCCGCGCACCGGATTGTCGGCAAGCTGCGGATAGGCTGCATGCCCCTGCACCCCGCGCACCGTCACCGTTGCCGAGATCGAGCCGCGCCGGCCGATCTTGATCATGTCGCCGAGCTGGTCCGGATTGGTCGGCTCGCCGACCAGGCAGGCGTCCCAGTGCTCGCCTTTCTCCTTGGCCCATTCGAGCAGCTTGACCGTCCCGTTGACCGCCGGGCCTTCCTCGTCGCCGGTGATGAGCAGCGACACCGAACCCTTCGGGGGACCCTTTTCCTCAATCAGTCTTGCCAGTGCCGTGATGAAGCACGCAATGCCGCCCTTCATGTCGACGGCCCCGCGACCGTAGAGCATGCCATCGGCGATCTCGGCGGCAAACGGCGGGTGGCTCCAGTCGGCCTCGCTGCCCACCGGGACGACATCGGTATGGCCGGCAAACATCAGATGCGGACCCTGGTCGCCGAGCCGGGCATAGAGGTTCTCGATGTCAGGCGTACCGGGCTCGCGCGCGGTCGTGCGTTCGACCTTGAAGCCGAGCGGTTCCAGTAGGTCCTGTAGTACGGTGAGTGCCCCGCCCTCCGCGGGCGTGACGGAGGGGCAGCGGATGAGAGCCTGGAGGACTTCGACGGGATTGGTGGCGGTCATGATCTCGGGCGCTTTGGGAGGTCCGGAAGCGCTGCTGCCGCGACCGTCTGGAAGGATGGGATAGGTTTAGCCGATCGGCCGGCAGCTGTCACCATTCTGCGGGCTCAGGTTTGCGGCCAGTCGGGCGCCGGGCCGTAAGGATTGGTGCCAGGGCGCGATGGCCAGAGGCAGAGCACGAAGAGCATGATGAAGGATACGGCCGGAACGAAAAGCACGAAGACCAGGATGCCCGGAAAGCCCATGTCGTGCAGGCGTTTGATGCTGAGCATGATGGTGGAGACAAGAGAAGCTGCAAGACCGGTGAAGAACAGGAAGCTAAAGAACCGGAACAGTTCCGCGTCCTCCTGGTGGAGGGCGAGGGAGGCGATGGTGTAGCTGTTGATCATCACCCAGAACAGCCAGCCGAGAATGAACACCTGCCGCCCGGCGCGGCCGGAGGGGCTGAACAACAGCCAGCTGACGGTCGGCCGCCGGGCGGGAGACTGCATCCTGATCAGTCCCGCAGAAGTTCGTTGATCCCGGTCTTCGAGCGGGTCCGCGCGTCGACGCGCTTGACAATCACGGCGCAGTAGAGATTGGGCGCCGTCTGACCGTTCGCCATTATCTTGTCGGAGGCCAGCGAGCCGGCGACAACGACGGAATAGGGCGGCACTTCGCCATAGCTGATCTCACCGGTGGCGCGATCGACGATCTTGGTCGACTTGCCGATGAAGACGCCCATGCCGAGCACCGAGCCCTCGCGGATGATGCAGCCTTCGACGACTTCGGAACGGGCGCCGATGAAGCAATTGTCCTCGATAATCGTCGGGCCGGCCTGCATCGGCTCCAGAACGCCGCCGATGCCGACGCCTCCGGACAGATGCACATGGGCGCCGATCTGGGCGCAGGAGCCGACGGTTGCCCATGTGTCGACCATGGTGCCCTCGCCGACATAGGCGCCGAGATTGACGAAGGACGGCATCAGGATGGCGTTCGGTGCGATATAGGCCGAGCGGCGCACCACGGCGTTCGGTACCGCGCGAAAACCGGCGCGCTCGAACTCATTGGTGCTCCAACCCTCGAACTTGGAGGGGACCTTGTCCCACCAGGTCGCGCCGCCCGGACCGCCGCTGACTACTTCCATCGAATTGAGGCGGAAGGACAGGAGAACGGCCTTTTTCAGCCACTGGTGAACGGTCCAGTTGCCGTCCTCGCCGCGGGTCGCAACGCGTGCCTTGCCGCTGTCGAGAAGGTTTAGGGCTGTTTCGACGGCATCACGGATGTCGCCACGCGTCATGGTCGTGACCGTGTCGCGGTTTTCGAAAGCCGCTTCGATGACGTGTTCGAGGGCGCTGAGATCCGTGGCGTTCATCTGAATTCCTTAAACTTCGTTGTCTATCGTTGACCCGGACGATATCCGCATTCGCAATCGGGAACTGGTCACTGCTCTAGCGCATTCGCCCGGGGTTGAAAACATCCGCCGGCGCATTCGCCGTCTCCGATCGCGGCAAAGAAAGGCATGACAGATGGCAAAGCCCACCAATGGACAAGAGAGGCGCAAGGACGGTGTCTGGGATCCGCTGAAGGACAGCAGGACCGACCACAGGCGCGCAGCCGAAGTGCCGCGCACGCCGCAGTCCGAATCGCCGTCCTACCGGCTTGCCTATGTCGATGACGATTTCATGATGCGCGAGGAACTCCGCCCGGTGCGGCTGCAGCTCGAACTGCTGAAGGTCGAGATGATTCTCGCCGAGCGCGGCATCAAGTCGACGGTGGTCATGTTCGGCGGCGCACGCATCCCCGAGCCCGGCAAGGATGCCTGGGCGGCGCGCAACGAAACCCAGCGCGCCAATCTCATGGCGGCATCGGTCTACTACGAGGAAGCCCGCAAATTTGCCCGCCTGTGCGGCGAGTACGCGGCCATCCACGATCATCGGGAATATGTCGTGACGACGGGTGGCGGCCCGGGGGTGATGGAGGCCGGCAATCGCGGTGCCGCGGAGGTCGGAGCACCGACCATCGGGCTCAACATCGTTCTGCCGCACGAACAGGCGCCGAATCCCTATGTGACACCGGAGTTAAGCTTCAACTTCCACTATTTCGCCATTCGCAAGATGCATTTCCTCATGCGCGCCAAGGCAATCGCCATCTTCCCGGGCGGCTTTGGGACGCTGGACGAGTTCTTCGAGTCGGTAACGCTGATCCAGACCAAGCGCATGGCGCCGATCCCACTGATCCTGTTTGGCGAGGAATTCTGGCGGCGTATCGTCGACTTCGAGGCGCTGGCGGATTTCGGCACAATCGCGCCGGATGACCTGCAATTGCTGCATTTCGTCGAGACTGCAGATCAAGCTTGGAAAATCATCGCCGACCACTACGAGCACTGAATGCGAAAGGCCCGCAGCATATGCTGCGGGCCCTGTAGATCTGGCTAATCTTGGAACCTTAACGGCCCCACATACCGCGCTTCGGCAGGTCGTCGGCCGTGATGAAGCCGTCCTTGTCGGTGTCCATCTGCGTGAACATCTTGTCGGTGAGGGCTGCTGCTTCTTCCTTGCTGATCTGCCCGTTCTCGTCGGCGTCGGCCATGCGCATCATGCCGCGCGGACCCATTGCGCCCATCCGATCGCCCATTGGTCCGCCGCGTTCCATGCCGGGACCGCGATCGCCACCGCGCATGCCGTGGCCACCGCCATGGTGCATGCCGTACCGCTGGCCGTCGCTATCGCCCCAGCCGCGGCCCTTGCCCTGACGGGGGCCGTCATTGTCGTCGCGCTGACCATGCCTGCCCCAACCGAATTGGTTGCCCGTTCCGTCACGCGGCGGCTCAGCGTTCATCGGGCCGGTGCCGTCCTGGGGACCTTGGCCTTGACCCTCACCCGCGGCGGGACCATTGCCCTGGCCCTGGCCCTGGCCCTGGCCGTTCTGCGCCGGTGCATTGGCCTGCATTTCCGCCTGGCGCGCGGCGCGCATGGCTTCGCGGTGCTTGCGGAATTCGCCCGGCGTCAGCACGCCATCGTTGTCTGCGTCGATGGTGGTGAACATCTTGTCCCTGGCGGCTTCAGCCTCTTCCTTGGAAATCTTGCCGTCCTTGTTGGTGTCGAATTCCTGCAACATGTGGACGAACCTGCCTTCGCCACCCGGGCCGCGGCCCATGCCCTGCTGGGCGAGAACGGCCGAAGCCGAGGTGCCAATCAGGAGGCTGCCGACGATGGCTGCGAGGGTGAGTGTCTTGCCAGTCATGGAAAAGTTCCTTTCATCATCTGGTGATGGGAGGAAACTAGGGCGGCCGAATGCAAGAACCTACTTAAACATCGGTAAGCTGGGTGAAGCTTTTGTAATGTTTGAAAAATGTCAAGCCGAGGCGTCTACCAGACGGCCGAGGAAGGCTGCGAGATCGTCTGTGACGAAATCGATGTTTGCCGGATCGGAATTATCCGCCAGTTCCCAGCTTTCCAGCACCACGTCGCCGAGATTGCGCGGCACGAGCAGCACCGTCTTCATGCCGAGCGTCTTCGGCACCGCCAGATTGCGCGGCAGGTCCTCGAACATGGCCGCATGCCGTGTGTCGATGCGGTTCAGGCTGGTGAACTTGTCATAGGTGGTGCCGGCCGGCTTCGGCTGGTAGCCGGCGGCGACAATGTCGAAGATGTCGTTGAAATGGTCGAGAATGCCAAGCGCCCGGGCGGCAGCTTCCGCATGGGCGACCGTGCCGTTGGTAAAGATGAACTTGCGGCCCGGCAAGGTCTTGATGGCTGCGCCGAGGCTCTCGTCGGGCAGGAGCGCCGAATAATCGATCGCATGAGCCTTCTCGAGGAAGTCGTTCGGATCGACGCCGTGATGCTGCATCAGGCCGGCAAGCGTGGTGCCATGGTCGTGGTAGTATTTCTTCTGCAACACCTTCGCCTCGGCCGGCTCCATCTGCAACAGTTGCGCTACATAGGCCGTCATGTTGCGGTCGATCTGCGCGAACAGATTGATGTGATGCGGATAGAGCGTGTTGTCGAGGTCGAACACCCAATCATGGACATGGGCGAAGTCGTCTCGGTGCGGAAGAAGAGCTTTGTCGGTCATGCTGGCGTTATGACACGGCCGCCGGATTTGGCAAGACGGAGTGCCGCGATCGCTGAAGCCGGGCGGACCGCTCCTGCCCGAATTCCCGAATATGAAAATCCCCTCGCGGCGCCAGCCGGCGAGGGGATCGGTTACCAATCGCGCGATCGGCTTTGATCACTTCATTTCGAAGATGTCGATCGGGAAGTACTTCTTGTTGATCTCCGCATATTTGCCGTTGGCGCGGATCGCGTCGATCGCGGCATTCAGCTTGGCCAGCAGGTCGGTGTCTTCCTTGCGCACCGCAATGCCGGCGCCTTCGCCGATGAATTTGGGATCGGCGATCGGCGCGCCGACCAGCTCGCAGCACTTGGCGCCGTCGCCCTTGGAGAGCCAGTCCATCATCGGCAGCATGTCGCCGATCTGTACGTCGATGCGGCCGTTGATCATGTCCATGTTGACCTCGTCCTGGGTCGGATAGAGCTTGATGTCCAGGTCCGGATAGGTGGCGGTGGCATATTCCGCCTGGGTCGTGCCGGACTGCGCGCCGATCACCTTGCCCTTCAGGCCCTCGTTGGAGAAGTCCGTGATGTTGGCGCCCTTCTGGGCGATATGGGTCATCGGCGCCTTGTAGTAGGACTTGGTGAAGGCGACCTTCTCGGCCCGTTCCGGCGTGATGAACATTGAGGCGATCATGAAGTCGAACTTCTTTGCCTGCAGCGCCGGGATGATGCCGTCCCAGTCCTGGGTTACAACCTCGCATTCGACCTTCATCTCGGCGCACAGCGCCATGCCGATCTCGACGTCGAAGCCGCCGACCTTGCCGTCCGAGGCGACGAAGTTGAAGGGCGGATAGGCGCCTTCGGTGCCGATGATCAGCTTGTCGGCAGCCTGGGCGGAAAGCGCTGTCAGGGCCGTAAAGGCCAGAGCCAGAATGGTTTTCTTCATGATCGTTCCCCTTGTGGTGACGCCTTTCGCGACGCCTTGCCGGCCAGTCTATGCAGCGCTTGAGCATCAGCGAAATAGATAGTTGCAATAGTCGATATCAACGTGATTTATTGTGAAGCGCCTTTCAGCGGGACGACCTAATGGCCAACAAACGGCTCGAACGCTTCGCCCACAATCTCGACTGGAATCTGCTACGAACCTTCGCTGTCGTGGTCGAGGAAGGATCGATCACCGCCGCCGCCAGTCGTCTGCTGTTGCAGCAACCGGCTGTCTCCATGGCCTTGAAACGGCTAGAGGAGACGACCGGCCATCGCCTGATCGATCGCCGTCCGGGGCGCTTCGAAATGACGGAGGCCGGCGAGCGGTTGTATCGCCAGGCGCGCGACATCTTCGCCGCCGTCGTTCGCCTGCCGGACACGCTCGAAGGCGCCGGCGCCGATATCTCCGGCCATGTCTCGGTCCATGCCGTCTCCCACGTCCATCACCCCGGCTGGGACGAGCGGACCGCGCGCTTCTTCATCGCCCATCCGAAGGTCACCATGAACGTGACGATCGAGACCACGGCGGACGTCATCAGTTCGGTCGAGCGCGGCATTGCCAGCATCGGCATCTGTGACGGCATCATTCCCGATCACCTGGCCAAGGTCCCCTACAAGCTGGAGCGCTACGCGCTTTACTGCGGTGCCGGCCACCGGCTGTTCGGCGTGGAGGGCGCTTCGCTCAACGACCTGCGCGGCGATCCCTATGTGGCCTTCACCGCCGACGTGCTCGGTGGCCAGCACATGAATGCGGTGACGGCCGTGCGCGCCGTCGGCTCCTTCGGGCAGGAGGTGCGCGCGGTATCCAGCCATGTCGAGGAGGTGATCCGCATGGTCGCCGCCAACATCGGCATAGGCATGCTGCCCAATCATCTGGTGCGGCCCTGGGTCGAGGCAGGCCGGCTCTGGCAGTTGCCGCCCTACGGCAACCTGCCGGTCAGCGAGGTCTTCCTGATCAGCAATCCCAACGCCATGCTCAATCCGGCCGAACAGGCTCTTGTGGCTGTGATGGAGGGCCTTGAGTTGTTCGAGGATGAAACCGAACATCAATTTGGTTGATGCTTGCTTTTGTAACTATAAATTTGAATGTGGGTATCCTCCCCGGCTAGCATGCGACCTTCATTCGGGAAAACCATGCATGCAGACCTATGACATCGCCATCCTCGGCGGCGGCATCGCCGGCCTCTCGCTCGCCTATTTCCTCGGCGCCAGCCGTTCGGTCGTGGTGATCGAGCGCGAAGAGAACCTCGGCTACCATTCGACCGGCCGCTCGGCGGCGGAATTCGTGCTGCGCTATAACAGCCCCGAAGTCTGCACGCTCGCCGCCATCAGCCGCGACTTCTTCGACCATCCGCCCGAGGGCTTCACCGGCGTGCCCCTGCTCGTGCCCCGCGGCGGGCTGATGATCGCCAATGCGGAAAAACTGGAGCGGTTCGAGGCCCATTTCACCGTCGAACAGGCAAAGAGCGACAAGCTCACGCGTCTGTCGATCGACGAGGCCGTCGCCATGGCGCCGATTCTCGACCCGTCCTATCTCGCCGGAGCCTATCACGATCCGGAATTCTGGGACATCGAGGTGGAAAGCCTGCTGCAGGGCTATGTGAAGGGCGCCCGCCGCGCCGGCGTCGATATCCGCCAGAAGGCCGGTGTGATGGCTGCACGCGACGATGGGCGCCACTGGCTGATCGACACCGAAGGCGAGACCATTTCCGCGCGGCTCGTGGTGAACGCCACCGGCGGATGGGCCGACCCGACGGCGGGACTTTTCGGCGTCGCGCCGATCGGCATCGTGCCGCATCGGCGAACCGCGATCCTCGTTGACCTGCCGGACGGCGTCGACACCCGGACCATGCCGGAGATCAACGAACTGGACGACGAATTCTACATCAAGCCCGATGCCGGCCGCCTGCTTGTCTCGCCGGCCGACGAGACCCCTTGCGAGCCGGGCGACGTGCAGCCAGAAGAGATCGACGTCGCCTGGGCGGCGCATCATCTGGAAACCGCAACCACCATGGAGGTCAGGCGGATCGCCAGGACCTGGGCCGGCATGCGCAGCTTCGCGCCCGACCGCCTGCCGGTGGTCGGGCCGGCCAGTGACAATCCCCGCTTCTTCTGGCTGGCCGGGCAGGGCGGCTACGGCATCCTCAGTTCGCCGGCGCTCGGCGCGCTCGCCGCCAGCCTGTTGATCGGAAGCGAGGTTCCGGCGGGCTTTACCCGAGCCGGGCTCGCCCCGACAGTCTTTTCGCCCGGACGGTTCTGAGCAATCCGTCGCTTTCCCCAACCCAGCCGGCTTTCGCTCCCCGCCGCCGGGTGATAACAGCCTCCCATGCCCGCCTGGATTCTCATCACCTTCGCCAGCGCATTCTTACAGAACCTGCGCTCCGTCCTGCAAAAGCACCTGAAAGGCCGAATGGGCACGACGGGCGCGACCTTCGTGCGCTTCGGCTACGGGGTGCCCTTTGCGCTCGTCTATTTGGCTGTGCTGCACTATGGCCTTGGCCGGCCACTGCCGGTGCCGAATGGCGCCTTCGCCTTATGGGCGGTGATCGGCGCCTTTGCCCAGATCTCGGCGACCTTCCTGCTGGTCCATCTCTTCTCGTTCCGCAATTTCGCCGTCGGCACCGCCTATTCGCGCACCGAGCCGGCCCAGGCCGCCATGATCGCGCTGGTGCTGTTCGGCGAGACGATCACCGTCCCGACCCTGATGGCCATCCTCGTCTCGGTGCTCGGCGTCATGCTGATCTCGGTGGCGCGCACGACGCTGACCTTGCCGGCACTTTTTACCTCGGTCGTCAGCCGCACCGCGTTGATCGGCCTGCTGTCCGGTCTGTTCTTCGGCATCTCAGGCATTGCCTACCGTTCCGCGTCGCTCGCCTTGCAGCCGAGCCTGCCCGCACCCGACAGTGTCATGCAGGCAAGCTACACGCTGGTCGTGGTCATTCTCGTGCAGACCTTCGCCATGCTCTTCTGGATGCTGTGGCGCGATCGCGCCGAGCTTCGCCGTGTCGGGGCCGCCTGGAAGATCGGCATTCTCGTCGGCTTCGTCGGCGCGACCGCCTCCTTCGGCTGGTTCACGGCGATGACCCTGCAGCAGGTGGCCGTCGTCAAGGCGCTGGCCCAGGTCGAGATGCTCTTCACCTTCGCCTCCTCGGTCTTCTTCTTCAAGGAGAAGATCAACCGGCTGGAGGTCGCCGGCTGCGTTCTGATCGTCGCCGGGGTCCTGTTGCTGCTCGTCGTCTGAGCGCTGGCCCGATTTCGGACTGTCCGCACCGATTGCGGGAGCCGGATCGGCTCTCTATCATTGCTTTCTCGACAGGCGGGAGGCTTGATCCAGATGACGGAAGCGCTGTTTTGCGAATGGTTCGACACGCCGGTCGGTGACCTGGTTGCCGTCGCCGACAATACGCATCTGCGGGTTCTGGGCTTCGAGGATGACGGTTCGCCGGCCGACAGGCTCGAGCGGCAGCGCCGTCGACTCGGCCGCGATGTCATCGCCGCAAGCAACGCGATCACCACGGCGATGCGCCGGGAACTCAAGGCCTATTTCGCCGGTGAACTCTTCGACTTCACCCTGCCGCTCTCGCCGGCCGGCAGCGAATTCGAGCAGAAGGTCTGGGCGGAGCTGTTGAAGGTGCCGCTCGGCGAAACCTGTTCCTATGGCGATATCGCCAGGAATGTCGGTGGAATGGAAACCGTGCGCGCGGTCGGCAAGGCCAATGGCGCCAATCCGATCGCCATCGTCATCCCGTGCCACCGCTGCATCGGTTCCGACGGTTCGCTCACCGGTTATGGCGGCGGGCTGTGGCGCAAAAAATTTCTCCTGCGCCACGAAGGCGAGATGCGGCCGGTGGGGCTGTTTGCCCTCTGACCGCTTGGGACCAGACCGGCAAAGCCTCGATCAGGGAACGATCAGCGTGCCGGCACCGTGCTCGGTGAAGATTTCCAAGAGCACCGAATGCGCCGTCTTGCCGTTGAGGATGACCACGCCCTGAACGCCGGCGCTGATCGCGTCGATGCAGGTCTCGACCTTGGGGATCATGCCGCCGGAGATCGTGCCGTCCTTGATCAGCGCGCGGGCCTGCGCGACCGAGAGTTCCTTGATCAGCTCGCCGTTCTTGTTCAGCACGCCCGGAACGTCGGTGAGGAACAGCAGGCGGGTCGCCCGCAGCGCCCCGGCGATGGCGCCGGCAAAGGTGTCGGCATTGATGTTGTAGGTGTGGCCGTCGCGGCCAGGCGCGACCGGCGCGATGACCGGGATCATTTCGGACTTGGCGAGCAGGTCGAGGAGCGTGCGGTCGACTTCCACCACTTCGCCAACGAAGCCGAGGTCGAGAACGCGTTCGATATTGGAATCCGGATCGATGATGGTCTTCTTGGCCTTTTCGGCGAAGACCATGTTGCCGTCCTTGCCGCAAAGGCCGATCGCCCATTCGCCCGTCTGGTTGATGAGGGCGACGATTTCCTTGTTGATCGAACCGGCCAGCACCATTTCGACAATCTCGACGGTCTTCTGGTCGGTGACGCGCAGCCCCCCCTCGAACTTCGATTCGATGCCCATCCGCGTCAACATCGCGCCGATCTGCGGGCCGCCGCCGTGGACCACGATCGGGTTGACGCCCGACTGCTTCAGAAGCGCGATATCGGCGGCAAAGGCCTTGCCGAGTTCGGCATTGCCCATGGCGTGGCCGCCATATTTCACAACGATGGTCTTGTTCTCGTAGCGCTGCATGAAGGGCAGGGCCTGAGCAAGGAGCCGCGCCTGGGTTTCGCTTTCGGATGCCGTCATCGGATGCCCTCGTGATTGGTTCGCGGCCTTGTAACGCAAGATCGTCTGCGATGGAATAATCCGGGGAAAGATAAGCGTCGCCGATGATCCGGCGATGAACGGACGGCGTAGTCGCTGATAGGACACGATAAAATTGCGCCCGCGGGGAGGGCTGTCTGGAGGAGAGGGCCTGAAAGCCGATGCCTAACGACGAAATCGCCGTATTGCTGAGCCGGGTGGCCCTCAAGGACCGCTCCGCATTTTCTTTGCTCTACGCTCGCATATCACCGAAACTCTTTGCCATCTGCCTTCGTATATTGCGAGACAGGGCCGATGCGGAGGAAGCTTTGCAGGATATATTCGTGAAGATCTGGCAGCGGGCCGAGAGCTTTGCTTCGTCCGGCAATGGATCCATGGGATGGCTCGCTGCGATCGCGCGCTATCATTGCATTGACCGCCTGCGGGTGAGACGCCCGCCGGCGGAAGAGCTGGAGACTGTTATCGACCTCGCCGACAGCGCGGCAGACCCGGAACAAAGCGCGTTGCTGCGCTCGGAAGGAAAGCGGATTGACAGCTGTCTGCAAGAGTTGGATCCTGACCGTGCGCGCGCCGTGAGGCATGCCTATGTGGAGGGATTGTCTTATCAGGAGCTGGCCGATCGGTTCGCGGTGCCGCTGAACACGATGCGCACATGGCTGCGTCGCAGCCTGTTGAAATTGAGAGAGTGCATGGATGACGACGCCAGACCAGAGCAAGGGTGACCGCTCCCGCGACGAAGTGATCGCCGGAGAATATGTGCTCGGCGTCCTCGGCGTCGAGGATCGCATGCAGGTCGAGGAACGGCTGCGCCACGACCGGTCCTTCGCCACCATCGTCCGCCGTTGGGAGGACAATCTCTCGCAGTTCAACGAGGACTACGGCGTCGAACTGCCGCCCGAAGCGCTCTTCGCCAGGATCGAGGGCAAGATCTATGGCCAGCCACGGCGGAATCCGTCTTGGGCAGCGTTGGGTGGCCTGTGGAACTCGCTCGCCCTCTGGCGTGGCCTCGCCTTTTCCGGCGTCGCCGTCGCCGCCGTCCTCGCGGGAGCTGAAGCGGGGCTCTGGGATAGCTTGCCCGCAGGGCAGCCGCTGGTGGCCGAACTCGCCGGCAAGGACAGCGTCATCAGTCTCGTCGCCCGCTATGACAGCGGATCCGGCAGACTTCAGGTGACGCCGGTAGCAACCGGCGAGCAGCAGCAGAGATCGCTCGAACTTTGGCTGATCGAGGGTGAGTCGACGCCACGTTCTCTGGGCGTCCTGCCGCAGACCGGGGAAGGGGAGATCATCGTCCCCGACACGTTGCGTAGTCGCTTCGCCGAAGGCGTTATTCTCGCCGTCAGCCTCGAGCCCTTCGGCGGCTCCCCGACCGGCCAGGCGACCGGTCCAGTGATCGCGCTTGGGCCGGCGCATCTGTGACGGCGTGCCTCTCCGCACGTTGTTTCAATAGAAAAAGTAAAGATATCAGATATATAGAGAATAATTTCCGATTTTTTGGGGGCAACTGAAACTCTCTCTGCCCAGCCCTCGTCCTTTGTAGTGTTCCCCGACAACGGGATCGAAACAACCGCCCGGATGGCAATCCTGCCGCCGAGGACGGATCTAGAACACCAGGACAGAGGAAACCGAAATGTTCAAGACCACCCTTCGCCCGCTCACCCTTGCCGTCGCACTCGCCGCCGGTACCGTCGCCGCCCATGCCGAAAACCCGATGGTCGGTGGCGCCGCCATGGCGGAAGACAAGAACATCGTCGAAAATGCCGTCAATTCGAAGGATCACACGACGCTGGTTGCCGCCGTCACGGCTGCCGGCCTGGTCGAGACGCTTTCGGGTGCAGGCCCGTTCACTGTCTTCGCTCCCGTGAACGCTGCCTTCGACGCGCTTCCGGCCGGCACGGTCGACACGCTACTGAAGCCCGAGAACAAGGACCAGTTGACCAAGGTTCTGACCTGCCACGTCGTGGCGGCCGAAGCCATGTCGTCTGCCGTCGCCAAGCTGATCGCTGATGGCGGTGGCACACATGCGGTCGAGACGGTCGGCGGCTGCGTGCTCCAGGCCAAGATGGACGGCGACAAGATCACGCTCACCGACGAGACCGGCGGCGTTGCCACCGTGACCATCGCCGACGTCAAACAGTCGAACGGCGTGATCCATGTGATCGACAAGGTTCTGCTGCCGAAGGCCTGAGCCACGCTGCTGCCTCGCCTCTGGCGGGGCGATGTCTAGGTCGGGTGTACTGCGTCAGGTTGCCTGGCCGATGGCCTCGAGGATTGCCGCGCGCAAATCGTCGAGGCCATTTCCTTTTTCGGAGGAGGTGGCGACAATGAAGGGATAGGCAGCCGGGCGCTTCTTGATCTTCTCGAGCGTTTCCGCGATCAGGCGAGGCACGCCGGCTTCCTTGATCTTGTCGGTCTTGGTCAGCACGATCTGGTAGGACACCGCCGCCTTGTCGAGCAGGTCGAGCACTTCGTCGTCGTTCTTCTTGATGCCGTGGCGGCTGTCGATCAGCACGTAGACGCGCTTCAATGTCGCGCGGCCGCGCAGGTAGTCGAATACCAGCTTGGTCCAGGCGTCGACGTTTTCCTTCGGCGCCTGCGCATAGCCGTAGCCGGGCATGTCGACCAGCGCCATAGGCGGTAGGTCGCCCGCTTCGCCCGAATAGCCGTCAGGAACGAAATAGTTAAGTTCCTGAGTGCGGCCCGGCGTGTTCGACGTGCGAGCCAGTCCTTTGTGACCTACCAGCGCATTGATCAACGACGACTTGCCGACATTCGAGCGGCCGGCAAAGGCCACTTCGAGCGGTCCTTCGGGGGGAAGGAATTGCATCGACGGGACGCCGCGGATGAAGATCCACGGGCGGCCGAACAGAGGCTGATCGGTCTTCTGGTTGTTGTCTGTCATGGGGTCGCCTTTCGCATGTCCTGTGAAATCCGGGTTTTGACCGGCAAAGTCAAGACGCGGTGGGCACGCGCGGCCCCAGTTCGCGGCGCATATGGCCGATAAGATAGGTGAACAGCGCCACAAGCACGATGCCCCCGCCGATCATCGTCCGGCCCGACGGCACTTCGTGATGCAGGAGAACCATCCACACCGGGGCAAGGATCATCTCCGCCGTACCGAGAAGTGCTGCAAGCGCGGAGGGGATCATGCGCGCGCCGGTCACATACATCGCCATGCCGAGCCCGAGGTTGAGAGCCCCAAAGGCGAACAGTAGCGCCAGATCGGGCGGGCTCACGGCAAAGCTCGTGGTCTGGGTGGCCGCGATCGCCGAGGCGATGAAACAGCCGGTGCTGGCGGCCGGTGTCATGCGGATCTCCGGATGCCGTCGCGTCAGCACGGTCATGCAGGCGAAGATTACCGGGATCGAGGCCGCGAGCCCGAGGCCGACCAGCGAACCGCCTTCGCCGATCGAGGTCGACACCATGATCGCCACGCCGACGATCACGGCGCCGATGGCGCCCCAGGTCACTGCCGTAATCGGTTCGCCGAGCACGATGCGGGCAAGCAGCGCGGCAAACAGCGGGATGGCCGCCATGAACAGCACGACATTGGCAACCGCAGTCATGCTCACGGCCAGCACGAAACAGGTCGATACGGCGGCAAAGCCGACCGCGATCATCAGCCCGGGCCACCCCATCGCCCGGAACAGTCGGATCGTTCCAGCAACCTTGTCCCGGATGAGCATGAAGCTCAAGAGGAAAAGGCCGCCGATCAGGCATCGCCAGAAGACGATGGCCCAGCCATCGCTCATGCCGATGAACCGCTGGATCGCGCCGCCATAGCTCCAGGCCGTGGCTGAGCCGAGTACCAGAGCAATGCCGAGCCAGGGGCGGGCGGGCGGGACGGGAGAGGAACTTGAGACGGCCATCGAAGCTCGCAAGGTCGTGGGCATAAACGAAAGCCCCGGAGACCGGGGCTTTCTGACTTACTTCGTCTGCGTCGGCTTTCGCCGGAACATGCCCTTGATATTGTCGAACAGTTCGATCTTGGCGCCCTGGCGCTTCATGATGATGGACTGCTGTGCAATCGAGAGCGTGTTGTTCCAGGCCCAATAGATGACCAGACCGGCCGGGAAGGTGCCCAGCATGAATGTGAAGATCAGCGGCATCCAGTTGAACAGCATCGCCTGTGTCGGATCGGGCGGGGTCGGATTCATGCGCATCTGCAGCCACATGGTGACACCCATGATGATCGGCCAGACGCCGAGATGCAGGAAAGTCGGACCCTCGAACGGCAGGAGACCGAACAGGTTGACGAAGGTGGTCGGATCGGGTGCGGACAAGTCCTGGATCCAGCCGAAGAACGGCGCATGGCGCATTTCAATGGTGACGTAAATGACCTTATAGAGCGCGAAGAAGACCGGGATCTGCAGCAGCACCGGCCAGCAGCCGGCCACCGGGTTGATCTTCTCGTCCTTGTAGAGCTGCATCATCGCCTGCTGCAGCGCCATCTTGTCGTCGCCGTGTTTGGCCTTCAGCTCCTCCATCTTCGGCTGCATACGCTTCATGTTAGCCATGGAGGCATACTGCTTGCTGGCGAGCGGGAAGAAGATCAGCTTGACCACGATCGTGGTGAGCAGGATGGCGACGCCAAAATTGCCGACTAGACGATAGAAATAGTCCATCATCTTAAACATCGGCTTGGTGATGAAGTAGAACCAGCCCCAGTCGATCATCAGGTCGAACTTCGGGATGGAATAGGCAGCCTCGTAATTGTCGACCACCGGAACCTCCTTGGCACCGGCGAAAACGAGTTGCTTGACCGTGGTGTTCTGGCCCGGTGCGACGCTAATCGCGTCGTTCTTGAAGTCGGCCTGATAGCGCGGCTGTCCGTCTGTGAAGTGCGAGAACCGGCTTTCGAAGGCCAGCGTCTGCTGGGGTACAAGTGCTGCTGCCCAGTATTTGTCGGTGATGCCGAGCCAGCCGCCGGTAGCCTTTGCGCCCGCCAGCGCTTGATCCTCGATGTCGCCGTAGGATTCTTCCGTAAGTCCATTCTCGGCGCCGAGCACACCAAGGAAGCCCTCGTGCAGGACGTAGACGGAGGCGGTCGTGGGCTTGTTGTAGCGGGTGATGCGGCCGTATGGCGCGACCGAAGCGGCGGTCGTCCCATCATTCCTGATCGTGTCCTCGACCGTGAACAGGTAATGCTCGTCAACTGAGATATTGCGAAGGAAGGTGAGGCCTGCCTCGTTGGTGAAGGAAAACGTGACCGGCGTTGTCTGTGTCAGCTTGTCGCCTTCTGCCAACGTCCAGACGGTCGTCGGACCGGGAACAGCACCGGCGTTCTCCCCGGCGATATAACCGAGTTCGGTGAAATAGCCGTCCTTGGTGTCAGCCGGGTTGAAGAGCGTAATGATGGGGCTCGTCGGATCGACGGTCTCGCGATATTCCTTGAGCTTCAGGTCGTCGAACCGAGCGCCGGAGAGATTGATCGAGCCAGTGAGTGCCGGGGTGTCGATCACCACGCGGGTAGATCTGGCGATCGCTTCCTCGCGATTGGTCTCGGCGGTCGCCTGGGCGCTGCCGCCGGGAAGGTTGCCGGAAATCGTGCCGGCCGGAGCGGCGGCATTCGGCTGCGCCTGGGTCGTCTGGGCCTGCTGCGCAAGTCGCGCCTCTTCAGCCACCCGCTGGGCTTCGATCCGGGGACCCATGATGAAATACTGCCAGCCGAGGACGATCAGCACAGACAGGGCAATCGCGATGAAGTAATTGCGGTTGTTTTGCATCATACTTTCCTGGAATTGGTCGCGGGGGACCGTATGTGTTTTGGTCTGGCCTTGATCCGCTCGGCCAATTGCGCGGCAATCCGCGCAAAGGGTGCGTTAAGCACGTCCCTGCGGGCGACAATGACATAGTCGTGTCCGGGCTGCATTGCAAACGCCGCATTCAGTCGTACCGCCTCTTTCAGGCGGCGACGCATGCGGTTGCGCTCGACGGCGTTGCCATGCTTCTTGGTAACGGTAAAACCGACCCTGGGCTCGGTGTCGGGCTGCTGGCGGTCGAGAACCTCGAGGAGGAACAACCCGCCCTTGCGCTTTTCGCCGGCGCGCACGGCAAGAAACTGCGGCCGGCTTTTCAGCCGCCCGACAGTTTGTTTCTTTTCAGTGTCAGTCATTCGCCCGGTCTCGGGCAAACTCGGCCTTTAGGCCGAGAGACGCTTGCGACCGCGAGCGCGGCGGGCAACGAGAACCTTGCGGCCGCCCTTGGTGGCCATACGCGCACGAAAGCCGTGGCGGCGCTTGCGAACAAGCTTGGAAGGTTGAAAGGTACGCTTCGTCATTTATTTAATACCGCGGTGTGCGGCCCTTCTTGGGTTTGCATTTCTGCAAGAGCGTTGGATTGCGCACGGCTTTCCACCCGTCGTTGCGGGTTTTTCGGTCCGGACGTGCGCGGCTTATACGGACGAAGACTCGGCGAGTCAATTACCGCTGAAGATGCGGCTGAAGTCTTATGCGAAGGGCTAGGCGAAAACTAGCATTACGCGATTAACCATCCTCCCCCCTTCCAAGGGTCTTCGGACCTGCAATCGGCCGCTTGCAAGTGGGGGGCGAGGTGTTGTTTTCACGGAAATTGATCCGGAACATTGTCAGAAGCGTGCCTGTCGGGTGCCGAACATGGCGAAGCGATTATATTTTAGCAGATCAAGTATTCGTTAACGAGCCATCGCTAAATTACTCAAAATCAGGGGGAAATAGCTCCCCTATCGCCTGAGGAGCAAGTCCGTGAAAATCAGCGGAAAAATCTATACATTGGTGGCAATTCTTGGCTGCGCGGCAGTCCTCATCGGCACGATGGGGGTTTTCGTAACGACGCAATATGGGGCGAAGTCTCATGAACTGGGTATCGCATCGGAGCGTGTCTATTTCGGTGAGCGCCTGAACCGCCTGGTGACGGCCGTCGTAATGGAGGCCCGTGGAATTTACGGTGCTCCCAGCACCGAGAAGGCCGAGGGTTTTGCCAGCGGGCTGATGAAGAACCTGGATCTGATGGATGAGGTTATCGCCAGATGGAAACCTCTGGTGCCGCAAGAGCAGGCAGCGGACTTTGACGCCATGATGGCGCGCGCGGCGGAGTTCCGCCAGTTCCGTTCCGAAACGGTGCGCCTAGGGCGGGAAGTTGGTCCCCCCGCGGCCAACGAACAGGGCAACAATGAAGGAAATCGCGCCAACCGCAAGGCCTTCCAGGCCGAGATTGACGCCGTGGTCGATGCAGACAAGGCCAGGCTGGCCGAACTGGTCAACTCGCTGGATGCGTTCCGCACCTTGATGCTCTCACTGATCTCCGGCTTCACCGTGGTTGCTGTAGCGGCAGGCGCAGGTCTTGGTATCCATATCGGTGTCAATCACTTGAGCCGGCCGATCCGCAATGTGACCGCGGCGATGAAGAAGGTGGCCGAGGGCGATTTCGGCACCGAAATTCCCTACGAGGGCCGCAGCGACGAGATCGGCGAGATGGCCGCGGCCGTCGAAGTTTTCAAGCGGAACGGCCTTGCCGTGCAGCGGATGAACGCCCAGGAAAGTGCGATGCGTGCAAAGAGCGACGATCTGCAGTCGAGCATGTCGGTCGTTGTCGCTTCGGCCGTGGCCGGGGATTTCGGCCGGCGCATCGACAAGGACTACGAGGACGCCAACCTCAATCAGTTCGCTTCCAACATCAACGCACTGCTAGCCTCGGTCGATCTTGGCATTTCGGAAACCCGCCGGGTTATCGCCAGCCTGTCGGCCGGCGACCTGACGCAGAGCATGAGCGGCGACTTCCGCGGTGCCTTTGGCGAGTTGCAGACCAATGTCAATGCCACGTTTGAGCGCTTGCGCCACACGATGACCGATATCCGTGGCAAGACGGACACCATCAACGGCAACACCGAAGAACTGACGACGGCGACCAACGATCTGGCCAAGCGGACGGAACAACAGGCTGCCGCGCTGGAAGAGACTTCGGCCGCACTCGACGAGATCACCGTTGTCGTGCGCGAATTGAGCGAGCGGGCCCAGGAAGCCAGTCTGATGGTGACCGAAGCCAAGGAAAGTGCAGCCCAGTCGGCGGTCGTCGTCTCCAGTGCGGTCGATGCGATGGGGCGGATCGAACAGGCCTCCCGCGAGATTTCGCAGATCATCAACGTGATTGACGAAATCGCCTTCCAGACGAACTTGCTGGCGCTGAACGCCGGTGTCGAGGCCGCTCGTGCCGGTGATGCAGGCAAGGGCTTTGCCGTCGTCGCCCAGGAAGTGCGCGAACTGGCTCAACGTTCGGCCAATGCGGCCAAGGACATCAAGGCGCTGATCACCAAGTCAGGCGAGGAGGTTTCCGGCGGCGTGAAGCTCGTGCAGCGCACCGGCGAGGCGCTGTCGGAAATCGAGGTTCGCGTTCTCAAGATCAACGATCACATTCATTCGATCGCCGCAGCCTCAAAGGAACAGTCCACGGGACTGGCGGAGGTCGCTACTGCCATGAACCAGATGGACCAGGTGACCCAGCAGAACGCGGCGATGGTTGAGGAAACCTCGGCCTCGACCCACAAACTGTCGGGCGAGGCCAATGGCCTGGCAGCCCTTGTGGCCCAGTTCCGCACCGGTGAGGAGCCACGTTCCCATGCGGCACCCGTCGTCGCACGGCCGACCCAGCACAAGCCTGCACCGTCTCCGGCCCGCCAGATGATGGGATCTGTGGCGAAGGCATTCGGTGGTGGTCGTGCCGCCGCCGCCAAGGTCCAGGAAACGGAAAGCTGGGAAGAGTTCTGATCGACGCCCAAACCGGATTTTGAATGGGCGCCGCGACCCTCGGGTCGCGGCGTTTGTGCTTGGGGCACAGCCTGGCAAGCCTAGGCAGGCATCGACGGCGTCGGAGATGCCATTGGCCATTTCTCTCCCTTCGGCTAATATGGTTGCACTGCAAATTGCCGAACGGACCGGAGAACATCCGATCCTGACCAGGATGACGACGGGAGTGGATGATGGCGCGACTGACCGAAGCCGGTCGGCAAGCCGAAACGAGTGAGCCATCGGTCATGCCGCATCGTCTGCGTGGCCTGTCGGGCAAGCTGTTGTGGCTGACCATGGCATTCGTGATGATCGCCGAAGTGCTGATCTTCGTGCCGTCGGTTGCCTCCATGCGTCTGCGCTGGCTGGAGGATCGACTGAATACGGCCGCGGCCGCCGGTGTCGTGATCGACGGCCTGCAGCCGGCCGAATTGCCGCGCGCGGTGCAGGACGACACGCTGATGGCGACCGGCACCAAGGCAATCGTACTGCGCAAGGACGGCACATCACGGCTGCTTGCGGTTGACGGCATGCCGCCACAGGTGGATGCAAAGTACGACCTTTCCAATGTGCCGGCTCTGCAGGCGATCGGTGACGCCCTCTACACCCTGGCATTTGGCGGCGATCGTATGCTGCGCGTCTATGGGCCCGTCGGCGAGAGCGACATGATCATCGAATTGGTGATGGAGGAGAAAAGCCTGAGGCATGCGATGCTCGCCTATGCGGGCAGCGTCTTCTCCGTGTCACTGCTGATTTCGTTGATCACAGCCTCGCTGATCTACATCGCAATCAACCGCATGATGATCCGGCCGATGCGTCGGCTGACGCGGAGCATGCAGTCCTTTGCCGAGAATCCCGAGGATCCGGCCCGTATCTTGCCATCGGCGCCCGGCGACGACGAGATCGCGCTCGCGGGCCGGCACCTCGCATTGATGCAGGAACAGTTGCAGAAGACCTTGAAACAGCAGCGCAATCTGGCCGACCTGGGGCTCGCCGTGTCGAAGATCAATCACGACATGCGCAACATTCTGGCCTCGGCCCAGTTGATGTCGGACCGTCTCGTCGATGTCGATGACCCCATGGTCAAGGGATTCGCCCCGAAACTGGTGCGCACCATCGACCGCGCGGTCGGCTACACAAACGAAGTGCTTGCCTACGGACAGGCCTCGGAGGCGGAGCCCAGGCGCCGTCGCTTCCGCCTGGCCGAAATTTGCCAGGAAGTGCGCGATATACTCGCGATCGATCCCGACACAGGGATTGATTTCATCGATATGGTCGACGGAGACATCGAGGTCGACGCCGACAGCGAGCAGTTGTTCCGGGTTATTCACAACATCTGCCGCAATGCCGTGCAGGCGTTGGCCAATCACGGCATCGGCGATCCGGCCGCCTTGCGTCGCATCACGCTGTCCGGCCAGCGCATCGGCAGCGTCGTCGCCATTGTGATAGACGACACCGGTCCCGGTCTGCCGCCAAAGGCGCGGGAAAACCTGTTCACTCCCTTCCGCGGCTCGGCCCGCTCCGGCGGCATCGGTCTTGGCCTGGCGATCGCCCGTGAACTCGTGCTCGCGCACGGCGGAACGATCGCCCTTGTGGAGAAGCCGGCGCCAGGCACGCTGTTCCGCATCGAAATTCCCGACCGCCCTGTCGCTCTTGATGATTGGCGGGCTCGCGCCTGACTTGGCCATTGCCGCAATCGACACGGAGCAATCGGATATGACGGCAAAATGACTCTTTTTTCGGAAAGGTGCTTGCAATCCTGCGCGGCACGTTTTAGAGGATCGCCACGCCGCCGACAACAGTCGGACCGGTACGCACCCGTAGCTCAGCTGGATAGAGCACCAGACTACGAATCTGGGGGTCGGACGTTCGAATTGTTCCGGGTGCGCCATTTTTCCTTTGAGTTGATCTAATGTGTTTGTCGCCGCCCGGTGGACTGTTGGCCGTGTCTTCCCATCTTCAGTCAGACGTTGTCCTGGCTCGAGTTCGCCTCACTTGGGGTTATGGGTGAGTTTCACCGTGAACTTCCCGGTGAATCCCTTGGCGCTCTGATCAAAGACGGTATCGACCGCCTTTTCGGTCTTTGTTTTGACGGGAAGCTCGAATTCGAACCCCTGGTCGACCTGTTGCTCGCGAAAGGCGTTGGCGAAGGCCGCCCAGACGATTGGCGCCTTGTCCGTCGTGTCCTTCCGACGATAGGTCTCGCCCTCCTGCGCATAAAAGCGGTCGAGAAAGAGCACCGCTGTGCCTTTGCAGGGATCGAAGTCCATGACCTTGGCCATCACCGGAAAATCCGGGGCTTGCATCGTCTGCGTGCCGTTCTTGTAGGTGTAACTGGCATAGGTTCCCTGTCCCTCGCCGATATACATCAGCTGGAGGAGCTTGTTCTTGCCCGTGGCCAGCGTCGGGATGAGCGAGAACTCGCCCGTGAGAGCCCACACGTGGGCCCCGCCAGACGCATCAAGTGCCAGCGAGAGGTCGAAACGCATCGCCTCCTCGATCTGCCGCAGGATTTCGCTGGGGTCCGCCTGTCCGCTTAGCTTTCCGGATGAGTTGATCACGCGGGTCAGGGTGAAGACCGCATTGACCAGCCGGTAGTCATGCTGGGTCCTGATGTCCTTGAGCATGTCGGGAACGAGCTTGGACAGCCATCCGGCGATCTCGCTGAAGAATTTCTGCTCGATCTCCGAATCTCCGAGAAGCTGGAGCACATTGGCCGCCTTGTGGGCCAGGCCGAGGATCGCCAGGACCTTGTCGCGCTGGCTGCCGTAGGTCTTGATCAGTGTCTGCGCTTTCACCAGCAGCCGATTGGCGAGTTGCGCCTGGTAGCTGTCGCCCGGCACGACGCCGAGCATGGCAAGTTCCCTGCGCACGGTGATCAGCTGTTCGAGAAGGCCCAGCTCGGGGTCGCCGCCCTGCTTCACATAGGACTGGACCAATTGCTCGGTCAGGAGTTCGACGACCGGATCTTCGTTGCATTCAAGCTCGTAGGATGGCGGCGGAACGACGGAAACGTTGCTCTGCTTCAGCAGCGCCCTGATCCGTTCGATGAGCGCGTTCTGGTGCTTCGTCGAGTCCGCGATGCGCTGCTCCAGGGAGCGGTCGTCCCGAACGGGACTGTCGGAGGTGTCGGCGAGTGGAGGGGGCATGAACGGCCCGAAAATATCCGGCGGAGGCTCCGGGTCCGACATCGGATAGGCATCGTCCGGCGTCGGCGGAAACATCTCGTCGAGACCTTCCTCCGTGGATGGAAAGGTACTCGTACCATCCTGCGCCAGGGTCGGCAGCACACCTGCCGCAAGGAGCATCGCCGTGGCGCAGATGAACCTGAGCCATCGTTCCGGCGCGCGTTTTTGACTCTCCAGCAAACGATCCATGAGCGCACTCTCTCGCGACAGGGATATGGGGTCAATCGATTGCTGCGCTATATTCATCTATGCCCGTGCCGGCTTTGATCTGGGGGGTGAGATGATGGTCGGCGTGCTGTCTCCGCGTGTATGGCCAGGTTTCAGCGGTATGCGAAAAACGCATGGCAGATAATTGTGTGATGCGACGGAAGAACGGTTGCGTTTCCGCGCTGGGGGCCTTTAAGCCATGCCTCTGCCCGTCACAACTCGATCGGGCGAAGGCCGTTGTCTCATGAGGATGAATTATGCTGCGTGACCGGATCAGATTTAAGCCGTTGCTCGACAAACTGGTCAGCGCCGAAGACGCCGCAGCCTATATCAAGGACGGCATGACGGTCGGCATGAGCGGGTTCACTCGCGCCGGCGAAGCGAAGGCGGTGCCGCTGGCCTTGGCCGAGCGCGCCAAGACGCATCCGCTGAAGATCACCCTGATGACCGGCGCCTCCCTTGGCAACGATCTCGACAAGACGCTGGCAGAGGCGCATGTGCTGGCGCGCCGCATTCCCTTCCAGTCCGATCCGGGTCTGCGCAAGGCGATCAATGCCGGCGAGGTGATGTTCATCGACCAGCACCTGTCGGAGACGGTCGAGCAGCTGCGCACTCAGCAGATCAAGCCGGTCGATATCGCCATCATCGAGGCGGTCGCCATCACCGAGACCGGCGGCATCGTGCCGACCACCTCGGTCGGCAATTCGGCGAGTTTTGCCATCCTTGCCGACAAGGTCATCATCGAGATCAATATCTCGCAGCCGGCCACGCTGGAGGGGCTGCACGACATCTATATTCCGTCCCGCCGCCCGACCCGGATGCCGATCCCGATCGTCACCCCGGAAAGCCGCATCGGCCTGCCCTTCATCCCGATCCCGCCGGAGAAGATCATCGCCATCGTCGTCTCGGAGAAGCAGGACAGTTCATCCACCATCCTGCCCCCGGATGCCGACACCAATGCCATTGCCGGCCACCTCAGCGATTTCCTGCTGAACGAGGTCAAGCAGGGGCGCCTTGGCTACGAACTGCAGCCGCTGCAAGCCGGCATTGGCACGATCGCCAATGCCGTGCTGCATGGCTTCATCGACACGCCCTTCCACGACCTGAAGATGTATTCGGAGGTCCTGCAGGACTCGACCTTCGAGCTGATCGATTCCGGCAAGATGACCTTTGCGTCTGGCTCGTCGATCACGCTGTCGGCCGAAATGTACAAGAAGGTCCTGCCGCGCCTCTCGGAATACAAGCACAGTCTGATATTGCGCCCGCAGGAGATCAGCAACCATCCGGAAGTGATCCGGCGCCTCGGGCTGATCTGTATCAACACAGCGCTGGAGTTCGACATCTATGGCAATGTCAACTCGACCCATGTCGGCGGCACGCACATGATGAACGGCATCGGCGGCTCGGGCGATTTCGCCCGCAACGCCTTCATGTCGATCTTTGTCACCAAGTCCATCGCCAAGAACGGCGCGATCTCCTCCGTCGTGCCGATGGTCAGTCATGTCGACCATACCGAGCATGATACCGACATCCTGGTGACGGAAGTCGGTCTTGCCGATCTGCGCGGCCTTGCGCCGCGCGAACGGGCGGCGGTGATCATCGCCAATTGCGTCGACAAGGACTATCGCGATCCGTTGCAGGACTATTACGATCGGGCGGTGAAGCGTGGCGGACACACGCCGCATGTGCTTGAGGAGGCGCTCTCCTGGCATGTGAACCTGCGCGAAAAGGGTACGATGCGGCCCGCCTGAGGCGGGTCGGAGCGCCCATGGGCGCCTGTCGGGGATTGGGTTCGCGCCGTAGCAACCTAGACGGCGCAGAAGCTGCCGTAGAGCGCAGTGATGACATTGCGCGCCGGCTCGCTCTCGATACGATACCAGATGGTCTGCCCGTCCCGGCGGCCGGCGATTATCCGGTCCCGTCGTAAGAGTGCCAGATGCTGCGATACCGTCGAGTCGCGAATGCCGAGAAATTCAGCAAGTTGGCCGACCGAACGTTCGCCGTCGATGAGCTGGCAGAGGATGAGCAGCCGATGACGGTTGGCGAGTGCTTTCAGCAACTCGCTCGCGTCGTCCGCGGCATCCTGCATGGAATCGGGGTCAACTTTCATTCTTGCGTATCTACGTTATTCCGAATATATTGTCAAGCCCGCGAACCCGTCTGATGGGGCTTGAAACGGCAGGAATACGCAAGATGCAAGAAGACAAAAAGATCGTTTGTCCGCAGTGTTCTGCCGTCAATCGTCTAGTTGCCAATCGTCCGGCTTCCGAGGCGCGCTGCGGCAAGTGCGGCCATGCGCTGTTCGATGCGCATCCGGCTGATGCCGATGCCGCGTCGTTCGACAGGCATAGGAACCGCAACGACATTCCGGTCCTGGTCGACGTATGGGCGCCCTGGTGCGGGCCTTGCCGGATGATGGCGCCGGCTTTTGCGGCGGCCGCCGGTATTCTGGAGCCTCAGGTGAGGCTGCTCAAGTTGAACTCCGAAAACGAGCCGGAACTTGCTTCCCAACTCGGCATTCGGGGTATCCCGACCATGCTCCTGTACAAGGGCGGCCGTGAAATCGGCCGGGTCTCTGGCGCAATGTCTGCAGACCAGATCGTCGACTGGACGCGCGCGCAACTCGGCTCTGCCTGAGCCTCGATCCCGGGCTCTGGCGCGGAAAGACTGGAAACGGGGCTCCAGGCCCGGTAAGACGCCAGGAGTGGCTGTCATAGTTCTGGCGTTGGAGAAGTCGTGGATCCGAATAGCACCGATACTGCCGGATTGCTGCGGCCCTTGGGCCTGGCCCCGGCGTCTGCGTTCCGCCGCGCCACATTTGTCGTCGGTCTACTGCTTGCTCTCTCGGCTTGTGCCGGCCGGCCGATCGGCGTGATGGAGCCCACCAATCATAGGGCAGACGGCACGGCCAAGGTCGAGCTGATCGCTGCCACGACTCGGGCGCCGGCACTCGACAAGGCGATCCTCTTCACCGGCGAGCGCGGCTCCGGCCTGATGATCGACGCAGTGACGATCTCCATACCGCCTGACGCCAATCGCGAGATCGGCCAGGTCCAGTGGCCGAAGCGCCTACCGGCTGATCCGCAGAAGGAATTCACGACGGTTGCTGTCGATGCGATCGCCGATGAAAAGGAAGGCGAGGCCTGGCTGAAGGGGCATGTGCCCAAGAGTTGGCGCGTGCTGGTCTTCGTACACGGTTTCAACAATCGCTACGAGGAAGCTGTCTATCGCTTCGCCCAGATTGTCCATGATTCCAAGGCAGACGTCGTGCCGGTCGTCTTCACCTGGCCGTCGCGGGGTTCGATCTTCGACTATAATTACGACAAGGAAAGCACCAATTATTCACGCGATGCGCTGGAGGATCTGCTGACGCAGATCGCCCGCAATCCGGCAGTCGGCGAGGTGACCGTGATGGCCCATTCCATGGGCACCTGGCTTGCCGTGGAATCACTGCGCCAGATGGCGATCCGCCATGGCCGGATAGATCCGAAGATCGGCAATGTGATCCTTGCCGCACCCGATCTCGACGTCGACGTTTTCGGTCAGCAATATCAGTCTTTTGCCGGTAAGGGGCCGCACTTCACCCTGTTCGTCTCGCGCGACGACCGGGCCCTCACCTTGTCGAAGCGCATTTCCGGCAATGTCGAGCGCCTCGGCCACATCGATGTGAGCACGGAGCCTTATCGCAGCCAGTTGGAAGCGGCTGGAATTACCGTGCTCGACCTGACCAAATTGAAATCCGGCGATCCGCTCAATCACGGCAAGTTCGCCGAGAGCCCCGAAGTCGTGCGGCTGATCGGCGACCGGCTGGTCGCAGGCCAGGCCGTTACTGAGTCCGCGGTCGGGCTCGGCGAGAGCCTCGGCGCGGTGGCAATCGGTGCCGGCAACACCGTCGGTCACGCAGCGAGCACGGTAATCAGCGCACCGATTTCGATCTTCGATCCAAGGACACGGCGCAACTACGGCAGACAGTGGCTGCTGCTCGGCCATTCCGCCGGCAATACGATCGGCGCTGCCGGGACTGCTCTCGTACCTGACAGGCCCTAGGTGGAGCCCCCATCCAGCTGCGTCGAAAGCCCGCAGATGCGGACGCTAGAATGCGGCCGTGTGGAGCTCGAAAAGCGGTGTGCCGTAGCCCGCGAGAATGCCGTCGTCGGCAAGTTGGTGCGACAGCACGCCGTCTGACGGTGCGACGATCGGGCGCAGCAGGGCGCCTGCCTTGAGATACCCGACGATCTCGCCCTGTTTTACAAGGCGCGGCAGCGGGGCTTCCCTGCCATCCGGTGCCTGTGCTGCTTGGAAAATGCCGATATGCGGCGCCATGACGGTCGCGCCTGCGTGTGGCGGCGGTGCGCGCTGGTGCGCTGGTTGGGCAAGGTCGAACGCCTCGCCCTCGCTTGCGGCGACATGCCGGTTGGCGTCCTCATATTCGAATTCCGCGATGCCATGACGGCGCATCAGTTCGAGGACGGTTTCGATCCACGCGCTGCTCATAACGGTCTCCCGAATCCGTCGGCCATCAGCCGCTCAAGATGATGAATGTCGAAGCCGCCGGCAGAAAAACCTGGTTCGTCGAGCAGCATCAGGTGAAGTGCACGCGACGTCTCCACGCCCTCGATGGTCAGTTCGCCAAGCGCCCGGCGCATGCGGGCGATCGCCGTGTCGCGCGTCGGCCCGTGGGCGATCAGCTTGGCGATCAGCGAATCGTAGTTCGGCGGGATCTCGTAACCGGGATAGAGATGGGTATCGAGCCGTACACCCGGTCCGCCGGGCGCTATGAAACGCGTCACCTTGCCGGGCGACGGCGTGAAGTTGAAGGCGTGCTCGGCATTGATCCGGCACTCAATGGCATGGCCACTGAGGCGCACCTCATCTTGCGCCAGGCCGAGCTTTTCTCCCATGGCGATGCGCAGCTGTTCGCGGACGATGTCCACGCCGGCGACCTCTTCGGTGACCGGATGCTCGACCTGCACCCGGGTGTTCATCTCGATGAAGTAAAACGCGCCGTCCTCGTAGAGGAATTCGAACGTGCCGGCACCGCGATAGCCGATCGCCTGGCACGCCGCCGCGCAGCGCCTTCCGATCGCATCGATGGCGGCCGGATCGATGCCGGGCGGTGGTGTCTCTTCGATCAGTTTCTGGTGCCGTCGCTGGGTGGAGCAGTCGCGCGCGCCAAGATGAACTGCATTGCCGTGATTGTCGGCCAGCACCTGGATCTCGACATGGCGGGGGAATTCGAGAAAACGCTCGACATAAACCTCCGGATTGCCGAAGGCCCGCCCCGCCTCCTCGCGCGCCATCTGGACCGCCCCGAGGAGGGCGTCTGGATCGCGAACGATGCGCATGCCGCGCCCGCCACCGCCGCCAGATGCCTTGACGATCAGCGGATAGCCGGTTTCTACCCCGATCGCGGCAATGCGCACTGTGTCATCCGGCAGGGCGCTGTCGGGTCCGGGAACGCAGGGCACGCCGGCCGCGATCATCGCCCGCTTGGCGGCGACCTTGTCGCCCATCACCCGGATCGCCGCCGACGGCGGGCCGATGAACGTCAATCCGGCCCGTTCGACCATTTCGGCGAAGTTGGCGTTTTCGGAAAGGAAACCGTAGCCCGGATGGATGGCGCCCGCGCCGGTCAGGTGGGCCGCGAGCAGAATTTCGTTATGGTCGAGATAGCTGCGCGCGGCCGGCGCCGGCCCGATGCACAAGGCCTGGTCGGCGAGCACCACATGGCGGAGGTTGCGGTCGGCCTCCGAATGGATGGCGATGGTCTTGAGGCCAAGGTCGCGGCAGGCCCTGAGAATCCTCAAGGCGATCTCTCCGCGATTGGCGATCAGCACGCTGTCGAACATGCGCGTCAGTCCGAGGCAAGCAGGATGAGCGGCGTGCCCGGCGTCACCGGCTCGCCATCCGCGACGAGAATCGAAACGATGCGACCGCTGCGCGTCGCCTCCACGGGGTTGAGCATCTTCATCGCCTCGATTAAGGCAAGCGTCTCGCCTTCCTCGATCAGATCTCCTTCCTGCGCATAGGGCTCCGCGCCGGGCGCAGGCGCGCGGTAGAATGTGCCGGACAGACCGGCAACGATCACAGCTTCGTCGGTATCGGCAATCTCGGGTAGCGCCATCAGCGCGGCGATCTCGGCAGCCGCCATGGCCTCCGGCGTGTCGTGCGGCAACAGGCCGGTCGTCGCTACCCCGGCAATGCGGCCTGCGGTCTTGGCCAGACGGATGCGCATGCCGTTCTCGCTGACCTCCAACTCGTTGAGCGTGGAGTTCTCCAGCATCTGCATCAGTCTCTCGATCGTCGAAAGGTCCATCTCGGCTCCGTCAACGCAGGAAGTTGGCGATGGCGATGCCGTCGGCTTCCAGCGCCGAGCGGATGGTCCGGGCGATGTCGACGGCAGACGGCGTGTCGCTGTGCACGCAGATCGAGTCAATCGGGGTGACGATGACGCGGCCCGTGATCGTCTCGATCGCGCCGTTCCTCACCATGCGCACCACGCGGGCCGCGGCTGTATCCGCATCGTGGATTACGGCGCCGGGCTGGCTGCGATGCACCAGGAAGCCCTCGTCGGTATAGGCCCGGTCGGCGAAGATCTCCGAGCGGCATTCCAGCCCCATCTCGCGCGCCAGGCGCTCCTGGTGGCCAAGCGCGATGGTCAGGCAGACAAGCTTCGCATCGACGGCCTTGATCGCGTTGTTCACGGCCTGCGCCACGCTCTCGTTCTGCTGGGTGAGATTGCCGAGCGCGCCATGCGCCTTTACATGGGTGATCGGGTGCCCGGCATAGGTCGAAAGCGCCTGCGCCGCACCGATCTGATAGGCGACCAGCCGCTCGATCTCGCCGGCGGAAAAGGGAATGTTGCGCCGCCCGAAACCCCAGAGATCGGGGAAGCCCGGATGCGCGCCGACGGCGACGCCCTTCGCCTTGGCGATGGCAAAGGTCGAAGCCATGATCTCGGGGTCGCCCGCATGCATGCCGCAGGCAATATTGGCCGAACTGACGATCGACAGCATCGCATCGTCGTCACCCATGCGGTAGGCGCCGAAGCCTTCGCCCATGTCGGAATTGAGGTCGACGCTGAGTGCCATGCCGCTTACGCTCCTTATGCTTCAGTCTTTCCGGATTGTAGGTCGAGCCAAAGCGAATGCACAATGGCCGGACGAAGAAATGCTTTGGCTCTCCACTGCATTCTGATATATCACAAGGCGGGCGACAACGATGAAGGCGGGCATGCAAGAGCACGGGGGCAAACCGAAGGTGAGCGCGGAAGGGGCGGGGACGCTCCTGTTCGATGTAGCCGGTCCGGTCTTCGATCCTTCGCTGCAGGAACGCATCTGGGTCTTCACCGAAGAGCTGAAGACGCTGCCGGGCGTCCGCGAGGTTGCGCCAGGCATGAACAATTTGATGATCCTGTTCGATCCCCTCCGCCTGGATCCGGACAAGCTTGAAGCTCATCTGCTTTCCGAATGGACGAAGACGGCTGCCGCACCGGCTGCCGGCCGTCTGGTCGAGATCCCTGTCGTCTACGGCAATGACGGAAGTGATTTGTCCGATGTCGCCAAAGAAAAGGGCCTGACGGTAGAACGCCTGGTCGCGATGCACGCCGCGCCCGTCTATTCGGTCGCGGCCGTCGGGGCCATGCCCGGTTTCGTCTATCTTTCCGGACTCGATCCTATGCTCGCGCTGCCGCGGCGGGCCGTGCCGCGCATGGGGGTTCCGGAAGGCTCGGTCATCATCGGCGGCGCCCAGGCCGGCATCATGCCGCTGACGGCGCCCTCCGGCTGGCACATTCTCGGCCATACCGATTTTCATCTCTTCGATCCGCTGCGCGAACCTCCGGCCGCCCTTCGTGCCGGTGACCGTATCCGTTTCGTCGTCAAGGAGATCCGCGCATGATCGAGATCCTGACGACGGGTGCGGCCAATTCGGTGCAGGATCTCGGCCGCCTCGGCTATCTCGACGCCGGCGTCTCGCGCTCCGGTGCCATGGATGCGCCGGCGCTGGAACTCGCCAACCGTCTGGTCGGCAATGATGCGAACGCGGCCGCCATCGAGGTGGCGATCTTTCCCTTTCGTCTGCGCTTCGATCGCGCGGCGCTGGTGGCCGTGACCGGCGCCGATGTGCTGATGACCGTGAACGGCATTCGCTATCCGTCCTGGTGGGCGCTGCCCGTGCGTTCCGGCGACATACTCGAACTCGGCCTGCCAGGTCGCGGCGCGCGGGCCTATGTCGCCATCGCCGGTGGTCTGATCGTTCCCGCCGTGCTCGGCTCGGCGTCCACCGACCTGAAGAGCCGTTGGGGCGGGCTCGAGGGCAGGGGCCTACGCCGGGGCGACCGGCTGGAGACAGGCTTTGCGCCTGCGACGGTCGCCGGTCTGCCTGCGGGCTTCGGGCTCGACCCCAAGGAGATTGGACGAGATACAGCCGACATGGAGGAGTCTCCCATTCGCGTATTGCCGGGCGCCGAATACGATGCCTTCGATCAGGCCGCGATCAATGATTTGGAAGCTGCCGCCTGGCAGGTCACCGAGGATGCCAACCGCCAGGGCTACCGCCTGTCCGGCCCCGAATTGAAGCTCCGGGAAAAACTCGAACTGCATTCGCACGGCATCATGCCCGGCACCGTTCAGGTGCCGCCGTCTGGCCAGCCGATCATCCAGCTGGCCGAGGCCAATACCTGCGGCGGTTATCCGAAGATCGCCCATGTGATCGAGGCTGATCTCTGGCGGCTTGGCCAGGCCCCGGTCGGCAGCCGCCTGCGTTTTGTCCGGGTGAGCCGGAAGGAGGCGGTTGAGGCCCTCGGCTCGCAGCGCGCCATCATCGACCGCGCCGCCGCCTTCGCCGCGCTCGCCCGCAAGGATACGGCAAACCTTGAACTTCTGACGGCGCTGTCGCGCCGTGACACGAATCCCTGACGGACGGAGCAATACCATGAGATGGAAGCGGACCCTGCAGATGATCGACGTCCATTGCGAGGGCGAGATCGGCAAGGTGGCGGTCGGCGGCGTGCCGAAGATCCCCGGCGAGACGATTGCCGAACAACTGCACTGGCTGAACAACGACCCGAAGGGCCAGGAACTGCGCCGCTTTCTCGTGCTCGAGCCGCGCGGCGCGCCGATCGGCTCCGTCAACCTCCTCCTGCCGGCCAAGAATCCGAAAGCCGATGCCGGCTTCGTCATTCTCCAGCCGGACCAGGCCCATGCCAGTTCCGGATCGAACTCGATCTGCGTGACGACGGCCCTGCTCGAAAGCGGCATCGTGGAAATGACCGAACCGGAAACCACGGTCGTCCTCGACACCGCGGCCGGCCTCGTGACGGCGACAGCGACCTGCCGGGACGGTCGCTGCGAGCGGGTCAAACTCACCATGGTGCCGTCCTTCGTGCATGAGTTGGACGTCAGTCTCGAGACCGAGCTGTGGGGTCGCATCACCTTCGACCTCAGCTACGGTGGCATCTTCTATGCGCTGGTCGATGTGGGCCAGATCGGGCTTACGATCGACAAGGCCAATGCCCGTGGGCTGGTCGAGGCGGGCATGATCCTGAAGGAGGAGATCAACCGACGCATTCCCGTCGTCCATCCGGAAATCCCCGCGATCTCCGGCGTCGCCTATGTCATGTTCCGCGATGTCGATCCCGACGGCGCGATCCGCACCTGCACGACGATGTGGCCGGGCCGCGTTGATCGCTCGCCCTGCGGCACCGGCAATTCGGCCAATCTTGCGACACTTCATGCGCGCGGCAAGGTCAAGGTCGGCGACGTGCTGAAATCGCGTTCGATCATCGGTTCGGAGTTCGAGGTGGGTCTCAAGGAAGTGACCGAGGTTGCTGGTCGCCCCGCCGTCATCCCGACGATCAGCGGCCGTGGCTTCACCTTCGGTCTGCATCAGGTGGCGCTCGATCCGTTCGACCCGCTGGCGGACGGTTTTGCCCTGACCGATGTTTGGGGCCCTTCGGCGGGGTCCATTGGATAATGAGCTCGTCTCGAGCGGTGTAAATTAACCTCCTGGTAATACTTCGACAGATTCCTGGTCTGGTGCGGCTTGCGTCGCCAATGGTTAGAGGCATAAGAAGCAATCGTATTCACTTCGCCCTCGCCGCTGCAAAAACAAGAAAAGTGGAAGTTCAATTGACTGTCGCAACCGTATTGCCAAATAACGCGCAATGTCTTTCCACGCTGCGTGGTACCGCGATATTTGCCAGCCTGACTGTCGCAGAAGAGAATGAACTGCTTTCGCGTTGCCTTACCAGAAATCTATGCGCCGGTGAAACCCTGGTCGACTTCGAGGATCGCTCGAATGACGTCTTCGTCGTGCAGAGCGGAGAGATCCGCGCGGTGCTGCGCTTCACCGTCGGCAAAGAGGCTATCCTGGGCACCTTTCGCCGAGGCGATCTTCTTGGTGAACTGTCGGCGATCGATGGCCTGGCCCGTTCGGCGAGCCTGATGGCGGTCAGCGACACCGCGGTCACCATCATCCCCTATGCCGTTTTCCATGACGTCCTACTGGCGCGTCGCGAAGTGTGCCTGGCGCTGATGCAGGTTCTGTCGCGACGCATCCGTTCGATGAACGAGCGTGTCGCAGAGCTCTCCTTTCTCGACACCAAACACCGCCTATACAATGCTTTGTTGCGTCTCTCGCGAGTGCGCGCCGATGGCGGTCGCGAGCGGATCATCTCGCCGCCGCTCGTCCATGCCGAACTCGCCGAGCATATCGGATCCAGCCGCGAAACGGTATCGCGAGAGATGTCGCGCCTGATCCGCGAGCAGGTGATCGAGCGGACCAGTCGCGCCATCATATTGAAGAATCCCGTCGAGCTATCCCGTCGCATTTCCCGCGCACTTGAGGGGTGATCGACCAGCCATCAAGGGAGCCGACGGGGGCCAGCCCACCGGCAGCCGGTCTGTGAAACACAATCTATTGGGTATCGCTAAATAATTAAGACCGACCTAAGGCTGCGATCGGTAAAATTGAACCGAAATGGTTCAATCTATCTCAGGCTCGCCTTGCTAGAAAACGCTCCAAGAGAGACGGTTTGCGGGCAAGGGAATTCGGGCATGGCCATTCTGATCGTAGAAGACAATCCGACCAATGCGATGATTCTGAAGCACCTCGCCAAGAAGGTGACTGATGATGAAATCGTGATCGAGGCGGATGCCGGAAAGGCTCTGACGATTTGCCACAACAGACTCTTCGCCATGCTAATCGTCGACCACGTGCTTCCCGGAATGAGCGGCCTTCAATTCGTCAAGGCGATCCGCATGATGGCACGCTATGACGACATCCCCGTTGTCATGGTTACGGCCGACCAGGAACCTGGCCTGCGTGAAGCTGCCCGGGAAAGTGGCGTGACAGACTTTCTCACCAAACCGGTAGAGGCTGTGGCCTTTCGCTCGCTGCTTTCGTCCTGTCTGCGACATGGTACTAGCCCTGCGACCATGGCCGGCTGAGATAGACACGACTTGACGGTTGCACGCATGAAATCCTTGTTCGCCATCCTCTTCACCGCAGCGCTCACCGCTGGCCTGGTTGTTGCGCTCGACGTACCGGAAGCCCCGGCACAGTCGATGCTCGCCCGTCCCATCGACCAGGATTGTCTGCGTCGCGGCGAGAAGGATTGTGAATGTTCGGTCTGGCAGATCGAGGAAATGGAGGTCGTAGGGTGACACGGGTCCGCAGAACCGGCGACATCATGCGCAAGGCGGGGAGCACCACCCTGATCCTGCAGATCCTGTCAGCCGTGCTTCTGCTCGTGATGATTGGGCTCTTCGTCGATATCTCACGCCAATTCCGCTTCCTCCAGGACGGTGTCCGCGAGAACGCCGTGTGGTCGGTCTACCAGCTGGATCGCGAGGCGCGCGCCCTCGGCGACGGCCTTGCCGAACTGCGCCGTCAACCGTCCAGCAAGGCGCTGCGTGATGATCTCACCCTCCGCAACGATATCTTTTTTGAACGCGCTCAGCAGGTGAAGGAATCGCAGTTTAGCGGCTATTTTACCAATGACCCCAGGATTCTCCAACTGCTCCGTGAGATCGAGAAGACAGTCGTCGGCCTCCAGTCAGCCCTCGACGGCGATGCCTTGAGCAGGATGCCGAGCGCCGCCGAACTCGAGGGCGTTGACGTCGCCCTGACGGGTCTGGCGAAGCTGACCGGAGATCTCCTAGTTCAAACCAATAGGCAACTCAATGCCGAAAGGGCCGATGCGCGCACCACCATTCTCGAACTGGAGAGAACTGCGGCCATCATGCTCGCTTTGCTCATGATCTCGGTCGTATTTTTGGTCGTGACTCTGCGCCGGCAGCTGAAGTCGGTGCGCAAGGCGGGACGCGAGCTAGAAGGAATGGCCCGTCGCCTGACGGAAGCCTATGAGGCGGCTGATGCCGGCAACCGCGCCAAGTCGCAGTTTATGGCGACGATGGGCCACGAGATCCGCACGCCGCTCAATGCCATTCTCGGCATGTCGGAACTGCTGGAGTTCTCGGAGCTTCCCGAAGATGCGCTTTCCAGCGTCAAGACCATTCGCTCCTCGGGCGAGGCCCTGCTGGAGGTCATCAACGAGATCCTCGACTACTCCAAGATCGAACATGGCAAGCTGGAACTCGAAGAGCGTGCGGTCGACATTCGCGCGCTGGCCGAAACCACGGTCAGCATCATCCGCGGCCGCGCCGACGACTACGGCAACACGGTCGTTCTCGACATCCCCTATTCCCTCGATGCGCTTTATGTGCGCACCGATCCGACCCGGCTGCGTCAGGTCTTGCTCAACCTCCTGTCCAATGCGGTCAAGTTCACCAGCAAGGGCACGGTGACGCTGCGTCTTCGCGAGTTCTACCGCCACGGCAAGTTGATGCTGCGCTTCGAGGTCGAGGATACCGGCATCGGCATCGACGAAGCGGGGCTGGCCAAGCTGTTCAAGCCGTTCTCGCAGGTCGATGCCTCGATCAGCCGCAAATATGGCGGCACCGGCCTAGGCCTCACCATCTGCAAGCAGATCGTCGAGAAGCTCGGCGGCGAGCTGGGCATGAGCAGCACTGTCGGCGTCGGCAGCATCTTCTGGTTCGAGCTTGCCGTCGTCGCCGTCGGCAAGGACGAGGTCCGCCGCCAGGCGACGGGACAGAACAAGGCGCCGCTGCCGCGTCTGCGCATCCTTCTGGTCGAGGACAATCGCGTCAACCAGTTGGTCGCCACCCGTTTCCTAGACCGGCTCGGGCAGGAAGTCGTCGTCGCGGGCGACGGGGCGCAGGCCGTCTCGATCGCCAAGGAACAGACTTTCGACGTCATCCTGATGGACATGCAGATGCCAGTCATGGACGGCATCGAGGCGACGCGCCGTATCATCGCCGAAGGCGGGCTGTGCTCTGCCACGCCGATCATAGCGATGACGGCCAATGCCTCCGACGACGACCGCCGACGGTGCATCGAGGCAGGAATGGCCGGCTTCGAATCGAAACCGGTAACGATGGAAAGGCTGCGCAACGTGATACATTCGATCGTGAACGTTCCGGTGAACGGGCAGGACCGGGACATGTCGAACGACATCGGCCTGCCGGAACCGATCATCATCGACGACGTGGATTTTCCCCCGCTGGCGATTGAGGGCCTTGATGAGGCGCGTCAGTCCGAACTCGTCGATGCACTGGGCGAGGACGTGTTCCGCGAACTGGTCGAATCCTTCTTCAACGACGCGACCAGCCTGATCCAGGATCTGCATGTCGCGCTGGCCAATCACGACCCCGAGAAGATCGATCGCGCCCTGCACACGATCAAGGGCGCTGCGGTCAATGTCGGCCTGAACGACATTGCCGACCTTGCCCATGCGCTGCGCAGCCATCGTCCGTCGGCCGCCGACGTCGACAAGCTGAGCGGCGAAATCGAAACCCTGAAATTCAAATTGGTAGCTTGAGAGTGAAGGAGGCATCTATGCGTATATTGCTGGTGGATGACAACAGCACCAACCTGAAGCTGTTGACGAAACTCGTCGGCAAGCTGGACAGCTGCGAGGCTCTGGCTTTCGCAAGCCCCGACGCGGTCCTGTCCGCTCTTCCTGAACTCGATTTCGACATCGCGATCATCGACTATCAGATGCCGGTCTACAACGGCGTGGAGCTCTTTACCGAGATCGTGCGCTTCGAGAAATATGCCCAGGTTCCGGTGATCTTCGTCACGGCCGACAAGGACATGACGACACGCATGGCGGCGCTCAACGCCGGTGCCATCGACTTCCTGACGAAGCCGATCAATCCCGTTGAGTTTCAGGTGCGTGTGCAGAACATCGTGTCGCTTGCCCGGGCCCGGCGCCAACTCGCGGACCAGGCCGAATGGCTGCGTCGCGAGGTGGACCGCGCGGTTTTCGAATTGCGCCAGCGCGAACAGGAGATCATCCACCGCCTGACGCTCGCCGCCGGCTATAAGGACCCGGAAACCTCGCGCCACACGCTCAGGGTAGCCGCCTATTCCGAAGCGATCGGGATCGAGGTCGGCCTTCCGGGACAGTTTTGCAGCGACATCCGCCTCGCGGCTCCGATGCACGACATTGGCAAGGTGGCGATGCCGGATACGGTTTTGTTGAAGCAGGGTCGCCTCACCGAGGCCGAGTACCGGCAGATGCAGGCGCATGCGCAGATCGGCAGCGACATCCTCGCCCGCTCGCACTCCTCCCTGCTACAGCTCGCATCGGAAATTGCCGCCAGCCATCACGAGCGGTGGGACGGTCAGGGATATCCGAATCGCCTGGCCGGCGCGGCGATCCCGATCTCGGGCCGCATCGTCTGCATTGCCGACAACTTCGATGCTCTGACGACCGAGCGGCCCTACAAGCCAGCATGGTCGTTCGAACGCACCGTTGAGCACATCGTCGGTCGTGCGGGCACGCAGTTCGATCCGGATTGCGTGGCGGCCTTCGAGCGCGCACTGCCGAAGATCAGGGCAATCATGGAAAACGATCGGCGTGAACAACTTGAGGAAGCGGAAAGGACGCTTGCCGCTCTTTCCGGAAAAGTCGCCTAAAGGCAGGTTTGCCCTACACCGGGAACATGCTATCTCCGGGCAAAGACCCATGCCCCGGAGGTTTGCCATGCGCTCGCTCACCATTCGCCGCCCCGATGACTGGCACCTGCATCTGCGCGATGGCGCGATGCTCGAAGGGGTGATTGGCGATACGAGCCGGCATTTCGCGCGCGCCATCATCATGCCCAACCTCGTGCCGCCCGTCGTCATGACGGCGGACGCGAGCGCCTATCGCGACCGCATCATGGCGGCCCTGCCACAGGGTGATCGCTTCGAGCCGCTGATGACCCTCTATCTCACCGAGGACACGAGCCCAGACGATGTGCAGGAGGGCGCAAAGAGCGGCCTCATCACCGCCGTGAAGCTCTACCCCGCCGGCGCCACGACCAATTCCCATGGCGGCGTGCGCGACATGGCAAAGGCCATGCCCGTGCTGGAGCGCATGGCGAAGATCGGCCTGCCGCTCTGCGTACATGGCGAGGTGACGACGCCCGAAGTCGACATTTTCGACCGTGAGAAGGTCTTCATTGATACCGTGCTCGATCCGCTGCGCCGGCGCCTGCCGGAACTCAAGGTCACGATGGAACATGTGACCACGTCGGACGGAATCGACTATATCCGTTCGGCCGAGCGCAACATTGCCGGCTCGATCACCACCCATCATCTGATCATCAACCGCAATGCCATCCTGGTCGGCGGGATCAAGCCGCATTACTACTGCCTGCCAGTCGCCAAGCGCGAGAGCCATCGCCTGGCGTTGCGCGCTGCCGCCACCTCCGGCGATCGCCGCTTCTTCCTCGGCACCGATTCCGCTCCGCATGTCGATCCCTTGAAGGAATGCGCCTGCGGCTGCGCCGGCATCTACACCTCGATCAACACCATGAGTTGCCTCGCCCATGTCTTCGAGCAGGAAAGCGCGCTCGACAAATTGGAAGCCTTCACTTCGCTGAACGGCCCGGCCTGGTACGGGCTGTCGCCGAATGCCGACACAATCACGTTGGTCAGGCGCGACACGCCGATTTCCTATGCGGCAAAGATCGAGACCGGAGCCGGCCCCGTAACGGTTTTCGATCCGATGTTCGAGATCTTCTGGGAAGTGAGCTGAGGCATTCTTCCCGGTCGACGCACCGGTGTCTGGGTCGCGTACACGCGAAAAAACCAGAGATCCAGAGCCTGCGGAGCCGATCTGGACGGTCGCGACAGGCTTCGGGTCGATCCGCCAGGAATGCCCGGACCCTCGGCCCGGACATTCCTGAATGGATCAAAGCTTGACGCTGCCCAGCAGGTCTGGCCACAGGCCGGTAATGCCGACGATGATCAGATAGATCGCGATCACGTAGTTGAGCAGGCGCGGCATGACCAGGATAAGGATGCCGGCGATCAGTGCGATCAGCGGTTGAATGGCGATAGAGTTCATTTTGGTTTTCCTGTCTTAGCTTGCGGGGGTATTGGTGTCGATGCGTGCCTTGTCGCCGATTACAATAAGGTCCGACATTGTGGCCTGCTGTTGATTTCAGAATGCTGTGCCGCGAACCGGACAAACATGTGGTTGATACGGTTCTGTTTGAAGAGATTGGCGATTCAATCTAGTCCACCTTTGCGCCATTGTCTCAATCTGCGCCGAGCGCTGCGCAATTTTCCTCTGGCGCTGGCCAGCTCGCCGCGTTGCTGCTATTGGCCGCTTTCGGGTGCCGTAACGCGATAGGAGCCGAAATGATCCAGACGACCTTTCCCGAACCTGCCGTGATGGCTGAATTGATGGCGAAGATGCTGTGGGAGATCAAGGCGGTGCATTTCTCCGCCGACAAGCCCTACAAGCTGTCCTCCGGCATGATGAGCCCGGTCTATATCGATTGCCGCAAGCTGATCTCTTATCCGCGCATCCGCTCGGCGATCATGGACTTCGCCGCCGCCACGGTGATGCGCAATGCCGGCTTCGAGCAGTTCGACGTCGTGGCTGGTGGTGAGACCGCAGGTATTCCCTTTGCCGCCTTCCTCGCGGAGCGCCTCGGTCTGCCGATGATCTACGTGCGCAAGGCGCCAAAAGGCCATGGCCGTAATGCGCAGATCGAAGGCCATATGCCGGAAGGCGCACGTGTCCTGGTGATCGAGGACCTGACCACTGCCGGCGGCAGCATGTTCAAGTTCATCGATGCGATCCGTGCGGCCGGCGGTGTCGTCGATCACGGCGTCGCGCTGTTCTACTACGGCATATTCCCCGAGGCAGAAGAGCGTTTCACCAATGGCAACGTGATGCTGCACCACATCGCCACCTGGCGGGAAGTGCTCGCTGTCGCCCGTGAGAAGAGGCTCTTCGATGAAAAGACGCTGTCGGAGGTCGGAGCTTTCCTCGATGCGCCGCTGGCCTGGTCGGCCCGCAACGGCGGTGTCGCTTCGCTTGGCTGAGGTGGACTGGCCTTCCGCGATCGAATGCACTAAATCGATTTAAACCCGACTTCGGATAGAGGGAATGGAGGAGGTCGAATGATATTGTGTTGTGGCGAAGCGCTGATCGACATGTTGCCGCGCGAATCGACGCTCGGCGAGCGGGCTTTCGCGCCGCACGCTGGTGGTGCGATCTTCAACACCGCCATCGCACTCGGCCGGCTTGGCGTTCCGACCGGCTTTTTCACCGGGCTCTCCGACGACATGATGGGTGACATTCTGCGCGAGAGGCTGCGGTCCAGCAGCGTCGACTTCAGTTTCTGCGCGACGTCGTCGCGGCCCACGACGATTGCCTTCGTCAAGCTCGTCGGTGGCCATGCAACCTACGCCTTCTATGACGAGAACACCGCCGGTCGGATGATCTCGCCAGCCGATCTGCCGGGTTTGGGCGAGGAATGCGAGGCGCTTCATTTTGGCGCGATCAGCCTCATTCCCGAACCATGTGGCTCGACCTACGAGGCGCTGATGGTGCGCGAGCATCAGAGCCGCGTCATCTCGCTCGATCCCAATATCCGCCCGAGCTTCATCAAGGACAGGGCCGCGCACATGGCGCGGATCAACCGCATGGCCGCCATGACTGACATCCTCAAGTTCTCCGACGAGGATCTTGAGTGGTTCGGTCTGCCCGGCGGTATCGACGACCGTGCCCGCCATTGGCTGGACATGGGCGCCAAGCTCGTCGTCATCACCCGCGGAGCCGATGGAGCGACCGGCTATACCGATCGTTTCAAGGTCACTGTGCCGAGCGAGCGGGTCAAAGTGGTCGATACCGTAGGTGCGGGCGATACCTTTGATGCGGGTATCCTGGCGTCGCTGAAGCGCCAGGATCTGCTGGCCAAGGCCAAGGTCGCGGCGCTGGACGAGGCGGCGGTTCGCTCCGCCCTCGAACTGGGCGCCAGGGCGGCGGCCGTCACGGTCTCGCGCGCCGGTGCCAATCCACCCTATGCCGACGAAATCGGGCTCGTCTGACGCGAGCCTCCTGCACCCGTCGCGTGGCTATTTCGCCCTCGAAAGCAGCGTCGCGACCAGGCCGGCGGTCGAGCTGTCATGACCAGTCGCGGCCACCTTGCCTTCAACCACCGGCAACAGGCCGGTTGCGAGTTCCTTGCCAAGCTCGACACCCCATTGATCGAAGGAGTTGATCCGGAAGATCACCCCTTCGACGAACACGCGATGCTCGTAGAGTGCGATCAGTCGGCCGAGCGTATAGGGTGTCAGCTGGTCGTATGCGAAGGTGATCGACGGACGGTTGCCGGAGAATACGCGGTGCGGGGCGATGGACTCAGCCTCGGCTTCGTCCATTCCTTTGGCCGTCAGCTGCGACTTGGCCTCGGCGAGCGTGCGCCCCTTCATCAGGGCTTCCGATTGCGCCAGGCAATTGGCGATCAGCAACTGGTGCTGGTGTCTCAGATCGGGCTCGAAGCCGCGCGCGGCGATCAGGAACTCAGCCGGAATGATGCTCGTTCCCTGGTGGATCAGCTGGTAGAAGGCGTGCTGGCCATTGGTGCCCGGTTCGCCCCAGACCACTGGACCGGAACTGCCGGCAACGGGCTTGCCGTCGATGGTGACGCTCTTGCCGTTCGATTCCATGTCCAGCTGCTGCAGATAGGCCGGAAAGCGCGATAGCCGCTGGTCATAGGGCAGGATCGCCCGCGTCTGGTAGCCGAGCACGTTGCGATGGTAGACGCCGATCGCGCCGAGCAGCATCGGGAGGTTCTGCCGGAAGGGCGCGTTACGGAAATGCTGGTCCATCGCATGGGCGCCGTCGAGGAAGCGTCCGAAGTCGTCTTCGCCAATGGCAATCATCAGCGGCAGGCCGATCGCCGACCAGATCGAATAGCGCCCGCCGACCCAGTCCCAGAAACCGAACACGCGCTCGGGATCGATGCCGAAGGCGGCGACCTTATCGAGCGCGGTCGAAACCGCGGCGAAGTGCTTGCCGACCGCGGCCTCGCCGAGCTTTTCGGCAACGAACCGCCGCGCCGTCTGCGCATTGGTCATGGTTTCGATCGTCGTGAACGTCTTGGAGGCGATGATGAAAAGCGTCGTTTCGGCGGAGAGGATCTTCAGCGTGTCGCTGATATGGGCGCCGTCGACATTGGAAACGAAGTGCAGGCGCGGGCCGTTATGGAAGGGAGCGAGCGCCAGCGTCGCCATCGCCGGGCCCAGGTCGGAACCGCCGATGCCGATATTGACCACATCGGTGATCGCCTTGCCGGTCGAGCCCGTGAGCGTGCCCGAGCGGATTCCCTCGGCAAAGCGGCCCATGGCGGCAAGCACGGCATTCACCTCGGGCATGACGTCGCGGCCGTCCACTATGACCGGCGTGTTCGACCTGTTGCGCAAGGCCGTATGGAGGACTGCACGTCCCTCGGTGAAGTTGATAGGCTCGCCGGCAAACATCGCATCGCGCTTTTCGGCGACGTCGGCGCAAAGCTCTTCGAGCAGGCCCATGATCTCCCCGTTTACCGCGCATTTCGAATAATCCATCAACAGATCGTCGTGTGCGGCGCTGAAGCGGGTGAAGCGCCCGGCATCGGCGGCAAAGGCGGCGCGCAGATCCTCGGCCCTTGTAGCCGTGGCGGTGCTCGTGAGTTTGTCGATGATTGCCTGCATCTTCGTTTCCCTGATTTGGCGGAGATGCTGGCGACACTATTCTGGGCGGCGCGAGCGATCAAGCGCACAGGAAAACGCCCGGGCTGCCGAAGGGCGGCCCGGGTGGGTAGGAGCAGTTGTCGCCTGCGGCCGTTCTATTTGGCCAGTTCGCTGTCGCGCAGTTCGCGCCGCAGGATCTTGCCGACATTCGATTTCGGCAATTCACTGCGGAATTCGATATAGCGCGGGCGCTTGTAGTTGGTCAGGTTGGTGGCGCAATGCGCCTTGAGATCGGCCTCGGTGAGGCCCGGGTCCTTCTTGACCACGAAGATCTTCACCGCCTCGCCGGAATGGGCGTCCGGAACCCCGATCGCAGCGCATTCGAGCACGCCAGGATGCATTGCGGCCACTTCTTCGATCTCGTTGGGGTAGACGTTGAAGCCCGAGACGAGGATCATGTCCTTCTTTCGGTCGACGATCTTGACGTAGCCGGCTTCGTTCATCAGGCCCATGTCGCCCGAGCGGAAGAAGCCGTCCTCGGTCATGACCTTGTCTGTCTCTTCGGGGCGCTGCCAGTAGCCGGCCATGACCTGCGGTCCGCGAATGCAGATCTCACCGACTTCGCCGATCGGCAGGGTGGCCCCGTCCTCATCGCGGATTTCAATGTCCGTCGAGGGGAGCGGCAGACCGATCATGCCGCTGAATTCCGTGGTGTCGAGACGGTTGACGGTGGCTACCGGCGATGTTTCCGACAGTCCGTAGCCTTCGGTGATCGGGCAGCCGGTCATCTCATACCAGCGTTCGGCAACGGGCCGTTGCACGGCCATGCCGCCGCCCAGCACCAGCAGCATCGAGGAAAAATCGAGGTTCTTGAAATCCGGATTGTTCATCAGCGCGTTGAACAGCGTATTGAGGCCCGGGAAAATATGCGCCTTGTGGTTCTGCAATTCCTTGACGAAGGCGGGAATGTCGCGCGGATTGGCGATCAGCACGTTATGGCTGCCGGTCGCGATGCCCATCAGCGAGTTCACCGTGAGCGCGAAGATATGGTAGAGCGGCAAGGCGCAGATGAAGGTCATGACCTCCGGCCGTCCCTTGACAGCGAAGGCTGCCTCCAGCCAGAGCGCAATCTGCTGCTTGTTGGCAAGCAGATTGGCATGGGTCAGGGTCGCACCCTTGGAAACGCCCGTCGTGCCGCCCGTATATTGCAGGAAGGCGACGTCATCTGCGACGACGTCAACCGGCTTAAGGGACTGGTGGGCGCCTTCGGCCAGCACACGCTTGAAGCTGAGGTGTCCTGGGATCGACCAGGCGGGAACGAGCTTCTTCACCTTGCGGACGACGAAATTGACGATATGGCCCTTCAAGCCCAGCATGTCGCCCATGGTGGCGACGATGACATGCTTGACCGGTGTGTTGGGCAGGACCTGCTGAACCGTGCCCGCGAAATTCTCCAGCACGATGATCGCCTTGGCGCCGGAGTCCTTCAGTTGGTGTTCCAGTTCGCGCGGGGTGTAGAGCGGGTTGACGTTGACCACCGTAAGTCCGGCCCTGAGAATGCCGTAGACCGTGACCGGGTTCTGAAGGATGTTCGGCGTCATCACCGCCACCCTGTCGCCCTTCACGAGACCTTTTGACTGCAGCCAGGCGCCGACCTTGCGCGATTCCGCCTCGAGTTCCCGGAACGTCATTCCCCGGCCCATGCTGGAAAAGGCCAGGCGATCGGCGTAGGTGGCGCAGCTCGCTTCGAACAGGGCTCCCAGCGACGGGTGACTATGGGGCGCAATATCCGCCGGTACGGAGGGAGGATATGAAGCAAGCCAAATCTTTTCACTTGCCCGGCCACTGAGCCGGCTCGTTGCGTCCGTCATGTATTCCCTCCCGACGTCCATTGCTGCATGTCCATCGTTCGCGGCGGACATGCATTCCTCCCAGATGCTTTTAGCGAGCTTAAGCGTTTGGCATTCCGGTTCAAGTGCTAAGCTCTATATAACCTTGACGTAAGCGTCAATATTCCTCCGGTCCTCCCGGCGCCTTGGCTTTTCGAAGAATGCTCCCTCCCGGCATCTGCTGTGGGGAACTTTCGGTCCGGCTCACCGTTTCCCTTTCATCGCCACACCAGAAAAAAGGAGGTGCGATATGCATCAGAATTCTCAAGCGAAAAGCCGCGATCCCTACGTCAAGGACACGGCCTCCCTGATTGCCAGTGACAAGGTTGACGGGACCGCCGTCTATGGTGTCGACGGAGAACGCATCGGTTCGGTCAAGCGGATCATGCTCGAAAAGCACGGCGGCCGGGTCGCCTACGCAGTGCTGAGCTTCGGCGGCTTCCTCGGTATCGGCGATGACTACTATCCGTTGCCGTGGGAAAAGCTGACCTATGACGAGACGCTGGACGGTTACCGGATCGACCTGACGAAGGAACAGGTCGAGGGCGCCCCGCGTCTTCGCGATGATGATCGCGAATGGTATCGCGACAATGGCCGCACGGTCTACGACTACTATGGCGTTCCGCCCTACTGGGTCTGATTGATTCTGCCAATTCAAGGCCCCGCTCCGGCGGGGCCTTTGTCGTTGTAATGGACTGTGGTCTGACCTGGAATTCCGTGCTGCGCTCCGACGCGGTGACCGATCTTGGATTTCGTTTTGCGATGCGGTAGGTATTCTCCCGAAATCATCCAAATCAACGGCACAACCGTCGGCCTTTTTCTTCCTCTCCCAATTCTCCGTCTCTTGTCTAGGCACAGGGAAATTTGGATGGAAACACTTCCGGCCGATCCAGGCAGATGGAGTCAGGCGTGCGCATAGCAATCATTGGCACGGGATATGTCGGGCTGGTTTCGGGTGTTTGCTTGGCCGAGTTCGGCCACGTTGTGGTGTGTATCGACAAGGCGTCGGAAAAGATCGCCCAGCTCAATCGGGGTGAGGTGCCGATCTTCGAGCCGGGTCTCGATAATCTGATTCAAAAAAACGTCTCTGCCGGGCGCCTGCATTTCACCACTGAGATCGCCGATCCCGTCGCCAATGCTGATGTTCTATTTATTGCGGTAGGTACCCCGGCGCGCAGAAGCGATGGTCACGCGGATCTGGCCCATGTGTTCGCCGCCGCACGCGAAGTGGCCGCTGCCGTGCGGGGCTTCACGGTGATCGTCACCAAGTCGACCGTGCCGGTCGGCACCGGGGATCAGCTGGAGCGGCTCATCCGCGACGCCAATCCGGATGCCGACGTGGCTGTCGTCTCCAACCCTGAATTCCTGCGAGAAGGCGCGGCCATCGACGACTTCATGGCGCCGGATCGCGTTGTGGTCGGCATGAATGACGATCGTGCACGTGCCATCATGGCGGAGGTCTATGGCGCGCTCGATCCGGTCAGGCATCCGGTGCTCTTCACCTCGCGGCGCACCGCGGAACTCACCAAATATGCCGCCAATGCCTTCCTCGCGCTGAAGCTGGCTTATATCAACGAAATCGCCGATCTGTGCGAGCAGGTCGGCGCCAATGTACAGGATGTCTCCCGAGGAATGGGACTGGACAGCCGCATCGGGCTGAAGTTCCTCAATGCGGGGCCGGGCTATGGCGGCTCCTGTTTCCCGAAGGATACGCTGGCGCTCGTCAAGACCGCGCAGGACCACAATGCCCCGATCCGCTTGATCGAAACGATCGTCGGAATCAACGAGACGCGCAAGCGCGCCATGGCACGCAAGGTCGAGCGCGCGGTGGGCGGCGACCTGCGCGGCAAGACGATCGGCATCCTCGGCCTGACCTTCAAACCCGACACTGACGACATCCGCGAATCCCCGGCGCTGTCGATTGTCCAGGCGCTGCTCGACAAGGGCGCCCTGCTGAAGGCTCATGATCCGGAGGGCATGCCGGCGGCGCGCCATGTCATGCCCGAGCTTCGACTATTGCGACGATGTCGAGGAGGTCGCGGCCGATGCCGATGCCTTGGTCATCATTACGGAGTGGAAGCAGTTCCGGTCGCTCGACTTTGCGCGGTTGAAGTCTGTGATGAAGTCGCCGGTTCTTGTCGATCTGCGTAACATCTACACCCTTGCGGAAGCGCGGAATCACGGCTTCGTCTATGAAAGTGTCGGCCGCGCCGAATAGCAGGGCTTCGTGACTGGCTCAGTGAAGCGTGCGCAAGAGGCGGCAGAGGTGCGTGGTGCTTGCTTAAAATATAAGCAAACCTGATCCGGCATATTTTCTGGGCATTTTGCTTGCCAAGCTTTTTGCGCTGCGGCATCAATAGGCGATGTTGCACTCCGACCTCACTGTCCTCGTGATCGATGAGAACGCCATCCGCGCTTCCATAATCGAGGAAGGCCTGCGGGAGGCGGGGCACCTGCGCGTCACGGTCGTGCACGAGGTCAACGGCATCGCCCGGATCATCGAGAACCTGAAACCCGACGTCATCATCATCGATCTCGAAAACCCGAACCGCGACATGATGGAGCACCTGTTCCAACTGACTCGGACTGTCGGGCGGCCGATCGCCATGTTCGTCGACCGCTCCGACACCGCCTCGATCGAGGCCGCCGTCGATGCCGGCGTTTCGGCCTATATCGTCGACGGGCTGAAGAAGGAGCGGGTCAAGCCGATCCTCGACATGGCGGTCAGCCGTTTCAACGCCTTCAGCCGCCTGCAGCGCGAACTGGTCGACGCCCGCAATGCGTTGGAGGAGCGCAAGGTGATCGAACGTGCCAAGGGCATCTTGATGAAGATGCGGGGCCTTTCCGAAGAGGAGGCCTACGCTCTGCTGCGCCAGACGGCGATGAACGAGAAGAAGAAGCTGTCCGACATCGCCCAGAGTGTAGTGACGGCGGCAGGATTGCTGATGTGATGGAGACCCTGACACAGGTCGATATCCGGAGAAGCTGGAGTGAATGACATGACGCGACCGAGCGATAGCGGAACGAGCCTGCCCCTGCCGGCGATCGGCGTTGCAGGCGGCGCGAAAGTGCTGCGCGCCGGCTTCATCCCGCTGATGGATGCGTCCGTGCTGATCGTCGCGGCCGAACTCGGCTTTGCCGCCAAGGAAGGCCTGACGCTCGATCTGGTGCGCGATGTCTCCTGGGCCAATGTCCGCGACCGGCTGGCCTTCCGCCAGTTCGACATCGCCCATATGCTCTCGCCCATGCCTGTCGCCTCCATGCTGGGCCTGGGCTCCAACCCGTCGCCGACCATCACGCCCTTCTCTCTGGGCCGCGGCGGCAACGCCATCACACTGTCGCTTCGGCTTTTCGAGCGCATGCAGGCACTGACCGGCCTCGACGATGGGGCATCGGCGCTCGACAATGCCCGCGCCCTTGCCTCGGTACTGGCCGACATGCGGGAAAGGGGGGTGCAGCCGCCGACCCTCGGTATGACCTATCCCTTCTCCTCCCATAACTACGAGTTCCGCTACTGGCTGGCCGCCGGCGGCATCGATCCCGACCGCGACGTCAAGCTGGTCGTCGTGCCGCCGCCGCTCACCTCCGATGCGCTGGCTGCCGGCGCGATCGATGGCTTCTGCGTCGGCGCGCCGTGGAACATGGTGGCCTCCGAGCGCGGTGTCGGTCGCATCGTCGCGGCCAAGCAGGACATCTGGCCCTCGGCCCCGGAAAAGGTGATCGGCATGCGCCCGGATTGGGCGGACGTCAACCCCGAGACGGTGTCGCGCCTGATCGTCGCGCTCGATGCGGCGGCGCGCTGGTGCGACGACGGGGCAAACCATGATACGCTCGCAGCGCTGCTCGCCGAGCCCCGCTATATCGCCGCGCCCGTCGGCATTATCCGGCGTGTCCTCGCTGGCGAGTTCAGCTTGGACGCCAAGGGCCATCGCCGCACGATCCCCGACTACTTTGTCTTTCATCGCGACCACGCCAACGATCCGCGGCCGAGCCAGGCGCTGTGGATCTACAGCCAGATGATCCGCTGGGGGCAGGCGGAATTCAGCGAGGACGGTGCAAGAATGGCCGCATCCGCCTACCGGCCGGATCTTTATCGTGCCGCCCTCGGCAGCCCGAATGGACCAGCGGACGCCGATGTGCGGCCGGAAGGCGTCGCCCCCGACGATCGTTTCATGGACGGCCATGTCTTCGATCCGAGCCGCATTGCCGCCTATGTCGCCACCTTCCCGGTGCGGGCGCTTGGCGCTTCGAATGACACGGACGAGGACGCCTGACGGCGAGCGCAGTGCACAATTCACCAGCGTCTTTCTTCCATCCCGAGAGCAGTCGCACAAATGTTCGGCAGTGCCTTTTTCAAGGCAGGCGCGATGTCCAGCTCGCTCAACGAATATTCCTTAAGCTGAAACAATGAGATACGCGTGGCGCGTCAAACTGGCACGCCGATTGCTTCGATAAACATGCACCGGTCAATGGCGACCGGACGCAGATGAGCGCACAGCGCGCGTTCACATCAGACATCGACGTCGCAAGGTTTTTGCTGTCCGGGGCTCCTCCTCCCCCGCTGACGCATCCACCGAGCGGCGTTTTTTCGTTTTCCGGCTCTCCGTCTCCAGCAAAGGGAACAGCACATGACGAAGACTACAGGAATGGGCATCAGCCGCCGCAGCATTCTCAAGACCTCCGCTGCCGCCGCCGTGATCGGCGCCGCGCGCGCACTTCTGCCGTCGGGCGCCTTTGCCGCCGGTGCGGGCCCCGAGGTTGCCGGGTTGAAGCTCGGATACATTGCGCTGACCGATGCAGCGCCGCTGATCATCGCCAAGGAAAAAGGCCTGTTCGACAAATTCGGCCTGACCGAAGTCGAGGTCCTGAAGCAGGCCTCCTGGGGTGCCACCCGCGACAATCTCGTGCTTGGCGGCGAGGCAAACGGTATCGACGGTGCCCATATCCTCACCCCCATGCCCTACCTGATCTCCACCGGCAAGGTGACGCAGAACAATGTGCCGGTGCCGATGTCGATCGTCGCCCGCCTCAATCTCGACAGCCAGGGCATTTCGGTTGCCAAGGAATATGCCGAGACCGGCGTCGGCCTGGATGCCTCGAAGCTGAAGGAAGCCTTCGCCGCCAAGAAGGCGGCTGGCAACGACATCAAGGTCGCCATGACCTTTCCCGGCGGCACCCATGATCTGTGGATCCGCTACTGGCTCGCCGCCGGCGGCATCGACCCGGACAAGGACGTCTCAACCATCGTCGTGCCGCCGCCGCAGATGGTCGCCAACATGAAGGTCGGCAACATGGATGCCTTCTGCGTCGGCGAGCCGTGGAACGAGCAGCTGGTCAACCAGGGCATCGGCTTCACTGCCTGTACGACCGGGGAACTGTGGAAGGGCCATCCGGAAAAGGCGCTCGGCCTGCGCTTCGACTGGATCGAGAAGAACCCCAACGCCGCAAAGGCGCTGATGATGGCCGTCATCGAAGCCCAGATCTGGGCTGACAGCATGGACAACAAGGAGGAAATGGCGGCGATGCTGGGCAAGCGCCAGTGGTTCAATGTGCCGCCGAAGGACGTTGCAGGCCGCCTCAAGGGCAACATCAACTACGGCAATGGCCGGGTGGAAGAGAACACCGGCCTGGAGATGAAGTTCTTCCAGGACCACGCCTCCTATCCGTTCAAGAGCCACGACGCCTGGTTCCTCACCGAGAATATCCGTTGGGGCAAGTTCGCGCCCGACACCGACATCAAGGCGCTGGTCGACAAGGTCAACCGCGAGGACATCTGGCGCGCCGCCGCCGCGGATCTGGGGCTCGACGCAGCCGACATCCCGACCTCCACCTCGCGCGGCGTCGAAACCTTCTTCGACGGCAAGGTCTTCGATCCGGAGAACCCGCAGGCCTATCTCGACAGCCTGACGATCAAGGCCGGCGCGTGACGCGCCGACCCCTCACCCGGCTGCCGCCACCCTCTCCCCGGGGAGAGGGGAGATGGGACCAAGGCCGTACCCCAAACTCCTTCTCCCCGCTTGCGGGGAGAAGGTCCCGGCAGGGGGATGAGGGGCAATCCCCGACGACAACCGACACCGCTCGCAAGAGGACCAGACCATGACCGCAACCGCCCGCAAGACCGAGGTACCGATCCCCGCCCTGACGACCAGGGACGGCACTGTCGTGCAGATGGTGAAACGCCCGGCCCGCAAGCTCGATCTGAGCCGCATCGGCGCAAGCGTCGCCCGCAACGTCGTGCCGCCGCTCGTCGTCGCCGCGCTCCTGCTGGCGCTTTGGCAGCTGACCTGTTCGCAGCCCGGCTCCAGCCTGCCGCCGCCATCCCAGGTCTGGATCGACAGCTTCGACCTGATCGCCTATCCCTTCTTCAACTACGGCTCGCAGGACATTGGCCTCGCCTGGCGGGTGCTCGTCTCGCTGGAACGCGTGGCGATCGGCTTCGGACTTGCGGCCGTGGTCGGCGTCCTGCTCGGCGCGGTCGTCGGCCAGTCGGTCTGGGCGCTGCGCGGGCTCGACCCGATCTTCCAGATCTTGCGCACCGTGCCGCCGCTTGCCTGGCTGCCCCTGTCGCTCGCCGCCTTCCAGGATTCGAATCCCTCGGCGATCTTCGTCATCTTCATCACCTCGATCTGGCCGGTGATCATCAACACCGCCGTCGGCGTGCGCAACATTCCCGACGACTATCGCAACATCGCCCGCGTGCTGCGCCTCAACCCGCTGGAATTCTTCGTCCGCATCATGGTGCCAGCCGCCGCCCCCTACATCTTCACCGGCCTGCGCATCGGTGTCGGCCTCTCCTGGCTCGCCATCGTCGCGGCCGAAATGCTGACCGGTGGGGTCGGCATCGGCTTCTTCATCTGGGATGCGTGGAACTCGTCGCGCCTCTCCGACATCATCGTGGCGCTCGCCTATATCGGCGTGACCGGCTTCGTCCTCGACAAGCTGGTCGCCCTCTTGGGCGGCGTCGTCACCCGCGGCACAGCGGCCAACTGAGGAGACGACATCCATGAACGCCTATCTCAAGATCGACCATATCGACAAGAACTTCGAACGCGCCGGCACCAGGACCGAAGTCCTCAAGGACGTGACGATCACGATCGACAAGGGCGAGTTCGTCTCGATCATCGGCCATTCCGGCTGCGGCAAGTCGACCCTGCTCAACCTGATCGCCGGCCTGACGAGCGTCTCCTCCGGCGCCGTGCTGCTGGAGAACCAGGAGGTCAACGCACCCGGCCCGGAACGCGCCGTCGTCTTCCAGAACCACTCGCTGCTGCCCTGGCTCACCGTTTACGAAAACGTCAATCTCGCCGTCAACAAGGTGTTTTCCGGCCGCAAGTCCAGGGCCGAGAAGCATGACTGGGTCATGCGCAATCTCGATCTCGTGCAGATGGCGCATGCCAGGGACAAGCGCCCGGCGGAAATCTCCGGCGGCATGAAACAGCGTGTCGGCATCGCCCGCGCGCTTGCCATGGAGCCGAAAATCCTGCTGCTCGACGAGCCCTTCGGCGCGCTCGACGCGCTCACCCGCGCCCATCTGCAGGACGCGGTGATGGAGATCCACGCGCGCCTCGGCAACACCATGATCATGATCACCCATGACGTCGACGAGGCCGTGCTCCTGTCCGACCGCATCGTCATGATGACCAACGGCCCGGCCGCCAAAATTGGCGAAGTGCTGGAGGTCCCGATCCCGCGGCCGCGCGATCGCATCGCGCTTGCCTCCGATCGCACCTATCTCAAATCCCGCGAAGCCGTGTTGAAGTTCCTCTACGAACGTCACCGCTTCGTCGAAGCCGCGGAGTAAGAACCATGGCAGAAAAACTCGTCATCATCGGCAATGGCATGGCCCCCGGCCGCATGCTGGAGGAACTGTTCGAAAAGGCCCCCGGCCTCTACGACGTGACGATCTTCAACGCCGAGCCGCGCGTCAACTACGACCGCATCATGCTCTCGCCGGTTCTCTCCGGTGAGAAGACCTACGAGCAGATCGTCATCCATGGCGACGGCTGGTATGTCGACCACGGCATCATGCTCTACAAGGGCCACAAGATCGTCGCGATCGACCGGGACAGGAAGACCGTCACCTCCGACCACGGCGTGACGGAGAGCTATGACAAGCTGGTGATCGCCACCGGCTCGGTGCCCTTCATCATTCCCGTCCCCGGCAACGATCTGCCGGGCGTCATCACCTATCGCGACCTCGATGACGTGCAGGCCATGCTGCTGGCCGCCCAGTCCCGGGACAGGGCGGTGGTCATCGGTGGCGGCCTGCTCGGCCTCGAAGCCGCCGCTGGCCTCAGCGCACGCGGCATGGATGTGACCGTACTGCATGTCATGCCGACCCTGATGGAGCGCCAGCTCGACCCGGCCGCCGGCTACCTCTTGCAGAAGGCCATCGAGGAGCGCGGCATCAAGGTGATCTGCAAGGCCAACACCAAGGCGATCATCGGCACTAGCAAGGTCGAGGGCATCGAACTCGACGACGGCCGGATCATCCCGGCGACGCTGGTGGTGATGGCCGTCGGCATCCGCCCGAATGTCGGGCTTGCCAGGGAGGCGGGGCTCGCCGTCAACCGCGGCATCGTCGTCGACGCCGGCATGCAGACCTCGGACGGCGACATTCTCGCCCTCGGCGAATGCGCCGAAGTCGGCGGCATGGTCTACGGCCTCGTCGCCCCCCTCTACGAAATGGCGCGGATCGCCGCCTCGCATCTCTCCGGCGACCGCACGCCCGCTTTCGTCCATTCCGACACGCCGACCAAGCTCAAGGTCACCGGCATCGAGCTCTATTCGCTCGGCGATTTCGCCGATGGCGACGACCGCCAGGAGATCGTGCTGCGCGATGCCACAGCCGGCGTCTACAAGCGTCTCGTCATCAAGGACAACCGTATTATCGGCACGGTGCTTTATGGCGAAACGGCCGACGGCGCCTGGTTCAACGACCTGAAGAAGAAGGGCACCGACATCTCCGCAATGCGCGACACCCTGATCTTCGGCCAGGCCTATCAGGGGGGCAGCCCGCTGGACCCTATGGCGGCCGTTGCAGCCTTGCCGGATGATGCGGAAATCTGCGGCTGCAACGGCGTCTGCAAGGGCAAGATCGTCAAGACTATCACTGCCAAAGGCCTGACCTCGCTCGACGATGTCCGCGCCCATACCAAGGCCTCGGCCTCCTGCGGCTCCTGCACCGGCCTTGTCGAACAGCTGATGACCATCACGCTGGGCGATGCCTATAATCCCGCCGCCGTCCAGCCGATGTGCGCCTGCACCGAGCTTGGCCATGACGATGTCCGCCGGCTGATCAAGGCCAAGGGGCTGAAGACCATTCCCGCGGTGATGCAGGAACTGGAGTGGAAGACCTCCTGCGGCTGCGCCAAGTGCCGTCCGGCGCTCAACTACTACCTCGTCTGCGACTGGCCGGACGAATATGCCGACGACTACCAGTCGCGCTATATCAATGAGCGCGTCCACGCCAACATCCAGAAGGACGGCACCTATTCGGTCGTACCGCGCATGTGGGGCGGCGTGACCAACGCGGCGGAACTGCGCGCCATCGCCGATGTCGTCGACAAGTTCGAAATCCCGATGGTGAAAGTCACCGGCGGCCAGCGCATCGACCTGCTCGGCATCGAGAAGGAAGACCTGCCCGCCGTCTGGGCCGATCTCGGCAAGGCCGGCTTCGTCTCCGGCCAGGCCTATGCCAAAGGCCTGCGCACCGTGAAGACCTGCGTCGGCTCCGACTGGTGCCGCTTCGGCACGCAGGATTCGACCGGCCTCGGCATCCGCATCGAAAAATTCATGTGGGGCTCCTGGACGCCGGCCAAGCTGAAGCTCGCCGTCTCGGGATGTCCGCGCAACTGCGCCGAAGCCACCTGCAAGGACATCGGCGTCATCTGCATCGACAGTGGTTTCGAGATCCACTTCGCGGGTGCTGCCGGCCTCGACATCAAGGGCACGGAAGTCCTGGGGCTGGTGAAGACCGAAGACGAGGCGCTCGAGCATATCGTCGCGCTGACCCAGATGTATCGCGAGCAGGCCCGCTATCTCGAGCGCATCTACAAATGGGCGAAACGCGTCGGCCTGGACGAGATCCGCCGGCAGATCATGACCGACCCGGAAAGGCGCAAGGCCTATTACGACCGCTTCGTCTTCTCCCAGAAGTTTGCCCAGGTCGACCCTTGGTCGGAGCGCGTGTCGGGCAAGGACAAGCACGAGTTCAAGCCGATGGCGACCGTCGGCTATTCGGCGGCGGCGGAATAGCCGGAACGAACCCCCTCTGGCCTGCCGGCCATCTCCCCCACAAGGGGGGAGACCACGCGCAGCTACCCTCGCGACAATCGGGAGGCTGGCACCGGGCGGGCAAGCCCCTCCCCCTTGTGGGGAGGGGTTGGGGAGGGGTCTTACGACCAACAAGGAACGAAAACCCATGACCTGGATCACCATCGGCCATATCGACGAAATCCCTCTTCGCGGCGCCCGCTGCGTCAAGACGCCGGAGGGCAAGATCGCCGTGTTTCGCACGGCCGAAAACGAGGTCTTCGCCATCGAGGACCACTGCCCGCACAAGGGCGGGCCGCTCTCCCAGGGTATCGTCCACGGCAAGGCCGTGACCTGCCCCTTGCACAACTGGGTGATCTCGCTCGAAACCGGCCGCGCGCTCGGCGCCGACGAGGGCGAGGTCCGAACCATCCCCGTGCGCAACGAGGGGGGGCACCTTTCGATCGCGCTGGAAAGCCTGATGATGGCGGCGGAGTAGGCGATATGGCGAGCGCCCTTCGGACAGTGCCCCTCATCCCCCTGCCGGGACCTTCTCCCCGCAGGCGGGGAGAAGGCGGATGGAACGCCGACGGTACCACACGTCCCTTCTCCCCGTCCAAACGGGGAGAAGGTGCCGGCAGGCGGATGAGGGGCAAGGGTCAGTTGAGAAAAGTGAGGGTCGCTGTGAATGCCCACTGAAACCCGAACCACCTGTCCCTATTGCGGCGTCGGCTGCGGCGTGATTGCCAGGGTCGATGATGCCGGCCACGTAAGCGTCAAGGGCGACCCGGACCATCCGGCCAACTACGGCCGCCTGTGCTCGAAGGGATCGGCGCTGGCCGAAACGCTCGATCTCGACGGTCGTCTGCTGGCACCCGAGATCGCGGGCACGCCGGTCAACTGGGACGCGGCGCTGGACCTGGTCGCAACCCGGTTCGCAGATACCATCGCCGAATACGGCCCCGACGCCGTCGCCTTCTACGTCTCGGGTCAGCTCCTGACCGAGGATTACTACGTCGCCAACAAGCTGATGAAGGGCTTCATCGGCTCGGCCAATATCGACACCAATTCGCGCCTCTGCATGGCCTCGTCCGTCGCTGGCCATCGTCGCGCCTTCGGTTCCGACACCGTGCCGGGCACTTACGAGGATCTAGAACTGGCCGACCTGATCGTGCTCACCGGCTCCAATCTCGCCTGGTGCCATCCGGTGCTCTACCAGCGGATCGTCGCCGCCAAGGCTGAGCGCCCGGCCATGAAGATTGTCGTCATCGACCCGCGCCGCACCATGACCTGCGACATCGCCGACCTGCATCTGGCGGTGCGCCCCGACGGTGACGTGGCGCTGTTCAACGGCCTGCTTGCCCATCTCGCCCGAAGCCCGGCGCTCGACCAGACCTATATCGGCGCCCATACGAACGGCTTTCCCGAGGCCTTTGCCGCGGCCTCGTCCGTCACCATGGCCGACTTGATCGAGGCGAGCGGCCTGCCGGCCATGCAGATCCGTGAATTCTTCTCCCTGTTCGAACGCACGGAAAAGACCGTCACCTGCTACAGCCAGGGGGTCAATCAGTCGTCCAGCGGCACCGACAAGGTCAATGCCATCATCAATTGCCATCTGGCGACGGGCCGCATTGGCCGGCCCGGCATGGGGCCTTTCTCGCTGACCGGGCAGCCCAATGCCATGGGCGGCCGCGAGGTCGGCGGCCTCGCCAACATGCTCGCCGCCCATATGGTGATCGAAGACCCGGAACACCGTGACCGCGTACGGCGCTTCTGGAATGCGCCGACGATGGCCGACAGGCCCGGTCACAAGGCCGTCGAGATGTTTCAGGCCGTCGCCGACGGACGCATCAAGGCGCTGTGGATCATGTCGACCAATCCGGTGGTCTCGATGCCGGATGCCGATGTGGTCAAGGCTGCGATCACGGCCTGCCCCTTCGTCGTCGTCTCCGACATCCTGCGCGAAACCGACACCACAAGACTCGCCCACGTCCTGCTTCCCGCCACCGGCTGGGGCGAGAAGGACGGCACGGTGACCAATTCCGAGCGCCGCATCTCCCGCCAGCGGACCTTTCTTCCCCCGCCCGGCGATGCCCGGCCGGACTGGTGGCAATTGGCCGAGGTCGCCCGCCGCATGGGCTTTGCCGAAGCCTTCGCCTTTGCCTCGCCGGCCGAGATCTTCGCCGAACACGCGACACTCTCGGGCTTCGAGAACGACGGCGTTCGCGACTTCGACATCGGCGCCTATGGTGATATCGACGAGACCGGCTTTGCCAGGCTCGAGCCCTTCCAGTGGCCGCAACCGGCGGGAACCGGACGGCAGGAAACCCGCTTCTTCGCCGATGGTCGTTTCTATCATGCCGATGGCAAGGCCCGCTTCGTCGCGGTCGAGGCCGACGTGCCGGTCCGGACCTCCGCCGACTTCCCCCTGGTGCTCAACACCGGCCGGGTGCGCGATCACTGGCACACCCTGACCCGCACCGGCAAAAGCACCCGCCTGTCTGCCCATCTGGCCGAACCCTTCGTCGAGATCCATCCCGACGACGCCGCCAATCTCGGCATAGGCGACGCCGATCTGGTGCAGCTCGAAAGCCCGCATGGCCACGTCATCGTACGGGCCCTGCTCACCGCCCGGCAGGCGAGGCGCGGGGTCTTCGTGCCGATGCACTGGACCGACGAATACTCTGCCCGCGCCCGCGTCGATACGCTGCTGCCGTCGATCACCGATCCCATCTCCGGCCAGCCGGCCTCCAAGCATGGCGCGGTCGCGGCCTGCCGCTTTGCCGCCGGCGCCTATGGTTTTGCCGTCAGTGCGGTGAAGCCCTCCGGCCTCGACGCGACCTACTGGGCGCTCGCCCGGGCCGAGGGCGGCTGGCGCGTCGAACTCGCCTTCGACGCGCCGCTCTCCGATGTCGAGGCCTGGTGCCGGGACCATTTCGCCTTGCCCGATGCCGCCGCAAGCCTTGGCTATTGTGACCGTGCCAGCGGGGAGGCCCGCATCGCCTTCTTTGACAGCAATGCCTTGCTGCTCGCCCTGTTCCTGGCGCCCGATCCGGTCTCTGTGTCGCGCAACTGGGCGATCGGGCAGCTGTCCGAACCGCATGCCGACAGCCGCACCCGCTTCGCCGTCGTCGCCGGCCGCCCGGGTGCCGGCCGAAGCGATCCGGGCGCCACCGTCTGTTCGTGTTTCTCCGTCGGCGTCAACCAGATCGCCGGCGCCGTGCGCGGCGGCTGCCTGACCGTCGAGGCGATCGGCGCCACGCTCTATGCAGGCACCAATTGCGGCTCCTGCCGCGCTGAAATCAGGGGGATCATTGATGGATGCCAGGTCGCTGCCGCTGAATGACAAGGGTACAAGGCCCGCGCCCGCCCGCATGGCTCCGCTCGCCAAGCTGCCGGTCTTCTGGTCGCTGGAAGGCAAGCGCGTCGTCGTCGCCGGCGGCTCGGACGCCGCCGCCTGGAAGGCGGAACTGCTGGCCGCCTGCGGGGCGGAGGTGCATGTCTATTGCGCCGAGGATGCTGTATCGGATGTCATGCAGGGGCTGATGGCGGAAATGCCCCTCATCCCCCCGCCGGGACCTTTTCCCCACGAGCGGAGAGAAAGCGAAAGGAGCGTCGTCGGTGCCACGGATTCCTTCTCCCCGTCGGAACGGGGAGAAGGTGGTGGCAGTCGGAGGAGCGGCAACGACGTTGCGTCGCGCGGTCTTGTCTTGCATCATGACGCAGTCTGGTCGGACGCAAGCTTCCGAGGCGCTGCTCTCGCCCTTGCCGACTGCGAGACGGAAGACGAAGCCCGCGCCTTCTTCACCGCCGCCGTTGCTGCCGGCGTGCCGGTCAACGTCATCGACAAGCCGGCCTATTGCCAGTTCCAGTTCGGTTCGATAGTCAATCGCTCGCCCGTGATCGTGTCGATCTCCACCGATGGTGCCGCCCCGATCCTCGCCCAGGCGATCCGCCGCCGCATCGAGACGCTGCTGCCGCCGGCGCTGAAACAATGGGCCGAGCTTGCCCATTCGCTGCGCGAGCGGGTCAGCGACAGGCTCGCCCCCGGCGCGTCCCGCCGCGCCTTCTGGGAGCGCTTCGTCGACCGGGCCTTTGCCGGAAACCAGCCGCCGGAGGAGGGCGTGGACCGGACGCTTCTCGCCGATGCCGAAAGGCTCGGCCGTGCGCCGGCCACCGGTCGCGTGACGCTCGTCGGCGCCGGCCCCGGCGATGCCGAGCTTTTGACGCTCAAGGCCGTGCGCGCGCTTCAGGCCGCCGATGTCATCCTGTTCGACGATCTCGTCTCCGAAGAGGTGCTGGAGCTTGCCCGCCGCGAGGCAAAGCGCCTGCTGGTCGGAAAGCGCGGCGGCCGGGCGAGTTGCAAGCAGCAGGACATCAACGATATGATGGTCCGCCTGGCCAAGGCCGGCAAACGCGTGGTGCGGCTAAAATCCGGCGATCCGATGATTTTTGGCCGGGCAGGGGAGGAGATCGCACGGCTGCAAGAGGAAGGCATTCCGGTCGATGTCGTGCCCGGAATCACCGCCGCCAACGCGATGGCCGCCCGCCTCGGCATCTCACTCACCCATCGCGATCATGCGCAGTCGGTGCGTTTCGTTACCGGACATTCGCGCGATGGCGGCCTGCCGCAGGACATGGACTGGTCGTCGCTCGCCGATCCGCACACGACCAACGTCTTCTACATGGGCGGCCGAACCGCACCGCTGATCGCCGCGCGGCTGATCGACGAAGGCGCATCCCCCGCGACCCCCGTCGTCATCGTCAGCAAGGTCAGCCGCCCGGCGGAACGCCAATGGCGTGGCACGCTGAAGAACATGGCCGAAGGAATCGCAAGCATCGGTTATGATGACCCTGTCCTGATCGCCATCGGCGGCAGTCTCGCGGCCGTCGTCCGGTCGGGCGGGCCGTGCCGAGATCGCTGCGCGGCGGGTACAGGCGTAATGACAGGTTCGGCAAGAGGTCGTCACCCCTGTCTCAGGGACAAACCGTTGGCTAGAGTATCCGTTTTGATCAAGCGGGTTTTGGGATCCATTTCCTGTTGTTTCGCAGAAGTGCGTTTGCCAGGAGGATGAGCTTTCGCATGATGGCTGTAATGGCGACCTTGGGTGGCTTTCCTGTTTTGACGAGGTCGTCGTATTTTGCCTTGAGATCTGGGTTGAAGCGGCAAGCGACGAGGGCGGGCATGTAGAGCGCGTGGCGGACGATGGCCCTGCCGCCAGCAATGAAAGCGCGTCCGGTCCATCGTCCGGACTGGCGGCTCACCGGCGCAAGACCGGAGAGTGCGGCTGCGGCTTTCTCATCCAGTTCGCCCAGTTCAGGCATCTCGATGAGAAGTGTAAAAGCCGTGACCTGTGACACGCCCGGAATTGAGACGAGGATGTCGAACCTAGCCTTGCGGGATGCGTCCTCGGCAATCAAGGCCATGATGGCTTCGTCCACGGCCTTGATCTGGCGCTCGATCTGCCTGAGCCTTTCGACGTTGTGTTTCTTCAGCAGCGGGCTGGAAAGGTTCTTGGCCCTGTTCTTCGCGGCGGTCCTGTCTTTGACGAGCGCCAGCCGCGCCATATGCAACTCTTTCAGATCATTATGGTCTTGTGTATTGGCCTGCAGGATGCGCGGTTCAAGAAGCGTCCCGTAGCGGGCCAGCAGTTCGGCATCGATCCGGTCCGTCTTGGCAAGCCTGCCGGTGGCTTCGCAAAAGCGCCGGGCAAGGCGGGGATTGACCTTGGAGAGCGGCAAGCCATTTGCGGCCATGAAGCGCTCGAAGGCCTTGTGGTAGGGGCCGGTGGGTTCATAGACGATGCGCTCCACGCTCTTTGCGCCGATCCATTTGAGAATGGCCGCAAAACCCTTGCGGTCATTGCCCACCCTCAAGTTTTGACCGTCTGGCAGGCTGTGCAGGTCGATATGGTCTTTCGAGATGTCCGCGCCGATGGTAATATCCGTCATCTTTTCCGCCTCCTATGCTTGTCATCCGAGCCCGAAACTCGGGTATCCGTTCAGGACGATTGGAAAAGATGGGGGCGATCACACTCTAGCTCGGCCCGGCACTCGATGAATGGCGGCCTGCATTTCCACGATCCGTCCCCCATCGCCGGAAGAGGATGGCCGTCCTCTCCGGCGCTTCCTTATCTCACGAAGAAGCACAAATAGTCATAAGACAAGCAATTCATGATTTGACGGAAGCATAGCCAGCGTTGGCGAGATAGTTCGCGCATTCGTCGGGGTGGATTGTTTCAACCAGCGTGCCGATGTGACGCCAGGTGTCGTCAATGGTGCGCTTTTGGGCGAGCCGCATCCAATGTTTGATCTTGGAAAAGGCCTGCTCGATCGGATTGAGATCGGGCGAGTAAGGCGGCAGGAACCAGAGCCGCGCACCGGCGGCTTTGATGCTCTGACGGATGGCCGGCGACTTGTGACTGCCGAGATTGTCCATGATGACGATATCACCGGGCTTTAGGACGGGAACCAGTTGCTGCTCGACATAGGCGCGAAAGCACTGGCCGTTGATCGGCCCGTCGAAGACGCAAGGCGCTGTCATGCCATCGTTCCTCAACGCACCGAGGAAGGTCAGCGTGCGCCAGTGGCCGTGTGGCGTGAACCGATCCGGTCGCGCGATAGCGCTGCGACCACTTCACCACCGAAGAGACGGCGACTTCGAAACGCGCAGCCATTGCACGACTGCTTTCGCCGCTCAACACCGCTGCAACAACGCGCTCACGCAGATCATTCGATAATGGTGCGGTCATGAGATGCTGGCCTCCATCCAGCCAGCACCAGTGAATCAGAACAAAGGTGTTTTGGGAATCCGACCCGATTCAAAAAAGGACGGAAACGCTCTAGCACCAACCGGAAAAGCGGGGAAAACGCGCGGTCATCCTCGTTGAAAGATAAGGATTTTCGGCAAAGTTCTTCCCCGCCTTTGCACCCCTGCCCGCTTTCCTTGCGAGGATGCAATCCATCCTGATCTCTTCATGTCTCTCTCTCGATCCGAGGCGCTCGGGAGCGAGTTGACAGCTGTCAACAGGACGGCAGGATCGATACGGGCGTCTTGAAAGACGCTTGCAATACGAGCGGTGTGCCAGTTCCGGATTCGGTAGCATATGCCGCAGGCCAGGGAGCGCTGTGACCGTTTTGCGCCAAAGGAGGACATCGTTCCAAGCGGTCATGGCGGCGAATTTCGGACGTTCACAGCCCCAACCCTTTCGCGAAAGCTGCCGTCTAACCGGCAACAAACTTCCGCCATTTAAATCGCGCCGTTGACGCTCTCGGCGAGCATTCAAATCACGTCGCGCAACGCACGGTCCACAAAGTCGCCTGGATCGGTGGTGAAGTCTTTATAGAGCTTGAAATGCCGCGTATCACGTAGGTGGGTGTCCGCAATGCCCGCAGAAGCAATCTCCAGTAGCCGAGCACCAGGGACCGCCATAAGGATGGGCGAATGCGTCGCCATGATGATCTGTGCCTTGGCCGATCCTTGAATCTCATGCAGAAGGCGCAGCAGTTCCAGTTGGCGCCTCGGAGAAAGCGCGCTCTCAGGTTCGTCCAGAAAGTAAATTCCCTGTTTGCTCATGCGTTCTGAAAAAAAGCGCACGAAGCCTTCGCCATGGCTCCAGGACAGGAAGTCGGGCGGCGCGGCATTGGCCTCGCGGGCCGCTTCGTCGAGAAAGCGCGCCACGGAGAAGAAGGATTTAGCGCGAAAGAACCAGCCAGCCGTGACCTTTGGGAACCAGGCCGCACGCAGCGCGTTGGCAAGCAGGGCTCCGCTGCGGTCCAGCGCACGGGAATGATCAACCGGCCTGTAGCCCTTGCCACCCCCGGCCTCGTCATAGCCGCACAACGCGGCGAGAGCCTCGATCAGGGTGGATTTTCCGGTCCCGTTCTCACCGACGATGATCGTCACCGGCGTGGAGAAATCGAGGGAAAAATCCTTGTCGAGCCAGGGCAGGTTGAACGGATACTGCTCGCCCAGACCGGCATCCTCCCGCACCCAGAGACGCTTCAGGTATGGCGCCGGCAGTCTCGTCAGATTCGTTCTTCGCATCGCAGACATCGGCCCAGGCTATCCGTTGACAGTTTGTGACCATAGCAATCGGGCGCCCACAACGAAAGCCGACAGCCAAGGTCCGTTCAATGGTGTTCGCGCCCCAAGCGTGCGACCATGCACACAGCTCCGCCACGCCGATGAGACGATTTTCGGCGTCAGAGTGAGCCCTTGGACCGGTCGGCGGGGCCGTTGACAGCTGTCAACTCGAATGAGCGGCACGATAACCACGACGGGTCTTGGCGGCGGCGAGGCGCATCAGCGCTTCCATCGCATCGGCCTCATTGGCAAACAGCTCGACACGGGTGCGACCGCGCGTGCCGATCCGCCCCCACTGGCGCAGGAGCGCGACGCCGGCAAGCAGTGCCGGTTCGACCGACAGCACATAGAAACGCGCCATGTTGCGGGTGGGGTCCGTGCGGGTGAGAAGAAGGGGCTCTTGGCTCGACATCATCGAAGTAGAATGCCCGTGCGCCGCGCGGCGGTCCAACGACTAATCCGAATCGGTGAGGCCTGACCGATTCAGGATGGTGATGAATTCTGGCTTGTGTAGTCGGGTAGGGCAGGGAGCGCTCGAGCGGCATCATGGTCCGGGTCGGCCGCCTCTGTCTACAGCGAGCGCCGGGCCGTTGCCGCGCTGCACCTCAAGGCAGGCGGCGGGCATACCGTCCTGAGGAATTTGTCATCTGTGGACGGTTTCTGGCATCGCGGGGCAGCCGTTCCGCCGGGAGACGGGGCACGCGCGGCACGCCTCGACGAGAGGCTTCGACGCGGTTGACAGCTGTCAACACGATATGGCCGCTCTTGAGAAGGCTTCAATCGAGACTGCGAAAATCCCAGGGATTGACGATATCGACGCCGGTCTCGGCAAAATCGGCGACATTGCGGGTGGCGACGGATGCCCCGCGCGAGGCGGCAATTGCGGCGATCTGCGCGTCGAACTGGCTGATCGGCCGGCCGATGGCCCGGCGGCGGGCGGCAATCGCCGCATAGCTTTGTGCCGCGTCAGGGTCGAAGGCGAGGACGCGACCGGCGAGATCCTCGGCGAAGATGGGCTTCACCGCCGCCTCGAGCGCCTGGCGCCGGCGCCCTTCCGGCAGGAGCGCCAGTCCATGGAGAATTTCCGCCTCGGTTATGGCCGTGGTGAAGACCGCCTGGGCCGGCTGGGCGGCAAGCCAGGCGAGGACGGCCGGGGCAGGGGACGGTGCCAGAAGTTCGGACAGGACATTGGTATCGAGGATGATCATTCGGGAAAGACCGGCGCTTCGCGGATCGGCTCGCGCGGGGCGATCTCCAGCTCGACGCCGCCGAGTGCTGCGACACGACCGCGGATCGTCTCGGCAAGATTGCCCGTACGCCGGCTCTCGGCCGACAGCGCCGTGCGCAGGATGTCGCGCGCCTCATCCTCCATGGAGCGCCCATGGGTTGCCGCGCGCAGCCGCAGCCGCTGCTTCAGTCCCTCATCCAGATTGCGAATGGTGACGCTCGCCATATGAGTCTCCTGTCATCAATGATTGCAACATATGCAATGATTGCAGACGAGACAAGGTTGCACCTTCCCGAACTTGCGGCTCCTGCATTGCCGTCACATCGCGCCTCCTGATCTGCGAACCTCTTCGGTCGCAGCGCGGTATTCTCGACGGCGCCATCACACAGAGACTTAATTCGGCGCCAACTGAATCCAAATCCCGAACGACAGCTTAGACTTGTGTGAACCGACATTGCGCCTGTAGCCTTGAATTGCGGGCAGGGGGCCTGGAAGGGGAAACGACATGGGGAAAGATCCGTAGGGCGGCGCTGGCGAGGGCAGGAACCGCCCAGGGAAATTGCGATAGACGCCGACCTATCAAGCTGCTTCACCTATGCTTTCTTCCAGAATGCCATCCCTGTCATCCGCTCCATCAGCGGGTGGCGCTGCTTCGGTGCTCGCATAGCCACCCGTGGGAGCATTGCGACACCTGCATCGGCAACAACAATTCTACCCAATAATGGTCCCTCAAGTCGGTTGACCTTCCAACGCTCGCGGCCGTAGCTGCCCCCTGACGAAATCCGTTTGGATTCATGAATTTGGGGGAAAGTGAACATGGCCGACAACGCGAACGATAGGACCGGATTTGCGAATACCGCATTTCGGTTCTTCTGCCGGTTGGCCAGGTTTCTCGGTGTAACTGCCGCACTCCTTGCGGTTCCAGCGACCACCGCGATGGCGCAATCCGTCACGATCTCTGCCAATCCGACAACCTTCAATGTGGCTGGCGATACCATCAGTTTCAGCTATGTCCTCAATCCCGGGTCCTACACCATCACCGGTATCAATGCCGCCACCACAGCCATCAAGGGCGTGAGCGTCTCCTGTCCCAGTGTTGGAGCCGGTCTCGAGTGGCCCAACACGCTGACCTGCACGGGCTCCTATCAGGTTGACGCCCTGGACGCGATGTCCGGGCAGTTTTCCGACTTCGTTCAGATCTCGGGCACCCGGATCGGTGGAGCGGGCACCTTTTCGACCACGAGCAACACGATTGTCGTGAAGGCCGCGACGGGTGGGCCAGTTATCATTTCGCTCTCATCGACGCCGCGCCCCTCCTTGCCGGGCGAGACAGTCGCCGTCACTGCTACGGTTTCGTCGATGGGCTGCAACGCGGGCCAGTCGCCTCCAGGAAATGTCACGATCTCGATCGGTTCACAGTCGGCCACGCTTGCGCTTGCGCCCACGGCCCCTGTCAGCTCGGCCTCCTTCGCCACGTTCCAGACATCGACCCTGCCGATCGGAACCCATGCGGTTAGCGCCACCTATGCCGGCGGCAGCGGCTGCAGCGCGGGATCCACGACCGGCGCGGATCATCCCGTCGACACCAAGCCGACCGTCACCATCAATCAGGCCGCCGCCCAGGCGGACCCGACTGCAGGCTCTCCGGTCCTGTTCGACGTGCTCTTTGACAAAAGCGTGACGGGCTTTGGCGCAAGCGATGTCCAGCTTTCGGGCACGGCGGGCGCCACCAGCGCATCCGTCAGCGGCTCCGGCAGTTCCTATACGGTCGCCGTCAGCGGCATGACCCAGGCCGGATCGGTCATTGCATCGATTCCCGCCGGGAGCGCGACCAGCCTTGCCGGCTTCCAGAACGAAGCGTCGACCAGTTCGGACAACACGGTCGCCTACGTCCCGATCGAGATCACGCCCTCAACCCTTTCCAATCCCGTCTACCAGGTCGCCTACGGCCCTGTGAACCTTGCGGCAAGCGGCGGGACGGCGCCATACACGTTCTCAGTGTCGGCCGGTGCGCTTCCTGCGGGCATCACACTTTCCAGCGGCGGCGTCCTCTCTGGCACCGCCACGACGTCCGGCTCCTTCAATTTCACGGTGTCGGTCACGGATGCGGGTTCTGCGACAGCGTCTCGATCCTATTCGCTCACCATTGCGGCACCGACTGTTATCGTCGGACCAAGTTCCCTTCCCAATGCAACCTTTGGCGCCGCCTACAGCCAGACACTGACAGCAACAGGTGGGGCTTCGCCTTCCACCTTTGCGGTCACAGCGGGTTCACTGCCAGGCGGACTGAGCCTGAGCTCCGTAGGGGTTCTTTCCGGGATACCGACGGCTGCCGGTACATTTAATTTCGTGGCGACCGCAACCGATGCCAATGGCCATACCGGCAGCCGCGCCTATACAATGACAGTCAGTCCGACCGTTCCGGGTGCGCCGGTGATCGGTACGGCGACGGCCGGAGACACACAGGCAAGTGTCGCCTTCACCGCGCCGCCAAGCAATGGCGGCAACGCGATCACCAGCTACACGGTGACGTCCAACCCGGGCGGTATCACCGCAACCGATGTAGCAAGTCCCATCGTGGTCACCGGCCTGACCAACGGCACGGCCTATACCTTCACGGTCACGGCCACAAACATCGTCGGCACCGGCTCGTCGTCTGCGGCCTCCAATAGCGTGACGCCGGCGACGAGCCAGACCATTACCTTCGCCAACCCGGGCAGCCAGAACTTCGGCACGACCCCGACCCTGACGGCAACCGCCAGTTCCGGCCTGACGCCGACCTTCACCTCGAGCACGCCAACCGTCTGCACCATCACCGCCGGCGGCCTCCTGAGCTTCGTGTCCACGGGTTCGTGCACCATCAATGCCGACCAGGCCGGCAATGCCAGCTATCTGCCCGCCACCCAGGTGTCGCGCACCTTCACCGTCAATCCGATCGTTCCCGATGCACCAGTGATCGGCACGGCCACGGCCGGAGACACCCAGGCAAGTGTTGCCTTCACGGCGCCGGCAAGCAATGGCGGCAGCGCCATCACCGGCTACACGGTGACGTCCAACCCGGGCGGTATCACCGCAACCGGTGCGGCAATTCCAATCATCCTCACCGGCCTGACCAACGGCACGGCCTATACCTTCACGGTCACGGCCACAAACATCGCCGGCACCGGCTCGTCGTCTGCGGCCTCCAACAGCGTGACGCCGGCTTCCAGCCAGACCATTACCTTCGCCAACCCGGGCAGCCAGAACTTCGGCACAACGCCGACGCTGACGGCAACCTCGAGTTCCGGCCTGACGCCGACCTTCACCTCGAGCACACCGTCCGTCTGCACCATCACCAGCGGCGGTGACCTGACCTTCGTGTCGACTGGTTTGTGCACCATCAATGCCGACCAGGCGGGCAATACCAGCTATCTGCCCGCCACCCAGGTGTCACGCACCTTCGCCGTCAATCCCATAGCTCCAATCGCGAACCCGGTTTCTGCAACAGTCGCGACAGGTTCTTCCAACAATCCGATCACACTGAACATCACCGGTGGTGCGCCGACCAGTGCTGCCGTAGCCTCGGCTGCGTCCCATGGCGTTGCGGTCGCCTCGGGAACCTCAATCACCTACACGCCGGCCGCCGGTTATTCCGGATCGGACAGCTTTACCTATACTGCCACCAATGTCGCCGGAACCTCGGCGGCTGCGACCGTCAGTATCACGGTCACCGCCCCTGTGCTCGTTCTGACGCCTTCGTCCGGCGGTCTGACGGCGGGCAGGGTCGGCGACAGCTACAGCCTGAGCTTTGCTGCAACCTCCGGTACGGGTCCCTATTCCTTTGCAGTGACAAGCGGCACCCTGCCGACCGGCCTTGCGCTCAACACCGCAACCGGTGTCCTTTCGGGAACCCCGAGCGCGACCGGCGCCTTCAGCTTCACCATTGCAGCGACGGACACCTATGGCGCCACCGGATCGGCAAGTTATGCCCTGACAATCGCACCGCCCCCCGCCGTCTTGATATTTGCGCCTGCCTCCGGCGCCTCCTTGCCCGCGGCCATGGCAGGCGAAGCGTATAGCGCCTCCGTTCTTGCCACCGGCGGCACGGGCGGAATCATCTACAGCCTCAAGAGCGGTACACTTCCGCAAGGAATGATCCTCAATGTCTCGACGGGCGCATTGAGCGGACCGCTCGCGGACGACGCGGAGGTGAAGCGCTACAGTTTCGTCATCGAGGCGCGGGACTCGCTCGGCCAGACCGGAGAGGGGAGCTATGATCTGGACGTTTCCGCGCGCAACGTGACCGTCGGCGACCAGACGATCATTGTCCCGCCGGGAAGCGCGCCGCCGCTCGTCTATCTCAATCGCGGCGCGACCGGCGGCCCCTTCACTGGGGCTGCGATCCGCACAGTCTCGCCCGCGAATGCCGGTAAAGCCGAGATCATCCAGGGCGAGGTCGCGGCACTGGGGAGCGTCACTCCCGTCGGTTATTATCTCAAGTTCACACCGGCCGTCGGCTTCTCGGGTTCGGTCTCCGTCGGCTATGTGCTTCAAAGCGGCCTCGGCACGTCGAACGTCGCGAAGGTGACCTTCAGTCTCAGCCATGACGAAGACACAGTACGAAGCGAAATAGACGGACTGGTCCGAGATTTCGTCGGCACGCGCCAGAGCTTGCTCTCCTCCTCGATCAAGGTGCCGGGACTGTCCGAACGGCGTGCGATGGCCGCGGCCCAGGAACCGGTCACCACCCGGATCTCGCCTTCAAACGAAGCCATGACCTTTGGCTTTTCGACCAGCCTCGCCCAGATCGATGCAGCCCGGCAAGCGGCCAAGGGTAACGCCGCAGGTTCAGTGCCATTGCCGTTTAATTTCTGGATTGACGGTTCACTGATGATGCACCGAAGCGAGGAGGATGGCGATCAGTGGGGGACCTTCGCAATGCTCTCCGCAGGCGCCGACTACATGATTGGTGAGCAGGTGTTGATCGGCTTCTCCATGCACTTCGACCGCATGACCGACCCGACGGATGGCGACGCGAAGCTTGTCGGCAACGGCTGGCTGGCAGGCCCCTATGCCTCGATCGCGCTCGCCGACAACGTATTCCTCGATACGAGCCTGCTCTACGGCGGTTCGTGGAACGATATCGACACGACCTTCTTCGACGGCAGCTTCGATACCCGGCGCCTCCTTTTCGACGCGGAGCTGAAAGGACAATGGCAGCTGGACGAAAACACGCTCCTGGTCCCCAGCCTCCGCGCCGTCTACTTGTCCGAAACGGTTGATGACTACAGCGTGACCAATGGCAGCGGGTCCACCATCGACATGGATGGTTTCACTGAAGAGCAGATGCGCATGAGCCTGGGCGCCGCAGTTTCAAGACGCTATCTTCTGGACGACGGGGTCACGATCACGCCGAAGCTGGCGATCACCAGCGGCTTCGCCGGAATGGACGGCGAGGGCCTGTTCGGCACCGCGACCGCTGGAATCGAAATTGGCACCGAGACCAACTGGGATCTCGACCTGACGCTGCTCTATGGCATGGAAGGCAATGGCGATCAGTCCGGCGGGGCCAAGGCGACAATCCGCGTGCGCTTCTAGCGCAAGCGGATTGAAAGAACCGATTGCTTGCAATTAGCGGTTCCCTGGCCCCGAATGCCGGCTTGTTCGGCGGCAATAGGGGGGCCCGCTTTCAAGCATTGGCCCTCGCGGTCGCAGCAAGTTCTCCATCGGCTTTTCGTCTTCATCCTCCCGCATGCCAAGGGTTTGGCCGCGTTGGGGGGCCTTTCGGCAACCTGACGGCGTCATTCGGAGGGCGCTGGTTGCGCGCTCTTCGCCCGCGCCCGGGCCTGCGGAAAATAGTCGTAGAAGGTCACGCGGCTGATGCCGAGGCGTCGGGCGATCTCGGCCACCGCTATGTCGCCAGCCGCCAGCATGGCCTGGGCGGCTTTCTTGTCGTCTTCGGTCAGCTTGGGTGGGCGCCCGCCCTTGCGGCCACGCGCCAGCGCGGCTTTGAGGCCCTCCATGGTGCGCTCGCGGTTGAGGTCGAGGAAATATTCCGCCATGGCGCCATGGATCTGCAGGAAGAACCGGCCTTGCGCGCTTTCGCTGTCCAGTTGCTCGGTCAGGCTCTGGAACTTGATGCCGTCGGCGCGCAGCTTGTCGATCGTGCGCATCATCTCGACCAGGGAGCGACCCAGCCGGTCGAGCTTCCACACCACCAGCACATCTTCCGGCCGCAGATAGGCGAGGGCGCTTTCCAGCGCGGGGCGCTTGCTGCCCGCCTTGCCGGATTTCTTCTCCTCGAAGATCTTCTCGCACCCGGCGCGCTCCAGCGCGTCCCGTTGCATGTCGAGATTCTGGTCGGCGGTCGAGACGCGGGCATATCCTATCAGCATGTCAGGATAGTGCGTGGTTACCGTTTTCCGGTCAATAGATTTTCTGACATAGTTATCTTACAAAAGTTTCACCCAGCGGACTGCGATCTGGTGGGGCAGGGGAAGGCGTACGGAAAACAGTCGTTTGTCTATCATAGCCAGAGCCATTCACGTTCCACAGCGGTGTCGCTATACGCGCGGAAACCAACAAACGAACCACACAAGGTGAGGAAGAACCCGTTTATGGGCAAAGCGGCAGCAGCCCAATGCCCAACAAGAGATTTTTGTTGCACTTGTCACGTTTTAATGTTGGACTTGCAACTCTAATGACCACATGGAACGTCAACGTGTTGTACAACGCAGAATTTCTCTCCAGACTCACCAATGGCGTCAGGCACCTGATGCCAATCTGGGAAATCTCACCGAATGCCAGTGTAGAGCTTTTGACCATCTCGGAAAACGCCACCTTCCGTATTGATGACCAGGCGCTGGGACGGAACCTCATCGTGCGGGTTCACAGGCCAGACTATCATTCGGAACCTGAGATCCTCTCTGAACTCGCCTGGATCGAAGCGCTGCGACGGGATGGGACCGTCGCCACCCCTCGGCCGTTGGCAGGACGAGGCGGCGGCTTGCTGCAGAGCTTTTCCGACGGCGAAACGATCCGCCATGCCGTCGCGTTCGAATACATGTCCGGCGAGGAGCCGGATGCCGAGTTCGATCTGGTCAGGTGGTATGGCGCGCTCGGTAAGATCAACGCCCGCTTGCACGGTCACAGCCGCAACTGGAAGCGCCCGGACAATTTCACCCGCAAGACCTGGAACTTCGAGCGCATTCTCGGCGAAGGTGCCTATTGGGGCGACTGGCGCGCAGCCTTAGGGTTGACGCCGGAGGGCAGAGAGATCCTCGAGCGTACCCACGCGCTGCTCGAAACCCAGACCGCGACCTATGGCTACGGCGCCGATCGCTTTGGCCTCGTTCACTGCGACATGCGCGCCGCCAACCTGCTGGTCGAGGGCGACCGGCTCGGCGTCATCGATTTCGACGATTGCGGCCTGTCCTGGTTCGCCTATGACTTTGCCGCCGCGATCAGCTTCATGGAGCACGAGCCCTTCATTCCCGACCTGATGGCGGCCTGGCTCGAAGGCTACCGGCGCGTCGCACCGCTCGACGCCGAACACGAGGCGGCGCTGCCGATGTTCATCATGCTCCGCCGCATGCAGCTCACCGCCTGGATCGCCTCGCATGCCGAGACGCCGACGGCACAGTCCATGGGCACGACCTATACCGACGGCACCGTGGCGCTCGCCGAGCGCTATCTGACCGAACACCGTTGAGGAGAGCCCGATGAGCGTTGCCACCAAGGAGATTCTCGACCTCAACCGCTTTGATGCCACTCGCACCGAGGGCTTTCCGGCCGAACTCGCCGAGCGCGTCGCCAAACGCCAGGCCGCCTTCGGCGCTTCCTCCGTGCTCTTCTATGAGCAGCCGATCGAGATGGTGCGCGCCCGGGGCGCCTATATGTATGACGCCGGCGGGCGCCGATATCTCGACGTCTACAACAACGTGCCCTCGGTCGGCCATTGCCACCCACACGTGGTCGAGGCGGTCGCCCGCCAGGTCGGCGAACTCAACATCCACACGCGCTACCTCAACCGCGTCGTCGAGGCCTATACCGAAAAGCTGCTCTCAAAGTTTCCGGATAGCCTGAGCAATGTCGTCCTCACCTGCACCGGCAGCGAGAGCAATGATCTCGCCATGCGCATCGCCCGCATCGCCACCGGCGCGGAAGGCTTCATCGTCACCGAGGCCGCCTATCACGGCAATACGGCGCTGGTGACCGAGATCTCCCCCTCCTCGCTGCGCAAGCGCAAGCCCGCGCCCTTCGTGGCAATCATCCCGGCGCCCGCCCCCCGCGACGGCTTGAGCGTCGAGGCGAGTTTCGCCGCCTCGGTCGAACAGGCGATCGCCGAGCTGAAGTCGCGCGGCATCGGCCTTGCCGCACTGATCATCGACACGATCTTCTCAAGCGACGGCATCTATGCCGATCCGGCCGGCTTCCTGAAAGGGGCGACCGATGTCGTGCACCGCGCCGGGGGCCTGTTGATCGCCGACGAGGTCCAGCCCGGCTTTGGCCGCACCGGCGGCGGCTTGTGGGGTTTCGAGCGCCACGGCGTGACGCCCGACATCGTCACCATGGGCAAGCCCATGGGCAACGGTTTTCCCATGGGCGGGGTCGTCACCCGACCGGAGTTCCTCAAGCGGTTCTGCGAGGAGACCGGCTATTTCAACACCTTCGGCGGCAATCCGGTGGCCGCGGCGGCCGGCCATGCCGTACTGCAGGTGATCGAGGACGAGGGACTGGTCGAGCGATCCGCCACCGTCGGCGGCTATTTCGAGCAGTCGCTTGAGGCCTTGCAGGGCACCCATTCCGAAATCGGCGAGGTTCGCGGCGCCGGCCTGTTCATCGGCCTCGATTTCGTCGACCCGGCGACGGGAGAGCCGGACACGGCGCTCGCCACCCATGCGATCAACCAGCTGAAGCACAACGGCATCCTGATCGGGGCCGCCGGCAAATACGGCGCGACGCTGAAGATCCGCCCGCCGCTGTGTTTCTCACAAGAGGATGCCAATCTCTTCACCGGCACGCTCGACACCATTCTCAAGGCGCGTTGAAGCGCCCGCACACCTTGCGAAAAAGCCGGGCACGACAATCGTGCCCGGCTTTTTCCATTTTCAACCCATAGCTTCGAGCGCGCCAAGCGATTCCGGCAGGATCTGGCCACCATCGACGACAATCGACTGGCCGGTAATATAGGCCGCTTCCTCGGAGGCGAAGAACAGGGCGGCATTGGCGATGTCCGCCGGCGTGCCGAGGCGGCGGAGCGGCACCGAGGCTTCCATGGAAGCGATATATTCCGGACCGTTGCCCTCGAGGCCTTCCGTCATGATGTTGCCGGGCATGACGGCATTGACGGTGATCTTCTTCGGCGCAAGCTCGATCGCAGCCGTCCGCATGAAGCCGAGCTGGCCTGCCTTGCTCGCCCCGTAATGCGACCAGCCCGGATAACCGGTGATCGGTCCGGTGATCGATGAGGTGATGATGATGCGGCCGGAGCCTGCCTTGGTCATCGCCGGCAGCACCGCCGAGACGCTGAGGAAGGTGCTCTTGAGATTGGTCGAGATGACGTGGTCGAAATCGGCCGCCGTCATTTCGCCGAGCTTGGCGGCCGGGAAGATGCCGGCATTGGCGCATAGCACGTCAACGCCGCCATAGCGGGCGACGGCCGCCTCGACCATGCCCTTGCAGCCTTCTTCCGTGCTGACATCGGCGGCATATCCCGAGGCGTTCGGACCGATCTCGGCGGCGACAGCGTCAGCATCCGCCTGGCTGCGCGACACGACGAGCACGTTCAGCCCGGCCTCCCCGAAGCGCAATGCGATGCCCTTGCCGATCCCGCGGCTGCCACCCGTGACGATAACTGTTTTACCTTGTAGCGACTTCAACATTTCTGGCTCACTTCGTTGTTCTGGACCAAGGGGGCTCAGCCGCCGATATTGCCCGATTTTTTTGCGCGAGATTAAAACCTAGCCACTCCTGCATCGGCGATTGCCCAAAAGAAATGCAAAGTAATTCTCGTACATTAGGCGGAATTCGGCGGCGGATGCAGGACGCCGGCAGGCGTCATTTCGCTTGCCTCATCCCCATTGCGCAATGCACAATGAAGAAGAAAATAGATGTTGTAAACCACACATTTTTACGACACAGTTCCAACATTATAAGTTCACAAGCCGTCACAGCCGGCCAAAAACAGGGGAACGATAATGATGAAACTCTCCAGACGTAACATGATGCAGATGATGGGCGCCGCCGCCCTTTCCGGTCCTCTGGCAAGCGCCACGCGCGCCTTCGCCGCGCGCGAGAAGGAACTGAACATCCTCTGCTGGGAAGGCTACAATTCCGCCCAGGTGCTCGACCCGTTCCGCTCCAGCCAGTCGGCGACCGTCAAGGCCGAAAGCCTGACCAACGACCCGACCATGATCAACCGCCTGCGCGCCGGCGAAACCAAGATCTGGGACCTCATCAACGTCAACAATCCCTGGGCCCGCAAGGTCATGGCACCGGCCGGCCTCATCAAGCCTTTGCCGCGCGCCGAGTTCGAGCCTTACTTCGACACCATGCTGCCGGACTTCAAGGCGCCGTATCGCTGGGCAATGAGTGACGACGGCAAGGACCTGCTCGGCATGGCCCAGCGCTTCGGGCCCTACAGCTTCGTCGTCAACACCGACAAGGTCAGCAAGGCGACGGCGGAAGAACAGGGCTGGGACCTGTTCAACGACACGGCCCTCGCCGGCAAGTACGGCATCCAGGAATCCGACGACTGGAACGTGTTCAATATCTTCCTGATCGCCGGCATCAACCCGTTCAAGGAACACACGGAAGAGGAGTTCAAGACCTTCTCCGCGACCGCCGAGAAGGTGTTCAAGGGCGCCAAGATGGTCGGCGACATGGCCTCGCTCAACCAGGCGCTGGTTTCCGGCGAAATCGACCTCTACATGACCGGCGGCACCTATTCCGTCTCGCCGGCCCGCGCCGACGGTTATCCGAACCTGCGCGCCATCACCCCGCTCAAGGGCCCGATCGACGGCAAGGGCGGCATTTCCTGGATCGAGATCACCTCGACCGTCAACAATCCGGACCTGTCGCCGCTCGCCATCGAATTCCTCAAATACGTCCAGGACCCGGAAGTCGCCCACACGGTCGCCTTTGCCGAGGGCACCTTCAACCCGGTCAGCCAGATGGGCAATCCGAAGTGCTTCGAACTCTTCACCAAGGACGAACTGGACGCCATCCAGTGGGACAGCCTTGAAGAGGACATGGCCCGTTCGGCCGAGTACGACATCGTGCCAGACTACGACAAGGCACTGGAACTGATGACGGCGGCCAAGCGCCTGCGCGGCTGAGCCGGTCCTGTCCCGACGGAGCAAACGAAATGAGCCTTGCGATGATCTCGCCCACCCTGACCGACACGAAATCGGAGACCGAAGACGCAGTCCAGGCTACAACGGCACCGGTTCTGCAGCTGGTCGATGTCCGCAAGACCTTCGGCGACTTCGCCGCGGTCGACGGCATCAATGTCGACATCAAGGAGGGCGAGTTCGTCACCATTGTCGGACCCTCCGGGTCCGGCAAGACGACGCTTCTGCGCATGCTCGCCGGCATGGAATTGCCGTCGGAAGGCTACATCACGCTGCGCGGCGAACTGATCAACGACGTGCCGGCCGACAAGCGGCCGACATGTCTTGTCTTCCAGTCGCTGGCGCTTTTCCCGCACAAGACGGTCGGCGAGAACATCGAGTTCCCGCTGAAGGTCCGCAAGATGCCGGCCGCCGAGCGCAAGGCCCGTGCGCTCGAGCTGATGCGCATGGTGCGCCTGCCCGAGAGCTACTATTCCAAGAACGTGATGCGCTGCTCGGGCGGCGAAAAGCAGCGCGTGGCGCTGGCCCGCGCCTTTGCCTACGACCCGGACGTGCTGTTCTTCGACGAGCCGCTGTCGGCGCTCGACTACAAGCTGAAGAAGGTACTGGAGAAGGAGCTGAAGGACCTGCACCGCGAGAGCGGAAAGACCTTCGTCTACATCACCCATTCGCTCGAGGAAGCCATGGTGATGTCCGACCGCGTCGGCGTCATGAGCCGCGGTCGCCTCGTGCAGATCGGTACGCCGGAGGAGATCTATACCCGGCCCGCAACCCGCTTCGTCGCCGAGTTCTTCGGCGAAGTGAACAGTTTCGAGGTGAAGCGCGAGGGTCAGGGCGCCTGGACCCTGACCGACGGCAAGCCGATGACGGTGGCCCCGGTCAACGAGGCGATCGGCGACACGGCCACCGTCATCGTGCGGCCGGAAACCATGCGCTTCGTCACCGGCCCATCGAGCGCCGACAACCTGATCACCGGCAAGATCTACAACGAATATTCGCTCGGCTCGCGCATGCAGTATCAGGTGCATTCGGGCGAACGGATCTACCTCGTCGAGGCGGCACGCACGGCGGTTGCCGGCATCTCCGCAGGTGACACCGTCACCATCGGCTGGGATGCCCGCGATGCCATCGTGGTGGGAGACTGACATGGCGGCTGTTACTCACGAGGATAGGGCAAGCCGCACAAGTGCGCTGCCCGCAATCCCCGCCGGCCTGCGCGCCGCCGGCCCTGTCGTCATCCTGCTGGTGCTCGGCTTCCTCGCCCCGCTGCTGACGGTCGCGGCTTACGCCTTTGCCACGCCGAAAAGCTTCGACGTCTTCCGTTCCTTCACCTTGGCCAATTTCGCGGCGATCTTTGACACCTCCAATACCGTATGGATGTCGTTTGCCTGGTCGCTCGCCTATGCATTCGCCACCGTGGTGCTTCTGGCGGTGATCGCCTATCCGATCGCCTACGGCCTCAACCGCATGTTCGGCAAATGGTCTGGCTTCATCGGCGTGCTCTTCGTCTTTCCGCTGTTCGTCTCGGAAAACGTCCGTCTCTATGGCTGGGTGCTGTTCTTCATCAAGAACGGCGTGCTCGACGGCGGGCTGAAATGGCTCGGCTTTTCCGGCGGCCCGGAAGTGCTCTACACGCCCGGCGCCATCCTCTTCGGCATGCTCTATGTCTACCTGCCCTTCATGCTCTTCCCGATGTCGCTCGGCATCGCCATGATCCCCAAGGATCTGGTCGATGCGGCGCGCGACCTTGGTGCCGGCCGGCTGATGATCTGGCGCGAGATCGAACTGCCGCTCGCCATGCCCGGCATCCTGATCGGCATGCTGCTCACCTTCGTGCTCGGCGCCGGCGCCATCGCCGAATCCAAGATCCTCGGTGGCCAGTCGGTCATCACCATCGCCCAGGATATCGAGGTCGCCTTTACCTATGCGCAGAACTGGCCGCTGGGTTCGGCGCTCGCCATCCTGCTCGTCATCATCGTCAGCGGGCTTGCCCTCTACGTCCTGTCGAAGCTCGATCTCGACCGCATTCTCGGAAAGAAGTGAGACATGGAAACCCGCTCGCAAATCCGCGCCCGCGCCTTCGTCAAGCTCTGGACCGCCTTCGTCGTTCTCGCCATCTACCTGCCGATCGTCTGCGGCGCGCTGGCCGGCCTGTCGAAAGGACGCTACTTCGCCTTCCCGATCCGCGTCTTCTCGACCGAATGGTGGGGCAAGACGCTGGCCTCATACGAAATCCAGACGCTGGTACAGAACTCGCTGCTGATCGCCTTCATCGTCACGCTGGTCTCGGTGGTCTTCGCCTTCTTCGGGGCGCTCGCCTTCGCCCGTTACGACTGGAAGGGCCGCAAGCTGTTCCAGAAGGCGATCCTTCTGCCCGTCTTCTTTCCGCAGCCGGTGCTGGGGCTGGCCCTTCTGCTCTGGTTCAATGCACTCGGCATCAATCCGAGCTGGCAGACCGCCGTCGTCGCCCATCTCGTCTGGATCGTGCCGGTCGTCACCCTGGTCATAGCCATCCAGGTCTACTCCTTCGACCCGACACTCGAAGAGGCCGCCCGCGACCTTGGCGCCAGCCGCTGGTTCATCCTGCGCGAAATCACCCTGCCGATCCTCTGGCCGGGCATCTGGTCGGGCGCGCTCTTCGCCTTCCTGCTCTCCTGGGGCAATTTCCCGCTGTCGCTCTATACCGCGGGCGTCGACTCGACGATCCCGAAATGGCTCTACTCGAAGATGGTCGCCGGCTATTCGCCGATGGTGCCGGCGCTCGGCACCATGAGCACGCTTTCGGCTGCCGCCCTGTTGCTTGCCGGCGGACTTGTCATCATGCTGGTGCGTCGCCGCCAGGCGGAAGCATGAGGATCATCGCATGAGCTGGAAGACCGAACGCCGTTCCTTCTACTACCAGGGCGCACCGGAGCCTGAGGATCCGGTGCTCGAAAGGGGCAAGGTGGCGCTGCTCGTCATCGACATGCAGAACACCTATCTCGATCGCCCGGACCCTGCGACCCTGTCGGCCAGCGACCTTGCCCGCTATCACGCCTGGACACCGTTCCACGAGCGCATGCATGGCACCGTCATCCCCAACAATCAGCGCCTTCTGGAGCGTTTCCGGGCGCTCGGTCTCGACGTGCTCTTTGCCCGCATCGCCTGCCAGCGCACGGATGGCCGCGACCGCTCGCTCAGCCAGAAGAAGCCCGGCTGGAACAACCTGCTGCTGCCGAAGGACGAGGAGGCCTCGCAGATCCTGTCACAGATCGCGCCGCTCGGCGGCGAGATCGTCGTCACCAAGACGACCGACAGCGCGCTGACCGGCACCAACCTGCGGCTCATGCTTGCCAACATGGGCATCACCCACGTTGTGTGCACCGGCATCTTCACCGATCAGTGCGTCTCCTCGACCGTGCGCAGCCTCGCCGACGAAAGCTTCGACGTAATCGTTGTCGATGACGCCTGCGCGGCAGGCTCGATGGATTTGCATGTAAGCGAGCTCGAGCGCATCCACATGATCTACGCCAATGTCATGAACACCGACGAGCTGGTGGGCTATCTGCCGCCCGCGCAAGGATGAGACAGTCGGGGATGGCATACGGCCGAGACTTGTTCAGCTTCGCCCTTCCTGACACTACTTGGCCAATGAAAGCGCCCGAAATCCTCTGTGTCGACAAGACCCTTGCCGTCCGCTTCGCCGCGGAACAGGCCGTGCTCAGTTGGTCCCTGACGCGGCCGGGCTTTGTCCGCGCCGACGCCGTCGCCTGGCTCGAAGTGTCAGAAACGGACCTGCCGATCGGCGTCGATCCGGCGGCCCTGCTCAGCGACCGGCTGACGGCGGCGGGCTACGGCGATGCGGTGCAGATGATGACATCGCGCGACGTGACAAAACACCATCAGGCCGTCCGGCAAAGCGGCGAAGCGACCGGCTTCTGTCTGGCGACCGTCGGCCTTGCCAACGCCGGCCGCGTCGGCGCGGACACGCCCCTTTCCGGGCGGACAGGCACGATCAATCTCGTTGCCCATATCGATCAGCCGCTCGACGAGGCGGGCCTGATCGAGGCCCTGTCGATCGCCACCGAGGCGCGCACCGCAGCGGTGATCGATCTCAACTGGACCAGGGACGGTCTCGTGGTCACCGGCACGGGAACCGACTGCATCGCCGTCGCCTGCCCGGTCGCCGATCGGCGCCAGACCTATGCCGGGCTTCACACCGATGTCGGCCGGGCGATCGGCGGCGCGGTCTACGACGCGGTGCTCGCCGGCGGGCGGGAATGGGTGAACGAAAAGACGGACGGACGGCAGGGGAGCAAGCGGCGATGAAGAAACCGAAGAGCGTGCGCCAGGAGCGCATCCTGACCGAACTCAACCAGGCGCCGAGCCTGCGCGTGGCCGAACTCGCCCGAAGGCTCGATGTCTCGACCGAGACCATCCGCCGCGACCTCGACGAGATGACCGAGCAGGGCCTGCTCAACCGTACCTATGGCGGCGCCGTGCGCTCGCTTTCGACCGAGCCATCGGTCACCGAGCGCCACACCCTCTTCGTCACCGAGCGCGAGCGGATTGCCAGGGCGGCGGTGCAGATCCTCAAGGGCGCGCAGGTGCTGATGATAGGCTCGGGCTCGACGACGGTGCACACGGCCCGGCGCATCGCGGTGGAGATGAAGAACATCACCGTGCTCACCCATTCCTTCGGCGTGGCCACCGTGCTCTCCATCAATCCGACCATCAAGGTCGTCATGCTGCCCGGCGACTATCACGCCACCGAGGGCGCGACCGTCGGCGCCCATGCAGTGTCGTTCCTCAATTCCTTCTACGCCGACTTTGCCATCCTCGGCGCCAGCGGGCTCGGTCCCGACGGCCCTTCGGATGCGCTTCTCGAATGCGGCGCGGTCTATACCGCCATGGTTTCCCGTGCCGCGCGCACCGTCGTCGTCGCCGACCATTCCAAGCACGACCGGCTGTTCCCTGCACGCTATGCGCCTTGGCGCGACATCGCCCATGTCGTCACCGACCAGGCGCCGGGCGACGAACTGAAAGAAAGCCTGGACAGCAACGGCGTGAAGCTCACGGTGTGCTGAGAGAAGACGGGTTGCCAATGGAAGCGACGCCATGACCGACGACACGACCGCACCCGGCAGAAAGCGCGCCCGCGATTTCGGCATTGCCTTCGACGGCACGCCCGGTGCGCTCAACGCCATTACCGACGTCGCCGGTCTCCATGTCGGCTTCTCGACCATCCGCGAGGAAACGCCCCGGCCCGGCCGCAAGCTGCCGGTGCGCACCGGCGTCACCGCCATCCTGCCGCATGCCACGGCCGATGAACCCGTTCCCGTCTTTGCCGGCATTCATCGCTTCAACGGCAATGGCGAGATGACCGGATCGCACTGGATCGAGGACGGCGGCTATTTCGTCGGTCCGGTGCTCATCACCAATACCCACAGCGTCGGCATCACCCATCACGGCGCGGTGCGCTGGATGATCGACCGATATGCCGCGACCTACGAAGGCGACGAGCATCTGTGGATCATGCCGGTGGTGGCCGAAACCTATGACGGGCTGCTCAACGACATCAACGGCCAGCATGTGACCGTCGATCATGTCTTTGCGGCACTGAACGGCGCGAAACCCGGCCCGGTCGCGGAAGGCAATGTCGGCGGCGGCGCAGGCATGATCGCCTACGGCTTCAAGGGCGGCACCGGCACCGCCTCGCGACGGATCGCACTCGACGGCGAGCCTTACACGGTCGCTGCCCTGGTGCAGGCCAATCACGGCCAGCGCGACTGGCTGACGATCGGCGGCGCGCCGGTCGGCAAACTGCTGAAGCAGAACGATCCCGGCCTTTCCGAGCGCGGCTCGATCATCGTGGTGATCGCCACCGACCTGCCGCTCGCGCCCCACCAGTTGCAGAAGCTCGCCCGGCGCGGCGCCATCGGCATCGGCCGCAACGGCACCATCGGCGGCAACAATTCCGGCGACATCTTCCTCGCCTTCTCGACCGCCAATCCCCATCCAATGCGCCACAAGGCCGGCCCGGTGTTAACTCTCGAAATGGTCAACGACGAGATCCTCGATCCTACCTATAGCGCCGCAGTCCAATGCATCGAAGAAGCCGTCGTGAACGCCATGATTGCCGCCGAAACCACCGGGGGAACTCCGCACGATCGCTATCGCATCGAGGCAATCGATGGCCGGGAAGTCGCGCGACTGCTTCTGTAAGTGCGCTGATCCCCAAAAACGGGTGGTAATTGGGTCTCAGTTCATGATCGGTAACGCAATTCTTGACTCCGCTCTCACGTGATTGCTGAACGCGGCCGACAATGGGAAGAAGCGCATCTCGGGGCGCCATGACGAGGCAACGCCGTTGGTGGTCGCCCCCTATGTCGAGAATATCCCCGGCTGTCGCTGGGTGGTCTTTGAGCAATCGAGCCACATGCCCCACGTGGAGGAAAAGGAGCTCTGCCTGCAAACCGTCTCGGAATTCCTCAAGGAATACGATTGAGGCAACACCGACAGAGTGAGCGGTCCGATATCAACACCGGCCGGGACGATACTGCTGACCCGAATTGCGGCGGTATCGCCACAGTCCCGGGGATGCTGGCAAACAGTCTGCCACGCCCCTGCGTTGTGCCTACTATCATCTTGTCCATTGCTTCTCCCCGTTTTCTTGATCAGCCCCAGTACATTCGCGCGAATGACATCCGCTCAGTGTTGGTGTTCGGGCGGCGCGAACAGGATCAGCTCCACCCGATCGCCACCATCGACATAGGCGTCATGCCCTGGGGGTATTTCAAAGAAATCACCGGTGCTTATGTGCGTCTCGATGCCGGTGTCGATCATGCGGACGACGAGCTTTCCGGAAATACAGTAGCCCGTGTGTCGCATCGGGCAGGCGTCGGGCGAGCCAAGCAACGGTTTCTCGTCGGCCTCCCAGGTCCAGCCGGGCTCGAAAATCGCGTGCATCCCCGCACTGCCGTCGGCCATCTTGAGAATTGAGATGCCCCCACGCTCCTTCATATCGAGGCGTTGATCAGGCGTTTCGAACCGTCTTATCTCTATCGCGTTTTCTTGCATCGTTTGCTCCACTTCTGCTTGAGTCCTGCCATGGTTGAGACAGTTGTACCCGCTGATCTTGTGGCATCTGCTTCGAGCAAGCTTGACGGAGTTCTGAAGATTTCCTGTAGAATCCGGGTTTTCTGCTGTATGTTGTCGCATGGCTTGGTCATTCGGCGACTTTCGACTTGATGCGGATCGATTTCAGCTATGCTGTGGAGATGAGCCGGTACGGCTTGAGCCACAGGTGCTTTCCCTGCTCATTTATCTTGTCCGAAACCGTGACCACATGGTCACCAAGGACGAGATTGTCGCCGCTGTCTGGCAAGGTGAGGCAGTCTCGGACGCCAGCATATCCAGTCGCATCCGCTCAGCCCGCAAGGCCCTCGGCGACGACGGTACGCAACAGGCCATGATACGCACAATTCACGGCCGAGGGTTCCGCTTCATTCCCGAGGTACTGACGACTTCACCACTCTTGCATGCGACTCCAGGGGATATGGTCCACCGGCCATCCTGTCGTCCCGGCGAGCGTCCCTCGATCGCTGTTCTGCCCTTTCAGCGGCTTGGCGTGGTGCCGGAACTCGCCATACTTGGCGACGCGATCCCGCACGAAATCATCGAGGCATTGTCGCGCCTTCGATGGCTTGCCGTCATCGCCCGGGGATCGACCTTTCGCTTCCGACAGGTCGCCGCAGATGTTGATCTTGTATCGACAGCACTTGCAGCGCGCTACGTCCTGTCCGGGGCCATCGAAAATACCGGTCGTAACATCGCGGTGACCCTTGAGCTGACCGACGCCAGCTCGCGCGAGATCATCTGGGCAGACAGGCTTGCGGCTGCCGTTGATGCGGCTCCCGATCTGAGGGCGCGAATTGTGGCGCACCTGGTGTCGGCGCTTGAGGTGCACATACCCGACAACGAGGCGCGCATCGCACGATTGCGCGATCCGGCCGGACTGGACGCCTGGGCGAACTACCACATCGGTCTCGGTCATCTTTATCGGTTCACGGAAACCGACACTGCGTTGGCGAAATGCTGCTTCGAACGAGCTGTTACGGCGGATGCCCAATTCGCGCGCGCCCATGCGGGCCTGTCTTTCACCAGCTTTGTGGAAGCGTTCCTGCATTTGACGCCGGATCCGGCATTGGCTGCACGCAACGCGCGGCAGCATGCCGAGCGGAGTTTGGAGTTGGACCCCCTCGACCCCTTTGCGAACTTCACCATGGGGCGCACATTTTGGCTGTCCGACGAGCCCGATATCGCCGCCGAATGGTTGGCACGCGCGACGACACTAAATCCGAACTATGCGCAAGGCTTCTACGCCGCCGGTTTCACGGCAATGATTGCAGGAAATGCGCCTGGCGCACACGCCGCGTTAAACACCTCGCTGCATCTGAGTCCGCTCGACCCGCTGCTCTATGGCATTCACGGTGTTCGGGCGCTGATGCTGATCCAGCAAGAGGACTATGAGGCCGCAGCCGCCTGGGCCGACCGCGCGGCTACCACGCCCGGCGCACATTATCTCATTGCCATGATTGCACTTGTCGCGAACGGCTTGGCCGAGCGTCATGAACAGGCGGCCCGCTGGCGACAGAAAGTCCGCCGTCTCAAGCCAGATGCAAATTCGGCGCACTACTTTAGCGCATTTTCGACGCGAGATATGGCATCGCGTGAGCGTATTGCGACAGAATTGCGCCGCCAGGGCTTTTGATCCTGTATCTTCCATTGGTGTCTGAACGGCGCAGGTGCGAAGTGCTTCAGAGCTCGCCGAGTAGCGGCTTTAACCTATTCCTGTTATCGGACGAACAGCTGCTCGAGGTCATTCTTCACAGATCACGACTGACTTGCCGATTCAAGGACACGCCGTGGAGGTCAAGCGCGCACTGAGCCGCTGGCGATATGCGCATCGTTCATGTTTACTCCAGACGTTCACGGAATGCCTGACGACAGTTGTCTCCGCTTATTCGCAACAGACGACGAGGGTAGTCGAGATTGTCAATTTGCTGGCGCAAGCACGGGCGGCCGTCCTGGGGAGCGCAGCGACAACTCCATCCTGCGGCAGCTGAAGCGGGATGCCGCGGCGGTCGGACCTGAATTGCCGATGGCACGTATACTCCCTCCACACCACTCGAGTAAGGAAGAACCCCATTACGAGCCAAGCGACAGGAAGATAAGGCCAGATCACGCGTCCCTGGCGACGACCTTTCCGGGATTGAAACGGTTTTGAGGATCAATGCCGCGCTTGATACGCCGCATCAGTTCGCTCTTCACCGGATTGCCATAGGCTGCGTTCAGGCTAAGCTTTGCCTGACCGATACCGTATTCGGCGCTGAAGGTGCCGCCCATCTCCCTTGTCAGCCTGTAGATTGATGGCGACAATTCCGTCTCGATCCATTCCTTGGTCACAACGGGATTATCGGGTGCGGGCAAAACGTTGAAGTGCACGTTGCCGTCGCCGACATGACCATAGACCGAAAGACGCGCTCCACACCCTCGCTCAAGCACGATCGCCGATGCTCGCTCTATGAAATCGGCGATACGTGACGGACGCACCGCGACATCGTGCTTCACGGAACCGCCGGACAGCACCTCGCCCTCGGGAATGCTTTCGCGTAAATCCATCAGCGCTAGACGCTGGGTATCGCTGGCGGCGATTGCCCCATCCGTCAACAGCCCCTCTTCCATGAAGTCCCCAACGAGTGCCTCGAAAACATGCTCGAGCGGCATGGCGCTTGTGCCTGTTGCCACCTCGACCAAAAGATAGTGTGGGCTTTTGCGTTCTAGCGGCAGGCGCAATTCCGACCGCGTCGACAGCAGCCTGTCCATCGCGTCGTGACCGATATACTCGAAGATCCTCACACCGTCGCCGGTCGCAGCCTGGACGCGATCCAGCATGGACGGCACGCTCTCGAGACAGGGACAGGCAAGAAACGCGGTCATTGACTTTTCAGCAAGGCGGCGCATGCGCAGGGTCGCGGCCGTGATCAGCCCGAGCGTTCCCTCTGCGCCGATGAAAAGCTGATCCACGGCATAGCCCGAATTGTCCTTGCGCAACGGCTCCAGCGTATCCAGAACCTGGCCATCGGAAAGGACAACTTCGAGCCCAAGCACGAGGTCCCGTGTCACGCCTGCACCGATAACGTTCATGCCTCCGGCATTCGTCGAAATATTGCCGCCGATCTGGCAACTTCCCTTCGCCCCAAGGGACAGTGGGCACTCAAGCCCGACGGAGGCAACGGCATCCTGCAGGCTTGAGAGGATCACGCCGGCCTCCACCGTAACCGAGCGGTTCAATCTGTCGATCTCACGTATGCGGTTCATTCTTTCGAAGGACAAAATGACCTGGCTGCCGCTACCGTCCGGCGTCGCGGCGGCGCAATAGGATGTATTTCCGCCCTGCGGCACGATCGACACACCATGCTTGGCGCAAAGACGCACACAGGACACCACCTCTTCGGTTGAACGCGGGCGCAGCACGGCCATGGCCCTGCCTGTATACTTGCGGCGGAAATCGGTGAGATAGCGTTCCATGACATCGGCATCGATGATGGCGACGCCCTCGGGCAGTTCGTTCAGGAAGTCGGACATGACCGATGCAGCTCCGGTTATCAGATGATGGCGCTCAGAAGAGGCTTGCCTGCAAAATGCGCGGCAAGATTGTCAACGACCTGCTGGTCCATCGCATCCCGGCTTTCCACGGTACCCGATGCGTGGTGCGGCATGAGCGTGACATTCGCAAGGGCAAGAAGACGCGGATCCGGCGCGGGTTCCGAGGCGAAGACATCCAGCCCGGCAGCAGCAAGGCCGCCTGTGGAAAGCGCCGCGATCAGCGCTTCCTCGTCTACCACGCTGCCTCGCGAAATATTCACAAGAACACCATCCGGCCCCAGCGCGCCGATCACTTGCGCATCGATCAGATTGCGCGTGGACGGCCCGCCGGACACGATAACGATCAACGCGTCGGCCCAGCTTGAGAGGGCGAGAAGATCAGGCTCGAACCGGGCCGTGACCGCGGGCTGCGGCGAGCGGGCGAAATAAGCGACCTCCTGCCCGAAGACAAGGGCACGCGGGACGATGCGCCGACCTATCACCCCCATGCCAACGATACCGAGTTTCTTGCCTGCATTCGAACGGGCGAGCGGCATCATGCCTTGCCGTTCCCATTCGCCCGACCGCACCCAGCGGTCGCCAGCCAGCAATTGTCGCCGCGCCGCCATCAGCAGCAGCATGCCCATATCGGCGACGTCCTCGCAGGCAGTCAGCGATCCGGTGGTGAACCGGATGCCGCGCGCGCGCACGAAATCACTGTCGATCTCCTCGTAACCGGCAGCGGCGCTGGCAACGATTTCGAGCGACGGCATCCGTTCCAGTTCGCGCTGCCCAAAGGCAACGCCGCCGCTAATGACCACGCCGCGTATGCGCGACCCCACATCCAGGAGCAGCTCGCGGGCCGCCTCGGGCGCCAGCCCGTCATACCGGTGCAAAACATAATCCCGCTCCAGTTGCGCCATCTGGCGAGGGCGCGGTGGAACGACTACGAGAAGTTCAGGCTTCATCGCATTCCTTCGTGTCAAAGAGCACCACCGCTGCGTCCACCAAAGCGTGGCCTACGTGGTGACGCGATTTTTCGATGAGAACAGGATGGTCGCTGTCTTGGCCCGCGACCATCCACGCACAAGGCCGGGGTCGGCCGTTAGCGAGCGCCAAAGGCGATGGCGGTCTCGCCGAAGCCTTCGATGCGGGCCGTGAAACGAGCCTCCGGACGGGCGGCTACCATGGGACCAAGCGCGCCGGACAGCACCACATCACCTTCAGCCAGTGGTCGCTCGACGCAAGCCATGGTGCGGGCCAACCACAAAACCGCGTTCAACGGCGAGCCAAGGCAGGCGCGGCCTGTGCCCTGACTGACGATCTCGTCACCACAGGTCATCTCCATGCGACAATCGAGAAGATCGGTTCCCGACAGCCGTCGCGCCGAAGGGCCAAGGGTGAAGAAGGCGGAGGATGCATTGTCGGCGACGGTATCCACGAAGCGAATATCCCAGTCCGCTATGCGCGAACCGACAATCTCGATCGATGGAACCACATATTCCACCGCGCGAAGAACCTCGGCCATCGAACAGTCCGCATGTGGCAGTTCCCGGTTCAGAATGAAGGCAAGCTCGGCTTCCACCTTCCATTGCGCGCCCTGCGACCAGGGCAGCTCGGCGCCGTGGTTCATGTCCATGTCGGCGAAGAGCATGCCGTAGTCGGGTTGGTCGACACCCAACTGCTTCTGAACGGCCGGATTGGTGAGGCCGATCTTGCGGCCAACCAACCGCCCGCCTGATGCAATGCGCAGGCGCGTGTTGATCTCCTGAACCTCATAGGCCTCGCTGGCGGTGGTGATTCTGTCGCGCACCGGAGCAATCGGCCGGCCATCGGATTCGGCCGCACGCAGGGCGGCGGCAATTGCTTCAAGTTCACTCGGCACGAAGAAACTCCAGATGAATCCGGTTGAACAATGGTGCATCCTCGAATTGGGGCCAGTGCCCACATTCGTTCATCACGACAAACTTCGCACCCGGAATGGAGGACGCAATGTTTCGACCTTCCTCCGGGGTGGCGGTCGGATCGTGCGAGGTCCAGAGCACCAGCGTGGGCGCCTTGATATGCAACGTCTGCTCGGGCGTGAACATGTTGCGGCGGCGAATTTCCATTTCCTGAAGGCAGAGAATTTCCGGCATGACCGCCTTCAGCGCGGGCTGCGCATATATGGCGCGGCGGGTTTCCACCAGATCGTCATTCACCTTGCACTTATCGTGCATCAGGAATTCCAGACGCTGGCGGATACGCTCCGGATTGGGGTCATTGACCGCCTCCATGGACAGCGTCTTCAGGCGGTTCATCACTTCCGGGTGAGCGGTCCAGCCTCCGGACGTGTTCAGAACCAGCTTCTCGACACGTTCAGGATGATGGATGGCGATATAGGCTGCGACCCAGCCGCCAAGCGATTCCCCGGAAATCGACGCGCGCTTGCGGCCAAGCGCATCCATGACCTTCAGCACATGGGCTGCATAGTCGCCGATCTCGTAACCTTTCGCAGGCTTATCGGTCCAGCCATGACCGATCAGATCGATGGCGACCGTGTGGAAATGCTCGCCATGCGCGCCGAGATTGCGGCTGTAAGCCTCGGCATGGCCGCCCGTGCCATGCAGCAGCAGCAGAAGCGGCTTGTCGGGCGAGCCAGAGGCAATGAACCGGGTGCGGATACCCCCTGCATCGAGAAAACCTTGCGAGAATGAAACGCCGGTCAGGTCGCTCCAAACGGAATTGTGGAATTCGGACATCATCTATTCCTGTAATGGATTGGGAAGTGTGCCGCCCACCCTGGCAGGTGGCGACGGTGCGGCGTCGCGGTTCAGCCCGGACGGGCCGTCATGATGCCCATGCCGGTGATCCACTCATCAATCGGCTCATAGAAGAGCTCCTCGCCCCGGTATCCCGCACCCATGGCGGCCAGAGCCGCAACCCAGCTGCGTACCTCATGGCCACCGCGACCGCCCGTACGGGTAATTAGCTCATCCGGGCTTTCGTCCAGAACGGAAAGATTGCCCGCCACAAGAGCCGCCATCAGGCGACGGTCCCATTCTGGATTGAGCGGCAGGATTTCGGACTTTCCGGCAGCAAGTGCCGGCCCCTCGGCCATTGCCCTGCTCTGGCGGGCATGACGCTGGGCATGGCTGAGCGCATTGCCCTCAATAAGCTGCCGGCGCACAGCGGCCGGAGACGTCATGATGTTGGGAATGGGCGGATCATGCGACAGTCCGCCAGAACCGATGATCAGCACCCGCTCACCGGCCTCTTCTCTTGCCCAGTGACCGATAGCGCGGCCAAGCGCGCGGACCCGTTCCCAGGTTGGGCGTGGCGCCATGGCGCAGTTCACAAAAACGGGAATGATCGCGGGTACGTCAAGATGCGCGGTCAGATATTCATAGGGCTGCATCGCGCCATGATCCACATCCATCTGGTATGAAATGGCAGTGTCCACGCCCTGATCGAGAACGGAACGGGCGAGCGACAGCGCGCGCACTTCCGGTATGTCCAACGCCCCGACAGCTGTGCCGAAGTCGCCGATCGACTTGCCCGCGATACCGACACAGAACGACGGCAGCAGGTTGTAGAAAAAGCCGTTGACGTGGTCAGGATAAATGATCACCACCAAATCGGGCCGCGTCTCTTTGACGAACTGCGCGGCCGTATCCACAGCCGCATTGAAGCGAGCCTCGACGCCGGAATCCGCCCGGTTCCGGTCGATCAGCGGACTGTGCGACATGCACACTGATCCAACAAGCATTCCTTCCTCCCTTACCGATAGTGCCTTGCGGGCGAACACATCTTCGCACCGGACACGCCGCCGTGCATCTCGCAGCGGCTTGATTTTGCAGATGTTTCAACTTCCTCAAAACCACACTCATCCTCAAGCGCAGAGTCTCTGAAGTTCGTTAGGCGAACAGAGCGCCGATGCGACCGCCGCAAACGGTCGGGCGCGCTGACCTGTAGGCGGCGGACTTGACCGTGATCCGGTTAGACGCCAAGTATCCCGATCAGCTCCGGCCTCCGGTCGATCGAGGTTCATGTATGCAAATCACTCCAGATGAGAGTTACCGTCCAGTCGAGGCCATCGCTCGCGGCCTGACCGTGCTCGAGGCGTTAAGCGACACGGGGTGGGCCTCGATAAGCGAGCTCAGGGACATGACGGGTATAGACCGCAGTTCGCTTTACCGGATCGCCGAGACACTGATCCGGCTGGGCTACGTCACCCGGCGCGAGGACGATCGGCTTCTCGCGCTCACATCGAAGGCGCATCGTCTCGGTGAAGGACTGAAGACCGACGACCTGGTAGCGCAGGCCGTTGCGCCGCATATGCGGGCGCTCACGGCGAAGATCCTCTGGCCGAGCGATTTCGCCAGCTTCCATCTCGGGGCCGTACGCATACGCCATTCAACCCACAGGCTAAGCCCGATGTCGGTTCACAGTCGCATGGTCGGCAAGGAGCGTTCGCTGATGTATTCCTCGCTTGGCAAGGCGATACTGAGTGCAATGTCGGAGGAGGAAATCCGTCAGGCAAGCCTTATCCTGCGGACCAAGAATCCCCGGGAGGCGGACATGATTGCCAATCCTGAGCGCGTCGCGAAGGCAGCACAGGAAGTATACCGGCTCGGTTATGCGTTGTCGGTTGGGCAAAGCCAGGAAAACATCAGCGCCATCGCCGTGCCGCTGCATGCAGGCGGAAGGCTCTATGGCGCAGTGAATATCATCTTCTTCCGTTCATCCGCGACGCCGGCCGAGATCGCCGAGCGGCATCTCGATGATCTCAGGGCATGCGCCGCAGCCGCGGCGGTGGACATAGCCGCGCTGCCGCCGCAACTTCAGATTTAGCCACCGGCTGCTCGGGGACAAGCCTGACCAGGTCGAAAGCGGCACCCCCTGTGAAGTGCACCTCGGTACCAGCGGGCAGGACGGCATCGTAGTTCCGCTGCATCGACTGGCGATAGAGCGGATAATTGTCCAGGTCGACGCTGGACTGATGCCAGCTCTTCATGAAACCCTCAGAGCATATGGTAGCCGCCATTCACGTCCAGCGTCGCGCCGGTCATGTAGGCGGCCTGATCGGAAACCAGCCAGGCAATGGCATTGGCCATTTCATCCGCTGTGCCGATGCGCCCGAGTGGGACGGCCTTATTGGCTTCCTCGTCCTGTGCCGGATCGAGACCGGCGCGCAACATAGGTGTATCCACCAGTCCAGGCGCCACGCAATTGACAGTGATGGCGCGGGGCGCGAGTTCCCGCGCCAGTCCCTTGACGAGGGACTGAATTGCGCCCTTGGATGTGCTGTAGACCACCGCCGAGCGCATACCGCCAAGCCGTGCCGCCGAGGAGGAAAGCAGAACGACCCGCCCGTCTCCTCTTTCGACACGGTCGGCCCTGAGAGAATATTCCCGGCTGAGCCAAAGCGCCCCCAAGACGTTGATATCCATGACGCGCCGGATGACATCCGATGACGTATCGGCCATGCCCAGCATGCCGCCGCCTGGCTTCATTGGCGATATCGCCGCTGTGTTGACAAGGACTGCCACCGGCCCCAATGCCGCTTCCACGGCATCGAAGAGTGTCGTCACCGAGGCTTCATCAGCGATATCGACCGGGAACGCGCAAGCGCCAGTCTCCGTGGCAACGCCTGCCAACGCCGCCTGGTCCCGATCGGCGACGGCGAGGCGGAACCCGTCCCGCGCCAGCCGCCGCGCTGTCGCGGCGCCGATACCGCTTGCGGCGCCGACAACAAGGGCAACTCTTTTTTCCGGCATGTCACAATACCCCTGGCAGCCAAAGCGAGATTATCGGGAAGAGGATCAGTAGCAGGAGTTGAACCACATCTGCCATGAGGAAGGGAACCGTACCGCGGAAGATGGTGGAAAGCGGCACCTCGCGCGCGATGACCGATTGCATGACGAACACATTCATCCCGATTGGTGGCGTGATCATGCCGATTTCGACCAGTGACAGCATGACGATGCCCCACCAGATCAAATCGTATCCCATCGCGGTAATCAGCGGAATGATGAAAGGCGCCGTAACGAGAACCGCCGCCATCGTATCGAACACGCTACCCAGGATCAGGTACATGATGACAATGCACAGCAGTATCAACCAGTAGGGGGTCGTGTTCAGATCGACCACAGTCAACACAGTCGTGGTGATGTCCGTCATCGTCAGATAGGCGGCAAACATGTTTGCCCCGGCGACGACGACATAGATCGCGGCCGAGTTGACCGCCGCCTCGGCGAGGCTGTTCCAAAAACCGCGCAGCGTGAACTCAGGGCTGAAGAGAGCAAAGACCAGCGCCAGAACTGCACCGACTGCCGCCGCTTCCTGTGTGGTGAAGACCCCGCCGTAAAGCCCCGAAAGGACCAGGGTGAATAATAGGATCGGACGCCATGCAGCGAGAAGGGCGCGCAAAAACATCCTTGTGTCGAAGCCCGACGGCGCGGGCGAAAGCTCCGGGCGCAGACGAATGCTGATCATAATCGCCACGACATAGAGCGCCGCCGCCAGCAGCCCCGGTATCAACGCGGCCATGAAGGCATCGAGGATCGAGACCTCGACCAGAACGCAATAGATGATCAGGACCACCGACGGCGGAATCAACGCTCCCAGCGTTCCGCCTGCGGCCAGAGAACCGGTGGCCAGCGCCGTGTCGTAGCCGCGCGCCTTCATTTCGCCAAAGGCGACCTTGCCAAACGTGGCGGTGGTGGCGATAGAAGACCCTGAAATGGCTCCGAAGGCGGCACAGCCGAGAATGCTGGCCACCGGCAACCCGCCGCGAAGCCCCGCGGTCAAGGCGCTTGCGGCGCTGAAAATATCGCGGGCCATCCCTGCGCGCACAGCGAATGCCCCCATCAGCATGAAAAGCGGGATCGCCGAAAGGCTGGTGGAAGAAAATGCCTTGATCGCTTCGTTGCCGACGACCGCAAAAGCCTGTCGCGAACCTATATCGACCAGCAGGAAGACAAAGCCTGAAAGTCCGAGCCCTATACCGATCGGCTGACCGCCAAGTAGCAGAAGGTAAAGCGTAACGAAGGCAGCCGTCGCCCGCCAGCCGGGACCGAGATCACCGGATGCAACCTGCCAGATAAGAAGACCAGCGATCAGGACGATGAGAGAGAAAGAAACAACGGCGCGCAGCACCTGCCGGCGCGGCGCCTCAAGCAATGCGCCTAAACTGCGCAACGTTTGCCATGCCAGCGCCAATGTGGCGAAGACCAGCGCAAAACTCGTGACATACCAGAAGGGGGCGACGGGCACTTCCAGCAGGCTCGTCGTCTCGTGAAATTCAACAGCATCGACGCCGCGCAGATAAATCTGCCAAGCGACGAGCGACAGGAATATCATTTCCAGGACCGCCGCGAACAGTCCCAGCACGCGCGCGTCACCCATTCGAGGCAGGAATAGATCGAGTGTAAGATTGCGGCGCTGAAGGAAGGCGGGTGCCACGCTCATGGCGACAATCACGGCCATGAGCAAACTGGACAGTTCATAAATGCCGCGAACGGAGAAACCATCGACAAGTTTGCGTCCGCCGACATCCACCACTGTTGCCACAGCCAGCAACATCAGGCCGACCATGGCCGCATACATCAAACCCGACGACAATTTCGTCATGCCAAACCTCCCGAAAAACGTCTGGCTCCGGGATTTCTCCCGGAGCCATTCAGTTGCGACGCCGCCGCTCATGATTTGGCAAACTCCTCGACGCTCTTTCGGAAGAGGTCAAGTACCTGCTGGCCGTTCGGCGTCGCTTCAATCCAGGCGGCTCGCATGGGTTCGAGGAAGGCATGCGCTTCGGCGACGGCGGCCGCATCCGGTACATGGATGGCATGATTGCTCATCTTGTCCACTTCTGCCCGCAACCTGGCGTTCTCGCCATCCAGCTTCTCAGCCCAATGCGCGTTGAAGACGGGGCCGGAATGCGCCTTGATCGCCGCCTTGGCGGGCTCGGGAAGATCCGCAAATGTATCCTTGTTTAGCGTCAGGAAGCAGGGAGAAGAGCCGAGTGGCACATCAACATGATAACGAACGAACTCCATGATCCCCCATGTCTGCAGGGCATTCCAGTCGTTCATCGAACCGGTGAGCGTGTTCTTTGAAAGGCTTTCGGCGATATCAGAGGCGGGAAGGGAAACAGGGATGGCGCCGAACGCCTCCCACATGCGCGCAGCGGCAGCACCCCCGGCGCGCACGCGCTCGCCTTTGAGGTCCGCGGGCATGCGGAAGTCCTTGGTAGCATGCGCAAGCTGGATACCGGAGGACATCACAGCCATGATCTCGACGCCCTTGAAGCCATCGAGTAGACCGGCCTCGTAGGTTGACCAGAGACCCGCCGAGGCGGCAGCACAACTGGGCGCCTCGAAGGGCAGTTCGCACACCGTGGCAGCCACGAAGCGGCCCGGCGTATAACTGGTAACACCCCATCCCAGATCGGCGACGCCCTTGCGCACGGCGTCATAGACATCCGCTGCAGCCGCAAGCGAACCGCCGTCATACATATCGATCTTCAGCGTGCCTTCAGAAGCGGCCTCGATCTTGTCGAACCACGGACGGAAGATGTCGGTCGACATGAAGGCGTTGGGGCCGGCGAAATTGGCAAAGCGCAGATTTGTAACGCGTGCGGCATGTAGCACGGCAGGAGCCGAAATCGTCATGGCGCCGGCTGCCAGCGTAGTGCCAAGGAAATGTCTTCTGGTGAACTTGGTCATGTAATCCTCCCTGAGGTCCGCGTATCTTGCAGCGGGTGTGCGGCTATCCGCTCGTTGTCGGAAATGGCTGTCAGCCAGATAGCGACCTCCTATCGTACCCGTTGACGCGTAACTGGTAGTTCAGTCTTCCAAACCCGCCAAGATCAGGATGTTGAATTGTTCGCTCAGCGAACAATACCTTGCATCAGGTTTTTCCTCACCCTATGCGGCGCCGAGGGAGCATGCGTGCCCTGGAGTATCCTTTTCGATCAAGGGGGTCTTGGCGTCCATTTACGGCAATAATCAAGATCGCAGAACTCATCTTGCAGTTCGTGAAGTCCGTCTCCGACCGCCTGCCGAACGAAACTTTCCAGCCCTCTCAAGGGCGGCTTGCACCTTGACGTTTCGGGACAGGAACGAAACGAAAGGATTTGTTAGCAGGTTTGACATCACTACAATGGGTGGCCTTTGAGTTCTCGCGGGGGGAGAAACGTGACCGGGTTGAAGTCTATTTGTGCATTGATTGCCTCGTTGGCGTGTCTCTACGGCTGCGCGGCCAAGGATGTCGGTCCCATCAACCTTGCCGGTTCGGATGCTCCGCCGCCCACGCCGAGATTCATAGCCGACGGCGGCGACGATGGATCCACCGTCGTCGCACTCGCGTTTTCGGGCGGCGGCATGCGGGCATCGGCATTTTCCTATGGCGTATTGACCGCGCTGGACGACATCGTCGTCGATGAAGTCCCCTATCGCCGCTCGATGGTCGACAACATCAGAATGATCTCCGGAGTATCGGGCGGTTCTGTGGTCGCGGCCTATTTCGGTTACAAGGGACGAGACGGATATCGTGATCTGGACCGGCGGTTCCTCTATCAGGACCCGGAAGCCACGATGCGAACCAGCATGATGTCGCCGATCACGCTGTCTCGTGCGCTGTCCGGCGGCGTGAACGATCGCAGCACATTTGCACGCTGGCTCGATAACAATCTTTTCGACGAGGCCGACCTTTCCAGCTTCAGATGGCCAAATGCACCGACGGTCTGGATCAATGCCTCCGACATCTACAATCGGACGCCGTTTCTGTTCACATACGACACCTTTGCCGCGCTCTGCAGCGACCTGGACAAGGTTCGCATCTCCGACGCCGTCGCCGCATCGGCGGCATTTCCGGTGGTGTTCAGCCCGGTCGTTCTGCAGACGAAACGGGCGCAATGCCACTATGAGCGACCGCAATGGCTGACACGGGCGCTTGCGGACCCGCGTCATTCAATCCGCCTGCGGGCCTATGCCGAGGCGCTGAACGCCTATCAGAATGAATCCGATCTGAACTATGTCAGACTGCTGGACGGCGGGCTGACGGACAATCTCGGCATTACCGGCTTTGTGCTCGAACGTGCCGCAGCCGACAGCCCGCATGGTCCATTGTCGGCGGAAGAGGCCGTGAAGTTGCGCCATTTCATCTTCGTGATTGCCGATGCCGGACGTGGCCAGACCGAGACATGGGGTCGCAACATGAACAATCTCCCCATCGGACCGCTCCTTAAGGCGGCAACCGACACAAGCATGTCGGCAGCCTTGCGCGATGAAATCGACGCGCTGCGTCAGGCAGTGTCGATATGGCGGGACCAACTCGTCAGATACCGCTGCAGCCTGTCGCTCGAGAAAGTCAGGCGGATTTGCGGAACGACGGCCGGCTGGAACTGTCGCGACGTCAACGCGATGGTCGAGCATCTCTCCTTTGCCGGCGTCGACCCGGAAACCACGCGGGATCTCAACTTGATCCCGACACGCCTGACCCTGGAAACCGCGCAGGTGGACCGGCTGGTGGCGGCTGGGCGCAAGGTTGTCGCAGGCAATGATCGCCTGACTGCGGCCGTAACCAATATCCGCAAGCATGCGGGTGTCGCACATAGTCCGCTCATTGTTCAACACTGACCGGAGAAGCGTCGTGCAACACATTCTGCTGCTTCCGAAACCGCTGCTTCTCCTGACGACGATCCTCTTCGTCGGCTCATGTCTGGTCGTTGCTCTTTTCGTGTTCAGATGGGGGCCCCGAGCATTGGGTCCGGGCGACAGGTACGTTCCGGTTCCCGCCTTCATGGGCGTGGTCGCAACCGCCTGGGCGCTCTCGCTGGGCTTTGCGGCCTCCGACCTGTGGAGCCTCGGCAACAGGGCCGACCAGGTCATTGCTGCGGAACGGTCGTCAGTGATGAGGCTGCTCGGAGTGGCGGCACCATCGGCGCTCGACATCCCTCAACTGCATGACAGCGTCACCCGTTATGTGCGTCTTGTGAAAGACACTGAAGGCGTTGGCCACCGGGGCGCCGCGTTCGGCGATCCGCGCGTCGATGCCGCGGTCCAGGATATCCGAATGACTGTTCTGAGGACCGTGGGATCCACCATTCCTGCGGCCGTCGGGGCAAAGATCGTCAGCGACTTCGACGAGCTTCAGGATGCGCGCAATGCGCGGCTCGGCATCAATGTCAGCCTGATCGACCCATCGAAATGGTATCTGCTGCTGTCGTTCACCTTCCTGACCATGGTCACGGTCGCCATTCTGCATATCGACCGCCCAGCGGCCGGGAGACTCGCATGCACGATCTTCTCGATTACTGCACTCGCCGGATTGTGGATCCTGGTGATCCATGTCGATCCATTCTCCAACATTCCCGCTGACTACCTCTCCCACGGCCTCACCATCTTTTGAGAGCCGGTGGACTGGCGATTGTCCGTCGTCGAAGAAGCCGCCAAGTTCGAAGCCGAGCGCTCATCCGGACCAATGGAAGGTTGAGGAGAGACTGGGGGATGTGTCGAGTTGAATAGCCCCGCGTTTGGTAGACACCCTCGGGTTACGTTTTCTGCTGCTCTTCGAACTCGACAGGTGACAGTATTCCGTTTCTGACATGTTTGGGTTTCGGGTTGTAGAACATCTCGATGTAATCGAATACGTCCTGCCTGGCTTCGTCTCGTGACCGATAGACTTTTCGCCGTATCCGCTCGCGCTTCAGCAGATTGAAGAAGCTTTCGGCTACAGCGTTATCATGGCAATTACCGCGTCGGCTCATCGAGTGAACCAGATTGTGGTGCTTTAGGAAGGATGCCCAGTCCATGCTGGTGAATTGCGATCCCTGATCCGAATGCACCAGAACCTTTTCCTTTGGCTTTCGTCTCCAGACAGCCATCAGCAACGCCTGCAGCACGACATCCGTTGTCTGTCGGCTCTGCATCGACCAGCCGATGACGCGGCGGGAATAGAGATCGATCACCACCGCGAGATAGGCGAAGCCTTCGTTGGTTCGGATGTAGGTGATGTCGGTGACCCAGGCTTTGTCCGGGTCCGCGACGTCGAATTGCCGATCCAGAGTGCTGTCGATGACAATGGACAGCTTGCCGCCGTAAATTCCAGGACGGCGTTTGTAACCGATCTGAGCCTTTATCCCGGCAATCCGTGTCAGGCGGGCAACCCGGTTGGGGCAGGATGTCTCGCCGTGGTCGAGCAGGTCGTCGTGAAGCGTGCGGTAGCCGTAGACCTTGCCACTTTCCTCCCAGGCTTTCCGCAGAAGACCAATTTGCCGTTCGTCTTCACAAGCCCGCTTGCTCAAGGGTGTCCGCAGCCAAGCGTAAAAGCCGCTGGGATGAATGCGCAAAAGATGGCACATCGTCCGCACCGAAAACCGCTGTTGATGCTTTGCAACGAGCGCGTACTTCACTTTGCATCCTTGGCGAAAAACGCGGTCGCTTTCTTTAGGATGTCGCGCTCCTCGGTGACACGCGCCAGTTCTTTTTTAAGCTGCCTTATCTCGTCGGCCTGGTCGCTGCCCTGATTGCCAGACGCCGAGGAGAACCTCTTCCACTCATAAAGCGAGTGCGGGCTCACACCCAGCCGCTGCGAAACTTCCGCAACCGGATAGCCCCGTTCCGTGATCTGACGCACCGCGTCCCGCTTAAACTCTTCGCTGAAATTCAATTTGCTCATGATGATCTTCTTGCCTCAAAATTAGGAAAGAAGGTGTCTACAAATTCAGGGGCTATTCAGCGGGAGTTCCGCAAGAAGACCCATATCGGTCTTGACGTGCCGAACGATGCCGATGATCAGGAGTGATGACACCGCCCCTTTTGGTGCAGACTTCCGAGGTTTCCTTATGGGATGGCCAGCCCACAGATTCCGGGCTTCCTGCCTCAGGAACAGTCGACGTTAGCGCTCTGAGTTGGACGTCCATATCGGGGGATTTGAAAACGTCGTTTGATCAGTTCTTCTGTATTCCCCCCGTTACTCTATCAAACGGCGTTTGCGAGTGAATCGCTGATCCAGAGCTTTCGTCTCATGGATAACCCTCCGCTTTACTCTCCTTGATGCCGTTGTGCGTTGGGCCTTCTCCGGTCGAAGCACGCCAGCACGGACGTCCTGCGATCTTCGCTGCAAATCAGGATCGTACTTTTAGAAGATGAGCGGCGAATGGTGGGATCTGCCGGGCGTGACGGAAGGCTCACCGCTCAGACCGGCACCCCTTCGGCCGACATCGTTAAAATGCCTGCTTAGCGCGGTGGGGCGCTCACGGAGGGAAGGCAGATGACATAGGTGCATCTCCTTGCGATTGAACTTGCGAAAACGGAGCTTTCAGGTCTGCGCAACAGATCGGGGCGGTACGTGTGTGGATGCCCCCAGCTTGGCAAGAAGATGCCGACCGCATTTGACGCCTTTTGCCTCCTTGCGGCCTTTGATATCCCTCTGGGGTTTAACGGCAGGTACCCGACCGGACAATCTTACCATTCCGACCAATGACGCGAACAGGCGTTATATCCTGCGACACATCGAGCCCTACGAACTGTTCCTTGACTTGCTCCCCGAGTCGGTTGAAACGGCGGCAGCATATCATTGACCGCAGCTATCCCATGGCGGTCCCGGCCTCCCGGTGCTGCGGCTGCGTTATGCCGGGGCCCCTACGGCGGCCCTTATAACGCTCTTGCGGGTGGCGAACGGCTTTCGCGACCTTCGTCCGCTGCAGCTGGTGATGCCCATTTTCATGTTCGTTGCCGGTGCCGGGCGAGGCCCCGGAACTGATGCGACCGCTGCTCAAGCGAGCAGCAGGTCGACGCCGGCGGCGTCGAGGGCGTCTGTGATGTCTTTGGGCGGAAGCTTGTCCGTGGCGATTTCCGTGACGGCGGCAAAGCCGCTGACCAGCACCAGTCCCTCGCGGCCGAACTTCGAGGAATCGGTGATAACGATGGCGCGCTTGCCGCGGCTCAGCACTATGCGGGCGAATTCTGCTTCCTCGAGATCGTAGTCCATGACGCCCCGGCTGTTGACGGCGCCGGCCGAGATGATTGCATGGGTGACGGAAAACCGGCTGGCGAATTCGATCGCCGTCGCTCCGAACGCCGCGCCATTGTCGCTGCGCAACTCTCCGCCGGCCATGTAGACCCTGTTGTCGTTGACGGTCGCGAGCGTCCGGGCGATGTCGGAGGAATTGGTCACCACGGTCAGACGGCGGCGGGACAAAAGCGCGCGGGCGAGAAAGCTCGTCGTCGTGCCGGTGTCCATCATGATGGAATCGCCGTCGCGGATGGTCGCCGCGACCGATTCCGCGATCGCCTTCTTGGCGTCGCTGTTCTCGCGCATGCGCTTCTCGAACGGCGCTTCTCCCGCGACCGACGGCAGCCCGACCGCACCATGCATCTTGATGACCGAGCCGTTCCCGGCCAGCGGCTTTAAGTCGCGCCGCACGGTTTCCAGGGAGACGCCCAACTTGCTTGCCAGTTCGGAAACCGTGATCGTCCCGTCGCGCTGCAGCAGCCGGAAGATGTCGCGGTGTCGTCTCGATGGAGTCATGGGCCAGCCCCTTGAAATGATGGCAAAGCTGATAGCGGAGGCCGGTCGATCCGGCAATCGCTGCATATTCGGTCATAAAAACACAAAATACCACAAAGCAACATTGACATCCGGCGGATGCTGACATGAGATTGACCTGCGCACCGTCGTCACGAGATACGAAAAGTACGGGGAACGACGACCCGGTGCCCAGCCAGTTCCAATCATGTTTCAACGGGCTCTACTGGGAGAACTCGCATGCTCCACCTTACCCAACTGCCAAGAATCGCCGCCACATGCCTGATGCTTGCGAGTGCCGGTCTGGCCGCCCCCGCAATCGCACAGGAATTGACAGACCCAATCAAGCTGACGCTCCACGACTGGACGGGCCAGCTGATCACCACACAGCTAATGGGTGAGGTACTGAAGAAGGCCGGATACTCGGTCGAATATGTCCAGGCCGACTACCTTGCCCAGTTCGCCGGGCTGGAATCCGGCGATCTGCACGTCGCCATGGAGATCTGGGAGACGACGGGCCGCGAGGCGCTGGATGCCGGGACTGCGACCGGCAAGGTCGAAAACCTCGGCGAGACCGGCATGCTCGCCAAGGAGGAATGGTGGTTTCCGGAGTATATGAAGGAGAAATGCCCGGGCCTGCCGAACTGGGAGGCGCTGAAGGACCCTGCCTGCGCGGAAGCCTTCTCGACGGCTGAAACGGCGCCGAAGGGCCGCTATCTCGGCGGCCCCGTCACTTGGGGCGGTTTCGACGAGGAGCGGATCGAAGCGCTCGATCTGCCCTTCGAAGTCGTCCATGCCGGCACGGACGCCGCCCTCTTTGCCGAACTGGAAAGCGCCTACCAGCGCCAGGCGCCGATCGTGTTGTGGATCTATGCCCCGCATTGGGCGCCGGCCAAGTACAAGGGCGAATGGGTCGAGTTCCCGACCTATTCCAAGGAATGCTACGAGGATGCCGCAGCCGGCCTCAATCCCGATGCGACGCATGACTGCGGCAAGCCCTTCGGTCCGATCTGGAAGGTCGGTTGGTCCGGTATGAAGGACAAGTGGCCGGGCGCCTATGCCGCGATCAAGGCCTTCAATATCAACAATGACGAAATGGGTGCGATGATCACCAAGGTCGACCTCGACGGCAAGAAGGTGGACGAAGTGGTCGCCGAGTGGATCGGAGCCAATGAGGCCCGCTGGTCCGGATGGATCAAGAAATAGGCAGCTTGGCCGTCCTCGCCGCTGCGCGGTGAGGGCGGCCGTCTATTCCACGCGTCTCGCCAGCCTCCGCCTTCGACGGGAAAACTCATGCCTGCAGAAGCCAAACTCGTCTGCCGCAATGTCTGGAAGATATTCGGCGCCGGCGCCCGCGAAGCCGTGCGTGCCGCCGATGGATCACCCAGCATCGAGAGCCTTGCCGCCGCCGGACTTGTCGGTGCGGTGCGCGACGTCAACCTGCATGTCGCGACCGGCGAGATCTTCGTCATCATGGGGCTTTCCGGTTCGGGCAAGTCGACGCTGGTGCGCTGCCTTTCCCGGCTGATCGAGCCGACCTCGGGTGAAATCCTCTTCAACGGCGAGGACCTGCTTTCGGCGAGCGAAAGCCGGATGATCGACATCCGCCGCCACCAGATGGGCATGGTGTTCCAGCATTTCGCCCTCTTGCCGCACCTGACCGTGCTTGCCAATGTCGCCTTCCCACTCGAAGTCCAGGGCATCGAACGCAGCGCGCGCGAAGAGCGGGCGCGAAGGATGATCGAGCTGGTCGGCCTTGCCGGCAAGGAAGGCGCCTATCCGCGCGAGCTCTCGGGCGGCCAGCAGCAGCGCGTCGGCATCGCCCGTTCGCTTGCCGTCGAGCCCGAACTCTGGTTCCTCGACGAGCCGTTCTCGGCGCTCGACCCGCTGATCCGCCGCGAGATGCAGGACGAGTTCCTCCGGCTGCAGTCCGTGCTGAAGAAGACCATCGTCTTCATCACCCATGACTTCGACGAGGCGATCCGGCTGGCCGACCGGATCGCGATCATGAAGGACGGCGCGATCGTCCAGTGCGGCACGCCGCAGGAACTGGTGCTCGAGCCGGCCACGGACTATGTCGCCGAGTTCACCCGGAGCGTGGCCCGCGCCAAGGTGGTGAAGGTGGCAGCGATCATGAAACCGTCAGAGGGAGCGGCCGCCACCGTGCGCGTGTCGGCCCGCGCGACCGTCGCCGATATCGCCCCGCTCTTTGCCTCCGCGGGCGAGACGATCACGGTCGTCGACGGGGAGGGGGATCCGGTCGGCATGATCCACCGAGACGATGTCGTCAACCTGATGATGCAGGGGTGAGGGCATGGCATCGACCCGAAGAATCATCGGCATGTTCCGCGAGGACGAGGGTCGGTCCGGCGACGCCCGCGGGCGCCTGCTGCCGTCCATCCTGGCCCTTGCCGTGGGCGTGACTCTTCTCGGCTGGTGGCTCGGCCCGAGCCTCGACAAGTGGATGTTCGACTATCCGAAAGCCTGGCAGTTGCCCGCCGCGCGGCACATCAGCGGCTGGATGAAGTGGCTGATCGACGAGGCGCATTTCGGCCTGTTCAGCTTCACCGACCTGACCCGCTTCGTGGCCCAGGTGATCGACCTGCCATACCGCATCGTGCTGAGCCTGCTGTCGACCGGTTTGCTCGATGGCCAGGGCTCGTCCGCGATCCAGGTTCTACCGCCCGTCTCCTGGCTGGGCGTGGTGCTTGCGATCGGCCTAATGGGCTACTACGCTGGCGGACTGCGCCTCGCTCTGCTGGTCGGAGTCTGCTTCGGCTTCCTGGCCGTCTTCGGTCAGTGGCAAAGCGCCATGGTGACGCTGGCCTCGATCCTCGTCGCCGCGCCGATCGGCGTGGTCTTCGGCCTGCTGCTCGGGCTTGCCGCCTATCGCTGGTCCTGGCTGGAGCGGCTGCTGAATCCGCTGCTCGACCTCATGCAGACGATTCCGATCTTCGCCTATCTCGTGCCGATCCTGTTCTTCTTCGGCTTCGGCCCGACCGCCGCGATCGTCGGCACGCTGATCTATGCCATGCCGCCCATGGTGCGCATCACCATACTCGGCCTTCGCGCCGTGCCCTCCGAGATCGTCGATCTCGGCTACATGGTCGGCTGCACCCGGCGCCAGATGACCTGGAAGGTCATGGTGCCATCGGCTTCCGACGCGCTGATGGTCGGCGTCAATCAGGTGATCATGCTCTCGCTCAACATGGTCATCATCGCCTCGATGATCGGGGCGGGCGGCCTCGGTTTCGACGTGCTCGCAGCACTTCGCCGCCTCGACATCGGCGCCGGCATGGAGGCGGGGTTCGCCATCGTCGCGCTCGCCGTGGCGCTCGACCGCCTGAGCCAGGCCTTTGCCCGCAAGGCCGGGCAATCGCAGCCGGGAGCTACAGGAAACCTGGTCGCCCGACACCCCTATGTCGCCGCCGCGTTCGCCTTTGTGGCGGTGACGTTCGTGCTGGGTCTCGTCTGGCCGGCCGTCAGATCCTACCCGGATGCATGGGTGCTTTCGACCGGAAGCCTGTGGAACGACATCGTCGGCTGGATCAACGTGCGGTTCTTCGACACCCTCGAGGCGCTGCGCAATGCCGTGCTGCTCAACCTGCTGATCCCCTTCAAGCGCTTCCTCGGTGAACTGCCCTGGCCGGGCGTCGTTGCCGTTCTGGCGCTGCTTGGCTACCGGCTCGGGGGCCTGCGGCTGGCGCTGATTGCCGGCATCCTCTCCCTTCTCATCGCCGTGACCGGGCAGTGGGAAAAGGCGATGATCACCGTCTATCTCTGCGGCATCTCGGTCATCGTGGCCAGCCTGATCGGCATCCCGATCGGCATCCTGGCGGCTGAGCGGCAGCGCCTGTGGAAATGGCTCCAGGTGGTCCTCGATACGCTGCAGACCCTGCCGTCTTTCGTCTACCTCATGCCGGCCGTCATGCTGTTCCGGGTCGGCGATTTCACCGCGATGGTCGCCGTCGTCGCCTATTCGATCGCCCCCGCCATTCGCTACACCGCGCTTGGCATCCAGCGCGTCGATCCGAAGGTGATCGAGGCCGGCCGCGCGATGGGCTGCACCCCCTGGCAGAGCCTCACCAAGATCAAGTTGAGGCTGGCTCTGCCGGAAATCCTGCTCGGCCTCAACCAGACGATCATGTTCGCGCTTTCCATGCTGGTGATCACCGCGCTGGTCGGCACGCGCGACCTTGGCCAGGAGGTCTATATCGCCCTCACCAAGGCCGATACCGGCCGCGGGCTGGTCGCGGGGCTTGCCGTCGCCTTCATCGCCATCATTGCCGACCGCCTGATTTCCGCAGGTGCGGCCCGACTTCGGGAGCACGCCGCATGACGATGAGGGACGCAAGGATCGAAGACCGGATACAGGGATTGCCGTGCTGGAACGGCCCGATCTCCATCGAGCCGCTGCATGGTGGGTTGAGCAACGAGAGCTTCGTGGTCGCTGATGCCGGCGGTCGCCATGTCGTCCGCTTCGGTGTCGACTATCCGTTCCACCATGTCTCCCGCGATCGTGAGGCGATGACGGCGCAGGCCGCCCACGCCGCAGGCTTTGCCCCGCGCGTCGAATATGCCGCGCCGGGGATCATGGTTACGCAGTTCCTGGCAGCAAAGACACTGTCCGGTGCGGACGTCGCCGCCAAGCGCCGCCGCATCGCCCGGCTGCTCCGGCGCTTCCACACCGAGATGCCACGGCATGTCTCCGGGCCGGGCTTCATGTTCTGGGCCTTCCACGTCATCCGCGACTATGCGCGCACACTGGCGGCCGGCGGCAGCCGCATGACGGCCGAACTGCCCCGCTATCTGGCGCTGGCCCACGAACTGGAGGCGGTCCAGATCCCCCTGCCGATCGTCTTTGGCCACAACGACCTTCTGCCGTCGAACATTCTCGATGACGGCGACCGCCTCTGGCTGATCGACTTCGAATATGCGGGCTTTTCCACCGCGATGTTCGACCTTGCCGGCGCGACCTCCAATGCGGGGCTGACGCCGGAGCAATCGGAAGAATTCCTCGAGAGCTATCTCGACGGCGCGCCATCGGCCGGCATGCGCCGCTCCATGGCCGCCATGCAATGCGCCTCGCTTTTGCGCGAGGCGATGTGGAGCATGGTCTCCGAACTCTACCTCGACGCGCCCGGGGCCGACTATGTCGGATACACGGCGGACAATCTGAAGCGCCTCGAAGAAGCGCTCGATCACTATCACACGATCTACGGGAAACACGCATCATGACCTTACCCTCCCACGCCCAAATCGTCGTCATCGGCGGCGGCATCATCGGCTGCTCCACCGCCTATCATCTCGCCCGCGACCACAAGGCGGACGTGATCCTGCTGGAGCAGGGAGGCCTGACATCCGGCTCGACCTGGCACGCGGCGGGGCTCGTCGGCCAGTTGCGCTCGTCCGCCTCGATCACCCGGGTGCTCAAATATTCGGTCGACCTCTATAAGGGGCTGGAGGCCGAGACCGGGCTTGCCACCGGCTGGAAGATGACGGGTTGCCTGAGGCTCGCGACCAACCAGGACCGCTGGACCGAATTCAAGCGGCTGGCCACCACCGCCGGCAGCTTCGGCATGGACATGCATCTCGTCTCGCCGGAAGAGGTGAAGCGCATGTGGCCGCTGATGAATGTCGACGATCTGGTCGGCGCCAGCTGGCTACCGACCGACGGCCAGGCGAGCCCCTCCGACATCACCCAATCGCTCGCCCGCGGCGCCCGCATGCATGGGGCGAAGATCGTCGAGAATGTTCGCGTCACCGGCTTCGAGATGAAGGACGGACGCATTCTCAAGGTGAAGACGACGCTCGGCGACATCGCCTGCGAGAAGGTGGTCAACTGCGCCGGCCAGTGGGCGCGGCAGGTGGGCGACATGGCCGGCATCAACGTGCCGCTGCAGCCGGTTAAGCATCAGTACATCATCACCGAAAAGATCGAGGGCCTTTCGACCGACGCCCCGACCATCCGCGACCCGGACCGGCGGACCTATTTCAAGGAAGAGGTCGGCGGCCTCGTCATGGGCGGCTATGAGCCGAACCCTCAGCCCTGGACCACCGGCGACGTGCCGAACGAATGGGCGTTCAGACTGTTCGACGACGATTTCGACCATTTCGAACAGCATATGATGCAGGCCATAGAACGCATTCCGGCGCTCGAGAAGGTCGGCGTCAAGCAGATGATCAACGGGCCGGAGAGCTTCACCCCGGACGGCAACTTCATCCTCGGCGTGGCTCCGGAATGCAAGAACATGTTCGTCGGCGCCGGCTTCAACGCCTTCGGCATCGCGTCGGGCGGTGGCGCCGGCTGGGTGCTGGCGCAATGGGTCGTCGACGGCGAGGCGCCGCTCGATCTCTGGGTGGTCGACATCCGACGCTTCGCCGGCATGCATCGCGACCGTCAGTGGGTGCTCGACCGCACGCTGGAAGCCTATGGCAAGCACTACACGATCGGCTTTCCGCATGAGGAATATGAAAGCGGCCGGCCGCGTCTCGTCTCGCCGCTTTATGAGCGGCTGAAGAGCCGTGGCGCCGTGTTCGGCTCGAAGCTCGGCTGGGAGCGCCCCAACTGGTTCGCCCCTCCCGGCACCGAGCCGAAGGACGTCTATTCGATGGGCCGGCAGAACTGGTTCGGACCGGTCGGCGAGGAGCACGCCCATGTCCGCGAGGCGGTCGGCGTCTTCGACCAGTCCTCCTTCTCGAAATACGAACTATCCGGTCCCGATGCCCTCAAGGCCTTGGACTGGATCTGCGCCAACGACGTATCCAAGCCCGTCGGCCGGCTGACCTACACCCAGCTCCTCAACACCCGCGGCGGTATCGAGGCGGATCTGACCGTGGCGCGGATCGCCGAGGACCGGTTCTACATCGTCACCGGCACGGGCTTCCGCACCCATGATTTCGGCTGGATCGTCGACCACATTCCCGCCGGCCTCGACTGCAGCTTTGTCGACATTACCGAGGACTGGGGCACGCTGTCGCTGATGGGCCCCAAGGCCCGTGCGGTGCTTGCCGCCGTCACCACCGCCGACGTGTCGAACGAGGCCTTCCCCTTCGGCCATGTGCGGGAGATCGCCATTGCCGGCACGACGGTGCGGGCGCTACGCGTCACCTATGTCGGCGAACTCGGCTGGGAACTGCACATTCCGATCGCCGCTCTCGGCGCGGTTTTCGATGCGCTGATGGCAGCCGGCAAGGCGCATGACATCCGCCCGATCGGCTACCGGGCGCTGGAATCGCTGCGGCTGGAAAAGGGCTACCGCGCCTGGGGCTCCGACATCACGCCCAATGACACGCCCTTCGAGGCGGGCCTCGGCTGGGCGGTGAAGCTGCGCAAGAACACCGATTTCCTCGGTCGCCGGACGCTCGAGGGGCTCCAGGGACAGACGCTGACCAAACGCCTGATGGGCTTCACGGTCGACGATCCCGAGATCGTCCTGGTCGGCCGCGAGACGATCCTGAGGAATGGCGAACCCGTCGGTTACCTGACCAGCGGCGGCTTCGGCTATACGCTCGGCAAGAACATCGGCTTCGGTTACGTCCGCAATCCGGCCGGCGTGACGGACGACTATCTCGCCAGCGGAACCTACGAACTCGTCGTTGCGGCGGAAAAGACGCCGGCGACCCTTCACTTCGGGCCGATGTTCGACCCGGCCATGGACAAGATCAAGGCCTGAGGACTTGAAGATGACATTCCGCGCGGATCGCCATGTGCATATTCTGATCATCGGCGGCGGGGCCATCGGCACCTCCGTCGCCTACCATCTTGCCCGTGACGGGGCAAAGGACGTGCTGCTGGTGGAAAAGGCCATGCTGACCCATGGCTGCACCTGGCATGCGGCGGGCCTGGTCGGGCAATTGCGCGGCAAGCGCAACCTGACCCGGCTGATGAAGAATTCGGTCTACGTCTTCGACCGGCTGGAGGCGGAAACCGGCCAGCACATCGCCTGGAAGAAGGTCGGCTCGCTGCGCCTGGCCGGCAGCCCCGAGCGGTGGAGCGAGATCCGGCGTTCGATGACCCAGGCCAAGAGCTTCGGCGTCGAATGCCATTCGCTGTCGGCCGATGAGGCAGCCGCGCGCTTCCCCTACATCATCAGGGACGGCATCGAGGGGGCGGTCTTCATTCCCGGCGACGGCTATATCGATCCCTATTCGCTCACCATGGCCTATGCCAAGGGCGCCCGCATGTTCGGCGCGAAGATCGAGGAAGGCGTCTGCGTCGAGGAGGTCGTCATCCACAACCGCCGCGCTTTCGGCGTCGTCACCAATGGCGGGGTAATCCCCCCGGTAAATAACGGGCTTCAAAAGTAGAATTTTCTCGGGCTTTATGATCGAGGAGATTTTGATGAAGACGAGCAGATTTACCGAACCACAAATCCTGCCATCCTGCGCCAGGCAGAAGGCGGCATTCCTGTGCCGGAGTTATGCCGGGAACACGGGATGAGCACTGCTAGCTTTTGCAAGTGACGTTCGAAGTATGGCGGCATGGACGCCTCGATGATCCGCCAGATGAAGGCTCTGGAGGGTGGGAACCGGCGGCTGAAGAAGATGTATGCCGAGATGATCATGCAGGCAGCACTGCTGAAGGAAGCCTTGGGAAGAAATAACACGGCCGTCTCAACGCCGAGAGATGGCCGGGAAAGCAGTGGCGTTGTACGGGGTGAGCATTGCGCTTGCCTGCCGGACCTTCGAGGTCAGCGAGACCTGCTATCGTTACAGCGCCAAGCTGAACGACGAGAACGAGCAGATCGCCGATCTCCTCATCGGACTGACGCGGGCAAAGAAGACCTGGGGCTTTGGCCTGTGCTTCCTTTACCGGCGGAATGTCCGAGGACATCGCTGGAACCACAAGCGTGTATACCGCATCTACCGCGAGCTGGAGTTGAACCTCAGGATCAAGCCACGCCAGCGTTTGAAGCGGGACAAGCCCGACGCTCTGACTGTGCCGGATGAGCCGAACCTGGTCTGGTCCATGGATTTCATGGCGGATCGTTTGGAGGATGGTCGGCAATTCCGGCTGTTGAATGTCTTGGACGACTTCAACCGCGAGGGGCTGGGCATCGAAGTAGACTTTTCGCGGCCCGCTGAACGTGTGATCCGAAGCCTGAACCAGATGATCGAATGGCGAGGCAGACCATTCGCCATTCGTGTGGATAACGTCCTAGCTCGGGAACAAAACGCGGTTTAGGGCGTCAGGTCACGGGGCATCCGAGGGACCGGATACGTGTTGAATAGTTACCCAGGCGGGCTCCGCCGTCAAGAAGTGGTCTCTTCCATAGCAAATACAGGGTCGGCCTGGTTGCCGCCCTCACCGTCCTTAAGACGAGATCCTAAATCCTAAGCGGAAGGCCCGAACATTATCTACGAGGTCAGGAAGCTGCCTCCACGGCTCTACAGAGAGGGGTCCTTCCGCCTGGGCTCGTCCCCTCGAAGGAGGGACGATAGGGTTCGCCGGATTTGATCACGGCGTGAATGGTGCGTGCCATCTTTGCGGCGATGGCGGTGTAGGCCTTGCGGCGCAAATCCGGGTTGTGACGATCTTGCGCGATGTAGCGCTCAAACTTGTCGCGGAAGCTGTTGGCCTTCTTCAGTACCGCCGTCTGCCCTGCCAGCCATAAAGTGCGCCGCAGGCGAGCATTGCCGCACTTGGATATCTTGCTTCGACCGCGAAACATGCCGGACTGGACTGTAGCCAGAACCATGCCGCAGAACTTCAGAAACTGACGGTGATGATGGCAGCGGCGCAGATCGCCCGTCTCGGCGAGTATGGTCAGGGCATTGATTGGCCCGATGCCGGGAATGGTGCGCAGCAATTGATAATCGGGCCGATCGCCCAGCAATTCGACTGCCCTGTCTTCGATGGCGTTGCGCTGCCGGATCAGGCTTCGTCCTTCGGCCAGCATCATGCGGAACATGCGGATGGCGTCTGAATTTGGCGACACGGGCAATCCTGCTGATGCCTTTGCTGTCTCGTAAATATCTGACAACAAGAGAGACTTCTCCACTTTCCGCCAACCACTTCCCATGCGGTCTTGATGAACTCGTCCTTCGTCATGACCGTGATCATATGTGGTGATGGAAACATCTCTAGGAAGGCCAAGAACCAATCGGTGCGTGAACTGCGGTGGAAACGGTCAGCTTCCGAAAAGTAGAGCGGCAGGTAGTGGGTCAGGATACGGTGCCACAGCTCGGTTTTGGCCCGCGACACGGCATCATGGGTCTTGGACAATTCCTGAATGTCGTTCGTGCCAGCTACCATCGGGTCCTGGAAGATCTGCACAGCACCGATCTGCAGCATGTGCAAGTGAGCTGCGAGGGGCCGGGACGCAGATGTTGAGTGAAATCGCTCATCTTCAGGCCGCCTGATCATAGTCCTCACGGTCCTGCCTTGATCCGACACCCATAAGTTTACAGTGCCGGAGATTTCAATTCGTGTGGCGATAACTTCTTTCGCCAGGCATAGATCTGCTTGCGGAAGGACGTCGTGCCGGCGTGCTACATCCGAAACGGTACCATCTACGCCGAAAGCTTCTGCAATATCGAAAGCTTCAGTTCTGTGGCCCATCGACGTTGTCGCTTGGCACCCGTCAGGATCTCAACCTTGGCCATACATACCCTGTTGCGTCACAAATGAATCATCTGTGTCGTAACTTGCGCTAGTTCCCCACCTAACCAAAACTGGCTCACCGGACGCTCACGGTATTACAGCATCCGACCGCGGCTTTGGATTGGCCTGCAAAAGCGTTCTGAGCAGTCTCAGCGCCGAGCGTTTCTGAGTCAGTCCACAGATTGGAGGCGGCCAATATCTTTCGCTTCTACACTCGGAGAAGTGGATCGAATTATAGCAAGGACAGTTCCGCCAACGGCCAGGATACATGATCCTACGATCACGGGAACTGTTGGAACTTCGTTGAAGAATATATATCCAATCAATGCTGTAAATATCAGCCAACTGTAATCGACTGGGGCAACGATCGACAATGCAGCTAATTTATATCCTCGAACTATGCAATATTGTGCAGAAATAGCAACAACGCCAAGAATAAGGTATGGAAATGAATTAATCAATGAAATGCCTGTCCAAGACATAGCGGCAAAAGCTCCTGTTATGAACAGCCCAAATGCGTTCGTATACAACAGAACCGTGAGTGGTTTATCGACATATGAAAGAACTTTAATCATGAACCCTTCAAGGGCGAGAAGAGCTGCTCCCAGTATCGCAACCGCTGCTGGAATAGTATACGCAGCATCTATGGACGAAAAAGCCCCACGGGAAAGCATTATTATCGCGGTACCTCCTCCACAAAGGGTGATCCCGAAAAGATGTTGTCGTGTGATCTTATCGCTCAGAAAGATTACGCCGAGAGGTACAATGAAAACAACATAGAGCAGTCCTAATGCGGTGGCATCGACGATTGGCATGTTAGCAGATGCGAACATGATGGCTCCTGCGCCCGTGGCACCAAAGCCTGCTCTGAGAAAATAGAGGAACGGCTTTGAACTATGATAGGAGCGCAGTCCACCGGAGACAGAAGCTATCAAGAAAAGAGATAAAAGACCGCCAATGTATCTAAAGAACAATATCTGAAATGTTGAAATACTTCCGTCTGCAAATTTAGCTGATGAAAATATTATTGCGAACAGTCCGGTTCCTACCGTGACCCATGAAATGGCTTTTGCATTTGACCATCGGTTTTCTATGTGGATTTCTTGATTGTTCTGATTAATTTTGTCAGACATAGTATTGCCCATATATTTATGCCGCATGCGTCTGCCTGTTTCCTGCCGTAAAAGTTCCTCCTTTTATTATGCGGACAATATCTTCTATCGAGAGATTTTCAATTTTCAATTTTCTCGCGTTCCTCCCGTGGAGGAAATAATTCTCATTGTTGATGATTGATGAAAACTCGATGATGCTTCTCATGGTAGGTGCTTGTATGCCTGCCACTCGGCCAAGCTCGTGCCATGGCACCATGATGAACGGCACATCCTCAGTGATGTACCTTTCTGCCATGCTGCTGGGTGTGTTCTTTGTCCTATTGTGGACAGCGCTATGACAGGCAAAATCTGAGAAACTTTTGTATTCGCCGCCATAGAAGCTGATCATCTCGCTCAGCAAGGTTTGCGGGCGGTATCCAAAAGCATTGGCGATAGCCAGTCGCTCCTGATCTACAGATTCAATGATTCGTCCGACCGATGTCGAAATTCCATCTTTGTAAAAATAAAAATCGCCTTTGGTAAGCTCTATACGGGCGGTATTCAATATTGTGGTAGCGGGGTGGAAAACACCATTGTTTGATTGGAGTCCAACATCCAATACATTGTCTTGCCACTCGAGCGACATGGAAAAAACGCTAGCGACTGCGTTCCGGTCGTCAGCTGATATGTCAGCTGGATAAGCTGCAATTTGTAAGTTTTTCTTGATCCCGAGAACCAGGATTTCCCCATCTACGAACCGCGACGCGTAAGGAGCGGCATTTGTTTCAAGGATCAAACGAGCATTGAGCTCGTTCATGTATGCAAGTGAGAAGAAGTTCGCACTTATGACAACAAGGACATGGTCACTTAGGTCAAATGACTTTAGTTCGTTAACAATTGTGTCGTGCCCGAATGATGGTGTCGTAATGATGAGGCATTTCGAGAATTTGACGGCTTCCGCGATGTTCTGAGTTAACCTTGGCTTAAATTGCCCCTCGATCTGCATCGCCGAATTTAAGTAGCCTTGCTGCGCTATCGCATTGAGGTTTCGCGCATGTTCTGGATGAGCGTAAAGCAGCACCCCCAGGCCACGCGACAGTGTATCAACCGCAAGAGCACAACCGCAGTGGCCGGTACCAATAATTGAAACAGAGTTAAACATCTGAGCTCTTTTCCTATAGGCATTGGTGAAGCTGTGGGAAAACCCAAGCCGCGGCTTAGATAGAATTGATAGGTTTGATGCGGCCAAGGATGTCCTCAACCGGACCGTTAGACCTTTTAGGGATCAGACGAAGTGCTCACTGCCCGCTAGTTCACGGATGTTGCTGGTCGCGCGCTCTTTAATTGGGGCTTTTTCGAGCACGAAGTCCCCGATGAATAGAGTATCAATTCCCGTCGAGTAGAAGCATCTGACGGCGTCGTAGGGGCTTGCCACTATCGGCTCATCCATGACGTTGAAGCTGGTATTGAGGATGACTGGATGACCAGATAGCTTGGAGAACTCCTCAATCAGTCGATGATATTTGGGGTTGCTATCTTTTGCTACTGTCTGGAGTCGCGCTGTATTATCGACATGAACAACAGCAGGAATTGTCGCTCTTGCTGCTTCAACGACGGGGAAAACGGTTAGCATAAACGGCACCGGCACTGTCGATTCGAAGTACTCGGTCGCGCGCTCCTCCAGCACCGAGGGTGCGAAGGGCCGGAACGCCTCCCGGTGTTTAACCTCAGCGTTGATCTTGTCCTTCATGCCTGCTTTTGTCGGATCGGCGAGAATGCTTCTACCGCCGAGGGCACGCGGACCGAACTCCATCTTGCCTTGGAACCACCCGATGATGTCGCCCTTGTGGAGGGCTCCGGCTGCCTCGGCGCAGACATCGGTGCTCCGGCGATAGCGGATCTTGGCCTGCTTCAGGAAGGCCTCGATTTCCTGGTGGGAATAGGCATCACCGATAAACGGATCGGCATGGTGGAGCTTGGCCGGTTGCTTCAGCACCTGCTTGTAAACGCAGGCCGCGGCGCCGATGGAGGTGCCGCTGTCGCCCGCCCCTGGCATGATGTAGATGTCGTCGAAATGTCCTTCCTGAAGAATGCGCCCATTGACGACGCTATTAAGCGCAACGCCCCCAGAGTGCACCAAATGACGCATACCAGTCTTTTTGGACAGCATCGCCGTGATCTTCAGGATCTTTTTTTCGAGAACGGCCTGAAATGCGGCGGCGGCGTCGCGATGGTGGTCCGCGATCGGCTCCCGGGGACTGCGCGGCGTGCCTAGCGCCGAGATCATTTTCGCGCTGCAATAGCGCCCGTTAATGGACACTGGCAACTCGAACCAAGAGGGATCGAGTCGAACCGCGCCCTCGTCATCGACATCAACCATGCCATCGACGACCTCGAAGAACCGCTTGGGATCGCCGGTCGGCGCGAGCCCCATCGTCTTGCCTTCGTCATATTCGGTCTTGAAGCCGCAGAATTCCGTAACGGCGGAATAGAAGGTGCCAAGGGAATGGGGGAAGAGGGTCTCGCTGAACTGCTCCACCGCGCCGCCTTTGGCTTGCCCCATCCACAGAGTTCGCCATTCCCCTCCTCCATCGACTGCGAGCAAGGCCGCCTCCTCCCAGGGGGAAACGAGGAACGAGCCAACAGCGTGGGAATGGTGATGGTCCACGAAATGGACGCGCGGACGTTTCTGCTTGTCCTCCGGCCAAAGCGCGTTGTACCATTTCCAAAATGTCAGATGCTTCTCGTTCTGTTCCTCGATTTCCGTGAACATGAAATCCCGGACTGCCGGTCGCAGGCTGGCCGCATATTGAATCTTCTCCGGCATCGCCACGTTCGGATTAATCGAGACGGCGATGTGGTCGAGGTCGTCGTGAGTCAGCCCGCTTTGTGCCAAGCATCTGGCAATTGCACGATAGGGAAAGACCGGGGTATGCTTCTGTCGAAGCAACCGTTCTTCTTCGATGGCGCATTTCACCATGTGGTCGGAGATCACGCAGGCAGATGTGTCATGGAATATGTAATTCAGGCCGAGAATATTCACTGTTGACTCCCTTGGGTAGTTCCGGGCCCTTGCGACCCTGTTGCGAATCTTTGACCGCCTACGAATGCTGCGCGAAATCGAGCCCTGGATCACCGCGTCGGTTATATTGATCAGGATCTCCAAGATAGGATTGGACACCGGGGCGAAGCGCGAAACCAAGCAATTGCCGCTTCAATGGATCCGTCAGGCCGAGAATGCGCGCTGGCGGCGGCTGGGTGCATCCGAGGTCCCGGCGCTTGATCCAAAACTTCCCGAAAATAGGGAACAGCGCCCAACAATCGACTGAAGGACCGTCAATAGTTCCGGCATGCCAGAGAGCCGCGTCATGCACTACAGCCGCCCCCGCCGGTACCGGAACCGCAATTCCCCCCTCCAGATCACCTAGCGATCGGGGCGGGCCGTCGTCCTGCCGGTGAGAGCCAGGCACCAGCCGCAACGGACCGGCACGGGCCGGCGTATCCTGCAGGTAGATCGCGATGCTGACCGCGAGGGTCTTGCCCGCCGCGAATTCGACGTCGCGATGCCATTCCGGCTCCGCATCGCCCGAACGAGTCCGCAACATATCGAACTGGAGCAACTGCACATCCTCTCCGATGAGTTGGACCGCCAGTTCGATCAATTCCGGCGCATCGAGCAGACGGCAAAACGCTTCCCGACGGAAGCACGATCGTTCGTTCCACGAGGATCGCAAAGGTTCGGTCTCGGACATCTGACGGGCGGCGCGCTGAATGTCCTCCAAAACATCGTTAGGGATAATACTATCCAAAACCGTGTATCCATTACGGTTGAATTGCGAAAGTTCGTCAAAATTCAACATGAGAAACCGCCTTCAACGTGGTTATTCCGGATTTATATTTTAGTAGAAATCGAATCTACCATTCCAAATATGCTTTATTCATTTAAAAGGACATTGCTGGATCGAGAGTTTTATCGGAGTTTCATTGTCATCGGATAGGATATACTGAGATCTCTCCGTTCCAACTGCACCCTGACCATAGGCAAAAGAACTCCAAGGGGCGAAGGCAAGCCCCTTATCGAAGGCCTCGGTGCGGGCACGGATGATGGATCTCACCTTGCGCCCTTTGTCCGTCGGTCCGGCGACGCGGTCAAACACGTCGCGCGGCGAGATCATCAAGGTCATGCTGGGACCAAGATTGCGGGAATGGCGAGCTATATTGGCCGGTGTGGAGACATTGACGAACAGCGCACGGCCGGCAAAGGCAAACGACCAGTGCGGATCGTCCTCATCCGTGGGAACTTCAGCCGGCCAAGGCGCGACATCGCTTTCGTGCAGCGATTGGAGCAACTTCTGGGTCATTTCAGCGTAATGCGCCAGCGAGTACCCGGGAACCGGACTGACAAATATTACCAGCACATGATAATCGGCCTTTTTCTGAGGCATCCCGTCCAAGGCATCCAGATACTTGATGATCGCCTTGCGAATAACGGTGATGTCCTTAGCTTCGTAAGTGGTTTCAACAAAGGCGTAGACCAACTGCTCCTGCTGTTCCGACGTCGTCGCGAATGTGCAGGGGAAATCCGGATTCGAGACCACCTGCCGGAATGCCTTCAGGCTGGCCCTAGCCCAAGGGGCAAGTGGGGCTCCTCCCGGGCTGTCAATTTCTGCTTGGGTCCAGTATGGGGCGCCACCGACGGGTAGTAGAAGGCTTGTCTCGCCGTTGACGGCTCCGCCCCTGTCATCGTTTTCCGCGAAATGTTGAACATTCATTTCAGCTTCTCCTCTGTTGCCAAAGCCGCGACCTTGCAGGACGCGAAAGAAATGACTCCCCCGACGGCGTACCCCTGGCGGGTGCCGCTCCCCTGTTGCGGGGATGGCTCTTGTAGTTTGATGTGGTGAGGGCGCTTCGCTCAGGTCGTCTTCAGGGCCAGTGCCGGTCTCCAACTCTGGGCCGCGAAGATGTGCTCGGATTGGTTCATCAGGACTTGTTGCGCTTCGATCAGCAACTCCACAGTCGGCGCCTTCAGAAAGACATTGGCGATGTAATTGGGCGTTCCAAGTTTGGGATCATAGGGTTTGACGGGTTCGCCGTCCTCGTAATCGCTTCCCCAGGCAATCTCGAACTCCACGGCTGGGTTGAGATAGCTCCGGAGGTCAAGTGCTTTGTTGATCCTGGGATAATGCCGCCAGGGCTCGCCCCCGGGCGTGAGGCTGATGATGGCAACTGGTCCGGCCGCGCCATGGACCGGCTGGTACTGGAGGGCTGGTACGTCAATCGTTTCACCCAATAGTGCCCGGCTGAGCAGGTCGATCATATCGACACCGAAAACCTCAAGGATTTGCCGTGTCATCAGCGCACCTGGCGTGCGGGCCGCCGATTCCACCATGCAGAGCTCGCCATTTGCCTGCAACTTCATCTCGGTGTGCGTAGCACAGGTGTCGAGCTGCTGCGCGTCCACCGCGCGTCGGGCGAAATCGACGATCGGCAACTGCTTGGCTAGAGGCAGTACGCAAGGCGTAATCTGTCCGACTTCGGTGAAGGGGGGCGCCAGCGGATATTTTGAGGTGACGGCGATCGGGTGGTAGACGCCCCTGACCACTAACCCCTCGACACTGACCAAATCGCCAAAGGTGGCATCGTCGTACCAGGAGGCTGTTGATGCTTCAATAAACTCCTCCAGAATGAATTCCGGTTCGGAAAAGCCCTCTATTGCCCCCACTGTTCGCCCAGTCGCGAGCGTGTGCAGGAACGCACTGCCATGTTCCCAGACGATTTGCAGGTTGTCGCCTGTCCGTAGGATGGTATGGCCGATGGAGGCCGCCCCTTCCGTGGGTTTCAGCACGGCCGGCAGGCGCAGATCAGCGGCGGCGGTTTCAAGGTCGTGCAAATTTCGGACCCGACGGAAGCGAGGATTACGTACCCCGGCAGCCTCGAATGCGTTGCGCATTGCCCATTTGTTGCGCGCCAGATGAATATGAGGGCCGGCGCCGCGAAGGCCGCGCTCGTGCGCGGACCGCGACACTGGGCCGATCGAAAATTCGTCGAGGGTCAGAACGGCGTCGATACGATAGCTATCGATCGCCTCCAGGATATGCTGCTCCAGCTCGGCTTCACTGCCGAACGGTCGAGCAAGCTGGACATCCGCGTGTCTACCGATCGCCTCGATTTTGGATTTCGCCAGTGTGTCAGAATAAAGAACATGCAGCTTTCCAAGAGCCTTGAACTCGGGGCAGCCCGAAGTCCAGGGGGGGGCCACCAAAACCTGCGACAAACAGTAGATGCTTCATTGTTTTCCTCCGGCATTCTCGTGTTTCAGGGCCAACTGCTCACGTCCGAGCGCTTGCCGTTGGCGACTCTTCGGCTGGCGAGTCCCCGGCTACCGGTAAATGCTCGCGCACCAGGAGAAGTAGGGCTCCGCCCAGAGCTGCCATGACTGCAGCTAGCGCCACCGCAGATGCGGCGTCACCAGCCTGCAAAAGCGCGCCATAGGCGATCGCGGCAACCGCGCCGCCGGCATAGAAGGCGAGCTGACGCGTGCTGGTTGAAACGATGGACTGACCCTTGGTGAAGGCCGAAATACTTACAGCGTCGAGGATCGGCATCGTTGTGTAGTTGAGCGTAATGCGCAGGAAGTAGCCGAGCAGGAACAAACCCAAGGTCGGCAATGCGGCCTGCAGCAAAAGCGATGCCACGGCGACAACAGTCAAAGTGCCGATTAACAAGCGGTGAGAAACGCGCTGCTTGAGGCCCGGTGCCACCAGGGCTCCGGCCAACGCGAAGAGCTTTTCAACCCCTAGGACCACTGCCGTGTCGCCGACCGACATCTGATAGACGTCCGTGAAAATGAGATTGGAGAACCGGAAAACCAGCAGGATTGAGCCACCCATCATGAAGGAGGCAGCAAACAGCGTCGACAGCGGAAACCAGTCCGGGCGGGCGCTTCCCTGCACCGCGTTATGCCGTTGCGGCAATTCCATCGGGTTCATGCCGATCGAGGTTTCGCGGAAGAAACACATGATCAGCGCCAGAACGCCGGCGGCTAAGAGCACGGCGATATAGGTCCCTTGGGCGGACCAGAGCGATATATTGGCGAAGCCGGCGGCGGCCAGCGATCCAACCATCGCGCAACCTAAATAGGAGACGAAGAACGCGCTGAACAACCGGACACGCGCGTCCGGGGCAACGCGATTCCCAAAGATCGCAGCTCCTGTCGAAAGCATGCCGACGAATCCCCCCGACACTACGCTCAACACTAGACCTGTTGTCAAAACCGTCCCACAAAAGGGGATAACGAACAGGGCAAGCGCAAACTGAAGTGCGGCGACACGATGAACCAGACGCAAGCCAAATCGGCGGGAGGCCATACCCTGTAGGATAACCGCAATCGACATCCCAACCATTGAAATGGAATAAATCGTTCCGACTTCGGCCTTGCTTAGCCCTTTTGTCGCTAGGAAAAAGTTGAAAACAGCGTCGAAGCTACCATTCGCGAGCCCCATAAACCCGGAGGCGACGAGGTACTTGACGGTGAAATGATCAAAATGGGTAGAGATGGTACGGTTCAACAATCGAGCACCTTGATAGGATCCAAAACGATTAATCTGTTGATGGATTGCACGCAAAAAGCGTAGTTGTAAAATTCGAAATCGAACGCCAAGAATTACTGAATCTTATGGTGGCTCATGAATCTGCGACAGGTAGAAGCGTTTCGAGCGGTCATGTTGACGGGCAAGGTGACGGCGGCGGCGGAACTGCTGACCGTGACGCAGCCCGCCGTCAGCCGACTGATCCGTGAATTCGAGCACACGACGAAGCTGCGCTTGTTCATCCGACAGGGAAACCGTGTCATCCCGACCCAGGAGGCCATCGCGTTGATGAAGGCGGTCGATCGCGCCTTCGCTGGGCTGGATCAGATAGCAACGGCGGTGGGCGATATCGCCCGCCAGTCCGCCGGCAGTTTGCGGATCGCTGCCATGCCCGCGTTGGGCATCGGCATCCTACCCCGCTTCCTTGCCCGCTTTCTCCGCGACAAGGTTGACGTGCGGGCATCGCTGCGAAGCATGCCGTCGGTGATGGTCACGGAAGCGGTGATGTCGGGGCAGGCCGACATTGGCTATGCGGAGGGGCCCTTGGACAGGCCGGGCCTCACCATCCGCAATTGCCCTCTGGACGCCGTGGCGGCGCTTCCCACAGATCATCCGTTGTCGCGAAAGGCTTTTATTGAGCCGCACGATCTGTTGGATCAACGCATGATCTCGTTGGAGTCCGGATCCTTGTTTTCTATGCGCGTCGATCTCGCGCTTGCCGGCATCCAGCGCTCGACCGCCATTGAAGTCCGCCTCTCTCACACGGCCTTGACCCTGGTGAGCGAAGGATCAGGAATAGCCATCATCGACCCGACCTCAGCATGTGAGTTCAGCGGTCGCGGCGCGGTTATGCGGCCGTTCCGCCCCTCCGTCGAGGCCGGATTCCTCGAAGTAAAGCCTTCGAACCGGCCGACATCCACTCTGCTGGACCATTTTTCCGAGGCATTCTGGAACTTTCATGCCGAGCAAGTAGCTAAATTCTAGCGTATCCCGCTACCGCTCTTCCGTCGAATTGGCCTGGTCGGCCCGAAGCTGCGTGGCCAACCTAGAGCCTTTCCGTCCTTTTTTGAATCGGGTCGGATTCCCAAAACACCTTTGTTCTGATTCACTGGTGCTGGCTGGATGGAGGCCAGCATCTCATGACCGCACCATTATCGAATGATCTGCGTGAGCGCGTTGTTGCAGCGGTGTTGAGCGGCGAAAGCAGTCGTGCAATGGCTGCGCGTTTCGAAGTCGCCGTCTCTTCGGTGGTGAAGTGGTCGCAGCGCTATCGCGCGACCGGATCGGTTCACGCCACACGGCCACTGGCGCACGCTGACCTTCCTCGGTGCGTTGAGGAACGATGGCATGACAGCGCCTTGCGTCTTCGACGGGCCGATCAACGGCCAGTGCTTTCGCGCCTATGTCGAGCAGCAACTGGTTCCCGTCCTAAAGCCCGGTGATATCGTCATCATGGACAATCTCGGCAGTCACAAGTCGCCGGCCATCCGTCAGAGCATCAAAGCCGCCGGTGCGCGGCTCTGGTTCCTGCCGCCTTACTCGCCCGATCTCAATCCGATCGAGCAGGCCTTTTCCAAGATCAAACATTGGATGCGGCTCGCCCAAAAGCGCACCATTGACGACACCTGGCGTCACATCGGCACGCTGGTTGAAACAATCCACCCCGACGAATGCGCGAACTATCTCGCCAACGCTGGCTATGCTTCCGTCAAATCATGAATTGCTTGTCTTATGACTATTTGTGCTTCTTCGTGAGATAAGGAAGCGCCGGAGAGGACGGCCATCCTCTTCCGGCGATGGGGGACGGATCGTGGAAATGCAGGCCGCCATTCATCGAGTGCCGGGCCGAGCTAGAGTGTGATCGCCCCCATCTTTTCCAATCGTCCTGAACGGATACCCGAGTTTCGGGCTCGGATGACAAGCATAGGAGGCGGAAAAGATGACGGATATTACCATCGGCGCGGACATCTCGAAAGACCATATCGACCTGCACAGCCTGCCAGACGGTCAAAACTTGAGGGTGGGCAATGACCGCAAGGGTTTTGCGGCCATTCTCAAATGGATCGGCGCAAAGAGCGTGGAGCGCATCGTCTATGAACCCACCGGCCCCTACCACAAGGCCTTCGAGCGCTTCATGGCCGCAAATGGCTTGCCGCTCTCCAAGGTCAATCCCCGCCTTGCCCGGCGCTTTTGCGAAGCCACCGGCAGGCTTGCCAAGACGGACCGGATCGATGCCGAACTGCTGGCCCGCTACGGGACGCTTCTTGAACCGCGCATCCTGCAGGCCAATACACAAGACCATAATGATCTGAAAGAGTTGCATATGGCGCGGCTGGCGCTCGTCAAAGACAGGACCGCCGCGAAGAACAGGGCCAAGAACCTTTCCAGCCCGCTGCTGAAGAAACACAACGTCGAAAGGCTCAGGCAGATCGAGCGCCAGATCAAGGCCGTGGACGAAGCCATCATGGCCTTGATTGCCGAGGACGCATCCCGCAAGGCTAGGTTCGACATCCTCGTCTCAATTCCGGGCGTGTCACAGGTCACGGCTTTTACACTTCTCATCGAGATGCCTGAACTGGGCGAACTGGATGAGAAAGCCGCAGCCGCACTCTCCGGTCTTGCGCCGGTGAGCCGCCAGTCCGGACGATGGACCGGACGCGCTTTCATTGCTGGCGGCAGGGCCATCGTCCGCCACGCGCTCTACATGCCCGCCCTCGTCGCTTGCCGCTTCAACCCAGATCTCAAGGCAAAATACGACGACCTCGTCAAAACAGGAAAGCCACCCAAGGTCGCCATTACAGCCATCATGCGAAAGCTCATCCTCCTGGCAAACGCACTTCTGCGAAACAACAGGAAATGGATCCCAAAACCCGCTTGATCAAAACGGATACTCTAAGTATCCGGGCTGGACATTGGGGGAGTGGTGCCGCTTGCAGGACTCGAACCTGCGACCCCATCATTACGAATGATGTGCTCTACCACCTGAGCTAAAGCGGCTCACCAAGCGCAGGGCAACCTACTATCGCCCTACTATTTTATTCCTTCACGCTCCAACCCACTGGCTTCGAACATCATTCCCGAGCGGACCCGGTAATTACGAATGATGTGCTCTACCACCTGAGCTAAAGCGGCCAACGCGAACCGCAACGCGTGCGGTTCGTTGATCTGGAGGCGCTGATACAGGCATCGCGCCGGAATTTCAAGCCGGGAATTTCGGCGCTTGCGGTTTTCCCGCTTCCACGGCTGCGGACGTCGAAGTGCGTCTCAGAGGGCGAGGCGGGCGCGGGCGGCCTTGTATTCGCTCTCCAGCCGATCGACGACGGCGGCGACCGGTTCCACCGCCTTGACCGCGCCGATCCCCTGGCCGCAACCCCAGATGTCCTTCCAGGCCTTGGCGCCGGTGGTCGCCTTGTCGAAATCCATCTTCGACGGATCGGCGACCGGCAGGTTGTCCGGATCCATACCGGCGGCGATGATCGACGACTTCAGGTAGTTGCCGTGGATGCCGGTGAAATAGTTGGAATAGACGATGTCGTTGGCATGGGCTTCGACGATCGCTTGCTTGTAGGCGTCAGACGCCCGCGCCTCGGTCGTGGCGATGAAGGGCGAGCCGATATAGGCCATGTCGGCGCCCATCGCCTGGGCGGCGAGAATGCCGCTGCCGGTTGAGATCGCACCGGCCAAAAGCAGCGGCCCGTCGAACCATTCGCGGATTTCCTGGATAAGCGCGAAGGGCGACAGCGTGCCGGCATGGCCGCCGGCGCCGGTGGCAACCGCGATCAGGCCGTCGGCGCCCTTGCGGATCGCCGAATTGGCGTGGCGGTTGTTGATCACGTCGTGCAGCACGATGCCGCCATAGGAATGCACGGCGGCGTTGACTTCCGGCACGGCGCCGAGCGAGGAAATGACGATCGGCACCTTATATTTCACGCACATCGTCAGATCATGCTCCAGCCGCTTGTTGGAGGGGTGGACGATCTGGTTGACGGCGAAGGGCGCGGCCGGGCGCTTCGGGTTTTTGGCATTGTGGCTCGCCAGTTCCTCGGTCATCTGCGCCAGCCATTCGTCCAGCTGGGCCTCCGGGCGGGCGTTGAGCGCCGGGAAGGAGCCGATGATGCCGGCCTTGCACTGCGCCAGCGTCAACGCGGGATGGGAGATGATGAACAGTGGCGAGGCCACCACCGGAAGCCTGAGATGTTCGGAAAGGACCGGCGGAAGAGCCATGGAAACCTCACTAGATATTACGTTTACGGAAACGTCAATAAACTAGCAGAATGCAAGCGCGAGGGAAAGACCGACTGCAGGGTTTGAGGCAGACGCGCCGCCATCCTTCGGCTCGATATTGTTCCCCTGATCAAAGGCCCGAATGCGGACCGTCCTCGTGATCGCCACTTTCTTCTGCGTATCCGGCGTAACCACGGCGGCAGGGCTTGCGGATCGCGCCTCCAGCCGCTACCGAATTGTCAAGAGCATGGAACCATGGGCGCGATGTCGCCGCCGGCAGGAGCAGGATCGCCTTTGAACGGTTTGGAAACGGCAATCAGAAACGCTCTCGAGCGCTCGGACCGCACCAATGCGGAGACCCGCGCCCGGATCTATCAGTCGGCGCGCCAGGCGCTGGAAAGTGGGTTGCGCAAGCAGAACGTCAACGATCCTGAAACGGTCGCCGAACAGCGCCATCGCCTCGAGACGCTGATCCATGCGATCGAGCAGGAAGAACGCCATCGCCTCGACCATGCCGTCGGTGCCGCGGACACGCCGACGCGTCAGACCGGAGCAGCGGCCCCCGTTCCTCCCACGGTTGCGCAAGCCGTTCCGCCCGGCGCGCCGTCACCCCGTGCCGAGCCGCCGATCGTCGACAAGTTGCACGCAGCCCCGCCGTCGGCCGCGGTCGACCAGGGTTTGACCGCGTCCCGCGACCACCGGGCCGAGCCGGCCGTCGGCCGGCCCGATCCTCTTCCGCCGGGCGATGAGGTCGACCGTGTGCTCGAGGTTCGCGCCGAGGCGCCTATGCGCCCTCGCAAGCCGCGGCGCGGTCTCTACTCGCGCCTCTTTATCCTGTCCGTTGTCTTTGCCACCTTGGGTATGGGCGCGTGGTGGATCTATACATCAGGTATAATGCTGTCGGTGGAGGAACGTGACACAAGCGTTCCCAATCCGCCGCCGCGTGCCGAGGACGAGGATTTCACTGGCGCCGATGCGACCACGGAGCCGACAGCGGAATCTTCGGCCGCACCACGCACGCTCGACGCTCAGAGCGGTTTTTCCGACAGCTGGATCCAGGTGTTCGAGCCCAAGCAGATTTCCGCGATCAGAGCCCGCGGCAATGCACTGGTGGATGTCGTGGCCGCGAGCGACGGGACGGCCATACAGATCGTTTCCCGCAGTGCCGATGCCGATGGCAGTGCGGAAATCACGGTTCCGACAGATATCTTGCGGGAAATGGCGGGACGGACCTCGACCATCGCGCTCACCCTGCAATCGGCAGACGACAAGCCGGTGCAGATATCGGTCTCCTGCGATTTCGGTCGTCTCGGTGATTGCGCACGCCACCGCTTCACAGTGAACCCGGAAAAGACAGATGTGCTTTTCCGGGTATCGTTCGAGCGCGCCATGGCCCCCGGTACGTCCGGCCAACTGCTGCTGAACGGAGACCTCGGTGGCACGGGACGCGGCGTCAACCTCTATTCCGTGCGCATCCTGCCGGGCGAGTGATCGCCCGGCCGCTCATTTCTGCTTTCCGTTGAGGAAATCCGGGCCTGAGCCGATGATTTTCGGATCCAGCTTGCCGACCTTGCCATCGTCTTTTCCGTCATAATCCATGGAGCGCAGGATGTGCCGGATGACGTTGAGTCTGGCCCGGCGTTTGTCATTGGCCTTTACGATCGTCCACGGGGCGTAGGCGGTGTGTGTTTCGTTCAACATGCGGTCGCGTTTTTCGGTGTACTCGTCCCACTTGCCGAGCGCGACGATGTCGATGGGCGACAGTTTCCATATCTTCAGTGGATCGTGCCGGCGGTCGTGGAAACGCTCGATTTGCATCTCCTGGCCTATATTCAGCCAGAATTTGCAGAAGTGGATCCCGTCCTGCTCGATCAGCCTCTCGAAGCGCGGTGCCTCCGCGAGGAACTTCTCATATTGCTCGGTTGTGCAGAAACCGTTGACGGGTTCGACTACAGCGCGATTGTACCAGGAGCGGTCAAACAGCACAAATTCTCCGGCGGTCGGAAAATGGCTGACATAGCGCTGGAAATACCATTGACCGCGTTCTGTTTCCGTCGGCTTCGGCAGTGCCACCTCTCGGGCGGAGCGCGGATTCATGTAAGCAAGGATGTTCTTGACCGTGCCGCCCTTGCCGGCGGCATCGCGCCCTTCGAAAAGCGCCATGAAACGCTGGCCTGTCCGCTGCAGCCAGAACTGCAGTTTCACAAGTTCGATCTGCGCGTCCTTGAGTTGATCCTCGTATTCTTCCTCATCCATCTTCTTGTCATAAGGGAAACTGCCGGAGGCCAGGGACTTGTCATCGATCCATTTCGGCAATTTCGGGTCGTCGATGTCGAACCTGCGTTTCTCTCCGTCGAGCGTCAGTTCGACGATCCGGCTTTCGATTTCCATGTCCATCGCTCTTCTCCTGCTTGCCGCAGCGCGTGCCGGCAATGTCAGTGAGGACATATTTGCCGCACGAATTCAAGCCCTTGCTGATATCCGTGGCAAGCGGCTTCGTGCGGAAATCCCTGACGAACGATGGCAAGGTTGGCAAACATCTGTCATGAATCATCGCTAGGATGGCAGGTTCGTATTCGGTTGCAGGCACGGAGGGCAGAGGGATCTTGAGTGGAAAAACGACTGGCTGGCGAGCTTCTGATGTGGCGAATGGTTTCCGGCTGGATCTATCTTGCCGCCGCTGCGCTGGTTTCGCTCGCCGCCTATCTTTCGGGAGCGCAGCCGGCATTCGCAGGCATTCTTTTCGCGCTTTCCGTCCTGGCAATTCTGTTGCGAAGCGGGGAAGAAACCCAGAGTAGCCGGCCCGCGGTCGCCGCCGAATCCGTTGCCGCCGAGGAAGTTGAGGGCACAGGACAGGTCGTCGCGGCGGTTCTGAACGCCATAGACCTGCCGGTTTTCGTCCTAGGCCGTGATGCGGCGCTACGTGATCAGAACCCTGCCGCCGAGAAAGCCTTCGGCGCTTTGGAGCCGGGCCTGCATATCTCGGCGCGCTTCCGCTCCCCCGGCGTCCTGGACATGGTGCGTGAGACGATCGCCACGGACGAGCCGAACCAGATCGAGCACTCCGAACGACTTCCCTCCGAGCGCGTCTATATTGTGCGGTCCTCGCCGCTGCATATCGAAGGCGCGAAGGAGGACCTGTTCCTCTTGTCGTTCAAGGATATTTCCGAACTGCGCCGGATCGATCGGATGCGCAGCGATTTTGTTGCCAACGCCAGCCATGAACTGCGCACGCCGCTGGCTTCACTACGCGGTTTCATCGAGACCATGCAGGGCCCGGCGCGCGGCGACCCCAAGGCCCAGGAGCGGTTTCTCACCATTATGCTCGAACAGGCGAACCGGATGAGCCGCCTCGTCGATGACCTGCTTTCGTTGTCCCGCCTGGAACTGAAGGCTCATCTCGCGCCCGACCAGATGGTCGATCTCGTGCCCGTCATAGGCCATGTCCGCGACAGCCTGGCGCCGCTGGCCGCGGAACTGGATGTGGAGATCCGCCTGCATATGCCGCAGGAGAAGGTGGAGGTTCTCGGGGATCGGGATGAACTGGTCCAGGTTTTCGAAAACCTGATTGAGAACGCCTGCAAATATGGGCAGGAAGGCAAGACCGTCGACGTTCATGTTCGCAATCCGGGTGGCGGCTCGGTGGAGGTCAGCGTCATCGACCACGGACCCGGAATTCCGTCCGAGCACGTGCCGCGCCTGACAGAGCGATTTTACCGGGTGAGCGTGACCGACAGTCGCTCGAAAAAGGGGACCGGACTGGGCCTGGCGATCGTCAAGCACATCCTCACGCGTCACCGGGCAAGGCTCATCGTGAAGTCGGAAATCGACCAGGGAACCGAGTTTACCGTCCGTTTTTGACATATAAATCCGGAAATTGCGGAAATCGTTTGGAATATACAAACAAAATCAAAGAGATGAATTGTCACAAATGTTTCATCGAACTGACATAAAAGCTTGTGGGAAGGGCCGCTATGAACAGCGTGCTGATCTTCGGCGGTCACCGCTGAACATGGTCGCATCGACCCAACAGCCCAATAACGGGAGAATTCCAGATGAACGTTTTGAAACTTTCGGCAGCAGCCCTTGTTGCCTCGGTCGCCTTCGCAGGCGTTGCAGTTGCTCGTGACCAGATCAAGGTAACCGGTTCCTCGACCGTGTTCCCTTACTCTCAGGCTGCGGCTGAAGAATTTGCCAACAAGTCCGGTAAGCCGGCTCCGGTTGTCGAGTTGGTCGGTACCGGCGGCGGTTTCAAGGCGTTCTGCGGCGGCATCGGCCCTGACTTCGCTGACATCACCGGCGCTTCGCGCGCCATCAAGGAATTGGAAGTCAAGCTGTGCACCGACAACGGTGTGACCGACATCACCGAAGCCATGATCGGTTATGACGGTCTTTCCATCGCCGTTTCGCGTGCCAATGCCGCCGACTGGAACCTGACCGAAGAGCAGATCTTCAAGGCGCTGGCCGCCGAACTTCCGGATGGCAAGGGTGGTTTCGTCGCCAATCCGAACAAGACGTGGTCTGACGTTGACGCATCGCTGCCGGCCATCAACATCGTCGCTTTCGGCCCCCCGCCGACCTCCGGTACCCGCGATGCTTTCGTCGAACTCGTCATGCATGACGGTTGCGGCAAGCTCGAGGGCATGGCCGACCTGAAGAAGGCCGACGAAAAGAAGTGGAACGAGGTCTGCTCGCGCATGCGTCAGGACGGTCCGTTCGTTGAAGCTGGCGAAAACGACAACCTCATCGTTCAGCGTCTCGAATCCGATCCGAACTCGCTCGGTATCTTCGGCTATTCGTTCCTCTACGAAAACGCCGACAAGCTCAAGGGTGTACACGTCAATGGCGTCGAACCGACCTTCGACACCATTGCTGATGGTTCGTACCCGGTTGCCCGTCCGCTGTTCTTCTATGTCAAGAACGCCCACCGCGACGTTATCCCGGGCATGAAGGAATTCCTCGAAGAGTACGTTTCTGATGCGGCTCTCGGTGCCGACGGCTACATGGCCGAGCGCGGTCTCACCCCGCTTGCACCGGAACTTCTCAAGGAAGTTCAGAAGGCTGTCATCGAAGGCAAGAAGTTCGGCTCGTAATCGGCCCTCTCTATAAGGCTGCCCGCCATCATGGCGGGCAGCCGTTCCTTGTTTTGATTGGGGGCGTTATGTCGGGCTATCTGTTTGGTATGATGGCACTTGCGGCGGTTGTCGTGGCCTATTTCGCCACGGCGCGGGCAAAGTCGATCTATTCCGGCGCGCAGGTGAAAGTTCACTCGCGACCGATCTACCACGGTCTGAATGCCGCGATCTGGACGGGAATTCCCGCCTTCATCTTCCTCATCCTTTGGCTTCTCGGACAGGACAGCATCATCGACATGCTCGTTCTCGCGTCGGTGCCCGGATCCGAAGCGCTCGAAGGCGCGAGGAAATCCATTCTGATTAGCGAGATTAGGCAGGTTGCCTCCGGCAACCTCTTCAAGGAACCGACGCCCGAGGTTCTTGCGGCCGTCGAGCACATGAAGTCTCTCAGAAACATCGCGAATATCGCCATCATCGCCGTCGTGGCATCCTTTATGGCGATTGGCGCGTTCTTCGGGATGAGGGTGATTTCGCCGCGGTATCGCGCGCGCCACAGTGTCGAGCGTTCGGTCGGTTATTTCATGATGTTCTCGTCGCTGGTCGCCATCATGACGACTGCCGGCATCGTCGGCTCTCTGGTGTTCGAGGCCATGCAATTCTTCGCCAAGGTTCCGGTCACCGAGTTTCTCTTCGGCCTGCGCTGGGAGCCGCAGATTGCCCTGCGTGCCGACCAGGTTGCGGGTGTAGGCGCTTTCGGCGTGATCCCCGTGCTGTTTGGTACATTCGTCATTTCCGGCCTTGCAATGATTGTTGCAACGCCGACCGGCATTCTTTCCGCCATCTATCTCACGGAATATTCGGATCATCGCTTTCGCGCAGTGGTTAAGCCGCTGCTGGAAATCCTCGCGGGTATCCCGACGGTCGTCTACGGCTTCTTCGCCGTCCTGACTGTTGCGCCCCTGGTTCGATCGCTTGGCATAGCCATGGGCCTGGATGCCGCGCCGAACAGCGCGCTGGCTGCCGGCGCCGTCATGGGTGTGATGATCATTCCGTTTATCTCGTCGCTCTCCGACGACGCCCTTGCCGCTGTCCCCCGCGCCATGCGCGACGGATCCTATGCGCTCGGCGCGACCAAGGGCGAGACAATCCGCAAGGTCCTCTTGCCAGCGGCTCTCCCCGGCATCGTTGGTGGCGTGCTTCTGGCTCTCAGCCGGGCGATCGGCGAAACCATGATTGTCGTCATGGCGGCCGGTCTCATTGCCAAGATGACCCTCAATCCGTTCGATTCTGTCACCACGGTTACCGTGCAGATCGTCACTTTGCTGATTGGCGACTCGGAGTTTGACAATCCGAAGACGCTGGCCGCCTTCGCGCTCGGCCTGGTTCTCTTCATCATCACCCTGGGCCTCAACCTGATCGCATTGCAAACTGTTCGCAGATATCGGGAGAAGTACTGATGTCCATTGAAGCTACTTCCGGTTCGCGCGGCATCGACTGGCAGTCGGATGCCATGAAGTCCCTGCGGAAAAGGCGCTATGCCGCCGATCGTCGGCTGCAGATCTATGGTATGGTCGCTATTGCCTTCGCCCTCGGCTTTCTGGCCCTGCTGATCGGTACCCTGACGTTCACCGGCTACAAGGCCTTTACCCAGACCATGGTCTCGATCGAGATCGATCTTTCCTCGCAGGAACTCGACCGCGAAGATCTCATGGGCGCCAACTGGCGCAATCTGGTGCGGGACGCGATGCGCGAACGGATCGGCGAGTTGCCGCGCTCGGATGAGCGCGACTATTTCAACATGTTCACTTCCTCGGCGCCGTTCCTGGTGCGCGATGCGGTAATGGCAAATCCGTCGCTGCTGGAGAAGAAGCACACCTATTTGATCCCCTTGTCAGACCCTCTTGATCAGCTTTCCAAGGGCGAGATCGACCGTAACACGCCGGCCAACCAGCGCCGGGTGAACGATCAGCAGATCGGATGGTATGACCAACTCGTGTCCAGCGGTGTTATTTCCCGGCCGTTCAACTGGGGCCTGTTCTTCAATTCCGACAGTCGGTTTCCAGAGCTGGCTGGCTTGGCCGGCGCGATATCCGGTTCTTTCTGGCTGCTGCTGGTATGTCTCGTAATCAGCCTGCCGGTCGGCATTGCCGCAGCCATCTATCTCGAGGAATTTGCGCCTAAGAACAAGTTCACTGACCTGATTGAGATCAACATCAACAACCTTGCCGCCGTGCCCTCGGTCGTCTTCGGTCTGCTAGGCCTCGCGGTGTTCCTCGGCTGGTTTGGCCTGCCCCGTTCGGCTCCCTTGGTCGGCGGGCTTGTGCTGTCGTTGATGACCCTGCCCACGATCATCATCGTGACCCGTGCCTCGCTAAAATCCGTCCCCTCGTCGATCCGGGAGGCAGCGCTCGGCGTCGGCGCATCCAAACACGAGGCGATCTTCCATCACATCCTGCCATTGTCGATGCCGACGATCATGACCGGCACGATCATCGGCCTTGCCCAGGCGCTCGGCGAAACGGCGCCGCTTTTGTTGATCGGCATGAACGCCTTCATCACAAGCCCACCGGACGGACTGTTCGAAGCCTCGACCGCCCTTCCGACCCAGATCTATATCTGGGCCGACAGTCCGGAACGAGGTTTCGTCGCCCGGACGTCCGCCGCGATTCTCGTTCTCCTGGGCTTTCTGGTGCTCATGAATGGCATCGCAATTTTCCTCCGGCAGCGTTTTGAGCGCCGATGGTAGATGGAGTAAGGCTTATGAACGTGATGTCGGAAGCAGCAGTTGAACAGGCGCTGGATAAGAAGATGACTGACGCTAAATTTAAAATGGTCGGAAAAGACGTTTCAGTTTATTACAGCGAAAAGCGTGCCCTTTTCGACGTGAATTTGGGTATCAGGCTCAACACCGTGACGGCGCTGATCGGTCCCTCCGGTTGTGGCAAGTCGACATTCCTGCGGACGCTCAACCGCATGAATGATACAATCGACGGATGCCGGATGACCGGCAGCATCACACTTGATGATCAGGATATCTACGATCCTTCGATCGACGTGGTCGAGCTGCGTGCCCGTGTCGGCATGGTCTTCCAGAAGCCGAACCCGTTCCCGAAGTCGATCTACGAAAACATTGCCTACGGCCCACGCATTCATGGTCTGGCCCGCAACAAGGCCGACATGGACCAGATCGTCGAGACCAGCCTGCAGAAGGCGGGTCTGTGGAACGAGGTCAAGGACCGCTTGCAGGAGTCCGGCACCGGCCTCTCCGGTGGCCAGCAGCAGCGTCTGTGCATTGCCCGCGCGATTGCCGTCAGCCCGGAAGTGATCCTGATGGACGAACCCTGCTCGGCGCTCGACCCGATCGCGACCGCCAAGGTCGAGGAGTTGATCCACGAACTGCGCGCCAACTTTACCATCGTCATCGTTACCCACTCGATGCAGCAGGCCGCCCGCGTGTCGCAGCGCACCGCAATGTTCCACCTTGGCCTGCTGGTCGAGGAAAACGACACGGACAAGATGTTCACCAATCCGGACGATCAGCGTACCCAGGACTACATCATGGGCCGTTTCGGCTGAGCCGGCGCTTCCTTCCGGGCGGATACCAAATTCAAGGACAACGAACATGTCGCCATCGCATATCTACACGGCCTATGACGAAGAACTGAAATACCTGATGCGCCGCATCACCGAGATGGGCGGCCTTGCCGAACAGATGGTGGCCGACAGCGTGCGTGCGCTGGTCAACTCCGACGCGGCGCTGGCACAGAAGGTCATTTCCGACGACGTGCTGATGGATGCCGCCGAGCTGGAGATCGGCGACAAGGCGATCGTCACCATCGCGCGCCGCCAGCCGGTCGCAGCTGACCTTCGCGAGATCATCGGCGCGCTGCGCATCGCCAACGACCTGGAACGGGTCGGCGACCTCGGCAAGAGCAATGCCAAGCGCGTCATGGCCATTCAGACGACCGGCGTGCCGCGAAAGCTGGCCCGCGGTCTCGAGCACTTGAGCGAACTGGCCCTTATCCAGCTCAAGGAAGTGCTCGACGTCTACAACACCCGGTCGGCAGAAAAGGCGAAATCCATCCGCGACCGGGACGAGGAAATCGACGCCATGTACACCTCGCTGTTCCGCGAGCTGCTGACCTACATGATGGAAGATCCGCGCAACATCACCAGTTGCACCCATCTTCTCTTCTGCGCCAAGAACATCGAGCGCATCGGCGACCATGCGACCAACATCGCCGAGACGATCTATTACATGGCCACGGGTGCCCAGCCCGAAGGCGAGCGCCCGAAGGATGACTTGACCTCTTCCGTCGGCGCCATCACCGAGTAATCCGACCGCATTCGAAAGGTTATCGATACCGATGCTGCCAAAGATCGCTGTCGTCGAGGACGAGGAAGCCCTGAGCGTACTCCTGCGCTATAATCTCGAGGCGGAGGGCTACGAGGTCGAAACGATATTACGGGGTGACGAAGCGGAACTTCGCCTGCAGGAGCGGGTCCCCGACCTCCTGATCCTCGACTGGATGCTGCCGGGCGTATCCGGAATTGAGCTCTGCCGTCGTCTGCGCATGCGTCCTGAAACCGAGCGCCTGCCCATCATCATGCTGACGGCGCGTGGCGAAGAGAGCGAGCGTGTCCGCGGACTTGCGACCGGGGCGGACGACTATGTCGTCAAGCCGTTTTCGACACCGGAACTGATGGCGCGCGTCAGGGCCATGCTGCGGCGCGCCCGTCCGGAAGTCTTGTCCAGCGTGCTCCGTTGCGGCGACATCGAACTCGACCGCGAAACGCATCGCGTCCACCGCAAGAGCCGGGAAGTGCGACTCGGTCCAACAGAATTCCGCTTGCTGGAGTTCCTGATGGCATCGCCCGGCCGCGTCTTCTCGCGTTCGCAATTGCTGGACGGGGTTTGGGGGCACGACATCTATGTCGATGAGCGCACCGTCGACGTACACGTAGGGCGCCTGCGCAAAGCGCTCAATTTTGCCAATTCGCAGGACGTCATTCGTACGGTCCGCGGCGCCGGTTATTCGATGGAAGCCTGACGGCTGGGCCGTTTCTGGCAGTCAAACAAAAAACGGGCCTCTGTGGCCCGTTTTGCGTTTCGATGCGGGGAGAGACAGCGCTCAGCGCGCTGCCGAATTGGCTGCCTTGCGACGCTCGCCAACCGGCTGGTAAGCCATTTTGGCGTGGTAGCTGCAATAGGGCGAGGCGTCGGCGGATTCGCAGCCGCAGAAGTGGAAATCGTCCTTCATCGGGTCACCGATCGGCCATTTGCAGGTGCGCTCGGTGAGTTCAGTCAGTACCAGTTTGCGCGAGATCGGCAGGATGACATTGCCGGCCGGGGAGATTTTGATCTCTTCGACGCCGTCGATCTCGACCTCTTCCTTGAGCATGTTGGCGCCAGCGGCGCGGGTGACCGTGCGGGTCGTGACGCGCGAAGCATAGCTCGGCGTGCGCGGTTCCGATGCCGGGCGCTTTGCGGCCCGCGTCGCCGCGGAATTGCCGCCGGCCTTGGCTCGGCCCGGAAGGTTCAACCGGTGAACCTTGCCGATGACGGCGTTGCGGCTGACGCCGCCTAGTTGTGCTGCGATCTGGCTCGCGCTCAAGCCTTCGGCCCAAAGGCGCTTCAGTTTCTCGACGCGTTCATCCGTCCAGTTCATGCCGTTATCTCTCCGCCGCTCGCGATGCATGATGGCAGAATCGTTCACCCTTGCTTCGGAATGATCCGAAACAAACCCGCCTCGATACTGTCGGTGACTGGTTCCGCCGCATGCAGTTTCTTTATTGACTGTTAACCTAGTGCCGGGCTGACTCCGTGACAAGAGTTGGGCGAATCATCGCGAATTGATTTTGGAGTTTTCCCCAACTTGCTACCCTGGCGCGTCGCGTCCGTGCTTTTGGTCGAGTCTCGATCGTCTTGCCTGCGCGGTCGAAAATTCAGGTGCGGCGCGCTGTTTCGTTGACAGGCAAGGCCGAAATGCTGATAGTGCCCCCGCCGCCGCAAGGCGGCATTTTTGATTTTTTGGGGCCGCGGTCGCCCGCGAAATCAGAAGCATCCGTAGTCCCGTCAAGCCCTCCCGAAGGAGTGTTTTATCATGGTCGAAGCCTCGCCCCTCTATCAGACCTATATGCGCGCGCCCTTGCGGTTCGAGCGAGGAGAGGGTGTTTGGCTCCTGACCGAGGGTGGCGAACGCTATCTCGACTTCGCAGCTGGCGTCGCGGTCAATTCGCTCGGCCATGCCCATCCGCATCTGATCGAGGCACTGACGACGCAGGCCGGCAAGGTCTGGCACCTGTCAAACCTCTATGACGTTCCTGGCCAGGAGACGCTCGGTCGCCGCCTGACCGAGGCGACGTTTGCCGATCGGGTCTTCTTCACCAATTCGGGCGCCGAGGCGCTCGAATGTGCGATCAAGACGGCGCGCCGCTATCAGTTCGTCAAGGGCCATCCCGAGCGCTTCCATATCATCACCTTCGAAGGCGCCTTCCATGGCCGGACGATCGCCACCATTGCGGCCGGCGGCCAGGAGAAATACCTGGAGGGCTTCGGCCCGAAGGCGCCCGGCTTCGACCAGGTCCCGTTCGGCGACCTGGATGCGGTCAAGGCGGCGATCACCGAGGAAACGGCCGCGATCCTGATCGAGCCGGTGCAGGGCGAGGGCGGCTTGCGCGCCGCTTCCAATGAATTCCTGCGGGCGCTGCGCCAGATCTGTGACGACAACGGCCTGTTGCTTGTCCTTGACGAGGTCCAGTGCGGCGTCGGCCGTACCGGCAAGTTGTTCGCTTACGAATGGGCAGGCATCACGCCGGACATCATGGCCGTCGCCAAGGGCATCGGCGGTGGTTTCCCGCTCGGCGCCTGCCTTGCGACGGAAGAAGCGGCCAGTGGCATGAAGGCGGGTACCCATGGCTCGACCTATGGCGGCAATCCGCTCGCCATGGCTGTTGGCAATGCCGTGCTCGACGTCGTGCTGGCCGATGGCTTCCTTGACCATGTACGCGACGTTGCGCTGATCTTCCGCCAGGGTCTCGCCTCGCTCAAGGATCGTTATCCCGACATCATCGAGGAAATCCGGGGTGAGGGCTTGATGCTCGGCATCAAGGCCAAGGTGGCGAACACCGACCTGCTGATGGCAATGCGCGAGGAACATGTTCTCGGCGTTCCCGCGGGCGACAATGTCATTCGCCTTCTGCCTCCGCTCATCGTCACCGTCGACGAGGCGCGGGAGGGGCTGAAGCGTATCGAACAGGCGGCCGAGCATTTGCATAGCAAGCTCGCATCGGCGTCATCGAACTAGGGCAGGTAAGCAAGAATGGCATCTCCGAAGCATTTTCTCGATCTCTCCGCCATGACGGCACCCGACCTCCGGCTGATCCTGGAGGACGCGAAAACCCGCAAGCAGGCGACCAAGGCCGGCGCGGCAGAAAAGCCGCTTGCCGGCAAGATGCTGGCGATGATCTTCGAAAAGCCGTCGACCCGCACCCGCGTCTCCTTCGATGTGGGCATGCGCCAGCTCGGCGGCGAGACGCTGTTTCTGTCTGGCACCGAAATGCAGCTCGGCCGCGCCGAAACAATCGGCGACACGGCCAAGGTCCTGTCGCGCTATGTCGACGCGATCATGATCCGCACCACCGATCATTCGCGCCTGCTGGAAATGGCCGAGCACGCCACGGTGCCGGTGATCAATGCGCTGACCGACAGCACCCACCCTTGCCAGATCATGGCCGACGTGATGACCTTTGAGGAACATCGCGGCCCGATCAAAGGCAAGACCGTTGCCTGGACCGGCGACGGCAACAATGTCCTGCATTCACTGGTCGAGGGCTCGGCCCGTTTCGGCTACCGGATGAACATGGCCGTGCCGCTTGGTTCCGAGCCGGACGACAAGATCCTCAACTGGGCGCGCAACAATGGCGGCGAGATCATGCTGTGCCATGACGCGGAGCGCGCCGTTGCCGGTGCGGATGCCGTGGTCACCGATACTTGGATCTCGATGAACCAGGAACACAAGGCGCGCGGCCACAATGTCTTTCAGCCGTTCCAGGTCAATGCGGCGCTGATGAAGCAGGCGGCCCCGGACGCGCTGTTCATGCACTGCCTGCCCGCCCACCGCGGCGAGGAGGTGACCGACGAGGTGATCGACGGCCCTCAGTCGGTCGTGTTCGACGAGGCGGAAAACCGTCTGCATGCCCAGAAGTCCATCCTGGCGTGGTGCCTCGGCGCTATCTGATCAACGCCGGCGCAAAAAGGGGGACGGATTGCGCGGCGAGGCCTGTCCTCTTGCCACGCTTGATCTTTTTCCGTCCGGTTCCCATGTGTGCCGTTGAAAAAGAGGCCTTGCGCCTCGCTATGTTCGAGCGCCAAGGCGCCAGGAGTGAAATGATGACGAACAGGCCTGCCGAGCTTGGCGAATTCGGTTTCGCCGGTGATGACCGGGTTGTGCCCTTCCAGGTGGAGGGGCTCGACGTGCGCGGTCGCGCCGTGCAGATCGGTCCCTTGCTGAATACCATTCTCGCGCGCCACGACTATCCCGAGCCGGTAGCCCGGCTGCTGGCCGAGGCGATCGTGCTGACGGTGCTGATAGGCACCTCGCTGAAATTCGAGGGCAAGTTCACCGTGCAGACCAAGAGCGACGGTCCGGTCGACCTGCTGGTCGCCGACTTCGCCTCGCCGGAAAACGTCCGAGCCTATGCCCGCTTCGACGAGGAGCGGTTGGCGGAAGCGGTCGCTGCCGGTCTCACCTCGCCTGAACAGCTACTGGGTGCGGGCGTGCTGGCGCTCACCATCGACCAGGGCAATTTCATGCAGCCCTATCAGGGCATCGTGCCGCTCGACGGCGCCTCGCTCGAGGACATCGCCGGGGTCTATTTCCGCCAGTCGGAGCAGATCCCGACGCGGGTTCGCCTCGGTGCCGCCGAGTTCTTCGATCGCGACGAGGAAGGTCGGCCGCGCCGCACCTGGCGGGCCGGCGGGCTGATCGCGCAGTTCCTGCCCGAGGCACCGGAGCGCATACGCCATTCCGACCTGCATGGCGGCGATGGCGACAATGGAGAGAGACCGCACTCGGACGACGATGCCTGGGCGGAAGCGCGCATGCTGGTCGACACGATCGACGCCGACGAGCTGACCGATCCGCAAATCGGCGCGGAACGGCTGCTTTACCGTCTGTTCCACGAGCGCGGCGTTCGGGTCTACGAGCCTCACGCCGTCTACGATCGCTGCAGTTGCTCGCGCGAAAAGATCAAGGGCGTGCTGTCGAGCTTCTCTCAGGAAGAGATCGATGCCAGCCAGACGGATGGCGCCATTACGGTGACCTGCGAGTTCTGCTCGACCACCTATCGCTACGAGGCGGCGGAAGTCGTGAACGCCTGAGCAAGGGCGAGAATGTGAAATAGGGTGACGGCAGGGCGAAGGCCCTGCCGTTGTCAGTTCAGCACGCGCAGCATTCCCGGTGCATCGAGCGAAAAGGCCGGTATGGCGACGTCGAAGATCTCGCCGTCATCGGATTCCATCTGGTAATGCCCGAACATCATACCAGACGGCGTGTCGAGCGGGCAGCCCGAGGAATATTCATAGGTATCGCCGGGTCTCAGGCGCGGTTGCTCGCCGATAACGCCCGGCCCGTGCACTTCGTCGACCTGGCCGTTCTGGTCGGTGATGTTCCAGTAGCGGTGCATGAGGCGAACGGATGCCGCGGAGTGGTTCGCGATCACGATGCGATAGCCCCAGACATAGCGGCTGTCTTCCGGATCGGATTGCTCCTCCAGGTAATAGGGTTCGACACTGACCTCGATGTCGCGTGTCACGGCGCGGTACATGCACTGGACCTTTTCAAAGCATCACTAAACATAGCTTACAGCATGGCGTGATGAGGAAAAAATACAAGCGCGCCGGCCTGCCAAAGCGTCCGGCGTCGCGCACATTTTGTTGTTAATGCTAACCGTTGGGGTTAAGGACCTCGGTCCGAGCGCGCAAGCCGCGTGCCCGGACTTTTCTAGGTCATTGCAGGCCAGGAACGGCGCTCAGGCGCCGACGCTTGCCATGGCGCGGGCAAAATCCTCAAGCAGGTCCTGCGTATCCTCGATGCCGCAGGAAAGACGTACCGTGCCGCCGGACATGCCGAGTTCGGCCCGTGCCTCGTCCGTCAGGTTCTTGTGCGTCGTCGTGGCCGGATGGGTAATCAGGCTCTTGGCATCGCCGAGATTGTTGGAAATCTTGACGATCTCCAGCGCGTTCTGCAGCTTGAAGGCCGCGTCCTTGCCGCCCTTCATCTCGAAGGCGACGAGCGTCGAACCGCCGGTCATCTGCTTGGCGACGATGTCGGCCTGCGGATGGTCGGCGCGACCGGGATAGATCACCTTGGCGACCTGCGGCTGCTCGGCCAGGAAGTCGGCGATCGCTGCGGCATTGGCCGTCTGCTGCTTGACGCGCAGCGGCAGGGTCTCGACGCCCTTCAGCAGCGTCCAGGCGTTGAACGGCGACATGGCCGGACCGGTATGGCGGAAATAGTCCTGCAGGTTCTCGGTGATCCAGTCCTTCGACGAGAGCACGACGCCGCCGAGGCAGCGGCCCTGACCGTCGATATGCTTGGTTGCCGAATAGACCACCACATGGGCGCCGAGTTCGAGCGGCTTCTGGAAGAGGGGGGTGGCAAAGACATTGTCGACGATCAGCGTGGCGCCGACCTGGTCGGCGAGCTTGGCGACGCCGGCGATGTCGACGACTTCGAGCGTCGGATTGGTCGGGCTTTCGAGGAACATTACCTTGGTGTTCGGCCGGATCGCCGCTTCCCAGTTCTTCAGATCCCGGCCGTCGACCAGCGTACACTCGACGCCGTAGCGCGGCGCCAGCGTCTCGACGACATAGCGGCACGAACCGAACAGGGCGCGCGCCGCGACGATATGGTCGCCGGCCTTCACCTGGCACAGCACGGCGGCCGCGACGGCGGCCATGCCCGAGGCCATGGCGCGGGCGTCTTCGGCGCCTTCGAGCAGGCACATGCGCTTTTCGAACATGTCATTGGTCGGGCTGCCGTAGCGAGCGTAGATATAGCCGTCCGTCTCACCCTTGAAGCGCGCTTCTGCCGCTTCCGAGGTCTCATAGACGAAACCCTGGGTCAGGAAGATTGCCTCGGACGTTTCACCGTAGGGCGAACGCAGGGTTCCGCCATGGACCAGTTGGGTTGCCGGACGCCAGTTCTTGCTCATGCCACTTAAGCCTCTCGCATACAAAAAAACCGGTCGCGAAATCGGACCGGTTTCTAGCACCCGGTCTCTTTAGCCATTTGTTTAACGTGGCTGCAAGCCGACCGGCCAAATCACCACGGGATAAGCCTGCCATACGCCCAACACGGACTTGCGTCAATTCCTCGACTTTGGTTTTGTCGGGCCCAAACAGGATGAAACAAGATGACCAGGACCACGGGCATTCTCTCGGACAGTGCCATCGGCACGCTCTTCGGCGAAGGCCGGCTAATGAGCGAGAAGATGCTCGACCATGATCAGATCCAGCCGGCCAGCCTCGACCTCCGCCTTGGCGCGAAGGCGTTGCGCGTGCGCGCGAGCTTTATGCCCGGCCGCGCCCACACGGTTGCCGACAAGCTCGAGCGGCTGACCCTGCACGAGATCGACCTGGAAAACGGCGCCGTGCTCGAGACCGGATGCGTCTATATCGTTCCGTTGATGGAAAGCCTCGATCTGCCGGCGGAAATGTCGGCATCCGCCAATCCGAAGAGCTCGACCGGCCGCCTCGACATTTTTACCCGGGTCATGGTCGATTATGCCCAGGAATTCGACAAGATCCCGGCCGGCTACAAGGGGCCGCTCTATCTGGAGATCTCCCCGCGCACCTTCCCGGTCATCGTGCGGCGCGGCTCGCGCCTGTCGCAGATCCGCTTCCGCGTCGGCCAGGCCTTGCTCGGCGAGCGTGAACTGCTCGACCTGCATGCGACAGAGACGCTGGTTGCTAGCGAAGCGCCGAACGTCTCGGGCGGCGGCATCGCGCTGTCGATCGACCTGAAAGGCACCGGCGATGACGGCCTGATCGGCTATCGCGGCAAGCACCATACCGGCGTGATCGACGTCGACAAGAAGGCCGCGCACGACGTGCTCGACTTCTGGGAGCCGCTCTACAGCCGCGGTGCCGACGAACTGATCCTCGATCCGGACGAGTTCTACATCCTCGTCTCCAACGAGGCTGTGCACGTGCCGCCGCTCTATGCGGCGGAAATGACGCCCTATGATCCGCTGGTCGGCGAATTCCGCGTGCATTATGCCGGCTTCTTCGACCCCGGTTTCGGCCATGCCGCCGCCGGCGGCTCGGGAAGCCGGGCGGTCTTGGAAGTGCGCAGCCACGAAGTGCCCTTCATCCTCGAGCACGGTCAGGTGATCGGCCGTCTGGTCTACGAACACATGCAGCAGCTTCCGCAAGGCCTTTACGGTTCCGGCCTCGGCTCCAACTACCAGGCGCAGGGCCTGAAACTATCAAAGCATTTCCGGCTGGGTTGACCCACGCTCGCGCCGGAACGTCGCGAGTTCGCGCCGCAGTTCCTGCAGCTCGGACAGGATCTTTCTCTGGTCCTCGATCATCTGTTCCTGGCCGACCTGCGTCGGGATTTCATGCTCGGCCTGCATCGACGAGACGATGATGCCGATGAACAGGTTGAGCACGGTAAACGACGTGGCAATGATGAACGGGATGAAGAACACCCAGGCGAGCGGATGCACGGCCATGATCGGTCGCACCACTTCTCCGGTCCAGCCTTCGAGCGTCATGACCTGGAACAGGGTGAAGGCCGAGGCGGCAATCGTCCCGAAAAGTTCGGGAAAATCGGCGGCGAACAGCTTGGTCGCTGCGACCGAGGAGACGTAGAAGACGAGGCTCAGCAGCAGGAAGATCGATCCCATTCCGGGAGCGCGGAGAATAGCCCGCCGACCACCCGGCGCATTGACGGCACCATCGAGATCAGACGGAAAAGCCGGATGACGCGCAAGGCGCGCAGGATTGAGATGCTTTCGGTGCTTGGCACCACGGAAATGGCGATGACGAGCAGGTCGAAGATCCGCCAGGGTTCGCGGAAAAAATTGCGGCGATAGAGCAGGAGCTTGATGAGCAATTCGATTATGAAGATGGCAAGCAGGGTCTGATCGGCGGCGTGAAGCGCGGTTCCGAAGTGATGCATGATCACGGGTGACGTCTCGAGACCCAGCGTGATGGCATTCAAGAGGATCAGAAACGTAATCGTGTTTTCGAAACGTCGCGATTGAAGCAGGTTGCGCAGGGCATGCATGATGGCTGACCGAAGGGAAAAAGACTGGAAATATCCCGCCATTGTCACGAGCGGAGGTTAACATCTTCCTTGCGCAGCGCGCCGCATTCTCCCTTGACAGGGCGCCGCAACTGTTGGAACTGTGCGGGCCGCGCGGGTGTAGCTCAATGGTAGAGCAGCAGCTTCCCAAGCTGAATACGAGGGTTCGATTCCCTTCACCCGCTCCAGCCACTCCTATCTTCACCGTATTGCCCAGCTAATTTCCGGTTTCAGTCCCGCTTCCGTTGCGCCGGCGCCGGGCTTCGAGCCACGCCAGTCCTGCAAGCGTCACGAGTGTGAAGCCCGCGCCTGCGAGGAATGTGCCCATCGGGCCGGTCGCATCCCACAGCAAGCCGGCGATGACGCTCGCGGCCAGAAGCACCACCCCCGTCATCAGGTTGAACACGCCGAACGCGGTGCCGCGCAGTTCGGCCGGCGCGGTATCGGCGACGAGCGTCGCAAGCACTCCCTGAGTAAATCCCATGTGCAAACCCCAGAGCGTGGCGCCGAGCAACAGACCGGTTAGCGCCGAGGAAAATGCAAGCACGAGATCGGCGGCGAGAAGCAGGACCAAGCCGATGACGAGCAATTTTGTCCGGCTCATTCGGTCCGAAAGCGCGCCGACCGGATAGGCGGAGATGAAGTAGGCGACGTTCATCACCACCATCACCATCGGGACCAACGCGAGCGGCAAGCCGATATCCTGTCCCTTGAGCACGAGGAAGGCTTCGCTGAACCGCGCCAGGGTGAAGGCCGAAGCGACTGCGACCACCCACCAGTAGTTGGCGCTGAGCCGACCAAGTTCGCTGCGGCTGAGCGGCATGCGCACCTTGCGCACAGGCGCCTCGCGCTTCGGCTCTTTCACCGCAACGATGATCAACCCGGCGGAGATGACGGCGGGAATGACGGCGATCCAGAAGACGAGGGTAAAATCATTGCTGAAGGCCCACATCAACGCGATGGCGAGCAGCGGCCCGAGCAGCGCACCCAGCGTGTCGAGCGACTGCCTGAGCCCGAAGCTCGCACCGCGTAGGTCCGGTGGGGAAATGTCGGCAACCAGCGCGTCGCGGGGGGCGCCGCGGATGCCCTTGCCGATACGGTCGATGAAGCGGGCCGCGATCAGCCAGGCCACGCTCGGCGCGAGCGGGAAGATCGGTTTGGTGAGGGCGGCGAGGCCATAACCCAGCGCCGCCAGAAACTTGCGCTTGCCCAGCCAGTCGCTGAGCGCGCCGGAAAACACCTTGGTGATCGCTGCCGTTGCCTCGGCGATCCCCTCGATGATGCCCACCGTCAGCGTCGAGGTGCCGAGCACCGTCACCAGGTAGAGCGGCAGCACGGCGTGGATCATTTCGGAGGAAATATCCATGAAAAGCGAGACGAAGCCGATCGCCCAGATCGCGCCGGGCAGCCTGCGCCAATGGGCCATTCCACTCTTTTCATCCGTCGCCGCCAAGCCGCGGTCTCCTTGATGGCCAGTCACCCCAATAGCTGCACCGGCACATGGGCCTGTCCAGCACCGCAGATGTGCTCCCTCACTGGATCGGGGTCAAGCAGGGACCTCGCCTGCAAGGGCCGGCGCGCCCGTCTGTCGCGTCTCTACGGCTCTCTCTGCCGTATCGGCAGCTTGGCGCGGCTGATGCGGTGTCTTGTTCCAGAAGAAAGGTTTCGAGCGCAGTTCGAAGACCGCTTTCCAGGCGGCGAAGGACGTCATCATCCAGTAGAGGGGAACGCCCGCCCAGCGCCAACCGATCCGGTCCCGTTCGTGCTTGGTCATCGCCGTCAGGCCGAGGGCCACGAAGACGGCATAGCTGCCGAAGATATTGGTGATGTCGATCGTGAAAAGCACCGTCTCGAAGACCCCGACAGCCTCGGCCGGCGTCTGCAGCATGGCCACACCCGTGGAGACGAGAAAGACCATGATCAGCGGGTGACCGAGAGCCGATATGAGCATGCCGCCGATCAAGAGCTGAAAGGCTGCAAAGGCGGAAGACCCCATTTCTCGGATCGTGCGCGACGGATCGCGCATGACCACCAGCCAGGTCTGCAGCCAGCCCTTGAACCAGCGGGTGCGCTGACCGAGCCAAATGTGTCGGTTGGTCGGAGCATCCTCCAGCGTCTGACACCGGATGGTCCCGGACCGGTAACCAAGCCGGTACAGCCGCATGCCGAGATCGGCATCCTCGGTGACATTGTAGGGATCCCATCCGCCGACGTTCTTCAAGGGCCCGGTGCGGAAATGATTCGATGTGCCCCCGAGCGGCAGCGGCATGCGAAAACGGGCGAGCACCGGCAGCATGCGGCGGAACAGCGCGGCATATTCGAGCGCGAAGAGCGCGCTGGTGAAGGACTGATGCAGGTTTGCGATGATCAGCGGTGCCTGGAGACAGGCGATCTCGTCGGGCGATGAACGGAAAGTCTCGTAGGCTTCCCTGAGTTGGCCGGGATGCGGCCGGTCCTCGGCGTCGAAAATCGCCAGGTAATCGCCGCGCACACCCGCCAGCGCGTAGCTGAGGGCCTTGGGCTTGGTTCTCGGCGCCATTGCGGGCACCTCGACGATCTCGACATGACGGGGCGGGTTCAGCGCCCGGATCGCCGCCAGGGTATCGGTGTCGTCGGCTTCGCACACCAGCTTGACGTCGAGGCGCGTGCGTGGCCAGTCGAGGCGTTCGAGCGCCGCGAGAAGCTGGGGCGCAATCTCCGCCTCACGGTAGAGCGCCACCATCACGGTATAGATGGGCAGAGCTTCCTCGGTCACAGGTGCTGGCGCCAGGGCATGACCCGGCCGCGGGCGGCAAGGATGTATGAGCGCCCCCACACGCAGGCCGAGCGCTGCGAGGTAGGTCAGTGACAGCGCAAGATGAAGCCCCTTTGCCGCCATGCCCGGTAGCGCCACGATGCAGACGGCGGTTGCGCTGACGGCCAGGCCTGCCCAGAAGCCCTGTCGCCCCGTCAGAACGGTGCGGGCGGAAAAATCGGGCTTCTCTTCGAACAAAGCCCCGACGGTTGCGCGCACGCGCCGCTCAGCACCTGCTTGCCAGGCAGCCCTGCGGATGGTCGAGGCGGAGGCAATGGCCAGTGACCGGCGAAGCCCGGGTCGGCGCTCAAGGCTTGCAAGGAGGTGGTGTATGCGCCGCGCTTCGGGCGCGATAAGGGTCCGCGGCGGACGCGTCTGATCGTGGAGCCGGATAAGGGTAGGGCGTGCCAACTGGCTGTCTATTCCACGATTGTCGATGACGGCCCCATCGGGGATGGTGTCGACGAAGTCAAGGCGTGCAAGCCGTGCCAGGGAACCGTAGTAGGCCTGTTCCTCGACGTGGCCGCTCGCCAGCAACTCCTCCTCGATTGTCGTGCCGCACGCGGCGGCCCGCACCGCCATGCGGGAAATCAGCGGTTTCGACAGGCCGAGAGACTTTAGGACCAGCGCTTCTTCGCGCAGCGCGACAAGAGAGGCGTTTTCCGCCACCGGTTCCCCCGGGGCAGGCTCTAAAGGCGACGGCGCATGAGTTCCCCCGGCGGCCGCCTGCGGGCAACCACCATATTCCCCGAGCTGCATCATTCTGATACACCGTCACCAGTCGATGACGTCCCAGCTATCCCCGGAAGCGGATCATAATGATACACGCAATAGTTTCATCCCTGTATTTCAGGGGGGCGCGCTTTTTAGTTGTGCTGGCGTGCGCAGTTCTTGCGGCCGGCCTGCCCTCCCGCCAATCTGCGGCAGGGGACTTGCCGGTGCTGTTCGACGCCCGTGAACGCCTGCCGCGTCCGGACCTGTCCAGCCTGTTGCGCCTGCGCTTCCTGACGACGACCGATTTTCCGCCTTTCAATTTCGCCGACCAGACGGGCCGGCTCTCGGGCTTCCATGTCGAACTGGCGCGCGCCATTTGTGCTGAACTCACCATCGAGGCGAAATGCCAGATCCAGGCCTTGCCCTTTGCCGAGCTGGAGGCCGCGCTGTCCGGTGGCCAGGGCGATGCGGTGCTGGCGGGGATTGCGGTAAGCGACGATCTGCGCAGCCGCTTCTCCTTCAGCCGGCCCTATATGCAGTTGCCGGCGCGCTTTGCCCGCAACAAGGACGCCGCCCTTTTGGGCGAGGACGCCGATGCCCTGTTTGGTCGTCGCGTGGGCGTGGTCAGCGGGACGGCCCACGAGGCGATGCTGAAGGCATTCTTCCCGAACATCGAACCGGTCGGCTTCGAGAATCGCGACAAGATGCTGGAGGAACTGAAGGCGAAGACGATCGAGGCCGTGTTCGCCGATTCCCTGCAACTATCCTTCTGGACATCCGGGGAGGCGGCGGCTGGCTGCTGCGCGCTGTTCGGCAAGGCCTATCTGTCCGAGCGCTTCCTGGGAGAGGGCTTGACGATCATGCTGCGCCGTGACGATCCGGTTCTGGCTTCGGCCCTCGACAGTGCCCTGGCGGCGCTGTCGCGCAATGGCCGGCTCCAGGAAATCTATCTGCGCTACTTCCCCTATGGACTTTTCTGACAGGCCATGCCCGGCACGGACCGGGGCATGGCCGTTTCTGATCAGAGCGGACGGTACCGGGCGATTGCGCTGTGCTCGATCGCCGCGCAGGTCAGCTTGTCGAGTTTAAACCGGTCGCGAAGCAATTGCAGCAGGCGGATCTCCTCAGGCCTCACTGACATGTCGACGGCCATGACCTCGACGGCAAGCGCATAGGCCGTATCGTAGGAGCGCGCCGGCAAGGCGTCACGGATGACCTCGAGCGCGATGTCGAGCCCCTCCGGGCCGGCCAGAATGTCGGCGCAGCGCTGGGAGACCTCGATCAGGCCGTCCTTGTCGAAGTCGTTGAAGATCGGCAGGATGTCGATCAACTGGCCGATCCGACGAAGCTCCTTGGCGTTCATCGAATTGTCGACGGCGGAAGCCATTACCATGACGAAGATCATTGCGTCATGCGGCGTTACGGGCGTTTTCATCTGTGGGGTATTCCTCGTTGTTTCCTCGCAGTTTACGGGTTGCCGACAGCGCTTTCAAGCCGCCCTGCCTCAGCGCGGGTCGTCGCCAAAAATGCCAAGGCGCTCGCTGCGTGCCTTTTCCACCAGCGCGGTGAATGGCGAACCTTCCGGCACCTCCACCCAGCCGTTCTCGGCCAGCCATTTCGCGATGTCGAGTTCGCCGATCCGGCAGTGCGCCTCGATCGTGCCTTGCCAATCGGCGTTGTCGGCTTCGCAGGCGATGGTGCGGTTGCGCAGAAAGAGCCGCTGCTGGGTGCGGGCCATCATGCCGCAAGGCCAGTCGCCGCCCTTCGATGTCGGGCAGACGCGCATCCGGTCGGTGGTGGTGATGTCGACGAGCTTCAGATTGCGGCCGCCAAAAGCGATCAGCCCCGCCTCGACCAATTCCGGTCGCGGCAACAGCACGACCTTGACGCGCTCTGGCTCCTTGTCCGCGACCGGCGACCGCGGCTCGATCCGTTCGAGCGGGCCGGCTCCTTCCGTGAAGGGGGCGGCAAAAAGTTCTGGATTGACCGGACGCACGCCGGGACGGTTTGGCACGCGCGGATCGGCATTTCCCGTATCCGCTGCGCCGGCCGACTGCTCCGCTTCCTGAGCGGACGGCGGGCTTGGGTTCAAGGTGGTCTCTGTCGCAGACAGCGGGGTTTCGGCAATGCCGTCTGTCGCTGTCGTCGAGTCAACCGCCGTCGCGGGCTCTGCCCATTCGGTCGGCATGTTTTCGATCTCGAAGGCTTCGTTTTGCTGATCGTCGACATTGCGGCCTGCAAGGTTAAGCAGCATGGCCCAGAGAGCAAGGCCGGCAAGGCCGGTCACGAGAGTGCCGAAAGGACGCATAGGTCGATGTTCCTACTGGCTGGCCCAGATGATCCGTGCGATCCACTCGACATCGACCATGTCGAGACTGCGGTTCGGATGCTCGGGATTGAGCGACATCAGTTCGATCGACTTTGCCGACTGGCGCGCCAGAACCTTGGCCATGACCTCGCCGTCGCGGGTCTTGACCACCACGCGGTCGCCGCGCCTGACCTGGGCGCCGGGCTCTACGATCAGCACGTCGCCATCGCGATAGAGCGGCTTCATGCTCTCGCCCTGTACCTCCAAGGCATAGACGCCGGACTTGCGCGCCGGCGAGGCCGGGAACTCGACCACGTCCCAGCCCTGGCCGGCGGGAAAGCCGCCGTCGTCGAAGAAGCCGCCCGCACCCGCCTGGGCAAAGCCGAGCAGCGGGATCGATCCGGTCTGCTGCTGAAAGGCGCTATTGGGCACGGAATCGCCGGCCCCCGGCTGGATGAGGTCCATGAAACGGTCGATCGGGGTGCCCGTCGCGTCCAGCACCTTGGAAATGGATTCGGTCGACGGCCAGCGCATGCGCCCATCCGGACCCGTCCGCTTTGACTTGTTGAAGGATGTCGGATCAAGCCCAGCCCTGCGCGCCAGCCCCGACGGGGTCAATTGGTGGCGCTCGGCGAGCCGGTCGATCGCGGCCCAGATGGTGTCGTGTGAAAGCATCGTCGCTCATGCTCCAGGGCCGGCGACGATGGCAATCGCTGCCTTGTCCCGGCAAGATGTCAGAACATTAACGAATCTAGTCCTGTCCGTAAAGACGAAAAGGAATAAAATCCTTGCCGTCGACCGGCTTCCGCATAGCCGCGTCAGGCGACCATGGCCATGTTGATCTTGCCGAGCTGGATGACCGCCTGGGTCCGGCTGTCCACCTTGAGCTTCAGCAGGATCGCGGACACATGCGCCTTGATCGTCGCTTCGGACACGCCGAGTTCGTAGGCGATCTGCTTGTTCAGCAGGCCTTCGCCCAGCATGCCGAGCACGCGGCTCTGCTGCGGCGTGAGCGTTCTCAGCCGGTTGATCAGGTCCGCGACGTCGGGATCCTGTTCCTGGCCGCCCTGGAAGAATTCCGGCGTCCATATGTCGCCGTCAAGCACCGACTGGATGGCGGCACGGATGTCGTCGATGCCGGACGATTTGGAAATGAAGCCCGATGCGCCGAGCTCGAGAGAACGGCGAATGGTGGTGGGGTCGTCGCTGGCGGAGACGATGACGATCGGCAGGCTTGCGAATTCGGCACGAAGTGCCATCAGGCCGGAGAATCCGGAAACGCCGGGCATCGAAAGATCGAGCAGCATCAGTTCTGCGTCGGAATGCGTGGATGCGGCCTTGCGTGCGGCTTCGAAATCACCGGCCTCGATGATCGTCTGCTCACCCTCGATGCTGCTGACGGCCTGACGCAAGGCGCCGCGAAAGAGCGGATGATCGTCTGCAATGATGAAGGTCGATGCCGTCATGTCGAAGCCCCCTCCCAAGAGCGAAGTCTTGTACGCCGCATTAGCGGCTCTTTCTCTTTTTAACGACTGCCGTGAACTTAAACAATAGTCTATGTTTTGTTGGGCGTCGCGCCGTCTTCCTGCTGCTTGAACTCTTGCACCAGCCCGAAGAAGCTGCGCATGAAGCGTTCCATGATGCCGATCGACCGCTCCACTTCCTCCTCGGAGGGTAGCGGCTCGCCACTGGCAAGTGGCCGTCCGGCGACGAGTTTCTGCTCCAGTGTCTCGACGCGTTTTTCCAGTCGGGAGAGATCCTCCTCATAGGCCGCGCGTTCGTCCGCGGCCATCCGGCATGTGAGGTCCCCGCCCTTTTCCTGGCAAAGCGTCAGCGCCCCCGTCTTGCGGTCGAGGCGCACGAAGCCGCTATCCGTCTTCTCCAGCGCAAAGCGCGCAATGTCAGCTTCCTGTGCAAGGGCTGGTGTGGCAAGGCTTGCCGCCAGCATGAGGAAAAGGGTTGTCGGCATAGGTCGCATTTTCGGTCTCCTCGAATTCGTCGTGGGCCGGTCCACTATGTCGCCGATCAGGCCACCGCGCGGATCAAGCGTGGACAAGCCCGTCGGTTTGCGGCAAACCGCCAGCACGAACTCGCCGCTGACGAAAGGACAAGCCCTTGGATCGCATCATATACAAGATTGTGCCGCGCGAAATATGGCAGGACGCGCGCCGCGAGGGAGTATTTCGCGGGGCCGCGATCGATCTTCAGGACGGTTACATCCATTTTTCCACTGCCGCCCAGGCGCTGGAGACCGCGAGACGACATTTTGCCGGCGCCGAAGGCTTGCTGCTGGTCGCCGTCGATACCGCGTCGCTCGGCGAGGCGCTGCGCTTTGAGCCGTCGCGCGGCGGCGATCTTTTCCCGCACCTCTATGCCAATCTGCCGCTCGATGCTGTCCTGTGGGAAAAGCCCCTTCCGCGCGGTGAGAACGGCCAGCATGTCTTTCCGGAGATGGAACGATGATCGATGCCTTCAAGACGATTGCCCGCCGCGGCCTCTTCCTCTTCGATGCGGAGACGGCCCACGGCATGTCGATCGCGGCGCTCAGATCCGGGCTCGTGCCGGCTTGCGCGCTGAATGCTGATCCGCGCCTGGCCGTCACAGTCGCCGGCCTTGCCTTCCCCAACCCGCTCGGCATGGCGGCGGGCTTTGACAAGAATGCCGAAGTGCCCGACGCCCTACTGCGTCTCGGTTTCGGCTTTGCCGAGGTCGGCACGCTGACGCCGAAGCCACAGACCGGCAATCCCAGGCCGCGCATCTTCCGTCTGGAAAAAGACCTGGCCGTGATCAACCGGCTAGGCTTCAACAATGAAGGCCATGCGGCGGCTCTTGCCCGGCTGCTGGCTCGCCGGCCCGCCGGCATTGTCGGCGTCAACATCGGCGCCAACAAGGATAGCGCCGACCGCATCGCCGACTATGTCGAAGGCATCCGCCGCTTTGCCGGCGTTGCCTCCTATTTCACCGCCAACATTTCCTCGCCCAACACGCCCGGCCTGCGCGACCTGCAGGCCCGCGAAAGCCTGTCGGCCCTCTTGTCTGCGGTGCTCGCCGCGCGCGACGAGATTGCAGCAGAAGCGGGCGTGCGCCGCCCGGTCTTCCTGAAGATCGCGCCGGATCTGACCGAAGAGGGCATGGACGACATCGCCGCCGAAGCGCTGGCGCACCAGCTTGACGGCCTGATCGTCTCCAACACCACGCTTTCCCGCGACGGCCTGTCCGATCCGCGTCTGGCCGGCGAGGCGGGCGGGCTTTCGGGCAAGCCGCTGTTCGACAAGTCGACCGCCGTGCTTGCGCGCATGCGCAGCCGCGTCGGTCCGGCCATGCCGATCATTGGCGTCGGCGGCGTGTCCTCGGCCGAGACGGCGCTGGAAAAGATCCGCGCCGGCGCCGATCTGGTGCAGCTCTATTCCTGCATGGTCTATGAGGGTCCCGGCCTGCCGGGACGCATCGTGCGGGGCCTGTCGCAGTGGCTTGACCGTGAGAAGGTCGCCTCGATCCGCGACCTGCGCGACACCCGCCTCGACTACTGGCTTGCCGCAAAGGTCTGATCGAGCTTCGGTCTGAGCCGCGACAGCAGCAGCAGGCCGCGGAGCGCGAGAAACACGTTGAGCGCAATCCACAGCCCGTGATTACCCAATGACGGCACCAGGGCAGCCAGCGTCGCGAGATAGCCGGACAGCGCGACGATCATCATGTTTCGCATCTCGCGCGACCAGGTGGCGCCGATGAAGATGCCGTCCATCTGGAAGGCCAGTGCGCCGGTTAGCGCGGTGAGCGCTGCATAGGGCAGGTAGAGTTCCGCCGCTTCCCGAACATCCTGCGCCGTGGTGATGAAGCCGATGATCGACTGCCCGAGTCCGAGAAAGAAGGCAAGGCTCGCCAGCGCCAGCGCCAGCGACCAGATGCCGGTGAGCTTGACCGCACGTTCGAAGCCCGGGCGATAACGCGCCCCGACCGTCTGGCCGGCGATCTGCTCGGCGGCAGTGGCGATGCCGTCGAGATAGAAGCTCGAGATCATGAAAAAATTCAAGAGCACGGCATTGGCCGCCAGCGTCACCGGGCCGAAGCCGGCGCCAACCCGGGTCATGACGGTGAAAGCGGTGATCAGCGAGAAAGTTCGGATCAGGATGTCGCGGTTGAGGTGAAACAACTGCTTCAGCTTCGCCGCGTCGGTCAGCATGGATAGCCGCGGCATGGCCTCCGGTCCGTAGCGCCAGAAAACGAAGGCGAGCCCCGCGAGAGCAGCCACGGTCTCGCCGATCACGGTTCCCCAGGCGACGCCGACGATCCCCCAGCCGAAGGACAGGCCGAGCAGGATCGACATGACGATATTGGTGCCGTTCAGAAGGATCTGTAGCCCGAGCCCGACCGACCCAAGCCCGCGCCCCAGCACGAAGCCGAGCAGGGTGAAGTTGCAGAGCGTCAGCGGCCCGGCGATGATGCGGATCGCGATATAGGTGGCCGCCGCGTCCGAAACGCCACCTTCGGCGCCCATCAGGGACAGGCCGCCGGAGATGATCAGCGGCGAAAGCGCGAGGACCAGCAGTCCGATGGCAACCGAAAGAGCCATCGAGCGCCAGAATACGGCAAACAGTTCTTCGCTGTCGCCACGTCCCTGGGCCTGCGCGACCAGCGCCGTGGTCGAGGCTCTGAGGAAATTCAGGCTGGCAAAGATCAGGTCGAACAGGGCGGCGGCAATGGCAAGTCCTGCCAAGGCGGCCGCTTCCCCGGTTCGGCCGACAACGGCAGTATCGGTGAGGCCGAGCAGCGGCGTGGTGACGAAACCAAGCGTCATCGGCACGGCGATCGCCAGCACCGAGCGGTGCGTCACATCGATGATCTGAACCGGCTGGCTTCTCTTGTCCATGCTTTCGCCCACATAAGTTCACGCCGGGGCGCGAATCGCTCAGGCGGAAAGCACCATGGCCCAATAGGGACGGTTGGCGGAAGAGGGGTGGCGCGCAACGGCGACGCCGAGGCCCTGATAACTGCCGAGCATGTTGTCGAGGTGGCGGCGGGAATTGATCCAGGCCTGAACTGCGCGCTCGACGCTGGCCTGCCCGGTGGCAATGTTCTCGGCCGCCGGCAGCGGCACTTCGGTTGCCTTCATGCGGTCGAGGAAGCTGTCGTTGAAGCCGATCAGATGCGACATCTTCCCGGCTCTGGCCATGCGTTTCGCCTGAACGATGGCGGCGGTCTCGGCCGCCCGGTTCTTGGCAAGTGTGGAAAGCCCCTTCTTCGCCCGCACCTCGTTGACGATCGGCAAGGCGCCCTCTGTCTGCACCTCGGCCAGGTCATCACCGGTCGGCAGGATGTCCGTGCTGCGGCAGCCGGCAAGAGTGGCCACGAGCCCGCCGCAGGCCAATAGGATCAGCCTTCGCCGCACCAGCGGCTGGTCGGTCGCCGGAAACATGTCAGTTCCTTGCGCTGATCAGGCGGAGGACGATGAAGACCGGGATGACCACGGTCGCACCGAGCAGCAGATAGTCGCCGACCCGTCCGAGCGCCGCAAAGCCGCGATACCAGATGTCGATGAAGAAGCGCCGGATCCCTTCGAGGATGTCGGCCGGAAAGATGCCGAACACATGCATGATGAAGCCGACGATCAGCGATACGACGACGAGCTTTATGATCGTACGGCCCGGCGTGTCGCCGAGAAATCTGTTGACCTGATCGGCCATGGCAATCTCCTGTTTGTCTTCACATAGGAAGAGGCGCCGTTTCCCGCAAGCGAGGCGCGCAGCCGCGCGCGTTTGCCCCGGACAATTTAGCTCTTGTGTTTTTTCGGCCCTTCGGTCAAGTGCCGCTTGATCCAAGGGATTTCACCATGCAATCGACCCAGTTTCGCTCCGGCGACGCCATTGCCGACCGTCGCGCCGACTATGCCCGCATGCTCGCCGAAAGTGGCGATCCTGCGGCGGCGGCCGAATTGATGGAGCAGGCGCTGGAACGGGTGCCCGTCTGGGTAGCCGGCTGGCTGGGCCTCGGCGAATATCGCCAGAAGGCCGGTCTTGCCGCACAAGCGGCGGATGCCCTGCGACAGGCGCTGGCGCTCGATCCACAGGACATCTTCGGAGCCGGATTGAAACTGGCGCTTCTCGGCGCCGGAGCAACGCCGGACAAGCCGCCGAGCCGCTATGTCGAGGCCCTGTTCGACCACTATGCCGACCGTTTCGAGGCGGCCTTGGTCGAGCGGCTCGACTATTCCGTGCCGGACAAGCTCGCGGGGCTGGTGCGCAAGGTGCGGGGCGAGGGCGGCCCGTTCGGCTGCGCCGTCGACCTCGGCTGCGGCACCGGCCTGTTCGGCGTGGAGATCCGTTCCATCGTCAGGCGGCTCGAAGGCTTCGACCTTTCGGTCAACATGCTCGCCAAGGCCGGGGAGAAGGGGAGCTACGACCTTTTGGCTCGCGCCGACCTGTCGCTTGAGGCCGAACTGTCAGGTCTCTTTGCCGATGAAGGACCGGGTGGCCGAGCCGATCTCATCGCCGCCGCCGACGTGCTGATCTATCTCGGCGGCCTGTCGAACGTCTTCGCCCTTGCCTTTGCGCTCGCCGCCCCTGGGGCACTCTTCGCCTTTTCGGTCGAAGATGCCGGTACGCTCGACGGTTTTCACCTCGCGCCGTCGCTGCGCTACGCCCATTCGGAGACCTATGTCCGCAGCGCCCTTGCCAGCGCCGGCTTCGAGACGCTTGAGGTCGAGCGCACGACCATTCGCATGGATGGCGGAAAACCGGTTCTTGGCATCCTGTTTGTTGCGATGCGGCCGCGCTGACTGGATCGAAAATTGCGAACTTCACGATAGGTCAGCATTCCTTACCTATCGGCCTTGCGTCTCTACATTTCTGGCGTACTCTTCGCACTGCGGGAGGCCTTTTCGGAGACGTGTCATGGCACATTTAACAAGCATGCTGGGCATCTGGAATGCCAACCCCACCCGCCACACGGCGGCCGAGGATCTGCAGGGTCTGATCGCCGGCAGCATGATCGCCGCGCTCGGCCTTTATCTGCTTGCCAAGGTCGGCCTTCTGACCGGTGGCATGGCGGGGCTGGCCTTCGTCCTGCACTATTGGAGCGGCCTGAGCTTCGGCCTGCTCTTCTTCGTGCTCAACCTGCCGTTCTACATCCTGTCGCTGCGTCGCGTCGGGCTCGATTTTACCCTGAAGACCTTTGCCGCCGTCGGCTTCACCTCGTTCCTCGTCGAAATCGAAAGCCGCTTCCTGGTGATCGAGAGCATCGCCCCGGTCTGGGCCGCGGTGCTCGGCGGCCTGCTGCTCGGCTTCGGCCTTCTGGCGCTCTACCGCCACCGCGCCTCACTCGGCGGGCTCGGCATTCTCGCCGTCTATGTGCAGGATCGCTTCGGCATCCGCGCCGGGCTTGTCCAGCTCGCCTTCGACCTCGTCGTCATGGCCACCGCCTTTGCTGTCGTCAGCCCGCAGGTGGTCGCCTATTCGGTGCTCGGCGCCGTCGTGCTCAACCTCTTTCTCGCCATCAACCACCGTTCCGATCGCTACATCGCCCTGCGCTGAGGCTTTCGGCGGCATACCCCTTGAGATCGGCGCGGCGGCGCGCTACCGACTGGGCAAGCAAGCGCATTGAACGGCAGGATGTGACATGGCCAATGTCGAAGTGAAGACCCGCCTGAAGGACATGTTGACCTCCTCCTCGGAGCGGCATTCGCTCGTCGACGACGTTCAGGGTCTCGCGGCCGGCTCGATGATGGCCTCGCTCGGCGTGCTTCTCCTGTCGAGCGCCGGCCTGCTCACCGGCGGCACCACCGGCGTCGCATTCCTGCTGCACTATGCCACCGGCTATGCCTTCGGCCTCTTGTTCTTCATCATCAACCTGCCCTTCTACTGGCTGGCCTTCCGCCGCTTCGGGTTCGGCTTCACGCTGAAGACCTTCTTGGCCGTGGCATTCACCTCCTTCCTGACGGAAGCGGTGCCGCGGGCCATCGGCTTCTCCCACATCGACCCGCTGGTCGCGGCGATCTTCGGCGGGCTGGTCATCGGCGCCGGCCTCTTGGCGCTTTTCCGTCACCGGGCCAGCCTCGGCGGCTTCGGCATCCTGGCGCTCTACCTGCAGGATCGCTTCGGCTGGCGCGCCGGCCTGGTGCAATTGGTGTTCGACGGCACGGTGCTGATCTTCTCCTTCTTCGTCGCCACGCCCTTCATCATCTTCTGCTCGGTCGTCGGCGCCGTGGTGCTCAACCTCACGCTCGCCATCAACCACCGCAAGGACCGCTACATCGCGATGTAACGGTCCTTCGGCGTCAAGAGTGGAGATCGGCTGATCAGGCGGCAACGGCCGGCTGGTCGATCGGATGCATGGTCCGGAAGCCGACGCAGATCCGGTTCCAGACATTGATCGTGCCGATCGCCACGGTGATGTTGGCGATCTCGCTGTCGGTGAAATGCACCTTCAGCGCTTCGAAGACCTCGTCAGGCGCGCCGGTGCCGGCAATGTTCGTCACGGCATCGACCCAGCCGAGCAGGGCGCGTTCGCGCGGCGTGTAGAGGGGCGATTCCCGCCAGACCGACATCATGTTGATCCACTGTTCGGACAGGCCGTCATGGCGCGATTCCTTCACATGCATGTCGACGCAGTAGGCACAGCCGTTGATGATCGAGGCGCGCAGCTTGATCATGTGGATTTCGGCGCGGGAAAGCCCGCTGGTCTGCACATAGTTTTCCAGGCCGAGCACGGCCTTGTAGGCGGCGGGAGCCGCCTTTGCGATGTCGAGGCGCGGATGCATCTTGTCTTCCTTTCGATTCGCCCTTCAGCGGACGGTCTTGCGTTCGTGGATTTCCAGGAAGGCGCAGCCGCGTGCCGCGATCCCTCCGTCGTCGTTCGCCCTCAGATCCGAGATCAGATCCGCGATGCTCGTTTTCTTGCGCTCGGCCCGGTAGACCCGCTCCGCCGCCAGCATCGCCGCGGCAATCCCGCATGGTTTCTCGAAGTACCGCTGGGGGAGGGGATCGGGCCCCCTTTGGCGGATCTCGCGACAGCGGAAGGCCGGCTGCGGCCCCTCCACGGCAAGCACGATGTCGAGCAGGTTGATCGCCTCGGGCTTGCGTGCCAGGCGATAGCCACCCTTCGGCCCCGGAACGGTGTCGACCAGGCCAGCGCTCGACAGCGCCTGGAGATGTTTCAGCAGGTAGCTCGGCGAAACCCCGTGGAACTCGGCAAGCGCTGCCGCCGAAAGGATGCCGTCCTCGGGAAGGGTGGCCAGCATGGTCATGCTGTGGATGGCCTGTTCAACGCCGTCACCTAGTTTCATGTCATGCTCCCATCGTGGATAAAATATATCCATGATTCTTTCGCCCGTCAACGGCGCTTCTCTTTTGAGGCGACTCCGCTAGGTTTACGCTGTGTCCAACAGCGAGCGCGCCATCTCCCTTCTGCCCAAGCCCTTCCTCCGCTGGTTCGCGGAAAAGGGCTGGCAGCCGCGTGCCCATCAGTTGGAACTCCTCGCCCGCGCGCGCGGCGGAGAGAGCCTGTTGTTGATCGCCCCCACCGGCGCCGGCAAGACGCTCGCGGGCTTCCTGCCTTCGCTGACCGATCTAGCCGAGCGCCGCCGTCCTGCCCCGGGCACGCCATTTACCGGCATCCACACGCTCTACATCTCGCCCTTGAAGGCGCTCGCCGTCGACATCGAGCGCAACCTGATGAAGCCCGTCACCGAGGTGGGCCTGCCGATTTCGATCGAGAACCGCACCGGCGACACGCCGAGCGGAAAGCGCCAGCGCCAGAAGCTCAATCCGCCAGACATCCTACTCACCACGCCGGAACAACTCGCGCTTTTGATCTCGGCCAATGACGCCGAGCGCTTCTTCAAGGACCTGCGCTATGTGATCTTCGACGAGCTGCACTCGCTCGTCACCTCGAAGCGCGGACACCTGCTGTCGCTCGGCCTGGCGCGGCTGAGGAAGCTCGCCCCGTCTCTCAACACCATCGGCCTTTCGGCCACCGTCGCTTCACCGCTCGACCTGCAGCGCTGGCTGGTCGCCCAGCTGCCCGAGGGCGAGCGTCACGCCGGGCTGATCGCGGTCGAGGGCGGCGCGAAGCCGAACATCACCATCCTGACGACCGAGGAGCGCATCCCGTGGTCGGGCCATTCCGCCCGCTATGCCATGCCCGAACTCTATGCGGTGCTGAATGATTTCCAGACGACGCTGATCTTCGTCAACACCCGCTCCCAGGCCGAGATGCTGTTCCAGGAATTGTGGACCATCAACGACGACAACCTGCCGATCGCGCTGCATCACGGCTCGCTCGACGTCGCCCAGCGCCGAAGGGTGGAAGCGGCCATGGCCGACAACAAGCTGAGGGCCGTCGTCGCCACCTCGACGCTCGATCTCGGCATCGACTGGGGCGATGTCGATCTCGTCGTCCATGTCGGCGCACCGAAGGGCGCCTCGCGCCTGGCCCAGCGCATTGGCCGCGCCAACCACCGCATGGACGAGCCGAGCCGGGCGATCCTCGTTCCGGCCAATCGCTTCGAGGTCATGGAATGCCAGGCCGCGCTTGACGCCAACTATCTCGGCGCCCAGGACACGCCGCCGGTCGGGGAGGGATCGCTCGACGTGCTTGCCCAGCATGTGCTCGGCATGGCCTGCGCCGCGCCCTTTCTCGCCGACGATCTTTATGCCGAGGTGGTGACCGCCTCGCCCTATGCAGCGCTGCCGCGCCAGACTTTCGACCGCATCGTCGAATTCGTCGCCACCGGCGGCTACACGCTGAAGACCTATGAACGCTATGCCCGCATTCGGCTGACGAAAGACGGCCGCTGGCGCGTCTCCAATCCGCAGGTCATCCAGCAATATCGCCTGAACCTCGGCACCATCGTCGAGGCGCCGATGCTCAATGTGCGCCTCGTCAAGCGCAACCATCTGGGCTCGCTCGGCCGCGGCGGCATGATGCTTGGCAAGGTCGAGGAATATTTCTTCGAGCAGTTGAGCCCCGGCGACACCTTCCTCTTTTCCGGCAAGGTGCTGCGCTTCGAGGCCCTGCGCGACAATGAATGCCTCGTCTCCAATGCCTTCTCGCTGGACCCCAAGATCCCGGCCTATGCCGGTGGCAAGTTTCCGCTCTCGACCTATCTCGCCGAACAGGTGCGCGCCATGCTGGACGATCCGGAGCGCCGCCGGGGCCTGCCGGACCAGGTGCGCGACTGGCTGGAGCTCCAGCGCGAGAAATCGCTCCTGCCGAAGCGCGGCGAACTGCTGATCGAGAGCTTTCCGCGGGGCAACCGCTTCTTCCTCGTCGCCTATCCGTTCGAGGGCCGGCTTGCCCACCAGACGCTCGGCATGTTGCTCACCCGCCGGCTGGAGCGCATGGGGGCAAAGCCCCTCGGCTTCGTCGCCACCGATTATTCCCTCGCCGTCTGGGGGCTGGAAGACATGGGCACGATGATCGCCTCGGGGCGCCTGGCCCTTGCCGACCTGTTCGACGAGGACATGCTGGGCGACGACCTCGAGGCCTGGCTTGCCGAATCCTGGATGCTGAAGCGCACGTTTCGCACCTGTGCCGTGATCGCCGGCCTGATCGAGAAGCGCCATCCGGGCAAGGAGAAGAGCGGTCGGCAGGTGACCGTCTCGGCCGACCTCATCTACGACGTGCTGCGCAGCCATGAGCCCGACCACATCCTGATGCAGGCGACGCGACAGGATGCCGCCGCCGGTCTTCTCGATATTGCCCGGCTTGCCGATATGCTAAAGAGAATCAGGGGCCACATCACCCACAAGCGGCTGGAGCATATCTCGCCGCTGGCCGTGCCGGTGATGTTGGAGATCGGCCGCGAACCGGTCGTCGGCGAGGCTCACGAACATGTGCTGGCAGAGGCCGCCGACGATCTGATCGCCGAAGCCATGGGGTAAGGTTGATGCGGCAGCGTGTGGGGGTGAAGACCCCTCCCCAACCCCTCCCCACAAAGGGGAGGGACTTAACCCGCGGCAATGCCTCGCTGTCCATCTGGCCTTGAAACGTCTTGGACGCGAAATGGGCCGAGCGGGCGCCACGCGTTTTCTCCCCCCTTGTGGGGGAGATGGCCGGCAGGCCAGAGGGGGTGTTAAAGCCTCGAAACAAGTATCGCCGCCCAAGCGGCCGGGAACACGGAATGACCAGTTTGACAGCACGACGCCTTGCCGCCGACGAGACGCCACCCCCGGTGGAGATCGCGTTTCAAGGCGTGAGCGCCGTCTGCGATCCGTCCGGCGCGCTCTATCTTCCCGATCTGTCCATGCTGGTCGTCTCGGACCTGCATCTGGAAAAGGGCGCCGCCTTCGCCCGCCGCGGCCAGCTTCTGCCGCCCTATGACACGCTCGCGACCCTGAAGATCCTCGAAGGGGTGATCGTCCGCCATGATCCCAAGATCGTCGTCAGCCTGGGCGACAATTTCCACGATCCGGTCGGCTCGGTGCTGATGCCCGAGGCCTTCCGCCAGCGCATCACGCTGATAGCGGCCGGCCGCGAATGGATCTGGATCAACGGCAACCACGATCCGGACGGCACGTCCAACCTGCCCGGCATTTCGGTCGACGAACTCGCCTATGGCGGACTGACCTTCCGCCACGAGCCGAGCCTTGCCGCCGCCAGGGGCGAGGTGGCCGGCCACCTGCATCCCTGCGCCACCGTGCGCCGCCGCGAAAAATCGGTGCGCCGTCCCTGCTTCGCCAGCGATGGCACGCGCCTGATGATGCCGGCCTTCGGCGTACTGACCGGCGGCCTCGATCTTCGCCACAAGGCCTTCACAGGCCTGTTCGACCGCACGGCCCTCATCGCCCATCTGCTCGGCCGCGACCGGGTCTATTCGGTGCGCTTCTCCAACCTCATCGGCTGAGGTCAGCTTTCCGCCGGGGCAGGGGCATAGCGCAGGACCACCCCGCCGGTCTTCAGCGGCCGGGTCTCGAGCAGCGTGAAGACGCGTGGCGTTTCGGCCTGCTTGAAATGCGGATTGCCGCCGCCGAGCACCACCGGCACGATGCAGAGCCTTATCTCGTCGACCAGGCCTGCCTTCAACAAACTGTCCGTCAACTCGGCGCTGCCGAAGACGAAAATGTCCTTGCCGGGCTGCGCTTTCAGCGTGGTGAGTTCGCCGACGATGTCGCGAACGATGCGGGTGTTGTTCCAGTCGGCATGCGTCAGCGTCCGCGATACGGCGATCTTGGCGATCGCGTTCATATATTCCTTGATCTCGAGTTCTTCGGCGGCGTCGACCCAATACGCCGCCATGCCCTCATAGGTCTTTCGGCCAAAGACCAGCAGGTCCGCATCCCGGCCGATCTCCAGTGAATAGGCCCGCAGTTCCCCGCCCCAGACGTGCTCGTGGAAGGCAAGATCCCAGGGGGATTTTCCCTCGAAATAGCCGTCGAGGGTCATCAGATTCCAGATGATCAGTTTGCGCATGGCGTCCTCCCGTATAGATGCTCAAAACCGCTTGCAATATGCAATCAGTTGTCTTTTAGCTCAACTGATGGCAGATCGCAACTGGTCGAGAGGAGATGTCATGTCCGACCCCCACCGCTCCGGATGCCCGATCAACCTGACGCTCGAGGTTCTCGGCGACCGCTGGAGCCTGATCGTCATCCGCGATGTGATGTTCGGCAACCGCCGCCATTTCCGCGAACTTTTGCAGAATTCCGAGGAGGGTATCGCCTCCAACATCCTCACTGACCGCCTGAAAAAGCTGGTCGGAAAGGGGCTGCTCAGCCGCGCCGACGATCCGACCCACAAGCAGAAAGGCATCTACAGCCTCACCGAAATGTCGATCGACCTCGTGCCGCTCCTTGCCGAAATGGGCGCCTGGGGGAGAAAGCATCTGCCCGTCTCGGAAGATCTGGCGATCCGTGCCGAACTGCTGGAACAGGGCGGGCGGTCGCTCTGGCAGGATTTCATGGCCGAGCTGCGCGCGCTTCACCTCGGTGTACCGATGCCCGCAGACACGCCATCCGCCCTGGCGCGGCTGACCGAAGCCTATCTCGAGGTCAGGGCCAGGATGGACGCGGCGAAAGGGTCTTAGTCGCGCCGGAAGATAAGGCTTGCGCCCCATCCGGTGATCACGGCAAGCAGGACGGCGAACAGGCCGTAGGAGAGCGGGCTCTCATGCGCGGCCCGCGAGATCGAATCCTCGAGCCCGGTCTTGATGACCCGCAACGGCAGGTCCCGCTCGGCGATGAATTCGCCTGTCTTGAACAGGTAGGCACGGACGATATGGACGCCGTCGGGTATGCTGGCCGGCAGCCTGAGCGTCGCCTTGAACAGGCTCGAACTGACGAAACGGACACCGGCGTCCTGGCCCTGGTAGTAACCGCCGGCCTGCTTGAGGCGGCGAAAGGCCTGGCGAAATTCCGTGAGATTGGCCGCACCGCTGAGATAGCCGGTCGGGGTCAGCGCCAGATGGTCGATACCGATGCCGAGCTCGGTCAGCGTCTGTGGCTTGGTGATATCCGCTAGCGCCCGCGTGCTCGCCAGGGAATAGGAAGTCGGCATGCGCTCGAAGGTCATTGAGGTGCGGTTGACCCATATGCCGAACAGACGCTCCTTGCGGCGCACCGTGGCGTCGTCGCGCGGGCCTTCCAGCGTCACCACCACGTCATATTGGCCGATGGCGAGAAGCAGCGCGTCGCTGTTGATCACGGACCCGAAAATCGTGAGGTCGGCGCCGCGGAAATCCGAGGTGATGGCGATCTCGCTCGTCGAAGTGCCGATCTCGAGATCTTCCTTGCCGGTCATGTCGGCTGCGAGCGGTACTTGTGCAAAGGCCGGGCCGCAGAGGAGGCTGCCGGCAAAAATCAGGACTGCGAACAGCAAGGACTGCATCTTCAGCCTCCGATCGCGAGGGAATAGAGATCGTCCGGCGTCAGCACCAGTTCGACCGCCAGCCGCAGGCCGACCGCCAGAACCAGAAGGCCGAGCAGCGCACGCAACTGCTCGCCGCGCAGCTTCTGGCCGACCCGAACGCCATATTGCGCGCCGACGACGCCGGCCAGCATCAGGATGAAGGCCAGCACGATATCGACCGAGTAGTTGGTCGCGGCCTGCACCACGGTGGTGTAGGCGGTGGTGAAGATGATCTGGAAAAGCGACGTCCCGACCACGACATTGGTCGGGATGCGCAAGAGATAGATCATCGCCGGGACCATGATGAAACCACCGCCGACGCCCATGACTGAGGTCAGGATGCCGACGGCAAACCCGAGCGCGATGATCGGCAGGACGCTGAGATAGATCTTAGACTTCTTGAACCGCATCTTGAAGGGCAGGCGGTGCACCCAGTTGTGCTGGCCCGGCCGCTTCCGGCTGATCGGCTGGTTCCTCGCCGCGCGCCGCATGGCGTTTAGGCTCTCCATCAGCATCAGCACGCCGACCGTTCCCAGGAAGATGACGTAGAGCAGCGAGATCACCAGGTCGAGCTGACCCTGGCGCCTGAGCCAGGAAAAAATCAGCACCCCGATCGATGCGCCGACCAGACCGCCGACAAGCAGTACGAGGCCGAGCTTCATGTCGAGTGTGCCGCGGCGGAAATGGCTGATCGCCCCGGAAACCGATGAGGCAACGACCTGGTTGGCACCGGTCGCGACCGCGACAACGGGGGGAATATTGTAGAAGATCAACAACGGCGTGATGAGAAAGCCCCCGCCGACGCCAAACATGCCGGACAGAAATCCGACGGCCGCACCCATCCCGAGAATGATGAAAATATTCACCGAAAGTTCTGCGATCGGCAGGTAGATCGTCACGCTCGGACCTCAAATGCGTCGGCCCGCCGGAGCGGGCTCAATAGGGGGTCAAGTCGGGAATGCCACCTGTGTTCGGCAGAAAGCGAAACAGGCTCAAGTCCTTGATCGGACTTGACCTATATCAGTTCCTTCTTGCGCCCGCAGGCGGAGCGAGTCAATTATGAAGCCTGCCATACGCCGGCTTTTTTCCCTTTTTATGACGGTCGCCGCCTATTTGTTGCGTGCGAGAAGCTCGTTCACCAGTTTGTCGGTCACCTGGCCGGTCGGGTCCTGGCCGATCGACGTCTGGAAGGCCTTGATGGCGGAAACCGTCTGATTCCCCATCACGCCGTCCGGCGTGCCGGCATCAAAGCCGTTCTTGTTCAGGATCGCCTGGATGTTGCGGATCGCCTTCTTCATGTCGACGCTGGCGGTCTTCAGCCCCTTGCCGACCCATTCGTCCGGCACATTGGCCGAATTGGCATCGACGTCGAGCGGTTTTGCCTTCCACAGGTCGACCTCGGCGCGCGCCTGTGCCAGCTGTTCCGGCTTCATCGCATTGGCCACCTCGTCGCGCTTCTGCGCAGCGTCCTTGTCGCCCTCCTTGGCAACCAACGCGAACCACTTGTAGGAGGCATTGAGGTCCTGCGGCACGCCATTGCCGCGGGCATAGAGGATGGCAAGGTTGAACTGGCTGTCGGAAATGCCGTGTTCCGCAGCCTTGCCGAACCATTCCGCCGCCTTGGTGTAATCCTGCACGCCGTCACTGCCCGAGGCATGGAGAACGGCGAGATTATGCATGGCGCTCGCATTGCCGGCATCTGCGGCCTGCTGGTAGAGCGCCTTGGCAGTCACGATATCGCGCGGAACGCCGGCGCCCTTTTCAAGCAGGTTGGCGAGGCGATACTGGGCCGGGGCGAAACCCTTGTCGGCGGAGAGCTTGTACCACTTCGCCGCCTCGGCGAAATCGCCCGGAACACCTCGGCCGTCGGTATAGCGCGCGCCGATTTCGAAGAGGGCCAGGGGATCGCCCTGCTTGGCGGCAAGCACCAGCGACGGCGGGGTGATTTCTGCCGGAACGATAATCTCGGCGGCTACCGTCGTCGCCGGTTGGGCTGCGACTTCGGCGTCCGGAGCGGCGTCCGTGGCCGCGACGGCGGACGATGCGCTCCGTGCAGCCGCAAAACCATCGACCTGAACGTCGCCGGCGGGCTTCAGTGTTTGGGGATCGCTTTCGCCGAGCGGCGTGCGATCGATCAGGGTTGTGCTCGCCTGAGCCGTAGCGTCGGCCATGATCGTCGGTTCGGTCGCGGCAGGCCCCGCGGTGAGCACGGATACATCCACAAGGGAAGGCGCGGCAGTGCTCTGCGCGGCCGTTTCCGCACCACCAGCGGTCGGTGCCATGCTGCTTTCGTCCGGCTGGGGAGCCTCGAGCGCTGCCGGCGAGTTCTCGCCGCGCGTCAGCGTGTTGACGAGTGGCATGGCCATCGCAGCCAGAAGGATCGCGCCGACCGCCATCATGATCGGCCGGCGATAGCGGGTAATACGGGATGCCTTCTCTTGCGCATTCTCCTGCGCGGTTGCGACGGTTCTGGGTGTGTATTCCATTTCCATCGCGGCGGCCTGGGCGGCACGGCGCGCAGCGGCGATATAGTCGGCGCGGTCATCGTTGTCACCGGAACCTGCATTCGCACCCTGGTTGGCCTGGCTCGCTCTCACACGCTCCAGAATCTTACGGACATCGGGCGCGCCGGAGCCGGGCTCCAGCAGTTCGTTGGCTTCGTCGGGCGGCAGTACTTCGGTAGGGTCGATCGACGGGGCTTCATCGATGTGGCGTCGGCCGGAGGCGGACTGCTCCTCCTTCTTCGGACCCGGCAGCAGACGCCTGCCCAGTCCGGCGAGCAGACGTGGCTTTTCGGCCTTCCTGTCGGCGCGGAAACCTTCGTCGATGGCCGCGTCGGTCGTCAGCGTATCGGCCTGATCATGGCTGAGCGCGTGCCCGTTGACTTTATGCGGGGCGACCGCCGGCAGAGCAACCTCCGGGGCAGTTTGTCTGGCTGCCGTCGCGACCGGCGGGACGGGCTCGGAAGAGAGGGCCTCGTGCATTGCCGGCGCGGGTGCGTTGTGCTCGCTGCCTTCGCCCATCTGGTCGAGCCGGGTGGCGATCTGCACCAGCGTGTCGTGCAGGGCCTCAAAGGTCCGCTGGGTGCGCTCCTCGGAATTGCGGCTGAAGTCCTGCAGGTGACGCAGGTGGTCCGAAAGTTCCGAAAGCGCTGCGACTTCGGCCGTCCCGCTCCCATGCACCGGCGCCCGCCGGGCGTAGCTTTCCATGACCGTTTCAGCGGCCTGCCGGGCCGCTTCGATGATGTATTCGTCGCTGGTCGCCATATAGTCTTCAAGCGCCGAAACCCGGCCGGCAAAAGGATTGTCGGCGTCGGGTCCGGCGGAGGGGTTGCTGATCAGCGCCGAGAGATGCGCGATCTGTTCTTCGAGTCCGCGCAGGCTCGCATTGTCTCCGGCGGGCGCGACGTTGGTCTCTTCGAGCCGGTCGACAACTGCATTGAGGCGCTCTTCGAAGTGGCGCAGCACGCTGTCGTCGATGCGTGCAGGCGCAGGTTCCGAAACGTCGATTTCCTCGATGCGCCGCGCCAGCATATCGAGCCGGTCGGCCAGTCTGTCGTTGATTTCGCCGTGATCGAGCGCGTCGATCTTACGCGAGATGTCGGCCAGATAGCTCGTCAGCTCCGGCTGTGGCAGCGGCTTCTGAGTGCGCTCCAGCAGCTGCGAAAGGTGGTCGAGACGTTCCTCGAGCCGGCTTGCGGCCTGTTCTGCGGTCAGTTCCTCGATGCGCGCGGCAAGCGCTTCGATCCGGTCCCCCAGGTCGCCGGACGAAGCCGTCTCCGGGTGCGGGTTATGCGCGAGCAGTTCGATCTGCCGAGCAAGGCCGCCGATCCGGTCCTCGATGCGCTGGAAGGTCGAATTGTCCGGCCCGTTGGCGACAAGCCGGCTCCCGGCGGCAATCGCCCGGGTGATCTCGTCAAGCCGCATGTCGATGCCGGCGAACTGCTCCTGCATCATCCGCTCGCTCGGATCGATATGGGCGCCGATATGTTCAAGCGCCGCGGCGAGCGTTACCAGCTTGTCCTCGAGCGCATGGATGGCGCGATTGTCGCCCATTGTGCCGAGATGAGCCTTGATGTCGTCAAGCCGTTCGGCAAGCCGCACGAGTTCTTCTCTCAAGGCTGCCGGGTCGATGTCCTCAAGGCGCTCCTCGATCTGCTCCCAGCGGCTCTCCATCTGGCGCACCGAATCTTCCCGTGCCAGACCATCCATCAGCGAGCGCAGGTCCTCGAATTCGGCCCGCAGACCCTCGGCGCCCGGCGCCCTGACCTGGTCCAGGTGGTGAATGCTGTCGGCAAGGCGGGCGATGTCCTCGCGCATGTCCTCCGACGGACGGTACTGCTCGGCAATGGTGCGGATGCCGCGCATTTCGGTGCGCAGCCCGCTGATTTCACGCGCCAGCCCTTCGGAGATGTCCTGCTTCAGTTCCTGTCGTAGTCCGAGCAGGGCCTGGGTTATTTCCTGGGTGATGGCGTTTGCCGGATAGGCAGCCGATGCTTGTGTGCTCGTGCGCGGCTGCGGCGGGGCAATATAAGGTTCTGCGCGATCGGTGAACCGGTCGGGCATGCGGTCGGCGCCTTGCGCGGGCAAGGGTTTGCGGTCGCCGGGGCGTGGACGGCTTTCATCGAGCTGGCGCTGGCGTTGGCGGATTTCTGCGAGCGGATCGGCGCGATGATCGCGATCGGTGCGCGAAAGCCGCTCCTCGACACGCTCGCGCACCCCCTCGCGCCGCGGCTCCTCGGCCGGGCGCGGACGCGCTGTCGTTCCCATCAGGCCTTCGATGCGGGCTTCCAGCCCCTCGATCGTGCGGTTCAGCGCGTCTAGCGATGTAGCGCCGCCCGGGCGGGAAGGAGTAGATCGCGATCCGTTCATGGTCTTGCTCGCTTCGGTTCAGGTCGTCCCGGCCCGGAGGCCCGGGGGAGGGTAAGGCTCGGCGATGGTCGCTCCGTCCGGTCTGCTCGGGAACGGAAGCATTGCAGGGACTTGGGCCGGACAACCGGATGTCGCCGCGACGCAATGCGGATCATCACCTTTCACCCGTAACAATTCACGAAACGTGGTAAACAAGCCGTTAACCCGGCTGGAAAACTTTTAACCTTTGCGAAATATTCCGACTGTTGAAGGACCCGGGATCACTTGGGGAGGGGCAGTGCGCGATCGGAAATGGCCAAAAAAACCGCTTGGCGGCAAATATTGACGTTTACGCAAACGTCAATATTTTATATAGACTGAACCCACCCGGACCCCGTCCGGCACCCAGTTTCGGAGGAAGAAGATCCATGCCTGTCTACAAGGCCCCGGTAAATGATACGCTTTTCGTGCTGAACAATGTGCTCGGCCTCGACCGCTACCACAACTTGCCCGGTTTCGAGGATGCGACGCCGGACATGATTGAGGCGATCGTCGGGGAAGCGGCCAAGCTTGCCGAGGAGCAACTCTTCCCGCTCAACCTTTCGGGCGACCAGGAAGGCTGCAAGCGCCACGATGATGGAGCCGTTACGGTGCCGAAGGGCTTCAAGGAAGCCTATGACGCCTATTGCCAGGGTGGTTGGATCGGACTTGCCGTTCCGCCGGAATACGGCGGCCAGGGCCTGCCTTACACGCTGCACGCTGCCGTTGGAGAATACATGTCGTCGGCCAACATGGCGTTGATGATGTATCCGGGCCTGACCCAGGGCGCGATCGCCGCCATTCTCGTGCATGGTTCGGATGCGCAGAAGCAGACCTACCTGCCGAAGATGGTCGAAGGCACCTGGTCCGGCACGATGAACCTGACCGAGCCCCATTGTGGCACCGACCTCGGCCTGCTGCGCACCAAGGCCGTGCCGCAGGGCGACGGCTCCTACAAGATTTCCGGCCAGAAGATCTTCATCTCGGCCGGCGAACACGGCATGACCGACAACATCATCCATCTGGTGATCGCCCGCATCGAGGGAGCGCCAGAAGGCACCAAGGGTATCTCGCTCTTCATCGTTCCGAAGTTCATGGTCAACGAAGACGGTTCGGTCGGCGAGCGTAACACGGTGACCTGCGGCGCCCTCGAGCACAAGATGGGCATCCACGGCAACTCGACCTGCGTGATGAACTATGACGAGGCGACCGGCTACCTGCTCGGCGCCGAGAACAAGGGCCTTGCCGCCATGTTCGTCATGATGAACGAGGCCCGCCTCGGCGTGGGTCTCCAGGGCCTGTCGATCGCCGAGGTCGCCTACCAGAATGCCGTCAGCTATGCGCGCGAGCGCATCCAGGGCCGCTCGCTCTCGGGCGTCAAGGCGCCGGACAAGAAGGCCGACCCGATCATCGTCCACCCGGACATCCGTCGCGCTCTGTTGACGATCAAGTCGTTCACCGAAGCCGGCCGCGCCTTCACGCTGTGGACCGCACTCAAGTCCGACATCGCCCATCGTTCCGGTGACGCGGCCGAAAAGCAGATCGCTGACGACCTCCTCGGCCTCGCCACCCCGATCCTCAAGGGGGTTCTGACCGACAAGGGCTTCGACCATGCCGTCATGGCCCAGCAGGTCTTCGGCGGCCACGGCTATATCGAAGAACACGGCATGAGCCAGTATGTCCGCGATGCCCGCATCGCGATGATTTACGAGGGTGCCAACGGCATTCAGGCGCTCGACCTCGTCGGCCGCAAGCTCGGCGCTAATGGCGGCCGCGCCGTTATGGCCATGTTCAAGGAAATCGGCGATTTCTGCGAGGAAAACCGCGCCGACGAGAACCTCGCCTTCTTCACCAAGTCGCTAAAGAAGGGCCTGAACGACCTGCAGGCCTCAACCATGTGGTTCATGCAGAACGCCATGGCCAAGCCCGACAATGCCGGCGCCGGCTCGACCGACTACATGCACATGTTCGGTCTCGTCGTGCTCGGCTACATGTGGGCAAAGATGGCTAAGGCCGCCAACGAAAGCCTGGCGTCCGGCACCGGCGATGCCGACTACTTCAAGAACAAGCTGCTCACCGGCCGCTTCTTCATGGAGAAGATCATGCCCGAGACCGCACTGCGCAAGATCCGCATCGAGGCCGGCGCCGACAGCGTGATGGAAATGGCGGCGGAAGCGTTCTGATATTCGCTGAGGACGCCCCTCACCAACAAAATCTGGCACTTAGCTGCGCTAAGCTGCCGATTTTGTAACCTCTCCCACACGGGGAGAGGGTGTGCCGAGTTTGCGGCGGCGGTTTTTCTCCCCTTGTGGGAGGGAAAGCAATTTCAACATCTTAGCCTCAGCTAAGTGTCAGAAATCGCAAGTGAGGGGGTGCTTGAAGCAAAGGCCGGGCCAGCCCGTCGGTCCAAGAGAATTCCACGGCAACCCGGTTGCTACCAAGGGAGAGAAAACATGACTGAAGCCTTCATTTACGATCACGTGCGCACGCCGCGCGGCCGTGGCAAGAAGGACGGCTCGCTGCACGAAGTGCCGACGCCCCGCCTTGCCGCCAAGACGCTGGAAGCCCTGCGCGACCGCAACGGCCTCGACACCTCCACCGTCGACGACATCATCTTCGGCTGCGTCGACCCGGTCATGGAAGCCGGCGCCGTCATCCCCAAGGCCGCCGCCTTCGAAGCCGGCTATGCCTTTGCCGCCCCGGGCATCCAGATCTCGCGCTTCTGCGCCTCAGCCCTCGACGCCATCAACCTCGCCGCCGGCAAGGTCATGGCCGGCTCCGACGACATCGTCATCGCCGGCGGCGTCGAGAGCATGTCGCGCATCGGCATGGGCATGTCCGGCGGCGCCTGGTACATGGACCCCTCGGTCAATTTCCCGGCCTATTTCATGCCGCAGGGCGTCTCAGCCGACCTGATCGCCACCAAGTATGGCTTTACCCGCGACGACGTCGACGCCTATGCCGTCGAGAGCCAGAAGCGCTCCGCCGCCTCCTGGGAAAAGGGCCATTTCGCCAAGTCGGTCATCCCGGTCAAGGACCAGAACGGCCTCATCATTCTCGACCGTGACGAGCACATGCGTCCGGGCACCGACATGCAGTCGCTCGCCAGCCTCAACCCCTCCTTCCAGATGCCGGGCGAAATGGGCGGCTTCGAAGCCGTCGCCATCCAGGCCCATCCGGAGATCGAGAAGATCAACTATATCCACCATGCCGGCAATTCGTCCGGCATCGTCGACGGCGCCGCCGCCGTGCTGGTCGGCTCCAAGGCCGGCGGCCAGTCGATGGGCTTGAAGCCGCGCGCCCGCATCCGCGCCTTCACCAATATCGGCTCCGATCCTGCCCTCATGCTGACCGGCCCGGTCGACGTCACCGAGAAGCTCCTGAAGCGTTCCGGCATGAAGATCTCCGACATCGACCTGTTCGAGCTGAACGAGGCCTTCGCCGCCGTCGTGCTGCGCTTCATGCAGCATTTCAACGTCAGCCACGACGTGATGAACGTCGCCGGCGGCGCGATCGCCATGGGCCATCCGCTCGGCGCCACCGGCGCCATGATCCTCGGCACCGTGCTCGACGAACTGGAGCGGCGCGACTTGAACACCGCCCTCGTCACGCTCTGCATCGGAGCTGGCATGGGCACGGCGACGATCATCGAGAGAGTTTGATGGGGTCTTAACCCTCCCCCCTTGTGGGGAGGGTGACCGGCAGGCGGGAGGGATCTTTGCAGCAAATTCCCCTCCCCAACTCCTCCCCGCAAGGGGGAGGGGCTTAAACCCCGCCGGATCGCACCTGTTTCGGAGCGGCGGCGACTTCGCGAATTTCAAGGGAAGAGGAATCCCAACATGAGCACCTACAAGAACTTCACCATCGAGACCGACGCCGACGGCATTGCGCTGGTCACCTGGAACATGCCCGACAAGTCGATGAACGTCTTCACCGTCGAGGTGATGGACGAGATCGAAAAGATCGTCGACCAGACCGTCGCCGACGAGGCCGTCAAGGGCGTGGTATTCACGTCGGGCAAGTCGACCTTCTCCGGCGGTGCCGATCTCACCATGATCAAGGGCATGTTCGCCATGCTCGAGGAAGAAAAGGCCAAGGATCCGGCGGGCGCCGTGAAGAAGCTGTTCGATGCCGCCGGCCGCATGTCCTGGCTGTGGCGCAAGGTCGAGACCAATGGCAAGCCCTGGGTCGCCGCGATCAACGGCACCTGCATGGGCGGCGCTTTCGAGCTGGCGCTGTCGTGCCACGGCCGCGTCGCCTCCAATGCCAAGTCGGTCAAGATGGCGCTTCCCGAAGTCAAGGTCGGTATCTTCCCCGGCGCTGGCGGCACCCAGCGCGTCTCGCGCCTTGCTGGCACGCAGGACGCCCTGCAGATGATGACTACCGGCCAGTCGCTCACCGCCTCGCGCGCCAAGGCGATGAACCTCGTCCACCAGGTGGTCGAGCCTGACCAGCTGATCCCGGCCGCAAAACAGATGATCAAGGACGGCCTGAAGCCCGTCGCCCCGTGGGACGAAAAGGGCTTCAAGGTCCCCGGCGGCGGTATCTGGACCCCGGCAGCCGCCCAGCTCTGGCCGGCCGCATCCGCCATCCTGCGCCGCGAAACCGCCGGCAATTATCCGGCCGCACTCGCCATCCTGAAGAGCGTCTATGAAGGCCTTCAGCTGCCCTTCGATACAGCGCTCAAGGTCGAGCAGCGCTATTTCACCGAGATCGTCCAGACCACCGAAGCCTTCTCGATGATCCGCTCGCTGTTCGTCTCGATGCAGGAGCTCGGCAAGGGCGCCCGCCGCCCGGCCGGCGTGCCGAAGTCGGAGTTCAACAAGGTCGGCGTCGTCGGCGCCGGCTTCATGGGCGCCTCCATCGCCTATGTGACGGCCGCCGCCGGCATCCCGGTCACCCTGATCGATCGCGACATCGAGGCCGCCACCAAGGGCAAGACCCATTCCGAGGGCCTGGTCGCCGGCGCCGTCGGCAAGGGCCGCATGTCCAAGGAAGACGGCGAAAAGCTGCTTTCCCTCATCACCCCGTCCGCCGACTATGCCGCGCTGTCGGATGCCGACCTCGTCGTCGAGGCCGTGTTCGAGGACCGCGACGTCAAGAAGGCCGTCATCGAGGCGGTCGAAGCCGTGCTCCCCGAGGGCTCGATCTTCGCCTCCAACACCTCGACCCTGCCGATCACCGGTCTCGCCAAGAACTCGAAGCGCCCGGCCCAGTTCATCGGCGTGCATTTCTTCTCGCCCGTCGAGAAGATGATGCTGACCGAAGTGATCCTCGGCAAGGAAACCGGCGACAAGGCGCTGGCCGTCGCGCTCGACTATGTCGCGGCCATCAAGAAGACCCCGATCGTCGTCAACGACACCCGCGGCTTCTACGTCAATCGGTGCGTCTTCCGCTACATCCACGAAGCCTATGACATGCTGATCGAGGGCGTGCCGGCCATCATGATCGAGAATGCCGCCAAGATGGCCGGCATGCCGGTCGGGCCGTTGTCGCTCAACGACGAGGTGGCGATCGATCTGTCCCAGAAGATCCTCAAGGCCTCGATCGCCGATTTGGGCGAGGCCTCGGTCGATCCGAAGCACATGGCGCTGATCAACAAGCTGGTCGACGAGCTTGACCGCCGCGGCCGCAAGAACGCCAAGGGCTTCTACGAATATCCGGCGAAGCCGGCCAAGAAGTTCCTCTGGCCCGGCCTCAAGGACCTCTTTGCCCAGAAGAAGGCAGATGAGGTCGACGTCGAAGTGCTCAAGCAGCGCCTGCTCGTCACCATCGCGCTTGAGGCCGCCCGCACCATGGAAGAAGGCATCGTCACCGATCCGCGCGAAGCCGATGTCGGCTCCATCCTCGGCTTCGGCTTCGCTCCCTATACCGGCGGCACGCTCAGCTACATCGACGGCATGGGCGTCAGGACCTTCGTGGAACTCTGCGAGACGCTGGCCGCCCAGTACGGCGACCACTTCCAGCCGACCCCGCTCCTGAAGGAAATGGCCGCCAAGGGCGAGACGTTCTACGGCCGGTTCGATCCTTATGGCGAAAGTGCAAAGGCCGCCTGAGGCCGTCACCTTCTCCCCGCCCGCGGGGAGAAGGTGCCCGAAGGGCGGATGAGGGGCTGCGCCTCAACGCTCATCGCGACACGTCATCCGGCATCTGGCCAAGGCCAGCTGCCGGATTTTTTGCGTCAGGGCGCGGGGCACGTGCACACCAACGATACCAACCCATTACCCAACAAATCTACCCCCTTCATCCCAGTAGGACCGCCGCTGCCAGCGGCACGATCACCGAGGTCGCCACCGCGTTGAGTGCCATGGCGATCCCGGCAAACAGCCCGGCCGTTTCGTCCACCTCATAGGCGCGCGCCGTGCCGATCCCGTGCGAGGTAAGCCCCACGGCAAAGCCCCGCGCGGCATAGTCGCGAATGCGCATCAGGTTCATGAACGGCGTGACGATCAGCGCGCCGGTGATGCCAGTGAGCAGCACGAGCACCGCCGTCAGCGAGGGATTGCCGCCGAGCGAGGCGGAGATCGCCATGGCAACGCCCGCGGTCGCCGATTTCGGCAGGAACGAGATCATCACGTCCTCGGGCAGCCTCACCGCATAGGCCAGCGCCACGACGGAGCCGACCGCCGCCAGCGAGCCGACGATCAGCGCCGCCGCGATCGGCAGCAAGAGCTGCTTTACCCGCTTCCATTGCCGGAACATCGGTATGGCGATCGCCACCGTCGCCGGACCCAACAGGAAGTGGACGAATTGCGCGCCGGCGAAGAACTGCGCGTAGGGAATGTCGGCAATGGTCATCACTAACGACAGGAACAGCGTTGAGGTCAATACCGGGTTGACCAGCGGGTTGCGGTTCAGCCGGAGCGATAGTTCGGAGGCCGCGATCCAGGTGCAGACGGTGAGCGTCAGCCAGATCAGCGGCGATGCCGAGAGATAGACCCAGAGTTCGACCGGGCTCCTCATTCGCTGTCCGCCCCCTGGGCAAGCAGCCGCCGAGCCGCGATGAAGGTCCAGACCGTTACCGCCAGCGTAAAGACGGCGGAGACCACCAGAACGACGCTGATCGCCGCCCACTGCGCCTGCACCACGTCCCACAGCGCCACGACGCCGACGCCCGCCGGTACGAACAGCAGGCCGAGATTGCCCAGCAGCGCATTGGCCGCGCCCTCGACGCCCGCAAAGCTTGCCTTGGCGAAGCGCTTGCCCGCCTGCAGGGCGAAAAACAAAAGCACAAGCCCGATCACCGGGCCTGGCACGGATACCTTGGTGAGAAACACCAGGCTTTCGCCGAGAAGCTGGAAGAACAGCAGCGCTGCAAAGCCGCGTAGCATGGGAATACTCCGTCTGTGGTCGGGAAGCGGAGCCTAGCTGATGGAGAAGAAAACGTCACGGGGCGACCCACGTCCACGCTCTTGGGGGATTATTTCCGGCACATTCAACGGAATCAATGGCATGGCGAAAATCTCGTCGCGTTTCTTCACCTCCGCGAAACCGAAGCCATGATAGCCCTGCCTCCGTCGTTGGATGTGTCGCGAGACGTTGCGGCACAGGCGGGGGCTGGCGCGGTGCCGTCGGCCGAACCCTCGCTATCGCCGCCGCCATAGTGCCGGCGATAGCCCTGCCGGTCGAGCCAGCCGATCAGCGCCTCCGGTTCGTCGGTCTGGATGATGGTCGCGCCGCGCTCGATCCAGAAGCCGTAGACCGCCTCGGGCTGTCCCTGGGCAAGGGCCAGTCCGTCGCCGCGCCCGCCGGCCACCATGCCTTCGGGCCGGTCGGTGATCGGATAGGTGTTGACCCACATGTGGAAATTGCCGCGCACCGCCACGGCCCGGGCGCGCGGCGAAAACAGCGGCCCGCCGGCCTCGGTCAGCGGCTCGGCTTCAGTGCGGCGCCAGTGGATCATCTCGGCGGCCTGCGGCGAGAATGTCTGCGCCACCCTGTCGACGAAGGCGGCGTCACGCACCGCGTCGTCGGCGAGGATCGGCATGAAGGCGACGTCCGGGCCGATCGTGTCGATGACGGCGCGGGCTCGGTCCAGCCGCTCGTCGTTCCAGATCGCCGTCTTGATCAGGATGCCGTCGGCCATGTCGAGCCCGCGCGCCGTCTCGACGATCTCGATGAGGTCCTCCGGCTCGAGCTTGTTGTCGATGTTGACGAGGATGCGGCCGCGGGCATGGATGAGCATCTCGGAAAGTGTCGGCACGGTCTCGTCGGTGACAATCCCGGTCCCCTCGACGATCAGCCGGCAGGCTTTGAGCGTCGCCAGCATGGCGTCGGAGACCTCGCCCCGGCAAGTCGTGGTCCGATTGAGCGTTTCGTCATGCAGCACGACCAGTACGCCGTCCTTCGAGCGGCGCACGTCGAGCTCGACCATTTCCACCCCGATCGCCGCCGCATGATCGATCGCCGCCTTCGAATTCTCCGCCCGCACCACCTGGCCATTTTCCTTCCAGCCGGCCCGATGCGCCACCACCATGATATGGTCGCGGAAGCGGTTGGCGTCCGCAAGCCGCGCGCGGATCAGCCCGGCCTGGCCGACCGGCGAGGTCGAGCTGATCGAGGCGTCCGAGGGCAGAAGCGGAACAAGCGAGAGAAAGGCGGCGAGAATCGGGGCGGTCAAGCGCATGGCGGCTCCTGGTCCGGATGATTGCACGCAATCGCCATAGATTGCGTCGGTCACAGGCCGATGAAGAAACGGTGACGGTTCGGTGACGGACGAAAGGAGGAGAGCGCGACAAGCGGATCCTGCTTGCAAAGGCCAAGGCGATGCGGCTCTATGGAGCGGGAATACCCCGGCAAATGCAGGGGCTTTTGGGGAATGGCATGGGCAAGGGGCAGGGGCGGGCTGACGCCGCGGGAAGTACAGGCGATCGACCTATGGGCCTGCCGCGCGCGTTGGTTGCTCGGCTGCTGCGCATGTGGATCGCTGCCCCGCTGCTGACGTTGGCAGCGGGCCCGAAACCCATGCTGACCGAGGAGAGTGCGGGCGGCGACCGTCGGCGTCAGACGTGCCCTGCCGTGCCCCCACGCGCCATGTCGGGCGCACTTTCGACCCTGTTGGTCGCCGCCCTGATCGTCGCGGTGCTGTCCGGCTGCCACGCGACGAAGGAGGGCGACAATGCCGATCCCCATCCGGGCCTCCTGCCGCCCGGCCTGCGCTCCGCCGGCCTGGCGCTGCATCACCTCAACATCGCAACCGGCCTCTATGTCCGCCGCGCAGAAGCGGATGACGGCCTCGTGCTCGGCCGGGAGCAGGCGCTCGCCGGCCTGCGCATCCGCGGCGACAGCGTCACCTGGCTCGGTCATTCCTCGGTCTTGCTGCGGCTCGGCGGCGTGACCATCCTGACCGATCCGGTCTTTCCTGTCGGCTTTTCGCTCGAAAGCCCGCTGCCCCACCGCCACGCAACGCCGCCTATCGGCCTCGACGACCTGCCGCCGATCGACATCGTCATGATCTCGCACGGCGACTACGACCATCTGCACACGCCGACGCTCAAGGCGATTGCCGCGCGCTTCCCAAAAGCCCGCATTTTCCTGCCGGACGGTCTGGAGCGCCATGCCGAGAACGCCGGTTTTGCCACCGTCGAACATCCGCTGGTCGGCGAGACGGTTGTCGCAGGCCGTGCGCGGATCACGGCGCTTCCAGCCGTGCACGGCACCCGCCGCAACCTGCTCGCCATGCCCGACGGCGACGCCTATTCCTGGGATATCCGCATCGCCGCACGCTCGGCGCTGTTTGTCGGCGACAGTGCCTATAATCGCCTAGTGTTCGGCGAGATCGGCCGGACCCGCGGTCCCTATGATCTGGCACTGGTGCCGATCGGCGCCTTCGAGCCCACGCCGGTGGTGGCCGACATGCACTCGACGCCGGAAGATGCCGCCGATATCCTGCGCGACGTGCGCGCATCGCTCGGTATCGGTATCCATTGGGGCACCTTTGCGCTCTCGCCCGAAGCACTGCGTGCGCCCGCTGACCGTTTTCTCGCCGCAAGTGACGGCTATCGCCAGTCCCGCGTAATGCGCATCGGCGAGACGGTAAGGCTGCAACGCTGAAGGAACCGGCCGGGCGGCGGGATCGTTGACGAAAGAAGACACCAGACGGAAGGAAGAGAGCCATGGCGGCGGACAATGGCGATACCCCGGACCGGGCCGGTGAGGCAATTTGGCAAAACGGCCTAGCACGGGAGGGCGACACTGACACCCAGCGGGTGATCTCCGCCGACCTTCCGGTCAATGCCACCCTGCATCTCTGGCTGAAGGCCGTTAACCCGGGAACGCCCGGTTCAGTTTCGCTCTTCAGCGCCAACGGCAAGTTCGGCGAGGTCCAGGTGGCCAATGCCGAGGAGAATTCCTTCCGCATTTCCCACGTGTTCGGCGGCGGGCACATCGAGCTTCGCTATGACACAGCAGAGACCTCGGTTTCGGTCGCCTACTGGTTTACTGCCGCCGATGTGCTGGAGACCGGGATCACGGTGCTGCACACCAACCCGGCCAATGCCGCGCCCAATCTGCCCGCCTCCTATCATTTCCGTCCGCCCTTCGGCTGGATGAACGACCCGAACGGTTTCGGGCGTTTCGGCGGGCGGCCGCACCTGTTCTACCAGCATTATTCGCACGGGCGGATGTGGAACAACATGCACTGGGGCCATGCGGTTTCGTCCGACTATCTGCGCTGGCGTCATCTGCCGGTTTTCCTCTTCCCTTCGGAAGAAGTCGTCGCCCGGCCTGACAAGCGCGGCGGCGCGTTTTCGGGCTCGGCAATTCCGCTCCCGAGCGGCCCGGGCATCCGGGTCTTCTTCACCGAGAAGGTGAGCGACCGGATGCCCGAACAGGAGATCCAGATGTCGGCGGTCTCTGCCGATCTGTTCACCGCCGGCGAAGCGACGGTCATTCTCCCGCATCGGCCCGAAGGGGAGGGACTGACGCTCGATTTCCGCGACCCTTATGTATTCAGGGGGCCCGATGGGCGCTGGAAGATGCTGCTTGGCAGCCAGAGCGTCGAAGGCGGCGTGATCCTGCTCTACGAAACCGAAGATACACAGGCGGCCGGAGGTTGGACCTATCTCGGCAAGCTGCTGATCGAGACCCGCCACCAGACGACGGCGATCGAATGCCCATGCCTTCTGCCGCTTGACGGCGAGGCGACGGACCCCGCGACGCGCTGGGCCTTGAGCTACGGCCTGATGAACGGCAAGGACGAGCGGACCGGGCGCCGCAACCTGACCTTGGTCGACGTCGGCTGGTTCGATGGCCGGACCTTTTCCCGCGAGTTCACGCGCGAACTTGATTTCGGCACCGACAACTATGCCTTCCAGGCCTTCATGGACGGCACCACGCCGGTGGGCATAGGCTGGCTCGGCAATTGGGCCGATACCGGTCCGACCATCGACTTCCCCTCGGCGATGACCCTTCCGCGCACGTTGAGGCTAGAGGATGGGCAGTTGCTCACGCCGCCGATCGAGGCGGCGGAGGGTTTGCGCAGCCATGTGCTTGACCGAACGCGCCTGGCGGCGGGCGAGAGGGTGACGTTTTCGAACGGTGCGGTCGAGTTTCTGATCGAATTCTCCGAAGCTGGCGTGCCGTTCGACCTTGAACTCGAGCATCCGGGTGTCGGCCTCGGCCTTGTCCAGGACGAAACGGGGCTTTGGCTGCGCTATGAAAGCCCGGGCGCCGACCATCCGCGCTATATCGTCGAAGGCGCTCGGGTGCGGCGGCTGCGCATTTTCCTCGACTACGGATCGATCGAGGTCTTCGCCGATGATGGTCGGTTCGCCGGCACCAAGCGGATTACTGGCTTCGATCCCGTCCGTTCGGCACGGCTTTCAGCGCCGGCAGACACCGTCAGTCAAGCGATGGTCTGGGCGCTGCGCCTCTAAACGGGTTGAGCATCGCCGCAGCCGGCGAATGCTCGAACGGCTAATTCAGAGCGGACTCCTGCTCGGCTCTATCGGCCGGAGGCAGCAAGGGGCACCGCCGTCCGCTGGCAAGTCGGCACGAATGACACCCGTCACATATCGGTCAAGTGCGTTGGTTAGAATCAATGGCAGTTCGGCTCCGATATGCCCATGGGCAGGCGCGCATCATGCGCTCGACGGCAGGACATTGAGGCAACAGGGGACGTAGCGCATGAACAGCCAGGATTTCCGTCAAGAGACGCTGCAAGCCACCGCTCTGCTCGAGGAAATGCTGGCGCTGCGCGCCACGGTCATTCAGGCGGCAACGCCGTTGAGCGAGAGCTTCACAGGCGGCGATGTCGCGCATGCCGACCCCGCACTCGTCAACCTGGCCCACTATCTCAGCCTGCGCCACCATGACCTCCGCCCGCTCCAGCGCCGATTGATGCGGTTCGGGCTGTCGTCGCTCGGCCGCCTCGAAAGTCGCGTTCTGCCGACGCTGGATGCCGTCATCGTCGCGCTGGCCGCCCTTGCCGGCGTTGAGAGCCCGGTGGCGATGTCCTCGGAGGACTTCTTCCTCGGCGAGGCGCGGCTCGAAGAGGCGTCGGCAGCCCTGTTCGGCCGGCCGCCGGCGAACCGGCGCACGCGGATCATGGTGACGCTGCCGAGCGAGGCGGCGGAAGGCCCGGACTTCATCCTGGACCTTGCCCGGCGCGGCATGGACGTAGCAAGGATCAATTGCGCGCATGACGGGCCAGACGCGTGGCGCGCCATGGCCGGTTTCGCGCGTACCGCCGGTGCCGCGACGGGCCGCGACATCACCGTGCTGATGGACATTGCCGGCCCGAAGATCCGCACAGCTGCCGTGCAGATGCCCGACAAGAAATCGCGGCTCCAGCCAGGAGACAGGATCCGCCTCGTGGCCTCGGGTTTACCTAGGACCTGTGCTGAGGTGCTCTATTCGGCGGGCGTCTCACTGCCTGAAATGGTGACGCGCCTTTCGATCGGCGATCGGGTGCGCTATGACGACGGCAAGCTGGAAGCACTGGTGGAAAGCTTAGGAGACGGCGAGGCGGTGATCCGGGTCGAGAAGACCAAGGCCCGCGGCACGAAACTGAAGCCGGAAAAGGGCATCAACCTGCCCGACACCGCACTCGGCCTTTCGCCGCTGACGGCCAAGGACGAGACCGATCTCGTCACCGTGATCGAGTGCGCCGACACGATCGGTTACTCTTTCGTCAGCCGCCCGGAAGACATCGATCTGCTCGACGACATGCTGGCGCACCACGGTATGGCCGGCCGAACGCTTGGGTTGATCGCCAAGATCGAGCAGCCTGAGGCGGTGCGCAATCTGCCGGCCCTGATCGCCCGGGCGCGCCGACGCGGTCCCTTCGGTGTGATGATCGCACGCGGCGACCTTGCCGCCGAGATCGGCTTTGAACGGCTGGCGGAAATGCAGGAGGAGATCCTGTGGATCAGCGAGGCGGCCTCCGTTCCCGCTGTCTGGGCCACGCAGGTGCTCGAGGACCTGGTGCGGGAAGGGATTCCAACCCGTGGCGAGATGACCGATGCGGCCATGGCCGCCCGGGCGGAATGTGTCATGCTCAACAAGGGACCGGCCGTCGGCCAGGCCGTCGAATTGCTCGACCGCCTGCTTGCCCGCATGGACGAGCACATGTTCAAGAAGACGCCGACTCTCAGGGCGCTGAAATCCTGGTGATCCACCGACACCGCAAATTCTGCGGCGGCAATCCTGCCTGCTCCGACGATTGATTTGCGGCGCGCGCCGGATTAGTTATCTGCATGGGATTGAATGAAGGGTGCCGGAGCACGGATCTGGGTTCGTGCAAGGGTGGGACAGGCCTGGTTTCTGCATGACAATGATTTTTTCGCGCCGCTTTGCCATGTGCGCCGCTTGCCGAAGGCTTGCCGATGGCGCCTGACACGTTCTATCGGTGGGCGACGCGCGCCCTTGCGATCTCGATGATGCTCGTCGCTTCCGCCTGCACGACGGTCCCCAAGGCGGAAACGCCGGCGCCGCAGTTCGCCAACCTTGGGCTCGGCGATTGCTGCCAGAAGCCCGAGCGCTACCCGAAGGGCCTGGTTGCCCTGGCAGAGCCGTTTGCGCCCACTATTGGCCAGATGGTCGCGGCTCTCGTCTGGCGCAAGGGTAATCTGTTGCGCCATGAATCCGCGATCGACGCCATCCTTGCCGACCTTCGGCCGCTGGATATCATTGCGGTGAGCAACAAGGGGCGCCTTTCGGGACATGCTATCCCGGGCCATTTCGGTCACGTGGCTATTTATGTCGGGACGGAAAGCCAGTTGCGCCGGGCGGGCGTGTGGGATCATCCGGCGGTCCGGAAACACCATGCGGCGATCCGCGGCGGCGCGCTGTTCATCGAGGCGGACAACAAGGGGGTCCATCTTTCCACGGCGCCCGCCGCACTGGATGCGGATGCCATTGCGCTCCTGCGGCCGACCGGCCTCGGCACCGCCCGTCGGCGGCAGGCATTGACGGGGTTCTACGAACGCGTCGGCATGCCCTTCGACTATTATTTCGATCTCGACACCTCCGCCTGCACCTTCTGCACGGAACTGGTCCACACGGTGCTGCCGGAGATGCGGCTGCCGGCGCGCCGTGTCTATGACCGGCGGCTCATCCTGCCGGACGAAGTCGTGGCCGCCGCCCTGCGTGGACGCACCGGGTTCGCCTTTGTGCGCTATGTGCGGGCCGGACGGGACAGTTGGGAGATGTTGGGCCGTGACATGGTGGAGCAGGATCTTCGCGCTGCATGGTCCACGCCCGAGCGTCCGCCGCAGATTGCTGCCCTAACGCGCTGACCGACGAGCGGCACAGGCAGAGCGGAAGCGGTCTCACGAGACAGTATGACCGCCGCATTCGATGATGCGACGGCCATTATTGAGGTGCCCGCCAACCCATTGCCTCAGCGGTAGGGGCTTCTGCAACGATGGTAACGCCCGTCAAAACCCAGGTAGGTGTCGGTCCGCGGGTTGTAGGATCGATAGCGATTCATGCACCAGCGAACGTGTGCGGAACTTGAGCCCCAGACCGGTGGAGGGGGCGGCAAGGGCCTCCAAACCGGTGGCGGGGGCGGAGGGGGTCTCCACACTGGTGGCGGGGGCGGAGGCGGTCTCCAACCCGGTGGCGGAGGTGGTGGCGGCGGTCTCCAGCCTGGCGGCGGCGGAGGTGGCGGCGGTCGCCATCCAGATGGGGGTGGAGGTGGCGGCGCCCATTGTGCCAGCAGGACTTCGCTCTCGCCGACCGGTGCGGACGGCAGGAAGGCGCCGGTATGTGATGTTTCCTTCGCAGCGCCACCGTAAACCGGATGCACAACGGATGTTGCTGTGGCCGGAGTGATACCGACCAGGCAAGCGATCCCGAGGACCATCGCCCGCCAGGCTTTTCTATCCATCTCAGTCCTCCTCACAGGAATGGCTATCGCCAGTCTGGGACTAGGCCGGAACCTTTTCCGACAAATACAGCTTCGCTGGAACGCGATCCTTGCGCATTGATATGTGTCAACTACGCCGAGGGCTATTCGGCCGCGTCTCTCTTGCCTCCCGAGACCTGGGTGATGAAGGCGCGAAGGGCCGCTGGACGGACAGGCTTGTGCTGCACGGCGATATTCTGCCGCTCCGCTTCCGCCCTGACCTCTGCCGTGCGATCAGCGGTGATGAGGAGGGCCGGAACGTCGCTCTCATAGAGCGCCCGCAAACGCAGGATAGCGCCGATACCGCTTCCATCGCCGAGATGGTAATCGGCAACGATGACGTCGGGCGGCAACTTGTTTGCCGCGATGACACCGTCCAGGGCCTCGACCGAGCCTGCCGAGATGACGGTGCAGCCCCAGCCGGAGAGCAGCAGTTCCATACCCTCGATGATGTTGGGTTCGTTGTCGATGCAGAGAACCCGCAGGCCTTTGAGCGGCACGGCGCCCTTGCCGCCAGCTGGCAGATCCGACGGCGAGGCCGCTACCGGTGCCGATTTGTCGAGCGGCATGACGACGCGGAACGTGGTGCCCTTGCCCTGTTTGGAGAAGAGCTGCACCGGGTGATGGAGTACACGGGCAATGCGGTCGACGATTGAAAGGCCGAGGCCGAGGCCGGAAGCGGTGCGCATGCCCTCGTCGAGCCGGGCGAATTCCTTGAATACGGTACGGAATTTCGACGAAGGAATGCCGATGCCGCTGTCCATGACCTGGATGACGACTTCCTGGCCCTTGCGCCGCGCGCCGACGAGTACGCGTCCGGACGGGGTGTATTTGATGGCGTTGGATACGAGGTTTTGCACCAGGCGCCGAAGGAGATTGGGATCGGACCGCACCGTGAGTGAGGTCGGCATGACGATAAGCTTGAGGTTCTTTTCGCGCGCGATCGGTGCAAAGTCAGTTTCGATGCGCTCGAGCAAGCCCTGAAGCGGCACCGGCGCCAGCCGCGGCTTCATCGCGCCGGTATCCAGCCGGGAAATATCGAGCACGGCGCCAAGGATGGTCTCGACCGATTCCAGCGCGGAATCGATGTTGCGCACCATGGAGCTGTCGGCCGAATCGCCCAGCCGTTCCACCAGTGACGATGAATAGAGGCGGGCCGCATTGAGCGGCTGGAGGATGTCATGGCCGGCGGCGGCGAAGAACCGGGTCTTGCCGATATTGGCTTCGTCGGCGGCCGCGCGCGCTTCCGCGAGCGCATGGTTGACCCGCGTGAGCTCCGCTGTGCGCTCTCCAACGCGCTGTTCCAGCGTCTCGTTGGCCTGCTTCAAGGCCTTGTCGGCCGCCACCTGGCTGGTGATGTCGGTGAAGGTCGCGACGAAACCCTTGTCGGGCATCGGATTGCAGCGCGCCTCGATGATGCGCTCCCCGGCCGCCGTAACCAGGCGGAACGGTTTGTCGAACTGGTGGAATCGCCGCACGAGCTGCGCCTGCTCAGCCGCCGGGACGTCGCCGCGCTGCGCCAGGATCGCGATCATCTCGCTAAGAGGGAAGCCCACCTGGCCGACATGCTCGGGCAGGTCCAGCAGGCTGCGGAACCTGCGGTTCCAGATCGTCAGGCGGTTGCTCGCGTCGAACACGGCGATGCCCTGATCCATCTGCGCCAGCGCAGTCTGCAGCATGTCCTGATTGTATTGGAGGGCTTCGCTGGCCTGGTCGAGAAGCCAGGCGGTGTCGGCGGAGGTATCCTCCGCCTTCTGCAGGATCAGCGATAGGACGAGCCGTGCCGACGACGAGCCGATCGCGCTGCCGAGCAACTGTTCGGAGAAATGGATGAAGGCCATGTCGGCGGGGCTGTCGTCGTCCAGCCGCCGGCCGGCGGCCTGCTCGTAGGAGCGGAAGGAGCGCATCATGCGTTCGTCGCCGAGATAGCGGGCGATGGCGGCCTTCAGGTCGCCGACGGTCACCCGGGTCTTCCAGCCGCGGGTGGCGAATTGGGTCCGCGGATGGCGCTTGACGAAAATGCCCGACTGGATCCGCTCGACAGGGCGGGGATTGCGGCTGAGCGAACCGATGATGAATGCAGCCGTGTTGATCAGCAGGCTGAGCAGCGTCGAATTGACCAGGGGATCCGCATGTTCCGGACTGAACATGGTGATGCCGGGAAAGAGGAAGCCGAGAATGGAGGAGGCGATCTGCGAATTGTCCTGGGTTCCAAGGCTCGGCAGGAAGGACAGGTAGGCCCAGACGAAGATGCCGGAGGACAGACCGGCGATCGCGCCGCGGGCGTTGGCCCGGCGCCACAACAGTCCGCCAAACAAGGAAGGGGCGATCTGGGCGATTGCCGCGAAGGCCAGCAGGCCGATGGAGGCCAGACCGGTCGTATTGTCGGCCGAGCGGTAATAGGCGTAGCCGAGCAGCATCACCGCGAAGATCGCCGAGCGGCGGATGTGCAGCAGGGTCTTGCCGAAATCGTCGCGGTGGCTCGGCCTCGTCAGCAGCTTCTGCCGGAGGAAGATCGGCAGGATCATGTCGTTCGATACCATGATCGCCAGCGCCACCGAGGCGACGATGACCATGGCGGTCGCGGCAGAGAAGCCACCGAGGAAGGTGATCAGCGAGACGATTGGCATCTCGTTGTGCAGCGGCAGGGACAGCACGTAGAGGTCGGCATCGCCGCTGCCGGAAAAGGTCATGATCCCGCCGATCGCCGCGGGTAGGACAAAGATGTTGATGGCGACCAGATAGAGCGGCATCAGGATGCCCGCGAGCTTCAACTCGCGACTGGTCCGGTTCTCCACGACCGTGACATGGAACTGGCGCGGCAGCATAATGATCGCAAAGGCGGACAGGGCGATCAGCAGGATCCACCGACTGAGCGGCGTTTGATAGGACAATGCCGTCATGACGGCTTCGTTTTCGGTCGCCTTCTGCCACAGGTCGGTCGGTCCATTGAACAGAAAGAACACGACGTAGATGCCCAGCGTCCAGAACGCCACGAGCTTGACCACCGATTCCATGGCGATGGCGAGGATCAGGCCATCCTGGTGTTCTGTGGCATCGGTGTGGCGTGTACCGAAGACGACGGCAAAGCAGGCGAGCACGAAGGCGACGACCAGCGGCAGGTCGATGAAATAGAGGTTGCCCGTGCCGATGCCGTATTCCGTCGGGTCGACCATGGCGGCAACGGAGCTGGATACTGCCTTCAGCTGCAGGGCGATATAGGGGATGGTTCCGACGAGACAGATGATCGTGACCAGCATGCCGACGATCGGATTCTTGCCGTAGCGGGCGGCGATGAAGTCAGCGCCTGACGTCAGTTTCTCCGCCTTGGCGAGATCGATGATCCGCCGGACGACCGGCATGCCGACCGTGAACATCAGGATGGGGCCGATGTAGATGGCAGTGAATTCGAGGCCATGTTCGGCAGCCAGACCCACCCCGCCGAAATAGGTCCAGGAGGTGCAATAGACGGCAAGGCTGAGCGCATAGACGATCGGCCGGCCCTTCTCGGGCACGCCATGCGCGCGGCTCTTGCGGTCGCCGTAGCTAGCCACCGCAAACAATAGCAGCAGATAGGCGAAGGCCGAGGCGAAGATGACCCATCCTGGAAGCACGCTTACTCCTCATTGACGGCGTTCCATTGAGCGGGGAACCTTAGGGGAAGTCGTCGCCTTTTAAAATCATGTTGAATGTTGATCTTAAGTCGAACGAGGAGCGGAAGGCCACGCAATTTCGCTGTTTTCGAATGAATGAGGTTTCGCTATTCATGGACACGGCGGGACGCTAGGATGAAGATGAGCGCAGCTTGTCGATTTTTTGAAGGAGATGGGTATGCTGAACGAGTTCAAGACCTTTATCGCCCGTGGCAATGTCATGGATCTCGCAGTTGGGGTGATCATCGGCGGCGCGTTCGGCCTGATCGTCAACTCGCTTGTCCAGGACATCGTCATGCCTCTGGTCGGCGTCCTGTTCGGCGGCTTCGATTTCTCCAACTATTTCCTGCCGCTGACCTCGAACGTGACGGCGAATTCGCTTGACGCAGCCCGTGAGCAGGGCGCCGTCTTCGCTTATGGCAATTTCATCACCGTCATCATCAACTTCCTGATCCTCGCCTGGATCATCTTCCTCATGGTCAAGGGCGTGAATTCGCTGCGCGCCTCGCTCGAGAAGCAGGAGAAGAAGGAGGCCGAAGCCGCCCCGCCGCCGGCCGACGTCCAGCTTCTGACCGAGATCCGCGATCTGTTGAAAACGCGTTGACCTCGGCAACCGTATGGAGGCCTGCCTCCCGGCAGTGCCGGGGGCGGGCGTTCGCGTATCCATCACCAAAATCGATTCTGCCCTCACGGATTGTCATGGGATTTTCCCGGCGCAATCGGCTAGACCACTGTTTTTGAACAATTGCCGAACTGGAGAGGCTTGTCCATGTCGCTTGTGAAGGATCTCAGCCCGCGGGCCCTTGCCGCACCGGAAAGCGGGATCGTCGAGATCATCAATTACGCCCGTGGGCGCGACGGTCTTCTGCCGCTCTGGGCGGGGGAAGGCGACCTCCCTAGCCCCGATTTCATCAATCGCGCGGCAAGCGACGCGCTTATCGGTGGCGAAACGTTCTACACCTGGCAGCGTGGCATTCCCGAATTGCGCGAAGCGCTGTCGCGCTACTATGCCCGCCATTTCGGCGTCGAGCTTTCGTCCGAGCATTTCTACGTGACCAGCTCGGGCATGCAGGCGATCGCGCTCAGCGTCCAGGCGATCACCGAGCCAGGCGACGAGATGATCTATCTATCGCCGGCCTGGCCCAACATCGTCTCAGCCATCGACCTTGCCGGTGGCCGCTCGGTCGGCGTTCCGCTGACCTTCGCCAATGGTCGCTGGACGCTCGACATGGAGTTATTGGAAAAGGCGGTCACTCCGAGGACGCGTGGCATGTTCATCAATACGCCCTCCAATCCGACCGGCTGGACGGCGACGCATGCGGACCTCAAGGCCATTCTCGAATTGGCCCGCCGCCACGGCCTGTGGATCCTCGCCGATGAGATCTATGCGCTCTACTACTACGGCGGCGGACACCGCGCGCCGTCCTTCATGGATGTGATGGTCGAGGGCGACCGGGTGATCTTCGCCAACTCCTTCTCCAAAAACTGGTCGATGACCGGTTGGAGGGTGGGCTGGATCGTGGCGCCGCCGGAAACGGGCCAGGTCTTCGAAAATCTCATTCAATATTCCACCTCCGGCGTCGCCCAATTCATGCAGCGCGGCGCGGTGGCCGCGCTCGACCAGGGCGACAACTTCGTTCGCGAGAATTTCGAACGCGCGAAGACGTCGCGCGATCTGCTCTGCGATGCGCTCATCGCCACCAACCGTGTCGAGACCTTGAAGCCCGATGGGGCACTTTACGCTTTCCTCAAGATCGACGGCATCACCGATAGCCGCCAGGCGGCGCTCGACATTGTCGATTGCACCGGCGTGGCGCTCGCGCCGGGATCGGCCTTCGGCAAGGGCGGGGAGAGCTTCCTGCGCGCCTGCTTCCTGCGCGATCCGAAGCAGATCGAGGAAGCCGCTGACCGTCTATGCCGCTACATCCTGGCGCTCTGACGGCCGTCATCGGGGCGCTCGGTCCTTCGCCCCGGTCGATGGATGTGGCGAAGGCCGCGATGCGGTCTTTTCCAGGTTTGGAATTGAGTGTTATCAGTATAAAAAAGGTCTATGTCTGGCGGGCAATGTCCCATGTGAGATTGCCTAGGTTCATCCCTGTAAGAAAATTGCGGAAGGTGCGAACATGGCGATCTTGGTGACGGGTGGGGCCGGCTATATCGGAAGCCACATGGTCTGGGCTCTGCTGGATGCGGGCGAGGACGTGGTGGTGATCGACCGGCTGTCGACTGGTTTCCGCTGGGCGGTCGCGCCTGAAGCGCGGTTCTATCTCGGCGATGTTGGCGATGCCGAGCTCTTGGCGCAGATTTTTGCGGAGAACGAGATCGAGGCGATCATTCACTTCGCCGCATCGATCGTCGTGCCGGAATCGGTATCCAATCCGCTGGCCTATTACCAAAACAATACGGGCAATACCTGCGCGCTATTGTCTGCTGCAGTGAAGGCCGGGATCGACAAGTTCATCTTCTCGTCGACCGCCGCTGTCTACGGAACGCCTGCGGTCGCAGAGCCGGTCAAGGAAACAGATGCTGTCCTGCCGGAAAACCCTTACGGTCAGTCCAAGCTGATGAGCGAACTCATCCTGCGTGACACCGCGCAAGCCCATGGTCTACGTTACGTCGCGCTGCGTTATTTCAATGTTGCCGGCGCCGATCCGGAGGGGCGGGCCGGCCAATCGACCGACCGCGCGACTCATCTGATCAAGGTCGCCTGCGAGACGGCTCTCGGCAAGCGGCCCTCGGTCTCGGTTTACGGGAACGACTATCCCACGCCTGACGGCACGGGCGTGCGCGACTATATTCACGTGAGCGATCTGGTTGATGCGCATCTGCAGGCACTCGCCTATCTCCGCCGCGGTGAGCCGTCGCTGGTCGCCAATTGCGGCTATGGTACGGGTTATTCGGTGCTCGATGTCCTGAACGCGGTTGCTAGGGTCTCGGGTCGCTCGTTTACGATCGATCATGGCCCGCGCCGCGCCGGTGACGCGGCCTTTATCGTTGCCAACCCTGCGCTGGCTCGCCAGAAGTTCGGCTGGGTGCCGCGCTACGCCGATCTCGATCTCATGATCAAGACGGCCCTGGCTTGGGAAGAGCGCCTCTCCCCCGATACATCCCGGGGCCCGCGCCCCAACGTACGCTGATCAAACGACCGGCGGCGAGTGCCCTTCTGCGCAAGGCGCAGAAATTCCCATCTGCGTGGCACGGCTTCGCTCTCTACCTTTGCGGATCGGCAGCGCTCAGCCGCCGATCTGTTCCGCCATCTGGTAGAGGCCGGCGCAACGCGCGCCAGAAGCACAGAAGGCAAGGATCGGGCCCTCGGTTTCCTTGAGCAGTCCGCGCAGCTTGCGGGCCTGCTCCATCGGCACGGCGGAGCCGCCAACGGGCAGGTAATGGACCTTGAGATTCACGGCCTTTGCCGCCTCCTCGATCGCCGAGAATTTCGGCTGTCCCCAACCCTCGCCGTCCGGCCGCATGCAGATGACTGCGGCATAGCCTTGCTCGGCGACCTTACCGAGATCGGCCGGCTTCAGCTGGCCGGTGACGTGGTAGTTGCGCGTGACGGGGCGGATATGCATCGAATGGATTCCTTCGTTCAAGTGGCGGTAACCAAACATTCGGGGCTGACGCTCAGCGCGTTCTTTCACCGCCGGCGGTTAAGTCGAGGCTTTCTTACCGACACATAATGATATCAATATGTATATTCAAGCGCCAGCACCGACATCACGGAGCGGAGGGCATCGGCGCCGTTGCGACAATATGTGGCAGGAGAAATCCGGGCAGCCGGGCAATGACGGCGGGTAGCTTCAGCCATTGCGGCGAGTCGAAATAGGTGCGGCTGCGGCTGACGGCCGGCTCTCTCACGGTCGGCAGGATGATGAGATTGTAGCTGCGCGGCGCGCTGAACTCGTGGGTAAAGCGGAAAGAAAGGCCGAAACGCACGGCAGTGAAGTCGGCAAGAGCCTCGGCGCTGGCGAGGGCGGGCGCGAGATCCAGCCATCGCGTCTTTTCGATCAACTGCTCGAGTGTCTTGATCAACAGGCGATGCACGGTCTCGCCGTCCGCGTTCTCCGGCGCGACGAGCTTCATCCGGATCGAACTGACTTCGCCCTCCGGGGTGCCCTTGATGATAAAGAAGAAGGAGGCATTCTGCGCCCCTTCCGCTTTTGCCGGTAGCAGCGTCTCGGACAGGCACTCGAAGGTCTTGCGGTCGAATTGGCTCTGTTGCCAGCCTTGATTGTCCACGCCGGCGGCCTGGAAGGCGGCACAGAGTTCGCCGCCGTTGGCCCGCACCTCTCGCACGAAGGCGCCGAGGGCCGCCATCTCCGGTCCGGCAAAGAATTGCGCGGGGATCGTCAAGGGAACCGCCGCGAGCCGCCGGCCCGTCACGGCGCGCGTCCCGGGAGGCTGAGGCGGCGTCTCCACAATGAGCCATTCCAGGTCGTAGCGGTCGAGCAGGATACGCAGGTTGCGCATGTCGTTTGCGAGCAGCAGGGTGGCGATTATTGCGCAGGTGAAGGCGGCAAGCAGAGCTGCGAAGAGAAGCATTGCGCTCTTCTTCGGCGGGGCGGGCTTGGCGCGAATGCCGCGGAGCCCACTCTTATCCTTGTCGTCGCCGCTCGGCATTGGGACCTTCTAATCGTGCGGTTGCATCGTGCTTATGGCACGGATTCGTCGGGAGCCGTATACCTGTCCTGCACTCCTTCTCGCCCCGGCTCAGACCCCGCCGCGAAACCACGAGCGTGCGGGGCCTCCAGTACCGGGCCTGATCGTTGCAACGCCACCGGTGAATGGATCAACGATCCTGTGCCGCAGCCGTGGCAGCGTCATCCTTGCCCTTCAACGCCTTTCCGGATATCCTTGCTGCATTGCAGCATGGGAGGCGACATGGGCCAATCTGGCACCCGAAAGAAGATCAATCTGGCGCTTCAGGGCGGTGGCTCGCATGGGGCGCTGACATGGGGCGTCCTTGATCGTCTACTGGAAGACGACAGGCTTGAGATCGCCGAGATCAGCGGCACCAGCGCCGGTGCGATGAATGCCGCAGTGCTGGCTGATGGGTTTGAACGCGGAGGGCGCGACGGCGCGCGGGCAGCACTTGAGAGTTTCTGGCGCGCGATCAGCCTGGCGGCGATCACTTCCCCATTGCAACGCAGCCCGCTTGACCGGATGCTGGGGCGTTTCAGCCTTGATGCTTCGCCCGGATATCTTTTCTTTGAAGGGTTGAGCCGGGCGATATCGCCCTATCAAATGAACCCCCTGAACCTCAATCCCCTTCGCGACCTCCTGGATCGACAAGTAGACTTCGACAACGTGAACCGCTGCAAGGCGATCTCTGTCCATGTCACGGCCACCCACGTCCGAACAGGGCGGTCACGCATCTTCTCGCGCGGGGATGTGACGCTTGACGCGGTGATGGCTTCGGCCTGCCTGCCACAGCTTTATCCGGCCGTAGTCATCGATGGTGAACCCTATTGGGATGGCGGTTTTAGCGCCAACCCTGCTCTGATGCCGCTGGTGACAAGCCCCGCCAGCCCCGATATCGTGATCGTTCAGATTAACCCGATCGTGCGCCACGACACCCCCACCTCGGCCCGCGAGATTATCAACCGCGTGAACGAGATCAGCTTCAATACCGCTCTCATCAAGGAGTTGCGCGCCATTGCGCTGATGCAGCAAATCGTGGCAACGAAAGGCATCGATCTGGGCGCGGCGGGGCAAACCCATATTCACCTGATCCATACTGATGCCGAGGTGCAGGATCTGGCCGCCTCAAGCAAAATGAACGCAGAATGGCCCTATCTACGGCTGCTGTTCGAACGCGGACGCGGCTGGGCCGAGGCTTGGCTGGAGGCGCATTTCGACAAGATTGGCAGGGAGTCGTCTTTCGATCTGGCAGCCTTCTTTGATGATCCTGCGGCAGCACCAAACCGTGCGGTATAGATCATGACCGGCATCTTCATCATCCTTTTGGGGTTGGGCACCCTGATGGTTCTGGCCTATCGCGGGCTCAGCCTGCTTCTGCTGGCCCCGGCAATGGCCATGCTGGCGGTGTTGCTGGCCGAGGGTGGCCCGCTGCTGGCCAGCTATACGCAGGTCTTCATGCAGGCCACGGGTGGGTTCATCATCCAGTATTTCCCGCTGTTCCTGCTGGGCGCGGTGTTCGGCAAGTTGATGGAGGCCTCAGGTTCGGCGCGCGTTCTGGCCGACGGCATCATCCGCGGGCTGGGGCCAAACCGCGCCATCCTGGCGGTGATCCTGTCCTGTGCCGCGATGACCTATGGCGGAGTGTCGCTGTTCGTTGTTGCCTTTGCCGTCTGGCCCATCGCCTCGGCGCTGTTTCGCGAGGCGGACCTGCCCAAGGTGCTGATCCCGGCCACCATCGCGCTTGGCGCCTTCACCTTCACCATGACCGCGCTGCCCGGAACGCCAGCAATCCAGAACGCAATACCGATGCCCTATTTCGGCACGACGCCCTTTGCCGCTCCGGGGCTTGGGCTCATCACCGGGGCGCTGATGCTGGGGCTTGGATGGGGTTGGCTGGAGTACCGCACGCGGGCGCTGGGGTCAGGCTACGGCAGCGCGTCGGAAGATGACACGAAAATGGACGGCGGCTCGGCACCCGGACTGACAGTTGCGGCGGCACCGCTGGTGCTGGTGCTGGCACTGAACCTCGCCTTCACCTTCGTGCTGATCCCGGCCATGGACACCGACTATCTGGGCCAGCCCGAGTTCGGCGCAACGGATGTGGGCGCGCTACGCGGGGTCTGGTCGATCATCGCCGCACTGACGCTGGCGTCGCTGGCACTGGTGGCGTTGAACTGGCGGCGGCTCGCGGGCGGACTGGCTGCCACATTGGACGAAGGCGCCAAGGATGCGCTCAAGCCGATCTTCAACACGGCAAGCCTTGTGGGTTTCGGCGCGGTGATCGCATCGCTTTCGGCCTTTGGCGTGATCCGCGACTGGGTGGTGACCGTGGGTGGCGACAACCCGCTGGTCTCGCTCGCTGTCGGCACCAGCCTTCTGGCGGGCATGACGGGGTCCGCCTCGGGGGGCATGTCGATTGCGCTCTCGACGCTCGGCGAGACATACTTGGACATGGGGCAGGCAGTCGGAATATCGCCTGACCTTCTGCACCGGGTCACTGCAGTGGCGACCGGCGGACTGGATGCGCTGCCGCACAATGGTGCGGTCATCACGCTGCTGACAATTTGCGGTCTGACGCACCGGGAAGCCTACCGTGACATTTTCGTGGTCGCCGTGGCGATCCCTGTGCTCGCTTTGGTGGTCCTGGTGGCGCTGGGCACAGCGTTTGGCAGTTTCTGACGGTGTATGGATCTACAAGCAGTAGCGAAAGGGTCGCTCTGATCTTTCGAGGCTGAGCCAATTGCCCCGACAGCCTTCATGTTCCACGCTGGGCCAGCTTGATCTGACGCCGCCTTGTCCTTGTAAGGAAACCGTTAGCCGTCGTAGTCCTGCCGTCTTCTGATAAATACTGGACTTGGTTGTTGCATGACTGTGGACTTCGGCCTTGTCGTCTATCGTTCTTAAACCTCGTAGACATCGTATTTATGCAAATGGCGAGTTTTGCTCGGTTGATTTGAAAGTGGGGGAGCGTCAGCCATGGCTTCATCTGAAACACCGCACCGCATGAAATCTGCCGGGCGATACATTCTGATCGGTGTGCTCACAATAGCGCCACTGGCGATCACTTGGATCATCCTCGACTTTTTGTTTGGCCAGCTCGCCCGGGTCGGACGGCCTTGGGTGACGGGAGCCGCCCGAGCACTTGGACCGGAACATCGTGTTCTGGCTGCCTGGCTTCAGAATGAAACATTCCTATCCATCTTGGCCGCGCTTCTGGTGCTGGGTCTTCTGTGGATGTTGGGCTGGGGTGCCAGCCGGGTGATCGGGCAGCGATTGATCCTGATCTTCGAATGGATCATTGGCCGCATTCCTTTTGTCGAAAGGATCTATCAGGCAACGAAGCGTTTCCTCACTGTGGCCGGAAGTTCCACCGATGGCGGGGAGCGCCGCGTGGTTTTGATTGATTTCCCCTCGCCCGAGATGAAGACCATCGGTCTGGTGACGCGCATGTTGAAGGACGAAGCGACCGGCGAGGAACTGGCCGTGGTCTATGTTCCGACATCACCCAACCCGACTTCCGGCTACATCGAAATCGTGCCGGTCAGGAAGATTACCTTTACCGACTGGACCTTCGATCAGGCAATTAGCTTTGTCATCACTGGCGGGTCGAATGCACCAGAAACGATTGCATATTACCCGAAGCCAGACGGCGACGCGAAAAAGTGAAGCGGGGGTTATTCGAGAACTGCAGGCGGTTGCTTGAGGCCAAATTGCGCAAAGAGACGCATTTCGGCAAACCGCACACCACAGTCCCAACGGTGTCGTTCATCGCTCCGCTGTAGCAGTGTGCTGTAGCAAACGGAACTTTAACCCATTGATTTTGCGCTAAGTCCTTGTGAATAAACAAGGAAAAGTGGTGCTGCTAGAGAGACTCGAAATTTCTTAATTCGGCTCACATTGCTAATTAAATCAATAGGTTGGCGTCCGCTTGGGAGAATCTGATGTAGCAGGGCGCTGTAGCATTTGCAAGCTGCTTGAAGGTGTAGCCGAGGTCGCTGCCTCGCAATTTGCGCGAATCGACACGACTGCTATAGCTGGAAGCTTGACGGGTTGGAGCCAGTAGCGGCTTGGCATTGCGGGAGGTTGGAGTGCTCGAATGATCAAAGTGGTGCCCGATCTTCACGCTGATCCCGGTCGCCTCCATAGAAGTCTCGCCGCCAAGTCCGGTGACGCTAGAATTGCTTTCCTCGGCGACCTGATCGATGCAGGTCCTCGTGCTGAAGCATCCGATGATTTTGAAGTTCTGACCACTGTGAGGACGCTGGTTGAACAAGGCAATGCAGTGACGATTATGGGAAACCATGAGCTGAATGCCATTCTCTTCCATCGGACCGACAGCGACGGACAGCCGCTCAGAGCCCATACGGGTAACAACCGGGATCAACACCAGAGCTTTATCGAGCGCTTCGGCATAGGAACGTCGGAAGCACTTTACTGGACCTCGTGGTTCTTGAAGTTGCCTCTATGGGTTGAGGTAGAAGGTCTGCGCCTTGTCCACGCTTGCTGGAATGATGATGCTGTCGCGGTTGTCGCCGAGCGTCGTCCGGACGGAAGACTTCAGTTGGCGGATCTGCCGGAGATCGCCGGGGAGACGACGCCATTCGGGCGAGCGGTCAAGCTCCTAGTCTCGGGGCCGGAGGCGACGCTTCCTGATGGTCGGTCCTTCTTGGATTCCAGACAACACAGACGGACTGAAGTGCGCTTGGCTTGGTGGAGAGCAGGTGGCCGAACCTGGCGTGATGTGGCGCTTTCGGTGTCTTCCGTCACGGAATTGCCGCCGGACGATCTGCCGCCAAGCATCTCCGACGAGATATACCCTCAAGCCGCTCCTCCGGTTCTTGTCGGGCACTACAAGCTCTCGGGTATTCCAAGGATCGAAGCGCCCAACGCGGCATCTCTGGACTATCCGGATTGTCCCTGCGTTTATTTGTGGCGAGGTGGCAGCAATCTTACCAATGACAACATTCTGCTCGTCTGACCGCTGTCGCCAGACACATCAGAACCGACATCTCGTCTGTCTTGCGACCCTCGGCGCGATAGGATCAAGGTCAGGAGCACTTGTCTCTGGACAGAGTAACCACGACACCGATGTGCAGCCAAGAGGGTGAACACAGCCGACCCCGGTTGGGGCCAGCTGCATCCTTCGATCAGGCAGCGGTTACCAGCTTCATGGCCTTGTCGATTGCCCGATTGGCGAGCCTGTCGCATCTCTCATTCAGCCGATCGCCCGCATGTCCTCGGACCCACTCCCAGGTGATCGGTCCCCGTGTGCAGGTCATGGCGTCGAGTGCCTGCCAGAGGTCTTGGTTCCGTACTGGCTTACCTTTCCCCTTGTTGCCCCGCCATTCGTAGCGCTTCCAGTCTGTCATCCAGTTGGACATTCCATCCACGAGGTATTTGCTGTCGCTCCGAACGATGATCGGGATGTCCTTCTCCCGGAGTTTGCCCAAAGCCTTCAGCGCGGCCATCATCTCCATTCGGTTGTTGGTCGTCTCGGCAGGCTCGCTCCCGAAGAGTTCGAGTTCCTTGATTACGTCTTCGTCGGATTTCAGCTGGAGAATTGCAGACCAGCCACCTGGGCCGGGATTGGGACGACACGCGCCGTCCGTGTGGATCAGGTAGTGACGGCCATCGTGGATCCTGCTCTTGCTTTTGGTTTCAACGTTCATGGGGTTCCTTTGATTGTTGCTGGTTGCGTGGTTGATGGCCCGGCACTGAATGGTGCCAAGCTGGGCCGGGTCGACCGGGCTTGCGCTACTCGGTCATTTTCTGGGGTGTTGTGGGCTTAAGTAATGAGCCTAGGCGTTCACTACGGGTTCGATCTCAATGGCCTCGCCTGTCGAGATCCCGGGCCTTGCCTCGCGTCGAGCTTTGGCTTCCTGAAGCTGCTTGGTCCGTAAACCGAGAAACCGACTGACCAGTTGTTGGCTGACATCCAAGACCAAAGCCACTTCGGATTGGCTGAGGTCCGGCCAATGGTCCGCCAGCCAGGACACCATTTCCTGGACCGACATTTCGCAGCTTCCGAGCCGAGCCCGATAGGAGTTGCGTTCAGCCTTGAAGTCGTCCAGGGCGGAGCGAGCAAGGCTGGCTTGATCGGAGACCTCAAGTTCGAGCTGTGCAAGCGCCGTGGGCAGGCGTTGTTCAATCCATGCCCGGGCATCTGGCCCGACCACATCGAAGGGTTGATGTCTTCCCTTGACCGAACGCTTCAGTCGCTTGCCCCAGCCCCTCTGGGTGATCCATGGTGCGAGGCGGTGGCGTTGGATGTTGCCGCCATATTCGAGCTGAAGGAAGCCGAGTTGGCGAAGCACAGCCCGGAGCTTTCGTGGTCCGATTCCATGCAGCTCCCCAAGCTCGGTGATCGTGACCCAGTCACCTTTCGAGATGGTGACGAGTTCACCTGTCTTACGGTCGATGACCTCTTCTATGTATTCCATTCTTCTCCTGTTGTTGTCGCCAAGCGAGAGCCGTCGCCGTAGGATTGGCGAACGCCTCTTGATCATTGTTGCTGGATGGTCGCGATGTCTGGTGGCGGGCCCGGTGTCGAAGGATCGCACACGGGAGCACTGGTGATGGGTGCCTTCATCTCGTCTTGTGAACGGGAAGGTTATCGACATCTGGCGCGGACATGCCTTCGACCAATGCGTTTCGTTGTGAGCGAGACGATTTGGCGAAAGCATCTATTGTGGCCCCCATCCGGCAGAGCCTGGACGGGCAACGATGGACTGTGACGATCTGGCTGCCGGTCTCGGCGGGGGCGGCGGGTTTAAGAGGCCTCGACCCGCTCCAAGACCCGCGACACCTGCTTGGCCGTCCACCTGCCGCCTCGCGACGTCGGGACCAGCATCGTGTCCAGCGTCTCGGCAATCGCGCTCAGGGTCTGGCCAGAGGCCTTCAATGGACCGATGATCCTGATGAGCCGCTCGGCCTCGGCATTGGCCTTGGTCTGGATTGCCTCGTTTCGCTTCATCGTCTTGTCGCGCAAGCCACCAAGCTGGACGCCTCGGTCCTTGGCTGCCTTGAGCGCTGCCTTGGTCCGCTCGGAAATGAACGTCCGTTCCTGCTCGGCAAGGGCCGCGTAGATGTGCAGCTGGAACTTGTCCGCTTGAGGCATCTGGGCGACCCGCAACTTGACCCGCTTGTCATCCATCAGCGTGGCGATGAACGAGACCTTGCGGCTCAGCCGGTCCAGCTTGGCAACCAGCAGTTCGGCTCCGGTCCGCCGCACCAGCTCCAGAGCCTTGGCCAGCTCGGGGCGGTCGGCATCGCTGCCGGACTGGACGTCGCGGAACTCGCCGATGATTTCGAAGGGGACCTCAGAGAACTTGTCCAGGAAGACGGCAATGTCGCGCTCCTGCGCCTCCAGCCCGAGACCGCTTCGGCCTTGATCCTCGGTGCTGACGCGAGTGTAAATGACGTATTGCTGCATGGCTCGATCTCCGGTGATGGCGCGAGCATTTCAGGCGATTTGTCTAATGTCAACGTTCGTTGTGATTGACAAATTCGATTGGGACGCAATCACAAAGCGGTCGACCTGAGACAGGGTACCCCACCGGGGGGAACCGTGCGTTGCCGCATATCCGATGGGTCGGACGAAGTTTTGCACCAGAAATTCTCGAGGCTTGACCCGCTGGAAATCCCACTCAGGCTCGCGTAACAAAGCGGTTGCTGATTGGCATGGGGGGACAATGGAAGACCTGCTTCGAACTTTGATTTCACATGAGGCGCTCGCGTCTTGGGTTGGCGCTTTCGCCTCATTCGCCGCAGTCTTCTGGGGTGTGTGGCAGGTCAGCAGAGATGCACGGGAGCGGACAGCCCAGCGCAAGGAGCAGACCCACGAGACAATTTCATGTGCCGAAGATGTGCTGATCACTTGGGACAAGCTGGCCTCCGCAATCAAGCGCCGAGACATTGATCATGAAGCTTTGACGAATTTCGCCAAGGGACTTGGAACTCACCGGCTTGAGCTTCAGCGATGCAGAGACACCCTGGAGCTGCTGGTCAATCGCCCAGCCCTGTCCGACGGGGCTATCAAATGTGGGGTCCAGGCGCGTTACCTGGCTGGCGAGTTGGATGGCGCTCTCAGCGACCACGGCAGCATTTCCAGTAGGTACGAAGATTTCGGGGGGCTCGTCGGGCAACTGCTGATGGACGTCAAGCGCATTCGACATACGCATGGGATACGTCCACGCAGTATCCCGCATTTCTACCAGAACCTTAACGAGGCAGCGATCGATGCCGCTGTGAAGGACATGCCGCTCAGGCGCTGACCGCGTAGCCCAAACATTCGCGACCTCTGAAATACCCGCCTCGCCTTGTGCAACCCGTTGACGACGGCCATAAAGGACGAAGCACACGCATACGGGGTACGGGCATGAACCAACAGGCACTTTCGGCATTCATCTGGTCGGTCGCGGATCTGCTCAGGGGAGACTACAAGCAAGCCGATTACGGCAAGGTGATCCTGCCCTTCACCGTGCTTCGCCGCATCGATTGCGTTCTGGAGCCGACCAAGGACGCGGTGCTGGCCGAATACGAGGCCAAGACCGCCGCCGGAGTGAACCCCGAGCCGTTCCTGCTGCGCAAGGCCGGGCAGACCTTCTACAATATCTCCAAGCTCGATATGCCGATGCTGATGGGCGACCAGGACAACATTGCGGCCAACCTCTACGCCTATATTCAGGGCTTCTCGGCTGACGTGCGCGACATCTTCGAGAGCTTCGAGTTTGCGGCCCAGATCGACCGGCTGGCCAAGGCCAAGCTGCTCTATCAGGTGACCGAGAAGTTCGCCCGGATCGACCTGCATCCGAACAAGGTCAGCAACCACCAGATGGGCCTGGTCTTCGAGGAGCTGATCCGCAAGTTCTCCGAACTGTCCAACGAGACCGCCGGGGAGCACTTCACGCCCCGCGAAGTCATCAAGCTGATGGTCAATCTGCTGTTCGTCGAGGATGACGACATCCTGTCCAAACCGGGCGTGGTCCGCACGATCTACGATCCGACGGCGGGAACCGGCGGGATGCTGTCGATTGCCGAGGAATATCTCGCCGAGCATAACGAACAGGCGCGTCTGGTTATGAACGGACAGGAGCTGAACCCCGAATCCTACGCGATCTGCAAGGCCGACATGCTGATCAAGGGGCAGGACGTCAGTAACATCGTCTTCGGCAACACCCTGTCCGATGATGGCCATGCCGACGCCAAGTTCGACTACATGCTGTCCAATCCGCCCTTCGGTGTCGAATGGAAGAAGGTCGAGAAGGAGATCCGCGCCGAGCACGATCAGAAGGGCTTCAACGGTCGCTTCGGCCCCGGCCTTCCCCGTGTGTCGGACGGCTCGCTGCTGTTCCTGCTGCATCTCATTGCCAAGATGCGCCCGGCGGTCGATGGCGGCAGCCGCTTTGCCATCGTCCTCAATGGTTCGCCCCTGTTCACCGGCGGGGCCGGAAGTGGAGAGAGCGAGATCCGGCGCTACGTGCTGGAGAACGACCTGCTCGAAGCCATCATCGCGCTGCCGACGGACATGTTCTACAACACCGGCATTTCCACCTATGTCTGGGTGCTGTCCAACCGCAAGCCAGCGCACCGTAGGGGCAAGACCCAGCTGATCGACGGCTCGTCCTTCTGGCAGAAGATGCGCAAGAGCCTCGGCTCCAAGCGCAAGGAAATGGGCGAGGCGGACATCGCCACCATCACCCGGCTGTTCGGCAGCTTCACCGAGGCTCAGATTGCGACCGTCCTCGATGCCAGCGGCAAGGAGATCGGACGCGAAGTCGTGACCGCAGGAGACGCGCCGCCGGTCGCGCCTGAGGGCGGTAAGGTCAAGCTTGCGCCGCTGTCCCGGGTATTCCCCAACGAGGCCTTCGGCTATCGCACCATCACGGTGGAACGCCCGCTGCTGGACGAACAGGGGAAGGTCGTGGTCGGAACGCGGGGCAAGGCCAAGGGCCAGCCACAGGCGGATAGCTCGCTTCGCCATACCGAGAACGTGCCGCTGGCAGAGCAGGTCGAGGACTATTTCGCCCGGGAGGTTCTGCCTCACGCCGGCGACGCCTGGATCGACCACGAGAAGACCAAGGTTGGCTACGAGATCCCGTTCAACCGTCACTTCTACGTCTTCGAGCCGCCGCGACCGCTCGATGAGATCGATGCAGATCTGAAGCAGGTGACGGCCAGGATTATGGCAATGATTGGAGAACTGGCAGCATGAACGAACCGACCGACCGTCAATGCAACAACGCTGAGAACAAAGGGTTCGGAGAATTGCCTGAGCAATGGCAGCACCCACCTTTGTGGGCAGTTGCAACATGTAACGACGAGGTCTTAGGCGAAGGGACAGATCCGGAGAAAGAAATAGTTTATCTGGAAATATCGGGCGTTACGGCTGGCGTAGGGATCACCGATGTCACCGAAATGACCTTTTCCGAGGCACCTTCGCGAGCGCGACGAAAAGTGCAAGCGGGCGATGTCGTGGTGTCAACGGTCCGAACATATCTGCGAGCCATCGCACCGGTCGTGGATCCACCTGAGAATCTAATTGTATCGACTGGATTTGCGGTTCTCCGACCACGAACTGTGACCTCGGAGTATCTCGGTTATGTGGTTCAAGCAGAGTCGTTCGTGTCTGAGGTTATCGCGCGTTCTGTTGGCGTGAGTTATCCGGCAATAAATTCCGGGGATCTAGTGAAGATCAAGATCCCCTATCCCCCGTTGGCCGAACAGAGGGCCATTGCCTCTTTCCTCGACCGCGAGACCGCCAAGATTGATGCGCTGCTGGAGGAGCAGAAGCGACTTATCAACCTATTGAAGGAGAAGCGCCAGGCACTGATCTCGACAGCAGTAAGCGGCCAGATAGATGTCCGCAGCTTGGCTGAAGTGGAGAACACCGCATGACTTTCAATCTGGCGATTGGATGTAGCAGTCATGGCTGAACGGGAAGATCATCTGCATGGGCTGATCAGCGAACTGCGACGCTTGCCGTCCGAGACTTCGTGGGTGGAGTTCAAGCACAACAATTCAGATCCTCAAATGATCGGCCAAACCATTGCGGCTCTGTCGAACGCGGCGGCGCTTGCTGGAAAGGAGATGGCGTACTTCCTCTGGGGTGTTGAGGATGAAACCCATAGATTAGTTGGTACGACCTTTGCGCCGGGCACCGCAAAAAAGGGCAATCAGGATCTGGAAAGCTGGCTGGTGCAAATGCTGGCACCGCGCATCCATATCCGCTTCACCAGCTTCATCTGCGAGGAGTTGCCCCTCGTTTTGCTCGAGATTCCAGCGGCCAACGACAGGCCCACGGCTTTCTCAGGTAGCGAACTCATTCGGATTGGATCAGTCAACAGGGCGCTACGAGACCTGCCGCAGGTGGAGCGCGAGCTCTGGCGGGGCTTTGAGCGGACACCCTTCGAGCGGCAAATTGCGCTGCAGGGGCAGGCTGTGGCGGAAGTATTGCAGCTATTGAACTACCCTGACTATTTCAAATTGCTCGGTTTGCCGCTGCCATCAGACCATACCGGTATCCTTCATGCTCTCCAGGACGACGACCTCATCCGCCGCAATGATGCAGGCTTCTGGGACATCACCAACTTGGGAGCAATCCTGTTGGCTCACAACCTTAACGCCTTTCCAACTGTCGCTAGAAAAGCCCTGCGGCTCATCGTCTACAAGGGGCGCGGTCGCACTGAGACCGAACGCGAACAAGAAGGCCAAAAAGGATATGCGGTAGGATTCGAGGGACTTGTCTTGTTCCTCAATGCTCTTCTACCTCGCAACGAAGTGGTCGGAACTGCGCTGCGCAAAGATGTCGCGATGTATCCGGAACGGGCCCTTCGAGAATTGATTGCCAATGCCCTTATTCATCAGGATTTTTCGATAACGGGGGCAGGCCCTATGGTGGAGGTGTTCGAGGACCGAATAGAAATCACAAATCCTGGGCGCCCTTTGGGTGACATACAGCGCCTGCTTGATCAGGCTCCACGGTCACGGAACGAAGCACTTGCAGCCTTTATGCGTCGAATTGGTCTTTGCGAAGAGCGAGGCAGCGGTGTTGATAGGGTCGTCGGTGACACTGAGATGTTCCAGCTACCACCACCAATCTGGGAGTTGAGCGGCGATGCCTTCCGAGCGGTACTCTTCGCCCACAAGGACTTGAGGGAGATGGATCGTGGAGAACGCGTCCATGCCTGTTACCTTCATGCAAGTCTTAGATATGTCATGCGCGACACGATGACCAATACCTCTCTAAGGGAGCGCTTTGGAATCGAGGAGCAAAATGCCGCTACTGCGTCGAGGATCATTCGGGATGCCTTGGACGCTGGCGTGATCAAACCATACGATCCAGGCCAAGGAAAACGGAACGCCCGTTATGTGCCTTATTGGGCTTGAGTTCTTTGATGGTTATTTGATGAACGGCGATAAAGTGCGATCCATCCAAGAATAATATCCATATTTATCAATGAATTGTCTCACCCCATTTGTTTGATGGATCTTTGCAGGAAGAGGCCGCCCAATGAGCATCCACAAGGAAGTAAGCTTCGAGACGGAAATCTGCAGCCATCTGGCCGGCCATGGCTGGCTCCACGCGGTTGGCGATTCGGCGCACTATGACCGCAGCCGGGCGCTATTTCCGCCGGATGTCGTGACATGGGTTCAGGCCTCGCAACCCAAGGCATGGGAGACGCTCGCGAAGAACCACGGCTCCGTTGCGGAAACCATGCTGCTCGACCGCATCCGCAAGCAGATCGATGAGCGCGGAACGCTGGACGTGCTTCGCCATGGGGTCGAACTGATCGGCCTTCGGGCCCCGCTGAAGCTTGCCGTGTTCAAACCGGCCTTCGGGCTGAACGAGGAAATCCTGGCGCGGTACAATGCCAATCGGCTGCGGGTCGTGCAGCAGGTGCGCTATTCCCGGGCCAACGAGAACTGCATCGATCTCGTTCTCTTTCTCAACGGCGTTCCCGTTGCCACCGTCGAGCTGAAGACCGACTTCACCCAAAGCGTTCAGGACGCTGTGGACCAATACCGCTTCGACCGGCAGCCAAACTCCAAGGGCCAAGCGCCCGAACCGCTGCTCACCTTCCCGAGCGGCGCTCTCGTCCACTTCGCTGTCAGCAATGCCGAAGTGATGATGACGACCAAGCTCCAGGGACCGGACACGCGCTTCCTGCCGTTCAACAAGGGCAATGACGGCGGAAAGGGCAACCCGCCGAACCCGAGCGGCCATCCGACGGCCTATCTCTGGCAGGAAATCTGGGAGCGGCATTCCTGGCTTGAAATCCTCGGGCGCTACATCGTCGCCGAACTGGACAAGAAGAAGAAGATCGTCAGCCTGATCTTCCCGCGCTTCCATCAGCTCGACGCCACGCGAAAGCTCCAGGCTGCAGTCCTTGCCGAAGGGGCCGGGGGCAAATACCTGATCCAGCACTCGGCAGGATCGGGCAAGACCAATTCCATCGCGTGGTCCGCGCATTTCCTCGCCGATCTGCATGACGAGCAGCATCGGAAGATCTTCGACACCGTCATCGTCGTGTCTGACCGCAACGTCATCGACACGCAACTTCAGGAGGCGATCTTCGGCTTCGAGCGCACGACGGGCGTGGTCGAGACCATCACCAGCGAGGGCGGGGCGAAGAGCCGCAAGCTGGCCGAGGCTTTGGCCGGGGGCAAGAAGATCGTCGTCTGCACCATCCAGACGTTCCCGGCACTGATGGAAGCCGGGCAAGAGCTGGCGGCCACCGGGGGCAAGAGGTTCGCGGTCATTGCCGACGAGGCGCATTCCAGCCAGACCGGCGAGACGGCTTCGAAGCTGAAGCAGGTTCTTTCGGCTGAGGAAATGGCGGAACTGGGCGATGGCGGCGAGGTCAGCAGCGAAGACGTTCTTGCCGCCCAAATGACGGCCCGGGCCAGCGAAAGCGGCATCACCTATGTGGCCTTCACAGCGACCCCCAAGGGCAAGACGCTGGAGCTGTTCGGGCGTCGGCCCAACCCGGCAGAACCGGCAAGCGGCACCAACAAGCCGCAGCCCTTCCACGTCTATTCGATGCGTCAGGCGATCGAAGAGGGCTTCATCCTCGACGTCCTGAAGAACTACACGCCCTATGATCTCGCCTTCAAGCTGGCCAATGCCGACGGGGAGATGGATGACCGGGAGGTGGAGCGCAAGGAGGCCGTGAAGGCGCTGATGCGCTGGGTCCGGCTCCACCCCTACAACATCAGCCAGAAGGTCCAGATCGTCGTCGAGCACTACAGGGCCAACGTGCAGCCGCTGCTCGATGGCAAGGCCAAGGCCATGGTCGTGACCGGCAGCCGCGTCGAGGCCGTACGCTGGCAGATCGCCATGCGGAAATACATCCACGAGCAGGGTTATGACCTCGGGACGCTGGTGGCCTTCTCGGGGGACGTCAATGACAAGGAGAGCGGCCCCGAGCCCTTCTTGGAGACCAGCAAGGAACTGAACCCGGGTCTGAAGGGCGGCGACATCCGCGAGACGTTCAAGCTGCCCGAATATCATATCCTGCTGGTGGCCAATAAATTCCAGACCGGCTTCGACCAGCCGCTGCTCTGCGGCATGTATGTGGATCGCCGCCTGGCTGGCATTCAGGCCGTGCAGACCCTGTCGCGCCTCAACCGGGCGCATCCGGGCAAGGACACGACCTATGTCCTCGACTTCGTCAACGGCTCCGAAGAGATCCTGAAAGCCTTCCAGACCTATTATGAGACGGCGGAACTGGCCGGGGTGACCGATCCGAACCTCGTGTTTGACCTGAGGGCCAAGCTCGACGCCTCGGGCTACTATGACAGCTTCGAGGTGGATCGCGTGGTGAAGGCCGAGCTTGATCCCATGTCCAAGCAAGGGGATCTCGTGGCTGCCATCATGCCGGTCGCTGATCGGTTGCTGAAAGCCTACAAGGGCGCACAGGAGCGCCGCCGGGTGGCTCTGTCCAAGGAAGACGCCAAGGCGGCAAAGGACGCCAAGGACGAGATGGATGCCTTGTTGCTGTTCCGTGCCGACATGGGAGCCTTCATCCGGGTCTATGCCTTCCTGTCGCAGATCTTCGACTACGGCAATACCGACATCGAGAAGCGGTCGATCTTCTACAAGCGGCTGATCCCCTTGCTCGACTTCGGCCGCGAACGGGACACGGTGGACGTCTCCCAGATCAAGCTGACGCATCACAAGCTGTCGACCAAAGGCCAGCGCGATCTCGCTCTGTCGGGGATGTCCGAGCCACTACGGCCATACGAAGCTCCCGGCTCAGGATCGGTGCAGGACAAGGAGAAGGCGCTGCTGGCGGAGATTGTGGCGAAGGTCAATGACCTGTTCCAGGGCGAACTGACCGACGACGATCAGGTGATCTATGTGAACAGCGTCCTCAAGGGGAAGCTCTTGGAATCGGAAACCCTGGCCCGTCAAGCGGAGCACAACACCAAGGAGCAGTTCGCCAATTCGCCGGATCTTTCCAGGGCCATCCTCGACGCGATCATGGATGCCTTCGAGGCCCATTCTGCGATGAGCAAACAGGCGCTGGACTCACAACGTGTCCGGGACGGGATCAAGGACATCCTGCTCGGGCCGGGGCAGCTCTGGGAAGGGCTGCGGGAGAAGGCAGAGGTTTAGACTTCGGGTGAAAGGGGAGAGGGATGGCAAAACACTACATAGGCGGACACACGATCGTTGGCCGTGACTCCGGCTGGTTTACCGGCGTGACAGCAAGGCCAGTGGGAGACGACGCGAAACCGTGGGTTCCAAAGAAGCCGAAGCCGGCTCCTGTAGTCTCCCGGCCCGGGGTAGCGTCAAAGTTCGAAACGAAGGCGGTCAGGGCCGCAAGAGAGGATGCTCAGCGCGTTGCCTACGTCCACAGCGTACTCGATGCACATTTTCTCAAGCGTGAGGTTCCAAACCCGCCTAAAAAGCTTCGCGCCTTGGACGCACAGGTACAGAGAGCAGGAAGCCCGCTGCGGTGGGCTCGCACACAGCCCGAGTTCGAGAAGATCCTCCTTAAGAAGCGTAAGAAGTACAAGGCGGAGTTGCCTCCGGTGCCGCAGAAGCCCGGAGAGGTCGTTTCAGTGCCAGTAACGGCGGTTCCCGTGTCGACGCGGATGGAGATCCTTCGGGAAGACCGCAAGCGCCTCGAAACCCGGCGAGAGGCAGCGCTCAACACCATCCGCGAGTGCGAGAACCAACTGGCGAGCATCACAGCCGAGCTGGGGAAACTTGGTTTGCGCTAGTGAGCGTCTCCCCCCAACCGTGATGCGCGGGTAAGGTGCCGCAGATCCAGCCCGTCATAGCTCACTTTGCCATTTCTTCGCTGAGCAACTGCAGTCCATAGAGCCCGTGGCCGTAGCGTCCTGCCATGCCTTGCTGAGAATGACCTTGCAGCGCGTTGACGAAATCGAGAGGGATGCGGCTGTTTCGGCAGCCGTCCTCGAAGCAGTGGCGGAAACTGTGGAAGGAAATCCGGCCATGCTTGATGTTCAGCGCCTTCAGCGTGTTGCCGAACTTGGTGGCATAGGCCGTCGAGTAGGTGCCGTCCGCAGCCTTCGGCAGGTCGGGAAACAGGCGCACATGCTTCAGTTTGCGCTGCCGCTCGACGAAGCGGAGGAAGCCGATGTCCTTGAGCGTTTGATGGATGGGGATGCGCCGACGTGAGCCGCTATTCTTCAAGCTCATGTCTGCGCCCTCGTCGGTGACCTCGATATAGGCGATGTCGCTTTCGATCTTCACATCCTCGGTGCGCAACTGGATGATTTCGCCCGACCGGCAACCGGTGAAGAGGCCGATCAACGGGACCCAGTAGATGCCTTGGTCAGTCGGGACCAGATCGCCCGGCGTGTTGTGGTATCGGACGCTCTTGCAGCCGGTGTAGATCGGCGAGCGGAAGATGGTCGAAAGCTCCGCCACCGTGAAGGGATGCCGCTCGTCGCGAGCTTTGCCGCTGATCTTGACGTTCAGACCGTCGAACGGATTGCTTGGGACATCGTCGTAATTCGCCTCAGCCCAATTCCAGAAGGAACGGACAAAGCCCAGCACCTTGTTGACGTTCTTGCCCGCCATGGGCTCAAGGCCCAGTGCCTCGGCGCGTTTCGCGGCTTTCTCCATCGTCAGATCGGCAAGAGCCTTCGTCTTGGTCCAGTTCGGCGGTAGCACCAGCAGGGTTGCCTTGAAAACGCGGGCATCGGCCTTGGCGTATTCGCCCAGCGGCCTGTCGCCGACCAATTCGATGAAGCGTTCTGTCCACAGGCGATTGGCCTTCGCCGTTGCGGGGGTCCATCCGCCCTTGGCGCGGCTCTTTTCCGCAACCCAGGCTTCCATGATCATCGAGGCCGAGGGGGCGGTGCGCGTTGGATTGGCTTGTGGCATCGCTGGAGTTTCGACCGGCGTTCCCTCGTTGCGCTGTCTCTTGGCCGCTGCGGCGCGGACGCCCGCGCTGAGGATTGCACGGATCAGCTTCGGCCAACTCGGGGATGCGGGGTCGAGCTTCAGGTCGACATTATTCCACTTCAGGACCTCTTCGGCTTCTGACAACGCAAAGGCGGGAGGAGCCCCCCGCGCGAGCGACCGTCGCTCCACTGCTTCCATGTTGTGGACAAGTTCTTCGTATGCGTCGAAGTCTGTGTCGCTCAGCCCGTCGAGGCGGACCTCTTCGTCCTCGTCCAGCAGATGAGCGTAGTAGACATCCTCGACGTGCTTGATTTGCGCGTCAGACAGCTCGGGGAGCGCGGGTTCTTGCTGCCGGGCCAGATGATGCCGATGCTCGTCGAAACGGTCGTCGACTTCGGCGGACGCTTTCCTCAGGAGTTTGAGCGCTTCCTGATAATCCCGCGTTTCAAGCGAGAACGTCTCTTCCGTCTTCGGATACGATTTTTTGATGTCGCGGGGGATGGAGCATCTGAGCCAGTAGACGTTTCCACGCTTGATCAGACGAGAGGGCAAGGGCATGTCGTTCATCGCTCCGCTGTAGCAGTGTGCTGTAGCAAACGGAACTGTAACCCATTGATTTTGCGCTAAGTCCTTGTGAATAAACAAGGAAAAGTGGTGCTGCTAGAGAGACTCGAACTCTCGACCTCTCCCTTACCAAGGGAGTGCTCTACCACTGAGCTATAGCAGCTTGCGAGGCCCTGCGCGTCCGCGCCGTCTCGAGCGAGCCGCCTATTGCCACAGCTTCAGGGGGGATGCAAGCCGCAAAACGAACTTGCTCGAAGAAATGCGCATCCTGTCAATGACCCTTCCGGACATCCGGGAATTCGGCTATCACCGCCGCATGAATGAAAAACGCGACGAAACTGGGCCGCCGGCCGCGGCGGATGAGGGCGGGGACGATCCGGGCATCGGAAACGCCGGCCAGCGCCTGCGCCATGCAGATGTGGCGGCAGCCCAGCGCAAGGCGCGCGCGGCCGACAAGCTGCGCGAGAACCTCATGCGCCGCAAGCTTCAGCAGCGGGCACGTCGCCAGGGAGCCGCCGATGACGCCGAAGGCCTGCCTGCCGCAAAATCGCCGGATCGCGATGATTAACCCTTGCTGAACGGGTGAATTGAACCCGGTCAGCTTTTCGTCTAAAGAGCCCACCCGACCGGGTGGCGGATTTTCCACCCATGATCAGGAAAGGCGGGTATTCACCCGTAGCGTAGGCTTACATGGATCGTATCAGGATTGTCGGCGGCAACCAGCTCAACGGGGTGATCCCGATCTCCGGCGCCAAGAATGCCGCACTGCCCCTGATGATCGCCTCGCTTCTGACCAGCGACACGCTCACCCTGGAAAATGTGCCGCATCTCGCCGACGTGGAGCTTCTGCTGCGCATCCTCGGCAATCACGGCGTCGACATCTCGGTCAACGGCCGGCGCGAGTGCCAGGACGAGGGCTATTCGCGCACCATTCATTTCACCTGCCGCACCATCGTCGACACGACAGCGCCTTACGAGCTGGTCTCGAAGATGCGCGCCAGCTTCTGGGTCATCGGCCCGCTGCTGGCTCGCGAGGGCAGGGCGCGTGTCTCGCTGCCGGGCGGCTGCGCCATCGGCACGCGTCCGGTCGACCTGTTCATTGAGGGCTTGACTGCGCTTGGCGCAACGATCGAGATCGACAGCGGCTATATCAATGCCACCGCCCCCAAAGGCGGCCTGATCGGTGGTACCTATACCTTCCCCAAGGTTTCGGTCGGCGCGACCCATGTCATGCTGATGGCGGCCTCGCTCGCCCGCGGCACGACAATCATCAACAATGCGGCGCGCGAGCCGGAAGTGGTCGATCTCGCCAACTGCCTGAACGCCATGGGCGCCAAGATCTCCGGCGCGGGCACTGCGACCATCACCATCGAAGGCGTGGACAGTCTGTCGGGCGCCCGCCACCGCGTGCTGCCGGACCGAATCGAGACCGGCACCTACGCCATGGCGGTCGCTATGACCGGCGGCGACGTGACGCTGGAGGGCACGGACTTCGCCCTGCTCGACACCGCACTAGAAGCCATTCGCCGCGCCGGCGCGGAAATCACGGTGACGCCGTCGGGTCTGCGCGTCGTTGGCCATGGCAATGAGATCCGCCCGGTCGATGTGGTCACCGAGCCCTATCCCGGCTTCCCGACCGACCTGCAGGCCCAGTTCATGGGCCTGATGACGCGCGCCAACGGCGTTTCACATGTCACCGAGACGATTTTCGAGAACCGCTTCATGCATGTGCAGGAATTGGCCCGCCTCGGGGCCCACATCACGCTTTCCGGCCAGACGGCGCGGATCGAGGGCGTGACCCGCCTGCGCGGCGCTCCCGTGATGGCGACTGACCTGCGCGCCTCGGTTTCGCTGGTGATTGCCGGCTTGGCCGCCGAGGGCGAGACCACAGTGTCGCGCGTCTACCATCTCGACCGCGGTTTCGAGCGACTGGAAGAGAAGCTGACGCGCTGCGGCGCGGTGGTCGAACGCATTACGGACTGAGTTTCTTGGCGCTTGCGGGCCTGCGAGCGGTTGCCTCTTGCTTTGCGGCGACCTATGTCGAAAGGATGAAGCGCGGGGCTGCGAGGCGGTGTCGAATATTCCACCGCCCCATATCGGGTCCGCGCGCAATCGACTGGCCGATCGGACAATGACGACATGACAAGCTTGAAGCTCCTCGCTCTCGATACCGACGACCTCGCGGTCATGTCCGCCCATATGCAGGACGCGGTGTTCAAGGTGGCCGACATCACTTTCCAGCCGCGTCCCGGCCTGTTTGGGCTTGCCGTCAACCGCTTCGTATGGGAAGGGGCCGGCGAAAAGCGCAAGAGCTACGAGCGCCGCCGTGCCGTGCTGTCCTTCAAGCGGGTGAGCGCGGTCCGCTCGATCGGTTTCGATCGCCGCAAGGGTGACGACGTGCTCTCGCTGCTTGCAATCCGCTTTCGCGTCGAGGGCGAGGGGCCGGAAGGCGTGGTCGAACTCGTCCTTTCGGGCGGTGGCATGATTGCGCTCGACGTCGAATGTATCGAGGCACAGCTTGCAGATACCGGCGGGGCATGGGAAACCAGCCTGAAACCCGGCCATCCGGGGGATTGACCGGCGCGGCCGACAGGGTGCGCAAGACAGGAAATGGAAGGAAGCAGGGGACGTGGCGATCTGGTTGGATCAGGCATCGGAGGGTTTTGGTGAGACGTTTGCCGCCTTCCTGACGACGAAGCGCGAAGTGTCGGACGACGTCAATGACGTGGTGAAGGCGATCATCACCGATGTCAGGGCGCACGGCGATGCCGCCCTTGCAGAATATTCGCTTCGCTTCGACGGCATTGATTTCAGCCAGACGCCTATGCGCGTCGCGATCGCGGAAATTGACGAAGCGGCGGCCAGCGTCTCGCCCGAGGTGATGGATGCGCTGCGGCTTGCCGCCGAGCGCATCGAAAGGCACCATGCCCGCCAGATGCCGAAGGACGACATCTACGAGGATGCGCTCGGGGTCGGCCTCGGCTCGCGCTGGACGGCGATCGAGGCCGTCGGCCTCTATGTGCCGGGCGGTACGGCGAGCTATCCGAGCTCGGTTCTGATGAATGCCGTGCCGGCCAGGGTCGCTGGCGTGGAGCGCATCGTCATGGTCGTCCCCGCCTCCGGCGGCGAGATCAATCCGACGGTCCTGGCTGCGGCAAAAATTGCCGGCGTCGAGGAAATCTATCGGATCGGCGGCGCCCAGGCGGTGGCGGCCCTTGCCTATGGCACCGAGACCATCGCCCCGGTCGCCAAGATCGTCGGTCCGGGCAATGCCTATGTGGCGGCCGCCAAGCGCCAAGTCTTCGGCACGGTCGGCATCGACATGATCGCCGGGCCGTCCGAAGTGCTGGTGATTGCCGACGCCAACAACAATCCCGACTGGCTGGCCGCCGACCTGCTGGCCCAGGCCGAGCATGATCCGGGCGCCCAGTCGATCCTGATCACCGACGATGCCGACCTCGGCCACGCGGTCATGGCCGCAGTCGAGCGGCAGCTTAAATCACTCAGCCGCTCCGAGACGGCTGCGGCCAGCTGGCGCGATTTCGGCGCCGTCATCCTGGTCAGGTCTCTCGCCGATGCCGTCCCGCTCGCCAACCGCATCGCCGCCGAGCATCTGGAGCTTGCCGTCGACGATCCGGACGCGTTGATGGCCGGCGTGCGCAATGCCGGCGCCATCTTCGTCGGCCGCCACACGCCGGAAGCCATCGGCGACTATGTCGCCGGCTCCAACCACGTGTTGCCGACCGCGCGTTCGGCACGCTTCTCTTCGGGTCTCGCGGTGCTCGATTTCGTCAAGCGCACCTCGATCCTGCGGCTCGGGCCGGACCAGTTGCGCGCGCTTGCCCCAGCGGCGATCGCGCTGGCGAAGAGCGAAGGGCTCGACGCCCATGCGCGCTCTGTCGCCATCCGGTTGAACCTCGAAGGCTGACCGATGGCGAAGGGCGACTTCCGGCTCTGCGATGTTGTGCTGGACGAGACGATCGGCCGCTCGACGCCGGACGTCGAGCATGAACGCGCCGTCGCCATCTTTGACCTGATCGAGGAAAACAGTTTCGAACCGGTCGGCCATGCGGGCGGCCCCTACAAGCTGTTGCTTTCGCTGGTCGACAGCAAGCTGGTCTTCTCGATCAGGACCGAGAGCGACGAGGCGGTCGCGACACATATCCTGTCGCTCACGCCCTTTCGCCGGATCATCAAGGACTACTTCATGATCTGCGAGAGCTATTACGAGGCGATCCGTTCCTCGACGCCGTCGCAGATCGAGGCGATCGACATGGGACGCCGCGGCATTCACAACGAGGGTTCGCAGACGCTGATGGATCGGCTGTCGGGCAAGATCAAGCTCGACTTCGACACGGCCCGCCGGCTGTTCACCCTGGTCTGCGTTCTCTATTGGCGCGGGTAGCCTGATGGCCACGGACGCGGATCTTGAGACCCATGGGCGTCTGCCGGGGGCTATCCTGTTCGTCTGCGGCATGAACGCGATCCGCTCGCCGATGGCGGAGGTGATCGCCAGGACGCTCTTGCCGGCCGGCACCTATCTCGCCTCGGCTGGCGTTCGGGCGGGCGAGCGCGACCCCTTTGTCGATGCCGTGCTGGACGAGATCGGCTTGTCGCTCGGCAGGCGCCAGCCGCAGACGCTGGACGAGCTCGAGGACGACTATTTCGACATGGTCGTCACGCTGGCACCGGAGGCGCATCATGCGGCGCTGGAACTCACCCGCTCCTCCGCGGTCGAGGTGGTCTACTGGCCCATGCCCGATCCGACGGTGGCGACTGGCACGCGCGAGCAGATCCTCGGTGCCTATCGCGAAGTGCGCGACCGGCTGAAACGGCTGATCGAGGAGCGCCTCGCGTCCCGGGAAAGCCCTTCGCAGGCGAGTGTTTGAAACAAATTCGAAAAGCCCGATCTACAAGGTTCACAAAACCGTGGTGATTGTGTAGTTTCCGCCCACATTTTCGGGCCCCGGATCGGGGATCCCGGCCAACATCCAAGAAAGACAACCGCTCAATGGCAAAAGAAGAAGTCCTCGAATTTCCCGGCGTCGTCACCGAATTGCTGCCCAATGCGACGTTCCGGGTGAAGCTGGAAAACGAGCACGAGATTATCGCTCACACCGCGGGCCGCATGCGCAAGAACCGTATCCGCGTGCTCGCCGGCGACAAGGTTCTGGTGGAAATGACCCCTTATGACCTGACCAAGGGCCGTATCACCTATCGTTTCAAGTAGTCGCCGGCTACCGACTGAGGCTGCGAGAGGGTCGATGGAACTGAGACAGAAGCTGATACTGGCGTCCGGGTCGCCGCGCCGCCTCGACCTGCTGAAGCAGGTGAGGATAGAACCCGCGCGCCTGATGCCGATGGATCTCGACGAGACGCCCAAGAAGTCGGAACATCCCCGCTCGCTGGCACGCCGCCTCTCGGCCGACAAGGCCCAGGCCGCCCATGACGAGATTCGCCATGACCCGGCTTGGAACCACAGCTATGTCGTCGCCGCCGATACCGTCGTCGCCGTCGGCCGCCGCATCCTGCCCAAGGCGGAATATCTCGAGGAAGCCTCCTCGGCGCTGCATCTGCTTTCGGGCCGCAGCCACTGGGTCTTCACTGGCGTCTGCCTGATCACGCCGGGCGGCACCGTGCGGCACAAGGTCGTTGAGACCAAGGTGCGCTTCAAGCGCTTGTCCGGACTCGACATCGAAAGCTATCTTGCCTCGGGTGAGTGGCGCGGCAAGGCCGGTGGCTATGCCGTCCAGGGCATTGCCGGCTCCTTCGTGCAGAAACTCGTCGGCTCCTACACCAATGTTGTGGGACTGCCCCTGCTCGAGACGCTGCAACTGCTCACCGGCGAGGGGTTCTCCGTGCAGTCCGGCTGGACGGAGGGCTGAGCCATGGCCGAGGTGGATAACGGACGAACCGCCAAGGTGGAACCGCTGCGCAAGGCCCGTCCGTGCCCGGAATGCCGCAGGCCCTCGCAACGCGAGCACTATCCCTTCTGCTCCGAGCGCTGCCGCAATCTCGACCTGTCGCGCTGGCTCAAAGGCGCCTATGCCATCCCCGTCGTCGAGGACGAATCGAAGGCCGAGGGTGAGGATCGCGACTGATTCTGTCCCCGACAGGGGCAAGGCCAGCCTGTCGGAAGCCTTTCAATTGATTGGCGTTTCGGGTGTTTTCGCAAAGCTGTCAAAAAAGTGCCGAAAGGCGCTGGACATGCCGAAACAAGATGCTATAACGCCCTCGCTTCCGGGGGAAACTTATCCCCCGCCGGTCGGAAACCCCGCCGGATGGCTTTGAAAAGAGCCTGATGCCCGGATAGCTCAGTTGGTAGAGCAGCGGATTGAAAATCCGCGTGTCGGTGGTTCAAATCCGCCTCCGGGCACCATTTTTATCAATTTTCGACCAGGTCAGGCACAATTAGGAGCAGTCCCACCCCATGGGTCAGTTCCTCTCGCCACGGTCAATGGTCAGGCTTGCGGTGTCCGTGTGACGAGATCGCACAGCCACTGCTGCATGCCTCGCTGAGCGGGGAGCGGTGTGATATTGTGATCTGCGTCCGGCAGGATGTCGACACGCGCATGTTGGTACTTGCCAAGCCCAACCCGATCCTTGCCGAAATAGAGAGCGAGTTGTTCCAGGCTCTCGTCGCGATCGCTGCAGAGGAAATTCATCGCGACCTGTCGGCGGTCAAGATCGCGAAAAATCCTGTGGCATTCGGCGCGAAATCGCCCGTATTTGGTCATTTTCGGAAAGGCCGGGGCCAGGGCATGCGACAGCCGCGACACCACGTGAATGGAGAGGCCGCGCAGGACGCCGCGGATACTGATCTCTCCTGCGATGAGGCGCTTGAAGGTCTTCGGGTCGGTCAGCCGCCGCTTGTATTCAGCGACCGGTCGGGGGCCCATCCGGGCCACGTCAATCAGGCTTTCCTCCGGATCCCAAATGAGGCGCAACTGGTTGATCAGCGCGAGCGCCGTCACGCGGGTATCCCGGTGTCCGGCGTGGAATGCGCTATAGGCGCCGCTGCACCGACCAATGAGCATGTATGATCCGGGGCAGGCGGCATCGAGATAGTCCAGCGCATCCGAGATGTCACGGATCGGTCCTTCCGTATAGAGGACCTGTTGCGGCTCGCCGGCACGCGCCGGGCTGTCGCCGATATTCGAAAGGTCGAAACGCAGGGATGGGATACCGAGGCGGGCGAGCGCGCGCGCAGTATTGACCCAGCATCGGGCCCAGCCGCCGTGGTGGTCGTAGCCGGAGTTGAGAAAGACCGCGACCCTGTCGTCATACGCCGCCGGATCTGAGGAAATAGGCCGGCACAATATACCCATGAGCGGTGCCTCGGCTCGAAAGACGATCCCCTCTTCCGTGAATCCGTCGCCTGCGAGCTGCCTTTCCGGGAGAGGAGAAGGCGACGCGCGTTCGATAGTCCCATCTTGCGGGAATGTCGCCGAACACCACTCGGCGATCCGCTCGATCAGATCTTGCGGCACGACAGACGCGGTGGGGTCCTCCATCAGCTTCTCGTAGCCATCGAAGGGGAGCACAGTGACAGGAAGGCCACTTGAGCCGAACCGTTCGGCCAGTTGGCTGTCGGACGGGGCGGCCGCGCGGGCGGCAATCAGGCAGGGAAGGGGGCTTTGCAGCGGCGTCGTGTCGATACTGGTCGTCCGAAGATCATCGGCAATACCGCGCGAAAGGGTCAGTCCGGCGATCGATATCTCAGAGCTGGGTAAGGCATCGGCGGGAAGTCCTAGCCCCTCGACGATGACTTTGGCGCGCAGGCCGGTTTCCCGCAGGAATTGTCTCCCGCTGGCGATCGGTGCCGCCAGAATAAGCCCCGCAACATCGTCCCGCCGGCGCGCCGCGCGCTCGGCGATCAGCGCTCCGAGGCCGAGGCCGAAGACGACCACCTTCCGGCAATCGGCCGCGGCCTTCAACGTGTCGCAGGCCGCCATGGCCGCATCCGTCCAGGAGACCAGATCTTCGGCCTTGGAGAGGTCAAGGGAATCGACGGTGCCCGGATAGTCGAACCGCAGGACCGGGAATCCCTTGGCAGCCATGGCGTCAGCCAGGCATCGGAGGAATTTCCGGGTGCAAAGTTCGTCGAAACCCCAGCTGCGGCACACAACAATGCCCGTCCACCCCCTGGCGGCCGCTTCCGGCAGAGTCACATGCCCGGCGCATCCGCTGAAGGCAATCGGCAAGGTTTGCATCATATTTCAGCCATCCGAGCGGCGGGCGGGAACAAGCAGCAGCAGCAGGCGATAGACCAGATCTGACAGCCGCGGTGGGAGCTTGGCGGGAAGATTGGTCGCCAGTGCAACGACATCATTGCGCGGTACGACCCCGAGCAGGCGAATGGCGACGGCATAGACGAGGGCGCCGCAACCGACCGCCAGCAGCATGCCGCCAAAGCCCTGGATCTCCTGCAGAATGCCATAGGCCACCGCAGCACAGACAAGCGCGGCGAATGCGATCAGCAGCAGATCCGTCAGATTGAGGCGGATGCTCAGGCGCATCCAGCAGAAGCCGATGAGCCAAACCAGCCAGATGCCGTGAACGCCAGTGCGGGCCCAGGCCGAACCGAGGCCTGCGCCTTCGGGGATGATCAGCGCAAAGGCCAGCATGCAAATGGCGGCGGTGATCGGCGAGGCGTAGATGAAGAAACCGCTGCGCTCGCAGGCACCGATCATGATCGTTGGAACGGTGGAAAAGGCGGTGACGAAGGCGAACCCCACAAGAACCTGCGCCATCGGCACTGCCTCGCGAAACTCGGATCCGAACAGGAGCGGCAACAACTCGCCCATGATGGCGGCGCCGCCGAAACAGATGGGAAAGATGAACAGGCTCAGCCACCGCATGATCCGGTGATAGGTCAGTCGGATTTGATCGAAATCGCCTTTGTCGTGATGACGACCGATATGGGGGGTCAAGCCGCCGAGCATCTGGGTCGGAAGTTGAACAACCAGGCCGGCGAGTGTCAGTCCTGCGGCGTAGTGCCCGATTTCGCTCGTACCGAAATAGAGGCCCAGGAAAAAGAACTCCATCCGTGTCCAGATGAACATTCCGACGGCCGCGGAGAACCAGCTGTCCCGGCTGAGGGCCTTCATCTTCGGCGTAATGACGATGCCCGGATCGGGCCTCTGGGCGACATAGCGCCATAGTCCAATGGCTTGCGGAAGGTGGCGGGCAACATGTCCGACAAGGGCGCCGGCGACACCGAAGAAATAGCCCCCGACGGCGATCAAGGGAACCTGGACGAGACAGCCGATCAACGTAAGCCTGGTTGTGTCGGCAAAGCGGTTTAGGCCGCGGGCCGCACTCTCCGAAAGGCTGGCGATCGCATAGGACAGGAGGACGAGACTGGTCATCGCCCATGTGGACGGTGCGTGGTCCGTGGCGTGATTGGTGACCTGCAGCCACAGCGCATAGCCGACCAGTCCCGCTGCGGTAGAAACTGTCGGGAAGAGGAAATACGGCAGAAGCACCCGCACCATGCCGCCGCCGGGATGTTCTGGCCGGTCATAGGTCGGTATGTAGCGCAACAGCAGGTTCGGTATGCCGAGACCGACCAGCGTGGAGCCGGTCATGGCGATGAACAGCGCAAAGGCGACTTCGCCGGATCCCTGCGGCCCCAGCAGTCGCGCGACGATCACGCTTCCCGCAAAACCGAACGTCAGGGACGCGATGCCGGCAAGGGTGCTGAAAGCCGACGAACTTATGAAGGTGGCCATGGTCATCCTGTTGCATGTCCGCTATCCGCAGACGTTCACATATCATAATCGCGCCTAGGCCGAGGCGCTCCGCCGATAGCTTCGTTCCGCCTGCCTTGCGGTGGCGAATCCCCCTCGGCTCTCCGCAGTAATCGTCCGATGACCCTGCGGCGAAGCACCGGCTCGGTCAGGAAAAGCTTGACCATGTCGAGATACTTGCCCTGAGCCCGGGCGCGGTGAAACCGTCCGATCGGCGCCTTGGCACGGAGATCCGCGAGGCGCAGCTCGAAGGCCTCCCGTTCCTCCTTGGTTAAGCGAGGCCCGAATTCGCTCCGAACGTCTTCGAGCGCAGCAATGAGCGGGCGCGTGTCGGCCGTGCTGCGGGAATGGGGCGAGGCAAGTCTGCTGATGGCGCCGACCGGCGTCGTGTAGATATAGAGGGCTTCGTCGACATAATAGGCTTTCCCTCCCGCAGCAAGGATCTGCAGGTTGAGCAGGAGATCCTCGCCAGCCTTCACGTCCTCGCGGTAGGCGATGTGATGCTGCCGAATGAAGTCGGTGCGAACCAGCGGCTGCAGATAGCCGAAGTCGTGGCGGTCGGGCGCCGAAGGCAGCAGGAAGTCCGTCATGGTGAGAAAGCGATCGGATAAACCTGTGTAGACTGCGCCCGTTTCCGCGCCCGCCGCGGCATCGAAGCCCATGAGATTGTCGGCAATGAAATCCGCCTCATCGGCATGCATCAAGAGCCGCTGCAGCCGGTTCTCGCGCCAGAGGTCGTCGGAATCGAGCAGGGCCGTCCATGTACCGCGCGCGACCTTAAAGCCGGCATTGCGGGCAGCCGACGGGCCCATGTTGCACGGCTGTCGCAAGACATGCACCCGTGCATCTCCCGCAAAAGCCCGTTCAACTTCCGCCGCGGTCCCGTCCGTCGATCCATCATCGACGACGATGACTTCGACCGCTATGTCTTGCTGCGCGAGCGCACTTTGCACCGCATGTACGACGCAGTCCTTCGTGTTGAAACACGGAATGACAACGGACACCAGTGGATCTGTCATTAATACTACCCCGTTCGAGGACCGGCATATTAAGGAATCATTTCTTTCGATTCCGTATATCTGTCGTTGTAGACAGTCAGATCCTTACGCGGGTAGTCTCATGCCGACGTCTTTCTTTCTGAACAATGTTAAGAACCTACTGCGCAATCTGCGACAGGAGCCGATCTCGGCTTTGCCGCGGCGCCTCACCGCGATAGCCAGGCCGAAGCTCTTCAGATTGTCGGAGGAAGCGGCCTACCGCACCGGTTTTGGCCCGCTTGTCGCCCGCGCCTATCGCGGCAAGGGCATTGCCTTGATGTTTCACGAGATCCATCCGGACGTCGACGCCGAATTGAGGACCGGCTGCAGCGCAGCCCAACTGGGCAGGATCATCGATGCCGTGCGCGCCGATGGCCGTGACATCGTGACGATAGACGAGGGGCTTCGCCGTCTGGCGGAGCCGGAAAGCGCACCCTTCGCCCTCCTGACCTTCGACGACGCCTATCGCGACAATCGCACGAATGCCCTGCCGGTCCTCGAACGGGCGCAGGCACCCATGACGCTCTTCGTTCCGACAGGCATGATCACACGCCGCATCTATGCCTGGTGGCTGGGTTTGCGCGAGATCATCAAGACCGGCGACGTGCTGGACCTCCCTGCGATGAGCCGCAGTTTCAAGTGCGAGGACCTCGCCAGCAAGATGTCGACCATGAGGACGGTCACGGGCTGGATCGGCACCGATCAGACGCGGGCGGATGCATTGGCGCCGGTGTTCGCGGCCAAAGGCATCGATATCGCTTCCCTGGTGGCGCGATATGCGATGGATGAAGCCGAACTGCGGGAGTTTGCCGCTCATCCTCTGGTCGAGATCGGTGCCCATACGCAGAGCCACCGTTTTCTTTCCGGGCTGGATGAGGCGGTGGTGCTGGAGGAATTCAAGGCCAACAAAGCCTATCTGGAGGAACTGCTCGGCCGGCCGGTCCGCTACCTGGCCTATCCCTATGGCACCCCGGGCGCCTGTGGCGAGCGAGAAGCGCATTTGGCGGCCCTGGCCGGGTACCGTGCGAGCTTTACCACCCGCGCCGGCCATCTGTTCGCCGCGCACCTGGAGCATCCTCAGCTGCTGCCGCGTATCGACGTCGGCTATGCGCCGCAAAGCCCGGCAGCTCTTGCCAGCCGCCTCAGCGGCCTGCATCGGGCAATGTCAACGAGGTTCGGCAGCCCGGTCGCAACACGCGCCTGACGCGTGTTCAATCGACCGAGTGCTTGGGGAAGCCGGAAATCGGCCGTGGTGAGGGAACCATCGGCTGCTCTCGGGCGTTTGCCGGAATTGGGAGGAGTTTTGTCATGGCTGAAGTCTATTGCGACATCGTTCCGCATGCATATGGATGGGTTTTTCTCTCGGAGGGGGTGCAGTCGCCGACCTATCCGAGCTACCGGATGGCTGTCGAGGCAGCGCAACGCCACATGCAGACGGTGGCAAAACGGCGCTCCTTCGTGCTGCGACGACAAAATCTCGACGGGCAAATGCTGGCGATTGCTGGTACGGCGGTTCTCTATCAGCCGCGTAGCTCCGCGGCCGATATGCGCTAGGAACTGGCGCGCCTCAGATCGCCCGTCGCGACCACCAGCTGAATAGCACAGACGCCTGCAGCCGTTGTGGCGGCTGAGCGGTTCCATTCGGCGTGCTACGGCTTGGCCGCGCTCTCTAATCGACCTGCAAGTCGTGGGTGATTTTTTCGACGCCGGGCACAGCGAGAACAATCTCCAACACCCTGTCTATTTCTGCCGCGTCCATGAGTTTGCCGGACAGGAAAATCGTGGCGCCGGAGGCCGTGACCGAGATCCCGCTCGCGTCCATCCCCTGAGAGATGGCCAATTGACGCGCTACCGCTGTCTCGAGCGGTTCTTCATTGCGGTGTTCGAGTTCCACGACCGGCTTCTCGTCGTGAAAACGCTGCGGTTTGAATACCATTGACCTCTCCATCGCCCGTTAATCCGCGGAAACGCGCCGGGAGAGGCCTTGTTCCGCGCGTCGGGCACTTTTCGTCAGTAGCCGCCGATGACGGGCAGGATTTCGCCGGAGATGTAGCTCGAGCATTGGGGGGAGGCGAGGAAGACATAGGCAGGTGCCAATTCCTCCGGTTGGGCAGGCCGCTTCATCGGCACCTGGCTGCCGAACTGGGCGACATCCTCGGCTTCGCGATCGGACGGGTTGAGGGGGGTCCACACCGGGCCCGGGGCAACGGCGTTCACCCGGATACCACGCTCGATCAGATTCGCGGCAAGGGACCGGGTGAAGGAATGAATGCCGCCTTTGGTCATGGCGTAGTCGAGCAGGTTGTCGCTGCCCTTGATGCCCACCACCGAGCCGGTATTGATGATCGAACTGCCATTCTTCAGATGTGGCACGGCGGCCTTGGTGACGTGAAAATAGCCGTAGAGATTGGTCTTGATCGTCTCATCGAAATGCTCGTCCGACAGGTCTTCGATCCGCTTCGAATGCACCTGAAAGGCGGCATTGTTCACGAGCACGTCCAGCTTGCCGAATGTACTCACGACGTCCCCGACAAGTTGGCTGCAATAGGCCGGATCAGTCAAATCGCCGCGGCTGACGAGGCAGCGCCGACCTTCCGCCTCGACGGCCTTGCGGGTTTCTTCGGCATCGCGATCCTCCGCCAGGTGGGCAATCGCGACATCGGCACCCTCGCGGGCGAAAAGCACTGCCACCGCCCGCCCGATACCGGAATCCCCGCCGGTGATCAGGGCCACCATGCCGGACAGCTTGCCGGATCCTTTGTAGAACGGCGCGTCGTACATCGGCGCCGGATCAAGCCTTTGTTCCATGCCTGGCTTTGGCTTGTGTTGCTTTGGGAACGGCGGTTCGGGATAGTGGCGCGCGCCAGTCTGCACCGCGCCGCTATCCGACTTTTCCGCCGTCTCAAGCGCGTCGTCGGCGGCGACGTCCTTTTGGATGTCCCGCTGGCGTTTCACGGCCTTGTCACTCTTGTCCGTCGCCTTGTTCATGGTCGCTCCTCTTTCGGCGTGGTTGGCCGGGTGGGCTTGGCGCTATGGTCAGTCCTGGCTCATCGTTGTCCAGCCAAAACCCATCCTGCGGCCCGATTGTTCCGCCGGGCACGTTCTCGCCGGTTGGCAGCGAGGGGAACATGCGATATTGCTCAAGAGGATAGAGACTCTGAGTGAGGGAGGCGGACCATGGAAATTGTTGAAGGTCAGCGCTCATTCCTCGTTTCGATGAGGATCCTATACAGGGATGGGTAGGCTCTCGCGGTTCTTTCCCACCGCCTCGATCGGGGCATATCTGGTCGCCATGGCGATCCTGGCGACTCTGCCGCTGCTCGGCTTCGTGATCTTCTTGCTGTGGCAGCTGGAGCGAAGCGAATATGAAGCATTGCGCCAGGAGGCGGCGCAGGACGCCCAGACCATCGGCCGCAATTTCGAGCGCAAGCTCGCAGATATGGAGACGACGCTCCGACTTCTGGCGGGTGCAGCCGAACTCAACGCCGGTGACCTTAGAGCTTTCCACCAGCGCACCGCGTCGAGCCTCGGCACAGGCTCGCTTTACGTTCTGCTGGTCGATAAAGAGGGCAACCAGAAGCTCAACACCCGGGTCCCCTTTGGCGTACCCTTGCAGCGGATGACGGATCTCAAGACGCTCAACGCCGTTCTTGCCTCCGGCAACATCGAGGCATCCGGCATCTTCTTCGGTGCAACGAGCCGGCAGTGGGTTTTCAACGTCGTCAAGCCACTTTCGCCCCGGTTGTCGGCCTCTGGCGCGGCGCTTGTCCTGACACAGAATGCCGGAGATCTGGTCAGCCTGACATCGACGGATATCCTGCCGCCCGCCTGGTCCGCGGCGGTTATCGATGTCGACAACAAGGTCATCGTCTCGAGCGGGTCGGATAATATTCCTTCGGGAGACCAGTTTCCCGAGCACCTGGTGAAGCTGATGGTCGGCTCCAATCAGAGCGCCGTCACTGACCATGGCGGTCAGGAGACCATGCTCGGCTATGCTCGTGTCGGAGATTGGCCCTGGCGCGTGGCGGTATGGGGGCCAGTCTCGACTGCGCAGGCATCGCTAGCCAGCACCTGGCAGAGTCTGATCTACGGCAGCCTTGCCTTGCTTGCCGTGAGCCTGGGCATAGTCCTTGTGGCAGCGCAACAGCTACGGCGATCGATCCGTCAGATCGCCAATATGGCAGGGCGCATTGGTCAGGGCGAGATCGTCTCGCCGGAAATGACCAAGGTCACCGAGGCCAATCAGGTTGCGATAGCGCTGTCCAACGCTTCTTTCGATCGTGCCCAATCTGAGGAACGCATTCATTTTATCCTGCAGGAACTGGTGCACCGGACCAAGAACATCCTCTCCCTCGTGCAGGCCATGCTGCGCCAGCTGGCGCGCGGCACCGACAGCGTGGATGAACTGCAGAAGGCCGTCAGCGGGCGGCTCTCAGGCTTGGCGCAATCCATCGAGGCGCTCGCTAAGCAGCAATGGGGCGGCATTCCGCTGTCCACGGTGATTGAACTGCAGCTATCAGCTGTGGTGGGCTCGATGAGCCGGATCGAGACACGCGGCGAGGATCTGTTGGCCAATGCAAATGCCGTGCAAAACCTCGGCCTGATCTTCTACGAACTGGCGACCAATTCGGTAAAATACGGTGCGCTCTCGGTTGCCGAAGGACGCGTGCTGATCGAATGGGTGGTTATCGACGGGGAGGACGGCGCCAGAAATCTCCAATTGCGCTGGATCGAGGCGGGCGGTCCGCCGGTGGTGAAGCCGTCACGGCAGGGTTTCGGCACGACGGTGATTGAGCGTCACGCGGCCTCGGCCTTTGGCGGAAGAGTGGTCATAGACTTCGAGGACACAGGACTGCGCTGGACCCTGAGTGCGCCGCTTTCAGCCATCGAGAATCCGCAGGCTCACGGCGAGCATTAGCACCACTGCCAGGGTTTCGGCTTTCCCCACAAGGAACCTTTGCCCCTGCTCGTCGGTTTGACAGTAGGCGCCGACGACGGCGCGACTTGTCAATCACGAGACGATCCATGGATCGATGCGAGGTTCCCATGCCCAAGAAGTCCTACACCTACGATGCCGCCGGCGATATTCGCACGGACGCGGCGCCGCAATTCGTCGGCACGCAACATGGCGGCGACAACGATGGCGTGGCAAGCGCCAAGCCGACTGCCATCACCGGCTCCGACGATGCCACGGTGAACAAGTGGCCGCCGGGCAAGAAAAATCCGCCCAAGGACTGGGACGTCAACTATGACCCGACGGACCGTTCTGCTCCAGAATGATCGGCGGCGGCGATAGCCCGGGCACTCAGGCGCCGATGCGCCTAAGGGCTTCGGCTCGTTCACTTGCTGTTGTCAGTATCGCCCGGATCTCGTCCGCCTTTTCCGCCCCGGAGGCAAAGCCTGCTGAGGGCGTCAGGCCGGGATCTTCGGCGCCGTCCTTCGGCAGCATCTCTTGCTCCAGGTTTCGTATCAGGCCGGAAACGGTCTCCGGTCCGAGCATTGCCGCTGCAAGCAGAGAAACCAGGATCTCCCTGTGGGCGTTAAGTCTGCCTTCAATCTCCTGTCTGGCGATATCTGTCATCTCGCGCTCCTGAGCTTGGACGCCTCATCGTGGGCCAGGCGCCACCAAAAGGGAACAATGACGCGGCGGAAAAGTTCTTACTCTCGCAAAACAAAAGACCTTCTGGAGGTTTCACCGTGACCGAGACAGTTCGGCCGCCGCGCTGGCGACGGCATCCCGATCCCCGTGATCGGCTGATCATTGCGCTGTATGCGCAGCTGGAAGCCGAGCGTCAGACGCGCGAGACGCTGAAATGGGCGATCCGCCATGGTGCGTTGAAGCCCGAAGTGCTTGAAGCGATCGCCGGCGACCCGGTACCCGCAGATTGCGAGGACGTCGTAGACTTGGAAAGAAGTCTGGCGGCGCGTCAGCCCGAGCCCTTTGACAATCCTGCCAAGGAGCTATGGAGATGACAAGACCATGCTGCGGATCTGCGGTGGCCGCGCCACAGACTGCGTGCCTGTGAAGGCAATTGATCGAGATCCAACACCCCAGACCGACCGGTGTTGAAGGTCGGGTGAAGGAGCCGGCAGGACCACCAAGTGAGGCCCACCGATAGTTGCCTGCCAAAGCCCGGCAATCTGCCGGGCTTTGCTGCATCCGGCATCTGCGGATCAGGTCAGGCTGTTGGGTACAGTTGAAGCGAGCCGCTGATAGAGCGCCGCATAGCTTTCGGCGCTGCGATCCCACGAATAGTCGGCGCGCATCGCCTGTAATTGGAGCCGTGACCAGTGACTGCGATGGCGGTAGGCCGCACAGGCACGACGGATCGCATGGCGCAGTCCTTCTGCGGTTACCGGATGAAACTGGAAGCCGGTCGCGACGCGCGCGGAGAGTGCCGCGTCATTGGCATCGATGATTGTCTCGGACAGCCCGCCCGTACGTGAAACCACCGGCACGCAACCGTAGCGCAAAGCATAGAGCTGGGTCAGACCGCAGGGTTCGAATCGGGATGGCTGGATGATGGCGTCCGAACCGCCGTGGATCAGGTGAGCTGTCGGCTCGTCATAGCCTATTGCCACTGCCATCTTCCCGGGATGACGGTCCGCTGTTCGCTGGAGCGCCGCCGCTATCTCATGGTCGCCCTGGCCGTGTACGATCAGTCTTCCGCCTGCATGGAATATCTCGTCCGCCACTTCCGCCAGCAGGTCCATCCCCTTCTGCCAGGTAAGGCGACTGACAGCCGAGAACAGCGGCCCTTCGCCGGGTTCCAGTTGAAAGCGGGCGAGTAGCGCGGGCTTGTTTCGCCTCTTGTACTGGATCGATCGGGTGTCATAGGGCACAGCCAGATGGGGATCGTTGACCGGATTCCAGACGTCTTGATCGATGCCGTTGACGATGCCAAGCAAATGGTCCGATCTTTTTCTCAATACGCCCTGCAGGCCCATGCCGAAGGTCGGCGTCAAGATTTCGCGCGCATAAGTAGGGCTGACGACCGTGATTTGGTCCGCGGTCATCAGCCCGCCCTTCAGATAGCTGATGTCGCCGTAGTATTCCATGCAGTCGAGGCTGTAGGCACCGGGCGGCAGGCCGATGGCGCCGAGTACGTCGGCGGAAAACTGGCCCTGGAACGCCAGGTTGTGGATCGTCAGCACGACGGGCACGTCACAGCCGAGCGAGCGCATGTAGACCGAGGTCAGCGCCGTCTGCCAGTCGTGAGTGTGGACGATATCCGGCTGCCATCCGGGAAGCACGCCGGCCGCGATTTCCGCGGCGGCCAGCGACAGGATGGCAAAGCGCTTCCAGTTGTCCGAATGGTCCGCGCCGTTCGGATCGACATAGGGCCCGCCGTCGCGGTCGTAGAGTTGCGGCGCGTCCAGCACGAGAAGGCTGAGGCCATCGATTTCGAGATGGCGCAGCGTGGCACGCTCGCCAAGCAGGTTGTCGAACTCCATCAGCGGCGGGTGCCGTCGGGCGGGACCCAGCAGCGCAGGATATCCAGGCACGAGGCTGTGCGTGTCGATTCGCAAGGCGGACAGGGCCTTTGGCAGGGCGCCGGTCACATCCGCCAGACCGCCAGTCTTGACCAGAGGATAGATCTCGGAGGCAACGGCGAGAACGCTGAGGCGGGGACGGGCAGGAACGGATGATCGAACGCCCGTAGGCTCGGAGGGGCGGACGCTCTCTCGAGATGCCGGAATGAATTGAGGGGCCGAAGGAAACGGGGTGGCGGGGGTCGGTCCCATCGCGACACTAGTCCTTCCGGCGGCCGCGGGGCGAAGGTGGCCTCACCACAGCTGCCGATTCCGAGGTCGGTATATCGGTCGGCGCTTCCTGCCGTGCCTCCCTGATGCGCCGCTCGGCATTTTCAGTCGTGGCGCTAGCACCTGACTGCAAGGCTTCCCATTCCCGCTGCGCATCCTGCCAATGAATGTCGTGGCGACCATCTGGCCGGCCCTCTTCCTCCCAGAGCGCATAGGCACGTCTGGCTATCCAGGCGGTGTCTTCGTTTGCCATTTCAATCTCCCTTGTCGCCTCTGATCGAACGCGTTTCGAGGCGATCGGTTCCAGTTTGGACCAGCGAAATGACAACAGTTTGAGGAACCCCAAACTTCCTCGGGCGTTGACTGCCGAAACCTGCTCGCATCGCAGGCAATCGACCATGAAAAGGGCGGATAAGCATGGCACGGCGCGTGTTCTGGAAGGGCTATCTGAAGCTGTCGCTCGTGACCTGCCGGGTCTCCATGACGCCGGTCGTGACGGAGAGCGCGAAGCTTCAATTCCACAACATCAATGTCGAGACCGGCAACCGTGTCGCAAGCCGCTATGTCGATGCGGTCACCGGCAAGCCGGTGGACGCGGAAGACCAGATGCGTGGCTACCCACGCGACGAGGACGAATATGTGCTCTTCGAGGATGAAGAACTCGACGAGGTCGCGCTCGAAAGCACCCGCACCATCGACATCGAGCGCTTCGTTCCCGCCTCGTCGATCGAATGGATCTGGTACGATTCCCCCTATTATCTCGCACCTGCCGACAAGGTCAGCGAAGAGGCTTTTTCGGTGATCCGCGAAGCCATGGCGAAGGCAGGGACCGCTGGGATATCCCGCATCGTGCTCTACCGGCGCGAACATGCTGTCCTCTTGCTGCCACGCGACCGCGGCATGCTCGCCTGGACATTGCGCTACGGCGATGAGGTGCGCGCCGGCGAGGAGTTTTTCGGGGACGCGGGGAAGGAAGCACCATCGGCAAAGGCGTTGACGATGATGAAGAAACTGATCGGTGAAAGGCTCGACGACTGGTCGCCCGACCTCGTCCAGGACCCGGTCGAGGATCGGCTGCACGCGCTGATCAAGGCCCGCAAGCAGGTCGCGAAACCCGCCAAGCCAAAAAAGTCGGAGCCGCCCCGCCGCGACAATGTCATCGACATCATGACGGCCCTGCGCAAGAGTCTTGCCTCGGAGAAGAAGCCGGAAGCAGAAGGTTAGGTGCGCTTTCTGCCAGACAATGAAGTCGGCTTCAGTACGGCCTCCGCCCTGCGGAAATCGCCCCAGGGATCCGCACTCAGACCGGATAGCCGGGTGATTGCATTGCCGATGGTGAAATGCGCCGGCCCGATGCCGGGGCCGAGCTCGTCCCAGGAAAGCGGCATCGACACCGGCGCGCCGGCGCGCGCGCGCGGCGAATAAGGGGCGACTGCGGTCGCACCGCGACTGTTGCGCAAGTAATCTATCAGGATCTTGTTCTTGCGCTTAGCCTTGCTGATCGTCGAGACAAAGTCTGCAGGGCTGTCCTTAGCCATGCCGTCGGCCAGTGCCTTCATCGCCGCCTTCACCTGCGGCCATTCGGTTTTCGGCTTGATCGGGGCGACCACATGCAGGCCCTTGCCGCCGGAAGTCTTGACGAAACCGGTGAGCCCAATCGCCTCGAACCGCGCCCGAACTTCAAAGGCAGCGGCGATGACGCGTTCCCAGGAGACGCCGGGGCCGGGATCAAGGTCGATATTGACCATGTCGGGCGTTTCCAGCGTGTCGAGCGTCGCACCCCAGGGATGGATCTCCAGCACGCCGCCCTGTACCAGCCCCAGCAGTCCATCGAGGTCGTTGATGGCGACATTGGGTTCATCGTCGGGTGCTGCAGGATCGGGCGCCAGCAGGATGCCCTTGCGCATGCCGCGCCAGGCATGCTTCTGGAAGAAGCAAGTGCCACTGACGCCTTCCGGACAGCGCAGCAGCGCCAGCGGGCGATTGACGACGAACGGGGCGATTTTCGACCAGACTTCGGTGTAATAATCGGCAAGCCCCGCCTTCGTCACGCCGGCGTCGGGCCAGTAGACCCGGTCGGGATGAGACAGGGTGACGGTCCGTTTCGGTTCAGCCGCAGCAGGCTTCATCTCGCTCTCCCGTACGACATCCTTTGCCGCCTTGTCCTCGCGTAGGCCGCGGAAGGAAGCGTGCCTCAGATGGGCATCGGCCGTCCAGCCGCGGAATTCGATCTCTGCCACGGTTTCGGGTTTGACGAAGACGACGTCCTTCGACTGCGCACTGGTGAGACGGCCAGCAAACGGGCTCGTCTCCTGGCGGAGAGGCTCGAGCCGGCGCATCAGTTGTCGCGCCACCTGTTCCGAAAAGCCGGTGCCGACGCGCCCGATATGGACGAACTTGCCGCCGTCATGGGTTCCCATTACGAGCGAGCCAATCGCGCTCTTGGAGACCGAGGAGGGAACATAGCCGCCGATCACCACTTCCTGGCGGGCCGAGCACTTCGATTTGACCCAGTCGCGCCCGCGGCCCGAGCGATAGGGGGCATTCGCCACCTTGGAGATGATTCCCTCGAGGCTCAGCCGGCAGGCATGCTTCAGCACAAGGTGGCCGCTCTCGTCGAAATGTTCACTATACTTCAGCCGCGCATCCGCGGCTTCCATCAATCGCTTCAGTGCGCCCTTGCGTTCGGAGAGGGCTGCGGCGCGCAGATCGAAGCCGTCGAGAAACAGCAGGTCGAAGGCGTAGAAGACGAAGCGGTCGCCGCGATCCTCACCGAGATCGGCCTGCAGCAACGAAAAATCGCTCGCCCCCGAACCACTCTCCACCACGATCTCACCGTCGATGATCGCTTGACGGGCCGGGAGGGCGAGAACCGCGTCGACGATTTGCGTGCCGAAGCGTGCCGTCCAGTCGAGCCCGGTGCGCGTCAGCAGCCTGACGTTTCTGTTGTCCAGGTGAGCCTGTATGCGATAACCGTCGAGCTTGATCTCATGCAGCCATCGACTGCCCTTCGGCACTGCCTTGACCAGGGTGGCGAGCGCCGGCTCTACGAAGTCCGGTTTTTCATCACGTACCGCGCTCTTGATCTTGTCTGCCGCGATCTCCTGGGCCGGCGGCGGATCCGGTTCGCCTGAGGCCGCGCTCTTGGATGCCGCGTTTTTGGACGCCTTGGCCCCTCCGGGAGAACGCTTGGATTTCGCCGACAACGGATTGTCCCCGATCTCCTCGATCATCCTGCCGGTTTTCACCGACTCCGGCCGGTCTTCGAGGATGTCGGGCTCTTTGTCGCTGCGGGCTGCGTCATCGTCGGCTTTTATGAAGAGCCAGTTTTCGCGACTTTCACCCTCCTTGGCTGCCATTCGCACGAGGTGCCAGCGGCCGGAGAGCTTTTCTCCCTTAAGTTCGAACTCGAGGTGTCCCTTGCGATAGGCCCGCTTCAAGTCGCCGATCGGCGTCCAGGTACCGCGATCCCAGACGATCACGCTGCCCGCGCCGTAGTGGCCCTTGGGGATCGTGCCTTCGAAGTCGCCGTAGTCGAGCGGGTGGTCTTCGACATGCACGGCTAGGCGTTTCTCGCCGGCAATCAGGCTCGGGCCCCGGGTCACTGCCCAGCTCTTCAAGACGCCGTCCATCGCCAGCCGCAAGTCATAGTGCAGCCGACGGGCGGCATGCTTGTGGATAACAAAACTGTTGCCGCCGCGGCGTCCGGCCTTGCCCTTGGGCTCCGGCGTCGCCTTGAAATCCCGCTTTCTCCGATAGAGGTCGAGCGTCATGGATCAGCTGGCCTTTCGTCTGGGCGTGCTCTTGCTCTGTTTTGTCTTGGCAATGGAACTCCGCATCTGTGGCTCTTTCCCCGTGCCTTCGGACTTGACGTTCTTGCTCACGCCGGCGCTCCTGCGCAGCGCCTCCATCAAGTCGGTGACATTCGATGCCTTTCGCTTCGGCAACCTTTTGGGCTTGCGGCCGGCAATCTTCGCTTTGATCAGCTCGATCACGGCCTCCTCGTAGTGATCCTCGAACTCGGCTGGATCGAATTCTCCGGTCTTTGTCTCAATGATGTGGCGCGCAAGATCGAGCATCTCTCCCTCGATCTTGACCGCAGAAATTCCTCCCAGGATCTCTTTTTCCGGGCGAACTTCGTAGTCGAAGTTGAGGGTGGTGGCGATCATCCCGTTTCCGTGCGGGCGGATCAACAGCGATCGTACGCGACGGAACAGCACGGTCTGCACCAGGGCGGCTACGCCCTTCGCCTTCATCGCCTCGCGCACGAGGTCGTAGACCTCAAGTGCCTGGCGGTTTTCGGGAGCAAGGAAGTAGGGACGTTCGAAGAAGACCGTGTCGACCTCGTCGCAGGGAATGAAGCTTTCTATTACGAGTGTTTTGTCGGCCTCCGGCACGAGGTCGCGGATCTCCTCTGGGGTCAGGATGATCGCCTGGCCCTCGCTGGTCTCGTAACCCTTGACCAGGTCTTCATTATCGACGCTGCGGCCCGTGTCGGCGTCGACATATTCCCGGCGCACGCGATGGCCGGTATCGCGGTTGATTATGTGGAACGAGACGCGTTCCTGCGCGGTGACAGCCGAATAGAGCGCCACCGGGCAGGCGAGTTCACCAACGACAAGATTGCCTCTCCAGATTGCCCGCGCTGCCAAAGCCCATCTCCTTCATCTGCGAGAGAACGGACAAGGCATTTCTTTGTTCCGGTCATCGGCCGCTTCCCGCGCATTGCGCCTGCGGTTATCCGACCCGTCGCCAGCAAGAATGGTTGTCGTACCCAGACGAGCAGAGCTTGCCCTTTTTCTGTTGTCTTTCGGGCGCCTTTGCGCGCGATTGAAGATTTATTAACCTTCAAGCAAGACATTAACCATAAAGATTGATGCATACGTCGGAGTGGGATCTGCTGAAGGCAGGTTACCGTCGGGCATGACGCCGTCCCGCCGTACCGGTTTCGATCCGGTATGAGGTATTCATTGAAGTGGTTCCGGGAAGAACCTTCGGTGGATGCGGATAGGTTTTGAGCTCGCCTTTGACAGGCTCCGAATCCGCAATCCCGTCGAGATACCTGGGGAAATTCAACGGGTCGCCTTCCGTAAGGGAGCGGCTGGGTGCGGGGATTGGCAGTGGGGCAGGTTTCGCCGGCAGATCGGACGGCAAATGCACAGGCGGGAAGCCTGCGTGACCGGCTGCGCTTTGCCGGCCTCGGTGAGGCCGATTGCGATCTGCTGCGCCAGTATCGTCATCTTCTCGAGCCAAACCTCAAGACCGGGCTTCGCGACTTCTTTCAGCGGCTGCAGACCTTCCCCGATGCCGCGCGTAACTTTTCCAGCGAGCGCCAGTTCGAGCGCCTTCACGACCTGCTCGCCTCCCATTGGGATGTGCTGACGGACGCCCGCTTCGATGCCCTCTATGCCGAACGCGTCAAGGTCCTTTCCGATGCCGAAAGCCGCATGGGGCTCGATCCCCGCTGGCACATTGCCGGCCACTCCGTCGTCATGGAACACCTGCTTCAGGCGGTGATGGGCGATCTGGCCGGCCGTGGACTGCTGCCGGGCAACCGCAAGCGCCAGCGCGAAATCGGCGAACTCGTCGGCGCGCTCGTCCGGCTTGTCATGGTCGATGTCGAAATCGCCGTATCGTTGCGCTTCAACGAATTGCGGGTGAAGCACCACCGCGACCTCGCCGCGCAGCGGGATCGCGACCGGCTGGAAGTGGTGGATATCTTTGGCCCGGTGTTCCGTTCGCTTGCCGAGCGTGACCTCACCGCCCGCATTTCGGACGATGTACCCGAGCACTATGTCGATCTGGCCGAGACGCTCAACGGCGCGCTCGAGCAGATGCAAACGGCCCTCATTCTCTCCGAGGAAAGGGTGAAGATCGCCGAGACAGGGACACGAGCATTCGTGGTCGCGGCAAACGACTATGCCGCCAGGGCGGAGAACCAGTCGGTGCGTCTCGGCGAAGCGACCGGTTCGCTCGAAGCCGTGACGGCGGGGGTCCGCGACAGCGCGTCGAAAACGCGGCTGGCGGAGGAACAGGTCTCGGTGACGCAGAAAGCGGTCGAGGCGAGCGGCACGGTCGCCGGAAAGGCGATCACCGCCATGTCCGACATCGAGGCCTCGGCCGAACAGATCGGCCGGATCATCGGTGCGATCGACGAGATTGCCTTCCAGACCAATCTCCTGGCGCTCAATGCCGGCATCGAGGCGGCGCGTGCCGGCGACAGTGGTCGCGGATTTGCGGTCGTCGCCCAAGAAGTTCGTGCCTTGGCCCAGCGCTCAGCCGACGCCGCGCGCGAGATCAAGACGCTGGTGGCCACCACCAAGTCGCAGGTCGACACCGGCGTGGACATAGTCGCGCGCACCCAGAAGGCGATCGGCGACATTGTCAACCAGGTCGGCGGCATCAGCGAGACGGTGTCCGACATCGCACGCGCTACGGACGGTCAGGCCGGCGAACTCGCCTCCATCTCGGGCCTTATCTTGGGCCTTGGTGGCGAGATTGCCGAAAGTGCCGAATTCGCGCGCCGCTCAAGCAACGGATCGGATGACCTCCACACGGTGATCCTGGAGCTCGGGCGCACGGTCAGGGAATTCCATTTCGAGCGTCAGGCGCGTGGATCGCCGCCGGCGAGCCCCGAGCGTCGGATTGAGCCGGCCGCACAGCATCAGATAAAGCCCTCCGTCACCGCCATGCCACCGGAGTCGGGGGAGGCGGATTTCGAGGACGGTTTTGGATTTTCGGTCCGGATTGCAGGCCTTGGAGGTTGAGGGGATTGTTTACCAACTTGAGATACACAGGACGTAGCGGGGCGGGCAATGCGACCTTCGGGAAGACGGATCAAGTTTCCGTCGTTCGGAAGGAACGGTCGGATTGCGGCGGGCCCTCCAGACAAGGAAAGAACTGATGGCAGCAAAGAAGGGCGAACAGAAGAGCTTGAAACTGTCCGCTGTGCTCGACCTGAACGAGGCCTCCAACCTAAAGGCCAACCTCATGTCCCTGCGCGGCGGCGCGGTAGCGATCGATGCCTCGGGTGTCGAGCGCGTCGGCGCGCAATGCGCGCAGATCCTGGTAGCCGGGGCCAGGGCATGGGAAGCGGACAAGAAGCCGTTCACCTATGTCAAAGCTTCCGATGCCTTCCTCAAGACACTTCAATTGATAGGCGTGAACGTAGATCATCTGCTCGCCAAGGAGATCAGGCAATGAAGAAAAAAGTGCTTACCGTGGATGATTCCAGGACAATCCGGAACATGCTGCTGGTCACCCTCAACAATGCGGGCTTCGAGACCATCCAGGCCGAGGACGGTGTCGAGGGCCTGGAAGTCCTCGAGGAATGCAATCCGGACGTTATCGTCACCGACATCAACATGCCGCGCCTCGACGGTTTCGGCTTCATCGAAGGTGTCCGGCGCAACGAAAAGTACCGCGCAGTGCCGATCCTCGTCCTGACCACGGAGAGCGACGCGGAGAAGAAGAACCGCGCCCGCCAGGCCGGCGCGACCGGCTGGATTGTCAAGCCTTTCGATCCGACCAAACTGATCGATGCCATCGAGCGTGTAACCGCCTAAGCCGGGATTTTCTCCTATGGATATGAACGAAATCAAAGAGATCTTCTTCCAGGAATGCGAGGAGCAACTCGCCGAGCTGGAATCCGGTCTTCTGAAAATGAATGACGGAGATCGCGATCCGGAGACTGTCAACGCCGTGTTCCGGGCCGTGCACTCGATCAAGGGCGGCGCGGGTGCCTTCGGTCTCGACGACCTGGTGGCCTTCGCGCACGTCTTCGAAACGACTCTCGATTGCGTTCGGTCCAACAAGCTCGAGCCCGGCCTGGAAGTCATGAAGGTCATGCTCAAGTCGGCTGACATTCTTGCCGATCTCGTGAGCGCCTCGCGCGATGGCGGCAGCGTCGATCCGTCCCGCTCGAGCGGCCTCGTGAAGGAGCTCGAGGCGCTGGCCAATGGCGAGCTGCCGCAGGCCGGCACCGCCGCGCCTGCTTCGGCGCCGAAGCCGACGGCCGCTGCTGCAGCTGCGCCCGCACCGAGCGACGACAGCGGTTTCCAGCCGATCCCGTTCTCCTTCGACGACGACTTCGGCGGCGAGGCGACGACCGTTCCTCCGACCTTTGACGTTTCCTTCAAGCCGCGGCGCGAACTCTACGCCAAGGGCAACGAAGCCGCTCTCCTGCTGCGCGACCTGTCGCGCATCGGCGAGATGAGCATCCACTGCGACATGGATAGCCTGCCGTCGCTCGACGATATTGATCCGGAAGGCGCCTATTTCTCGTGGAAGGTCCAGATCGCCACCGAAAAGGGTGAGGAGGGCATCCACTCGGTCTTCGAATTCGCCGAGTGGGATTGCGACCTGGAGATCAAGCTGCATGAAGAAACCGTGGCAGCGCCGGCCGGCGAAGAGCCGCCGATGGTCCCGGTTCCCTTCGATCTGTCGATCCTCGACGGCCCAGGCGACGATGCCGTTGCAGAGGCCGTAGAAGCGGCCGAGACCGCCAGCAATGTGGTGAAGCTCGCCGCCGGTGCTGCCAAGCACGAGAAGAAGGAAACGCCTGCAGCCGCTGCTGCTGCCGCAGCCGCCGCCCAGAATAATGCCGCCGCTGGCCAAACGATCCGCGTTGACCTCGATCGCGTCGACCGGCTGATCAACCTCGTCGGCGAGCTCGTCATCAACCAGGCGATGCTGTCGCAGAGCGTCATCGAGAACGACAACAACGGCACCTCGTCGATCAACATGGGCCTCGAGGAACTGCAGCAACTGACGCGCGAGATCCAGGACTCGGTCATGGCGATCCGCGCGCAGCCAGTGAAGCCGGTCTTCCAGCGCATGTCGCGTATCGTTCGTGAAGTGGCCGACATGGTCGGCAAGTCGATCCGCCTGGTCACCGAAGGTGAAAACACCGAAGTCGACAAGACGGTCATCGACAAGCTTGCGGAACCGCTCACCCACATGATCCGCAATGCCGTCGACCACGGCATTGAAAGCCCCGAAAAGCGCACTGCCGCCGGCAAGGACCCGGAAGGCACGATCAAACTGACGGCGAAGCATCGCTCCGGCCGTATCGTCATCGAACTGGTCGACGACGGTGCCGGCATCAACCGCGAGCGCGTGAAGCAGAAGGCCATCGACAACGAACTGATCGCGGCCGATGCAAACCTGACAGACGAAGAAATCGACAACCTGATCTTCGCGCCTGGTTTCTCGACCGCCGACAAGATTTCCGACATCTCGGGTCGCGGCGTTGGCATGGACGTGGTCAAGCGATCGATCCAGGCGCTCGGTGGTCGTATTTCGATCACGTCCCGCCCCGGGCTTGGCTCGACTTTCACCATGAGCCTGCCGCTGACGCTCGCTGTCCTCGACGGCATGGTGGTTACGGTTGCCGGCCAAACACTCGTTGTGCCGCTCACCGCGATCGTCGAGACGCTGCAGCCGGAATCCGCGAACATCCATTCCTTCGGCGCCAACCAGCGTCTCATTTCGATCCGCAACAGCTTCTGCCCGCTGGTTGACGTCGGACGCATCCTCAACTTCCGCAACACCCAGGCCAATCCGATGGAAGGCGTCGCCCTTCTGGTCGAATCCGAAGGCGGCGGCCAGCGCGCCTTGATGGTGGATGCCATTCAGGGCCAGCGTCAGGTCGTTATTAAGAGTCTTGAGGCAAACTACACCCACGTGCCCGGCATCGCTGCGGCGACGATCCTGGGCGACGGGCGCGTCGCGCTCATCCTCGACGTCGACGCGGTCGTCTCTGCCTCGCGCGGTCAGTCGCTCAAGCAGGAAATCTCGTTAGCTGCAGCAGGTTAGTATCATGTCGTATGCGGTGAAAAACTTGATCGAAGGAGGGCGCGAGCTCATCGCCTTTCGTATCGGCGATCAGGAGTTTTGCGTGAACATCATGTCGGTCCGCGAGATCCGTGGCTGGACTCCCGCGACTCCTCTGCCGCATTCGCCCCCCTACGTCATTGGCGTCATCAACCTGCGCGGCGCCGTGCTACCGATCGTCAACCTTTCGATCCGGCTCGGCATGAAGCCGGTCGAACCGCAGACCCGCCATGTGATCATCGTCGCGCAGGTCGGCGCGAAGGTGGTGGGCCTGCTGGTTGAGGCCGTATCCGACATACTGACGGTCAGCGATGAAAACATACAGCCGACGCCGGAGGTAACCTCCGACCTCGAGAAGCAATATGCCCGCGGCATTCTCGCGATCGACAAGCGGATGATTTGTCTCATCGAGCTTGGTGCTCTGTTCCCTGACGCCGAAAGCGAGGCCGCATGACGGTTGCCCTCAAGACATCTTCCCGCCAATCGGATGACGAAGTCCTGGCCAGCGGCGAATACCCGCTGACGCGCCGAGATCTCAACGAAATCGCGGCGATGATCTATTCGGATGCAGGGATTTCGCTCAACGAATCCAAGGCTTCGCTGGTCTATTCCCGGCTGTCGAAACATATCCGCAATCTCGGCCTGTCGGGATTCCGCGCCTATTGCAGCCTGGTCGCCTCGCCTGAGGGGGCCCAGGAGCGGCGCGAGATGCTGTCGCACCTGACCACCAACTTTACCCGGTTCTTCCGCGAGAATCACCATTTCGACCACCTAAAGTCGGATGTACTGCCTGGGCTCCTCAATCGGGCCAGGAGCGGCGGCCGCGTGCGCATCTGGTCGGCCGCCTGTTCCGACGGCCAGGAACCCTATTCGATCGCGCTCACCGTCCTGTCGCTGATGCCCAACATTGCCGACTATGACTTCAAGATCCTCGCGACCGACATCGATCCGAAGATCCTCTCCCTCGCCAGGGCGGGCTGCTACGACGAGACGGCACTGGAGACCGTGAGCCCCGCCATGCGCAAGCAGTGGTTCAAGGAAGTCGACGTCAATGGTCGCCGCAAGTTCCAGGTCGATGATCGCGTCAAGAAGCTGATCACTTTCAACGAACTGAATCTGATGTCGCAATGGCCCTTCAAGGGCAATTTTGACGTCATCTTCTGTCGAAACGTCGTGATCTATTTCGACGAGCCGACGCAGCAGCGCATCTGGACCCGTTTTGCCGGACTGCTGCCGGAAGGCGGCCATCTCTACATCGGCCATTCCGAGCGCGTTTCGGGCGATGCGAAAAACCATTTCGACAATATCGGTATCACGACATACCGCTATACCGGCAAGTTCGCAGGAGCGCGCGCATGAGCAGCCCCGCCCGCGTCCTCGTCGTCGATGACAGCCCGACCATGCGCGGCCTGATTACGGCTGTGCTTAATTCGGACCCGGAAGTCACCGTCGTCGGCCAGGCCGGGGATGCGATGGAAGCGCGTGCCGCAATCAAGCAGCTCAATCCCGATGTCGTGACGCTCGACATCGAGATGCCGAACATGAACGGGCTCGAATTTCTCGACAAGATCATGAAGCTGAGGCCCATGCCGGTGATCATGGTCTCGACCATGACCCATCGTGGCGCGGAAGCGACCCTTGCCGCGCTGGAGATCGGCGCCTTCGATTGCGTTGGCAAGCCGGTTCCGGGGGATGCACGGCCGTTCGGAGATCTCGCGGAGAAGGTCAAGGCCGCAGCGCGGTCGCAGCATCGCTATAGCGCCGCAGCACCGTCCGCTTCCGCGGCGCCGATCCCGGCGAACGATTTTCGCGTCGGCCGCAAGATCGTCGCCATCGGTTCGTCCACCGGCGGCGTCGAGGCGTTGATCACGGTCCTGCAGAAGTTTCCACGCAATTGCCCGCCGACGGTCATCACCCAACACATGCCGCCGACGTTTACCAAAAGTTTTGCGGAACGCCTTAATCGTCTCTGCGCCCCGGTCGTCGAGGAAGCGACCGACGGAGCCAGACTTGAGATTGGCAAGATTTATCTCGCCCCGGGCGGTGACCGCCATCTGCAGGTGGTTAACGCCTCCGCGCCGAGCTGCCGGCTGGTCGAACGACCGCCGGTGAACGGGCATCGTCCGTCTGTGGACGTGCTGTTCGATTCGGTTGCGGAACTGGCGGGTCGGAATGCTGTGGGGGTCATCCTGACTGGCATGGGCCGCGACGGGGCTTCCGGACTGCTGAAGATGCGCCACGCCGGTGCGCGCACGATCGGTCAGAACGAGAAGACCTGCGTAGTCTATGGGATGCCCCGCGTCGCCCATGAATTAGGCGCCGTCGAACTGCAATTGCCGCTTGGTTCCATCGGCGAGGAAATTCTCAAACTCACTGCTGCCCGAAAAGAAGGTATCGAATAAATGTCTCTAGCCGAAAAAATAAAAGTTCTGATCGTCGATGATCAGGTGACGAGCCGTCTGCTGTTGAGTGACGCCTTGACGCAGCTCGGCTTCAAGCAGATCACCGCCGCCGGCGATGGCGAGCAGGGGATGAGGATCATGGAGCAACAGCCCCATCATCTGGTCATCTCCGACTTCAACATGCCGAAGATGGACGGCCTGGTCTTCCTGCAGCATGTTCGCACCAACCCGAACACCAAAAAGGCAGCCTTCATCATCTTGACCGCCCAAGGGGACCGCGCGTTGGTGCAGAAGGCAGCCCAGCTCGGTGCGAACAATGTTCTCGCCAAGCCTTTCACTATCGAGAAGATGAAGGCCGCCATCGAGGCGGTATTCGGAGCGCTGAAATGACAGACGACAGTGCAGCTAGGCGCGTGCATATCATCCAGGGGGAGTACAAGGTCGTCAACGATCCTAACGTTTTCTTGTCCACCATCCTGGGTTCGTGCGTAGCTGCCTGTTTGCGGGATCCGATTGCAGGTGTTGGCGGGATGAACCATTTCCTGCTGCCCGGCGCGGCCAACGCGGGATCCGGAGGCGGGGATGCTACCCGCTACGGGGTCCATCTGATGGAACTCCTGATCAACGGGCTGCTGAAGAAGGGCGCTCGCCGCGATCGGCTGGAGGCCAAGGTATTCGGCGGCGCCAAGACGATTGCCACGTTCTCCAACGTCGGCGAACAGAATGCCGCTTTTGCGATGAAGTTTCTACGCGACGAAGGCATCAAGGTGGTGGGCTCTTCGACAGGCGGAGAGCATGGCCGCAAACTGGAATTCTGGCCGGTCAGCGGCCGGGCAAGGCAGTATCCGCTGACGGGAGCGGAAACCCAAAAGACAGTGGCGCTGGAACAGCGTCCCGTTCCGGTTACGAAGCCCGTCGAGAGCTCAATCGAATTTTTTTAAGGTATTGGAATCCGGATGCCATACGAAAACAAAGCGGAGACGGCCATCGTGGAAGAGGCGCTACCGGAAATCATGATGCGCATCGTGTCGGAACTGCACGATGTCGCCTATCTGATCGAGCGCATCGAGCCGCAACTGCTGGAAGCTCGGGGGCTCCGACGTGCTGGAGCATCCAGAAAGCGTCAAGGTGCTGCAGGGTATGGACCTCGCTGTCCAGAAGACCCGTGGCCTGGCCGAATTCATCGATACGATCACCGGGTCGATTCCGTCTGAATGGATGGTCGACATGAGCACGGCACTCAGTCTGGTGAAGCTCGCCGAGATGCAGAAGGCGCTGGGAGCCGGCCTGCGCCACGGCCATTCCCAGCCGCTCAGCAAGGCGGCCGGCGATTTCGACTTCTTTTAAGCGGGCGCGCCAGCGCTCCGCGAAGGATCTTTGAAGGTTCGGGACGATTTGCCGCGCTGAAGCCGGCATTTCCCCCGCCACGAAACGTTCGCACAAGTTTCGATTCCTAATGTCGCGCCAGGGGCAAAAGCCCCGAGACCCTTCTTGTTGACGGTGCGAGACAGAATGAATCTGTTAAATCAATTACTTCAAGTCTCTAAGAACTTGGCGTCGCTGGGGCAGGCCCGGCTCCTGGCAATGGCAGGTGTCGGCGTAGTTTCTTTCGCTCTCATCATCGCTGCGGCGATTTTCGTCAACAAGCCGGCTTACGAGACGCTCTACGTCGGTCTCGAAACCACGGATATCAATCAGGTCAGCATTGCCCTTGCCGAGGCTGGCATCGATTTCGAGCTCGGGACCGATGGCAAGAGCCTGAGGGTCCCCGTCGGCATGACCAGTAAGGCACGTCTGCTTCTCGCCGAACGCGGGCTGCCCAACAGCGCCAATGCCGGCTACGAATTGTTCGACAATGTCGGTTCTCTTGGCCTCACCTCCTTCATGCAGGAGGTCACCCGGGTGCGCGCCCTCGAGGGGGAAGTAGCCCGCACCATCCAGCAGATCAGCGGCATTGCCGCGGCACGCGTTCACATCGTCATGCCCGACGTGGGCAATTTCCGCCGCGGCGAGCAGAGACCGACGGCCTCCATCATGGTTCGCGCCTCGACCGAGACCGGTCGCAAGTCGGCCGCATCGATCCGCCACCTGGTTGCTTCTTCCGTCCCCGGCCTCGACGTCGAGGACGTAACGATCCTCGATTCGACCGGCCAGCTTCTCGCCTCGGGCGACGAGAGCGGCGGCGCTGCTAACCGCTCGCTCGGCGTGGTGCAGTCGGTGCAGCAGGAGATCGAATCCAATATCGACAAGGCGCTAGCGCCCTTCCTTGGCATGGATAACTTCCGCTCGTCGGTCACGGCTCAGCTGAACACCGATACGCAGCAGATCCAGGAAACCATCTACGATCCCGAATCGCGCGTCGAGCGCTCGGTGCGCGTCACCAAGGAAAACCAGAAGTCGCAAAGCAAGCAGTCCGACAATGCCGCGACTGTCGAACAGAATATTCCGCAGGGCGACGTCGCGGGCGCGACGGCCGGGCCTCAGTCCTCCGACGAGCAGGACAAGAAGGAAGAGCAGACCAACTACGAGATCAACAGCAAGACGGTCGCGACTGTAAAGAACAGCTTCACCGTCGAAAGGATCTCCGTGGCCGTCGTCGTCAACAAGGGCCGCATCGCGACCATGGTCGGCGAACCGGCCGACCAGGCCAAGATCGACGCCTATCTCGCAGAAATGCAGAAGATCGTCACCTCAGCGGCCGGTCTCGATACCAATCGTGGTGACTTGGTGACTCTGACCGCCATGGACTTTCTCGAGAACCAGCTGCTCCAGGAATCCGCATCCGGCCCTGGCATGATGGAGACCCTGAACCGCAATCTGGGTGGCATCATCAACTCGCTGGCCTTTGTCGCGGTCGCCTTCCTGATCATCTGGATGGGCATCCGTCCGATGGTTCGCGCCGCGGGCGGCGGGACCGCCGCGATTGCTGGTGGTTCCGAAGAGGAAGCAGGGCTCGAGCTGCCGGATTTCTCGCCGGCTCTGGCCGGGCCGGCAGGCGGAGCACTTATGGATGGCTTCGGCGCAGACTTCGGCTTCGACAGCACCGACGATCTCTTGTCGATGGACGACGATGCTGCCGGCGGCTTCAACCGTCGCGTCAGGGAGGGCCCGGAGCGCCGCCTGTCTCGCATGGTGGAACTCTCGGAAGAGCGCGCAGCCAAGATCCTCCGCAAGTGGGCCATCGACAAGGCAGCCTGAGGCAACCAGAAATCATCAAGACCGCGTCGGTGACCCCCGGCGCGGTTTTTCTTTGCGTGGAAAAGCATCCCGTCCGGGCGGACGGATCTCGCGCGACGGATCGGTGTGGCGGCTCCGCCATGAATGCGCCAAATTCTGCAAGTTGGGGACGCATTGATTCGAGATTGTGATCTTTGGCTCTTTATCTTCTAGAATGGCTATGATTCGTTAGCTGACAAGAACGAACGAAGCGGCATTCGGGGGCAGAAATCCGGGTGTTTGGCGCGAACCATCGCGATCGAAACGTTTCGTCCTTGAGGGGGCAACAGAATGAATGCGGAGCTAGCCGACGATACGGCCGGGAGCGGAAAGGCGTCGGCATCGCCGATCGACGCCGCGCCGCGGCTGTCGTCACGGGATCAACTGATCCGTAGGCTGGCGGTCGCTTCGCAGGCCGGTTACATGAGCGCGAGCCTTGCTGTGCTGAGCGACTATGTCGGGGCCTCCTATTATCTCCTCGCACGCTACGATCTGGTTCAGGAGCACGGACTCGATTTCGTCGTGTCGTCCAACTGGTCCTTCGACCTGGTTCGCAGGCTGGAGAGCGAAATCGCCGCGACCTATTCGCGCTCGACCGAGCTTGAAAAATGCCTCTCGGTGCTGCAGCCGAAGTTCGGCCTGCTCCCCGACGACGCGGACGTTCCGCCGGGCATCAGCCGGCAGTATTGTTCGCTGACAGTATGTGTCGGCCGCACCCGACTGGCCCTGATGTTGTTGTTCGAGGAAGATTTTGTCCTATCCCCCGAGCTGTTGCGCGAAGTCGGGGTGCTCGCCGGCTATTGCGTCAGCCTGTCGACGCGCAAGGCGCAGAAGAGCGATCGCGACTTTGAACTGACCGAACGCGAGACTCGAATGCCTGTTCTGGATCGCCGAGGGCAAGACCAGCGACGAAATCGCCACTATCCTCGGCATCTCGCGCAACACCATCAACAACTACATCACCAGCGTCATGCGCAAGACGGCGACCAAGACGCGTTCCGAGGCGATCGCCTACGCGGTCCGCAACAATCTCGTCTAGCAAAAAGGGAAGGGCAGGCATGATCTATCCGGAGGGGCCGTTCGAAACCGTAAGGGAGGATCTGAAGGTATCGACCTCCCGCCAGGTGACGTCCCGCTCGGACATCTTCCCCAAACTGATTTCGCTGCAGCGTGCGCTTCATGCGCGTGGTTTCGCCGTGCTGCGGATGACAGGGGCCGGCATGCTCTCGAAGCGCCGCCTGGTGGCGGAATACGAGAACTGGCCAGCGGCGCACGGAATGGGCAGTGAGCCCTTCATCGCCGCCTATGCCGAGACATTGCTCAGCCACATCGAGACGTCGGTCCTGCCGGTGTTGTGGAGCGCCGAGCAGAGCGACAGCTTTGCCGAGGCTTCGGATTTCGTGCCGTTCGTCGTCCAACTGGAGCCGCGCGTGCTGGCCTATTCGGGAATTGCGTTCCCGGTGCGGCTCGGTGCCGTCGGCAATGGTTATATGATGTTTCCGACAACCGGGGCGGTCGACATTCCCGGCGAGGTGATTCTCGACGTGCATGGGCGATGCTGCAAGATCATGACGGAAATTGTGCAACTCGACGAGCGCCGGGCGATGCCGTCGGAAGCCTTGAGCGAGCGCGAGATCGCCTGCCTGCAACTGGCGGGCGACGGGCGCACCAGCGATGAGATTGCCGGACACCTCAAGCTCTCGGCACACACCGTCAATGCCTATCTCGGATCGGCGACGATCAAGCTCGATTCGGTCAACCGAATCCAGGCGATCGCCAAGGCGATCCGCCTCGGCTACATCACCTGAGCAAAGCCGCCTGGTTCAGGAGTAAAGCTGATCGCTTCGCGACTTGACGAAGCGGGCTTCACGCAACCTGCTCTCCAGCAAGCGGGTGTTCTCATCCGGATCACCAGACGGTTGCTGGAAGGCGATATGATTGATCTCGAGGCCGGCATGTTCGCTGGCAAGCGAGAGTTGCGCATAGATCGTCACATCCTTGGGCTTGATCTCCAGGTCGAGAACGACCTCCGGGACACTGCCCCATTCGAGCCGGTATTCGCCTCCGGCACCGAAATTGACCGTGCCTGGATGGAAATAGAGCTCGGCCGCCGAGGAGACGAGATCGGCGATATTCCCGTAGAGCTCGAAGCGCAATAGGGAAATCAGGTCCGCCGCGTCGAGCAACCGCAATTCGGTGGCAACGGGGCTGATCGCCTCGGCCACGATGCGTTCACGCTGAGTTGTGTAGGGGCATTTTTTCATCGCAGTTAGCGCACCCGTCTCTTCTGCGCCTTCGCGGCGTAAACCCGATGGACGAGTTCCGCGATGGCTTTGTAAAATATCGACGGTATGACACTATCGACCGAGACTTGCGCAAACATGGAGCGGGCAAGCGGCGGATCCTCAAAAATGGGGATATCGTTCTCGCGAGCGATCTCGCGAATCTTCAGAGCAACCAGATCCTGGCCCTTGGCGATCACCACCGGCGCCTCGTTTTCTTCCCTGACATAGCGCAGCGCGACCGCATAGTGAGTGGGGTTGGTGATGACAAGCGTGGCGCGGGGCACGTTGCTGATCATGCGCCGGCGGGCGCGGTCGCGCGCGATCGAACGCTGGCGCGCTTTAATGATCGGGTCGCCCTGTGCCTGCTTGTGTTCGTCCTTGATCTCCTGCTTGGTCATGCGCAACTGGGTGTACCAGTGATGCCGGGTCCAGAAGAAGTCGACGACTGCCAGCACAAAGGTGGCCAGCAGGATGACGATCATGATCTTCTTCGTGATCGCTGCGAACTTGACGAAGATCACCTGCGGATCCGAGAACATTGCGTCGAGCGTGGCGAAATACTCCGACTTCAGGGCAAACACCATGATGGTCGAGACGATGACGATCTTGAACAGTGACTTGCCGAATTCGACGAGGCCGTTGGCGCTGAATAACCGCGTCCACCCCTTGGAAAGCGAGATCCGAGAGGCCTGCGGCCTGATTCGCTCAAGTACGAAACTCGGCACGTGCTGCAGCAGGTTCGATCCCACCCCGAACAGCATGATGAGCGCGAAAGCTGGAAAAAGGAGGGCGGCAGCTTCCCAGGCAAGATGGCTGAACAGTGAGACGACGTCGGTCGCCGAATCGATTCGCCACTGGTCAGGCTGCTCGAACAGGTCGCGCAGCGTTTCGGCGATTCGCGACACGCCTGAGGGCAGGAAGAAGACGAAGTACAGGTAGAAGGCGAGCGCCCCAGCGAAGATGGGCACCTCGCGCGAGATCGGGGTGTTACCCTTCTCTACCGCGTCCTGCATCTTTTTTTCGGTGGGGTCTTCTGTTTTGCTGTCTTTGTCCTGATCGTCGGACACGGCTTTTTCCTTGTTTGCCAGAAACGCGGACAAGGGGCGGATGCCATCGTCCGTCCGTGGCCTGGTCCGGCCAAGTCAATACGGTCACAGTCTTGGCCGGCATATCGGGTTGTCGGGCAATTCCGCCGATCTTTGCTGGACGCTAAACGCCCGCCGATTGGCATTCAATCGGCGGGCGCAGCAAGCGTCTAGTTATCAACAGTCAGTCTGGCTTCAGGCTGCCTGCTGGTCGCCCTCGGTTTCCTTGAGCTGGATCTGACCTGCATTGGCGAGACGTATCGCTTCCTGCGCGACGGCACGCCGGGCAATCGCGATCTCGCGCGGATTTATGCCCGCAGTTCCGGTCTGGAGGTCGGATTCGATCATGCGGCGCGCGCGCGGGCTGATCGCCGAGAGCACGCATTCCTTGATTTCCGCCGAGGCACCGCGCAGCGCCATCGTGAGGATGTCGCCGGAGATGTCGTTGAGCAGAAGGACGCGGCTGCGCTGCGGCATGGCCAGCAGGTCTTCGAACAGGAAGATCTTCGGACGAACCTTGTTGACGGATTCCTTGCTGATCGATTCCAGCGAGCTGAGCAAGGTATCCACATCTGGCTTGTCCAGTTCGTTCATCAGTTCGGCCACCTTCGACGAACCCATCGAGTTCCGGTCGGCATCGATCTCAGCGATCAGCTGGTGAACGCGGTTCTCAATGATCTGCGCCGCCTTGGGGCTGACGTTCTTCAGGTTGACGGTGCGGTTCATGATGTCGGCGCGCCGGCTTTCCGGCAGCTTCAACAGCACCTTGGCGCCGAAGGAGGACGGAAGCATGGACAGGATATAGGCGACCGTCTGGGGATGCTCGCGCATCAGGAATTTGGCGATGAAGTCCGGGTCTGCGTCCTGCAAGCGATCCCAGATCGAGGATTCATATGCCTGGAAGGCGGTACGGCGACCGAGCAGGCCGTCAACCTCTTCCGGGGTGAGGCCTTCTTCGAGAATGCTCTCTATCGCCTTGGCATTGTCCATGAGGCCCGTTCCTTCGGTGAACAGATCCTCAAACTCGTTCACGAGTTCCTGCAGTTCGTCCGGCGGAATGGTGCGCAGCGTCTGGGCCGAGGCAATGATCGTCTGCAATTCCGCCTGTGTGAAGTATTTCAGCAGCTTTCCCGCCACGCCCTTGCCCATGGCCAGCAGCACAGCCGCGGCCTTGTCGGCCTGGGACAGCGGTTTTGCCGTCATGGAGCCGCCGAAATCGTCAAAGTCCATCATGGTCTTTCCTCTCTGGCCCTGGAACCGGGTCAGGACATCTTGGTACCCATTACTTCAATCAGCTTGACGCCGAAGCGCGTGTCATCATTCTCGAGTACGGTGATCTCGCCCCGCGCGATGCGGCGACCGTTCACCATGATCTCCACGGGCTCGCCGATCTTCTTGTCGAGAGCGATGATGGCTCCCTCCTCGAGATTCATCAGACCGGAGACCTGCATACGGCTCGACCCGAGGACGATTTGCACCTCGATCGGAATGTCCATGATGAGGTCGAGGTTGGCGTTGAGTGCGCTGCCTGGTTCGGACGGCGCGCTCGGTGCTGCACCGAAGGATGTATCGCCAAACGAAGTGTCCCCGAGGGAGCCGCCCCCGAAAGCGTCGCTGCCGCCAAAATCCGTCGACGGACTGTCGAGCGCGCCTCCGCCGAAATCGCTTTCGAACGCCGAAAGCGGGTCGGACTTGTCGTCGCCCATGGCGAAGTCGTCACCAATCCCGCCGCCGAAATCGGAACCGATATCGGGCAACGTGCCTTGAGCATCATTCTTCAGAACGCCTCGCAGGTCGTCGATCGCCTGGTCGAAATCGGTATCGCTGCCCGGCATTGCCAGGGCGTCGTCCTCGATAATGGGTGTCTTCTTCGTAGCCATGGATTGATTATTCCCGTTGAAACTTGCCTCAACCTGCCTTGCCGCCAAGGCAGGTCCAAATGGCTTAGCCCATCAAATGCTTCAGTATCTCGTCTTCGCTGCTGATGTTGTCCTTGACCCGGACGGTATAGTGTTCACCCGCCCGTCCGAATTCGCAGCGGTACATTTCCTTTCCGTTGGCGCTGACGTCCACCATCACCTCGCCCTTGTCGTGGAAGGCGATGACGTCGCCGGCCGCAAGGCGTGAAATGGTGTTCAGCGTCAAGGTCTGCAGACGGATCTTCGCCTGCAGGGTGACCTGCGAGCGACGCACCTGCTCGGCAATCTGTTCGGCCCATTCTTTCTTGTTGCGCGACATCTGGTTCTTTGACTTCGGCACCGTAACCACGGACTTCAGCAACGCCTTCTGTGGCACGACGAGGTAGAATTCGGACGAAACCGTACCGAGTTCGATACGCATCTTGACGGTTGCGGCGAACTGATCGACGTAATCCGCTTCGGGCTTCGGGCGGTCCTCTGCATTGTGCGGCTTTTCGATCATCGGTTCGAATCCGCCTGGCGCGTTGACGCCCGAGCGCAATACATTGGCGATCTTGTCGAACACCGTGGCGGACAAATCGAGTTCGATGCGCGACAGGGGGCGGTGGATCGGTTCTTCGATCGTCTCGGGCAGGGCACCCAGCAGGTTTTCCATCAGCGTAATGACGAAGCTGTTGCCACAGGCCAGGACGAAATGCGGACACCAGTTTCGCAGCTGCATATCTGCCAAAACGACATTATCGCCGAGGTCGGCGATCAGGTCGCTCATCATGCCGCTCTCATGACCGGCATAAGCGACCTCCATCACAAGACCGGTCTCGCTCTGCAAGATGTCTGGCAGGAATACGGTATAAAGCTCACCGAAATCGGCGCAGATCTTGGCGACCGTTTCGCGGTCTCCGAGCGCCCCCGTGAGACGGGCCAGCAGATCGTGTTTTATGGCGGGCGCAGGTTTGGTCTCGAGCTCGGTCATCGTCATGCCGCCTTGTTCTCACCGCCCGGGTTCATCATTTCCTGCTCGACGGCATCGATCGAGGGCCGCTCGTAAGAGGAGATGGTCTTGCGGCCGTATTCGAGAGCGACCTGCGGCACGGAGCCGTTCATGTATGCCAGCAGCGTCTGCTTGACGATGATGTAGAGCCGATGCTGCTTGGTGCGGACGATCTTGATCTGAGCGGCGATTGGACTGGTTACCGAGTAGGAAAGCACGATGCCGAGCATTGTGCCGACGAGTGCGGCGCCGATCAGGCCGCCGAGCACTTCCGGTGATTCGTTGATCTTGCCCATGGCCTTGATGACACCGAGAACCGCCGCGACGATACCGATCGCCGGGAAGGCGTCGCTCATGGTGACGATCGAGTGGTACGGCTTCATCTTGTCGTGCAGGATGGTGTTGATTTCCTCATCCATCAGCGCCTCGATCTCATGGCTGCGGGCATTTCCGATGATGATGAGGCGGACGTAGTCGCAGATGAACGCCGTCAGGTCCTTGTTCTTCAGGACAGTCGGGGCAGCCTGGAAGATCGAGGATTCCTCGGGATTGTCGATATGAGCTTCGATCTCGTTGCGCGACTTGGTTCGCAGGTCGCGCATGAGTGAATAAAGCACGCCGAGAACGTCGAGATAGGCCCGCTCCTTGGGAACCGAGTGCTTGAAGGCCTCCACCAGCGCCTTGCCCGAGTCTTTTACGACTTTCATCGGGTTGGCCATGATGAAGCCGCCGAGCCCGGCTCCGCCGATGATAACGAGCTCAAACGGCTGCACGAGAACGTCGAGGTGGCCGCCCATGGCCATGAACCCGCCGAGGACGCAGCCAAAGGTAATCACGAGTCCGATGATGATATTCATATTGTGCCCGCATCTGAACGTTGCTTTTCAGCACAAGCGATACGGGCCTTGCCTTGCGTGAGGCTGAACCCCAAGCGTTGACGGTTTGTGAACCTACAGACAGCTTCGCGCAAGCCTTTTGCCGCAAGAAGAGCGATAACGGACGCATTTTCCGATTGTCCATATCGAAAGGCGCAACGACCGTGACGACGACCTACACGAGTTACAAGCTGATTACGCAGAACATCGACAAATCGATCGAGCGCGTTGCCAAGGCACCGGACGTGGCGCGCGAAACCGAATACTATTTGTCGAAGATCGGCGACATCAAGTCAGTCGACGATTTCATGGCGGACACGCGTCTCTATAACTATGCGCTCAAAGCGCACGGACTGGAAGACATGGCCTATGCCAAGGCCTTCATCCGGAAGGTCCTGACTGAAGGTGTCTCCCGCGACGATGCCTTCGCCAATCAGTTGTCCGACAATCGCTACGCCAATCTCGCCACCTCGCTCAATTTCGAAGCCCAGGGTGCTGCCGCGACGTCCTTCGGCAAGGCCCAGCAGGGTGTGGTGGATCTCTATATGCGCGAGACGCTGGAGCAAGAGGCAGGCAACGACAATACGGGGGTCCGCCTGGCACTCTACTTCGAACGCAATGCGTCGAAAATCAACTCCGCCATGGACATCCTGGCCGACGAGGCGCTGGCCAAGGTGGTGCGCACTGCGCTGCAGTTGCCCGATGAGTTCGCAGCGGCGGATATCGACCGGCAGGCCGACTTTATCAAGCGCATGCTTGATATCGAGGATTTCCAGGACGCCGAGAAGACGGGCAGGTTCCTGGAGCGCTTCACCGCATTGTGGGAGCTTGAAAATCCTTCGGACAGTTATGATCCGCTGGCGGTCTTCGGTTCCTCCTCGGGTTACGGCATCTCGCCGGACCTTCTCATTTCCATCAATTCCCTGAAGCTCGGAGGCAGCTAAGTGCAATCCGGATTATACGTATCCTTGTCCTCGCAGATGGCGCTCGAACGCCGTCTGACGACCATCGCCGACAACATGGCCAACCTCAATACGGTTGGTTTCCGCTCCACCGAGGTCAAATTCGACGAGGTGCTGAGCAAGACGCAGAACGACATCAACGCGAAGATCGCTTTCGTTAACCAGGGCAACGACTACCTGTCGACCAAGAATGGCGAACTTGCGCAAACCGGCAATACACTCGATTTCGCCATCAAGGGCGATGCATGGTTCGCCATCGATACACCGGCCGGCCAGGTGCTCACTCGCGACGGGCGCTTCACCATGAAAGAGACCGGCGAACTGGTTTCGGTTCGCGGCTATCCGGTGCTCGACGCCGGCGGTGCGCCGATCCAGCTGAACCGCGCGGGTGGTCCGCCGAGCGTCGGCGCCGACGGCAAGCTGATGCAGGACGACCGCCAGGTGGCGACCATCGGCGTTTTCACGGCCGATATTTCCAAGGGTTTCATCCGCTTCGAAAACAGCGGTGTCTCGACCGTCGACCAGCCCCAGCCCGTTGTGGACAATCCAGAGATTTCCATCATGCAGGGTTATCTCGAGAATTCCAATGTCAACGGTCTCAGCGAGATGACCCAGCTCATCCAGGTGAACCGAGCTTTCGAGAGCATCAGCTCGCTGATGCGCGACAGCGAGTCCTCGCTCAGCAATGCCATCAAGGTTCTCGGCGGATCGAACTGATCCCCAACCTGAGCTGAAGCCCTCCATACATGGCGGAAGAAATGTCGCAGATGCCCGTGCTGTCTCCCAAGCTTACCCAGATGGCCGGGCTTGCCGCCCGCTATGCCAATCCGGAATATTCCGTCACGCATGGCGGCCACGTTCGCACGATCGCGGCCGGCCATTATACGGTGCACGGCCTTTCGCGCCATCTGCGTCTCGGGGAGTTTGTTGCCCATCGCAGCCGCACTGGGGTGCATCTCGGTGAGGTCGTACGGGTCGAGCCGGATCTCGCCTATGTCTGCCCGATCGAACCGGGTGAGCCGATCGGCATCCATGATGTGGTGATCCGCAAGGGCGCCTTCCGCATTGCCCCTGACAACAGCTGGTGCGGGCGCACCATCAATGCGCTCGGTGATCCGATCGACGGGGGGCCGGCTCTGGCACCCGGTGCGGTTCGCCGTGCCATTTCGAACAGTGCGCCGCCTTCGATGACGCGCAGCCGTGTCGAGCAGGGCTTTCGCACCGGGGTGCGCGCTATCGACATTTTTTCGCCGCTCTGCCTCGGCCAGCGCCTCGGTATCTTCGCCGGCTCCGGTGTCGGCAAGTCGACGCTTCTGTCGATGCTGGCGCGCGCCGATGCCTTTGACAAGGTGGTGATCTCGCTGGTCGGCGAACGTGGCCGTGAAGTGCGGGAATTCATCGAGGATACCCTTGGGCCAAACATGGCGAAGGCCGTCGCTGTCGTCGCCACGAGCGATGAAAGCCCGATGCTGCGCAAGATGGCGCCATTGACTGCCATGACCATCGCAGAGCATTTCCGCGACCGCGGCGAGAACGTGCTGTTCATCGTCGACAGCGTCACGCGCTTTGCCCATGCGATTCGCGAAGTGGCGACGGCTGCCGGCGAACCGCCGATCGCACGGGGTTATCCTGCCTCCGTCTTCACCGAACTGCCGCGTCTGCTCGAACGGGCCGGTCCGGGCGAAGAGGGAACCGGTACGATCACCGCCATCATTTCTATCCTGGTCGACGGCGACAATCACAACGACCCGATCGCCGATTCCACCCGCGGCATTCTCGACGGGCACATCGTGCTCGACCGCAGTCTCGCCGACGAGGGCCGCTACCCGCCGATCAATCCGCTCGCCTCGATCTCGCGACTGGCGCGCAAGGCCTGGACCGGCGAGCAGGAGAAACTCGTCTCACGCCTGAAGACGCTCATTCACCGTTTCGAGGAAACACGTGATCTTCGCCTTATCGGCGGCTATCGCCCCGGCAGCGATGCGGACCTCGACATGGCGATTAAGCAGGTTCCGGTGATCTATGAGGTCCTGAAACAGACGCCCGGCGAGCGGCCGGCCGCCGATGCCTATGCCGACTTGGCAAACGCACTCAAGGCCGCGCAAGGTGGTAACCAGCCGGCTGCGGCTTTGAGAACGAGAGGCTGATCGTGACAGATTTCGACGCTGACGAGCCTGTAGTGCCGCTGAAGCCCAAGGCCCGCAAACGGATATTCACGGCTGACCGTATCCTCGCCGCCACGGGTGTGGCGCTTGCCTGCGCTGCCGCCTTCTTCCCCTGGTATGTGTTCTTCAACGAGGAGAAATTCGGTATTAGGGTCGCCGACTGGGAGCGCACGCGCGATCTTCCCGAAGGACCGGGCCGCAACGTCTTCAGCGTCTCTCCCCTTGCCATGGTCGACAAGGATGACGAAGGCGGCGAATCGACCGCCACCCAAGTCGATCCGCTGGTGACAGCCACCGTATCGAAGCTTGGTGCGGAAGACGCCGCGGCCGATCTGATGCCCGAAGCCCAGCCCTTCCCGGGGCAGAGCGGCTTTCGCCTGCTGCATGTCGCCAACGGCCGTGCCCTTATCGAGGACACTTCGGGCATGTACATGGTTCGTGTCGGCTCGATCCTGCCGGACAACAGCCGGGTGGCCACGCTCGAGCAGCGCGAAGGCAAGTGGGTGATCGTCACATCGACGGGCGAGATCTATGAGAACAACTGATTCCCCATGCGTTGAGGCCGCGGTTCACGCGTTTCTGCCAGCCTTCTCCGCTTCATCGAGCGCCGCGATTACGTCTGCGTCGGATAGTTGGGGGAATTGCAGATAGCTGAAGCCGATCGCGCCGAGGGCACTCAACCGCTCGAGCGCGACGACCTCGTCGACGTCCTCTTCCAGCATGTGCAAGGAATCCTTGGAGGCGACAGGCACGGCCAGCACGATCTTCGCCGGCTTCCGCGTCTTCAGCCCCTTGAGGGCGGCCCGAACGGTCGCACCGGTGGCAATGCCGTCATCCACGACGATTGCCACGCGGCCTTCGATCGGGACCGGTTTGCGTCCGCCGAGATAGAGCCTGTTGCGGCGATGGATCTCTTCAAGTTCGGCGCGGGCAACGGCGTCGAATTCAGCCTGCCCGACACCTGAAAAGCCGATCACGCTCTCGTTTCGGACGGTGATCGGTTTTTCCCCGTCGACGATCGCGCCCATGGCGAGTTCCGGCTGGCTGGGCAGGCCGATCTTGCGCACCAATAACAGGGTCATTGGCGCACCAAGACGCCGGGCGACCGGCAGCGCCACATCGACACCACCGCGCGGCAGGGCGATGACCACCACATCTTGCCCCCGGAACCGCTCCAGGGAGTCCGCAAGCCGTTCTCCAGCGTCGATTCGGTCCTTGAACGACATAAGCTCCGCATGCCTCCTCGTCGGTTCTTGGCTTGAAATCCCGGACTTTCCCTCCGCAAGTCCCACGCAAGTTTACGGTTCTAGGTTCGGGACAGAAAATGGCGGAGAAAAGTAATGCAGCCTATCCAGCTTTTCGAATTGGCAGCCAGACAGGCCGAGTGGCTATCTGTACGTCAGGAGGTCGTGGCGAGCAATATTGCCAACGCCAACACCCCGAAATACCTGGCCAAGGACATCACCCCTTTCAGCGCGGTTCTGGATACCACGGCCACTGTACAAATGGCGCGGACCAATCCCAATCACATGGCGCTGAGCGACCTCAGCGACTCTAATATCGCGGTCCGGGAAGCGAAACTCAACGACGAGATCGGCATGCAGGAATCCGGCAATTCGGTTTCGATTGCCGAGGAACTGACCAAGACCGGCGAAATCAAGCGGCAGCACGAGCTCAACACGAACCTCGTCGCTTCCTTCCATCGCATGATGCTGATGACGGTGAAGAGATAAAATGACAGATCCTTTGAGTGCAGCCCTCAAGATCGCCGGCAGCGGACTGGAAGTCCAGTCCACCCGCCTGCGTATCGTTTCGGAAAATATCGCCAACGCCCGTTCGACCGGTGACACCCCCGGTTCGGACCCCTATCGCCGCAAGACGGTAACGTTTGGCACAGAACTTGACCGGGCAAGCGGTGCCGACGTGGTGAAGGTCAAGACGATCGGCGTCGACAATTCCGACTACATCGAGGAATACGAGCCGGGCCATCCGGCCGCCGACGAGAACGGTGTCGTCAAGATGCCGAACGTCAACATCCTGATCGAGATGGGCGACATGCGGGAAGCGAACCGCACCTATGAAGCCAATCTCCAGACCGTCAAGCAGACGCGCGAACTGATTTCGCAGACCATTTCACTTCTGAAGGCCTCGCAATGATCGATCAAATCCAGAACGTCGGCTCGCTCTCCAAGGTCTCTGGCCTTGGCAGCTTTGCCACCGATGCCGTCTCCTCGACCACCACCACCGTCGGATCGACGCCGGGAAGCGCTAACGGTCTCAGCTTCGCCAGCGTGCTCGGCGACATGGCTTCCTCGACGATGCAGAACATCAAGCAGGCGGAGGTGACCTCCTTCGAGGGGATTACCGGAAAGGCCAATACGCGTGAGGTCGTCGATGCCGTCCTCGCGGCGGAACAGTCGCTGCAGACGGCGATTGCCCTGCGCGACAAAATTGTCTCGGCCTATCTCGAGATAACGAAGATGCAGATCTAGCGGATTTGAGGACGAACACATGAGAGCGCTCGCCATCGCAGCCACGGGCATGGATGCCCAGCAGACCAATCTTGAGGTCATTGCCAACAACATCGCCAACATTAACACGACCGGCTACAAGCGTGCGCGGGCCGAGTTTACCGATCTGCTCTACCAGACCGAGCGCGCCCAGGGCGTCCCGAACCGTGCCAACCAGGCCATCGTGCCCGAAGGCGCCAATATCGGTCTCGGCGTGCAGACTGCGGCCGTGCGTAACATCCACACGCAGGGTGAACTCGCGCAGACTTCGAACGAACTCGACCTGGCCCTCGTCGGCCGTGGCTGGTTCCAGATCGAATCGCCGGATGGTACGACGCTCTACAGCCGGGCCGGCGCATTCAACACCAATGCCGACGGTCAGTTGGTCACGATCGACGGTTATGCTGTTGTGCCTGGCATCACCGTTCCGCAGGATTCGAGCGAAGTCATCGTCTCGCGGTCCGGTCAGGTCCAGGTCCGCATCGGCAACAGCGCGGAATACACCGATGTCGGCCAGCTGACGATCGCCAACTTTGCCAATGAAGCCGGTCTGAAGCCGCTTGGCGACAATCTGTTCGCCGAGACGGCGGCGTCGGGCGAGGCGATCGTGGCTGCGCCGGAGGATCCTGGCTTCGCCTATATCAAGCAGGGCTACCTGGAATTGTCGAACGTCGATTCCGTCAAGGAAATCACCGACATGATCTCGGCTCAGCGGGCCTACGAGATGAACTCCAAGGTCATTCAGACCGCCGACGAAATGGCTCAGATCGTCAGCAAGAACCTGAAGTAAGGACGGAGGCAGGCAAACATGAGGTTTCGCCGGATGAAGAGACACCTGGCCAGCATGGCGGCCGTTATGGCTGCCACCGCTTCCCTGTGGGTCGCATCGGACGCCGCCTATGCGCAGGGCTTTGCGGTGGTGCCGACCCAGACGATCTACCCCGGCGAAGCCCTGTCGGCCACCCAACTCGAGGAGGTCGCGGTCACCAACCCGAACCTCGCCGGCGGCTATGCGCAGTCGATCGCGGAGGTCGATGGTATGATCTCCAAGCGCACGCTTTTGCCCGGCAGGACAATTCCTGTCGCAAGCCTCAGGCCGCCCTATGCGATCAACCGCGGCGCCAATATCCGGCTGACCTTCACCCTCGGCAGCATGACGATCTCCGCTTCCGGCACGCCGCTTTCTGACGCATCGGTCGGCGACGTCATCAGGGTCCGCAATCTTGATTCGGGCGTGATCGTCACCGGCACCGTGCTGGCGGACGGAACAGTACAGGTGATGGCGAAATGAAGACTTTCCGTTTGTCCAGGATCGCACTCGTCGTTCTTGCGGCGCTGCTCTGCCCTGTGATCGGTGTAGAGGCCGCTGGTTCGCGCATCAAGGACATCGCCTCGCTGCAGTCGGGACGTGACAACCAGCTGATCGGTTATGGCCTGATTGTCGGCCTGCAGGGCACAGGCGATGGCCTGCGCTCTTCGCCGTTCACCGAACAGTCCATGCGTGCCATGCTGCAGAACCTCGGTATCTCGACGCAGGGCGGCCAGTCTAATGCCAAGAACGTTGCCGCCGTCATGGTCACGGCGACGCTGCCGCCCTTTTCCAGCCCGGGCAGCCGCATCGATGCGACCGTGAGCTCGCTCGGCGACGCTACGTCGCTGCGTGGCGGTACGCTCGTCATGACCTCGCTCACCGGCGCCGACGGCCAGATCTATGCGGTCGCGCAAGGGTCGGTGATCGTTTCGGGCTTCAATGCCCAGGGCCAGGCGGCCAATCTTCAGGAAGGCATCACCACCTCCGGCCGCGTGCCGAACGGTGCGATCATCGAGCGCGAACTGCCCTCCAAGTTCAAGGATTCGGTCAATCTCGTCCTGCAACTGCGCAATCCTGACTTCACCACCTCGATCCGCATCGCCGACACCGTCAACGCATTTGCCCAGGCAACGTTCGGCGCGCCGATTGCCGAGGCGCGCGACAGCCAGGAAGTAATCGTGCAGAAGCCCCGCACAGCCGATCTCGCCCGCCTGATGGCGGACATCGAAAACCTTATGGTCGAGACGGATTCGCCTGCGAAGGTCGTGATCAACGAGCGTACCGGCACGATCGTCATCGGTGCCGAGGTCCGGGTCTCGAAGGTTGCCGTCAGTTATGGAACGCTCACCGTCCAGGTCACCGAGACACCGCAGATCATCCAGCCCGAACCGTTTTCCCGCGGCCGCACCGCGGTCCAGGAACAAACCGACATCCTGGCGCAGAAGGAAGGCGGCAATGTCGCCATCGTCGAGGGTCCCGACCTGCGCACGCTCGTCAGCGGTCTCAACAATATCGGCGTCAAGCCAGACGGCGTCATAGCTATCCTTCAGGGCATCAAGTCGGCCGGCGCCCTGCAAGCGGAGCTCGTCCTGCAATGAAGTCAAGTCTGACCCCGTCCATCTTCACGCTTCGCCTGCGCAACCTTGCCTTGGTCGCCGGCATCGCGGTCCTGCCGCTCGCCTCGGGTAGCGCTCAGGAACAGCAGGCCGTACTCGGTAGCGCCTCGCAAGCCGAGATCCAGCAATTCTGCACCAGCATTGCCGATCCGGCGCGCGACCAGCGCTACCTTTTGCAGAAGCAGGAGCTGGAGAAGCTTCAGGCTGATGTCGACCAGCGCATCGCCGTGCTTGAAGAGCGCCGCGCCGAATACGAGGATTGGCTGGGCCGCCGCAATGCCTTCATGAAGCAGGCCGAGGGCAATCTCGTCGAGATCTACAAGAAGATGAAGGCGGATGCCGCGGCGCCCCAGTTGCAGGAGGTCGATCCGATCCTGGCGGCGGCGATCATCATGAAGCTGCCGGCGCGCCAATCGAGCCTCATCCTCAGCGAAATGGAAGCCGAAAAGGCAGCCATGGTCGCGGCCATCATGTCGAGCGCCGCCGATCCATACACTTCCAAGGACCCGTCATGATCAAGCGTACCCCGGCTCTGCTGGCCGTGATTCTCCTCGCCGGATGCCAGAGCCAGACCCTGAAGGAAATAGGCAACGCACCGTCGATGAGTCCGATCGGCAGCGGCCTGCGCTACAGCCAGACGCCGCAGATGGCTCTCTACCCGAAACAGCCGCGGGCAATGGCGAGCGGCTATTCGTTGTGGAGCGACAGCCAGTCGGCGCTTTTCAAGGACGCTCGCGCCCTGAACGTGGGCGACATTCTGACCGTCAACATCCAGATCAACGACAAGGCATCGTTCGAGAACAAGACCGACCGAAGCCGGGTCAATTCAAGCGGTATGAACTGGTCGACCAGCGCCAATTTCTTCGGCTACAAGCCGCCGGAAACCAGCGGCGACCTTGGTTCCGGCTCCGACACCAGCACCAAGGGCAAGGGCGCGACCGAGCGCTCGGAAAAGCTGACGCTGCTCGTCGCAGCCGTCGTCACCGGCATTCTCGAGAACGGCAATCTCCTGATCAGCGGCTCGCAGGAAGTCCGCGTCAACCACGAGATCCGTATCCTCAACGTTGCCGGTATCGTTCGCCCGCAGGACGTCGATGCCGACAACACGATCTCTTACGAGCGTATCGCCGAAGCGCGCATCTCCTATGGTGGTCGCGGTCGCCTGACGGAAGTCCAGCAGCCACCGGTCGGCCAGCAGGTCGTCGACCTCTTCTCGCCGATCTGACGCGTAACCGGCAAGCTGGAAGGGACGGCAGGGCAGATGGAACAGGTCGAAGGCACAGAGACCAAGGGCAAGAAGGCAACCGTGATGCTGATCGCGGCGATTGCCATCCTGACGCTCGTTGGCGGGGGAGGAGGCTGGGTGATCGGCTCCATGCTTGCGCCGAAGATCACGGCGGTGGAGGACGCGAACAAGGCGGCCGCAGCCGAGAGGGCAGCCGGCACTCAGGGCGCGGGCAAGGCGGAAGAGGGGCTTGCCCGTATTTCCACCGAGGCGAACGGTATCGTCCAGCTTGAGCCGATCACCACCAATCTTGCCTATCCCACCGAGAACTGGATCCGTCTCGAAGTGGCGCTGCTTTTCAACGGCGCTCCCGACGTGAAAATCGCCGAAGACATTCACCAGGATATCCTGGCTTATCTCCGCACCGTCTCGCTGCAGCAGATCGAGGGGCCGCGCGGCTTCCAATATCTGAAGGATGACATCCAGGAGCGTGTTGACCTTCGCTCCGAAGGGCGCGTATCGAAGGTGATGTTCAGGACTTTTGTAATCGAATGATTCGATTCCTCCTTCTTGCCGCCGTCATGATGATGGTGCCGGGACTGGCCGTGGCGCAGCAATTGCCCACCGACCTGTTCAATACCCCTGTCGACGGTTCGGTCGCCGCCTGGATCATCCGCACCTTCGGCCTGCTCACGGTTCTGTCGGTCGCGCCGGGCATCCTCATCATGGTCACCAGCTTTCCACGCTTCGTGATCGCGTTCTCGATCCTGCGCTCCGGCATGGGGCTGGCCTCGACGCCGTCCAACATGATCCTGACCAGCCTTGCGCTGTTCATGACCTTCTATGTCATGGCGCCGACCATGGACCGTGCCTGGAGCGACGGCGTCCAGCCGTTGCTGGAAAACCGCATGACCGAAGCGGAGGCCGTTCAGGCAATCGCCGAGCCTTTCCGCACCTTCATGGCCGCCAATACCCGCGACAAGGACCTGAAGCTCTTCGTTGACATCGCCAACGAGCGCGGCCAGACCCCGGTGGTCGACGAAAAAGTCGATTACCGCGTACTCGTTCCGGCCTTCATGTTGTCTGAGATCCGCCGCGGCTTCGAGATTGGCTTCCTGATCGTCCTGCCCTTCCTGGTCATCGACATGGTGGTCGCGACGATCACCATGGCCATGGGCATGATGATGCTGCCGCCGACCTCGATCTCGCTGCCGTTCAAGATCCTGTTCTTCGTCCTCATCGACGGCTGGAACCTGCTTGTCGGCAGCCTGGTGCGCTCCTTCGCCTGAAGCGGCGAAGTCGTGCTTCGTTAACCATTATCTCCTTGTTTACCATAGACTTTGCAATGCGCTCCCGCGCCGGGCGCGGTTAAGCTGTTGGCAAGATTTGGCTGCGACCTTGGTCCTCGCACGACGGGTCTGGTAACAACAAAGAATACCAAATGGCATGATGCCGCACCGTCGCTGACCGGTTTTTTACACACCGGTATGTCCCCATTCGTATCTTGTTTTAAGGGACAAATTAATGTCGAGCATTCTCACCAACACCAACGCAATGGCGGCTCTTTCCACGCTGCGTTCGATCTCCTCCAGCATGGAAGACACGCAGTCGCGTATCTCCTCGGGCCTGCGCGTCGGTTCTGCTTCCGATAACGCTGCCTACTGGTCGATCGCCACCACCATGCGTTCGGACAATATGGCTCTTTCGGCTGTTTCCGACGCTCTCGGCCTCGGCGCCGCCAAGGTCGATACCGCCTATGCCGGTATGGATTCGGCCATCGAAGTCGTCAAGGAAATCAAGGCCAAGCTCGTCGCCGCCACCGAAGACGGCGTTGACAAGAACAAGATCCAGGAAGAAATCTCCCAGCTGAAGGATCAGCTGACCTCGATCGCCCAGGCCGCCTCCTTCTCCGGCGAAAACTGGCTGCAGGCCGACGTAGGCGCTGGCGTCACCAAGTCTGTCGTCGCTTCCTTCGTCCGTGGCGACGATGGCAGCGTTTCGGTCAAGAAGGTCGACTACGCCCTGACCACCGATAACGTCCTGTTCGACACCTCGGGCAACAACCTTGGCATCCTCGACAAGACCTACAACGTCTCGCAGAAGAGCGTGACGCTCTCGGTCAACACGGACGGTGTATCTTCCGCAGCCACCGTGGCCGCCTATTCCGTCGATGAACTGATCGCCCAGAACGCGACCTTTACGACCAATACGGTTGGCGGCGTCACCACGCAGCTGGCAGATGTCGGCGGTACCGACTTCTACGTCAAGGTCGATGATAGCAACTGGGTCAAGGCAACCGATGTCACCGGCACCGGCCAGGAAGCCCTGCATGACGAAGCCGGCGTCTACTACGGTGTGGACACGGGCAACGCTCCGGCCACCAACGTAGCAGCCCCGACCTCGATCAAGGACATCAACATCGTTGGTATGGCCTCCACGCAGCTTGACGCTCTGATTTCGGGCGTCGACAAGGCTCTGACCGACATGACGAGCGCCGCCGCCGACCTCGGCTCGATCGGCATGCGCATCGACATGCAGGGAGAGTTCGTCAAGAAGCTGAGCGAATCGATCGACAAGGGTATCGGCCGCCTGGTCGACGCCGACATGAACGAAGAGTCGACCCGCCTCAAGGCACTGCAGACGCAGCAGCAGCTGGCCATCCAGGCTCTGTCGATCGCCAACAACGACTCGCAGAACGTCCTGTCGCTGTTCCGTTAATCGGACCTCGATCTGGACCTCGATAGGTCCGCGTCAAAAAAGCCGCACCTGGAAACGGGTGCGGCTTCATCTTTTTTTAAGCATGTTCTGGCACGCGCGCATGCGCGCGAAAGCTGCAAAATAAAATCTTGAGCTGTACCGTTTTGCCTCGGCCCTTTAGGTCTTCGTTAACCAAACAGGCGTTAGCTAGGCCTATCGAGACGGCGAGTTAACCATATTTATTAACGGGTTAGCAGGCATGACGCTGTGCGTCGTCTCCCGGCAAAGGCCGGAATGTCCCTATTTCACATAGCCATTCAAGGGGCACCCAAAAACATGACCAGCATTCTGACCAACGTCGCAGCCATGGCTGCACTTTCGACCCTTCGTTCGATCTCCTCCGGCATGGAAGAGACACAGGCACGCGTTTCCTCGGGCCTTCGCGTCGGTTCTGCTTCCGATAACGCTGCCTACTGGTCGATCGCCACCACCATGCGTTCGGACAACATGGCGCTGGCCGCTGTTGAAGACGCTCTCGGCCTCGGCGCCGCCAAGGTCGACACCGCCTATGCCGGTATGGATTCGGCCATCGAAGTCGTCAAGGAAATCAAGGCCAAGCTCGTCGCCGCCACGGAAGACGGCGTCGACAAGAAGAAGATCCAGGAAGAAATCTCCCAGCTGAAGGATCAGCTGACCTCGATCGCCCAGGCCGCCTCCTTCTCCGGCGAAAACTGGCTGCAGTCCGACCTGAGCGTCTCGACCACCAAGTCGATCGTCGCTTCCTTCGTCCGTTCAGACGACGGCAGCGTTTCGGTCAAGAAGGTCGATTACGCCCTGACCACCGACAACGTTCTGTTCGACACCTCGGGTGGTAACCTCGGCATTCTCGACAAGACCTACAACGTCTCGCAGAAGAGCGTGACGCTCTCGGTCAACACGGACGGTGCATCTTCGCCAGCCACCGTGGCCGCCTATTCCGTCGATGACTTGATCGCCCTGAACGCGACCTTTACGACCAATACGGTTGGCGGCGTCACCACGCAGCTGGCAGATGTCGGCGGTACCGACTTCTACGTCAAGGTCGACGACACGAACTGGGTCAAGGCAATCGATGTCACCGGCACCGGCCAGGAAGCCCTGCATGACGAAGCCGGCGTCTACTACGGTGTGGACACGGGCAACGCTCCGGCTACCAACGTAGCAGCCCCGACCTCGATCAAGGACATCAACATCGTCGGCATCTCGAATGCGGCTCTCGACGCGCTCATCTCCGGCGTCGATGCTGCCCTGACCGACATGACGAGCGCTGCTGCCGACCTCGGTTCGATCGGCATGCGCATCGACATGCAGCAGGAATTCGTCGCCAAGCTGACCGACTCGATCGACAAGGGTATCGGCCGTCTGGTCGATGCCGACATGAACGAAGAGTCGACCCGCCTCAAGGCACTGCAGACCCAGCAGCAGCTGGCCATCCAGTCGCTGTCGATCGCCAACTCTTCTTCGGAAGTCATCCTCTCGCTCTTCCGTTAAGACGCGATACAGGACAGTTGAAAGCCGCCCTCCGGGGCGGCTTTTTTTGTTAACCACCATTAACCATGCGTTAACCATGGCGCGTTTAGATGAGCTCATGTAACGATGAGTTAACCAAGACGAAGAAATGGTTAAGGGCATTACGCCAAGTCATCGTTCCCGGACGAACCGGGATGTCCCCAAAACTAGCCATTAAGGGACACGACCGTGACCAGCATTTTGACCAATAACGCAGCGATGGCTGCACTCCAGACCCTCCGTTCGATCGATGCAAAGATGCAGGATACCCAGGCGCGCGTGTCGTCCGGCCTGCGCGTCGGCACCGCTTCCGACAACGCCGCCTATTGGTCGATCGCGACCACCATGCGCTCCGACAACATGGCGCTTTCCGCCGTACAGGACGCCCTCGGCCTCGGTGCCGCCAAGGTCGACACGGCCTACGCCGCAATGGAAGGCGCCGTGGAAGTCGTCAAGGAAATCAAGGCGAAGATGGTCGCCGCAACCGAAGAAGGTGTCGACCGCAAAAAGATTCAGGCAGAGATTTCCCAGCTGCAGGAGCAACTCCGCAGCATTGCGTCCTCGGCCTCTTTCTCCGGCGAAAACTGGATGAAGGCCGATCTGACGGCGGCAGGCGGCACGGTTCAGAAGAGCGTCGTGGGCTCTTTCATCCGCTCCGAAGACGGCTCGGTTTCAGTCAAGAAGATCAACTATGATCTGACCGCCAATACCGTCCTGTTCGATGATGGCGGAGACCTTGGCATTCTCGACCGCATCTTCAATGTAACGCCTGCATCCATCACGCTGGACATCAACGTGAGCGGCGTTACCCAGAAGTACACAGTGATGGCCTACACGATCGACGCCCTGATCGCGGACGGTGCCACCTTTGAAGGCAATTATGCCAACACCACCGTGCCCGCGGCCGATTACGTGAAGGTTCAGGGCGTTTGGGTCAAGGCCGTTGATTCGACCACCGCGCCCGGTCAGGAAATTGCTGCAACAAGCACTGTTCCTGCGGCGGCAAGCTGGGTCGTGGATGTAACTCCGATCCCGCCGGCAACAGTCGTCGTCGCACCGGCCTCGCTTGATACCGTGGATATCACCGCTCTGACCAACGAAGAGCTTGCGACCATGGTGCAGGCGACCGACGTGGCTCTGGAAGCGATGATCAGCGCGACCGCGGATCTCGGCTCGATCGCGATGCGGATCGGCATGCAGGAAAACTTCGTCGCCTCGCTCACCGATTCGATCGACTCCGGCATCGGACGTCTGGTTGATGCGGACATGAACGAGGAATCGACCCGCCTCAAGGCGCTGCAGACCCAACAGCAGCTCGCCATCCAGGCCCTGTCGATCGCCAACACCGCTTCCGAAAGCATCCTGACACTCTTCCGTCAGTAAGCGGCGCCCTTGGCTAGGGGCGACTTCGTCCCGCGCTGATGACGTGTCAGATGTCTTCGGTACAGATCCGCGTCCCTGCCAAAGGGGCGCGGATTTTCCTTTCTGGCTTGCGCGAAGCTTTTGGCTTTTCCGTTTACGCGCCCTTTCCGATCAAACCGCCTTGCCATTCTGCGTCCGCGTTTGTTAACTGTTTCCGTTAACGATTTGTTAACGGTGACGAGGACCGCGCCAGCTGTGGTCTGCATGATGCCTCTCGTTACAGTCGGTCTCGCACCGGATGTGCCAATTCAAACGCTTAGAGGCATCAGATGACCAGTATTATGACCAATGCTGCGGCAATGGCTGCGCTCCAGACGCTTCGTTCCATCGATAGCAATCTGGAAATGGCGCAACGCCGGGTCTCGTCCGGCTACCGCGTCGAAACCGCGGCCGACAACGCCGGTTACTGGTCGATCGCCACAACCATGCGCTCGGACAATGCGGCGCTCTCCACCGTTTCGGACGCGCTCGGACTTGGTGCAGCCACTGTCGATACCGCCTACACCGCCCTCGACAACGTCATTGACGTCATGTCGACGATCAAGGCCAAGCTGGTCGCGGCCAGCGAGCCGGGCGTCGACAAGGAAAAGATCAATGAGGAAATGAAGCAGCTGAAGAATCAGCTGATTTCCTCGGCCCAATCCGCCTCGTTCTCGGGCGAAAACTGGCTTTACAATACGACTGCGGGTGCTTTGGGCATCAAGCAGGTGGTATCGTCCTTCGTCCGCGGAGCGGACGGCAGCGTCAAGGTCACCACGCTGGACTTCGACACCCAAACGTCCGTCCTGATCGACACAGGGGACAGCAGCCGCGGCTTCCTGACCAAGGCGATCGACGCAGACCTGCTTGTCATGCCCACCACCGGCACACCGCGTGAATATTTCCTGCTCGACATGGGCACTCCCCCAGCAGGCGCCATGGAAATCAAGATCGACGTCAATACGACGACCGAGGAATTGGGCGATATGCTCAGCGTCATCGATGACCTGCTGGGCCAGTTGACCGACTTTGCCGCCACGCTCGGCGCCATCACCAGCCGCATCGAGATGCAGGACAGCTTCGTTAATAACCTGATGGATGTGATCGACAAGGGCGTGGGGCGTCTGGTCGACGCGGACCTCAATGAGGAATTGACCCGCTTGAAGGCCCTTCAGACGCAACAACAGCTCGGCATCCAGGCCCTTTCGATCGCCAACTCGAATGCTGAAAACATCCTTATGCTCTTCAAGTAGGTTGACTGACCGGCGGGGGGGAAGGAGCCGTGCCCTTGGCGCGACTGCGGCGATCGCCGAAAATGGGGCGCAAGGCCGCAATCAGCTACGCGGTTCCAGAACCTTCATCCTCGCACAAGTTTGGGCTTCTAGTCTCGGACGAGGCAAATGGCATTTTCGCCAGGCGCATTCTAACACAATCCTGGGATCTGAAGCCGGCACTGGATGGCATGATGACTATGCGCGTTCCGAATATATTTAGGTGTTTCAGGTCATTCTTTTGTCGCCGCGACAGGATGTCGGCAGTTCTCGCCACGGGAGTCGTTCGTCGATGAGCATGCCGCTCGCCCACTACCTCAAGGATTTTTCCGTGCCCGCAGGCGCGCCTTCGGGCGCCATCGGGGGCGATTTCGTTTCTCTCGATGACACCGGCTTCGACACCGATTTCCCCAGCATGCCTGAGCCGGAGCCGATTGACGTCGAGGCCGAACGCCGCGAGGCTTATGCCGCCGGCCATGAGGCCGCAACGGGCGAACTGAGCGCAAGGCATGCCGCCGAGCGTGCCGCAATGCAGGCTGCCCACGACGAGGCGATGGCGGCGCTGGAGGCCCGGCTGATGGGCGAAACCGCAAGTCGGCTCGCCGAAAGCCTTGACCGCGTAGCGGCTGAAATAGCGCTTGCCGTCAGCGAGCGCGCCGCCGAGGCGTTTGGCCCATTCCTGTCGCAGGAAGTCGTGGCAAGGGCGGTGGCCGATCTTGCCGACCTGCTGAAGGCCGCGATCTCCGACGGCGAGGCAGGTACGATTACATTGAAGGGGCCGCGGGCCTTGTTCGATCAGTTGCTCACTCACATGCCCGAAGCTGTCGAAAGGTTGCGCCATATCGAAGACGAGGACCTCGATCTCTCGGCAGAACTCGACGGTACCGTGCTGGTTACCCGCATTTCGGCATTCGCCGCTAGCCTGAAGAAAGTCCTGGGATGAGCGACAGCGAAAATCATCACCACGGAAAGAACGAGATCGTCATCATCAAGCGCCACAGCGGCGGCGGTCATGACGACCATCACGGCGGAGCCTGGAAAATCGCCTATGCCGACTTCATGACGGCAATGATGGCCTTCTTTCTGGTGATGTGGCTCGTCAATGCGGCCAATGAAGAGACGAAGGCCTCGGTCGCCAGCTACTTCAACCCGATCAGCCTCTCGGACGAAAAGCCGACTGAAAAGGGGTTGGACAAACCCGTCGATCAGGCCGAGGGCGAGCAGAACCAGGAGCGTTCTCAGGTCGAAGAAGAGCAGGAGACCGTCGGTGCAGCGGCTGCAACCGGAGAGGACCAGACCGCGTCTTCCGGCGACCAGACCAACTATTCGGAGGCTGATTTCTTCGAAAACCCCTATTCCGTGCTCGCCGAGATCGCCCAGGAAGTCGGCCAGCAGGCCAATGTCAGCGCCAAGGGCGAGGGCGGTGCAGCCGATTCCGGGCCATCGACCGGCGCGGAAGGCGGCGAGGCCTATCGCGACCCGTTCGATCCGGATTTCTGGACGCAACAGGTGCAGTCGGCCAAGGGCAAGCCCGGAATACAGGATACGACTCCCACCACGGTCGAGAACCTCGATCCCAACGAGGCTGCGCAGGAACTTGCTCTGGCTGTGTCCGGCGAGAGGTCGGAAAAGCCGACCGATCCGCTCTCGGAGGCTGCGCCTCTTGGCAAGAGCGAAAAATCCGACCAAACGAAGACCGAGACCGAGACCGAGGTCGGCTCCGCGCCGAAGACGGCCGAGGAGGAGTACCAGGCCAAGGAACGAGCCGCGGAAGTGCTCAAGGCCGAGATCGCAAAGGAAATCAATGGCGTCTCGGGGAAGCTCGCCGAAGGCCTGATCGTCAGCCCCGCCGAAGGAGGCCTGCTGGTCACGATATCCGACCAGTCTGATGCGCCGATGTTCAATGTCGGGTCGGCCGTACCGCGCAAGGAACTCGTCGTGGCGATGGAGCGGATCGGCAAGCTGCTGCAGCAGCGCGAGGGCCCGATCGTGATCCGCGGCCATACCGACGGTCGGCCTTTCAAGGGGAACGAAAACGACAACTGGCGCCTGTCCATGGCACGCGCCCACAGCGCCTATTACATGCTCCTGCGTGGCGGCCTTGCGGAGGGACGCGTCGAGCAGGTTTCCGGCTTCGCCGACCGCCGCCTGCAGATCCCCGATGATCCGTTTGCCGACGCCAACCGCCGTATCGAGATTTTGATTCAGGCGGACCAGGGATAATCACATGGGGCGCCTGAATTTGCAGCGGCTGATACCGGCTCTCTCGCTCCTCGGTCTTGTCTGGACCGGGACGGCGCCGGCCGAGGAACTGGACCGCGTCGAGCCCTACAAGGTGCTGCGTTCGCTGCAGTTCGTGCAGGATTTGGTCGTGCTTGGCGATCACTCGGCCGCGGAAATGCAGCGCTTCATGCTGGAAACGATCGACAAGCGTCTACGTGGCGCCGCGCCTGCGATTTTCGCAGACCCCCGCAATGTCGATGCAAGCCTGATCTACGCGATGAGTGGGGGCAATCCAGCGACGCTGGAGTTTCTCGTTGCGCGCGACATTGACGGCAATTTCGACAATCGCGTCACCGACGCGCTGCGCAAGTACCTATCGGGCAAGGGCACGTTGATCGCCAACACACTCGGCGACATGGTGGCGGAATACCGCGACACCAGGATCGCCCCCTATCTGGCGCTCGTGGCCGGTAATGTGATGATCCCGCGAGATCCCGCCAAGGCGCTCGAATTCTATGACTGGGCACGGTTGACCGCGCCGGGAACGATCGTCGAGGAGGCGGCATTGCGCCGCTCGCTGGCCGTTGCGGTCGAGGGCGGCATGGTCGACAAGGCCTCCGCCTATGCCAACCGCTATGCGCGCCGCTTCCTGCATTCGCCCTATGCCAGCCAGTTCGCCGATCTCTTCGTCCAACTCGTGGTCGAGCACCATGAGGCCTTCGACGGCTCGGAGATAACGGCGACGCTGGCCTATATGGACAATGACCGTCAGCGAGAGGTCTACCTGCGGATCGCGCGTCAGGCGGCGATCAAGGGGCGTAACGAACTCGCGCGTCAGGCTGCGGACAAGTCGAAGCTCCTGTCGGGCACCGCCGAGGGGGCTGATGCACTTGCCAACCTCTATGGCGGGCTCGCGGGTATTCCGACCAATGAAGTTGGTGCTGCGATCGCGGCTATCGCCGCCATTCCCGACGAGATCCTCTCGCCCTCGGACCGTGCGCTACGCGACGCTGCCGCCGCGATTGCCGAGGAGGTTGTGCGCAAGCCGGAGCCGATCAGCCCGGCGCAAGATTCCGAGCCGAATGTGGTGCCTTCTAACGACGAATCCGTTGGCGAGGCGATCTCCGAGGACGTGCAGCAGGATCCGACAGCACCCCCTTCGGTTCCTGCTGGTACACAGCCTGGCCCGGCTGAGCTGAAGACGGCAGGCGCGAAGGATCCGGACCCGGAGTTCCGCTCCTTCGTTGATACCGGTCGTTCGAAACTGGATGCGATCGACGACCTGCTGAAGCAAGAAGGCACAAACTGATGATCGACCCCGCAGCAGCCCAGAATATCAAGGCTCCAGAGGCTTCCCTGGCCGGGAACGCGAAAGCGCAGCGAGGCGAGACCAAGGCGGGAAACGGTTTCCACGACGCCCTGTCGAATGCCGGCCAAAGCGGCCGCCACCGGCAGAATCGGGATGATGCTGCGGCTGACCTGACTCTTGTGTCCGACGCCCCGAGCGGATCTGAAGTGCAGGCTGGGGACACGAAGGCCGCCAAGACGCCGCGACCGTTGATTGATCTCGCTCGCGCGACCCACGCCCACCCAAGAGCAGGGGATGCTGCGGGTGGCTCTGTCGCCGGCCAGGTAGCGGGCGAAAAGCCGGCCGATGCGATTGCGACCAGAACCGCGAAAACCCTTGCCCGTCAGGTCTTGACTGCCGGCAACGCGCCCGCGGTCGAAACGCTAGACGCGGGCCAGTTGGCGCAGGTTGTCAAGCATGCGCAGGTGGCAAAGACTGAGAAGGCCGACCGGGCGGACAAGTCCGGCGATGCCGATAGGACAGCCAAGGCGGAGAATGCAGCAACACCCGCAGGCACGATATCCGAACTCGGCGATGTTCTGACGATGTTGTCCAACAATGCGGCATCCGCCGGCCAGGCGGCGTCAACCGGGCCGCGTGGCGATCGCACGATGGCTGGCCGTCTTGCGGCGGGTGATCAGGCAGCCGTTGCTGTGTCCGCGGTTGATGCGCGGGCATCTCGTATCGAAGCAAGCGCTGGTGTTCCTTCTGTCGAAGCGTCCGAACCGGGTACCCCGAACGCTGACGCCGATCGTTCATTCCGCTTTGTGCGGGCAGACGGCAAGGGTCAGGCGCTCTCGATGCGTGTCGGCCAGTCCGACGGCGAGACAGTCAAATATGATATTGGCTCGGCCAAGGAGGGCGGCCAGACCGTCGCTGTCCTCGACGCGCGCCGCTATATCGCGCCGGCCTCGACCAATGCGGGCGCGATCACCTCCGCCATGATGGGTGATGGGGAGTGGGCAAGCGCAATGCTGCCTGGCTCGGAACTCGCCAATGCTGCCAGCCAGTCGAGTTCCGGCAAGGTCGTCAATACCTTGAAGCTGCAGATGAGTCCGATCGAGCTCGGCAATGTCACGGCAACGCTTCGGCTGAGCGGCGACGAACTGTCGGTGCAGATCACCGTTGAGACGCATGCGGCCTACAAGCAGTTGAGCGACGACCAGAGCGACATGCTCAAGGCACTGCGGGCACATGGTTTCGCGGTCGACCAGATCCAGGTCAGTATGGCCACCGGCGCGGCGGAACGGGCTGACAGCAGCCAGGCCAATGCGCAGGGGCAGTCTTCCGGCCAGCAGGCGCAGCGTGATGCACAGGGCGGAGACGGAAGCGGAGACCGCCGCACGGCGACGATGCAGACTGATAGCGCCAATGGTACGGGGAAGACGGCAGATGACACGAGTGCGGTACAGGCGGCCACTGGTGGGGCTGGTGCTACTCGTCCTGACCACGTCTATATCTGAGGCTGCTGCGTCCGCAGGCGCTTGCGAAAGCGAGATCCAGGCAGCAGCAGCGAAATACGCGATCCCGGAAGGGATCCTCTACTCTGTTGGTTTGACGGAGACGGGGCGGAAGGGATCACTCCAGCCCTTCGCGATGAACGTGGAGGGGAAATCCATGTTTTTCGATAGCGAAGCCGAGGCCCTGCATGCCTTCATCGAGGCGCGCCGGCAAGGCTCCAAATTGATCGACGTCGGTTGCATGCAGATCAATCAGCACTTCCACGGGGAGAATTTCCCCTCGGTGCAAGCCATGTTCAACCCGCGCGCCAATGTCGAATATGCAGCGCGCTTTCTTCGCAACCTGCACGATCGTCACGAAACCTGGACGATGGCGGTGGCGAGATATCATGCAGGGCCGAACAATGACCCGGCGCAGCAGAGATATGTCTGCCGGGTGATCTCCAATCTGGTGGCAACGGGCTATGGAAAATGGACCCGCAATGCCCGAACATTTTGCGGTGAATAGCAAGATTTTGGACTAGACAAGTACCAAACTGCTGATTTGCACATTGTGTCTGGAATGTGGAAAAGTTTGGGCGGCGCGGGAGCGGCGTTAACCATATGTTAACTTTTCAGCAAGATAGTTGTGTCTATATTTGCCCAGGCATACAAGATATAGATCAAATCGCCACCAAAATATTAATCAACTGTTAATACCTACCATTAACATCATCTAGTTGTCCGTGATTCGCTCAATTCGTACCGATAGTGCATCGAGGCACCACACTGATTCGGAGGCGGACGAATGATCGTAGTGGTAGACGAGCGAGAGCTCGTGAAAGACGGGTACACTTCACTATTTGGACGTGAGGGGATTCCATCGACCGGATTTGATCCGGTCGAGTTCGGCGAGTGGGTCAATACGGCGGCCGATTCCGATATCGCAGCTGTCGAGGCTTTCCTGCTGGGGCAGGGCGAATGCACGCATGAGTTGCCACGCGCAATTCGTGACCGGTCACAGGCACCGGTAATCGCGGTCAGTGATCAGCCTTCTCTTGAGGCCACGCTGGCGCTATTTGACTGCGGCGTTGATGACGTCGTCAGGAAGCCGGTTCATCCGAGGGAGATCCTGGCGCGGGCGGCGGCAATCCGCCGGCGCTTGAAGGCGATCACCAATTACACCGAGATCGGCCCGATCCGGGTGTTCTCGGATGGTCGCGATCCGGAAATTACCGGCGAGATTTTCCCCCTGCCACGCCGCGAGCGTCGCATTCTCGAATATTTGGTCATCAACCGCGGGCGTCGCGTTTCCAAGACCCAGATCTTCAATGCGATTTACGGCATCTTCGACGAAGAGGTCGAGGAGAATGTAGTCGAGAGCCACATCTCGAAGCTGCGCAAGAAGCTGCGCAAGAAGCTCGGCTTCGACCCGGTCGATTCCAAGCGCTTCCTTGGCTACTGCATCGACTGGAGCTGATTTCTCAGCTCCTGGCCTCGCGCGGGCGGGCCTCCGAACGAATTCGGAAAGGCCCGCGATTTCCAGACAGCTTCACGCAAGGCCCGCCTCCTATTCTCTGCAATGACTACGAAAACGGGGATTTTCTATGAGCCTTTACGGAACGATGCGAACCGGTGTGTCCGGTATGAACGCCCAGGCGAATCGCCTTGGCACAGTGGCTGAAAACATCGCCAACTCCAGCACGGTCGGCTACAAGAAGGCCTCGGTGCAGTTCTCCTCGATGATCCTGCCGACCACGGCGGGCGCCTATAACTCGGGCGGTGTCGAGACGAACGTGCGCTATTCGATCTCCAGCCAGGGCACATTCAGCTACACCACGTCCTCGACGGACCTGGCGATCAATGGCGACGGCTTCTTTATCGTCAAGGGTTCTGACGGCGTCGACTACCTGACGCGTGCCGGCTCCTTCGTCATCCAGGATGATGGTACGCTGAAGAACTCGGCAGGCTACACGCTGATGGGCTACGAATACTCCTCGACGGCTGACCCGACCATCGTCGTCAATGGCTTCAATGGCCTTGAGCCGATCAACCTTTCTTCGGCCTCGATCTCGGCAACGGCATCCACGGCTGGCGCACTCAATGTCAACCTGCCGTCCAGTACCGCAGTAGGTGATTCAGAAGCCACGTCGCTTGTCGCCTACGACAGTCAGGGCAACAGCCGCTTGATCGAGTTTACTTACACGAAGACCGGCGTGAATGCCTGGTCTGTGACGGCGAACTATGCAGGTCCTCCCGCGACCGTAGTCGTACCGCCGACCGCCGTCACCTTCGATGCCAACGGTCAGATCGTCTCGCCGACCTCTCTGACCACGACGGCTTTCGTCGTCGATGGTGCCAATATGGCTTCCATGGAGATCAGCACGGGTATTTCGACCCAGCTTGCGGCCGATTTCTCGGTCGAGGAAGGCGAGATTAACGGCAATGCGGCCTCGGAAGTCGTCGGCTACGAGATCGACGCCGGGGGCGTGGTCTCGGTCGTCTACGACAACGGGGACCTGACCCCCCGTTTCCGCGTGGCGCTTGCCAGCGTTCAAAGCCCGGACAACCTGAACCCGGTCGCCGGCAATCTCTACACCCAGAGCAACTCCTCCGGCGTCATCGTCATGGGCTATGCCGGCACCAGCGGCTTCGGCTCGATCATTTCCGGCGCCCTTGAAGACTCCAATGTCGATGTGGCGGAAGAACTGACCGCAATGATCGAATCCCAGCGTAACTACACCGCGAACTCCAAGGTATTCCAGACCGGCTCCGAATTGATGGAAGTTCTGGTCAACCTGAAGAGATAACCGAAAGGTTAAGGCAGCCACATGTCGCTTACTTCTGCACTTAATACGGCACAGAATATTTTCAGGAATACGGGGGAACAGACTTCCGTCATCACGACGAATATTGCCAATAACGGAAATGCAAACTATGTGCGGCGTGCGCCTGTCGTTACCAACACCATCTACGGTGCGTCGATGGTCAATACGGAGCGCGCGCAGCAAATGGCCCTGCTGCGCCAGCTCACCAGTGCGAGCTCGGCCTCCAGTGCCCAGGAGGCCCTGCTAAAGGGATTGACGACGCTTTCCAATGCTCTCGGCGGGAATGACTACGAGCTGTCTCCCTCGACCTATCTGGCCCAATTGCAGAACAGTCTGGACGCCCTTGCGGCTTCGCCGGGTGAATTCACGCTTGCCGCGACCGTGGTTACGGATGCGCAGGATGTGGCAAATTCGCTCAACAAAGCAGCCAAGACCGTGCAGAAGGTTCGCGTCGATGCCGACGCTGAGATCAAGAGCCAGGTAGACGAACTGAACCGCCTCCTCGCCGAATTTGAGGTCGTCAATACGACGGTGGTCAAGGCCATGGCGATCGGGGCCGATGCGCACAATGCGCTCGACACCCGAGATACGCTGCTGAAGGACATCTCCCAGATCATCGGCATCGAGGCCAACGCCCGCGGCAACGGGGATATGGTGATCTACACGACCCAGGGCACCACCCTGTTCGAGACCATACCGCGGACAGTTACATTCAATCGGACGCTGGCCTATGACGCCACGGTGACCGGCAATTCCATCTTTGTCGATGGCGTGGCAATCAAGCCGGGTCAGGGCGGCAATACCAGTGCTGACGGCTCGCTGAGCGCGCTTCTCCAACTGCGCGACGAAATCGCCCCCACCTTCCAGACGCAACTCGATGAAGTCGCGCGCGGCCTGATCGAGGCCTTCGCCGAGACGGATCCGCTCGGCGTAGCCGCAGACATGCCCGGCCTCTTCACTTGGTCCGGCGGCACGGCCCTAACCTCGGGTATTGTCGAACCCGGCCTGGCAGGCAGTATTCGAGTCTCGACCGCGGTCATAACGTCTTCGGGTGGCAATCCGATGCTGTTGCGCGATGGCGGGATCAACGGCGCGGCCTACACCTGGAACACCAGCAACGCATCCGGCTACACGGCCCTGTTGGTGCGCTACTCGGATCAGCTCGATGCCGACCGCACGTTCGACGCGACGGCCGATTTGAAGACGTCGATGAGCGTCATGACATTTGCCAGCGGCTCGATTGGCTGGCTGGAGGACTTGCGCTCCAAGGCGACCACCGCCTCGGACAACAAGGTGGCGCTCTATGAGCGCTCCTTCCAGTCCTATTCGTCAAGCACCGGCGTCAGTCTCGATGAGGAGCTTTCGCTCCTTCTAGACGTGGAGCAATCCTATAAGGCGACCGCCAAGCTCGTCGCGACGATAGACGAGATGTTCCAATCTGTTCTGGCAATGGTGCGATAACTCATGTCCACAGCGAACATTTCCAATCTCTCCATTCAGACTTCGATGCGCCTTACCATCCGTCAGGCCCAGAACGAATTGATCAAGGCCCAACAGGAAGTTACGTCCGGTATCTATGCCGATATCGGTGCCGAGATCGGCGGTGCGACGTCTATGGTGGTCGACCTGACGAGGGACAGTCTTCGGCTCCAGGCGATCAAGAACAACAACGCAGTCTCCACCCAGCGGCTGGAGGCCTCGCAAGAGGCGCTCGACCAGATGGCAAAGGCGGCCGAAGAGATGAACGTGGCGCTGATTGCGCTTTCAGGAACGTCCAATCTCAACAATCTCCAGACGGGGATTCAGACGATCTCCAATTCACTGGCCACCTTCACCAGCATGGCGAACACCTCCATCGGTGGCGAGTACCTGTTCTCCGGCATCAACACCGACGTCCAGCCGATGACGGAATACGGTGACACATCCCCCGCGAAGTTGGCCTTCGACGCTGCCTTCTCCTCCTATTTCGGGTTCACGCAGACCGATCCCCAGACCGTGAATATCGCCGCCAGTGGCGCGGCTCCGAGCATGGAAGACTTCATCATCAATGTTGTCGAGCCAATGTACACCGGCACCGATTGGAACACGAACTGGTCCAGCGCGACCGACGAGGTCATGACCAGTCGGATCAGCCAGAGCGAGTCCGTCCAGACCTCGGCCTCCGCCAATAGCGAAGGCATGCGCTATTTCGCCCTTGCTGCGGTTGTCTCCAGGGAATTGCTGGCACTCAACCTTTCAGACGGGGCCCGTAGCGTCGTAACCTCGCAGGCTATCTCCTACACGGGTCGGGCGATCAACGGCATCAACAGCACCCGGACCCTGCTCGGCCTGTCGGAGGCTCGTATCGACAAGGCCAGCGCATCCCTCCAGGTGCAGATCGACATCATCGAGACCTCGCTCTCGAGCAAGATCGAGGTCGACGCCTACGAGGCTTCGACCCGGGTGAACAACCTCCTGTCCCTGGTCGAGGCTTCCTACACATTGACGGCGAAGATCCAAGCGCTGAGCCTTGTCAACTACCTTTGATGATCAAAGGGATCTAATGAAAATGAAGGACAAATGAATGTACCAGTTTTCATATGCCGAAATCATGGAGGATGGCGTCGCGGACGCCAAGGATCGTGAACGGCAGGCCTTGTCGCGGTGCATCGAGTTGCTCGCTCTCGCGCGCGACCAGGAGGGATACACCCGGGAAGCCATCGAGGCGCTTTTCTATACTCGCCGGGTCTGGATCCGCTTCATCGAGGATCTGCAACAGCCGGACAATCAGCTGGACGCCGAATTGCGCGCCAATCTGATCTCAATCGCCATCTGGATTCTGAAGGAATGCGACCGGATTCGGAAGCGCCAATCCACCAATTTCCAGGGCATTATCGACGTGACCACCATCATCAGGGATGGACTGAAATGAAGAGCACTTTGCGCATCTCGCTCAAGTCGGGCGAACGGATTTTCATCAACGGAGCGGTTCTGCGCGTCGACCGCAAGGTTGCGCTGGAATTCCTCAACGACGTGACCTTCCTTTTGGAGAACCACGTCCTGCAGCCGGAACAGGCAACGACGCCGCTCCGCCAGCTCTACTTTATCGCCCAGATGATGCTGATCAATCCCGACGGGCGCGAACAGTCGATGACGATGTTCCGCAAGTCGATCATCATGCTGCTCACCTGCTTCGAAAACGAGGAGATCCTTGCCGAGCTGAAACGGGTCGACGGCATGGTTTCGTCCGGCCGCGCTTTCGATGCGCTCAAGGCGATCCGCGGCCTCTACGCACTCGAGGATGAGATCCTCAACAGCCAGGAAATGACCCCGGCCACAGTCGAACAGATTCGCAAGGAGATCGCACCATGGCGGTAGACGGTGTTACCTCGGCCCCCCGTACGACATCGACCGGGGCCGCCTCCACAGCGGCAGGCGCCTCCGCGAGCGCTTCCCTGGATTATAATTCCTTCCTGAAGCTGCTGATCGCCCAGATGAAGAACCAGGATCCGACCGACCCGATGGATGCCAGCGAACAGATCGCCCAGCTGGCCACCTTCTCCCAGGTCGAGCAGACGATCCAGACCAACGCCAATCTCGAGACATTGATCACCGGCAACGCGTTGACGAATGCATCGAACTACATCGGCCAGACGATCACCAGCGCTGACGGGACGAAGACAGGCGTCATTGCCTCCGTACGCGTCTATAGCGATACCATGGTTGCGACGACTGCCGCTGGCGTGGAAATCCCGATTGTTGTGGGTGTTCGCGTTGGCGCCCCGACACCGGCATCGACGGGCAGCTGAACCGGTGATACCAATCGCCGGAGGGGTGATTCTCCCTCCGGTACGGGGATTCGTTCGTTATGAATGAGGCAGACGCTCTCGACATCATGCAGGCAGCCGTGTGGACCGTGCTCGTCGCTTCCGGACCAGCCGTGCTTGCTGCCATGATTGTCGGCGTCTCCATCGCGCTCGTCCAGGCGCTTACCCAGGTTCAGGAAATGACCCTGACCTTCGTGCCGAAGATCGTCGCCATCCTGGTGACCATCGGCATCAGCGCTCCCTTTGTCGGAGGTCAGATCGCGCTGTTTGCCAATCTGGTCTTTTCGCGCGTCCAGACCGGTTTCTGACCGGTCCCGGTCGATCCCAGGCCGTCTGTTGATAGTGCCACCCTCGCGCAAGCTTCGCCCGTTATCGCTGACGTGAACATGGCCGCATGTCCTTGTCGTGCGGCCGACCTCTCATGAAGAGACGGAACGATAAATGGCGCAACCATCTGCAATCATTATTCCGAAGGTCAGCCCGCAGGGTCGTGACATCGGCTTTGCCCTCGGCATCGTCGTCATCCTCAGCATTCTTTTCCTGCCCATTCCGCCCTTCCTGATCGACATGGGCCTGGCTTTCTCGATCGCCTTTTCGGTGCTGATCCTGATGGTTGCGCTGTGGATCCAGCGACCGCTCGACTTCTCGTCCTTCCCGACCATTCTGCTGATCTCGACGATGATCCGCCTGTCGCTCAACATCGCGACAACCCGCGTCATCCTCTCCAACGGCAATCAGGGGCATGACGCTGCAGGTGGCGTCATCGCGGGCTTCTCAAGCCTGGTCATGTCCGGCGACTTCGTGATCGGCCTGATCGTCTTCCTGATTCTGGTGACGGTCAACTTCATCGTCATTACCAAGGGCGCCACGCGCATCGCGGAAGTCGGCGCCCGCTTTACTCTCGATGCCATCCCCGGCAAGCAGATGTCGATCGACGCCGACCTGTCCGCCGGCATGATTGACGACAAGGAGGCGCAGTTCCGCCGGCGCGAGCTTCGAGCAGGAAAGTTCCTTCTTCGGCGCCATGGACGGTGCATCGAAGTTTGTCCGCGGCGATGCGATCGCCGGCCTCCTCATCACCGCCATCAACATCGTCGGCGGCATCATCATCGGCTATTTTCGCCACGGCATGGAAATCGGCGAGGCGGCCGATGTTTTCGTCAAGCTGTCGGTCGGCGACGGTATCGTTTCCCAGATCCCGGCACTGATCGTTTCGCTCGCCGCCGGTCTTCTGGTCTCGCGCGGCGGCACACCCGGCTCGACCGACCAGGCCGTCGTCAATCAGCTGAGCGGCTATCCGCGCGCCCTGTCGGTTGCCGCTGCGTTGATGGTCCTCCTCTCGATCGTGCCCGGCCTGCCGATGGTGCCTTTCCTGGCGCTCGGCGGCATCATGGCCTTCGGCAGCTGGTTCATTCCGCGCCAGATCGAAGCTGAGAACAAGGTCAAGCGCGAGCAGGAGGAAAAGAAGGTCATCCAGACCAAGGAAGCCGAGAAGGATTCGGTCAAGTCCGTGCTCAAGACCGCCGAGATCGAACTGGCGCTCGGCAAGCTGGTGTCGACCCGTCTGCTGGGCGCGCACCAGGAACTCGCCTTCCGTGTCGGCAAGATGCGCAAGAAGTTTGCCAGTCAGTACGGCTTCGTCGTGCCCGAGATCAAGGTCACCGATGACATTGCCATCCAGGAGAAATCCTACCAGATCCGCATCCATGGCACCACGGTCGCCTCCAATCAGCTGCGCGTCGGCGAAGTGCTGGTCGTCACCGGCTCGGGTCGCAAGCCCAAGGTTCCGGGCGACGAGATCCGCGAACCGGCCTTCGGCATGCCGGCGGTCTCTGTTCTCGAGGCTTTCACCGAGGAACTCAAACGTGAGGGATTCCACCCGATCGACAATGTGTCGGTTGTTCTCACCCATGTGAGCGAGGTGATCCGCAACAACCTGCCGCAGCTCCTGTCCTACAAGGACGTCAAGATCCTGATCGACCGGCTCGATCCGGAATACAAGAAGCTCGCCGACGAGATCTGCTCGTCGCACATGTCCTATTCGGGTCTGCAGGCGGTTCTGAAACTGCTGCTCGCCGAGCGCGTCTCGATCCGCAACCTGCACCTGATTCTCGAAGCGGTGGCCGAACTCGCCCCCCATGTCAGGAAGACCGAGCAGATCGTCGAGCATGTGCGCGTCCGCATGGCCCAGCAGCTTTGCGGCGACCTGACCGACAACGGCGTGCTGCGCGTGCTGCGCCTCGGCTCGAAATGGGACCTCGTCTTCCACCAGGCGCTGAAGCGCGACGCCAAGGGCGAAATCGTCGAGTTCGACATCGATCCCCGCAGCCTCGAGGAGTTCTCCGAGCAAGCGAGCAAGGTTATCCGTGAATTCATGGACCGTGGCCTGCCTTTCGTGCTTGTCACTTCGCCGGAAACGCGCTCCTATGTGCGCATGATTATCGAGCGTCTGTTCGCCACGCTTCCGGTCCTGTCGCATGTCGAACTGGCCAAGGGCATCGAGATAAAGATCCTGGGCTCCATTTCATGATCACCGACCCCGAGGGGACAGTTCTGGCCATGTTCGTGGCCTTCTGCCGGATCGGCGCCTGCTTCATGGTGCTTCCGGGCTTCTCCTCGGCGCGTATCCCCGTCTTGTTCCGGCTCCTGATGGCGGCGGCGATCTCGATGGCCATCCTGCCGATGTTGTGGGATACGATCTATCCTAAGGTGTCGGGTAGCGACTATGCCTATATCTACCTGATCATCGGCGAATTGCTGGTAGGCACGATGTACGGGATCATCCCGCGGTTCTATGTGCTTGGCCTGCAATTTGCCGGCTCCGCCATTTCCATGTCGATCGGGTTTAACTCGCCGGGTGCCCCGGACGTGATTGAAGATACGCCCGAGAACCAGCTGACCAACATGATCAGCTTCGGCGGGCTACTTCTGCTTTTCATGCTGGACTTCCACCATGTCGTCCTGCGGGCCTTGATCGATTCCTATGGGCTGATGCCGCTCGGGATATTTCCCGACGTGCAAAAGATGCTGATCACGCTCACCGATACCCTGAGCGCGACCTTCTTCCTGATGCTGCGGCTCGCCAGCCCCTTCATCATCTTCGGCATCATGTTCAACTTCTCGATCGGTCTGATCAACAAGCTCGCGCCACAGATCCCGATCTACTTCATCTCGACGCCCTACCTTCTGATGGGCGGTCTGTTTCTCGTGTATTTCTCCATCGCAGTGATCGTCCGGCAGTTTGCCGAGAACTTTCCCCGCATCTTCCTGGGCTGACGCCTGAATGAATGCGATGTTCAAGGAGCGCCCATGGGTCCGACGAAAAAATCAGAAAAGCTGAAGCGGCTCGTGACAGTCCAGCGCCACATGGAGCGCATGGCCGAGAGCGACCTCGCGTTCACCGCGCAGCGCCGCGAGGAGAATGCCGCATCGATGTCCTCCGTCATGCAGGCGATCGGCTCGCTCGAACCAGTCCATCGGCTGTTCGCCCAGAATTATGCCGATCGCTTCGACCGTCTGTCCAATGCCGACAAGCAACTCGCCAGCCTCCAGCATGGCCAGGAGATCATGGTACTGCGCGAACGCGCCAAGGGCGACCGGCTGGAAGAGAACATGAAGGACGCCCGCGTGTTCGAGGATCGCGCGGCGGACGACGACGCCATCTATGATCTGGTCGACATGAAGTTCGCCACGACAGCCTCCAGCAAGGTTCACGAGTGATAATCATCACCTAACCAAAGTACCGGAGACAGGAACCGTGGCTATATCACCTCCGAGCGATCTCGTGCTCGACGTCGTCCGCGCCGCAGATCCAATGGTCCTGGCGGCAGCCCAGGAGAAACTGAAGACCAATCGTGCGGCCTTCGCCGCGACCAGTCTCGCCGAGAAGGGCGCCGGCTTCGGTGCTGCGATCGAGGTGCTGAACAGCGCCGCCTTTGATGCCGGCCTCGGCAATGTGCAGAAGACTGCCGCGGGCGCAACCCCGAAGGTTTACCGCGACTTCGAGGCGGTCGTCCTGCAGAATTTCGTCAAATCGATGATGCCGGACGACAGCGAAGCCGTTTACGGCAAGGGCAATGCCGGCGAGATCTGGAAAAGCATGATGGCCGAGCAGATCGGCGGTGTGATCGCCGAAAGCGGGGGCGTCGGCATTGCCGATCAGATGTATGCGGAGGAACTGGCCCGCAAACGTGGCGACAAACTCGTCAACGCTGTCACCGATGAAACCGATCGGCGCATGGCTTTCAACATGGTGACGGACCTGGAGCGTCGTACGCTCGGCGTCTCCGAGACCGATGAAACGACAGCATAACAACACTCATCCGGGGCAATACCATGGAAATCATCAATAGCGATTATCGGATCAAGACGGTGCTCGGGCGCCTCGAGATGATCATCGACAATGAAAATCAGCGCATCGGCAAGGACCCGGAATTCGACCTCAAGGTCTCGAATGCCCACAAGAGCCGTTGCCTCTATGAACTGACCATGCTGTGTCGCGACACCGATCCGCGCGAGCTGGCGGTAGGTTATGTCGAGCAGATGCAGGGCCTTAAGAAGAAACTGGCGATCAATGCCCGCCGTGTCGAGGCGCATATGAATGCGGTGCGTGCGGTTGCCGATCTCCTGAAGAATGCCGTGCAGGAGGCCGACGGTGACGGCACCTATTCCCAGGAACAGTTTCTCTACAGTGAGGTCTGATGGTCAAGATTCTGGCCGCCGGATTGTGGGTCTGCCTTGTGACGCTCGGTGCGGTCTATTTCTCCGTACACATGGCGACGGCCCCCGCTGAAGTCAGTGAAGAGGACGTCAGGAAGGCGAAGCTCGAACTGGTGCGCGGCGAGGCGATCACTATCCCGATGATCGCCGACGGTAGCGTGCGCGGCTATTTCCTTGGCCGCATCTCCTTCATGATGGACAAGGAAAAGATCAAGGGCGTCGAACTGCCGTTGACCGAGCTGATGACCGACGAGCTGTTCACCCTGCTGATCGGCAACAAGATGGTCGACATTGCGAACATGGCCGCCTTTGATGTTGCCGCCTTCCGCGGGAGGATCAAGGCCGACATCAACGCCCATCTTGGCGAGGGATTCGTCGAAGAGGTGCTCATCGAGCAGCTCGACTACCTGTCGAAGGAGGATGTCCGGGCCACGAGCACAGGGAATGCCAAACCGCCCGGCAAGCCGGTCAAGGTGATCGAGGGCGACAAGGTCGAGTAGACGGCCAGATCGGGCCGGCGTCCACTTCGGCGCATCGCGGCTCCAGGTGGGGGGAACGAAACCAGGCAGCGGGTCTGCCTGCCGCCCCTGTGAGCGTCTTTCTAACGCCTCGATACGGCATGGTTAAGCCCTTGTATATCCGCGCGGATAAATGCGAGACCTACGCTTAACTCCGATTTGATATCCTGCCGATACAAGTCACCTATCATTCCTTGCGTTGCGTGGTGTCATGCTGTTGCCATTCCCCTTCCTCTCGCGCCCGGCATTTTCCGCGGATTTGTTGGCAGGCATTGCCGGCACGCCCGAAAATGTCCGGCGGCCGGAAGGCCCGTCACGTTCCGCGGCGGCAATGCGTCCGGGGTGGTCATGAGCCTGTCGACCAGTTCAGCCTTGCCGGAACCGCGCTTGCCGCTCTTCGGCATCCCCCTTTATGACCTCACCTGGGATAGCGCGCTGTTCCATGTCGACCAACTGGCGGCCTTGCCGTTCGGCCAGATTCACATGGCGTTCCTCAACGCCAATAATGCCAATCTGATGATGTCCGATCCGCAGTATCGCGAGGCGCTGAAACGCACAGTCCTGCTGCCCGACGGCATTGGCGTCGATCTCGCTTCACAAATCCTGAATGGCGAGCGCTTCCGCGCCAACCTCAACGGCACGGATTTTATCCCGGCCATGCTGAGCTACATGGAGGTGCCCCGGCGGATCGGCCTGATCGGCGGGCGCCCGGAGGTGCTCGCCAACGCCGCGGAGAATTTCCGCAGGCACGCACCCTGGCACGAGTTCGTGGAAATCGTCGACGGCTACTTCGACAAGCAGAATTGCGCAAGTGTGCTGGATGATGTCGAGACCGCCCGCGTCGACATTCTTCTGGTCGCCCTCGGCACTCCGCTGCAGGAGATCTGGATCGACCGCAACATTCGCCCGGAGCATGCCCGCCTCGTGATCGGCGTCGGCGCACTCTTCGACTTCGTTTCCGGTCAGGTTCCGCGTGCGCCGCTGTGGATGCGACACATCCGCTGCGAATGGGTCTATCGGCTGTGGCTGGAGCCGAAGCGGCTCTGGTACCGCTATGTCGTCGGCATTCCGGTCTTCCTTGGCCATGTCGCGCGCTTCAAGATCATGGGTCTGCCCCGCCATGTTGGCGGCTAGGATCCGCCTGCGGACTGGCCCGACGCCATTCCTGAACATCAGCTTCGCCGCGGAGATGAAGCTAGACCAAGGGAGGCCACAGGAAGCTGCGGTTTCCCCTTGCAAATACCATGCTTTTGACACCATACGGCGGTGAGAGGCAAAATGCTGGCCCGACGCGGCGGCTATATTGCCGGGAAACGCAAGCGAGGGATGCTATCGTGACAACGGTGATTGATGGCAAGCAGGCAGCCGCCTCCGTAATCGAGGCGGTGACAACAGCAGCAGCGACGCTGGAAGGAGAGACCGGGCGCCGGCCCGGCCTTGCGGTGGTGATCGTTGGAGACGATCCGGCAAGCCATGCTTATGTCTCCTCGAAAAGCCGGATGGCCAAGCAGTGCGGCTTCAAGTCCGTGCAGCACACGCTTCCCGAGGAAACCAGCCAGGAAACGCTGATGGCGCTCGTCGCCGAACTGAACGCGGATCCGGAAGTCGACGGCGTGCTTGTCCAGCTTCCCCTGCCGAAACATCTGAACTCCGAGCCGATCATCCAGTCGATCCTGCCGGAAAAGGACGTCGACGGCCTGCATGTCGTCAATGCCGGCAAGCTCGCCACTGGCGACGCCGAGACAGGTCTCGTCTCCTGCACGCCGGCAGGCGCCATGATCCTGGTGCGCCAGATCCGCGGCCGCGATCTCTCCGGTCTCAACGCTTTGGTGATCGGCCGCTCCAACCTGTTCGGCAAGCCGATGGCGCAGCTCCTGCTCGCCGCCAATGCCACGGTGACGATCGGCCATTCGAAGAGCCGCGACTTGGCCGCACTCGCCCGCAATGCCGACATCCTCGTGGCTGCCGTGGGCCGCGCCGAAATGGTCAAGGCCGACTGGGTCAAGCCCGGCGCGACCGTGATCGACGTAGGCATCAACCGGGTTCCGGCTCCGGAGAAGGGCGAGGGCAAGACACGGCTGGTCGGTGACGTGGCCTTTTCCGAATGCGCGCCCGTCGCTGGTGCGATCAGCCCGGTACCGGGCGGCGTCGGGCCGATGACCATCGCCATGCTCATGGCCAATACGGTGATTGCCGCCTACCGCTCGAACGGCAAACCCGCACCGAAGTTCTGACGGCTCCACATCCGATTGCGATGGGGCGGGGCGCCCGTACCTATTTCGGCGCAGGGCCCGTCGAGGCGCGGATCACCAGGTCGGCGGTCCAGAGTTCGTGAGCCGGCGGTTGCGGCTCTGTCCGCTTGATCGCCGCGATCAGCCTCTGGGCGATGCGGATACCGGCCGCGCGCAGCGACGAGCGGGTCGTCGTCAACGGCACGGTGAAATTCTCGGGTTTCAGCAGCGGCAGCACGTCGTCATGGGCGATCAGCGATATGTCCTCGCCGAGCTTCAGTCCCGCCCTGTTGATCGCCCTGACCGCGCCAAGCGCCAGAACGGTCGAAGCGCAGAGCACCGCTGTCGGCCGATCAGGCCGCTCCAGCAGCGCCGCCATGCCGCGAAACCCCTCTTCGTCGGTCATCGCCGTATGGCGCATCGAGCCTGCGTCCAGGTCGATGCCCTTTTCCTGGAGCGCCGCCATGGTGCCGATCCTGCGGCGGATGGCGAAGTCGAACTCCTCCGGACCATTCAACAGCGCGAAGCGCCGGTGGCCGAGTTGCAGCAGGAGCCGCGCCGCATCGCGAAAGGCGCCCTCGTTGTCGACGTCCAGATACGGAAAGTCATTGTCCGTGCCGTAGGACCGGCCGTGCACGATGAAAGGTACGGGCAGGGACTTCGCCATGGCGATGCGCGGGTCGTTCTCCCGCATATAGGCGAGATAATAGCCGTCGACGCTGCCGCTCGCCACCAGCCAGCGGATCGCCTGCTCCTCGTCGCGCGGCGAGGCCGGCATGATGACCAGATGGAAGTCGTGCCTGAGGGCCTCTTCGGCAAGCCCGCGCTGGAATTCGGCGAAATGCAGGTCGGAACTGTCGTTCGGTTCGATCGGCATGACGAGGCCGATCGAACCGGCCTTGCCGGTCGCCAGCCGCTGCGCCGCGCGGTTCGGCCGATAGCCGGTTTCCTTGGCGGCCTTCAGCACGCGCTGGCGCGTCTCTTCGCTCACTTCCGGATAGCCGTTGATCGCCCGGCTGATCGTCGTCTGCGACAGGCCCAGCAATTCCGACAATTGCTTCAGGTTCACGGCGTCACTCCTCCCATGCCGCTTGGGACTGCCTGGCAAGGATGCCGCCTCGTCGGCGTTCAAAGCGCTTGGATTGGTCTAGCAGCCGCGGGCGCTGCGACAAACAGGAAATTGGTCGAATGAATTGCATGTGCCGATTTCTTCACCGCAGTGTTGCAACCATTTGCGGCAATTCCTGAATTATGCTTGACTCGCTTTCCCACTCGATGTGATGACTTTGTGTCAAAGCGCTTTGAATAATCTGGCTTTCAAACTGCGAGACGGGGCTTGCTCGTCCGTTATGTGATGGGAGGTAAATCACATGAAGAGAATTTTCCTGATGACGGTCGCAGCGGCCGCCCTTCTTGCCGGTGCCGCGGGTGCGGCCGAATTGAAGTTCAAGCCGGGCGAGGACGCCAAGTTCAATTGGGCGAGCTTCGAGGAATTCAAGAATACCCATGACCTAAAGGGCCAGACGTTGTCGGTCTTCGGTCCCTGGCTGGGTCCCGACCGCGACCTGGTCTTGAGTGTTCTGGCCTATTTCGAGGATGCCACCGGCGCCAGGGTCGAATATGCCGGCTCCGACAGTTTCGAACAGCAGATCGTCATTGACACCCAGGCCGGCAGCGCGGCCAATATCGCCGTTTTCCCGCAGCCCGGTCTTGCCGCCGACCTCGCGGCCAAGGGGTTCCTCGCCCCAATGAAAGCGGAGACGGCGGAATGGCTGAGGGAAAACTACGCAGCCGGCGACTCCTGGGTGGATCTCGGATCCTACAAGGGCAAGGACGGCAACACGGCCTTTTTTGCCTTCCCCTACAAGGCCGACCTGAAATCGCTCGTCTGGTACGTTCCCGAAAACTTCGAGGACGCCGGCTATGAAGTGCCGGAGACCCTGGAAGATCTGAAGGCCCTGACCGAGCAGATCGTCGCCGAGGGAGAGACCCCCTGGTGCATCGGGCTTGGTTCCGGCGCTGCGACCGGCTGGCCGGCGACCGACTGGGTCGAGGACATGATGCTGCGCACCGCCGATCCGGAGACCTACGACAAGTGGATCTCCAACGAGATCCCATTCAATGACCCGGCGGTCATCGGCGCGATCGAGGAATTCGGCTGGTTCGCCACGACTGACAAGTTCGCCGACGGCGGAAAGGCCGGTGTTGCCTCCACCGATTTCCGCGACAGCCCGAAGGGGCTCTTCACCTCGCCGCCCAAGTGCTACATGCACAAAATGGCCTCCTTCATTCCGTCCTTCTTCCCGGAAGGCACGGAACTGGGTGCCGACGCGGACTTCTTTTATTTCCCGGCCTATGCAGGCAAGGATCTCGGCAAGCCCGTCCTCGGCGCCGGCACGCTTTTCGGCATCACCAAGGATAGCCCCGCCGCCCAGGCCTTCATCGAGTTCCTTCAGACCCCGATTGCCCACGAGATCTGGATGGCTCAATCCGGGTTCCTCACTCCGTTCAAGGGTGCAAACCCCGAGGCCTACGCCAATGAATCCCTGAAGAAGCAGGGCGCCATCCTGACAAGCGCCACCACCTTCCGCTTCGACGGTTCCGACCTGATGCCGGGCAAGATCGGCGCGGGTGCGTTCTGGACCGGCATGGTCGACTATGTCGGCGGCAAGCCCGCAGCCGCTGTCACGGCCGAGATCCAGAAGTCCTGGGATGCCCTGAAGTAGGATCACTGACAAGGATCCACGCGGGGCCGCAAGGCCTCGCGTGGTGTGATCAAGAGACGCGCACCGGCAATGTGGTGACGGGGACAAGCGCGCGTGACGGGGAGGGTTTAAGGTGGAACAACTCTTGTATGCCCTGCTGACGATCGTTCTCGGCGTGGTCGGCGCAATCGGATATTTCTACGGCAGCAATCTCCTGCTCGACCGGCTCTTTCCCGCCAATATTTCCGACCAGGCAAGGGCATCGCAGAACCTGCGGCGCTCCGCTTTGATCCGTCCCTGGCTGTTCCTTGCCCCGGCGCTGCTGTCGCTCGGCATATATCTGGTCTATCCGGTCTTTTCTTCCGTCGCCTATTCGCTCTTCGACCGCTCCGGCACCCGTTTTGTCGGTCTTTCGAACTACCGCTGGATGTTCTTCGACCGCGAATTCCGCGAGTCGATCTTCAACAACATGCTCTGGCTGATCGTAGTGCCGGCGGCCTCGACGCTCTTCGGGCTGATCATCGCCGCCCTCACAGACCGCATCTGGTGGGGCAATATCGCCAAATCGCTGATCTTCATGCCGATGGCGATCTCGTTTGTTGGCGCCTCGGTCATCTGGAAATTTGTCTACGACTATCGCGATGCCGCAAGCGAACAGATCGGCTTGCTGAATGCAGTCGTCGTGGCCCTTGGCGGCCAGCCGCAGATCTGGATCGCGCTGCCGTTCTGGAACAATCTATTCCTGATGGTGATCCTCATCTGGATCCAGACGGGCTTTGCCATGGTGCTGCTTTCTGCAGCACTTCGTGGCATTCCCGAGGAAACGATCGAGGCGGCCGTCATCGACGGGGCAAATCCCTGGCAGATCTTCATGAAGATCAAGGTGCCGCAGATCTGGGGCACGATCGCGGTGGTCTGGACCACGATCACCATTCTTGTGCTCAAGGTGTTCGACATCGTGCTGGCCATGACCAATGGCCAATGGAACACCCAGGTGCTGGCCAACATGATGTTCGACTGGATGTTCCGCGGCGGTGGCGACTTCGGCCGTGGCGCCGCGATCGCCATCGTCATCATGGTGCTCGTCGTCCCGATCATGATCTGGAACATCCGCAACGCCAGCCGTGAAATGGAGGGACGCTGACATGTACAAGAGCAGCGCGCGCTCACCACTCACCTGGTTTGTCCATATCACGGTCGCCCTTCTGGTCATCCTGTGGACCCTCCCGACGGCCGGTCTGTTCATTACCGCGATCCGCGACAAGGATCAGATTGTCGCCTCCGGCTGGTGGACGGCCCTTTCGACCTCGACCCAGAACGTCATCTATCGCGCACCGGCCGCCGAGGGGCAGGTCGAGCAGGATGGTGCCTTCGTCATTTCCGGCAACGTCCTTGAGGGCGGCAAGGGCTTTGTCAGCGCCTTCGGCACGTCGAGCCGTGACCCGGCAGCCTATGAGCCTGGTCAGGCGGTGGATGCGGGCGATGGTGCCAAACTGACCGTCGAGGAGAACGGCGACTTTCGCATCGAATCGGCGGTTCGTTTTGAGAACACGCGCGGCATGCGTATCTTCTACACGGCAGAGATCCCGCCGCGGTTCACCCTGGACAACTATCGCACGGTGTTGACGGCCGAGGGGATCGGCCAGTCCTTCCTCAACTCGCTGACGGTAGCCATTCCCTCGACGATCATTCCGATCCTGGTCGCGGCCTTCGCCGCCTATGCGCTCGCCTGGATGAAATTCCCCGGTCGTGCGCTCCTTCTCGCCCTGATCGTTGGCCTGCTTGTCGTGCCGCTGCAGATGTCGCTCATCCCGCTCCTGCAGATGTACAACAAGATCGGCGCCTTCTTCGGCGTTCCGGCCAAGACCTATCTGGGCATCTGGCTCGCCCATATGGGCTTCGGCCTGCCGCTCGCCATTTATCTGCTGCGCAACTACATCGCCGGCCTGCCGCGTGAGATCATGGAATCGGCGCGCGTTGATGGCGCCAACGATTTCACCATCTTCATCCGCATCGTGCTGCCGCTTTCCTATCCGGCGCTCGCCTCCTTTGCGATTTTCCAGTTCCTCTGGACCTGGAACGACCTGCTCGTCGCTACCGTCTTCCTCGGCAACAGCGAGGAGACGATCGTCCTGACCGGGCGCCTGCGCGAATTGCTTGGATCGCGCGGCGGCAATTGGGAAATCCTCACCGCCTCGGCGTTCATCACCATCATCGTTCCGCTGCTCGTCTTCTTCACCCTGCAACGCTACCTGGTCCGCGGCCTGCTCGCCGGCTCGGTCAAGGGCGGTTGAGATGGCCTGGCATCGCCTGAGAGCATTCGACAAGGACTGACAATGACTGCAATGACCCAATCGACCTCTGTGCCGGACAAGGACTGGTGGCGCGGCGCGGTGATCTATCAGATCTACCCCCGCTCCTACCAGGACTCCAACGGCGACGGCATCGGTGACCTCAAGGGCATCACCGCCCGCCTGCCGCATATCGCCGCCCTTGGCGCTGACGCGATCTGGATCTCGCCCTTCTTCACTTCGCCGATGAAGGATTTCGGCTATGACGTGTCCAACTATACGGACGTCGATCCGATGTTTGGCACGGTGGCCGACTTCGATGCCTTGATCGCCGACGCCCATCGCCTCGGCCTCAAGGTGATGATCGACCTGGTCATTTCGCACACGTCCGACCAGCACTCCTGGTTCGTCGAGAGCCGGTCGAGCCGGATCAATCCCAGATCGGACTGGTATGTCTGGTCGGACCCGAAGCCGGACGGCACGCCGCCCAACAACTGGCTGTCGATCTTTGGCGGGTCCGCCTGGCACTGGGACCCGACCCGCATGCAGTATTACATGCACAATTTCCTGACGTCGCAGCCGGACCTCAACATGCACAATCCGCAGGTCCAGAATGCCGTGCTTGACGCAACACGCTTCTGGCTCGATCGCGGTGTTGACGGCTTCCGGCTCGACACGATCAACTTCTATTTCCACGACAGGCTGTTGCGCGACAATCCGGCGCTTGCGCCCGAGCGGCGCAATGCATCGACCGCACCGGCCGTGAACCCCTACAATTTCCAGGAACACCTCTACGACAAGAACCGCCCGGAAAACCTGGCCTTCCTGAAGCGCTTCCGCGCCGTGCTGGAGGAATACCCGGCGATCGCCGCCGTCGGCGAGGTGGGCGACAGCCAGTACGGTCTTGAAATCGTCGGGCAATATACCTCCGGCAACGACAAGATGCAGATGTGCTATGCCTTTGAATTTCTGGCGCCCGAACCGCTGACGCCGAAGATCGTGGCCGAGACCCAGAAGGCCTTTGCTGCGGCCGCCCCCGAGGGCTGGGCCTGCTGGGCCTTCTCCAATCACGACGTTGTCCGCCACGTCACCCGCTGGGGCGCCGATGTCGGCGACCGCAAAGCCTTTGCCAAGCAGATGGCGGCCATCCTCATGACCCAGCGCGGCTCGGTCTGCATCTACCAGGGCGAGGAACTGGGCCTGACCGAAGCCGACATTGCCTATGAGGACCTTCAGGATCCCTACGGCATCGAGTTCTGGCCCGAGTTCAAGGGGCGCGACGGGTGCCGCACGCCGATGGTCTGGGACAATGTTGCCCAGCAGGCTGGCTTCTCGACCGCGCCGAAGACATGGCTGCCGATCCCGGTCGAGCACACGATCAATGCGGTGAGCGTTCAGGAAGGCAAGGCCCACTCCGTGCTCGAGCACTATCGCCGCTTCCTCGCTTTCCGTCGTGCCCATCCGGCGTTGGTCAAGGGTGGTATGGAGTTTCACGAGGTTGGCGAGACCGCGCTGGTCTACAGCCGTTCGCTCGCGAACGAGACGGTTCTGTGCGTCTTCAACATGAGCGCCGAACCCGCCCGCCTGTCGGTGCCGGCAGGTTCCTGGCAGCCACTCGACGGACACGGTTTTTCGGGCAAGATTGAAGATCACGCGGTCGAACTGCCGGCCTGGGGCGCACATTTCGCGCGTCACGCCTGATTGGGAGGAAAGAGATGACGGGCCTGGTTCTCAAGGATATCCATAAGAGCTACGGGCAGGTGAAGGTCCTGCACGGCATCGACCTGACGATCGAGGTGGGCGAGTTCGTCGTCTTCGTCGGCCCGTCCGGCTGCGGAAAATCAACGCTTTTGCGCATGATCGCCGGTCTCGAGGATATTACCGCTGGCGAGATGATCATCGACGGTCATGTGGTCAACAACGTGCCGCCGTCGAAGCGTGGCATCGCCATGGTATTCCAGACCTACGCGCTCTATCCGCATATGACGGTCTACGACAACATGGCATTCGGCATGCGGATCGCCGGCGAGAGCAAGGAAGAGATCGACCGCCGCGTCAAGAGCGCCGCCGACATCCTGCAACTCACGCCCTATCTCGACCGCCTGCCCAAGGCGCTCTCCGGCGGCCAGCGCCAGCGCGTGGCGATCGGGCGCGCCATCTGCCGCGATCCGAAAGTTTTCCTGTTCGACGAACCGCTGTCCAACCTCGATGCGGCATTGCGCGTCGCGACCCGTATCGAGATCGCCAAGCTCAACGAGTCCATGCCGAACACGACGATGATCTATGTCACCCACGACCAGGTCGAGGCGATGACGCTTGCCGACCGCATCGTCGTCCTGTCCGACGGCCGGATCGAGCAGGTCGGTCCGCCACTCGAGCTTTACGAGCGCCCGGCCAATCTCTTCGTCGCTCAGTTCATCGGCTCGCCGTCGATGAACATCATGCCGACCACCATCGCCTCGGCCGGCAATCCCACCACCCTGACGCTCAAGGACGGGACTTCGGTCCTTGTCGACATCGAGACGCCGGCCAGCGATGTGGGCAAGGTCGCGAGCTTCGGCGTCCGCCCAGAGGATCTCGACATCGCCACCGGCGAAGATTTCCTGTTTGAGGGCACGCTCAGCATCGTCGAGGCGCTCGGCGAGGTAACGCTGCTCTATGTCGAGGGACCCGTCGAGGACCAGGCGATCGTCGTCAAGCTTCCGGGCATCGTCGATGTCAAGAAGGGCGAGAAGCTGCGTTTTGCCGCCGACCGTTCCAAGCTGCATCTGTTCGATGAATCGGGCCACACCTACAGGAAGTGACCTTCGAAAATTAAGATCCCGTTTGCCCTGACCGCAGACGGGATCGCCTTGTCCACAGGGCGGCAGGGCGCAAACACCATCTGTTAAATTCCCTCCTGCTAGGCTCTCTTCCATAACAACTGGAAACCAGGGGCAGGGACATCAGATGAGACAGGCGGTCGGTGGCAGCCATTATCTGCAACGCGAGGAATCCTTCATGTACGACCGCGAGGCGCGGTTCGCGATGGAGGATACGATGAATGCGGCGCGCATCGAATATACCGAGAAGGGCGTCATGCACATGGCCGCCCGGCGCTGCGACGTAATCAAGATTTCCATGAGTGGTGCGGTCCTCGGCCTGCTCACCCAGTATAACCTGCCCCAGCAATTCTATCTCGATCTTCCCGACGCCCGCATCACCAAGGTCGGCTGCCTGCTGATGAAGGCCTTTGCCAACAACACCGCGGAAGTGCGCTTCCTGCGCCTGCTGACGAAGAAGGAGCTCGACCGGATCTTCGTCTTCTCGACCCATCCCGCCCATAGGGACCGGGTGCTCGACGTCCGCTCCTGGTAGGGCGGGCGAAGCACGGTCCATGCACGACATTAAAGGCCGGCGGAGCGCAAGCTTCACCGGCCTTTCGTATTTCTGACTCGACTTTGCCGGCAAACGGCGAAATCCTCCCGCCCTCATTCAGCAGAAGGAATTTGTCATGTCCGAACAAAGAGTCGCCATTATCACCGCCGGCGGAAGTGGCATGGGGGCGGCTGCGGCAAAACGCCTCGCAAGCGATGGCTTCAAGGTCGCGGTCCTGTCGTCCTCAGGCAAGGGTGAGGCACTGGCGGCCGAACTCGGCGGCTTCGGTGTGACCGGTTCGAACCAGTCGAACGACGATCTGAAGCATCTCGTCGACGGCACCATGGAGCGTTTCGGCCGCATCGACGTTCTTGTCAACAGCGCCGGCCATGGACCGCGCGCCCAGATCCTCGAAATCACCGACGAGGACTGGCACAAGGGTATCGATACCTATTTGCTCAATGTCATCCGCCCGACGCGGCTGGTGACGCCTGTCATGCAGTCTCAGAAATCCGGAACAATCATCAATATTTCAACGGCCTGGGCCTTCGAGCCGAGCGCCATGTTCCCGACCTCCGCCGTGGCTCGCGCCGGCCTTGCGGCCTTCACCAAGATCTTCGCCGACACCTATGCGGCCGATAATGTGCGCATGAACAACGTCTTGCCGGGCTGGATCGACAGCCTGCCGGCAACCGAGGAACGGCGCGGCAGCGTGCCGATGCAGCGTTACGGCAAGAGCGAGGAGATCGCCGCGACCGTGGCCTTCCTCGCTTCCGAGGGTGCCGGCTATATCACCGGCCAGAACATCCGTGTCGACGGCGGCCTTACGCGCGCCGTCTAGTTGTCAGTTTTTGCCTTTTTCTCGCCATTTCTGCCAGCGATAAAAGAATCACGCGGCGTAAACTTCTTGGTTACCAAGATTCTTCATAGTTTAGGACATCCGGAATAGCGGAGGTCCTGACAGAGGATCTCTCGGCTCACCGGATGTGTAAAGGCCGCGGCGATCAACCCCGCCCGGCCGTCCGGCCTCTGGTAGCGAGTGAGAGTATGGCGTTCTCGACCGAGACAAACACCAAGGACAGACCGTCCGCTGGTATCAAATCCCGATCCGGAAAAGGCCGCAAGGCCTCCAAGAGCCCCGTCGCCATCGGCGTCGGTCTGGCCGCCATCCTTTGGGTGACGGCCGGGATCGCCAGCGTCTATTCCCTGACATCGGAACCGAAGCTGGCCCCGCCTGCCATGGCTCTGGTCGAGCGCCCTGCCGACGTCGGCAAGGCGTTGAAGCGTACCGACCGGCACGCGCCCGTCAGCCAGGCCGAGGTCGCCCGGCTCCGCATCGCCGAAGCCGTCGCGGCGACCGATGGGATCGGGCTGCTGATGCTTCCGGCTTCCATGGCGCTGGCCGCCGTCGACAAGGGTGACCGCATGCTGGAGCGGCGCGAGCGCGCCTCCCGCGATCCCAAGGCCCGCGACATGCTGCGCCTGGCGCTGGCCGAGTCGGTTGCCGCACGCAATGCCAAGGCGATCGCCGGGCTCGGTCCGCAGGAGGAGAACCGCATCGCCGCAACCGGCGCGCCGATCCATACCGCCTCGATCAATCCCGCGGCCCTCGCACCCGGCGCAAAACTCTCGGACGATGCGCAAGCGCTCGTGAGCGCGCCGGCCGCCCTTGCCTATGCCGCGCCGCAACCGGCCAAAGAAATCGTGAACCCCGGCACGGACCCGCGCGAGCAACCCTTTGTCGAACTGCTGTCCGAGCCGCAAGCGGAAGACCATAGCGCGCTGCCCGACGATGTGCCGCTGCCGTCCGCACGCCCGAACGCACCGGCGCGCGTCACCGAAAAGCCCGAGGCCGGCGCAAAGAACAAGGCCAAGGCCGAGAAGCCGGCGACCCTGCTCGCCTATGCCAAGCCGGATCGCCCTTCGCTGACCGACAGCGACGAAGAGCGCCCCTCGCTCTTCTCCCGCAAGCCCAAGTTGCCGGGCCGGGGCGTTGCCGTCTATGACATTTCCGCCGGCGTCGTCCACATGCCAAACGGCGAAAAGCTGAAGGCGAGCTCCGGCCGCGGCAAGTATCGGGACAATCCGAATTTTGTCCACGTCAGGAACCGCGGAGCCACTCCGCCCAACGTCTACAGCCTGCGGATGCGCGAGAGCCGCTTCCATGGCATCGAGGCGATCCGCATGACCCCGGTCGGCGATGCCAAGATGTACGGCCGCGACGGTTTCCTTACCCACACCTATCTCCTGCGGGTGCCGGGAGATTCCTCCGGCTGCGTGGTCTTCGCGGACTACAACAAGTTCCTCAACGCCTTCAAACGCGGTCAGGTGAAGACGCTGATCGTGGTGCCAAAGATGAACGAACTGCCGAAATACGTGGCGATGATGTGAACGGGGCATGCGCCCGAAAATAGGAAGCCGGTCATCTCGATGGCCGGCTTCTTGCGTTTCGGAGTCGGTGCAGCTGGCGTCTTCGCTGGATTGTGTCCGCAGGCCGGATGCTTCGAGGCCCTCGCTTCGCGAGGGCACCTCAGCATGAGAGGGCTTGCGCCGACCTAATACAACACGCTGGCACCCTCGTCCGCCGGTCCTGCCACCCGGCGGAGCGGCGCGAAGAGTTCGCGGCCCATGCCGAATTCGTTGGCCGAGAGATCGGCGACGACGGCCGGGCGGGCGGCGAATTCGGCGGCGTCGACCAGCACTTCCAGCGTTCCGGCAATGGCGTCGAGGCGGATCATGTCGCCGTCCTGGATGCGGGCGATGGCGCCGCCGTCGACGGCTTCGGGCGTGAGGTGGATCGCCGCCGGGATCTTGCCCGACGCGCCGGACATGCGGCCGTCGGTGACGAGCGCCACCTTGTGGCCGCGGTCCTGCAAGACGCCGAGCGGCGGGGTGAGGCGATGAAGCTCCGGCATGCCGTTCGACTTCGGTCCCTGGAAGCGTACGACGGCGACGAAATCGCGGTCGAGCTCGCCGGCCTTGAAGGCGTCCTGCAGCGCCTGCTGGTCGTGGAAGACGATGGCCGGGGCCTCGATCACCTGGCGCTCCGGCTTGACGGCGGAGATCTTGATCACCGCCTTGCCGAGATTGCCGGTCAGCATCTTGAGCCCGCCGTTCGACTGGAACGGCGCCTCGATGCGGGCGAGAACCTTGGGATCGGCACTCTCTTCCGGCGAGGGCTGGCGCTCGACGGTGCCGTCGGGCCCAAGCCTCGGATCGATCGTATAGGCGGCAAGGCCCTGGCCATAGACCGTGCGCACGTCGTCATGCAAGAAGCCGACCTTCAGGAGTTGCTTGATCAGGAAGCCCATGCCGCCGGCGGCGTGGAAATGGTTCACGTCGGCAAGCCCGTTGGGGTAGACGCGGGCAATCAGCGGTACGATGTCGGAGAGCTTCTGAAATGTCCTGCCAAGTCAGCTGGATGCCGGCGGCGCGGGCCATGGCGATCAGGTGCAGGGTGTGGTTGGTCGAGCCGCCGGTGGCATGCAGGCCGACGACGCCGTTGACGATCGAGCGTTCGTCGACCATTTCGCCGGCCGGGGTGAAGTCATTGCCCTGGGCGGTGATGGCGAGCGCCCGTTTGGTGGCTTCCCTGGTCAGCGCGTCGCGCAGCGGCGTATTCGGGTTGATGAAGGAGGCGCCGGGCATGTGGAAGCCCATGATCTCCATCAGCATCTGGTTGGAATTGGCGGTGCCGTAGAAGGTGCAGGTGCCGGGGCCGTGATAGGACTTGGACTCGGCCTCCAGCAGTTCGGCGCGGCCGACCTTGCCCTCGGCATAGAGCTGGCGGATGCGCGACTTCTCGTCGTTCGGAAGCCCCGTGGTCATCGGCCCGGCGGGAACGAAGATCGACGGCAGGTGGCCGAAGGTGAGCGCGGCGATCACCAGTCCGGGCACGATCTTGTCGCACACGCCGAGGAAGACGGCCGCGTCGAACATGTTGTGGCTGAGGCCGATGCCGGCCGCCATGGCGATCACGTCGCGCGAGAACAGCGACAGCTCCATGCCCGGCTGGCCCTGGGTGACGCCGTCGCACATGGCCGGCACGCCGCCCGCTACCTGCGCCACGCCGCCGGCTTCGGCCGCGGCGGCGCGGATCAGCGCCGGATAGGTCTCGAACGGCTGGTGGGCCGAGAGCATGTCGTTGTAGGAGGTGATGATGCCGAGATTGGGCACGACGTCGCCGGACAGCGTCGCCTTGTCCCCGACCGAACAGGCGGCAAAGCCATGGGCGAGGTTGCCGCAGGACAGGGTAGAGCGGTGCACGCCCTTGCCGATCTGGCCGCGGACACGGTCGAGATAGACTTCACGGGTCGGCCTGGAACGCTCGATGATGCGGCGGGTGATGGCTTCGATACGGCTGTCTGCGGACATCGGATGTCACTCCTTCAAAACGCGCGCGACGGCTCAGGCTCGATCGACGCGCTGAAAGCCCGCTTCCCGCGGGCGTGTCGGTAGCCGTCCCGCGATCGGGGCGGCAGCGGTGGGGCGGCTCAGGGCGCCCAGTAGATGTCGGGTGCGGTCTTTGACCGTTCAAGCACGGCGCGGACCGGCATCTCGGCCTCGTCGGTACCGGACAGGGCCTTGTCGAGAACCGCCTTCTTCTCCACGCCTTCGATGTGAAGCACCAGCAGGCGCGAGTCGCAGAGGGCGGAGAAGGAGAGGGTGAGGCGGGGCTCACCGGCCCCTTCCGCTTCCATCGTCATCACCCGGCGTGGGGCGCTCGCGTCCAGCGCCTCGGCGAGATGGTCTCCGCCGGGGAAGAACGAGGCGGTGTGGCCGTCATTGCCCATACCGAGGATCGTGACGTCGAACGGTTTGCCGAAGGTGGCAATCTCTGCCGTCGCTAGGGCGGCCGCCTCTTCGGCGCTCGCCACCGGATGGTAGAGGGGAACGAAGGTAGCTTTGGCGGCGGCGTTCTGCAGCAGGTGGGTCCTCACCAGCAGATGGTTGGATCGGCCGTGATCCGGCCCGACGAAGCGCTCGTCGACCAGCGTGACCGTGACCCTGTCCCAGGCGATCGCACGGCTGGAGAGCGTTTCGAACAATAGCGTCGGAGTTGATCCGCCGGAGACCGCCAGCGAGGCGGAGCCGCGCGAGGCGATCGCCGCCTGAAGGACGGACGAGATTTTTCGGCCAGAGCCTCGGCAAGGGCGGTGCGGCTTTCGAACTGGTGCATCACATGGGGCATGGCGTCCGTCCTAGTCCGCTTCGTGCCAGGTCCGGCCGTCGCGCTCGATCAGCGCGATCGCCTGGCTCGGACCCCAGGTGCCGGCGGTATAGCCTTGCGTCTTCTGGCCGGTCTCCTCCCAGCTCGTGAGGATCGGGTCGACCCAGCGCCATGCGGCCTCCACTTCGTCGCGGCGCATGAACAGCGTCTGGTTCGAGCGGATGACGTCCATTAGCAGGCGCTCGTAGGCGTCCGCATTGCGCACGTCGAAGGCCTGGGCGAAGCTCATGTCGAGCGACACGTGTCGAAGCCGCATGCCGCCCGGACCGGGGTCCTTGATCATCAGCCACTGCTTGACGCCCTCGTCGGGCTGCAGGCGGATGACCAGCATATTGGCTTCGATCCGTCCGGCGGCATCGTCGAAGATCGAGTGCGGAATTGGCTTGAAGGCTATGACGATCTCCGACATGCGGGCGGCGAGCCGTTTGCCGGTGCGCAGATAGAAGGGAACGCCGGCCCAGCGCCAGTTGGCGATCTCGGCCTTGATGCCGACAAAGGTCTCCGTGTCGGAAGGGCCTTCGAGTTCCTCCGCATAGCCCTTGACCGGGCCGCCCGCCGAGGCGCCGGCCTTGTACTGGCCGCGCACGGTGAGTTTTTCCACATTGGCCGGGGTGATCGGCTTCAGTGAGCGCAGCACTTTGAGCTTCTCGTCGCGCACGCTTTCCGCATCCATGGAATTGGGTGCTTCCATTGCCACCAGGCAGAGAAGCTGCAGGATGTGGTTCTGCACCATGTCCCTGAGTGCGCCGGCCTTGTCGTAATAGCTGACGCGGCCCTCAAGGCCAACGGATTCGGCGACCGTGATCTGCACATGGTCGATATGCGCGGAGTTCCACAAGGGCTCGTAGAGCGCATTGGCGAACCTGAGCGCCATCAGGTTCTGCACCGTCTCCTTGCCCAGATAGTGGTCGATGCGGAAGATCTGCTCTTCCTTGAACACCTTGCCGATCGTGTCGTTGAGGATATCAGCCGAGGCGAGGTCGCGGCCGATCGGCTTTTCGACGACGATGCGGGTCGACTGGGTGATCAGCTGGAAGTCGCGGATCTTGTCGGCGATGTCGCCGAACAGCGAGGGCGACACCGCGAGGTAGAAGGCGCGCACCAGATCCTTGCCCTCGTCGAGCAGCGTCTTCAGCTTGTCCCAGCCCTCCGGCGACTTGGCGTCGACCGAGACATAATGGATGCGGGCGCAGAACTTCGCCACCTCGTCATCGGCCCATTCGCCAGGTTTCAGGTGTTCTTTCAGCGCGTTCTTTGCGAAGTGGCAGTATTCCTCCTGCGTCATCGGCGTGCGCGAGGCGCCGATGATGCGGGTCGGCTCGGTCAGCTGGCCGGCGAGCTGGCGGTGATAAAGGGCGGGCAAGAGCTTGCGCTCCGCAAGATCGCCGGTGCCGCCGAAGACGACATAGTCAAACGGCTCGACGGGGATGATCTGGCTGCTCATTCAGGCTTCTCTCAATCGAAATCACTGAAGCCAGATGTAATCTAATCGATTTAAAAAAGCCAGTGGGCAGGTGCGAAAACCTGCCCGCAGCGCAAAAATCAGAAGCGGTCGCGCAGCGCGTACCAGGTGAGGGCCAGGAACAGAAGCGGCGTGCGCAGGCGCGAACCGCCGGGGAAGGGCGGGATTTTCAGGTCGAGCAGATGGTTGAGCTCGCGGCCCTTGCCCGTCACCATGTCGGCATAGAGCTTGCCGCAATAGTTGGACAGCATGACGCCGTGGCCGGAATAGCCGCCGATCGAGATCACGCCGGGCATGACTTCGCGGGCGAAGGGCTTGCGCGGCATGGTGATGCCGACCGATCCGCCCCAGCCATGGGTGATCTCGATATCCTTGAGTTCCGGATAGATCTCGGCGATCTGCCTGCGGATATGGGTGGAAATGTCACGCGGCGTGTCCGAGGTATAGGCCTCGCGCCCGCCGAACAGCAGTCTTCCGTCGCGCGTACGGCGCCAGTAACGCACGACGAAGCGCGAGTCGGCGATCAATTCCTTGCCCGGGATGACGGAGGGGAACTTGTCGAGCGGCACCGTCGCGCCGATGAAGGAGCGGATCGGCATGACATGGGCGGCCGTCACAGGCTCGAGATTGCCGATATAGGCATTGGTCGCGATCAGCACCTTATTCGCGGTGATCGTGCCGGTCGGCGTGTCGATCAGGGTCTTGCCCCCGGACTGGCGGATCGACGAAGCCTTGGTCATCTCATGGATGTCCGCACCCGCAGCCTTGGCCGCCCTGGCGAGCCCGACGATCAGCTTCAGCGGATGGATATGGCCGGTGCCGCTGTCGCGCACGCCGCAGAAGAAGCGCTGCGAGCCGACGCGTTCCGCGGTTTCCTTGCCGTCCATGTAGGCGAGATGCGGATAGCCATAGCGCGTTGCGGCGATCTCCGCCGTGCGCTGGTATTCCTTGTCGTGCCCCGGCTTGTGGGAGACGTTCATCTGGCACGGCATGAATTCCATGTCGATGCCGTTTTCCTCCGCGAAGGCCATCAGGTATTTCTTGGCGTTCTCGGCCAGGTCGAACAGCGCCTTGGAGCGCTCGTAGCCGAGTTCGGCCTCCAGTTCTTCCGGATACCAGCGCTGGCCGGTGCCCATCTGCCCGCCATTGCGGCCGGATGCGCCGTCGCCGATTCGGCAGCCCTCGATCACGACGACCGAGAGGCCGGCCTTTGCGAGGTTGTAGGCGGCCTGCAAGCCGGTGAAGCCGCCGCCGACAATGGCGACGTCAACCGTCTTCGATCCGTCGAGGGCCGGATATTCCGGCCGCTCGGTCACGGTGGATTGATACCAGGAGATCCCCGGAGCGATCGGGCTTTGCCAGGTCATGGAACCCCTTCCCTCAGACGTTCAGCAGCAGGAATTCGCGTTCCCACGGGCTGATGACCTGCATGAAGGTCTCGAATTCGCCGCGCTTGACGCCGGCATAGATGCCGATGAACTCCTGCCCGAAGACTTCGAGGAAATCCGGCTCGTTCTCCATCAACGACACCGCTTCGAGCAGGCCGCGCGGCAGATCGACGGAACCTTCGTTGGCCGAACCCTCGGCGGCTGCCGTCGGCTCGATCTCCTTGATGATGCCGAGGTAGCCGCAGGCGAGAGAGGCCGCAAGCGCGAGATAGGAATTGGCATCCGAACTCGGCAGGCGATTTTCGACGCGACGGGCAGCGGCATTGGAAACCGGCACACGGAAGGCCGTGGTGCGGTTGTCATAGCCCCAGGCATTGTTCACGGGCGCCGCCATATTGGGGGTCAGGCGCCGGTAGGAGTTTACGTATGGAGCGAGCATGACCAGCGCGCTTGGTACATATTTCTGCATGCCGCCGATGAAGTGGAAGAACTCCTTCGACGGCGAGCCATCCGGGTCGGAGAAAATGTTCTTGCCCGTCTCCACGTCGATCACCGACTGGTGGATGTGCATGGCGGAGCCCGGCTGACCCTGCATCGGCTTGGCCATGAAGGTGGCGTAGATGCCGTGTTTCAGCGCCGCCTCGCGGATCGTGCGCTTGAACAGGAAGACCTGGTCGGCAAGCTCGACCGGGTCGCCGTGGCGAAGGTTGATCTCGAGTTGGGCCGGCCCCTCCTCGTGGATCAGGGTGTCGATCTCAAGACCCTGCTTTTCCGAGAAGTGGTAGATGTCGTCGATCAGTTCGTCGAACTCGTTGATGCCCGCGATCGAATAGCCCTGGCCGCCGAGGATGGAGCGGCCGGAGCGGCCCTTCGGCGGATGCAGCGGATAGTCGGGGTCGTCGTTCATCGCAACGAGATAGAACTCGATCTCCGGCGCGACGACTGGCTTCCAACCTTTGTCGTCGTAAAGCTTTACAATGTTCTTCAAGACGTTGCGGGGCGTATAGGAAACCTGCTGGCCATCGGAGCCGACGACGTCGCAGATTACCTGGGCGGTCGGATCGGTCTCCCAGGGGACGACCGACAGCGTCGACAGATCCGGCACCAGCTTCAGGTCGCTGTCGCGCGGTTCATAGCGGAAGTTCTCGGTTTCTTCCGGATATTCGCCGGAAATCGTGTGGCGGTAGAGCGCCGACGGTAGCGCCAGCGAGGAATCGCCGGTGAACTTGGAGGTCGGCATCATCTTGCCGCGCGGCACGCCGGCGAGGTCCGGCGTGATGCATTCGATGTCCTCGATGCCGCGGGCGCGCAGCCAGGCGGTCGCCTCTTTCCACGTCTTGACGCCACGGGTGGACTTTGGGTCCGGAGGAATGCTCGCCTTTTTCGCAGCTGCGCCTTTGGGTCTGAGCATATTCTTCTTCGGAGGCATGTCTCACCGTTTGTTTGTTGATGGCGGCATCATAACCCGAGTTCGGCGTTTGGCGAGGGGGGAACGGCATTGACTTTGACTGATCGATCGAAAAAACAGTGTTTCTTTGACGCAGGGGCCAAGAATTGGCGCATATATTTGATCTTGCTATCATAGGGGCCGGCGCCGCCGGCATGATGTGCGCGCTGACTGCCGGCCAGCGCGGCCGCACCGTCTTGCTCGTCGATCATGCCCGGGCGCCGGGCGAAAAGATCCGCATTTCCGGCGGCGGGCGCTGCAATTTCACCAATATTCATGCTGGCCCGAAGAACTATCTGTCCGGCAATCCGCACTTCATGAAGTCGGCGCTCGCCCGTTTTACGCCGGCGGACTTCATTGCCATGGTCGAGACACACAAGATCGCCTGGCACGAGAAGACACTCGGCCAATTGTTCTGCGACGACAGCGCCCGAGACATTATCCGCATGCTGCTCGACGAGATGCGCTCCGGCGGGGTCGACATGCGGCTCGGAGTTGAGATTTCCGCTGTCGAGAAGGGCGAGGGGGGCTTTCGCCTCCAGACGACGGACGGAGAAATTCAAGCCGCTTCCGTGGTGATCGCCACCGGCGGCAAATCGATCCCGAAAATGGGAGCGACGGGTTTTGCCTATAAGGTCGCGGAACAGTTCGGCCTTCGGCTGACGGAGACGAGGCCTGGGCTGGTGCCGCTGACACTTGATCCGGTGCTGCTGGCCGAGCTTGCGCCGCTTTCCGGTGTTTCTGTCAATGCCGAGGTGCGCCACGGCAAGACAGCGTTTCGCGAGGCCCTGCTGTTCACCCACCGAGGCCTGTCCGGTCCGGTCATCCTGCAGATCTCCAGCTATTGGCGCGAGGGGGACGAGATCACGCTTTCCCTCGAACCGGATGTCGATTTCGCCGCTGTGCTGAAGGCGGCCAGGAAGGAGAATGGCCGTCAGGCGGTGCAGACGGTGCTGGCGCTGCACCTGCCGAAGCGGCTGGCGCAATATGTTGCCGAGCGCTTGGCCCTCGAAAAACCGCTCGCCGATCTTTCGGACAAGGCGCTGGAGGCTGCGGCGAACTTCCTGCGTGCATGGACGATCAAGCCGGCAGGCTCAGAGGGCTATCGCACGGCCGAAGTGACCCTCGGCGGGATCGACACGGCAGGGCTGGATTCGAAGACCATGATGGCAAAAACCGTCCCCGGCCTCTATTTCATCGGCGAATGTGTCGACGTCACCGGCTGGCTCGGTGGATATAATTTCCAGTGGGCCTGGGCGTCGGGCCATGCGGCGGGCGAGAGCGTCTGATCCCAACGGGACAACCGCTCTGATGCAAAGCAACAAGATCGCGTGATCGAACGCAATTTGCCCAAGCTTTCCGCCATATTTTAGCTATTGTTAACGTGCCAGGATCATTCTGGTTCGATGCCGGCATCCTTAGCTGGATGTGACATGATATTGAACCGGATTGCCGCCATGAGACGGCATTGTTTTCCTCAACGGCAGTGTACAGGATAGCGCCGATGAACAGACAGAACAGCAAGCCACGGGTGATCGCCATTGCTAGGACGCGCGACGAAGACCGCGCCCGGCTTGTCCGCTTCACCCTCCTTAGCATCGGCGCCTCCGCAGCGCTTGCCGCACTGGCTCTCGCCTTCGCCGGTTGAGTTCAGGCGGACCGGTAGCCGGCCGTGCTGAACGTCGAGTGACCGGCGCTGGCCGGGCTCCGATTGTCGTCGTCATTGGAGGGCCGGGTGCAAGCCCGATCCGCATGCTGGCGCCATCGGGGCGCTGCGCGTGTCCTTGCCGGGGTCGGACAACGGCCAATCCGCCTGTGGATCGTGACGGGCAATGACGATCCGCCACCAGCGGGAAATCCGCGCGGAGGTCGAACGGATGCGCAAGCCGATGAAGGCGCACGCGGATCTTGTCGCCGGCAGGCGACCGAGGCTCGGTTGACGCGAGCCCCGTCGGCGCCACGGTGTTGCGAACTATTGCGCGGACGGGACGCGCGCGATCACCTTGATCTCGAAATCGAAACCGGCAAGCCAGTTGACGCCGATGGCCGTCCAGTTCGGATAGGGTCGCTGGTTGAAGACGCGCTGCTTGACCTCCATGATGGCCGGGAACTGTGTTTCCGGATCGGTATGAAAGGTCGTGACATCGACGATATCATCGAAGCTGCATCCGCCGGCATGGAGCGTGGCTTCCAGGTTGCTGAAGGCGAGCTCGACCTGGGCGGAGAAGTCGGGCTCCGGCGTGCCATCGGACCGGCTTCCCACCTGTCCCGACACAAACAACAGGTCATCGGAACGGATCGCCGCGGAATAGCCGTGCTCCTCATAAAGCGCGTGTCGATTGGCGGGAAAGATGGCTTGGCGTCTTGTCATGCAGGGTTCTCCAGTCATTCTTTTGCTGCGGGGAAGGCTTGGCAGGCGGCGCGAACAGCATTATTCATACGAGGCGTATGTGAAATACGCGCATACGTCTCGTATGTCAATTGGCATACGGTGCGTATCTGAAATCAAGGATCAGCATGGCAAGACGACGCAGTGAGACCATGGAGGAAAACCGCGCCAAGCTCATTGCGGCGGCTCGAGCGGCCTTTGCCGAGCAGGGCTATGCAGCGGCGTCGATGGATGAGCTTACCGCCAAGGCCGGCCTGACCCGAGGTGCCCTCTATCATAACTTCGGGGACAAGAAGGGCCTTCTGGCCGCTGTGGTCCATCAGATCGATTCCGAGATGGCGGCGCGCGCGCAGGAGCGCGGAGCAGGCGCAGACAGCGCTTGGCAGGCCCTATTGGACGAAGGGGTAGCCTATATCGAAATGGCGCTCGACCCTGAGGTGCAGCGCATCGTCCTGCTGGATGGACCTGCTGTGCTTGGCGATCCCTCGCGGTGGCCGAGCCAGGGCAGCTGCCTGCAGGCGACCCGCGTGGTCGTGGAGCGCCTTATCGCGCAAGGCACGATCAAGCCCGTCGACGCCGAAGCGGCAGCGCGGCTTTTGAGCGGCGCAGCCCTCAACGCAGCCCTCTGGATCGCCGCAAGCGACAATCCGGGAGATGTACTGCCCAAGGCCGTGGATGCCTTCCGGACCTTGGCGGAAGGCTTGCTCGCTAAAGCCCTCTAGCCCCTGAAAACGAAAATCCCGCGCAGCGACCGCGTGAAGCTCCCCCCGAAGCCAGCGATCATTGCGCGGGAGCCGACCCGGGGTTTTGACGCCCCGAATGGTCCGTAAAGCTTTTTTACTTGCCCTGGGTCACGATGACCGGGATCAACAGGTCGCCCCAGTTGCCGTCGCCGCCGTGATGGCGGGCGGAGCGGACGAGCTCGACCGATACGCCGGCGTCAACCGCCTTCATGACCGACTGGTTGAGGCGATGCAGGTCGTTGGCCACCATGCGGATCATGGCCTGCTGGTCGGCAGTCATGGCGGAAGCCTGTTCTTCAGCGCGTTCCTTAACTCGGGTCTGCGGGGTCATGGCATTTCTCCTCTTATATGCGGGGTTCTTGAATTGTTGATCCAGGGTATTGGCAGTCCCTTCTCCCCGCGAGCGGGGAGAAGGCTAGGGTGAGGGGCAGGCCCTTAGGCTTACTCGGCTGCGGGCTTGAACTGGTCGGTTTCGGTCAATTCCTTCATCGCCGTGGTCGAGGACTGGCCGCCGGTGATCGCCATGGAGACGGCGTCGAAGTAGCCGGTGCCGACTTCGCGCTGGTGCTTGGTGGCGGTGTAGCCGTTGACTTCCGCCGCGAATTCGGCCTGCTGCAGCTCGGAATAGGCCGCCATCTGGCGATCCTTGTAGCCGCGGGCCAGTTCGAACATGCCGTAGTTCAGCTGGTGGAAGCCGGCGAGCGTGATGAACTGGAACTTGTAGCCCATCGCGCCGAGTTCCTTCTGGTACTTGGCGATCGTCGCGTCATCGAGGTTCTTCTTCCAGTTGAACGACGGCGAGCAGTTATAGGCCAGCTTCTTGCCCGGATGGGCCTTGTGCACGGCTTCGGCGAACTTGCGGGCCTGTTCCAGGTCCGGCTTGGAGGTTTCCATCCAGATCATGTCGCAATGCGGTGCATAGGCGATCGCACGGGCGATGCAGGGCTCGATGCCGTTCTTGACCTGGTAGAAGCCTTCCGCGGTGCGGCCGGCGTCATAGTCGACGAAGGGTTGGTCGCGCTCGTCGATGTCCGAGGTCAGAAGCTTGGCGGCTTCGGCGTCGGTGCGGGCGATGATGAGCGTCGGCGTGCCCATGACGTCGGCGGCGAGACGCGCGGCGTTGAGGTTGCGGATGTGGGCCGCCGTCGGGATCAGAACCTTGCCGCCGAGATGGCCGCACTTCTTCTCCGAAGCGAGCTGATCTTCGTAGTGGACGCCAGCAGCACCGGCTTCGATGAAGGCCTTCATGATCTCGAAGGCGTTCAGCGGGCCGCCGAAACCGGCTTCTGCGTCGGCGACGATCGGGGCGAACCAGGTATCGACCGAGAGGCCCTTGCCTTCCGAGGTTTCAATCTGGTCGGCGCGCTGCAGCGTCTTGTTGATGCGCTTGGCCAGCTCAGGTGCGGCGTTAGCCGGGTAGAGCGACTGGTCGGGATACATCGACGATGCGGTGTTGGCGTCGGCAGCGACCTGCCAGCCGGAGAGGTAGATGGCCTTCAGGCCGGCGCGGACCATCTGCATGGCCTGGTTGCCGGAGAGCGCGCCGAGCGCGTTGATGAAGGGCTCTTCGTTGATCAGTTTCCAGAGGCGGTTGGCGCCCATTTCTGCGAGCGAATACTTGATTTCGACCGAGCCGCGCAGACGCTTGACGTCTTCTGCGGTGTAGGGGCGCTCGATGCCGTCATAGCGGCCCTTGGGAGCGGACGGGATGATGTTGTAAAAATCGGTCATAGCAAACTCCATCTTGCTCTGGTTCACGAAGCCACTGTCCTTTTGCTGGCAGAAGTTTCGCTTTCGATGTGACTGGATTTACAGCGCACTGCACAAAACGTCCAGATAAATGGGGAAATCGATCCCCGGAAAGAGGTTAGCATGTCTTGCCTTTGACATTGGGGCACTGTAAATTTGTAAAAATTGTTAATGTTGTCGCTGGTCCGATTGTCGGCCAAGGTTGTAAAAGGTGTGTCAAGATGGCGGAAAACAAGATCTTTGCCGGCCCAAGGGTGCGGCGTATCCGCAACGGGCTGGGGCTGACCCAGACGGCGATGGCCGAGGCGCTGGAAATCTCGCCCTCCTATCTCAATCTGATCGAGCGCAATCAGCGTCCCCTGACGGTGCAGCTGCTACTGAAACTGGCCGCCGTCTACAAGGTCGATCTCGACGAGCTGCAGGGCGAGGCGGGCGGGATGGCCGGCCATCTGCGCGAGGTGTTCGCCGATCCGCTCCTGGCCGGCGAAGTGCCGGGCGACCAGGAGTTGATCGAGGTGGCGGAAGCCGCGCCCAATGCGGCGGCGGGCGTCGTCAAGCTCTACCGCGCCTATCGCGAGCAGGCAGCAAGGCTGACCGATCTTGCCGAACTGCTGGCGCGCGAGGGCCACGAGACCTCGATCTCCGGCACGCGCCTGCCGATCGACGAGGTGCGCGAAAGGTTCGAGATGCGGCCGAATTTCCATGCGCGGATCGAGGATGCGGCGGAAGCCTTCCATGCCTCGCTCGGCCTGTCGCCCGGCGAGGACCTGGCGCCGGCGCTGAAGGCCTGGCTGAGGACCAAGCATGGCATCGTCGTTCGCACCCTGCCGATCCACACCATGCCCAACCTGCGCCGCCGCTACGACCGGCATTCGATGCGACTCTTCCTGTCGGAACGGCTGTCGCCCTTCGACCAGTTGCGCGAAGTGGCGATGGAGGCGAGCCTGCTGGCCTTCGGCGAGGAGATTGCCGCCGCGCTCGAGGGCCTGGCCTTTTCGACCGGCGAGGCCAAGCGCCTCGGCCGTTTCGAACTGGCGCGCTATGCGGCGCATGCGGTCATCATGCCCTACGCCGCCTTTCTTTCGGCGGCGCAGCGGGCCCGCTATGACATCGATATGCTGCGTTCGCGCTTCAACGTGTCCTATGAGCAGGCGGCCAACCGATTGACCATGCTGCAGCGGCCGGGGGCTTCGGGCGTGCCCTTCTTCATGCTCGAGGTCGACAATGCCGGCCACCGTTTCCGCCGGGCCGGTGCACTGGGCTATCCCCAGGCCAAGTTTGGCGGCGGCTGCCCCAAGCTCAATATCCATGCGGCCTTCGCCCAGCCGGGCCAGGTGCTGGTCGATCACGTCGAAATGCCGGACGGTACCAGCTTTCTTACCCTGTCGCGCACGCTCGACGGTCCACAGGCCGGATTCAGCGAGCGGGTGCGGCGCACGGCGCTGCTGGTCGCCTGCGACATTGCCCACCGCGACGAGGTGGTCTACGGCCAGGTGGTCGCGGGTTCGACGCTCGGCCCGGTCGCGGTCGGAACCGCCTGCCGGCTGTGCGAAAGGCAGGGATGCCTTGCCCGCGCCGAGCCGCCGGTGACACGCCCGCTCGGCCTCGACGAGATGGTGACGGGGCTCTCCGCCTTCGATTTTCAGTAGGTCCCGCACCGTTTGCGACTGCGAAGATTACCCCTTGTCGCTCGTCCATTTCCTTTCTACTCTGTTAAAAAAAACTGAGGGAATAGCTGATCGGGCGACGTGCCCGGAGGCTGGAACAGGAGAGAAAATGCGCAATAAAACAATCCGCTTCCTTGCATCCGCCGCGATGGTCACTCTGGCGATGGCTTCGACGGCCAGCGCCGAGGGCGTGGTTCACGTCTACAACTGGTCCGACTATATCGACGAGTCCGTGCTCGCGGATTTCACCAAGGAAACGGGCATCAAGGTTGTCTACGACGTTTTCGACTCGAACGAGATCGTGGAAACCAAGCTGCTTGCCGGCGGCTCGGGCTATGACGTGGTCGTGCCGACCGGCCCGTTCCTCGCCCGCCAGATTCAGGCTGGCGTGTTCCAGAAGCTGGACAAATCCAAGCTGCCTAATCTTTCCAACATGTGGCCGGATATCATGGAGCGGCTGGCAAAGTACGACCCGGGCAATGAATATGCCGTCAACTACATGTGGGGTACGACGGGCATCGGCTATAACGTCGCCAAGGTGAAGGCAGCGCTCGGCGACGACTTCAAGGTCGACAGCTGGGATGCGATCTTCAAGCCCGAGAATGCCGAAAAGCTCAAGGGTTGTGGCGTCAATATTCTCGACGCCTCGGATGAGACCTTCGCCATTTCGATGAACTACATCGGCAAGGATCCGGACAGCAAGGACACTGCTGATCTCGAGGCCGGCGGTGACGTCTACATGAAAATCCGCCCGTCGGTGAAGACCTTCAATTCCTCCTCCTATATCGATGATCTCGCCAATGGCGATATCTGCATGACGATCGGCTGGTCGGGCGACATTCTCCAGGCCAAGGCCCGCGCCGAGGAGGCCAAGAACGACGTCGAGATTGAATATGTGATCCCGAAGGAAGGCACCTATATGTGGTTCGACAACCTGGCGATCCCGGCGGATGCCAAGAACGTCGAGGAAGCCCATGCCTTCATCAACTTCCTGATGAAGCCGGAGGTTATCGCCAAGGCCTCGAACTACGTGCAGTATGCCAACGGCAACCTTGCATCCCAGGCATTGCTCGACGAGGAAGTCTTCAAGAACCCGTCGGTCTATCCGGATGCGGAAACGGTCAAGAAGCTCTTCACCATCTCGCCCTATGGGCCGAAGGAACAGCGAATCTTGAACCGCGTCTGGACCCAGATCAAGACCGGGAACTGACCCGATCATGACAAACCGGGCGCCTTGAGGGCGCCCGGTTTATTTGAGCTAAATTTTCAATAGGCATTTGGATCGGGCGATGGCGAAATCTCTGGGACCGGTAAAACGCAAATTCTCGCCCTGGACCGATCCCGCATCGGTCCCCTTCATCCGGTTCGAGAACGTGACGAAGCGCTTCGGCGACTTCACCGCTGTCAAGGATCTCACCCTCGACATCTATGAGCGGGAGTTCTTTTCTCTGCTCGGGCCCTCTGGCTGTGGCAAGACCACGCTGATGCGCATGCTGGCCGGTTTCGAGGAGCCGACCGAGGGGCGGATCCTGCTGCAGGGCAATGATATTTCCGGCGTGCCGCCCTATCGGCGGCCGACCAACATGATGTTCCAGTCCTATGCGCTCTTCCCGCACATGACGGTGGCCAAGAACATCGCCTTCGGTCTTGAGCAGGATCGCCTGCCGAAGGACGAGATCGATGCGCGTGTCGCCGAGATGTTGAAGCTGGTGAAACTCGAGGAGTTCGCCAAGCGCAAGCCGAACCAACTCTCCGGCGGCCAGCGCCAGCGCGTGGCCCTCGCCCGCTCGCTCGCCAAGCGGCCGAAGGTCCTTTTGCTCGACGAGCCGCTCGGCGCGCTCGATCGCAAGCTGCGCGAGGAAACCCAGTTCGAACTGATGGACATCCAGCAGACGCTGGGCACCACCTTCCTGATCGTCACCCATGACCAGGAAGAGGCGATGACCGTGTCCGACCGCATCGCGGTGATGGAAAAGGGCGAGATCATGCAGGTGGCAACGCCGGCTGAGATCTACGAGGCACCCAACAGCCGCTACGTCGCCGACTTCATCGGCGACATCAACATCGTCGAGGGCAGGCTCGAGGCGGTCGAGAAGGTTGCCGAGGGCGATCTGGCGACGGTGATCTGCAACAGTGGTTTGAAGGTGGTTGTCGACCAGCCGTCCTGCAAGGCCGAACCCGGCGCCGCTGTGGCCTTCGCCATCCGGCCGGAGAAGGTCCGCATCGGTAGTGCCCCCCCGGCCGACAGTGCGGTCAACGCGCTTTTCGGCGAGGTCTGGGACATCGGCTATCTCGGCGACTTCTCGGTCTTCATTGTCAAGCTTGAGGATGGCAGCACCTTCCGCGCCGCCCAAGCGAATACCCACCGTCTTGTCGACCGACCGATCACCGTGGACGACAAGGTCTGGCTCAGCTGGCCGGTCGATGCCGGCCTTGTTCTGACGCGCTGAAGGACGAGACGATGAGCGAAGCCACGTTAGCCCCGACACCGACATCGTCACCGGCCCGCTGGCTGGTGGTGCTCATACCCTATGTCTGGATGGTGCTGTTCTTCATGGCGCCGTTCTTCATCATTGTGAAGATCTCGCTGTCGGATACGGCGATCGCCATGCCGCCCTATGTGCCCGTGTTCGAGGGGCTGTCGTCAATCGGCACATTCTTTTCCGGGTTGGACTTCGAAAACTACGTCTTCCTGACGGAAGATTCTCTCTACATGAACGCCTATCTGTCGTCGCTGAAGATTGCGGTGATCTCGACCTTCCTGCTGCTCCTGATCGGTTATCCGATTGCGCTTTCCATGGCGCGCGCCCCGATCTCGATCCGCCCCACGCTGCTGATGCTGGTGATCCTGCCGTTCTGGACCTCGTTCCTGATCCGCGTCTATGCCTGGATCGGCATCCTGAAGCCGGAAGGGCTGTTGACGCTACTGCTTCAGGCCATCGGCCTCTACGGCCCCGACGAGCAGGTGCAGATCTACCGCACCGACATCGCCGTCTACATCGGCATCGTCTATTCCTACCTGCCCTTCATGGTCCTGCCGCTCTATGCGGCGTTGGAAAAACTGGACGGCACGCTGCTCGAGGCTGCGAGCGATCTCGGCTGCCCGCCATGGAAGGCTTTCTGGCGGATCACCTTTCCGCTGTCGATCCCGGGCGTGATCGCCGGCTCGATGATCTGCTTCATCCCGATCACCGGCGAATTCGTCATCCCCGACCTGCTCGGCGGCGCCGAGACGCTGATGATCGGCAAGACGCTGTGGACCGAATTCTTCAGCAATCGCGACTGGCCGCTCGCCTCCGCCGTGGCCGTATTGCTGCTTCTCTTGCTGGTCGTGCCGATCGCCATCTTCCAGAACCAACAACAGAAGGTGTGAGGGCGAAACGATGAAACCGGGCAAATTCGACGCGACCGTCCTCACCTTCGGCTTCGCCTTCCTCTACATCCCGATCATCATCCTGGTGATTTATTCCTTCAACGAGTCCAGACTGGTCACGGTCTGGGGCGGCTTCTCGCTGAAATGGTATGCCCAGTTGTGGTCCAACGAGGGATTGATGAGCGCCGCCTGGGTGACGGCCCGTGTCGGCCTGCTCAGCGCGACTTTCGGCACGGTGCTCGGCACGCTCGCCGCGCTGGCTTTGGTGCGTTATGGCCGCTTCCCCGGCCGGCTGCTGTTCTCCGGCATGGTCTATGCGCCGCTGGTCATGCCGGAGGTCATTACCGGCCTTTCGCTCCTCTTGCTGTTCGTATCGCTCGGCATCGACCGCAGCCTGATGACCGTCACCATCGCCCACACTACCTTCACCATGTGCTACGTGGCGATCGTCGTGCAGTCGAGGCTCTTGACCTTCGACACGAGCCTTGAGGAAGCGGCGCTCGATCTCGGTTCACCGCCGGTCAAGACCTTCTTCAAGATCACCCTGCCGCTGATCATGCCGGCTGTCGTGTCGGGCTGGATGTTGGCGTTCACGCTGTCGCTCGACGACCTGGTGATTGCGTCCTTTACCACCGGTCCGGGCGCAACCACGCTCCCAATCAAGATCTACAGTCAGGTCAGACTTGGCGTCACGCCAGAGATCAATGCGGTTTGCTCGATCCTGATCGGTCTCGTGACAATCGGCGTCATTGTCGCTTCGATCACCACCAAGCGGCGCGAACTGCAGCGTCAGCGAGACGAGCACGTGGCGGCCCAGGCGGCCTGACGGTCGCTCGCCCAACGGACTTTCGCCTCATTCGAGGTGATTTTCCGGCGGCAGGGAGATGGGGGAGAGCACCGGGTCCGGCCAGGCGCCGCCGATGAAGAAACGCAGGGGCGGAAGGTCCTCGTCCCTTGTCCGGTCGCTGGCGGCAAGTTCGGCGGAAAGCGCGAGCGCGTTATCGGCATAGGGAACGACGCCGGAGACCGTCAGCGTTTCGTCGCGACCGGCAAGGCGGGCCTCCAGCACTTCGGCGGTTCCGTTCGCGAAGCGTGCACGGTAGTCGAGCCGGTCATAGGGCATCGATCCTTGGCCGCCGGCGCTCAGTTGGAAATAGGCACGCGTCCTGGCCAGATCGCGGATCGCTGCCACATTGACGCCGGTCAGTGTGCCGCCCTGAGAAGTGAAGGCGAAGGTGCCGGACATGTCGGCAAGGCCTGTCGCCCAGACAGGCTCGCGGGTCTTCAGCGCAAGATCCACCGAAGCCTTGCCGCGCGGTACCGGGCCGGCGATTGCAAGATGGTCGGCGACGGCGGCGAAATCGGCATCCCGGATCGCCAGCGTCAGATCGCCGCCGCGGGAGAAACCGCTGCCGGTTCCGATGAAGCTTGCAGTCAGGTCTCCGCCCTCAAACGCCGCGTCAGCAATGTTGAACTGTGCCGTCTTGCCGGTTGCGAGGATGCTGGCAGCCACGTCGCCCAGTTCGAAGGGGGGCAGGTCGGCGCGATCGGCCGACAGCGTCAGGTCGAAATCCAGCCATTGCAACAGGCGCGGCGGACGTTCCATCTGGTCGCTTGCATCATCCGTCGAGGGAAGGTCGAGGGAGAAGGCGGACAGCAGCCGGGTGATGTTCAACCGGTCGAAGGCCAGCGTACCGCTGACCCGGGGCTTTCCGCCGGGTGGACGCGAAAGCGACAGAATGCCGGTTCCGTGAGTGTCATTGACATCGAATTCCAGTCCTTCGAGGCGCAGTTCCTCGCCGACCAGCGTAAGATCGGCGGAAAGCTGCGCCTGTTTCAGGCTGTCGAGGCCGGCAAGCTGAATGCCGCTCCAGTCCCTGAACGCCGTCACGTCCTTGGCGCTTAATGTGAGCGTGCCCGTCCGAAGGGGGCTTTCGGCCAGATTGGCAATCCCGTTGAAGCGTGCCCCGAACGCGGTCGCGTCAAGCGCCGCGCTGATCGTTGCATCCTTGCCGCCGAACAGAAGAAGAGGTTGCCGTGACGAGAAGTTGAGCCTGACGGGCAGCCCGCCGAGATCGATGCGCGCCGTCGCCTGCAGGGCGCCGGACAGCTTCGGCCAGGCAATGTCAGCCGCTATGCCACGCGCGGAAATGACCCGGCCGGAGACCTCGTCGATGAGTTCGAGCGTGCCATCCTCGATGGTGATTGCACCGACAGCGGCGTCCAGTTCCGGGGCTAGCGTCTGGCCGCCGTCGCGGGCCTGGACCTGGCGAACGGCCGCGCTCAGCAATCCTTCGTTTGCCCAGTCGAGCCTGCCGTTGCGGTCGCGGTCGACACGGAACTGCGGCCGCAGCAGGTGGAATTCGTCGAACTCCGGGCGGCCGCGCATGGCCGAGTAAAGGCCGAAGGCCGCCGACAGTCTCTCTATCCGTCCGAGCACCTTTGGCCCATCGGCGCTGGGCTTGCTGATCGTGACGCCATTGAGCGAGACACGTGGCTGCGGCCAGAAGGCGATCTCCGGGGTGCCGGACATCGTCACGTCATGGCCTGTCCATCCCGCAACGGCCCGCTCGATCGCGGAGCGCACAAGGGTCGAGGAGACGAGATAGGGGGCGGCGGCACGCGAGACGAGGAAGATCAAGGCCAGGACGGCGAGAACCACAAGCGACGCGCGCAGGATCCGCCGCGCGACCGGGGGACGGCGCCGGGCTTCATCGCCTGTACTGCGCTTGTCGGGCATGGGCAACACCAGGTTCCTTCGGCCGGGCACCGGCCCGGTCCAATCCATCCTGCCGGATATAGGAATTGGCGTCGGCATGCAAACGTGCTGCCCTGTCCGGGACTTTATATTGCGTCGCAAACTGCTATACAGGCAGGGATTTTCGAGGAGGAATGAATGCAAAACGACATGCCGCTTTGGGCGCCGAGCGACGATCAGGTCAAGCGCTCGCCGATGTATCGCTTCATGCAATGGTGCGGCGAGCGAACGGGCCGTGATTTCAGCGACTACGATGCATTTCATCGGTGGTCGGTCGACGACCGCGCCGCCTTCTGGTCGGCCGTCTGGGACTATTGCGGCGTCAAGGGCGAGAAGGGCGAGCGGCTCTTGGAAAACGGCGACATCATGCTGGAGGCGCGGTTCTTTCCCGATGCCCGGCTGAACTTTGCCGAGAACCTGTTGAGAATGAGCGGCGACGACGATGCGATGATCTTCCGCGGCGAGGACCAGGCCGAGGACCGCTGGTCGTGGGATCGCCTGCACCATGCCGTTTCGCGCCTGCAGCAGGCTTTCCGCGCCATGGGCATCGGCAAGGGCGACCGGGTCGCCGCCATGGTGCCGAACATGCCCGAGACCGTGGCGCTAATGCTGGCCACTGCTTCGATCGGCGCCATCTGGTCGTCCTGCTCGCCCGATTTCGGCGAACAGGGCGTGCTCGACCGCTTCGGCCAGATCGAGCCGAAGCTCTTCCTCGCCGTGGACGGCTACTGGTACAACGGCAAGCGGCAGGATACGTCGGAAAAGGTCAAGGCGGTCGCTGCCAAGCTCGGCGTTCCGCTGGTCGTCATTGCCTATGCCGGAGATGCACCTGCGATTGCAGAAGCCGTGCCGGGGGCAAAGACGCTCGCCGAATTCGTCGCTCCCTACGAGGCCGGCGAGATCGCCTTCGAGCCGCTGCCGTTTTCGCATCCGCTCTACATCCTGTTTTCCTCCGGCACCACGGGCGTGCCGAAGTGCATCGTGCATTCGGCCGGCGGCACGCTGTTGCAGCATCTCAAGGAGCAGCGCTTCCACTGCGGGCTGGAGAAGGGCGAGCGGTTCTTCTATTTCACCACCTGCGGCTGGATGATGTGGAACTGGCTGGTCTCGGGGCTGGCCTCCGGCGCAACGCTCTGCCTCTATGACGGCTCGCCCTTCCATCCTGACGGCAATGTCCTGTTCGACTATGCGGCGGAGGAGCAGTTCGCTTTCTTCGGCACCTCGGCCAAGTATATCGACGCCGTGCGCAAGGGTGGCTTCACCCCGAAGACCACCCATGATCTGTCGTCACTGCGGATGATGACCTCGACCGGCTCGCCGCTTTCGCCGGAGGGTTTTTCCTTCGTTTACGAGGGCATAAAGTCCGACATCCATCTCGCCTCGATATCCGGCGGTACCGACATTGTCTCCTGTTTCGTTCTCGGCAATCCGCTGAAACCCGTCTGGCGCGGCGAGATCCAGGGTCCGGGCCTCGGCCTGGCGATCGACGTCTGGGACGACGAGGGCCGGCCGGTGCGCGGCGAGAAGGGCGAGCTTGTCTGCACCAGGGCCTTCCCATCCATGCCGATCATGTTCTGGAACGACGAGGGAGGAGCCAAGTATCGGGCCGCGTATTTCGAGCGCTTCGACAATGTTTGGTGCCATGGCGACTTTGCCGAATGGACCGCTCATGACGGCATCATCATCCACGGACGCTCCGACGCGACCCTCAATCCAGGCGGCGTGCGCATCGGCACGGCGGAGATCTACAATCAGGTCGAACAGATGGAAGAGGTGCTCGAGGCGCTGTGCATCGGCCAGGACTGGGACGACGACGTGCGCGTCGTACTGTTCGTCCGGCTTGCCGGCGAACGCGTGCTGGACGAGGATCTCGTCAAGGCGATCAAGACCCGCATCCGCACGGGCGCTTCGCCGCGCCACTTACCAGCCAAGGTGATTCAGGTCGCCGACATTCCGCGCACCAAGTCTGGCAAGATCGTCGAACTGGCGGTGCGTGACGTGGTGCACGGACGACTGGTGAAGAACAAGGAGGCGCTGGCCAATCCGGAAGCGCTCGACCTGTTCGCCGATCTCGCCGAGCTGAAATCCTGAAGTTGCATGGAACCAGTGCCGAGGAGCGCGGCATCAGCCAAGAATGCGCCACCCGGGGTGACATTCGTCACTCTGGGTAACGACTTGTTAAGCCGCATTTGGCATACCTTGACCAAGTTGGAGGCCCACCATGAGAGTGCGGCTTTGAGCCTTTCGGTTCCGGACACATGAGGTTGATCCACCCTATCTCCAGTTGGACAGCATGATTTATCAAGGGCGGCGCAAGCCGCCCTTTTTTTGCGTCTCTTCGGATCAGCGCGGGCGGTCGAGCGAGCGCGATACCAGGATCACCGGGATCAAACCCGCCAGGATGATGATGATGGCCGCGACCGAAGCATCCTGTACCCTGGAACGCGAGGCGTCCTCGTAGACGAGCGTCGCCAGCGTATTGAAATTGAAGGGCCGCAGCAGGATGGTCGCTGACAGTTCCTTCAAAGTCTCGATGAAGACCAGCAGGGCGGCGGTCAGTACCGCTGGCCGCATGTTCGGCAAGAGCACCTGACGGAAGGTCTGCAGGGCATTGCGGCCGAGCGTGCGCGCGGCCATGTCGAGGTGTGGCGAGAGCTTCTGGAAGCCGGCGTCGATCGTGCCCTCCGCCATGGTCAGGAAGCGCACGGTTGCGGCATAGACGATGGCAAAGCCGGTGCCGGACAGCAGGAGCCCGCTGGAGACGCCGAACGAGGATCGCAGGGCGCCGTCGACGAAGTTGTCGAGCCGGGCGAGCGGGATCAGCACGCCGATGCCCAGTACAGTGCCGGGAATGCCGTAGCCGAGCGAGGCAAGCCGCCTGGCGCCCGCGGTCAGCCGCGAGCTTTCAGTCCGGGCGGCGTAGGCCAGCACGAAGCCGAGGACGACGGTAAGCAGTGCCGCAGCCGAGGAGACGGTCACCGAGTGGCCGAGTGCCTTGAGGAGGCGCGGCTCTGCAAAGTCGTCAAGGCGGCGGAATGCAAAGCCGGCGAGGACGCCGAAGGGGACGACGAAGCCGACAAGGACCGGCAGGGCGCAGGCCAGGACCGCAGCCCAGCCGCGCCAGCCCTTGAGCTTCAGGCGCACGGCATCAATGGTGACGGCTGTCGTCTTGTGGCTGGCAAACCGCTGGCTGCGTCGCGCCTGGCGTTCGATCCACAGGAGCAGAACCACGAAGACGAGCAGCACGGAGGCGATCTGCGCCGCGCCCGCCAGGCTGCCGCGGTTGAGCCATGTGTCGTAGATCGAGAAGGTCAGGGTCTGGACGCCGAGATATTCGACGGCGCCGATGTCGTTCAGCGTTTCCATCATCACCAGCGTCAGCCCGACCATGATGGCGGGTCTTGCCATGGGGATCTGCACGCGGGTGAACACTCGCCACGGTCCAGCGCCGAGCGTGCGTGCCACATCGGCCGCAGCGCGCCCCTGCATCAGGAACATCGAGCGGCAGGCGAGATAGACGTAAGGATAGAGCACCGCCGTCATCACCAGGACCGCGCCGCCGAGCGAGCGAACGTCGGGAAAGCTGTAGTCGCGTGCAGACTGAAAGCCGAAGAGGCTGCGATATGTTGTCTGCACCGGCCCGGTAAAATCGAGGAACTCGCCGAAGGCATAGGCTGCGAGGTAGGACGGAATGGCAAGCGGCAGGACGAGCGCCACCGAGAGAAGGCGTCGAAAAGGAAAGTCACAGGACGCGACCAGCCAGGCGCTGACAATCCCGATGGAGGCCGTGAGCGCACCTGTCAGCGCCAGCAGCAGCAGGGTGCGGCTGGTGGCGCGCGGCACGACATTGGTGATCATATGCTGCCAGTTGTCGCTGCCGCCGGTCAGGCCGATTAGGAATATGGCGACGATCGGCATAGCGACGAGGGCCGAGACGACGAGCGCGGCGATCGCCGAAATCGGCAATCTTCGCCGCACGGGGCCGTAATCCCTTCTCTGCGCAGTGCGCGCTTCCGCTGCCAAGGCTCCGTCTCCGTCGGTTTCTCATTCGACCGCAGCCGCGCCACTCGCGACCGTGCCCGTGTCTAGCCGAAACCGGGCGGGAAGGGAACGGCCGGACGCCGATTGGCAGCGGATTGGAGCGCCCCACGCTTTGATGGCGCGGGTCGACAACTACCTATGATGGCATTAGTTGGCGCTTGAAGACTATTCTCGTCCGGCGCGTTGTCTCGTCCGTGTCGGTTGACAGCAAGGCATTCCCAAAAAATAGATGAGCCGGGCGTGATCTTTTCGACACGCATTCAGGCAGAGGCCATCCGATGAAAGAACTAGCGTGGGTTGCCGAAACGGCGGCGGAAAGCGAAGCGCAGGGCTTCAATCCCGATGGCCGTATCACCTTCGACGACGGTCCCTTCGCGGGCTTCATCGAGCGTGTGCCTGTTCGACCGGGCATCGCTCTCTATCGTGTCGAGGGCACCTCGAGCCATGCCTGGACCTTGAGGGCATTGGGCGATTCTCCCGCCGGCACCTTGGTGTTCGGCACCATGCTGGGCGGCGCCGGGGCGATCGAGGCCAAGGGCAATGAGCGGCAGATCTGGCGTGGTCCCGGCCGTCCCTATGTGCTGAGCCTGGCCGAGCGCGAGATCGCCTATCGTTTGGAAGCCGGCGAGCCCTGGCGCGCCGTCACCCTGCTCCTGGAGGCCGAAGCGCTGGAGCACCTCGCCTCGCGGGACGGGCTTCCGCCACTGGCCCGCGCGGTGCTGGATGATGGCCAACTGCCTGTTTCGCATCTGCTGGAGAGCGACAGGGCCGTGGCACGCGCTGCAAGCGACCTCCTGCACCCGGTCTATCGGGGAAGCATGGGTACGCTCTGGCGCGAGAGCAAGGCGCTGGAACTTCTGGCGCATCAGTTGGATCATCTCTCCGGCAGCCCGCCGCGCTCCTTCGCGCTCAATGTCCGGGATCTCGTCCGCGTGCGTGACGCCCACCAGCAACTGGTGGCGGACCTGCGGGCTCCGCCGAGCCTCGAGGCGCTTGCGGCACAGGCGAAGCTCTCCCCACGCCGGCTCAATCAGGGCTTTCGCCAGCTCTACGGCATGACCGTCTTCGAGGTCCTGCTCGAGGCAAGGATGAAGATGGCGCACGTCATGGTCCTAGAAAGGCAGGACATTCCTCTCAAGCACCTTGCCTGGATGGTGGGCTACAGCCAGCTGTCCAACTTCATCAACGCCTACCGCCGCCGCTTCGGTGTGCCGCCCGGCCGACACCGGCGCGAGGGTGGCTGGGAGTAGACTTCGTATTCGCGGCCTTATCCTGGCCTGGTGGTGCCCCGCTGGCAGGGGCAGACACGCCGCTCCGCGCCATCATTCCGGCAAACAAAGAGTTATGCGCGGCCGCAAATGCTTATGCGCGGCTGATCCCTGCGTTGATCGGCTCCACAACCTGCAGGCAATAGGAGCCTCCCGCGACAAGCCCGGCTCAACGCGTCCGCAAGGATCATCGACATGAGTGCAATCGTTCTCGTCTTCATCCTCCGCACCTTCGCTGCGCGCACAAGCCGGCACGGCCGCGACCGATAAGCCGTCTGCGGTTGGATGCGGGCCGAGGCGCGCGGCGGCGCCTTGAGTCCCTCCGGTACCGCAAGGATGGCAAAGGTGGAGCGGCGGGGCCGAGGTATCCTCCCGACCCTGGCGGCAACCGGCCGCTCCACCACCCCGTTTGAGGCGCGATGGCTTACAGGCCAGCGAGGGAAGAGAGTGTTGCCCGTGTTGCCGGCCTAGCCCCGCAGACCGGCCTCGCCGGCTTAGTCCGCCAGCACGCGCTGCGACGGGAAAGTGATCTCGACCAGCGTGCCTTCGTTCGGGGATGAAGAAATGGAGAAATTGGCGCGATTGGCGTCGACCATGGCCTTGGTCAGCGGCAGTCCGAGACCGGTGCCGTCGCCACGGTGGGTGGGGCCGGTCTGCACCTGGCGGAAGGGCTTCATCGCCTGTTCCAATTCCGTGCGCGTCATGCCTATGCCGGTGTCGCGGATCCTCAACACCACACTTCCGTTCGCCTCATAGGCGGTCGAGACGATGATCTGGCCGCCGGACGGTGTGAATCGGATGGCGTTGGCGAGTATATTGAGGACGATCTGCTTGATCGACCGCATGTCGGCGACGACATTCGGTACGGCCTGCGAGAGCGCGGTGCGGATGATGACGCGCTGGCCATTGGCTTGCGGCTGGATGATCGACACAGCCGCCTGCACCGTCTCGTTCAGTCCGACGGCGGTGAAGTCGAGATCCATCTCGCCAGCTTCGATCTTGGAAATGTCGAGCAGGTCGTTGACGATGTCGAGCACGTGGCGGCCGGAGCGCACGATGTCATTGGCATATTCGGCGTAGCGCGGATGGCCGAGCGTGCCGAAATGCTCGTTGGCCATCATGTCGGCAAAGCCGATGATCGCATTGAGCGGCGTGCGGATCTCGTGGCTGACGCGGGCGAGAAAGTCGCTCTTGTGGGCATTGGCCGTTTCGGCGGCGCGCTTGGCGTTGCGCAGTTCCTCCTCGGTCCGCTTCCACTGGGTGATGTCGCGGATCACCGCGCAATAGCCGTTCGACGAGGTGAGCTTGCCGATCGTCATGAACAGCGGCAGGAAACCGCCCGAGGCCTCGCGGCCGATCACCTCGCGGCCGTCGTTGAGGACGCTTGCGACGCCGTGGCCCGACAGGCCGCCGAGATAGTCGAGGATCGACTTTTGGCTTTCATGGGCAAACAGCATGACGAAGGGCTTGCCGCGGGTTTCGGCCTCATCGAAGTTGAAAAGGGCGCTGGCCGCCCGGTTCATCGAGCGGATGTCGCCATTGGCGTCGAGGATGACGACGCCATCCGTCGCGGTCTCGAGGATAGAACGTAATTCATCGACCTCGACCTGCAGGCGGGCGCGATGTTCGGCGCGGGCCTCACCCTGCGGTTCGGCGACGGCGAGCGGAATGACGGTCGAAGCGGCCATCCCTGCCGCCTCTTCGGACGCGCCCTGCGCCGTGCTGCCTGCCGGGATCAGCGCCAGCATCAGCGCGGTCGCCCGCTCGAAACGGACCGATTGCAGGCGCGCGGTGACCGGCACCAACTGGTCGTCGGCGCGCACGATCACCACCCGGCCGGCCTCTTCGCTGGCGCCCTCCAGGTCCTGCCGCTGGATCAGCACGTCGAGCCCGCCGGCGGTGTCGAGCTCCTCGACCGAGGCATAGCCGGTCAGCGCCAGGAACTCCGGGTTGGCGTGGATCAGGCGGTCGCCGACATGGATCAAAAGCGCGACCGGCATCAGGTCGACGATCTCGGCGGACAGCGCATTGTCGCGCTTCAGGCGCAGCGTGGCGAATTCTCCGGCCGCAGCGACTGCTGGCGTCGGCGCACTCGCGGGCTCCGCGTCCGGGGCAAAAGGTTCTTGGCCGGCCTTCTCCGCCTGGGTCGCGGCTTCGGGCGTTTCGACTATGTCGACCCTGCCCGCCTCGGTCGTGCCGGGCGAGACTTCGGCGGTCTCGATTTCGGCTGCCGGCTCTTCGGTGATGGCAGGTTCGGCGGCTTCCTCAGCGGCGGCATCCTCCGCTGAGGCCGCAGCCTCGTTCCGGCGGATTTCGTTCAGTGCCTCGGTGGCCTTTTCGCGCAGGCCCTGTGGATCGAGCTTACGGGCGATTTCGAGGAAGGCGGCCTGTTCGCCGGGCGTCAGGCCCTCCTTGCTGCGGACACGACGCTCCTGCAGCTGCACCACCTTGTCGGAATGGCGCCGGCCGGGCGTCTCGACGATCTGCAGCGCCGGCGGCTCCGTGGCTAGGCTGCGAGCGGTCTCGGGCGTTTGTTCGAGCGGCTCGAAGATCTCAGGGTCGCCGCTCTCGGGCAAATCTTTGATAGCAGCGGCAGGCTCGGCGGCTCCTGTCTCTTCAAGGGTCGCGGTAACTTCAGTGCTTCCCGGCTCTCCGGCTTGATCCGCTGTTTGATCCTCGGCTGGCTCGCCGCTCGACAGCTCGTCGATCAGGGAGAAGGCCGGCCTGTCGGTCGCCACAGTCTTGCTGGTCTCCGACGCCGGCGGTTCGCTCGGCGAGGCCGGCTCGGCGAAGGTGAGGCCGGTGCGCTTCGGATCCTCGATGGTATCGGCCAATCGGACGATGCCGAAGCCGCGGAAACCGTCGAAATCGCGGCTGCGGGTATAGGTCGGCAGGGCCGCGAGATCGACCGGCACCATCCGTGTCGTGCCCTCGACCGGCCAGTAGATCGTCTTGCCCGACCAGGTGTCGCGCTTCTTCAACAGTTCGCCGATCTTGCCATCGGGATCGAGGTTGAATTGGGTGGCGAGGTCGGCGAAGGCAACGCCGTTGATGTCTGCGGCATGCGGGCCGACGGCCTCGGCGAATTCGCCGGAGACGTCGCAGAATTGGCCCTCGGCATCGATCTTCCAGACGAAGCGCGTGGTGCGGCGATCCGGCGAAAAGGCGAAGGCCACGGTTGGGGTGTCGCTCGACAGTGCAGCCGGTGCGGCAGCGACCTGAGCCGGTTCTGGCTCCTCGCGGATTTCAGCGGCCGGCTCGGGCGAAGCGTCGGAGAGGGGCGCTACGGTTTCCCCGCCGGTTGAGGGAGCCGGATCTGTGGCGGGGCCTGCCATGGTTTCATAGGTGATCGGGAAGCTCGGCGTTGCGAGAGGGGGGCTCTGCCGCCTGGTGGTCGTCAGGCAACAGGTCGTCGGTGCCGGCGACTGCCTGGGCTCCCGTGTCTGCGAGCGAGCCGACCCTTTCCTCGAAGGTTTCGACCACCTCTGCCGTCGCTTCGGCAAGCGTTGCCTCGCTCAGGGTTTCGGCCTCGTCCGAACCGGCTTCGGCCGTCACCTCTGCGCCGGCTTCGTCCAGCACCTCGATCTCGTCGGCGTCGACTTCCACGATTGTGCCGATCGCCTCGACGACATCGGCAAAGCTGGCTTCAGCGGCAACGACACCGGCAGCGACAACCGTCGCGGCCTCGGGGGAAATGGGCGTTTCAACGGCTTGCTTTTCGTCGGCGGCGGGGACAGCGGCGATGGTCACCACCGGCTCGCCGGTGTCAAACTGTTCTATCGGGTCCATGTCGCCGAGGATGGTTTCGACGGCAAACAGGAGATGCAGCGCCGGATCGTCGGACAGCTTGCCGATGGCGGCCGGCAGATAGCCGCGCCCGGTCGGGATCGGCCGCTTGACGAGATGGTCGCCATCGGCGCCGGCCAGCGCGACAAGGGTGCGGGCGGTCTGTGGGGTGATGCCGAGGGCCGCGAATTTCGCCGAGGCGACGATGGCCAAACCCTCGCCGTCGAGCACGGCCATATGGGTATCGGGATCATCAATGCCGGTCAGCATTTCGGCGGCGCGCTCGGCGAGGCTGCCGGGCTTCTCGATCGGCGGGACCGAAAGCAGAATGACGGGCTCGCCGCCACGGATCTCGAGCATTTCCGTATGGGCGGTCACGGGAACGCGCTTGAAGCCCGAGGCTATCCGCAACAAAAGCGAGCGGCTGTCGCCGATCGCGCCGAGTTGGCGGGCGACGCCTTCGATCTGGCGGAAGGTAACATCGCCGCGGTTAGGGCCTTCCTCAAGGAAGTCGTAGATCGATTTATTGCCGAAGAATTGCGCGCCGGCGCCATTGGCCCAGAGCACCCGGTCGAGCGCAGGCGAAAACACGACAAGCGCCTCGCCCCGGGCAAAGCGCGGGCGGATGCTGTCGTGAACTGCGACATCGATGAACGGGTATGGAGCGGGCATCGTGGAACCTGTCATAGCAATTGCCGTCACCATCGGCAAATTAACAGATTTTTAATAGCTGTGGATGGCCTTCGGGTCCAGCAAGACGGGCCTGTTTCGCCCAGTAGGGTTAATCAGGAAATGCAAAAAAATGAATGCTGCACTGCACAAATATATTGCAATGCACAACAGCCGGTGCTATATGGTGGTCATCAGACACAACCGGGCCCGCCTATCGCTGACCCGCACAAAAAGAGGATCATTGAAATGGCTGCCAATTCCGCCAAGGACGCATTCGCCTTCTCCGCAACCGCATTCGACCCGGCAAAGGTCACCGAAACCCTCCGCGACTTCGCCGAAAAGGGCGCAGCCCAGTCGAAGGACGCCTATGCCAAGATGAAGACCGCGACCGAAGATGCGACGAAGACCGTCGAGACCACGCTTCAGACAGCACAGGCCGGCTCCGTCGAACTCGGCCTCAAGGCCATCGACGCGCTGCGCACCAATGCCGAAATGTCGTTTTCCCACATGGAAGCACTGCTCGGCGTGAAGTCGATTGCCGAACTCGTCGAACTGCAGACCTCCTTCATCCGCAAGCAGGCCGAAGTCACCGTCGAACAGGCCAAGACCATGCAGGAAGCCGCCAAGAAGCTGGCCGAAACCGTCACCAAGCCGGGCAAGGATGCCGCCGAAAAGGCGATGTCGACCTTCAAGGCCGTCTGATTAAAAGACGCATGTCCTCCCAAGGACTTGAGGCCGGGGCGCATTGTCCCGGCCTTTTTTCGTTTGGTGCAAAAAAGGCTTGAAAAAGCCGCCAACTCTCCGTATGTGACCCCTCAAGGCGTCGTTCGCGCCTGATGTGCGGTTGTAGCTCAGTTGGTTAGAGCGCAGGTTTGTGGCACCTGAGGTCGGAGGTTCGAGACCCCCCAACCGTACCATTTTTCTCTTCATTACTCCCCGGTTATTGAGTTCATGGTCGCCTTTGACGGCGGGATCTGTTCGGGGACTTCGTTGGCCCGTATCCTGAAGGCTATTCGCGTTCCTCCCCCCACCTTGACCGAATCCTCCGCCGGCGATAGTCAGCTTACGTCCTACCCTTTGCCCTCCACCTCCGCCCCGCGGATTTTTCAGGCCATTCGATGAAGCCCAAGGATCTTGCTGCCTATGTGTTCCTGGCTGTCGCTTGGGGCCTGTCCTTTCTGCTGCTGCTGAAGATCGTCTCGGCCTTTGGCTGGGTCGGCGCGGTGACCTTTCGGGCCTTCATCGCCGGGATCACGCTGTTCGTCCTGGCGCGCGCGACGGGACGTGGCCTGAAATTCCGTGCCGGCTGGTGGCCGTTCGCCGTGGTCGGGGCAACGACCGTGGCCGGGCAGTTGATCGGGCTTTCCTATGCCACGCCGCTGATCGGCACGGCCATGGCGGCCATCCTCGTCGCGACCATTCCGATGTTCGCCATGGTGATCGGCCAGGTCTGGGGGCTGGAGCGGATCACGCCGGAACGTCTCGCCGGCCTGTTGATCGGTTTCGTCGGCGTCGTGCTCCTGGTCGGCTTTCCGGCGGTGCCGGTCGATGCGGCCTTCGTGCTCGGCTGTGCCGGTGCACTGTTCGCCTGCATCTGCGCCGCCTTCGGCAGCAATTATGCCAGCCACAGGCTGAAGGGCACCGGCGCCTGGGAGGTGACGATCGGCGCCTTCCTGATGGGCGGGCTGATGACCCTGCCGCTGCTCTTCGTCGTGCCTGTTCCGGACGTTCCGCGGCTGATCGACTATGGCTATCTGCTGATCGCCGCCGTGGTCATGAGTGCCATGACCTATGTGCTCTATTTCGGCCTGGTTGCCTCGATCGGCGCGACGCGGGCGATCAGCGTGGAATTTGCCGTGACCGCGATTGCCGTTCTGGTCGGCGCGGTCTTCCTCGGCGAGCCGCTGTCCGTCGTCCAACTGGTCGGCGGCGCGGTCATCATCGCCGGCTGTGCTCTGGTGCTCGGGCTTTTGCCGGGCCGCAAGGTCGTCCGTTCCGAAGCCTGAGCCCACGGAAGGCGTTGGGTCGCACGTCCGATCAGGTGACGAGGAAATAGACTCCGCAGGCGACGATGACGAGGCCGAGCGCCTGCACGATCTTACCCTGATAGAAGCGCCCGAGACCAAATCCGACGCCGATGCCGAGGATGTGGATGAGGCCGGTCGAGACGACAAAGCCGACGGTGTAGGCGGCCGGGTCGACGGCGCGCGGCGCTTCCTGGCCGTGCGGATAGCCATGGAAGAAGGCGAAGACCGCAACGATCATGAGCGCCGCCCATTCCGGGGCGATCCAGCGCGCGGCGATCGCCCCGCCGAGCACGATCAGCGACAGCGCGATGCCGGTTTCGATAGTGGCGCCGGGCCCGATGCCGAGCATGCCGAAAATACCGCCGATGCACATGATCAGCGGGAAGGTCGCGGGCAGCGTCCAGACGGAACGCCCGCCCATCTGCGCGCCCCAGAGCCCGACCGCCAGCATGGCGAGGAAGTGGTCGAAGCCGGCCAGCGGATGGCCAAAACCGCTGCCGAAACCGCCCATCACGCCGCCCAGCGCATGGGCCGAAGCCGGGACGGCCGAGAGGCCGGTGGCGGCTAGGGTGAGGAGAAGGCTGGCGAAAAACGCGCCGACCGATCCGGGCTTTCCGGTTGAGCGTCGCGCGCGGGCCATGCGTCGTTCCTCTGTTTGTCGGCGATGTGGAAGGCGAGGGCGCCTGGCGCCCGCGCTTCGTTGTATAGGCCGCTCGCGCGGCTGCAGCAACGTGGGAGAAACAGGGGTCAGACAAAAATCCGACGGTTGGCGTCGATCAGTTCCTGCAGGAATTGCACCACGGTGCGCACGCGCACCAGTTCGCGCGCGCTCTCGTGATAGGTGGTCCAATAGGCGCGGCGGATAGTGATCTCGGGCAGGACGCGGACCAGTTCCGGATGCTGTCTGGCGATATAGTCGTGCAGGATGCCGATGCCGGCGCCGGAGCGCACGGCCTCCGTCTGGCCGATGGCCGACGAAATCTCGAAGGAGGATTCCCAGCCGCGCAGGACCTCGCCGGTATAGGACAGCGAGGCGGAATAGACGAGATCCTCGACATGGCCGATCAGCGTGTGCGCGCGTAGCGCCTCGATGTCGTCGGGCGCGCCGGCTTCCGTGAGATAGGCCTTCGAGCCGTAGAGGCCGAGGGTATAGTCGGTGAGCTTGGACGAGATGAGGCGGCCCTGTTCCGGCCGCTCGACGGTAATCGCGATGTCGGCTTCACGTTGCGACAGTGAGAAGGCACGCGGCACGGGGACGAGCTGGATCTTCAAGGCCGGATAGCGCCTGGTCAGCGTGCCGAGATGCGAGGCGAGGAAGGCGACGCCAAAACCGTCCGGCGCGCCGATCCGGACCGTGCCGGCGACCGCGCTGTCCACCCGGCCGATGTCGGACTGGGCGGCCAGCATTTCTGTTTCCATGCGTTCCGCCGCGCGGCTGAACACTTCGCCTTCCGGCGTCAGCTCGCAGCCGTTGGTGCGACGGATGAGGAGACGGGTCTTCAGCGATTCCTCCAGCGCGCTGATGCGGCGCGATAGCGTGGCATGGTTGATGCCGAGCCGGCGCGAGGCGGAAAGGATCTGTCCCGATCGCGCCACCGCGAGGAACATGCGTACGTCATCCCAGTTCATGGGGGACCTCCTGTGTTTGTGTCACTTCCCCTCCCCAACCCCTCCCCACAAGGGGGAGGGGCTTGACCCAGCCTAGAGCGCGGGCGTCACTATCCTCTGACGCCCGTGAAGGATAGTGACGCACCGAGCGTCGCACCCCTGCACCTCTTGACCGTAGTCAATGGACTAATTGGTTCAAATCCATGGTCCTGTCCCGGACTGAAGGACCGCCCCTCAAAAATCTGAAGGCCTTGCTCAAGCGATCCAACTGATGCGAGCCGAGCCCCTCCCCCTTGTGGGGAGGGGTTGGGGAGGGGAATGCCAATCCGTTGAACTTCAATTTCCGCACAACGGATACGTAAAACATCCTGTTGCGTTGTGCAAATCAAGGCGCATACTTGAACCCAGTCAAAAGACCCTGAGGAGGCACATCCATGCGTGAAATCGGCCATTACATCGGCGGCAAGCACGTCGCCGGCACGAGCGGTCGCTCGAGCAACGTCTTCAACCCGGCGACCGGCGAGGTCCAGGCGACCGTGGCGCTCGCAAGCGTTGCCGAACTCGACGCCGCTGTGCAGAACGCCAAGGAGGCTCAGCCGGCTTGGGCCAACACCAATCCGCAGCGCCGCGCGCGCGTCTTCATGAAATTCGTCCAACTGCTGAACGACAACATGAACGAACTGGCCGAAATGCTCTCCAAGGAGCACGGCAAGACGATCGAGGACGCCAAGGGCGACATCATCCGCGGCCTCGAGGTCTGCGAATTCGTCATCGGCATCCCGCATCTGTCCAAGAGCGAATTCACCGAAGGCGCCGGCCCCGGCATCGACATGTATTCGATCCGCCAGCCGGTCGGCATCGGCGCCGGCATCACCCCGTTCAACTTCCCCGGCATGATCCCGATGTGGATGTTCGCCCCGGCGATCGCCTGCGGCAATGCCTTCATCCTCAAGCCCTCCGAGCGCGACCCGTCCCTGCCGATCCGCCTTGCCGAACTGATGATCGAAGCCGGTCTTCCGGCCGGCGTCTTGAACGTCGTCAATGGTGACAAGGGCGCGGTCGACGCGATCCTCAACCATCCCGACATCGGCGCCGTCTCCTTCGTCGGCTCGACCCCGATCGCCCGCTACGTCTATGCGACGGCGACCGCGAACGGCAAGCGCGCCCAGTGCTTCGGCGGCGCCAAGAACCACATGATCATCATGCCGGACGCCGATCTCGACCAGGCTGCCAACGCCCTCATCGGCGCGGGCTACGGCTCGGCCGGCGAACGCTGCATGGCGATCTCGGTCGCCGTTCCGGTCGGCGAGGAAACCGCCGATCGCCTGATCGCCAAGCTCGCCCCGATGGTCGAGAAGCTGCGCATCGGCCCGTATAATGACGAGAAGGCCGATTTCGGCCCGGTCGTCACCAAGGAAGCCCAGACCCGTATCCTCGGCCTGATCGACCGCGGCATCGAGGAAGGCGCCAAGCTCGTCGTCGACGGTCGCGGCTTCAAGCTCCAGGGCTATGAAAACGGCTACTTCGTCGGCGGCTGCCTGTTCGACGACGTCACCCCCGACATGGACATCTACAAGACCGAAATCTTCGGGCCGGTTCTCTCGGTCGTTCGCGCCAAGAACTACGAGGAAGCCCTCTCGCTGCCGATGAAGCACGAATACGGCAATGGCGTCTCGATTTACACGCGCGACGGCGATGCCGCCCGCGACTTCACCAGCCGTATCAACATCGGCATGGTCGGCATCAACGTTCCGATCCCGGTTCCGCTCGCCTACCACACCTTCGGCGGCTGGAAGGCCTCGTCCTTCGGCGACCTCAACCAGCACGGCACCGACTCGATCAAGTTCTGGACTCGCACCAAGACGGTCACCTCGCGCTGGCCCTCGGGCATCAAGGATGGCGCCGAGTTCTCCATCCCGACGATGAAGTAGTCACGTCACCATTCAAGCTGCCTTCTCGCCGCATGGGAGGGCAGCTTGAGACGGAATAGCAAACGGGCCCGATGTTGATCGGGCCCGTTCGTGTATGTGTCTTTGTCAGCAGCCGATCAGTTTGTCGGGCCGTCGTTGAGGCCGACCTTGTCGACCAGTTCGGAGGCCGTCTTGCGGTTGGCGGCGATGTCGACGAGCGGCAGGGCGTCCGGCTTGATCTCGCCGAAGGAGGCGACGACATCGGAGACCTTGGCGCCCGGCAGGACCGGATATTCGAACACCTGCTCGGCATAGATTTCCTGCGCCTTGCCCGAAGACAGGAACTCCATGAGCTTCACCGCATTGTCCTTGTTCGGCGCATGCTTCGCGAGCGCCATGCCGGAAATGTTGACATGCGTGCCGCGGTCGGCCGCATTCGGGAAGAGAATCTTGGTGGCGGCGGCCCATTCCTTTTCTTCCGGATCCTTCTCGTTGGTCATCATCAGGCCGACGTAATAGGTATTGCCGAGTGCGATGTCGCATTCGCCGGACATGATCGCCTTGGCTTGGCCACGGTCGTTGCCGTCGGGCTTGCGGGCCAGGTTCTGCTTCAGGCCAGCCAGCCACGTCTCGGTATAATCGGCGCCGTGATGGGCGACCATCGAGGCAAACAGTCCGATGTTGTAGGAATGCTGTCCGTCACGCATGCAGATCCGGCCCTTCCACTTGGGCTCGACCAGTTCCTCGTAGGTGATCGCCGTTTCGGATACGCGCTCCTTCGAGGCATAGATGACGCGGCCGCGGGTGGTGAGCCCGAACCATTCGCCGGCCGGATCGCGATACTGCGCCGGAATGTCCTGGTTGATGCTCTCGTTTTCGAGCGGTTGAGTGACCCCGCCATCCTTGGCTTCGACGAGGCGGCCGATGTCGACGGTTAGGATCACGTCGGCCGGAGAATTGACGCCCTCGGCGGAAATGCGCTCGACCAGGCCCTTGTCGAGGAACAGGACATTGGCGGCAATCCCCGTCTCCTTGGTGAAGGCATCGATCACCGGCTGGATGAGTTCCGGCTGGCGGTAGGAATAGATGTTGACCTCTCCATCGGCCATGGCCATTCCGGCCGTTGCGGCGAATACGACAGAGCCCAGGAGCGCGGAGCGCAGATATTTGACCGGAAGCATGGTATCTCCTTGCATGAGTAACTATATTTGTTGAGCGAGATATTCATGATTTACCCGGTGCTGTCAATGCGGTCGCTGGCCGTTGTGGACAGGGGAAGCGAGAACTTGAGTATTTTGGAATTGTTCAAAACTACGAAATCCGCTATATGAGCGATAAGACGAGTTTAGGGAGATCCGCATGCGGTTGACAAAACAGACGAATTACGCGGTTCGCATGCTCATGTATGCGGCAGCCAACAAAGAGCATCTGAGCCGCATCCCGGAAATCGCCAAGGCCTATGGCGTCTCCGAGCTCTTCCTGTTCAAGATTCTCCAGCCGTTGACCAAAGCCGGGCTGGTCGAGACCGTGCGCGGGCGCAACGGCGGCATCCGCCTCGGACGACCGGCTGACAAGATCACTCTGTTCGACGTGGTAAAGGTTACCGAGGACAGCTTCGCCATGGCGGAGTGTTTCGAGGATGACGGCGACAGCGATTGCCCGCTGATCGACAGCTGCGGCCTCAATTCGGCCCTGCGCAAGGCGCTCAACGCCTTCTTCGACGTTCTCTCCGGCTACACGATCGACGATCTGGTCAAGACGCGGCCGCAGATCAATTTCCTGCTCGGCATTAACGAGTTCGGGCGGCAAAACAGCATTCCGGTGCCGCCGGTTTCTGTCCCGGCCGCCTGATTAAAGACACATCCGATGAGGACCCCGTCGCTTTGCCAAGCGGCGGGGTTTTTCGTTGCGCGCGCGGCGCGGTCTTGCAGAAAAAGTCCGGTCAAACGCGATCCAGCCTCTTGAGGTGCAGCAAGGAGCGAAATACGTTTACGTAAACGGAAGACAGATGCTGTCGTTCCGAAGGCAGAGGGTGTCGTCATTCGCCTGCTGTGTGGCTTTGGGAGGAGCGCCGGACATGTTCGACTATGTGATCGCCGGCGGTGGTTCGGCAGGTTCGGTGCTGGCTGCGCGGCTGAGCGAGGATCCGGCCGTCAAGGTCTGCCTGCTGGAAGCGGGCGGCAACGGCCGCGACCTGTTGCTACGGGTGCCGTCGGGTGCTGCGGCCATCGTGCCGGGGCGGCTGCGCTCGGCCAACTGGTGCTTCGAGAGCGAGCCGCAGCCGGAACTCAACGGCCGGCGCGCCTATCAGCCGCGCGGCCGCGGGCTCGGCGGCTCGAGCCTGATCAATGCCATGCTCTACGTGCGCGGCCACGCCTCGGACTACGACCACTGGGCGGCTCAGGGCTGCACGGGCTGGTCCTTCGCCGACATGCTGCCCCATTTCCTCAAATCCGAGGACAACGAGCGCGGCGCGTCCGCGTTGCATGGTGCGGGCGGCCCCTTGCAGGTCTCCAATGCCGACTGGGTCCGGCCAATCAACAAGGCCTTCATCGAGGCGGGCGTATCGCGCGGCTTTCGCGCCAATGACGATTTCAACAGCGAGGACCAGGAGGGGCTCGGCCTCTACCAGGCGACGCAATTCTGGAAGGGGCCGAAAAAGGGCGAGCGCTGCTCGGCCGCGGCCGCCTATCTGCACGATCATCTCGACCGGCCGAACCTCACCGTCGTCACCGGCGCGCGGGCGAGCCGTATCCTCACGACCAAGGGCCGCGCCACCGGCGTCGCCTATCGCATCGGCCGGCAGGAGCATACCGCGCTGGCCGCCCGCGAAGTGCTGGTCTCCAGCGGCGCGCTGCAATCGCCGCAGCTTCTCATGCTGTCGGGCATCGGCCCCGCCGACGAACTGCGACGCCACGGCATTGCCGTCGTTGCCGACCGCCCGGAGGTCGGCGCCAACCTGCAGGACCATCTCGACTATACCAGCGTCTATCGCTCCTCCGACACCGACCTGCTCGGCATTGGCTTTACCGGCCTCAGGGCCATGGCCAAGGCGGCGGGAGAATGGAAGCGCGAGGGGACCGGGCTCCTGCGCTCGACCTTTGCCGAGTCCGGCGCCTTCCTCAAGACCGATCCGGCGCTCGACCGCCCGGACATCCAGCTGCATTTCGTCGTCGCCATGGTCGACGACCACGCGCGGCGCATGCACATGGGCTACGGCTATTCCTGCCATGTCTGCCTGCTTCGGCCCCATTCGCGCGGCCGCGTCGGCCTGAAGAGCGCCGATCCGATGGCAGCGCCGCTGATCGATCCGGCCTATCTGTCCGATCGCCGCGACCTCGACGGCCTGATCGCCGGCACGCGGCTGATGCGCGACATCATGGAGGCCGCCCCGCTCGCCCGCTATCGCGGCCGCGAACTCTACTCGACCGGAAGCTCGGATGCCGAGCTGGAGGCGGCGATCCGGGCGCGGGCCGAGACGATCTATCACCCCGCCGGCACCTGCCGCATGGGCGGCGACGAGGCCTCGGTCGTCGATCCCCATCTCAAGGTGCGCGGTGTCGAAGGCCTGCGCGTCGTCGACGCCTCGGTTATGCCGACCCTGGTCGGTGGCAATACCAATGCGCCTGTCATCGCCATGGCGGAGAAGATCGCGGCGGGGATCCGCGCCGGCTAGGGCATGGTTCCCAAGACCAAGCCCAAGCCCAAGCCTGGGGGCTGCATTCGGACCTTCGCGGCGCGCGTCGTGGATGGCCGGCTGTCGCGGGTTGAAATCACGGCACCGCCCGGTAAGGTCGCGGCTCGCGGCATGTCGCCGTAACGGGAGCACGCGCACTTGCGGGAATCTTCGACCAGCCGCCCTGCGGCAATCATCGTCATGGGGGTGAGCGGTTGCGGCAAGTCCTCGGTCGGCGCGCTGCTCGCCGAACGGCTGGGCCTCGCCTTCATCGAGGGCGACGCGCTGCATCCGGCGGCCAATGTCGAGAAGATGGCCATGGGTACGCCGCTTTCCGATGCCGACCGCTGGCCCTGGCTCGACATCATCGGCGCGGAAATGGCCGCATCGCTCGATCGCGGCGAGGGCATCGTCGTCTCATGCTCGGCGCTGAAGAATATCTACCGTGAGCGCCTGCGCGCCGCGACCGGCGGCGCGCTGGCCTTCGTCTATCTGCACGGTTCCCGCGACCTGCTCACCGAACGCATGGGCGCCCGCACCGGCCATTTCATGCCGCTCTCCCTGCTCGACAGCCAACTCGCCACCCTCGAAATCCCGACCGGCGAGCCGGGCGTGGTGACGGTCGATATCGACCAGAGCGTCGAGGGGATTGTCGCGGATGCGATGCGGGGGCTGGGGTAGGGGGCGGGCTGCCCCTCACCCTGACCCGACCGGGGTCGAGCCGCGTGTCTCGACCCGTCCTTCGGACCCCCGCAAGCGGGGAGAGGGGACGGCCACGGCGGTGCCGCTTGTCCCTTCTCCCCGTCACAACGGGGAGAAGGTGCCGGCAGGCGGATGAGGGGCAATGCGCAAGGAGCGAATGAGCCTCGTCGACAATGTGCTGGTGGTGCAGTACACGGAACTCGCTTCCCCCTCACCAACAAAATCTACGGCTTAGCTGCGCTAAGATCTTGATTTTGTAACCTCTCCACAAGGGGAGAGGCGGGGCGTCGCGCAGGGCGGAAAGTCTCCTCTCCCCTTGTGGGAGAGGAAGCAATTTCAGCGTCTTGGCGCAAGCCAAGTGCTAGAAATTGCAGGTGAGGGGGCTCAACCCAAAGCTCGCCCTAAACCCGCCCATCCATCGTCAAGAGCGGTGTGTAGAGCTCCGGCCGGCGGTCGCGGAAGAGGCCCCAGTTGCTGCGCTGGCGGGCGATGCCGTCGAGGTCGAAGGTGGCGGTGAGGACCGTTTCGCTCGTCCGGTCCGCCTCGGCGACCTTTTCGCCGGTCTGGTCGGCGATGAAGGAAGAGCCGTAGAAGGTGAGTTCCGTGCCCTTGCGGCACGGCTCCGTGCCGATGCGGTTGGATGCGATCACCGGCATGATGTTCGCCGCCGCATGGCCCTGCATGACGCGCTGCCAGTGGGCGGCGCTGTCGATGGTCGGGTCTTGCGGTTCAGAACCGATCGCGGTCGGATAGAACAGCAGTTCGGCGCCCTGGAGCGCCATGGCGCGGGCGGCTTCCGGGAACCATTGGTCCCAGCAGATGCCGACGCCGATGCGGGCGTGCTTCGTCTGCCAGACCCGAAAACCGGTATCGCCCGGCGAGAAATAGTATTTCTCGGTATAGCCGGGGCCATCGGGAATATGGCTCTTGCGGTAGAGGCCGAGCACAACGCCATCGGCGTCGATGATCGCCACGCTGTTGAAATAGGTCTGTCCGGCCTTCTCGAAGAAGCTGATCGGCAGAACGACATCCAGCTCGGCGGCGAGCCTGGAACAATGCGCAATCAGCGGATTGTTCTCGAAGGGCTTCGCCATGTCGAAGAAATCGCCGATCTGGTCCTGGCAGAAGTAGGGGGCCTCGAACAGCTCCTGGATCAGCACGATCTGGGCGCCCTCGGCGGCTGCCTTGCGGATCAGGCTTTCGGCGCGGGCGATATTGCCGGGAATGTCCCAGGTGCAGGCCATCTGGGTCGCGGCGACGGTGACTGTGCGCATGGAGTTCTCCTTAGACGCCGAGCTTGTCGCGCATGCCGTACCACCAGGCGCCGAGCATGGTGAGGGGCACGCGGAAGGTCGTACCGCCGGGGAAGGGGAGGGCTTGCAGCGACGACCAGACATCGTAGCGGCCGGAATGGCCGGTGACCGCCTCGCCGAGGATCTTGCCGAGCAGGTGTGTCGTGGTCACGCCATGGCCGCTGTCGCCATGCGAGAAATAGACGTTGTCGGCAAGCTTGCCCATGTGCGGGATGCGGGTGAGCGTCAGGGCGAAATTACCGCTCCAGGCGAACTCGATCTTGGTATTGGCAAGCTGCGGGAAGGTTTTCAGCATGTTGGGGCGGATGACGCCGGTGAGATTGGCGGGATCGTGACCACCATAGCCGATGCCGCCGCCATAGAGCAGCCGGTTGTCGGCGGTGCGGCGGTAGTAGTCCAGGACGTAGTTGGCATCCTCGACGCAATAATTGGCCGGCAGCATTTCCTCGATCAACGCGGGATCGAGCGGTTCGGTCGCCATCACCTGGGAGGAGACCGGCATCATCTTGTCGGTGATCTTCGGCAGCAGGTTGCCGAGATAGGCATTGCCGCAGACCAGTACATATTTCGCAGTGACCGAGCCCTTGGCGGTGCGCACCACGGGATTGGCGCCCATGTCTACGCCGGTGACGCGCGACTGTTCGAAGATCTTGCCGCCCAGGCTTTCGACCGCGGCCGCTTCGCCGAGCACGAGGTTGAGCGGATGAATATGGCCGCCGAGCTTGTCGATCATGCCGCCGACATAACGATCGGATTTCACATATTTGCCGACCTCGGCCTTGGAGACCATTTCGAGACCGGTATGGCCGTGCGTTTCCCAATGGGCCTTCACATGAGCCATTTCGCGCACCTGCTTGTCGGTGAAGGCGGCGAAGAAGCCGCCGTCCACCAGGTCGCAGGCGATATTGTACTTTGCCACGCGCTCGCGGATGATCCGGCCGCCTTCCAGCGACATTTCGCCGAGGCGTTGCGCCTTCTCCGGTCCGTAGCGCCGGGCAATGGTCTCGAGGTCGCGGCTGTAACCGTTGACGATCTGCCCGCCATTGCGGCCCGAGGCGCCGAAGCCCACGCGCTCGCCCTCGAGGACAATCACCTTGTAGCCGTTTTCCGCAAGCTGAAGCGCTGCGGAGATGCCGGTGAAGCCGGCGCCGATGATGCAGACATCGGCTATGTGTTCGCCTTCGAGGCTCGGGCGCACCGTTTTGTCATTGGCAGAATGGGCATACCAGGAAGGGGCATGGCCCGGATTGGTGTCGGAAGTCCTGTTCTTGTCGCTCATGTTACACCGTCCTGATGTAGGCGTCATATTCGACGTCGGTCACGCGAAGCGCGAATTCCGCCAGTTCCTGATGCTTGCAGGCCGCATAAAGCCCGCGATACTGAGGCCCAAGCGCCGCATAGGCAAAGCTCGACTTGGCGAAGCGCTGAAGCGCATAGTCCCAGTTGGTCGGCAGTGGTTCGTGGTTTACGGCGTGCTCGTCACCGGAAATAGCCCCGCCGGGCGAGGTCTTCTCCCTCATGCCGGCCAGCGCCGCCGACAGAATCATGGCGATGACCAGATAGGGGTTGGTATCGGCGCCGGCGACACGGTGTTCGATGCGGGTCGCTGGCTTGGAGGCGGTGATGACACGCACGGCCGCCGAGCGGTTGTCGAAACCCCAGGACGCATAGGTCGGTGCGTGTTCCGAGGGGGTCAGCCGGCGATAGGAGTTCTGGTGCGGGGCAAAGATCGCCATGCTGTCGCCCATGGCTTCGAGCAGTCCGCCGACCGAATGCATCAACTTATCGGAGGGGCCGTCCCCGCCGACAAAGATGTTCTTGCCGTCCTCGTCGAGGATTGAGAAATGCACATGCATGCCGCTGCCGGCCTGCATGCCGTAGGGCTTGGCCATGAACGTGGCGTCAAGGTCATTGCAGCGCGCGACACCCTTGACGATCCGCTTCAGCAGGAGCGCATAGTCGGCCGCCGCGAGTGCATCGGGCACGTGGTTCAGGTTGATCTCGTACTGGCCGGGGCCGTTTTCGCGCAGCGTCGTGTCGGCCGGCACGTTCTGGGCGCGCGCTGCTGCCGCGATGCCGTAGAACACCTCCTCGAAGTCCTGCAATTCGGAGATCGACAGCACCTGGGTCTGGCCGGTGTGCCAGCGCCCGTCACGCGTGTTCGGCGGGCGCACCGGATCGAGCGCCGAGCGCACCGGGTCGATCAGGTAGAATTCGAGTTCGGTGGCCACCACCGGGGTGAGCTTCAACTTCTTGTAGCGCTCCAGCACCGTGGCGAGCACCTGGCGCGGATCGGCATAGAAACCGGTGTCGTCCTGATTGCGCATGGCAAGCAGAACCTGGGCGGTCGGGCGCGTCAGCCAGGTGACGCGCGACAACGTGCCGGGCACGGGAAAGCAGATGCCGTCCGGATCGCCGGTGCCCTCTGCAAGGCCGGCCGCGTGCACGTCACGACCCCAGACGTCAAGTGCATAAACCGAGCGCGGGATCGCCATGCCCTGGGTCAGGACATCGAGCGCCCGTTCGCGCGGGATCCACTTGCCGCGAGGAACGCCGTTGACGTCGATGACGAAGGCTTCCAGCACTTCGATATCGGGGTTTTCCGCAAAGAACTTTCGTGCGTAATTTTCAATGTCCATGAGGCACCGTCATAAAGGAATAGGTCTATTTGATCCTGGGGGGCGTGAAGACACGCGCGCAAAGATGCACCGCTAGCGGTGGGCGGACTTCGCGTTGTAGATCAAAAAGCGTACCATAGCCTTGCCAATGCCTGCGAACCCCTCGACCGGTGACGCATCATGTGCATCGCTTATTGTCCGGTCTGCCGCCCGCAGGGGCGGCAAAATTGGTCATATGACCGAAAACAAGCTTAGCACCGAACTTCCCGCATTTCCACCCTGTGGCCTCAGGCAATGTTGCCGCGGGGTTTCGGACGTGATGCCCTTGGCCCGCTCACGGGCCAAGGGCAGGGAATCTGTTGATCGAGACCGTTTACGGATTGAATCGCTCGGGTCGATAGGCCGTCATGTCGAGGAAGGGCTTTTCCCCCGTCATCGCCTCGGCGATCAGGCGACCGGTGACGGGGCCGAGGGTGAGGCCATGATGGGCGTGGCCGAAGGCGAGCCACATGCCCTGGTGGCGCGGTGCCTTGCCGATGATCGGCATCATGTCCGGTGTGCAGGGCCGCGCGCCCATCCACGGCTCCGCATCAAGCCGCTCGGCGAGCGGGAAGATGGTCCGGGCGACCCGCTCGGCGCGATCGATCTGGACCGGCGACTTCGGCGCATCGCGATAGGCGAACTCCGCGCCGGTGGTGAGCCGAATGCCCTTGTTCATCGGCGCGAGGAAATAGCCGCGCTCCTTGTCCATCATCCAGTTGTTCAGCCTGGCCTTGCCGGCCGGCGCATAGTGCATGTGGTAGCCGCGCTTGACGCCGAGCAGGAACCGGTAGCCGAGCTTGCGGGTGACCTCCTCCGACCAGGGGCCGAGCGCGACGACGACGTCCTTGCCCTCGACCGGACCGTCGTCTGTCTTCACCTGCCAGCCGGCACCGCTGGAGCGGGGCACGAGCGTGGTCGCGTCGCCAATGACGAAGCGGCCGCCGAGGCTTTCGAAATACTTGAGATAGGCTGCGGTCAACCCATGCGGGTCGAGCACGGACCAAGGGTCGTTCCACTTCAGGCCGCCGATGAAGTCGCGGCTCAGATGCGGTTCGGTCTGGGCCAGTTCCGCCTTGTCGAGACGCGTGTAGCTGATACCGTATTCTCGGGCCAGACGTTCGGCCTCGGCGAATTCGACATCGCGTACGCCATTGCTGCGGAAGGCCTCGACCCAGCCGTCCTTGCGGATCAGGTGCTCGGCGCCGGCGGCTTCGATCAGTTCCTTGTGCTCGCTGATCGAATTCTCGATCAGCGGCGCATAGACACGGGCGATGACTTCGTGGCGCGACCGGTTCGAATGCCACCAGTAGCGCGACAGGAACGGCACCAGCTTCGTCATGGCGCGCAGGTGATAGTGGGCGTCGATCCGGTTGTTGAGGCCGTAGCGCAGAATGAGGCCGAGGTCCTGGGGAAAGCCGTAGGGCACGACGCCTTCGCGCTGGATCAGGCCGGCATTGCCGAAGGAGGTTTCCTCGCCGGCGCCGCGGCGATCGACCAGAACCACCGACCTTCCACGACGTGCCAGATGAATGGCAGTGGAAACGCCGATAATGCCGGCGCCGAGCACGATGGTATCTGCAGTCATTTTCCTTGAATTCCGTATGGATGAAGAGACCGGGACCATGCAATCGTGCCCCTTGTTGTGCAAACGAAAAATTGCCGCAATCGGCGATTTTCCGGCCCGCGTTGCAGAAATGTGAGGACGCGGGTCTCAGGGTGTTGAAGGAGATTGGCCGCTGCTGCGGCTTGCGGCTGCGGCAGATCGGCCGCATGCTACCAATGCGCGTCGCGACGCCTTTGCTGCTTGGCCAAAGGGATGCCGCCGGGACCGGGCAAGGCGCACTGCCGCATCTTGCCGCGGTTCTGCCGCGCTGCGGTGCTTTATGATCCGTTTGCCTGTATCAAGCGTAGGTCGGACGAGTTGGTCCGGGCGGCATCCCGAGAGATGATGGAGAGAAGCGATGCGCATCCTTTTGCTGGCGGGCGGTTGGCTGATGGTCGGGATCGGCGTGGTCGGCGTATTTCTGCCGGTCTTGCCGACGACGCCGTTCATGATCCTCGCCGCCGCCCTTTTTGCCCGCTCCTCGCCGCGCTTTGAACAATGGCTGCTTGACCATCCGCGCTACGGCCAGCCGCTGATCGACTGGCGAAGGCAAGGCGCGATCTCGCGCAATGCCAAGATCGCCTCCGTTTCGCTGATGACGGCAAGCTATCTGATCGTCTGGTTCGCCGGTCCGCCGCAACTGTGGCTGAAGCTTCTGGTCGGAGCGATCCTTGTCGCCTGCGCGGCCTTCGTGCTGACCCGGCCGATGCCCAGCGGATAAGGAGCCGATGGGCCTTCCCCCTATTCCTCGAGCGCACGGCGCAGGCGGCGCAAAATGACGTTGCGGGCCTTGTCGTCGCCTGCCTTTGCCAGTTCGTCCTGCAGGTCGAGCACCAGCGACTGAAGGTCGTTGTGCCAGTCCTTGTGACCGGGGCGGGCAGGATCTATGCGCGGTGGCTTGCTTTCGGAGATGTCGATGGCCCCTTCGGCCGTGAGCTCGAAGGCGCCGTCGATGCGTGGCACGATGATGCGTTCGGACGGCAGGAACGCCGACAAACGCTGGCTGAACGCGGACAGGGCACCCTCTTCGCCATGGACAAGGAAGGTTCCAGCGCTGATCGGCTGACGGTTTCTGACCCATTCGGTCAGCTCTCGTCCGTCCGCGTGGCCGCTATAGATGTCGAGTTCGCGGATGCGGGCGCGCACGGTGATTTCGTCGCCCTGGATGCGCACCGTCGAGGCCCCGTCCTGGAGGATCCGGCCGAGGGTGCCAGTGGCCTGGTAGCCGACGAGCAGCACCGTTCCCTCTTCCCGCCACAACCAGTTCTTCAGCCGATGGCGGATGCGGCCGGCCTCGCACATGCCGGAGGCGGCAATGACGATGTGGAAGCCGCGCATGTTGTCGATCGCCTTGGACTGCTCGACCGTCTCGGTGAAGCGCACATTGTTCGCTTCCATCGCCTCGACCAGAAGCTTGCCGTTCTCCAACTCGCGCGCATGGCGGTGGAAGATCTCGCTGGCACGGGTGGCGAGCGGCGAGTCGATGAGGATGGGGCAGGTCTCGATCGCGCCGCTGCGCATCAGTTGCACGAGGTCGGCCAGCAGTTCCTGGGTGCGCTCGACGGCAAACGACGGGATGAGCAAAGCGCCGTTGGGTTTGGTCGCCATGTGCACCTCGGCTTCCAGTGCATGGCGCCGGGCGCGCTCGTCGATGATGTCGCGATCGGTGTCGCCATAAGTGCTCTCGCAGATCACATAGTCGAAATCCTGCGGCGCTTCCGGATCATATTGCAGCAGCTTGTGGCTCGGGCCGATGTCGCCGGAAAACAGCAGCCGCAGCACCTTCTCGCGCGTCTCGATCTCGATCTCCACCGAGGTGGAGCCGAGCAAATGGCCGGCATTCCAGAAGCGGAAACGCAGGCCGGGTGCCGCTTGCTGCCAGGTCTTCATCGGCACCGAGCGCATCATCGTTACGGCGCGGGCTGCATCGCCGGCATCGTAGATCGGCTCGACAGTGTTTCGGCCACGGCGCTGGTTGCGGCGGTTGAGCTGGTCGACCTCGGTCTCCTGAATATGCGCCGAATCCGGCAGCATGACCGAACACAGGTCCACCGTGCCGCGCGTGGCAAAGATCGGCCCGTCGAAGCCGGCCTTGCTTAGCTTCGGCAAAAGACCGGAGTGATCGATATGCGCATGGGTCAGTATGACCGCGTTGATCTCGGAGGCGTCAAAGGGGAACTCGCGGTAGTTCAACTCCTTTTCGCTCTTCGACCCCTGGAACATACCGCAGTCGACCAGCACCTTGGCCTGGCCGAGATCGAGCAAAAAGCAGGATCCGGTCACCGTGCCGGCGGCGCCATGGAAACGAAGGATGGGATGGCGGGTCATGGGGTGCGGCATTGGCTTGATCCTGGTGTGTCGGTGACGAAAGATGGAAGGAAGATGCAACTCAAGGCAAGACCCTTCCGCGACATCGTTTGCGAAGCCTTACCTTGATAACCGCGCAAGCCGCCGCCAGCAATCCGTCTCGCGGACGGGGGCGGCGCATCGGCCACGGCTTCTGCCGAAGGGTCATGTTCCGGTCAGGGGCTCTAGCGGACTATTCAAAGGCAACGGTGGTTCCGTCGTTAAGCTGTATCTGGCGCTTGCAGGCCGCGGCGACTTTCTCGTCATGAGTGGAGATGAGAAATGTCGTCCGCTCTTCCTCGTTGATCTCCCTGATCAAGGCCATGACCCGGCTCGCCGATTCACGATCGAGGTTTCCGGTCGGCTCGTCCGCAAGAACGAGTTCAGGACCGTTCATCAGAGCCCGCGCGATCGCAACGCGCTGCTTCTGCCCGCCGGAGAGCTGTGTCGCGCGGAAATCGATGCGATCCGCCAAGCCGACCCGGTGAAGCAATTCCTTGCCCCGCGCCCTGGCGGCGTGGGTTTCGCGGCCGGCGGCGACGGCCGTTGGAAATATGACATTTTCGAGAGCAGTGAAATCGGGAAGCAGGTGGTGGAACTGGAAGACGAAGCCTATGTGCCGGTTGCGAAACTCCGTCAGTTCCGCATCGCGTGCGCGGATCATGTCTTCGCCGAGCATCACATGGCGACCCGATGTGGGCCGCATGAGCGTGCCGAGGATGGAAAGAAGCGTGCTCTTGCCCGAGCCAGAGGGGCCGAGCAGGGCGACGAGGTCGCCTTCCGCCAGCATCATGTCGAGGCCGCGCAGCACGGGCGTCGCGGTCTCGCCCTCGCCGAATGTCTTCACCAGTTCCCGAACCTCGACCAGCGTGCTCATTGGCCAATCACCTCGACCGGATCCACCCGTGCCGCTGCCCTGGCGGGCAGGATGGACGCGACCATGGCGCCGATGGTCGTCAACAGGATCGCCAGCCCGTAAGCCCCCTGACGAACGTCGATGGGTAGGCCGCCGCGCGGTGCGTTCTCAGGGATGGGAAAGGGGGAAAGCGCCAGATAGCCAAGCCCTGCGCCGACCACGCCCCCTATGATCCCGATCAGCGTGCCCTGGATCACGAAAACGGCCACAACGAACACGCGGCTCGCGCCGAAAGCGCGCATGATGCCGATTTCGGGACGCCGGCGGTAGGTCGACAATAGCAGGGCGCTGGCGACGCCGATCACGATCGTGATGAGCGAAAAGGCCTTGATGAGGTCTCCGGAGTTTGCCTGGGCCCGCAGGCCGTCGAGCAATTGGGCGTTCCCCTCGGTCCACGGCGTCGCCTTCAACCCGGTCAGGGCCGCGATCCTCAGGGCATAGGCGTCCGCCCCATTCAGGTCTTCGAGCTTGATCTCTATCCGGCTGATCCCCTGTTCGAGATCGAAGAGCGTGCGGGCCGCAGCCAGGCTGATGAAGGCGGCCCTGGCGTCGAGCGCGTCCACACCCAAGGAGAAGATGCCGGCCACGATGAGCGCGCGCTCGACGTCCCGGTCAGATTGCAGGTTGATCGACTGGCCTACCCCGATGCCGAGGTCTTCTGCGAGCGTTTTACCGATGAGGACGGTCGAATTCGTAAGGAGCGCCTCTCCTGCAACGAGGTTGCCGGCTATATCGGCGATGGTCGAGACCTTTTCCGGCGCAACGCCGGTGATGGCCACCGGCGCGCGCGATTGCCCGCGGATCACGAAGCCATTGCCGACAATCTGCGGCGACGTGGCCCTGATGCCGGGGAGTGCCTCGATCGCGGGCAGGAAGGCGTCCGCCGTGCGCAGCACTTCGCGCTGTCCCACCGCTCGCTGGAAGACGGCGTGGGCGGAGGCCGGGCCCGTGACCAGCAGCGGGGCGTCGCGGCTGGGTGCCTCAACCGTCACGTGCGAAATGTTGCCGACCGTGCGGTCGACGAGGAAGCTGCCCAGTCCACCGATCAGTGCGCTGATGAAGACGAACACGAAGACGCCGATCGCCACGCCCAGCACCAGAAGCGCCGTTTGTAATTTGCTCGAAGCGAGGTATCGCCAGGCGAATTTGAAAGAGTAAAGCATTGTTCTACTCTGCTGATACCTTCTCGCCGGGCTTCACTGCCGCCGGCTCGAGGATGACGATATCGCCGGCGTAGAGGCCCTCGGTCACGATCACGCGCTCGGATGGCCAATCGTCGAAGCGGATGTCGCGTCGTTCCGCCATCCCATTGGCGATGACGACGACATGGCTTTGCGCGCCTTCTGTCACGATCGCGCTTCGCGGCAATGAAAGCGCGCGATCGACCTCCTTGACGATGACATTGACGTTGACCGTCAGGCCGACCGGCAAGTCGACGGCGTCGTCGAAGGCGATCTTGATCTTGCGTCCGCCGGTCGCGCTGTCCACGGTCGGTGCGGCGAAGACCACCTTTCCGCCTCTTGCCACGCTGGACCCGATCGGCCTCAGCAGCGCCCTCAGGCCTTCCCGGACATGGGCCGAGTAGAGTTCATCGATGTCGGTTTCGACCACCAGCGCGCTCATGTCGGCAATGACGAAGAGCTCGGTCTGGGGATCGACCATTTGTCCCTGGTCGACGCCGCGCGCGAGCACGACGCCGCTGATCGGCGCTTTGATCGTATACTGGGCCACCTGTTTCTCGGCCTGGTCGAGCGCGGCCTGGAACCGCACCGTATCTTGCTGTGCACCTTCAAGTGCGAGCGCGGCATCCTCAAGGTCGGCACGCGGACCGATGGATCCGAGCGCGCGAGCCCGCCCGAGCGCTCCTTGCGCCTGGCGCTGCCTGGCCTGCTGCGCTTCCAGCGCGGCCTTCGCCTGTTCGACCTGCGCATCGGCCAGTGCCGTGTCGAGCGTCACGAGCACCTTGCCTGCGGCGACCCTTTCGCCTTCGTCGGCATAGAGCGCCATCGCCTGCGCGGAGACGGCCGCACGCACGGTCACGGACTTCAGTGCGGCGATGCGTCCGTTGATCGCGAGCACCTGCGTGACCGGGCCCGGCGCCAGCGTCTCGGTGGCCACGGTCGCCTGCCTGGTCACCCACGGCCGCTCGATCGCGGCATAGGCGGCCGCTGCCGCAATGACGAGGGCAATCGCAACCCACCGCTTCCCTAGCCGCATCGACTTGCTGCCCGCCTGCTTCACTATTGCCTCATCATCGATGAGAGATGCTTACCCCAATCCACGTGCAGACGCCACTTTGCGTGGATTGGTCTGTCTGTCAAATCGGGGCCTGAGTCTCTAGCTTCGAGGTCGGAGCTTCAGAAACCGCGCGATGCGAGCTTGCCAGTTCAGCGGCAGAGCGGTTGGCGTCACATTTCCCGGCAAAAGCTGCGCTTCAGGAATGGCGACCTCGATCGGCATCCCCTGACAACGCTCGAAAATGCAGTCGCGCAGGCTAGCGTCACCGGCAAGAAGGTCGCTACGCAGGATGACGTGTTGGTTCTTGCCATGCTTCTTGACGCGTCTGGTCACTTGCTGCCCTGTCGAGTGCCATTTCGACAGAAATCCGTTCTCACTGATTAGCCCCGAGCGGATGGGGCGATAAGCACTCGCAAATGGCAGTTCCTCGAATAGATAGCTGCCGTTGTAGAGACAGAACAGTCCATCCCTTGCCAGAGCGTCGTCGATCCATGTGGCGAGGTCGACAAACTCCGTGAACGGAAAAAGGTCGGGCACTGTCTTGTTCCGCGGCAACGGGTGCCGGCACAGGACAGAGCAAGCGAAAATGACGTCATAGGGCCCATGCTCGAGGACATTGTCGCGGGTGCTCAGGAACACCCGGCCTGGCAGCCGATCACGAGATTTCGCCGCGTCGAGGTCTATGTCACAGCCGAAAATCTGCGCATCTGGAAAGTATGCGCGGATCGTGTCCATCTCATCGCCGTCAGAGCAGCCGAACGACAGGATTCGCAGGGATGAACCATTTAACCCCGGCCCGGATTTCTGGGCCACTCTGGCTTGCGCCGTTCTGAAAATCTCGGGGTAGCGGTCAAACGACGTACCCTTGTGTAACTGTGCCAATCCGAGCCCCCCACGCCAAAAAAACGATAGGTGCACCAGAGGCCGGGATTCGGCCGCAAAACAAGGCCTCAAACATTCGTCCCGCGGCACTTTCCTGGTCTTTCCAACGGGTCTGCAGTAGAATTCCTGCCGCCGTTACCAATTCTTTGTGCGGGGAGTGTTGGCGGCTTCTCAGGTGAAGCTCTGCACCGACAGAGAGGTACTTTCAGGGGTGCGCACAGAGGTGCATACCTGCCGCTGACTATCTGAAACTATGTGCAAAGATGGAATTGGCTGGGTAGCCTGGATTTCTCCATGATTTCAAGGGATTAGCAAGGTAGCCTTTGATTCCCCTATATTTTCCCGCGCGAGCGACCGTGGGTGCCACCTTTGCGCCCCGGCTTTTGAGCCTCAGTCAACCGGGGGAGGGGCGGAAATGATTTCCGTTTCCGGCACCAAGATTGCCGTCGGAAGACGACCAGGCTGATGGCGGCTTTGCGCTGATACTGGTCCTGAAAACTAACGGGAAGCTGGTCCCAGCTCTGTCGCAAGGGTGCCTTCATTTGAGTAACGTCGATTTGCGATTTGACGCGCTGACCCGCAAGGGGCAATCTGCGTTGATGGGCTAAAACCGAGGAGAGCTTGTCCTCTTGGGTTCGAGGGGGAATGACATGCTCACGCGGCGGAGCGCGATCATGATGGGGGCTGCTGTCTGTGCGGCACCCTTGGTGCGGGCGCAGACGGCCGAGCCGTTCCGCTTTGCGCTGACCCCGGTCTTTCTGGACAATGATGCCGCCGTGATTTCCGCCCTGCGTGGGGCGCTTGCTTCCGCGATGGGACAGGAGATCGAGCTTGTGCAGAGGCGCACCTATCAGGAGATCACGGGCGCGCTTCTGGATGGGTCGGTCGATGCGGCCTGGACTTGCGGTTATCCCTTCCTGCAACACCGGGCGGAACTGTCGCTTCTTGGGGTGCCCGTCTGGCGGGGCGAGCCGCTCTATCAATCCTATCTGATTGTGGCTGAAGATGACCCCGCAACGAGCTTAACCGATTTGCGTGGCGGCACGCATGCCTTTTCGGACCCCGACAGCAATTCGGGCTTTCTGGTCACTGCATCAGATATTGCCCGTATGGGCGAGGCGCCGGACAAGTTCTTTTCCCGGGCGATTTTCACCTATGGCCACCGCAATGTTGTCCGCGCAGTCGCGGGAGGGTTGACGCGGTCAGGCAGCGTCGATGGCTATGTCTGGGAGGTCTTGAACAACGTCGAGCCTGATCTCACGGCCCGGATCAAGATCATCGACCGGTCTGAAAAGCTTGGTTTTCCACCCTTTGTCGCCCGCAGTGACCGCATGGCCGAGGCCGGGACCATAGCCTGCGCGGCGGCGCTCAAGAGCCTTGATCAGACGGATCAGGGCCAAACGGTGTTGCGGCTTTTATATCTCGATGGTGTCACGGCGGCCGAGCCATCGCTCTTTGACGGCATCGCCGCGCGCATGACGGTTATGGGGGGCGGATGAAGCCTCTGTCCCGCTTCGGGAACCTTCCCGTCACATTGCGTGTGCCCTTGATTACATCCGCGCTGATGGTCCTGTTGGGTCTGGTGGCCAGCCAAAGCGTGCTTTCCACCCTTGGCCGTGTGCAGGACGACCGGCTGTCCGAGACGGCGCGGCTGCATATCGAGGGCCTTTCCGTCGCCCTTGGCCCATCGGTCCTGCGGCAGGATGTCTGGGAGGTCTACGACATCCTCGACCGCGCGCGAGCGGGAAGCGAAGGGCAGCGTCTTCTGCTGACCGTGGTGGCGGATGAGCGTGCTCGCGTACTGGCCGCAACCGATCCGCGCCGCGCACCTGTTGGCGGGGATGCAAGGGATTTCCAGAGCGGGGCGGTCGCTCCGGACGCTGTGCGGATGACCGGTAATCCCGTCCTGCGGGTGGCCGCGCCCCTGCTATATCAGGGCCGTACCGTTGGCGGCATCGTCACGGAACTGGATGTGACCGACCTGCTGGCCGAGCGGCGTGAGGTGACCCTGTGGCTTCTGTTCGGCAACGCCTTGGCAACGGCGGTTTTGGCCTTTGGTGGCTGGTTCGCCGTGGCGCGCATCCTGCGCCCCGTTGGAGCATTGGTGCAGGCGATGGATGCGTCGGGCGGCGCTCCACGCCCCCTTCCCACGTCCGAGATCCCCCATGGCGATCCGGGGTTGGCGAGGTTGATCGAGACCTATAACCGCATGACGACGGCCGTGGAGGAACGGGCTGAAGTCGAACGTCGGCTGGCCGATAGGGAGCGCTTCGTCAGCCTGGGGCGGCTCTCGTCGTCGTTGGCACATGAGATCAACAATCCGCTGGGCGGCCTGCTGAATGCCGCCGACACCATCCACACCTATGCCGAACGGCCCGATGTGGTGCGCCAATCGGCAGAACTGATGCAGCGTGGCCTTGGTCATCTGCGCGACGTGACGCGGGCTATCCTTGACCAGAACCGGCTTGACCGTGCCGGGCAACCCCTGCGCCCCGAAGACTTCGAGGACCTGCGTCTGCTGTTTGAACCCGAGGCCTACGGTCGCGGCCAGGTGCTGGACTGGCGGGTTGCGGCGGGGGCGGCGCTGCTGGCCGGCCAACCCGCAGCCCCCGTGCGGCAGGTGGCGCTGAACCTGCTTCTGAATGCCGGAGCGGCGGCGGGGGAGAATGGCCAGGTTGGTCTGAACGTGGAGAATGACGGCGATGGGCTGTCGATTTCGGTGAGCAACACCGGCGCCGCGATGAGCGAGGCCGATCTTGCGCGCCTTTTGGCCTCTGGCCCCTTGCCACCGGGGGGCGGGGTCGGTCTTCGGCTGGTACATGACATCGTGGCGGGGCTTGGCGGCAGGCTGCACCACGACCGGATAGGTGGTCAGACGGTTATTCGGGTCAATCTGCCGTCACACGGGGGCGACCATGCTTGAAGGACGCCGGATCGTGCTGGTAGAGGATGACAAGATCATGGGCGCATCCCTGGTCCAGCGCCTGACGCTGGAGGGGGCCGAGGTGGAATGGCATCGAGGGGTCGCCCGTGCCCTGCCCGCCATCCGCACGCCGCGTAAGGTGCTGGACGCGGTAGTCTGCGATATTCGTCTCCCCGACGGCACGGGAGAAGAGCTTTACGACACATTGACCAGCACCGGCCATCCGCCGCCGTTTCTGTTCATCACCGGGCAGGGCGGGGTTGCTCAGGCGGTGCGGCTGATCCGCTCGGGCGCTGCGGATTACATCACCAAGCCGTTCGAGATCGGTGCTTTCCTCAAACGTTTGGCCACGGTCATGCGGCCCCGGGCGGATCAGGATATGCCCCCGGAAACCGGCATCAGCGCCGCGGCGCGTGCCGTGGACCGCCAGGTGGCCGAGGCGGCGCTACGCGAAACAGCACTTCTGATCCGGGGGGGCTCGGGTCTTGGCAAGATGCGGCTGGCAAGGCGCGTGCATGATCTGTCGGACCGCAAGGTCGCACCGTTCCTGGTCTGCAATGCCCTGCGCGACACGGTCGGGGCCGAGGAGTTGCAAAGAGCGATAGAGCAGGTTCGCGATGGCTCGCTGGTCATCGTCGGGATCGCGCGACTGGCGCCTGCTGCGCAAGATGTTCTGATGACAGCCTTGGCGGCCCCACCCTTTCGGCTAATCGCCACGGCTGGGCCGCAGGCCGCCGAGGATGCGCAAGCCCTCCGATCCGACCTTGTCGCGCTGCTTCGATCGCATGAAGTCGTGGTGCCCCCACTGGCGGACCGCCCCGATGATGCGGTCTGGCTGGCGGCACAACTGTTCCCCGGCCTCAACGCCCGCCGGGCCGTTCCGTTGATCGGTATCACCGCCGCGGCCGAAGATGCCCTCCGGTCGCATGACTGGCCGGACAACGGACGCGAAGTGCGCGCCCGGCTGATGCGGGCGATCGAGGCGGCCGAAGGCGAGATGGTCTTGACCTCGGACATTTTCCCCGAGCGCGCGGCGGACGCGACGCTGCGGTCTCTGGCCGAGGTGCGCGATGCAGCGGAACGGGCACAAATCGTCGCGGCGCTGGATCGGACCAGCGGGCAGGTCGGTGAGGCGGCAAGGCTGCTCCGGGTGTCGCGCACGACGCTGTGGGAAAAGATGCAGAAGCTGGGCTTATAGGCGGCATTTCATGTTCGGAAATCCGAACGCCTGAAATTTGTGCGCAATTATAACGGCTTCCCGCAGCGCAGCGGGGCTCGTTGGGCCGTTGCCTCGCCTCCTGCCCCTCCTCTATCCTTGGGCCAATTGGGGTCTAGGGAGGAGAGATACCATGAAATGCAATCGGTTGGTCGATGCAGGCCGCCGTCAGTTCCTACGCGGAGGTGTTCTCGGCGTGGCAGGGGCTGCGGCGGCAACTGTGATGCCTTCAGGGCAGGCACAGGCGCAGCAGGCGCGCGCGATGGTGGACTATCCCTCCACCAAGCTCGCCAATCTTTCGGACCTGAAGGTCAACGAGCCGATGGACATCGGCTATCCTGATGCCGATAGCCCCGGCATCCTGTTGAAAGTTGGCAGCCCTGTCGAGGGCGGCGCGGGCCCTGACGGCGATGTCGTGGCCTATTCGGTGCTTTGCCCGCACAAGGGTTTCTACATGAGCTACCACGCCGCCGACAAAACCCTGAACTGTCCCGGTCACTACAGCCGGTTCGACTGCGAGAAGGGGGGCCAGCAGGTCTGGGGCCACGCCACGCAGAACCTGCCCCAATTCGCCCTGCGGGTGGACGACAAGGGCGATATCTATGCCGAAGGCGCGGACGAGCTGATCTATGGCCGTCTGTCCAACGTGCTGCAAGGGTGAGGGCGCGATCATGGCTTACAAACGCAATATTGACCGTCTGCCGATCATTCCCGCGGGCGCCAAGGAACACAACGTCACTTGCCACTACTGCATTGTCGGCTGCGGCTACAAGGCCTACACCTGGCCGCTGAAGACCCAGGGCTCGACAGACAGCAACTGGATCGGCGAAGACCTGTCCAGGCAGCAGGCTGCCGAAACCGAAGCCTGGTACGCGCCGTCCATGTACAATGTCGTCAAGCAGAACGGCAAAGACGTGCATCTGGTCATCAAACCCGATGTGAACTGTCAGGTGAATTCAGGCCTCGGCTCGATCCGCGGCGCGCGGATGGCGGAGAACCGGCGTTCCGACGTCACCGGCACCCAGAAACAGCGCCTGACGGATCCGATGGTCTGGCGCTACGGCACCTGGCAGCCGACCTCTTGGGACGATGCGCTGGATCTGGTCGCCCGCGTCACCGCCCGGGTGATCGACAAGGACAACGAGAACGATCTCTACGTCTCGATGTTCGACCACGGCGGATCGGCGGGTGGCTATGAAAACACCTGGGGCACCGGCAAGCTTTACTTCGAGTCGATGAAGGTCAAGCATTGCCGCATCCACAACCGCCCGGCCTATATGTCCGAGGTCCACTCCAGCCGCGACATGGGCGTGGACGAGTTGAACTACAACTACGCCGACTACGAGGTGACCGACACGATCTTCCTTGTCGGCACCAACCCGATGGAATGCCAGACCAATCTGTTCCTGAACCATATGGTCAAGGGCATGCAGAACGGGGCGAAGGTGGTCATCTCGGATCCGCGCCGCACGGTCACGGTGGACAGCTGTGAGCAAGTCGCCGGCGCTGAAAACGTGCTGCACCTGCCGATCACCACCGGGTCCGACGTGGCGCTGCACAACACGCTCTTCACCTATATTGTGGATCAGGGCTGGGTCGATGCCGACTTCATCGCCAAATCGACCTTTCAGGGCGATGTGGCTGTGGCGGCTGACAGCGCCTATCCGGCCTCGCTTGGGTCGTTCGAGGCTGCTCGCGTCGCCTGCAAGATGAGCCTTGCCGACGGGGCCGCCGCCACCGGCCTGACCGAGGCACAGATCATCCAGGCTGCCGAATGGATCGCCAAGCCCAAGGACGACGGCAGTCGCCGCAAATGCGTGACCGGCTATGAAAAGGGTATCATCTGGGGCAACGACAACTACCGGGCCATCGGCAGTCTGCTGAACATCGCGCTCGCCACGGGCAATGTGGGCCGCGAAGGCGGCGGTTGCTGTCGCCTGGGTGGGCACCAGGAGGGTTACTATCGCCCCTCGGACGCCCATGTTGGGCGGCCGGCCCCCTACCTCGACCAGATGATCATCGCGGGCGGCGGCAAGGTGCATCACATCTGGGCCAACGACCACTTCAAGACCACGCTGAACGCCTCCGAGTTCAAGCGCGTCTACAACCGCCGGTCCAACATGGTGAAGGAAGCCATGGACGCCCGGGCCGGGGCAACGCGCGAAGAGATGGTCGATGCCATCGTCGGCGCGATCAATGCGGGCGGTCTGTTCGTGGTGGATGTGGACATCATCCACAGCCAGATCGGGCAGGCCGCACATGTCATCCTGCCCGCAGTGGAATCGGGCGAGATGAACCTGACCTCGATGAACGGCGAGCGCCGTTTGCGCCTGACGGAAAAGTACATGGACGCGCCCGGTTCGGCCAAGCCCGACTGCATGATTGCCGCCGGATTGGCGCAGGCGCTGGAGCGGGTGCTGCGCGAAGAGGGCCGCACCGAATACGCCGACCAGTTCAAGGGCTATGACTGGGCCACCGAAGAAGACGCCTTCATGGACGGTTACAACAAGGGCAACCCGGAAGTCACCTATGACCGCCTGCGCGCCATGGGCAATGACGGGGTGCTGGAGCCAGTGACCGGTTTTGCCGATGGCAAACTTGTCGGGACCAATCGACTCTATGAGGACGGCGCCTTCACCCGGCACGGGCGAGAGGACAAAAAGGCCCTGTTCTGCATGGGCGAATGGCGCGGCTGGCAGGCGGCGGGCAAGGCCCAGCAACAGGCCAACCATCGCTTCCTGATCAACAACGGCCGCGCCAACATGAACTGGCAAAACTGGTTCCTCGATCAGGCCAACGAGTTCGTGATGGACCGCTTCCCTGTGCCCTTCATCCAGATCAATCCCGAGGACATGACTGATCTGGGCATCACGGCGGGCGATATGGTCGAGGTGCATAACGATGTGGGGGCCACGCAGGCGCTGGCCTACCCCGAGCCGACCGCGAAACGCAACGAGACCTTCATGATCTTCGGCGCGCCGAACGGGGCGCAGGGCAATATCGTGAATGCGGGCGTGAACGAACTGATCCTGCCGAACTACAAGCACACCTGGGCCAATATCCGCAAAATCTCGGATGCGACCCCGGCCTCGGCAGCGGTGTCCTACAAGTCGTGGGAAGTCGAGCTCTGACCAGACCCTACGCCGCCCGGAACGGGTCCGGGCGGCGCCTTCGTCTCGGGGAAGCTTCATGAAACTTGCCTATGTCACCCTGCAGGGCCGCGGTCGCACTGATGCCCTGATCGCTGAAGTGGCGCACCTGCTGGCGACTGACGGGGTCCGGCTGGCCGGGACCGTGCAGTCAAACCACGAACGCCCAGATCGGCGCAAATGCGACATGGACCTGGTAATCCTGCCCGATGGACCGATCGTCCGGATCAGCGAGGACCGTGGCGATTTGGCCCGAGGATGCACGCTCGACTCCGGCGCGCTGGAGCAGACGGTGGTCGCAGTTCAACAGCGACTGCCGGGCGCAGAAGTGCTGATCGTCAACAAGTTTGGCAAGCGCGAGGCCGAGGGAAAAGGCCTGGTTCCCGTGATCGCCGAAGCACTTGAGATGGGGCTACCCGTCCTGATTGGCGTGAATGGCCTCAACCTCGCGGCCTTCCTCGCCTTCGCCGGAGAAGACGTCTCAGCCCTGCCGACCGATCCTGCCCTGATCGCCCATTGGTGCAAAGCCTCGGCCCAGATGGACGTTGCCCGAGCGTGTTCACCCGGCGCGGACGAGCCCCGAACCCGCGAACTTAGCCTCCTCTGTTGATCCTTGCCGAAAGCGGAGCCGACGCATTCACCGGGAGTTGGCTCCGGCTTATGTGTGAGAACCTGTTTAGCACGGCTTCTCGGCGCAAATCACCGTCGGAAGTCGCAATCATAGGCGGCAGATCACTTGCGCCGATCAATGCCCTTGCATGTAGAAGATCAACACGATCTGGGCGACACCGAGAAGCAGGATCAGCGCAAACAGCACCAGTTTCCATTGAGGAATGTCGTGATTTTGCGGACGCATCGGTAAAACCTCCTTTGCTTCTCCCGCGAAAGTTTCACCATTTTTGCCATTCACGCAAGCAGGTACTCCCACGCTGTCCTTGCGCAAGGCCCAAGTCGCCTAGGGGTGCCGCGCCTGGAACACCTCGTCCGCAGGCCGTTTGGCGGGTCCTGCCGCCTTGCAAAATCCTCATCGCAGGCATAAGTGTCTATGCGCATAAGCGCAAAAGGTGATGCATGATACTTCCTCCACTGATGGCTCTTGCCGAACCGACCCGGCTGGCGGCGGTTTCGATCCTCTGGGACGGCTCGGAACATTGTGTCTGCGAACTGATGAAGCGGCTCGATGCCACGCAGAGCCGCATGTCGCGGCACATGCAGACGTTGAAGCAGGCCGGCCTGGTGGTCGACCGACGCGACGCACAGTGGGTGCGTTATCGCCTTAACCCGGACATGAGGCCTGAGGTGCGCAACGTACTTGCCGCCGTCATGGCCGCGAGCACCGCCGCCGAAATAAAGAACGCCGCCTGAACAATATGGGCGGAGCGGCGGGACGCCGGCTCCGCGGAGCATAAATCATGACTGCACTCTTCGGAGCTCGATCGCGTGACCCCTCGCACTTCCTGAAAGCGTATCGGGCAAAAAGGCAGCAGATGCACAATTGTTGCGCAACAGGAGGTGGGCGAGAAGTAATTGTGCGATTTCACCGCTTCATCCCGTAATTAAGCTTCCAATCTGGAATATCCGAGGCTAGATTGAAATAAATAGTCGGCACCTGAGCCCCGTTTCGATCGCGTCCACAACGCGCATCGCTCGGGGCTTTTTGTATTGGAACTTCGATGAAACGGGTCGTAGATATAGGCGTACTTCTCTCACGCAGCGGCATGTATGCCGCGTTGTCCCGTGCAAGCCGCGACGGCGTGTTTCGTGCCGTGGAGGAAGTGAACGCCGATCCGAGCCTCGACGTTTCCTTCCGCGTCACCGAGCGCGACCCGGACGGACGGCTCGACCGCTATGCGCCGCTGTGCCGTGAAATCCTGCGTGGTTCTCAAGCACGCCATATCTTCGGCTGCATCACATCTGCAAGCCGCAAGGAGGTCATTCCGGAGCTTGAGCGCTTTGACGGGATTTTGTGGTACCCGGTGCCCTACGAGGGCTTCGAGGCGTCTGAGCGGGTCGCCTACATGCACTCTTGTCCCAACCAGCATCTGCTGCCGCTTCTGGACTGGGCGCTGCCCACGCTCGGCACTCGCGCCTATCTCGTCGGCTCCAACTATATCTGGGGGTGGGAGATGGCACAGATCGCCCGCGAGAAGATCGCAGCGGCGGGCGGACAGGTGCTGGGCGACCGGTACCTTCCAATTGGTGACACGGAACTCGATCACATCATCAGCGACATCAGGGCGTTGAAGCCGGATTTCATCCTGAACTCGCTCGTTGGCGACAGCTCATATGCGTTCTTGGCCCGGCTTGCCCAGTTGAAGCAGGAGGCTGAATTCGCCGATGGCTTGACCGTGCTCTCGTGCAACTTCACCGAATGCGAAATCGAGGCGGCCGGCGACGCTGCCGAAGGGGTGGTCTCGGCCGGTCCCTGGTTCGAGCCCGACGGCGGCATCGGCGGATCGTTTCACGAGATGGCGCGCCAGTCCGTGCATGAACTGGCATTGCTGCTTCATGGCCGCCCGGGGGCAGAAGAGCTCCCCTTTGGCGGAGCTGTTACATACGGCGCTTCGCAGCGGCCGCCCGACGCCGCTCGACCCTGTTCATCTGCACGCGCGCCAGCCTGCCATCATTGCGCGGCTTGAGAACGGTCGATTCCGAGAGATCAAGCGGCTGCCTGCGATGCGCGCCGATCCCTATCTGACACACCGTTCGCAGCCTGCGCAGACGGGGTACCGGCTGAAGGTGGTGTCATGACGCGCATCAGGACGGAAAACCTCGGCGGGGCAACAGCCTGGATCCTGCACCGGCCACACCCCTCGGTTCACGGGCTTGTTCGCCAGCTCGGCGTGATCGGGCTGGAAGTGCGCGAGGCTTGGCCGGAACTTCCGGCTGAGGCGATCGAGGCGGACTTCATCTTCTACGATGCCGACATGGGACACGACGAGCAGTTCCCTTGGGCACCTGGTCAATCGCCGATGCCGATGATCGCGTTGATCGGCTCGGAAGCGCCGGGCCGCTTGAGGTGGGCAATGGAAATGGGAGCCCACGCGCAGATCCTCAAGCCGATGAGCGACAATGGCGTCTACGCCGCTCTGCTCGTCGCGCGCAGCAATTTCGATCGCGCCAATGCATCCGAGGCGCTGATTGCCGATCTGCAAAGCCGCCTCTCGGCGCGCCAGACGATCGTGCGCGCCGTCATGATCTTTGTGATGAAGGGCAAGACCGAGGCCGAGGCCTATGACCTTTTGCGCCAGACCGCGATGGCGTGGCGTGTGACAATCGAAACCGCCGCGGAGCGGCTCGTGGCAAACCATGCGAATGAGAGGGGCACTGACGATGGCAGACACATCGATCTCGCCTGAACCCTTGGTGGTTCCGGAGAGCGGGCCGTCCGTGCTGCGTCAACTGGCTGGGCGCAAGCTGGCACTCCTGGGGCTGCTGATCACCGTCATCTGCGTCGGCGGCGCGGTCTTCGCCAAGTGGCTTGCGCCGTTCGATCCCTACGAGCAGTTCTTTGACGGCTTGACGATCGAAGGCGCGCCGCTGCCGCCGAATGAGACATTCTGGTTCGGCACGGATCTTCTTGGTCGCGACTTGTTCTCGCGCATCCTGTACGGCGCGCAGACCTCGCTGGTGATTGGCCTCGTTGCCAATGGAGTTGCTTTGCTGATCGGCACGCTTGTGGGCGTCACCGCGGGTTATTTCCGTGGGGTGATCGGTGCGGTGCTCATGCGTTTCACCGATCTGATGATGGCATTTCCGGCACTCCTGCTTGCGATCTGCCTCGCAGCGATATTCTCCCCATCGCTCTGGATCGTCGCGATGGTCATCGCATTCGTAAACTGGGTGCAGACGGCCCGGGTGATCTTCACGCAAACCTCGTCGCTGGCCGAGCGTGACTATATCGCTGCGGAAAAGACGCTCGGCGCCGGTCACGGTCGCATTCTCTTCAAGCACATCCTGCCCCATCTCATTCCGACGCTGATCGTCTGGGGCACGCTCGGCATTTCGACCACTGTGCTGCTGGAGGCGACCTTGTCCTTCCTCGGCATCGGCGTTCAGCCGCCGATCCCATCCTGGGGCAACATCATTTTCGAGAACCAAACCTACTTCCAGTCGGCCCCATGGCTCGTCTTCATTCCGGGCGCGGCGATCCTGCTGCTTGCACTCGCCTTCAACCTGGTCGGCGACGCGCTGCGCGACATCCTCGATCCCACACAACAGGGGCGTGACTGATGGCTGCCTATATCGTGAGACGCCTCGTTCAGTCGGCGCTTATCCTGCTCGGCGTCTCGTTCATCACCTTCGTCCTGCTCTACGTGCTGCCGGCAGACCCGGTCCGTCAGATCGCCGGTCGTTCTGCAACGGCTGCGACGGTGGAAAGCATCCGCCAGCAGCTTGGCCTCGACCAGCCGTTCCTCGTCCAGTACGGCAACTATCTGTGGAACCTTGTTCAGGGCGATTTCGGACGCTCCTATCTGCAGAAGACGGAAGTCGCCGAACTGCTGTTTTCGCGCCTGCCGGCAACCTTGCTCTTGCTCGTGGCGGCGATTGGCTGCGAGCTTCTGATCGGCCTGCCGCTCGGCATCATCGCGGCGCTCAATCGCGGCAAGGCGATCGACAATGGCCTGATGCTGACAAGCTTCCTGACGGTCTCCGCGCCGCAATTCGTTGTCGCCCTGCTGCTGCTCTTTGTCTTTGCGGTGAAGCTTGGCTGGTTTCCGATTGGTGGCTACGGCACGTTCGCCCATCTTGTGCTACCGGCAGTGACACTCGGCATTCTTGGCTCAGGCTGGTACTCGCGCATCATGCGATCCTCGATGGTCGATGTGCTGCGTGCCGATTTCATCCGCACCGCGCGCGCCAAGGGCCTCGGTCGCAGCAAGGTCATCCTCGGACACGCACTGCCCAACGCGATCCTCCCGATCATCGCCATGATCGGCATCGACATCGGCCTTTTCATGTCCGGCATCGTCGTTGTCGAGAGCGTCTTTGGCTGGCCTGGCATCGGCCAATTGGCCTGGCAGGCGATCCAACGTGTCGACATCCCGATCATCATGGGCGTCACGCTCGTCTCAGCCTGCGGCATCGTCATCGGCAACCTGATTGCCGACCTGATTTCGCCGCTCATCGATCCGCGCATCAAGCTGCGCTGAAACCCTCAACCAACAGGAGTAAGGCCTATGAAGAAGCTTATCCTCTCAACTGCCCTCGCAACGCTAATGGCCCTGCCGGCCTTTGCCCCGGCTGAGGCGCAGGAGCCGAAGCACGGCGGCAACATGGTCGTGACCTACAAGGACGACGTCGCAACGCTCGATCCGGCGATCGGCTATGACTGGCAGAACTGGTCGATGATCAAGTCGGTCTTCGATGGCCTGATGGACTACGAGCCCGGCACGACGAATTTGCGTCCGGGCCTCGCCGAGAGCCATGAGATTTCCGAGGACGGCCTGACCTACACATTCAAGCTGCGTCCGGGCGTCAAGTTCCACAACGGCCGCGCGCTCGTCGCCGACGATGTCGTCTACTCGATCAACCGCGTGATCAATCCTGCCACCCAGTCGCCGGGCCAGGGCTTCTTCGCCATGATCGACGGTTATGACGCGGTCGTGGAGGGCAAGGCAGAGACGGTTTCGGGCGTTTCTGCCCCCGATGCGAGCACCGTCGTCTTCAAGCTGTCGCGCCCGGACGCAACATTCCTGCACATCATGGCGCTCAACTTCTCGTTTGTCGTGCCGAAGGAAGCGGTCGAGGAAGCCGGCGCAGACTTCGGCAAGAAGCCGGTCGGAACCGGTGCATTCAAGCTGGCCGAATGGACGCTCGGCCAGCGCCTCGTGTTCGAGAAGAACGCCGATTACTGGATCTCGGGTGTGCCTTACCTCGACAGCTTCACGGTTGAAGTCGGCCAGGAACCGGTCGTCGCGCTGCTGCGTGCCCAGAACGGCGAAGTCGACATTCCGGGCGACGGCATTCCGCCGGCCAAGTTCGTGGAAGTGATGAAGGACGAGGCGCAGAAAAGCCTCGTGGTCGAAGGTGGCCAATTGCACACGGGCTATGTCACCATGAACGTGACAAAGGCACCGTTCGACAAGGTTGAAGTCCGTCGTGCCGTCAACATGGCGATCAACAAGGACCGCATCATCCAGGTCATCAACGGCCGCGCGGTTCCCGCCACCCAGCCGCTTCCGCCGTCAATGCCGGGCTACACCAAGGGCTATGACGGCTATAAGTTCGATCAGGAAGACGCGAAGAAGCTCCTGGCCGAAGCTGGTTACCCAGACGGCTTCGAAACCGAACTGTTCGTCATGAACACCGACCCGAACCCGCGTATTGCCCAGGCGATCCAGCAGGACCTGAAGGCCATCGGCATCAATGCATCGATCAAGTCGCTGGCGCAGGCCAACGTGATCGAGGCCGGCGGCGCCGGCAACGCGCCGATGATCTGGTCGGGCGGCATGGCGTGGATCGCCGATTTCCCGGATCCGGCCAACTTCTACGGTCCGATCCTGGGTTGCAGCGGTGCAGTCGAAGGCGGCTGGAACTGGGCAAAGTACTGCAACGCGGATCTCGACAAGCTCGCAGCCGAAGCGGATTCGATCGTCGATCCGGCCAAGACGGACGAGCGTCTCGCCAAGTGGTCCGAGATCTACATGAAGGTGATGGAAGACGCGCCATGGGCGCCGGTGTTCAACGAACAGCGCTACACGATGAAGTCTGCCCGCATGGGCGGTGAAAACGCCCTTTACGTGGATCCGGTATCGATCCCGGTCAACTACGACTACGTCTTCATCAAGGAGTGAAGCAGCCATGTGCAAGCACTGCAACCACACGATCCATGCCCATCAGCACCATTTCGGCTGGGACAATTCCTTTGCCCCTGCATTGATGGCTGCACCGGGCGAGACGATCCTGTTCCAGTGCCTTGACAGTTCTGGGGGCCAACTCGGCCCCCAGTCCACCGTCGAGGACGTGAAGGCGCTGGATTTTGCCAAGATCAACCCGGTCTCCGGCCCGATCTACGTCGATGGCGCAAAGCCGGGCGACGTACTCAAGGTGACCATCGAGAGCTTCACCCCGCAGCTTCGCGACGGCGCGGGCTTCGGCTGGACGGCCAATATTCCCGGCTTCGGTCTCCTGGCCGATCAGTTCACCGAATCGGCACTCAATGTCTGGAAGTTCGACGCGACGAGCATGGAGCCAGCCCTGTTCGGCAAGAACGGCCGCGTGCCGCTGAAGCCCTTTGCCGGCACCATCGGCAATGCGCTGGCTGAAAAGGGTCACCATACGGTTGTCCCGCCGCGACGCGTTGGCGGCAATCTCGACATCCGTGACCTCTCTGCCGGAACGACGCTCTATCTGCCGGTTGAGGTCGATGGTGCGCTGTTCTCGGTCGGCGATACCCACGCCGCCCAGGGCGATGGCGAGGTGTGCGGTACCGCGATCGAAAGCCCGTTCGACGTCGTGCTGACGCTCGACCTCATCAAGGACCAGCCGCTGAAGACCCCGCGCTTCACGACGCCAGGCCCGGTCACGCGCCACCTCGACGCCAAGGGCTATGAGGTCACAACCGGTATCGGTCCTGACCTTTGGGCCGCAGCCAGGGACGCTGTCGCAAACATGGTCGATCTTCTCGCAACGACGCAGAGTATGGATCCGGTCGATGCCTACATGCTCGTCTCGACCTGTGGCGATCTTCGTATTTCCGAAATCGTCGACATGCCGAACGTCGTGGTCAGCTTCTACTTCCCAAGGGCCGTCTTCGAATGACCGCAGCCATGCTTTCTCCCGTGGTCGATGCAACAGCCGACGTGGTCTTGTCGGTTCGCGACCTGCAAGTCTCTGCCCGCTCGGACCAGGGGCTCATACCGCTGGTCGATGGGCTCAGCTTTGAGCTTCATCGAGGCGAAACGCTTGCGATCGCGGGAGAAAGCGGCTCGGGCAAGTCGATCACGTCGCTGGCCTGCATGGGGCTGTTGCCTGCACCCGCTGTCCGGGTGACGGGCGGCTCCATCCGCTTCGGCGAAACGGAACTGACCACACTACCCGAGAAGAAGATGCAGGCGATGCGCGGCGCGCGCCTCGCCATGATTTTCCAGGAACCGATGACAGCGCTCAATCCCGTCATGAGCATCGGCCGCCAGTTGATCGAGGCGATCCGCGCGCACGAGCCGCTATCGGTTTCGCAGGCGAGAGCCCGAGCGCTCGAAGCGGTCAAGGCGGTACGCCTGTCCCAGCCCGAAAAGCGGCTCGAGCAATATCCGCACGAGCTTTCAGGCGGCATGCGCCAGCGCGTGATGATCGCCATGGCGATTGCGCTGCGCCCCGCCGTCCTCATCGCGGACGAACCGACCACGGCGCTGGACGTGACCGTGCAGCGTGAGGTTCTCGATCTTCTGCGGGACCTGCAGAAGGAACTCGGAACGGCCGTCATCCTGATTACCCATGACATGGGCGTCGTTGCCGAGATGGCTGACCGCGTCATCGTCATGCGCAAGGGCAAGATGGTTGAGGCCGCGTCGACGGTCGAACTCTTCGATGCCCCACAAGAACAGTACACGCGCGACCTGCTTGCTGCCGTGCCGCGCATCGGCACCGGGGCATCACGGCCGGAACCGGAAACCCGCGACGTGCTCGTGTGCTATGATGATGTCTCGGTGAACTTCCCGATCCGTCAGGGTCTTCTTGGCCGCGTTGCTGCCCGGGTCCATGCGGTCGAGCATGTCTCGCTCGAGATTTTCCGGGGCGAGACGCTGTCGCTGGTCGGCGAGTCCGGCTGCGGCAAGTCGACAATGGCGAAGGCGCTGGTCGGGCTCGTGCCACATGCTGGCCGCATAGAGATCAACGGCCAGGCCATGCATGATCTCAACGCTGCCGGGCGCAAGGCGATTCGCCGCGATCTCCAGATCGTCTTCCAGGACCCCATGGCGGCGCTCGATGCGCGCATGACCGTCGGCGAGCTGATCCGCGAGCCGCTGGTGATCCATGGGATCGGAGCACCTGCCGAACAGAGGGCCCGCGTGCACGAACTGCTGGAACGCGTCGAGATGTCGCCGAGCGTCTACAATCGCTACCCCCACCAGTTTTCCGGCGGCCAGCGCCAGCGCATCTGCATCGCCCGAGCCCTAGCGCTGAAGCCGAAGCTGATCGTCTGCGACGAAAGCGTTGCGGCACTGGACGTCTCGATCCAGGCGAAGGTGCTGGACCTGCTGCGCGACCTGCAGAAGGAAAGCGGCGTCACCTACCTCTTCATCAGCCATGACATGGCGGTGGTGGAGAACATTTCCGACCGCGTCGCCGTAATGTATCTCGGCCAGATCGTGGAGATGGGAACCCGCGCGCAGCTCTTCGGCCATCCTCAGCATCCCTATACCAGGCGCCTGCTGGAAGCGGTTCCTGTTCCGGACCCGCGTCGCAAACGGGCGCCCAGCTTGCGCTTGGCAGGAGAGATCCCCAGCCCGGTGTGGAAGGTCGGCGAAGGTCCGGAACGGGCGCATCTCGTCGACATCGGCGAGGGTCACCTCGTCGCGCAGTGAATTCTCAATGAGACCTGATTCATAGGAAGACGTGTGCTACGACATCGCCACCGCGCCCGTTGCGCCTGGCCGTCGTGCTGATGTCATCGAGCCTGTCGGCTTCTTCATCCCGTACGTGTTCGAACAGGATCTGGGGCTGCTGCTTGCTGGCCATCGCTTCCTTCGAATCTATCTTCAGCTCGGCCAGGTGCGTGTTCAGCTTTCGACCGAGGATCTGCGCCTCTTTATGGTCGGAACAGTGAAGGCTGAGTGAAAGACCGCTGCCTGGACGGCAGTGGATGAAGCGGCCGGGATGCGCGGCCGCCAATAGAAGATGCTTCCGCGGCGGATCAGATTCTCGACCTCGTGGCGCACGGCCATGACGAATACCCTGTCTTCGCCCGAAGGTTCCTCCGTCGCCGATTGCGCCTGGGCATCACTCAACAGGACGGTCGAGCGGCAATAATTTCCGCTTTCGGACCTCAAGTTTGCGGTGAGCCGGCCATAAAAGGCTCGGCAGCTTTGCACCCTCAAACCGGTCATTCAACCTCGTTCATTGGTTACCCGAAAGCAGGCGCCCACCACTCACCCCGATTTGCTGACGATGATGGTTCTCGTCTCTCGGGCGCAACAGCGGATGATCCTGCGCACCAGATTCGCAGCCTGGGTCGCAATCTCGGGCACGCCAGTAAGCTCCCCGAATGCCGGGCGGGCCGGCGGGCCGGCGATGAAGAGGCTGGTATTCGGGGTGCCTGCGGCGGAGAGGGCTCGACCTGCGGTGTCGCAGGCCAGCCCCAGACCGAGCGGGTCCGACTGGATCAGGCCTTCCCGTTTCATCGCGAGCAGGAACCGCTGGTGCGCAGCATAGTCGCGGAAGTCCGGGCCTGTGGCCAAAAGGATATGGCGACAGCGGAACTCGGTCCGGCCGTCGCGGGTTTCGAACGCTGCCAGCAGGTCGTCCCCGTCCCGGATGACGGATGTGAGGTCGCCGCTCTTCGTGGTGAAGCACCCCATATCCTGCCCCCTTTCCAGTACCGCGGCTGCTTGCGGCGGCATTCGGTGGCGGTGGACGTCGTACCAGCGGCGCAGGCGGTGCAGAAACTTTTGCCGCTCGTGCAAGGGCAGCCCCTGCCAGAGATCCTGCGCATGCTGCCGTAGAGCATCGAAAACGGATTGCCAGGGAATGCCCTGCTCTTTAGCTGCCGCGATCGTCTCGCGCACCTTTACGAGGAGCTTCCGGGCGGAGGTCAGATCCGTGCCGCGAAAGTCACCGAAGGGAGAAAAGCCGCCGCCGGCATGGGGTCTCGGCATGTGACCCGAGCGGGACACAAGCATGATCTTCCCGTCGTGGCCGAGCGCCTCCAGTCGGCTGAGCGCATCGAGAGCGGTCAGGCCCGAACCCACGATCAAGATTGGGTCGGATCTGCCGATACGAGCGAAGGCGTCCGGCGCAAAGACATCGGTGACACGGACTGCCGTGAGAGGATCGAGCCTATCGATTGCGGCAGGTTTCGATGCGCACGGATGTCCTGTGGCGAGGATCAGGATGTCGGCAAGGACTAGAGCGCCTCCGGAGCCGGTGATCCGCCACTGCTCGTTTAGCCGTTCGACAGCTCGAACGGTCTGCCGCACGTGACGGATCGCTCCACTGTCCAGGTGAGGCGTCAGTTGTGCCTGCATGAACCGCCCGAAATCGCGGCGGCGGGCGAAGATGCCTTCCGGGGTGACCGCTTGCGGATCGACGGTGAGTGTGCCGCTCGCCTGCAACCAGTCGAGAAAGGCTGTCGGCGCACCGGGGATCGCGCGCATCCTGTGGGCCGCGACATTGAGGCGAACGTCGATGTCCTCGACGTCGTAGGCGAGGCCGGATCCCAGTCGGTGCCGAGGCTCAAAGACTGTGACGTCGTCTATGTCGTGCAGGCCGCGCTCGACCAGAAGCTTGGCGAGGATGGCGCCGGTATATCCGCCGCCGATGATCGCGACCCGGTGTGCCGGGCGCTCGGATTGGGACTGCAGTTTCGGCGAGGAGATCCTGATCTTCAACATGGCAGTCTTCCTTCCGGTTGGCGGCAATACTGATGGGTATATTTTCTATAAAATATATGTAGATTAAAAATGTTTGTCTACCGCGCGGGTTCCACGGTTGCTACCCATTGTTCAGATCCAGTCTGCACGGAGAGATGAGATGAACGTTTTTGTCGCGAGCGAGCTCAGCGGGCCACGCATCCGCCCTGTCTACGACCGTCCCGCCGATCCGGCCGGCCTGAAGGAGGCTCTCCGGACGCTGGGTGGCGGTGTCAGTGTGATCACGGCCGGTGAAGGTGAAGAGCGCTCCGGTGCTACCGTCACATCCGCCACGGCGCTGTCCGTCGATCCGCCGCGCATGCTGGTGTCGCTCAACAGATCCTCCTCAACCTGGCCCGTGGTCGAGCGCTATGGCCACTTCGCCGTCAACGTGATCGGTGCCGACCACCAGGAGGTGGCCCATCGTTTCGCCGGCGTGGGTGGCCTTCGGGGATCCGAGCGCTATCTGGGAGCCGAGTGGACGCGGCTTGCCAGCGGTGCGCCCGTGCTCGAAGATGCGGTCGCAGCGCTTGACTGCGAAGTCGAGGAAGCAATCGAAAGGCACAGCCATGTGATCGTGATCGGCAGAGTGCTGTCGATCCGTCTCGGTGGCGGGAACTCCCTGCTGTACCAGAACGGGAGATACCACTCTGTCGCCTGAAACGACCGGCTCCCGGAGGAGACTGATCCATGGTATCGATGGCTGATCGATTACGGCCGGTGCCTCCGGCCCTGACGCGGGAGGCCGATGTCGTGGCTGCGCTCGATCGTTTGGGACACTCGCCCGCCAGCGGCGAGACGGACCAGGCCTCCCAGCTCCCCGCGAGCGGACTTCTCGCCATGTCCATTCCCGAGAGCTTCGGCGGACCGGATATATCGAACCTCATCGTTGCGGACGCCGTCAGCCGGCTCGCGACGTGGAATGCGGCGGCGGCGGAGCGACTTCTCCGGCATCTCGTCGCTCTGGAACTGCTCCGAACCAGTGGGTCCAACGAGCAGCGCAAAGCGATCTACGGACGTGTGGTACTAGGTGATGTCTTCGAGTTCGCTGATCGGCGCGCAGGCGCCGGCCTACCGAGGCTAGTGCGGTCAGGTCTTGCCTTCGCTCTGGAGCCCGCTAGATCGGATATCGAGACCGGCTCGACGGACTGGCAAGTCGTGTTGGCATCTGCTGTAGGTTCTGCACCGGTGGCCGCAATTCTCGATCATGCCCGGGTGTCATTGCGCGATGAACGAGCAGCGTCGGATCTGACCGTGCACCCCGACTACATTCTTTCGCTTGGTTCAAATGCAGAGAGTCTTGCCCGTCTGATGGAGGCTTTTCTGAAAGCCGCAGCCGCGCGCGGGCAAGCTGGCGTCAAGGCCCTGACCGCTGCGACGGATCCGTCGGTTGCAGTCGAACTCGAACTTTTGGACGCGATGATCCACAAGACCGCGTCCTTCATCGACGGCATTCAGGTAGACGATCCACGGATAGACCTCGGACATATCGACCGACTTTGCCGCGCGCTCGACACGGCGCATCTGCGCTGTCTGGGCGATCACTCGCCGGCGATGAGATCCTGATCCGGCTGTTCCGACGCCACGAACTGGGTGAGTGTCATCGTGTCCAGCACGGCTGCCATCGCATCACGAACCCGGGTCATAGAGATCCGGATCTGGCAGGAGGACGGGTCGCGGCAATCGTCACAGGCTTCGAAAGCCGTTCTGCTGGCACATCGGATCGGCGCCAGTGGCCCGTCGAGGGCGCGGATGACCTGACCGATCATGATCTCGTCGGCAGGTTTGGAGAGGGCATAGCCGCCGTGCGGCCCCTTCTTCGAGCGCAGGAAGCCGTTATTGCGCAGTTCCAGCAGGATGGTGTCGAGAAATTTCTTCGGGATGTTGTTGCGTGTCGCGATGTCGGTCACGAATGCCGTCTGCCCCGGCTCCAGCCCCGCGAGGTCGACGAGCGCTTTCAGACCATACTTGCCTTTGTTGGTGAGCATTGCAGAGAGATCCGGCCGAGGGCCCTGAGGTTGTTTTGGCCATATTACATAGTTTTTCTGAATTAAGCGTGCAAGCCGCTTGAGGCCGTTCCGGCCGGCGAAGCTTCCCCAATCACTGGTCTGCGTCCGGCATGCCTCTGAATGCCGGCGCCCTTGCAAATTCCTTCGCCAAACCCCGGAAACTTTGCAATCTCATTTCTCTATAAAAAATATAGACAATATAGGCTGTCCCTATTCGATCAGCAGCGAGAGAGGACCAGCCATGACACGCAAGATCAGACTAGGAGCATTCCTTCCCGGCGGTGGGCAGCATATCGCCTCCTGGCGGCATCCGGATCAGCCGGCCGACGGGGCGGTCAGCTTCGAGTTCCACAAGCAGTTGGCTCTGACGGCAGAGAGGGGCCTGTTCGACGCCTATTTCCTCGCCGATGGTCTCGCTGTCGGCTTCGGCGGCGCACGCGAAGGGGGCAATGCACGGGTCGCCGGGTTCGAACCGGTCACGCTGTTTTCGGCGCTGGCTCCCTTCACCACCCATCTCGGCTTCATCGCGACGGCTTCGACGACCTACGAGGAGCCCTACAACACCGCCCGCAAGTTCGCCTCGCTCGACCTCATTTCCGACGGGCGCGCAGGATGGAACGTCGTCACCACGACGGGCGACGCCACGGCGCAGAACTTCAATCGCGAGACGCAACTGCCGCATGCCGACCGCTATAAGCGCGCCGCCGAGCATGTGGACGTGGTCAAGACGCTCTGGAACAGCTTCGAGGACGATGCCTTCATCCGCGACAAGGAAACGGGCGTCTTCTTCGATCCCGCCAAGCTGCATGATGCCGATCACAGGGGCGAGCACTTCCAGGTCAAGGGCCCGCTGAACGTCTCGCGCTCGCGCCAGGGACATCCGGTGATCGTCCAGGCCGGACAGTCCGACGATGGTCGTGGCCTTGCCGCGTCGACGGCGGAGGTGATCTTCACCGCGCACCAGCACATCGAGACGGCGCAGGAATTCTACCGCGACATCAAGAACCGCGCCCGTGGCCTCGGCCGCAATCCGGATCACGTCCTGATCATGCCCGGCGTCTCGCCCTTCGTCGGTCGAACTGAAGCGGAGGCGCGCGAGAAATACGATCGCCTGACCGCACTGATCCTGGAAGAGGACGGCATCGGCCTGCTCAACGGTCTCACGGGCGGCACGCTCGACCTCCGGGGTTACGATCTTGACGGTCCCCTTCCGCCGGCCCCGCCGACCGAGGGCATGAAGAGCCGCCAGGCGCTGATCCGCCAGATCGCCGACGAGAACAATTTCTCGATACGCCAGCTCTATCAGTGGGTCGCATCGGCGCGCGGGCACTTCACCATCGTCGGGACGCCCGCGCAGATCGCCGATACGCTGCAGGAATGGTTCGAGAACGAAGCCGCGGACGGGTTCAATATACTGCCGCCATGGCTGCCGGCGGGTCTTGATGACTTCGTCGATCTGGTGATCCCCGAGCTTCCAGCGCCGCGGCCTGTTCCGCACGGCCTATGAGGGCCAGACGCTGCGCGAAAATCTCGGCCTGCCGTTCCCCGTCAACCGCTATGCCGCCGATCGCTCGGTCGTGCAGGCTGCCGAGTGAGGTCCGCCATGTCCTATGAAGATATCCATCACGCAAGAGCCTATGGCTTCCGTCTTTCCCCCGATGCCGAGCCCGCACCGCGCTGGCTGAGCAACGCGACGGGCGTGATCGCGCAGGTCCTCGCCCGCTACGGCCTCGTGATCGCTTTCCTGGTCCTCTGGCAGGCAGCCTCCACCTTGGGCTGGGTCAATGCATCCATCTTTCCGCCGCTCGACCAGATCCTCGGTGCCTTGTGGAACGCGATTGCATCAGGTGCTTTCGCCGACGACATCGCCATCAGCCTGCAACGCTCAGGCATCGCCTTCGTCGCGGCCGTCGGTCTCGGCATCCCGCTCGGGCTCTTCATGGGGCAGGTGAGGGCAGTGGAGCAGGCACTCGATCCCCTCTTGCAGTTCTTTCGCCAGACTTCGGCGCTGGCACTCTATCCGGTCTTCATCCTCCTGCTTGGTCTCGGGGAGTCCTCGAAGGTATTCGTCATCTTCTGGGCAACGCTCTTCCCGATCCTCTTGTCGACCATCGGCGGTGTGAAGGAGGTGGACCGTAAACTGATCGAGATGGCGCGAACCTATGGCGCCGGGTCGCTTCAGATCTTCAGCCGCGTGGTTCTGCCGGCCTCCATGCCCGCAATCTTCGTTGGTCTGCGCCTCTCGGCGACGACCGCGCTACTGCTGCTCATCGCGGCCGAGATGATCGGCGCCAACAAGGGCATCGGATTCCAGGTGATGAACGCGCAATACAACTTCCAGATCCCGCTGATGTTCGCGGCGATCCTGCTCCTGGCGCTGCTTGGCCTCGCCGCCAACGCCGCCCTCGTCTTCCTGCAGCGGCGCCTGTGCCGCTGGGCCTGACAAGACATCCGATCCCTCCCGTCACACCCTCATCCAAGGAAACTCCCATGACACTCCACTCCCGCAAGCTCCTCTTTTTCGCCGCACTCTCGCTTGCCCTTTCGGGCTCCGCATTCGCGGCCGAAGACGTGAAGTTCCGCTATCTCTCCAGCCAGGGCGGATTGTCCGCCCATGAGCTCGCCGCCGAACTCGGCTATTTCGACGGCACCGGCATCACCATCGAAAACGTCGGCTATGCCACGGGCGGTCCGGCTTCTCTCATCGCGCTTGCCTCGGGCGATGTCGAAATCGGCAGTGCGGCGACGTCCGCCGTTCTCAACTCAATCATCGGCGGCAACGACTTCGTCGCGGCCTATCCGTCGAACGGCATCAACGACGAGGTCCAGTCGATCTTCTACGTGTTGGAAGACAGCCCCATCCGCGACATCAAGGACATCGCCGGCAAGACCATCGCGGTGAACACGCTTGGGGCCCATCTCGACTATACGATCCGCGAGGCACTGCACTCCGTCGGTCTGCCGTCGGACGCCGCCAACCAGATCGTCGTCCCGGGGCCGCAGCTCGAACAGGTCCTGCGCTCGGGCCAGGTCGAAGTTTCGGCCTTCGGTTACTGGCAGACGACCTTCGAAGGCGCGGCCAAGCAGAAGGGTGGGCTGCGCGCCATCTTCGACGACACGGATGTTCTAGGCGAGATCGCCGGTGGCTTCATCGTGCTGCGGCGGGATTTCATCGAAGAGCAACCCGAAGCCGCCAAGGTCTTCGTCGAGCAGTCGGCGCGGGCGCTGGACTATGCCCGCGAACATCCTGAAGAAACGAGAGCAATCTTGGCCAAGGCGCTGGCCGAGCGCGGCGAGAACCCGGATATCGCCCAGTACTTCCGCGGCTACGGCGTCCGTCCGGGCGGCAAGGCGGTCGAGCGCGACCTGCAGTTCTGGATCGACGTCCTGGTGCGCGAAGGCAAGCTGAAGGAAGGCCAATTGTCCGCCAAGGATATTCTCTACTCCTCCGAAACGGCGAGCAACTGACAGATGGCGATCGCTCAGTCCGATACCATTCGCGGAGAGGTGACGATCCGTCACCTCTCCAAGACCTTCAACCTCAACGGACAGCCGCTCCCGGTCCTGAAAGATCTCAACCTCGCCATCCGCTCCGGTGAAAGCCTTGCGATCGTCGGCGCCAGCGGTTCCGGCAAGACGACGCTTCTCAGGATCCTGGCGGGCCTCGAAGAGGCCGATGCCGGCGACGTACTGATCGACGGACGTCGCGTCCGCGGCGTCGGCACGGAGCGGGCGGTCATCTTCCAGGAGCCGCGTCTGCTGCCCTGGCTGACGGTCATCGACAATATCGGCTTTGGCCTCGAGACGAGAGGCCTGTCCCGTGACGAGGCGCGCTTCATATCAAAGCGCTATGTCGACCTCGTCGGTCTCAAGGGTTTTGAAACAGCCTATCCGCGCCAGCTCTCAGGCGGCATGGCGCAAAGGGTCGGTATCGCCCGCGCACTTGCCGTCCAACCCGAGATCCTCCTGCTCGACGAACCGCTGGGCGCACTCGACGCCATGACCAAGATCGGCATGCAGCAGGAACTGGCCCGGATCTGGAAGGAGGAGGACGTAACGACGGTGCTCGTGACCCACGATCTCGAAGAAGCGATCTTCCTCGCCGACCGGATTCTGATCCTGCCCCGAGAGAAGGCTGCCCAACCTCGACTGATCGACATCAACCTTCCAAGACCGCGCGATCGCAGCGCTACCGGGTTTGTTCGACAGCGTGAGGAACTGCTCGGACTGTTCGGATTGCATTGAGAGGGTAACAGCACGAAACCGACGAACGCGGTCATACCTGCGCTCGTCGCGCTCCTTTACGCTTCTTGGCGCACCTTTTAGAGTAGGTGTGCTGTGGACAGTCTGCTCTCATCGCCCCGGAGCGGAAATCATTTCCGCTTGGCGCCTACGTTGCGGTCTTTCGCAACACCCTCAGAAGCATCTGTGGCGGCCGACCTTCTCGATCCTGCCTCGCTCGCCTCGGCGCTATCCGGTCTCGACCCGTCGCAATTCTTCATCTCGAGTTGACTGCGGCAGGCGACGGAAGCGGACAACATCCGCGTCAATTCCGCCATGGTGCGTAATCTTCTCACCGCGCTGTCGTCGGCCAAAATCGGTGAAGCATATGGCGCTGGTGACGGGCCTCGATCGGACAGCAGATCAATCGCGCGGGCTAATACTGTGAGAAACGTGTGCCTGGATATCTGCCCAGGCACACTTCTACCATCGACCGCTACCATCGACCGCTATGCCTTTGAAGGCATGGCTGCAGGCTCTTCCGGCGAGTGCGTCACATAGGCGATGACCGCATCGGCGATCATCTGCTTGTGCCGCGCATAGAGGACCGGTTCCGAAAGGTCGCGGTGGAAGATGGTGCCGAAGGTGTGCCTGTTGGAGACGCGGAAGAAGCAGAAGGCGCTGACGAGCATGTGCAGGTCGATGGCATCGACCTCGCGGCGGAACACGCCTTCGCGGCGACCCCGTTCCAGGATGTCGCTGATCATCCTGACGATTGACAGGTTGAGTTCGCCGATCTCCGTGGATCGCTTCATATGGTTGGCGTGGTGAATGTTCTCGATGCTCACCAGCCGCACGAATTCCGGATTGTTCTCATCGTGGTCGAAGGTGCTGGCAATCAGCGTCCGCAGCGCATCCACAGGTGGCATGTCGGCCAACTCCAGATCCGCCTCGAGCGACCGGATTTTCCGGTAGGCCTTCTCCAGCACCGCCAGGTAAAGACCTTCCTTGCTGCCGAAGTAGTAGTAGATCATCCGCTTCGAAGTGCGGGTCTTCTCTGCGATGGCGTCGACGCGCCCGCCCGACAGCCCGTATTCCGAAAACTCCTCCGTCGCGACGGTGAGGATGTCGTCCTTCGTTTTCTCCGGGTCGTTCTTTCGGCCTTCGCGCTCCACAGGTGTTCTCACAATCACTCGTCCGCCGTCGGTCTGCAGAGCCCATGCCGGCTCGCTCTTCAATGGTTACGTCTTAAGAGGCTTGCGAACAGGTTTCAATGGTCGTCCGAATTGACACGAACTAGTTCGTACATTATTGCATTGGGCGCGGTGCTGAATGCCGCCGGTTGTTCGGGAGGAGCGCCGTCCGCCCAGGATCCTCCGCGCTCCTGGCATCGGCGAATACGAAATGAAATCACAAAAGACATCCTTTTGCGCCGGCCTTATCGGCAGGGGAATTCAGGCATCGTTGACGCCGGCGATGCATGTCGCGGAGGGCCGCGCGCAAGGGTTCGACTACCGGTACGAACTTCTGGATCTCGACCAGATCCAGGTCGGTGTGGATCAGCTTCCCGATGTGATCGCCGATGCCGAAGCCCGAGGCTTCGGTGGATTGAACGTGACGCATCCCTGCAAGCAGGCGGTTCTCGGTCTCCTCGACACGCTGTCGGAGGAAGCAACGGTTCTGGGTGCCGTCAACACCATCATTCTTCGCGACGGCAGGCGGCACGGGCACAACACCGACTGGTGGGGATTTGCCGAGAGCTTCCGCCTCGGACTGCCGGGAGCCGACCTTGATGCTGTCGTCCAGCTCGGCGCAGGCGGGGCTGGCGCGGCGACAGCCTTTGCCATTCTGCGGTCAGGCGCCTCCAGGCTGACCATTTTCGATCAGGATCAATCGCGCGCTGACGGGCTGGCGGAGACGATGCAAAGACACTTTCCTCATGCCCTCGTTGAGGCCGGAGACGAACTGCCGGTGGCCATGGCGGGAGCCTCGGGCCTGATCCATGCGACCCCGACCGGCATGGTGAAATATCCCGGTCTGCCTTTGCCTGCCGATCTGCTGCATTCGTCCCTGTGGGTGGCCGAGATCGTCTATTTCCCGCTGATCACGGAACTGTTGTCTGAGGCGGGGCGTCGCGGATGCAGGGTGCTCGATGGCGGTGGGATGGCGGTCTACCAGGCAGTAAAGGCCTTTGAACTTTTCACCGGTATCAAGCCAGATTCGGACCGGATGGGGCGCCATTTTGCCGAACTGACCCAGGCTCCGCCACAGACTGCGCTGGCCTCGGGAGCCGCCTCATGAAGACCTCCATCGCGACCGTCTCTATCAGCGGCGAGCTTCCCGAAAAGCTGGAGGCAATCGCCAAGGCGGGGTTCGACGGCGTCGAGATCTTCGAGAACGACTTTCTGGCCTTTGACGGCAGTCCGCGCGATGTCGGACGCATGGTTCGAGATTGCGGACTGGAGATCACGCTGTTCCAGCCCTTCCGGGATTTCGAAGGCATGCCGGAGCCGCACCGGTCGCGGACCTTCGATCGCGCCGAACGCAAGTTCGACATCATGCAGGAGCTGGGGACGGATTTGGTTCTCGTCTGCTCCAACGTCTCGCCTGTCTCGCTCGGCGGCATCGATCGTGCCGCAGCGGACTTCCACGAACTGGGGGAAAGGGCGGCAAGGCGCGGCTTGAAGGTTGGCTACGAGGCGTTGGCCTGGGGACGACACATCTTCGACCATCGTGACGCCTGGGAGATCGTCCGCCGCGCGGATCATCCCAACGTCGGCCTCATTCTCGACAGCTTCCATACGCTTGCCCGCAAGATCGACATCGGCTCCATCCGATCCATGCCGAAGGACAAGATTTTCATCGTTCAGCTGGCCGACGCGCCCTTGATCAACATGGACCTGCTTTACTGGAGCAGGCACTTCCGCAACATGCCCGGCGAGGGCGATCTACCGGTCGCTGACTTCGTCGCGGCCGTCGCTGCAACCGGATATGACGGCTATCTCTCTTTGGAGATCTTCAACGACCAGTTCCGCGGCGGCTCGCCCAAGGCCATTGCCGCCGACGGCCATCGTTCTCTGGTCTATCTGGGCGACCAGGTTCGGAGAAGACCGGATGCTGCAAGCCTGACGGTGCCCTTGATGCCGGACCGCGCGACGGTCGCCGGCGTCGCCTTCATCGAGTTTTCGGTCGGCAAGGTCGATGTCGAGCCTCTGCGGGCCATGTTGCATTCGCTGGGTTTCCGGAAGACGGCCACCCACAAAACGAAGAATGTCAGCGTCTACCAGCAGGGCGAGGTCCGCATCCTCATCAACCGGGAGGAGGTCGGCTTCGCCAGCAGCGCCTATGCCGTTCACGGTGCATCGGCTTACGCAATGGCCCTGCAGGTGGAGGACGCGGCGGCGGCCATGGCGCGTGCGGTGGCGCTTGGCGCTGCGCCTTTCAGCCAGCCCGTCCGGCCTGGCGAGGTCGAGGTTCCCGCTATCCGCGGCGTCGGTGGTGCCCTGATCTATCTTCTCGATGCCAAGACGGACCTTGGCCGCATCTGGGACATCGATTTTGCGCCTGCGCAAGATGAAGCCGCTCCGGAACCGGCGTGTCTGCTGGCCGTCGACCATGTGGCGCAGACGGTGGCCTACGAGGAGATGCTGACCTGGCTCCTGTTCTACACCTCGATCTTCGAGACCGAAAAGTCGCCGATGGTCGACATCATCGATCCGTCGGGCGTGGTGCGCAGCCAGGTTATCCAGAACGGTGAGGGAACGTTGCGCATCACGATGAACGGCGCGGAGAACCGGCGCACGCTCGCCGGCCATTTCATCGCCGAAACGTTCGGGTCCGGGATCCAGCACATTGCCTTCCGTACGGAGGACATCTTCGCCACGGCCGCGGCCCTTCGTGCCAACGGTTTCAAGGCGCTGCCGATCTCACCAAACTACTATGGCGACGTCGAAGCCCGTTTCGGCCTCGATCCGGAGCTGACCGAGCGGCTGAAGGCCGAGAACATCCTCTATGACCGCGACGAGCATGGCGAATATTTCCAGCTCTATAGCGGCACCTACGGGGAAGGCTTCTTTTTCGAGATCGTTCAGCGCAGTGGATATCTCGGCTATGGCGCCGCGAATGCAATATTCCGGATCGCGGCGCTGAAGAAACAGATCAGGCCGGAAGGAGTGCCAATCGCTTGAGCCCACATGCAAAGGGATCAATGCCGCAGCAGGCGGGAAGGCTGATGGCCAATTGACTAAACGAACCATTCCGTACATTCTGACGACAGTCTTGGTCCGGAGGAATGGCCATTGATCTGGAGGACGTTATCCGATCAACGGATGATGCAGAAACAACAGGAGGAGAAAACATGAACTTCAATCTCACACGCCGTTATCTCATCGGTGCAACCATGCTGGCTGTAGCCGCATTTAACGTTCCGGCGTTCGCCCAAGACAAGCCGACGCTCAAGTTCTCGGCCGTGTTCTCGGAGCAGGACATCCGCGCCGAGATGACCAAGATGCTGGCCGACGACATCAAGGATGCTTTCACTCTTGAGCCTTACTACGGCGGCAATCTCTTCAAGCAGGGAACGGAGTTCGTCGCCATCCAGCGCGGCAACCTGCAGATGGGCAATATCGCCCCCCAGGACATTTCCAAGCAGATCCCGGAATGGTCGGTGCTGACCTCGGCTTACCTGTTCCGGGACGCCGCCCATCTGAGCGCCTTCTTCAACAGCGACGTCGGTGCCGAATTCAAGAAGATGGCTGAAGACCAGCTCGGCGTCCACATCCTCGGTCCGACCTATTTCGGTGCCCGGCAGGTGGGACTGAAGTCGGAAAAGAAGATCATGACGCCTCAGGATATGGCCGGGATCAAGCTGCGCATGCCGGGTGGTGACGCCTGGCAGTTCCTCGGCGAAGCTCTGGGCGCCAATCCGGTGCCGGTCGCCTATGCGGAAGTCTATACCGCGCTTCAGACAGGAGCGATCGACGGCCAGGACAATCCGCTGCCAAACGTCAAGAACATGAAGTTCTACGAGGTCATGTCGCAGATCGCCCTGACATCCCACCTGATCGGATATGACCTTCTCGTCATCTCCAAAGAGGCCTGGACCGCGATGACGCCGGAACAGCAGCAGGCCTTCCAGGCGGCAGCCGACAAGGCCATGAAGTTCAGCGAAGACAAGCATGTCGCACAGGAAAAGGCCCTGCTCGAGGAGTTCCGTGCCGCCGGCCTCGACATCTACGAGCCCGACCTGGAAGCCTTCCGCAAGTTCGCCCAGGAGAAGTACCTGAACTCCGATCTGGCGAAGTCCTGGCCTGAAGGTATCCTGGAGAAAGTGGCGGCTCTCTAAAGCCGCAGCCACTATCGCTCGTGGACTGTAAAGAGCGGTGAGGCGGGATCTTCAGATCCGCCTCGCTGCCTCCTGGAGAAATGGACATGCCTCAAAGACTGATGGCCATCGGCGGATGGCTGCGACGGCGCTCGGAAAACCTCCTGTGCCTGATGCTGCTGACGATGTTCATCGTCTTCATCCTGCAGATTGTCTTTCGCTATGCGCTGAACATGTCGATCGGCTGGACCCATGAGGTCAGCGTGGCGCTTTGGATCTGGATCGTGCTCTTCGGATCGGCATTCGTCGTGCGCGAGGTGGACGAAATCCGCTTCGACCTGATCTGGGGCGGTGCCAGCGACAACAGCCGCCGCATCATGCAGATCATCTGCGCAGCGGCCCTGATCTTCCTGTTCGGCATCTCGCTGCCGGCCGTGATCGACTACGTCACCTTCATGAAGGTGGAAAGCACGGCCTATCTGAAGATCCGCTTCGATTACCTCTACTCCATCTACGTCATCTTCGCGGTCGCCACGATCATCCGCTACCTGTGGCTTGCTTTCCAAGCCGTCCGAGGGAATGCGCCGGACATCTTCGATCCAACCAAGGCAGGCTCGGGCGTATGAATTTCGCAAGTCCCTTCTCCATCACCCTCATCGTCATCACCGTCCTTGCCTTCCTCGGCCTGCCGATCGGCCTGTCGATGATCAGCGGCTCGATCCTCTACCTTCTGCTCGTCGGGGCGGACATGGGGATCGTCGCCGAGCAGTTTCTGAACGGCATGTATTCCAACTACGTCATCCTGGCGGTGCCGCTCTTCATCCTTGCTGCCGAATTCATGAACGTCGGCTCGATGACCGAACGCCTCCTGAATTTCTGCAACGTCCTCGTCGGCCGCTTCCGCGGTGGCCTCGCCCAGGTCAACATCGTGCAGAGCATCATCTTCGCCGGCATGTCCGGTTCGGCCATCGCCGATGCGGCCGGCAGCGGCAAGATGATGCAGACCATGATGACGCGGGAGGGACGCTATACGCCGAGTTTTGCGGCCGCCTTGACTGCAGTGACTGCCGTGGTCGGGCCGATCATCCCGCCGTCGATCCCGATGATCCTCTATTCGCTCGTGTCCGATGCTTCGATCGGCTACCTCTTCCTCGCAGGCATGGTGCCAGGCCTCCTGATGGCCGGAATGCAGATGGTGCAGGTGGTGATCACGGCCCGGCGCCGGAACTTCCCGGTGGAAGAGCCGGTGCCGATGCGTGAGATCCCGCGCATCACGCTACGGGCCTTCCCCGCCCTGATGATGCCGGTCGTGCTGCTGGGCTGCATCTATTCGGGCATAACGACGCCGACTGAAGCGGCCGCCATCGCGGCAGCCTATGCGCTAATCATTTCGATCTTTCTCTACCGCAGCATCAGCGTCCGGGATTTCTACGGGTCGCTTGCCGCCAGTGCCAAGTCGACGGCATCCATCGGCATGCTGATCGCCGGCGCCCTGGTCTTCAACTACGTCATCACGATCGAGAATATCCCAGACAGCATCCGCGTCATGCTGACGGCCTGGGACCTGAGCCCGACCGGCTTCCTGATCCTCGTGAACATCATCCTGTTGATCCTTGGCTGTATCTTGGAAGGCACGGCCATTCTGCTGATCATCGTGCCGGTCTTCATCCCGGCGGCCCAGGCACTCGGCATCGACCTCGTCCACTTCGGCGTAGTCGTCGTCGTCAACATCATGCTGGGTTTGGTGACGCCGCCCTACGGGCTGCTGCTGTTCATCGTGGCGAAGATCTCCGGAGCGCCGATCAAGGGCATCATCGTCGATGCCGCACCCTTCCTATTCTGGATGGTGCTGTGCCTCGCCTTCATCACCTTCGTGCCGGACAGCGTTCTTTGGCTGCCGCGGCTTCTCGGATACCAAGGCTGATGGGAGAGATCATGAAGCCGATCTACATTCTGAACGGACCCAACCTCAACCGGCTGGGCAAGCGCGAACCGGAGATCTACGGGACCACGACGCTCGCGGAAGTGGAGGCTTTGTGCCGCGACGCTGCCGGCGAGCGCCCGGTGGAATTCCGCCAGACCAACAGCGAGGAAAAGCTGATCGACTGGGTCCACGAAGCGATCGACGAAGGTGCCGGCATCATCATCAATCCGGCCGCCTTCACCTTCACCTCTCTGGCCCTTCTCGATGCCCTCAAGATGTTCAAGGGACCCATCATCGAGTTCCACATCAGCAACGTGCACAGGCGCGAGTCGATCTATCACCGCTCTTACGTTTCCATGACGGCAACAACGGTCATGGCCGGACTGGGCGCTCAGGGCTATCCGCTGGCGGTGCAGGCTCTGGAGACGTTGATCGATAGACAGATGCGCTAAGCGCTAGCGGCAATTATCTCCGTTTCGGAGCTAAATTTGGTGAGGCGGCCAGAACGCGTCCGGCCGCGACCATGGCGGACTGACAGCGCTTGAACTAGGCCAGCAGCGCTGGCGGCATGCGATGAAATGCTGAGCACGTCCATTGGCTTGATAATCCTGGTGATGGCGTTGGCACTTCTCGCTTCAAGAGGCTCCGCCGTCGGCGCTGATCGGCGCTGATCGGCGCCGACGGCGCGAGCATCGCTCAGGTGCCGTCCAAGGGGGAGGGGAAGCGTTCTAGTCGCAGTCTCTCCTTGCTTCACGGAAACTGTGGGCTACCGCATTTCCAATACGCGGCAGCAGTGTTCCTCTGTGGGCGCCGATCACCCGACCGATCCCTAGGAACGCTGCCGTTCCCCTTCGCCAGGTGAAGCTGGTCGCCTTCCATGGCCGCGCTGGGGAAGTGCTTAGTGGACTCGTCATGCGAATTCTCGAACCCGGCCCTTCCCCTTCACCCCGTAACCGACGAAGGAACGGCGCTATTGGCCTGCCGCCTTTTCGAGCACCCGCAGGATCAATGCTGCGCGTGTTCCAATGATCTTACGGACGGTCCTCAGGATGGGATGCCAGATGTCCCGTTCGCGAAGCTCTTCGAGCAACTGATCCGCTTCCGCTTCTATGGTGCTTGCCATCCTCGCAAGTTCCGCGGCAAGCAATCGACGCGCCGCCTGTGTCGAGGGAACGAGAGCGTGCCAGTGCTCGAGATGAATGGTGTCCGGGATGGACCTTCCACCGATCTTCATCGCCAAGCTCTGCGAGAGACGTGGGTATGCGGCCGTGCAGACAACGTCATAGAGCGGCGCGAGATCCGGTGACCTGTGGCCGTAGAGCAGGGCGTAGTTCTTGGCGTGCGCGTCGGCGTTGCCCACCAGGTAGTGGAAGATCAGCATGCGCTGGAAGCGCAACCGTTCGGCAGCAGGACGCTGGGTGGCGCTTTGTATGAGCTCCAGTGATCGGGCGACGCCGGGACCACCCTCCTCCTCATATTTCAGCTCCGGGGGCACGCTGAGCGCCTGGCAGAAATCCTCCTGGTGGAGCTTGCTGATTTGTCCGTTGCTGTCGGTAATGCGATCGTAGCGCTCGATCAGGAAGAAGTCGGTCTTGCCCGCTCCACCCTTGGCTACGGCCGGTGCTTCAAGCCCGACACGGCGGGCCAGCATCATGCAGAAGACTTCGTTCTCGACGGTCCCCTCAAGCCCCTCGATGAAAGGCTTCAGGATGTGCGTCGTCGGGCGGCCATCTCGGGGAAGGGTAATCTCGCCGTCGACCACGCATACGGCAAGCTTATCCTGAGCGCCGGCAAGGGAGAGGCGCACGCCTTGCTCGCCACCGAGCAAAGGTCGCTCACGAAGGAGGGCAATGAGTTCTGCGAGGCGCCGGCCGTCGAGCGGCTCAGGACTGCCAACAGACGGATCTGGAAGGGATTGCCCCTGTCTGATCAGCGAAAGCGCGCCGGCACACTCTCCACCGATGATTTCCAGAAGGCCGAAGGCGTTTTCATGCGACACGCCCAGTGCTGATGCCAGCCTGCGACGGGCCCTTTCATCCGGCAGCAAGCCTGAGAAATAGGGGCGGGCGATCGGATCGTCATAGGCCTCCTCACGTGTCGGCATCGAGATGGAAATCGGTAGGCCATCACCAGCGAGATAGTCGCTGTCGTAGGTGAAGGCCAGGCGAGCGTCGTCGGCCTGCTCCAGCACCCCGGCCTTTTGGTCATGCAGGTAGACGTCGAGGGCCCGGCTCATCAGCTGGCACCTCGACCGGCTACTGACACCGAGAGACCAAGTGTCTGCATCACCATGAAAGCCAAGCCGACGCGGCAGCTCTCCTTGCCACCCTCCAGCTCGCGCACGAACCGCACGCCAACACCCGCCAGTGCTGCGAGCTGCTCCTGCGTCAAATGCTGGCGCTTGCGTTCCGTGCGGATCAATCGTCCCAGGTCGACGCTGTCGTTCACGATGTTCATTTTCGTCCCTTTCGGGATGATCTAAGCACGTCTTGGGAGCAATTGCACGAAAAAGAACCGATCGGGACGATATGATGAGGCAGCGCCCAATGTCTACCCGATTCGTCCCGATCGGGAATATTCGATGGGGCCTCGTCTTCGGTGTGTCAGCCGGCCGCGCTCCTTGAGGCGGTACAGCTCCAAGCGGCCCGCACATGGGGAAGAAATGCGCCGGAAAACTGTTCCGGTTGCGATATCTCGCAAACGGCTAACATTTTGATACGATTGATAAAGTGGAATTGGCTGGGGAACCTGGATTCGAACCAAGATTAACGGAGTCAGAGTCCGTCGTTCTACCGTTGAACTATTCCCCAGCAGTGGATCACGTGAGTGCGCGACCCGTCGGTGAGGCGGGCTTATAAACAAAAGCCGGGCACTTGCAAATACCTGTTTCGAAAAAAAATAGCGAGGCGTTGAACGCCCCTTCGGGCCGACGGCGTGACCCGCTTGGGTCGAGTGGGGGCAATCGCGGCAGGAGGTCGGGGGAGATGCGGCTTGCCCTTTCGCTGCCATCGAAAAACAGTTTGGCTAAAATGCCGGGCACTGATATTATTTCTTCAACGAAAATCGAACATGGCGCCAGCGGCATGCCCTTGTCGGGCCTTGCGCGGTGCAACGGAAAAGTTCAGTGACAGACCCCGATCGCGGCTCCAAGCCGTCAAGCGAGGGGGCGTCGACGGGTAAGCGCAAAGGCGGAGGTTCCCGCCGGCGCGGCAAGGCCAGAAAGGGCGTTCCGAAGCATTCGGGCGTCGCCGGTTCGGCTTTGGATGTGGCGGCGATCGAGCCGCCCGTGCCGCGGCGTCCCGATATCGACGAGCCCGAAGGCCCGGCCCGCAAGCGAAAGCGGCGGCGTCGCGGTCGTTCAATGCAAGGAACGTCTGCTGTTCTGGCCCCTTCTGCACCAGACCATGCCCCTCCGTTGGCCGCCACCGGTCCTGCCGCTTCGTCCGGCGATGCCAAGCCCGGCAAAAAGCGCCGGCGCAATCGCGGTGGACGCGGTCCGCAGGGACGGCCGCTGGCGCCAGCCGCTCCGGCTCAGGCGGCGAAATCTGCGGCCGCACCTCCGGCGGCGCCTTCCAGCCACAATAACCATCATGCGCAGGGTGCCCGCAGGGGGGCAAGCGGGAGCGAGCGTTTCCGCCAGCCAGGCGCCGAACCCTGGCCGGACGATCTTTATGCCGCGCTCGACCTCGGCACAAACAATTGCCGCCTGCTGGTCGCCCAGCCAACCCGTCCCGGTCAGTTCCGTGTCGTCGACGCTTTCTCGCGCATCGTAAGGCTCGGGGAAGGGCTCGGCACGCAGGGCCGCCTCTCGGCTGAGGCCATGGACCGCGCCGTCGAGGCGCTCAAGGTCTGTGCCGCCAAACTCTCCGGCCGCGACATCCGCCGCATGCGGCTGATCGCCACCGAAGCCTGTCGCTCGGCCGAAAACGGCGAGGAATTCCTCTCGCGCGTTCTGGTCGAGACCGGGCTTGAACTGGAGATCATCAACCGGGAGACCGAGGCCCGGCTCGCCGTGTCCGGCTGTTCGTCGCTGGTCGGGCGGGACGCCCGTTCCGTCGTGTTGTTCGACATCGGCGGCGGTTCGTCCGAGATCGCCGTGATCTCGATCGGCGAGAACCGTTCGAGCCGGCTTGCCAATCACATTACCCACTGGACCTCTCTGCCGGTCGGCGTCGTTACGCTGTCGGAACGCCATGGTGGCCAGCATGTGACGCCAGAAATCTTCGAGGCGATGACGCAGGAAGTCGAGGCCATGCTGGCCCGCTTCGACTGCCCCCCGCTGTCGGACCTGAACGGACGTCCGCCGGAAGATTTCCATCTGATCGGCACGTCCGGCACCGTGACGACGTTGGCCGGCGTCCATCTCGATCTGCCGCGCTACGACCGACGCAAGGTCGACGGCCTCTGGCTGTCGGATGACGAGGTGTCCGCCATGCAGGCGAAGCTCCTCTCCTGGGACTTTGACGGGCGCGCCGCCAATCCTTGCATCGGGCCGGATCGTGCCGACCTGGTGCTGGCCGGCTGCGCTATTCTCGAGGCGATCCGCCGCCGCTGGCCATCCAACCGCATGCGCGTCGCCGATCGCGGGCTGCGCGAGGGACTATTGACCGACATGATGGCCGACGACGGGGTCTGGCGACGCAATCGCCGCCGCCCGTCGCACGACAGGGAGCGCTGACCATGACCAAGCCACCGATCGGAGGCAATCGCACCGGGCGCAAGCTTGGCCAGAAGGTCAAGAAGGGTAAGCTCAAAGCCTCGTCCCGACGCTGGATCGAGCGCCACATCAACGACCCTTACGTTCAGCGGGCAAAGCTGGAGGGTTACCGTGCGCGCGCTGCCTTCAAGCTGCTGGAAATCGACGAGAAGCACCAGATCCTCAAGGGTGCCAGGCGCATCATCGACCTGGGCGCAGCCCCGGGCAGTTGGTCGCAGATCGCCGCCAATGTCACCGGCTCGACCGACGACGACATCCGTGTCGCGGCGATCGACTTCCTCGAGATGACGCAGCTGCCGGGGGTCAAGATCCTGCAGCTCGACTTCCTTGATCCCGAGGCGCCGCGTCTGCTGATCGAAGCGGTCGGCGGCACGCCGGACGTGGTGATTTCCGACATGGCGGCTCCGACCACCGGGCACCAGAAGACCGACCATATTCGCACCATGCATCTGTGCGAGGTGGCCGCCCATTTCGCCATCGAGGTTCTGGCCGAGGGCGGCCATTTCCTCGCCAAGACCTTCCAGGGCGGCACGGAACGGGACCTGCTCAATCTGTTGAAGCGGAACTTTCGTCAGGTGGTGCATATCAAGCCTGCCTCGTCGCGCGCCGAATCGGTCGAAATGTTTCTGCTGGCCAAGGGCTTCAAGGGCCGCAAGCCGGTCGAGGCGGGAGAGGCCGGGGCGGACGATGCCTTGGCGCAAGATGCCGAGATTCAAGATGAGCGGGAGGCTGCGCAAGAGTAGCCCGCGCCTTACTTAACCGGGATGTTCTCCTTGATCTCGGAGTACCGGCCATGGCCAGAAACGGCCGAACCGGCATCGCGTGCCAGGCCGAGGAACGGGATCACGGCAAGCAGCGAAAGCCCCGCCACCACCGCGAAGGCGAGGTGGAAATCGCCAAGCGACAGCGCCCGGCCGTGAAAGGCCGTGCTCGAACTCGAGGATGGCGGCAGCGACTGCCACGCCGAGCGCCAGGCTGATCTGCTGCAGAACCGAACTCATCGAGGTTGCCTGGCTCGCCTGATTGTCGTCAATCTCGGCATAAGCAAGAGAATTGATGCCGGTGAAGAAGAACGACCGGCAGAAGCCGGCGGCCAGCAGGAAGCCCATGATCACGACAATGGGTGACGCCGGCGTGAAGAAGGCATTTGCCGCGGTGGTCGCGGCGCCCGTGATGGCCGCGATGATCAGGACGCTGCGGAAGCCGGCTGCGGCAAAAACCCGGCGGGCAAGCACCTTGGTGGTGATAGCGCCGATCGCGCCAATGAAGGTGACAAGACCGGAACCGAAGGGTGTCATACCGAAGCCGAGCTGCAACATCAGCGGCATCAGGAAGGGAATGGCACCGGCGGCGATGCGGAAGATCGAGCCGCTGAGCGCCGAGGTGCGGAAGGCGACATCACGAAAGAGGCCGAGATCGAGCAGCGGGGCAGGGTGTCGCCGTGCGTGGCGCAGATAGAGGGCGGCGGCCAGCAGACCGGCGACGGTCGCGCCCAAGCCAATCCCGATCGGAAGGGCCGGCAGGCTCATGACCGACAGGCCGAACACAACGCCGGAGGCGGCGATTGCGGTGTAGAGGAACCCCTTGATGTCGATCGGCGGGGTTTTGATCGGCGGCACATGAGGAAGGTAGATCGTCGCGAGCCATACGCCGAGAAAGCCGATCGGCACGTTGATCAGGAAGATCCAGTGCCACGAAAAATAAGTGGTGATGAAGCCGCCGACCGGCGGGCCGGTGAGCGGGCCGACGAGAGCCGGGATGGTCAGCAGTGCCATGGCTGAGACGAGTTCGCTGCGCTTGGTGGTGCGCAGCAGCACAAGGCGCCCGACCGGGGTCATCATCGCTCCGCCCATCCCCTGCAGGAAGCGCGCGGCGACGAAGGCTGCGAGCGAGCCGGAGATCGCGCAGAGGATAGAGCCAGCGACGAAGACGAGAATGGCGATGCGGAAGACTTTCTTGGCCCCGAAACGGTCGGCCATCCAGCCGCTCACCGGAATGAAGATGGCCAGCGCCACCATGTAGGAGGTGAGCGCCAGCTTCAGCGTGATCGGCTCGACGCCAAGATCGCCGGCGATGGCCGGCAGGGCAGTGGCGATCACGGTGGAATCCATCTGTTCCATGAACAGGGCCACGGCGAGGATGAGGGGCGTGATGCGGTTCATCGAGCTTCGTCTTACTGGCCGATATGGGCGAACGGGCACGGCGGTTGCGGCGCTGGTTTAGCGGTTCGCCCGCCGCCTGCCAATGCCGTTGGCGGCATTGCGTTTCATAGATCACGTCTTGGTGAAAGGTCTTTCCCTGGCGTTTGCTGCGTCTATCTCCACCCTCGGATATTCGCGACGGCGCGGATGCAGCGGGCAGGACAAGAGGAGATAAGGATGATCGGGATCAACAGACGGGTACTTCTGGGCGGCGCGGGCCTCGCGCTGGCGGCGCCATCGCTGATGACAAGGGCGGCCTTCGCGCAAGGCGCCGATACGGCGATGAGCATCGACCATGCCATGCCGCCGGAAACGCATCGTTTCAAGCTCGGCAGTTTCGAGGTCGTGGTGGTCAAGGACGGCGCGCGCGCTTCCGGCCAGCCGCAGGAAATCTTCGGCACGGACCAGACGCCGGAAACCGTCGGCGATCTCTTGCAGGCGAACTTCCTGCCGGCAGACAATTTCGTCAACAGTTTTGCCCCGGTACTGGTCAATACCGGCTCCGACGTCATCCTGTTCGACACCGGTCTTGGTGAAGGCGGGCGCGCCAATGGCCTCGGCCGGCTCGTCGAAGGCCTGACGGCCGCCGGCTACAAGCGCGAGGACGTGACGATCGTCGTCATCACCCACATGCATGGCGATCATATCGGCGGCCTGATGGAAGGCGGCGAGCCGGCCTTCCCGAATGCCCGCTATGTCGCCGGCCAGGCGGAGTATGATTTCTGGGTCGATCCGGCCCGCGCCGGCACCCCGGCCGAGGGTGGCCACAAGGGCGTGCTCGCCAATGTCAAGCCGTTGGCAGAGAAGATGACATTCATCGCCGACGGCGGGGACGTGGTGAGCGGCATCACCGGCATGGCCGCCTTCGGCCATTCGCCCGGCCACATGATTTATCGCCTGGAATCGGAAGGTCGCCAGCTGGTGCTCGCCGCCGACACGGCGAACCATTTCGTGCTGTCCTTGCAGCGGCCGGACTGGGAGGTGAGGTTCGACATGGACAAGGCGGCGGCGGCTGAAACCCGCAAGCGGGTGTTCGACATGATCGCCACCGACAAGCTGGCCTTCATCGGCTATCACATGCCTTTCCCCGCCGTCGGCTATGTCGAGAAACTCGATACCGGCTATCGCTACGTGCCGAAGAGCTATCAGTTCGACATCTGATCGGGATCTGGCTCCTCTCGAACGGGGAGGAGCCATCCTCGAGGCCCTGCATTCTGCCAAGGAGCGGGATCCAGACCGGTCCTCGTCGTTTTTCTATTCCCTTCCCGTCATGAACGTGTTACCTGCCCTCGCCAACTTCCAAGCATTTCATGCAGGAGCGCCCGGGGAAAAATTTCCTTTTTGCCGGCGGATTCTGCCTATTCAACTGAAGGAATTGGCAATGGCACGGATTGTAATCTCGGCAACCGGCGCGGAAGCGCTCACCTTTGACGATGTTCTGCTTCAGCCGGGGCACTCGGAAATCATGCCGGGTCAGACGAATATTTCCACCCGCATCGCCAAGGACATCGACCTTTCGCTGCCGATCCTGTCGTCCGCCATGGACACGGTCACCGAAAGCCGCCTGGCCATCGCCATGGCGCAGTCCGGCGGCATGGGCGTCATTCATCGGAACCTGACCCCCATCGAGCAGGCCGAGGAAGTCCGTCAGGTCAAGAAGTTCGAGAGCGGCATGGTCGTCAATCCGGTGACCATCGGCCCGGAAGCGACGCTCGCCGAGGCCAAGGCCCTGATGAGCGCCCATGGCATTTCCGGCATTCCGGTGGTCGAGGGCGCCAGCCGCCCGGGTCGCCTCGTCGGCATTCTGACCAACCGCGACGTCCGTTTTGCCTCCGATCCGGGCCAGAAGATCTACGAACTGATGACCCGCGAGAACCTGATCACGGTCAAGGACGGCGTCGACCAGCAGGAAGCCAAGCGCCTGCTGCACTCGCACCGCATCGAAAAGCTTGTCGTCGTCGACAACGAAGGCCGCTGCGTCGGCCTGATCACCGTCAAGGACATCGAGAAGTCGCAGCTCAATCCGCATGCCGCCAAGGATGCGCAGGGGCGCCTGCGGGTCGCTGCCGCAATCTCGACCGGCGACGACGGCCGCGAACGGGCCGAACGCTTGATCGAGGCCGGCGTCGACGTCATCGTCGTGGACACCGCCCACGGCCATAGCCAGAAGGTTCTCGATGCTGTGGCCGAGGTGAAGAAGATGTCGAATCTCGTTCGCATCATCGCCGGCAATGTCGCAACCGGTGAAGGCACCCGCGCCCTGATCGACGCCGGTGCGGACTGCGTCAAGGTCGGCATCGGCCCGGGCTCCATCTGCACCACCCGTATCGTCGCCGGCGTCGGCGTTCCGCAGCTCGCAGCCGTCATGGCCGCCGTCGAGGAAGCCAACAAGCACGGCATCCCGGTCATCGCCGATGGCGGCCTGAAATTCTCCGGCGACGTGGCGAAGGCAATTGCCGCCGGCGCATCGGCCGTCATGGTCGGGTCGCTGCTCGCCGGTACCGATGAAAGCCCGGGCGAGGTCTATCTCTACCAGGGCCGTTCCTTCAAGGCCTATCGCGGCATGGGCTCGGTGGGCGCCATGGCCCGCGGTTCGGCCGACCGATACTTCCAGGCGGAAGTGCGCGACACCCTGAAGCTCGTTCCGGAAGGCATCGAAGGCCAGGTTCCCTACAAGGGCCCGGTCTCTGCCGTGCTGCATCAGCTCGCCGGCGGCCTCAAGGCTGCCATGGGTTATGTCGGCGGCAAGGACATCAAGGATTTCCAGGAAAAGGCGACCTTCGTGCGCATCTCCGGGGCGGGCCTGCGCGAAAGCCATCCGCATGGCGTGACCATCACCCGCGAAAGCCCGAACTATCCGGGCGGTGCGTGAGGATCAACCGATGCAGGGGAGCGGCATATGGGTACGAACAAGGTGATCCTGCTGTTGCTCGCCCTCTCGGGCGCCCTTCTGGCCTGGATGTTCTTCGGGCTTGATCCGGAATTCCAGCGCTTGAGCGGGGCAGGGGGCTTCCTCGACGCCCGGCTGTCCGGCTACGACAGCGATGCAGTCCTTGGTCTGCAATATGCGCTTGCCGATCCGTCGAGGGGCGATGCGCGCGACTTGCTGCAATTGATGTATCTTGGCCCGGACCTTGTCCTGCCGCTCACCCTCACGCTTTCTCTCTGCCTGCTCATGCGCGGTTTTGCCCCCGGCGCCGTGCTCTATGGCCGCCGGCTCGAGGCGCGCCATGCCCGGCTGCTCTGCCTGTTGCCGCTCGCCTATGGGATCGCCGACTACGTCGAGAACGCGAGCTTTCTTCTCTACTTCCCGCCGGCCACGCCCGGCCCTGGCCTCTCGGCACTCCTTCCCGATCTTCTTCCCTGGGTTTCGCGCGTGAAGCTGATGTTCCTCGCCGTTTCCGTCATCCTCGTCATACGGCTGGTGCTCTTCAAGACGCCGGCCACGCGCGGCGGGTAACGGACTTGTGTGGTGGCGCGGACAGCAAGCTGGCCTATTCTTCCTGACGGTTGCCTGTGCATCTGACGCGCCGGCTGTCCCGTCTCGGAATGGAGGTCATTATGGAAACGCCGAAGATCACCCAGGCGATGATCAAAGCCTATGACGAATACACCCACCTGACACTCGACCGTCGCGGCTTCATGGAAAAGCTCGGCCTGCTGGCCGGGTCCGGTGCCGCCGCCGCCGCGATTGCGCCGATGCTGGCGGCTAGCGGCGCCAAGGCGGCCCTGGTCGAGGAGACCGATGCGCGGCTGACGGCCGAAGATATCACCTATCCGGGCGCTGGCGGCGAAATGAAAGGCTATCTGGCGGCCCCGAAGGACGCTGCCGGCAAGCTGCCTGGCGTGATCGTCATCCATGAGAACCGCGGCCTTAATCCGCATATCCGCGACGTGGCGCGGCGCATGGCGCTCGAAGGCTTCGTCGCGCTGGCGCCCGACTTCCTCTCGCCCAATGGCGGCACACCCGAAAACGAGGACCAGGCGCGCGAGATGTTCTCGACCCTCGACCTGAGCGTCGCGGTCACCAACGGCGAGGCCACGCGGGTCTTTCTGGCCGGTCATGAAAAGGTCACCGGCAAGGTCGGCGCGATCGGCTTCTGCTGGGGCGGTGGCATGGTGAACCGCATGGCGGTCGCTTCGCCGGAGCTTGGGGCCGGCGTCGCCTATTACGGCTCCCAGGTTCCGGCAGAGGACGTGCCGAAGATCAAGGCGCCGTTGATGCTCCACTATGCCGGCCTCGACGAGCGCATCAATGCCGGGATCGACGCCTACAAGGCAGCCTTGGAGGCGAACGGCAAGACCGCCGAGATCTTTGTCTACGATGGCGTGAACCACGCCTTCAACAACGATACCTCGGCCGCCCGCTACGACAAGGCGGCGGCGGATCTCGCTTGGTCGCGCACCGTCGCGTTTCTGAAGAAAAATCTCGCCTAGCGTTGCGACGCAGCATCGGCGGCGCATGTCAGGTGTCGCAGATGTGCGACGACTGTCCATGCATAGCGTTTCTGGAATTGATGCGTGTCAATTCCGCGTCGTCTCCCGCGTGTATTCTGCGCGTGAAACTGGCCGTCCACAAACTGCGACGGTCGCAGTCTTTGACACCAGCAGAGGAGATCCGCATGGCTGGAATGATGAAAGCCGCCGTCGTCCGTGAATTCGGCAAGCCGTTGACGATCGAGGAATGGGCGATCCCTGATCCGGGTCCGGGCCAGATCCTGGTCAAATATGAGGCCACCGGCGTCTGCCATACCGACCTGCATGCCGCCAACGGCGACTGGCCGGTCAAGCCCAGCCCGCCCTTCATTCCTGGCCATGAGGGCGTCGGCTACGTCGCCAAGCTCGGTGCCGGTGTCACCCGCATCAAGGAAGGCGATCGTGTCGGCGTTCCGTGGCTGCACACCGCCTGCGGCTGCTGCTCGCCTTGCCGCACCGGCTGGGAAACGCTCTGCGGCAGCCAGCAGAACACCGGCTATTCGGTCAACGGCACTTTTGCCCAATATGGCCTTGCCGACCCGGATTTCGTCGGCCGCCTGCCGGACAACCTCGAATTCGGTCCCGCCGCTCCCGTGCTGTGCGCCGGCGTCACCGTCTACAAGGGCCTCAAGGAAACCGAAGTGCGCCCCGGCGAATGGGTGGTCATCTCCGGCATCGGCGGCTTGGGCCACATGGCGGTGCAATATGCCAAGGCCATGGGCATGCACGTCGTCGCCGCCGACATCCATGAGGACAAGCTGAAGCTCGCCAAGGATCTCGGCGCCGATGTCGTCGTCGACGGCACGGCCAAGGACGCCATCGAACAGGTGCAGAAGGCGACCGGCGGCGTGCATGGTGCGCTCGTCACCGCGGTCTCGCCGAAGGCGATGGAACAGGCCTATGGCTTCCTGCGCTCCAAGGGCACGATGGCTCTGGTCGGCCTGCCGCCGGGCTTCATCTCGCTGCCGGTGTTCGAAACTGTGTTGAAGCGCATCACGGTGCGCGGCTCGATCGTCGGCACCCGCCAGGATCTAGAGGAATCGCTGGTCTTCGCCGGCGAAGGCAAGGTCGCCGCGCACTTCTCCTGGGACAAGATCGAGAACATCAACGACATCTTCCATCGCATGGAAGAAGGCAAGATCGACGGCCGCATCGTGCTCGATCTCGCCTGATCGACAGGCAAATCAGACCGAGACAAAGGGCGGCGCGGAAATCCGCGCCGCCCTTTGTCATTCCAATGCATCGCGACTTCTGCCTATTCGGCGGCCTGGATGGTGACGATCCGGGCCTCGATCTCACCACAGGCATCATCGAGGCAGATGCCGTTCATCCACACCTCGCCGTCGCCGAACATGACGCCGTCGCCGTTGACGAACAGGTTGCCGTAATCCTGGCTGACGATCACATCGGCGATCTCCGGCGTGACGATGTCGTGATAGAGCGGCTCGAACTCCTCCGCCGACCGTATCGTCTGGCGTTCACCGTTGACGGTCACGGTGATCGGGTAGTCGACGAAGGCGGAAAAGGCGATGGAATCCCCGTTGGCGACGCGTTCCTGCAGGTCGAGAATTGTACTTTTGAAGGTCGCATGATCCCCCAGCAGATTGTCGATCTGCTGGTCGACCTCGGCCTCGTCGGCAAAAGCCGGCGAAAAGGGGGCGAGGCAGAGGGCAAGGGCGCAGACGATCGCGCTGAGCCGTGTGGAAGGCAGCTGTGAACCCGATGCTGAACGCATGTATCCTCCCAAGGTTGATTGTCAGGCCGGACCTTAGGCTGCTTTTCGGCGCTGCCGCAACGACACCCGCCCGCTTCGACGACCGTTTGGGTGCTCGGCCCAAAAATGGGCAGATCGGTGCCGGTCGCGTTTTAAGAAGACCGTGATTTTCTTATAACCGGGGATTGCCGGACAGCGGATTTGCAGGCCGGGTCGCGATCGCTGTCCCGCGGCTGGCGATGATCGCCTCGGCCAGAGCTTCCATGTCTGCCCGCCGCGGGCTCGAACGGCGCCAGACGAGGCCGATCTCGCGCGATGGCGCCGGTTCCGTGAAGGGCACGATGCGGATCGGCGTGCGCGCCGTTTCCGTCTCGATGGCCAGTTCCGGGATCAGCGTCATGCCCATATCGTTCGACACCATCTGCAGCAGCGTGGTCATCGACGTGGCGCCGAAGTTAATAAGGCTCCGCTTGCTCGCCGCCTTGCAGACGGAGAGTGCCTGGTCGCGCAGGCAATGACCTTCCTCCAACAGCAGCAACCGCTCGGGATCGACTTCCGTTTCGGTCATGGGGGAGAGCAGGACGTCGCTGTCATTGGCCGACATCGCCATGTAGAAGCGATCGACGAACAGGCTCTTGGCCACGACGCTGTCCATCTCGATCGGGATCGCGGCGATGATGGCATCCAGCCGTCCCTCAGCCAGGTCGCCGAGCAGCCTGTCGGTCACGGCCTCCTTCAGTTCGATCTCGATCAGGGGATGGGCGCGCCGCAGATAAGGCACCACTTTCGGCACGAGATAGGGCGCAACCGTCGGAATGATGCCGAGCCGCAGCAGTCCTTCCAGCGTGCCGGACGACTGTCGCGCCGCTTCCTCCAGCCGATCGACGGCGGCCAGCACCGTGCGCGCGTGCTTCAACACCTCATGACCCTTGTCGGTCAGAAGCGTGCTGGCGCGCGTGCGCTCCAGCAGTTTCACGCCGAGATGTTTTTCCATTTCCATGATCTGGGCGGACAGAGCCGGCTGGCTGACATGGACAATTTCGGCTGCCCGTCCGAAGTGCAGGGTGGTGGCGAGCGCCTCGAAATAGCGCAATTGACGAATGCTAATCATGATAGGAAAATACTATCGAAAATCTCACGAAATACAATTGGAAATTATGAGGCTTTTCGGCGATTGTGGGCACCAGATTACTTGTTACTACCAAAAACAGGAGGCCAATATGAACGAGCACGTGAAATCGACCGGTAAGTGTCCGGTAATGCACGGCGGCAACACCGCCATGGGCAAGTCTGTCATGGACTGGTGGCCAAATGCGCTGAACCTCGACATCCTGCATCAGCACGATACCAAGACCAACCCGCTGGGCCCGAATTTCAACTATCGCGAAGAGCTGAAGAAGCTCGACGTCGAGGCGCTCAAGGCTGACCTTCGCGCGCTGATGCTCGACAGCCAGGAATGGTGGCCGGCCGACTGGGGCTCCTATGTCGGCATGATGGCCCGCGTCACCTGGCACGCCGCCGGCTCCTACCGCGTCACCGACGGCCGAGGCGGCGCCAACACCGGCAACCAGCGCTTCGCCCCGCTCAATTCCTGGCCGGACAATGTCAACACCGACAAGGGTCGCCGCCTGCTCTGGCCGATCAAGAAGAAGTACGGCAACAAGATTTCCTGGGCTGACCTGATCGCGCTTGCCGGCACCATGGCCTACGACGTCGCCGGCCTGAAGACCTTCGGCTTTGCCTTTGGCCGCGAGGACATCTGGCATCCGGAAAAGGACACCTACTGGGGTGACGAGAAGGAATGGCTGGCACCGAGCGACGGTCGCTATGGTGACGTGACCAAGCCGGACACGCTCGAAAACCCGCTCGCCGCCGTGCAGATGGGTCTCATCTACGTCAATCCCGAAGGCGTCAACGGCAAGTCCGATCCGCTGGCGACCGCCGCGCAGATGCGCGAGACGTTTGCCCGCATGGGCATGAACGACGAGGAAACCGTGGCGCTCACCGCCGGCGGCCACACGATCGGCAAGTCTCACGGCAACGGCGACCCGCGCAACCTCAGCCCCGATCCGGAAGCCGCCGCCCCGGAATTCCAGGGCCTTGGCTGGATGAACACCAAGGGCCGCGGCATCGGCCGCGACACCGTCGTCTCGGGCATCGAGGGCGCCTGGACTGCCGAGCCGACGAAGTGGGACAACGGCTTCTTCGAGATGCTGTTCAAGCATGAATGGACACTGACGCACAGCCCGGCGGGGGCCTCCCAGTGGGCGCCGATCACCATTGCCGATGAGGACAAGCCGGTCGACGTCGAGGATCCCTCGATCCGCGTCATGCCGATGATGACCGATGCGGACATGGCGCTGAAGGTCGACCCGATCTATCGCGAGATCTCCCTGAAGTTCAGGGACGACTTTGCGGCTTTCTCGGACGCCTTCGCTCGCGCCTGGTTCAAGCTGACCCACCGCGACGTCGGCCCGAAGTCGCGTTATTTCGGCCCGGACGTTCCGGCCGAAGACCTGATCTGGCAGGATCCGATCCCGGCCGGCCGCACGGACTATGACGTCGTCGCGGTCAAGGCCAAGATCATCAACAGCGGCCTGACCATCGCCGAGATGGTCTCCACCGCCTGGGACAGCGCCCGCACCTTCCGTGGTTCTGACAAGCGCGGCGGTGCAAACGGTGCCCGCATCCGCCTCGCTCCGCAGAAGGACTGGGAAGGCAATGAGCCCGCCCGCCTTGCCAAGGTTCTGGCGGTCCTCGAAGGTATTGCGTCTGAAACCGGCGCAAGTCTTGCCGACGTCATCGTTCTGGCCGGCAATGTCGGTGTCGAACTGGCGGCAAAGGCGGCAGGCTTCGACGTCGAAGTTCCTTTCGCGCCGGGTCGTGGCGATGCGACCGCAGAGCAGACGGATGCGGACGGCTTCGCCGTGCTCGAGCCGCTCGCCGATGGCTTCCGCAACTGGCAGAAGAAGGACTATGTCGTCAGCCCTGAAGAAATGTTGCTCGACCGCGCTCAACTGATGGGGCTCACCGCCCCGGAACTGACCGTGCTCATCGGCGGCATGCGCGTACTCGGCACCAACTACGGCGGCACGGCGCACGGCGTGTTCACCGACCGTGTCGGTGCGCTGACCAACGACTTCTTCAACACGCTGACGGACATGGCCTATACTTGGGTCCCGACCGGTAGCAACTCCTATGACATCCGCGATCGCAAGAGCGGTGCGACCAAGTACACGGCTTCCCGCGTGGACCTGGTTCTTGGCTCGAACTCGGTTCTGCGTGCCTATGCGGAAGTCTACGCCCAGGACGACAACAAGGAGAAGTTCGTGCACGACTTCGTTGCGGCCTGGACCAAGGTGATGAACGCAGACCGGTTCGATCTCGCCTGATCGGGGAATGACAGTCTCCTTCGGGGGCGACGATCGCGGCCCCGAAGAAGCGCAAGTGAAGCAAGACCAAGCCGGCGTCTCGATGCAAGTCGAGGCGCCGGCTTTGTTATCAAGCGAAGCGGTTCGTCTGTGCGTTTCTTGCTGTTTTGGCTATCGCTAAACTCCGAACTTCCCTTTTAAAGGAAAGGGAATAGAACATCGTCTAGGTGCACCGGACGGCGCAGTGATGAACTGACGCGATGGCGGGTTCCGGAGTGGGGGCAATGAGTACCAAGAAGCCAAGCGGGCGCCTGCAGTTGCGTAAGACGCCGCAACAGGAGCGCAGTATCCAGCGTCTCGACCAAATCCTCGAGGCGGCGTCCGCGCTCGTCGCCGAACAGGGCGTCACGAAGCTCAGGATGACTGATATTGCAGTCAGGGCGCGTGTTCCAATCGGCTCCCTCTATCAATTCTTCCCGGAAAAGGCGGCGATCATCCGTGCGTTGCATGACCGGCACACGACGCGCGTCCAGTCCATGGCGCGCGATATGTTCGCGAATGCTCCATCGCAGGCGCAGGCTCTGGATCTCGCTGAAGCGGCCGTGGTCAATTTCTACCAGACCTATCGAGACGACCCGATCTATCTGCCGGTCTGGATGGCCGGTATGGCCGATACCGATCTTCGCGAACTCAACAGCCAGCACCTGCAGAACGTTTCTCAGATCATCTATGATTCGCTAATCCATCTGGTGGCCGAGGAGCATCACGCTGAATTCAAGGCCCGGATCCGGATCTTTCTCTATCTGAGCGGCGCTACCATTCGCTATGCTATGTCGCAAGGCGAGGCCGAGGCGCTGGTTTACATCTCCGAATGGCTCGCGGCCGTCCGCAGATCGCTGTTCGAGTTCTGAGACATCCGGCTGTCCCGGGGGCGAGCCCTTACCAGCCCGGCATCATGTTTCCGGCCCTCAGGCGCGGGTATTGACGCGGCAAGGCCTTCACGTCGCTTTCCAGGTCATCCTCGACGACGCTCTGCGTGATATTGTCCAGACAAGCCGAAATGTGGTCGGTGATCGCATTCATCAGCGATGTCGATAGTCCGGGACGCTTCATCAGGCCGATCTGAACCGGCGGAAGCGGTGGGAAGCCGTCGTTCTGCGTCAACACCTTCATGCCGCTCCTGAGTGCCGATTCCGGCAGGACCGAGACGGCCATGCCGGCAAGCACTGCGGCGGCGACAACCGTGGATGACCAGCTGGTGAACAGGATCTGGTAGTTGCGGCCGTCGGCATCGAGCGCCGAGCAGGCCAGCTGACGCCACTGGCAGTCGCGACGGCCGACCGCGAGCGGCACCGGCGCATCGTCCTTCAGCGGATGGTTGGCGGACCCCACCCAGCAGAGCGGCTCGGTGCGCACGACATCCGAGGTCCTGAGCTGCGGATTATGGGTCACCAGCGCGATGTCGAGTTCGCCTTTCGCCATCTTCTCAGCCAGGTCGACCGATGGTTCGCAGACGATATAGAGTTCAACATTCGGATGGGTCTTGGCGAAGCGTCCGATGATCTCCGGCATGTAGCGGTCAGCATAGTCGTCCGGCGTGCCGATCCGCAGCGTCCCCTCCAGGCGATTGTCATCGAAGGCAGCGATCGCTTCCGAGTTAAGGCGGATGATCCGACGCGCATAGTTCAGCAGCTTGTCGCCCTCGGCCGACAGACGATTGCCGCGGCCGTCTTTGATGAACAGCTGCTTGCCGATCCGCTCCTCCAGCCGCCGCATCTGCATTGACACGGCCGATTGGGTCTTGAATACGCGGCCTGCGGCCTTGGTGAAGCTGCCGGTATCGACGATGGCGACGAAGGTCTGGAGCTGGTCAATATCGAGGGGCGCCGACATGGGAGAACATCCATCAGAAAGGTTGATGCTAACTATTAGAAACATTCGTTGGACTGATCAATACCGTTTCAGCATTGTGAGGCTGCAAATCAGCAGACACCGACCGCGCCTTCGGGCGCAGCCGACTAGTACCGGTTGATCCCCAGCCACCGCGGCAGGGGCGACCAAGACTCGTGCCAATCGAAGGGACAAAGCCATGCGCACGACCGAACGGATGATCGAACTCGATATCGCGGAACCGCGGGATGCGCTGATCGCGCGCCTTGTTGCGGCGACCGCACGCGTGAAGTCCGTCTGGCGTGCTGCCCGCAATCGACGCGCTGCGAACCGCCTTGCCGACCTCGACGACTTCCAGCTGAGGGACATCGGTCTTTGCCGCTCCGATGTCGAGCAGATCCTGAGGTCTTCCGGCATCGCGGACGATCCTTCGCAGCATCTGTCGCGCTCGGCTCGCTCCCGTTCGCAGCGTGCGCTTCGCGGCTTGCCGCTCGATTGAGGCGAACGTTCCATCCCCGCAGGGCGACAGCCAATAAGCCCTGCCTCTTGCCCGGTAATGGTCCGCCATGCCGGGCTTTTTTCATCAGCAGAATACCTCGCCGCTCGACAGGTCGGCGATTTTGCGTCCTGCTGTCAGGTCTTCGGCTTGTCCGGTGCGGCATCGGGAGCCGGCGCAGGCTGCGCCTTCTGCCCGTTGGCGGACAGATAGCTGTCGAAGATCTGTTCCATGTTCTTCTGGTAGTTCTTCTGCACCTCCAGGCCGCTGTCGAACATGGCGTTCATCAGCTCGGATACCTTTGCGGCAGGCGGAACCTCGGCCTCGGGCTTCGCGGCATCCTTGGCGGCAGCAGCCGCACCTTGCGTGCCGTAGGTGGTGGTCATCATATCCTGGAACGCCTTGGCGAACGGATTGTCGAAGAAGGGATTGGCGCTCTGCGCTGCCTGCGCCTTCTGGGCGCCGCCCATCATATCCTGGAATGCCTTGGTGAAGGGATTGTCGAAGATGTTCGGCTGTTGCGGCGCCGGCTTGGGTTGAAAGCCAGTACTTTCCAGCCACTGCTGCATCATCGCGGCCATCGGCGTTCCGGCGAAAGGATTGGCGCCGGCCATCTGGCCGGTCGTCTGCTTGAACAGGCCACCCATGATGGCGTCGGCCATGACCGGCAGCATCTGCTTGAGCACATCCTGTCCGACGCCGGTGAACTGCGCGGCCTGGGCGGCGATGGCGCGGGACACGTCCTTCGAGCCGAACAGCCTTTCCAGAACCTGGTTGCCGTCGGCGATGCCCTGCGGCGTGAATGCCTTGTTCATGTCCTCGAAATACTTGGCATAGCTGCCCGAGGCCATGGCGCCGATCAGCGAGGAAAAATCATAAGGATTGGCAGCGTTGCGCTTCAGGCCGGAGGAAAAGGCCGGCATCAGTGCCGCCATGGCCTTGGTTACCTGTTCCTGCGCCAGGTTGAACTGGCTGGCCATCGACTCCATGGCCGTTCCGTTCTGAGCGCGCAGCATCATATCAAAAAGTGGCAACATCGGCGTCCTTCTCCGTGCTCGCAAAGCAATTCGACGCACTATAGCTGGAAAAGGCCGAGCGCAAACCGGTTTTTCCCCGATGTCGTCCCACCGTGCGCGCAATGCTTTGGCAAGGACCTGCATGCGGACGGGCGCAACCGCTCCTGGTCAGTACTGATATTCGTCGAACACGTGCTCCACCTTACCGTTCCACCGGCCGTGGTAGAGCGAAAGCAGGTCGTCGGCGAGCGTCGACTTCTTGGCGAGCACCTCTTCCAGCGGGCCAAGGAACACGCTTTCGTCCTGACCTTCCTCATTGAGGCGCGCGCGGCTCTTGAGGCCCTGGCGCGATAGGGAAACCACGTCGCGGGCCACGTCGATGAGGGAGCGGCCAGCAATCTCAGCCTTCAGGCCATCAGCCGGTACGGCGTCGCGAAGGGAATTGACGTCGGCGAAATTCCAGCTGGCGGTCAATGCATCCGCAGCCTCGAGGGCTGCGTCGTCATAGAGCAGGCCCACCCAGAAGGCCGGCAGCGCACAAATGCGCCGCCACGGGCCGCCATCGGCGCCGCGCATTTCAAGGAAGCGCTTGAGCCTGACATCGGGAAACAGCGTCGAAAGATGATTGGTCCAGTCGCCGAGAGTCGGTTCCCAGGCGTCGATCTCACCCTTCAACCCACCGGCCATGAACTGGCGGAAGGTCACGTGGGTGCAGTCGTGATAGCGGCCGTCACGCACGATGAAATACATCGGCACGTCGAGTGCCCATTCGACATAGTCGGCAAAGCCGAAATCGGCGTTGAGCGTGAAGGGCAGGATGCCGGCGCGGGCATTGTCGGTGTCGCGCCAGATCTCGCCGCGCCAGGACAAAAGCCCGTTCGGCTTGCCCTCGGTGAAGGGCGAGGCGGCGAAGAGCGCGGTCGCCAGCGGCTGCAGCTTCATGCCGACCCGCATCTTGCGCCGCATGTCGGCCTCGGAGGAGAAATCGAGGTTCACCTGGATCGTGCAGGTGCGATACATCATGTCGAGCCCATGGCTGCCGACCTTCGGCATATAGCGCGTCATGATCTCGTAGCGCGATTTCGGCATGCGCGGCGTCTCGTCGAGCGTCCATTTCGGGCTACCGCCGATGCCAAGGAAGCGGATGCCCATCGGCTCCGCCACCTCGCGCACCGCCGCCAGATGCTGGTTCGATTCCCGGCAGGTGTCGTGCAGCGTTTCGACCGGTGCGCCCGAAAGCTCGAACTGCCCGCCCGGTTCGATCGAGATCGCGCCCATGCCGTGCGCTTCGGCAAGCCCGATGATGTTGTCGCCGTCCATGATCGGATCCCAGCCGGTCTTGGCCTGCATGCCGAGCAGCAGTGCCCGGATGCCGGCCTCGCCGAAATAGGGAACGGGGCTGTTGTCGGCGCGGAAGAAGGCGAATTTCTCGTGCTCGGTACCGATACGGAACGCCTCTTTCGGCTTGGCGCCTGACGCAAGGTAATCCGCCAATTGCGCGACGGATGTGAGGGGCGTTTCGTCGGTGGTGTCACGAGCCATGGAATAGACCTTGTTTGGCGTCACCGGCACGCGCACCGGCCCATTGTGCAAGGTGATTGGACCGGATTTGGGGGCGGTGCAAGTGAAAATCTCTTAAATGCGGGTCAAAAAAACACCATCTGTGCAAGATCGCGACCAATGTCTCAATGGATGGGAACTGGCCCCTTAGCGCCAGTCGCCGATCGCCGCCTGGACCACCGCAAGCGCCGCCACCGCAGCCGTGTCAGCCCTGAGGATCCGGGGGCCGAGAGGGATGGCGGTGACGCAGGGCAGGGAACGCAGCATTGCCCGCTCTTCATCGGAAAAGCCGCCTTCGGGACCGATGAGCACCGCCAGCGAACGTTCCTTGATGGCATTCAGAGCCGGCAGCGGGTTCTGCGTTTCGCTGTCTTCGTCGCAGAAGATGATGCGACGCTCGGCGGGCCAGCGTTCAAGCAGATCCTTGAGCTTCTGCGGCGGTGCGACCTTAGGTATTGCCAGCACGCCACATTGCTCGGCTGCCTCGATCGCATTGGCCTGCAGCCGCTCCAGACTGGTGATCTTGCCCTGCACGTGCTGGGTCATCACCGGCTGCAGCAGGCCGGCACCCATTTCGACTGCCTTCTGCACCAGATAGTCCATCCGCCCGACCTTGAGCGGCGCGAACAGAAAATGCAGATCGCAATCCGCCGGCTGTAGGCGGGTCTGTTCGACGCAGACCAGAAGGATCTTCTTGCGCGAGGCAAAGGTAAGTCTTGCCTTCCACTCGCCGTCACGACCATTGAAGACGAGAATTTCCGCGCCTTCGACGAGGCGCAGGACATTGGCGAGATAGTTGAATTGCTCAGGATTGGCTTCGACAGCGGTCTCGGGACCGAGTGCTGCCTCGACATGCAGTCTTTGCATCCGGTAGTTCGCGCGCATACCCCGTGTCCCGCCTTACTGGAAAAGCTGGAACATAATCCAATAGAGGACCGCCGCAAGGCCGGCGGCGGCTGGAACCGTGATGATCCAGGCCGCGACGATCGTCATGAAATGCGAGCGGCGGACCAGATAACGGCGGCGCAGTTCATCGGGATTGCGCTCGCGTGTATCCTCGATCTCCCAGAAATCGGCCTTCATCCGCATGTAGTCGATGCGTCGCTTTGACTTGCGTGTGTACCACTCTCGGAAGAAACCGACGCCGAACACCGCGCCGACCGCGATATGGGTCGAACTGACCGGAAGCCCGAGCCAGGAGGCGACGATTACGGTCACGGCGGCCGACAGCGCGACGCAGAAGGCGCGCATCGGGTTAAGCTTGGTGATTTGCTCGCCGACGAGGCGGATCATTCGCGGTCCAAAAAGAAGCAGACCGAGGGAAATGCCGCCTGCGCCGATGACCATGACCCAGATCGGGATGGTTACCTCGGCGGAAATCTCGTGCGCCTGTACCGCATGGACGATGGCCGAGAGTGGGCCGATGGCATTGGCAACGTCGTTGGCCCCGTGGGCAAAGGAAAGGAGAGCCGCCGACATGATCAGCGGCAGACGGAACAGCTTCCTGAGCGACTGGTTGCGGTTTTCCAGGCCGATCGCCTGGCGCCGAATGAGCGGAACGCTCGCCAGCCATGTGAGCGCGCCGATGGCGAGGCCGATCAGGAGTGCCGTGCCGAGGCTGATGGAGATAAGTCTATTCAGCCCCTTGAGCGCCAGATAGGCGGCGAATGCCCCCAACATCAAGGCATTGAGCACGGGAACCCAGCGCTTGGCCGCGGCGATCTTGTCGTGGCGGTAGATGATGAATTCCTTGATAAAGGCCAGGAACATCGCCGCGATCACGCCGCCGAGCAAGGGCGATATGATCCAGCTAGCGGCAATCCCGGCCATCGAGCCCCAGTTGACCGCCGCGAAGCCCGCGGCCGCGATGCCGGCCCCCATGACGCCGCCGACCACGGAATGAGTGGTGGAAACCGGCGCGCCGATCCAGGTCGCCAGATTGAGCCACAAGGCCGATGAAAGAAGTGCGGCCATCATGGCAAAGGCAAAGACATCGGCATCGGGAACCTGGGCCGGGTCAAGAATACCCTTGGAGATCGTTGATACGACATCGCCCCCGGCGATCATCGCACCGGCAGTCTCGAAGACCGCGGCAATGATCAAGGCCGTGATCATGGTCATGGCGCGCGACCCGACCGCAGGGCCGACATTGTTCGCCACATCGTTGGCGCCGATGTTCATCGCCATGTAGGCGCCGATGGCGGCGGCTGCGACCACCATGATCGCACCGGGCTGGTTCATGACGTAGAGGCCGGAAAACAGCCCGGCCAGGATCAGGAAGATCAGGCCGATGCCAAGCGGTGCGTAGGTGCGTGATACATGTTGCGCCGCTTCCTCGACAAAGGAGATTTTGTCCAGGTCCTTGTCAAGGGTCGGCTTGACGAGCTTCGGCGTCGACTTGGCCATCAATAGTTCTCTTTTGCGGAGGGCCGAAAGGACGGCCTCCGGGGAAATGTCTCTGTCGCGGAGGAAGGCCGGCGGGCCCGCAAGGCCATGCCGATGTGCTCCTGTGTGCCGACTGCCTAGTAGCAAATGCTCTTTGCTTCAATATGACAGTTCTGTGACAAGCTAATTTTCAGCGCTTTCTTTGGCTTCAGCACGGTTTTCACCGTTGATGAAGCGCTGTGCGAAGATATGAAAGAGGACCTTGAGCTCCGGCTCCTGCACGCGGGCCGCGGCTTCCTCGCAGCTTACCCATGCCTGGCGACGGGTTCCCTTTTCGGGAAAGTCCTTCAGCATGTCCTTCACTTCAAGGGCATGGACCTGAACACGGCAATTGATCTTCAACCCGTCGGTCATGCCCTTGTGGTAGCTGTAATAGCCGATCGGCTCGCGGGAGACGGTGCCCTTGACGCCCGCTTCCTCATAGGCCTCGCGCTCGGCAACGGCGTGGGACTTCTTGCCCCGCATCGGCCAACCCTTCGGGATCACCCAGCGTCCGGTGTCGCGGCTGGTGACGAGCAGGACCTCGGGCGCGGATTGCTTCTTGCGCTTGCGAAAGCACAAGGCCGCATATTGCTGGCGGGGCGGCCGCCGCAACATCAACTGCATGTCCGATGCGATCCGGCTCATGATGGTCAAGGGTCTGTACGCCTCATGCTTCATAAGAAATTAGCTTACTCTGATTCGTCCGAGAGTTGGCATGCCAACAGCGACAGCCAACCGTCCAATGCGCTGGATTTACGACTATTTTGTGAGCTGCAGCCACTCGGTCAAGGCTTTGGACCGAAGCTCCCTGTTTTGGTCAGCCTTGTGCGGAGCGCTGCCCGAGCCACTGGCGGAGGCCTTCCACCACGCCGTCGGCCTCATGCCCATTTGCCTGATAGATCCGGCTGCTTTCGGGAAACCGCAGTTTCAGTTCGTCGTGTCCGTTGGCCGGGATGATGCCGCGCACGTTCTCGAGCGCGAACATGTCCATGTCATTGCCCGTGTCACCGGCAACAATCACCTCGTCCAGAGCGACGCCGATCTTGCGGCAGAGCCACACCAGGGCATTGCCCTTGTCGGCATTGGCGGGAAGAATGTCGAGGTCACGCTTGCTTGAGTAGACGATCTTGACCTTGAACCCATTGCCTTCGAGCCGATCGCTTAAGTCCGACAGCCGGTCGGTCGACGCGTCATGCAGGTACCAGCTCGACTTGCGATCGTGCTGAAAACGGTCGGGCTGCCGGGCCATGTCGGGGAAGTCGCCGACAAGATCGGCTATGCTCGCCGCGTCGTAACCCTCCGCGATGAATTCTGCGTACTCCATTTCCATCCCGGACACGGTGTCGCACGCCATCATCGTGCCAACGCCGCCGATCACGAAGTCGGCCGCCGGCAGGCCCTCCTCCTGGGTGAAGGAGAGGATGTCGTCGACCAGTCGTCCGCTGTTGTAGACCAGCAACGGGCGCGTCTCGGGATCGAGTTCGCGCCAGTAGGCGGAAAAGCGGTGCGATGCATCGCGATCTCCCGCAAGCGTCCCGTCAAGATCGGAGGAAAAGAGACGGACCGGTCTCAATCGCCGTCGTTCCATGGTTCTGCCCAATCGGCCTCCTCGAGTGCCTGCGCCACCGGTCGGCCCTCGACCAGTGCCACCAGTTGCTGGGCAATACCGGTCCAGGTGAAGAGGCTTCGGGCCTTGTGCGCGCCCATGCGCGACAGCCTGTCCCTCAAGCGCTGATGGCGGAACGGCTTCATCATGGTAATGCCCAGGTCCTCCTTGTCGAAGGGATCGGCGAACAGCGCGTGACGACCGTAGCTGACGGCACGGAACAGCCCGCCATGCACCGTCACGATGGTCGGTGTGCCGCTCGCCATGGCCTCGATCGCCGTCATGCCGAAGGGTTCGTAACGGCTCGACAGCACGAAGAGATCGGCCGCGCGATAGTAGTCGGGCAGATCCTCGTCCGAGATGAAGCCGGAGAACTGGACGCGGTCGGTGAGGCCCAGGTCTTCGACCTGTTTCTTCAGTCCGTCGAGGATGCCCTGCTCCTGCGCGTCGAGGTTTTCGCCGCCAAGTGCCAGGTGCAGGCGGGCATCGGCGACACGGCTCGCCAGCACCGAGAAGCCATCGACCAACAGGTCATAGCCCTTGTTGGTGGCAAGCCGCCCGAGCGCCATCACCACCTTACCCTCGAAACCGAGCCGCTGGCGGATCATCTGTCGCGATGCTTCCGACATCGGATAGAAACGGTTGTCGTCATAGCCGGGCGGGATCATGTGCACGCGACTGCGGCTGAGGCCGTAATCCTCCATCAGCATGTCGAGCTGGATCGGGGTCGTTGCGACCACCAGTTGGCAGCTGCGATAGATGATCAGTTCATGCTGGATTCGTTCCTTGAAGTTGAACTCCTCCTCGAACTTGTCGGCGCGCTCTGGATAGTCGGTCTCCATCTGCCGCTTCTTCCACAGCCCGAGCGAATGGGGCGTATGGATATGCGGAATGTTCAACGCTTCGGAAAGACGCTGTCCGGCGACGCCCGCGTCCCAGTAATGGCTGTTGACGAAGAGATAGCTGAGACCCTCGCGCTTGATGTAGCGCAGCGCCTTCTCGTTCCATTCGTTGAGATAGCGGTGAAGATATTCCTTCGGGATGAAATCGACCCCGCCGCAGGGAATGCGGATAACCCGCACGTCGGCATCGACCTCGTCGATTTCCGGCTGGTCTTCGAACCGGCGCGTGAAGATGTCGACCTTGTGGCCGAGCTGGGCGAGTTTCTTCGCCAGTTCGAGAACGTAGACGACTTGTCCGCCGGTATCCGCCGCGCCGAGCGGCGGGTGGGCGGCAACATAGCCGTGGGTGGAGACGAGCGCGATCCGCGGCGCTGCGTTCACATCGTTGTAAATTGCCATAACGCTCACAATAGAAAATTCGCCCCAAAAAAGCAAATCGCAAACGCGCAGGAAACAAAACTGTTCCGCACGGCAGAATTATTTTCCTTGTAGGGGCGGGCGGCAAACACGGCGCCGGCGAAACCCGCAACTGGCATTCAATCGGCGGCTGTGCCGACGATCACGATGTGCAGCGCCCGCGGACCATGGGCGCCGAGCAGCAGGGTCTGCTCGATGTCGGCCGAGCGTGATGGCCCGGTGATGAAATTCACCGTGCGCGGCATCGCCGAGCCCTTCAGGACGCGCAGGCGTGCCCAGATATTCTCCATGTCACCGGCGATCTCTTCGGCGTTGACGACGACGATGTGATGCTCGGGCAAGAAGTTGAGGGTCACCGGATTGTCGGGACCGGAAAGCACCGCAAGCGTGCCGGTCTCGGCGACGGCGCCGAAGGCGTGGCTGACTGCGGCGAGATCCTGGCCGTCGGAGGCGCCGTGGCGGATCTCCAGCGTTGCTTGGCTGGCCCATGGCGCGGTGGCGAGACGAGGATCCGTGCCGATGCGGATTGCGGCCGGCAAGTTGTTTCCCTTGAGGTAGGCCGAGACGATGGCCGGAACTGCGGCGAGGCCGTGGATATGCTCAGTGGTCGCGTTGTACTTCTCCGCCATGGCACGAAATAGCGCCACGCGCTCCTCCGCCGGCAATTGACCGCGCGCCGGGATGATGCCCCTGGGCGTCTGGGCAAGACGTGTGGCCACGGCCGCGTGACGGTCGTCGTCGGCGCGCGAAGTTTTCAGCGAGGCGCGGATCTTCGAAAGAATAGCGGTTCTGCCGTCCATGTTCATGCTCCCTGCCGCTTCGCCAGGCGCGCCGCCCAGGCCTTGGTAAAGGTCTGGCCTTCGGGCGCGGGGAGGTCGCGGTACTTCGTCCAGCCGCCGGCCAGCGGCAGCGCGGTAATCCGTTTGTTGCTGCCGCCGAGCAGGGACAGCATCGAGGCAGCAAGGGAGGTGGCCATGCGGTACAGCTTCGGCCGCTTGGCGAAGAAGGCCCAGACCGAGATCCCATAGCGGGCGGCGGCCGGCGTCAGATGCCGCTCGAACTCCCGTTCGCGCCAGTGCCGCATCATCTTCGGCAGCGGAATATGCATCGGACACACGCTTTCGCAGCGGCCGCAGAAGGTCGAGGCATTCGGCAGGTGGGCCGACTGCTCCACGCCAAAAAGTGACGGCGTCAGCACCGCGCCCATCGGTCCCGGATAGACCGAGCCATAGGCGTGGCCGCCGACCGCGTGATAGACCGGACAATGGTTCATGCAAGCGCCGCAGCGGATGCAGCGCAGCATTTCCTGGAATTCCGTGCCGAGCATTGAGGTGCGGCCATTGTCGAGCAGGATCACGTGATACTCGTCCGGGCCGTCCGGATCTTCAGCGCGCTTGGGGCCTGTCGAAAACGTGGTGTAGACCGACATGTCCTGGCCGGTCGCCGAGCGGGCGAGCAGGCGCAGGATCTGCGAACAGTCCTCAAGCGTCGGCACGATCTTTTCGATCGAGGCCACCACGACATGCACTTTGCCGAGCGTCTGGGTGAGATCGCCATTGCCTTCATTGGTGACGATCACCGAGGAGCCGGTCTCGGCAATCAGGAAGTTGGCGCCGGTGATGCCGACATCGGCCTGGAAGTAGCGCTTGCGCAGCACCTCGCGCGCTTCCGACAAGAGCGATTCCGGTGCCGTCAGGTCACGATCGACGTCGAGATGAGTGTGAACCCGGCGAAAATCCTCCTCCACCTGTTCCTTGTTGAGATGCACGGCCGGCGCAATGATGTGGCTCGGATGCTCGCCGCGCAACTGTATGATGTATTCGCCAAGGTCCGTCTCGACGGGCTCGACGCCCTGGGCTTCTAGATATTCGTTGAGGTTGATCTCCTCGGTGATCATCGACTTGCCCTTGGTGACGGTCTTCGCCTTCACCCGTCGGCAGATGTCTATGACAATGCGGCGCGCGTCTTCCGCGCTTTCCGCCCAGTGCACATGGCCGCCGGCGGCCGTGACCTTCTGCTCATAGGCTTCCAGATAAAGGTCGAGATGAGCCAGCGTATGGTTCTTGATGTCGCGGGCATTGTCGCGCAGGGCGTCGAATTCCGGCAGCGCGGCGACGGCCATTGCACGCTTGTAGATGAAGCCCTTCTCGACATTCTGCAGCGCCTTCTGCAACTGCGGGTCGTGCAGCGCGCGGGCGGCGTTGTCCTTGAACTGGGGGGAGGTGAACTGCATGGCTCTCAATCCCTCACTTGGCCGAGCCGGCGATCGGCTTGCCGTCGGTCATGCCGGCCAGAACCTCGGCGACGTGGCGGACCTCGACGGCCGAACCTTCGCGCTTCAGCTTGCCGGCCATGTTCATCAGACAGCCCATGTCGCCGGCGAGCAGCATGTCGGCACCGGTCGCGGTGATGTTCGCCGTCTTCTTGGAAACGATCGTGCCCGAAATATCCGAATACTTGACGCAGAACGTGCCGCCGAAACCGCAGCAGACGTCGCTGCCGGCCATTTCCTTGAGCTCCAGCCCCTCGACGGTCGCCAGCAGCTTGCGCGGCTGCTTCTCGACGCCGAGTTCGCGAAGCCCCGAACAGCTGTCGTGATAGGTGACGCTGCCGTCGAAGGCCGCATCGACCTTGGGCACGAACATCACGTCGGTGAGGAAGGAAACGAGCTCGAACACCTTGTCCGAGAAGCGCCGACAGCGCTCCTCCCATCTGACATCGCCCTTGAAGACTTCCGGATAGTGGTGCTTCAGCATGGCGGCGCACGAGCCGGATGGCGCGACGACGTAGTCATAGCCCTCGAACAGTTCGATCACCTGGATCGCCAGCGCGCGCGTGTCCTTGCGGTCGCCGGAATTATAGGCCGGCTGGCCGCAGCAGGTCTGTGCCATCGGCACATGCACCTCGCAGCCCGCATCCTCGATCAGCTTTGCGGCGGAAAATCCGACGCTCGGGCGGAAGAGATCGACCAGACAGGTGGCGAACAGGCCGACGCGCGGACGCGTTTGGGGTGCAGTCATCGGGATGTCTCCGTCTTGTCCGGGCCGCTGCCGCGGGAGGTTCGTGTGCCCTGGGGATTGTTGTCGCGGCGGATCAGCCGAAGCTTCGCCACCCGGCCCCATTCGTCGGCGCGGGCAAATTCCTCGACCGCCTGCATGACGAAATCGATATGCGCCTGAGCGGCGCGCTTGGCCGCCTCGCCGTCGCCGGAAAGGATCGCCGCATGGATGGCCAGATGCTGTTCCAGCAGACGCTCGCGCGCATTGGCAAGCGCGAATACGGCCTTGCGATTGAAGAAGATGCCCTCCGACAGAAGGCGATAGCAGGCGCGCATGGTGTGCAGCAGGATGATGTTGTGGGCCGCTTCGCCGATCGCGTTGTGGAATTCGACGTCGGCGGCGAGTTCCTCTTCCGGATTGCCGCTCTCATGTGCCCGCATCATGTCGTCGACGATGCGGGTCAGCAGCGACCGGTCGGTGTCGGTGGCGCGCTTCGCGGCAAGCTCGGCGGTCAGCCCCTCGAGTTCGCGACGATATTCCAGATAGTCGCGCGTGGCGCGGGCATGGCGGGAAATCAGTTCGGTGATCGGCTTGGAGAACACCTGGCCGATGATATCGGCGACATAGGTGCCGCCGCCATGGTGCGAAACCAGCAGGCCGCGGGCTTCCAGCTCCTTCAGGGCTTCGCGAAGGATCGGGCGGGACACGTCGAGATCCTGGGCGAGATCGCGTTCGCCGGGCAGCCGGTCTCCGTCGCGCAAGACTCCATCGAGGATCAGCAGTTCGATCTGCTGAACCACTTCGCTCGCGGTGCGGCTATGGCTGATCTGGGCGAAAAGCCCTTCGTCCTTGTCCGTCACGACATTCTCCCTTGGCGGCTTTTTAGCAAGCCGCCGAGGGATTGGTCAATTAATTTGTCCAGTTGCGTTTCGTCAGTCGCGAAACGGGCGCGGTGCGCGGCGTCAGCCGCCCGGCGCAGTGATCAGCCGAACTTGAGGAACAGCTTGGAATAGGGAGCCTTGAGCCCGTCGATGGCAGCCTTGATCGCTGCGGCATCGCCGCTCTTGGAAGCGCCTTCCAGCTTCGCCACGCTTGCCTCTACGGCGCCGAGCAATTCCTTGTAGCTCGCATCGGCCTCCTTCGGCGGATGGGCGACGACGTCGCCGAGCAGGTATTTCAGCACTGCTGATTCTGAATGCACGCCGGCAGCGTCCGCCGGATCGAGCGCGATCACTTCTTCCATGCGGGCATGATAGGCGTTCATCCGGTCGGAGAAGCTGTAGATATCGTTGCGGATATGCAGATCACCGATCTGGTCGCGAATACCTTCCAGCGTATCATGTGCCTTGGGAAGTTCCCCGGCCGCGACTTCGGCGGTCGCGGCTTCGGTGATCTTGTTCACGGCCGCCAGCGTTTCGACGTATTTGGCATCATCCGCATATTGCGGCGGCGCGGGCTCGGCGGAAAGTGCGGACCAGGCAACGGCGAATTTGCCGAGCGAGACCGTCGATTCCGGGGCCTTGCCCATGTTGGTGGTGAACAGGGCTGTTCGGTAGTCGCCATAGGCGGCGCGCAGTTTCGTTTCGAAGTCGCCGACCTCGCCGGCAAAGGCGGGCAGGCCGATCGAAAGGGCAAACAGGGTTGCCGGAATAAGTCGCTTCATGGGATCTCTCCATTGTTCGGCAGTTACGAAAAGCGCTGCCGGTATCGTGATAGGCATCGACGCGCCGAGCAGCCCCGTTGGGATGGCGTCTGCGTGCTCGCGATTCATTCTTGTCGACTTCGCGCTCGCCAACAATAGATAAATATATGAATTGCTATGTTTTGATGCATGGCTTTTCCGCACTGGTATTCGTGTGATGGCGCAATCGCGTGCCATCTCTACCCTCTGGATCAACTGGCCCCCTGCCGCTTGCCTTGCGCATTTGCTAGGAAGGCAAGGATGGTAAAAGGGAGACGGGCTTGATGGGGAAGGGTAGTTTCGCATTTCCGGTGTCGCCGGAGCGGGCTTTGGCGCTGGGCGAGATCCACGCGCGGCCCTATGCGCTGGTGAAATCGGAACGCGTGATTGTGCAACTGGCCTTCATGATGGATGGCGGGTCTGCCGTGCACCACAGCGCGCTCGCCGAACTGTCGCGGGCGCGCGGCGTCACCGTGCCCGATCGCAATGCCCGCCACCACGCCATGCCCTGGGGCCAGGGAACGCTGCGCTGGGAGCGCCACACGGAATTCTCCACCTGGTTCTGGGACGGCCCGCTACCCGACGCCTTCGGCGGCGAAATCCTCGTCCACCCCTTCGGCGACGGCTTTTCCGCGCCAGGTCCGCTGATGTCGGGCATCCGGCTGGAGATCCGCCGTGACGGGCCGGAGGTCGAGGCGGCGATGCAGCTCTTCGATCTGACGAGCCTCTGCTACAGCGATGTCAAGAACGGCCAGGCAACCGTGATCACCGATTTTCGCCAGGACGGCGACGGGCTGACCCGTATTCTCGTCGTTGACCGCAGCCTCTCCGAGGCAGGCCGTGGCGCGCTCGTCCAGCGCCTGCTCGACATCGAGACCTACCGCACGCTCGCCATGCTCGGCCTGCCGCTGGCGCAGACGCTCTCGCCGGACATCCGCCGGATCGAGGACGGGCTCACGGCCGTCACCCAGCGGATGAAGGCCCATGCGCGCGCCGAGGCCGACACCATGCTGTCGGAATTGACCAACCTGGCAGCCGAGCTCGAGGCCAATGCCGCGCTCAGCCTCTATCGCTTTGGCGCCAGCCGCGCCTATGACGGCATCGTGCGTGAGCGCGTCAAGGCGCTGGATGAAGCCCCGAAGCCGGGCTACGAAATGCTCGGCTCCTTCCTCGAGCGGCGCCTCGCGCCGGCCATGCGCACCTGCCAGTCTGTCGAGGAGCGGCTGGCCAACCTGTCACGCAAGCTGTCGCGCGCCACCAGCCTCGTTCGAAGCTGGATCGACGTCGAGCTTGAGCGGCAAAACTCCGCTCTGCTCGCCACGATGAACCGGCGCGCCGAGATGCAGCTGCGCCTGCAGCAGACGGTCGAGGGCCTCTCGGTCGCGGCGATCTCCTACTACATCGTCGGGCTGATCGGCTATGGCGCAAAGGCCATCAGCCACGACCTCCTGCCGGTCGACCCGGCGGTGATCACCGGACTGTCGGTGCCGCTCGCCGTGCTGGGCGTCTGGTGGGTGGTGAGGCGGATCAGGAAGAGCCACGGCGAGGGGCATTGAAGTCCCGGCGGCTTGTCGCCGGGTCGCGTGCGCCATCGACAACCCTCACGATGTGGACATGCCCATCGTCTGCAATGAGATAGAGAACGAGCCAGCGGTCACAGACGAGCATCCGGGCGTTCTCCGCAATGTCCGTCCGAATAGGGCCGAGCATCGGATGGGCGGCCAGCGCAAAGACCTGTGCCGTGAGCCGGTCCAGTTTGTCATCTGCGATTGCTGGACTTGCGGTTTCGGCAAGCCATAGCCAGATGTCCGACACATCGCTCCGGGCCTTTGAAGACCAGAGCATGCGCGTCATCGTCTAACTCTTGGATTGATGCTGTCTACGCGCTTCGGCTTTCAGCGCGGCCAGATCAAGCGGCCTGAAATCACCGCTGGCAAGGCCTTCCGTCCACGCAAGCTTAAGCGCATCAGTCGAAAGAGGGCTTAAACGGTCGCGTTCCTCAAGCAGCTTGAGTGCCGCGGCCAGAACTTCGCCAGGTGAGGCGAACTCACCGGATTCGACCTTCTTCTCGACGAAGGCCGCAAGTTCTAAACTCAGCGATACAGTGACAGTCATGGGCTTTCTCCTGCCCAGCAGATTAGGGCGAGATCGTGCAGAGTGCAATCTTGGCTCGCGTTCACCTGCGAAATCCCCTTGCCCGCCGTTGCCGTCCGCCTGATATAAGCGACTGAAGGCAATGAACGGCACAAGCGAAATGGAATGACCCGGCAGAAACGTGCGAAACTCGACAAGAAAGGCTTGAGCGGCCTTGGCCTCGACAAGCTGGTCGAGATCCTGCTGGAGGAAGCCTCGGCCAACAAGGCCCTGAAGGCTAGGCTCGAGGCGGCCCTGGCCGGCGAGGCAGGCCCGGCGGAAATGGCGCGGCTGATCGATCGCCGGCTGGACACGCACGAGCAGGCGAAGACGCGGATCAACAATGCCCGCGCCAAGGATCTCGCCATCGAGTTCGCCGGGCTGGTGCGCACCATTCTCTCCGAGTTGGGCGGCGTCGATGCGGCGGGCGGCGCGGAGCGCATCCTGCGTTTCCTCGCCCTGCGCTTCCCGATCTCGGCGCGGCTGGTGTCCGACAATGCCCGCCTGTGGAAGGTGTTCGACGAGGCGGAAGCGGCGGCGGCCGAACTGATCCGTTCATTGAATGCGCAGGACCAGGTGCCGCTCGTCTCGCAGTTCGAGACGCTGCGCCGGCGCGACCGCTACGGCGAGCACACGGGCTTCCTGCATGAACTGACCGGGGTGATCGCCACCCCCGCCGCAACCGCGTGGAAGGCCTTGCTCGCCGAGGCCATGCCGAAAGAGCCGGGCAAGCTCGGCGCGCTCGATCTCCTCCAGGCGATCGCGCTTCGCCAGGGCGATGTGGATGCCTATATGGCCCTCGAAGAGGGCAAGGCAGAGAACCGCCGCGATACGCTGACGGTCGCGGCCCTTCTCCAGGGCGCGGGCCGCCATGAAGAGGCGCTGGAATGGGTGCGCCGCCGCCCGACCGGCATGCGGCTTTTGGCCATTGGCGGCGAGCTGACCTCCGTCGGCCCGGAATATGGCGCCCGGGAGCGCCGCATGCTGGAAGCCGAAATCCTCGACAAGCTGAAGCGGCGCGGCGATGCCCAGGAGCTACGCTGGCGCGAATTTGCCGAGACGCTCGATCCGACGATCCTGAAGCTCTATCTCTCGAAGCTCGACGATTTCGCCGAGTTCGACGAAATGGACCGGGCCTTCGCACTGGTCGAGGATGCCGAGGACATCTATGGCGCTCTCGACTTTTTCGTCTCCTGGCCAAGGCTCGATCGCGCGGCCGAGCTTGTGCTACGCCACCGCGACGATTGGGAAGGGCGCTATTACGAGGATCTGGCGCCGGCAGCCGAGGCCCTGGCGGACCTGCATCCGCTGGCCGCGACCGTGCTCTACCGGGTTCTGATCAGCGACATCCTGCGTCGCGGCATCGGCGTTGCCTATCCCTATGCTGCCGTCTATTTGAAAGAGCTTGACCGTCTCCAACCCCAGTTGCCGACTGACGCGCACCTGCAGCACCACGATGATTTTGTCGACGATCTGCGTCGGATCCATCCGAAGAAGTTCGGCTTTTGGAGTGCTGTGCCTGAAGCCCTGCGGTGATCGCGCGGTCTAAAGCTCCCAGTAGGGAATCGGTCCGTAGAGATCGGCGAGATAGTCGATGAACAGTCTGACCTTGGCCGGCAGGAACTGGCGGCTCGGATAGACAGCCGAGAGCGAAACATTGCGCGAGCCCTCATAGGCCGGCAGCACCTGCACCAGTTTTCCCGTCTTCAGTTCCGGACCGATGTCCCAGGTCGAGCGCAACGCGATGCCAAGGCCCGCGATCACCGCCTCGCGGATGACCTCGCTGGAATTGGTGATCAGCATGCCGTCGGGCTTGATACTCATCGAGCCCTGCGGACCCTCGAGCTTCCAGGCATCGTAATTATGCGCCGGCAGGCAATGATGCCGCTTCAGGTCCTCGATCGTTTCTGGCGCGCCGTGGCTGGTGATATAGTCGGGCGAGGCGCAGAGGATTCTGCGCACAGGTGCCAGACGCCGCGCCACCAGCGTCGAATCCATCAGTTCGGCAATGCGGATGGCAAGGTCGAAGCCGCCGCCGACAATGTCGGTGAATTCGTCCGACAGCACCAGATGGATGGTGAGATCCGGGTGCGCTTCCATGAAGGTCTTCAGATGCGGCGCGATATGCAGCCGGCCGAACGAAGTTGGCGCGGAGATCTTCAGCGTGCCGGCGACCTCCGACGAGCGACCCGAAGCATAGGCCTCGGCCTCTTCCAGGCCCGCAAGCACGCCCAGCACGCGCTCGTGAAACCCCTGTCCGGCCTCGGTCAGCGAGATCTGCCGCGTCGTGCGCTGCAACAGCCGCGTACCCAGCCTATCTTCCAGCCGCTTGATGCGCTTCGAAACGACGGCCGGCGAGAGCCCAAGATCGCGCGCCGCCGTCGACATGCTGCCGACTGCGATCACCCGCACAAAGACTTCCAGATCGCCGAGATTGGTCATGCCTCTAATCCACTCTTTCCGATTTTGTCATAAGTCCATAACATTTGCGCGACTTTGGTTGAAGTGGTAAAGAAAGAATACCAATTGATGGCGAAGGCCGCGCGGTGTATGCCGAAGTGGCCTGAGCCAGGGGAGGGATCCATGTCCGAAGCCATCCAGTTTCTGGAGCCGAATGCCGCGATCCTGTCGCGGCGCAAGGAGATCGTCGCCGACCTCGCGGAACTCGTGCCGGCCGAACGGCTGGTGCAAGAGCCGAACGAGCTCGTTCCCTTCGAAACCGACGGTTTCATCGCCTATCGCCGCCGGCCGCTCGCGGTCGTCCTGCCGGAAACCACGGCCCAGGTCGCGGCGGTGATGAAATACTGCAACAAATACGGCATTCCGATCGTGCCGCGCGGCGCCGGAACCTCGCTCTCGGGCGGCGCCATTCCGCAAGAGGATGCGGTCGTGCTCGGCCTTTCGGCGATGACGAAGATCCTCGACATCGACTATGCCAATCGCTGCGCGACCGTGCAGGCGGGTGTCACCAACCTTTCCATCTCCGATGCCGTCGGCGGCGACGGCTTCTTCTATGCCCCCGATCCGAGCTCGCAGCTCGCCTGCACGATCGGTGGCAATATCGGCATGAATTCCGGCGGCGCCCACTGTCTGAAATACGGCGTCACCACCAACAACCTGCTCGGCGTCAAACTGGTGCTGGTCGATGGCACGGTGATCGAACTCGGCGGCAAGGCGCTGGATAGCGCCGGCTACGACCTGCTGGGCCTCGTCTGCGGTTCCGAAGGCCAGCTCGGCGTCATCACCGAAGCCACCGTGCGGCTGATCGCCAAGCCCGAGGGCGCGCGCCCCGTGCTGTTCGGTTTCGACAGTGCCGAAGCTGCCGGTTCCTGCGTGGCCGATGTTATCGGCGCCGGAATCGTTCCGGTTGCCATCGAGTTCATGGACAAGCCGGCGATCGAGATCTGCGAGGCCTTCGCCCATGCAGGCTACCCGCTCGATGTCGAAGCCTTGCTCATCATTGAGGTCGAGGGCTCGGAGGCCGAAATGGAAGCCATGCTCGCCTCGATCGTCGAGATCGCCAAGCGCCATGGCGTCAAGACGGTGCGCGAAAGCCAGTCGGCAATGGAATCGGCGTTAATCTGGAAGGGCCGAAAATCGGCCTTCGGCGCGACCGGCCGCATCGCCGACTATATCTGCATGGACGGCACCGTACCCTTGAGCCAGCTGGCCTATGTCCTGAAGAAGACCTCGGAGATCACCGATCGCTATGGCCTTCGCGTCGCCAACGTCTTCCACGCCGGCGATGGCAACATGCATCCGCTGATCCTCTACAATATCAACGATCCGGAAGATGCGGCAAAGGCCGAAGCGGCCGGCATGGAAATCCTCAAACTCTGCGTCGATGCCGGCGGTTGCCTGACCGGCGAGCACGGCGTGGGCATCGAGAAACGCGACCTGATGCGCCATCAGTATGCCGAGGCCGACCTTGCCCAGCAGATGGCGGTGCGCGCCGCCTTCGATCCCCTCTGGACGCTCAATCCCTCCAAGGTTTTCCCGCTCGACGGGAGGACGGCCGCGTGACCGCGTTTCTGCTTCCAGCAACAGAAATCGAAGCCGCAGGCCTCATCCGCGATCACGCGGAACGTTCGGCGCCGCTCGCCATATCGGGCGGCGGGACGCGCGCCGGTTTTGGCAATGCGCTGACCGCCAATGCGACCGCCCTCAGCTCTGCCGGGCTCTCCGGCATCGTCGCCTACAATCCTGCCGAAATGGTGCTGACGGCCCGAGCCGGTACGCCCGTCGCCGAGATCGAGGCAGCCGTTGCGGTGAACGGCCAGTCGCTCGCCTTCGAGCCGCCGGATCATCGCGGCATGATGGGCACGTCTGGGGAGCCGACCATCGGCGGCCTCTTTGCCGCCAACGCCTCCGGCCCGCGCCGCTTCACCGCGGGTGCCGCCCGGGATCATCTGCTCGGCGTCCGTTTCGTCAACGGCCATGGCGAAATCGTCAAGGCCGGCGGACGGGTGATGAAGAACGTCACCGGTCTGGACCTGGTCAAGGTGCTGGCCGGCTCCTACGGCACGCTCGGCTTCCTGACGGAAGTGACCTTCAAGGTCCTGCCGGCGCCGAAGACGGCGGTCACCATCGTGCTGTCCGGCCTCGAGGACGAGCAGGCGGTCCGCGCCATTGCAGCGGCGATGACGATGTCGGTCGAGGTGTCGGGCGCCGCCCACCTGCCCGAAAGCGTGCGCGGCCGTTTCCTTGGTGGCAGGCTGCCGGAGGGCGCAGCCACCGTGCTCCGCCTCGAGGGCCTGGAAGCTTCCGTTGCTGTGCGGGCCGACAAGCTGGCATCCGCAATGTCGGCTTTCGGTCCAGTGTCGCGGCTTGAGAATACCGATACGCTGTCACTCTGGCGCGAAATCCGCGATGTTCACCCCTATGCCGATGGTACGCTTCGGCCGCTCTGGCGCGTTTCGGTCGCGCCGTCCGAGGGCTGGAAGCTGGTCGCCGCCCTTCGCCTGGAAGCCGGCATCGACGCCTTCTACGACTGGCAGGGCGGATTGGTGTGGATGCGCCTCGAGGGCGATCCGGAAGCCGAGCTGCTGCGGCGTTACACAACGGCTGCCGGTGGCGGACATTCCACGCTTATGCGTGCGTCGGGTGCCGTCCGGGCCCAGGTCTCGTCCTTCGAACCGCAATCACCTGCCGTCGCCTTGCTTTCTCAGCGGGTGAAGGAGAAATTCGATCCGCGCGGCATCTTCAATCCCGGCCGCATGGCAATAGGAGACGCCGCATGACCGAACCGACCACCACACCCGATCCGCGGCGGCCCGATAGCTGGCTGGAGCCCGGCAAGCTCAATGTCCAGCTCATCTATGTCCTCTATCTCCTGGGCTTCCTGATCGGTATTTCCAGTCTGGTCGGCATCGTTTTTGCACATCTCAACCGGGGCAAAGCCGGCGGTTGGGTCGAAACGCATTATACCTATGCCCTGAGGACGTTCTGGATCGGTGTGCTTTACGGCCTTGTCTCCGTCATCCTGTCGCTCGCCGTGGTCGGCGTGCTGCTGGCCGTCGCCACAATCGTCTGGGTCGTCGTTCGCTGCATCATCGGCCTGCAGAAGGCGAGCGCCGGCGAGGCGATCGCCAAGCCTGAGACCTGGTGGGTGTAGGCTTATGAATTCCACGGCGCTGACGGAAGTCGTTCGCCGCCTATCGGGAGAATTGACGTGCAGACCAATTTCACCGCCGAACAGCTCGCCGATCCGCATGTCGCGGAGGCGGAGGGCATTTTGCGAAAGTGCGTGCATTGCGGCTTCTGCACCGCCACCTGTCCGACCTATGTAACGCTCGGCAACGAGCTTGACAGCCCGCGCGGTCGCATCTACTTGATCAAGGACATGCTGGAGAACGGCCGTCCGGCCGACAAGCAGATCGTAACCCATATCGACCGTTGTCTCTCCTGCCTCGCCTGCATGACGACCTGTCCGTCGGGCGTCGACTACATGCATCTGGTCGACCATGCGCGTATCCATATCGAGAAGACCTACAAGCGGCCGCTGATCAACCGGCTGACGCGCGGCATCCTGGCGATGACATTGCCCTATCCGGCCCGCTTCCGCGCGGCGCTCGGCCTTGCCCGCCTGGGGCGTCCCTTTGCCGGCCTGTTGAAGCGCATCCCGGCCTTGCGGCCGATGGGCGCCATGCTCGATCTCGCGCCGCGCAGCATTCCGGCCGCCGGCGACAGTGCCCGCCCGGCGACCCATGCCCCGAAGGCTGCGAAGCGCGGCCGCGTGGCGATCCTCACCGGCTGTGCCCAGCCCGTGCTCGATCCGGGCATCAACGCCGCGACCATCCGGCTACTCACCCGTCTCGGCATCGAGGTGGTTGTGCCGGAAGGAGAGGGCTGCTGCGGCGCGCTGGTCCATCACATGGGCCGCGAAGCGCAGGCCCTCGACAGCGCACGGCGCAATGTCGACGTCTGGACCCGCGAGATCGACAAGGGCGGGCTTGACGCCATCGTCATCACGGCATCGGGCTGCGGCACGACGATCAAGGACTACGGCCATATGCTGCGGCTCGATCCAGCCTATGCCGAGACGGCGAAGCGCGTGTCGGCGCTGGCCAAGGACGTGACCGAATATCTCTCGACCCTCGACCTGCCGGTGCAGGACAAGAAGAACCTGACCGTCACCTATCATTCCGCCTGCTCGATGCAGCATGGCCAGAAGATCACCATGGCGCCAAAAATCCTGCTGAAGAATGCCGGTTTTACCGTGCGCGATCCGGCCGAAGGGCATCTGTGCTGCGGTTCTGCCGGCACCTACAACATCATGCAGCCGGAGATTTCGGAAAAGCTGAAAGCCCGCAAGGTGAAGAACCTCGAGGCAACCCGGCCCGACATCATCGCCGCCGGCAATATCGGCTGCATGACGCAGATTGGATCGGGCACGGCCGTGCCGATCGTCCATACCATCGAACTGCTCGACTGGGCCTATGGCGGCGAAAGGCCGGCAAAGCTAGGCGCCTGACGGCGAAGCCAAAGCCGCAATGGCCCCAATTGGCACATCCGCCCGACCCCGGTCCGGTCAGCCAGTGGCAATCCATTAAGAGGCCGCTGATAAAGTGCTTCCTGCAATAGTGTCCGAAGGGTCCGTGGAGGAGGAAACCGATGTCCCGCAAGGCAATCATCGTCGCCGCGATGTTGAGCGCAAGCACTGTGCCGGCAGATGCAGCGGCCCGCATCTATTGCGCGGCCTCCGATCAGGCCGTGAAAATGTCGATCGAAAGCGGGTTCGCCGCCCGTGACGGCAAGCGGCTCGTGCATTTCCGCGGCATGGCCGACATCGTCGGCGACGAGGTGCCGGCGGTCTTCGATAACCTCAAGCTCACAGCGGCGATGTTGAAGCAAGCCTGGATGGACGGCGACGAATTGCGGCTGCAAGTCTATACCGACACGCGCGACGCCCGCCCGTTCCAGACCTTCGAACTGTCGATCACCACCAAATCAGTTGCCAAGGACCGCGACCGGTTCGACGGCCGCTATGTGCTGACGATCAGCAATGCCGACAAGCGCAAAAAAGCCCCGCACGAGGTGATCCTGTCGCACGAGGCCCCGATTTTCTGCGAGATCAAATAGGCTCCGCTCCGCCCAGGGTTTACCAGTGGAAGCTGACGCCCGCGTTGATGGCGTTGGTCAAGATGCTTGTCTTGAGCGTTGCGCCGCTATCGATGTCCACGTCAACCCAGGAGTAGTTGCCCTTGTATTCCATGAAGGCCGACCAGTTGTCGTTGAACTGGTAGGCGACACCGACCTGGGCCTGTAGCGTGGCGCCGCCGAACTGGTATTCGGAAGTTGTGCCCGAGGCACGCGTCACTTCGACATGCGGCACGTTGATACCTGCGCCCAAGCCGGCATAGGGCACGAACTTCGTGCCTTCGATCGGCATGCGGTAGAGCGCGTTCAGCGTCAGAAGATTGATGCCGTCGGAGAATTCGAAGTGATCCCAAGTCGATTTGGCAAGTGTGTCGTCGTCGGCGTAGACCTTGGCGTGGGTGAAATCGAGCGACACGCCGAGGTTCGGCTGGCCGAGCTCCTCCATCCACCAGGTGCCACGCACGCCGTAATAAGGCGGCATCTCGAAGGAGCGGCCTTCCCAGCCGGCGGTGAAATCGGGTTGGTCCGATACTTCGATGTCACTGTGCGGAGCCGACTGGAAACCGCCGTAAACGGAGATCGCCATCTCGGCATTGGCCAACGGGGCGGACAGCGCGAGAATGCCTGCCGCGATACCGGTGCTGAGCATGATGCGAAGTTTGGTGTTCATGATTTCGTTCCGCGAATCTGGTTATGTTCGATAGCCTTGTAAGCGATTTGCGCGACCAAGTCTGTTTCCTATTTGCATCACCGTTTTCGGAATGACCAAAACTGGGTGCAATTTCCTGGCGATCGCCAAATTGGCGGCGTCTTTGCGCTTCGCGCCGGCGCGGTAGCGGTTGCGAATAGCAGAGTTCATCGCGGCGGCCCGCACAAGAAAGGCGCGGGAGCCGTCGCTTCCGCGCCTGATCAAATGCGTGTTCCGGCAATCAGCCGCCGAACATGGTGCGCAGGATGTCGATGCCCTTGTCCTGGAAGCTGACCTGGCCCTGGCGGTTGCCCGGACCGATGACAATGACCTTGGAGCCGACACCGGCGCGATCGTAGAGATGCTCGACGTCCTTGTTCATCATGCGGATGCAGCCCGACGACATGTTGAGGCCGATGGTCCAGGGCTGATTGGTGCCGTGAATGCGGAAGATCGTGTCCCGGCCGCCCTTGTAGAGATACATGGCGCGCGCGCCGAGCGGATTGTCGACACCGCCCTTCTGGACGACCGGCAGCATATGACCCTTGGCGGCTTCGCGGCGGCGCATTTCCGCCGGCGGGCGCCATTCCGGCCACTCGGCCTTGCGTCCGATCTTTACGACGCCCGACCAACCGAAGCCGTCGCGGCCCACACCGACGCCGTAACGGGTCGCGCGGTTCTTGCCCTCGACATAGTAGAGGAACTTGTTGTTGGTATCGATGATGATCGTCCCCGGCTTCTCGTCGGTGATCAGCCGTACGACGCGGCGCTTGAACTTGTCCGCTACCTGCTTTTTCTGCTGCGAAATGAGCGTGACATCGCCGGGAGCGGCCAGGTGGTTGGCGCCCATGGCCCCGGCCGACGCCGGTGCTGCGAAGCTGCTGAGGGCGATCGATGCGGCCGCGAATACGGCCAGGTATTTCTTCATTGTGGAATCCCCCAAATCATAAGGGATGTGAGACTAGCCAACTCCCGTCCCGATGCAAGTCCCCCAGCATCATCGCGATTAAATATTATGGCTACCTCGCCGAGACTTGGCCCGGCAAGAAGAACCGCCGGCTCTACATGACGACAACGGTAGCGCCGACATCGACGCGCTCATATAGATCGACCACATCTTCGTTGCGCATGCGAATACAGCCCGAGGATACGGCGCTGCCGATCGTCCAGGGCGCATTCGTCCCGTGGATACGATAGAGGGTGGAGCCGAGATACATGGCGCGGGCGCCGAGCGGGTTCTGCGGACCGCCCTCCATGCGGGCGGGAAGATAGTGACCCTTTGCCGCTTCGCGGGCGATCATCTCGCTCGGCGGCGTCCAGTCCGGCCATTCCCTCTTGGCGGTGACCTTGTGCTTGCCTGCCCATTCGAAGCCCGGCTTGCCGACACCGACGCCATAGCGTCGTGCTTGGCCATTGCCGGCGACGAGATAGAGGAAGCGGTTGTTGGTATCGATGACGATCGTGCCGGGCTTGTGTGGCGTCTCGTAGGCTACCGTCTGCGGCAGGTAGACCGGATCGATCTGGGTGCGGGCCGGCTTGTTCGGCCGCGCGGCCACCGGCTTGACGAGCGCGGCTTCTGGTGCGCGGCGCTGGACCTGGCGCTGGTAGGTGCGGACCTGTGGCTGCGTGGCACGTGGAGCCTGAAGAGCAGGACGCTGGGCGCCACCGAGCTGCAGGACCCAAGGGGCGGCCAGATCGGGGCTGATGACCACCGGCGGACGGCTCTTATAGCGGTCGCTCGCCTGGGCGGGCTGGACAACGGGAAGGGCGACGGACAGGCCGATCAGCGCGGCCAGCAAGGTGGATTTCTCGAACATCGGACAACTCGCTACATGGGACCGAACGGGCAAGCCTCTATGGCCTGTTGGTCCGATCGTGCCAGCCGCGTCGCGACAATTGGTAAATGTCCGTTCACGAAAATGCCCTAGACCGCGTAAACCTTTCAGCAGGGTTAGCGCCACGTTTGGAAAAACAGTGAACAAATGGTAAACGGGGGCGCCGAACGAACGGGGGAATCAGAGACCATGGAAAAGACCGGTTTGATCACCGGCGAGGATGGATTGGAGCGCTGCTTCTGGCATGGCGGGCTCGCGGACTATCGCCGCTACCACGACGAGGAATGGGGCCGGCCCGTCACGGACGATCGCCGTCTGTTCGAGAAGATCTGCCTCGAAGGCTTCCAGGCGGGTCTCTCCTGGCTGACGATCCTTCGGAAGCGCGAGAATTTTCGCGCCGCCTTCGCCGGCTTCGATTTCCATCAGGTCGCCCTGTTCGGGGACGACGAGATCGCGCGCTGCCTTGCCGATACCGGCATCGTGCGCCACCGCGGCAAGATCGTCTCGACCATCAACAACGCCCGCCACGCCGTCGATCTGCAATCGGAATTCGGCTCGCTCGCTCGCTATTTCTGGAGCTTTGAGCCCAAGCCCAAGGAACGCCCGGCGAGGTTGGACTATGCGACGCTGAGGGCGAACCCAACCTCGCCGACCTCTGCGCGCCTGTCGAAGGATCTGAAGAAGCGTGGCTGGTCTTTTGTCGGACCAACCACCGTCTATGCCTTCATGCAAGCCATGGGCCTGATCAACGACCACCTCGAGGGCTGCTGCTGCCGGTCGTTGGTTGAGGAAGAAAGGGCGGGCTTCGTTCGGCCGTGAAGCCAATGCTCAGTCGATGCTGATCCCCAGCACGCGGCTGATCTCGGTGAGCGAGCGGCCGGACTGCGCCCGCCAGGTATTGAATGCCGCCTGAACCGCCGCCCTGTCCTTGGCGGAGGTGGGCACCTTGGCGACGATGCCCTCGACGATCAGACGGTTCACCACGCTGTGCGACAGGATGAAGCTGTCGATCCCGGCAAAGCGCAGGAAATATTGGCCGGTATTGCCGCCGAGCCGCGAGCCGCGCTTTCTCAGCAGGTCGAGAAGGCCGGTATAATATTCGGCGGGCCAGTCGGCGAAGAAAGCCGCCGCGCTGCCGTGCTCGCGCGCAAGCTCCGAAAGAAGGACGGCATTTTCCTGCACGGACTTGATTTTCGGCCCGTGCCGCACGATCCGGGTGTCGGATACGAGCCGTTCGAAATCCTCCTCGTGCAGCATGGCGCAATGGCCAATGTCGAAACCGTCGAAGGCGGCCTCGAAGCCGGGCCACATGGCCTCCACCACCTTCCAGTTGAAGCCGGACTGGAAGATGCATTTGGTCATGAGCGATAGCAGCCGGTCATCGGGTGTCTCCGCGATTTCCTCCTTTGACTTCGGATATTGCAGGACATCTTCGACAGCCGTATCGCCTCCCTTGCGCTCGGCGGCAATTTTCCAGATCTCGTCGAATGAACGCATCTCTCACTCCACCTGGCGGCCGATTTCGTCGATGAGCGGAAGCAGTTCGCCGAGATGGGCGATTTCGCGGAAGCGCGGGGCCTCCGTCGGTTTTTCCACGCGCTCCAGGATCCAGGTGAGTTCATGCGGCACGAACACACCCCAGGCGCCGGTGGCGATCGCCGGAACGACGTCTGATTTCAGCGAATTGCCGATCATCATCGCCCGTTCCGGCCCGTCGGCGGTCTTGCCGAAGATGCGCCGATAGGTGGTGGCCGACTTGTCCGAGACGATTTCCACGGCGTCGAAATAATCGCCGAGCCCCGACTGGGCGAGCTTGCGCTCCTGGTCGAACAGGTCGCCCTTGGTGATCAGCACCAGATAATAGTCGCCGGCGAGCGCTTCCAGCGCATCGCGGGCATGCGGCATGGTTTCGACGGGATGGGTCAACAGTTCGCGGCCGATCGCCAGGATTTCGCCAATGATCTTCGTCGGCACGCGCCCCTCTGTGACTTCCAGCGCCGTCTCGATCATCGACAGGGTAAAGCCCTTGATGCCGAAACCGTAGTGCGCAAGGTTGCGCTTTTCCGCCTCCAGCAGGCGCTGCGAAATGTGCTCGCCCTCGGCAAAATCGACGAGCAGGCTGCGGAAATGTTCCTCCGTCAGCCGGTAGAACTGCTCGTTCTGCCAGAGCGTGTCATCGGCGTCGAAGCCGATCACGGTGAGTGGGCGGATACTCATGCAAGCCTCGTTCTTCTGTCGCCAGACAGCATAGAACTAGCGCGTCAGACTGGCGAGGGAAAGGCGGCGGCGTGCCCGTCCTGCGCAATGGTTTGTCGCTGGCACCGCTTGCGGCGGGTCGGGAACCGGACAGCCCTGTCCCCGACCCACGCGCTTTGGCCGGCGTTACTGACCGTGTTTGGCCAGCCATTCCTTCATCATGGCGATCTCGCCTTCCTGGGCCTTGATGACCTCTTCGGCGAGCTTGCGGATTTCCGGATCCTTGCCGTACTGCAGCTGGATCTTCGCCATGTCGATCGCGCCCTGGTGATGGGGGATCATGCCGCGCACGAAGTCGGCATCGGCATCGCCGGAATATTCGATCGCCATGTCCTCGTGCATTTTTGCATTGGCCTCGGCGAAGGCGACACTTGACGGGCTCATGTCCATGCCCGCGACGTGGCCGCTATGGTCGGTTGCGTCCTGGGCGAATGCGGCGGTGGAAAGAAGCAGCATGGATGCTGTGATGATGGATTTGAAAAACATAGGGTATTTCCCTTGCTGACGTTGCAGAATGATTGCGCTTCGCAGGCCGGGCTTGCGTCGCGCGTCGTGACATCTTGGCGCGGTCAGATGCGGGGAGGGGGATCGAGAGGCGCAGACAGCCACGAAGCAAAGGCGACGGTGATTGATGGAGCTTCCGCAGCGCGTGGCTGGTTGTCGAAAATCGCAAACTGGAGTGCGGCCGGCAATGTCAGGCAGGCGGCGCAGTGCAGGCCCCGGTCCGACTTTCCTGGATGCGGGCAATCTACGTCCGCCTGAGCGCTATCCGCGACTGCCTTGGCCTCCGTCTGCATTCCATGGACATGTAGCGCGTGGCCGCTTGCGGCCGGTCCGGCGGCAGCGCTTGCCGGTATCGCGCCCGCAGATGCCGGGACCATTGCCGCCACGCCGGTCAACGGCATGACGCCATAGGCCAGCGCCGCAAGGACAAGGAGGGTTCGAACCAGCAGCTTCATGGCGTTGAAGGTAGCCATGAATTCGGTGAAAGCAAGGCCGGTGCCGGGTTCTTGATGTGCCGTGTGGAGGGCCTTGCTCTGCCTTCGCCTCGTTTGGTGCAAGAATATGCCAACCGTTCGGCCCGCCTTCCAGCCTTCGCCCTTGCCGCCAAAACCCTGATCCTCTAAGACACCGACACATTTCAAAACGAAGAAATCCGGTGCCCGCATCATGAGCGAAAAGACCAAGAAGCCGCAGAAACTGAGAGCCCGCCTGCCGCGCGGCTTCGTCGATCGCGAGGCGGCCGACATTCGTGCGGTCAACGAGATGACGGCGAAGATCCGCGAAGTCTACGAGCGCTACGGTTTCGACCCGGTTGAGACGCCGCTGTTCGAATATACCGATGCGCTGGGCAAGTTCCTGCCCGATGCCGACCGGCCGAACGAGGGCGTCTTCTCGCTGATGGACGACGACGAGCAGTGGATGTCGCTGCGCTACGACCTCACCGCGCCGCTCGCCCGCCATGTCGCGGAGAATTTCAACGAGATCCAGCTGCCCTACCGCACCTATCGCGCCGGCTATGTCTTCCGCAACGAGAAGCCCGGCCCCGGCCGCTTCCGCCAGTTTATGCAGTTCGACGCGGATTCGGTTGGCGCACCGGGCGTCCAGTCGGATGCCGAGATGTGCATGATGATGGCCGATACGATGGAAGCGCTTGGCATCAAGCGTGGCGACTACGTCATCCGGGTGAACAACCGCAAGGTGCTGGATGGATTGCTTGATGCTATCGGGCTGGTTGGAGACGATAGTATGAATCGCCGTTTGATGGTTCTTCGAGCCATGGACAAGCTCGATAAATTCGGAACGGACGGAGTTCGCCTTCTGCTCGGCAAGGGACGCAAGGATGAAAGCGGAGATTTCACCAAGGGTGCAGAACTTGGTGCCGCCGCAATCGATGTTGTGATTGAGTTTCTCGATCCATCTTCGGTGACGGTCAATCGTCCTGACCAGACATTGCCGGGCTTGGAAAACGCCAAGGGTGGCCTGCTATGGAAGCAGCCGGATACGCTAACTTTCAATGAGGTAAGAATCTCTAAGTCGGCGGCTTACATGGACGGTTTGCGAGAACTTAATCAGATTCGAGAACTGGTTGAAGCCGCCGGTTATATGGGCGACCGCATCAAGATCGACCCCTCATGCGTCCGCGGCCTCGAATACTACACCGGCCCCGTCTATGAAGCCGAACTGACCTTCGACGTCACCAACGAAAAGGGCGAAAAGGTCGTGTTCGGCTCGGTCGGCGGCGGCGGGCGTTATGATGGTCTCGTTTCGCGCTTCATGGGCCAGCCGGTTCCGGCCACGGGCTTCTCCATCGGCGTCTCGCGCCTGATGACGGCGCTAAAGAACCTCGGCAAGCTTGGCGCGGACGAGGTTCTGGCGCCAGTGCTCGTCACCGTCATGGACGGCGATGTCGAGAGCGTGGGCCGCTACCAGCGCTTCACGCAGGCGCTGCGCAACGAAGGCATCCGCGCCGAGATGTACCAGGGCAACTGGAAGAAGTTCGGCAACCAGCTGAAATATGCCGACCGCCGCGGCTCGCCCATCGCCATCATCCAGGGCGGCGACGAGCGTGCGCAAGGCGTGGTGCAGATCAAGGACCTGATCGAGGGCAAGCGGCTTTCCGGCGAGATCACCGACAATGCCGAATGGCGCGAGGCCCGCGTCGCGCAAGAGGTGGTGTCGGAAGCGGAACTGGTCGCCAAGGTCAGGGAGATCCTCGAGGCCCAGGCGGAAGATCGCCGGCGGGCGAAGCAGGCCGATGTCTGAGATTGTCGCTTCTCCCCTCCCCAATCCTCCCCACAAGGGGGAGGGGGCCGGGCGGCGCATGGCGCCTTTGTCGAGGACAGCCTCCCTGCAGAGTTGGGCTGGTGGAGCGGGCATCTGCCCCGAGTTTTCTCCCCCCTTGTGGGGGGTGAGGTACGGTCGGCGCAGGCGAGCAATCGGTCCAGTGAATCGATTGCAGTGCCGAACGCCGGCAGCCCAGAGGGGGTATTCTTCCTCTACCGCCGGAGCCGTCCCATGCCCCTGATCAACATGCCCGACTTCGCCGGCACCCTTCTCGACGAGTTCGCCGCCCGCGCGACGGAGAGGGTCGACACGCCGGTGATCCAGCCGGCCGAGCCGTTTCTCGACATGGCCGGCGAGGACCTGCGCCGCCGCATCTTCATGACCGAGAACGAGCGGGGGGCAAGCCTCTGCCTGCGTCCGGAGTTCACCATTCCCGTCTGCCTGCGCCATATCGAGACCGCGACCGGCACGCCGAAGCGCTATGCCTATCTCGGTGAGGTGTTCCGCCAGCGCCGCGACGGCGCCAATGAATTCTACCAGGCCGGCATCGAGGATCTCGGCGATACCGGAATTGCCAGCGCCGACGCCCGCGCCATCGGCGATGCCCACGCCATTCTCTCCCGTTTGCTGCCCGGCCGCACGCTGGTCGTGACGCTCGGCGATCAGGCGGTGTTCGAGGCGGTGGTCCAGGCGCTCGGCCTGCCCGCCGGCTGGCAGAAGCGGCTGATCCAGGCTTTCGGCAATCCCGAACAGATCGACCAGCTGTTGAGGAGGCTTGGCAGCCCCAATCCGGTGCAGGGCCTCGATCCGGAGATCGTCGAAATGGTGTCGAGCGGCCGCGACTGGGCGCTGATCGCCCGGATCGACGAGACCATGCAGGCCACCGGCTATTCCACCAATGCCAGCCGCTCGCCGACCGAAATCGCCAGGCGCCTCAAGGAAAAGCTGGAACTGGCCGAGACCCGGCTCGACGGCGCGGCCCTGCTGCTGCTGCGCGAGTTTCTCTCGCTCGAACTGCCGCTGTCGGAAGCTTCCGCGGCACTCGCCGGCTTTGCCGATGCGGCGGGGCTGAAGCTCGGGCCGGCGCTGTCGCGCTTCGACGAGCGGGTTGCCGCCCTTGCCAATATTGGCCTCGATCTTGCCCGGATCAATTATCGCGCCGCCTTCGGCCGTCCGCTCGACTACTATACCGGCCTCGTCTACGAGATCGGGGTCAAGGGCGAGCCGGCGGTGCTGGCCGGCGGCGGCCGCTTCGACCGTCTGCTGACCCTGCTCGGCGCCGAAAACCACATTCCGGCCGTCGGCTTCTCGCTTTGGCTCGACCGCATCGAAACTGCGAGGGGCGCGCAATGACCATCACCATCGGGCTGCCCTCCAAGGGCCGGATGAAGGACGATTGCCAGGCCGTGTTCGAACGCGCCGGCATGAAGATCGTCGCCGTCGGCAATGACCGCTCCTATCGCGGTCGCGTCGAAGGCATGGACGACATCGAGATCGCCTTTCTGTCGGCATCTGAAATCGCCCGCGAGATCGGCGCCGGCACGGTCGATTTCGGCGTGACCGGCGAAGACCTGATCCGCGAGGGGCTGGCAGAGGCCGACAAGCGCGTCGAAATCTGCGCTCGCCTCGGCTTCGGCCATGCCGATGTCGTCGTCGCCGTTCCGGAAATCTGGCTCGACGTCGATACCATGGCCGACCTTGGCGACGTGGCCGCCGAGTTCCGCACCCGCCACGGCCGCCGCCTGGCGATCGCGACGAAATACTGGCGTCTCACCCAGCAGTTCTTCTCCAGCCAGCATGGCATCCAGCTCTACCGCATCGTCGAAAGCCTCGGCGCGACGGAAGGGGCGCCCGCTGCCGGCCAGGCCGACATCATCGTCGACATCACCTCGACCGGCTCGACGCTCAAGGCCAATCACCTGAAGATCCTCTCCGACGGTGTCATCCTCAAGTCCGAGGCCTGCCTAGTGCGAGCCAGAAAGCCGGGCCATGATGCCGACCCGCTGGTGGCAAGGATCGTCGAGGCGGTGAGAGGCGCGCTGTGAACGAGGAGGCCGATGCCATTCTCGGCCTCTACGAGCGCCACGCGCTCAGCTTCGACCGCATCCGTGGCAAGCAACTGTTCGAAAAGCCCTGGCTCGACCGGTTCGTGGCGCTACTGCCGCCGGGCGGCGCGATCCTCGACATCGGCTGTGGCTCGGGCGAGCCGATCGCCGCGGACCTTGTCGGGCGCGGTTTCGCACTGACCGGGGTCGACGGTTCGCCGAGCCTGATTGATCTTTGCCGCTTCCGGCTTCCCTCGGGCGAATGGCACGTGGCCGACATGCGCCGCCTATCGCTTGGCCGCCGTTTCGCCGGCCTGATCGCCTGGCACAGTTTCTTCCACCTGACCATGGACGAACAACGGCGCATGTTCGCGCTGTTCGCCGACCATGCCGCCCCCGGCGCGGCGCTGATGTTCACGTCGGGACCAGGCGAGGGCGTGGCGATCGGCACGTTCGAGGGCGAGCCGCTCTATCATGCGAGCCTCGATCCCGACGAATACCGTCGCCTGCTGTACGAGCATGGTTTTGAGGTGGTCGCGCATGTCGCCGAGGACCCGGCCTGCGGCGGCGCGACCGTCTGGCTGGCGCGCGCCATCGCCTGAACACGAAAAAACCGCCGGATCGCTCCGACGGTTCTGGGGCAGGGATCGGGAATTGCCTCAGGCGGCGACGGCCACGCCGCGGCGGGCGTCGAGCGAATAGGCGCCCGGGCCGAAGGTGGCGAGCAGGATGTAGGCGCCGGCCAGCGTGATGTTCTTCATCATCATGATCTGGTTCAGCACGGTCAGCCAGCCGTTTGCGGCAGCCGGGAAATCCGGCACATTGATCGCCGAGCCGTGGAAGACGACGCCGGTGAATACGCAGAAGAGCGCAAGCAGCCAGCCGGTGATCTTGGTCTGGAAACCGACGAGGACGAACAGGCCCGCGACCAGTTCGAACAGGCCGGCGAGATAGGCGAGTGCGGTTGCTGCGGGCAGGCCGGCGCCGGCGATCATGCCGGCGGTTCCGGCCGGGTCGAGCAGCTTGCCGAAACCGGAATAGATGAAGATGAAGGAGAGAAGGACGCGGGCGACAAGGATAAGGGCGTTATTGCTGCTGGACATGTTCGGCTCCTGCGCATGGGCTTCTGGGTTGGCCCGGTGCGCTGCTGGTTGAATTTTCTGGAGCGGTTGTCTCACCTCTTCGCTGTGCGCGATAGATAGACGATCCTTGACTGATCGTTCAGCAAAAGGAAACGATGAGCGCGCCGTGGCGGCATTTCCACCGGGAGGGACGGCCAAAGCGATGCGACGGCTCAGGAAAGCGCGCGCAGCGTCGCCGAGGCGGCCAGCTTGAAGCGCGGAAAGACAAAGATGCCGAGCATGCTGCCCGCACTCGCCTGTTCTAGCCCGTCGGATTCGCCAATGCAGAAGACCGGCTGGCGATGGCCGTTGGGCAGGCCGATGGTCGTCGAATAGCAGAAGTGCGAGGACGAGGTGGCGGCCTGCTCGAACAGCTCCAGAATATGGGCGCGATCGTTGGCGTCGTAGCAACGCATCATGCTGAGCAGGCCGCATTCAGGGCTATTCAGTCCGTGCAGCAGTGTTGCCCGCTCTCCGAGCTTGATCACGCCGTTCGAGAGGTCGCCAACCCAGCCCTCCGAAACAGTCAATTGGGCGAAGACATCGCTTACGCCATTCTCAGCCTCGGGAAATCCCGTGCTGACCGATGCTAGACTGGCTCTGGCAATCTTGAACAAGGTGGTCCCCCGGCGTGTGCCGATATACGTGTTGTCGCTCTCGAATCAGTTTCAGTTTCGGTCGCACCAAGGCGCCCGTCGTCTTCACATTCTTTCGCGATCCTTGCCTTTCCGATTGCCAGCGACAGGCGCTCGAGATCGGAACAGGACGCTAAGTATTGTCAACTAAACACAACGTATGCTGTAGAGTAGGCGCTTCGCGCATAGGTTACAACCACCCCATTCCCCCCAGATGTCCGGCTCGGCGGCCAATTACCAGTGGTAGTGCCACCCCCGTAGCAATCACCCTGGTATTTCATTCACCCGCCGAACCGTTATAAATATTTCACGCAGTCCGCAATGCGATTTTTCGCGTTCCGGAGTATTTTTTCAACAACGCAAATATCCGCGTTGCGGTGCAATGCGGCCCCTGTCGAATTAGGGGCATTATTGTCGGTGGCATGCTTCACGAAGTGTGCGACCGTCCGGATTATCCTCTGCGAGACGTGAAAAACGGTGTTCCGGGCCCCAATCGTCCAACAGCCCCTTTGCGGCGAAGCACTGTCAAGTCCACCCTTGCAGCATATCAAAGAAACAGATTCGCGGTACAAAAGTAAATCGGAAGTTTCATTAACATCTCCGAATGTGCATTTGAACGGATAGGCTGAGGTGACGTGGGGTTGCATAAGTCATCGCTTGTCTCCGGCACGGAGTTCGCTCTCCGCTTCTGTGAGCGCATCGCCAGAGCGGTGAGGGGCACGCGAAAAAGGGCGATCCGAAGACCGCCCTTTCCGTAAGACTGAACCGGTTGGATCAGTTGGACAGGCTGACGCCTATCACATCATGTCCATGCCGCCCGTTCAGCGCGCTTGACGCGCTGAACCATCTGAGATGATGGGCGGCTTTTATGGACCATGCTGCGACAGGCTGGCGCCTATCACATCATGTCCATGCCGCCCATGCCGCCCATGCCGCCTGGCATGCCGCCAGCAGCTTCCTTCTTCGGAAGTTCGGCGATCATGGCTTCGGTGGTGACCAGCAGGCCGGCAACCGAAGCTGCGTCCTGAAGGGCGGTGCGAACGACCTTGACCGGGTCGACGATACCCATGGCGATCATGTCGCCATATTCGCCGGTCTGGGCATTGTAACCCCAGTTGTCCTGATCCTTGTCGAGGATCTTGCCGACAACGATGGAGGCCTCGTCACCAGCGTTTTCGGCGATCTGGCGGCAAGGAGCCTGCAGGGCGCGACGAACGATGTTGATGCCGGCTTCCTGGTCCTGGTTGACACCCTTGACCGTGATCTTGACCGACGAACGGAGCAGAGCAACGCCACCGCCCGCTACGATGCCTTCCTGAACGGCAGCGCGCGTCGCGTTGAGCGCGTCGTCGATGCGGTCCTTCTTTTCCTTGACTTCGATTTCCGTCGAACCGCCGACGCGGATCACGGCAACGCCGCCAGCGAGCTTGGCAAGACGTTCCTGCAGCTTTTCGCGGTCGTAGTCGGAGGTGGTTTCCTCGATCTGGGCCTTGATCTGGGCAACGCGGCCTTCAATGTCCGACTTCTGGCCGGCACCGTCGACTATCGTGGTGTTTTCCTTGGTGATCGAGACCTTCTTGGCGCGGCCGAGCATGTCGAGCGTGACATTTTCGAGCTTGATGCCAAGATCTTCGGAGATGACGGTGCCGCCGGTGAGGATGGCGATGTCTTCCAGCATGGCCTTGCGGCGATCGCCGAAGCCCGGCGCCTTGACGGCGGCGATCTTCAGGCCGCCACGCAGCTTGTTGACGACGAGGGTCGCAAGAGCTTCGCCCTCGACGTCTTCAGCGATGATGACGAGCGGCTTGCCGGACTGAACGACGGCTTCGAGAACCGGCAGCATGGCCTGGAGGTTCGAAAGCTTCTTCTCGTGCAGGAGGATGTAGGCGTCGTCGAGATCGGCGACCATCTTTTCCGGGTTGGTGACGAAGTAGGGCGACAGGTAGCCGCGGTCGAACTGCATGCCTTCGACGACTTCGAGTTCGGTTTCGGCGGTCTTGGCTTCTTCGACGGTGATGACGCCTTCGTTGCCGACCTTCTGCATCGCTTCAGCGATCTGCTGGCCGATCGAGGTTTCGCCGTTGGCGGAGATCGTGCCGACCTGGGCGACTTCTTCCGAAGTGTTGATCTTCTTGGCCTTGGCCTGGAGATCCTTGACGACTTCCGACACAGCGAGGTCGATGCCGCGCTTCAGGTCCATCGGGTTCATGCCGGCAGCAACGGCCTTGTTGCCTTCGCGAACGATGGCCTGGGCCAGAACGGTTGCCGTCGTGGTGCCGTCGCCGGCGATGTCGTTGGTCTTCGAAGCAACTTCGCGGACCATCTGGGCGCCCATGTTCTCGAACTTGTCTTCCAGTTCGATTTCCTTGGCGACCGAAACGCCGTCCTTGGTGATGCGCGGAGCGCCGAAGGACTTGTCGATGATGACGTTGCGGCCCTTCGGACCGAGCGTTACCTTCACTGCGTCAGCGAGAATGTCGACGCCGCGCAGCATCTTTTCGCGCGCAGTACGGCCGAACTTGATTTCTTTAGGTGCCATTTTCAAAACTCCCGGGGCTTAGCCCATTGGTGAATTGTTGATTTTGGGAAGAGGTGACCGGCTCAATCAGCCGATGACGCCCATGATGTCGGCTTCCTTCATGATCAGAAGGTCTACGCCGTCGAGCTTGACTTCGGTGCCCGACCACTTGCCGAACAGGACGCGGTCGCCGACCTTGACGTCGAGCGGAACGATCTTGCCGTGGTCGTCGCGAACGCCCGAGCCGACAGCGACGATTTCGCCTTCAGCGGGCTTTTCCTTGGCGGTATCAGGAATGATGATGCCGCCCTTGGTCTTTTCTTCGGCCTCGATGCGGCGCACGACGACGCGGTCGTGAAGCGGACGGAAATTGGTGCTTGCCATTGTCTAATCCCTCGATCAAATGACATGGGCAGGTCCGCGAAGGACCTGCGTGGATATTATTAGCACTCTCCCTTGGTGAGTGCTAGCGAGCTTGAGATAAGGACGGGCCATGAGCGAGTCAAGCGCGCCCTGTCGAAAATATTTCATCGACCATCGTTAACACGGCCGTATGATAGACCTTATGACAGAGCCGTCGCGCGAACGCCCGCAAGACACCGGGCAAGCATCGTTTTCCGAATTGGTACGTGCCTTTGGCCATGTCGGGCTGATGAGCTTCGGCGGCCCGGCGGCCCAGATCGCCCTGATGCACCGCATCTGCGTCGATGAAAAGCGCTGGGTATCCGAGGACCGCTTCCTGCATGCGTTGAACTTCTGCATGCTGCTGCCCGGGCCGGAAGCCCAGCAGCTCGCCACCTATATCGGCTGGCTGACGCACGGCGTGCGCGGCGGCATGGTCGCCGGCCTGCTTTTCGTCCTGCCGGGCCTTGCCGTCATTCTCGGGTTGTCGACGTTTTATGCCTACTATCAGGACGTCGGCTGGGTCGCCGGTCTGTTCTTCGGGCTGAAGGCCGCGATCCTGGCCATTGTCGTCGAGGCGGTGGTGCGCATCGGCCGGCGGGCGCTGAAGACGCGCTTCCACCGGCTCGTCGCCCTGGCCGCCTTCCTGGCCTTGTTCGCTTTTACGCTGCCCTTTCCGCTTGTCGTGCTTTTCGCCGGGCTCGCGGGCCTGGCCGAGGCGTGGGCCATGGCGCGCGATGGGACACGGGTCCCGGCAGGTGCCGGCGTTTCAGGCAACAGGGCGGCGTCCCCACCCCTTGCCGGCACGTTTCTCACGCTCGGCTTCTGGCTGATCGTCTGGCAGGCGCCGCTGCTTCCTCTCTGGCTGTTCGCTGCCGATGGCGGCTTTGCCGAGGTCTTCGCCTTTTTCTCCCGCATGGCGCTGGTCACCTTCGGCGGCGCCTATGCGGTGCTGGCCTATGTCGCGCAGGTGGCCGTCGAGCAGTACCACTGGCTGAAACCGGGCGAAATGCTCGACGGGCTGGCGCTCGCCGAAACAACGCCCGGTCCTCTTGTGCTGGTGCTCTCCTATGTCGGCTTCCTTGCCGGCTTCCGCGAGGCCGGCGGCATGCCGCCTTTCCTTGGGGGCATCTTTGGCGGGCTGCTCGCCGCCTGGGCGACCTTCGTGCCGAGCTTCGTCTGGATCTTTGCCGGCGCGCCCTATGTCGAGCGGCTGCGCGGCAACCGCATGATCACGGCGGCGCTTTCGGCGATCACTGCGGCCGTGGTCGGCGTCATCCTCAATCTCGCCGTCTGGTTCGCCCTACACGTGCTGTTTGAAAGGGTCGACCGTTGGACACTCTGGCCCTCCGCCGCGGGCGAGGAAGGCGGAACTGCGCCTTGGTTCTCGCTATCGCTGCCGCTGCCGGATCCGGCGACGCTGGACGGCGCGGCCCTCGTGCTTGCCGTGCTATCGGGCTTCATGATTTTCGTCCTCAGGCAGGGAATGGGTCGGACCCTGCTGGTCGCAGCCGCCCTCGGCCTCGGCTATCGTCTGCTGGTGTGATGCCCGGCGCTTCCCCGGCAATTTTCAACCGGAGCCGGCAAAGGCCCTTGCCTTCCCGGTATTCCTTTGCAATGTCAGCCCTTGCATTTTTACAGTCAGGAACAGCGAATGGCCGAGCGCATTTCCACATTGAGCGATGTCACTGAACGCTACGACGTCATCCTTTGCGACGTCTGGGGCGTGCTGCACAACGGCATCGACGCCTTTCCGGCCGCCTCCGAGGTGCTGACCGAGGCCCGCGCGGCCGGCGTGACCGTGGTTCTCATTACCAATTCGCCGCGCCGCTCGCAGGACGTCATCAATCAGCTGCGCATGATCGGCGTCGCCGACACAGCCTATGACCGGATCGTCACCTCCGGTGATGTGACCCGCACGCTGATCGCCGCCGGCCCGAACAAGATCTTCTTCCTCGGTCCCGACCGCGACCTGAACCTGCTCGACGACCTCGACGTCGTCCGCGTGTCCGCGGAGGAGGCCGAGGCCATCGTCTGTACAGGCTTCTTTGATGATGAAACCGAAGTGCCGGAAGACTATCACGACATGCTGGTCGCTTTTGCCGCCCGCCAGGCGCCACTGATCTGCGCCAATCCCGACCTGGTCGTCGAGCGCGGCCACCGCATCATTCCCTGCGCTGGCGCGGTTGCCGCCTATTACGAACAACTCGGCGGCACGACCCGCATCGCCGGCAAGCCGCACAGCCCGATCTACGAGGCCTCCCTCGTGGCCGCGGCCGAAGCCCACAAAGGCCCGGTCGACAAGGGCCGCGTGCTGGCGATCGGCGACGGCATGCCGACCGACGTGCGCGGCGCTCTCGATGCCGGCCTCGACCTTCTCTATATCTCCGGCGGCATCCATGCGGCCGAATATACGGTCAACGGCAAGCCGGACGAGGCGATCCTCAATGCCTGGCTGAAGCGCGAGAACGCCGCGCCGAACTACTGGATGCAGAGGCTCGCCTGAGGCGAGGACATGCCATGACCGTCTTTCACCGCAACGAAAAGAAGAACCCGCTGCCGGAAAACCTCAAGGGCGGGGTGATTGCCATCGGCAATTTCGACGGCGTGCATCGCGGCCACCAGACCGTGCTCAACCGGGCGCTGGAACTGGCGCAGAGCCGTGGCGTCCCGGCCCTGGTGCTGACCTTCGAGCCCCATCCGCGCACCGTCTTCAATCCCGACAAGCCGGTCTTCCGCCTGACGCCTGCGCCGGTTCGCGCCCAGGTGCTGGAAGCCATGGGCTTCCACTCGGTCATCGAATATCCCTTCGATCGCGAATTTTCCTCCCGCTCGGCCGAGGAATTCGTCCGCTCGATCCTGGTCGACTGGCTCGGGGCGACCGAGGTGGTGACCGGCTTCGACTTCCATTTCGGCAAGGGTCGCGAGGGCGGCCCCGCCTTCCTGATGGAGGCCGGCAAGCGCAACGGCTTCGGCGTGACGCTGGTCGATGCCTTCCGCGACGAAGGCGCCGAGGTCGTCTCGTCCAGCCGCATCCGCCGCCTGCTCGCCGAGGGCGATGTGGGGCAAGCCGCCGGCCTGCTCGGCTATCGCTTCACCGTCGAGGCCGAGGTCATCAAGGGCCAGCAGTTGGGGCGAACGCTGGGCTATCCGACGGCCAACATGGCGCTCGCCCCCGAAGCCGAGCTGAAGCCCGGCATCTACGCGGTCCGCCTGCGCCGGGCCGATGGCAGCCTGCACGATGGTGTCGCCAGCTTCGGCTATCGCCCGACGGTAACCGAGGATGGCGCTCCCCTGCTGGAAACCTACGTCTTCGATTTCGCCGGGAACCTTTACGGAGAGCACTGCCGCGTGTCCTTCTTCGGCCACCTGCGCGACGAACTGAAATTTACCGGGCTGGAGCCGCTGGTCGAACAGATCCGCAAGGACGAGGAGGAGGCGAGGGCGCTTCTGTCCGGCATAAGGCCGCTTGGCGAACTGGACGCGAAGATCGCCTTCTAGTGTGGCTGGCGATTGACCCCCGCCTGGATTTGACGCCTATTGCCCGGCGGAATTGAAAGCCGCATTTGAACACAGAACAAGGAAGGTGATTTGATGGCCAGTCCGCCGCGCCGCCCCGTAAACCCGATAGATGCGGCTGAAGCCTTGTTCAAACCGGCCAAGAAACCGGCCGCTCCCGCCGTCGAGCGACGCGCCGTGCCGGAGGCCAGGGAAATGGTGTCGATCAAGATCGACAGCGCCGTTCTGGAATTTTTCCAGAAGGACGGGCCTGGCTGGCAGGATCGCATCAACGACGCCCTGCGCGCCGCCATGAAGGCCGACGGCGGCGAATAGGCGAACACTGTCCGCGCCGGCCACCAAGCCTCTTCCTTTTCCCGGTGAAAACCCTTAAACAACGCCCACAATGACCAGGGTTCGGCTGACCATATCCCTTCGAATTATGGGCCCGGCCTTCCGCGCGCTGTGAAAGCTGCCGGAGGGTCCGGGTTTTCGGCGTTTCTCCAGACGCTCTCCGTCACCGCGATTTACACGACCAATGCGCGACCCTAATCGGGCGCCCCTCGATGGCAAGATCATGACCGATACCACTGACAAAGTAGACTATTCCTCCACCCTCTACCTGCCCCAGACCGAATTCCCGATGCGCGCCGGCCTGCCGCAGAAGGAGCCGGAAATGGCAAGGAAGTGGAAGGACATGGACCTCTACAAGAGGCTCCGCGCCTCCGCCGCCGGCCGCGAGAAATTCGTCCTGCATGACGGCCCGCCCTATGCCAATGGCAACATCCATATCGGCCATGCGCTGAACAAGGTCTTGAAGGACGTCATCACCCGCTCGTTCCAGATGCGCGGTTATGACGCCAATTACGTGCCCGGCTGGGACTGCCACGGCCTGCCGATCGAATGGAAGATCGAGGAAGCCTACCGCGCCAAGGGCAAGGACAAGAACGAAGTCCCGGTCAACGAATTCCGCAAGGAATGCCGCGAATTCGCGCAAGGCTGGATCGACATCCAGTCGGAGGAATTCCGCCGTCTCGGCATCGAAGGCGATTTCGACCGTCCCTACACCACGATGAACTTCCACGCCGAAAGCCGCATCGCTGGCGAACTCTTGAAGCTCGCCATGTCCGGCCAGCTCTACCGCGGTTCCAAGCCGATCATGTGGAGTGTGGTCGAGCGCACGGCGCTGGCGGAAGCCGAGGTGGAATATCACGAGGTCGAGAGCGACACGATCTGGGTGAAGTTCCCGGTGAAGTTCGTCGTTCGCGACGGCGAGAAGGCGAGCGATTTGCTTGATGCCTCCGTTGTCATTTGGACAACCACACCTTGGACCATCCCTGGAAACCGCGCGATCTCCTTCTCGTCGCGCATCGAGTACGGCCTTTATGAAGTCACGGAGGCAGTCAACGACTTTGGTCCGCAGCCGGGCGAGAAGCTGATCTTCGCCAAGCGCCTGGCCGGTGACTGCGCGGCTAAAGCCAAACTCACTCTTGAATTGGTGCGGGATATTGCGGGCGCCGAGCTGGACGGCGTGAACTGCAGACACCCGCTCGCGGGCCTCGGCGGCGGTTATGAATTTACGGTGCCGATGCTCGACGGCGACCACGTCACCGATGATGCCGGTACCGGCTTCGTGCATACGGCGCCGGGCCACGGTCGAGAAGACTTTGATATCTGGATGGAGAAGGCGCGGTACAAGGGTATCGATACCAAGATCCCCTTCACCGTCGACGACGCCGGTTTCTACACCGAGGACGCGCCGGGCTTCGGACCGTCGGCCGAGGGCGGTGCCGCCCGCGTCATCGACGACAACGGCAAGAAGGGCGATGCCAACAAGCGCGTCATGGATGCCTTGATCGCGGCGAACAACCTGTTTGCCCGCGGCCGCGTCAAGCATGATTATCCCCATTCCTGGCGCTCCAAGAAGCCGGTCATCTTCCGCAACACGCCGCAATGGTTCGTCTACATGGACAAGGAGCTTGGCGACGGCACGACGCTGCGCAGCCGAGCCCTCTCGGCCATCGACGACACCCGCTTCGTGCCCGCAGCCGGTCAGAACCGCCTGCGCGCCATGATCGAAGGCCGTCCGGACTGGGTGCTGTCGCGTCAGCGCGCCTGGGGCGTGCCGATCTGCGTCTTCGCTGATGCCGCCGGCAATGTCCTGCAGGACAAGCAAGTCAACGACCGCATCCTCGAAGCCTTCGAGAAGGAAGGTGCCGACGCCTGGTTCGCCGAAGGCGCCAAGGAGCGCTTCCTCGGCAATGCCCATGATGCCGAAAAATGGCTGATGGTCACCGACATCCTCGACGTCTGGTTCGACTCAGGCTCGACCCACACCTTCACGCTGGAGGACCGCCCGGACCTGAAATGGCCGGCCGACGTCTATCTCGAAGGCTCCGACCAGCATCGCGGCTGGTTCCATTCCTCGCTGCTGGAAAGCTGCGCCACGCGCGGTCGCGCGCCCTACGACGCCGTTGTCACCCATGGTTTCATCATGGACGAGAAGGGCGAGAAGATGTCGAAGTCCAAGGGCAACGTCACCGCGCCCCAGGACATCATGAAGGATGCCGGCGCCGATATCCTGCGCCTCTGGGTCATGTCGTCGGACTATGCGGAAGACCTGCGCGTCGGCAAGACGATCATCCAGACCAATATCGACGCTTACCGCAAGATCCGCAACACGATCCGCTGGATGCTCGGCACGCTTGCCCACGACACCGGCGAGGAGATTGCCTATGCCGATCTGCCGGAGCTCGAAAAGCTCATGCTGCATCGCCTGGCCGAACTCGACCAGCTGGTGCGCAAGGCCTATGACGATTTCGACTTCAAGCGCATCACCCGCGCCCTGACCGATTTCGCCAATGTCGAGCTCTCGGCCTTCTACTTCGACATCCGCAAGGACACGCTCTATTGCGATGCGCCGTCGAGCCTGAAGCGCCGTTCATCGCTCTTCGTCATCCGCAAGCTGTTCGATTGCCTCGTCCTGTGGTTTGCGCCGATGATGCCGTTTACCACCGAGGAAGCCTGGCTGTCGCGCGATCCAAACGCCGAGTCGGTCCATCTCGAACAGTTCCCGGCAATCCCGGCCGACTGGTCGAACGAGGCGCTGGCCGAAAAGTGGAAAAAGGTTCGCACTGTCCGCCGTGCCGTCACAGGCGCGCTGGAGATCGAGCGCAAGGACAAGCGTATCGGCTCGTCGCTGGAAGCCGCGCCCGTCGTGCATGTCGGCGATCCGGAACTGCTGGCGACGCTGGACGGCCTCGACTTCGCCGAGATCTGTATCACGTCCGCCATCACGGTTCTGGCCGGTGAAGGCCCGGCCGAGGCCTTTCGCCTCGACGACGGAACCAAGGTCGCGGTCGAGCCGAAGCTTGCCGAGGGCACGAAATGCGCCCGCTCGTGGAAGATCACCAGCGATGTCGGCTCGGACCCGGACTATCCCGACGTCTCGGCCCGCGATGCAGCGGCTTTACGCGAATTGGCCGCCCGTCATTAACGCAATGTTATCGGATGATTTGCGCTTTGCGCGGTCATCCGGTAAATGTGCCTGAAATTGGCCGGATTCTTCGCTCAATCGAGTAAGGAAGACAGTCGGCGAAAGCATAAACAGCGGCGAGGCTCGAAGGCATTCATGAAATCGGCAGAATTGTTCAGAGTTGGCGCCGGGATGGCCGGCCTTTTGCTCGCATGCTCCGCATTGACCGGCTGCGTCGGCAGCCCGACCTACGGCACCGACAAGACCGCCATGGAACAGTTGGTCGACGACGTCGGCTCGGCTGTCTCAATCGGCTCGGATACGAACAAGAACAAGGGCACGAAGTACAATCCGCGCCCGGCTCTTGTCATGCCGCCGGAAACCGCCAAGGCCAATCTCGCCGCGCCGCAGCAGTCGCTGGCCGGCAAGGAAAATCCCGAATGGCTGGAAAGCCCGGAACAGGCGCGCGAGCGCCTCGTCGCCGAAGCGGACGCCAATGCCAATAACCCGCGCTACCGCTCGCCATTGCTCGCCGGTTACGGTACGAGCGGCACGCTGACCGAGACGCAGAAATGGCAGGCCTTCCGCGAGGCGCGCGAGTTGCAGAAGGGCGCCTATCTCGACCAGCGCCGCTTCCTCTCCGATCCGCCGACCGAATACCGCAAGGCGGACGAGGCGGCCCTCGCCGATCTCGGCGAGCCGGAATCGAAGAAGGAAAAGCGCCGCAAGAAAATGGCCAAGGCCGCCAACCAGAACAGACAATGGTGGATGCCGTTCCAGTAAGCCGATTGGCTTCGGATTTTTCCTAGACAGGGCAGGGCGGAAACGACCTGCCCTTTTGCATGGCCGAACATCTCAGGGGATCAGATGAACTTCACTATCCGCGATGCAACCGCTGCTGACGTCGGCACGATCCTGCGCTTCATCACCGAGCTTGCCGTGTTCGAAAACGCCGGCCACGAGGTCGAGGCGAGCCAGGAGAGCCTGACTGCATCGCTGTTCGGCCCAGGTGCCGTGACGGGAGCGGCAATTCTCGAAGCGGACGGCGTGCCGGCCGGCTTTGCCGTCTGGTTCTTCAACTATTCCACCTGGCAGGCAAGGAACGGCCTCTATCTCGAGGATCTCTACATCTCGCCGGACTATCGCGGTTCGGGCGCCGGCAAGCTGTTGCTGCGCCATCTGGCAAGGATCGCCGTCGACAAAGGCTGCGGCCGCTTCGAATGGAGCGTGCTCGACTGGAACGAGCCGGCCATCCGCGTCTATGACGCGATCGGTGCCGAGCCGCAGAACGAGTGGATCCGCTATCGGCTCGCCGGCGACAAGCTGAAGGAATTCGCGGCGGGTTGAGCGCCCAATTCCGTCGGTCCGCGCTTCCCGCCTTACGCTACGTTAACTCCAGATCGGCTAGCGTGCCGCCATGTTCGGCGTCAGCAAAAATACATGGATCAAGTCCGCGGTCGCAACGGTGGCCTCGGTGGTCCTTTCCGTCTCCATCGTCTTGGCTCTGGTGCCCCTGCTGGGCGGTCATCCGGATGGGCCGGGTTTCTGGATGAGCGCGCTTTGCCCGCTGGTGATCGGCGGACCGGCCAGCCTGTGGCAGTTCCACCAAAAGGACGTCATCCTGCGCCAGCGCGACGAACTCGCCCGCATGCATGTCGAACTCGAGGACATGCATGGTGAACTGAGACGACTGCATGAGGACCTGCGCTTCAAGGCGCGCCGCGACGCGCTGACCGGAGGGCTCAACCGCGAGGCCCTCTTTGCCGCGCTTGCTTCGCGCGCTCCCGGCCATCAGGGACCCGCGGCCCTGCTGGTCGCCGATGCCGATCATTTCAAGCGCATCAACGATACCTTCGGCCATCTCGTCGGCGACGAGGCGCTCCGCCGGATCGCGTCCTGCATCGCCGAGGCGACCACCGGTGCCGATCTCTGGGGACGGATCGGCGGCGAGGAGTTTGTCGTCTTCCTGCATCCGGCTGACGTGACACGGGCGCGCGCCGTCGCAGATGGCATTCGCCGCGCCGTGGCGGCTGTCGAACTCGTGGTCACCGGCAGCCGGGTGCCGATCAGCGTCAGCATCGGCGCGGCGTCCGTCATCGATGCCTTCGACCCGGTCGACCTCTTCCGCCGCGCGGACGAATATCTCTACCGGGCGAAGGACGGCGGCCGCGATCGCATCGTCTTCGATGGCGCGGAGCTCGGCCCGCTCGCGGCGTGAGGCCCCTTCACCGCCTGTTCTGGAAGAAGTCTCGTAGCAATGTGGCGGATTCCGTTTCCCCGAGGCCGGAATAGACTTCCGGTGCATGATGGCAGGTTGGCTGGGTGTAGAAGCGCACGCCATTGTCCACCCCGCCGCCCTTCGGATCTTCTGCGCCGTAGTAGAGCCGGCGGATGCGGGCGAAGGAAATGGCGGCCGCGCACATGGTGCAGGGTTCGAGCGTGACATAGAGGTCGGCGCCCGAAAGCCGCTCGTCGCCGAGCGCTTCGGCGGCCCGGCGGATCGCGAGAATCTCGGCATGCGCGGTGACGTCGTTGAGCGCCCTCGTCTCGTTGCCGGAACGGGCGACGATCCGGCCATCCGCGACCACGACGGCGCCGATAGGCACCTCACCGCGCTCGCCCGCGGTTCTTGCCTCTTCCAGCGCCGCTGCCATGAATCCGTTCGTCTGCGCCACGTCCACAACTTTCCTCTTAACCAAGCCGCCCTGACCTGCTAGGACAGCCCAAACCACAGGCAAACAGCAAATGACATTCAAAGACAAGTCCAGGCGCCCCGGACCGAAAACGTCCGACCGCGGCGGCAAGCCGCTCACCCGCAAGCCGAGCACGGCAACCGACAAGCCGGCGCCCAAGGCGGCGAAGCCGCAGGCCTCGGTCGAGGGCGAAGAGGGCGTGAAGCCGGAACGCATTTCCAAGCTGCTCGCCCGCGCCGGGGTCGCCTCCAGGCGCGACATCGAACGCATGGTCATGGAAGGCCGCGTCACGCTCAACGGCAAGGTCCTCGACACGCCGGTCGTCAACGCGACCTTCGCCGATGCGATCGAGGTCGATGGCCAGCCGATCCGCGGCATCGAGCGCACGCGCCTCTGGCTCTATCACAAGCCGGCCGGCCTGGTGACCACCAATGCCGATCCGGAAGGCCGCGCGACGGTCTTCGAAAACCTGCCGGAAGACCTGCCGCGCGTCATGTCCATTGGCCGCCTCGACATCAACACCGAGGGCCTGCTGCTGCTCACCAATGACGGTGGACTTGCCCGCGTTCTGGAGCTGCCGACCACCGGCTGGCTGCGCCGCTACCGTGTGCGCGCCTATGGCGAGATCGACCAGCCGGCGCTTGACAAGCTGAAAGAAGGCATTGCCGTCGACGGCGTGCTCTACGGCGCCATCGATGCGACGCTGGACCGCAAGCAGGGCCACAATGTCTGGATCACCATGGGTCTGCGCGAAGGCAAGAACCGTGAGATCAAGAACGTGCTCGGCGCGCTCGGCCTCGAGGTCAACCGCCTGATCCGCATTTCCTACGGCCCGTTTCAGCTTGGCGACCTGCCCGAGGGCAAGGTCATCGAGGTTCGCGGCCGCATGCTGCGCGACCAGCTCGGTCCCCGGCTGATCGAGGAGGCCAAGGCCAATTTCGATGCGCCGATCTTCGATCACGGTGCTGGCGATGAGGACGAGGAGGCCGCCCCTGCCAAGGCGCGGCCGGCGAAGTCCGAATGGGCGCGCGAGGAAAAGCCGCGCGGCGAAGGAAGGCGCGAAGGCAAGCCCGAGGATCGCCGTGAGCAGGCGCTCGGCCGCCTCGACACCCGACGCGAGGAGCCACGTGGCAAGCCGCAGGGTAAGCGTGCCGGCGACGACCGCGGCAAGGGGAGCTTCGGCGACAAGCGCGCCTCTGGCCCGCGTTCCGATCGTGGCGACAGCCGCGGTGATTTCGCCGACAAGCCGCAGCGCCGCACGCCGGGATCATCACGCACCGCCAATGTCTGGATGGCGCCTGGCGCCCGTCCGGTCTCGGAAAAGAAGGCCGGCGAGGCCGCAGCCGCTGCAGAGAAGCGTCCGGCCCGTGCCCGTCCCGACGGGGCCGCCGACAAGCGTTATGGCCGCACCAAGGACGGCAAGCCGACCAGGTCGTCCAACCGTTTCGATCCTGACCGCAAGGGAAAGTCGGACTACGGCCGTCCCGATCCGGGACCGCGCGTGACGGTCAGCCGCACCCGTGACGCGGAGGGCGAATGGATCCGCTCCGAGGAGCCCGCGCGCGGCAAGGACGACGCAGGTTTCGCCGGAAAGCGCGATTTCGGCGGCCGTCCCGACCGCGGCGACCGTTCAGAGCGTCCGGCGCGTACCGGCGACCGTCCCCGCAGCGACCGCCCCCGTGGCGATGGCCCCCGCGAGGGTCGCCCCTACGAGGCACGCTCGCGCGACGATCGTCCCCGCGGCGACCGGCCGTTCGGTGACAAGCCGCGGTCGCCTCGCACCGCCGACAGTCGCCCGGCCGGTGACCGTCCGTATGGTGACAAGCCGCGTGGCCCCCGCAGCGACAGCCGCCCTGCGGGAGACCGTCCTTTCGGCGACAAGCCACGTGGCCCTCGCAGCGCCGACAGCCGTCCGGCAGGCGATCGGCCCTTTGGCGACAAGCCGAGAGGCGGCAAGCCCTTCGGTGGGAAACCCGGTGGGCCGAAGTCGTTCTCCGGTAAGCCCGGCGGACGCCCCAGCGGCGGCAAGCCCTCCGGTGGCCGCGGCCCAGCCAAGGGCAAGAGGTAGGGCGCGGTGCGGATCGTCGGCGGTGAGTTTCGCGGCCGTATGCTGGCCGCGCCAAAATCCAACGCCATCCGGCCGACCACCGACCGGACGCGTGAGAGCCTGTTCAACATCCTGGCGCATGCCCATCCGGGCGTGCTCGACGCCACCCGCGTGCTCGACCTCTTTGCCGGCACCGGCGCTGTCGGCATAGAGGCCCTGTCGCGCGGCGCGAAATCGGCCCTTTTCGTCGAGAACAGCATCGAGGGTCGCAGCCTCTTGTGGGAAAACATCGACGCGCTCGGCCTGCATGGCCGCGCCCGCATCCTGCGCCGCGATGCGACGGATCTCGGCCCCGCTTCCAATATCGAGCCGTTCGATCTTGTTTTTGCCGATCCGCCCTACGGCAAGGGGCTCGGCGAAAAGGCGCTTTTTGCCGCCCATGCCGGCGGCTGGCTCAAGCCGGGCGCGATCGTCCTCCTCGAGGAGCGTGCGGATGTCGAGGTCATCGTCGATCCTGTGTTCGGATACCTTGAGGAGCGCAGTTTCGGTGACACGAAAATGTACTTCTTTTCCTATAGACCTGCCTGAAACGTCACTCGGGGAAAGTCGCCATGCAGGATGAGATTGCTTTGACCGTTGCCGCGCCGCCCATGCGGTCGGCCGGCACTCCATCGGTCGGGCTGGCGCTCGGAGCCGGCGGCGCGCGGGGTTTTGCCCAGATCCCGGTCATCGAGGCGTTCGACGAACTGGGTATCAAGCCGGTGGCGATCGCCGGGTCGTCCATGGGGGCCATCCTCGGGGCAGGGATGGCAGCCGGAATGACGGGGCGGGAAATTCGCGACTACGTGGTGGAAACCATCGGTCACCGCGCCACGGTGCTGAGCCGGCTCTGGGGCCTTGGCCCGGCGACCATGCGCGATGCGCTGGGCGGCTTCAAGCTTGGGCAGTTCAACCTGGAACGCATTCTCAAGGCCTTCCTTCCCAAGGAGATCCCCCACGAATTTTCCGAACTGGACATCCCGTTCAAGGCGATCGCCACCGATTATTACGGCCAGTGCGAAGTGGTCTGCGAGACGGGCGATCTCCACCAGGCGCTCGCCGCTTCGGCTGCTATTCCGGCACTCTTCATGCCGATCCACCGCGACGGCCGGCTGATGGTCGACGGTGGCATCTTCAATCCCGTGCCTTACGAACACCTGAGCGGTGTGGCCGACATCATTGTCGGGGTCGACGTTGTTGGTGGCCCGGATACGGCGGGCAGCTTCGTGCCGAACCGGATCGACAGTCTGCTCGGAGCGACCCAGCTACTCATGCAGTCCAATATCGCGCTGAAGATGAAGCTCTGCCAACCGGACATCTACCTGCGGCCCGAGGTCAATGCCTTCCGCGTGCTCGACCTTCTCAAGGCCCGCCAGATCATCGAGGTGAACGAGGTTATCAAGGACCAGTTCAAGCGCGAGCTCGAGGCACGGATCGAGGATTTCATCCGCCACTGAGGTGAGCGTCAGGCGCTGTCCTGGTCCGCATTGGTGGCGTCCGCATCGGACTTGGCCGTTGTCCGCTTCGGCTTGACCAGCGGCTCGGGGCGAACCGGACGGTTGTGCAGCATGTGGCGGCCCGCGTGGAATCCTTCGGACACCTGGATCTTTAGGCGCTCCTCATCGCGCCGGCGAATGTCCTCGCCGATCGCACGGGCCTCGTCTTCGCCGACGCCGAGCGCCTCGATCGTGCGGCGACCGAAAAGAAGTCCGGATTCTAGCGTCTCGCGCAGCTCGTATTCGACGTCGCGCTTTCTCAGCGAGATGCTGTGGACACGGTCATAGGCGCGCACGAAGAGGCGTGTCTCCGGATATTCGGCCCTGATCATATCGACGATCCGGTCGGTGATTTCGCGCTTCTGCGTACAGACTGCGACGATTTTGGCTCGCTCGATGCCCGCGGCGCGCAGCACGTCGAGGCGACTGCCGTCACCGAAGTAGATGCGGAAGCCGAAGGATGCGGCCTGACGGATGCGGTCGGCTGAATTGTCGATGATCGTCACGTCGCGACCGCTGGCGAGCAGGATCTGCGCGGCTATTTGGGCGAAACGGGAGAAGCCGATGATCAGCACCTCTGAACCGGCGCCCTCGAAATCCTCATCGATCTCTTCGCGGGTCTCCTCAGTGATCAAGCGACGGGTGATAAGCGAGCCGAACGGCATCAGCGCCATGGACAGGGTGACGATGGCGATCAGCAGCGAGGAGGTGCTGGCGCTGATCAGGCCGCTGACGGCTGCAGTGGTAAAGAGAACGAATCCGAACTCGCCACCTTGCGGCAGGAGTAGTGCGATGCGGGTCGCATCCTCGTGGCTCGAACCGGTCGCACGACAGAGCCCGTAGAGAATGCCAGCCTTTATTGCCATCAGGGCTGGCACGGCGATCAGAATGATCACCAGATTGTTCCAGATGACGTCCAGTTGCATCGAAAGCCCGACCGCCATGAAGAACAGGGCCAGAAGCAGGCCGCGGAATGGCTCGATATCGGCCTCGAGTTCATGCCGGTAGGAGGATTCCGCCAGCATTACACCAGACAGAAAGGCGCCCATCGCCATGGAGAGGCCCGCCACATGCATCAGCATGGCGGATCCCAGGACGACGAAGAGGGCCGCCGCGATCATCACCTCGCGCGCACCGGTACGGGCGATGACCTGGAAGAGCGGGGTCAGCAGGAAGCGCCCGGCCAGGATCGTCACGATGATGGCGCCGATCGAAAGGGCGGCACTGATGAGCGGGGAATGTCCATCGCCTCCGCCGCTGCCGCCGAGGATCGACACCATGGCGAGCAAGGGGACGATGGCGATGTCCTGCAGCAGCAGGATCGAGAAGGAGCGCTGGCCGTGCCGGCTGTTCATCTCGTTACTGTCGTTGAGTATCTGCAAGGCAAAGGCAGTTGACGAAAGCGCAAGGCCGAAGCCGGCCACCAGTCCGCCGCGCCAGTCGGTCAGTCCCGTCAGGATGCAGACACCGGTGAGTGCGAGGCCTGTTACCACCACCTGGGCGGTGCCGAGTCCGAATATGTCATGGCGCATGTGCCAGAGGCGCGTCGGTTTCAGTTCCAGGCCGATAATGAACAGCAGGAAGACAACGCCCAGTTCGGCGACCGCAAGAATGTCTCCAGTGCCGGTGATGATGTGCGCGATCGGCCCGATCACGACGCCTGCGGCCAGATAACCGAGCACGGTGCCCAGCCCGAGCTTGCGGAAAACCGGGGCAGCGACGATCGCGCCGCCGAGCAACAACAGCGTTTCGGCGAAAAGCGCCTCGGCTCCAGTCGACAATCTGTGGCTCTCCTGCGTTTGTGATCGCCTGTGGACGGTGAATCACCGGGCGACCCTTGATGCCATTCGTAATGCACAATAAATGGAGCGGGAATGAAAGGCCAAATCATGTCCAGCCAGATCGATTCCGCCAGCCTCCTCTCCCGCGCCGAGGAACTTGTTGCGCTTGCCCTGAAAGCCGGCGCCGACAGTGCCGATGCCGTGGTCGTGCGCTCCCGCTCGGCCTCGGTCAGCGTCCGCCTCGGCAAGGTTGAGCAAACCGATGCCTCGGAAGGTGACGATTTCTCGTTGAGGGTCTTCATCGGCAAGCAGGTCGCCAGCGTCTCGGCCAATCCTGGTTTTGATCTCAAGGTCCTGGCCGAGCGCGCCGTCGCCATGGCAAGGGTTTCGCCGGAAGACCCCTATGCGGGTTTGGCTGACGAGGCCGACCTCGCCCGCTCCATCGTCGATCTCGAACTCTTCGATCCGACCGAGGTTTCGAGCGAGATGCTGCGCGAGGCGGCGCTCGCGATGGAGGCTACAGCGCTCGGCATCGACGGCGTCAGCAATTCGGCCGGCGCGGGTGCATCCGCCGGCATGGGCGGAATGGTGCTTGTCACCTCACACGGCTTTTCCGGCAGCTACATGGCTTCCCGTTTCAGCCGCTCGGTCGGCGTGATCGCCGGCGAGGGAACGCGCATGGAGCGCGACCACGATTTCGACAGCCGTCTCTATTACAACGAACTCGACACGCCGGAGGAAATCGGCCGCCGCGCCGGCGAGCGCGTGGTCAAGCGGATCAACCCGCGCCAGGTGCCGACGGATAAGGACGTGACCGTGGTCTTCGACCCGCGTGTCGCGCGCGGTTTCGTCGGCCATATCGCCGGTGCCATCAACGGCGCCTCGGTCGCCCGCAAGACATCTTTCTTGCGCGACCGCATGGGCGAGCAGGTGCTCAAGTCTGGGCTGAACATCACCGACGACCCGCTGAAAGTTCGCGGCTCCGCATCGCGGCCCTTCGACGGAGAAGGGGTGCGCGGAGAGAAGCTGGCGATGATCGAGGACGGCGTGCTGAAGCACTGGTTCCTCTCCTCTTCGGCTGCCCGTGAACTCGGCCTCCATACCAATGGCCGCGGCGCACGCGGCGGAACGTCCGTTTCTCCGACCTCCACCAACCTTGCGCTCGAACCGGGCACGATCTCGCCCGAGGACCTGATCCGCCAGGTCGGAAGTGGCTTCTACGTGACCGAACTGATCGGTCAGGGCGTCGACATGATCACCGGCGAATATAGCCGCGGCGCCACCGGCTTCTGGATCGAGAACGGCGAACTCACCTACGCGGTTTCCGAGGTGACGATCGCCTCGAACCTCAAGGACATGTTCATGCGCGTTACGCCGGCGAGCGACATCGACCGCAAGTTCGGCGTCGCCGCACCGACGATCGCCATTGAGGGCATGACGCTTGCCGGGCGCTGATGAACGGGCGGTAGACCGCGGGCCGGGAGAAATGGAACCAATGGGCAAGACGACCTTCGACTGGCAGGCGGACATGACGCTGATCGCCACGGCTGCGCGCGAAGCCGGCGCGGTGGCGCTCAGCTATTTCGGCCAGTCGCCGGAAGTCTGGTGGAAGAACGAGGGCCATTCGCCGGTCAGTGCCGCCGACTATGCTGCCAACCGCTGTCTCGAAGATCAACTGCGCAAGGCCCGCCCGACCTATGGCTGGCTGTCGGAGGAAACCGACGACGATCCGGCGCGGCTCGACTGCGAGACACTGTTCGTCGTCGATCCGATCGACGGCACACGTGCCTTCATCAACGGCCGCAAGACCTGGTGCGTCAGCGTCGCGGTGGTACATGGGGGCAGGCCGGTGGCCGGCGTCCTGGTTGCACCCGCGCTCGACGAGGAGTTTGCCGCCTGTATCGACGGCCCGGCGCTGAAGAACGGCCAGCCGATCACGGTTGCCGCGCATCGGCCCGACGAGCGCCTGCGCGTCGCCACCCCGCAGGACATCGTTTCCGCCTTCGACGCCGTCATCCGGGCCCGCATCGAGCGCGTCGAGCATATCCCGTCGCTCGCCTATCGGCTCGCCATGGTCGCCGAGGGCCGGATCGATGCGACGTTGGTAAAACGCAATTCCCATGACTGGGATCTCGCCGCCGCCGACCTGATCCTGGAGCGCGCTGGCGGGCGTCTTGTCGATCTTGCCGGCGAACTGCTCTGCTACAACCGGCCGGATGTCAGTCATGGCGAGCTTTGCGCTGCCATCGACGCTGAACTTCCGGACCTGCTGAAACACCTCCTTCTCCTGCCGCGCGGTTGACCTTTTCTGCGAAATCGAGCAGAGGAAGGTGGGAGATAACGCGAACTGAAAGAAATCGGGAATGACGGAATCCAGCGAGAGCAAGCAGCTTCTTCACCTCGTCTTCGGCGGCGAATTGTCAAGCCTGGAGGAAGTCCAGTTTCGCGACCTTAACGACCTCGACATCGTCGGCATGTTCCCTGACTATGCGAGCGCTTTGGCGGCCTGGAAAGCCAAGGCCCAGCAGACCGTCGACAATGCCCATATGCGCTATTTCATCGTGCATATGCACCGTTTGCTGACCCCGGGCGGCAAGACAATCGAGAGCTGAGGACTTTTTTGGGTGGTGGCCTGTGGACGAAGGTCCCGGCCGTTGCCCTATGTCACTTTTAAAACGTAGTTTTGAAGCATCAGAGATTTTTGCCTAGCCAACCCCGGAAAGGGCGAAATGGCGGTCACGATGAACAGAGACGGTCCCGAGTAATGGCGATGAGCGATGGTCTTGCATCGTTGATCATAGCCTCCTACGGCTGGGCGGGCGTTGCCGCTTATCCGCTGACGGGGCCATTGCTTGCCTTGCGCGCCGCCAAGGGCAAGGAAGATCGCGCCCGTCGCCATGAACGATACGGCTATCCAGCGATTGATCGCCCCCTTGGCCCGCTCGTCTGGATGCATGCAGCCAGCGTCGGAGAGACGCTCGCCATCGTGCCCTTGATGCGCGAGTTGCGCCGTCGCGACATCAATGTCCTTCTGACCACTGGTACTGTCACCTCGGCCGAGCTTGCCCGCTTCCGACTCGACGGCGAGATCCTGCATCAATACGTGCCACTCGACGTTAGGCCAGCGGTTCGTCGCTTCCTCAACTATTGGCGGCCCGACGTGGCAATCTCGGTGGAATCGGAAATCTGGCCGACCACGCTGATGGAACTGCACAAGCGGCATATCCCGCAGATCCTCGTCAATGCTCGCATGTCCGACCGTTCCTTCGACCGCTGGCGGCGCCATTCGTCGATCGCGGAAGCGCTGTTCTCGAAGCTGTCGCTGGTCATCGCCCAGTCCGAGCTCGACGCCGAACGGTTCCGCGATCTCGGCGCATGGCCGGTCAATGTCTCCGGCAATATCAAGGTCGACAGCGACGCGCCGCCCTGCGACGTGACGGTCCTGGAACGCTATCGTCAGCAGATCGGCCAACGCAAGACCTGGGCTGCGATCTCCACATTCGACGGCGAGGAAAAGATCGCCAGCATGGTGCATCGTGCGCTGAATGCCCACACGGGCCTGCTGTCGATCGTCGTGCCGCGCCATCCCGAGCGTGCCGACGAAATTGAGGCGATGATGACCGAGAAGGGGCTGAAGGTCGCGCGCCGCACCCGCGACGATGCCGTGACCCCCGATGTCGATGTCTTTCTGGGTGATACGATTGGCGAGATGGGCCTTTACCTGCGCCTGACAGAGATTGCCTTCGTCGGGCGCTCGCTGACCGGCGAGGGCGGGCAGAATCCGCTGGAGCCCGCCATGCTCGGTTGTGCGATCCTGTCCGGTCCCAAGGTCGGGAATTTTCGCGAAAGCTACCAGCGCCTGGTGCGCAACGGCAGTGCCCGCATCGTCCGCGACGCCGAAATGCTCGCCAAGGCCGTGCACTTCCTGACGACCAATGATCTTGCCCGCCACAAGATGATCGATGCCGGCATGGAGAGCATGCAGGAAATGCGGGGCGCGCTGATGGCGACGGTCAAAAGCCTGGAGCCCTACATCAATCCCCTGACCGTCAAGGCGAAGCTTGAGCCGCGCGCTGCGCGCCACGGCTGACGCTGACAAAGGAGGGGCTCTTGGCTGCGATATCAGATATTGCTGGCATTTTGTTCGACAAGGACGGTACCCTTCTCGACTTCGATGCAAGCTGGGCGCCGGTCAACCGCAAGCTGGCGCTGATCGCCGCGGCCAATGATGCCAAACTTGCCGACAGGCTGCTGGCTGCCTGCGGCATGGATCCGGTGTCTGGTGATCTCGTGCCCGACAGCCTTTTGGCCGCCGGCAACAGCCGCGAAATCGGAGAGGGTCTGATCGCCGCCGGTGCGCCTTTTGATCTGGAAACGCTGGTGCCGCTGATCGATGATCTTTTCGCTGGCGCCGCCGAGCTGTCCGTGCCGGTGACCGAACTTCAACCGCTGTTTGCCCGGTTGCACGAGCGGGGGCTACGTCTCGGCATCGCCTCCAGCGATAACGAGAGATCGATCCGCGTCACGGTGCGGCGCTTCGGTATCGACGCCTATGTCGATTTCGTCGCCGGCTATGACAGCGGCCATGGTTCCAAGCCGGGTCCCGGCATGGTGCTGGGCTTCTGCGCCGAGACCGGGCTTGCGCCGCACCAGGTGGCCGTGGTCGGCGACAATAACCACGACCTTCACATGGGCCACAATGCGGGCGCCGGCCTGAAGATCGCGGTGTTGTCCGGCACCGGGTCGCGACAGTCTCTCGAAGAGGCGTGCGACGTTCTCCTCAACGATATTACGGAGCTCGAAGCCGTTCTGGGCTGAGCGACCTGTCCCGAAATGGCACGTTCGACTTGACGCAAGCCATGCGGTCAGGCTCTGTTGCCGCCGATGCGAGGCTGCGGGCGGAACCCGCGGAAACAAGGGAAGCCGAGAGATGGTATCGGAAGCGCCGCCCTTCTGGTGGATGAAGCCCGACTGGCGTGCCTGGGGGCTGTCGCCCTTGTCCTTCCTCTACGGCAAGGTTGCGGGCTATCGCATGGGCCGCAAGCGGCGCTACGCGCCGCCGGTTCCGGTCATCTGCGTCGGCAATTTCACCGTCGGCGGAGCCGGCAAGACGCCGACCGCGCTGATGATCGCTCGCGCCGCCAAGGCCAAGGGACTGAAGCCAGGTTTTCTCAGCCGTGGCTACGGCGGTTCGCTCGATGTCACCACCGTCGTCGATCCCGAACATCACCGTTCAGTCGATGTCGGTGACGAGCCGCTGCTGCTCGCCCGCGAGGCGTTGACGGTTGTTTCACGGCGTCGTGTCGCCGGTGCCGAACGTCTGGTCAAGGAAGGTGCTGACCTCATCATCATGGACGACGGGTTCCAAAGCGCCCGGCTGGCGGTCGATTTTGCCCTGGTGGTGATCGATACCGGTCGTGGCATCGGCAACGGTCATATCGTTCCCGGCGGCCCGGTGCGTGCGCCGGTCGCGGTTCAGATGCGCCATCTCGACGCGATCCTCAAGGTCGGTGACGGCAATGCTGCCGACCAGCTCGTGCGCCAGGCGGCGCGGGCTGGCAAGCAGGTCATGGTCGCCAAGCTCAAGCCGCGCGGCAATTCATGTCTTGCCGGGCAGCGCGTGCTCGCCTTCGCCGGCATTGCCGATCCCGGCAAGTTCTACCGCACGCTCGAAACGATTGGCGCCGATGTCGTGGAGACGCGCGACTTCCCCGACCATCACCACTTGAGCGACGACGAGATCGACGATCTGATTGCCCACGCCGACGCTGGCGGCCTGATCCTTGCAACGACTGCCAAGGATGTGGTGCGCCTTGCCGGCGGCCATGGACGCTCGGAGGAATTGCGCGAGCGGGTCAGCGTGGTCGATGTGGAGATGGTCTTTGATGATCCGCATGCCCCGGCGCTCGTCATCGATCAGGCCGTGGAGGCTTTTCGCGCGCGACGGCTGAAGAAGTAAACGCTCTAAACGGCGGCCTGCGGATCAGCGTTTCTGGTTGGGAAGCGTGCCGGCGCGCTTTTCGGCCTCGAGCGAGGCGGCTGCGTCGATATAGGGCTCCTGCCGTGCGACGCTCCAATATTTCAACTCGTCGATCATGATCGGCTGGCCGGTGATCGCGCAGGTTACATAGGAGCCCGGCGACAGGATCTGGAAGTCCGCGTCGAGGTAACGGACCTTGGCTTCCCGGCTTCCACCTTCGAAACGGTTCATAGTACTGGACCTCCTGCGTGTAACGAAACTGCCATAGCGTGCCATCGGCGTGATTTCCAGCCTTTTCAGCTTCGCCCGAACAGCCGCTCGATGTCCGAAAGCTTCAGTTCGACATAGGTCGGCCGGCCATGATTGCATTGGCCCGATCCGGGTGTCTCTTCCATCTGCCTGAGTAGGGCATTCATTTCCTCCACTCTCAGCTGGCGCCCGGAGCGCACCGATCCGTGGCAGGCCATGGTGGCGGCAACATGGTCCAGTTTCGCCGAAAGCCCTTCGGCGGTGTCCCATTCTGCGATCTCGTCGGCGAGTTCGCAGATCAGGCCCGGCACGTCCATCTCGCCCAGCATGGCCGGTGTTTCACGTACAGCGATCGCCCCCGGGCCGAAGCGCTCGATGGCGAGCCCGAGCTGTTCGAGCGCCTCCGCATGCACCATGAGACGGTCGCAATCCTCTTCCGGAAGGTCGATGATCTCCGGGATCAGCAGGCCTTGCGACGGCAGGCGCCGTCCGGAAAGCGCCCTGCGCATCTGCTCGAACACCAGCCGCTCATGGGCGGCGTGCTGGTCGACGATGACGAGTCCGTCCTTCGTCTGCGAAACGATGTAATTGGCATGGACCTGCGCGCGGGCTGCCCCGAGCGGGAAGGAAGCCGGCTCCTGCACGGCGGTCTCGCGCGGCACAAAGCTTTCGGCCCGGGCCGCGGGCATCCCGGTTTCGCCGAAAGCCGCCTGCGTTGCCTCGCTGAAGCCATTTGCAGAGGCGCCGGGTGGGGAAGTGTCGAACGGCCGATAGGGCGATGACTGGAAGCTCCAGCTGCCGCCGGGGGCGGGGGAGGGCGTCGGGCGAAAGCCGGGGCGGAAGGCACGCAGCATGCCTCCGGCCCCCGTGGTCGAGGCCCGGTCGCCTTCGTGCTTCAACGCCTCGCGGATGGCCCCGACGATCAGGCCGCGCACCAGGCCTGGATCACGGAAGCGCACGTCCGATTTTGCAGGATGCACGTTGACGTCAACCAGCGCCGGATCGAGCGTCAGGGACAGCACCGCGACCGGATAGCGGCCCTGCGGCATGGTCTCGGCATAGGCGCCGCGGATCGCCGAGAGGATCTGCTTGTCCTGCACCGGGCGACCGTTGACGAAGGCATATTGATGGGCGGAATTGCCGCGATGAAAGGTTGGTAGCCCGGCAAAGCCGCCGAGACGCACGTCCTCGCGCTCGGCGTCGAGCGCGATCGCATTGTCGCGGAAGTCGGCGCCAAGCACCTGGGCGATGCGCGCCAGATGGTCCTCGCCGGTCGCGGGCAGTTCCAGCGTCGAGCGGTCGCTGCCCGATAGCACGAAGCGGATCGCCGGGAAGGCGATCGCCATGCGCTTGACCACTTCGGTTATCGCCGCCGCTTCCGCCCTCTCGGTCTTGAGAAATTTCAGCCGGGCAGGGGTGGCGAAGAACAGGTCACGCACCTCGACCGTCGTGCCGGGATTGGCGGCGGCTGGCCTGACGGGTGAGACCTTGCCGCCGGCCACGACGATCTCCGCGCCTTCAGCACTGCCGGCCCTTCGGCTGGCGATGCTGAGCCTTGCGACCGAGCCGATCGACGGCAGGGCCTCGCCGCGAAAGCCGAGCGTGCGGATGTCGAAAAGCGTGTCGCTGATTTTTGACGTGCAGTGGCGGCGGATGGCAAGCTCAAGATCTTCCGCCTCCATGCCGGAGCCGTTGTCGGCGACCCTCAGTAGGCTCTTGCCGCCCCCGGCGGTGGCGATCTCGATGCGTGTCGCACCCGCGTCGATGGCGTTCTCGATCAATTCCTTGGCGGCGCTGGCCGGCCGTTCGATGACCTCGCCGGCGGCGATCTGGTTGACGAGCGTTTCGGAGAGCTGCTTGATGTTCATCATTCTATTTTCGAGGATTTGCAGTGCCATGGGAAGCGGGAACTGCGCGACCTGACCAAAAGCGGCACATCTATAACAGGCTATTAAGTTCGCCTTAAGCTTAGCTCGATAGTTTCAACGCAGACTTGAAATGTTTTACGGCAAGGCTGGCCTGCCAGCAGGGGGAAAGACGTCGCCGAAGCGTCCTTCACAAAGACCCCGTCGCCGAATCAAGGCCTTTCCTTCGGCATGTCCGGTTGCGTTGCGAAATACGTGAGATTTTGGCTGGTCGCCTATACCCCTGTGTTTCAAGACGCCAGCGTCATTAAGTTTACACCAGTCCATGGTGACGATAGGCGAGGGTAGCGACGGATGGTGAGCCCGGTATCGGATGCAACAATGCAGACGACCATGCTCGACGCCGTGTCGGAAGTGCTCGCCGTGGCCTTCGTGGTCTATGATCGCAACGACGAGTTGATTTATGCCAGCCGTCTCGTTGCCAGCTACTTTCCGGTCCCGCCGCAATTCCTGACGCCGGGCACCCGATTGCGTGACTATCTCGGCGCAATCTACGACGCCGGCTGGCGCGGCGCGACGATGGGTGGCAAGGAAGGCGCCGTCCAAGGCCGGGACGAATGGGTCGCCGAACATATCTCCGCGCACTGGCGCGAACGCTCCGAGGTGCAGCAGTGCGACCAGCAGAATCGCTGGACCAAGCTCAGCAAGCGGCGGCTGCCCTCCGGTCACGGCATTTGCGTGATCACCGACATCACGGAGCAGAAGAAGCGTGAGGAGCAATGGCGCGCCGACATGGAGCGCGTGCAACTCACCGAGGAAATCCTCGACAACCTGCCGCAACCGGTCTTCGTCCAGGATCGCAACCTCGGCATGGTCGCGGTGAACAAGGCATTCTGTGCCACCATGGGCATTTCGGCCGAGAGCGTTCTGGGCGGCACGCTTGCCAGTGCCTTCGCCGACGAGATTGGCGCTCAGCTGACTGCTGTGACCAGGCATGTGCTGGAGACAGGCACGCCGTCGACGACGGCGGTCGAGTTGTCGGATGCCGCCGCCGACGACCGGCGCATGACGCTGCGCTCGCTGCGCGTCGGCAAACCAGGCCGCTATTTCATCGTCACCACTTTCGCCGTGGCGGGCGAAGCCGAGGTTGCCGCCATCACATGCACCTCGCCGGTTGAGGTGACGGCTATGGCGTCGAAAGCAGGCGCCGATGACCGGGAACACCACGCAGCGCCGATCGGTCGGAAGGCCCTGCTGGTCACCGCCGACACCGAGTTCGAGGCGAAGAGCCTTAAGATCTTCCAGCGCCTTGGCCTCGAGGCCTGCTGCGTGCGCAATGCCGCCGAGCAGGAGGCCTTTTTGAGCGTCGCCCGCTCCGTCAGCGTGGCGGTCGACCTGATCGTTCTCGACACGCAGATGGACGTCCAATGCCTGGAAGTGGCGGAGAGCTACGGGATCGCAATCGTCACCCTCGACGGCTTTCAGCTGGATACCGAACTTGCCTTCCTTGTCATGGAGAAGCTGGCCGGACAGCAGCCGAGCCGGGCCGCTGACTGGGAGATCACCGTCCGCGATACAGAGCGGAACGCTCCGTCCCAGATTGCAGCAGCGCCATTGGTTCTGGTCGCTGAGGACAACGACATCAACCAGATCGTCTTCTCGCAAATCCTCGAGGGCCTCGGTTATGCCTATCGAATCGCGGCAAACGGCGAGGAGGTCGTGCAGCTGTGCTATGAACTCCGGCCCGATATCGTGCTGATGGACGTTACCCTTCCTGTCATAAACGGCTTCGAGGCCTGCCGCCGTATTCGCGAGATGGAACAGGGTGCGCGGCGTCCGACCCCCGTTATCGGTGTCTTGGTTCAGGCGTTTGAGCGCGATCGCGAGGAATGCTTTGCGGCAGGGATGAACGATGTGATCCTCAAGCCGTTGAGCCCGGATGCCGTCGAGGCCGTGCTTGCACGAGCACTCCCGGCGCAAAAGGGTGCAATAGCGGTCTGAGGAGCTTGTCAACCCCCCAAATCATGGGTCGATCTCGCTGCGCAGGGCCGTGGAAAAAACTATTGTTTTTTAATGTTTGGCTCTCATCCTCACGACTTATTGAGAGGATTTAATCCAGGATGCGTCGATGGACCCTGCCGGACCAATATTGCCTCAGGTGAGCCAGAACGAGCTTCAGGCAATGGCCTATACCGATCAGTTGACCGGGCTGGGAAACCGGTACCGGCTGCGCGACAAGGTGCGGCTGCTGGCCGGCGAACGGGCCGCCGATCCGGCACCTTTCACCGTCGCCATCGTCAATCTCGATGGTTTCAAACCGATCAACGATCTGTTCGGTTCAGTCGCCGGCGATGAAATCCTTTGCCAGGTCGCCCACAGACTGAAGGCCTGCGTGCCGGACGGTGCGACCGTAACCCGCCACGACGGGGACGAATTCGCCATCATCCTGCCGCTCGTCTTTGAACGGATCGGTGCGGAGCGCACCGGCCAGATGATCAAGGACGTGCTGTCGGCGCCCTATGATCTCGGCGATCGCAATGTTCGTCTCTCCGCCTCCCTCGGTTTCGCGGTCTATCCCTTCGCCGGCGCGGATTTCGAAGAGCTGATGAAAAGCGCCGAAACTGCGCTCTACCGTTCCAAGCGCCGCGGCCGCGGCCAGATTACCGTCTATTCGCGCGAGATCGCGCAGGAGATGAAGCGCGCCACGCAGCTCGAGCAGGCGCTTCGCAACGCCATCATCAACGACAATGTCGATGTGCACTTCCAACCGATCGTCTCGCTTGCCGACAGCCGTGTCGTCGGCTTCGAGGCGCTCGCCCGCTGGAACGACCCGGATCTCGGTTTCGTGTCTCCTGCTATCTTCGTGCCGCTCGCCGAGGAGCGTGGCTTTATCGACATGCTGTCGGAGACCTTGCTGCGCAAGGCGGCGGAAGCGACTCTTGCCTGGCCGCGCGAGCTTTTCCTGTCGTTCAACCTGTCCTCGGCGCAGCTGATGGATCCGCGTACGACCTTTAACACGCTGTCGATCCTGTCGGCCGTCGGCTTCGATCCGCGCCGCCTCGAACTCGAGATCACCGAGACCGCCGTTATGACTTCGGCCGACACGGCGCGCCGCATTATCGGCGAACTGCGCGAGGCCGGCATTCGCATCTCGCTCGACGATTTCGGCACCGGACAATCCAGTCTCGGCCGGTTGCGCGACTTCACCTTCGACAAGGTCAAGATCGACCGCGCCTTCGTCTCGGCTATCACCACGGACCGAACGTCGGAACACATCATCAAGGCAATCGTCACAATGTGCGAGGGGCTTGATCTCGAAGTGGTGGCCGAGGGGATCGAAACAGCCTCGGAAGCCGAAAAACTGCGGCACCTCGGCTGCGGCATGGGTCAGGGCTACTATTTCGGCAAGCCGGCGGATGCTGCGGCCACACTCCGCTATCTCAACGACCATCACACCGAATTCGCGCTTGTCGAACGAGCCAGCGCCTGAAACGTCCCGGATTTTTCATGTTGCCGCGCATGTGTCTGAATGCGGCTCATACGGAAAAGGGCGATGCCGAAGCATCGCCCTTGAGGGGTCAACACGTCCCTCGTTCCAGGTTACTTGGTAACCGTCGACGAGGTGGTGGTGCTGTCGGTCGGGGTCATGGTCGAGGCTCGCGTCGGCCTGGTCTTCAAGCCGCTTGAACTCCGGAGCGCCCTTGAGAGAGTCGGCGGTTTCCGTCGTCGTCAGGCGAAGCTCGTTCACATTGTCGACATCACGGGTTAGCGTGATCTTGCTCATCGGTACGGCAACGTCCTTTGCCCCGATTCCGAGGAAGCCGCCGACGCCGATCACTGCTGCGACGATGCCGCCCTTTTCTTCGATGATCAGGTCGTTGACCGAGCCGATCAATTCATCGCCAGCAGCATAGACCGACTGGCCGATGAGGTTGTTGGCGCTGATCTGGGTTGCGCCCTGCTCGATCAGATAAGTATCCGTCGTAGCGGCCATGGTGGACGTTGCGTCCGGAACGGCCGTGGTGGCCGCTGCGTCGGGGTTGGTGTCCGTCATGGGGGCAACAGCGGGGGCTTCGGTACCGGTGGCCGGCGCGGTGGTTGTTGCGTCCTGTGCGTAGGCAAGCGGAGCGATAGCGGTGGAGCCGAGCAGAACAGCGGCTGCGAAAGTGGTGAGGGTCTTTTTCATGGTGGACCTACCTTTCCTCTGAGATGGTCTTGCGAAAAACGCGACCTGCCTGGCGAAAGCAAAGCCGACCGCGTCGGTTCGAGAGGGAAATGTTCAGAGCCGCCAATCGTTCCCGAAAAAGTGCACCGTTTATTTTTGCCGCGGCGCGGAACATTCGGGCTTTCGGCGCATGACCGCCAGCACCGCCATGCCTGGCACGGCAGGTTGCCGTTCGCTCAAAGTCTGAAAGCGGGCTCAATGCGGCCTTCGACGGGAATACCCAACTCGAAGGTCGCTCCCGCCATCGGATCGGCAGCCCGCTCGTCGGCCCCCAGGCCTTCCCAGCAGGAGGTCACGATCAGGCGGTTGGCTTCTCGGCCGAGGAAGGCAGGGCAGGTGACCCGCCGCGCTGGCATGTCATGGCGGGCAAGGTGGCGGCCGCTTGCGTCGTATCTGTTGAGCGCGCCATCGCCCCAGCGGGCACTCCAGATGTCCCCATTGGCGTCGCAGACCGAGCCGTCGAACACGCCCGGCAGGTCGCGGCCGTCGATCAGCACGCTGGCAGCGCTTGTGGGAAGGCCGGTCGTCGCATCGAGCGGTACGCGCATCAGCTTATTGATCTTGGAATCGACGAAATAGCCGGTGGCGCCGTCGGGCGAGAAGCAGATCGCATTGGGAATACTGACGGCATCGAAGATCCGCGTCACGGTCTTTCCCGCGACGTGATAGATCGCGCCGGCGCCAGTTTTTGCGTCCTTGCCCATCGTGCCGATCCACAACGCGCCGCAAGGGTGTACCCGTCCGTCGTTGGAGCGGTTGCCGCGGCTTACGGGCTCCAGTTCACAATGCGGGGTGAATTCGCCGGTGGCGAGATCGCGGAGGAACAGACCCTCGTCGGAAGCCACAAGGTGGCAGGTTCCGTCGATCCGCGCAATTACGCTGCCCATGAAGGGCAGTGTCCGCGCGCTGGCCGCCCCGGTTGCGAGATCGTAACGCCGCAGACTTCGGCCAATAATGTCAAACCACCAGAGGCAGTCGAGGTCGGGATCGTAGACGGGACCCTCACCGAGTTCCAGTCGAGTCTCGTCGAGCACGGTTCCAACAAACGGATGGTGTGAGGTCACTATGTCTTCTCCCGTTGATCGTTGCCCGAGGGCCGAAGCGGAAATCCGCCTCCCTGTTTGCAGGCTTTGGTGTAAAATAAAGTTAGTTGCTGGACGGCCGCATGTTTCTACGGCTATTGTCCGACGCGTGGGTGGGCCGGATTTGCCGATCCGGCGCGCTTGCCTTATGCAATCGATAGAATTCTTCCTTTCTGTGTCAATAGAAACTGGTCGCGGCATCTCAAAGCGACGCGCGGAATTGCGAATTTGACGATTGTCACGTGTGGCCAGATTGCGTTTCGGGGGGAGCGGACCGGCCACACAGGATCTGTCTTCGGTTTCCATCGAAGACCGGATCTCGCCACAAGTGGCGCTCGTCGCTTGTTGTTTCTGGGGCCTTGCGAAGAAAAATATATCATGAGTTCGATTGATACTGACGGCGCCAACCGTGTTGCGGACCAGATCGCCGATATCGGCGGATTCAAGACCCAGTTCGATGTCTTCCGCTTCATGAAGCGGCTGACTGAACAGTATGGCGCGCGCGCGTTCATGGTGCTGAACCTGCCGTCGGCGACGTCGCTTGATCTGTCGAGCAATTCGATCATCACCAATTGGCCGGCGGATCTGATCGCGCAATACGACCAGATTGCCCTGCTGTCATCGAGTCCGATCCTCACCCGTCTGCGGACCGCGACGGCGCCGTTCACATTCGAGATTGAACACGTCGCCAAGCAACGCGATGCACGCACGACAGATATCTCTAAGTCGCTGTTCGAACGCTATCGCATGCCGCGCGGCGCCTATTTCCCTGTCCACGAGGCCTCCGGGATGCGCGGTGCCATCTCTTTTACCGGAGACCGCCCGGCGTTTTCGCCGACGGAGATGATGGAGTTGATGTATCTCTCCGTTCACATCTACAATCGCCTGGCCGAGATCCGTGAGTTCGACAATCGTGCCACGGACATGTTGACCGAACGGGAGATCGACTGCCTGAACTGGACGGCGGCCGGCAAGACGAGCGTCGAGATCGCCGAGATCCTCGGGCTTTCGGAGCACACCATCAACCACTATCTGAATCGGGCCACCAAGAAGCTCGACACCGTGAACCGCACGCAGGCAGTCGCGAAGGCACTGCGGCTCGGACTGATCAAGTAAACTCGACGTCATTCATCCGGTCGGCTCCGCACGGTCGGTCATTGCATCTATTTTGCGCGGTTGCCTCGAGACCGCCCAAAATCTGGGCGCAAGACCGCCGGGGAAACCGGGAGTTCACCGGCTTTCGCCGTTAGATCCCTGAAAGATCAAGGAAAAACAGCGGCTGACGGAACTGGCACGGTTTCTGCATTTATAGAAACCAGTCCAGAGGGGACGTTGCATGTCACCTGCAAAAGGTGCGGCAAGGGGAAGCCGTCGTCGAAGATGTTCGCCACTCCGGACATCATTCGGCGGCGGCTTTTTCTGTTGAACTTGCGCTCACCGGATGACCGGCGTTGCGGCAACGCGGGACCGCAGCGCGCAACCTGCCTCGTCCTGCGCACGCTTTTCCGGTTGGCGAAGCGGCCCCTGTCCACTATCTAGAGCGCAGTCGGCTCCCGGCCGAGCGGAACTCTGAGAGGGTGGAATGAGCACAGTCACGAGAGATGAGGTTCTGGAGACGCTGAAGACCGTTCGCGGTCCCGATCTGGAGCGCGACATCGTCGCCCTCGGCATGGTCTCGGATGTTTTCATCTCGGACGCAAAGGTGTATTTCTCCATCACCGTCCCGGCCGAACGCGCAAACGATCTCGAGCCGCTGCGTCAGGCCGCCGAACGGGCGGTCAAGGCCATTCCGGGCGTCAAGGGCGCGCTGGTCAGCCTGACCGCCGAACGCAAGGCGGGCGCAGCCCCGGCGCCAAGGCCGCAACCGGCCGCGCACGCCCACTCCCATGCGCCGGCCCAGGCGCCTTCGGGCCAGCGTCCCGCCAAGCAGAACATTCCCGGCATCGGGGCGATCATCGCGGTTGCCTCCGGGAAGGGCGGTGTCGGCAAGTCGACGACAGCGGTGAACCTCGCTTTGGGCATGAAGGCCAACGGCCTTAAGGTCGGCATCCTCGACGCGGATGTCTACGGACCCTCCATGCCGCGCCTCTTGGGAATTTCCGGCCGGCCGCAGCAGATCGAGAACCGCATCATCGTGCCGATGGAGAATTACGGCATCAAGGTCATGTCGATGGGCTTCCTGGTCGACGAGGGCACGGCGATGATCTGGCGCGGACCGATGGTCCAATCGGCCCTGATGCAGATGCTGCGCGAAGTCGCCTGGGGCGATCTCGACGTGCTGGTGGTCGACATGCCGCCAGGCACCGGCGACGCTCAGCTGACCATGGCCCAGCAGGTCCCGCTGTCCGGCGCCGTGATCGTTTCAACGCCGCAAGACCTGGCCCTGATCGATGCCCGCAAGGGCCTCAACATGTTCAACAAGGTCGAGGTGCCCGTCCTTGGCATCGTCGAGAACATGAGCTATTTCATCGCTCCGGATACGGGTGCGCGCTACGACATCTTCGGCCATGGTGGGGCGAGGGCGGAGGCCGAGAGGATCGGCGTGCCTTTCCTTGGCGAAGTGCCACTGACCATCTCGATCCGCGAAACGTCGGATGCCGGCACGCCGGTCGTCGTATCGGATCCGGAAGGCCCGCAAGCCAAGGTCTATCGCGAGATTGCCGAGAAAGTCTGGGAGCAAGTGCAGACGCGCTCCGGCCGCACGGCCCCTTCGATCGTTTTCGAGTGAGGCGAGCGACTGAAAAATCAACCGCCGCCCCCAAGGCGGATGGGGGGCGGCGGGATAGCGCGATCCGTTGTTATTTTTCGATCGCGATCTTGCGTTCAGCCGGCGCCGTGCCCGGCTTCTTGGGCATTGTGATGGTCAGTACGCCCTTGTCGAATTTGGCCGCGACTGCCGCCTCATCGACGCTCGGCGGGAGCCGCATGGAGCGCTGGAAGCTGCCATAGCGCCGTTCAACGACATGGTAGTTGTCCTTGTCGTCCTTCTTTTCCATTTTCTTCTCGCCCTTCAGGCTCAGCACGCCGCTCTGGATCGCGATGTCGATTGCGTCCTCGGAAATGCCAGGAAGCTCGGCGGTGAGCACGATCTGGTCGTCCTTTTCGACGACATCGATCGACGGTGCGAGAAAGGCCTCTCCCGCAGAGGCGGATAGAAGCTTGTTCTTGCCGAAGAAGCTTTCGAGAGCCTGATCCATTTCCTTGCGCAGGTCGGCGAAGGGGTTGTCGGACCAGAGGCTGGGAAGAAGACTTGGTGACTTGTCTGCCATGCTATCCTCCTGAAAAATTGCTATTCCAAGCGTGAGAATAGTAGTTCTGAGGATAGGTTGCGCATTGATTGAAATCAATCACCGCGGTGGGTTCGAACCTCCGTCGCGTGACCGCAGACGGCCAACGAAGGGCGTTCTGTTGGTCGCGACGGCCAGGGCACAAGGTCCTTGCAATTTGCGGCAGCGAGGTGTTTGGTCGCCGGCTGTGACAAACTGCTGCCGTGACTGGGGCGCCATGAAAGTGTTTCCAATTTGATCAGGGCCCACAGACCCGACGGAACGGCGGAGATCATTCCCGCCAGCGATCAGCGGACGAGTCTCGATTCCACATTCCTGTGGCTCGATCTCGTCAATCCCGACCGAGCCGAAGAACAACTGGCGGAGCGTTTGCTGGGCATTCCACTGCCAACGCGAGAGGACTTGAAGGACATAGAGCCATCGAGCCGACTCTATGTGGAGAACGACGTCGTCTTCATGACTGCGTCACTGGTCTACAAGGTCGAGACGGACTTGCCGGAAATCACCGACGTCGCATTCATCCTCAGCGGCAACCGTCTGGTCACCATCCGCTATGCCGAGCCGAGGTCCTTCTCCCTGTTCAGCACCGCGCTGATGCGAGTGCCCGGCAGGTACAAGACGGCGGAGGAAATGCTCGCCCGCCTCATCGAGACCATCGCGGACCGTACGGCGGAAGTGCTCGAGATCGCGGTTGCACGTGTCGATGCGCTGTCAACCGAAGTCTTCGTCGACAGGAAGACAGCGAAGCGCCGGCGTCCGCGCTTTCTCGAGGATAAATTGCTCGACATCGCAAGCCATCATCGGCTCGTTAGCAAGGCGCGCGACAGCCTCGTTTCCTTGTCGCGATTGGTCACGTTCCTCCGCTCGCTGTCGATCATCCGCAAGGACAAGGAGGCCGACGAACTGTGCCGGATCGTCGCCCGTGACATCCAGTCACTGTCCGAGCATGCCGGATTCGTTTCGAACAACATCACCTTCCTGCTCGACGCCTCGCTTGGGCTGATCAATGTCGAGCAGAACGCCATCATCAAGATCTTCTCGATCGCTTCCGTTGTCTTCCTGCCGCCGACGCTGGTCGCCTCGATCTATGGGATGAACTTCCAGTTCATGCCGGAACTTCATTGGCAGTTTGGCTATGCAGCGGCGATGGTCGCCATGCTTCTGTCGGCGATCATTCCATTCCTGTTCTTCCGGTGGAAAGGCTGGCTCTGAAAAGCCGGCTGCGTTCAACACAAAATCGACAGCTTTCCATCGCACATGCCGGTGGCATTTTTGTGCCCTGCCGCGCCACCGAACGCATGCGCATTAACCAAGCATCAAGGTTAATGACGGATATTTCTCTAATATAGCCGTTGTAACGTATGGAGTACCGGTTTGCGCCCGAGAAGCCGTTTGCTGAAGCTGTCCACCTCCCATGTCGAGAAGTGGGCGTCCCCCGTGGTCTTTGGCCTGGTGTCCTGGCTCGCCTTTCCATCCATTGCGGCCCAAGCCGACCTCGCGGGCCTTATCACCGGCAAAGACCGGGGCAGCAGCAACTGGCGCATGGTGCTGACCGCTTCTCCGGCAGGGTCGGTCCACCAGGCGCAACTCGCCTTTGGCGACACAGAATCATCGTCCGTCCTCAACAGCAACAGTGGCATCCTGTTGCCTGACGGGCGCAAGATCGCCTTTGATGGCGGTAAGGCCGTGGCCGATCTGCGACCGGATGAGGACCGTGTCACCCGTAGCTTGAAGAAAGGCAGGGTAATCGCGGTGGAGGTGATGCAGCCGCCCAAGGCCTTCACCGCAGGTTCGGTCCTCAAGCGCACTTCCTCGCTCCTCGATCCGAAGAAGGCGCCGAACGAGTTGACCACCTTTGCACGCACGCAAGCGAAGCCGATCGAACTCGCGTCCTTCTATTTCAAGAAGTCCGCACCCGAGGCGAGCACCGGCGTGCCACCCATGCTCGCTTCGCTCGTTACCAATAGGCAGGCCGACGTGCTGGCGACCGCCTATGCTCCGGCCGAACCGGATTTTGCAAGCGTCTCGCCTTTCGATGCCCTCTTGGCGAAGAAGCCGGAAGCCGGCCGCTTCGTGCCGGAGATCGGTCCGCAGGATCATGCCTGGGCGGCAAGTGTTCTGCCGCCGCAGGTCTTCTCCGCCCGCGAGCAGCAATGCCTCGCCTCGGGCATCTACTTCGAAGCGCGCGGCGAATCGGTGAAAGGCCAGGCGGCCGTCGCCCAGGTCATCCTCAACCGCGTGCGCAATCCGGCCTATCCGGATACGATCTGCGGTGTCGTCTATCAGAATCAGGATTGGCGCAACCGCTGCCAGTTCTCCTTCGCCTGCGACAACATCAAGGATCGGGTGAAATCCCAGCATCACTGGAAAGTGGCGCATGAAGTGGCGCTTGCGGTTACGGCCGGCAAGATCTGGTTGACGGAGGTCGGTTCCTCCACACATTATCATGCCATCTATGTCCGCCCAGGCTGGGCTCGCTCGATGAAGAAGGTCGGCAGGATCGGCCTGCACGTCTTCTATCGGACCTATGGCGGCGGCTGGAGCTGATCCCAGCCAAAAGACCGAGCTTCCCTGCGACCATCGACCAGGTTTTGCCGCCAAGTGCCCCCCAAGATTCGGCGCTTGCGACTTAAGTATATGATTTTAACCGGTTAATTTGTAGTGAAACTTGCCCTTGGTATGCCTTGACTATGGGGGCTCTCAAAATTATGGTGCGCGCGACTTCAAGACGGGCTGGAAGGGTTCAACTCCTGCCGTATCTACAGTGCTGCCGGGCCGCCTTGGTCCGGTGAAAATGCAGAAACGGACGGAGGCGAGCATGACCGAGAACCGCAAAGAGGGTCTGGAAGAGCGTCGCAAGCGCCTTGGTGCCGAACTGGCGGTAAGGGGTGTCGCGACGAGGGGTGAAGAAGAAGCCGAAGAGCGCGTCACGCAGAACCGCAAGGGTTATGCCGAAGCGATGAAGCTCTCGAGCGAATTCATCTCCGCCGTCGTCGTCGGCGCGATCCTGGGCTATCTTTTCGACCGTTTTGTCGGTACTGCGCCCTGGGGCATGATCGTGCTCCTGTTGCTCGGGTTCTGTGCCGGTGTTTTGAACGTGCTGAGGACTGCGGGCAAGGTTTCGTCGCCCCATCCGGCGGACCGCAGCACTGATGCAGAGGACAAGCGCGAAGCCGGCCGGTAAGGCTGCGAGGCGCGAAACAGGCAGAACCCGCCCGTCGGCGGGCTAAAAGCGAAAGAGACCAGACGGTGGCAAACGATCCGACTCATCAGTTCCAGATCCAGAAGATTGTTCCGATCGAGATCGGCGGGATTGATTTTTCGTTCACCAATGCCTCGCTGTTCATGGTCGCGACGGTCGCTTGCGCGTCCGCCTTTCTCTACTTTTCGACCTCGAGCCGCGGTCTTATCCCGACCCGCGCACAGTCGGTTGCCGAAATGTCTTATGAATTCATCGCCTCGATGCTGCGCGAGGGCGCGGGCAGCCATGGCATGAAGTTCTTCCCCATGGTCTTTTCGCTGTTCATGTTCGTGCTGACCGCGAATCTGCTCGGCATGATGCCTTACTTCTTCACCATCACTAGCCAGATCATCGTAACCTTTGCGCTGGCGATGTTCGTCATCGGCACGGTGCTGGTCTATGGGTTCATGAAGCACGGCTTCGGCTTCCTCAAGCTCTTCGTCCCCTCGGGCGTGCCCGCGGCGCTCCTGTTGCTTGTCGTGCCGATTGAAATCATCTCGTTCCTTTCGCGCCCGATTTCGTTGTCCATTCGTCTGTTCGCCAACATGCTGGCTGGACACATTACGCTCAAGGTGTTCGCGGGCTTCGTCGCATCGCTTGGAACCATGGGCGCACTGGGCATTGGTGGCGCCATTCTACCCCTGATCATGACCGTCGCTCTGACGGGTCTCGAGTTCCTCGTCGCCTTCCTGCAGGCTTATGTCTTTGCGGTACTGACTTGCATGTACCTCAACGACGCCATACACCCGGGCGGGCACTGAGGATCAACGACAACGGCGCCGATCGGCGTCTGTCATTTGCCGCAACAAACATCTCGAAGGAGTTCATTCATGGAAGCGGAAGCAGCAAAGTACATCGGCGCAGGTTTGGCTTGCTTTGGCATGGCCGGCACGGCTCTGGGCCTCGGCAATATCTTCGGCAACTACCTGTCCGGCGCACTGCGCAACCCGTCGGCCGCTGACAGCCAGTTCGGCCGTCTGGTATTCGGCTTCGCCGTTACGGAAGCTCTGGGCATCTTCTCGCTGCTCATCGCTCTCCTCCTCCTGTTCGCCGTCTAATACCGGCCGGGTTCTGGGGTCACGGCTCGCATTAGTGCAGCCGTGATCCTTCGCATTTGAGAATACACCTGGAGGTGAGCATGTTTGTGACCCCCGCCTATGCGCAGGATACCCCGGCGCCGGGCCAGACTCCTGCCGAAACTGCCCCAGTAGAGGGCCAGGTTCATACGGAAGAAGCACCCGTACACGGCGAAGTTCATACGGAGACCGGTGTTGCCCAAGACGCGGGGCATGGCGGTGGCGTTTTCCCGCCGTTCGACCAGTCGACCTACGCCTCCCAGCTCCTGTGGCTGGTGATTACGTTCGGTCTTTTCTACGTGCTCATGCAGAAGGTCATCGTGCCGCGCGTCGGCGGTATTCTGGAAAACCGGCACGACCGGATTGCCCAGGATCTCGACGAGGCCGCTCGGCTGAAGTCCGAGGCCGATACCGCCATTGAAACATACGAGCGCGAACTCGCTGCTGCCAGGGCGAAGGCCGGGCAGATCGCGGCGACCGCGCGCGACAGCGCCAAGGCCAAGGCTGATGCGGAACGGACTGCTATCGAAGCGGAACTCGCCGGCAAGATCGCAGCAGCCGAAGCTCGCATCGCCGAGATCAAGGGCAAAGCTTTCGCCGAGGTCGATACCATCGCCGTCGATACGGTCGGTTCGATCGTCGAGCAATTGATCGGCACGAAGGCAACCGCCGCGGATATCAAGGCGGCCGTCAGCGGCGTCGCAAAGCAGGGGGCTTGATCATGCAATTCGACGCAACATTCTTCGCTTTCGTCGGCCTTCTCCTGTTCTTCGCCCTGATCGTCTATCTCAAGGTTCCGGGCATGGTGGCGAAGTCGCTCGACGCCCGCGCCGACAAGATCCGTGACGAACTGGCGGAAGCCAAGCGTCTGCGCGAGGAAGCCCAGCACGTTCTGGCCGAATACCAGCGCAAGCGTAAGGAAGCCGAGGCGGAAGCTGCCAGCATTGTCGCTGCCGCCGAACGCGAGGCTGCCATGCTGACGGCGGAAGCCAAGCAGAAGACCGAGGAGTTCGTCGCGCGCCGCAATGCGCTCTCCGAGCAGAAGATCAAGCAGGCAGAGACGGAAGCCGTCAATGCCGTGCGCTCGGCAGCCGTCGATCTGGCCATTGCCGCAGCGGAAGCCGTGCTGGCCAAGAAGACCGATGCTGCCGTGCAGGACAAGCTGTTCAACGGCGCCGTCGGCGAGGTCAAGTCACGCCTCAACTGAGGTCTCAGCCTATTGTGAATTCGGAAGAGCCGGGTGCAGACGCCCGGCTTTTTCTTTGCGTGCTGTTCGGGCGGTTAAGCCGGGTGCGGTCTGTCCATCACGCGGGTCGTCCGCGGTGTGGATATGCTTGATGGGCGTTGCCTGGGAGTGCGGGGGGCAGCGCTAGCCGCACATTTCTTCAACGTCGCTTCGCAACGGCCGGAAGCTCATCCGATGGAGGATACACGGGCCGCTGATTGCGATTGCGGTACGGTGGCGATCGGTGCCGTAACCGGCATGGCTTTCGAAGCCGTAGGCGGGAAAGGTGAGGGCGGCACGGGTCATCATTCGGTCGCGGGTGACCTTAGCGATGATCGAGGCGGCAGCGATCGACAGGGAGCGCGAATCGCCTTTGATCACAGCCCTGCCCGAGCAGATCAGCCCGTCGGGCACATCGCGCCCATCGGCGAGCACATGCAGCGGCGGCAGCGCAAGGCCGGCGACGGCCCTGCGCATGGCGTCGAGGCTTGCCTTGCGGATATCGCGGGCATCGATATGGCGCGGGCAGGAAGAGGCGATGGAGACAGTAGCCGCAGCGAGAATCTCGTCGAACAGACGCTCTCGGTGAGCGGCGGTCAGTTTCTTCGAATCGTTGAGCCCGGTGGGTATATTGCCTTCATCGAGGATAACGGCCGCGGCGACCACCGGGCCGGCGAGCGGTCCCCGCCCAGCCTCATCGGTGCCGGCAACGGGGAACAAGCCGCGCCGCATCGTGAGCCTCTCGAACTCGAAATCGGGGCCGGACGGCAGGTCGGCGAAAAAACTCGGAGAATCGGGTGGCGTGCGAGATTTCATGCGGCAGAAATCGCACGCGCACCCGACCTCCTGCAAGTCCCCAGCATCGACGGCCGGCAGGGGAAGCAAACCGCCGAAGCGGCAGCCGGGGACTTATCTCCGGCGCAAGGCGGCGGACCGCACCGGAAAGAGCAAGGGGGCGGCGAACCGACCCCATCATGGAACAGGCGAGCAAAGCCGCGCCCGGAAAAGTCTTGCAGCGCGATGCGCCCTTCGGCGCCACGTCCCTATCGAAATCAGAGCAGCGAAAGCTGCACGCCGCTACCGTCCGGTGGCACGAACAGATCGTCGCGCAACTGCATGCTGCGGCGAACCATGCCGAGCCGCTTGGTCGTCATCTCGAAGCGCCGGCTGATCTGCCAGGCATAGGGACCTGCCCCCTTCATCCGCTTGCCGAACTCGGCATCATAATCCTTGCCGCCGCGCATCGAGCGCACCAGCGACATGACGTGCCGATAGCGGTCCGGATAGTGCTGCAGCAACCAGTCGCGGAACAGCGGGCTCACTTCCAGCGGCAGGCGCAGCAGCACATAGCCGGCTTCGTTCGCCCCGGCCGCCTTGGCCGAATCCAGCACGCGCTCGATCTCATGGTCGTTGAGGGCCGGAATGACCGGCGCCACCAGCACCCCGGTCGGCACGCCTGCGCCGGACAGCGCCTTGATCGCCTCCAGCCGTCTGGCCGGTGTCGAGGCGCGTGGCTCCATCGTACGGGCGAGTTTGCGATCCAGCGTGGTGACCGAAATCGCCACCTTGGCAAGGCCGCGCGATGCCATGGACGACAGGATGTCGAGGTCCCGCAGGATGAGTGCCGACTTGGTGACGACCGCCACCGGGTGATTGGCCTTGTTCAGAACCTCGAGGATCTGGCGCATGATCCGCCATTCCCGCTCGATTGGCTGATAAGGATCGGTATTGGTGCCGATGGCGATGGTGCGCGGCCTGTAGCCGGGCTTGGCAAGCTCCCGTTCCAGGAGCTTCGGCGCGTCGGGCTTGGCGAACAGCTTGGCCTCGAAGTCGAGCCCGGCGGAGAGGCCCATATAGCTGTGGGTCGGCCGTGCGAAACAATAGATGCAGCCGTGCTCGCAGCCGCGATAGGGATTGATCGAACGATCGAAGGGAATATCGGGCGACTCGTTTCGGGTGATGACGGTCCGAGGTCGTTCGACCTGGACTTCGGTGCGAAAGGGCGGCATGTCCTCGAGGCTTTCCCAGCCGTCGTCGAAGGCAACTCGTTCATGGGGCTCGAAGCGGCCAGAAGGGTTCATGCCCGCGCCGCGCCCGCGCCGCCGATCAACCTCAACCCTCAGGCCCGAGGCGGCAACCAGTGCATCGGCAATATCAGCCGTATTGGCAGGCTGAAAGGCAGCCTGTGCCACAATGGACAGCTCATTCATGTTTGCTCCTCGCGGGGCCATCATCCCCGTTTCGATGATTAAATTCCTACCGCGGAAAGGAGAACAATGCAAGAACAAAGTTGAGAAAGAGCGTGTGGCAATCGTTTGTGCAATGCGATAGAGATAGGCAATGCTGACAGTGGTAATGGAATGCCTTGATCAGGAGCCGGAGCTTCGCCCAAACGCTCGCAGTCCTCGTCGCCGGCGCGGTCGAGGGGCTTGTGAGCGACGTGATCGTGCTTGATCATGGTTCGACGGACGGCTCATCGCGCGTCGCGGATGCGGCAGGTTGCCGCTTTTATGTCCAGTGGGACATGAATGATGTGCTGCGTGCAGCCCGTGGCGAATGGTTGCTGCTGGTCGAGCCGGGAGCACGGCCGCTCAGCGGCTGGATCGAGGCGATTGGCGACTATGTATCCGTCAACAAGTCACCGGCCCGCTTCTCGCCATCGCGCAGCCACAGGCGCCCCTTTTACCAGCGAATCGTGAGAGGCCGACCACCGCTGGAAGATGGCTTGCTGCTCCCCAAGTGCCAGGCGATTGCCGTGTCCTGGCCCGGCATGCGGCTGGACCAGTTCGCGCTTCGGCAGAAGCCGCGAAGGCTCTCCTGTGAGATCATTCCGTCCTGGGTGGTTCGGCAGCAGGGCCGTGGTTGAGGCTTGGCGCGCCGGGCCCGGCACGCAGTACCGGTCTGCCCCTGCATTGCTCCCGCCAGAAGAACAATGTGACGATGGGTTGAGCGTGGCGGTTCTCCAGGCTCAACTCGCTATTGTTTCGCTTGCCTGAAAAAACCAGTCTGGACGCTGTTCGGTCAACTGCCGTGCTGCGACGTCCGCCGTACTTGCCCCGTCGAAAATACCAAAACAAGTGGCGCCCGATCCGGACATCCGGACGAGACGGGCGCCGACGTCCTGCAGCAGGGCGCAGATATCAGCGATTTCCGGCAGGAGCGCACGGGCCGGTCGCTCCAGATCGTTGCGCAGACTGGAGAGGAAATCGAGCCACACCGCATGTTCCCTCGAATGCGGCAGTTCGCCGATCGGCGGATGGTCCTTGCACGTCAGGCGGCGGAATATCTCCGGCGTCGAGACCGGTTTCAGCGGATTGGCGAGCACGAGGGCGAAGGGCGGCATGTTGGCGATCGCGTCGATCCTTTCACCGATGCCGCTTGCCCTGAGCGGCCGGCTCTCCAGGCACATTGGAACGTCTGCCCCGAGCTTGAGCGCGATGGCTGCCAGTTCGTCGGGGGGCAGGGTTGCGTGCCAAATGCGCAAAAGGCCACGCAGCGCCGCTGCGGCGTCGGCCGATCCGCCACCAATGCCAGACGCAACAGGCAGATTTTTCTCCAGGACGATGGCGACTGGTCCCGCTGCCTTTCCCTTGGCTGCGAGCGAGCTCCCGGAGCAGGTCACAGGCCTTCAGGACGAGATTGCTGTCCTTACCGGCAGCCTCGATGGACAAAAGTGGCCCGAAGCGACCGTCGAGCTGGAAACTGTCCCGCTCCGCCGGCGCAAATGTCAGCCGGTCGCCATAGTCGGTAAAGGCAACGATACTGTCGATCAGGTGATAGCCGTCGTCCCGTTGGCCGGTGACGTGCAGCGCCAGATTGATCTTTGCCGGCGCTGCCTCGCACGTCGTATCGGCCAACATGGCCTCAGTCGACACTCGTCGGCATCTTCAACTGCTGGCCGGGGAAGATCCGGTCGGGATTGCGCTTGAGGTCGGGATTGGCGTTGATCAGGTCCATGAAGCGCTGGCCGTCGCCGAACGTCTCGGTGGCGATGCCCCAGAGCGAATCGCCGGCTTTGACCGTGTAGCTATCGGCAGCGGCAGCGGTGGCGGCTTTACCCTCTTCCGTATTGTTCGTAGCGTCGGTCTGCGACGCCTGCCCGCTCTTGTCGGCCACTTCCGGTGTTGGTTCCGGCAGGCCGTCGCGCAGCTTGGCCTCTATCTTCGGGATCTCCGGCAGTTCCGGCTTGGAGATCAGTGCCCGCTTCCATTGATAGGTCGCTTCGAGCTTGCGGCCGACGCGCCAGTAGGCATCGCCCAGATGGTCGTTGATGGTCGCGTCGCCGGCCTTGAGCTCGATTGCACGTTCCAGCTCTCTCACGGCCTCATCGAAGCGGCCCAGGCGATAATAAGCCCAGCCGAGTGAGTCGATGATATAGCCATCGTCAGGGCGAAGCTCGACCGCCTTGCGGATCATGTCGAGGCCTTCTTCCAGGTTTCGGTTCATATCGACCCAGGAATAGCCGAGATAGTTCAAGACCTGTGGCTGGTCCGGATTGAGTTCCAGCGCCTTGCGGAAATTCGGCTCCGCCTGGTCCCATTTCTTCAGGCGCTCATAGGCGATGCCGCGCTGGAAGAAGATCGACCAATAGTTCTGTGCGGGATTTGGGCCAATGATCTCGACCGCCTTGTCGTAGTTTTCTGCCATGGCAGCATAGTCCTTGGCCTCGGACAGAACGCTGCCAAAGGCGAGATAGCTGCGGATGTCGGCTGGATCGGAATCGATCAGCGACTTGAGGTGCTGGCGTGCCTCCTCCACCTTGCCGGTTTCGGCAAGCGTCAGGCCGAGCTGCAGCTCGGAAATGCGGCGCATCGGCGAGGTGGCGGGCACCTGGCCATAGAAGCGGATGGCCCGTTCCGGCTGCTCGGCTTTTTCGGCAATGCTGCCAAGCAGGATCAGCGTATCGGCGCTGTTCGGGTCGAGGGCGCGGGCAAGCTGGAGATAGAGCATGACCGTGTCTTCCGCGCCGTCGCGGTTCAGCGCGCCACCGATCGAAAACAAAACGCCCGCGGCGCCCTGGACCGCCGTCTTGGCAAGCGATTCCGGTGTCTCACCCGCTTCGATCCGTTCGCGAAGCGCCTTGAACGGGGCGAAGTTGGAGATCATCGCGTCGCCGGTAGAAATCGCGTCGAGTGCCTTCTGTTTGTTGCCCTGCTGCGCTTCCAGCGTGGCGAGCGACATGACCGCGCGGGTAAAGGTGTCGGGTGCGGTCGCCGCGCCGGACTTGTCGGTCAGAACGTCAACGAAATTGCGCCGGGCCGCATCGGCGTCGCCGATCAGGGCGGCTATTGCTCCGGCGTTATAGCGCTGGAAGATGGCGTACCATTCCGGGCCCTTGAGCCCTTCGACCAGGGCCAGCGCTTCCTTGCCCTGTCCCGCCCCGACCTTGTTCCAGGCGACGAGCAACTGGTTCATCAGGCGGTCGAGATCGTTCGGCCCGCTATAGTTGAGGATCTTCTCCGCCTCGGCGTGTTCGCCCTTGCGGATTGCTTCGAGCGCACGTGCGACCGAGGTAACGCGCTCGACGGCTTCGTCGTTCTTCAGTTCTTCGGCAAGTGCCACACCCTCGTCGAAATCTCCATTCATGAACAGGGCGAGCATCAGCCGTTCCTGGATGTCGAGCTCGTTCGGCGAGTAGGACAGCGCTTTCTTGTAGAGCGCGATGGCGTTCACATAGTCCCGGTTGGCATCGGCGGTGCGGGCGGCAAGGAACGAGCCGGAAAACGTGTCGACGCTCTCGAGGTCGAACGTCTGCGTCTCCGCAGGCTTTGCCTCATCGGTGGACTGGGCGTGGACAAGGCCGGAGGGAGAGATCCCGACCAGTAAGGCGAGTGCCGTGCCGGCGAGCAGACGAATGGCAAGACTTTGCCGCATGAAAGAGCCTTTCAAGAATTGATGACCAGCCGCCACGGGCTGTTGATACCCCAGAATGCGGGAATGTAACCTGCACAGAATGGCTTTTTTGAAGCAGCCTCGCAAGGAGACACCCCAGCTGCTTCAATTGACGCGGGCAATGCAGAAGTCGATGACGTCCATAAGCGCCGATTTCCATTCGGTCTCCGGCAGCGGGGCCAGCGCGTCGCGGGCGATCGTGCCATAATGCAGGGCCCGGGCGATCGTGTCGTTGAGCGCGCCGTATTTGGTAATCAGGCCGAGCGCCTTTTCCAGCCGCGCATCGTCGTTCTGTCCCTGCTCGATCGCATCACGCCAGAATTCACGCTCCTCCTTGGTGCCGCGCCGATAGGCGAGGATGACGGGAAGCGTGATCTTGCCTTCACGAAAATCGTCGCCGACATTCTTGCCGAGATCGACCGCCTTGCCGCCGTAGTCGAGTGCATCGTCGACCAGCTGGAAAGCAAGGCCGAGGTTCATGCCATAGGATTTCAGCGCATTGCGGCCGGCCTTGTCGGCGCCGGCAATGATCGGCCCCACTTCGGCCGCGGCGGCGAAGAGGGCCGCCGTCTTGGCGCGGATGACCGAGAGATAGTCGTCCTCGGTGGTCTCCATGTTCTTGGCGACGGAAAGCTGAAGCACCTCGCCCTCGGCGATCACCGATGCGGCCGCGGAGAGCACGTCGAGCGCCTCGAGCGACCCGACCTCGACCATCATGCGGAAAGCCTGACCGAGCAGGAAGTCACCGACCAGGACGCTCGCCTGGTTGCCCCAGATCATCCGGGCTGTCGACTTGCCGCGGCGAAGGTCGCTCTCGTCGACCACGTCGTCGTGCAGCAGCGTCGCGGTGTGCATGAACTCGACGCTGGTGGCGAGTTTCACGTCGCCGTCGCCCTTGTAGTCGAACAGTGCAGCAGAGGCGAGCGTCAGCATTGGGCGAAGCCGCTTGCCGCCGGACGAGATCAAATGATTGGCGACTTCCGGGATCATCTGCACATTGGAGCCGGCCTTCGACAGAATGAGCTGGTTCACCCGTTCCATACCTGGCTTTGTCAGGTCCACCAGAGGCTGGATGGATGCCTGTTTGTTTTTGTTTTCCTCAAGCGGTATGACTACGCCCAACGCACCGGACTCCTATTGCATTCTCGGCGCGACAATAAAAAGCGGCCGCATGATGGGCAAGCCCGAATCGGTCGCCCAGGCCTTTTTAGGAAGGGTTTTGAGGCGCAATGTACGAGATTATCCGCACCAACGACGCCGTCCTCCTGTCCTTTGCCGAAAGCCTGATGAAGGATGCCGGGATTTCCTGCATGATCGCCGATCAGGCGATGAGCATTCTCGAAGGCTCGCTCGGCATGCTTCCGCGTCGTTTGCTGGTCGAGAGCGATCGGGCGGATGAGGCGCGCGGCATACTCATCGACGCGGGCCTCGCAGACGAATTGCGCGATCCAAAGGACTGATCCGTGCCCGCGTCTGATCCGATCGCTGAAACCATCGACGCCTTTCATCGTGGCCGCTTTCATCTGGTCCAGCCCAAGGGCAGGGGCCATCGTGCGGGAATGGACGCCATGCTGCTCGCATCGCTGGTCGATGCGTCGAGGCCTGTCCGGGTCGCCGATCTCGGCGCAGGTGCCGGCGCGGCCGGTCTGGCGGTTGCCGCCCGGCTCGAAGGTGCACGGGTGACGCTGGTCGAGCGATCGCCGGAAATGATCGCCTTTGCCGCAAAGAGCCTGGCACTCGCCGAGAACGCCGCCATTGCCCGCCGCGTGGTGCTCGTGGAGGCCGACGTGACGCTGACGGGCCGGGCGCGGGTTGCCGCCGGTCTTGCCGATGATGCCTTTGACCATGTCATCATGAACCCGCCCTTCAATGACGCCGGTGATCGCAGGACGCCGGATGCATTGAAAGCGGAGGCCCATGCGATGACCGAGCGCCTTTTTGAGCGCTGGATCCGCACGGCTGGCGCCATCATGGTGCCGGGCGGGCAACTGTCGCTGATTGCCCGTCCGCAGTCGATCGCCGAAATCGTCGATGCCTGCGGCCGCCGCTTCGGCGGGTTGGAGGTGACGCCCGTCCATCCCCGGGCCGGAGAGAACGCCGTGCGAATTCTGGTGACTGCGATCAAGGGATCGAAGGCTCGCCTCAACCTGCGCGCGCCCCTCCTGATGCACGACGACCCGGAGAGCCACAAGTTCTCCGCCTTGGTCGACGATCTGAACAATGGCCGTGCTGCCTATGCCCGCAAGAACCGATGATTTTCTGAATGCCGCCATTGTGTTTGCCGCCTCGTATCTTACATCACCATGCGACAGATGAACGAGATTACGAGGTAAGCGATCGATGACGGGCTTGTTGAAGCGTCTGGTGCCCAAGCGGTTCCGCAATGACGGATTGGTGATCCCGGTCGTGCGCCTGCACGGCGCGATCATGAGCGGCGGCAGCCGGTTCAAGCCGCAGCTCAATCTGGCGAGCGTGGCGCCGGCGCTGGACAAGGCCTTCTCGAAAAAGGATAGCCCCGCCGTTGCTCTCTCGATCAATTCCCCAGGCGGATCGCCCGTCCAGTCGCGCCTGATCTTCGAACGTATCCGGGCGCTTGCCGAGGAAAGGAACAAGCGCGTGCTGGTCTTCGTCGAGGATGTGGCGGCCTCCGGCGGCTACATGATCGCGCTGGCCGGCGACGAGATCTTTGCCGATGCGACGTCGATCGTCGGCTCGATCGGAGTCGTCTCCGGCGGTTTCGGCTTCCCGGAACTGCTGAAGAAGATCGGCGTCGAGCGCCGCGTCTACACCGCCGGCGAGAACAAGGTGATTCTCGATCCCTTCCAGCCGGAAAAGGAAAGCGACATCGACTATCTCAAGTCGTTGCAGGTCGAGATCCACGAGATCTTCATCGACATGGTGAAATCCCGCCGCGGCAGCGCTCTGGCCGATGATCCGGACATTTTCTCCGGCCTGTTCTGGACCGGTCGTCGCGGCATCCAACTGGGCCTCGTCGACAGCCTTGGTAATATGCGCGAGGAGATCAGGAGGCGCTACGGCAGGGACGCCAAGCTTGAACTGGTCTCGGGCGGCAAGGATTTCTTCGGCCGCAGGCTTCCGGGCGTCGATGCGAAGGGGGCCGGCATGGAGCAGATGGCCGCAGCCGCGGTATCGGGACTTGCCGAGACACTGGAAGAAAAGGCATTGTGGAGCCGTTACGGACTCTGACTGCGTGAGGGAATATGTCGCGGATCATCTTTTTCGTCGTTCTGATCGGCGGCGCCTATTTTCTCTATCGCCGCTTCGTGTCCGATGCCGCAAAGCTCCAGGCGAAATCGAAGGCTGCGGAAAAAGAGCGCGAGACCGGCGCCATGGGCACACTGGTCAAGGACGAGGTGACCGGGGAATACCGGGTCAAGCGCGAGGATGAGTAGAATCATCAAAGGCGGCCCGGGAGCCGCCTTTGATGTCTGGCAATGCTACGCGTGAATTATTCTGCCGCGTCCTTTTCGGATGATGTCACTAGGTCGTCTTCGAATGGACCGGTGATGACACGCTGCAGGCTGAAATCCACCAGCAGCTTCTCACGGTGCCATTCGCCCGCCATCGGCGCTGTTGCGTATTCGTGGAAGCAGGGTGTGCCGAGGGTCCAATGTAGAAGCTTGGCCTCCGGGTTGGGACCGAATTCGTCCGGCAGCCAATTCCAGACCTTCGGGATTTCTCCGACGAGGTCATCGGAGAGCCAGGTGAAACGGTGCAACTGCGCGCCGGTCGAGTTCATGACGAACTCGGGCGTGACGACTTTGTTGGCCGGATGCCCGCAATTCCACAGCACAACGCTCGACCAGTTCTTGCGCGGATAGTCGACATTGGCTGATCCTAGGTATTTGGTCGACGCCTTGGTCTTGTAGTCATGGTGTACGCACATGACCGCCTTTGTCTCGTCGCGCATAGCCCAGAGCTTGGCGATGTCGTCACGAACCAGCATGTCGCCGTCGACGAACAGCGCCCATCCTGAATAGTCCGTCAAGTGCGGTAGCAGGAAACGGCTGTAGATGAACTCGTTCGAGCCGTCACTATGGGTCTCGGTGTAGACTTTCAGATTGTTGAGCGCCAGTGGCGTGAAGGATATGACCTCGCTCGCATGGCGGATCATGCTGTTGGCGCACACGTGATAGGCGATAGCTTCACGCGGGTCGTACCCGATAAATACTTTAATCATGGAATGTACTCCAATCTGTCCTTCTTGCCAGCTCAACGACTTCTAGACTTTGAGCGAGGCGTTCTAGGCTTTGAAGCGGGGTCAACGCAAGTGAAGAATCGACGACCCAAACGAGTCTACGGTATCGGCAACGGTCAGTTGCTTCAAGTTGGCGCGCGCGCGGAGCATAGGCTAAACACTTGCCCGCGAACCGCCGGTGCCGCGCGCTTCAAAAACCTTGACCCTCTGCGCCCGCCGTGGCACCAGACGGGCGACCCTCGAAGACAAATTCCGGATGACAAATCCCATGACCGAGACCAGCCTCGCCCCGCACATGGACCCCAAGCGCTCGTTCCAGGCCCTGATCCTGACGCTGCACAACTATTGGGCCGACAAGGGTTGCGCGGTTCTCCAGCCCTACGACATGGAAGTGGGCGCCGGCACCTTCCATCCGGCAACGACGCTGCGTGCGCTCGGCCCCAAGCCTTGGAAGGCCGCCTACGTCCAGCCGTCGCGCCGTCCCTCCGATGGCCGTTACGGTGAAAATCCGAACCGTCTTCAGCACTATTACCAGTATCAGGTCATCCTGAAGCCGAACCCGTCGAACCTGCAGGAGCTTTATCTCGGCTCGCTGGCCGCCATCGGCCTCGATCCGCTGCTGCACGACATCCGCTTCGTCGAGGACGACTGGGAAAGCCCGACGCTTGGCGCCTGGGGCCTTGGCTGGGAATGCTGGTGCGATGGCATGGAAGTCTCGCAGTTCACCTACTTCCAGCAGGTCTGCGGCATTGAATGCTCGCCGGTTGCCGGCGAGCTGACCTATGGTCTGGAGCGGCTCGCCATGTATGTGCAGGGCGTCGACAACGTCTACGACCTCAACTTCAACGGCCGCGAAGGCGACGAGAAGATCTCCTATGGAGAAGTCTTCCTGCAGGCCGAGCAGGAATATTCGCGGCACAATTTCGAGTTTGCCAATACCGAAATGCTGCACCGGCATTTCATTGATGCCGAAAAGGAATGCCTGGCGCTCTTGGCCGCCGGCGCTCCGGGCGAAAACGACAATCAGCGCCTGCACAAATGCGTCTTCCCGGCCTATGACCAGTGCATCAAGGCTTCCCATGTCTTCAACCTGCTCGACGCCCGTGGGGTCATTTCGGTGACCGAGCGCCAGAGCTACATCCTGCGGGTGCGTACGCTGGCCAAGGCCTGTGGTGAAGCCTTCCTGCTGACCGATGCCGGTGGGGTCAATTTCGGCAAGGCTGCATGAGCAAAGGCCGGCACCTGTCGGCCAGGTCTCTGGCCCTCGGGCTGACAGGGGCTCGCCGTGCCTGGAACGTGTGTGCATGGCTCAGCGGCCTGATGCTGATTGTTTCGGTCGGCTTCTATCTCTACATCGGCTTCGTCAGCTATGTTATCGAGCAAACCGGCTCGGCCTTTCGCACTGGCGTCGAGAGCGAGCTGTTTCAGGTGATATTGACCGCATCGGGCGTGTTCGATCTCTGCCTGATCGTGCTTGTGGTCCTCACCATCCTGTTTTTCCTCCGCTGGATCTGGCTTTCCGTCACGCTGGCGCGCGCGGTGCGTCGGCAAAGTGTCCGTTATTCGCCGTGGGTGGCCGTTGCCGGCTTCCTTGTGCCGATCGCCAATCTCTGGATGTCGCTCTTCACTCTGGTGGATATTGAAGCGTTTTCAGCCACGCAGGAGACGCGAGCGGCCTCGGCTTTCCCCTGGTTTCCCGCCGGCATAGTGTTGTCGGGCTCCCTTGCCTACGGTCTCGGGCAGATCGTCAGCATCACTCCGGTCGATGGCTTCGCTGATCCGGCCGCAAGCCAAATGCTCATGCAGGTTGCTGCCGCCGGTTCGATCGCCCATCTGGTCTTGCTGATGTTGACCCACGCCTATATGCGCATGGTGTTGCCCGGACAGGAGTTGGCCCTTGTCGAATTGACCGAAGCAGAGGGGCCGGTGTCTGCCGCATTCAATGGGGATGACAGCGCGCGCCCGTGATCCGGGGATGACTTTCTCCGGCCGAGCGCCTAAGGTCGCCTCAATATTGGACCGGCTGGAGCATCACCATGTATACTATTCTTGCTATTCTCGTTGTCGTCGCACTTTATGCAGTCTTCATCTACAACGGACTCGTCAAGTCGCGCCAGATGACCGAGGAGGCTTGGTCCGGCATTGACGTCCAGTTGAAGCGCCGCGCCGACCTCATCCCTAACCTGATCGAGACGGTCAAGGGCTATGCCGCGCACGAGAAATCGACCTTCGAGGAAGTAGTAGAACTCAGGAACCGCGCCCAGGCCGTGCCGGCAGGCGATGTAGCGGGGCGTGCGGCTGCCGAAGGACTTCTCGGCCAAGCGCTCGGCAAGATCGTCGCTCTCGCGGAAGCCTATCCCGAACTGAAAGCCAACGAGAATTTCATGGAGCTGCACCGTTCGCTCGATACGATCGAAGGCGAGATCCAGATGTCGCGGCGCTATTACAATGGCGCTGCCCGCGACCTGAACGTCAAGGTTGACAGCTTCCCGTCCAATATGGTCGCCCGCCAATTCGGCTTCTCCAAGGCCGGCTATTTCGAGATCGCCAACGATGCCGACCGCGCCGTTCCGAGCGTGAAATTCTAGACGCGGGCCTGTCTTGTCCGCCTTGAGCTCAGCATGAAAACCGACAGAGTAACCATCCTTCCGCCCGGCCGCCCGCTTTGCGGGCGCGTCAATCCGCCGGGCTCCAAGTCGATCACCAACCGTGCGCTACTGCTTGCCGGCCTCGCCCGGGGCACGAGCCGGTTGACTGGCGCGCTGAAGAGCGACGACACGCGCTACATGGCGGAAGCGCTGCGCGCCATGGGCGTCACCGTCGAAGAGCCAGATGCGACGACCTTCGTCGTTACCGGCACCGGCGAACTCAAGCCGCCGGCAGCGCCGCTCTTTCTGGGCAATGCCGGAACCGCCACGCGTTTCCTGACGGCCGCGCTCGCGCTTAGCCGAGGCCGCTATGTTGTCGACGGTGACGAGCACATGCGCAAGCGGCCGATCAAGCCGCTGGTCGAGGCTTTGAAATCGCTCGGCGTCGCAATCGAGGCGCCGAGCGGTTGCCCACCGGTGACCATCGACGCGACCGGGAGTTTCGCCACCAACAAGGTCGTGATCGACGCCGGCCTTTCCAGCCAATATGTCTCCGCCTTGCAGATGGCCGCTGCCTGCGGCTCTGAGCCCTTCGAGATCGAGCTTGCCGGGGCCGATATCGGTGCGCGCGGCTATATCGACCTTACGCTTGCCGCCATGCGCGCCTTCGGCGCCTCGGTTAGCCAGCCGACCCCTTCCTCCTGGCGCATCGAGCCGACGGGCTATGTCGCGACGGACTTCCACGTCGAACCCGATGCCTCGGCGGCTACCTATCTCTGGGCGGCGGCGGTTCTGACCGGCGGCTCCGTGGATATCGGGACGGCAGCGGAGGATTTCACCCAGCCTGACGCCAGAGCCCATGACGTGATCGCCGCTTTCCCGCGCATGCCCGCCGTGGTCGACGGCTCGCAGATGCAGGATGCCATTCCGACGATCGCTGTATTGGCTGCCTTTAACCAGACGCCGGTACGCTTCGTTGGGATAGCCAATCTCCGCGTCAAGGAGTGCGACCGCATCCGGGCGCTCTCGACCGGGCTCAACAGTATCCGCGAAGGTCTGGCGGTTGAGGAGGGCGACGACCTGATCGTCCATTCCGATCCGGCACTTGCCGACCAGAGCCTTCCCGCCGAGATCGACACCTTTGCCGATCATCGGATCGCGATGAGCTTTGCACTCGCTGGCCTGAAGATCCGCGACATCACCATTCTCGACCCCGGCTGCGTCGCCAAGACCTATCCCGGCTACTGGGATGCGCTGGCCTCGCTCGGCGTCGAGCTCAAACACGGATAGACGTCATGAATATGGTGCTCCGCCTGCTGACAGCAGTCCTCGTCCTTGTCGCTGCGGCCAGTCAATCCTTGGCCGCCGAGGTCATCCGCGACTATCACGCCAATATCGATGTAGCGGCTGACGGTACTCTGACGGTAACCGAGACCATAGAGGTCGCCGCCGAAGGCCAGGAGATCAAGCGGGGCATCTTCCGCGACTTCCCGCTTTATGCCGAGGATGCTTCGGGCCGTCGTGTCGAGGTTGATTTCGACCTCGTCTCGGTCGAGCGCGATGGCGCGCCGGAGGAGTACCACACCGAGAGCATCGCCGGCGGGATCCGAATCTATGCGGGCTCCGCCGACGTCTTCCTCAACCCCGGTGACTACACCTACACCATCACCTATACGACCGGGCGGCAGATCCGTTATTTCGAAGATCATGACGAACTATACTGGAACGTCACCGGCAACGGCTGGCGTTTTCCCATCCTGAATGCTTCTGCCAGCGTGACGCTGCCGGGCGACGTCCGGCCCACGCAGGTGGCCTATTACACCGGTTACATGGGGTCGACCGCCACCGATGCGCGTTATGAAATGACGGCGGAGGGACCCTATTTCGAAACCACCCAACGTCTCGGCATCGGCGAGGGTCTGACGATCGTCGTCGGTCTGCCCAAAGGAACCGTCGCAGCGCCGTCTCGCGAGCAGGGCATCTTGTGGTGGCTGCGCGACAACATCAACGCCATCCTCGGGCTTGGCGGTCTTGCCGCGGTCTTCATCTATTATCTACGGTCATGGATGGCTGTTGGCCGTGATCCTGCCGCAGGCGTCATGGTACCGCGCTGGGATCCGCCCGACGGCATTTCCCCGGCTTTGGTCAATTACATCGACAACAAGGGTTTTTCCGGTGAAGGCTGGACGGCGCTGTCCGCCTCGCTGCTCGACCTTGCGGTCAAGGGCTACGTCGTGCTCGATGATCTTGACAAGTCGATCGTCGTCCATCGCACCGATAAACCGGTGGCCGGCAAGCTTCCGGCCGGTCAGGCGAGCCTGATCGCCTCACTTGGCGAGCCTGGGAACAGCCTGACGATCGACAAGGCGAATGGCAAACGGGTCCAGACCGTGGGCAAGAAGTTTCGCAGCGCGATCGAAAAGGAACACAGCGGCAAATACTATCGGGCCAACATCGGTCACATTGTCGGCGGGGTCGTTCTCAGTGTCGCGGCACTCGCTGTCCTGCTGATCTTCGGGTCGCTGACCGAAGACACGATCGGTCTCCTTTTTGCGCCGATCATGGTTGGACTGTTCATGGCGTTTTTTGCGGTCCGTCTTGGTGCAGGCGTGCAGCGGGGTTCGCCACTGATCGTCCGGATCATCTCGATCGTCGGCTTGGCCATCCTCGGCTTCGTGGCGTTGGCCATGGCCGGCTTCTATCTCTTGGCCGTCTTCATCGACTTTGCCGAAACCCACCAGATCCCCGCGCTGATCGGCGTCGGCGGTATCGTGCTGCTCAATGCCCTGTTCTTCTTCCTGATGGGCGCGCCGACGCCGGTCGGGCGCAAACTCATGGACGGCATCGAGGGCCTGCGCACCTATATGACGCTCGCGGAGAAGGACCGCTTGAACATGCGGGGCGCGCCAAATATGTCGCCGCAGCATTTCGAGACGCTTCTGCCCTATGCGGTGGCGCTTGGCGTCGAAAAGCCCTGGACGCGCACCTTCGAGACCTGGCTTGCCTCGGCGGCCGCGGGGGCTGCTGCCGCAAGCTATCAGCCGGCCTGGTATCACGGCGCCCATCCCGGCGATTTCGGCGGCCGGATCGGCGGCTTCTCGTCCGCCATGGCCTCGACGATTGCCTCCACCATCCCGGCCCCGCCCAAAAGCTCGTCCTCCGGTTTCTCCTCCGGCGGAGGCTCCTCGGGCGGCGGCGGCGGTGGCGGTGGCGGGGGAGGGTGGTGAGGACCCACGGCGCCCCGGCAGGTAGGGGTGATCCGGTCGCCGTCTTCTATGATCTCACACTCTCCATGCCAAATTCACGATTGTGCGGACCGGGCAAATTTTGCTAGCAGGGGCTAGCTTTTTGTCATCGCACCCCGGACCTGCGGTCCGCCCCTCCCTCTTCAAGGGGAGGGTGAGGAAAGAGAACATGCCCGATCTTCTGCTCGAACTCCGCTCCGAAGAGATTCCCGCCCGCATGCAGCGCAAGGCGGCCGGCGATCTGAAGAAGCTCGTCACCGACGCGCTGGTCGAGGCCGGCCTCCACTACGAGGGTGCGCGGGAATACTGGACACCGCGCCGGCTGACGCTGGACATTCGCGGCCTGTCGGCCCGGTCGGCTGATATCCGCGAAGAGAAGAAGGGTCCGAGCGTCAGCGCGCCGCAACAGGCGATCGACGGCTTTTTGCGCGGCGCGGGGCTTTCCTCCATCGACCAGGCGATCGTCAAGACCGATCCGAAGAAGGGCGACTTCTATGTCGCCTATCTCGACAAGCCGGGCCGCGCGGCCGACGCGATCGTCGCCGAGGTCATGCCGGGCATCATCCGCACCTTCCCCTGGCCGAAATCGATGCGCTCCGGTGCCGCCTCCATGCCCAGGGGTTCGAGTTTTGCCGGCATCGAGGGCAAGGGCTCGGAAGCGCTGCGCTGGGTGCGCCCCTTGCAGTCGATCGTCTGCACCTTCGGCACCGATCATGACGAAACCATCGTCATCCCCTTCGAGATCGACGGTATCACCGCCGGCAATGTCACTTACGGCCACCGTTTCCATGCACCGGATGCCATCACCGTGCGCCGCTTCGACGATTATGTCGCGAGCCTCGAAAAGGCCAAGGTCATCCTCGACGCCGAGCGCCGCAAGCAGATCATCGCCCAGGACGCCGCCAATCTCGCCTTCGCCAACGGCCTCGATCTCGTCGAAGACGAAGGCCTGCTGGAAGAAGTCTCCGGCCTCGTCGAATATCCGCATGTGCTGCTCGGCACCTTCGAACAGGATTACCTGGCCATCCCGGCCGAGATCATCCGGCTGACCATCAAGACCAACCAGAAGTGCTTCGTCACCCGCCCGCACGGCGAGACGGAAAAGCTCTCCAACCATTTCGTGCTCGTCTCCAATATCGAGGCGAAGGATGGCGGGAAGGAAATCATGCACGGCAATGGCAAGGTCGTGCGCGCCCGCCTGTCGGACGCCAAGCATTTCTGGACCCGCGACCAGGGCGACCTGCCGGATCTCGACACGCTGAAGGCCTCGGCCGAAAAGTTCGGCCTCGACCTGAAAAAGCCGCTCGACCAGCGCATGGCCAAGCTCGACGCGCTGAACGTCACCTTCCACGCCAAGCTCGGCACGCAAGGCCAGCGCGTCGCCCGCATCCGCGCGCTGGCGAGCGAACTGGCACCGATCGTCGGTGCCGACGCAGCGCTCGTCGACCGCGCTGTGGTGCTCGCCAAGGCGGATCTCCGCACCGAAGCCGTCGGCGAATTCCCCGAACTCCAGGGCCTGATGGGCCGCCGCTATGCGCTCCTGCAGGGCGAAGACGCCGCCGTCGCGGCCGCGATCGAGGATCACTGGAAGCCGAACGGACCTTCCGATCGCCTGCCGGAAGACAAGGTCGGCCTGACGGTCGCGCTCGCCGACAAGCTCGATACGCTCACCGGCTTCTGGGCGATCGACGAGAAGCCGACCGGCTCGAAGGACCCCTATGCGCTCCGCCGTGCGGCGCTCGGCGTGGTGCGGATGATCTTGGAGAAGGGCATTCGGATTAGTTTGGCTCCAATATTGAGCTTGAGCGGAAAGGTTCTTGCAGCGCAAAAGGTAAACCGCCTGTATGAACAGTCGAAGCGATTAGCCGAACTGGTCAGTGAAGCAGGTGAATATCGAGATAAGGTATTCGGCGGTGGGGAAGGTAGAATTGTCGTCGAGGATAATTCAGAAATCACGTCATCGATGCTTGATTTCTTCCACGACCGTCTGAAGGTCTACCTGCGCGACCAGGGCGCCCGCCACGACATCATCGATGCGGTGCTGACCCCTGAGGCAGACGAACTGCTGATGGTCGCCCGCCGCGCCGAAGCGCTGACCGCCTTCATCACCTCCGAGGATGGCATAAACCTTCTCGCCGGCACCAAGCGCGCCACCCAGCTTCTGGCCGCCGAAGAGAAAAAGGGCACCGTGATCGCCGATGGCGTGTCGGAGGCCCTGCTGACGCTCTATGCCGAAAAGGCGCTCTTTGCCGCGATCAGGACGGCCAGCGCCGAAGCCGCCGATGCGGTGGCCAGGGAGGACTTCCGCTCGGCCATGCAGGCGCTGTCGAAGCTGCGCGCCCCGGTCGACACCTTCTTCGACGACGTGCTGGTCAACGACGACGATGCCGCCATCCGCGCCAACCGTCTCGCTTTGCTGAAAGCCATCCGCGAAGCCACCGGCACCGTCGCCGACTTCTCGAAGATCGTGGGGTGAGGCGCGGTCCCGCGTCCGCGGGACCAATCGATCCAGCGAATTGATTGGAGCGCCGAACGCCCTGAGCCCAAAGCGAAGGGCCGGGCAGGGCGGTCCCGCGTCCGCGGGACCAATCGATCCAGCGAATCGATTGGAGCGCCGAACGCCCTGAGCCCAAAGCGAAGGGCCGGGCAGGGCGGTCCCGCGTCCGCGGGACCAATCGATCCAGCGGCCCGATTGGAGCGCCGAACGCCCTGAGCCTGAAGCGAAGGGCAAGATAATATCGCGCGGCGAGACGTTTTGTCCGGGCTTCGATCTTGTGTTAGCCTGTGCACGGCAATTCCGTTGGGAGCAATCCATGAACAAGCCAGTTCACGTCACGATCGGCGAGCCCTTCGACAGCTTCATCGACAGCCAGGTGGAAAGCGGCCGTTTCAGTTCGGCCGAGGCCGTCGTCGAGGCCGGATTGCGACTGCTGGAAGAGGAACAGGCGAGACTCGAATGGTTGCGCGAGGCGTTGATCGAAGGTGAGCGTAGCGGCGAACCCCGGCCGTTCGATCAAGCGGCATTCCTCGCAAGGATGCGTGAGCGCCATTCGTGATGGCCTCCTACAGGCTTAGCCCGGCTGCGGAACAAGACCTGGAGGCGATCTGGGGCTTACACTGCCCGCACTTGGTCGCCGCAACAAGCGGAAGCCTATTTTGTCGAACTGGTGCATGCGCTGGATTTGCTGTCGGGCAGTCCGGGGATCGGCCGGAAAGTGGACCACATCCGCCAAGGCTATCGGCGCTTTCACGCGGCGCATCATCTGATTTTCTATGTGGAGGCGGGGCAAGACGGGGTCGATGTGATCAGGATCCTTCACGAAAAAAGCGATGTCAGCCGACATCTTGGCGAAGAATAATGCCGCCAAAGATCCTCATCAGCGCCTGCCTCCTCGGCCGCCCGGTCCGTTACGACGGCAAGGGCAAGCCGCTTCATCATCCGGCAATCGCCCGCTGGCAGGCCGAAGGCCGGATCGTCGGCTATTGCCCGGAACAGGCCGGTGGCCTGCCCACGCCGCGCCCGCCGGCCGAGATCGAGGGTGGCATGGACGGCGAGGATGTGATCGAGGGCCGGGCGCGGGTGGTCGAGAGCACCGGGCGCGATGTGTCGACCGCCTTCGTCGAGGGTGGCCGCAAGGCGGTGGACTTTGCCAGGGCGAACGGCTGCGCCTTCGCGCTCCTGATCGACGGCAGCCCGTCCTGCGGCTCCGGCTTCATCTACGACGGCAGCTTTTCCGGTGTCCGGCATCCGGGTCTTGGTGTCACGGCGGCCTTCATGCGCCGAGCCGGGATAGCTGTCTATTCCGATCGCGAGATCGACGCCCTGGTCGCGCATCTGGACGGTGGCGCAGAGGCCGCCTGCTGAACCTCTTGCCATAAATGCAAAAGGCCACCGGCGTTTCCCCCGGCGGCTCTTGTTGTCTGGTTGAGCGAAGTCTCAGCTAGCGCGGCGCATCTGCTGGGCCATGCCGCCGAGCGCGGCGGCCGAGTGCGAAGCGCCAGCGCCGGAGACGCGGAAGCCGCGGATCAGGTTCAGCAGTTCCTCGGTGTCGTTGGCCAGCGCCTCGGCGGATGCCGTGGTTTCCTCGGCCATGGCCGCATTGTGCTGGGTCGCGGCGTCGAGCTGGTTCATCGAGGATGAGATCGAGCGCAGCGTGGTGTCCTGTTCGGACGCCGAGTGCGCGATCTTGGTAACGATGTCGCTCGCCGCCTTGATCTGGTCGGAGATGCGCTTCAGCGCCTCGCCGGCCTCGCCGACCAGTTGCACGCCGTTCTCGACCTGAGACGACGACTTGGAGATCTGTTCCTTGATCTCCTTGGCGGCTGCGGCCGAGCGCTGGGCGAGTTCTCGCACTTCCTGGGCAACCACGGCAAAGCCCTTGCCGCTTTCGCCGGCACGCGCGGCCTCGACGCCGGCGTTCAGCGCCAGCAGGTTGGTCTGGAAGGCGATCTCGTCGATCACGCCGATGATCTTGGTGATCTCGGCCGAGGATTGCTCGATGCCGCTCATGGCGCCGATCGCCTGGGCAACGACCGCGTCGGAACGCGAGGCTTCGGTGCTGACCGAGGTGACGCGCTTGGCGGCTTCATGGGCGCCTTCGGCCGTCTGGCGCACGGCAACCGTCAGCTCATCGAGAGCCGCCGAGGTTTCCTCCAGGTTGGCGGCCTGGCGCTCGGTGCGCTGCGACAGCTCGTTGGAGGCGCGGCGGATCTCTTCCTTCGAACCGGAAATGTCGACACCCTTGGCATTGACCTTGGCCATGGCGGCCTCGAGATGGGACAAGGCGTCGTTGAAATTGTCGCGAAGGGCGGCATATTTCGGGCCGAGTTCGCCGCAACGCACGGTCAGGTCGCCGCGGGCCAGCTCTTCGAGGGCTGCACCAATGGTCGAGACGACGCGGGCCTGCTGGGCGGCTTCGGCCTGCTGCATTTCGGCATTCTGGTTGCGCTCGGCATCCAGCTCGCGGGATTGTTCCTCCTGCCGGCGGGCCATGGCATGGCGCTCGCGCACCTTTTCCTGCAGCGCTTGCGTCGCCTTGGCCATCATGCCCACTTCATTGCCCATGTCGGTGTGCGGGATGGCAATCGAGACATTCTCGTCGGCAACGGCACCGAGCGCGCCGTGGATGGCGGTCAAGGGCTTGGTGATGCCGCGGATCACAAGATAGGCGGCGATCAGGCCAAGGGAGAAGACGGCGCCGCCGATCATCACGGCCTTCCAGATCATGGCATTGATCTTGAGCTGCAGGTCGTCGATGTAGACGCCGGTGCCGACCACAATCTTCCAGGGTTCATAGGCCTGGCTGTAGGCGGCTTTCAGGAACACGTCGCCATTCGGGTCGGTGGGCTTTTCCCAATAATACTCTGTGACGCCGCCGCCTTTCTGCGCCTTCTCGATCATCTCCTCGCGGAAAAGATTGCCCATCTTGTCGGGCAGCCCCTTTTGGGCAAGGCCGACCTGCTTCTGGACTGGGTGGAAGATCATGGTCACGTCATAATCTAGGCCGAACAGGTAGCCGTTCGGTTCATACTTGATCGAGGTGAGCGTATTGAAGGCTTGGGCCTTGGCTTCTTCCGGGCTCATCTCGCCCGACTTCACCCGCTCGTCATAGCCCTTGATGATGGCAATGCCGGATTCCACCTGGGTGCGAAGCATATCGTAGCGCTCGGCATAGATGGATTCAGCGGCAGTCTTGATCTGGAAATAGGTGGCCACGCCGAACGCGACCATCAGGGCGCCGATCAACAGGAAGAGTTGGTGGGAAATTCTCAGGTTTTTCATAGATCCTCGCTCAGTTAAATGATCCGGTCGGTGTTCTACCGATCCTGCGAGGTTCTTGTGCGCTCGCCAGCGCGTGCGTCATGCTGCCACCGGTTTATCCGGCGAGGATGCAGCGAAGTCCTTAAAATTTGAACTATGTCCTGTCCACTATAAATCAATCCTAAGAACTTATAGTAATGGGGTATTTATGAGGTGAGTGTAATTTAGTTGGCAGTGCGGGCTGGGCTGCGGTCCAGGATGTTATGCCTCTGTCCAACGAACATGGTTTTGCGCATTGCGGCGCTCCCAGTCTCTGGCGAACTCAAAGCCGGGGACCGGATTCTTGATGAAAACCAAACGCCCCGGTGAGGCCGAGGCGGCTGTCCCGCATTTCCAGCGGAAGGCCCGCGCAGCCCGGATCGTGTGGCTGGGTTGGGGCAGGGAGCCGGATGCGATCAATCGACGCGCAGCTCGAATGTCGTGACGTCGAGGGACTTGGCTGCGGCGGGGTCGGTCAGCGATGCCGCGACGGGTGCCAAGGTCGTGGTCTCTGGCACTGCAGCGGTGGTTGCTTCGACGTCGATTCCATCGGCCGGCCCGACGCTTGCGGCGGCAATGACGCTGCCGTTCGTGGTCCAGCCATCGGCCTTGCTGATGAAGACGACCGGCGAACCGCCGAGCCAGGCTTCGGCGCGCTTGAGCCTGCGCTCTCCGTCAACCTCGACGATTTCGGCCGACTGGGTGCCAGGCGCGATCTGCGGAACATTGTAGGATTTCTCATCGTTCTCGGCTTTCAGCGCAGGGCAGTCCGTGCAGCTGATGACGAAGATGCTGGAGCCAATAGCCCTGGCGCTGCCGACCACCTCGATCGATGACGCCAGTGCCGGGCCGGTGGCGAACAGAAGCGCGGCGGTCAGAATAAGCTTGCGCATGACGAAATCCCCGAATTGCTTTCGAGGAGAGCTTTACGCGGCGATTATTGCCATCCGGTCAGGCCGGTCGTTCAAATTTTATCAATCTCGGCTTTTCTGTCGGCTTTCGGGACGTTTTTGGTGTTCAATCCCGGCGGATTGCTCGCCAGCCAATATCGCGGCGGCAAAAGCCGTTGTCCCATTCGACCGTGTCGACCAGCCGGTAGGCCGCCGCCTGGGCTTCCGCCACGCTCGCGCCGAGCGCGGTGGCGTTCAGCACCCGCCCGCCGGTGGCAACCAGCTGGTGATCCTTCAGCGCCGTGCCAGCGTGGAAGACCTTGGCGCCGTCCATTGCTTCCGGCAGCGAACGGATCGCAGTGTTCTTCTCGTAGGAGCCAGGATAGCCTTTTGATGCCAGAACCACGGTCAGCGCCGTCTCGTCCCGCCACTGGGCGGAGACCTCGTGCAGCCGGCCGGTGGCGGTCGCATGCAGCAATTCCAGCAGGTCGCTCTTCAGCCGCATCATCAGAACCTGGCATTCCGGATCGCCGAAGCGGACATTGTATTCGATCAGTTCGGGACCCTTCTGCGTGATCATCAGCCCGGCGAAGAACACGCCGGAAAAGGGCGTTCCCATCTCCGCCATGCCGCGCATGGTCGGCTCGATGATCTCCTTCATGGTGCGTTCGACCAGATCAGGGGTCATGACCGGGGCTGGCGAATAGGCACCCATGCCGCCGGTGTTGGGGCCGGTGTCGCCGTCGCCGACTCGCTTGTGGTCCTGTGCGGTCGCCAGCGGCAGAAGCGTCTGGCCGTCGCACAGACAGAAGAAGCTCGCTTCCTCGCCGTCGAGAAAGGCCTCGACCACGACCTCGGCGCCGGCCTCGCCGAAAGCGCCCTCGAAGCAGTCGTCGATCGCGGCAAGGGCTTCGTCGACCGTCATCGCCACGGTGACGCCCTTGCCGGCGGCAAGCCCGTCGGCCTTGATGACGATCGGCGCACCCTGGGCCCGCACATAGGCCTTGGCCTTCGGCGCATTGTTGAAGCGCTGATAGGCGCCGGTCGGGATGTCGTAGCGGGCGCAGAGGTCCTTGGTGAAGCCCTTGGAGCCCTCGAGCTGGGCGGCCGCCGCCGACGGGCCGAACACGGCAAAGCCCTCGGCGCGCAATTGGTCGGCAAGCCCGGCGACCAGCGGGGCTTCGGGGCCGACAACGACGAAGTCGATCTCGTGGCCGCGGCAGAAGGCGAGGATTTCGTCCAGGTCGTCAGCGCTGATCGGCACCAGCGTTGCATGTTCCCCAATGCCCGGATTGCCGGGAATGGCGTAGAGCGTGGTCAGAAGCGGAGACTGCGCCAATTTCCAGGCGAGAGCATGTTCGCGTCCGCCCGAACCGATCAACAGAACCTTCATCGCCCGCCCTCCAAATGCCTTGGGATTAGCTGCGCGGTTAAGGGCAGGGGGGCAAAAGGTCAAGAAAAAACCCGGAACATTTGCATTCCTGTGGAGCGCAGACGCGTTTCCTTGCCTTCGTCGCGTTCGCGGCTATGTTCGCCGCTCGCAAATCTGGAGAATACCTATGGCCGACGACAGCAAATCCATCGCCGCGATCATCGCCTCCGAGGTCAATGCTCGCCCCGAGCAGGTGATCGCTGCCGTAGAACTGCTGGACGGGGGGGCGACCGTGCCCTTCATCGCCCGCTACCGCAAGGAAGTGACCGGCGGCCTCGACGACACGCAGCTGCGCAATCTGGCCGAGCGCCTGACCTATCTGCGCGAGCTTTCCGCCCGCCGCAAGGCGATCGTCGAATCGATCACCTCGCAGGGCAAGATGACCGACGAACTGATGGGCAAGATCTTCAAGGTCGCCACCAAGGCCGAACTGGAAGACATCTATCTGCCCTTCAAGCCGAAGCGCCGCACCCGCGCCGAGATCGCTCGCGAAAAGGGCCTGCAGACGCTGGCCGAGGCGATCTGGGCCAACCGGGCTGCCGATCCCCAGAAACTGGCCGAGGCTTATATCACGGCCGAGGTGCCGGACGTGAAGGCGGCGCTGGAAGGCGCCCGCGACATCGTCGCTGAAGCGATCTCGGAAAACGCCGACCTGATCGGCCGCCTGCGCAACGACATGAAGGACCGCGCCATCCTCTATTCCAAGGTGGTCGACGGCAAGGAGCAGGCCGGCGAGAAGTTCGCCGACTATTTTGCTCATTCTGAGCGCTGGGCAACCGTTCCCGGCCATCGGGCGCTCGCCATGCTGCGCGGCTGGAACGAGGAGATGCTGACGCTGTCGATCGAGGTCGACAAGGACGATCCGTCGCCGGTCAAGCCGGCGCAGCGCACCATCGCGCTCGCATATGACATCTCCGGTAAAGGACCGGCCGACCAGTGGCTCATGGAAGTCGCCGGCTGGACCTGGCGCGTCAAGCTTTCCGTCTCGCTGTCGCTCGACCTGATGCGTGACCTGCGCGAACGGGCGGAAGAAGAGGCGATCCACGTCTTTGCCCGCAATCTGAAGGACCTGCTGCTCGCGGCCCCCGCCGGCTCGCGCCCGACCATGGGGCTTGATCCGGGCATCCGCACGGGCGTCAAGGTCGCCGTCGTCGATGGCACCGGCAAGGTGCTGGAGACGACGACCGTCTATCCCTTCCCGCCGAAGAACGACATTCGCGGCACCCAGGCCGAGCTTGCCGCGCTGATCCGCAAGCACAATGTCGAGCTGATCTCCATCGGCAACGGCACCGGCAGCCGCGAGACCGAACGACTGGTCGCCGACATGCTGGCCCAGTTCCCGGCCACCGCGCCGAAGCCGACTAAGGTCATCGTCTCGGAAGCCGGCGCCTCGGTCTATTCGGCGTCCGAGACGGCCGCCAAGGAATTTCCCGGCCTCGACGTGTCGCTGCGCGGCGCCGTCTCCATTGCCCGCCGCCTGCAGGACCCGCTGGCTGAGCTGGTGAAGATCGAGCCGAAGTCGATCGGCGTCGGCCAGTACCAGCACGACGTCGATCAGGGCCGGCTCGGTCGCTCGCTCGATGCCGTCGTCGAAGACGCGGTGAACGCCGTCGGCGTCGATCTCAACACGGCTTCCGTGCCGCTTCTGGCCCGCGTCTCGGGTCTCGGCGGCTCGATCGCCGAAGCCATCGTCACCCATCGCGACGAGACCGGCCCCTTCCAGAGCCGCAAGGATCTGCTCAAGGTTCCGCGGCTTGGCGCCCGCACCTTCGAGCAATGCGCCGGCTTCCTGCGCATTCCGAACGGCAAGGAACCGCTCGACGCCTCTTCGGTTCACCCCGAAGCCTATGGCGTGGCCAAGAAGATCGTCGCCGCCTGCGGTCGCGACCTGCGCACGCTGATGGGCGACAGCGCCACCCTGAAGGGCCTCGATCCGAAGAAGTTCATCGACGAGCAGTTCGGCCTGCCGACCGTCAAGGACATCATCGCCGAGCTGGAGAAGCCCGGCCGTGACCCGCGCCCGAGCTTCAAGACCGCCACCTTCGCCGACGGGATCGACGAGATCACCGACCTGAAGCCCGGCATGATGCTCGAAGGAACGGTCACTAATGTCGCTGCCTTCGGCGCCTTCGTCGATATCGGCGTGCATCAGGATGGCCTCGTGCACGTATCCCAGCTCGCCGACCGCTTCGTCAAGGATCCGCATGAAGTGGTGAAGGCCGGCGATGTGGTGAAGGTCCGTGTGGTCGAGGTCGACGTCAAGCGCAAGCGCATCGCGCTGACCATGCGCAAGGATGGCGGCGAGGCCCCGCCGCCGTCCGCCCGCGAAAATCGCGGTCCGGGTGCCATGCGTCATGCCAATGCCAAGCCTTCTGCCAAGGCGGAAACGCCTGCGATGGGCGGCCTGGGGGCCGCGTTGGCCGAGGCGATGCGCAAGAAATAAGGTCTCCGGGGAGGGGCCGATCGGCGTCTCTCCAGGCTCATGCCTCAATAAATATGAAGCTTCTATAACAAACTAACGCTTGTCTCCGGTCAGGAACGCGATAGATTTTGCCGCATTTGTGGAAGCTCGTCGTATTTCGGGGGTATGCATGACCTCTTCATTACGCAGTCTGCTCAACAGGATTGTCCGCAAAGGCACGCTGCAGATTACCGGCGCGGATGGTCGAAGCGACATTTTCGGGGATGGCAGCGGTGAGATGATCGCCCTGCGCTTCGCTGACGCGGAGGCGGAGCTGGAGCTCTATGCCGACCCCCAGCTCAAGCTCGCCGAGCTCTACATGGACGGGCGCATGGCCGTTGAGGCCGGCGACATCTACCAGCTGATGGCACTCATCAAGTCGAACACGCTGTCCGAGCACCTGACCTTCGGCATGATCTGGCGCGGTCTTGTCCGCTACGCAGCATCCAAGCTGCGCAGACTTTTGCCGGTCAACCGCAATCGGCAGAACGTTGCCCATCACTATGACTTGTCGGCCAAGCTTTTCGATCTGTTCCTCGACGCCGACTGGCAGTATTCCTGCGCCTATTTCCATCCCGAAGGCATCTCGCTCGACGAGGCGCAGGTCGCCAAGAAGCGCCACATCGCAGCCAAGCTGCTGCTGGAAGAGGGGCAGCGGGTCTTGGAAATCGGTTCCGGCTGGGGCGGCATGGCCATGTATCTGGCGGAATCCTCGAAGGTCACGGTCGACGGCATCACGCTTTCGACCGAACAATTGCGGGTCTCGCGCGGACGTGTCGACAAGCGCGGCCTTGCCGATCGCGTCCGCTTCGAGCTGCAGGACTACCGCAGGATGAAGGCGGCGCCCTACGACCGGATCGTCTCGGTCGGCATGTTCGAGCATGTCGGGCGGGGCAATTTCGCAGCCTTCTTCCGCAAGGCCGCCGAATTGTTGAAGGATGACGGTGTCATGGTGCTGCATTCGATCGGTCAGCCCTATCCGTCGCGCTTCACCAATCCCTTCATTGAACGGTACATCTTCCCCGGCGGTTACATCCCCTCGCTGGCCGAGGTGCTGCCGGCGGTGGAAAAGGCCGGCCTGCTGGTGCGCGACATCGAGATCCTGCCGCATCACTACGCCCGGACGCTGCGCCTCTGGCGCGAGCGCTTCCTCGCCCGAAGGGCAGAGGCGGCTGCACTCTATGACGAGCGGTTCGTGCGCATGTGGGAGTTCTATCTCGCTGGCTCGGAAATGGCCTTCACCCACGAAAACTTCTTCATCTTCCAGATGCAACTGTCGAAGAGCAATGGAGCGGTCCCGGATAATCGGCAGTACATCACAGAACGGGAAAGGGCGCTCGCAGCCTTCGACACGACCCGTCCGGCGCTGGAGAAGATTGCGTTCTGAATGCCGGCGCCCGGCGCCTGCTGCCTGCAAAGCGAAAGCGCGGTTCCCTTGGGTCCGAGTTTGTTCTATCAATCCGGTCATGAAAACCGCCGCCGATCACAACGGGCGCGTTGCTGACGCGCCATCCGACAACTGGGTCTACCGGGTCCTGCCGCCCGCCGCCTGGCCCTATGCGCAGCTTGCCCGCTGGGACCGGCCGATCGGCTGGCAATTGCTGATGTGGCCCTGTTTCTGGTCCTCGGCGCTGGCGGCCAATGTGCTGGCGGAGCGAGGACAACTGAGCGTCCTGCTGTTCGTCTTCCACCTCCTCCTGTTCTTCGTCGGCGCGGTCGCCATGCGCGGTGCCGGCTGCACGTATAACGATCTCGTCGACGAAGAGATCGACATGGCGGTGGCCCGCACGCGTTCGCGTCCACTGCCGTCGGGCCGTGTGACGCGGAGTCAGGCCAAGCTCTTTCTCGTGGCGCAGGCCCTGGTCGGCCTAGTGGTGCTCTTGTCGTTCAACCGCTTTGCCATTGTACTCGGCATCACCTCGCTGCTCATCGTCGCCATTTACCCCTTCGCCAAGCGCTTCACCGACTGGCCGCAGTTCTTCCTTGGGTTGGCTTTCTCGTGGGGGGCGCTGATGGGTTGGGCGGCGCTGGCCGGTTGGCTGTCGCTTGCAAGCCTGTTTCTCTATGGAGCGGCGATCGCCTGGACGATCGGCTATGACACGATTTACGCGCACCAGGACAAGGAGGATGACGCGCTGGTCGGCGTCCGTTCGACTGCGAGGCTGTTCGGCGAAAAGACGAGGCACTGGCTGATCGGTCTTTATGGCCTGACGCTGTTCCTGCTGTTCGTTGCCTTTGCCCTCGCCGGTGTCGGTGTTCTGGCCTATGCCGGCTTGGCTGTCGCCGCCGGCATGTTCGCCTATCAGATCCGCGTGCTTGACATCGACGATCCGGCCCAATGCCTGGCGCTGTTCAAGTTCAACAACAAGGTCGGAGCGATCCTCTTCCTCGGACTTCTGGCGGCGCTGCCCTTCGCCTGACCTTCTGTCCCATTGCGAAACAGAAAACGGCTCGGATGGCATGTCCGGGCCGTTTTCTGTTTCTCCGAATTTAACGGGTGCGCCTCTGGAGATGCCCTGGATCAGTTGCGGGCGATAATTTCCTTGCCGGAAATCTTCATCGTCACGCCGAGCTTGCCGGTCGTGCGGCGTACCAGGAAGCGCGGGCGGCGTTCGGCGAAATAGGAGTGGCGGCGGCGCGGCTGCGCTTCGCGGGCCCGTACCTCGCCGAGATGCTCTTCGAGAGGTCGTGCGACGCCGTCGGCTTCGACCATCAGCATGGGAATGCGGAAGGCATCCGACCAGCCGCGCCAGTCGGCGGCGATGTCGCAAATGTCATGGGCAACCAGAAGCGGGATGCAGAGCTCCGGATCCTCGTGGTGCAGTTCGAGCGTAACGGTCACTTCCCCGTCTCCATGGTCGATCGCCCGTGCAGCCACGCCCTTGAAGGCGCGCGCCGGCAAGGCGAATGAAAGGGGCAGGCCGCTCGAGGCGAGAATCTTGCGCAGCACGGCACCACGTTCGTCGATGGTTATCGTCACATCACCAGAGGCCCCGCGTGCGGCGTAGGTCACCTGTTGCGGAAACCGCGACGGATCCAGTCGCAACGTCGCGCCTGCCCATGCGGGCTTCATAACCGTGTTCGTCATCTTCATGCTACCCTTGTTTTACCCGAGAGTGCGTCATGCGCTCGTCTGATCGGGACTTTTCGTCCTCTGGAGCGGAAGGTAGCCCCGCTTCCCTGAGAGACAGCTTAAAAATCGCGGTTAAAAAAACTTTGCCGGCTCAAATGGTTAGCGCTTTCGAATTCGGCACGGTTTCCTAAACGTGAACACGAAGGGCGCGTGTCAGCCCGGGACAAGCCTCGTCCGGCAGGATCTGCGAAGATTGTGATATTTCGTTTTTCAGGTGAGCGGTCCCCATGGTTTCGACCTTTCTGAGCTATGATCTCGTCGTGCGCGACATCAAGTCCAGCCTCAATCGAACTGCCGCGGACCAGCAGGTCGCGCGCGAATCGGCCTACTATGAGAAAAACATAGGTAGCGTTACCTCGATCGATGAGTTCCTCGATGATTACCGGCTCTATTCCTTCGCGATGAAGGCCCACGGGCTGGAGGATATGACCTATGCAAAGGCCTTCATGCGCAAGGTTCTGGAAAGCGACCTTGGCGATTCGAACAGCTACGCAAACAAGCTGACGGACGATCGCTACCGCAACTTCGCGGCTGCCTTTTCCTTTGCCGGCTCGACCAAGCTTCCGCAGACGGATGCGCAGACCGACGAGATGATTGGTCTCTACAATGCCTCGATCGCCAATCTGGATGTGACGCTGGCCGAGGACAAGCGCTACTATGAGGCCATGGTTGGCCTCACGACCAATGTCGATACCTTCCTGCGGAACGACCGTCTGCGCAATTATGTGCTCACGGCCTACGGCATCGATACGAAATACTACAGCTATGACATCGTGCGTGGGGCGATGGTCAGCGATGTCAGTGATCCAACCAGTTATTATAACACCGTCATCGCACCGCAGACGGCTACGGTGACGAGCCAGATTGCCGACAACAATACGGTGCTGACCGCGGTCAGTGACCGTGCATTCGCCGTCAGCCTGGTTGCAGCCGTACAGAGCATCATGGATCAGCAGCCTTTGATCCAGGGGCAGATCGACGATCTTCAGGCACAGAAGCTCGAGCCGGCTGCCGACATCCCTGCCCTTGATGAGCAGATCGTCGCCCTTCAGGCCCAGTTGCAGGCCATGTATGCAGCGGTTGGCGTGGCTGATGCAGATGAGCTGCCATCGCTTCTTGCTGCTCAACAGGGGTTCATCGATGCCTATAATGCTATCCTGCCACCACTTGGCGCCGAGACTACCGCACTCGTCAGCAGGCTGAAGGAAGACAACAGCCGCCTGCAGAACTCCATCGCCGGCTTTTCCGTCTACGAACAACTGGCCAATGCGTTCAATTTCGCCGCCGATGGCACAGTGGCCGCTGGTGCGGCGCAGACGGCTGACGCCATGAAAGTGACGACTGATCTCTATGTCTTCAGTCAGGATCGCGTCACCCGTACCGGCGCACTGCTCAACGATGAGTATTACAAGTCAAAGGTCGCTGGCATCACGACCGTCACCGATCTGCTGGCTGACAGCCGGATCGTCTCCTACATCAAGCAGGCTTTCGGACTGACCAGCGCCGCGGTTGTCACTTCTACGCTGAAGTTCGTCATGACCAGCGATCCGGACGACCCGACGAGCTACCTGAACCAGCAGTACAAAACGAGCAAGAACTACGAAAATTTCGTTGCGCTCGCCCGTGCATTCAATTTTCAGGAGGATGGGACCCTCGCGCCAGGCGATCCGGCGCAAAGTGCACAGCAGCTGTCGCAGACATCCAGCCGATATTTCTCCGGCTACGACGATGCCTATGAACTGGCAGACGAGAAGGCGATCGCTGCCTACAAGAATGCGCTCGCCGGCTTCAACACCGACAGTGGCAGCATCCGTACGGTGGATGAGCTGGTAAAAACGCGGTCGGTCTATAACTTCGCCATGAAAGCCGTCGGACTCGATCCGGACGAGATTTCCGCACGCACGATGAAGCGTGTTCTCATGAGCGATCTGGACGATCCGAAGAGTTTTGCCAATTCGCTAAAGGACGACCGCTACCTCAAGTTCGCCCGCTTGTTCAATTTCGATGAAAAGGGCGAACTGAGTTGGCCCGCCATGGCGCAGGACGAGGGCACAATCAGGAAATATGCCAAGAACTATATTGTCCAGAAGGCTCGCTTCGCCGACGATGATCAGAAGGAGAAGATCAAGAAGGACGCCGAGGTCGAAGCCAAGTATTATCAGGACACCATGTCCAGTCTGAAGAGCCTGGACGAATTTCTTGGTGATCGGCGGCTGGTCGATGTGGTTCTGGTCGCCAAGGGGCTCGATCCCGCAAAGGTGTCAGACGATTTCCTGCGTAGCATCTTCACCTCGGATCTCGGAGACCCGAAGAGCTTCGTCCACGAGCAGAAGGATGGCCGCTTTGCCGAACTCCTGGCATCGTTCAACTTCAACGAGCAGGGCAGGGTCGCGAGCAGCCCGAGTGGTGGCATTCAGACGGCGGGGGAGGTTCGCGAAGCGCTCAACCTGTTCCTGCGCCAGACCCTCGAGGCGGAGGAGGGCAACAACAATGCCGGCGTGCGTCTTGCGCTGTATTTCGAACGGATGGCACAATCCATCACCTCGGCCTATGACATCTTGGGCGACCCGGCACTTCTCGAGTTCTTCCGGACCACCTTCAGCCTGCCGGAGGAGATCGGCAGTATGGACATCGATCAGCAGGCGCGTCTGGTCGAGAACAATATGAATCTCTCTGACCTGACGGATCCGGAAAAACTCGCCAAACTGGTGCGGCGCTTCACCATCATGTACGATCTGGAAAACGGTGTGAACTCGTCTCCCTCCCTGTCGATCCTGATGGGCGGCGGTAGCGCAGGCATAAGCGCCGACCTGCTGATGTCGATTTCGCAGCTACGCGCGCGATGAAGCCAGGCGAGCCGGTCGCTGGCTCGCTTGGCTTTTTGCGAGGCTTGGTCAAGCAACGGCGTGCGCAGCATTCGATGCGCGGATCCCACACACGCTGACCAACATAACCGTACCATCGGCGCGGATCTGCGGCTTTTCATCGCCCCGAGAGCAAACGTAAACGCGCTCGGCGTGTCTCTTGCCGCTGGCATCCTTTTCGGCTATCGATATATCTCACTGGATATATCGATAGCTTTAGGAGGTCTTCATGCTCTTTTCGTGCCGTTCGCTCCCTGGTCTGGCAAGAATTGCCGTGGTCGCCGCAGCATTTCTCGTCCAGCCGGTCACGGCCGCCTTTGCCGAAGGCTCGTTGACGGTCTACGCCGCCGCCAGCCTGAAGGAGGTACTCGACGAGGTCTCCGCAGCGTGGAAGGCCGAGACGGGCAAGGAGACCTCCGTGTCCTTTGCCGGCAGCTCGGCGCTTGCCAAGCAGATCGAGGAGGGTGCCCCGGCCGATCTCTTCATTTCCGCCGACCTGAAATGGATGGATTATCTGGACAAGGCGGACCTTGTCGTGGGCGACAGCCGCGTCCACCTGCTCGGCAATCGCCTGGTTCTCGTTGCGCCGAAGGATGCCGCCACCACAGCGAGGATCGCGGATGGTTTCCCGCTGGCCGATCTTCTGGCCGGCGGCCATCTCGCCATGGCCAATACCGATGCCGTTCCGGCCGGCACCTATGGTAAGGCAGCCCTGCAAAATCTCGGCGTCTGGGACAGCGTCGCGGACAAGGTCGCCCAAGCGGAGAACGTGCGCGCCGCGCTCCTTCTCGTCTCGCGCGCCGAGGCGCCGCTCGGCATCGTCTACGAGACCGATGCCAAAGCTGATACCGGCGTCAAGGTCGTGGACCGTTTTCCCGAATTGAGCCATCCTGCCATCGTCTATCCCGCCGCCGTCCTGAAGGAAGCGAAGAATGCCGAAGATGCCGCCGCCTTCCTCACCTACCTGCAGGGAGCAAAGGCCCATGCCATCTTCACGGCCGCCGGCTTCACCGTGCTCGCCAGGACCAACTAGGATCGTTCAGGCGTGGCGCTGACCCCGGAAGAACTGACGGCGATGCAGCTTAGCCTCAAGGTCGCGGCAACCGCCGTGGCCTTCTCGCTGCCCTTCGGCATCGCGGTCGCGTGGCTTCTGTCCCGGCGCGATTTCTGGGGCAAGAGCCTGCTCAACGGCCTCGTCCACCTGCCGCTGATCATGCCGCCGGTGGTGACTGGCTATCTTCTGCTGCTGACCTTCGGCCGGCGCGGTGCCGTCGGCGCCTTCCTCGAGGAATGGTTCGGACTGGTCTTCTCCTTCCGCTGGACCGGCGCGGCGCTTGCCGCCGCCGTCATGGGCTTTCCCCTGCTGGTCCGCTCGATCCGCCTGTCTCTCGATGCGGTCGACCGTAGGCTGGAAACCGCCGCCTCGACGCTCGGCGCAGCCCCGGCCTGGGTCTTCGCCACGGTGACCCTGCCGCTGATCCTGCCCGGGATCGCTGCCGGCGCCGTGCTCGCCTTCGCCAAGGCCATGGGCGAGTTCGGCGCGACGATCACCTTCGTCTCCAACATCCCCGGTGAAACCCAGACACTCGCCTCGGCGATCTATACCTATACCCAGGTACCGGGCGGCGATGTCGCAGCCATGAGACTGACGTTGATCTCCATCGCCGTATCACTCGCCGCTCTTGTCGGCTCGGAAGTCCTGTCGCGCCGCATGGCGGCACGGATCGGTGCGGCAGTATGATGCTGGAGATCGATGTCCGGCACAGGCAGGGTACGTTTGACCTGACGGTCGGCCTTTCCATCGGCGACGGCCTCACCGCGCTGTTCGGCCCGTCCGGGTCCGGCAAGACCACACTCGTAAATCTGGTGGCGGGTCTGATCCGTCCCGACCACGGCCGGATCGCTTTCAACGGCGAGCTTTGGGCGGATGGCGAAAGTCGTCGCTTCGTGCCGCCCCATCGCCGCCGCATCGGCTATGTCTTTCAGGAGGCACGGCTCTTCCCGCACCTGACCGTGCGCGCCAACCTGCGTTACGGTGCCCGCTTCGCCCCGCGCCACGAACCTGGCGAAGACCTGGACCGAGTGGTCGACCTGCTGCAGATCAGCCCGCTTCTCGACCGCCGTCCTGCGCTGCTCTCCGGTGGCGAGAAGCAGCGTGTCGCCCTGGGGCGGGCCCTGATGGCCAAGCCGCGCCTCCTGTTGATGGACGAGCCCCTCTCGGCTCTCGACCATGAGCTCAAGGTGGCGATCCTGCCCGACATCGAGCGCATGCGCGACCAGGCCGGCATCCCGATCCTTTACGTCAGCCATTCCATCGAGGAGGTCACGCGCCTTGCGACGCGGGTGGTCGTCATGGGCGCCGGCAGGACGGTGGCGATCGGTCGGCCCGACGAGGTGCTTGACGTTGTTCCGACGGCTACGGGCGACATGAGGACCGGGAGCTTCCTGCATGCCATCGTCACCGGACATAGCCCGGACGAAGGTTTGACACTCGCCGAATCCAGAGCCGGTCCGCTGTACCTGCGCGCCACCGACATCCCCATCGGCGCACATATCCGGGCCTTCGTGCCGACCAGCGAAGTCATGCTGGCAACCGTGCGGCCGGAAGGGATTTCGACGCTCAACCGGCTGGAGGGGACGGTCGAGGAAATCGGCGAGGCGGGCACCGCGGTCATGGTCGCGATCGATTGCAACGGTGATCGCGTGCTGGCCGAGATCACCCGGCGGTCCGCCGCCAGTCTCGGTCTCGCCCAGGGCATGCCGGTCCACCTGCTGTTCAAGGCGGTGTCGATCGCCGCCGAGGGCATCTATCGCACCGCATGACGCTGGACCAGGCACGTCAATCCTCGGCGGGAGCCTTCGACGCCTTCTCGGCGGGAGCAAAGCCGGGATCGATCATCCCCTCCACCCAGCCTATGTCCTTGGCAAGCGCCCGCCGGGCCGCGGCCTCCATCCGTTGGCAGCAGGCGAGCAAGGCCTCGCCGAACGGCGTAAGCCCCGCACCGCCGCCGCTCTTTCCGCCGTGCCGCGTGAAGATGGACGGCTCCAGGAACATCCGGTTGATCTCGTCGGCGAGCAACCAGGCACGGCGATAGGACATGCCCATGGCGGCACCCGCCGCCCGGATCGAGCCGTGCTCGGCGATACCGGCCAGCAGTGCGACCTTGCCGGGCCCAAGCCGCGCACCGTTCGGCAGGTCGATCCGCAGCGTCAGCCGTGTCACCGTGCCGCTCATGGGTTGCCGACCATCTTGCCGGGGTTCATGATGCCGGCCGGGTCGAAGGCCTGCTTGATGCGGTTCATCAGTTCGGTCTCGATCGCCGGGCGATTGGCAATCAACTCGTCGCGCTTCAACTGGCCGACCCCGTGCTCGGCCGAGATCGAGCCGCCATGGGCAAGCACGATCGCATGCACGACGGCATTGACCTCGCGCCAGCGGGCAACGAAGGCCGCCTTGTCTGCGCCCACCGGCTGGCTGATATTGTAGTGGATGTTGCCGTCACCGAGATGGCCGAAGGCGAAGATGCGGGCATCCGGGATGAGCGCCAGGACCGCCGCATCAGCGTCGGTGAGGAAGCGCGGCACGCGCGACACCGGCACCGACACGTCGTGCTTGATCGACCCGCCCTCCGGCTTCTGCGCCTCCGACATGCTTTCGCGTAAGCGCCAGAAGGCCGTCTGCTGGGCAAGCGAACTGGCGATGACAGCATCCTGAACCAGCCCGGCCTCGAAAACCTCTTCGAGCAGCGCGTTGACCATTCGTTCCGCCGTTTCAGCCGAATCCGATGTGGAAATGTCGATCAGCGCATACCAAGGGTACGGCGAGGCAAGAGGATCGCGAACGCCGGGAATGTGCCTGGTCGTGAAGTCGATGCCGATGCGTGGCATCAGTTCGAAGCCGGTCAGAGCCGCGCCGCATCGGAGCGACGCCCGCTCAAATAGCGCCAGCGCTTCGTCCGGCGATCTGACTCCGGCAAAGGCCACCTGCCGGCCGCGTGGCTGCGGATGAAGTTTCAGCACCGCGCCGGTGATGACGCCGAGCGTGCCTTCCGCGCCGATGAACAGGTCGCGCAGGTCGTAGCCGGAATTGTCTTTCTTGAGGCGCCGCAAACCGTCCCAGATCTCGCCCGTCGGCAGCACGACTTCCAGCCCGAGGCAAAGCTGGCGGGCATTGCCGTAGGCGAGCACCGCCGTGCCGCCGGCATTGGTCGACAGATTGCCGCCGATGCGGCACGAGCCCTCCGAACCGAGCGACAGGGGGAAGAGACGGCCGCTCTCCTCGGCCGCCTTGCGGATGTCGGCGAGGATCGTGCCTCCATCGGCGACGATGACGTCCGCCACCGTGTCAATCTCGCGGATGCGGTTCATCCGTTCGAGCGAAAGCACGACGTCCGCGCCTCCCTCGCGCGGCACTTGGCCCCCGACATGGCCGGTGCGTCCGCCCGCCGGCACGATCGGCGTGCCCGTTTCGCTGGCAAGCTTGAGGATCGCGGAAACCTCCTGCGTTGAACTGGGCTTCAGCACTAACGGCGAGGTGCCGTGATAGAGACCCCGGCTCTCGATCAGGTAAGGCGCTATGTCGGCGGCCACGGTCAGCGCGTTCGCCTCGCCGACGATCGCCACGAAGGCTCTTAAAGTTTCGGGCAGGCTATCGCTTGCGCTCACTGTGTTCTCCTAGACGTCGCGGGGGGCGGCGGCGCGTTTCAGCCGGTCGTTGATGGCCTCGCCCAACCCGTGATCGGGGACGGGCGTGACGGCGATGCCTGTCGCACTGGTCTGGTCGGCGCGCTTGAGGTGGCCGAACAGGTTTGCGGCCGCTTCTGCGAGATTGCCAGAGGCACTGAGGTCGAGCACGGCTGCGGCCTTGTCGATCCCCTCGACCGGGCGGCTGCCGAAACGGATCAGCGCCTCGCCGGGCGAAACGCTTGTGGCATCGAGCCGGACATGGGCATTCGGCGCATAGTGCGAAGCCAGCATGCCGGGCGCCTCGATCGCCGCCGTCCCGGCCGCTTTGGGCCGCTCGACGGCAATCCCCGTGGCCGCCTCGATCGCCTCGACCGGTACGCCACCCGGCCGGAGCAGCCGGATCCGGCCGTCCTCGATCTTGAGGATCGTCGATTCGACGCCGACCGGGCAGGGGCCTCCGTCGATGACGAGGTCGATGCGGCCGCCGAGATCTGCCTCGACGTGATGCGCGGTGGTCGGGCTGATCCGCCCGGAGGAATTGGCGCTCGGCGCCGCGAGCGGCCGGCCGAAGGCGCGGATGAGCGCACCGGCAAAGCCTTTGGGGACGCGAATGCCGACGGTGTCGAGCCCGGCGGTCGCTAAGGGATGGATCGTGCTTTCCGCCTTCAGCGGCAGCACGAGCGTCAGCGGACCGGGCCAGAAGCGCTCGGCGAGCTTGCGTGACAGCGGATCGAATGCCGCGTAGCGTTCGGCCATTGCGAGGTCGGCCATGTGGCAGATCAGCGGATTGAAGCGCGGCCGGCCCTTGGTTTCGTAGATGCGGGCGATCGCGGCGGCATCTGTCGCGTCGGCGGCCAGGCCGTAGACCGTCTCCGTCGGTATCGCCACCGGGCAGGCCTTTGACAGAACGGCGGTCGCCGCATCGATCGCCGTGCCTTCGTCGGGGTCGATCGGGATGATCCGCGCCATGATCTGATGCCTTCCTGTTTCCGGTTTGTCCGTCCATAGCGCGACAGCGCCGGATCGATCAAATCCTCATTTTAGCGGACTGGCATGAATATCAGTAATATCTTAAATAGCTACTTAAAACATAGGGATACGCCAGTCGCTAAAACTTTATCCATCGGCGTAACCGAAAGAAAGAAATCTTGCGCCTATAGTCCCGCCACATTGAGCCTCTCGCCTACTCTCATCGGGGACCGGACCATGCAGCAAGCCAAGAACCCAGCCTCGAGCATCGCACTCCGCGTTGCTACTGCCATGCATCAGATGGGCATAGATGGGCTGCCGCGGAATTATGAGCTGGTGTACGAGGCCTATGCCGGCAGCAATCCGGAGCTGGTCCGCGAATTCATCGCGCTGGGCAAGAACAAGACCCAGGAAGCGCTGGACGCGCTCGGCCGCAAATACCTGCCGCACCATCACGAGGACGGCATCCTGAGCCGGCAGAACGGCCAAGTGCGCGCCGAAATGAGCAATTTCATCAGTTTGCTCAACCAGGAAAAGGTCTCGCTAACCGATTATGGCCGCCTGATCGGCCACGCTTCCAAGGCGATCATGACCGAGGATATCGACCATGTCGAACTCGGCCATTCGATCAAGGCGTTGAAGGCCGCGACCGAGCAGCGCGCCAACCAGAACAGCAATGTCGTGCGCGCCGTGGTTGAAAAGACTGTTGCCCTGGCCGACCTGCAGCGCGAGACGGAGGATGCCGAGGCGAAGAAGCTGGTCGATCCCTTGACCGGCCTTGCCAGCCGCCGGGCGTTCAACAGGGCGCTCGCCAAAGTCTATGCCAATGCGGAAATGCCGCTTCTCTGCGGCATGGTGATCGGCGAGATCGACGAATTCGCAAGGCTCTCGGAACTGATGGGACCGGCTGTCTCGGAGCGCTTCCTCAAGCAGGTCGCCAAGGTCGTGGAAGCGGTCGCCAGCGCCGAGGACCTTGCCTGCCGCTTCGACGGCGGACGCTTCGGCATGCTGCTCTATACGTCCGAGCAGGAAGAGGTGAACCGCATCGTCGATCTGGTCCGCTCCAAGCTCAACACCACGGTGGTCAACTCCGGCAATGGCCGTGCGCTCGGCCAGGTGCCGATGTCCTTCGGCATCTGCTTCTCGGAGCAAGCACCGAATGCCTTCGACTTCACCAATTTCGCCGAAAAGGCGCTCACCGCCTCCAAGGCGGCCGGCGGCAATACCGTCACCATCTACGGCGCCAACGATTACGTGCCGAAAGATTGGCTGATCTACAAGAAACAGCCGGTCGGCGGGTTCTGAGGTTCGGACGGGGGTTTTGTTGCCTGCAGGCTCGCGGATCTGTCGAACCCGACAGCGAAAGGGCGCGCCGCCACACGGACGCGTTCAATTCAAAGCCTGGCGATGATCTTGCGCAATTCTTCGTCGCGGGCTCCGAGCATCAGCACATTTTTCAGCGCCTCCTTCGGATCGTGCGTGCGAAACAACAGGCCGTTTTCCCGAATTGAGCGGTCGATCGTCATCGACCGTGTTTCCTTGTCCGGATGGATCGCGACGGCGAAATACATGCGCGCATAGTTCGGCCGGATATGTTGGAAGAACTGATCGGTACCGCCCACCTCGGCGAAGAAATTGGCGATATAGAACGCCCATTTGACGTCGGCATATTTGGCGAAGTTCGTTTTCGCCGCCGTCACGTGGCAATAGCCGAGATGCGGGCTGTTCTCGAGCGTTTTCTGGAAGACAAACTTGGGAAACTGGATCGAGCGGTGGAAGCTGTTGATGCGCTTGTGGGTCGTCTCTCCGGCCGCCTCCAGCTTGCGCGCGGTGCGCTGCGCCACTTCCTCATAGGTGAGATAGCGTTTTTCCTCCGGCAGCCAGTCTTCCCGATGGCGAGAGATGCGTCCGGTGCGCAGGAACTCGGTGTGTACCGCCTTGGTCGGCAGACCGGACCCGGCTGCAGGCTTTGGAGCAGCGAAATATCTCAGCTTCTGCATGGAATGGCTCTGATCCTAAGGCCGATGCGCCGAAAACACGGCACCGAGATTGACGACGATGCATCCTGACGGCCTTCGGTTTCGCGAAGCTTGCGCCAGTCGCACCTCGGATTGCCGCCGTCATCGCGGCCGCCGGATCGGGTATTCATGTCCCGAGGCGGTCCGCAGTTTCGGGCCCGTTCGCCTATCAGCCAGGCAGGCGCAAAGCGCAACCGACCGAACCCGATTGCGTTCAGCCACCGATCGTGGGACCGGACGGCCCGCTATCGTCTGCTCAAACAGATTCTTCTATTGTCGCCAACAGTTTTCGACTATCATCATTTTTCCGGCCTCTTGGTCGGTCCGGAAGCGCATTTCAGCTAAGTGCATGCACGAGAAAACGCAGGGATGGAGAACTGAGATGAAAAACAAGATGAAGCGCTGGGCCGCCGTCGTGCTGGCCTCCGCAGTCGTCATGACGAGCTACGTACCTAGCCAGGCAGCCATGCCCCTTCCGGCTCCGGTCGTGAAGGCGCCGACCGACGCCACCAATGTCGAATACCGCCGTCGCCCGCCCTACTACTACCGCGGCTACCGCGGTTATCGTAGCTATCGCCCGGGCTATCGCTATCACAATGGCTACTGGTTCCCGCTGGGGGCCTTTGCCGCGGGTGCCATCATTGGCGGCGCCCTTTCAGCACCGAGTGCCCCGCGCGCGGGCGGCATCAATCCGAAGCACTATCAGTGGTGTGCCAACCGCTATCGGTCCTACGATGCTCGTAGCAACACGTTCCAGCCGTATAACGGTCCTCGCAAGCGTTGCTATTCGCCTTACTACTAAGCCTTAGAGCCTAGTTCAGAGATGCACGAATGCCCGGTCCTTGACCGGGTATTCGTATTTTTTTGGGTCGAAAGGCGCGCCCGTCTCGACGCGCCTTTCGACATGCCTGCGACCGGGATCAACCGATCAGTGCGTTGTCCTCACGCTTGATAGCGACGACCGTCGAGCGCGGCAGCTTGCCTTCACCGTCCGGGAACGGAGCATCGGGGTGCTGGATGCCGACGAACATCGTACGCTTGTCGGCCGACCAGGTCATGCCGGTGACTTCCGAGCCCTTCGGGCCGGTGAGGAAGCGCTCGATGCGCCCTGTCGCCGGATCGCCGGCGAGCATCTGGTTGTTGCCCTGGCCGGCGAACTCGCCCTCATTGCTGTCCTCCCCGTCGGTCTGGATCCATAACAGGCCGGTTGAGTTGAACATCATGCCGTCGGGCGAATTGAACATGTTGCCGGAGTTGATGTTGGACGAGCCGGCATAGGCGTCGTCCTTGTGCACGTCCGGATTGCCAGCCATGCAGAACAGGTCCCACTTGAACTTGGCATCGGCATGGTCGTCGTTCTCCGGATACCAGCGGACGATCTGACCATATTCATTTTTCTCGCGCGGATTGACCGCATCGACCGCCATGGGGTCGCCGCCGGCATTGGCGCGCAGCTTGCCGTCCTTGACTTCGCCGCGGCGGCTGTTGTTGGTCAGCGCGCAATAGGCTTCGATGGCGACCGGGTTGATCGCGACCCATTCCGGGCGGTCCATGGTGGTGGCGCCGACCTTGGAGGCCGCCTGGCGGGTGAAGACGCAGATTTCATCCATCTTCATGCCGGTCGATTCGGGCGTCAGCGCGAACCATTCGCCCATGCCGTCCTCGGCGAACTTGGCGACGAAGAGCGTGCCTTCATCGAGCAGCTTGGACGTGTCGCCGCCCGGCACATAGATGCCGCTCGAGACGAACTTGTAGAGGAACTCGCCCCGCTCGTCGTCGCCCATGTAGACGACCACGCGACCGTCGCGTGCGATCACGACAGCGGCGTTTTCATGCTTGATGCGGCCGAGCGCGGTGCGCTTGACCGGGGTCGAGGAGGCATCTGACGGATCGATTTCGACGACATAGCCGGCACGGCGCGGTTCGTTCGGGTTCTTCGCGACGTCAAAGCGCTCATCGAACTTTTCATAGGCATAGCGGGTCTCGGCGGCGATGCCGTAGCGCTTGTAGTCGTCGGGCAGCTTGAAGGTGGCGTCGGTCGTGCCGAAATAGCCGTTGAAGTTCTCTTCGCAGGTGAGATAGGTGCCCCACGGCGTCTTGCCTGCGCCGCAGTTGTTGAAGGTCCCGAGACAGTCGGTGCCGTTCGGGTCGGCTTCCGTCTTGACGAGATCGGAGCCGGCGGCCGGACCGGACAGCTTCATCGGCGTATTGTGGTGGATGCGGCGGTTGAACGGGCTGTCGAGCACGATGTCCCAGCCGTTTTCCCCTTCCGCCACTTCCATGACCGTGACGCCCTGCAGGTTCTGCAGGATCTTGACGTCGTCGGCGCTGGCCGGAACGCCCTTTTCGGTGTGCGGCAGGTTGATCTCGGGATTGACGTATTCGTGGTTGACGGCGATCACCTGACGGTCGCCGACGAGGAACAGTTCCATGCCGTCGGTGTTTTCACCGAAGACCTTGTCAGAATTCTCGAGGCTGACGCCCTTGGCCGCATCGACATCCGGGACGTTGGAAAACAGCGGCTGACCCCATTTGGCCAGCGGCTTCCAGACATAGCCTTCCGGGACATGCACGGTGGCGTCGGTTGCGATCGGGATCGGCTTGAAGGCGAAGCGCGAGGCGGCGGCTTCCTGTGCCTGGACCGAGGTCGAGGACATCAGGTTGGCGGCGGTGCCGAGTGTGCCAAGGGCAGCGGCAGCCGAGCCGAAGGCCAGAACGCCGCCGAGGAAGCCACGGCGTGAAAGGGCTGCTTCAACGATACGGTCGAAATCGGTTTCCGCCGGAGGTGGGTTTTGCAGTTCGTCCCATTCGTCCCAGGACAGGTCATTCTTGTTCACATCGCTCATGGCTCGCTCCTTGGTTGGGGAAAGATTCCAACCTCCGGTTAAACGGACTGCACGACAGTCCTGTGACGAACTGCGCCATTCACACAGCAAAGCAGTCTGGCTGCACGCGGGTGACGACGAAGGCGTCGGTCGATGGGGGAGGCCGGATGCGGCCGTGATGACAGCGGTGAGCGATCCGCCGGGCGTCCACGAACTGCCCTTCTGCGTCTGCGCGGCCGAGGACATACGAAAGGCCCAGTGGTTCGAAAATGTCCGGATTTGATTGTATCTGCCATTGCCAAGTCTGTTGCTCGCCCTAGCTTCGCAGAAGCGCTCCAAACACTGCGGGCGGCGTTCTTCCGCGCAAAACGGTTTGACGTTTACGTAAAAATCAATTAGCCAAATCGACACGTTTCCGCCGCTGCCGCGAGGCCGGCCGTGCGGTAAACCGCCAGTCGCAAGCAGGAGGAGCATGCCCATGTACAAGGCGCCGGTCGACGAAATCGCGTTTACCCTCAAGCATGTCGCCGGAATGGCCGAAGCGCTCGAACAGGGCCGGCTCGGCGATCTGAGCGACGACCTCGTCGATGCCATCCTGGCGGAAGCCGGCCGTTTCGCCTCTGACGAAGTGGCGCCGCTCGCCGAGATCGGTGACAAGCAGGGCGCCCGCATGGTCGATGGCAAGGTTCTCGTGCCGGACGGCTGGGCCGACCTTTATCGCCACTGGGCCGAAGGCGGCTGGAACGCGCTTGTCGCGCCTGAGGAATTCGGCGGGCAGGCCCTGCCGCACATGCTCAACGTGGCAGCACTGGAAATGTGGAATTCCGGCTCCATGGCCTTCGCGCTCGGCCCGACGCTCACCATGGGCGCCTCGGAAGCCCTGGCCACGCACGGCAGCGCCGCGCTCAAGGAAAAGTTCCTGCACAAGATGGTGTCCGGCGAGTGGACCGCGTCGATGAACCTGACCGAGCCGCATGCCGGCTCCGACCTCGGCGTGATGAAGTCGCGCGCCGAGCGCCGCGACGACGGCAGCTACCGCATCTTCGGCCAGAAGATCTTCATCACCTGGGGCGAGCACGAGATCACCGAAAACATCGTCCACCTGGTTCTTGCCCGTCTGCCCGACGCGCCGGCCGGCACGCGCGGCATCTCGCTCTTCCTCGTGCCCAAGTTCCTGGTGAACGACGACGGCTCGATCGGCGCCCGCAACGACCTGCATTGCCATTCGCTCGAGCACAAGCTCGGCATCCACGGCTCGCCGACCTGCACGATGATCTATGGCGACGGCAAGTTCGGCGATGAACCGGGCGCCATTGGATACCTGATCGGCGAGGAGAACAAGGGCCTCGCCTGCATGTTCACGATGATGAACAATGCCCGCCTCGCGGTCGGCATGCAGGGCGTGGCGATCTGCGAAGCCGCCACCCAGAAGGCGGTCGAATATGCCAGGGAACGCACCCAGGGCAAGGCGCCCGGCTGGACCGGGGCCGGCATGAGCCCGATCATCGAGCATCCGGACGTTGCCCGCACGCTGATCACCATGAAGGCGCTGACCCAAGGCTCGCGCGCCATCTGCTATTCCTGCGCCCATGCCATTGACATGTCGCACCACACGGTCGGCGCGGACGCGAAGAGGTGGGCCGAGCGCGGCGCGCTTCTGACCCCGATCGCCAAGTCCTTCGCCACCGATGCCGGCGTCGACGTCGCGTCCATGGGCATCCAGGTGCATGGCGGCATGGGCTTCATCGAGGAGACGGGTGCCGCCCGTTACCTGCGCGACGCCCGCATCGCCCCGATCTATGAAGGCACCAACGGCATCCAGGCCGCCGACCTCGTCACCCGCAAGCTTCCCCTGTCGGAGGGCGCCCAGGTGCGCGGTTTCATCGCCGAGCTGAAGGAGATCGCCCAGGCAGTGCGCGCCTCCAACCTCGAAGGCTTCGGCACCACCGCCGACCGCCTCGATGCGAGCCTCGCCGATCTCGAGGACACCACGGAATGGCTGCTCGCCCGCCTGGCTGAAGGCAATGCCGCCGCGGCTCTGGCCGGCGCCACCCCTTACCAGCGTCTGTTCGGCCTGGCGCTGACCGGAACCTATCTCGCCAAGGGTGCGCTCGCCGACGAGGACCACGGCCGCGACAACCGCATCGCTCTGTGCCGCTTCGCCGCCGAGAACCTCATCGCCGAGACCGCGGCCCTCAAGGACCGCGTCGTCAACGGCGAGGCGAGCCTGACGGCGGCGCGTGTGTTTTTCGCTTGAGACCCCTCCCCACAAGGGGGAGAGGCTTAAGTGCCGCTGCCGTTTGAGGGGTGCGGAAAGCTCGCCCCGGATTTTCTCCCCCCTTGTGGGGGAGATGGCCGGCAGGCCAGAGGGGGAATTCGTTTGAACCGGCCTCCCTCATCGGGAGTGCGACACCAACTGGGAACATACCCATGACCGACCATATCCTGATCGAACGGCCGCAAGCCTATCCCGGCGTGCTGGTGATCCGCTTCAACCGTCCGGAAAAGAAGAACGCCATCACGCAAGCCATGTATGGGCGCATGACCGAAGGTCTGCTCGAGGCGGAGGATGACGCGGGCATCCACGCCGTCGCCTTTCTCGGCACCGAGGGCTGTTTCTCGGCCGGCAACGACATGGCCGACTTCCTCGCCTTCGCCATGGCGGGCGCCGTCGGCGAGCCGGCCGCCTTCGGTTTCCTGAAAGCCCTGTGGAGCGTGTCCAAGCCGGTCGTCTCCGGCGTCGACGGCCTTGCCATCGGCATCGGCACGACGATCCAGATGCATTGCGACCTGACGATCGCCTCCGATCGCAGCCTGTTCAGGACGCCCTTCGTCGATCTGGCGCTCGTGCCCGAAGCCGGTTCCAGCCTGCTTGCGCCGAAGATGATGGGCCATCAGCGCGCCTTTGCGATGCTCGCCGCCAGCGAGGGCTTCTCCGCCGAGCAGGCGAGGGAAGCCGGTCTGATCTGGAAGGTCGTGGCCCCGGCCGACGTCGAGGCAGAGACGCTGAAGCTGGCCGCCTCGCTCGCCGCCAAGCCGCCGGAAGCCATGCGCATTGCGCGTGACCTGATTCGCGGCGATCGCGGCGAACTTGCCGCGCGCATGGACGAGGAACTGAAATACTTCGTCGAGCGGCTGAAGAGCGCCGAGGCGCGCACCGCCTTTGAAGCCTTCATGTCGAAGGGACGTGGCTGATCACATTTACGCCCTTTCGTGCTTCCTTAATGCTTTCGCGGTTTCCTATTCGAGACTGACAGGAAAAGGAGCGGACGATGCGGAAAAGGGTGAAGGGCCTAGCCCTGGTGCTGGTGGCTATTCTGGCGGGAGCGGCCGAGCCGGTCCTCTCCGGCGCGGCGGTTGCGCTTGCCGACAGCGACGACGTGATCGTCGAGAGCCAGTCGAACCGTCCTCGACCCGCGCCCGGCGTGAGGCCGCAGCGCTTCTTCTGCGTCATCCAGCCGCCAGACAGCTCCGATAGCTCGATGATGTATTCCTGTCCCGCCAATCCCGGCAGGGTCGGCGGCCGCTGCCGCTGCTCCGGCATGGTCGGCAGCGGGACGCTCTATGCGCGCTGATCTCGGGGTTCGGCGGTGGGATCTATCTCGGTAACATGACGAATCAGGTCTGCTAGGATGGGGTAACCGGGCATGGCCGGTCACTTCGCCGTCAATCGGGCAAGACTTGGGAGACGCTCAGAACGGTCCGCTCAGCGTAGGACGAAGTCGCGTAGTCCTCGGCCTCCGGACGGGTCGGTCTGATACCGGCAGATAATGTGAAGATGCGCATGGAAAATGTGCTGGCCACCGGCCGCGCCAACGTTCCAGCCAACTGTGAAACCTTCCGGCTGGAACTCGGCCAGATATCGCTTGGCTTCGTCAAGCATCTCTCCGAGGTCTGCCCACTCCTCAGCACTGAAGCCGAAGGGCGTTTCAACGTGCCGGAACGGAATGACCATCGCCGAAGGATTGGGCGGATTGGGCTTCACCACGACAAAGTGGGAGCGGTTCCTCGCTATCGGTTCGGCACCTGATGTCCCATGCGAATTACACCATCGACAGTCTGGCTTGCTGGTCACCATCGCGTTCTATCCACATCGAAATATCTGTGCATATATATCGGTCATGAGTGATGCTGCCAATATGTCGACCGTCAGAAACCGTCCGGCCGCGTTCGGCGCGGGAGCCGGCATCGGAATTCTCGGAGGCTTGATCGGCCTTGGAGGCGCGGAGTTTCGCCTGCCGCTGCTGATCGGTGTCTTCAACTTCGCGGCTCTGGAAGCGGTCATTCTCAACAAGGCGATGAGCCTCGTGGTGGTCGCGACCGCCCTGCCGTTCCGCGCGGGAACCATCTCTTTCGGCATGATCGCCGACAATTGGCCAATCGTCATCAACCTGCTTGCCGGCAGCCTGCTCGGTGCCTGGCTCGGTGCCGGCTGGGCGCTGCGCCTCAAGTCCGAGACACTCTACAAGGTCATTGCGGGCATGCTTGTTGCGATCGCGGTCGTGCTGGTTCTCGGGCATGACGCAACGGCTGGACATGCCGTGTTGACGGGCTGGGCGCAAATGGCCGCAGGCGTGCTCGCTGGATTCATCATTGGCATTGTTGCGGCGCTGCTCGGCGTGGCGGGAGGCGAATTGCTCATCCCGACCCTGGTTTTGTTGTTTGGTGCGGATATAAAACTTGCAGGAAGCCTGTCCCTCGCCGTCAGCCTGCCGACAATGCTCGTCGGCTTCATGCGTTACAGCCGGGATCAGAGCTTTTCGGTGCTGGGTCGCAACAAGGCTTTTCTTCTCGTCATGGCGGCAGGGTCGATCGTCGGAACCTTTGTCGGCGGCTTGCTCCTGGGCCTTGTTCCGAACGGCGTCCTTCTGCCGGCGCTCGCCACAATCCTGCTGATCTCGGCCGTGAAAGTCTGGCGGCATCCCTGAGAACGACGGATACAGAACACGTCGCAATCACGGGGATTATTCCCCCTCAGCCCTTGACGAGCGTTGCCACCACTTCGACATGCGACGTCCAGAGGAACTGGTCGATCGGCGTCACGGAGGTGACGCGATAGCCGCCGTTGCGCAGGATCGACAGGTCGCGGGCCAGCGTCAGCGGATTGCAGCTCACTGCAACGATCTTCTTGACCGCCGAGCGAGCCAGTTCCTTGCATTGCTCCTCGGCGCCGGACCGCGGCGGGTCGAAAACAAGCGCATCGAAATTCTTCAGTTCGGACACCATCAGCGGGCGACGGAAGAGGTCACGCCGCTCGACGGAGACAGGTTTCAGCCCCTGCGCATTGCGGGCCGCGTGGTCGAGCGCCTTGATCGCCTTTTCGTCGCTCTCGACCGCGTGAACCTGGGCGATGCGCGCCAGTCTCAGCGCAAACGTGCCGACGCCGGCGAACAGGTCGGCGGCACGCTTGACCTTGCCGATATGCGCGAGCGTCAGGCGGACCATGGCCTCTTCCGCGTTAACCGTTGCTTGGGCAAACGCTCCGGGCGGCGGTGCGACGTTGACGCCGGACATGTCGATCAGCGGCCGGCGCTGCTCGATGACGATCTCGCCATTGAACGAGACGCGGGCAACGCTGCCCATCGAAAGCGCGGTCTCCGTGATTGCACGGCGTTCCTTATCGGCCAGCGTCTTGATGCCGTCGATCGCCACGTCGAGGCCGGAAAGTGTTTCGATCACCGTCATGCGGAATGGTTCGGCCGTGGTCGCGGCCGCGTTGCCGATCTTTTTCAGGGCATCGAGGCTGGCCAGAATGCCGGGCGCGGCGATCGGACATTCCTCGATGGCGACGATATGGTGGCTTTCGGCCTGGTTGTAGCCGATCAGCAATTCCTTCTCGGTGCGCCGCGCGGCGAACACCACGCGCCGGCGCTCGCCGGGATGGGCCTCGATCAGTTCGCCAACGGGCAGGTCGATGCCCTTCGACTTCAGCGCCGCGACGACCAGCGACCGCTTGAAGGCGTTGTAGGCGGGTTTCGCCATGTGCTGCAGCGAACAGCCGCCGCAACTGCCGCCCTTGCCGTCGGGGCCGAAATGCCGGCAGGCGGGCGCGATGCGGTCCGGCGAGGTCTCACCATAGGACATGATCGTGCCGTGGTTCTTCACCCGCGCGATGGCGAGCGTTTCGCCCGGCAGTGAGAATGGAACGTAGACCGGGCCGTTCGAGGCATGGAAGATGCCGTCGCCCTGGGCGCCGAGCGTGTCGATGGTGACGGTTTCCGTGCTCATTCGCTGTCCTCGGACTTCTTCCCGGCGAGTAGGAATTCCTCGTTTCCGTCGCCGCCGGAAATCGGCGAAGGGATGAGCCCAAGGCTTTCCCAGCCCATCTCTTCGACCAGCCAGCGTTCCAGCTCTGCGGCGACGGCCGGCGCCGTTTCAGGCTCCTTCAGCAGTCCCGCCTTGCTGATCGCCTCGCGACCGGCCTCGAACTGCGGTTTGACCAGCAGCAGGCAGTGGCTGCCCGGTTCCGCCATGTCGAGGGCAGGAGCCAGCGCCAGCTTCAGCGAGATGAAGGACACGTCGGAGACGATGAAATCGATCGGCCGGTTGTCGATGTCTTCGGGTTCGAGGTAGCGGGCGTTCAGCCCTTCGATGTTGGTGACGCGCGGATCGTCGGCAAGCCGCGGATGGAACTGGCCGTGGCCGACATCGATCGATGTCACATGCGCCGCGCCGCGCTTCAACAGCACTTCGGTAAAACCGCCCGTCGAGGCGCCGACGTCGAGACATTCGTGGCCTTCGGGGTTAAGCCCGAAGTGGTCGAGCCCCGCCACCAGTTTCAAGGCCGCGCGCGAGACATAGTCCTGCGCCGGATCGTCGATGGTGAACTCGTGTTCGGCGGAAAAGACGAGGCTCGGCTTGGTGACCACCTTGCCGTCGACCTTGACGGTGCCGCGCTGGATCGCGTCGCGCGCCCGCGAGCGGCTGGCGAAAAGGTCGAGGGCGACCAGGAGCTGGTCGAGACGCTGGGGTTCGGGACGTGATGACATCGCCTGTCAATGGCGGTCGCGGGGAACAAGTGCAAGCCTTTTGTTCGGCAGGAGGCCCCCGAAGGCTGTTCCTGGCGGGGCTGAGGCGATTCGAGTATCGTTTGACTGAAAAAATATCGTCAGCCCAGCGAGTGTCAGTCGGACACCAGGGTGCCACGCCGATTTCAAGTCTGCGTATCTGAAACGTGGCTCGACGCACTTGCACGATGGCCTGCCCAGATCCGGCCGTTTCGGTCGATTGACTTGCTTTGTCTTTGCCGCCTAACTGGTACAGTGGCCGGTGCGGCCGGTCGATACTTCGGGAAAAGCTCAATGAACAAAGCGATGCTGACGGTGCTTGCCGCCCTGACTATGATCATGCCGGCGATGGCCAACGATACGTCTGCCGTGTTGGAAGCGGGCGGTCTCGTCTACACGCGGCAGGATTCGGTCGACATGCTGAGTGAGGACCTGTTCATCTCCCAAGAGGAGATCAGGGTCGACTATGTCTTCAAGAACCAGGCGAATACGGATCTTGAAACCCTGGTCGCGTTTCCGATGCCGGCGATCGGTGGCTTCCTCGATTTCAATGCGGCGCTGAACGACTACGAGCACGACAATTTCATGGGTTTCACCGTCAAGCAGGATGGCGAGGAGATCAAGCCGGAGCTGCAGCAACGCGCGACCGTCAACAGCATCGATATGACCGAGGAGATCCTCGCCCGCGGCGTCTCGCTTCTGCCATTCAGCGAAGCGACCAGAGCGGCCATCGCCAAGCTGCCGGAGAACGTGCAGAAGGACTGGGAGGTCCGTGGCCTCATCCTCAACACCGCTTACGATCCGGAACAGCAGACGGCCCCGGACTATTATCCCCTGTGGAAGCTGGAAACCGTCTATTGGTGGCGCACGACCTTTCCCGCCGGCCGGGAGGTGAATGTTCATCACAGCTACAAGCCGAGCGTCGGCGGGACCGTCGCCATGACCTTCGTGCGCGACGGCGCGCCGACGCCGGAGCTGGATGAATACCGCGAGCGCTATTGCATCGACGACGCTTTCCTCAAGACCGCGATCAAGCTGGAAAAGCAGCAGAACTACGATGCCGGGATCTATTTCTACGAGAAGTGGATGTCCTACATCCTGACGACCGGCGCCAACTGGGGCGGGCCGATCGGCAAGTTCAAGCTGACCGTCGACAAGGGCGATACGAAGAATTTCGTCAGTTTTTGCGGTGAGAACGTCCGCAAGGTCGGGCCGACCACCTTCGAGATGACTGCCACCGATTTCTATCCGGAGAAGGACCTCCACATCCTCCTGGTGGTTCCGAGCCAGTGATCGGACAGCGGAATCTGCTCGGGTCTCATAACCAAAAAATAAGGTTCGAGGTCTAGGTTCGATACGATTGTACGAACTCCGCGACCAAGGGCGCACCATGATGGGCAGCGCTGCGGCAGGACGCAATCATGCGTCAGTCCCAGCGTGTCCGCATGCTCACGAGTCCTTCAGGACGAGCGTCCGCGAGAGAGTCCATCGCATATGTCCCTCAAGAACCTATCCCTGAACAAGAAGCTGATCCTCACTTTCCTCGGCATCATGGCGAGCTGCTTTCTCGCGACGGCGGTTGTTTTCGTCGAGGCCTATCGCGCGAAGATCGCGTCGGTCGAGCAGCAACGCTCGGAAAAGATCCTCTATTTCTCCGACCGCGCCCTGGAATCCATGCTCGAACAGGCTGTGAACCAGCGCGGCTTCCTGCTGTTCCGCAGTGAGAGCACCTATAGCGACGTCTTCGCCCAGCGCGAAAAGATGCTCGGCTTCATCGAGGAGGCCAAGAAGGCCGCCGCTGGCGATGCTGCGATCATCGCCTCGCTCGACGCGATGAAGGCCGCCGCCGACGTCTTCCACAGCCAACTGACCGAACCGCAGCTTGCCGCACGCAAGGACACCGAGGCGCCGATCGCCGAGATCATCGAGATTGGCCGCAACGCCTCCAGGGGCCAGCTCGACGCGTTCCGAGAGGAAGCGACCAAGATCAAGGAACAGCTTGCCGTGATGTCGGCCGCGAACCGTGCAGCGCTGGCCAATGCCCACCAGACGCTTGAGCTGGCCCTGCTGATCGGCGGCTCGATTGCCGGCGTCGTTGCCGTGGCCCTTATCTGGCTTCTGTCGCGTTCGATCGTAACGCCGATCGTCGGCATGACCGGCGCGATGTCGCGGCTGGCCGACGGTGATCATGAGGTGGATGTGCCCGCCCTCGACCGCGAGGACGAAGTGGGCAAGATGGCCAGGGCGGTCGTCGTGTTCAAGGAGGCCGCCATCGAGAAACTGCGGCTTGCGGGCGAGACCGAAGCCATGCGCGCCAGCGCAGAGCAGGAGCGCCGCCGCGCCGAGGCCGACAAGGCCCGCGAAGCCGAGGAAATCGCCTTTGCCGTCAACCAACTGGCGACCGGCCTGTCCGCGCTCGCTGATGGCAATGTCGCCCACCGTATCGACGCAACCTTCGCCGACCGGCTGGACGCGCTCAGGCTGAACTTCAACGCCTCGCTCGAAAAGCTGCAGGGAGCCCTTCGTTCGGTCGGCGCCAATGCCGCGGCGATCAACGCCGGCGCCTCCGAAATCCGCGCCTCGGCCGACGATCTTGCCCGGCGCACCGAACAGCAGGCCGCTTCCGTCGAGGAGACGGCAGCCGCGCTCGAGGAAGTAACGACCACCGTCAAGGACACCGCGCGCCGCGCCGAGGATGTCGGCCAGCTGGTCGCCAGCACCCGCACCGGCGCCGAGCGATCCGGCCAGGTCGTGCGCAACGCCGTCACCGCCATGACCGCGATCGAAAAGTCGTCCGGCGAGATCGGCAATATCATCGGCGTGATCGAGGATATCGCTTTCCAGACCAATCTGCTGGCGCTCAACGCCGGAGTCGAGGCAGCGCGTGCGGGCGAAGCCGGCAAGGGCTTTGCCGTGGTCGCCCAGGAAGTGCGTGAGCTCGCCCAGCGCTCCGCCAATGCGGCCAAGGAGATCAAGCAGTTGATCTCGACCTCCTCAACGCAGGTCGGCAACGGCGTGGCACTGGTCGGAGAAACCGGAACCGAGCTGGAGAAGATCGTCGCGGCGGTCGAGGAAATCAGCACGCATGTCGCAGCGATCGTGACCGCTAGCCGAGAGCAGTCGACCGGTCTTCAAGAGATCAACACCGCCGTCAACACCATGGACCAGGGCACCCAGCAGAACGCCGCCATGGTGGAACAGCAGACTGCCGCCAGCCACTCGCTGGCGACCGAGGCCGCATCGCTGAACGCACTTTTGGCCCAGTTCCAGCTCGGCCAGGCTCACGCCCAGTCGCAAACTCAGGCCTCCGCGCCAGTGCGTCAGGCGCCACCCGCTCCGGTGCGGACACAGGCACCCGTAGCGGCCGATCGCAACGCCAAGCCCGCCGCCTCTCCGGCGCGCGCGCTTGCCGGCCGCATCACTCAGGCGTTTGGCGGTGGCAATACTGCCGCCAAGCAGGAATGGTCGGAATTCTGACCGTCCACTTGGCCAGTAAGACACTAAAAAACACCCGGCTCTTGCAAGAGGCCGGGTGTTTTGCTTGGACCTGACGACTGGGGATTAAAGCCAGCGGCGCGGCGAATAGGACAGCGACGTCTGCGACGAGGTCGCGAGAAAATAGCCGATCAGGCCGCCAACCACGCCGGCGGTAAGAAGCGCGGTGGAGGTTGCCGTCGGGTGTTCGCGCGCGACGGAACCGATACTGACGGCCTCGTCCTTGGCATAGCTTGCGGCATCCTGGACCTTACGCCCGGCACCGTTCAAAAGGGTGGCAGCCCGGCCGCGAGCCTCGCCTGCGACCTTTTCGCCTTCTTCCGAGAGCAGGTCCTTGAAGTGCATGACCTGTGCCTGGAGACTGCGCAGTTCCTTCATCATGTCGCTATCGTTGCTGGCCATGGGGAATCCTTTCCTGTTGAGGGCATTGTTCCCAGGGAAACGCGGTGCGGGCACGAAGGTTCCGTAACGTCGAACGAACGCGTACTGTCCCCTCAGGCGGGAAAACCGGCACCTGTTCGACCGCGGAAATTCCGTCGGCGCCATTGCCCACCGGATCAGGGTTTCGGAAACCCTGGGGCCCCGGCGCAGTGCGCGCCAAAGGGCGCCGCTTTCTATGATGTCAATACCAGCGGCGGTGCTGATGATGTGGGGCCTGCGACGCGCCGATGAGGTAACCGACAAGGCCACCGATCAGGCCGGCGGTCAGAAGCGCGGTCGAGGTCGCCGCGGGGTGCTCTCGCACTGCGCCGGCGACGCTTTCCGCCTCGGACCTGGCGTAGTCAACGACGTCCTCGGCGGTGCGTGACGCATCGCGCATCGCGGCGGTTGCGCGTTGACGAAGCCGTCCGGCCGCTACGTCGCCCTGTTGCGCCAGGCTTTCCGTCAGCGCGGTCACCTGTGCCTGAAGCTCGCGGAGTTGTGCCTGCAGAGTACTATCGGCCATGGAAGGCTCCTTCTGGTCTGGTGAAATCCCAACCGTTCGACAATCCCGACTGTTTCACTCAACAGCCGTCCTAGCAAGCGACTTCATGGCAAAAGAAAACCCGGCGCCTCTCGGCACCGGGTTCTTTGCATACAAATTCGGTCGAAGCTTACTTCGCTGCGGCTTCGTACATTTCCAGGACGTAGTCCCAGTTGATCAGGCTGTCGACGAAGGCTTCGAGATACTTCGGACGGGCGTTGCGGTAGTCGATGTAGTAGGAGTGTTCCCACACGTCGACGCCGAGGATCGGTGAGGCGCCGTGAACCAGCGGGTTTTCGCCGTTCGGGGTCTTCGAGATGGCGAGCTTGCCGTCCTTGACCGAAAGCCAGGCCCAGCCGGAGCCGAACTGGGTGGTGCCGGCAGCGATGAAGTCGGCCTTGAACTTGTCATAGCCGCCGAGATCGGATGCGATCGCCGATTCCAGCTTGCCCGGCAGCTTGGTGCCGCCGCCGTCCTTCTTCATCCACTTCCAGAAATGGATGTGGTTGTAGTGCTGGGCGGCGTTGTTGAAGAGGCCCTGGTTGGTGCCGAACGACTTCTTGACCACTTCCTCGACCGAAAGATCACCCAGGCCGGCTTCGGCAGCCAGCTTGTTGCCGTTGTCGACATAGGCCTTGTGGTGCTTGTCGTGGTGATACTCAAGCGTCTCGGCCGACATGAACGGCGCGAGCGAGTCGTAGGCGTAGGGGAGTTCGGGCAATTCGAAAGCCATGGTAAAATCTCCTTGTGGCAACTGAATGCGAAAATCGATGAGCGGGAACATAGGAGCGGAACCCTATCGAGGCAACCTGCCAAAGATCAAAATCGTTCCCCGCGAGGCAAGATTTATTTCCTGCGGTGGACATGATCGGCGACCTCAGAAAAAGCGGTCCGGATCGGGCAGCGCCTCGGCGCTGAAGCCGAATTCGGCGCGCGCCATCCTGCATTCCTCGTCGCCCGGCATGCAGGTCCGGCACACCTGCGGACGGTCGGCATAGACGGCACAGCCGACATGCTTGCCGACCTCGCCGGTCAGCGCCGCGCAGCGTCCGGCCTCGAACTTCATGCCCGAAAGGTCGGCGGCGATGAACTTGTCGGGGATCCGGGCGATCTCCTCGTCGGTTTCCAGCGAGAAACGCGGCCACTCCGCCGAATAGGCGCAGCAGGCACCGCAGGTCTGGCAGTCGAAGATGTCGGGCGGCGAGGTTTCGAGCATGAATCCGGTCAAAGCAGATCGGACGGGCAAAATCCAGTCCGATCTGTTCTCAGCGGCGCGCCTCCCTGAGGCCGATGGCGAAGATCACCGCGAAGACCAGCATCAGCGTCCCAGTGAGGATCGGCGCACCGTCGAGCGACCAGTCCATGATCAACCCGGTCGAACTGGAGCCCGCTGCGCTGCCAATCGCGTAGATCAGCGAATAGGCGGCGGCTCCGGACACCAGAAGCCCGCCACGGAACCGGTCGCCGAGCAGAGTGAGAGCACAGGTATAGAGCGAGAAGCTTGTCGCACCGAGAAGAGAAATGGCCAGCAGCAGCGGAACCTCTCCGCTGAGCAAAGGAAGGGCCAGGAAGCTTGCGCCGCAGAGCGCGGCAGACGCAACCGCGACCAGCGACCGCGGGACGCGGTCGAGCAGCCAGCCGACCAGCGGCTGGGCAAAGGCCGTCGGCAAGGCCACCATGCTGACCACCAGTGCGGCGAAATTCTCCGAATAGCCGCGTGCGACGAAATAGAGCGGGATGGTCGAGATGGCCGCAATGTCCGAATAGCCAAAGGCGAGCACCATCAGCAGCAGGAGCGGCGCGGCGCGGGCAAAATCGATCAGGCCGCGGGCAGAGGCCGCCTCGGGCCGGGTGCGGGCGAACCGGCCGAGCATGACGGAGACAAAGGCGACGAAGGCGACATAGACGGCGATCAGCGCAAAGGCGAAACCATCTTCGGTGCCGACCAGGGGAATGGCGAGCGGCCCGGCTGCGAAACCGGCGCACATGCCGGCGCCATAGGCACCGGAGATACGGCCCCGCAGCCGGTCGGGACAGGCGGCGTTGAGCCAGGCTTCGCTCATGGTGAAGATGATGCTGGTCGAAAAGCCGAGCGCGTAGCGCGCGACAAACCACAGCCAGAGATCGTTAAAAGCGGCAAAGGCGGCAAGCGACAGAGAGGCGCCTGCAAGGCCCGCGACGATCAGCCTGTCGCCACGCAGAAGCATTGTCAGCTTGCCAATCATCAGCGTCGAGGTCGCCAGACCGGCGGCGAAGACGGCCGCATTGAGGCCGGACAGACTGGAGGAAACGCCGCGGCCCTCCATGACCAGCGCGATCAATGGATAGGTGAGCCCCTGACCGACGGAGAATGCGGTGACGCCGAGAATGACGATCGCGATGGCGGCCCAGTCGGGCGCGAAATCCTCGGCGATTGCGTGCGGCAGCATGCGGCTCCCTTGAAGGCTCAAACGCCCTTGGCCGGGCTTGTGCTCCGGTCTATCCGGGGGCAGGGAGGAAGTCCAGCGTGGAGCGATGCGCCAAGGGATGATGATACTCTTCTAACCACCGGGGAGAAGGTGACCAGGTGGGGCCGGATGAGGGGAGCGAAGCTCACGCAGGGTTGCGCACTCGGCCCACTGATCACCTCGCATCCGCTCGGCACTTCTTCCCGCGGGGGCGAAGAGGGAGACCATCGAAGTGTCGTGGTCACTCTCCGCGTTTCCGCGTACAGACATAGTCCCTCTTGATACAGGCCGTCGAAGGGGTCGTGCACATCGCCTTGCCGTCAGTGATGCGGCAGAAGCTGCATTGGTCGGTGAATTCCACGCAATCGGGCGTATCGCGCAGGAAGGCCTGCATGCTCTGCATGGGTTCGGTTGAGTCGTCGGCCCACAGCGGTCGCGCCATGCAAAGGAGGGCGAAGGCGAAGAGGCAGGCCATCGCTGTAACCGGTCGGCGCGTCATACCGTCCCTGTCCTCTTTGCGTAAAATTCGGTCGTCCTATCCCGCTGCATTCACCCCGACGCCGGGCTGGCCGAGCGCGCGGAACACGGTCTGGGTGATGCCGGCGGCGTCGAGGCCTGCCTTGGCATACATGACTTCCGGCTTGGCCTGGTCCATCCACAGATCCGGCAGAACGAGCGAGCGGAACTTCAGCCCGTTGTCGAGAAGCCCTTCACTCGCCAGCAATTGCACGACCTGGCTGCCGAAGCCGCCGACGGCGCCTTCCTCGACGGTCACCAGCACGGCGTGGTGGCGGGCGAGCTGGCGGATGAGGTCATGATCGAGCGGCTTGGCAAAGCGCGCGTCGACAACGGTGGTCGAAAGCCCGGCTGCGTCGAGGTCTTCGGCTGCCAGCAAGCAGTCGGCCAGCCGCGTGCCGAAGGAGAGCAGCGCCACCTTGGTGCCCTGCTTCATCACCCGGCCCTTGCCGATCTCGAGGATCTCGCCGCGTTCCGGCAGCTGTACGCCGACACCTTCGCCGCGCGGATAGCGGAACGAGATCGGGCCGGCGTCATAGGCCGCGGCCGTGCGCACCATATGCTTCAGCTCCGCCTCGTCGGCCGCCGCCATGACAACGAAGCCGGGAAGCGAGGCGAGGAAGCCGGTGTCGAACGAGCCGGCATGGGTCGGGCCATCGGCGCCGACGAAGCCGGCGCGGTCGATTGGGAAGCGAACGGGCAGGCCCTGGATCGCCACGTCGTGCACCACCTGGTCATAGCCGCGCTGCAGGAAGGTGGAATAGAGCGCGCAGAACGGCTTGAAGCCTTCGGCCGCAAGGCCCGCAGCAAAGGTCACCGCATGCTGTTCGGCAATGCCGACATCGAAGGTGCGTTTGGGGAAGATCTCGGCAAGCTTGTCGAGCCCGGTGCCCGACGGCATGGCGGCGGTGATGCCGACGATCTTCTCGTCGAGCATCGCTTCCTGTACCAGCGCCTCGCCGAAGACGGCGGTATAGCTCGGCGCATTCGGCTTGGCCTTGGCCTGCGTGCCTGTGATGACGTCGAACTTGTTGACGCCGTGATATTTGTCGGCGGCAGCCTCGGCCGGAGCATAGCCCTTGCCCTTCTGTGTCACCACATGGATCAGCACGGGGCCCTGTCCGTTGTCGCGCACATTGCGCAGGACGGGCAGCAGGTGCTCGAACGAGTGGCCATCGATCGGGCCGATATGGTAGAAGCCCATTTCCTCGAACATGGTGCCGCCGGTTACATAGCCGCGGGCATGTTCCACCGCGCGGGTAATCGCCCGGTCGACGGTCTTGCCGAGATAGGCCGTCAGTTTCTTGCCGAGATCGCGAAAGCCCATATAGGTGCGACCCGAGGCAAGCCGCGCCAGATAGGCGCTCATCGCGCCGGTCGGCGGCGCGATCGACATGTCGTTGTCGTTGAGGATGACGATCAGCCGGGCGTCGAGCGCGCCGGCATTGTTGAGTGCCTCATAGGCCATGCCGGCCGACATTGCGCCGTCGCCGATCACGGCGATCACCTTGCGGTCCGTGCCGGAAAGATCGGCGGCGACCGCCATGCCGAGGCCGGCGGAGATCGAGGTCGAGGAATGCGCTGCGCCAAAGGGGTCGTAGAGGCTTTCGGTGCGCTTGGTGAAGCCGGAAAGCCCGCCTTCCTGGCGAAGTGTGCGGATGCGGTCGCGCCGGCCGGTGAGGATCTTGTGCGGATAACACTGGTGCCCGACGTCGAAGATCAGTCGGTCGTTCGGCGTGTCGAACACCTTGTGGATGGCAATGGTCAGTTCGACGACGCCGAGCCCCGCGCCCAGGTGCCCGCCGGTCTTCGACACGGCATCGATCATCTCGTCGCGGACTTCGCGGGCAAGCTGCGGCAGATCGCGGTCTTCGAACTCGCGCAGGTCTGCGGGATAGCGGACCTTGTCCAGCAAGGGTGTCTGGGGCTGGGATGTCACGGGCTCGTGCCTCTTGTCGTTGTCGTCTTATCGGCGTGTCGCTCGCCTTATAGAGGATTTACCGCTCAGGCAAAAGCTCGCGTGCAGTGCGGAAAGCCAGCCTCCTATATAGAACTCAAATGCCTGGTGGCAAAGGCACAAACTCGTCCTCGTCTCCCGGCACAATGTCGAAGCGGCCGGTTCTCCACTCTTCCTTGGCCTGTTCGATCCTCTCCTTCGAGGATGAAACGAAATTCCACCAGATGTGCCGCTTGGAGGCCATGGCCGCACCGCCGAATAGCATGACATGCGCGCCTTCAGGGCCGCCGATCAGCGTCAGCGCGTCGCCGGGGCGGAAGACGAGCAGCTGGTCGGACGCAAAGCGGTCGCCGGCGATCTCCAGTTCTCCCGAAAGCAGGTAGGCCGCCCGTTCTTCCTGGTCGGCCTCGAATTGGAAACGGCCACCCGGTTGGAGCTTGAGGTCGACATAGAGCGTGTCGGAGAAGACCTTGACCGGAGAGGAGAGACCCGCCGTCGAGCCGATCACCACCCGGCCGCTCGCGCCATCCATATCGAACATCGGCATGAGGTTCTTGCCCGTATGGGCAAAGGCCGGATCGATCTCCTCCATCTGGTCCGGCAGCGCCAGCCAGGTCTGAAGTCCGGAGACGGAATGCGGGCGTCCGCGCAGCTTTTCCGGCGTGCGTTCGGAATGCACGATGCCGCGTCCCGCCGTCATCAGGTTGATGTCGCCGGGCTCGATCACCAGTTCGGTCCCGAGGCTGTCGCGATGCTTGATCTCGCCGTCGAACAGGTAGGTGACGGTGGAAAGGCCGATATGCGGATGCGGCTTTACGTCAAGCACCTCGCCCGCCCGCAGCAGCGCCGGACCCATGCGGTCGAAGAAGATGAACGGCCCGACCAGTCGCCGCCGCACCGTTGGCAGGGCGCGCCTGACCGCAAAGCCGCCGATGTCGCTGGTGCGCGGGATAATCAACTGTTCGATCGCGTCGCTGGCGAAGGCATCGCCGGGCAGGGGGTCTGTGCCGGGAAAGAACGACATGGGTGGGCTCCTCTTTGGGGGATGAGCAGTAAACCCTAGCACATCGCCGGGCTCATCCTAGCCGCGCGTTCCGCAACAGTGTGTTCTCATCTCTCACTGTTGCAGACGGCTATGGCGATCGCTGCACTGGGCGATCACCACGCCATCGCCGGCCTCTGCGCCCAATTCCACGCACCCTTCATCATGGCAAAGCTTCCAGCCGCCGCCGGTCGCACCGGAGGCCGCGAGACGCAGTTCGCTGACCGGTGGATTTTTCGGTTGCCATTCCCACCAGCCATTCTTCAGCACCGCACCGTCGCCGGGCTCCATGCCGGCGCCGGAGCCCTTGACCCGCGCTACCGTCAGTTGGAGACCGGCCGGCGTCAACGCCCATTCCTCCTGCCACTCTGTCTTCTGCACCGAATGGGTCCAGGTGAGCGAGAACAGCGAGATGGCGAAGCTCATCGCCTTGGCGCCTGCGATGATGCAGACGCCCGTGCTCATGCCGCCACGTCGGCGGTGGGCGCGGCCTTCTTTGCCGCTGCCACGCGCCGCCAGACGACGATGGCGAACAGCACGGCAAGGCCAAAGCCGATCTCGTCGGTCAACGGCAGGGCGGCAATCAGGGTGAAGGCGGCAATCACGCCCAGCGCCCGCTCCAGCACTCCAAGCCTGACGCCGAGGAAGCCGATCACCGCCGCGCCCCAAAGGCCGATCGAGATGGCCGTCTTGAGGACGATATAGGCGACCGCCGCCGGAAAGCCGATGGATTGCGCAAGCGCGCCGCCGTCCTGCAGCATCAGGGCCGGCGTGTAGACCGCCATGAACGGGATGACGAAACCGGCTGCCGCGACCTTGATCGCCTCGATCGAGATTTTCAGCCCGCTTTCCTTGGCGATCGGTGCTGCGGCAAAGCAGGCGAGCGCCACCGGTGGCGTCAAGTCGGCGAGGATGCCGAAATAGAAGACGAACATATGGCTGACGATCAGCGGCACGCCGAGTTCGAGCAGGGCCGGACCGGCAATCGACGAGGTGATGATGTAGTTCGGGATCGTCGGAATGCCCATGCCGAGCACGATGCAGGTGATCATGGTCAGGACGAGCGACAGGAAGAGGCTGTGTCCGCCGACCGAGACGATGAACTGGCCGAAGGTGTTGGCCGCCCCCGTCAGCGTCATCGTGCCAACGATCACGCCGACCACCGCGCAGGCGATGGCGACGGGAAGCGCGGTCTTGGCGCCGTCGGCCAGCGAATCGCGGCAGATGACAAGCGTCTCGCGTCCGCCCTTGGAAAGAGCGTTCCAGGCGATCAGCACGGCGACGCCGACAAGAACGACACCCATGCCGTACTTGAAGAAGGAGGCCGCGAGCAGCCCGAGGCCGATCCAGAACATGACCCGCACAACCATCGACGGCAGGCCCAGAGCGATAGAGCTGCCGAGGATGAGAAGGAGAGTGAAGGCAAGCCCTACCGTGCCGGCAAAGAGCGGCGTGTATCCGGAAAACAGTAGCCAGACCAGTGCTGCAAGCGGCAAGATCAGGTACCACTGACTGGTCAGCGCCTTCAGCGCCGAAGGCAGTTCGTCTTTCGGCAGGCCATGCAGGGAGTGCTTGCCGGCTTCGAGATGCACCATCCAGAAGGCCGAGCCGAAATAGAGCAGGGCGGGAATGATCGCGGCCCTGACGACCTCGTGATACTCCACACCGAGCGTCTCGGCCATGATGAAGGCGACCGCACCCATGACCGGCGGCATGATCTGTCCACCCATCGAAGAGGTCGCCTCGACGCCGCCGGCGAAGGCGGCCCGATAGCCGAAGCGCTTCATCAGCGGAATGGTGAATTGCCCAGTCGTGACGACATTGGCGACGCCCGATCCGGAAATCGTGCCCATCAGTCCGGACGAAATGATCGAGACCTTGGCCGCGCCGCCCTTCTTGTGGCCGACGAGGCCGAGCGAAATGTCGGTGAAGAGCCGGATCATGCCAGCCTTTTCGAGGAAGGCGCCGAACAGGATGAAGAGGAAGATATAGGTCGAGGAGACATAGATCGGGATGCCGTAGATGCCTTCCGTGCCATAGGCCATGTGCTCGATCACCTGGCCGAAGTCGTAGCCGCGGTGGTCGAACGGGGCGGGCAGGTATTCGCCGAACAGGCAATAGGCGAGGAACAGGCCGGAAATGATCGGCAGGGTCGCCCCCATGGCGAACCAGGCGGCGGCGAAGACGGTAAAAAGCGCGATCACGCCCATCACCAGGTCCAGCGGCACCGGATCGCCGGCCCGCACCAGCAGGTCTTCGTATTCGATCCACTGATAGCCGGCGACTGCGACGCCAAGCAGCGCGAGCCCCCAGGCAGTCCCCTTGCCAACCGGACCGTAACCGCGCGCCAGCGCCAGCAGCGGAAAGATCAGGGCGGTGACGAATCCGACATGGATGGCGCGCACGACCTGGCTTGGAAAGTCGATGACATGGGCGGCCGTGGCGACCTGAAAGAGCGAGAAAGCGATCGCCAGATAGAACAGGAAGCGCCCCTCGCGACCAGGCGGAAAACTCTCGGCGAGGGGATCGTGCAGACCGAGTTCGCGGCTGTCGGCCGGCATGTCGTGCTTGACCGTGTCATGCAGCATGAAACGCTCCTGTAACCGGCGCTAACGACCGGGCATGTCCTGTGGAGTGGGTGGTCGGGAATGAATGCGGCCCGGACGAGGCCGGGCCGCAGCAGGCATCAGAGCAAGCCCTTTTCCTTGTAGTAGCGCTCGGCGCCCGGATGCAGCGGCACCGGCATGCCGGTCAGGGCATTCTCCAGCTTGATCTGCGAGGCGGCATTGTGAGCGGCTTCCATCTCCGGCAGATTTTCGAAAAGCTGCTTGGTCATCTGGTAGGCGGTTTCGTCCGAGACGTCCGAATGCGTGATGAGGAAGTTGACCACAGCCACCGTCGGCACATCCGCGTCTTGGCCCTTGTAGGTCCCGGCGGGAATGGTCGCGGCGATATAGGGCGCGCCGAGCTTGGTCACGACCTCTTCCGGCACGGCCACCACCTGGATCTCGACGGAGGTCGCGAGGTCCTTGATCGACGAAACGCCAAGGCCGGCCGATTGCAGGGTCGCGTTGAGCTGGCGGTTCTTCATCAGTTCGACCGATTCGGCAAAGGGCAGATATTCGGTCTTGGCCAGGTCCTCATAGCTCATGCCGGCGGCGGCGAAGATCGCCCGGGCATTCAGCTCGGTGCCGGACTTGGCGGCGCCGACCGAGAGGCTCTTGCCCTTCATGTCGGCGAGGCTCGCAATGCCAGCCTCCTTGGCGGCGACGATCTGGATATAGTTCGGATAGATGGCGGCAATACCGCGCAGCTTGTCGAGCGGCGCCTTGAAGCCGGCATCGGCATCGCCTTCCCAGGCGAGCTTGACGCTGTCGCCGAGCGCAAAGCCGATTTCGCCCTTGCCCTGCTGCAGGAGGTTGAGGTTCTCGACCGAAGCCTTGGTCGCCTGCACCTGGGTGCGGGCACCCTCGATCTTTGTGCCGTAGATATTCGACAGCGCGGCGCCGAGCGGATAATAAACGCCCGATGTGCCGCCGGTGAGCACGTTGATGAATTCGGCTGCCTTGACCGGCACCGCGCCAAGCGCAGTCGAAAGCGCGAGCGCGCCGGCAAGAACGGTTGCGAATTTCGTGGTCTTCATGAAGGTCCTCCCAAACCAGTCTGTTAATGGGGGCATCATGGGGGAGGCAGCATGCGCCCGTCAATCGTGAGCATGCTTTTTTGCCGGGACAACGATAAGCATGCGTTGTGAGCGTTGGCCTGTTTTTGCGTTTGGCCTGTGCTGTAGCGCGCCTATTGCGGGTCGAGGGGCTCGGTGCCAGCCGGCTTTCCGGCCCGGTCGAGGCGGATCTTTTCGATGCGGCTTTCGGCGGCGTTGAGCAGCGTCTCGCAGTGTTTCTTCAACAGCTCGCCGCGCTCGTAGATGGCAATCGACTCGTCGAGCGCCACGTCGCCGCGCTCCAGCCGGGCCACGATGCTTTCGAGTTCGGCCACTGCCTTCTCGAAGGAATAGCTGGAAATCTCGGCGGAAACGGCACTCTCGGTCATACTCAACCCTTCATCAGTCGCAGGATATGCAGGCCGGCCGATTCGGCCAAGCCCTCGAGATCATAACCGCCTTCGAGAAGGCTGACGACCCGGTTGTGGGCAAAACGGTCGGCCACTTCCATCAGCCGGCCCGTCGCCCAGTCGAAATCCTCGCCGACGAGGTTGATCTGCGCCAGCGGATCGCGGTGATGGGCATCGAAGCCGGCCGAGATCAGGATGAGGTCGGGGGAGAAATCCTGGAGCGCCGGCAGCACCCGGCTCTTGAATGCCTCGCGGAAATGCTCAGAGCCGACATTGGCCGACAAGGGGGCGTTGACCACATTGTTCTTCAAGCCCGTCTCGTCCTTGGCGCCGGTGCCGGGATAGAGCGGCATCTGGTGCGTCGAGCAGAACAGCACGGACGGATCGTTCCAGAAGATGTCCTGCGTGCCATTGCCGTGATGCACATCCCAGTCGACGATCGCCACGCGTTCGGCGCCGAATTTTCTTTGCGCATGGCGCGCCGCGATCGCGACCGTGTTGAACAGGCAGAAGCCCATGGCCTTGGATGCCTCCGCATGGTGCCCTGGCGGGCGCCCGGCGACGAAGGCGTTGGAGATCTCGCCGCTCATCACCGCATCGACGGCCGCCATCGCTCCGCCGATCGCCGTCAGCGCCGCCTGCAGGCTCTTCGGCGAGGCATAGGTATCGGCCTCGATCTGGTTGATCTCGCCCTCCTCCTCGGGGATCTGCCGCATGACGGCAAACAGATGCTCTTCCGGATGGGCAAGCAGAACGGCGTCCTCATTGGCGATCTTCGCCTCGACGCGCTCAAGGCGGGCGAAATTGGGGTGCTCCAGTGCAATGTTGAGCGAGCGCAGGCGGTCGGCTCGCTCTGGATGGCCAGTTGGCGTTTCGTGCTCCAGAAAGACGGCGTTCTCGTAGAGGCGTGTGGTCATCGCTCATGTTCCTCGAAGGTCCCGGCCAACATAGTGCGCGCCGTCGTCATGTTCTACCTATGGGCCGAAATCTTGGGCGCCTGCGCCTGTGGACAGCTTCGGGTGTTGAGGTCCGGCCTTGGCCATTTGCTGGCCATTGTCCGATCCATCTTTGTCCGCATCTTGTGGTCTGGCCGGAAATGTCCTTGAATAATCGGCACAAAGGCCAACCGAGGGACACGCCCATGGACGACACAGAACGCGTCGAGGTGACCGAGATCCGCGTGCCCTATCGCGATATCGACATGGCGGGCCGGCTGCACAATGCCGCCTATCTCGCCTATGCCGAAACCGCGCTCTACCATTTCTGGCGCTATCGCCCGCCGCTCGAAGACGAGCCGCACTTCCACGCGACCAAAATCGAGCTGCGCCTCCACGAGCCGCTCAGGCTGGACGACAAGTCGCGTCTGACGGTGCAGATCGACAAGATCGGCGGGAAGTCGATCGGATTCAACGTGTCGATCGATAGGGACAAGACACTTTGCGCCGAGGTCGAGATCATTTGGGTCGCCAGCGATCCGCAAACAGCCGATCCCGTTCGATTGCCGGAGGATATCCGCGACTGGCTCTATGGCTATTTGAAGTAAGGTGCAGCATCGGGGCAGGGGAGCCCTGCGCGTTGCGGGGGCGATGACCTCGATGTCCTTTGCCGGTATGTTGCCGGTCGCAGGAGCGCGCAAGAGTTGGCGGCGATCTCTGACCGCTATTCCCCGCGTGACAACGCGCTATCTGCTCAAACCCGCAGCCGCGGACAGCCAGGCTGCCGCGGTCACTGGGGCTTGGGTCAAAGGCTCACGCGCCGTCCTTCTTTGTCGGCCGACTTGCGGTCTGCGCCGTGCCTGTCGATGATGGCCTTGGCATCCTCGACAGAAATGCGGTGCTTCTTGGCAAAAGGAATAGGCTCGTAAGGCTGATCCGCTGCCGAATTGCTGGTTTTATTGTCAGACATGATCGTCTCCTGTTGTGCTGGCCTCAGCGGGATACCGAAACCATTGGATAGGATGGAAGGGTGAGAGGAAGAGAGCAGCGCAAGTGTTCTTGCGCTTTCGTATGCGCCGGCGCGGCTTGTTCGGCCGGCATCCGATTTGACAAGGGTGGCTTCAGTACTTGTTGCGGCGGACCACCTTGTTGCCGCGCGGCCCGGTTTGCACCGGCGTTCTGCTGCGGCTTTCCTCGATAAGATTGCGCCACCGTACCAGCCGGTCGGCGTCGAGCTGACCTGAAGCGATTGCCGCCTGCACGGCACAGCCCGGTTCATGGACATGGGTGCAGTCGCGAAACCGACATTGCTCCGCCAGAGCGGAAATATCACCGAACAGCGTGTCGATGCCGTCGGTCACGTCGCTCACATACAGCGTCCGGATCCCCGGCGTATCGATGACCCAGCCGCCACCGGCAATGGCGTGCAGCGAGCGCGCCGTCGTCGTGTGTCGACCCTGGGCGTCATGTTCGCGGATCGTGCCGGTCTTCTGCGCCGTTTCACTTCCGGATCCGGCCAGGGTGTTGACCAGTGTCGATTTTCCGACCCCGGAGGATCCGACCAGCGCCACGGTTTGCCCGGCGCCGCACCACGGCTTCAGGATGTCGATCGCGTCCGCCGAGCGCGCGTTCAGGATGACCACCGGCAAGTCGCGCTGCAGGGCCATGGCTTGGCGATGATAGTCCTCGGCGTCGGCGGCGGTATCCGCCTTGGTCAGCACGATCACCGGGGTGGTTCCGGCCTGGTGGGCCATGATCAGGTAGCGTTCCAGCCGTGCCTGATTGAAGTCGGCGTTGCAGGACGTCGTGATGAAAAGCGTATCGACGTTAGCGGCTGCGAGCTGCCGGCCGTTCCTGGCTTCGGTGTGCCTTTGTAGCAGGGTCTTGCGATCGAGGCGGCGTAGCAGCATGTCGGTCTGCGGATCGGCCAGAACCCAGTCGCCAACTGCGTAGTCGGCGGTATTGGCATTGGCCGCAAGCTCGAGCGGCACTGGCCCTGTGGCGTCGATCGCCTCGAGCCGGGCCCGGTGGACCGAGGCGATGCGTCGGGGTGCAAGCCGTGCTTCGTCGATACCTACCTGAGCGGCAAAGAAATCCGACCAGCCGAGCCGTTCCAGCGATGCGGACGTTTCGGACCCGCTCAAGGTTTGATCCGCAGACTGGTGCGTTTTGTCATCGGTCAGCTTTCCGTCGAATGGAGAAGATGCGGTCTGTCGCGTGGCCATTCTGCCGCGATCGTCACGCATATTGCCGTTCTTGGAACTGCCTTGGCAATGCCTGCCAAAGCTAAGCGCGGTCAAAGGTAAACGAGGTCAACAGACTGGTCACGAAGTTGCTGGCTTTTTCCTTCACCAGAACCTCCGTCCATTCGTTTGTACCCCGAAGCATCAAGCCGGTATAGATGCTGTCGACGGCAGCCTCTTCAATGCGCTTGATATGCGCCTGGAACTCGGCCTCGCTGCCCGTCCTGTAAATGTCCCGCACGACGATCCGCAGGATTTCCTGGATGGCGATCTGCCAGGCGGTGGTGGTCGCCTGGAGCTCCTTCTCTGCTGCTGTCATTGCGCACTCCGATCGTTCTGTGGCTTGACCACGCCGTCAATCAGGATGGCCCGGATCGCAGTCAGACGGTCAGCAGGCATAAAAAAAGGCCAGGCAATTTGCCTGACCTCGCTTGGTAACTTGGCTTTCGACAGTGCCAGTACATCCGTGGTCAAAGGAAAGCCGTTACCGATTATACGGCCTGCAGGTTGCAGGCAGACATCTTGCCCGACTTGCTGTCGCGCTCCATGTCGTAGCCGATCTTCTGGCCTTCGACGATTTCGCGCATGCCAGCGCGTTCGACGGCCGAGATGTGAACGAAGGCGTCCTGGCCGCCGTCGTCAGGCTGAATGAAGCCGAAGCCCTTGGTGGAATTGAACCATTTAACTGTGCCAGTGGTCATGATGAACCCTTTCTTAGCATATTGATTGACCACAGCGCTGAAGCGCTGCGGATGATGATAACGATTTTTGAAAGGAAGGTTCGTTCAGGGCGCGGTGCTAGACGCGCGGTAACCAAAGCTCAGCAAATCTCGATGACCTTCATATAGACGGGCGCATTCGGTTTGTCAACTTTTAGTTTATAGAGACCGTCATTCTCGTATTTTGGTTGTCTTCCTCGGGCGGTGCAATCCAAGGATCCAGCCGAGCCAAACAGAGCCTGCCACACCGCCCCATGTCACTGGGTAGCTCAGAAACTCCCCGGCGGGTTCTCGTCGCAATCAAACAACACACCTTCCGGCTTGACACCGCCCATGGTGCAGAAGATCCCGCCCCAATGATAGCCTATACCAGATGCGGTCTTGACCTTGAACCACTGGTAGTCGTCGGTCCAGATGCCGGTCGCCTCGATCAGTTCGATCGGCTGGCCAAGCCGGATGCTCGCCTTCTTCTTCGAGTCCATGCTCGGGCCGGCGCGCAGGATGCCGCCATACGAGAGCGCCGAGAGATCCTTGATCGGGGTGATCGCCCGGCCGCCGGCGGGAGTTGCACTTTCCGCGGCGGCGGAATTGTTCTCCGCCTCGAACATGCTCTGCACGTCGCCATGGCAGCGCTCCGGGACCTTGCCCCATTGGGCCTCTTCGGCAAAACAGCGCATCACGGTGGACTTGCCGCAAAGCGTCTCGACTGCCCGCATGCAGGCCTCGTCATATCCTTGCGCACGGGACGGAGTGGAAATTCCGCAGGCGAGGAGCAGGGTGGAGAGCGCGAAGAGAAAAGTCTGTATCTGTCGCATGAAGGCCCCAGGTCGCTCGATGCGGCGGGCATCCTGCCTTGCCGCGATTGAAGCGCATGCTATCGGAGCGCGTCGCAGAAGCACGGGCCATTTTGGGGTTCTGTTCGCCGTTCGGCAAAGACCCCGCCGCCTTGCGCGGCGAGGTCGGAAATTCCTCGGCCAGGCCTCAGGCCTCAGGCCCCGGCCCCGGTCACGCGCCAGATGACGTCGCCGACATCGTCGGCAACCAGCAGCGAGCCGTCCGGGCCGATGGTGACACCCACCGGGCGGCCATAGGAATATTTCTCGTCCGGTGCCAGGAAATCGGTGAGGATGTCACGCGGCGGGCCGGAGGGCCGGCCGTCCTCGAACGGCACGAAGATAACCTTGTAACCGGCGAGGTTCGAGCGGTTCCACGAGCCGTGCTGGCCGATCACCATGCCATCGGGGAAGCCCGGCAAAGTTCCTGCGGGCAGCCAACAAAGGCCGAGCGAGGCCGTGTGGCCGCCGAGCGCATAGTCGGGACGGATCGCACTCGCGACCTTGGCCGGATCCTGCGGCACGCGGTCGTCGACCGTCTGGCCCCAGTAGCAGAACGGCCAACCGTAGAAGCCGCCGTCCTTGACCGAGGTGAGATAGTCTGGCGGCGTCTCGTCGCCGAGCCCGTCGCGCTCGTTGACCACGGTGAAGAGGTCGCCCGTCGTGGGCTCGAAGGCAAGGCCGACGGGATTGCGCAGGCCGCTCGCGAAGATGCGGTTATCGCCGGTCTCGAGGTTTACCTCATAGATGCAGGCGCGGCCTTCCTCCTGGTCCATGACGTCTTCGCCGATATTGCTGAGCGAGCCGACCCCGACATAGAGCTTTTTGCCGTCGCGGCTTGGCAGGATGCTGCGCGTCCAGTGGCCGGCCGGCTTGTAGTCGGCGATCTTGCGGCCCTGCGCCTGGATCTTCGTCGCGCCCTCGGCATAGGGAAAGGCCATGATGCCGTCGGTATTGCCGACATAAAAGGTGCCGTCGAGCATGGCCATGCCGAAGGGGTGGTTGAGCCCCTCCATGAAGGTGTGGCGCACCTCGGCCACCCCGTCGCCGTCGGCATCGCGTAGCAGCGTGATACGGTTCGGGCTGTCGCCGACGGCCGCCGCCCGCTTCATCGTCGAATACATGGCATAGTCGAACGGCGTCCTGATCCGCCCGCCATCGACCCCCAGCGCCTCGGCCGTCAGCACGTCGCCGTTCGGCAGCACATAAATCCAGCGCGGATGCTTGAGGCCCTTGGCAAAGGCGTTGACCTTGAGGCCGGGGGCGGCGGTCGGCGCATGGCCATCCTCCCAGCCCTTGGCGGTCGGCATCTTGAGCGTCGGGATGCGCTGCGGCTTTGCTTCAGGAATGATCGGCGCGCCGCCGAGGGCCGGCTTCTCCGGGCTCTTGCCCCAGCGCCGCATCAGGATCATCGCCGCGCCGATCATGGCGACAAGGCGAGCGAAAAGGGCCGTCATGTCAGTCTCCTTCAGAGTTTCGCCGGAACCATAGCCGAAGCCCGAAGCGCTTGGAACTGACGATCGGCAAAATCAGCGCAGATCGTCGATCAGCTTCGGATGGCGGTCGAGCAGCCGCAGCAGCTGGCTGGTCGGCCCGCTGTACTCCGTCATCGAAAGCGGGAGAGACGATGCGTGGATCTCACCGTCCCCGATAGACGAAGGGGCCGGGCTCGGCCTCGCCGTCCTCTTCGGCGGCCGCCGCAAGTGCGGCGTGGAGGGGCGAGCGGATGCAGACTGGGTCGGTGGCGGTGGCGTCGCCGGCAAGCGCCATGGCCTGGCAGCGGCAGCCGCCGAAGTCGATGTGCTTGCGCTCGCAGCTACGGCAGGGTTCGGCCATCCAGTCGTCACCGCGATAGGCGTTGAAGGCTGCACCCTCGAGCCAGATCTCGGCAAGCGCCTTCGCGCGCACATTGTCGAAGGTGAGCCCCGGTATGGTCTCGGCCGCATGGCAGGGCAGAACGCGCCCCGCCGGATTGACGTTGAGCCCGGTGCGGCCCCAGCCGCCCATGCAGGCCTTCGGATAGCGCGAATGGTGGTCGGCCGGCACATAGTCGATCACCAGCGTTCCGGCGAGGCGTGTCCGCGCTTCCGCGACGAAGGCGGTGGTCGCTTCCACCTGTGCCCGCGTCGGCATGAGCGAGGCCCGGTTGCGCTCGGCCCAGCCGTGGAACTGCACGGTGGCGATCTCGATCCGCCGCGCGCCGAGTTCGATGGCAAGTCCTACCATGTCCTCGATCTCGTCCATGTTCTGCTTGTGGCAGACGGCGTTGACGGTGAGCGGAATGCCGGCCGCATGGGTCCAGCCGGCGACGGCGATCTTGCGGTCATAGCCGCCCGCATAGCCGCCGACCAGATCGGCCTTTTCCGGCGTGACACCCTGGATGGACAGTTGCAGATGGTCGAGCCCGGCCTCCGAAAGTTCCTGAATGCGCGCCTCTGTCAGCCCGACGCCGGAGGTGATGAGATTGGTATAGAGCCCGAAGCCGGACGCAGCTTTGGTGAGCGCCACCAGATCGCGGCGCGAAGCGGGTTCTCCGCCAGAGAGATGCAGGTGCAGCACGCCAAGTTCGGCCGCCTGGCGGAAGACGTCGATCCATTCCTCCGTCGAAAGCTCTTCCGAGGCCCGGGAAAGCTCCAGCGGATTGGAGCAATAGGGACAGGCGAGCGGACAGCGATGGGTGAGTTCCGCCAGCAGCGCGATCGGCGGTGGCGGGCGCTGGGCGGCGAAACGGACGGGTGAGGGGTGTTCGTTCATCGGACGATCTCCAGCAGGCGCCGGTCGGAAAACTCGCGGATGAAGGTGATCACGTCGGCGAGCACCTGATCCTGCGGCGCATCGAACTGACGGGCAAAATCCGCGGCGATTGTATCGAGGTCGCGGGTCCCGTCCAGCGCCTTGACGATGGCGACCGCGATTTCGTCGAGCGCCAGCGCCCGTTCCGGCGCCAAGAGCACGGTCTGGCCGCGTACCGGGTCCTCGCGCAGCCGCACGCCGCGCGCCAGCCGCGCCACGGTTGCGCCGCTCACGGCGACGCCGGTGCCGCCAGCCTCGGCGGTTTCTACTGGGCTCTCGCCAGCGCTTGGGGCCGTCCCTTCGCCGCTCATTCCGCCGCCCCGCGCAAGGGGTTCTCGTCGATCGCGCCGGTCACGCCCTCGCGCCCGTCCCAGCCGCCGGGCGGAATGCGCGCCGGCGCCACATAGGCCGAATGCAGCGTATCGAGCTGCGACCACAAGACATCCGTCTTGAAGGTGAGCGCGGCGGCCGCCGCGTCCTGCTTCTCCAGCGTGTCGGCATGGTCGAGCACGAAGGCCAGACCGAACCTGACGTCCTCAGGCGCCTCGTTCAGCCGCTGGCGGAAATAGGAGAGCGCGCTGTCGTCGGCGAAGGCATAATGCTTGAGCAGCCCGGCAATGCGGTTCTCGTGGATCGCCGGGGCGAAGAGCTCGGTGAGCGATGAGGCGACCGCTTCGAGCAGCGGCTTTTCGCGGACGAAATGCACATAGGCATCGACGGCAAAGCGCGTGCCCGGCAGTACGCCGCGGGTCGAGGCGACGAAATCCGGATCGAGCCCGACCGCCTCGGCCAGCTTCAGCCAGCGGCGAATGCCGCCGCCCTCGTCCACCCCGCCGTCATGATCCTCGATGCGGCTGCGCCAGATGCGGCGCAATTGCGGATCCTCGCAGCGCGACAGGAAGGCCGCGTCCTTCATCGGGATGCGGCTCTGATAGTAATAGCGATTGATCACCCAGGCGCGAACCTGGATCATCGAACAGCCGCCGCCATGCAGCATCTGGTGAAACGGGTGCTTGTCGTGATAGCGCGACGCCCCGATCGCCCGCAGGCGCGCCTCGAACTGTTCTCTGTCAGGAGTGGGCTGCAAGGGTGACCTCCATTCCGTCATGGCCGACTTCGAAACCCTGCGCCTCGACCTGATCGCGCTCCGGCCCGGCGCGCCAGATCGGGTTCGTGTTGTTGATGTGGACGTAGACCTTGCGGCCGATCGACAGGGCCGACAGGGCAGCGAGGCTTCCGCCTTCGCCATGGATCGGCATATGCCCCATGCGCCGTCCGGTCTTGCTGCCGACGCCGGCAACGATCATCTCGTCGTCCTCGAACACGGTGCCGTCGAAGAAGACGAGGTCGGCATTCTCGAGCCTCTGCGCAAGCGTTGCCGGCATCGAGCCGCAGCCGGGAATGTAATAGGCGCGCTTGTCGCCGATCAGGAATTCGACGCCGACGGTGTCGTCGGTTTCCTGGCCGAGCTTCAGGTCGGCCCCTTCGAGATAGAGCGGCACCTTGCCGGGCACGGCGAACAACCGGATCTCAAGCCCGTCGAGCGGCGAAAACGGCATGTCGAGGCCGACCGTCCGCTGCTGCACGAGCGCGGGATCGAGCACCTGGAAGACCGGGTTCTGCCCGAGCGTCTCCATCAGCGCCGCCGTGGCATGGAGCGTGAAGCTCTGCTTTTCCCGCAGCGTCAGGAGCCCGGTGATATGGTCGATGTCGCCATTGGTGACGACCACGCTTCTGATCGGGCTGTCGCGCAGCGCGCGGGGATGGAGGCAGGCATTGCGTTCGATCTGGGTGCGGATGTCGGGCGAGGCGTTGAACACGACCCATCGCTCGCCGTCCGGGCTGACCGCCAGCGACGATTGCGTCTGGGGTTTGAGGCCCGACGCCGGATCACGCGCCGCGCGACAGTTCGGGCAGCCGCAGTTCCACTGGGGCAGGCCTCCGCCGGCCGCGGCACCGAGCACGAGGAAACGAACTTGCGCCATCGCCTCGTGCCCCGTCACCGTTCAATCAGAACAGCACAGGCTCGTCGCCGTCCGCAGGGGCGTAACGGTTGATTTCCATGCCGCAGCTGACCTCGACGAATTTAGGGGCATTCCATTTCATGGTACTTCCTCCCAAGGTTGAAGAGCGCGCTTGTTGTCCTTTGCGAGAGCAAAACGCCGATTTTCCGAAAGATCGGAAGGCTGCCGGCTGGACACTCCTCCAAGCCTTGCGATCTTAGGGGGGCAGGTTCGCAGTCTGCAACACGGATAAACGTATCGGTTTTGGACACTCTCTACCCCACAGGAGGCACGGGCGCGCTGCTGCAGCAGCGGCCAGCCGCCCATCACGGCGCGGCGGAAAAGGCCGGCGATCGCGGCATTCAGCAGGTCGCCCGGGGATGAAGGCCATTGAGCGCAAGAAGGCCTTCTGGAGGCCAAGGTGCGCATATTCTTCTTGGCCGGTGCTCTCAAACAAACCAATTGACTCGAGAAGAAATCGATTCCTAAACTCTGCATGTAGTGCGTGTTGGGAGGCATTTGCGCTACGACTATCCTGATTAAACGACAAGATGCGAATGCACCTCGGCATGCCCCGCAACGCGTGGCGTGCGCATGACGACTGTGATTAATCTGGGAGGAAAATCATGAGACATCTGCTGTCATCCGCCGCAGCGCTTGCCCTTTCGGCGGGCCTTGCGTCTGCGCAAACGCCTGCTGTGCCCGACAATCTGGAGAAGCTTTCGAATTTTCAGAGCACGGGTGCCGCCGCATTCACCTTCGTCGAACAGAAAGGTGAGTATGCCGACGGGATCAAGAAAAACCTTGAGCGGATCAAGATGCCGCCGGGCTTCAAGATCGGGCTCTATGCCGTCGTTCCCGATGCCCGCCACATGGCGGTCGGCCCGCAGGGCATCGTGGTCTTCGTCGGGACCCGCAAGGACAAGGTCTGGTCGGTCACGGATCGCAACAAGGACCGTGTGGCGGACGAAGTGAAGGATTTCGCGCCGTCACTGCAATTCTCGATCCCGAATGGGCCATGCTTCTCCAAGGATGGCTTCCTCTATATCGCCGAACAGAACCGCGTCCTCCTGTTCCCCGCTGCCGAGTTCTTCTATGAAAGCCCCGATGTCGCGGCCTTCAACCTGGTGAAGAAGGGCGAACTGATCCCGGCGGAACAGGAAAGCTTCAACCACACGGCCCGCGTCTGCAAGATCGGGCCGGATGGCAAGATCTACATTTCGCTGGGCCAACCGTTCAACGTGGCTCTGCCGGAAAATCTCGAGACCAACACCAAATGGGGCATCGGCGGCATCATCCGCATGAATACCGATGGCACCCGACGCGAGGTTTTCACCTATGGCATCCGCAATTCGGTCGGGCATGATTTCCACCCGGTCACCGGCGAGCTCTGGTTCACCGATAATCAGGTCGACGGCATGGGTGACGACATTCCGCCCGGCGAGATCAACCGCCAGACCGCAATGGGCCAGCACTTCGGCCATCCGTGGTATGGCGGCGGCTCGGTCCGCACGAAGGAATATGAGGGTCAGGACGTGCCCGTGGAGGTGACCATGCCGGCGGTCGAGATGGTGGCCCATGCCGCCGACCTTGGCATGACTTTCTATACCGGCAACATGTTCCCCGAGAAGTACAAGAACGCCATCTTCTCGGCGCAGCACGGATCGTGGAACCGCACCGAGCCGGTGGGCGCTCGGGTGATGGTGACGACCATAGATGACGACGGCAAGGCTACCGCGGAGCCCTTCGCCGAGGGCTGGATCGACGAGAACGGCGAATACCTCGGCCGTCCGGTCGATATCGCGCAGCTGCGCGACGGATCGATCCTGGTGTCTGACGATCTGGCCGGCGCCATCTACCGCATCTGGTACGAAGGCAATTGATGCGGGGCATCACCATACTCGGTCTGGGCGGGGTTCTCCTCGCCCAAGCCCTCGCGCCGGTTGCGCTGGCTCAAGACCTTACGGGCGATCCCGCGGCGGGGCGCAAGAAGGCGGGATTGTGCCGCACCTGCCACGGGATAGAGGGTCTGGCCAAGATACCGATCGCGCCGCATATCGGTGGCGAGAATCCGAACTACATCATGCATCAGCTCACCGCCTTCCGCGAAGGGACGCGCGTGCACGAGATGATGTCGGTCGTCGCCCGGGGCCTGGATGACCAGAGCATCGCTGATCTGGCGGCTTGGTATTCCTCGCAGGATGTGAGTGCTTCGCTCGCACCCGGAAAGACCGGGGACATGGCGCCCGAGGCTTGTGTCGCCTGCCACGGCGCGGATGGTCTCGCCAGGATCGAGGACGCACCGAACCTGGCGGGGGAAAACGCGATCTATATCGACACGCAGCTCAAGGCCTTCCGCACCGGCAAGCGCACGCATCCGGTGATGTCGGAAATCGCAGCCGGGCTGAGCGACACGGATATCCGTACCGTGGCGGAATGGTATGCGGCGACCAGAATCGAGATCGCACCGGTCAAATAAGGATCCGCGTACGGGGAAGAGGCCCGCGGGAATTTGCCGAGGCCTCGGAAGACCTCGGTCAAACCCGGCTCACGCTCTTTGCGGCAGCAGCGGATAGCCGACCATCACGGCGCGGCCGGCAAGCCCGGCGATCGCGGCCTTCATGAGGTCGCCCGGAATGAAGGCCATCGAGCCGAGGAAGGCCTTTTCGAGGCCGAAGCCGGCGCCGAAGGCCAGATAGCCGATGCCGAAGACATAGAGCACGACGACGCCGCCGAGTGCCGCCGCGGCAAAGAAGCCGAACGTCTGGGCCACTGCGGACAGGCCCGGACGGGCGAAGCGTTCGGCGATCAGGCCGGTGGCAAAGGCCGCCGGCACCCAACCGATCAGGAAGCCGACGGTCGGCCCGGCAAAGACGGCAAGGCCGCCGCGGCCCCCGGACAGCACCGGCAGGCCGATCGCCACCAGCAGGATGACCAGCACGGCGGCGAGCGCCCCGCGCCGGGCGCCGAGAATGACGCCGGCCAGCATGACGCCGAGCGACTGCGCGGTGATTGGCACGGGAATGAAGCCGAGCGTGATCGGCGGAACGAAGCCGAGTGCGACGATGATCGCGGCAAACAGTGAGATAAGGACGAGGTCACGAGTTTGCATGATGTCTCCCTTGGGCCTGTCGGGCAAAGCCATCACGTGGGCTTGCGAAAGCGACAGATGTGAAACCGGAATTTTCCCCAGCGGAAAACGTCACTGCCCCCGAATGCCCCGGGCGTCAATGGCCTCGGCGATATTATCCGCATCCTTGAGGGTGGCGATGATCAGCGGCCCAAGGATGGTTGAGATCTTCGGGCGGATGCCGCGCGCCCGGTGCGCCTCGCGGATCGCTTCGTAGCGGGAAAGGATTTCCGGCACGAAACGCACCACCAGTCCGACCGAGAGGCCGATGTCCGATGCCTTGACGAGGCCGATCCGCTCGAGCGGCGCGGCGGCCCTGGTGATCGTCTCGATGAAGGCCGAGACCGTGGTCGTCGCCGTTACCGCCGCCCCCAGCAGCATCAGCGTCGAAAGGCGAAGCACGGTGACCATCGCCTCCTCGGCGCTGGTCAGCAGCAGATGGAAGAGCCCGACGATGGCGATGGTGAGGAAGACGGGCTTGAGCGGCGACAGCGCCGCGCGCAGCGGCTGGCCGAGGGTGAAATAGAGCATAGCCGCGGCGGTCAGCACCGGCACCAGAAGACGCGGATCGCGGGTCAGGAAGATCAGCACGGCAATCAGCGCCAGCCCCGCGATCTTCACCGCCGGTTTCGTCCGGTGCATCAGGCTGTGGCCGGCGACATGCAGGCTTCTCATGAAAGCGCGACCTCCCGGTAGCGGGCGATGGCCCGGCCGGCCGCGCCGTCGAAGGCGATCCGCCCCTGGTGGAAGACCAGCACGCGTTCGAAACCGGCGACCAGGTCGAGATCGTGGCTGATGACGATCGCCTGCTGCTCCAGCCCCTCGATCGCAGCCTTGACCATGGCTCGGTTCTTCAGGTCGAGCTGGTTGGTCGGCTCGTCGAAAATCACCAGCTCCGGCTCGGTGACGACGACGGCGGCGAGCGCCGCCAGCTGCAATTCGCCGCCGGACAGTTCGTGCGGCCGCCGGCCGGCGAGATGGGTTATGCCGAAGCGTTCCAGCACCGCATCGACCGCCCGGTCGAGCGCGCCGCCCTTTAGGCCACGGCTCTTCGGTCCAAAGGCGATGTCGTCGCGGATGATCGGCAGGATGATCTGGTTGGCCGGGTTCTGGAAGATGAAGCCGGCCCTGGATAGCACCGCCTTGTGATCCTTCACCGTGTCGAGCCCGTCGAGCGATACGGTGCCGGCCGACGGCTTGACGAGGCCGTTGATCAGCCGCGCAAACGTCGTCTTGCCCGACCCGTTGAGCCCGATCACCCCGATGCGGCGCTCGGCGAGTGTGAGCGACAGCGGATGAAGCGCCGTCTGCGTGCCATAGCGCACCTCTGCCCGGTCGAATGTGATCTGCAAGCGTAAAAGTCCCCGCGGGTGTCTGAGGCGTCTCTATAGACCGAAGGGCGGGGCAGGGGAATATGCGCCGGCGTTGGCGTGGGGCGGCTCCTCATCCGCCTGTCGGCACCTTTGCCGGCCCTTCACTTGGGCTCAGGGCGTTCGTCATTCGAAACGATTCGCTGGATCGTTTCGTCGGCTGCGCCGACCCTTCCTCACCCCCGCAGGCGGGGAGAAGGGACGTGTGATTGCCGTCCCGTCCCATCGCCTGGCGCACTGGCGTGCGTCGCTGCAATCGATTGACCGGATCCATTTGTCTGCATGGCCGACCAATCTCACTCCGCAAGCGGCAGGGCAATCGCATAGGAAGGCATGGGTCGGCAGGTGGAGCCCCTCCCCCTTGTGGGGAGGGGTCGGGGAGGGGTCTTCGCTCCGCAGCAAAACCCCTCCCGCCTGCCGGCCACCCTCCCCACAAGGGGGAGGGTTGAGAATGCCGCGCCGCCGCAGGTTCCATGTCCGATGGCCCTGCCGGAGCTGGGGAGAAGGAGCTTGCTGCAGCGTTTCGTCTCCCTCGCCCCGCTTGCGGGGAGAGGGCGGGGTGAGGGGCAATTGTCCCGACCCTGCGGCGAAACAGGAGCACCAAACCTCGCATCGACCATTGAACATACCATGAACATCCTCTACCCTCGGTGTCATGGCGATTCCCATCACCAACACGCAGGCGCGAAGGATTTTCCTCGAACGGCAGGGGCTGTCTCGTCCGCCGCATCTGGCGCTCGGCAAGGCCGGGCTCTACGACCTCATCCACGACCTCGGCTTCGTCCAGGTCGACAGCATCTCAACCGTCGAGCGCGCCCATCACCAGATCCTCTTTTCGCGCAACCAGACCTACCGGCCGGAACACCTGACCGCGCTTCTGGAAAAAGACCGCACGCTCTTCGAGCACTGGACGCACGACGCCTCGATCATCCCCTCCGCCTTCTTTCCCTACTGGAAGCATCGCTTCGTGCGGCGCGAGGCCCGCATCCTGGAAAACTGGGCGAAATGGCAGGGCGAGGGTTTTGACCAGGCCTTCGACGAGACCTACGAGAAGATCCGCGCGCGCGGCCCGATCATGGCGCGCGAGGTCAAGGCCGAGGACCACAAGTCGGGCGGCTGGTGGAACTGGCATCCGTCGAAGACCGCGCTCGAATTCCTCTGGCACACCGGCAAGCTGGCGATCGCCGGCCGCGACAATTTCCAGAAGGTCTACGACCTTTCTGAGCGCGTCATCCCGCCCGATCATTTTGCCGCCGAGGTCGATCACGACGTCTTCATCGACTGGGCCTGCCGGCAGGCGCTGACAAGGCTCGGCTTCGCCACCCATGGCGAAATCGCCGCCTTCTTCGATCTGGTCACCCCGCAGGAGGCGAAAGCATGGGTGGAGGACCACCGCGCCGAGCTGGAGGAGGTCTCGATCGAGACGGTCGACGGCAAGCCGCGCGCCTCCTTCGCACTTGCCGAAAGCCTGCCGGCGCTGCTTGACCCGCCCGAGCCGCCCGCCCGCATCCGCACTTTAAGCCCCTTCGACCCGCTGATCCGCGACCGCAACCGCACCGAACGCCTGTTCGGCTTCTTCTACCGCATCGAGATTTTTGTCCCCGAACCGAAGCGCGAATACGGCTACTACGTCTTCCCGCTCTTGGAATCCGACCGCCTGATCGGCCGCATCGACATGAAGGCCAACCGCAAGGCGGGCGTGCTCGACGTCAAGCGACTGTGGCTGGAAAAGAGCGTCAAACCGTCCACCGGGCGGCTGGAGAAGCTGGAGGCGGAGCTGGTGCGCCTGGCGAAGTTCGCTGGCGTGGAGCGGGTGGTCTATCGCGAGGGATGGTTGGGATGAGGGGAGGAATGGGAATGTCCGAGACAGACAACAGCGGCTACCGCATCGAGGCCCGCGTGCCGGGCATGGAGGATTACTTGCGCCTGCGCCAGGTCGCCGGCCTCAGCCCCTTTTCCAGGGAGGCGGCGGAAAGGGGCCTGCCGAACTCCGTCTTCGGCGTCTGCCTGATGCGGGGCGACGCGGTCGTCGGTATGGGCCGGATCATCGGCGACGGCGGCTGCTTCTTCCAGGTGACCGACATTGCCATCGAACCCGCCCATCAGGGCAGGGGGCTCGCGAAATGGATCATGCAGGCGCTCGCAGATTTCATCGCGAGGCTGCCGAAATCCGCCTATGTCAGCCTGATCGCCGACGTGCCGGCGAACCGGCTCTGTGCCCAGTTCGGTTTCGAAGAGACCGCCCCCCGCTCCGTCGGCATGGCTCGCGAAGTGGTGTGATCCGCAGGCCTTGCCTGCCGGCAGGAGTGAGATCGATGGAAGGATTGCACGTATTCATTGTAGAGGCGAAGGCGGCGGCCTATGTGGGTGGCCGCGCCGCCGGCCTCTCGTCGCGCGCTGGATCGCATGACATTGCCTATCAACGGGGCCCCTGGTCTTATCTCGACAGCTATTTCGGCGGCACGGATTTTCTCGGGCAGGAAGTCGTGTGGTTCGACGGCAATCCGACCTGGGCCATGAACTATTACGGCCGCATCCTGGATCCATCCGTGATCGACGGCAGTCGCGCCGGCTCAGTCATCCGCACGGTGTTGCCGCTGATGTATGCCGAAGGCCGGTTCCTCGGCAGTTTCGAGCATGAGGTCGGCGACTACCGCTACAGGGATGAAAGCGAGGGAGATCATTGCAGCTTCACGGGCATCGAGCGCATCCTGACAGATGGCCGCGACGTCTACCGTCTCGACTATCACGGCGGCCTCATCGTGCCTTGAAGTGTTCACCGGGCGGCTGGAGACGGTCGAGGCGGAACTGGAGCGGGTGGTGTATCGCGAGGGGTGGCTGGGGTGAGGGGCCAGTGCGGGAGTAGGGACCGAGCCTGGTACGCTTCGTGCGCAAGCTAGTGCTCCTAATTCGCGAGAACGCTTGTGTTTCTGGCTTATTTACGCACCATTCGGCAGCGGATCGTTCTTAGTAGCTTCTAGATGGGCATCATGCGTAGCGATCCAACTCTCCAGCTTCTCCATAAGATTTGGCCACACGTCGTCGTATTCGCGGTGAAACGTCTCCATGCAAAGCCTCATCACGTTGAGGTGGCGCTCCCCGTGGATATCCATCCATCGGTTCGCGAAGCGCGTTTCGTATTCATCGTTGTTCGCCGTGGAATAGCCAGCAGCCATGCCCTCATAATTCGGGTGGGCGCTTTCCGACAGGTTGCCGTAGAGCTCTACGAGACCGGGATACCTCTTGTCGCACTTGTTGAGGATGGTGACGATGTTGAGTGCATTGTGCTCTGTCGAGCCATCGCGCGAACCGAGGAGGAGAATGCTGGTCTTCCGGGAGAACATGTGGAAATCGAGATTACCTTCAAGCACTTGCTCAAGGATCTGGTTCAGATAGAGCAGTATTGCTAACGTCTCGAAGCCGCTGCGAAGCAAGATGCGAGCGCCAAGACCATGTCCTTGTCGATACAATACACATGACTGTGTCAGCAGATCTGTTAGCCGCCAGAACGTCAGCTCTCTTAACATCCAGCATCGGAAAGGAGCCTTCCACTTGTACGCAGTGGCGTTGCGTGAAATCAAGCCACCGATCGGGATGATTTCCATGAGCGATGTCCGCCAATTGGCGAGGTTCTGTTCGATCGTCTCCATCCAACACACTTAGCAGATTCCTAGTCAAACAGGATATCCGCTTCGGGTCGAAGGGAAACAAGCGCCTGGAAATTTAGTACATTTGCCCCCCATCACCGCCGCATCGCCCTCTCGACCGCCGCAAACACCCGCGGATCGCTCGACTGCGCCACATTGAACCGCAAAAACCGCGTCGCCGTCTGCGAGACGCTGAAGACATTGCCGGGGGCGAGCACGATCTTGTCGGCGAGCGCGCGGCGCGCGACGTCGGCGGCGTCGAGGCCGTCCGGCAGCTGGCACCAGAGGAACATGCCGCCGCGCGGTTCGAGCCAGGGTTTGAGCCCGAGCGCCCGAAGCTTCTTGTTGGTCTCGCCTGTGGCGCGCGACAGGCGGTCGCGCAAGGTGGCGATGTGCTTGCGATAGGTCCCGTCTTTGAGGATGTTCAGCACCAGTTCGGCGGAGACGGGATTGCCGCCGAAACTCGTGGCGATCTTCAGGTCGATCAGCCCCTCGATCCAGTCGGGGCGGGCGGCGATGAAACCGCAGCGCGCCGCCGCCGACAGCGTCTTGGAAAAACTGCCGATATGGATCACCCGGTCGAGCCCGTCGAAGGCCGAAAGGCGCGGCGCCGGCTCGGGCTCGAAATCGGCAAAGATGTCGTCCTCGATGATGGTGAGGCCCGATTGCTCGGCGAGTTTCAGCAGCCGGTGGGCGGGCGCCGGCGAAAGCGTAGCACCTGTCGGATTGTGCAGCGCCGAATTGGTGATGTAGAGGCGCGGCCGGTGCTCGGTGAGTGCTTCGGCAAACAGTGCGATGTCCGGGCCGGTCGCGGTATAGGGCACGCCGACGACCTTGACCCGGTGGGCGCGGAGCAGTGCCAGGAAGTTGAAATAGCAGGGGTCGTCGACCAGCACGGTGTCGCCCGGCTCGATCAGGAAACGGCAGAGCAGGTCGATCGCCTGCGTGCCCGATTCCGTCAGCATGATCTGGTCCGGCGCCGCCTGGATGCCGCGCTCGGCCATGCGCCGCGACAGAAGCTGGCGGAGCGGCGGAAGCCCGAGCGGCGAGCCGTAGTCGGCAAGCACCGTGTCGTCGGCCCGCGTCAGCTGGCGCAGCGACCGGCGCAGCTCGTCCTGCGGCATCCACGCTGCCGGCAGCCAGCCGCAGCCGGGCGTCAGCGTGTCCGCGCCGGCCTCCAGCGACTGCCGCGACACCCAGAAGGGGTCGACGGCGCGATCGAGCCTCGGGCCGATCTCCGCCAGCACCAGCGGCGGCGGGTGGCCGGCGACATAGAAGCCGGAGCCCGGCCGCGACTGGATCAGCCCCTCGGCCGCCAGCCGGTCATAGGCCTCGACCACGGTCGAGGTGGAGACCGCCATGACCTTGGCAAAGCCGCGGATCGACGGCAGCCTTGCCCCCGGCGCCAGCGTGCGCCCGCCGATCCTCTGGCGGATGGCGCCCATGACGCGGCCGACGCGCGTGCCGTCTTCGCCGTCGCCTTCGTCGTCGCGCGTGATCTTGTCCAGCATGTGTACTGCTCTCGCGACCATTACAGTTCGGCAAAACTGTAATGCACTGTCTCTGAAGAATCCATCCGCGATCGCCTATCCTTTCGGCGGTCAATAAGGATGGGAATGATGGACAAGACGACAAGTGGATGGATCAACGGTTTTCTCGGCGTGCTGATCTTCAGCGGCTCGCTCCCCGCCACCCGGGTGGCCGTGGCCGATTTCGACCCGGTGTTCCTGACCGTGGCCCGCGCGGCCATCGCCGGCGCGCTGGCGCTTTGCCTGCTGCTGGTGTTCCGCCAGAAATGGCCGAAGCGCAGCGAGCTGATTTCGCTGGTCGTCGTCGCGCTCGGCGTCGTCGTCGGCTTTCCGCTGCTGACCGCGCTTGCCCTCAAGCACGTTACCTCGGCGCATTCGATCGTCTTCGTCGGGCTCCTGCCGCTGGCCACCGCCAGCTTCGCCGTGCTGCGCGGCGGCGAGCGGCCAAGGCCGGCCTTCTGGCTGTTTTCCGGCCTCGGCAGCCTGCTCGTCGCGGGCTTTGCCCTGCTGCAGGGCGTGACGGCCTCGCCGGTCGGCGACCTGCTGATGCTCGGCGCCATCATCGTCTGTGGGCTGGGTTATGCCGAGGGCGCAAAACTTTCCCGTACGCTCGGCGGCTGGCAGGTCATTTCCTGGGCGCTCGTGCTCTCCCTGCCGGTCATGGCAGTGCTGGCGCTCGCCACCATGCCGCGGTCCTTTGCCGGAACGGGCCAGCCGGCCTGGCTCGGCCTTGCCTATGTCTCGGTGTTCAGCATGCTGATTGGCTTCGTCTTCTGGTATCGCGGCCTGGCCCAGGGCGGCATCGCCGCCGTCGGCCAGTTGCAACTCTTGCAGCCCTTCTTCGGCCTGGTGCTGGCGGCCGGCCTGCTCGGCGAGGCGGTGAGCGGGTCCATGGTCGCGGTCACCGCCGCCGTGGTGGCCTGCGTCGCCGGGGCAAAACGCTTCGCCCGATAGAGTTTGTTGCAGCGTGCGGAGCGGCTATAGGGAAGGCCATATGTGCCCCCGGCGAACCGGGGGCATTTTTAGTCTGTCAATGCCGGCAGATCAAACAATCTCCGTCGCGCTGATCCGAATGCCAAAGCCTTCCAGCCCGACATAATGGCGTTCGCGCGAGGCCAGCAACCGGATCGAGCTGACGCCGAGGTCTTTGAGGATCTGCGCGCCGAGGCCGATTTCCAGCCATTCGCTGTCGCGGGCCTGCGCCTGTTCGTGGGCTTCGCGCTCGTGCAGGCCGGTGCGGGCCGTGGTCGAGATGCCGACGCCGACCGAGCCTTCGCGCAGGTAGACGACGACGCCGCGGCCCTTGGCGGCGATCTTCTTCATGATCTCGTCGATCTGGCGGTCCTTGCCGAACACGTCCGTGCCGACATGCTCGAGATGCAGGCGCACCGGAATGTCGACGCCATCGCGGATATCGCCGAAGACGACGGCGAGATGCTGCATCGGGTCCCAGGGCAGGGAATAGGCATGCGCCTTGGCCGGGCCATAGGGCGTCTCTATGCTGAAGCTCGAGGCAAGCTCGATCAGCGTTTCCTTGCGCTGGCGATAGGCGATGAGGTCGGCGACCGAAACGCGCTTCAGCCCGTGTTCCTCGGCGAAGGCAAAAACCTCCGGCCCGTGCTTGACGGTGCCGTTGTCGTTGACCAGTTCGCCGATCACGCCGACCGGCGGAAGCCCGGCGAGCTTGCAGAGATCGACGGCGGCTTCGGTATGGCCGGAGCGCATCAGCACGCCGCCCTCGCGCGCCACCAGCGGGAAGATGTGGCCGGGACGGACGAAATCGGCCGGGCCGACATTCGGGTTGGCGAGATTGCGGACCGTCAGCGTGCGATCCTCGGCGGAAATGCCCGTGGTCGTGCCGTGCTTGAAGTCGACGGTCACGGTGAAGGCCGTGGTGTGGGCGCTGTCGTTTTCCGCGACCATGGCGTTGAGGTTGAGGCGCTTGGCCTCCTCCTTCGGCATGGGGGCGCAGACGATGCCCGAGGTGTGGCGCACGATGAAGGCCATCTTCTCGGCGGTGCAATGCACGGCGGCGACGATCAGGTCGCCTTCGTTCTCGCGGTCGTCGTCATCGGTGACGACGACGATTTCGCCGGCCTCGAAGGCGCGGATGGCGTCGACGACGCGGCTCTGGTCATAGCTCATGGGAAAGTCCTCGTCACTTCAGTCGGCCGGTCTGGCCGCGGTCTCGCAAATAATGATCGGCAATGGCGCAGGCGAGCATCGCCTCGCCGACAGGAACCGCCCGGATTCCGACGCAAGGGTCGTGGCGGCCCTTGGTGCGCACGTCCACCTCGTTGCCGTCGGCATCGATCGACCGCCGTTCGGTCAGGATCGACGAGGTCGGCTTGATGGCGAAGCGCGCCACGATCGGTTCACCGGTGGAAATCCCGCCGAGAATGCCGCCGGCGTGGTTGGAAAGAAACACCGGCTTGCCGTCCGGCCCGATGCGCATCTCGTCGGCGTTCTCTTCGCCGGTGATCTCGGCCGAGGCGAAACCGTTGCCGATCTCGACGCCCTTGACCGCATTGATCGACATCAGCAGGCTGGCAATGTCCTGGTCGAGCTTGCCGTAGACCGGCGCGCCGATGCCGGCGGGCACGCCCTCGGCGATGACCTCGATCACCGCGCCGACCGAGGACCCGGCCTTGCGGATCTCGTCGAGATAGGCCTCCCAGACGGGAACGATTTCCGGGTCCGGCGCGAAGAACGGGTTCTCGCTTACCTCGGCCCAGTCCCAGTTGGCCCGGTTGATCTTGTGTTTGCCGATCTGCACCAGCGCGCCGCGAATGGTGACGCCGGGAACGACAAGGCGGGCCAAGGCTCCGGCGGCGACGCGGGCCGCCGTCTCGCGCGCAGACGAGCGTCCGCCGCCGCGATAATCGCGAATGCCGTATTTGACGTCATAGGTATAGTCGGCATGGCCCGGCCGATAGCGCTTGGCGATGTCGCCATAGTCCTTGGAGCGCTGGTCGGTGTTCTCGATCATCAGCGAGATCGGCGTGCCGGTGGAAATCATCGATCCGTCGTCCTGCGGCATCACGCCGGAGAGCACCTTGACCAGGTCGTCCTCGCGGCGTTGCGTCACGAAGCGCGACTGGCCGGGCTTGCGCTTGTCGAGGAAGGACTGCAGGTCGTCGAGGGTGAAACGGATGCCGGGCGGACAGCCGTCGACCACGGCTCCCAGCGCCGGCCCGTGGCTTTCGCCCCAGGTGGTGACGCGAAACAGATGACCGAAAGTATTGTGCGACATGGCTAAGCACCGGAACGTTCGGGCGGCACTTGGATGTCAGCGCGCCGCCGCGGCTTTTGTTGGGGCTCACTCATAGTGGAAAAGCGCCCGGCGCGACAAGCCTTTCTTGGAGACGCAGCGTTCGAGATCGGCGATCCGCTCACGAGGCCTTTCGCTGCGGATAGCCCTTGGCAAAGCGGTTGAACTCGTCGAAGGGCAGCGGCCTGGCGAAGGCATAGCCCTGCAGGTAGTCGCAACCGAGCTGACGCAGCAGACCCGCATGATCGAGGCTCTCGACGCCCTCCGCCACCGTCTCGACGCCAAGCGAACGGGCAATCTCGATGATCGAGCGCACTAGGGCACGTTCCTGCGGCGAGTTGACGATCGGCATCACGAGCTGGCGGTCGATCTTCAGCCGCTTGGGTTTGAGCCTGAGCAGGCTGACGATCGAGGTGTGGCCGGTGCCGAAGTCGTCGATCTCGATGTCGATGCCGAGCGCCTTGATCTTCTCGATGTTCTCGGTGACGACGTCGTCGCTCTCGTCGAGGAAGATCGATTCCACCAGTTCGAAGCAGATGGCGCCCGGGTCGATGGCAAGGCCATGCAGCTGCTCGACGAGGGTGGCGTCGTGCAGGCGCTTCGACGAGACGTTGACCGAAATGCGCGGCACCTTCACGCCGAGCGCCGTCCAGCACATCTGGTCGCGGAGTGCCTTTTCCAGCACCAGCTGGTCGATCCGGGCCATGACGTTCAGTCCCTCGGCGACCTTGATGAAATGGCCGGAGGCAAGCACGCCCTTGTCCGGGTGGTTCCATCGCACCAGCGCCTCGGCGCCGGAGAGCTCCATTGTCGCGGCTTCAAACTGCGGCTGGTACCAGACGGTGAACTCGTCGCGCTCGAGGCCCGTCAGGATCTCGTCGGCCATGCGCTTCCTGGAAACGATATTGGCTTGCAGGTCGGGGGTGAAGAACTCGTAGCAGTTCCTGCCCTTTTCCTTGGCCTGGTAGAGCGCGATGTCGGCATTTACGAGCACGCGGCGTGCGTCGGGTGCGATACCGGAGGCCTGCGCGATGCCGATCGAAATGCCGCAGCGACAGGAAAAGCCCTCGAAATCGATCGGCTTGCTCATCTCCTGGATGATCCGCTCGCACAGTTCGGCGATTTCGTCCGCCGTGGCCGCCCTGCGGGCAAGGATGACGAATTCGTCGCCGCCGATCCGCGCCACCAGATCGCCGCGCGGCGCGTTGCGTGCAAGCACCTTCGAGGCATGCACCAGCATGGCGTCGCCCGCCGCATGGCCAAGCGTGTCGTTGATCTCCTTGAAGCGGTCAAGGTCGAGATGCAGGATGGTGAAACGGGTGCGGTGGCCTTGGCCGGACTGGCCAAGCTCGTCGAGTTCCATGTCCAGCTTACGGCGATTGGCGAGCGATGTCAGCGGATCGTGCAGGGCGTTGTATTCAATGCGATTTTTGGCGAGTTCCAGTTCCATGTTGCGGCTGTCGGCGTCCGTCTTGGCCGCTCTGAGTTGTTCCGCCAGCAGGGCGTCTGCCGTCACGTCGAAGGCAATGCCGATGATCTTCTTCTTGCCGTCCCTGCCGACATGGACCTGTCCGACAGAACGGACATAGCGCAGCTTGTTGTTGGGCAGGACAATGCGCTGGATGGTGTTGACGGTCGTGCCGAAACTGGTGGCGCGGTTGGTAGCAAGCAATATCTCCTGCCGGTCGTCCGCATGGAGCGCCGAAAGCCATTGCTGCCGCGTCACCGGCTGGTTGCTGAAAGGCAGATTATACAGCTGGTGCATCCGCTCGTCCCAGACGGCGTTGGTCGTCACCGGGTCGCCTTCCCATATCCCGCAATTGTACGATGCGAGCGCCAGATCCAGCTTGTGCGAGAGTTCCGAGAGTTCGTGTTCGCGGCTGGAAAGCTCGTCGAGCGCCAGCTCGAGCTCGGCATTCTTGATGTCGCTGGTCGCCTTCGCTTCGCGCAGGGTCTGGGTAAACAGCGTGTCCTTGGTGACATCCCAGACGATACCAGTCAGCCGCCTGGGGTCGTTCTCGCCGTTCGAATAGGCGCCGACCGAGCGCAGGTGACGCGTTGTGCCGTCTGGAAGAATGACCCGATAGGCGATGTCCCAGGTGGGGCTGGCTTCGGCGCGCATGTTCTTGGAGAATGCGGCTTCGACGCCCGGGACGTCTTCGGGGTGAATGACCGAGTACCAATGGGAAATGCTATCGGAGCCGTCTTGGGCCGGAAGCCCGTGCAGGGCTGCTGCCCGCGCGTCCCACGACAGCAGAGCCTCGGCTTCGTTCGCTTCCCAGATGCCGATATTGGCGGTTTCCATGGCGAGGTTGAAGCGCCGCGACAGATCGAGCAGCTTTTCCTCGCGTGCCTTCGACTGCGACTTGTGGCGGTTGCGTTCGCGCAAGAGGTGCAGGGTCAAGGAGACCGGCACGATCATGCTGATGCCGGCGGCGAAGCCGCTGATGTGGTCGAGCAGCACAGTGACGGCAATAATGCTCAGGCTGGCGATCAGCCCCATGACGAGGAATACACCCGCGCCGGGCATGCGTGCCCAATGGCTCCGCCAGGTTCTGTCTAAAATGCTCAAGTCAGGAGTGTCCCCAGGTTCTTTGGGAAATCCTAGCCGGTCGCGGTTAATATAGAATTGAATCGACAATAGTGTCGTCATGCGACTAAATTCGCCCGCGCGACGGCGATTTGCAGCAACGCCGGTCCGTGCGCAAGTGTTCGCCAAAGTCACGCGAAGCAATCTGCGCTTGCTACGGCTGGTTGAGCGTCGCGGTATTTGCGTTCATCAATCGCACCGAAAATGTCACTGTTGCGGGCGATTTTTGCCACATTCTGGAGGCCTACTTTGAAACACGTCCTGAAACTGTCGAAAGTGGCGAAGGTACCCCGCATGCGTATGATGATTGCACTGCTTCTGGCGACCGCGAGTTTCTTCTCGCCGCTCAGCGTGCTGGCGGCCAGCAACGATGTCGAGGCAACCATCCAGGCGGTGAACGTCGACAACCTGAGCCTGGTATTGGACGATGGACAAACCTATTCCCTGCCTGCGGAGTTCAATTTTGACGGTCTCGAAAGCGGCGTAAAGGTGATCGTGTTCTACACCGAGGTCGATGGCAAGCGGGTCGTCGATGATCTGGAAATTGTGCAGTAAGGCCTGTTTCCCCGGCGCCTGAGGCCGGCCGGAAGGCGCGTCAAAGCCAGTCGATCAGACCGCCGTCGCGGTCGATCTTGAGAATGCGGTCTTGCGGCACATTCATCTCGCAGGCCTTGTCGCCGCTCCATCGGCCGATGATGCGAAAGACGCTGCGCACGATGCCGCCATGGCTGACACAGACGGTCGGCCGCTCTACCGATGTCAACCAGGCGCCGACGCGCCACGACAGGATCTCGTAGCTTTCGGCGTCCTTGCCCGGCGGAATGAAGTCCCATTTCTGCCTCGCCCGCGCCTCCACCCGTTCGGGCATGAAACGCTGCAATTCGGGGATCGTCGAACCCTCCCAGTCACCAAAGGAAAGTTCGATCAGACGGGGATCGGTGCGATAGGCCGAAGGATCGAGACCCATGGCGGCGCGCACTCGCTCCATGGTTTCGCGCGTCCGGCCGAGAGGCGAGGCGACATAGTCGAACTCCGCCGCGCTCTCGCCCAGTTCCTCCGCAAGACGCCGGCCGTTCTCGCTTGCCTGGCGCCGTCCATTCTCATTGAGGCCGATGTCCTTCTGCCCTTGCAGACGACCCTCGGCATTCCAGTCGGTCTGGCCGTGACGGATCAAATAGATGAGCACGGCATGCGACCTCGAATCGGAGAACTATTCCTTGGCGACGGTGATGTCCGGCGCGTCGACTGCCTTCATGCCGACGGTGTGATAGCCGGAATCGACATGATGCACCTCGCCGGTCACGCCGGTCGATAGGTCGGACAGGAGATACATGCCCGAGCGGCCCACCTCGTCTGTCGTCACGTTGCGCTTCAGCGGCGAGTTGTACTCGTTCCACTTGAGAATATAGCGGAAGTCGCCGATGCCGGAAGCGGCCAGCGTCTTGATCGGGCCGGCCGAGATCGCGTTGACGCGAATACCGCGGCCGCCCATGTCGACGGCGAGATAGCGCACGGAGGCCTCGAGCGCGGCCTTGGCGACGCCCATGACGTTATAATGTGGCATGACCTTCTCGGCGCCGTAATAGGTCAGCGTAATGATCGAGCCGCCGTCGTTCATGATCTTCTCGGCGCGCGCGGCGACCGCAGTGAACGAGTAGACGGAAATGTCCATCGTCCGGGCGAAGTTGTCGCGCGTCGTTTCGATGTAGCGGCCGGTCAGTTCGTCCTTGTCGGAAAAGGCGATGGCATGCACGACGAAGTCGATCTTGCCCCACTTGTCCTCGAGGTTCTTGAAGACGGCATCGATGCTGTCGAGATTGGTGACGTCGCAATCGCCGGCCATGAAGGCGTCGAGTTCCTGAGCCAGCGGTTCGACGCGCTTCTTCAGCGCTTCGCCCTGCCAGGTGAAAGCGATTTCGGCTCCCTGTTCATGACAGGCCTTGGCGATACCCCATGCGATCGAGCGATTGTTTGCGACGCCCATGATGATGCCGCGCTTGCCTGCCATGAGGCCGGAACCTTGAACCATGTTCTACTTCCCTAAGACGTTCAATTGACCCTGCCTATGGCATAGCCGGGATCACGGTTCAAGATTGCATCGGATCATCAACTGTAAGGCGGCGTAACAAAGGGTGTGGTCGTCACAAATACTTCATAAAAAGAGACCTTCTCGCATGACGCGCATAAGATCGGTCACTTTGTCGTCCGGCTTTTCCCACAGCATGACGCGCAGTTCCACCGCCAGCGCGCCGCGGCCGCCTTCGCCGTTCGGCAGGCCGAGGTCGTCGATACGAATTACCTGATCCGAACTCGACCAGGCGGGAACGGTGATGTCGAGCGGACCGTTCGGCGCTTCGACCTTTGCGTCGCAACCGAGAACCGCATCTTCCAGCGTGATGGGCAGGACCGTCTTGAGATCGTAGCCGTCGACTGTGAATTTCTCGTCCTTGGCAACCCGCACCGTGACCGCCACGTCGCCCCGACCCATGCCCTGAAGTTTCAGGCCCTGGCCTTTGAGCCGGACCACATGCCCCTGGGTGACGCCGCCCTCGAGAGGGACGCGCAACTCGCGGCCGTCGGATAGTGTGATGGGGACGGATTTCTCAGCCAGCAGATCGTCAATCGTCACGGTGGCTTCAACGACCAGGTCGGGCGCCTTTTCCGGCGGCGGCTGGATGCCACGGATACGCCGCACAAACGAGCTCAACAATTCGATCGGCGCGAGGATCGAAGCGGGTCTGGCGGAGCCGGACGATTGGTCGTTCTCGGCTCGTTCGGCATCGGCCTCCACTTCGCGCCTCAGGGTCTCTGCCGCGGCGGCTGCTTCGGGTGTATTGCCGAAGATGCGTGAGACCAGATCTTCGGGACTTTCTCCGGGGCCATTGGGTTTGCTCTGGGGCTGCTCTTGAGCTTGAGCTTGAGCCTGGGCCTGACCTTGAGCCGGAGCTGGCGACGGCGTCGCGTCAGGTTGAGGCTTTTCCGACTTGGCCTGTGCGGCTTGGGCGGCCTGAGCCTGCTTGTCGGCCTTGGCCTTCTCGGCTTCTGCCTGGGCGAGTTCGGCGAGAATCCGCTCGGCATTCGCCTTGGCGATCTTGGCCTTCTCGGCCGCCTCGCGGGCAGACTGGCGCTGCTGCATGATCGTCTGCTCGCGCTCGAGCGCCTCGACCTTGTTGCGTTGCAGGTCGTAGCGGCTGCGCTTGGCCGGATCCTTCAACACCTCGTAGGCGCGGCCGACTTCGGTGAAGCGTTGATTGGCCTCGGGGTCGTCGCGGTTCTGGTCGGGGTGAACGCTCTTCGCCTTCGTCCGCCAAGCCGCCTTGATTTCCTCAGCTCCCGCATTGCGCTTAACGCCGAGCACTGAATAGAGATCGCGCATCTGGGTCACCAATTGACAAAGGTCGGCGCGTCTCCGCTCGTGCGGACGCGCCGGCATGAAACAACTACCGGCCTGCCATGCTCCTGGCGTACCGGTCCACAATGCGGATGATTATTGCAGCAAGAAGCTAATCAGTGGTTACGCGGTCGCGGCACTCTTGCCTTTTGCCAAGTCCGCGTGTCCGTCCGCGGCCAGGCTCAGGGCCGCCGGTCGAAGCTCATCAACTGCCATTGACCGGAGCCTGTGGTGCAGGTCTTGCCGGAGAAAGAGGCGATGCCCTCGTAGGAATGGCGAGTCGTGGAGAAGTCGCGGCACACGACGCCATTGGCCTTCTGCTCCTGGATCGTGGTCACCACGCCGGCGCTGCCGGTCGCTGCATTGGCCCAGGGCAAAGGGTTGCCGGCACGCGAAAGATCGGCGGAAGAGACGGCGTTTTGTACCGTCAGTTCGTCGGAACGGCCCTCATCGGATTTTCTTGTCGAGACGGTATGGGTGGAAATCGATCGATCGACGTCGGAGCCGAACAGGTCCATGCCGCCGCCAAAGCAACCGCTGATCGGCAGTGTCGTGGCGAGAACGATGAGTAATCGGCTCTTACCCAACGGCTCGCCCTTTTTGCGCTCGTTCGACTTTGCTATGTCTCTCAATGGGCGTCCTGTCCAATGTCCAGACCTTGGGCAATATTGAAGAGTTCGGGAGCATTTGAGCCAATATGTCAGAGACTGGGTTAACAAGCGGTGACTTCACTGAGGAAAACGAACCTTTCGCGCTGTTCGGCGCATGGTTGAAGGACGCCGAGGGCTCGGAGATCAACGATCCCAATGCAGTTGCGGTTGCTACCGTTGATGAGAACGGTCTGCCCAACGTGCGCATGGTCTTGCTGAAGGAATTCGATTCCCGGGGATTTGTGTTCTACACGAATTTCGAGAGCCAGAAGGGACAGGAAATTCTCGGCCAGAAAAAGGCGGCGATGTGCTTTCATTGGAAATCGCTGCGACGGCAGGTGCGTCTGCGCGGCGAGGTCGAGGTCGTTTCGGACGAGGAGGCAGACGCCTATTATCAGTCCCGCCCGCTCGGCAGCCGCATTGGTGCATGGGCTTCGAAGCAATCGCGTCCGCTCGAAGGCCGCTTCGCACTGGAAAAATCTGTTGCCGAATACGCCGCCCGCTACGCATTGGGCAATGTTCCCCGCCCGTCCTATTGGTCCGGCTTCCGCATCAAGCCCACGTCGATCGAGTTCTGGCACGACCGCAAGTTCCGCCTGCACGACCGCATCGAATTCCGCCGCGAGACGCCGGATGCGCCGTGGCACAAGGTGCGGATGTATCCTTGAGCGGAAGTTCAGGCCGGCGCATCTGCCGCCAGCGTCCATGCGGTTGCGCGGATCAGCCGGTTAGTCGAAAGGGAATGCCGGAGGCGAGCGCCGCTACATAGCGTGGCTTCTGGTAGTAGCCGTTGAGTGAGACGCGCGGCAGAAGCAGCGGCTCGGCAAGCGCTCCATCGTCAAGGGTCGCAGCCCTGGTCGTCACGGCAAGGGTGAAGCCGGCCTTGGCAGCAAGTGCGGCGATACGTTTCGATGCACTTCGTTCATCGCCGTAAGGATAGGCGAAGCTTGTCGGTCTGCGGCCGGTCAGCGCTTCGACATAGTCGGCGCTGCCGGCCAGTTCGTTCAGCGCATCCGCATCATCGAGAAAGTCCATTGCCCGGTGGCTGATCGTGTGGGCGCCGAGGCTGGCAAGCGGATGCCGCGCCAGCGTCTTCAACTCGTCCGCCGTCATCACCAGTTCGGCAACGATCGCCTCCGGGGCGATGCCGACGCTGCGCGCGGCCGCATCTAGCCTTGCGATTGCCAATGGCTCCTGCGGTCCGCAGATCCCGTCGCAGGTCAGATCGCAGACCGCCCGCTTGGCGGGGATACTCCTGATGTTGCGGGTTTTCGGACCTTCGTCGGTCTCGATCGTGAAGCGGTCGGTCGCGTTCAACAGCGCCTCGGCGGTTTCCCACCAGATCGTATGACTGCGTTCGGAAAAACCCTTGGTGACGAAGACCGTGAACGGTACATTGTGACGCTCGAAGACAGGCAGGGCATGTTCGGCATTGTCACGATAGCCGTCATCGAGGGTAAAGACGGCAAAGGGCGGTCCGTCCGAGGTGGCCGCGAGCAGACGAGGAACGTCGTCGAGCGCTGCGAATTGGTAGCCCTCGGCCTTCAACCGCCGGATCGCCGTGTCCAGGAACTCCGGTGTGATCTCGAGATGACCATTCGCATTGAGTGGCAACGACAGGTAGGGACGCACGTGATGCAGGGTGAAGATCACGCCGCGACCACGCGCCTGGCGCATCGCGCCGAGCCGATTGAGGATCTGGGATGCCTCCAGGCCGCCGGAAATCACGGCCTTGCGCAGAAAGCCTTTCAGGATCGCCTTCATCGTCCCTCCTTGGTTTTGCGGGGCAACATCATTGACCATCCCTAGCAGATGCGCGTTAAACCTTGCTGAAGGGCCGATGCGTGCTCTCTTTGATGTCTTTCTGATTGGCGCGACCCAAGGTACTCAGGCCAGAAGCCGGACCGCGCGACGGGCCGCCAGGAGGGCAGGGACGGCCCAGACCAGCGCAATGGCGAAGGTGAAGGTCAACACCCCGCGCATCGTATCGATGGATTGTGCCGTGGCAAGCCCTGCGCCATTGGCGCTGAGACCTGCAAACGCTGCGCCGAGCGCAAAGCCTGCCGATTGAAGTGTCGGCAAGAGCGCCGAAGTCTTGTCGCGCTCATGGTCCGGGGTCACATCCATCAGCATCTGGCTGAGATAACCCCAGCTCAATCCGAAGGCTGAGCCAACGATGACCTGCGCGATTGCAAGCATGGTGAAATTCACCGTCCCGATTGCGCCGGAAAGGGTCGCAAAACCCAGCACCAGCAGCATGGGCCCAAACCATATCGCGACCTGTTTTGATCGTTTGGTCCTCAGGTTAGCAACGCCGATCGCCGTAATGCTCCAACTGATCGCCATCAGTGCGCCAAGCGCGCCGGCCAACGTCGGGCGGTAGCCGAACAGATATTGCAGCGAATAGACGAGATAGACACTGCTCGTCGCCTGCGAGAGCGGCATCAGCAGGACGACCCACAACCCGAGACCGAGCGGCGACCGTGTGGAGAATGCCCCTTGCGGCAAGATCGAATCCTGCGCGCGCCGGTCGAGGCGAACGGCGCCGAGAACCATCAGCAGGGATACCGCCACCATTGCCGCCGTGACGGATATGGAGCCAGCAAGACCTGCCACCAGCATGGAAACGAGACCGGCCGAAAGCAAGGTCAGCCGCAGCGTCGGGAATTGCAGCCGCCGGCCAGCCTCGGCTCCCGCTGGCACGCGGACGACTGCGAGCAACAGGAAGAGGGCTATGAGCGGCACGTTTACGAGAAAGGCCACCCGCCAGGAAAAGGCTTCCGTCAGGGAACCGGCAAGCACAGGCCCGCCGAAAGCGGCGACCGCCCAGACGCTCGCCTCGGCCCCGAACACCTTTGGCACCAGCGCGGGCGGAAACATCTCCGGAATCAGCGCATAGCAGATGGCGGCGATGATCCCTTCGCCGATCCCTTGGCAGATCCGCCCGCACAGCACGGTGTTCATGTCGGAGGCCAGGGCAGCCGCCAGCGTTCCGACCAGGAAGACCAGGGCGGCGGCAAAGAGAATGGTCCTTGCGCCGTATCGTTGCTTGAGCAGCGCGGCGCTGGCGCCCGCCACGATCGAAGCCACCAGATAGAGGGTCACCGACCACGAGAGCAGTTCCGCCCCACCGATCTCGCCGACTGCCGTCGGCAGGACCGTGCTTACCAGAAACCCGTTGAAGGCATAAAGCGCTACCCCCATGCACAGCATGGTCGTCGTCGCGAGATAGCGCGGTGCGAGCAGTTCGATCCAGCGCCCGCTCACTGCTATATCCAATCGTTGGTCGAGAGCGCCGGCAACCAGCGTATCTGCGTCGTTCGTCGTCTCGGTCGTTGGCTCCATGACTTCATTTCCCCTGTTGGATTTCGATCATGCGGGATGCTACAACCTCAACCATTGTTGAGGTAAAGAGGCGAGGGGCCAACAAAATGCAGGGTATGACCGTCGGCGAAATAGCCAGGCGTAGCGGCGTCGCCGTGTCGGCGATCCACTTCTATGAACGCAAGGGATTGATCGCGGCGCATCGGACAGGCGGCAATCAAAGACGCTTCGATCGATCCGTTCTTCGGCGCATCGCTCTCATCAAGGTGGCTCAGCAGATCGGCGTGCCCTTGTCCGAGGTCTCCGATCAGCTCTCCGTCCTGCCGGCAGACCGCGCACCGGACCACGATGACTGGCACAAGATCGCCACCCGCTGGTCGGGCGAACTCAATCGCCGTATCCGCATGCTCGAGGCGATGCGCGACAGCCTCGACGGTTGCATTGGCTGCGGCTGCCTGTCCATGACGCGGTGCGCGGTGATCAACCCCGACGATCGGCTGGGCGAAGAAGGGCAGGGACCCGTAGCCCTCGCTGAAAAGAGTGGCGAAATTGGGCGGTAAGGCCGCAAGCTGCGCCCCGCTCCGCGATTGACCACCGGTGAGCGACGTCCGCACTCAAATGAGCATCCCCGGATCCAGCCTCGCGACATTTACCTTTTGTTAGGTGCGGACGTGAAACTTTTGGTTAACACTTGTGGGTCGCTCTCGCGCTTGCACGATTGTCGCCCCATTCTTGGTCTACCGAACACCCGTCTTTAGTCCTGACAGAGCCCGTCGTCGAAACGTGCGGCGCCCTGACACAGCCCTGCCGCCTTTGGAGGATGCATGAAGAAGTTGTTGATCGCGCTTTCGTTTCTCATGGCGATTGCCGCGTTTTCGACAAATGCGGCCGCTGGAAGCGCTCAGCTTCTCCTCGACGCCCGTACCGGCGAGGTCCTGGCCTCGGAAAATGCCGACAGCCTCAATCACCCGGCCTCGCTGACGAAAATGATGACGCTGTACATGGCATTCGATGCGATTCGTCGCGGCAAATTGTCCTGGGACAGCCCCGTGCCGTTTTCCAAATATGCTGCGGCCCGTCCGCCGACCAAGCTTCAGGTCAAGGCCGGTGACTCGATCACCGTCAAGGAGGCCGTACTGGCGATGATCGTCAGGTCCGCCAATGACGCCGCCGCCGCCATGGCGGAGAAACTCGGTGGCACCGAAAGCCAGTTTGCCGCGATGATGACGCAGAAGGCTCGCTCGCTCGGAATGTCGAATACGACCTTCGTAAACGCCTCCGGTCTGCCGGACGTCCGCCAGATTTCCACCGCGCGCGACATGTCAACCCTCGGCGTCGTGCTGCTGCGCGACTTCCCCGAGGAGTACAAGCTGTTCAACACCAAGAGCTTCACGTTTCGCGGGCGTACCATCAAGGGCCATAACAACCTGATGTACCGCTACAAGGGCATGGACGGCATCAAGACCGGCTACACCAATGCCTCCGGCTTCAACCTGGTCAGCGCCGTTCGGGACGGCAATCGCCGGGTGATCGGCGTGGTGATGGGCGGACGCTCGGCGGCAAGTCGCGACAAGATCATGGAGAAGCTGATTTCCGGCAATATCGCCAAGGCATCGGGCGGTACCCGTCTCCTTGCCAGCAACTCGACCCGCGTCGGCATGGATTTGGCCCGGCTTGGTGATAATGTGCCGGTTCCAGCGCCGCGTCAGGATGCACTGGCCGCTGTGATCGGCCTGGCAAGCGCAAGTCCGGTCGCCGCATCGACGCTCGGCACGGCCTATGCCAAACCTGTCGAAGCCGCTGCTGCCGCAGTGTCGAGCGATGATGCCGCCCTTGTGCCGGAGACCGAAATCCCGCTGGCGCAGCCCGCAGCCGCAGCCGTCAAGGGAGGTGGCTGGCAGATCCAGATCGCCGCCGCATCCAGCGCCCAGTTGGCAATGGAACTACTGGCCGATGCCAAGGCCAAGGTCGGCGGCGCGCTGGGTAACCGCGACACCTATACCGAAGCCGTGACCCGCGACGGCTCGACCTTCTATCGGGCCCGCTTCACAGGTTTTGCCAGCAAGGCAGAGGCGCGCTCTGCCTGCAACCTGCTGGTCAAGAACCGCTACGATTGCGTGCTGATGCCGGCCCGGGGGTAGCGAGCTGTCTGCTCGGCAGTGAGCCGGGCAGGATCTTCCCTTCGGTTCAGGGGGCCCACAAGGCCGGCCGCATCCAGAAGGCGGGAAGCTTCAGGGCGCCGCCGCGCGCCGGGCGGGTCTCCTCCAGGGTGAGCGATTGCCATGCGTCCTGCCATTCTGCCGGCAGCGGGTAGGGCGGCTCTATCCGTTTTTCCGTCTCGAAGCCGAAACGGCCATAGTATCGGGGATCGCCGAGAACCAGCACCCGTGCGACGGAGCGCGCTTTGAGCCGGCCCAATCCTTCTGCAACCAGCGCCTTGCCGAACCCCTGCTTTTGCATGGCGGAGGCCACGGCGAGCGGGGCGAGGAGAGCCATATTGGCAGGCCCGCCATCTATGCCGCACAGCGTGAAAGCGATGTGCCCGACCAGTCGGTGTCCGCCAATTGCCACAAGCGAAATGACAGCGTCCTCGCGTGACCGATGCAGATCCTCCACCAGAGAAAGCAGATCCTCCTCCGGAAAGGCATCCGGATAGAGTTGCAGAAGCGAATCCAGATCGGACGTCCGCGCCGCGCGAATCTCGATCTCGTTTTCCATGTCGCGCCGAATGTCCCTTATGCCTGCGCGGCTGGCCGCAACCTCAAGCCCTGGTCCCGCCCACCGTCACCTGGTCCATCCTCAGATGCGGCTGGCCGACGCCGACCGGCACCCATTGGCCGGCCTTGCCGCAATTGCCGATGCCCTTGTCGAGCGCCATGTCGTTGCCGACCATGGAGATGCGCTTCATCGCGTCGGGTCCGTTGCCGATCAGCATGGCGCCCTTGACCGGCGCGCCGATCTTGCCGTCCTCGATCATGTAGGCCTCGGTGCAGCCGAAGACGAACTTGCCCGACGTGATGTCGACCTGGCCGCCGCCGAAGGAGACGGCATAGATGCCGCGCTTCACCGAGGCGATGATCTCTTCCGGGCTCTTGTCGCCGGACAGCATGTAGGTGTTGGTCATGCGCGGCATCGGCTGGTGCGAATAACCCTGGCGGCGCCCGTTGCCGGTGGCCTTCATCCCCATCAGCCGGGCATTTTGCCGGTCCTGCATATAGCCGACAAGGCGGCCATTCTCGATCAACACGTTATAGCCCGAAGGGGTGCCTTCGTCGTCGATGGTGATCGAACCGCGCCGCGCGTCGATCGTGCCGTCATCGACCACGGTGACGCCGGGGGCGGCGACCATTTCGCCCATCAGCCCGGCGAAGGCCGAGGTCTTCTTGCGGTTGAAGTCACCTTCCAGCCCATGGCCGACCGCCTCGTGCAGCATGACGCCCGGCCAGCCATTGCCAAGCACCACGTCCATGGTTCCGGCCGGCGCGTCGATCGCCTCGAGATTGACCAGTGCCTGGCGCAGCGCCTCGTCGGCGCCATGCTGCCAGCTCTCCTGCGTGAGGAAGTCGGAAAAGGCCATGCGGCCGCCAGTGCCATAGGAGCCGCTTTCCTGTCGGTCACCCTTGCCGGCGATGACGGAAATATTGATCCGCGTCATCGGCCGGATGTCGCGCACTCGGTGGCCGTCGGCGCGCAGGATTTCCACCACCTGCCAGCTCGCAGCGATCGAGGCGGTGACCTGGCGGACGGTATCGCCCTTGCTGCGCAGATAGGCGTCGATTTCGGTCAAGAGCTTGACCTTCTCCTCGAAGGAGGGCGCACCGATCGGATTGCCTTCGCCATAGAGCTTGGCATTGGTGCGCTGCGGTGCGCTCGCATAGGAGCCGGAATAGCCATGCGTGACGGCGCCGACCGCGTCTGCTGCGCGGGAAAGGGCGGAAAGCGACAGCTCTCCGGCATGCGCATAGCCGATGGCTTCACCCGCAACCGCCCTCAGGCCGAAGCCCTGATCGGTGTTGAAACTACCGCCCTTGAGTCGGCCATTGTCGAAGCTTAGTGATTCTGCCTGAGCATGTTCGACGAACAACTCCCCGTCGTCGGCGCCGGCGAGTGCTTTTGACACATGCTGACGCAGCGTCATTTCGTCGCAGTCGAACAGGCCGAGAAGGTCGTGGGTCATGAAAATCTCCTTGCGATGGTCGCCCCGATGTAGGCGCATTGCGACCCGCCGACAAGGTTCGACCGGAGCCATGGCCCCGGTCGCGCATCACTTTATGGAGAAGGCGGCGGATGTTTCAGGGCAGCGTGTCGTAGCCCTCGGCGAAGCCGGCAAGCTCGATTGGAATCCCGACCCGGTCCTGGTCGGCCGACTCACGCAGAGCAAAGACGGCATTCTTGCCGGCGCGCAGGATCTTCATCAGATCATCATCGATCTCGACCTCGACATAGCAGCCCTCGGAAAAGCAGCGGGTGAAATAGGCGCGGCCGATATTGTTGCCGTCGACATAGAGTTCCATGCCGTCCTTCAGCAGAACGCCGAGCGGAGCCAGAATGCGCAGGATCTTGGCCTTGCGGTCCGCCGTCTTGAGAACCACCACGGACAAGCCCACTTCGGGCCGGTCTTCGGCGATCACGTTCTGCATCAGCGCGCATTGCTCAGCGGAGGCGCCGGCCGGCGTATCGCAGATTACCGACCACGCGCCGTGGTTGGAGCGGATGGTTCCGGGCTGCTGCTGCTGGGCTCCGGCTGGGGCGACGAGCGCGGCAATAGCGACGGCGCTTGCGATCAGGCCCGACCGGTAAAGTCTAGGAAGACCCATGGGTACCTCTGGAAATCGAATCATCCCTGACATTCATGGCGTCCGGGCGGGAAAAATGAAAGCCCTGCGTCCGTGTTTTCCAAGCGAGTGAGGCTTAATTGCGGCCGGCCTTGTCGCCAGGCCGGCCAGCCTGGACGCGCAGGCTGGATTGGCAGTGGATGGTTCGCGAGCGAAATTGATGAAGCGCAAAAATGCCGTAGGGGCATTTGGCCGGACGTATTGCGAATGCGGCCAATCTGTGATTTTAAACGCTCATGATAGCATGAATTTCGCGTTATGATTTGATGTGGATCAAACGCTTGGGGAGAAACATCGTGATGAAGAGAGCTTTTGCAGCATCGGCCGCCGCGGCCTGTCTGCTTTTCGCTTCCGGCAGCTTTGCGGACCAGCCGATCGACTGGCAGATGGGTTTGCAGCCGGCGGCAACGTCGATCATGGAGCAGATTCGCTGGTTCGAGCAATACACCCTGTGGTTCATCGTCCCGATCACGGTCTTCGTCCTGCTGCTGCTCATTGTCGTGGCCGTGCGATTCCGTGCCGCCTCCAATCCGGTGCCGTCGAAGACCAGCCACAATACGGCGATTGAAATCGTCTGGACGGTCGCTCCGGTTCTGATCCTGCTGTTCTTCGCGATCCCGTCCTTCAATCTGCTCTCGGCACAGCTGACGCAGCCGGAAAATCCGGATGTGACGATCAAGGCCACCGCAACCCAGTGGCAGTGGAATTACGAGTATGACGGCGAGGCCGAACTGTCTTTCGACAGCTACATGCTCAAGGAAGATGAGCGGGCTGCTGCCGGCAAGGAAGACAAGGGGATCTACCCCCGCCTTCTCGCCGTCGACAATGAAATGGTCGTTCCTGTCGGCAAGTCTGTTCGCCTGCTCGTGACTGCCGCTCCGACCGACGTCATCCATGCCTTCGCCATGCCCGCCTTCGGGGTCAAGATCGATGCCGTCCCGGGTCGCCTGAACGAAACCTGGTTCAAGGCAGACCGCGAAGGACTGTTCTACGGCCAGTGTTCCGAACTCTGCGGCAAGGATCATGCTTATATGCCGATCGCCATCCGCGTCGTCTCTGAAGAGCGCTATGCCGCATGGCTGCAGGCCGCCGAATCCGATCTGGAGGGTGCCAACCGGGCCCTGATGGCCGCAGTCGACGGTGCGGATACGTCCGTGCGGCTCGCTGAAAACGTTTCGAATTAAGGAAGAGGAGTGCGGACAATGGCTGGACCTGTTGCCCACGACGATCACGCCCACGGTCAAGGCGCGCATCATGACGACCATCATGACCACAAGCCCGGTTTCTTCACCCGCTGGTTCTTCTCGACCAACCATAAGGACATCGGCACCCTCTACCTGATCTTCGCGATCTTCGCCGGTCTCATTGGCGGTGCGCTCTCGGTTGCCATGCGCATGGAGTTGCAGGAGCCTGGCATCCAGATTTTCCACGGTCTCGCCTCGATCGTCTATGGCTTCGAGGGTGATGCTGCCATCGACGGCGGCAAGCACATGTACAACGTGTTCACCACCGCGCACGCACTGATCATGATCTTCTTCATGGTCATGCCGGCGCTGATCGGCGGCTTTGCCAACTGGATGATCCCGATCATGATCGGTGCGCCGGACATGGCCTTCCCGCGCCTGAACAATATTTCCTTCTGGCTGGTCATTCCGGCCTTCCTGCTGCTGGTGCTGTCGATGTTCGTCGAGGGCCCGTCGGGTGCCTATGGTGTCGGCGGTGGCTGGACGCTCTATCCGCCTCTGGCGACCTCAGGCCAACCCGGCCCGGCCGTCGACCTGGCGATCTTGTCGATCCACATTGCCGGTGCATCGTCGATCCTCGGTGCAATCAACTTCATCACCACGATCCTCAACATGCGCGCTCCGGGCATGACGCTGCACAAGATGCCGCTGTTTGCCTGGTCCGTTCTCGTCACCGCATTCCTGCTGCTGCTCTCGCTGCCCGTTCTGGCAGGTGGCATCACCATGTTGCTGACCGACCGCAATTTCGGCACGACCTTCTTCGCACCGGAAGGCGGCGGCGACCCGATCCTGTTCCAGCACCTGTTCTGGTTCTTCGGTCACCCGGAAGTGTACATCCTGATTCTGCCCGGCTTCGGCATCATCAGCCACATCGTCTCGACCTTCTCGAAGAAGCCGGTTTTCGGCTACCTCGGCATGGCCTATGCCATGGTCGCGATCGGCGCGGTCGGCTTCATCGTCTGGGCCCACCACATGTACACGGTCGGCCTGTCACTCGCAGCGCAGCGCTACTTCCTCTTCGCCACCATGGTCATCGCGGTGCCGACCGGCATCAAGATCTTCTCGTGGATCGCGACGATGTGGGGCGGTTCGCTGTCCTTCCGCACGCCCATGGTCTGGGCGATCGGCTTCATCTTCCTGTTCACCGTCGGTGGCGTCACCGGCGTGCAGCTGGCAAACGCTGGTCTCGACCGTTCGCTACACGACACCTACTACGTGGTGGCTCACTTCCACTATGTTCTGTCGCTCGGCGCCGTGTTCGCGATCTTCGCTGCCTGGTACTACTGGTTCCCGAAGATGACCGGCTACATGTATTCGGAATTCCTCGGCAAGCTGCACTTCTGGGTGATGTTCATCGGCGTCAACATGGTGTTCTTCCCGCAGCACTTCCTCGGCTTGGCCGGCATGCCGCGTCGTTACATCGACTATCCGGACGCCTTTGCCGGCTGGAACTATGTGTCCTCGATCGGCTCCTACCTCTCGGCCTTCGCCGTGCTGATCTTCCTGGCCAGCGTCTTCGAAGCCTTCGCCAAGAAGCGCATCGCCGGCAACAACCCGTGGGGTGAGGGTGCGACCACGCTCGAGTGGCAGCTCTCGTCGCCTCCGCCGTTCCACCAGTGGGAACAGCTGCCGCGCATCAAGTAAGCGCAGCGGTCAATCAATTGCGGGTGCCGCGCTCTTTCAAAGGGCGCGGCACCCGAAAACGACGCAAAGCATGGAACGCAGATAATGACGGTTATCGATAGTCGCGACATCACCGGGCTCGAAGGCGAAGTCCGCCTTTCGGAGGCTAGTGCGCGCGATTTCTTCGCGCTCTTGAAGCCGCGTGTCATGTCACTGGTCGTCTTTACCGCCTTTGCCGGCCTGGTGCTGGCGCCGGGCGACATCAATCCCGTTCTCGGCTTCATCGCCATTTTGTGCATCGCGGTCGGTGCCGGTGCCTCCGGCGCGCTCAACATGTGGTACGACGCCGACATCGACGCCGTCATGAGCCGCACTGCGACGCGCCCCATTCCCGCCGGCCGCATCATGCCCACCGAGGCGCTCGCCTTCGGTCTGGTTCTTTCAGTCTTTTCGGTTTCCATCCTCGGCCTCACCGTCAACTGGTTCGCCGCCGGATTGCTCGCCTTCACCATCTTTTTCTACGCCGTCGTCTACACGATGTGGCTGAAGCGCTCGACGCCGCAGAACATCGTCATTGGCGGTGCTGCCGGCGCTTTCCCGCCCATGGTTGGCTGGGCCTGCGTCACCGGTGGCGTGTCGCTCGACAGCATCGTGCTGTTCCTGATCATCTTCTTGTGGACACCGGCGCATTTCTGGGCGCTCGCCTTGTTCAAGATGCGCGACTACGGTTCCGTGGGCGTGCCCATGCTGCCGAACGTATCCGGCGAGCGCGTCACCAAGCACCAGATCGCGCTTTATGCCGTGCTGACGGCCGCCGTCGGCGTCGTGCCGACCATCACTGGTCTTTCGTCGCTTTACTACGGCCTGTTTGCCGGGGCTCTCGGCGTCTATCTCGTCATCTGTTCCGTCGCTGTCTGGCGCATGCCGGACGGCGACGAGAAGATGGTGCCGGCCAAGAAGCTGTTCGCTTATTCGATTGTCTATCTGTTCGCGATTTTTTCGGCCCTATTGGTCGATCATTACGTCGCGACCCTCGCGACGCATTTCGGAGGTGCCGCCTGATGGAAACCATCAAGCTGAATGATGCGCAGAAAAAGTCACGCCGCGGCCGCAATATCGCGCTCGGCGTCGTTCTTGCCGCGCTTGTCGCCATTTTTTATGTCGTGACGCTGGTCAAGTTCGGCGCCGTCGGCAATTAAAAGAGGACAGAGGATCAAGGCGATGACGAACGAGCAGATGAAAGCAAAGCCGCGCAGCAACTCGACGATTCTTGTCGCCTGTGTTGCTTTCGTTGGCTGCATGCTCGGCGTATCATTCGCGTCCGTGCCGCTCTATCAACTCTTCTGCCAGGTGACCGGCTACAACGGCACGACCCAGCGCGTCGATCAGGTATCGGACGTGGTCCTCGACAAGTCTATCAAGGTCACCTTCGACGCCAACGTCTCGTCGGGGTTGAACTGGGAGTTCAAGCCGGTCGAGCGCTCGATCACGCCGAAGATCGGCGAGACGGTCCAGATCAGCTACACGGCGACCAACCGTGCATCCGTTCCAACGTCGGGCCAGGCGGTCTTCAACGTTACGCCGATGGAAGCGGCGGCCTATTTCAACAAGGTCGAATGCTTCTGCTTCACGGAAACCGAGCTGAAACCCGGCGAAAGCCTGGAAATGCCGGTGGTCTTCTTCATCGATCCGGCCATTGTCGAGGCCGCCGAGACGAAGGACATCGGGACGATTACGCTGTCCTACACCTTCTATCCGCATCAGGGGGAGAAGCCTGTGGCCTCGTTGCCGCAGCAGGGGGACAAGGAACAGCCAAAACTGTGAGAGGAGAGGTCCGGTACGCCGGGCTTCATGGAAATTTGACATTCGGGGATTGCTGACATGGCCGAAGCGCATCAGAAGAATCACGACTACCACATTATCGATCCGAGCCCGTGGCCGCTTCTGGCCTCGATCGGCGCGTTCCTCCTCGCCTTCGGCGGCGTCGGCTACATGCGCTACATCAACGGTGGCTCTTTCGAGATGTTCGGTCTCGAACTGGCCAATCCGTGGCTATTCTATATCGGCCTGGCGATCGTCCTCTACACGATGATCGGCTGGTGGGCGGATACCATCAAGGAAGCCCACGAGGGACACCACACGCGCGTCGTGTCGCTGCACCTGCGTTACGGCATGATCATGTTCATCGCTTCCGAAGTGATGTTCTTCGTCGCATGGTTCTGGGCCTTCTTCGACGCCAGCCTGTTCGCCAACGAGGCGATCCAGGCGAGCCGCGTCGAATTTACCGGGGGCCAGTGGCCGCCGCAGGGCATCGAGGTTCTCGATCCCTGGCACCTGCCGCTCTACAACACCATCATCCTGCTGCTGTCGGGAACGACGCTCACCTGGGCCCACCATGCTATTTTGCATGATGACCGCAAGGGGCTGGTCAACGGTCTGGCATTGACCGTAGTGCTCGGCATCATCTTCTCGATCGTTCAGGCCTACGAATATGCCCATGCTCCGTTCGGCTTCACGGATAGCATCTACGGCGCGACCTTCTTCATGGCGACCGGCTTCCACGGTTTCCACGTGCTTGTGGGCACGATCTTCCTGATCGTCTGCCTGCTGCGGGCGATGAAGGGCGACTTCACCTCCAAGCAGCATTTCGGTCTCGAAGCTGCTGCCTGGTACTGGCACTTCGTCGACGTGGTCTGGCTGTTCCTGTTCTTTACCATATATGTCTGGGGCGGCTGGGGTGCACCGATCGCCTAATGACCGTGGCGAAAAATCACTGAAAAGGGCGGCGCCTCGCGGTGCCGCTTTTTTTATGGCTCGGCCCTGTGCGATGTCGGAACCAATCGACGCATTTGCGGTTTGCCGATCGCGGCGTATAAGCCAAGGGAGGAATGTTGGGCCGGCGGCACAAGGTCGTCCGATGCGCAGCTGAAAGGAAGTTCATGAACGAGGACAATGCTCATTTCGCGCCGGTCGATCCGGTCAGGGCGGGACTGTCCGCCTCTTGCCCGCGATGCGGTCAAGGTCGACTGTTCGACGGCTTTTCGACCATCAAGCCATGCTGCAGCAATTGCGGTCTCGACTATTCCTTCGCCGATTCCGGCGACGGTCCGGCAATCTTCGTCATCCTGCTGGCCGACTTTCTTGTCGTCGGTCTCGCGGTCTGGACCGAACTCACCTACCAGCCGCCGGTCTGGCTGCATTTCGTCCTGTTCGGCCCGATGGCGATTATCGTCTCACTCTGGCTATTGCGCACCATCAAGTCGCTGCTGATCGCCCTGCAATACAAGAACAGGGCCTCCCAGGGGACGATCGACCGTGGTTGAGCAAGCGCGGCGCGGCCCTGTCCGGCTCGTCTTTACAGTCGTGGCGGTTGCCGTCGCAATGGCGATCCTGCTGTCGCTCGGCACCTGGCAGGTCAAGCGCCTTTACTGGAAAGAGGCGCTCATCGCCGACATCGAGGAACGCCGCAACGCCGCGCCGCTCGATCTCGCCGGCATCGAGGGGATCCTGGCGAAGGGCGGTGATGTCGACTACCGGGCAGCCGAAGCGGAGGGTACCTACCTCAATGACAAGGAGCGCCATTTCCTCGCCACCTTCCGCGGCCGCGCCGGCTTCTACGTCTACACGCCGCTCGAACTTGCCGATGGCCGTTACCTCTTCGTCAACCGCGGGTTCGTGCCCTATGAACTGAAGGAGCCGGCGAAGCGCCCCGAGGGATTGCTGGACGGTCCGCAAACGGTGCAGGGGCTGGCCCGCGCCCGATTGAGCGAAAAGCCGTCCTCCATGGTGCCGGACAATGACGAGGGCCAGAACATCTTCTACTGGAAGGACCTCGACCGGATGGCCGCGAGCACGGGTCTCGCCGCTGACAAGGTTCTGCCCTTCTTCCTCGATGCCGACGCCACCCCTGTGCCCGGCGGCATGCCGGAGGGCGGCGTGACCGAGATCGCCCTGCCCAACAGCCACCTGCAATATGCGATGACCTGGTACGGCCTGGCGTTGGCACTGGCCGGCGTCGTTATCTACGCCGTGTTTCGCCGCAAGGCCTGACGTCGCCGAGCGGGGGAGGTTGCGGGCCACGTCTCTCAAAGATTGGTTCTGGAATAAAAACGCGCCGGTTGCGCCTCGAGGAGAGCCCGATGAAGACCTTTGCCGATCTGCTGGTCGCCCTGGTGGCGCTGGAGCATCTCTATATCCTTGTGCTGGAGATGTTCCTGTGGACCAAACCCGCCGGCCTGAAAGCCTTCGGCATGAAGCCGCCGCAGGCCGAGGCGACCAGAGTGCTCGCCGCCAACCAGGGCCTCTATAACGGCTTCCTGGCGCTCGGCCTGTTTTGGGCCCTCAGCCAGGCGAACCCCGATTTTGCCTTCCAGCTGAAGCTGTTTTTCCTTGGCTGTGTCTTCGTCGCCGGCCTATATGGAAGCGTCACGGCATCGCGGAAGATCCTCTACATCCAGGCGCTTCCTGCCGTGCTCGCGTTGATCCTGGTATTGCTGGCTGGCTGACGATGAATGTAACCGTTTCCCGACCACCTCTGACGATCCGCCTGTGCGGCCCGCGCGGCTTCTGCGCCGGCGTCGACCGCGCCATCCAGATCGTCGTGCTGGCGCTCAAGGGTTTTGGCGCTCCGGTCTATGTCCGCCACGAGATCGTCCACAATCGCTATGTGGTCGAAGGGCTGGAGGCGAAAGGCGCGGTCTTTGTCGAGGAACTGGACGAGATCCCCGCCGAGCATCGCGAGAAGCCGGTCGTCTTCTCCGCCCATGGCGTACCGAAATCCGTTCCGGCGGACGCTGAGGCCCGCAATCTCTTCTATCTGGATGCAACGTGCCCGCTCGTCTCGAAGGTGCACAAGCAGGCCATGCGCCACCAGCGCCTCGGCCGTCATGTCGTCTTGATCGGCCATGCGGGCCATCCGGAAGTGATCGGCACCATGGGGCAATTGCCGGAAGGCGCGGTGTCGCTGATCGAGACGATCGAGGACGCCGACCTCTACGAGCCGCTCGATGCCGACAATCTCGGCTATGTCACCCAGACAACGCTTTCGGTCGACGATACCGCAGGTGTGATCAAACGGTTGCAGGAGCGCTTCCCCAACCTGACCGCGCCCTCGGCCGACAGCATCTGCTATGCGACCACCAACCGCCAGGAGGCGGTCAAGCAGGCCGCGCCAGGCTGCGACCTGTTCATCATCGTCGGCGCGCCCAATTCGTCCAACTCCAAGCGCCTCGTCGAAGTGGCGCTGAAGGCCGGCGCCAAACGCTCGCTGCTGGTGCAGCGCGCCTCGGAGATCGACTGGGACGATATCGGCCCGATCGGCACACTTGGCCTCTCCGCCGGCGCATCCGCCCCGGAGGTGATCGTCAACGAGATCATCGAAGCCTTCAAGGCCCGCTACGACGCGACCATCGAGCTTGCCGAATTCTCGATCGAAAACGAGCACTTCCTCGTCAACCGCGAACTGCGCGACATCGAACTCACCCACGAAGACATGGCCTGGGTGAATGGGTGAGGAACGGTCGGGCGAAGCCCGAGCAATCGATCCAGCGAATTGATTGCAGTGACGAACGCCCGGAGCCTGAAGCGACGGGCCGGGATACGTTTCCTCATATATCCCGCTCGGCACGCTGAAGAAGATTGAGAAGCGGTCCGGTTTGAAATTGAGGTGAAACATGCAAAACTACATCGGCTTGATCCACAAGGACGCAGACAGTGATTTCGGCGTGTCCTTTCCCGATTTCCCCGGTGTGGTGACGGCGGGAACCGATCTCGATGATGCGCGACGGATGGCTGAGGAGGCTCTGGTTCTGCATGTCGAAGGCATGATTGAGGATGGCGAGGCCATTCCTGAACCCTCCTCACTTGAGGCGATCATGAGCGATCCGGAAAACAAGGCGGCCGTCGCCGTGCTCATTCCCCTGAAGTCTGCGGCAAAGAAAGCCGTGCGGCTGAACATCACGCTGCCGGAGGATGTCTTGCGAGAAATTGACACCTATGCGGAAGCCCATGGGCTGCTGACACGGTCGGGTTTTCTCGCCCAGGCTGCTTTGCGCCAGACGAGAGGCGACGACAATCCCGGAAACATTCGCGGCTATGCCCTTTCCGCCTAGCCCACGCCTCCAAGCACCCCTCGCGCCAGAGCGTCCCTTAATTCCTTGTGCCATTTCTCGCTCGGCACTGGCACTCCGTTTCCCCCCGCTGTATGGCTTGCGCTATCATCGGCGGCATAACGAACGCAGCGCGGGAATCTTTAACGTGGCAGTCTATACCGACATCAACGAAGTCGATCTCAAGGCCTTTCTACAGCAGTATGAGACCGGTGAACTGCTGTCCTACAAGGGCATTGCCGAGGGTGTGGAGAACTCCAACTTCCTGCTGCACACGTCGAAGGCGCCGCTGATCCTGACGCTCTATGAAAAGCGGGTGGAAAAGAACGACCTGCCGTTCTTCCTCGGCCTCATGCATCATCTCGCCGATCGCGGCCTCAACTGCCCTCTACCCCTGCCGCGCAAGGACGGCGCGCTGCTCGGCGAGCTTTCCGGCCGGCCGGCGGCGCTCATTTCCTTTCTGGAGGGCATGTGGCTGCGCAAGCCCGAGGCCAGGCATTGCCGCGAAGTGGGCAAGGCGCTTGCCGCCATGCATGTGGCGGGGGAGGGCTTTGACCTCAAGCGCCCCAATGCGCTGTCGCTCGAAGGATGGAAGACGCTGTGGGCAAAGTCGAAGGACCGTGCCGACGAGGTCGAGACCGGGCTCGGGGCCGAGATCGGCGGCGAGCTTGCCGTCCTCGGCCAGCATTGGCCGAAGAACCTGCCGCAAGGTGTCATCCATGCCGACCTGTTCCCCGACAATGTCTTCTTCCTCGGCGACGAACTGTCGGGCCTGATCGACTTCTATTTCGCCTGCAACGACTTCCTCGCCTATGACCTGTCGATCTGCCTCAATGCCTGGTGCTTCGAGAAGGACGGCGCCTACAACGTCACCAAGGGCATGGCGATGATCGAGGGTTACCAGCAGGTGCGCCCGCTCGGCATTGCCGAGATCGAGGCCTTGCCGATCCTGTGCCGCGGCTCGGCGCTGCGCTTCTTCCTCACCCGCTTGTACGACTGGCTGACGACACCGGCAGGCGCGCTGGTGGTCAAGAAGGACCCGCTTGAATATCTGAAGAAGCTGCGCTTCCACCGTCAGGTGAGATCGAGCGTCGAATATGGGCTCACCCTATGAAGCATGTGGATATTTACACCGACGGCGCCTGTTCCGGCAATCCCGGCCCCGGCGGCTGGGGCGCCGTCCTGCGCTATGGCGAGACCGAGAAGGAACTGTTCGGCGGCGAGGCCGACACCACCAACAATCGCATGGAGCTGATGGCGGCGATTTCGGCGCTGTCCGCCCTGAAGACCCCGTGCGAAATCGATCTCTACACGGACAGCAAATATGTGATGGACGGCATTTCCAAGTGGATCTTCGGCTGGAAGAAAAACGGCTGGAGGACGGCGGACAAGAAGCCCGTCAAGAACGGCGAACTCTGGCAACAGCTCGATGCCGCCAACCAGAGCCACAAGGTCAAGTGGCACTGGGTCAAGGGCCATGCCGGCCACCCGGAGAACGAGCGCGCCGACGAGCTTGCCCGCAAGGGCATGGAGCCCTTCAAGAAGCCCAATCTCGGGCGAGCGCTGCTGCAGGGCAGGTAAGGGCCGGCCCATCGCGGCGGACGGCGTCGCTTTCCCGCCTTGCCATCTCGCCCGTTGGCCCTATTCTGCGCCAACAAAAAGACCACACAGGGAGAGACACACCATGATCCAGCACTGCGTGTTCCTACGCTTCAAGGCGGCAACGTCGGAGGCCGAGAAGCAGGCGATCTATGAGGGAATTACGGCTCTGAAGGACGTGGTACCGGGCATGCTGGAGGTCAAGTTTGGCCCCAACGTCTCGCCCGAAGGTCTGAACGGCGGCTATCTCGACGGTTTCATCATCACCTTCGAGGACGCCATGGTGCGCGATTACTACCTCAAGCACCCCGACCACATCGCGGTCGGCGACCGCATCGTCAATGCGACCGACGGCGGGCTCTCGGGGGTGCTCGTGTTCGACATGGAAATCTGAAACGAAAAAGGCGGCGGATTGCTCCGCCGCCTCATGAAGTTCCGGGCGCGACCCTCAGAGCTGCTCGATCATCGCCGCTGCTGCGGAAACCGTCGCCTGGCCGGGGTTTTCCTCGACGTTGATCGACTTCACCACGCCGTCGTCGACCAGCATCGAATAGCGCTTCGAGCGGACGCCGAGTCCACCAGCGGACAGGTCGGCATCGAGGCCGAGCGCCTTGGTGAAGGCGGCGTCCCAGTCGGCGAGGAAGTGGATCTTGCCCATGCCGCCGCTCTGCTGCGCCCAGGCGCCCATGACGTGCCAGTCGTTGACCGAAATGACAGCAATGTCATCGACGCCGCGGGCGAGGATAGCATCGCGGTTCTCCAGATAGCCCGGAAGATGGTTCAGCGTGCAGGTCGGGGTAAAGGCGCCCGGCACCGCGAACAGAACGACCCGCTTGCCTTTGAACAGATCGTCGGTCGAAAGCTCTACCGCGCCGTCTGTCGTTTTTTCCTTGAATTCGGCCTGGGGCAGACGTTCGCCGATTGCGATGGTCATTGAATTCTCCTCGCTGGTTTCGGGCGGGCCGGGTTCGGTCCGCCGTTCGCAGCGGAATATAGATTGACGCTAGTCAAAGGCAAGACCGGTTTCCATCGCCCGCCCGCCCGCCTTGACCAGTAGACCCCAACGCTTGCCGTGGATGTCGTACTTGCGCGGCAGCCCCTTGATCGGCATGGCCACGGTCAGCGCATTGCCGGTGAGCCGGCGTTCGCTCTCGTCGAGGAAGACATGGCCGCTCGGTCCGGTGACGTAGATCTCGGCGTCCTTCTCCCCGGTTCCCTCCGGCACGGTCACCGTCAACGCCAGTTCCTTGCCATCGGCGGAAAGCGCATGGTTCTGGAGGGCAAAATCTGCTGACGGCGGTTCGGGCAGCGTCTCGCGCGCCTCTGCCACGAGTTCGGCCTCCGCAACCTTTGTCGTCTCGCTGAGCGTCAGCGTCAGATTGAATTCCGCCTGGAAGGGAATGCAGATGTTGCGGCAAAGGCCGATGAAGACCGAGGCTTTCAGCTCGTCGGGTGACATACTCCCGCTGGCCGGGCCGGAGATCGTCAATGGCAGGGTCACAGGCGCGTCGTAGCCGATGTCACGCAGATCACCGTTGTCGATCCTCTTCGGCACCGGATATCCGATTTCTTCCAGCGTATAGCCGCTTTCCGGCGCAAGCGTGATCGAAGGCGGTATACCGGCATCACCCGGCTCGCGCCAATAGGTTATCCAACCGGGCGAGGTTTCGATCTGCAGGGCCGCAGCACGCACGCCTGTGGCATCAGCCGGAAGCACCACGAGCCGCATCCTCCCGCCTTCATTCACCGCCCATTCGCTGGTTTCCGCGCGGACAGCACCAATCTGGCCGAGCGTAGCGCAGCTCAGGGCAATCAGGGCCAGGCCAGGCTGGCGGAATTTCACAGATATGACACACATTATGGTAGAGCCGTTTAGAGCAAGCCTCGGCCTTGCACCAGTAACGCCTGAGATGCCGGGATCATTTTTAGTTGATTGATCGGCGATCCTGCCCCATCTTGCTCTAACAGACGAAATCCTCGCCGGAACATCCGGTCTCAAGCCAGCCGCTCCGGCAGGGGCAAATGGAGGTGGATCATGGCATTCTCGACGCTGAAGAAGGACCGTGAACGGGGGATGCTCGACGGTCAGCTTCTGATCGCAATGCCGGGCATGGCCGATGGCAATTTTGCTCGCGCCGTCGTTTACATCTGCGCCCATTCGCCGGCCGGCGCCATGGGTTTCATCATCAACCGTCCACAGCCGGTGACATTCGCCGACGTGCTGCTTCATCTCGGCCTGATCGACAAGACCGATGCGATCATGTTGCCGGAGCACTCGCGAGAATTCCCAATCCAGAGCGGCGGTCCGGTCGAGACTGGACGCGGTTTCGTCCTGCACAGTGACGACTACACGAGCGACAGCAGCATTCCGGTCAGCGACGACATTTCGCTGACGGCAACCCTCGACATCGTCCGGGCGATCTCCGAGGGGCGCAGCCCGCGCCGCGCCACCATGCTGCTTGGCTATGCCGGCTGGGGCCCCGGTCAGCTCGAATTCGAAATCGCCAACAATGGCTGGCTGAATTGCGCGGCGACGGAAGACCTGATCTTCGACCGCGCGCTCGACAACAAGTACGATCGGGCGCTCGCCCTGATGGGCGTCAGCCCCGCCATGCTGTCGATGGAAGCCGGCCACGCCTGATCGCGTGCGGGCTTCGAGCTTCCTCGCTCTGCTTCACGCCCGCTTGGTCAGCGGAAAGCGTTCCTTGAGCAGCCGCTGCACCGAGTCCGCACCAAGCGGCGCGCCGAACAGGTAGCTTTGGCCGAAATCGCAGCCGAGCTTGCCCAGTTCCTCGGCATCTGCATCGCTCTCGATGCCTTCGGCCACCACCTGCATCTCCAGCCCGCAGGCCATGGCGATTACCGATTTCAGCAGAACCGCGCGCTTGTCGGAGCGGTCGTTGACCAGCGCCTTGTCGAGCTTGATCGTGTCGAACGGGAAGCGGGTGAGATAGGCGAGCGAGGAATAGCCGGTGCCGAAGTCGTCGAGCGCCAGCGAGATGCCGGTGTCCTTGAGCTTGGCGAGCACGAGGCGCGCCTGTTCCGGGTTTTCCATCACGACGCTTTCGGTCAATTCCAGCTTGATGCGGTGCGGGTCGCACTGCGTTTTCGCCAGCATGGAACGAACATCGGTGTAGAGGTCGCTGGACAGGAGCTGGGCGCTCGACAGGTTGATCGACACGAAGATCGGGATCTCGCCCGTCTGCCGTTCCCAGTCCATCAGGTCGGTGGTGGCCCGCTCGAGGGCGAACATGCCGAGCGGTTCGATCAGGTCGGACATTTCCGCAATCGGGATGAACTCCGCAGGAGACACATTGCCGCGCTTGGGATGATCCCAGCGCATCAGCGCCTCGAAGCCGGCGACCTCGCCGTCGGCGAGCCGGACGATCGGCTGGTAGACCATCGACAATTCCTTGCGCTCGATGGCGCGGCGTAGATCTGTCTCGAGTTGCAACCGGTCGGTGCCCGCGCCGCGAAAGGCGGGGCGGAAGGGCTCGACGCGATTGCCGCCCGTCCGTTTGGCACGGTACATGGCAAGCTCGGCATCGGACAGGAGGCCTGCGGCGTTCTCCTGCTGATCGACCCAGGAAACGAGCCCGATCGAGGCGGTCAGGATGATCTCGCGATTGGCATAATTGATCGGCACCATGATGGCCTTCGACACGGCGTCGGCGAAGTCGGCAATCTTGGCCGGGTCGCGTTCTGAGACGAGGATCAGGCCGAACTCGTCGCCTGACAGGCGGGCCAGCGTATCCTGCGGCTTCATCAGTCGGCGCAGCCGCCGGGTGAGGGCGATCAGGATATTGTCGCCGGCAGCGATGCCGAGACTGTCGTTTACCTGCTTGTAGCGATCGATGTCGATCACCATCACGGTCGGGCGCACCATCTCTGTGCTGTTGGCCAGCGTCAGCACCGATTGCAGCCGGTCGAGGAAGACCTCGCGGTTCGGCAGGCCGGTCAGGTTGTCATGCATGGCGTCGACGAGCAGCCGGTCGATCGAGTTCTTCTGTTCGGTAACGTCGATGATCGTGCCGACGCAGCGGATGACTTCGCCGTTCGAGCCGAGCACGGGCCGGGCACGGATCTTCAGCCAGTGGAAATGGCCGTCCTCGGCGCGGATGCGGAATTCGTGGTTGAGACGTCCCTTGCGGTGTTCGAGCAGCACGTCCAGCGTGGCGCGGAAACGATCGCGGTCGTCTGGATGGAGCCGGGGCAGCCAGTTGCGCGCTGGGCCGTGCATGGTGCCCGGCGAAAGGCCGAGGCGGATGGAAATGTCTGGGCTCGTTACCACGCGGTCGCGCGCCACGTCCCAGTCCCAGACGGTATCGCCGGAGCCGGTCAGCGCCAGCGACTGGCGTTCGAGGTCGGAGAACAGGCCCTGCTGGTAAGCGCCGCCGGCAAAGGCGTGCTGCATGACTGTAAAGCCGATCAAAAGAACGATCAGTACCAGGCCGCCGCCGAGCGCCGGCTGGATGATGTCGTTGTCGAGCTGGCCCGTCACCGTCAGCCAACTGCCGAACAGCCAGACGAGAAGCAGCGCCCAGGTCGGGATCAGCAGGATGGCACGGTCGTAACGGTTGAAGCCGAGGTAGAAAATCAGCGCGATGCCGGCCGTCGCGGTTAGCGCGAACGACAGGCGCGCAATACCGGCGGCGATCGAAGGGTCGTAGATCGCGACTCCGAACAGAAGGACAAGGCCGAGGATCCAGGCGAAGGTCACGTAGCCGAGATGCACGTGCCAGCGGTTGAGGTTGAGATAGGTGAAGAGGAAAATGACGAGGCTTGAGGCGAGCGCCACTTCGGCCCCCGCGCGCCACATGCGCTGGTCGCTTGAGGTAATGCTGATCAGCTTTTCGAGGAAGCCGAAATCGACGCAGATGTAGGCGAGTACTGCCCAGGCGAGCGCTGCCGCCGCCGGCAGCATGGACGTGCCCTTGACGACGAACAGGATGGTCAGGAACACCGCAAGCAGGCCGGAAATGCCGAGTACAATGCCGCGATAGAGGGTAAAGGCGTTGACCGTGTCCTTGTATGCGTCCGGCTGCCACAGGTAGATCTGCGGTAGGCTGGGGGTCGCGAGTTCTGCGACGAAGGTAATGACGGAGCCGGGGTTGAGCGTGATACGGAAGACGTCGGCGTCCGGGCTCGGCACGCGGTCGAGGGCAAAGCCTTCCGATGGCGTGATGGCGATGATGCGCTGCGAGCCGAGGTCCGGCCAGAACATGCGCGAGCCGGCAAGACGGAAATGCGGTGCGACGATGACGCGCTCCAATTGCTCTTCCGAGACGTTGGCAAGGGCGAAGACCGCCCAGTCGCCCTGATGTCCCGGTGAAGACGCTCGCACTTCGATGCGGCGTCGGATGCCGTCGGCATTGGGCGCGGTGGAGACCTGGAAGGCATTGCCCTGGTTGGTGTAGATCTCGGTGGTGGCGGTGAGGTCGAGGGCGGTGTCGTCACGGGCAATCTTCACCGGTTCCGCGGCAAGCGCAAGCGATGAGAAAAGAACGACGAACGCAAGCATCGCCGTGGCCAATACGGCTGCCAGCCATTGGCCGGTCGCCGCTCGCCTGTTCCGGTCAGACGTCATGAGTTCTCTTTGTTCCCGTTCCCCGAGGCACGGTCGCGCAAACGCGATAGCATCGCGTGGTCGCGCCATTGCCCGTTGATTTTCAGATATTCGCGCAAGAGACCTTCCCGCTGAAAGCCGACCTTCTCAAGGAGCCGGATGCTTTTCTCGTTGTCCGGAATACAGGCTGCTTCGATCCGGTGCAACTCTAGCCCCCTGAAGATATAGGGAATAGCCAGTTGAAGTGCGGCAAACATATGGCCTTTGCCGGCGTGGCGTTCGCCCATCCAGTATCCGATCATGCAGCTTTGTGACGCACCGCGCCGAATGAGGCCGATGGTAAGCCCGCCGAGCAGCAGATAATCGCCTTGGGAAAACAGGAAAAAGGGAACGGCGAGCCCCGAATGGAATTCCTGGCTGTTGCGCACCACACGGGCGCGAAAGGCGCGTTCGGTCAGTTCGTCCGTCCGCCAGGTCGGCTCCCAAGGCTGGAGGAAGGCGCGGCTGTCGCGGCGTAGCGCGTGCCACTGTTCGAAGTCGTCGTAGCGCGGCAGACGCAAAAGATGGCTGGCGCTGTTCAGTTCCGGTGTTTCCGGCTGCCGCGACAGAAACCGAAAAACCGAACGTGTCATCGAACCCCCTCAAGCGTCAGCCGGCGGGCGCGCTGCCCGCTCTCGATCAATCTAAATCAATCCGGGCGCGGCGTCAGCCGGCGGCCTTGAGCGATGCGGTGCGTCCGGCCGAAAGTGCGCCGGAAATCTCGTGCATCGGGGCCAGATGCGTGAGCGGGCCGATGGCCGACAGCGTCGGCGTCGTCTCGAAGAACAGCCGTCCGGCGAGGTCGGTCAACCGCTGCGGGGTGATGCCGGCAAGCCGTTCCATCATCTCCTGATTGGAGATCGGGCGGCCGTAGAGCATCATCTGGCGGGCGATCTGGCCGGCACGTGCCGCGGGGCTCTCCTGGCCCATCAAAAGCTGGGCGCGAACCTGGGCACGCGAACGATCGATTTCCTGGGTGTCGATCATTTGCGACGCTTTGCGCAACTCGTCGATGATGACCGGCACCAGTTCCGGCAGGTCCTCGCCGCCGGTTGCTGCATGGATGCCGAAAATGCCGCTGTCGGAAAAGCCCCAGTGGAAGGCATAGATCGAATAGCACAGGCCACGGATTTCGCGCACTTCCTGGAACAGCCGCGAGGACATGCCGCCGCCGAGGATGTTGGCAAGGATCTGCGAGGCATAGAAGTCGCGCGCATGGTAGGCGCGGCCCTCGAAGCCGATCAGCACCTGCGCGTCCATCAGGTCGCGCTCCTCGCGCGCTTCGCCGCCGGTATAGCGGGCCGCCTCGGCGATCGGGCTTACCTCCGGCTTGGTTTTCACCGACGAGAACCGTTCTTCAACCTGTTTAACGAAGGTATCGTGATCGACGGCGCCGGCCGCCACCACGAACATCCGGTCGGTCGTGTAATTGCGGTCGAGATAGGCGCGTATTTCCGCGCTCGAGAAGGATTGCACCGTGTCGGGTGTGCCGAGGATCGGCCGGCCGAGCGGCTGGCCAGCATAGGCGAGTTCGGAGAAGCGGTCGAACACGACATCGTCCGGCGTGTCGTTGGCCGCGCCGATCTCCTGCAGGATGACGTGTTTTTCCCGGGTGAGTTCGTCTTCGTCGAAGACGGATTCGGTGAGAATATCGGCCAGGATATCGACGGCGAGCGGTACGTCGTCCTTCAGAATACGGGCATAGTAGGAGGTTGTCTCCGACGATGTCGCGGCATTGAGTTCTCCGCCGACATTCTCGATTTCTTCGGCGATCTGTCGGGCGCTGCGCTTGTGCGTTCCCTTGAAGGCCATGTGTTCGAGCAGATGGGCGATGCCGTGCTCGCCTTCCATCTCGTCGCGGGCTCCGGACTTGATCCAGGTCCCGAGCGCCACGCTTTCCAGATGCGGCATGGTCTCGGTTACGACCGTCAACCCTGAGGGCAGCCGGGTACACTCAACATTCATAGATCTGTCTTTCTGCACTTCTTAATTTTCCCGTCGGGCATGCTCGCCGATAAAGGTTTCGACGGCTTTAAGCTCGGCGTCCAGGATATCGAAGTGCTCCTCCCTGTCCATCAGATCAGCAAGCCACGCCGGAAGCGCGGGGTCAATACCGCTCGCCGATTTTACCGCGGCCGGGAATTTCGCCGGATGGGCGGTGGCGAGCGTCACCATGGGGGTCGACGGCTTCTCGAACTTCTGCGCGACGAACACGCCGACGGCGGTGTGCGGATCGAGCAGATAGCCGGTCTCAGCCAGCGTGTCGCGAATGGTCGAGGCCACCTGCTTCTCGCTGGCGCGGCCGGCGCGGAACTCCTTGCGGATCGCCTTCAGCGCGCCGGGCTTGATCTCGAAACCGCCAGACTGCTTGAGGCTTTCCATCGCCGCGCGGATGGCGCTGTCGTCGCGGTCACAGGCTTCGAACAGCAGGCGCTCGAAGTTGGACGAGATCTGGATGTCCATCGACGGCGACGTGGTGGCCGAGACACCCTTCATCTCGTAGCGGCCGGTCTTCAGCGTGCGGGCGAGAATGTCGTTCTCGTTGGTGGCGATCACCAGCTTGTCGATCGGAAGGCCCATCTTCTTGGCGACGTAGCCGGCGAAGATGTCGCCGAAATTGCCGGTCGGCACGGTGAAGGAGACCTTGCGGTCCGGGCTGCCGAGCGAGATCGCCGCGGTGAAATAATAGACCACCTGCGCCATGATGCGCGCCCAGTTGATCGAATTGACGCCGGAAATCTTCAGCCGGTCCCGGAAGTCGATGTCGTTGAACATCGCCTTTACCAGGTTCTGGCAGTCGTCGAAATTGCCCTTGATGGCGAGCGCGTGGACGTTCTCGGCATTCGAGGTGGTCATCTGCCGCTGCTGGACGGGCGAGACCTTCTCATGCGGGAAGAGGATAAAGACGTCGGTGCGGGCCCGGCCGGCAAAGGCGTCGATCGCCGCCCCGCCGGTGTCCCCCGATGTGGCGCCGACGATCGTCGCCCGTTCCCCGCGCTGCGCCAGCGCATGGTCCATCAGCCGTGCGAGCAGCTGCATGGCCACGTCCTTGAAGGCGAGCGTGGTGCCGTGGAACAGCTCCAGAATGAAGGAATTCGGTCCTGTCTGGACAAGCGGTGCGACCGCCGGATGGCGGAAGGTGGCATAGGCCTCGTCGATCATGGCGCGGAACAGGTCTGCCTCGATCTCGCCGCCGGTAAACCGGTAGAGCACCTCGAAGGCGATCTCCTGGTAGCTTTTGCCGCGCAGCGCCCGGATTTCCTTCTTGCTCATGTGCGGCCATTTGCGCGGCACGTAGAGGCCGCCGTCGCGGGCAAGCCCGGCGAGAAGCGCGTCACAGAAACCGAGGCTTTTTGCCTCTCCGCGGGTCGAGATGTAGTCCACGATGCTTGTCCTTGGTCTTGAAGAAGAAAGGGCCTGTTTCGGGTCGAAGGCTATGCCGTTGCGGTGGCAGTCGGTCGTCTTTTCGTACCGGCCACGATGGTGTGGTCGGGACCGCGCGCCGGTGACGGATCGGTGCGCCTTGCCTTGCCCGGGGCATTGCCAGCCCGCAGCCGTTGAAAATTAAACCAAAACACCGGCGACCCAATCGATTTTTTACAGCGCCGCTGGTATAGACCATCGGCAAGGGGCATGAAAAGCCTCAATTCGATTGGCTTTGGGCTTCTCGAAGCCTGCATTGCGGAAGGTTTGAGTATCGTGTCTGTGAACGTATCGCGCGGGATCTTGGCCGCATCCTTGTTGATGGTTCTTTCCGGCTGCAATGCCGGCAACCCGGGAGGCGTACTCGGTTCGGCCGCCGACAAGCCGGGCGCGACCCCGGCCAATGCGCCAGCGGCTGTCCAGGGCTTCTGCCCGCCGATCACGCTGCGTGACGGAACGGCCTTTTACCGGACCTATGCCCGGGGCGCCAAAGACGATCCGGCCAAGGTCGTCTTCCAGGCCTCGCTGGCCGACACGACACGTTCTTGCGTGCGCTCCGATACGACCTTGACCATTACCGCAATGGTCCAGGGTCGCCTCGTGGCGGGCCCCGAGGGCAAGACCGGTCAGGTCATGCTGCCGATCCGCGTCGCTGTAACGGACGGTGACAAGGTGCTCTATTCCGAGCTGACGCAATTTCCCGTGGCGCTGAACGACCTCGCCCAGGCGACGCAATTCGTATTCACCAAGGAAGTCCCTGTGCCGGGCGATCTTGCCGGCCTGGCCAAGGTTCACATCGGTTTTGACGAAGGGCCGGCCAAGAAGAAGTAGCCGCACACGAACAGGAAACAGCAAAGGGGGCGACCGCCGGGCGCCGCGTTCCTCGAATGTTCGGGATGTTGCCACTCGGTCGTTGATCTCACCGGATGCCGGGGGGCATGGGTGAAAATCGGTATCATCAGGAATCCCGTGTCCGGCGGCCGTTCGGGCCGCGCGCGGTGGCGAGACATCAGCACGGCACTAGCCGCGCGCTTTCCACAGCGCGAGCTTCGCGAAACCGCGAGCGCCGGTGACGCGGCACGACTGGCGATCGAACTGGTCGAGGCCGGATGCGAACTCATCATCGCCGTCGGCGGTGACGGCACGATCGGCGATGTGGTCGATGGCCTGATGCGATCGGCGAGGCCGGATACGGTCTTCTCCTTCATCCCCACCGGAACGGGCTGCGACTTCGCCCGCAATTTCACCCTGCCGCATGCCCCGGACGCGCTCGTCCGCCACATCGCGGAGGCGCCAGTGCGCCGGATCGATGTCGCGCGCGTGACCGGTTCGTCCAGCGGCGGGCAGGACGCATTGCGCCACTTTGCCAATATCGCCAGTGTCGGCGTATCGGGTCGCATCGTTGAGGCTGTCAATGGTCGCGGCCGGCGGGTGGCGAACGGCTCGCTGCGTTTTCTGCTCTGTTCCGTGCGCGAGATTCTGCGCTATCGGCCTGAGGTCGTGCGGGTGGTGGTCGACGGGGAAGAGATATTCCATGGGCCGGTGACGGTGGTGGCCGTGGCCAACGGCCGCTGGTTCGGCGGCGGCATGCACGTCGTACCCTTCGCCGACCTCGCCGATGGACTGCTCGACATTGGCATTCTGCGCGGAACGGGCAAGTTCGGCGTGCTCGGCATCCTGGCCCGGCTCTATTCGGCCTCCCATGTCGGCCACCCGCTGATCAGCTTCCATCGCGGCAGCGTGATCGAGATCCGGCCGGTTGCAGATCAACATCTGTCGATCGAGGCGGATGGCGAAACGCTGGCCTTCGACCGGCTGCGCGTCGAAGTCATGCCCGCCGCGCTCAGCCTGAAGATCTGAATGCCCGGCATCACCGGACAAGAGACGCGGCCGCGTCAGCGTGGCCGCCGGTCGTGCGCTTTCAGAACGCGCCGGCCCATTCTTCCATGGCGGCGATCACGGCGGGCAAGTCCACCATGCGGGAAATCACCGTTTCGGCGCCGGCGTCGGTTAGCCGGTCGGCATGCGACGGATAGGTGTGAGACGCCCCGGTGAAGCCAATCACCCGCATGCCGGCGGCCCGCGCCGCATGTACGCCGTGCACCGAATCCTCGACGACGACGCATCTGTCCGGCGGCACGTTCAACTGCGCTGCGGCGTGCAGGAAGATATCCGGCTTAGGCTTGACGCGGTCGGCGCCGAGATCCTTGGCCGAAAAGATATGCGGTGCGAAGAATTGTTTCAGGCCGACCTTGGTCAGCATCATGTCGAGCCGCTCGGGGGATGAGTTGGAGCAGATGCAGCGTGGTCCCTTGAGTCGCGCCAGCGCGAACTGGACGCCCTCTACGATCTTGACCTCGCGGGCGAGCCGCTGGTCGACCAGCTTTTCCGACTTGTCGAGCAGGCTTGCCGAAAGCGGAATGTCGACTTCCTTTTCGACGGCGAGCAGGATGTTCTTCCAGGTCATGCCGGCGAAACGTTCGCCCATTTCCTCGACCGAGATCGGATAGCCGGCCTCGTTGAGCAGCTTGGATTCGACCTTGGCGGCGATGATTTCGGAATCGACGAGCACGCCGTCGCAATCGAAGATGGTAAGGTCGAAGCCGCTCATGGGGGGAATCCGTCTTGTCGTCGTGGGAAGGCGCTTCCCCTACACGAAGCGGCCGAAAAGAACAATCCGCAAGTCGGTGTTACAAGACAGGCACTGCCGCCTCTGAGGTGAGCGAGAGCAAATGGGATTTGAGGCCGGTGAGATCGCGCCGGGGTCCGATTTCCGGTTGCAGCAGGTCGCTGAGCCATAGCCCGTCGGCGGCCAGGCGGACGATCTCGAGCATTGGCGCACTGTCCGTCTCGTGATGGTCTAGGAGCCGGGCCTCCAGCCAATCCGACCAGAGTTGCCGGAGTGCCGGTTCGGCAATCAGCGAGACCGACAAGGCCGCCCAGGGGCTTCGCATGCCGAGCTCATGGTCGGCGAAGGCTGCGTGGACATAGGCGCGGGTGAAGCGACCGAAGGACCTTTCGTCCTTGGCCATGTATCCGTCGATCTCCCGACGGAATTCTGCCAGGATATTGGCGAAGACGGCTTCGATCAGGATTTGCTTGCTTGCGAAATGGTGCAGCAGGCCGCCCTTTGTGACGCCCGCGGCCTCGGCGACAGCCTGGAGCGTGACGGCGGAAAGCCCGTTCTCGACTGCAAGCTGGGCTGCGCAGTCGAGCAAGGCGCGGCGCACCTGTTCGGGCTGTTTCTTGCGGCTGTAAGCATTGTCCGTCATCCGTGCGAGACCGCGCTGGAGAATGTGTTCATCACCACGACCCCCCCGACGATCATTCCGATGCCGACCAGTGCGGGAACATCGAGCGTCTGCTTGAAGACGGTCACGCTGATGATCGCCGTTAGAATGATGCCGAGCCCGCCCCACATGGCATAGGCGACGCCAAGCGGCATGCCTTTCAATGCCTGGGAGAGCAGGTAGAACGAGATCACGTAGAGTCCGACCATCGCCGCCGTGGGCCACGGCTTGGTGAACTGTGCCGAATGCTGCAGCAGTGCGGTCCCCGCGACTTCACAGACGATTGCGCCGGCGAGTGAGCCGTAGGCGAGAAGAAGGGGATTCATGACGTGCTGCTTTCCGAAGATTGTCGATCGGAGGAAAGATACCGTACGGTCGGTTTCTTTGCAAGAAGAGGTGGCCGCACGATCTGCAGACCCGCAAACAGGCCGCCCGCTCGTCTGCGTCTAAGCTCGGGCTCGGGCCCGGCTACTGGTGAGGAAGCGGAAACATCGCCGCAAAGCGCCGCTCGCCCTCCGGCGAAAAGACGATTGCCCGGCTGCCGGCGGCGCGCCGCGCATAGCCGTGGTCGAGGAAGTGGGTAAGCAGCGCCTTGCCGAGCGCGCCGGAGAGGTGGATCCGCCGCTCGCTCCAGTCGAGGCAGGCGCGGCAGAGCGGGCGGCGCTGCGCCTTCAATCCGGCAAGGTCGATGCCGTTGTCGCAGACCAGCGCCTCGCCGACGGGCGTCAGCTGCGGGTGTTCCTCCTCGCCGACGATGGCACCGAGGCTGCGCAGGCTGTCGAGCATGCGCACGCCATAATCGCCGGCGAGATGATCGTAGCAGATCCGCGCCTTGCGCAGCGCCGGCTCCTTCGGCCCCGCCTTGTGGCGCACATGGCCGCGGGCGGCGGCAAAACCCATCAGGCTCTCGATCATGCGGCCCACCGCCGGGTCGGCCAGCGTGAAATATCGGTGCCGCCCCTGCTTGCGCTGGGCCAGAAGCCCGCCCTCCTCGAGCTTGGCGAGATGCGAGCTGGCCGTCGGCAGGCCGATGCCGGCCGCGCCGGCAAGCTCGGTGGCCGTCAACGCACGCCCGTCCATCAGCGCAAGCAGGATGTTGGCGCGGGCGGGATCGCCGATCAGGGCGGCGAGGCGGGCAATGTCAGGTCCTTCACTCATGCTTCGATCCTAATCGAAGCATTGCCGTCGGGCAATATGCGAGGAGGGGACATCGATTTGGCCACAGCATGAAAGGAAACTCCATGATCACCTGCGTCATCCGCTACGAGATCGACCCCTTCGCCAGGGATGCCTTCACCACCTATGCCCGCAACTGGGGCGAGGCGATCCCGCGCTGCGGCGCCGATCTGGTCGGCTATTTCGCCCCGCATGAAGGTTCCGCCACCACGGCCTACGGCATCTACCACGTCAAGGACCTCGCGGCCTATGAGGCCTATCGCGCCCGGCTCGCCGCCGATCCGCTCGGCAAGGCCAATTACGAATTCGCCCGCAATGCCCGCTTCATTCGCAAGGAGGACCGGCTCTTCCTCAAATGTGTCTCCGAACTGCCCGCGCTGATGGTGCAGCCATGATCGCCGTCATCTTCGAAGTGACGCCCTTTCTCGGCGAGCGGCACCGCTATCTCGACCTGGCCGGCGAACTGCGGACGAAGCTGGAGACGATGGACGGCTTCATTTCCGTCGAACGCTTCGAAAGCCTGACCGTGCGCGGCAAACTGCTGTCGCTGTCCTTCTGGCGCGACGAAGACGCGGTGCGCCGCTGGCGCGAAACGGAGGAGCACCGGGCGGCACAGCAGGCGGGACGCGGCGGCGTGTTCGCCGACTACCGCCTGCGGGTCGCCCATGTGCAGCGCGACTACGGGATTCAAGAGCGGGAGGAAGCGCCGGAGGATAGCCGGGCGGTCCATGGGTGAGGCTTTTGTCTCCTGGCCGAATTTTTGCGGCAATGGGGAGGGGGCGGCTCAAAAGGCCCCCCCTCCGGCCTGCCGGCCATCTCCCCACAAGGGGGGAGAACACGTGCCGCCAAGGGAGGCGGTTGCGACGGTGCGCCAGTTTCCTCGTCACCCCGGCGGCGGTAAAGCCCCTCCCCCTTGTGGGGAGGGGTTGGGGAGGGGACTCTTCCCGCTGGAGAGCGGTTGAGGAGGGGGAAACTCCCGACAGGTCAAGGAGGGACCGCAGCGCCGACCTCCACGCAAGCCGACCGGACCCAGCCTGTCCCGCACCCTTCGGCCCTTTTCGGCACAGGCTGACCCTCGTCAATGGAATTTCTCACGCCACCTTCAGCCTTTGGTAACCAAGATCGGTAACCATAAGCATCGTGTTCCAGTGCTGCGTCAGCGTAAGAGTGAGTAACCGATGGCTTCCGTATTCCCGCTCGCCGATCTCCGCCTCTCCAGTGACCCCTTCTCCTGGGTCAATTCGATCATCAAGGGTGACTGCGTCGCGGCGCTGGAAGCGCTGCCCGACAAGTCCGTCGATGCGATCTTCGCCGATCCGCCGTACAACCTGCAACTCGGCGGCGCGCTGCACCGTCCGGACCAGAGCCTTGTCGACGCCTGCGACGACGAATGGGACCAGTTCGCCTCTTTCGAGGCCTATGACGCCTTCACCCGCGCCTGGCTCTTGGCCTGCCGCCGCGTGCTGAAACCCACCGGCACGATCTGGGTGATCGGCTCCTATCACAACATCTTCCGCGTCGGCGCCACGCTGCAGGACCTCAACTTCTGGATCCTCAACGACATCGTCTGGCGCAAGACCAACCCGATGCCAAACTTCAAGGGCCGCCGGTTCCAGAACGCCCACGAGACGATGATCTGGGCCTCGCCGGACGCCAAGTCCAAGGGCTATACCTTCAACTACGATGCGCTGAAGGCGTCGAATGACGACGTACAGATGCGCTCCGACTGGCTCTTCCCGATCTGCTCGGGCGGGGAGCGCCTGAAGGGCGATGACGGCAAGAAGGTCCATCCGACGCAGAAGCCGGAAGCGCTGCTCGCCCGCATCATCATGGCCTCCACCAAGCCGGGCGACATCGTGCTCGATCCCTTCTTTGGCTCCGGCACCACCGGCGCCGTCGCCAAGCGTCTCGGCCGCAACTTTGTCGGCATCGAGCGCGAGCAGGATTATATCGACGCGGCCTCAGCCCGCATCGCCTCGGTCACGCCGCTCGGCAAGGCCGAACTCACCGTGCTGACCGGTAAGAGGGCCGAGCCGCGCGTCGCCTTCAATACCCTGGTCGAGAGCGGCATGGTCAAGCCGGGCCAGGTCCTCACTTGCGCCAGGCGCCGCCATTCGGCGGTCGTGCGCGCCGACGGCACGCTCGCCTCGGGCAGCGAAGCCGGATCCATTCACCGTCTGGGCGCGAAGGTGCAGGGCGTTGATGCGTGTAACGGATGGACGTTCTGGCACACCGATGACGGGCACACCCTGCGCCCGATCGACGAACTCAGGGCTGTCGTCCGCAGTGGGCTGGCAAAGCTGGACTGACGATCCGCCCAGCTTTGCCAGTCCGGAAATTCTCCGGCCGGTCTTGTACCTCTAGTCCCGGCAGGAGAGCCTTGACGCCCGGTGCGAAAGCGCCGGGCGTCATCCGTCATGGCAATGGCCATTCTGTCGGCCGGGCGTCAACTTCGCCCGGCCGACAGTTTCGGACAAGTCGGTCCATCTAACATGGCGCCATCTTCAGAATTCGTCCGCCTGGCGGTCGAACTGGCGCAGGATGGGGCCCGCCAGTCCCGCCTGCGCCAGCATCTCATCGCGGCGCCCCTGACCTCGCGGCGCCGGTAGACTTGGCGCGTCGCTTGGGCGGTCGCTCTGCTGCGTGCTCAGGTTAGAGGCACAGCGCGAGGGGCTGCGCGGAGCCCTAGACCTCGACGCCCAGATCCCTAAGATCCGCTCTCAACTTGCCCGCGCCGAGGAACTGCACCGCCTGCCAGCCGGCAGCGCGCGCGCCTTCGACATTGTGGGTCACGTCATCAATGAACAAGGCAGCCGCCGGGTCTAGGCCGAAATCGGCGGCGTGGCGCTGGTAGATCGCCACATCCGGCTTCAACAGACCGACTTCGCCCGACACGGTGACGCCGCGCGGCAGGTCGAGGAAGGGATACATTTCCCGCGCCTCCCGGAACGTGTCGGCGGCGAAATTCGTCAGCATGGTGACGTCATGGCCAGCGTCGATCAGGTCGGTCATCAGCGCCACGGTGTCTTCATAGGCATGTGGTACCATCTCGCGCCAGTTGAGCCGGAAGGCGCGGATCTGCTCTTCGCGCTCAGGATAACGGGCGATGACCTCGGCCTCGGCCTCGGCCCAGCCACGCCCGCGGTCCTGCTCCAAGTTCCAGTCGTGGGTGCAGACATTATCGAAGAACCAGCGACGCTCCGCCTCGTCGGGAATGATGCGGGAAAAGGGCAGGTTGGGATCGTAGTGGATCAGCACCTTGCCGATGTCGAAGACGATATGGCGGATGGGCTCTGGCATGTCTTATCCTTTGCTGGTCGAAAACGCGGTCGGAATAGCGGCGGCAATTGCTTTTTTCATGACAGTCGGCAGCGCCTCGCCGTCAAGATTTGTGACCGGCGCCCAGAAGCCGTGAACCGCGCCGGCTTCCATGCGGGCAACCTGCACCCGGTAGACGCCGAGCCGAAGCTCGAAATGGGTGAACACATGGGTGACGGTGCCGCAGGCCTGCCAGCCGGCGGCAAAGGGCGCCGCCTCCATTCCCGTCTCGCCGTCGGCCCGCGATGTCCAGGCCGTGGTCGGCACCTCTGTCATGCCGCCGAGCAGGCCGCTGTCCGGCCGCCGCCTGAGCAGAAGGTGTCCCTCGGTGTCCACCGCGACGAAGGCGGCGCCAAGCCGCACCGGCTTTTCCTTCTTCGCCGCCTTGACGGGGAACCGTTCCGGCTCGTCGCTCGCAAGGGACAGGCAGACATCGTTGAACGGACAGAGCGCGCAGGCCGGCCGCTTGGGCGTGCAAATCGTCGCCCCCAGGTCCATCATCGCCTGGGCGAAGTCGCCCGGACGGTCTTGCGGCGTCATCGCCGCGACGCGGGCCTTCATCTGCGGTTTGGCGCCGGGCAGGGGAGCGTCGATGGCAAAGAGGCGGGAAATCACCCGCTCGACATTGCCGTCCATCACGGCCGCGGGACGGTTAAAGGCGATCGCCGCGACCGCCGCCGCCGTATAGTCGCCGATACCTGGAAGCGCCTTCAGGCCTTCCTCGTCGTCAGGAAAGCGCCCGCCATGCTCGAAAGCCACCGCCTCGGCGCATTTTTTCAGGTTGCGGGCCCGCGCATAGTAGCCAAGGCCCGCCCAGGCGACCATGACGTCCTCAGACGGTGCGGCCGCCAGATCGCCGACGGTCGGCCACCGATCGATGAACTTGGCGAAATAGGCCTTCACCGCCGCGACCGTGGTCTGCTGCAACATTACCTCGGACAGCCAGATGTGATAGGGGTCGGGCGTCACGCCGCGTTTTGCCATGGACGGCGATATGCGCCAGGGCAGGTCGCGGTGATGGCGATCGTACCAGGCGAGCAGAGGCGCGGCATCGGGTATCTTCTGGATTGTCACGCTCGTCATTTGCCGCTCATGGGGGAAGTGCCCTATATCTGGCCAAATCACCCGGCCGTTCAAGGGGTGAGGTGAAAGGCTTAGACCGTATTCCATGCGTGCACCCAGAAAAGGCGTGATCCAGATTTCCGAAGTGGCGAATGGCATCATCGATCCGATGCTGGCTCGTCGCGCCGGCATCACGACGACGCTGCTCGGCTCCTGGGACGAGATTGCCGGCGAGAATTTCGCCGATTGCACCCGGCCGGAAAAGATCGCCTGGCCGCGCCGCAGCGATTCCAGCGACGAAGGCGGCCACAGGCCCGGTGTATTGACCATTGCCTGCGAGGGAGCCCGCGCGCTCTTTCTCTCCCACGCCCAGGGCGAACTGATTGCCCGCATCAACGGCTTCTTCGGCTATCCGGCGATCGGCCAGATCCGCATCGTCCAGAAGCCCGTCTCGACCGCGACGCTGAAGCGTCCGCGGCCGCGCAAGCTGGAGGGCGAAAAGGCGAAAAAACTGGCCGGTATGATGGAAGGCATCACCGACGACAAGCTTCGCCTGGCGATCGAACGCCTCGGCACGGGCGTGATGTCGCAGCGGCGCAAATCGCCGTGACGGCGCGAACATGAAGAAGATTTAATGCGTTAGCCGCGCGAAACTCACGATTCTTTGATGCTGGGGGCAGGGCACCGCCTTGTTTGCTGCCGATTGCCGCGATAACGGTTGTGCAACGTCAAAAACAGCCATCAGGGTGCATCGATGCCGAAACTTGATCCGATCCTCACCAAGAGCCGCCTTCTCGGCGGCGCCGCCGTGCTCGCCATGGCGGCCGTGCTTGCGTCCTGCAGCGACGATAGCGACAAGAAGGCTGCTGACGCTGCGCCGAAGCCGGCCGAGACCAGCACGGCGGCGCCTGCGACCCCGGCAGCAACGCCTGCCGCTCCGGCAGCGCCGGCCACCCCGGCCGAAACCGCAACGGCGCCTGCCGCCACTCCGGCTCCTGCAGCAACTGAGACCGCCCAGGCGCCGGAGCCGGCAGCACCCGCAGTCAAGCTCGAACTGCCAAAGTCCGACCGTGACATCGACATGGAAGAGGCGCTGAAGCCCGGCCCGATGAAGGAAATGGCGCTCGGCGATCCGAACGCCCCGGTCAAGATCATCGAATATATGTCGATGACCTGCTCGCACTGCGCCAATTTCCACACCCGCACCTTCGAACCGATCAAGCAGAAGTATGTCGACAGCGGCAAGGCCTATTTCATCATCCGCGAATTCCCTTTCCCGGGCGACACCGCGTCGCTCGCCGCCTTCATGCTGGCACGTTGCACCCCGGAAGAGCGGTACTTCCCCTTCGTCTCGATGTTCATGAAGCAGCAGCGCAACTGGGCGGCCCCGGCTGACAACGATGTGCGCGGTGCCATGCTGCAATTGTCGAAACTCGGCGGTTTTACACAGGAGAGCTTCGACGCATGCTTGACGAACCAGGAACTTGCCGGTGATGTGACGGCAGTCCGGGATCGCGGGGCCAAGGATTTCGGCATTCAGTCGACACCGACCTTCCTGATCAACGGCAAGAGCTATTCGGGGGACATGTCGGTTGAAACCATGTCGGCGCTCATCGACAGCCTGCTCTGATCGGCGCTTCGGCATTCTGGCGGGCGGCGGGGAAACCCGCGCGCCCGTTTTTGCTGCTTTGGTCTTCCCCTCAGCGATGAGGGGGCTTGCGGCATGAAGTTCAACCGCCTGCGCCTGCTCGGCTTCAAGTCCTTCGTCGAACCGACCGAGTTCATCATCGAGCGGGGCCTGACCGGCGTGGTCGGGCCGAACGGCTGCGGCAAGTCGAACCTTGTCGAGGCGCTGCGCTGGGTGATGGGGGAAAACTCCTACAAGAACATGCGCGCGTCGGGCATGGACGACGTGATCTTCTCCGGTTCCGGCAACCGGCCCGCCCGCAACACCGCCGAAGTCGGCCTTTATCTCGACAATTCCGACCGCACCGCGCCCGCCGCCTTCAACGATGCCGACGAGATCCAGGTGACGCGCCGCATCGAGCGCGGCGAGGGTTCGGTCTATCGCATCAACGGCAAGGAAGCGCGCGCCAAGGATGTGCAGCTTCTGTTCGCCGACGCTTCGACCGGCGCCCGTTCACCCTCCATGGTCGGCCAGGGCCGCATCGGCGAGCTGATCCAGGCCAAGCCCCAGGCCCGCCGCCAGCTGCTCGAAGAGGCGGCCGGCATTTCCGGCCTGCATTCGCGCCGCCATGAGGCGGAGCTGAGATTGCGCGCCGCCGAGACCAATCTCGAGCGGCTGGAGGACATCACCGCCCAGCTCGAGACGCAGATCGAGAGCCTGAAGCGCCAGGCCCGCCAGGCCAACCGCTTCAAGATGCTCTCCGCCGACATCCGGGCGCATGAGGCGATGTTGCTGCACATCCGCTGGAGCCAGGCCAAGCAGGCCGAGGGTGAGGCGGAAAGCGCGCTCAACCAGGCGACCTCGATCGTCGCCGAAAAGGCGCAGAGCCAGATGGAGGCGGCCAAGGCGCAAGCCATTGCCAGCCTCAAGATGCCGGAACTGCGCGAGGAGGAGGCCCGCTGCGCCGCCGCCCTGCAGCGCCTGCAGATCGCCCGCACCCAGCTCGACGAGGAGGCCGGCCGGCTGCTGCGCCGCCGCGACGAACTCACCCGCCGGCTTGCCCAACTCTCCGAGGACATTCGCCGCGAGGAGCGTCTGGTCGCCGAGAATGCGGAAGTGCTGGAGCGGCTGACGGCGGAAGAGGTGGAACTCGAAGAAATCCTCGCCGATTCCGGCCGCACCGGCGAAGAAGCCCGCATCACCTTCGAGGCGGCCGCGGCGACCCTTTCCGACAGCGAGAAGCGTTTTGCCGCGCTGACCGCCGAGCGCGCCGAGGCCGCTGCCGGCCGCAACCAGCTGGAACGCCTGATCCGCGATCTGGCCGACCGCCGCCAGCGGCTGGAGCGTCAGGTGGCGGAGGCGAACGGAGAGCTGGAACAGATCGCCGCCCGCATCGCAGCCCTTCCCGATCCGGACGAGAAGCGCGAAATGGTCGAGGCCGCCGAACAGGCGCTGGCCGACAGCGAAGCTGCAACCGCCGAGATAGAAGACCGCCTGGCCGAGGCCCGCCGGGCCGAAAGCCTGACGCGCGCGCCGCTGGAGGCCGCCCGCTCCAAACTCAATGCGCTGGAAACAGAGGCGCGCACGATTTCCCGCATGCTGGCCTCGGCCGTCTCGGGCGATTTCACGCCCGTGGCGGAAGAGCTGACCGTGACCCGCGGCTACGAGACGGCGCTCGGCGCCGCCCTCGGTGACGATCTCGACAGCCCGCTTGATGCGGCCGCTCCCGCCCACTGGATGCTGAACGGCGACGGTGCCGGCGATCCGGCCCTGCCGGCCGGTATTGCCTCCCTGGTGGATCATGTCCGTGCGCCGCCGGCGCTGACCCGGCGCCTGCGCCAGATCGGCCTCGCCGACGAGGCGACGGCGCTTCGCCTGATGCCGGAACTTCGCCCCGGCCAGCGCCTCGTCACCCGCGAAGGCGCCGTCTATCGCTGGGACGGCCATGTCGCGGGCTCCGAAGCCCCGAGCGCGGCCGCTTTGCGACTTGCCCAGAAGAACCGCCTGACCGAGATCGAGGCGGAGGTCGAAGAGGCGCAATATGCGCTCACCGACGCCGAGGAGCGTCTGGCCGAGGCGGTCGACGCGATCCGCAACGAAGAGACCCGTCTTGCCGAGGCGCGCGACAGGCAGCGCCTGTCGATCCGCCACCTCGCCGAAGCGCGCGAGGCCCTGACCCAGGCGGAACGCGCCTCGGGCGATCTGATCCGCCGCCGCGTCGTCATCGACGAGGCGGTGAACGGCCTGAAGGCGCAGATCGAGGAAGCGCTCGAACAGGAAGAAAACGCCCGCATCGAGATCGAAGAAACGCCGGATTTGTCCGCTCTGGACGTCAGGCTGCGCGAGGCCGAGGCCGAGGTCGCGACCGATCGCGGCCGGCTCGCCGAGGCGCGCGCCCGTTTCGAGGGCCTGGCCCGCGAGGACGAGAGCCGCCGCCGCAGAATCCTCGCCATCCGCCAGGAGCGCTCGACCTGGCAGGCGCGGGCGAGAAACGCCGAGGAGCATATCGCCACTTTGCGCGATCGTGTGGCCGAGGCCGAAGACGAGATGATCGGGCTCGAAATGGCGCCCGACGAGGTCGAGGAAAAGCGCCGCGCCCTGATGAACGAGCTGGAGAAGGCCGAAGCCGCACGGCGAGCCGCGGCCGACAGGCTGGTTGAGGCCGAAACCCGGCAGCGTGACGCCGACCAGAAGGCCGCCGCAGCACTGGCCGAACTGGCCGAAAGCCGCGAGAAGCGCGGCCGAGCTGAGGAACGCCTGGTCTCCGCCCGCGACTGGCGGAAAGAGGCCGAAACCCGCATCCACGAGACGCTCGCCGTTCCGCCGCACGAGGCCTTCCGCCTGACGGGCTTGAGAGACCCTTCCGAAATCCCCGATCTGCGCGAGGTCGAACGCGATCTCGACCGGCTGCGCATCGAGCGCGAGCGCCTCGGCGCCGTCAACCTGCGGGCCGAGGAAGAGCAGAAGGAACTATCCGATCGGCTCGCCGCGCTCATCAAGGAACGTGACGACATCATCGACGCGATCAAGAAGCTGCGCGGCGCGATCCAGAGCCTCAACCGCGAGGGCCGCGAGCGCCTGCTGGCCGCCTTCGACGTGGTCAACGCCCAGTTCCAGCGGCTGTTCACCCACCTGTTCAATGGCGGCACGGCCGAACTGCAACTGATCGAAAGCGACGATCCGCTGGAAGCCGGCCTCGAAATCCTCGCCCGTCCGCCGGGCAAGAAGCCGCAGACCATGACGCTGCTGTCCGGCGGCGAGCAGGCGCTCACCGCTATGGCGCTGATCTTCGCCGTATTCCTCACCAATCCCGCGCCGATCTGCGTGCTGGACGAAGTGGACGCGCCGCTCGACGACCACAATGTCGAACGCTACTGCAACCTGATGGACGAAATGGCCGCCTCGACCGAGACGCGCTTCGTCATCATCACCCACAATCCGATCACCATGGCCCGCATGAACCGCCTGTTTGGCGTGACCATGGCCGAGCAGGGCGTGTCCCAGCTGGTGTCGGTCGATCTGGAAACGGCGGAAGCGCTGCGCGAGCGCGAAATGGTGTGAATGGCCATTGTTCGGAGGGAAGGCGATGAGACATAGGGCCGCGATTGTCGCCACACTTCTCTGCCTCTCGACATCGCCCGTCGTGAACGCCGCCGAGCCCTCTCTGTCCGGCAATTTCCTGCCTGCGGTCATTGCCACTTCCGAGCCGCATCGCGAGACGCTGATCGGCCTGATCCGAGGCAAGCGCGGTCTGCCGGCCTGGGTGCGCAGCATGGTGAGCCGCGATCGATATGTGGCGCTCGCATCGAAGAAGGTGGAGGTCGAGGGCCGCCCGATGCAGCTCTTTTCCGCCTGTCAGCCCGGCAATTGCGCGGAAAGCGCGATCCGTGTGCTCTTTTCCGTCGATGGCAAGCGTGCGGTGATGCGGATCGTCGACAACAAGCTCAAAACGCTCGTGCTCGGTGAACCGACCCTGGCCGAGGCAGCGCTTCTCGCAGCGGAATGACAGGTGCACGCCGCGAGCGTTCGACGGCCTATGCATTAACCGTTTGCCGCAAATATGATGCAATGCAACATAATCATGCGTGCACGGCGTTTTCATTCGGTCACATATGCTGTAAACCGTGGACAAATAGCCTGTTCGGGTGGAGATGAGGCATGAAAAAATGGGTTTACACCTTCGGCAACGGATCGGCCGAGGGGAGCGCTGCTGACCGGGACCATCTCGGTGGCAAGGGTGCCAATCTTGCCGAAATGGCTAGCCTCGGGCTGCCTGTCCCTCCGGGCCTCACCATCATCACCGACGCCTGCTCTTGGTACTATGAAAATGGCCGTGGTTTGCCCGACGACCTGAAGGCCCAGGTGCTGGAAGGCATCAAGGGCATGGAAGCGGCGACCGGCCGCCGATTTGGCGATATTTCGCTGCCGCTCCTGCTTTCGGTCCGCTCCGGCGCGCGCACCTCGATGCCCGGCATGATGGATACCGTCCTTAATCTCGGCCTCAACGACCAGACCGTCGAGGCGCTCGGCCGCAATGCCGGTGACGCGCGCTTCGCCTGGGACAGCTACCGCCGCTTCATCCAGATGTATGGCGACGTCGTCATGGGAATCGACCACGAGGTCTTCGAGGAGATCCTGGAGGACGAGAAGACCCGCTTCGGTCACGATCTCGACACGGATCTGACCGCCGAAGAATGGCAGCATGTCACGGCTCTCTACAAGGAAATCATCGAGGAATCGCTCGGCGAGCCCTTCCCGCAGGACCCCCATGTCCAGCTCTGGGGCGCGATCGGCGCCGTTTTCGCCAGCTGGAACAACCCACGCGCCGTCACCTATCGCCACCTGCACGCCATTCCCGCCGAATGGGGCACGGCCGTCACGGTCCAGGCCATGGTCTTCGGCAATCTCGGCTCGTCCTCGGCAACCGGCGTCGCCTTCACGCGCAATCCCTCGACCGGCGAGAAGTCGCTCTACGGCGAATTCCTGGTCAATGCCCAGGGCGAAGACGTGGTGGCCGGCATCCGCACGCCGCAGTCGATTACCGAGGCTGCCCGCATCGACAGTGGCTCCGACAAGCCATCGCTGGAAAAGGTCATGCCCGAGGCCTTCGCTGAATTCGGTCGCATCTGCGACCGACTGGAAGCGCACTATCGCGACATGCAGGACCTCGAATTCACCATCGAGCGCGGCAAGCTGTGGATGCTGCAGGCCCGTTCCGGCAAGCGCACCACCAAGGCGGCGATGAAGATCGCCGTCGACATGGTCGGCGAAGGCCTGATCAACGAAAAGGAGGCGGTGCTGCGCATCGAGCCCTCCTCGCTTGACCAGCTTCTGCATCCCACCATCGACCCCAAGGTCGAGCGCCACGTCATCGGCTCCGGCCTTCCGGCCTCGCCGGGTGCGGCGACCGGTGCCATCGTCTTCACCGCCGACGAGGCGGTGATCGCTGAAGAAGAGGGCCGCAAGGTCATTCTCGTGCGTGTCGAAACGAGCCCGGAAGACATTCACGGCATGCACGCGGCTCAGGGCATCCTGACCACCCGCGGCGGCATGACCAGCCACGCGGCCGTCGTTGCGCGAGGCATGGGCATCCCTTGCGTCGCCGGTGCCGGAACCATGCGAGTCGATCTGCGCAACGAACTGCTGATCGGCGTCGGGCTCACGCTGAAGAAGGGCGACGTCATCACCATCGACGGCTCCACCGGCCAGGTGCTGAAGGGCGAGGTGGCCATGCTCCAGCCCGAGCTTTCCGGCGATTTTGCCCGGTTGATGGAATGGGCCGACAAGGCCCGCCGCATGACGGTCCGCACCAATGCCGACACGCCGGTCGATGCACGCGCCGCGCGCTCTTTCGGCGCCGAGGGCATCGGCCTTTGCCGCACCGAGCACATGTTCTTCGAAGGCGAGCGCATTCAGGTCATGCGCGAGATGATCCTCGCCGAGGACGAGACCGGCCGCCGCGCCGCCCTCGACAAGCTCTTGCCGATGCAGCGCTCCGACTTCACCGAGCTTTTCGCCATCATGCACGGCCTGCCGGTGACCATCCGCCTGCTTGATCCGCCGCTGCACGAATTCCTGCCGAAGACCGAGGAAGAGATCGCCGAAGTGGCCGCCGCCATGGGCATGGACGCGCAGCTGCTCAGCCAGCGGGTCGATGCCCTGCACGAGTTCAACCCCATGCTCGGCCATCGCGGCTGCCGGCTTGCCATTTCCTATCCTGAAATCGCCGAGATGCAGGCCCGCGCCATCTTCGAGGCGGCCGTCGCCGCCGCCCGCGAGACCGGTGCCGCCGTCGTGCCGGAAATCATGGTGCCGCTGGTCGGCCTCAAAGCCGAGCTTCGACTACGTCAAGGCCCTGATCGATAAGGTGGCGAAGGACGTCATGACCGAGGCGGGACTGGATATCTCCTATCTCGTCGGCACGATGATCGAGCTGCCGCGTGCGGCCCTTCGCGCCCATGTCATCGCCGAGGCTGCCGAGTTCTTTTCCTTCGGTACCAACGATCTGACGCAGACCACCTTCGGCATCTCGCGCGACGATGCGTCGGCCTTCATCCCGACCTACCAGCGCAAGGGCATCATCGAGCACGACCCCTTCATCTCGCTCGATTTCGACGGGGTAGGCGAACTGATCCGCATTGCCGCCGAGCGTGGCCGCAAAACCCGGCCCGACATGAAGCTCGGCATCTGCGGCGAACATGGCGGCGACCCTGCCTCGATCCATTTCTGTGAAAGCGTCGGTCTCGACTACGTCTCCTGCTCGCCCTTCCGCGTGCCGATCGCCAGGCTTTCGGCCGCGCAGGCGGCAATCGGCGGTGCCGCCAAGGTCGATCCCTGACCCAACCTGCACGTCGCGCTTCATATCCGGTCGCCGTGGAAGGCGACCTCTGACGTTGCCACCCATGAGGCCGCACGACAGTGTCTGCAGTCCTGCGGATTGGTCCTGCCATTGCATGTCTGCTGAGCCTTCTTGTCCCTGCAGATGACAAGGCAAACCGTTTGTGGAATAGCCGAAGCCTAGCCATTCGATCGAGACAGCAGAAAGAGCGGACGACAGATGAGCAAGCGCCGCCAGAGCCAGAGATCTCGTCAGAAGACGAGGATAAAGGCCGATGGCAGCACGGCGAGCGGCTCGCGTTTGCGCCGGGCGGTCGCATCGGCGGCGCTGGAGGGCCAGTTCCCAGCCAAGGCCAAGGCTGACGCCAAGGGGAACGCCGGGTTGCCTTCATCGGCGCTGCCAGCCAAGGCCTCAGGCCCTGCCGGCAACCGGCCCGATTTCCGCGCGATCGTCGCCAGCCCGTCATTCCGGCGCGCACTCGGGCTGCTCTCTGCCGGTATGATCGGCCTGCTTCTGTCGCAGGGCATCGCGCATGACTACAGCTTCCTCGAACTCGGCGCGCTTTTTACCTTCTCGGTTTACGATCTGGCGCTCGCCATGCTGGGCCTGTCGCTCGGCGCGGCCATGGCCGAAACCCGCCTTGACTTCGGCGCCATCGTCGGCGTCTTCCTCGGCGTGCTGCTCGTCATGCTGAGCTTCTTCGATCCGATCTTCGGCGTGATCCTCGCATCGCCGCTGGGCGAGGTGCTCTACCTGATCGCACCAACGGCCGTCATGCTGACCGGCGCGGCGCTCTGGCTGACCGGGCGCTACCGGCAATGGGCCATCATGCTCGCCGCCGGCGTTGTCGCCTTTTCCTTTTCGCTGTTCGTCGGCCTCGACGACATGGGCGTCGGCCTTGTTGATTTCGCCTTCGGCACGGTCATCAGCGCGCTCTGGCTCGTGCTGGCGCCGGCTCTCCTGCTGCGCCATTTCCGCGGTCCCTGGCTCCTCATCCCTTCGCGAATCGTCGGCAGCTGGCTGATCGTCATCGGCGTCATCGTGCTGGTTTCGCTTTACGTGCCATTGCCGTCCAAGGCGCCGCCACTGCCCGATCCGTCACAGCCGGACGGCGGCGCGATCGAACTCCAGGTCCCCGAGGATGGCTCTGCCCCGACGCTGAACGGGGAGGTGCTGGACCTGGATGGTACGGCAGGACAGGAGACACCGGGGAACCCCCAGGAGGTCGCGCCCGCGCAGTCCGCCCCGCCCAGACCCTAAGGGCGCGCGCACCGATCAGAGCTGCAAGGCTATGCGACACGGAAGGCACCACCCTTTTATCACTGCGGCAACAGTATCCCGCCCGCTTGTCGCTCCGGCGGCCAGACGGTAAACAGGTTGGGACTGCTTCGCTCTTTCTCCCGCCCTGATCCGGTGCCGCCCCATGACCATCCGCTACGACAGACCTGTCTCGCGCTCGGCCTACCTCGCCCAGCGGCTCGGGCTTTTCGGCGCCGGCATACTGGCGGTGGCCGTGCTTGCCCATCGCTTCGGACCCCTGACCACGCCGGACTTCATCGCGCTCACGGCGATTTCCGTCGTGCCGGCGGCACTTGCCGTCCCACTGGCCCTGATCGGCCTTGCCCGTCTCTGGCAGGTGGGAGCACTTGGCGGTGTGGCGGCCGGCTGGGCGCTGTTCTACGCTACGCTGCCGCTCGGCCTCACCGGCTGGGCCGCCTGGCGCTATCTCGATCGCCCGCCCATCCACGACGTGTCGAGCGACCTCGCCGATCCGCCGCAGTGGCTTCGGGCGCCTGCCGTCGGGCAGCAATGGATGGAGCGGCCGGCGGTGAGCCCGGCAAGCCGCGAAGTCCAGGCCCAAGCCTATCCGGGGTTTACTGGCCGGCGCTACGAAGGGGCCCTCGACCGCGTCTACGAGGCGGTGCGCAAGGTGGCCAATGCCAATGGGCTATCCGTCATCATCGAGCGCGGCCAGGAATACGCTGTGCCGGAATTCCAGCCGCTCGCGCCCCCCGAACCGGCGCTTGCGAACGATCCCAAGATCGATCCCAATGCAGCGCTCCAGGACGTGCCCGTGCCGCTGCCGCGTCCCGAACCGGCACTTGCGCCAACGCCCATGCCGCCGGAGCCGATCGGGACGGTCCGGCTACAGGCCACCACCCGCACCTTCGCGCTCGGCCTGCCCTTCGATGTCGTCATCCGGCTGCGTGAGGAGGAAGAGACGACGCTGGTCGACCTGCGCGTCGCCAGCCGCTACGGCCCGCATGATCTCGGCCTCGGCACGGAGATTGCCGAACGTTTCCTGCACGCGCTCGACGCCGAGCTCCTCGGCATTGCCGGCGACTGACGCTCACTCAATGCTTCACCCGATCCGGTAGACGCCGGAGAGCCGCGCCGGACCATCGGTTGTCACCTCACCCTTCTCGACAAGGTCCTCGAGGTGCGCAAGCACGGAGAGAGCGGCTGCTCCATGCAGGCGCGGGTCGGTGCTGGCGTAGATGGCGCGGACCATGTCGGCAATCAGCCGGTCGCCGGAGCGGATGCGTTCCAGGACGGCACGCTCGCGCATGCGGCGATGGGTGCGAAGCCCGCGCAGGAAGGCGGCCGGATCTTTTACCGGTCCGCCATGGCCGGGAAAATAGACCCGGTCGTCACGCATCAGCAAGCGTTCGAGCGAGGCCATGTAGTCGCTCATGGCGCCATCCGGCGGCGCGACGATCGACGTTGCCCAGGCCATGACATGGTCGGCGGAAAAGACGATGCCCCGGTCTTCGAACGCGAAGGCAACATGGTTGGTCGTGTGTCCGGGCGTCAGAATGGCGGTGAGCCGCCAGCCGTCTCCCTCGACTCGATCGCCCTCCGCAAGCGCGATATCGGGCACGAAATCAAGGTCCGAGCTTTCGGCAAAGGGATTGGCCTCGCCGTCGTGCAACGGCCGTGCCGGGCGATAAGGCCCCTCGGCGACGATCGTCGCGCCGGTTGCCGCCTTCAGCCGGCGGGCCAGTGGCGAGTGGTCCTTGTGCGTGTGGCTGACCGCGATATGCGTCACCTCGCGGCCGGCGAGCGCCGCCATCAGCGCGCGAAAATGCGCCTCGTCCTCCGGACCTGGATCGATCACGCAAACGGAAGCGTCGCCGACGATATAGGTGTTGGTGCCATGGAAGGTGAAGGCGCCGGGATTGTTGACCGTGATACGCTGGACATGCTCGGCAACCGGCACGGCCTCGCCATGGGCGGGCTGAAAGGTCAGGTCGAATTCCGGGCTCTTCGGCGCGTCGCGGGGCTCGCTCATTTATATTCGATCTCGATGAAGGCCATGGGCTTCTTGCCGCCATTGATCACATTGTGTTCGACCCCGGCATCGCGGCGATAGACATCGCCGACCGGCCTTTTCAGCCGATGTTCGCCGGTCGCGTCCTCGATGAGGAATTCGCATTCGGTCATGGTCACGACGACATAGCCCATGCCATGGACATGATGGCCGGTAGCCGCCCCCGGCTCGAAGTCCCAGCGCGTCACGCGCACGACCTGATCGTCGACCAAGACGGTTGGAATGGCGGGCGGGCGTGCGGAATAGCCGGGCATGGGATTGCTCCTGTTGCGATGCGAAATCACGGACAGGTATCGCACCGCGCAAGGGGCGTCGTAAAGAGTGGCTTGCGCTTTTGCGCCGATGGGCTGGCCGGTCCGCCGGAGGAGGGACTTCCTCCTCCCGCGACCCGCGCTCAGGCCGCACGGCGTTCGTGGCGGCCTTCCTCGACTTCCTCGATGATCTTGGCGACGAAGGCATCGAGGTCGTTCGGGCTGCGTGAGGTGATGATGCCCTCATCGGTCACCACCGCTTCGTCGCGCCAGGCAGCGCCGGCATTCATCAGGTCGGTCTTGATCGAGGCATAGGAGGTTGCCTTGCGGCCCTTGAGCGCGCCGGCCTCGACCAGCAGCCACGGTCCGTGGCAGATCGCGGCGACCGGCTTGCCCGACTGGACGAACCTCTTCACCAGTTCAACCGCACCCTTGTCGGCGCGCAGCAGGTCGGGATTGATCTGGCCGCCGGGAATCAACAGCGCGTCGAAATCGTCGACCGACACCTCGCCGACGGTGAGGTCGACATCGACCGTATCGCCCCAATCCTTGTCGATCCAGCTTTTGATCGGCGCCTTCGTCAGTGAGGCGATCTCGACCCTGGCGCCATGGTTCTTCAGATTGTCCAGCGGGTGCCGCAACTCCGAGCGCTCGTAGCCGTCGGTGGCGAGGATGAGGATGCGTGCCGAATTGATGGAGGGCATGGGGATCTCCTTGTCTGTGCTTGGTTGCGCTTGGTGGTGGATAAAAGGCAGAACCCCTGAGCGCGCCGATCGTTCCCGTGAGATTGCGAGAGGGGGGCGAGCGACTACCGCCTGCCGGGCTTCCTTGGCAGTCGGGCAAGGCCGCCGAAAAAGCGCGAAAATTTAAGCGAGAAGGTCATTGCCGCCCGCGTCCGGCTTTGCTAATCAGGCCACCACCGTCGGCGACCGGATGTCGCCGCGCTGTTGGGGCGTCGCCAAGCGGTAAGGCACCGGTTTTTGGTACCGGCATTCCCAGGTTCGAATCCTGGCGCCCCAGCCACCGCTCATTCTGTCCATACCGAGGACAAGACAGACGCTCCTTTTGGGAACAGGGTCACCAACCCGCGCGCGACCAATCGCGGCTCCTTTTCGCAGCATTTTCCCTTTGTGGAAGAGGTGATCGAGCCGGAAAGCCTGATCTGCGGCTGCGGCGGTTGCCTGCATCGCATCGGCGAGGATGTCTCCGAGCGGTTGGATGTCGTCGCGGCGCAGTTCCGCGTCATCGTTACTCGCCATCCCAAATATGCCTGCCGAGCCTGCATGCTTGCCGGCATGTGCTGACAGATCCGTTTTGTCGCAGCTGGAATGGGGAAGGCCGGCGGATTCCTTCCGCCGGCCTTTGTGGCTACATCACGCGCTTGATGTCGGTGTAGGCGCCATCGGTCTTCAGTGTCACAGTCACCGGGTCTCCGGTGCGGTTGCGCCAGAACCAGCCGTGATTGCCATCGAAGGCCGCTTCCAGGACGCCGCTGTCTTCGGCGACGCCGCGGCCCTTCTCATAGCTGATGCTCTCGCCACCGCCGTCGCCATGGGTGTCGAAATTCACCTGCGAGCCATTGGCCGTCCAGGTGTAGTTCGCCTTGGCACCCTTGAGCATGATCAGTTTCACTTCGGCGCCTTCGCCCGGCTGGAGGGTAATGGACACTTCGTCCGTTCGAATGGCGTCCTGCGCATAAGCGACCGATATGCCAAACTCGCGGATGATGCGCTCGAAAAGGCTCGACCCTTCCTGTGGAACAGGTGCCGGCTGCGTGGGAGCGAGGCTTTCTCCCGCGTTCTGGGTCGCCTTCCGGTCCAGTTCGGCCTCTTCGGCGAGTTGCACCTTGATCTCGCCCATTTCGGTCAGGCCCATGACGGAGCCGACGCCAGTCGGATCGATCCCGTATTCGGACGGCATGACGACAGTGACGAGAAGGGCGGCAGCCGCAACGACGGAGATGACCGTCGATCTGACGAGCTGCCTGGAGGACGGCAGGTCATCAGGATTGGGAGCTTGGGAATTGAACATATGATTTATCCTTGTTGGATCAGGAGACGAAATAGCCGGTGAGCTGATAGCCGACCAGCAGCCAGCCGGCAGTCATCATCAGCACATTGGCGGTGTAGGCATGGCGCAGGAAGCCGGAGGTCTTGCGCCAGTAGCTCATGGCGATCAGGATAATGGCGAGCGCGATGAGCTGGCCGATCTCGACGCCGACATTGAAGGCGAGCAGGTTGGGGATGAGGCCATCCGCAGCGATCTCATATTCGAGGATCTTGGTCGCAAGACCGAGGCCATGGAAAAAGCCGAAGATCAGAGTCGCCAGCTTGGTGTTCGGCTGGAAGCCCAGCCATCGCTGGAAGGCTCCGAGATTGTCGAGCGCCTTGTAGACGACCGAGAGCCCGATGATGGCATCGATCAGATAGGCGCTGACATTCCAGCCAAAATAGACGCCGAGCAGCATCGTCGTCGAATGGCCGACGGCAAAGAGGCTCACATAGATGGCGATGTGTTTCAGCCTGTAGAGGAAGAAAATCACGCCGAACAGGAAGAGCAGATGGTCATAACCTGTGACCATGTGCTTTGCGCCCAGATAGACGAAGGGGATCAGGTGAACGCCTGTGATCTCCTGGATGTAGCCTTTGTCGCCTTCGGCGACGGCGTGGGCTGCTGCCGTGCTGACAAGCAATAACAGCGACAAGGCGACAAGCGTCAGATAGCCGAGCGTGCGTCGGGCGGACTGCCCGTGCGACACGCCTCCGCGAAGAGGTGTATTCATGAAAAATGTCCGTGAACGAGTTAAACCGGCCGCACAATGCGGCGTGGCTCAGACGAGGTTCATGGAGCGTGGAGGCCGGTCGATACTGTGCGGAGGCCCGCCGTCAAGATGCCCCTCGACGGTCAGATAGCCGGCTCGTAAGGCGATGCGCAGCACGTCACCGACAACAGCCACCAGCCCCACCTTTTCGTGGGTGTGATCGGCGTGATGGTGATCGACCGCACCGGAAGCATCCATGGACAGGTCCAGATCATCGTCGTGCGTATGGTTGCCGTGATCGTGGGACTGCGCGTCGTTCGTGATCTCAGATCCTTGAGAATGCAGGCTGAGCGAGTGGCTACCTGCGGGCACGAAGGTAAAGACGAGCGTGGCGAAAATAGCCAGCACGGTCGTCATCACGGCCCCGATTCGTTTCCCGTCGCGAAGAAGCATGCGCAAGCAGATAAACGTTATTGGTTACGAAAACAAGAAAGTGCGTTGAAATATCCCCTCCAGGGGGATAGGAACAGCAACCATGAGAGAGCATCGACACGAATCCCATCCCGACATCGTCAAACGGCTGAAGCGCGCCGAGGGCCACCTGAAGAGCGTGATCGCCATGATCGATGCCGGCAAGCCGTGCCTCGACATCGCCCAGCAGCTTCATGCGGTGGAGAAGGCGGTCGAAAACGCCAAGCGGACACTGATCCAGGATCATCTCGACCACTGCCTTGACGAGACCGTCGGCGCGCTCGACCGCGAGCAGCGCAAATCAATCGACGAGTTCAAGGCGATCACCAAATATCTCTGAAGGAGCCGCCATGCTGGGTGTTCTAGCCAATCGAACCTACCGGCACCTGTTTCTGGCGCAAGTGATCGCGCTGGTTGGGACAGGGCTCGCGACCGTAGCACTCGGATTGCTGGCCTATGAATTGGCTGGAGATCGAGCGGGCGCGGTGCTGGGAACGGCGCTCGCCATCAAGATGATCGCCTATGTCACGGTCGCGCCGGTGGCGGGGGCTTTCGCGGAAGTCCTGCCGCGCCGTGCCATGCTGGTCAGCCTCGATCTGGTGCGGGCGGCTGTGGCGCTGTGCCTGCCCTTCGTCACCGAGATCTGGCAGGTCTATGTGCTGATCTTCGTGCTTCAGTCGGCCTCGGCCGCCTTCACGCCGGCCTTCCAGGCAACCATCCCGGACGTCCTGCCCGACGAGAGGGATTACACCCGTGCCCTGTCGCTTTCGAGGCTCGCCTACGATCTCGAGAGTCTTGTCAGTCCGATGCTGGCGGCGGTCCTGCTGACGGTCATTTCGTTCCACTCGCTTTTTGCAGGGACGGTTTTAGGTTTTCTCGTGTCCGCGGCCCTGGTGGTTTCCGTAGTCTTGCCGCGCCATCCTGCGAAGGAGCGCCGGAGCGTCTATGAGCGGACGACCCGCGGCCTTCGCCTCTATCTGGCGACACCGCGACTGCGCGGCCTGCTTGCCCTCTGCCTCACCGTTTCCGCAGCGGGCGCCATGGTCATCGTCAACACCGTCGTGTTCGTCCAGGCGGATCTCGGGCTCTCGCAATCGGATACGGCCCTGGCGCTCGCCGCCTTTGGATGCGGCTCCATGGTCGCGGCACTGTCGCTGCCAAAACTGCTGGACAGCGTTGCAGATCGTCCAGTGATGCTTTCCGGTGCCGCTATCCTGATCGCCGGACTGCTCACGACGGCATTCGTCAGCAACTACGCGACGCTACTGGGGGTGTGGCTGCTGATCGGGCTCGGCTATTCGATCGTGCAGACACCCTCCGGTCGATTGCTACGCCGTTCCGCCCATGCCGAGGATCGCCCGGCCCTGTTTGCGGCCCATTTCGCCTTGTCCCATGCGGCTTGGCTAATCACCTATCCACTCGCCGGATGGCTCGGCGCAACCATCGGCTTGTCGTCGACGGCGATGGTTCTTGGCATCGTCGCTGGCCTTGGCTTTATCGCCGCAGTCCGGGTCTGGCAGCCCTCGGACGAGGCGGAAATCGAACACAGCCATGACGATTTGGCAGACAATGATCCCCATCTGATGGAGGGTCATCAGCGCCATGGGCATCGACACAGCCACGCCTTCATGATCGACCGGCTGCATCCGGACTGGCCGCGTGAACACTGACCTTGCTGCCTATACCGGCCTGTTTGGTGCAGCGTTTCTCGCGGCCACCATTCTGCCGGCACAGTCCGAGGCCGTGCTTGCCATGATGATCGTCGCGGACCGGTACCCGCTGGTGACGCTGATTGGCGTTGCGAGCCTCGGCAATGTGCTGGGTTCGGTGGTCAACTGGATACTTGGACGCGGCATCGAGCACTACCGCGACCGACGATGGTTCCCGCTCTCGCCGGCAAAGCTCGACAGGGCCGAGGGCTGGTACCGGCGCTACGGAAAATGGTCTCTGCTGGCAAGCTGGGTTCCAGTCATCGGCGACCCGCTCACCGTTGTCGCGGGCGTGCTGAGGGTGCCGTTCCTGACCTTCTTTACGCTTGTCACTATCGCCAAGTCCGGGCGCTATCTGGTACTGGCCTGGCTAACGCTTGAGGTCGCCTGACATGCTGGCCTGGATCATCGACTTCCAGAAAGAGACCTATCTCACCTTCGGGGAGTAGGCCATCAGACCCCAGCTGATTTACAAAGCTCCACAGTTTCAATCCGTCGGCGACGACTTAGCGCCGAATATGTCTGGATTTGTCGGATATGATGTGGCTGCCCCTTCGGCTGGCGTCGGTATGATGCCTGCTTAGTGCCATGGTGGCGCTTACGCAGGGAAGGCAGATGACACAGCTGCATATCCTTGTGATCGACCTCACGGCCAGGCGGCGAAGCTCGTGTCGCGTGGGCGGTTGCGGTCGGTCAGGCCTTCGCGGTGGGCGCGCGGCGAAATGCCGGCGAGACGTTTGAAGAAGCGGCTGAAATAGGCGGCGTCCTTGAAGCCAAGAATTGCCGCGATTTCGCCGATCTGCAGCGTCGAACTGTCGAGCAGCGAAGCCGCCTCGGTCATGATGCGGGCATGGATCAGGTCCTGCGGGGTTCGGCCGGCGGCGCGGCGGATCGCGCTGTTCAGCCGGTCGGCGGGGATGTCGAGCGCCGCCGCATAATCGCCGACCGTCCAGTGATCGCGCACATGCAGTTCCATCAGGTGTACGAAACCGCGCACGATGGTGCGCGGCGAGGGTTTCGGCTGACGCGTTTCGGTGTTGGCGAGCCGCCAGATCGCGATCACCAGGAGCGCCAGATGATGCCGGATCACCTCCTGGGAGCCGGGTCCGTTCTCCTTCAATTCCTCCTCGAGGGTGCCGACGGCGCCGCAAAGGCGCCGCGCGTCGTCGGCCGAGATGCGGGCGCCGAGGATTGGTTGGGCAAGCGTGTTGCGCACCTCGGCAAAGATGGCGCCGGCCGGCATGGCCGGACCGAGTTCCAGTTCCGGGATCGCCAGTGTCGCGCCTTCCGCACCGGCCTCGATGAGGACCGAGCCCTTTTCGCCCGAGGGTGTCCACAGGATCGTCGGCGCCGTGAGCGATACTTCGGTGCCGCTGATGGCGATCCGGCCTGAGCCGGACAAAAGGATGATCAGCCGGTTCCTTGCGCCGCGAAAGGTCCAGCCGAGCGGCGAGAGCGAGACCTCGAACAGGCGCGCCTCCGTCGGACCTGAGATTGGTGCTGCGCTGCGATGTCGAGGGGCGAAAAGACTGGAACTGGGCATAGCGTCTCCGGATATCCGTCAAAAGTACAAATAAGTCCTGCAAAAGTCTATTCCGAAGCATCGGTGGCGGGGCTAGTCTGATCATCGTCAAGAAACTGCAGCTGGGCCGGAGGAGACGGGACCGCCGCAGCAACAAGACGGGAACGCCTGTGGAGGCAGGCCATTTGGGAGGAATATCCATGACACTGTTTCAACGCAGACAGATGCTCGGCGTCATTGCCGGTACGGCCGCGATGTTGACAAGCGGGGTCGCAAGCGGCGCGTTCGCCGAAGAGCGCACCTCGGTAAAGATCGGTTATGCGCTGTCGCTGACCGGCCCGAACGCCGGCGGCACGGGCATCACCACGCTTCCGAACTATCAGCTCTGGGTCAAGGAAGTGAACGCGGCCGGCGGGCTTGAAATGCCGGACGGCAAGCGCCTGCCGATCGAGGTCGTCGAATATGACGACCGGTCCTCGGCGGAAGAACTGGTCCGTGCACTGCAGCGTCTCGCCACCCAGGACAATGTCGATTTCATCCTTCCGCCTTGGAGCACCGGCTATAACCTCGCCGCCGCGCCGCTCTTCGATCGCTACGGCTATCCACATCTCGCCGCCACCTCGGTGACCGACAAGGCGTCGGAATTCGTCAAGCGCTGGCAGAAGAGCTTCTGGCTGCTCGGCGGCGGTCATGACTATACCGGCGCGCTGGCCAAGGTGCTGACCGACGCCGCCGACAAGGGGACGATTAACAAGAAGGTGGCGATGATTTCGATCGCCGACGGCTTCGGCATCGATCTCGTCACCGCTGCGCGGCCGTCCTTCAAGGAGGCCGGTATCGAGGTGGTCTATGACAAGACCTATCCGGTCGGCACCACCGATTTTTCGCCGATGATCAACGAGGCGAAGGCCAGCGGTGCCGACACGTTCGTCGCCTTCTCCTATCCGCCGGAGACCTTTGCGCTCACCCAGCAGGCCCAGGTCGCCGACTTCAACCCGAAGGTGCTCTATTTCGGCGTCGGAACGGCTTTCCCGGTCTATGCCGCAAACAACGGCGATGCGATCACCGGCGTGATGGGCATCGGCGGCATCGACGGCACCAGCGAGAAGATCGCCGACTACCGCAAGCGTCACGAGGCGGCCACCGGCAAGGCCCCGGACTATTGGGCGAGCGTCATCACCTATGCCTCCCTCGAGATTCTGCAGGAGGCGATCAAGCGCAAGGGCCTCGACCGCGAGGCGGTCTCGGCCGAGATCGCCTCGGGCAGCTTCGAGACCGTGCTCGGCGAAACGAAGCTCGAGGACAACCAGTTGCGCGATCTGTGGTGGGCCGGCCAGTGGCAGAACGGCCAGTTCGTCGCGATCGCCCCCGGTGATCGCACCGGTGCCAGCCAGCCGGTCATTCCGCGTCCGGCCTGGAAGAAATAGCCAGGCCACGACGCCGGACATGCCATGGCATGGCTGGTCAATCCCTCTCCCCGCCGGTCGGGGAGAGGGTAGTCACAATCATTCGACCCCGCAACGAGCTTGGCTCGACAGCCGGCGCCCCTTGAAAGGCTGTCCGGAGCTGGGCCAGAACGCAGGAGCAGCACATGCTCGTCACCACCATCGTCTCCGGCCTCGTGCTAGGGGGGACCTATGCGCTGATCGCCATGGGGCTGACGCTTCAATACGGCATCGCCCGCATCATGAACCTCGCCTATGGCGAGACGATCATCGCCGCCGCCTTTCTGGCTTACGTGCTGTTCGGCCAGTGGGGCATCAATCCGGTGCTCGGGCTGCTGGTCGCCGGGCCGATCGGCTTCGTCTTCGGCTACCTGGTCTACGCCTTGATGCTGCGGCCGCTGGTGGCCCGCGCCGGCAGTCGCGAAAGCCTGGAGATCGATTCCATTCTCGCCACCTTCGGCCTGCTTTTCGTCATCCAGGGCGTCATGCTGGTGGTGTTTGGCTCGAACTACACCAGCTACAACTATCTCAATGTCGGCATCAACGTGTTCGGCGCAGTGATCGCCGCCAACCGGCTGCTGGCGCTCGGTCTCGCCGTCGTGCTGGGGGGCGGGCTCTATCTGCTACTCACCCGCACGCTGTGGGGCACGGCGCTGCGCGCCGTCGCCGTATCACCGACATCCGCGCCCCTGGTCGGCATCGATGTCGACCGCGCTGCCCGCTTTGCCTTCGCCCTCGGCTGTGGACTGGCGGCTGCCGGCGGCGTGGTGATCTCGACCTACCAGACCTTCACCGCCACGGCCGGCGTCGTCTTCACCATGAAGGCCCTGGTGGTCGTCATCATGGGCGGTGTCGGGAATATCCTCGGTGCCCTGTCCGCCGGCCTGATCCTCGGCCTCGTCGAGACCTTCGTCGCAACCTATCTCGATCCCGGCCTGACGCTCGCGGCCACCTATGCCATCTTCCTGTCGGTGCTGCTCTGGCGCCCGGCCGGCCTTTTCGGGAGGTCGTCGCGATGACCCTGCGCTCCATTGGCTTTGCCGCTTTCTTCCTGGCGCTTCTCGCAATCCTCGCCTGCCTGCCCCTCTATGCCGGGGAATATACGGTGACATTGATGATCGGCATGACCGGCTATGTCGTGCTCGCTACCGCCTGGGGCCTGTTTTCCGGTCCGACCCGTTATGTGTCGCTCGCCACCGTCGCCTTCTTCGGCATTGGCGCCTATACGGTCGGTGTGCTGAGCGAGACCTTGCCCTATGCGCTGGTGCTGCTGGTCGCGGCGCTGGTCGGTCTCTTCATCGCGCTGCTGGTCGGGCTTGCAACGCTCCGGCTCGCGGGCGTCTATTTCGTCATCTTCACCTTCGGCCTGGCCGAACTCGTGCGCCAGTTGGTCACCTGGTACGAGGTCAACATCACCGGAACGCTCGGCCGCTACATATTCCTACCGGTGACGCCCGAGGGCATCTATTGGCAATTGCTGGCGCTGGCCGCGGCGACCTTGCTGTTCTCGTGGGCCATCGGCCGCAGTCGTTTCGGGCTCGCACTCAAGGCGATCGGCGATGACGAGGTGGTGGCGAGCCATTGCGGCATCAACATCGCCGGGGTCAAGCTCGCGCTCTTTTCGATCAGCGCGGTGATTATCACCCTGGTCGGGGCTATTCAGGCGCCGCGCTGGACCTATATCGAACCGAGCATGGTGTTCAATCCGACGATTTCCTTTCTCGCCCTGATCATGGCGCTGCTCGGCGGTGCCGATCGGCTGTGGGGGCCGCTTCTCGGCGCCATCCCGCTCTTCCTGCTGTTCGAGTGGCTGTCGGCCAATTTCCCCAATCACTATCCGATCATCCTCGGCCTGATCTTCATTACCATTGTCTTCGTCCTGCCGAAGGGCGTGCTCTCGGCGGCCGAAAAGGTCTTTGCCGCGAGGACTGCCGCCAGGGCGAATTCGAACGCGGAGGCAGCGCGATGACCGAGATCCTCGCGCTCTCCGGCATCAGCAAGCGCTTCGGCGGGTTGACGGCCGTCAACGATCTCAGCTTCTCGCTGAACCCCGGCGAGGTGGTCGGGCTGCTGGGGCCGAACGGCTCCGGCAAGACCACGGTGATGAACATGGTCTCCGGCTTCCTCGCCCCGACGGAGGGCAAGATCGCCTTCAAGGGCGAGGTGATTTCCGGACTTCCGTCGCATCGCATCGCGCCCAAGGGCGTGGCGCGCACCTTCCAGCTGGTGCGCGCGCTGCCGTCGCTGACTGTCGCCGAGAACGTCGTGACCGCGCTCGCCTTCGGCCGCCACAAGCTCTGGGGCACCGCGGCACGCGAACGGGCATTGCACCATCTGGAGGAAGTTGGCCTTGCCGGCCGCGCCGACGAGAAGGCCTCGGCGCTCACCTATATCGACCAGAAGCGGATGGAGCTGGCCAGGGCGCTTGCCGCCGAGCCGGAGCTCCTGCTCCTCGACGAATGGTTGGCGGGTCTCAATCCGACCGAACTCCTGACTGGCATCGATCTTATCCGCTCGCTCGAAAAGCGCGGCATGACGATCCTGCTGGTCGAGCATGTCATGGACGCGATCCGCGCTCTGTGCGGCCGCTGCATTGTCATGAATGCCGGACGCAAGATCGCCGACGGGCCGACCGCGGACGCGCTTCGCGACCCGGAGGTCGTGCGGGCCTATCTCGGAGACGACCATGCTTGAGATCCGCAATCTGTCGCTGCATTACGGTCAGCACCTGGCGCTTGACGACATCTCTCTTTCGGTTGGCCAGGGAGAAACCGTGGTCGTGCTGGGCGCCAATGGTGCTGGAAAATCCTCGCTGCTCAAGGCCGCCGCCGGACTGGTGCGGCCCGACGTCGGCAGTGAGATCCACTTTGCCGGACGCGACATCGTCCGTATGGCGCCCCATCTGGTGCTCGAGGCCGGCATTGCGCTGGTGCCGGAGGGGCGTGGTGTCTTCGGCGACCTGACGGTGGCCGAGAATCTGGCGCTCGGCGCTTATGCCAGGCGGGCGCGGGCGAGCGAGACGCAAAGTCGCGAGCTCGTCTACTCGCTCTTTCCCAAGCTCGCCGAACGACGCGGCCAGTTCGTCAACACCATGTCGGGGGGCGAACAGCAGATGGTGGCGATTGCCCGGGCGCTGATGTCCAAGCCTGATCTGCTGATGCTCGATGAGCCGAGCCTCGGACTGGCGCCGGTGGTGGTCGGCGAGCTTTTTTCAGCGCTCAGGCGGGTCAGGCAGAGCGGCCTGGCTCTGCTGATCGTCGAACAGAATGTCAAGATGAGCCTGTCGATCGCCGATCGCGGCTACTTGATGGAAGCAGGACGGGTCGTCGGCGAAGACAGCGCTGCCGGCCTGATGAATGACGAAGCGGTCAAGCGGGCCTTCCTCGGCGCCGCGGCCTGATGCAAGAACGGAGCAGAACATGACCATCCTCGGACTGAAGATCAACAATCTCGACCAGGCCGCCTCCGACGGGCGGACCTTCACCCGCATCAATCCGATCTCCGGAGAGGTTGCCTCCGAGGTTGCGGCCGCCTCGCTGGAGGACGCCCGCCAGGCGGTGAATGCCGCCGCCAAGGCATTTCCGGCCTGGGCTGCAACCGGCCCCGGCCTGCGGCGCAAGATCCTTCTGGCCGCAGCCGACAAGCTTCAGGCGCGGGCCGATGATTTTGTCAAGGCGATGGCCGAAGAGACCGGGGCGACCGCCGGTTGGGCAGGGTTCAACGTCCACCTGGCGTCCAACATGTTGCGCGAGGCGGCAGCGATGACCACGCAGATTACCGGGGAGATCATTCCCTCGGATCGTCCCGGCTCGCTCTCGATGGGCATGCGGCAGCCGGCGGGCGTCGTCCTCTCCATCGCTCCGTGGAATGCGCCGGTGATCCTCGGTGTACGCTCGCTCGCCATGCCGTTGGCCTGTGGCAATACCGTCGTGATGAAGACGTCGGAGATCTGCCCGCGGACGCATCGGCTGATCGTCGACAGCCTGCATGAGGCGGGCCTGCCTGAGGGTGTTCTCAATGCGGTCTCCAATGCGCCGGAAGACGCGGCGGCGATCGTCGAGACGATGATCGCCCATCCCGCGGTCCGCCGGATCAACTTTACCGGGTCGACGCGCGTCGGGCGTATCATCGCCGAGACGGCCGGGCGCTTTCTGAAGCCCGCCCTGCTCGAACTCGGCGGCAAGGCGCCCTTTGTCGTGCTCGATGATGCCGACATTGAACAGGCGGTCGCCGCCGCCGCCTTCGGTGCCTACATGAACCAGGGCCAGATCTGCATGTCGACGGAACGGATCGTCGTCGACGAAAAGATCGCCGACCAATTTGTGGAGGCACTTGCCGCCAAGGCCAAGACGCTGGCTGCCGGAGATCCCCGCCACGGCAATACGCCTTTGGGCTCGGTGGTCGATGCCCATGCGGCAGGGCGTATCGATCAGCTGATCCGTGACGCGGTCGGCAAGGGCGCCGTGCTCGCAGCCGGCGGCGGCGTTGACGGAACGATCGTTGAAGCGACGCTGCTCGACCGGGTGACGCCCTCCATGCGCATCTATGGCGAGGAGAGCTTCGGTCCGGTCGTCGCGGTCATGCGGGTCGGATCGGTCGATGAGGCCGTGCGCGTGGCTAACGACACCGAGTACGGCCTGTCGGCGGCGGTCTTCGGTCGGGACGTCAATCGTGCCATGCAGGTCGCGCGACGGATCGAATCCGGCATCTGCCATATCAACGGTCCGACCGTGCATGATGAGGCGCAGATGCCCTTCGGTGGTGTCAAGCAATCCGGCTACGGCCGCTTCGGCGGCAAGGCGGGGATCGCGGAATTCACCGAACTGCGCTGGATCACCGTGCAGGACGGACCGATCCATTACCCGATCTGACACCGCTTAGAACGCCGGCCATTCCGCGCCGGCAGTTCGACAGGAAATGATGTGCAATGCGGCGGGGGTTCCGAAAATCGGCGCCCCCGCAGCAGTTCTTGCCATGGCTTGGGCGCCAAACCATTCATCCGCTTGAGTGTCACCAGTGTTCACCCGCTCTGGCATGTTTGCCTGGAGGCGGTTAGAAAGGAGCAAAAATCCAGAGGAATGCTGATCATGGCAAATGCGGTCGACGTGGGCGAGGATGAGAAAGAGCGTGCGCCGCGCAGCCAGACACTGGTGCGGGGGCTCGAGATCCTCGATGCGGTGGCCGACCAGCCGCGTACCATTGCCGAAATCGCCGCCATGACCGGATTAACCTACAGCACGGTGCATCGCATCGTTTCGGTGCTGCTGGAGCGGCGTTTTCTGAAAGCCGAGAACCCGCGTGAATTTTCCCTTGGTCCACGCCTCATCGAGCTCGGCTTTGCCGCCTATTCCCGGACCGATCTGGTGCGCGTGGCGCGCCCCCGGCTCGAGCATCTGGCGCGTGAGACGCGCGACACGGTTCATCTGGCGCAGCTTGACGGTTGGGAAGTGGCCTATCTCGACAAGTTGCGGGGTGCCCGTCCCGTCGAGGTCAGCTCGCGGATCGGTGGGCGCAAGCCGGTGATCTCCACCGGTGTCGGCAAGGCGCTGATACTCGACGAGTCTGAGGCAGCACTGTCGAGGCTCTACCAGAGAGACCACCACCTTCTGCCCGGCGACATGACGGAGGCCGACTGGCTGAAGCTGATGGCGACCTATCGCGCGGGGGGGTATTCCTATGACCTCGGCGAGGATGAACCGTCCATTCGCTGCGTGGCGGCCCCGATCCGTGACGCCACTGGACGGATCATTGCCGCGATCTCGGTTTCCTCGACGCTCGAATACATGTCGCCTGAGCGGATGCGCGATCTGGTGCCGGAAGTGCAGCGCGTGGCCCGCGCCATCTCGGCCGAACTCGGCGCGCGGCCACGCTGAGCCGCCCGCCGATTCCAATTGGTCTCCGCCCCGCAAGTGGGGGAGGGCTCAGAGAACCTTGCCCGGATTGAGGATGCCCTTGGGATCAAGGCTCCTCTTCAGATGGCGCAGCATGGCCAGTTCGCTTTCCGAGCGGCTATAGGCGAGCCAGGGCTTCTTGTGCAGCCCGATCCCGTGCTCCGCCGAAACCGAACCACCATAGTTCCGGATGATCTCGTAGACCGTTCTCTCGATGCCGTGACCGGTGGGGTCGACATCGGTGATCGGGCCGGCGACCAGGTGAATATTGCTGTCGCCGGCATGGCCGAAGAAGATGACCTGGAGCGTGGGGAAGGCTGCTTCCAGTGCGGCGCGGATTTCGTCCACGCAGTCGCCGATGCGTGCGAGCGGCACGGAGACATCGAAATTGATGGTTGGCGCACGTCGGGACAGGATCTCGGCGACGCCGTCTCGCAGCGACCAGAAGGCCTCGACCTCCCTCTGTGACTGCGCCACGGCTGCATCGACCACGAGTTCAGCTTCGAAGGCCGTTTCCAGCATGGCCTCGAAAGCCGGGCGTTCGGCATCCGCATCGGCCCCCTGCATTTCGATCAGCGCATAGACGGCATGATCGGGCGTGACGGGCGCGCGTTGACCCGTTTCGGCCAGGACGGCGCGATAGTAGTCGTTCCACATCAGCTCAAAGGCGGTCACCCGTCCGGAGAGCACGCGCTGCGCATGACGCAGCAGCCCTGCGGCTGCCTCGAAATCGGCGACTGCAACCAGCGCGGCATTGGCCCCGCCGACGCCCGGATGAAGCTTGAGCACGGCGCGGGTAATCACGCCCAGCGTGCCTTCCGAGCCGATGAAGAGATGCTTCAGGTCCAGCGCGGCGTTGTTCTTCGGCATGCGGTTCATCATCGGCAGGATGGTTCCGTCAGCCAAAACGACCTCCAGCCCGAGAACGAGATCGCGCGTCATGCCGTAACGGATGACGCGATTGCCGCCGGCATTGGTGGCGATATTGCCGCCGATCTGGCAGGAGCCGCGCGCGCCGAGATCGAGCGGAAAGGAGAAGCCCGCGTCGAGCGCCGCCTCCTGGATGCGTTGCAGGATAGAGCCTGCGCCGACGACCATCAGGCCGGAGGCGGCGTCGATTTCCTCGATCTGGTCGAGCCCGGCAAGCGATAGCAGAACGCAGCCCTCGGATGGCACTGCACCGCCGGCAAGCCCAGAGCGGCCCCCTTGCGGCACGACGGGCGTATCGTAGTCATGGCAGAGCCGCATGACCGCCGCCACCGCACCGGTGTCACGGGGTGTCACAAGCGCAAGCGGTGTTCCGCCGCGCTCGTCGCTCCAGTCGCGAAGCGCTATCTCCGGGACGTCGGCACCGATTTTCAGGTTGTTTGCCCCGACCGCGCGCTCCAGCGCCGTGACGAGACCCAGCGTTGCTTTCTCCAGGTGCATGGGATCCTCCCGATCTATCCGCTCGCGGCACATCTGGAATAAAATTGCACATATTGCAAATTGATTTTACTATTTGACAAAAAAATCCCGCTCTGTTTATTTCGCTCCGCTGGGGGAGGACCGCAGGCACAGCCTTGCGTTCGGGTCCATTACAAGCCCGGCATGAGCCACTACGGAAACCGGGAGTGGTTTCCGCATCACAGGGAGGACAGAAATGTCGCTTACAAAAGCCGCCTACACCGTGCGCGCAGGCCTCGTTGCCGCATTCGCATCGGCCGCACTTTTCAGCACGGCCATTGCGGCCGAGCCGGAAATCAGCTTCCGCGCCGCCCATTCCTCGGCGCCGACATCCACCGGCCACAAGGCCTTCGAATTCCTCGACAAGGAACTGCGCGAAAAGTCCGGCGGCCGCATTGGCCTCGAGATCTTCCCGAATTCGCAGCTTGGCGGCGAGCGCGAGCTGGTCGAGAACATCCAGTTCGGCAATGTCGATCTGACGTTCGTATCGTCGGCGCCGGTTGCATCCTTTGCGCCGCAGTTCTTCGCCTTCGACGTACCCTTCCTCTTCAGTGACCGTCAGCAGGCCTATGCCGTGCTCGACGGCGACATCGGCAAGGAGATCCTCAAGTCGCTGGACGACAAGGGCATGGTCGGGCTCGCCTATTGGGAAAACGGTTTCCGTCAGCTGACCAACAACAAGAAGGAAATCCGCACGCCGGACGATCTCGCCGGCCTGAAGATGCGCACCATGGAAAACGAGGTGCATATCGCGGCATGGCGTGCCGAGGGTGCAAACCCCGCCCCGCTCGCCTTCAACGAGCTGTTCACCGCGCTCCAGCAGGGCACTTTCGATGCGCAGGAAGGCCCGATCAACCTCTTCTACGACATGAAGTTCAACGAGGTGCAGAAGTTCATCTCGAAGACCAACCACATCTATTCGCCTTGGCCGCTGCTTGCCAATCCGGACAAGCTGGCGAGCCTGAGCGCTGAAGACCGTGCGGTCTTCGACGAAGCGGTCAAGGCGGCCACCGACTACCAGCGCGGCCTGGCCAAGGAAGCCGACGACAAGGCCGAAGCCGCAATGACCGACGTGACCTTCACCACGCTGACGCCGGAAGAGCTGAAGGCTTTCTCCGACAAGGTCGTGCCGATCGTCGACCTGGTCAAGCAGAAGGCCGGTGCCGATCTCGTCGACCGCCTGTTGGCAGCCGCCGCCAAGTAAGCATCGTGCTTTGGGGCCCGGCGGACTGTCCGCCGGGCCCTATCGCCGGTTTTCGTGGAGCTGGCACCGCCAGATGTACCTGGTGAGGCGTGGGAGGAGTTCATGTTGAAACTCATTGACGAGCACTTCGAGGAAGCGATCGTCGTGGCCCTGATGGCCATGATGTCTGTCCTCATCGGAGTCCAGATTTTCATGCGCTACGTCATGGGAGCATCGCTCTCCTGGTCGGAGGAACTGGCGCGCTACTTCTTCATCTGGGCGACCTATATCGGCATAGCCTATGCGGTGCGTAAGGACGCGCATATCCGCGTGACCATGGGCACGGACCTGCTTCCGCCCGGCGTAAAGGTTTATGCCCGCGTCCTGACCCATTTGATCTTCGCCGCCTTCGCGCTCTTCGTCATGTACCAGGGCTGGTTCATGGTCGAGAAGACCTTCCGCTTCGGCCAGAAATCCGCCTCGCTGGGCATACCGATGGGCATCATCTACCTGGCACCCTTCACCGGCTTCCTGCTGGTGGTCCTGCGGCTCGTCCAGGCCATTGTGATCGACCTGCGCTCCGCCGGACGAGGAGCCGCCCGATGATTTCGCTGATCCTGTTCGGGCTTCTCGCCGTTCTTCTGCTGATCTCGGTTCCGATCGCCATATCGCTCGGCATCGCTTCGACCGTGGCCCTGATCGTTTCGGGCAAGGTGTCGGCTTCCTATGTGCCGCAAGGTCTCGTTACCTCGATCGACAGCTTCCCGTTGATGGCCGTTCCCTTCTTCATTCTCGCCGGCGACCTGATGGGGCAGGGCGGCCTGTCGCAGCGCCTCATCAATGTCGGCCGCATGTTCTTCGGCCGCTATACCGGCGGCATGGCGATCATCGCCGTCGTCACCTGCATCTTCTTCGCCGCCATTTCCGGTTCCGGTCCGGCGACGGTTGCCGCTGTTGGCGCGATCCTGCTGCCGGCCATGGCCAGGGACGGCTACAGGCCGAGCTTCTCGTCCGGTCTGGTTGCGTGCTCCGGCTCGCTCGGCGTCATCATTCCACCCTCCATCCCGATGGTCATCTATGCGACCTCCGCCAACGTCTCGGTGTCGAAGATGTTCATGGCCGGCGTGGTTCCGGGCCTGCTGATCGGGTTTGCGCTGATTGCCTATGCCTGGCTGCAGTCGAGGAAAGACGGCCAGAAGCCCGGCGACTACCGCCCGACCCGTCGCGAAATGCTGGCTGTGCTGAACGACGCCAAATGGGCGCTGATGGTCCCGGTCATCATTCTTGGCGGCATCTATGGTGGTGTCTTCACGCCGACCGAAGCCGCCGCCGTCGGCGTGATCTACGGCCTTGTGGTGGGCACTCTCGTCTATCGCGAGCTCAAGCTCAAGGATCTCTACAAGATCTTCGCCGGGTCTGCGCTGACGTCCGCGACTATCATGCTGATTGTCGGCACGGCGACCATTTTCGGCCGGGCGCTGGCGATCGAAGGCGTGCCGGTCATGCTGGCCGATTTCATCACCTCGGCCGTCGATCAGGCCTGGCTGCTGCTTCTCGCCATCAACCTGATCCTGCTGATCGTCGGCACCTTCATGGAAACGATCGCAGCGATCATCATCCTGACGCCGATCCTCCTGCCGCTCGTCACCGCGCTCGGGATCAGCGCCGAACACTTCGGCATCGTGATGATCGTCAACCTTGCCATCGGCATGATCACCCCGCCCGTCGGTGTCAATCTCTTCGTCGCCTCGCGCGTCTCGGGTCTGACACTGGAGACTGTCGTCAGGGGTGCGATCACGCCGATGTTCGTCATGATCGCCGTGCTGTTGATCATCACCTATGTGCCAGCGGTCTCTCTGGCGCTGCCCGCCTTCTTCGGCATGTAATGTAAAGGATACCCAAAATGAGCAGTAAACTCAGGGCGGTCATCATCGGGCCTGGAAATATCGGCACCGATCTCCTGATGAAGATGAAGCGATCCGAATGGGTCGAGCCCGTCTGGATGGTGGGGATCGATCCCACTTCCGAGGGCCTCAAGCGCGCCGCCGACATGGGCGTCAAGACCTGCGCCACCGGCGTTGACGGTGTTCTCGACCAGATCATCGCCGATGACATCCGGGTCGCCTTCGACGCCACTTCGGCCTACGCCCATGCGGAGAACTCTCGCAAGCTCAACGAACTCGGCGTGATCATGGTCGACCTCACGCCGGCGGCCATCGGTCCGTTCTGCATTCCGCCGGTCAACCTTGCGGATCACGCCAAGAAGCTCGAGATGAACGTCAATATGGTCACCTGCGGCGGCCAGGCCACTATCCCGATGGTGGCCGCGGTCTCGCGCGTGCAGCCGGTCGAATACGGCGAGATCGTCGCTGCGGTTTCGTCGCGTTCCGTCGGTCCCGGCACGCGCAAGAACATCGACGAGTTCACCCGCACGACTGCTTCTGCCATCGAGAAGGTGGGTGGCGCCAAGCGCGGCAAGGCAATCATTATCGTCAATCCGGCCGAACCGCCGCTCTTGATGCGCGATACGGTCCATGTGCTGACCGAAGGCGAGCCCGACCAGGCCGCGATCACCGAGAGCGTCAAGGCCATGGTGGCCGAGGTGCAAAAATACGTGCCCGGCTACAAGCTGGTCAACGGCCCGGTGTTCGACGGCAAGCGTGTGACGATCTACCTCGAGGTCGAGGGCCTCGGCGACTTCCTGCCGAAATATGCCGGCAACCTCGACATCATGACAGCGGCTGCCCTTCGCACCGCTGAACTATTCGCCCAGGAGGCCGCCAACGGCGTCGTCACCCTGCCGGCGCGCGGCTGAGGAGAGAAATCATGAGCATTGAAGGTCGCAAGATCACCCTTCACGAGATGAGCCTGCGCGACGGCATGCATGCCAAGCGCCATCAGATCTCGACCGACCAGATGGTCGCCATCGCCACGGCCGCCGACGAGGCGGGCATGCCCTGGATCGAGGTAACCCACGGCGACGGCCTCGGCGGCGCTTCGGTGAACTACGGCTTTGCCGCCCATACCGATGCCGAGTATCTGAGCGCTGTCGTGCCGAAGATGAAGAATGCCAAGGTCTCGGCCCTGCTGCTACCGGGCATCGGCACGGTCGACACGCTGAAGGAGGCGATCGACTGTGGTATTTCCGGTGTGCGGGTTGCCACCCATTGCACGGAAGCCGATTGCGCCGAGCAGCACATCACTTATGCAGCCAAGACCGGTCTCGACACGGTCGGTTTCCTGATGATGTCTCACCGCGCCGGCCCTGAGAAGCTGGTCGAGCAGGCGCTTCTGATGGAAAGCTATGGCGCCAACTGCGTCTACTGCACCGATTCCGCCGGCCATATGCTGCCGGACGACGTGACGGCACGCATCACCGCGATCCGGGCGGCGCTGAAGCCCGAGACCGAGCTCGGCTTCCACGGCCACCACAATCTCGGCATGGGCATCGCCAATTCGGTGGCGGCCGTTGCGGCCGGCGCCAACCGCATTGACGGCGCGATCGCCGGCCTCGGGGCGGGTGCGGGCAATGCCGCGACCGAACTTCTGGTCGCCGTGTTCGAGCGCATGGGCGCCGTAACCGGCGTCGATCTGTTCAAGATCATGGACGTCGCCGAGGACATCGTCGTTCCGATGATGGACCGGCCGATCCGCGTCGATCGCGGTTCGCTGGTTCTCGGTTATGCCGGCGTCTATTCCTCATTCCTGCTGTTTGCCGAGCGCGCCGAGAAGCGCTACGGCGTTCCGGCGCGCGACCTGCTGCTGGAACTCGGCCGCCGCGGCATGGTCGGTGGTCAGGAAGACATGATCGAGGACCTGGCGCTGACGATGTCGCGGGCGCTGAAAGGCTGATAGCGGCCTTCGCAAGAAACAAGAAGAGAGGGACGGCCGGTGGCCGTCCCTCATCTTTTCAGCAACACGCGATCCCGCACCGCGTCGACCGGAATAAGCGCCTAAGCGACCGTCAGGTCGATGGCGAGATCCGGTTGACGCGCGAGAACCATATCGATCCGCGCGCGGTCCATGAGGCTGAAGGCCGTGGAATAGGCGTCAGCCCGTGTTGCGTCGGGTGCGATGACGCTCACGCGGCGGTAAAGTGGCGGGACACTACCGCGGCGGGGATCGAGAATATGGCTGAAGCGCCCGGCCGGGTCGAAGCGGAAGCCGGAGAAGGCGGACGTTGCGACCGCCTTGTTGAAGAGCGGCAGCACCGTCTCGGCCGCTGCATCCGACTGGGTCTCTGCAACGCCGACCCGCCAGGGCGAGCCGTCGGGCTGCCCGCCAATTGCCCGGGTCTCCCCCATGTCGACAAGACTGCTTTCGATCCCGGCGTCACGCAAAAGGGCGACGACCTGATCTGTGACATAACCCTGGGCGATGCCGTTAAGCGTCAGCGCCATGCCGGGTTTGGCAAAGGCGATCCTGTCTGGATTGACGAGCACCTCATTGAAGCCTGTGAGGGCAAGGGCCTGTTCCAGCTCTTCGGCGGACGGGCCGGATGCCATCGCTTCGGAGCGGGCGAAATGACGGGCGTAAAGGGCAAATAGCGGCTGCACCGAAGGATCGAAGACGCCGTCGGTCGCCTCCCAGGCGTTCCTGCCGGCGTCAAGTACGGCGACCAGCTCCGGCGGAGGCATTGCCAGCGCCCCCCGTCGATTGAGCTCGCTGAGGGCCGAACTCTCGCGATAGAGGCTGAACACCGATTCCAGCCGATCGACCTCGGCGACGACGCGTCGGATCAGCATTTCCGCCTTCGGCCGATCGGGATGATTGAGGATGAGCGTTGTCGGCGCGCCGAGCGCCTGACCCTTCCAGATGGTCGGCTCCACAGCTGCGAACGCCGTTCCGCCGAAAGGAATGAGCGGCAGGCCCGCAGTAGCAGCCATGATGCAGATCGCGCGGCGGCGTGTGATGGAGTTAGCCATGTTCGTGTCCCTCTGCGTCTGCGCTGGTGGCCGGCGGATCGAATGCGGAAGCGTCCGCTGGCGTTCCGTCCCCCGAACCGAGAATGTAGTCCTGGGGCATATCGTCGAAACGGACCAGACGGCCGCCGTGTTTCTCGGCGAACGCCCGGGCATCAGCCTCGCTGGAGAAGGGGACAGCCTCCTCGGTGCCCATTCCGCCGCGCTGAGTGCTTCCAATCACATAGAAGGCCTTCTTGGCATCGACCCAGTTTTCTGCGCCAGGCTCGTCCCAGCTTTGTGCCTTGCTCATGTCGGAGACGTAGATCGCGGCGATGTCGCGCGGTTCTTCCGGCAGCATGGTGAAGGCGATCGTGTCGCGCGCCGAGGAGAACCAGATGGCCTCGGGGATATGCTGCAGGATGACCTGTCCCTTGGGACCGGCATGTTCCAGCACGTTCATTCCGCAATAGCGGCCCATGGCCTCTTCTGTGAGCGCGAAGGGCGGCGGCATGGCGGCCTCCTCCTTGCCGTTGCAGGCCGAAAGCAGGAGCGAGGCGGCAAGTACGCCGATGGTGATGGAAAGTCTCATACTTCCCTCCTTGAAAAGATGACGGTGGCGCAGCCGAGCGGCACGATCGTCCAGAGCAGGAGCGCGGTGATCAGCACCGGTGCCTTGAGCCCCGTATGAGCCGCAATGCCTCCCATGCCGGAAAGTGCCCCGGCGTTTCCGGATCCCAGATTGAGCAGCCGGTAGACGTCGGTCGGATTGGCGACGAGCAGAAGATCGAGAACCAGGGCCGGTACGGCGCGACCCTGGGCCGCTACAAGTCCGCCGAGCAGAGCCATGTCGTAGATCAGCACGAAGAACAGCCAGATGCCGATGGCGATGCCGCCCGCTGTGCTGCGCTCGCTCACCAGCGTACTCGTTAGGTAGCCGATGGCAAGGAAAACGGCGCCGAGCAGGACGGATGAGCCGACCATGGACACAAAGGCGCGCCAGCTGTCGGTCGCGATTTCGGTGCCCGTCACGGTCAGGACCGCGACTGCCGCACCATAGCCGATTGCGGTAGCAAAGGCGAGGATTGCCAGATGGCCGAGAAACTTGCCGAAGATCACCTCGGCTCGGCTGATCGGATAGCTCAGCAGCAGAAGCAGGGTGCCGCGTTCCGATTCACCGACGATCGCATCATGCGACAAAAGCAGCGCGATCAGCGGAACGAGAAAAATGGTCAGGCTCGACAGGCTGACGATCACCACGTCGAGGCGATTGACGCCGACATTGCCGGTGGGGGCGCTGCCAAGCAGGGACAAGGTGAGTGCGAGTGCCGCAAGCAGCAGGGTGGTCGCCAGGACCCAGCGATTGCGCAGGCCCTCCTGGATTTCCTTGCGGGCGATGATGAGGATATTCGTCATTTTGGCGACTGCCCTTTGAGAAAATGCGCATAGAGCTCGTCGAGCGTCGGTTCTGTGACCGTCAGCGCCGCGAGCAGGGACGGGTTGGCCGTCATGTCGTGGAGCAGGGCGATCTTGTCCTCCGGCGCCACGTTGGCCTCGAAAAGTCCGCTTGCCGTCCGCTTCCAGTTGGTGCCTCCCCAGGTCCAGCCAGGAGCCGCATCGTCAGCGGACAGCCTGACGCCGATGCGGGTCGGCAGTCGGGCGATGTGGCGCAATTCGTCCAGCGTGCCGTCGGCGATCTTGATGCCGCGATCGACGATAATGACGCGATCGGCCCGGTCCTCGAGCTCGGTCAGCGCATGCGATGACAGAAGCACCGTCGCGCCGGCGGCGCGCAGATCGGTGATCAGGTCGTAGAAGTTGCGGCGAAGTGCCGGGTCGAGGCCGCTGGTCGGCTCGTCGAGCAGCAGGACACGCGGTTCGCCGAGCAGCGCCTGGGCAAGGCCGAGGCGCTGGCGCATGCCCTTGGAATAGGTGCGCACCGGCCGGTCGGCCGCTTCCTGCGCCAGGCCGACGCGCTCGAACAGGGCGTCGGCGGAAGAAAGCGTCACGCGCTTGAGGCGGGCATAAAAGGAAAGTGTCTCGCGCCCGGTCAGCGCCATGTGGAAGGACACGCTTTCCGGCAGGTAGCCCAGCCGCTGGCGAACATGGAAATCGCCGCGCGCCGGGTCTTCACCGAGCACGCTGATGGTCCCGGTGGTCGGACGGATCAGACCGAGCATGAGCTTGATCAGCGTCGTCTTTCCCGCGCCATTATGGCCGACGAGCGCAATAGTCTCGCCGGCATTGAGGGTGAAGCTCACGTCCTTCACCGCCTGAACTGCGCCATAGCGTTTGGAAACGCCGGCGGTACTCACAGTCGCCGTCATTGAAATGCTTTCTTCGGCGCGATGGGCGCCATCAAGGGATGGTTGTCGACCACACCACCGGGCAGGAGAGCTGGGAACTGGGCCTGGGCCCAGCGGATCACCTGGACGGCCGGGCTCGACATCAGGATCTTGGCTTGCGGCGAGGTCCACAGCACCTGGTCGATCAGGTCGTTCGGTCGGTAGGGATTGTCGGCAATGCCGTCACCGTCGAGGTCGAAGGCCGGATTGTCGCTCCAATAATTGCCACGGCCCTCATCCGACCAGTCGAGATAACGCGTTCCGACATATTTGACCTGATTGCGGTTGTTGATGAAGGCATTGCCGCTCATGCGGTTGCCCTCGGAGCCAGCGGTGAAATGGATGCCGATGGCGCAGTTCTCGAAGCTGTTGTCCATGAACCGATTGCGGTTGGCATTGTAGAGGAAGACGCATTTTTCCGGCCCGAGACGCTGGTCCCCGACGACGGCCGCGTCTGTGCCATCGGATGCTGGAACGCCGTGCTCGCCGGTCTGTTGCCCGGCCGAGAGCCAACGATCGACAGGTTGCATCCGTCCGATCACCACGTTGCCGTGGATATCCGAACCGTTGGCCGAGTTGATCAGGAGCCCGTGGTCGCGGTCGCCGTCGGAAATATTGCCGGTGATCTTCAGCCGGTTGGAAAACATGATCGCATAGCCGACCGAATTGCCGGTCGAGACATTGTCGCTGATTTCGCTGTCGTTGGTATACATGTAATGGATGGCGAAACGCAGATCGGAGAAGCGGTTGCCGCTGAAGACATTGTTCTTGCTTGCCGTCGTCGCAATGCCGTCACGGCCGAAGCGGATGTCGTTGCCGATCACCTTGGCGCCTGGCGCGTTCCAGATGGTGACGCCGCTGCCGGCCTGGCTCATGCGGCCGGACTTCAGACCGACGACGCGGTTGTTGCGGGCGATCGAATCAACCGCGCCGTAGAGATAGATGCCGAACATGTTGTCGGTAACAGTATTGTCCTCGATGATTGCTCCGGTCGCTTCCTTGGCGGCATAAATGCCGGAATCGCGCAAGGTCAGGTCACGGCCAGAGCCGGTCACCGAAAGGCCCCTCACGGTGACGCCGGGCGAGGCAATCGTCACCACGCTGCCCTTACCATTGCCGATCACAGTCGCGCCCGGCTTGCCGGCCAGCACGAGCGGCTTGTCGATGGTGATTGGACCGGCATATTCGCCCGGCTCGAGGGTGAGCACGTCGCCTGGCGCCGCCTGGGCGACAACCTCCTGCAATGCTGGGCCGACCGGCGAAACGATAAGCTCCGCCGCCGCTGCCATGGCTGGAATGGCGGCCAGGACGGCCGCCATTCCAAGTCTTTTCGTCATTGGACGAAGGATCATCATGCCGCCTTCGGTTCGACGAACATTCGGCCCTTCATCTCCATGTGCATTGCATGGCAGAACCACGAGCAGTAGTACCACCAGACACCCGGCTTGTTGGCCTTGAAGGTGACGGAGGCGGTGGCCTGCGGACCGACTTCCATGTTGACGCCATAGTTGATGATGGCGAAGCCGTGGGTCAGGTCTTCCACTTCGTCGATATTGGTGACGTAGACGGTGACTTCGTCGCCCTGCTTGACCTGGAAGCTCTCCAGGCCAAAGGCCGGCGCGACCGAGGTCATGTAGACGCGGACCTTGTCTCCGTCACGGATGACGGTGCTGTCGCTCATCAGGTCGACGCCGTCGGCTGCAGCCTGGGTAACCGCATCGGCGAAGAACGGGTCGTTGCGATCCCACACATGCACCGGATTGATCTTCGAAGAATGGACGATGGTGGCGTCATGCGGCTCGGCAAAGGACGGGCCGTCGTGCACGATGACCATCTCGTCGCCCGAGATGTCGATCAACTGGTCGTTCTCCGGCTTCAGCGGACCGACGTTGAGATAGCGGTCCTTGGAGAACTTGTTGAGCGAAACGAGCCACTTGCCATCGGCTTCCTTGGTCTGGCCCATGGACGTGTGGTTATGGCCCGGCTGGTAGTGCACGTCGAGCTTCTGGCGGATCGGGTCAACCTTCTCGCCGGCGAACGCCTTCTTGGCGTCCTCGATGTTCCACTTGCAGACCTGGCTGTCGATGAACAGCGTCGTATAGGCATTGCCCTTGCCGTCATAGGCGGTGTGCAACGGACCGAGGCCGAGTTCCGGCTCGGCGACGACGCAGTCGCGCGGCTCGATCTCATCGTCGAACAGGTCGTCGAACTTGCGCACGTCGAACACCGTGACGGTCGGCGACAGCTTGCCGTTGGCAACGACGTGTATGCCGTCCGGGGCGGTGTTGATGCCGTGCGGGCTGTTTGCCACAGGGATATAGCGGGTATAGGGCGAGCCGTGACGGCCGTCGATGACCGGAACGCCACCCATTTCCTTGAAGTCACCCTTTGCAACAGCTTCCTCGATCCGCTTCAGATTGAAGACGACGATCCAGTCCTGTTCGTTGCCCATCATCTCGGCGAGAGTGACGCCTTCCTCGGAGTTGTAGCAGGTGGCGAAGGCATATTTGCCCTGATAGTCGCAATCGACGTTGTCGAGGTTGCCGTCGATCATCACCTGCCAGGCGACCTTCATCTCTTCGCCGTCCACGGCGGTGAAGATGGCGTGATACTGCTTGTGGTCATCGAGGATCTTGCCGTCGTTCGGGATCGGCACGCGGTCTTCACCATTGCAGAAGACATAGCCGGTCTTCGGATATTTCTGCACGCGCAGGCCGTGGACCGTATGCTGGTTCGGCAGCTGGATGATCTTGTCGCATTTCATCACATCGAGGCGGATGCGGCAGACGCGGGTATTCGCCTTGTCGTTGGCATAGAGATAACGGCCGTCATAGGTGCCGTCGGTGAAGGACGGATGCGGGTGATGCAGGTCGCCGTTCATGAAGACGCCGCCGCGATCCGCCATGAATTCGCGGTCTTCCGGCAACATGCCTTCGCTCAGGATCTTGAGGCTTTCGTTGGTCTGGCCCCAGCCCGTCGCGCTGCAACGGTTGAAGACCGGGATGCGCATCAGTTCGCGCATCGACGGCAGGCCAACGACGCGGACTTCGCCCGACTGCCCACTGGAGAAGAAGGTGTAGTATTCGTCAAGTTCGCCCGGCTTGACCTCGTAACTGTGGCCGTCGGCACCTTGAGCCGCAGCCGGTGTTGCCGAGCCCCCGGTAAGGCTGATCGCCCCGCCGACGGTCGCCGCCCCCGCCGCAGCCACGAATGCCGTGGATCCCAGCATCTGGCGCCTGTTCAAGCGCACCTTGTTTTCTTCGTTTGACATGATTGCCTCTCCTTGGCTGGTTGGTTACGCAGTCTGTTCCGACGCGCCATCGGCTTTGCCGATCGGAGCGCCATTGTGGGTCACGGCGACCTTGGCCTTGGCCTCGCCTCTCGAGGCCGGCGTCGAAAGTGCCGTGAATTTCTCCCGCTTCAGGCGCACCTGGATCATGTGCGGACAGCGGTGGTCGTCGTGGTAGAGTTCCTGGCAGTGCATGCAGTAAATGCACTCGTTGACATTGATCTGCCCCTCCGGATGGATCGACTGGACGGGACATTCCTTGGCGCAGCGCTGGCAGGGCGAACCGCATTCGGGATAGCGCTTCAGCCATTCGAACATCCGGATACGGCCGGGGATGGCGAGTGCCGCGCCGAGCGGGCAGAGATAGCGGCAATAGAAGCGCTCGATGAAAAGACCGGCCGCCAGCATGGTCAGCGCGAAGATGACGAAAGGCCATTCGCGAGCGAATTTCAGGACGATCGCGGTCTTGAACGGCTCGACCTCGGCAAACATCTCGGCGAGCGCCAGCGAATAGAGCGACAGGCCGAACAAGCCCAGGAAGATCATGTACTTGATGGGCCAGAGGCGTTCATGCAGCCCCCAGGGCAGGCGGATCTGCGGCACCTTCAGCCACTGGGCGATATTGTTCGTCAGTTCCTGCAGCGCGCCGAACGGGCAGAGCCAGCCGCAGAACGGTCCGCGGCCCCAGAACAGCAGTCCGGCGGCAACCGCGGCCCACAGGATGAAGATCAGCGGCGCGGACAGGAAGAATTCCCAGTTGAAGCCGGTCATCAGCGAATTGGCGAAGGTCAGCACGTTGACCACCGAGAGCTGGGCATTGGCATACCAGCCGAGCCAGACGAGCGCGAACAGCAGATAGCCGCGGCGAACCCAGGCAAACAGCGCCGGGCGCTTCACCAGCCAGTCCTGGAAAAAGAAGATAGCGGTCAGCACGAGGAGCGCGGCAATGGTGATGCCGATATTGATGCGGTTCATGTCCCATATGCGCATCCAAAGCGGCTGGCCGTCGGCGATCTGCTGGTCCGTCAGCATGTCGCTGCCCGGGCCCGGTATATGTGCGGCACCCGGTGCCGGAGCGGCCGCTGGCGGCGGCGCGGCTGGCGCCGGCTGCTGCTCGATGGTCACATAGCTGTCCGGCAGGATGTAGGAGAGATTATAGGGCAGGACCGATTTGTTGCGCCCCTCGGCGCTGCGCTGCACCAGCATCTGCAGTTCGAACGGTTGGGTGACGTCGAAGGCGAATTCGGACGGCACCACGAACAGCGCGATTTCGCGCAGACGCGGCGCGCCGTCGGCGGCAAGTGCGGGAATGCGGGTGTGGTCCCGGTCGCGGAAGCGCACGCCCTGACCGCTCTGCAGGAGTTCGATGCGGTCGAAGATGCCGCCGCGCACATAGCCCGAGCCCTTGAATGAATAGGCCCCGTCGCCGGCGACGAGAATGGCGGACTGGCCCGGCTTAAGCTTGCCGGCCAGCCGGTCATAGGCGGCATCGCCCAGCAGGGTCCGGCCGATGGTCGGAACGCTGACGGGGGCCAGATAGAGATCGATGAAGCGGTCCTCCGGGTTCTTCGTCTCCGGCTTGTCGGCGGCAACCGTCTGCCCAGCCTCACGGAAGGCCTCCGAAACCTCGCCGACGGTCATGCGAAGGCTGCGCACCGAGCCGTCGCCAAGCAGGGTCTGCCAATCGCTCGTCTCGGTCTTCGACAGGTCGAGCTTGCGAATCTCGGTGATGGGAGCAACGCCCGTCGCCAGTTCAACGCCGAGTCGATTGGAGCGAATGAGCTGCACCGCGGCGCGCGACACGCTGTCGCCCATGACCAGCACGGTGACCGTCGCACCGCTCACGATATCCACCTGCGGCGGGCGCTCCGCCCCCGAGGCGACGCGCCCCATGTCCTTGTCGATCAGGGCGTTCATGGAGGCGACGACCTTTTCCTCCGGTATGCCGATCAGGACGATCGGCTCCTTGTGGTCGACCAGCTTGAAACCGCGGATCACGCCATTGAGATCGATGCCGACGACGATATGGATCGGTTTGCCCGAATAGCCGATGGAACTGGAGAAGTCGGAGTTGAGATAGGCATAGCCCAGGAGATCGTCGCCGCGCATGACCGGCGCGATCGGCGGATCACCACTGAGTTCGCCGAATTGGTCCGCTCCGTCGAACAGGTCGCCGGGCTCGACCTTTTCCAGAAAGCTGGCAAGCTGACCGGCGGCGTGGCCCGGGGATGCAAAGGAAGCAAGCGCCAGGAGGATGATGGCCAGGGTAGCGAAGAGGGTGAAAAGCGGGGCTGGAAGCCGGTGGCTGCGGTGCTGGACTGTCGCGCTCTTTATCATCGGCCTCGTCTTTTTCTGAAAATCGCTTGTCGCTGTAACGCCGTGTTTATTCAGCATAATGCAAAAACTCGTTGATTCAAATCAAATATAAAACATGAATCTTTTGGGCATAATGTGTAGGGTCGAGCGAGGCCTGATATGCGATCTGGGAGAGTGCCATGACGGACAATAGAGAGGAGCCTTGGGCGGTCGGTTCAATGGACGAACTGCTGGCGCTCGCCCGGGCGATGGAGCAGGAGGCGATCACCGGATACGTGGCGCTTGCCGAGCGAATGCGTCTCGAGAAACGCCCCGACCTTGCCGCGGTATTCGAGGCTTTGACGGCGGAAGAGCAGGGACATCTCGCCAATGTCGACCGCTGGATCGAGCAATCGAACGTCATCGCCCCGCCTGTCCTCCATCTTCAGGAGCCGATGTTTGACGACGAGGGCGCCGCACTGGTCGCGCCCGAATTGCTCAATTCCTACCGGGCCTTTTCCATGGCGGTGCGCAATGAAGAACGCGCCTTCGTCTTCTGGACCTATGTCTCCGCCAACGCGCCCACAGACGAGATTCGCCAGGCGGCGGAACGTATGGCGAAGGAGGAGCTTGGCCATGTCGCAACGCTGCGGCGTGAGCGGCGTCGGGCTTTTCACGATTTGCGCCGCTCGGGCGCCCGTCCGGTGCGCGCCGAACTCGCCGCCCTCGAGCTTCGGCTGTCGGACCATCTGGAGGCGCGCGCGATCCGGGCGGCCAAAGGCGCCGAGCGGTTTCGCGGACTGGCGGAACAGGCGCAGGCGCGCAGCGCAGCTGCCGTTGCCCAGCCTTTTGGTAGCTCGCCTGTGCTGGACGCCGTGCCGGAAGGGGTGGAGACGCGCCTCCTGTCGCTGTGCGAACTGCTGCTCGACTGTTATCTTGATCTGGCCGAACGGGAAAAGGACGAGGATTCCCGGCTGCGGGCCCAGGCTAGCGCGGGGGAACTGATTGCCTGCCTGCATGCCGTCAGGGAGTAAGTCGCGGTTCCAGGATCAGGCCTTGGCCACTGCAGCGATCGGCTGTCCGTCGAGGAAGCGCCCCTTCCGAGCGGAGCGTTATGCCACCTTGGGGAAGCCGAAATCCTCTGGCCTCAGGGCAAGTTCCGCCAGCGTATGGCCATCGAGAACCTCCAGGAAGGCGCCCAGCGCCTTGCCAAGCACGCCGCGCAGCCGGCAACCCGCTGTGATGCGGCATTGGTTGCCCGGTCCCATGCATTCGACGATGGCAAAATCGGTTTCCGTGGCGCGCACGAGGGCGCCGATGGTGATGGTTTCCGGCGGACGCGCCAGGGTGAGACCGCCGCTACGTCCCCGCGTCGCCTTGAGAAAGCCCTCGCGCACCAGCAATTGCGCCACCTTCATCAGGTGGGCGCGCGAAATGTCATAGGCCTTTGCGGTCTCTTCGATCGTGATGCGCCGCCCGCTGTTGGCAGCGGCCATCATCATCAGCCGCAGGCCATAGTCTGAAAAGCGTGTCAGTTGCATCGCGATTATATCGTTTCGTCATCGCGCCGTTACAAGATTGTGCTGCGCAGTAAATATATATGGTTTGCTATTCTTTCTTGTCAAATCGGCGCGGACTGCGTCTTCCGGCCACGTTGCGCCGTTCCCTCTCACTCGCACCCTCCCGGAGCTTCCAGAAGATACGTCGTCTTGCCCGGTCCTTCGGGCAAGACCGGGATCAGATAGACCGTGAGATCGCATTCCTGGGTGCGGACCTGCCATTCACTGGCTCCGTCCTTGCGCGTGCCGGTGTTGGATATCGACCCAACCGGCGCTTGGCCGACGGCATCCGCGACCGCACTGCTGGAGAGGATCGTGGCGATCTTTTCCGCGCTGTCGTAATAGCCAGAAAGCGCCGCTGCGGCGGGCGAGGCCAGAGCGGTGAAGACGAGAGCTGTAGAGACGAAAACGGCGGCGATGATGTGCTTCATGCTTGTCCTTCCTTGAGGTCGACCCAATCTTCCATGCGCTTTCCGATGGGACAAGGGCAAAAGGGAGTTCTCCCGATGCCGAACTTGACTTCGCGGCCATCTGCTTTATGCAGGCGCTTGCCGAAAAAATTTGAGGCCGGTGTGGTTATTCCGGTCCCCGCATTGCGGGATAAAGTCGCTTTTCGCGAACCCACGGCACCAACCCTAATCCAGGGTGGTGCCGTGACTGGTTTCTGGCTCCTGTCACGCACGACCCTTAGACAGTGAGACCCTTATGCTCGACAAGAAAACCCTGCTGCTCGCCCAAGTCTTCATCACCTTCATGATGGCCTCCTTGATGTCCGGGATCATGTCATTGATCGCCCTGGGCCCTACCGTGGAATGGCTACATGTCTGGCCCTGGCAGTTTGCCATGGCTTGGCCGATCGCCTTCACCCTCACCATCTTCACCAGCAAGATCGGTATTGGTCTCGCCATCAGGCTCAGGGGCAAGAAGCCGATCGGCGGCAGGTGAAGCGCCGCCTTTATGGCCCGCCGACGTCCCAATCACGAAATGAAGCGGCCCGCCGGGATTCCCGACGGGCCGAATCAATCCGGCTAGGTGTGCCGCCTATTCCTGAATGGTATATTCGCCCATCTCGCAGAGGTTCTGCGTGTCGGTCGTGGTTTCGAGATCGTCGCCCTGGAATTCGAAGCGCATGTCGTAATTGCAGACGTCGCGGCCGTCGGCGATGGTGATCTGCATGCTCTCGCCCGGCTCCAGCACGTCCTGGCCGAAGATGTCGTCTTCCCACTTGTCGACGCCGACCGGCGAAGCGTGGAAGTTGTTCAGCACGGAATTCGTGCCGTTCTTCAAGGTGAAGACGAGATCTTCCGCTTGGGAAGCGCCGGCGGACAGGACAAGCGTGGAAGCGATCAGGGCGAGTTTCAGCTTATGCATTGGAGACAATCCTCTGGACGCCCAACATCGGGCGAGGGGGATCTAAGAGGATTGCGGCTGAACCCGAAGTGAATGAAACGCAGACGGTCATTTTCCTCTCCTCTGCTTCGATCGATCCGCCGACCGTTAACCCCGCACCTTCACCGGCCGCCAGACAATCGTCTCGTGCGTTCGGTCGAAGGGTGATTCCATCACAGTGATCCGACAGCCGCGGAGGTCGCAGGCCTTGCAGCGAAAGGGCAGCGTCCGCGGATCGCGGCCATGGCCATAGAGGCCGGCGAGATCGCTCGCCAGGAACCTTGCCTGCCGCTCGCACTGCTTGCAGGTCGCCACCACGAGCATGTGGTGTCGGACTGCCTTGCCAAGGGTGTCGATGCTGACGGCCATGGAGATCAAATGAAACAAAGCGGGAACATCGTCAAGAGGGGGGCGTCAATCCCGCAAGCTGCATGCGGAGGTGGGTGCCGCAGGCGGCCTTTCGCCCTATCGCGGCCGATTTCGTTCCTTCCATGTATATACTGATTATTAACCATAAAATTCGGGGCCTGTAAGGCAAGTGTTAACCCTAACGCGTGTATAACGACCTTGCTTCCAGTAGGTAGTGCGTTTGTGAGGCGTGTTGGTTTTCTGTTGCTTCTGGGAGGGCGTCATCCACGGCGCCCTCTGCAGAAGTTCAACCGAGAGAACGGCGGCGTCCGTGACGCGCGCAAGCCGACGGACGCCGGGATAGATGGGATAAACCGTCTCGTCGATACCATGGCGGAGCGCACCATTGAGGTGGTGACGGGCTTCTGGCCATCGGCACGCGGATCGCGCTGCCGTCCGAATTCACGATGGATCTGCAGGATGCCATCGAAACCGGTGTGGGCAAGATGGCCGCCTCGGACTTGGATGTCGAAACGACGCCGCTAAAAGCACCACAGACGCAGGAACATCTGGAAATCCAGGCCCCGTAATCGCCGTTTCCGCAGCAAGCATCTCGCCGATCTGCTGCTCTGTCCTGCGGTCACGGCAGAAAGATCATAAGGAAAAGCGCCCGGGAGATTTCTCGAGCGCTTTTCCTTGTTCCGGAAAGAGGGGGCGCTCGATCACTCGCCGGCGAGGAATTCCTCGCAATAGCTTTTGCCGTCGGTGCGTTTGTCGACCACGGTGCGGACGCCGCGGATCACGTAGTCGGGCGAGACCGTCAGATGGACCTCGCAGCGCAGGTATTCGGAACGCGCCGACTTCAGAAGCTTGCCCTTCTTGCCATTGCCGAGATCCTCGTAGACGGCAGGGACGGCGCGGGTCTTGTATCCGCCGCGCCAGGTGTAAAGCGTCGCACCGCCGGCTTGGGTATCGGTCACGGGCGGGCCGAACCTTGCGAAGAAGGCGCCGGCCTGCTTGCCGTTCCAGCGCGCTTCGATCGGGTTCTTGGCGACACCCGTTGTGGTGCATCCGGCAAGTGCCAGCGCAAGGCCGGCCATGGTGATCACGCGGAAATTCATCTCTCTGTCCCTTGACCTCGTATTGGCGAAACGTGGTCCCGGTGAACCCTGATTCTCCGCCCATCGCCAACGTTTCCCGTTTCAGGCTTTATCGTCAAACGTGCGGCGAGGAAATCATGTCCTCAGGGAATACCGCATGTTTTTTCTCGATGATGCCAGCCTGCCACGGCTCGAGCGGAATTGTGGGCTTTGCGGGACGCTGCCGGCGCCAGCAAAGCCGCGGCTGCAGAGAATTTTTCGTCTTTCTGACGCAAATCTCGAAATCACCGCTTGTGCAGGAAAAAACGCTGGTCTATAGAGGCGCCGCTGGCACGGAGTGTAGCGCAGCCTGGTAGCGCACCACGTTCGGGACGTGGGGGTCGAGTGTTCGAATCACTCCACTCCGACCAGCCAGAAAAGCCCGCTTTTGCGGGCTTTTTTCTTGACTGCTCATCCCCTCACGCCGCAGGCACCGTCTCGTCCATCACGGCATGCACGCCGAGGAGCGCGTTGAACACGTCAGGAATTTCGACTTCGTATCGGACTGCTCTGCTATTGGTCATGAGGGCCTCCATCATCCTGTTTGGGAGTTACGCCCCCATGACGATCGAGCCTGGCCGCCTGTGACACGGCGGCGGGATTTTTCTTGCGGCGCCGTCAGCCGGAGGGGGAGGCTCCTGTCCGGATCTCCCGTTCCGTCACGATCGCCTGCATGGGGATGTCGTGGGCTTGCGGGTGGATGGTCGCAATTGCCTGCTGCTGATAGCCGACCCCGATGACGAGCGGCGTTCCGGGGTGGGCGGCGAGCGTGCGGTCGTAATAGCCGCCGCCATAGCCCAGCCGGTAAAAGGCCGGATCGAAGCCGACCAGTGGTGCGATTACAATGTCGGGGATGATCTCGGGACCTTCCGCCGGATAGGGAATGTTCCAGACGCCGCGTTCAAGCTTGTCGCCTGCTTTCCATGCGCGAAAGACCAGCGGTTGCCCTTTGCCGGCCACGAGCGGAAGCAGGCAGGTTCCCCCTCGCGGTGTTACATCCGCCATCCATTCGCGCAGGTCAGGCTCCCCGCGAAACGGCCAGTACAGGCTGATCGCTTTTCCCGAGACATCCGGTACGAGTTGGTCGAGACCCTTGGCGATCAGGCCGGAAGCGCTTTGCCGCTCGTCCTGGGAAAGCGCCAGGCGTTCCGCAATCAGGCGCTGGCGTTCCGCCGCGCGCCACTTGGCGGTGTCGGTCGGCCGGTCGTTGCTTGCCGAAAGGCCCATATAGCCAGGATCGACCTCGTGCATGAAGCAGGCGGGTGAAGCAAATTCGGGGGTCGTGGCGTTGCTGTTCGGCTCGTTGGACATACCGCCTCCTTGCGCAAACCTTCACGGCCTGGAATTTTCCCCAGTGAAGGTGTCGCGTTTAACCCTACCGTCCGATCGGATTCGCGTCCATATTGTAGGTCTTTGCACAAGGGGGGATTGTCATGCAGATCGAACGCGACAGCAATGGTGACTTCATCCTCGATCCGGCCGAACTCGCTCAGCGCTTCGGCTTGTCGGCGGCGGAATTCCGTCGCCACCAGGAGCAAGGCCTGGTCAAGAGCACGGTCGAAGTGGGCGAGGGCGAGGATGTCGGGACGAGCCGTTTGAGCCTGCGGATCGGCAATCGCATCTGGCGCGCCATCCTCGACGCCAATGGACAGGTGACGCGCGAGGAGATGAATATCGCCCGCGGCGCTCCGGTTCGCCGCGACGATAAGGCATGATTCTCTTCCCATCCGGACGAAAAAAGGCCCGCTCCGGTGAGGGAGCGGGCATGTGGGACGCTTGGCGTCCTGGGAGAGAGATCAGCCGTCGATGCCGTCGAACAGGTCGCGGGCGACGCCATTGGTGACGCGGCGGGCTTCCACCTCGTCGCGACGGCTGGCGAGCAGTTCGGTCGCCATGATCTGTTCGGCGAGATCGGCCGGCAGAGACAGGATTACCCGGCCGTCATTGGCGTTCAGCCCGCCGAGATCGGCCCGCTTGGCAGTGATCATGCCGCCGGCCACCGTATTGTTGGTGTCCGGATCGATCAGGATGAAGGCGCCCGTCGAGCGGTTCTGCTCATAAGGATCGAAGATCGCCGCCTCGTCGAAGGCAAGATGCACCTTGCCGATGGCGTTCATGGCAAGCGCCTCGGCCGGGTTCCACTTGCCCGACTTCAGGTCGAGCTGGGAAACCGGATTGACCTGCACGCGCTGGCGGCGCGACCCCGACTTCAGCCAGTAGCGCTTGCCCGGCTGGATGCCGTCCGGCTGCAGCGCGACGAGATGTGCGTCGAAGGACAAGCCCGATTGCGGCTGGCCGTCGAGCGAGACGATCATGTCGCCGCGCGAGACGTCCACCTGCCGGTCGAGCACCAGTGTCACGGCATCGCCCGCGACCGCCGCGTTGCGCACGAGGTCGAAGGTGACGATCTGCTTGACGTTGGCGATCTGACCGGACGGCAGGATCATCACGCCGTCGCCCGGCTTCACAGCGCCACCGGCGACCGTACCCTGATAGCCGCGAAAGCTCTCGCCCGGACGACTGACGCGCTGCACCGGCAGGCGGAAGCCCGTGGTCTGGGAAGAACGCAGGGTGGCAAGCTCCAGCGCCTCGACGAGCGTCGGTCCGTCGTACCACGGCATGACGGCATGGCCGGAATAGACGACGTTTTCGCCCTTCAGTGCCGACATCGGGATGGCGGTCACCTGGCGCACGCCGAGCGACAGCGCCAGTGTCTTGAAATCGTGTGAAATAGCCTCGAAGCCGGCGCGATCATAGTGGGTGAGGTCGATCTTGTTGACCGCCAGCACGAACTGCTTGATGCCCATCAGCGAGGCGATGGTGGCGTGGCGGCGTGTCTGCTCCAAGAGGCCTGCGCGCGCATCGACCAGCAGGATGGCGAGGTCGGCGGTCGAGGCGCCGGTCGCCATGTTGCGGGTATACTGCTCGTGGCCGGGCGTGTCGGCGACGATGAAGGAGCGCTTGTCCGAGGCGAAGTAGCGATAGGCGACGTCGATCGTGATGCCCTGTTCGCGTTCGGCCTGCAGCCCGTCGAGCAGCAGCGCGAAGTCGGGCAGGCCGAGATCGTTCTGCTTGCCCGAATCGCGGTGGAGGGTCGCCGCCTGGTCTTCCTTGACCGCCTTGGTGTCCCACAGCAGACGGCCGATCAGCGTCGACTTGCCGTCGTCCACCGAGCCACAGGTAATGAGGCGCAGCGGGCGCGTGTCGCGGATCACGAAGGCCGGATGGACGTCCGGAAGCTCGGCGGCGAGGGCTGTAATGGCGGCGGTCATCTCAGAAATATCCTTCGCGTTTCTTCTTCTCCATCGATCCCGACTGGTCGCGGTCGATGGCCCGGCCCTGGCGCTCGGACACGGTGGCGATTTCAAGCTCGGCGATCACCTCGTCTAGCGTCGTGGCGGTCGAGCGGATGGCGCCGGTCAGCGGGAAGCAGCCGAGCGTGCGGAAACGGATCATGCCTTCCTGGCGCACTTCGCCCGGCAGCAGTTCGAGGCGGGGATCCTCGGCGAGGATCATCATGCCGTCCCGCTCGACGAAGGGACGCTTGGCGGCATAGTAGAGCGGCACCAGCGGAATGTCCTCCGCCTGGATGTAGCGCCAGATGTCGACCTCGGTCCAATTGGACAACGGGAAGGCGCGCACGCTTTCGCCGCGGCGGATCTGGCCGTTGTAGATGTTCCACAGTTCAGGCCGTTGGTTGCGCGGGTCCCAGCGATGGTCGGGCGTGCGGAAGGAGTAGATGCGCTCCTTGGCGCGGCTGGCTTCCTCGTCGCGCCGTGCACCGCCGAAGGCGGCATCGAACTTTCCGGCATCAAGCGCCTGGCGCAGGCCTTCCGTCTTCATGATGTCGGTATAGAGCGCCGAACCGTGGCTGAACGGGGTGACGCCTTCGGCCGCCCCGCGCGGATTGATGTGCTCGATCAGGTCGAGGTCGTAGCGTTCGACGATTTCATCGCGAAAGGCGATCATTTCGGCGAACTTCCAGCCGGTGTTCACATGCAGCAGCGGAAAGGGCACGCGGCCGGGGTAAAAGGCCTTGCGCGCCAGATGCAGCAGCACGGACGAATCCTTGCCGATCGAATAGAGCATGACCGGCTTGTCGAACTCGGCGGCCACTTCGCGGAAGATGTGGATCGCCTCGTTCTCCAGCGCCTTCAGGTGCGGATCGAGCGGCGGCTTGGCCGGCTGGTCCTTGGAATGGGGGTCGAATTCCGAATGATGCATTGTCTCTTGTCCTTGGATCGGAATCATATCCGACTGTAAGTCTCGGGCTTTGCCCCCATCCGGCTGCCGCCACCTTCTCCCCGCAAACGGGGGAGAAGGGACAGGCGGCGCCGTTTCCGTCCCCTCTGCCCGTTTGCGGGGAGAGGGTCAGGGTGAGGGGCCAAAGCCGCTAAAATCAGGCCGGCGTGCGTTCCAGCGGCGTCCCTGCCGCTTCCGGTACGTGCAGGCCACATTCGCGCTTCTCGTCGTTCTCCCACCACCAGCGGCCGGCGCGTTCCGGCTCGCCGGGCTTGATCGCCCGGGTGCAAGGCTCGCAGCCGATCGACGGGTAACCGCGCTTGTGCAGCGGATTGGTCGGCACCGCCTGCGCCTCGACATAGGCGTCGATGTCGGCGAGCGACCAGTCGGCCAGCGGGTTCACCTTGATGAGATCGCGCTCGGCGTCGTATTCGGCAAAGGGCGTGGTCGCTCGGTTGCCCGACTGGCCGCGGCGAAGGCCGGTGACCCACAGGGTGGCGCCGGAAAGGGCCTTGGCCAGCGGCACCAGCTTGCGGACATGACAGCAGGCGTGGCGCGCCTCGACACTCTCATAGAAGCCGTTCAGGCCGTACTTCGCCGCATAGGCGTCGATGTCGTCCTGTTCCGGATAGAAGCGCCTGATCTCGATACCGAAGCGCTCCTCGGTTTCGCCGATCAGGTCGACTGTCTCCTTGAACAGCCGGCCGGTCTCGAGCGTCGAGACTTCGATCGGCAGTCGTGCCAGGCCGATCGCGGCGGTGATCACCTGGTCCTCGATGCCGAGGCTGGTGGTGAAGACGGCGCGGCCGCCGAACGTGGCGACGAGCGCCAGCCGGCCGGGAAGGTCGAGACTGGCCAGTTCGGCATCGAGCCGTGCCGCGCGCATCTGTTGGTCTTGGGAGGTCATGTGCCGATCCTGCTAGCTGAGCTGTGTGAAAGTATCGCAACAAAATGCCGGCGGGACGAGAAACAGCCATTCCCAAACAACTGGGCCGGCGAGCAAATATCTCTCTCGCGGGCGCTTTCGGAAGAAAAGCCGCCGCCATGTCCGCTCCCTCGTCCGCCCGCAAAATAGCCGGCGCCAGTTTGTTTTTCCATGCGAACTGGGCTAAACGCTGCAAAACACGCGGTCGCCGGACCGTGCCGGCCAGCAAGCGGTTCGTCGATGATTTCGCAGAAAGCCAAATACGCCTTGCGAGCGCTTTCGGCCCTGGCGCGCGCCGAGGCGGGTGCCCCCTTGCAGATTTCCGAAATTGCCGAACGGCAGAAGATCCCAAAGAAATTTCTCGAGCAGATCCTGTTGGACCTGAAGCACAACGGCATGGTCACCAGCCGTCGTGGCAAGCAGGGCGGTTATCTGCTACTCAGGCCTGCGGACGAGATCACCTATGGGGAAGTGCTGCGCCTGATCGACGGGCCTATCGCGCCTCTGCCCTGCCTGTCGCTCACGGCCTACCGCCGTTGCGAGGATTGCAGTGGCGAAAGCGATTGCGAGGTCCGCCATGTCTTCGCCCGTGTCGCCGACGAGACGCGCTCGGTGCTTTTCTCGACCACGATCGTCGATGCGATCGAGAGCATACGGGTGCCGATCGCAATCGACGGCAAGGCATAATTCGGGCTGCTCGCGCCTGAGAATTCTCGCGGACGAACGGTCGCTCGACCGTTTTCGCCAACGCGGCTTTTCTGTGATAGCGCTGTTTTGTGAACGAAACTACCTGCGTTCTTCCACTGTGGATGGAGCCTCGTTTTCCGTCGCCCCGCTGGGTGGGGTACCGTTTTGCTATTTTTCCGCTCGCGTTGACTAACACGACCTGTCCAGTAGTCTTAACTTCAGGAAATGAGCAAAGGAGAGGTTGCGATGAACAGCTTTACCAAACAGCTGGCTAGGTTCCTTGTTGGACTATCCCTGTCGACCGGTCTCGTCGTTTCGGCCCATGCCAATACAACACTGCTGAATGTCTCCTACGACCCCACCCGGGAACTCTACAAGGATTACAATGCCGCCTTCGCCAAGCATTGGCAGGCCGAGACAGGCGAAAGCGTGACCATCCGCCAGTCCCACGGCGGTTCCGGCAAGCAGGCGCGTTCGGTGATAGACGGCCTCGACGCCGATGTCGTGACCCTGGCGCTCGAAGGCGACATCGACGCCATCGCGGAAAGGACCGGCAAGATCGCCAAGGACTGGCGCGGTCGCCTGGAGAACAACTCTTCGCCCTATACTTCGACGATCGTTTTCCTGGTGCGCAAGGGGAATCCCAAGGGCATCAAGGACTGGGGCGACCTGGTGACGGGAGACTTGCAGATCGTCACGCCCAACCCGAAGACTTCAGGCGGCGCGCGCTGGAACTATCTCGCGGCCTGGGCCTGGGCTTACAAGCAATATGGTGGCGACGAAGCCAAGGTGCGCGATTACGTCGCCGAGCTGTTCAAGCGAGCCCCCGTTCTCGACACCGGCGCTCGTGGCTCTCTGACCACCTTCGCCCAGCGCCAGATCGGCGACGTGCTGCTTGCGTGGGAAAACGAGGCCTATCTTGCCGGCGCTGAATTCGGCGAGGACAGTTTCGAGATCGTCACGCCGCCGCAGTCGATTCTCGCCGAACCTCCGGTTGCCGTGGTCGACGGAAATGTCGATGCCAAGGGCACGCGCAAGGTCGCCGAAGCTTATCTCCAGTATCTCTATTCGGAAGAGGGGCAGAGGATTGCGGCGAAGCATTTCTATCGCCCGTCAAAGCCCGAGTCGTGGCGGCCGAGGATTTGGAGAAATTCGCCCGGATCGACCTCGTGACCATCGACGATCCGATGTTTGGCGGCTGGGCCAAGGTGCAGCCGATCCACTTTGACGATGGCGGGATCTTCGATCAGATCTACCGGCCAGCCCGGTAATCGGCCGTCCAATTGCCGGCCCAGCCCCGACCTCCCGACGAGGCCGGGGCTTGTCGCTGGCGCAATTCGCGGCATTATGAGCAACCGGACACGGGAATGACGACGGGACACATGATGAAAAACTGGCGGCAACCGAGCATCCTGCCGGGCTTCGGGCTGACGCTCGGCTACACCATCTTCTATCTGACGGTGATCATCCTGATCCCCTTGGTGGGTCTGGTCTGGCGCTCGGCCTCGCTCGGATGGGAAGAATTCTTTACGATCGCCACCGACGAGCGAACCATGCTCGCCCTGAAAGTGAGCTTCGGCTCGGCACTCGCGGCCGGCGCCATCAACGCCGTGTTCGGCGTCATCGTCGCCTGGGTGCTGGTGCGCTATGACTTCCCCGGCCGCCGCCTGCTCGATGCGGTGGTCGATTTGCCTTTTGCCCTGCCGACGGCCGTCGCCGGCATTTCGCTGGCAGCCCTCTATGCGCCGAATGGCTGGATCGGGTCGCTGCTCGCGCCGCTGGGACTCAAGGTCGCCTTTACTCCGGTCGGCATCGTCGTCGCACTGGTCTTCGTCGGTCTGCCCTTCGTCGTGCGCACCGTTCAGCCGGTGATGGAGGAGCTCGACCGCGAGGTTGAGGAGGCCTCTGCCACTCTTGGCGCTACCCGCCTCCAGACGCTGCGCATCGTTGTCCTTCCGGCGCTGACGCCCGCGATCCTGACCGGTTTCGCGCTTGCCTTCGCTCGCGGCGTCGGAGAATACGGCTCGGTCATCTTTATTGCCGGCAATATTCCCTACATCTCGGAGATCGCGCCGCTCTTGATCGTCATCCGCCTGGAAGAGTTCAACTATGCCGGCGCAACCGCGATCGCCTGCATCATGCTCCTGATCTCTTTCGCCATGCTGCTCTTCATAAACCTGCTGCAAATGTGGAGCCGGAGGAGATACGCCAATGTCCGCTGAGGCTGTCTCTCCGCGCCGAACCCGTTTCCGCGACGCCTCGACCGAAAGCCCGCTCGCGCGCTTTTCGCTGATGGCCGTGGCTCTCGCCTTCTTGGCTTTCGTGCTGCTTCTGCCGCTCCTCCTTGTCTTCATCGAGGCCTTCCGAAAGGGCGTGCCCGCCTTTTTCGAAGCGCTCGGCGATCCGGATACGCTCTCGGCCATCCGGCTGACGCTGACGGTCGCGGCGATCGCCGTGCCGCTCAACCTGGTGTTCGGCGTGACCGCCGCCTGGGCGATCGCGAAGTTCGAGTTCAAGGGCAAGACTTTCCTGATCACCCTGATCGACCTGCCTTTCTCCATCTCGCCGGTCATTTCCGGACTGGTCTATGTGCTGCTGTTCGGCTCGCAGAGCCTGCTCGGCCCGTTCCTCAAAAGCTACGGAATCGAGATCCTCTTCGCCGTGCCGGGCATCGTGCTCGCCACCATTTTCGTCACCTTTCCCTTCGTCGCGCGCGAGTTGATCCCGCTGATGCAGGAGCAGGGCACCGGCGACGAGGAGGCGGCGCTCTCGCTCGGTGCCAGCGGCTGGCAGACCTTCTGGTACGTGACGCTGCCCAATATCAAATGGGGCCTGCTCTACGGCGTTCTGCTCTGCAACGCCCGCGCCATGGGCGAGTTCGGCGCCGTGTCGGTCGTCTCCGGCCATGTGCGTGGCTTGACCGAGACCATGCCGCTGCATGTCGAGGTCCTCTACAACGAATACAACTTTGTCGCGGCCTTCGCGGTCTCGACGCTCCTTGCTCTCCTTGCCCTCGTGACGCTGGCGCTGAAGACCGTTCTGGAACTTCGCTACGGCCACGCGATCGCGGCAAGCCGCAAACACTGAAAGGTCTCAGCCGATGGACGTCAAGATCGCCAATATCCGAAAGGAGTTCGGCCAATTCCCGGCTCTCTCCGACCTGTCGCTGTCGATCCGTTCCGGCGAACTGATCGCGCTGCTCGGGCCGTCCGGATCCGGCAAGACGACGCTGTTGCGCCTGATCGCTGGCCTCGAGCAGCCGACCGCCGGCAAGATCTTCTTCGGCGAAGAGGACGCCTCGGAAAAGAGCGTGCAGGAGCGCCATATCGGCTTCGTCTTCCAGCACTATGCGCTATTCCGCCACATGACGGTGGCCGAGAACATCGCCTTCGGTCTGAAAGTCCGCCCCAAGGCCAACCGCCCGCCGACCCATGAAATCAGGAAACGCGTCTCGGATCTTCTCGAAATGGTCCACCTGACCGGCCTGGAAAAGCGCTATCCGGCCCAGCTCTCCGGCGGCCAGCGCCAGCGCGTGGCGCTCGCCCGCGCCATGGCGATCGAGCCGACCGTGCTGCTCCTCGACGAGCCCTTCGGCGCCCTCGACGCCAAGGTGCGCAAGGAATTGCGCCGCTGGCTGAAGGAATTCCACGACCGCACCGGCCACACCACCTTCTTCGTCACCCATGATCAGGAAGAGGCGCTGGAGCTTGCCGACCGGGTGGTGGTGATGAGCCAGGGCAAGGTCGAGCAGGTCGGCACGGCCGACGATGTCTACGACACGCCGAATTCGCCCTTCGTCTTCTCCTTCATCGGCGAGTCCTCGCATGTGCCCGTCACGGTCCGCGACAAGACGGTGCTGTTCCAGGGCGAACCGATCGGCACGTCCGAGAACGGCGAGGGACCGGGCGAGCTGTTCTTCCGCCCTCAGGACGTGGAGGTCACCACCGACAGCCACTCGCTCTACGGCAAGGTCACCGCCTGCCGCCGCCTTGCCGGCACGCGCATCGCCGAGATCGACGTCGCAAACAACGGCCATGAGCCCCATCACCTGGAGATCGAGGTCCCCCTCGACGCCCCCGTCGCCGTCGGCGCCGACATCCGTTTTCGCCCGACAAGGTGGAAGCTGTTCGGGCAGTAAAGTCGCGGGATTGACGTTCTTACCATCGGCGCGCACTCTGCATCGCATTTGCAACGCATGAGGTTCCCATGAAGACCGCAACGCTTCCCTCGCTCCGCGTCGATCCCGAATTGCGGGCCGCCGCCGAAAGCGTGCTCGAGGAGGGCGAAAGCCTCTCTGCCTTCGTCGAGAATTCGGTCAAGGCGCAGATCCACTACCGCAAGACCCAGGCCGAGTTCATCGCCCGAGGGCTGGCGTCGCGCGAACATGGAAAGAGAACGGGCATCTATTTCGATGCCGATGAGGTTCATGCCGAACTGAGGGCCATGCTCGCGGCCAAGAAGGCTGAACTCGGGCAATGAGCTATAGATTGCGCTACAGCCTGGGAGCGCGCGCGGACATTAAGCGCCTCTACGCTTTCCTGCTGCAGCGGGATGCCTTGGCCACTGAGAAGGCCGTGGAGGTCATCATCCGCACGATAGACGGGCTCCGCGAATTTCCCTTTGCGGCGCGCAAGGCGCCCGGGAACGACAGTTTCCTGCGAGAACTGATCATCCCCTTTGGCGCGGGTGGCTATATTGCCCTCTTCGAAATCGAGGACGCCAAGACAGTCACCATCCTCGCCGTCCGCCACCAGCGCGAGGACGACTATCACTGAGCCTTAGCGGTCGCTCGTCTGCCAGCGTGGATTGGTCCACGGTTCCTGGTTGGAGCGGGGTAGGGGCTGGCGGCCGAGGATGTGGTCGGCGGCCTTTTCCCCCGTCATGATCGATGGGCCGTTGAGGTTGCCGTAGGTCACATGCGGGAAAATTGACGAATCCGCGACGCGCAGTCCTTCGATGCCGATCACTCGGCATTCCGGGTCGACGACCGCCAGGGGATCATCCGGGAGCCCCATCTTGCACGTGCCACAGGGGTGGTAGGCGCTTTCCAGGTGCTCGCGCAGGAAGGCGTCGATCTGCTCGTCGCTTCGCACGCCTTCGCCCGGCTGGATCTCCGGCCCGCGGAACGGGTCGAAGGCCTGCTGGCCAAAGATCTCGCGGGTCAGCCGCACGCAATGGCGGAACTTCTCCCAGTCTTCCGGATGGCTCATATAGTTGAAGCGGATCACCGGATCGGCCATCGGCTCGGGCGAGCGTAGCGTGACTGCGCCGCGCGACTTCGACAGGTTGTAGCCGACATGCACCTGGAAGCCATGGCTCTTGGCCGCCGCCTTGCCGTCATAGGAGATGGCGACCGGCAGGAAGTGATACTGGATGTCCGGTTGCTTCAGCCCGGGCGCGGAGCGCAGGAAGGCGCAGGCCTCGAACTGGTTGGAGGCGCCAAGCCCGCCCTTGGACAACAGCCATTGCGCCCCCGCGACCCCCTGCCAGAACCACGGCAGCCAGGAATAGAGCGACACCGGTTTGGTCGAGACCTGCTGGAAATAGAATTCCATATGATCCTGCAGATTGGCGCCGACGCCGGGGCGGTCGGCGACGACCTCGATCCCCATCTCCTTCAGATGCGCCGCCGGTCCGATGCCTGACAGCATCAGCAGTTTCGGCGAATTGAACGACGAGGCCGAGACGATCACCTCGCGGTTGGCGTGCACCACCTCGATCTTTCCGTTCCGCTCGATCTCGACACCGACGGCGCGACCGTTTTCGATGATGACGCGGCGGGCAAAGCAACGGGTGAGCGACACGTTCGGTCGCTTCAGCGCGGGCTTCAGATAGGCATTCGCCGCGGACCAGCGCCGCCCCTTGTGGATCGTCTGCTCCATAAGGCCGAAGCCTTCCTGCTTGGAGCCGTTGTAGTCCTCGGTGGTCTCGAAGCCGGCCTGCTCGCCGGCCTTGATGAAGGCATGGAACAGCGGGTTGTTGACCGGCCCGCGCCGCACATGCAGCGGCCCGTCGGTGCCGCGCCATCCGGCCTCGCCGCCGTCGGAGGTTTCCATCCGCTTGAAATAGGGGAGAACGTCGGCATAGGCCCAGCCGCGCGCGCCAAGCTCTTCCCAGCGGTTGTAGTCCTCGGCGTGTCCCCGCACATAGACCAGCCCGTTGATCGATGATGAGCCGCCGATCACCTTGCCGCGCGGCGCGGTGATGCGCCGGTTGTTGAGGTTCGGCTCGGGCTCGGAGAGATAACCCCAGTTATAGCGCTTCATGCTCATCGGCCAGGCGAGTGCGGCCGGCATCTGGATGAACGGCCCGACATCCGACCCGCCATATTCCAGCACCAGCACCGTATGCTTGCCGTCCTCGGACAGGCGATAGGCAAGCGCCGAGCCCGCCGAGCCGGAACCGATGATGATGTAGTCTGCGTTCTGCATGTCCTAGCCCCCTGCGCCGCCTCTCCCCTTGTGGGAGAGGAAGCGATTTCAGCATCTTGGCGTGAGCCAAGTGCTAGAAATCGCAGGTGAGGGGGTACCCCCTCACTTGCAAAATCTAACATTTAGCTTCGCTAAACTGTTGATTTTGCATTCTCCCCCACAAAAGGGGAGAAGGATCTCAATACGGCGCCTCGCACTTGCCCATGCCGACATAAACCGTCTTCAGTTCGGTATAGTGCTCCAACGCGGCCGCCGAATTTTCCCGTCCGAAACCGGATTGCTTCGAGCCGCCGAAGGGGATCTCGACCGGGCAGAGATTGTAGGTGTTGATCCACAGGGTGCCGGCTTCCAGCTCGTCGACCACGCGGTGGGCGCGGGTGATGTCGGCGGTGAACACGCCGCCGGCCAGGCCGAATTCGCTGGCGTTCGCCCGCGCGATCACGTCCGCCTCATCCTCGAAGTCGAGCACGCACATGACCGGGCCAAAGATCTCCTCGCGGGCAATGGTCATGTCGTCGGTCACGTCGGCAAACACGGTCGGCTGGACGTAGTAGCCTTCGCCAGACCCGTTACTGGGACCGACGTTGTTCGGAATGCCGCCGCCGGTGAGGAGCGTGGCGCCTTCCGCCTTGCCCTTGGCGATGTAGCCCAGAACCTTCTCGCGCTGCGCCCAGGAGACGAGCGGTCCCATCTGCGTCGCCTCGTCCTGCGGATCGCCGATCAGGATCGCCTCGGTGCGCGCTTTCAGCCGGGCGAGGAACGCCTTCTTGATGCCCTTGTGCACGAAGACCCGCGTGCCGTTTGAGCAGACCTGGCCGGTGGAATAGAAATTGGCGAGCATGGCGCCCGAGATCGCGCTTTCGATATCGGCATCGTTGAAGATGATCAGCGGCGACTTGCCGCCAAGTTCCATGGTGACGTGCTTGAGCTGTGAAGCGGCAGCGCCCGCGACCTTGCGGCCCGTCGGCACCGAGCCGGTCAGCGACACCTTGGCAACGTCTGGGTGCGACACCAGCAGCGGCCCGGTGTCGCGGTCTCCCTGGATGACATTGAACACGCCCTTCGGCAGGCCGGCCTCGATCAGGATCTCGGCGATCTTCAAGGCCCCGAGCGGGGTCACTTCCGACGGCTTGAACACCATGGCATTGCCGGCGGCAAGGGCCGGCGCGCCCTTCCAGCAGGCAATCTGCTGCGGATAGTTCCACGCGCCGATGCCGACCACGACGCCGAGCGGCACGCGCTTGGTATAGGCCCAGTCGCCGCCCAGCGGAATCTGGCTGCCGTTCAGCGCAGTCGCGGCGATGCCGCCGAAGAATTCGAAACTGTCGGCGCCCGAGGTCGGGTCGGCGACGATCGTTTCCTGGATCGGCTTGCCGGTATCGAGCGTTTCGAGGCTCGGAGAGCGCGCGGTTGCGCTCACGCATGATTTCGGCGGCCTTCTTCAAGACGCGCCCGCGCGCCGTCGGGCTCAATCGCGCCCATTCTTTCTGTGCCCGCTTGGCGGACGCTATTGCTTTCTCGACGATGGCCGGGGTCGCCGCATGCAGCTTGGCGATGACCTCGCCGGTCGCGGGATAGATGCTCTCGATGACGGTGCCGTCGGTATCCTCGACATACTCTCCGTCGATGAAGTGGCTGGCTTTCGGCTGTGCGCGCATGATCGACCCCAGTCTGGCAATGGTCCGGCAATTCTTCGGTGAGCCAAGCATATAAGCGGGCCTTGGACCAGAGTCCCCTTTTACCGGGGCCACATTCCGTTCCGTTTGCGACACATCCTGCTCTCACGCCAGCGGCGGTTCGGCTCCGAATTAAAACATAGATTGACAATCTATGTTTTAACGACCAGGTTTGATCTCATGGTGAGAGACAAGGAACGGGCGGGCATGATCGAGGAAAGCCGTATCGACAGGACCATCGTCATAGACGGCATTCCCTTGCCCGACATGCTGGACGAGCAAATGGTCCGCGCCGTGGTCCATGGCTTTTATGACGAGATCCGCCGCGACGACCTGCTCGGCCCCGTCTTCGCCGCTGAGATCGCCGCCGATGCCTGGCCGGCTCACCTTGAAAAGATGTGCGACTTCTGGTCGGCGACGCTTTTGCGCACATCACGCTATGGCGGCCGGCCGCTGCCGCCGCATCTGGCGATCGAGGGCCTCGAAGAGCGCCATTTCCGCCGCTGGCTCACCCTGTTTCGCGCCACTGTGCAGCGGCTCTGTCCGCCTGAGGTCGCGCAATTGTTCATCAACCGCGCGCTTCGCATCGCCCACAGCTTCCGTCTGGCGATCGCTTTTCATCGCGGCGAAAACGCGATCCACATTCAGCCGATCGGCGAGGACGTGCTGTGATCGGGGCGGGTTACGGTGCCCGCGAGTTGGACCGGGGAGCCTGGCCATGCGCCTGACGAGCTTTTCCGACTATGCCCTGCGCATGCTGATGTTCGCGGCCTCGAGTGGAGAGACCTCGTTCACGATCGAGGCGGCATCACGTTCCTTCGGTGTATCGAGGACCCATCTCAACAAGGTCGCCAACACGCTGACGCGCGGTGGCTTCCTGACGGCCATACGGGGACGCTCGGGAGGACTGGTGCTTGCCCGGCCGGCAGAGACGATTCGCATCGGCGACGTCGTCCGGCTGACGGAGCCTGACTTCGCCGTTGTCGAGTGCTTTGCCACGGGCAACCAGTGCGTCCTGACGCGGGCCTGCAAGCTTTCGGGCATGCTGGGCGAGGCGATCGCTTCCTTCCTGTCGACGCTGGACCGGTACACCCTCGCCGACATCGTCCTCGCCCCCACGGCCTTCGCCGCCTTTTTGCCCGATGCTCCGCCCAGAGCGCGCAGACCCTATCGCCGCAAGACGGAGACGATGCTCGACCCGCGCGATACCGCGCCGGTTTCGCCGGAAACCGCGTCCTGACACATCCATGCCCTGACCCAAGGAGAATAACCATGGTCGAAACCCCGAAGCACGACACTGCGAAGCCCCTGAAAGCCGAGACGGTCGAAGGCGGCAGCTCCTTGCTGCCGATGCTCATCGTCGGCCTTATCATGGTCACGGTTGGCTATGCCGTTCTCATGATGTTTTTCTGAGCCTTGTCATCGGTCGGTCAAAGCGGCCACGCAGAACCCCGGGCCGTCTTCGCCTTCAAGTGGGAGGACGAACCCGCGACTGGCCACCGACGGTCATCCCCATGCAGCGCACGTCGATACCCACGGCAGGCGAGCCATCATCTGGCGGCATCCGCAGGTGAGGTCCTGCGCTGGGCCTGACATGCAAACTTCATCAAACCTTCACATTCGGGAAAGGTTTTCTTGACGATTTCCGATCAAGCCTTGGCTCCATAAAAACAAGTGAATTTTGGAGAAAGATCATGGTTTCGGGCGCCGCGGTGGACACGGGCATCTTGCGTCGCTTCGCCAATGACCAATTGCTCACACTTGCCAAGCTTGTCGTCGAAAATGCCCTCCAGCCAATCGTCGAGGTCGGCACCGGTGCGGTGTTTGGCTATGAAAGCCTGATGCGGGGCCATGACCGTATCGGTTACGACTCGCCGCTCGATCTGCTTGACCAGGCTTCTGCCGCGGGCCAATTGATGGCGCTTGAGCAGATGGTGGCGAGCCGGGCGCTTGCCAAGTTTGCGACCTTGCCGCATTTCTCCGACATCACGCTTTTCCTCAACCTCGATGTGCGGTTGATCGCCCAGGGCGACGAACTGGTCGACAGCGTGCTGCAGCACCTGCGCCTGGCCAACATTCCGCCCTCGTCGGTGTGTTTCGAGCTTCTCCGAGCGCTTCGACAATACCAGCGTTCCCGAGTTCGCCGGCCTCGTCGCGCGGCTGCGCAAGTCCGGCTTCAAGCTGGCGATCGACGATTTCGGGGTCGGCCACGGCGAGATGAAGCTGCTATGCGACTACCCGGTCGACTATGTGAAGATCGACCGCCATTTCGTCGCCAACATGGACAGCAATCCGCGCAAGCGGCACCTGGTGAAGAACATCGTCAACTTCTGCCACGTGCTCGGCGTGCGGGTGATTGCCGAGGGCATCGAGACGGAGGCCGAGTTCATCGCCTGCCGGGAATTCGGCGTCGATCTCGTTCAGGGCTGGTTCGTCGCCCGGCCCACGACGCTGATGAACGAGTTGAAGCCGTCCTTTCCGCACCTGCAGGAGATCGGCAAGGCTCGCCGCTCGACCCAGTCGCTCGACGAGATTCTCATCCGCCGGCAAATCGAGCACATGCCCACCGTCTTCGAGCACGAGGGCATCGACAGCGTCTTCGATCTGTTCCGCCGCAATCCGCGCCAGTCCTTCTTCCCGGTGCTCAACGCCAATGGCGAACCGCGCGGCATCATCAACGAGTTCCACCTCAAGGAGTTCATCTACCAGCCCTTCGGCCGCGACCTCTTGAAGAACAAGATCTACGAACGCTCGATCTCGCATTTTGTCGAGCGCGCCCCGATCGTCGGTCTCGATGCCGATGCCGAGCGGCTGATGTCGATTTTCGCCAACATGGACGGTTCCGACTGCGTCATCCTCACCGAGAACATGCGCTATGCCGGCGTCGTCTCGGCCGCCTCGCTGATCCGCATCATCAACGAGAAGCAGTTGAAGACCGCGCAGGACCAGAACCCGCTGACCGGTCTTCCCGGCAATCGCGCGATCCGCGACCTGATGCAGGATTTTGCCCGCGACGGCGATGACAGCCGCTTCTTCTGCTATTGCGACTTCGACAATTTCAAGCCGTTCAACGATCACTACGGCTTCCAGAGCGGCGACCACGCCATCTCCCTGTTTGCTGCCCTGCTGCGCCGCTACTTCTTTGCCGAGGGCGATTTCCTCGGTCATGTCGGCGGCGACGACTTCTTCATCGGCCTGCGCGACTGGAGCCGCGAGGAACTGACCGAGATCCTCGATCGGCTGCTCTCCGACTTCCATGACGACGTGATCGAACTCTATTCCGACGACGATCGCAGCGCCGGCCGCATCCATGGCCAGGATCGCCATGGCCGAGACCGCGAATTTCCGCTGATGCGTTGCTCGATCGGCGTGCTCGAACTTCCGCAGGGCCTGGTGATCGACGATATCAACCGGGTCTCGGCCGAGATCGCCGAGCTGAAGAAGGTGGCGAAGAAGAGCGAAAGCGGACTGATAATCGACGTTTATTCGGGCCGCTAAGACCCGACGGATTGCTCCGTGCGCACGGCAAGCGATAGCGCGAGGCGAGGCAGGACAAAAGCTCCGCGGCAATGAGCCTCCTTTCCAGATCGTGCTCTATGGCTTATGTCGTGACATCCGCGCCGAGTGAGAGGACACCCGCCATGCCGCTTCCTGCATCCATGCGTTTTGTCGACCTGCCGTCCTTCGGCGAGGCCGAGGTCATGTGCTTTGCCATCGGTCCGCTGCCGGCGCCGAAGGCGGGCGAAATCCTGGTGCGCGTCTCAGCCGCCGGCGTCAATCGCCCGGATGTCGCCCAGCGGCAGGGCACCTATCCCGCGCCGAAGGATGCAAGCCCCGTGCTCGGGCTCGAGGTTGCCGGCGAGGTGGTGGCGCTCGGCGAGGGCGTCACGGAATTTGTTATCGGCGACAGGGTCTGCGCGCTCGCCAATGGCGGCGGCTATGCCGAATATTGCGCGGTTCCCGCCGGCCAGGCGCTGCCCTGGCCGAAGGGTTATGACGCCGTGAAGGCCGCGGCCCTGCCGGAAACCTTCTTCACGGTCTGGGCCAATCTCTTCCAGATGGCGGGGCTCACCGAAGGCGAGACCGTGCTGATCCACGGCGGCACGTCGGGCATCGGCACCACCGCGATCCAGCTGGCGAAAGCCTTCGGCGCGCAGGTCTTCGCCACCGCCGGCTCCGACGAGAAATGCCAGGCCTGCACCGATCTCGGCGCCAAGCGGGCGATCAACTACAGGACCGAGGATTTCGTCGACGTGATCAAGGCCGAGACGGCCAAGCGCGGCGTCGATACCGTGCTCGACATGATCGGCGCCGCCTATTTCCAGAAGAACCTCTCCTGTCTCGCCAAGGACGGCTGTCTCTCGATCATCGCCTTCCTCGGCGGCGCCGTCGCCGACAAGGTCGACCTCAGCCCGATCATGGTCAAGCGCCTGACCGTCACAGGCTCCACCATGCGACCCCGCACCGCCGACGAAAAACGCGGCATCCGTGACGAGCTTGTGGCCGAAGTCTGGCCGCTGCTCGAAGCCGGCACCGTCGCCCCCGTCATCCACACCGTTCTGCCCTTCGACGACGTCGTCGAGGCGCATCGTTTGATGGAAAGCTCGCGGCATATCGGCAAGATCGTGCTCAAGCTGGGGTGAGGGCAGGGGCGTTTCCCATGGCCACCATCCGTATACCTTTTCTGCGGAACGATGCAGCAAATGCCACCAACGACCGCTTTCGGCCCTATGCGGTCCACGGTCGCCGCAAAACCCGACTCTGGCCAGGGAGCTTGCGGCGAAACCGTTCGACGGTTTCAGGACGTCACGAGACTGATACCAGGTTCAGACTGCCACGAAGCCGCCATCGACAAATAACTCCTCGCCGCCGACGAAGCTGCTTTCGTGCGATGCCAGAAACAGAACCGCTTTCGCAATCTCTTCGGTCTGGGCGAGCCTGCCGAACGGAATAGTCTGCTGCATCCATTCCTCGGCGCCGGCATTGTTCTGCAGATAGGTCTGCATCGCCGGCGTCAGGACCATGCCGGGTGAAACGACGTTCACACGAATGCGCCGGCTTTTCAGATCGGTCGTCCATGTTCGTGCGAACGAGCGGATCGCTGCCTTCGTGGCGCTGTAGACGGACAGGTTGGCAAAGCCCTTGGCTCCCGCCCCCGATCCGGTCAACACAATAGCACCACCGGCAGACATCAGCGGCAGAGCCTTTTGCACGGTGAAGACCAGGCCTTTCACGTTGATGCCAAAGACGCGGTCGAAATGATCTTCTTCAATGGCACCGATCGGGGCGGACTCCGACACGCCGGCATTTGCAAATACCACGTCCACGCGGCCGTGATCACGCTTCACCTCCGCATAAAGCCTGTCGAGGTCCGCGAGATCGCTGACGTCGCCTTGAACGCCAACGGCGCCGTTGGCGATTTCCCCGAGCGCCTCGTCAAGCCGTTCTTGCCGGCGTCCCGTGACATACACATGGGCACCTTCTGCCGCGAACAACTTGGCTGTTGTCAAGCCTATGCCGTCCGTTCCGCCCGTGATCACCACGACCTTGTCCTTAAATCGTTTCGTCATGTCATTCGCTCGCTTTCGCTGTAAGTGGAGGATTGCTCCACTTACTATATGGAGATATCCTCCACTTACAAGTCATGGTGAGGCAGATTTTTTGGCTGACGAAACCCCATTGCGCGCCGATGCGCAGCTCAACAAGGAGCGAATCCTTGCCGCGGCCGAGGACGTCTTTATGGAGCGCGGCGCGGGCGTTTCATTGGACGACGTCGCAAAGCGTGCCGGGGTTGGGATCGGGACGCTTTATCGCCGCTTCCCAAGTCGGGAAGACCTCTTGGCCGCGACGTATAGCGCCCGCTTCTTGGCTTTTGCCGAGACGAGCCGTGCCAGAGCAGTTGATCTTGATCCTGCAAGCGCCTTGCGCGCCTACCTTGAAGAACTCGTCCGATATACGAATATCTATCGAGGTTTTGCGGCGTCTCTCGGGACGGTTCTAAAGATTGGCACGCCCGGATGTCTCGCTACCAGTCAAGAAGGTGCCCGACTTTTGCATGCTGCACAGGAGGCGGGCGCTGTTCGACCTGACATCAGCTTCAACGATATAGTCTGCGTAGCGACCGCAATATCCCTCGCTACCGTGCAAGACAGCTCACCACAAGCACACATCGCTCATCTGGTTGGCGTATTCATGAATGGGATCGTTGAGCGCTGAAACTCCCACGATGACCGATATGGCGCCAAGCGGCCGACGCTGCGCCGGTATCGTTTCGTGGCATTTGCTGCCTGATTTCGCACTTTTCTGCCCCGCATCCGCCTGCCGCAGTGGCCCACCCCCATCCCATGGGCCAGTTTCGTGCAATCGTTGATCCGTAAGCCTGCCGGCGACGGATGGAGGCGAAAGCCATGAAGAAGAGCTTCGAGCAGGCGCTGAAGGAATATAAGGCCGGGCGCCTGCCGCAGGCGCTGAAATTCGCCGAAAGGGCCATGGCCGAAGGCGGCGCCAGCCATCCCGGCCTGCTGGCGCTGATCGGCAATATCCAGTTCAAGTCCGACAACCGCACGGCCGCCGCCGAGGCCTTTGCCCGCGCGGCGGAAAAGGCCGACGACAAGGCGGCCGCCGGCTATCTGAAGCTTGCCGTGACGCTCGCCCAGGCGGCCGGTCTGACCGATCTTCTGCTCGCCGTCGGCGTCCGGGCCGTGAAGCTCAACCCCTCAGACCAGGAACTGGCCTTCACCCTCGCCAGCGCCTTCTTCACCCGCGGCCGCTGGGGCGACATGGACCCCCTGCTGGAACGGCTCGATCGCAACAACGACCGACACATGGCGCTGATCGTCAATCATCACCGGCTGATGAGCCGGTTCGATGCACTCTATGCCGAACTCGACCGGGCGCTCTCAACCCGCCCCGACGACCTGTTCCTCAATGTCTCGAAATTCGCCGTTGCCCGCGAGGTTCTCGATTTCCCCACCATCGAGCGCCACGAGGCGCTGATGCGCCAGCCGGACGCGCCCTTTGCCGCCGGCCTGATGGCGCGCGAGCCGGCGCTCGGCCGCATCCTCTGGTGCGATGACGAGGCGCTCAATGCCCGCCCGAGCCAGGAGGGTCTGAGCTATGCCGCGACCCTGCCGTCGGCCACCGGCCGCACCCGCCGGGCCTTCTCCGCACCCGGCGAAAAGATCCGCATCGGCTACCTGTCCAACGACTTCCATGGCCATGCGACGATGACGCTGTTCCTTGAGGTCATGGCCGCCCACCACCTCGAGCGGTTCGACGTCGCCCTGTTCTGCTATACCGAACGCCATTCGGCCGCACAGCAGGCCGCCTGGCCGGAGCACTTGCGCGCCCGGATCGTTCCGGTCGGCCACTTGTCCGACGAGGCGGCGGCGGCACTGATCTCCGAACGCCGGACCGACATCCTCGTCGACCTCAAGGGCCACACGATGGGCGCCCGGCTCGGCATCGTCAATCTCTCCGACGCGCCGCTCAAGGCCACCTATCTCGGCTTCCCCGGCTCGGTCACCGGCGTCGATCTCGACTATGCGATCACCGATCCGATCGTGACCCCCGACAGCAGCAAACCCTTCTACGCGGAAAAGCTCTGCCGCCTGCCGGAGACCTACCAGGCCAACAACTGGCGCACCCGCCCGCGGCCGCAGCCGATGGAGCGCGGCGATGCCGGCCTGCCGGAGGACGCCTTCGTCTTCGCCTCGTTCAACGCCAGCTACAAGATCACGCCGTCCACGCTGTCGCTCTGGGTCGCGGTGCTGTCCGCCGTGCCGGACTCGCTCCTGTGGATCCTCTGCCGCTCGCCGGAGGCGAAGCGCAACTTCACCGCCGCGATGCAGGCCCGCGGCATCGACCCGGCCCGCCTCATCTTTGCCGACAACAGGCCCTATGCCGAGCATATCAGCCGCATCCCGCTCGCGGATCTGGCGCTCGACACCCGGCCGTGGAACGGCCACACCACCACCTCCGACATGCTCTGGGCCGGCCTGCCGGTTCTGGCGACAAGGGGCAGGACCTTCGCCAGCCGGGTATCCGCCAGCCTGCTCACCGCGGTCGGCCTGCCGGAGCTGATTGCCGAGACGGACCGGGATTTCGTTGACAAGGCCGTGATGCTGGCCCGCGACCCTTACGCGCTGACCGCCCTCAGGTCCCGCCTCGACGAGGCCCGCTTCACCGCGCCGCTGTTCGACAACGAACGTTTCTGCCGCCATCTGGAGCGCGGCTATGAGGCCATGGCCGCGCGGGCGAGGGCGGGTCTGGCGCCTGACCAAATCGACGTCGAGGCATTGCCGCCGCGGACCGCCCCCTTCTTTAGCGAAGCATCCTGATCGGCACCCCTTGAAACCGCCGTATTCGACACTCATCTTCTATTCAGTTTCAACGAACGAAAGGGAGGTGATCGAATGTCTAATGAGATTTCGGTTTGCATGACGGGCTTGGCGAAGACGATGGTCTCGACGGGGCAGCCCTCGACCTGACCTCGCCTTGCTACGGATCGCGCCGCGTGATCCGGGTCCGTTATGGGGCCAGACTCATGGAAGGGCCGCCTCGCGCGGCCCTTTTTTGTTGCCAGACGCGTGCAGCACGTAGTTCGGATGAAATCGCGCAAGACCCGCGGACGCACCCGCTCAATCGGGCCAGCCGATTGCGCCAAAGCCCGGCAGCTTGAGCGCCGGTCGATGGAAATCCAGCCCCGCCACCAGCCCGAGAAGATTGACCTCGAACCCGCTTCGGGCGCCGAGCGAAAGCCCGACCAGCCCGCCGAGGCTTAAATGAAGGTCGCGGCCGTCGCTATCGAGCGCGTAGAAGGCGCCGTTCGGCAGGTAGTCGCGGCCGACAGCATCGGGCGGCAGAACTGCCCCCAGTTCCGGCACGGAGCGCAGGACATGGGCGACGAAGGTATTCGAGTTCGGCCCCGGATAGATCCGGTAGCCTCCGGCCTCGCCATGCGGATAGCTGGCGATGGCCGCCTCCACCTTCGGGATCAGCCGCTCGGCCTCGGGCCCCTTCACCGAGGTCACGAGGCGCGGCGGATTGGAATACCAATAGCCGTCCGGCGGCCGGTGATTGCGGCGGATCGGCGCCCCCCAGCCGACCTTGTCATAGCGCTGATATTGACCGTTCTTCTCCTTGGTGACGATCCAGGCATGGCTGGCGACCGAACCCTTCATGCCGCCCGTCATCGCCGAAAAGACATGGATGGCGGCTTCCGGGGTCTCCTCCGCCTTCGGCAGGAAGCCGGCCGATCCCCAGTCCGCCTCGTTCCACCCTCCTGGCCGTTCCTTGGCCGCCCAAAGCCCGGCCGACACCAAGGTCGGCAGCACAAAGACGAGGGCAAGCATGGTGAGCAGGCGCAGCATGTTTTTCAATCGCAGACCTCGTGCATCGGGCTTCTCTTTGCGCTATGAGCCGGAGACAATCCGGAATTTTTGAGGCGAGCCATGAACAATCCGATCACCGTTGAAGTCACCCGCGGTAAACTTGTCGAGAGTCGCCATCGCGGCCAGGCCGTCGTCACCGACGGCGATGGCGCCATCGTCTTCTCCGCCGGTGATATCGATGCGGTGACCTTTCCCCGCTCGGCCTGCAAGGCGATGCAGGCCCTGCCGCTGGTCGAAAGCGGCGCGGCCGACGCCTATGGTTTCGGAGCTAAGGAACTGGCGCTTGCCTGCTCCTCGCATTCCGGTGAGGACGAGCATGTGGCGCTCGCCGCCTCCATGCTGAAGGCCGCCGGGCGCGACGAAAGCGTGCTCGAATGCGGCGCCCACTGGTCGTTCGAACAGCCGGTGCTGATCCACCAGGCCCGCACGCTGGAAAAGCCGACCGCGCTTCACAACAACTGCTCGGGCAAGCATTCCGGCTTCGTCTGCGCCTGTTGCCATTCGGGCGAGGACCCGCGCGGCTATGCCGGCTACGACCACCCGCTGCAGGCGGAAATCCGCGGCATCATGGAAAACCTGACCGGCTCGCCGCTCAGCCGCGACAATTGCGGCACCGACGGCTGCTCGATCCCGACCTATGCCGTGCCGCTCGTTTCGCTCGCCCGCGGCTTCGGCAAGATGGCAACCGGCAAGGGCCTGGAGCCGCTGCGGGCCGCCGCGTCGAGGCGCCTGATCGAGGCCTGCATGGCCGAACCCTTCTACGTCGCCGGCACGAAACGCTTCTGCACCCGGCTGATGCAGGTGGCGCCCGGCAAGATCTTCGCCAAGACCGGCGCCGAAGGTGTCTTCTGTGCGCTCCTGCCGGAAAAGGGCCTGTCGTTTGCCGTCAAGTGCGAGGACGGCACCACCCGCGCCGCCGAATCGATGATCGCGGCGCTGCTTGCCCGCCATTTCGACAAGGACACCGCCGAGCATGCCGCGCTGATGGCCATGGCCAACCACTCCATGCGCAACTGGATCGGCCTGCATGTGGGTGATGTGCGGGCGACGGATGTGTTGTTTGGGTGAGGGGTGGTTGGGGGCGGCGAGTGGATTGCTTTTGAAGTGGTTATTGGGTGGACTAAAGAGCATCCTGCAGGCAATGAGCCGGACATACTAAGCCCAAAGTAGCTCGGCGTAATCGTCCATGCGTCCGATATCGAGAAATTCGGGCTGTAGTGTCTGACGCGGTCTGCGCAACGCTTCCATTACGATCCTGACCTCCCGCTGATAAGCATATCCAAAGTGCTTCGACATCTGGTGGACGCGCATTTTGGTAAAGTCTCGATACGGATCGTAGTACGTGACAGGACCATAGTGGGGCTTCCAGTCGGGGTATCGCGCCAGAAAACTCGAAATAACGCGCTGTGCGAACCTAATCGGATCGCGGATGATCAGGGCGGCATCCGCATCGAAATCGGTGGGCATTCGGTAGTAGATGCTGTCGCAAAGGCTCAGAAGAAAGTAGTCAGGTGCCTGAACTGGCAGAACGATGTCATCGTCTCCATACTCCAAGCGGTGTCCTTGAACCACTGTGTGGTGAATTCCCTTAAGCCGCTCGTGAAAGGTCGGTATGAAGAAGGTACGGTGGATTTCGTCGTCCTTTACTGCATCATTGTGGAAAGCATGGTTGTAGTACGATGCTGGACAAATGCGTAAAAGTCCCGACCGCAACATCGGCTCTAAGAATTCGCGGCGACCATACTTGACCACAAATGCTGTAGTTGGAGCGGCATACCCCCTAAAGATCTTTGTAGCGATGGGTTCCCCGTTCTCGAAGTACCTGAGTATAGGGGCCCTCGCAGCGGCCAAAACCTCTTCTGGGGCGAAGCCGCCCGTTCTTAGGGCGTATTCTTCTAGAAGATGAGTAAATTTCGCCATGAAGTTGTGTTCGTCGCCGATCGGAAGGGGGGCGATCTTGGCGTTGGGAGTCAACTCGGTCTGGTTAACTAACACGTCTTTGAAGCGCGATCCTAGACGATCGTCGGGCGCGCCAAGGAGGTACGGGAAAGAAGTGTATTCATGCCGCCATGTCTCGTGACGCTTCAAATTGCCGTTCTGCCGGGCCGCCATGTCTTCGAAATAGTGCCACCGCGCTTCCATTGCCTTAGCGCGTTCTTTGAGCTGGCTAGGAGTGACTGTCATGGCCGAATCAACATGGGTTGTGGCGTACGAAGCCAAACTGGCAGATCGCGGCATGAACTGAAATCGCTGGGCTTACGCTTTTTCTGGTTGTACCGCTTGATAGTGGCCTGTCCGCGCACCGTCATTGGCCATGCTCGGATTGGGGGCGTTTGCGCCTGTTGTGTTCTCTACGCCAAGAAACCATCATTTCCCAATGCAACGGTAAAAGCCGATACCACGCCGTCCGATACCCGGACAGACTACGCGGGCGGCAAATCGAGGCTGTTTGGCAGTGAGATCCAGATGACGGTCTGTGCCTCCGGGGAATGGCGTGACAGGTGGCCCTTGCCGTGCGTGTCTTCGACGAGCACGAAGCTGCCCGCCTGAACGTGGCGCACCTCTCCGTCGCTCGTCTCGTATTCTACCGAGCCATCCAGCCTGATCGTAAGCACCGACTCGGGAACCGTATGCCAGGCAACCTCGCGCATGCCTGCCGGGATATGGGTGAAGCGGACGCGCGACGCCGGATAGCTGGCCGTAACGTCGAACGACACTGCGTCGGGGTGTACCGAAATCTTGGTCGTCGGCAATTCAACTTCGTCGAAATGCGACTCGCCATCCGGGCTGGCATAAATGCGCAGGCACTTCATGGCTACTGGCTCCCTTTGGTTCGTCATGCTGAAGCGAAGCATGCCTACCACGAAGAACCGGGCGTAACACCACTCGTCTCGTGCGATAGTCCGGCGTGGCCCGAAATCCGCCGTTGCCGACCTCCGCCCCAACATCCCTGCGCGCCCGAGAAAAGACCCCCTCTGGCCTGCCGGCCATCTCCCCCACAAGGGGGGAGAGGACCCGCGGTGGGCGCCGCGGCTAGCCCCTCCCCCTTGTGGGGAGGGGTTGGGGAGGGGAAGCCGGGACCGGGAGGCCGGCGGCGATGTCCAAGAAACGCGAACCACCCCCCGCCGCCGCCTCATTCCATCACCGCCACCCCCGCCTCCCGATAGGCTGCCAGCCTCTCCGCGTCGATCCCGGCCGGCACGATCAGGCCGGTGAGGGCGTCGAGCGGCGCGATGCGGCAGGGAGAGACGGCGTCGAGCTTTGCCTCCGTCACCGCCACATAGGTCTTCGCGCTCGCATCGAGAATGTGCCGCTTGATCGCCGCCTCCTCGAAATCGCCGGTCGACAGGCCGTGGCGCGGGTGCGCGGCGGTGACGCCGAGAAAGAAGATATCGGGGCGGATCGCGTCGATCGCCGCCATCGCCCGGGCGCCGACCGAAACCATCGAATGCTTGTAGAGCCGCCCGCCGATCAGGATCACCTCGACCTTGGCGTGGTGCTCGAATTCGGCGGCGATCGTCGGCGAATGGGTGGCGACGATGAGCGGCGTGTCGTGCGGCAGATGCCGGGCGACCTCCGCCGTCGTCGTGCCGCCGTCGAGGAACACCATCTGTCCCGGCGCGATGAGGGCCGCCGCCCGCGCGCCAAGCGCCGCCTTTTCCGCATTCGCCACGCTGCGGCGGGCGGTGAGGTCCGGCAGCTTGGGGGCCACGGGCAGGGCGCCGCCATGCACCCGCTTCAGCAGTCCTGCCGCCGCCATCTCGTTCATGTCGCGGCGGATCGTGTCTTCCGACACGTTGAGTTCCCGCGCCAGCGCACCCGCCAGAGCCTGGCCCTCGGTCCTCAGGGTCTCGAGGATATGCGTCCTGCGCTGGCTGCCGAGCATTGCGTTTTCCTGCGTGTTTGTTCCAGAATACTCACGATAATACGTGAATTGATTCGACAATCCAGCAAAAACACGCAAGATCATGCAGGCCTGCAGGATGCAGGTGAGACAAACCATGGGAGATGAACGCATGCTGATACTGATTGCCGGTCCCTATCGCTCCGGCACCGGCGACGACCCGGTGAAGATGGCGGAGAACCTCAAGCGGCTGGAGGCGCCGTCGCACGCGCTGTTCAAGGCGGGGCACGTGCCGATGATCGGCGAATGGGTGGCGCTGCCGGTCTGGCATGCGGCGGGGGGAAAGACGATCGGCGACGATCTCTACGAGGCGATCTTCCACCCGATGGCGGGCCGCCTGCTGCAATTGTGCGAAGGCGTGCTGCGCCTGCCCGGCGCCTCGAAGGGGGCGGACAACGACGTGCGCATCGCCACGGAACGCGGCATTCCCGTGTGGTACCGGCTGGAGGATGTGCCCGGCTGCGCCTGAGACGCCCCGGCCGCGATGACGACCCATTGGGCGCGCCCCTCCGCGTCAGGGGAGGGGCCGCCGTTCCCGGGATCGCTGAATTGCGCGGCGATCCAGCGGGCAGAAGGCATCACACGGCAAAAATCGCCGCGTCGTCGTTGAACGCCTTGAACTCCAGCGCATTGCCGGAGGGATCGAAGATGAACATGGTGCGCTGTTCGCCGGCCTGTCCCTCGAAGCGCAGCTTCGGCTTCAGCCCCCAGCGCGTCTCCGGGTCGGCCTCCAGCCGCTCGACCAGCGCCAGGAAATCGCCCATGGCGAGGATGACGCCAAAATGCGGGATCGGTACCACGTCGCCGTCGACCGCGCCGCTGGCGGTATCCTTCGGCATCTCAGGCCTCAGATGCGCCGACATCTGGTGCCCGAACAGGTCGAAGTCGATCCACTTGCCGGGGCTTTCCCGGCCGATCCGGCAGCCGAGCACCGTGCCGTAGAAATGCCGCGTCGCCTCGATGTCGGTAATGGGAAAGGCCAGATGGAAGGGGCGCATGAGGTCTCCTCGATTTTGTTGTCCGCCCAGCCTAGCGCGATCCGGCCCGCTTGCAAGTTGGCAAATCTGTCGGAGGCGGCAATCCCGGATCCTTATTGCGCGCCGTCGCCCGACACTTGACTCATTCCTTCTCGTCGAGCCGGGTCTGCCACATCGCCCTGAAGGCGGGGCGCTCGTGGCACCGTTTCAGCCAGGCGGAGAGATGCGGAAAGGGCTCCAGCGCCGGCGGATAGGGCTGCGCATAGCGCACCACTTCGGCGAGGTTGATGTCCGCCACGGTGAAGCGCCCGCCGACGGCATGGTCATTGGTGGCGAAATGCTGTTCCAGCACGCCGAACGGTCGCTTCAAGAGGCGCGAAGCGACGTCCGCCTCCGCCTGTCCGGCTTCGGTTTCAAGCCGCCCCTGCGCATTGGCCATGGAGATCTTCAGCGCATTGGCTTCGATCTCCGATACAGCGAAGAACGACCACTGGGTGATCAGCGCGTCCTCGGCGAGGTCCTTGGGCGCCAGCGGCCCGCCGTGCTTCTTGGCGAGATAGAGGTTGATCGCCATGCTCTCGTAGAGTTTCAGCCCGTCGTCGTCGATCGCCGGGATCGCGCCCATGGGATTGATGGCGAGGAACTCGGGGGAGCGCGTGTTGGTCCGGACGCCCGGCGCCATTGGGTCGTCGAGCTTGTAGGCCTGGAGAACCGGGACCTGCTCGAACGTCAGCCCGAGTTCGCCGGCAAGCCAGAAGGTGCGCGTCGCGCGCGACTTGTAGACGCCATAGATCTTCAGCATGAAATGGATCCTCCGATTGATGTGCCGGAAGGCTATCGGTCGGACGTGACGATGAAAAGCCGGGGATCGGTGATCTGGCCATGAATTTCGATGATGGCCGGGAGCGGCAAAGTTGACTCTGTGCCGTCGAAATCTTAACGCATAGGGCATGGGTCCGCAGTTCACCCAGGCGTCACCGCCCCGCAAGGGGAGCTAAACCTGTCGCTCCATTAAAACCGACAGCCACTTTTCCCGTGCCTGGTCGGAAGACGGTGACCACCGGCTTTTCTGGTTCGCCAGGGCACGGTATCGAGGAAGTGACGATGTCGCGTATAATCCATACCTATGAAGCGCCCGATCTGTCGGCGCTTGCCCGGACCATCAAGCGGGAAGCTCGATGTCCGAAGCGAGGCGCCCGGCCATGTCGAGATCCTCAACATCCTGTCGCGCGCGGCAGGCTTTCGCAATTACCAGCACCTGAAGGCCTCGCGCGCCGCCGAAACCCGTCTTTCGGCCGCGCCGGAGCCGCAGGGGCAAGTCGATTTCCGCCGTGTCGAGGCCGCCGCGCGCTGTTTCGATGCCGATGACGTTCTCCTGCGCTGGCCGGGCAAGACCAATCTTCAAGAGCTTCTGCCTGTGGAAACTGTGGTCCTTCTTCCCGGCTGACGAGGAGATGACCGAGCGGCAGGTCAACGAGCTCGTGAAGCGCCGCCACGCCTTCGGCGATCACGCGCTGATCCGCCGCGAAATGGTCAATCTGAAACTGTTGTCGCGCACGGCCGATTGCCGCAGCTACCGCCGGGTGGAGCGCCGTCCGCCGGCAGATGCGCTGGCCCTTATCCGCCTTTAGGATCGTCAGTCCGCGGCCGTCCTCGCGACGGCTGCGGTCCACACAGTCTTGGCTGATGCAGCCACGTTGCGCCTCAGCCGCGGCGGTTTCCGGTAATCGTCAGGTGGTCGTAAGTGCCTGCGCCGTCGATCAGTTCGCCGGTCGTCTTGTCGTTCCAGCGATAGCCAAGGATCGCGCCGTCCGGCGTCTCGCCGATCACATTGCCGGAAATCAGCGTCGCGCCGGCACCCTCGACCACGGAGACGGCGATGCCGACCGGGCAATTGCGGATGATGTTGGTACTGGCCACGACATTGCGCAGATAGGGACCCCAGCCGAGCATCAGCCCCCATTTCGGCGCGTTCTCGATCACATTGCCGCTCACAACCGTGTCCGCTTCCACCGCGATGCCGAAACCGAAGCCGGCGCCGTCATGGGCGTAGGGGCCCTCGAGTTTCAGGTTGCGTACGATATTGCCGGACACGGTCGACAGGCGGCCGCCTTGGTCAAGGTTGACGACGAGGATGCCGTTCGCCGCGTCGTCGACGAGATTGTTGGCAATCAGCGCACCCTCGAAGGAGAATTCCGCATAGATCGCCGTCTCGCCCGAGCGCAGGCACTGGTTGGTGCTGATGATGACATTGGACGCCGAGTTGGCACGGATCGCCGAAAAGGCGCAGTCGGAGATATGATTGCCCGAGACCAGCACATTGTCGGCGCGGAAGAGGTTGATGCCGTTGCCGTGCTGCCCGGTGCCGCCGGCCCGGGCGCCGATCCGGGCGATGCGGTTGCCGGTCACCATGGCGCCGTCTTCGCCCTTGGTCCAGCGGTGCACCAGGATGCCGCCATTGCCGCAATCGGAGACCTCGTTGTCCGTGATTGAGAGCGCGATGGCCTCGTTGGCCATTACTCCGGCATCGGCGGCGCCCGTGATGCGGCAGCCGATGATCCTGCCGCCCGAGCGTTCCAGTTGCATGCCATGCTTACGGCTTCCGACGATTTCGCAGTCGCTGACGAGCACGTCGGCGACAGTGCGGAACGAGACCAGCGCATCGGTATAGTCGGCGAGCCAGCGGTTGGCGCCGTCGAGCGTAATCCCCGAGAGCGCAACACGGCGGGCGTCGCGCGCGGTCACAAGATGGCCGTCGCCGCTGTAGGAGAGACGGGTGGCGCCCGGCACGCCGAACAGCTTCGTACCGTCGGGCAGGTCCAGATTGGAGACCTCATAGGCGCCTGCCGGCAGAAAAACCGGCTGGCCGCTGGCGGCGGCGGCATTGAGCAGCGCCTGCAGCTTGCGGCTCTGGTTGTCGGCGGCACCCGGCACGATGCCGGCCTCCGCCGCGTCCAGTGCTCCGCGCAGGTCCGCCGCGACCGGTTGGGCGGCGGCGCTTCGGGCGGAAAACATCGATGGCAACGCCGTCACGCCAGCAAGCCCGCCGAGAAACACCCGCCTTTTCAGCATTCCCGCTCTCCCATCCAGACTGCGGCGCGCGCCGTGGGACATTCGAACCGGCGCGCATGGGCGAAGCTTGGCCGAAAGTGTGCGGTGCGGCAAGCGGGGCTTGAGACAAATAATCCATCCCCAGTCGTGCCGGAAGCATTTGCGCCAGATCAATGCCGTGGTCTCGGCAAGGTTTATCCTCCCCGACAGAAAGTAAAACGATGGAGGGCTTGATGCTTCGTCTTTCTGCAGTGCTTTATATTCTCGTTGCCACCGTTCTGGGCGGCGGGGCAGTGACGGCTGTGCTTGCCATGCGGATGATGGAACGGTGGCAGATCGCCGGCGCGTTTGCAGCGGGCTGTATAGTTGCCCTTCCGATCGCGGCCATCCTCGGCCGCAAGATGTACAATGCGATGAAATCCACTTCGACGCCCGCCTGATGGGCTGTGTCCCAACGCGCCTTGGGCCTGCCGGCGGCCTTTGGGCGGACTGGTGTCAGCGGATCGTGGCTGCATGTGCGCACAGCACGACCGGCCTCGCCTTTACAAGGGCGAGGTTGGCAGGATCGTTCTGACGGCCGGTAGTATTCCCACTCTTCTTGGCGGCCGGTTGGCGGCGGGCCGGATTATTCTTTGCTGCCTTTGGTGTCCGGCGACTCCATCTCGAACTGCTGCCGGCGCCGGTCGAAGCCGGAAATGAAGCGGTCATAGAGTTCCGCGAAGCGCTCGACGTCCTCCTCGGGCCAGTCCGAAACGACTTCGCGGATCGTGTCCCGCTTCACCTCGTCCACCTTTTTCAACAGATCCTGACCGACCGGCGTGACCACGACGATGGTCCGCCGCGCGTCCTCCTGCGACACCTCCCGTTTCAGCAAACCCTGGCGTACCAGATCGGCAACGATCCGGCTCGATCGTGACGGATCGACGCGAAGCTCCTCGGCGATCGCCCCGACGGTCGCCTCCTGCGTCGCCTGCAGCCGCCGCACCGTTCCCACCACGTCGAGATGGGAAAGCTCCATTCCGCCACCGACGCGGCTGATCACCAGATTACCGAGGAAGCGCCGTCCGATCATCAGCCGCAGGCGCCCCATCGAGGTTCCGATGCTGGCAATGGCGTCAGTAGTGGGCTGTGCGCCGGGCGAGGGAGGAGGAATGTGATCGTCGGTCATGGCCCTTGATAGCAGATGTTCGTCCGGGATCCAACAAAAATACATGTATCAGTCATATAAATGCGATTGACAGATACATGCTAAAAGCACATAAATCACCAAGCTTCAAACCTGGACCCCCACCATGGACATGAAATCCCCCTCTCAAGCGGCCGCGCCCGCAGTTCCCGCTGTTCCGGTTACGTCGCCCTTCGTCTCGCTCGTCGCCGACCCCCGCCGCCGCGTCGTCGTCTTCGTGCTGCTGCTGACGGCGCTGTTCATGGCGACGCTCGACAATCAGATCGTCTCGACCGCGCTGCCGACCATCGTCGGCGAATTCGGCGAGCTCGAACGCTTCGGCTGGATCGGCTCGGCCTATCTGCTGACCTCCAGCGCCGTCATGCCGCTCTACGGCAAGCTCGGCGACCTGTTCGGCCGCAAATATGTGATCATGGCGGCGGTCGCCATCTTCACGCTGGGATCGCTGGTCTGCGGGCTGGCAGTCTCCATGGACACGCTGATCGCCGCGCGCGTCCTGCAGGCGCTCGGCGGTGGCGGCATCATGGTGTCGATCTTCTCGATCAATGCCGACCTGTTCGAGGCGCGGGAACGGGCGCGCTACCAGAGCTATTCCAGCCTCGCCTTGATGGCGTCGGGTGCCGTCGGCCCGGTGCTGGGCGGCACGCTGAGCGACCTGTTCGGCTGGCGCTCGATCTTTCTGGTCAACCTGCCGATCGGCATCCTGGTGCTGGCTGGTCTTGCCATCCTCTTGCCCTACCGCAAGCCACATCGCCGGCCGAAGATCGACTATGCCGGCGCGATCCTGCTGGCGGGTGCTGTCGCTAGCGTCGTCCTGTGGGCCGACAGCGCCCAGATCTTCGGCTCGCTGGTCGCCACGCAGAGCCTCGCGGTGATCGCCTTCGGCCTTGCCTGCGCGCTCGGCTGGGTCGCCGTCGAACGGCGTGTCGCCGAACCCGTCGTGCCGCTCTCGCTGTTTTCCAACCGGACGATCAATCTCCTGCTGGTGGTCTCGCTGGTCTCGGGCGCCATCGGCATTGGCTCGGTCAACTATGTCGCGCTGTTCCTGCAGACGACGACGGGTCTTACCCCGACTCACGCCGGCCTGCTGTTCATCGCCATGACCGGCGGCATTGCCGCAGGTTCGCTCTGGGCTGGCCGGCGAATCTCGACGAGCGGCCTCTACAAGCCCTTCTCGGTCGCCTCCACGGCGCTCGGTGTCGTCAGCCTGGCATTCTTCAGCCAGATGCACGCCGGCACCTCCGTGGTCGTCATCGCCGCCGTCATGCTGCTGCACGGCATCGGCATCGGCATCGGCCAGCAGGTGCCGGTGCTCGGCGTGCAGAACGCCGCCTCGCGTGATGATGTCGGGGCCGCCACCGGCACGGTCTCGCTTGCTCGCATGTCGGGCGCGGCGATCGCCATCTCAATCTATGGCGCGATCATCGGTTCCGGCCTGTCGCACCTGACCAACCAGATCCCAGGCGTTGCAGACTTCCAGCAACTGACCCCGCAAATGCTGGCCGCGCTGCCGCTGGCAAGCCGGACGGCGGTCGCCGAGGCCTATGCGGATGCCTTCTTGCCCCTCTTTCTCACGGCCTCCGGCATCGTCGCCATCGGTCTTGTCGCCGCGCTGATGCTGAAGAATGTGCGGCTGCCGGTCGCGGGCAAGGGGAGGTGATGCGGAGGGAGGAAGCGGGCCGGCGCGAACGCTTGAGGACAGCTTCGCGCCAGCCGCGTTTGCCAGACTGCTGGCAAATCTCGGCATGAAGCGGTGAACGATGTTGTCCAAGCGATCTTCCAAGCAGTTCCACTCGGCGGGTGCGCGAGCGCGCCGCCTGATCGGCCTAGTCTCCGGCGCGGCCCTCATGTCGGTCCTGTCCGGCTGCCTGTTCGTCACCGACACCAGCCGCATGAACATTGATGTCTTTCAGGACGAGGTGGCGCCGGTCTATTATGATCCCGCCCGAGTCCAGCCGGCCAATACCCAGCCGGTGCCACAGAAGCGCGAGCTCTATACCACCCAGTTCCACCAGACCTACGGTCTGCCGGTCAGCAATCCTCTGCACCGTGTCATGTACGGCGTGATCCGCGATGACGGCCACACCCTGCCGGCGATCCCGCTCGACCGGGTCGATCGCTCGCAACTGCGCCAGGAAATCACCTATTCGACCAATGAGGCCCCCGGCACGATCGTCGTCGATACCAAGGCGCGCTTTCTCTACCTCGTGCAGCCCGGCGGCAAGGCGATCCGTTATGGTGTCGGCATCGGCCGCGATGGCTTTTCGTGGTCGGGCCGTGGCACGATCCAGATGAAGCAGAAATGGCCGCGCTGGACGCCGTCCGACGAAATGGTCGCGCGCCAGCCGGACCTGCGCAGCGTCTCGGCCTCCGAGGGTGGCCTGGAGGCGGGGCTCAACAACCCGCTCGGCGCCCGTGCGCTCTACATTTTCCAGGACGGCAAGGACACGCTCTACCGTGTCCACGGCACGCCCGACTGGCAGTCGGTCGGCAAGGCGACCTCGTCCGGCTGCGTCCGCCTGTTCAACCAGGACATCATCGACCTCTATGACCGGGTTGGCACCAAGGCGCCGATCGTGGTGATCTGAACGAAGTGTAGACGGCTTGCCACGCACTGTTGCAAATACGACAGCCTCTCGAAGAGTTGACCCGGTTTGACTGTTGCATTGCGCAAGAAACCGGAACAATGCTCGCCTTCGGGCCTTTAGCTGCGTCCCCTTGCCTTGTCGTTCACAGGAAGCTTCTCCGTTCATGCCTTCTTCAGATCATTTCTCGCGCCGCGCCTTTCTCTCCCTGTCGGCTGTCGGCGCCGCCAGCCTGCTGGCAGGTTGCGCTTCTTCCCGGCCCGCCGGCGGCTACGCGGCCAGCACCATCACCTATCGCGACGGCGCCAGCCCGGTAGGTCAGCCGATGACCCGCGGCTCCGCTGAGCTCAATGCCATGTATGGCGAAGTCTATGATGGCGGTCGCGTCATTCCGGCCGTGCCCTATACCCAGATAGATCCGCGCTACTATCGCCAACGGGTCGTTGATCCGACCGGTCAGCCGCCGGGTACCATCGTCGTCGATACGCCGTCGCGCTTCCTCTATCTGGTCGAGTTGGGCGGTACGGCGATGCGTTATGGCGTCGGCATCGGCCGCGAAGGCTTTGCCTGGCAGGGCACCGGTGTCATCCAGTGGCGTCAGAAATGGCCGAAATGGACCCCGCCGGAGGATATGATCCGCCGCAGGCCGGAGCTTGCCAAATATTCCGCCGACAATGGCGGCATGCCGCCGGGCCTCGACAATCCGCTCGGCGCGCGCGCCCTCTACATCTTCCAGAACGGCGAGGACACGCTCTATCGCCTGCATGGTTCGCCGGAATGGCAGTCGATCGGCAAGGCGGTATCCTCCGGCTGCGTGCGACTGCTCAACCAGGACATCATCGACCTCTACGAGCGCGTGCCCAACAAGGCGCGGGTTCTCGTCTGGCAGTAAAGTAGCGGGCGTGCGGCGGTCCATGCCGGGCCGCTGCTTGCCTCAGGGCGGCAAAGGCATGTTGCCGGTCGCCTGGGCAAAACATCGCCGGTAGTCGCTCGGGGTCTGGCCGGCAAACTCGGTGAAGGCGCGGGAAAAGGCGCTGAAGGACTGATAGCCCACGTCGAGGGCGACTTCGGAGACATTTCTCGCCGGTTCGCCGAGCAATTCCATCGCCCGGATCATCCGCATCCGCCGGCGGATCTGGCGCCAGGTCAGTCCGGTCTCCGTGATGATACGGCGCGCCAGCGCCCGTTCCGAAAGGCTGGCGGCCAATGCGACCTCCGGGAATTCCATTTCCTCGGCAAACCGCACGCCCGTGACCGCAAGTGCACGGCGGACATAATGGGACTGGCCGGGCGGAAGCCACAGATTGTTGCCGGCGTGCTGGGCAAGCTCGAAGGCCGTCAGGGCGAGAGCCTTGAAGAAGGCATCCGCAACCGGGTCTTCCCGCACCGGATCAGGGCCCCAACGCCGGCTGTGCCAGATCATCTCGCGAAGGACGGGTGTCACGGCAAACACCGCTGACCTGTTGATCGGCGGGGTGACGAAATCCGGATGAAACAGGACAGAGCAGCAGACGGCGGGATTGTGCATGGCGACGGTGATCGGCGTTCCGGCGGGAATGAAGGCGGCGCAGGTCGGCAGGAGCACCCAGTTCCTGTCCTCGCCTTCGAGATGCATTGTGCCTTGCGCGCTGTAGAGCAGATAGTGACGGTCAAACACGACCCGCCGCGCCGCGGCGGGTTCGAAGGCCCTGTGAAAGCAATAGGCACGCTGTCGGTTTTCTGCCACGTGACCTCGCTTGGGTCGATTCAGGCGGTCAATTCCGCCGCGTAGATCTTGGTGAGGGGCGGAGCGATCATCAAGGGTTTGAGGCTGGAAAGCAGCGCCTGCTTTGACGGCGACGCCTGATAAACCGCGAAGTCTGCAGGGGATGACCAATTCTGGTAGATCAGAACCGAGCCGTTGCCGCGCGGATCGGCATAGATGTCATAGCGCAAGGCACCGGCCATCTGGCGAACCTCTGCAGCTGTGTGGCCGAACTGGTCGAGCGCTCTTTGAATATTCTCAGGCGCCACGGTGAAATCGACGCTGACGATTTGCATTGAATTGGACTCCAGACATGTGCCGTGCCTTGGCTGGCACAGCTACAGACTAGCGAAGCGAAGCAGGGCGCGCATGCGCCGATCTGCCGATCTCTTGCCTCTATCGGACGGTCTGCTCGTATCCTCCGGTGGAGGCCATGCTCATGCCCCATCGCTCCGGGTCCTTCTCGCTGCACCGCTATTCTTTCGGGGAGAGCTTTTCCTTCAGTTGCTTGAGCCTGTCGCGCAGCGTGCCCAGTTCGCCCATGGTGCAGCCGGTCTGTTCGCCGATCGACCGCATGATCTTGGCCGCATGGCATTGCATCGCCCGACCGGGATCGGTGAGCGTGATGAAGACCTGTCGTTCGTCGACCGTGTCACGCCGGCGCTCCACGTATCCTGCCTGCTCCAGCCGCTTCAGAAGCGGCGACAGCGTACCCGAATCAAGGCCAAGCTTCTCGCCGAGCGCCTTGACCTGCTGGCCGTCCTCTTCCCACAGCGCCATCATGACAAGATACTGCGGGTAGGTCAGACCGAGCGGCTCCAGCAGTGGCTTATAGGCACGATTGAAGGCGTGCGCTGCGCCATAGAGCGCAAAGCACAGTTGGCGTTCGAGCGTGATTTCCTTTTCCAGATCCGCATCGTCCATTTCTGTCGTCGAAACCCCATTTCACATCCCCGCGCGGATTGTCGCCAATTCCGGTCCCGAGGGCAATGCGCAAAAAATAAATTGCGCACAATTTAATTGTGCTATATATATATAAGCTCTATACCAACGCGAAACAAGGAGCATTCCCATGGCAATCCTCTACACCACCCAGGCATCCGCAACCGGTGGCCGCGCCGGCCGCGCCGTTTCCGACAATGGCGTCCTCGACGTCACCCTGACCGTTCCGAAGGAACTCGGCGGCGACGGCGCCACCGGCACCAATCCCGAGCAGATGTTCGCCGCGGGCTATTCCGCCTGCTTTCTCGGCGCGCTAAAATTCGTCGCCGGCAAGGAAAAGGTAAAGATTCCGGACGACGCGAAGATTACGACCCGCGTCGGCATCGGCCCGCGCGAAGACGGTACCGGCTTCGGCATCGAGGTAGCCATCTCCGCCGAACTTCCGGGCATCGAGCGCGAACTTGCCGAGAAACTGGTCGCCGCCGCCCACATTATGTGCCCTTACAGCCACGCCATGCGCACCTCGACCGAGGTCCCGGTCTCGGTCGCCTGAGTGAGTAGGCAGGAGATCTGCCGCCCACGTTCCTCCCAATGATCCACCGCCCGAAGGCCGGCCCCTTGCCGGCCTTCTTCGATTGTTGGAGCGAGAGGGTGCCCGGGTTCCTTCTCCCCGGCTGCGGAGATTAGGCAGCGCCGCGGGATGAGGTAAGCACCTATCGAGGCGGGCACTCGCAATTCTCTCATTGCCCTCAGGCAGAGATGCCCTATATTCTTTCTAGGGAAAGGAAATGGTTATGCTGCATGAGACGCTCGAATACGCAAAGCCACCCATCTCCGAAGCCGCGACCGTCACCAAGGCCGTGATTGCCGCCGCTGATCGGCTGGGGCTGTCGGCCCGCCAGCTGTCGGCCGTCATCGGCGTGTCCGAAGCCAGCATATCGCGCATGAAGCGGTCGGATTTCCGCCTGGAACGCGGCACAAAGCCGTTCGAACTGTCGCTGCTGTTCATCCGCCTTTTCCGCTCGCTCGATGCGATCACCGGCGGCGACGAGGCGGTCGCGCGCGCCTGGCTCAAGGCCGAAAACACAGTGCTGGGCGGCTCCCCTCTCATCAAGATCGCAACCGTTTCGGGTCTCGTCGATGTCCTTGCCTATCTGGACGCCCGCCGCGCTCTCGTCTGAGGCTGTCCCCATCGCCGGCGCCTTCTGGCGGCTGGTCGAGGCGCAGCATCAGGTCTCGACCATGAAACTGGTCGACAGTGTCGAGGAGCAGTCCCTGCTCGAAAGCCTGCTGGAAGAGACCAAGCCGGCCTTTCCGCCTGAATGCGCCGGGCTCGACTATCTGCTGGCGACGCCCTTCCGCTATGGCAGCGTCTATCCGCACGGCTCGCGCTTTCGACGGGCGGGGCGTACGCTAGGCGTCTATTACTCGGCGGAGAACGTCGACACGGCGCTCGCCGAAATGGCCTTCTACCGCCTGCTGTTCTACGCCGAATCGCCCGCCACGCCGCTACCCGCGAATGCGAGCGATTACACCGCCTTTTCCGCCCGGATCGCGACCGAGCGTGCCATCGATCTCACATTGCCGCCTCTGGCGAAAGACGAGGCAGCCTGGACAGACCCCGTTGACTATACCGCCTGCCAGGCGCTGGCCGACACGGCGCGGGCAGGGGACATCGAAGTCATCCTCTACCGTTCGGTGCGCGATCCGAAGGGGGGCAAGAACATTGCCCTGTTGACGACAAAAGGCTTTGCCGCGCGCGAGCCCGTCGAACGCCAGACCTGGCGCATCCGCCTCTCGTCTTTCGGCGTCCAGGCCCTCTGCGACTTTCCCCGCCGCCTGGTCGGCTTTGCGATCGCGGATTTTGCCGGGGATGCGAGGTTGAAGGAAAGGTTCGGGTGAGGGGGATGCTCTTTCTCGCTGCCGGCAGGCGGATAAGGGGCAATATCGGCCTTCGGTGCGCGCCTCTACCGCCCGATCTCCAAAAGATCGCGCCGCAAACCATCCGGATCGCCCGACGACAACTCAGCCTCGACGGCGGCATGGGTCTCCCGCCAGATTGGCACGGCGGCCGAGAGAACGGCGGCGCCGTCGGCGGTCAGCCGCAGCCGCTTGCCGCGCCGGTCCTTCGGGTCCGGCTCGATTGACACCCAGCCGCGTCGCTCGAGTGGCTTCAGCGCCGCAGTCAACGTCGTGCGGTCCATGGCGAGCAGGGATGCGACCGGCCCCATTGGCGGCGGCTCCGGGCGGTTCAATGCCATCATCAAGGAGAATTGCCCGTTGGTCAGCCCGAGCGCCTTCAGCGCCGTATCGAAACGACGCGCCAAGGCCCGCGCGGCCCTCTGGGCATGGAGGCACAGGCACGTATCGCGCACATGAATGGTGGTGGAATAGGGAATCAGCGGCTCGGTTGACATGTGTCATATATGTTGATATCAACGCAAATGTCAAGGTGAAACCGGTCCCGGAGGAGGGAAGAATGGAACATTCTGTCGTATCCCGTGATGAATGGCTGGAAGCACGCCGCGCCCTTCTGCTGAAGGAAAAGGAAATGACCCGGATGCGCGACCGGATCAACGCCGAGCGTCTGGCGCTGCCCTGGGTCAAGGTCGACAAGGATTATGTCTTCACCACGCCCACTGGCGCCAAGACGCTGGCCGAACTGTTCGACGGCCGCAGCCAGTTGGTGATCTATCATTTCATGTTTGGCCCGGACTGGGAGGCCGGCTGTCCCGGCTGCTCCTTCCTCGCCGATCACCTCGACGGAGCCATCGTCCACCTCAACAACCACGACGTTTCGTTCGCCTGCGTGTCACGCGCGCCGCTCGACAAGATCGAGGCCTACAAGCGCCGCATGGGCTGGAAGTTTCCGTGGATCTCGTCCTTCGGCTCAGACTTCAATTTCGACTACCACGTCTCCTTCACCAAGGAGGAACTCGCAGCCGGCCCGGTCTTCTACAATTATCGCGAGACCCCGGCCGAGCAGGCCCACGACGAACTGCCGGGCCTGTCGTCCTTCTATCGCGACGCCGATGGAACCGTGTTCCATACCTATTCCAACTATGCACGCGGCGGCGAGGAAATGCTCGGCACGATGATGATCCTCGACTGGGCCCCGCTCGGCCGCAACGAGGGGTCGACCATGGACTTCGTCAAGCGCCACGACGAGTACGAAACCCGCGCGACGACGGCGGCCTGTTGCCATTGAAGGCGGCCCGAACCGAGGAGGAGAAGTCATGGAATTCGCCAAACCCCGCGAGGAGCACCGCTTTCTCGAAAAGCTCGTCGGCGACTGGGTCGTCACTTCAAGCACTGGCCATGAAAACTACGATCCTGACGATCCGGCGAAGGTCTGGACCGAGACGGTCCGCTCGGTCGGTGGCCTGTGGTTCATCGCCGAGGGCAGGGGCGCCATGCCCGACGGCAGTCGCGGAGAAATGCTGATGACGCTCGGCTATGATGCACGGCTTGGCCACTATGTCGGCACCTGGGTCGGCTCGATGATGGACAAGCTCTGGGTCTACAAGGGCTGGATCGAGCCGGACGGCAGGACGCTGACGCTGGAGGCGGAAGGCCCGAGCTTCGAGGATCCACAGAAGACCGACATTTATCATGATGTCATAGGCATCGTCGATGATGACCACCGCACCTTCTCCGGCAGCGTGCGTCTGCCGGATGGCACGTTCAAGACGTTCATGACCAGCGAAATGCAGCGCCGGAGATGAGCCCCGGTGGATTGTAAGAGCCGGCGCGCTGCCCCACTTGCCCTGCGCGCCAGGTCCCGACTGGCCGACGGGAGAGCAGGCCCTCAAGGCGGCGACCACCAAGCGATGGAGCGCATGATGAAGGTCACCCAGCATCTCTGGTTCGAAAAAGACATGGAAGCGGCGGTCCGTTTCTACACGCAGCTGATTCCCGGATCCTCGCTCGATTGGATATCGGCGGTTCCCGCCGACACGCCGAGCGGCCCGGCCGGCAGCGTCAGGCTCGCCGGCTTCACCCTCGGCGACCAGCGCTACATGGCGATCGAAGCCGGGCCGCTCGATCCGTTCAACCACAGCTTCTCCATCATGGTCGGCTGCGACAGCCAGGACGAGATCGACCGGTTGTGGGAAGCGCTGAGCGAGGGCGGCCAGGTAGAGCAGTGCGGCTGGCTCAGGGACCGCTTCGGCCTCTCTTGGCAGATCACCCCGACCCGGCTCGGCGAACTGATGTCGGACCCGGATCCGGCCAAGGCAAAGCGCGTCACCGAGGCGATGCTGAAGATGGTGAAATTCGACATTGCCGGGCTTGAAGCGGCCGCGCGCGGCTGACCCGCCCCACATGGCGCATGCCTGCCATGATCTGTCGCATGCGAAGCCGCCGGCCAGAGGACAGGCAATCGAGCAATATTCCGCAACCGAAGAGAAAAGGAACGGTCCATGCAAGGCACCTTCATCTGGTACGAACTGATGCCCACCGACACGGCCTCCGCCGCCGACTTCTACACCAAGGTTGTCGGCTGGACGGCCAGGGACAGCGGCATGCCCGGCGCCGGCTACACGATCTTCTGCGTTCCCGGCTTTGATATGGGCGTCGCCGGCATGATGCAGCTCACCGAGGAAATGAAGGCCAGGGGCATTCCGCCGCACTGGGCGGGCTATGTCGCGGTCGATGACGTCGATGCCATGGCCAAGAAGTTCACCGACAATGGCGGCATGGTCCATCACGGCCCGGAGGACATTCCGAGTGTCGGGCGCTTCGCCGTCGTCGCCGATCCGCATGGCGCGGTGGTCAATCTGCTCAAGCCGATCATGCCGGACGGCCCGATGCCGCCGGAACCGGAACCCGGCACGCCCGGCACCTTCGGCTGGACCGAACTGATGGCCGGCAACGGCGAGGAGGCCTTTGCCTTCTATGAGAAGATGTTCGGCTGGACCAAGGATATGGCCGTCGATATGGGCCCCATGGGCACCTATCAGTGCTTCGCCGTAAACGACCAGATGATCGGCGGCATGATGACCAAGCCCGCGGAAATGCCCCAGGCCTTCTGGGGCTATTACATCACGGTCGATGCGATCGACGCTGCCGTCGAACGTGTGAAATCAGCCGGCGGCCAGGTGCTGCAGGACGTGATGGAAGTGCCCGGACCGTCCTGGGTTGTCCAGTGCACCGATCCGCAGGGCGCTTATTTCGCGCTGGTCGCGGCGAAGCGGTAAGCAGGCCGGCTTTTGTTCAGCACTCAGCCGGCGGCGATCAACGGATCAGCCGCCGGTCGTCACTTGCGCCTTGGCCGCGATCCGCGTGCGGACGAGGTGTGCTACCATTGCACAGACCAGTGCCCAGCTGGCACCGATCAACCAGCCGGCGGCCACATCGGTCGGATAGTGAACGCCGAGATAGACGCGGCTCAGCCCGACAATCACGGTGAGCAGTATAGCGGAACCGAGATAGAGGATCTTCTGGCCGCGCGTTTCCGCCATTTCCATAAGCAGTGCGCCGAGCGTCAGGTAGACGACGGCCGAAATCGTCGCGTGGCCGCTTGGAAAGCTGGTGGTGAAAACACGTGCGACACCGGTGAGATCTGGGCGAGGGCGGTCGAACAGGGACTTGAGCACACTGCTCATGATCGTGCCGCCGATCACGGAAACCATTAGAAACCAGGCAGTGCGCGTTCGGTTGATGAGGAAGAGATGGATGACAACGACCGTGATCAGGATGGCGAGCACGGAAAAACTGCCAAGGGCAGTGATATCGCGAGCAGCCTCCTCCAGCCATGCCGGGCCGATCGGGTCGGTGGGATCGCCGGGCACGCGAAGTGCCAGCAGCACAGCCTGGTCGATCCTCATGGTGCCGCCTTCGTTTACTTCGTCGGCAATGATGCCAAAGCCCGCCAGAAGTGCGGCGAGCGCTGCACCGGCGGCATAGGAAGCGGTGGACCCTTTGCTCTCGTGCCGAGTCATATGTCGTGAAGTTTCCCGTTTCAGGTGTGGTCAACTGGCCGCGCCGGTTCGCGACGAGCCGCAGATGATTGACCATATGGACCGCAGCCGATCGCGTCCGCAACGCGTGTAGAGCGGCGGTCTGGAGGCGCTGGGCCCGCTATGGCTATGCCGGCAATCTATCTCTGCTGGGGGAAGGTTACGGTCGATCGTCTCGAGCCGTCAGTCTGCCTTCGGGGCAGCCTTCTTTGTCACCCGCTTGGCGGGCTTTGCAGCCACTTCCGGAGCGGCTTCCGCTTCGCGAAGCATCCGCGCCGCCTTCAGCTTTTCGGTCTTCTTGTCACGGGCCGTCGATTCGGCCGCAATGATGGCGCGGGCGGCGTGGTCGGTCGTCGCTGCCTTGTCGCGCGCATCGACCCTGCCGGGCTTGAAGAATTTGTCTTTGGTCGCGGTGGTCATGGGATCAGCCTTCCGAAAGGGGACGGAGGACGGCTTGCGCCCAAGCCAGGGCGCAGGCCGCGGGTGAGGCCATTAGCGAGCGGGGCGAATAGCAGCCTTTTTCGGCATAGGCAGCAGGCCTTCGCGCTGCATTTTCTTGCGGGCCAGCTTGCGCATACGGCGCACGGCCTCGGCCTTTTCGCGAACGCGCTTTTCCGACGGCTTTTCAAAGGCGCTGCGAGCCTTCATTTCGCGAAAGAGACCTTCGCGCTGCATCTTCTTCTTGAGCACCCTAAGTGCCTGGTCGACATTGTTGTCTCGAACGAGAACCTGCAAGATGTATCCTTTCCTTCGGCGGACGAGCCACCGTCTTGTGTTTGAGTTAAAAACTAGCGTCCGACCCGGATCGAGGAGGGCTTCAACCACGGCTCGGCCTCGGCCGTCGCCTGCTGCGGCTTCTCCGCCGTTCCCGACAACGTCTGGACGCCGTCGATGTCGGACAGGGTGATGCGGCGTTCGAAATTCTCCGCCTCAAAACGGACGCGGTATTCCGGCTCGCCATGCTCGGCTGGCAGGACCGTAACGATCCGGCATGCCTGCCTGTTCCGGTTGGTGCCGGAAATTCCGTCCCGAAGCAAGACCCGATCGCCCACGCGGGGATACGATTTACGCATGATAGGATCCTTTCTCGACCTGTTCCGCAGGATGCGAGAACGCGGGACAAATCAAAAAGGCCGGGCGTTACCCGACCTCTCTCTGTCACTCGAAGCCTTGACTGCCAGTACGTCCGTGGTCAGTCGCGGCGAATGACAATTATACAGCCCGGAGGTTGTCCGCCGAGTCCTTGCCCGACTTCTTGTCGCGCACGATGTCGTAGGAAACCTTCTGGCCTTCGACCAGTTCGCGCATGCCCGAGCGTTCTACAGCCGAAATATGCACGAATACGTCCGTCGAGCCTTCATCAGGCTGAATGAAGCCGAAGCCCTTGGTGCTGTTGAACCACTTTACGGTGCCAGTATTCATAACGATATCCTTTCAATCGTTTGGTTCGCCGGTGAGATATTCGTCCGGCTTGATCGACGTTGAGAGGAAATCGACAGTGCGCCAAGGCGCGTAGACAAAGTCACAAGCAATCTTCGATGCTTGCAATATAGGCATTTTGCCGCGAAATGCAATGAAGGAATGAAAATTCTCCAGCATTTCGATTTTTGCGGGTGTCACACAGTCGCGCGATTGCCGGCCCTTGGCAAGGGGGTCTGTCGATTGGGTGGCCACGGTCTTGTCGGACGTTAAGCCGCCCGGCGAACCGCGACCTTTGACTTTGGGGCATTTTCAGGCGGACAGCAAAGGCCTAGGATCCTTCAGATGAACATCGCGCGAAGTTTGCGGGCGTGGCCGAGGAGCGCAGAATGGCTTGGACGATCGCAAGGGCATTGATCTATGGACTGATCGGCTTCATATGCCTGCCGATCATCACGGCACTGCTGGTGCTCATCCTGGGTTACCTCTTCGATCCGCGCTGCGGCACACCGGGCGATTCGGGAGGCTGCGAAATGGGGGCGGCCACGATCGGCGTGGCGGCGGCTTTTCCGGGTTTGGCGATCGGCGTGGCGCTTGCCCTCCTCCAGGAGTGGCGCAAGCGGCGTCGCCAGAAACAGGGCGGGCCCGTCTGAGCCTATGGCGCGGCAATACGGTGGGAAGCCGCCGGACGTGCCGGCGAAGGCCCCGTTTGTTGCCGCCAGGGGCTCAAGCGCTTGCCCCGAGCCCTTACTTGTTGCGCAGCAGCCACATCTTGCCGGCCATGGTGATACCATGGGCGGATTCCTCGAGGTCGACGTCCGGGTTGAGGGCCTGCAGCAGGCCGAAATCGCGCAGTTCGTTGAGCGTCGCGGTCTTCAGGAACTTGATCTTCTGCGGGCGTTCCTTGAACCGGTCGCTGCGCGCATAGGTGATCTCGGCGTTGAGATGCGTCCACTTCTTGCCTTCGGCGGGAAAGAGGTCGCCGTCCTTGGCGAGCTTCAGGCCTCTGATCTGGACTGGGGTGAGTTCGTGCATGGTCGTTCCTTGAAAGGGTATGGTCGTGTCGGGGTGGCGCGGGGGGCCGGCTTGGAACCGGCCACGGGCAGCAATCAGGTGGCGGCGAGCGCATGTCTAGCTTCGCGGAACGAGAGGAGCTTGCCGCTCTTTTCGTCCCACAGGGCGAGCTTCACGCAGGAAAGGCTTTCCCAGAGCGTGATCCGTCCGATGCCTGCGAGTTCCGGATGGTCGCGCAACACTTCCGGCAGGCGGTAATAGGGAATGCGGCTCGCCAGGTGATGCACGTGATGAATGCCGATATTACCGGTAATCCAGCGCAGCGCGAGCGGCAGGTCGTAATGCGATGCGCCATGGAGCGCGGCTTGGGGAAACTGCCATTCATCGCCCTTCGACCAGTGAGTCTCCTCGAACTGGTGCTGCACGTAGAAAAGCCAGATGCCGGCGGCACCAGCGATCAGCACGATCGGCAGGTGGATGACGAGGAAGGGAACCAGCCCGACGGCCCAGATCATCAGGGCGGAAAAGGCCAGAATGCCGAGGTTGGTGCCCATGGTGGAGATCCACGGAAGCGCGCCGTCCTTCATCATGCCGAAGGGCAGGCGCTGCTTGAACAGGAAGAGCCAGGCTGGGCCGATGCCGAACATCACCACCGGATGCCGGTAGAGGCGATAGCCGAGACGGCCGCGCGGCGAAAGGGCGCGGTATTCTTCGATCGTCAGCGTGGTTATGTCGCCGACGCCGCGTTCGTCGAGATTGCCGGCCGTGGCGTGGTGGGCGGCATGCGCGCGGCGCCAGTAATCGTAAGGGGTGAACGTCAGCACGCCGATGAGGCGGCCGGTCCAGTCGTCGAGACCGCGGCGGGCGAAGAACGAGCCATGGCCGCAATCGTGCTGGATCATGAACAGGCGCAGCAGAAAGGCGCCGGCCGGAAGTATGGCGGCAAGCCCGAGCCAGAAACCGTTTGCCAGCGAAAGATAGGCGATGGCCCAGAACGCTGCGAAGGGCACAAGCGTGACGATCAGTTCGAAGGCGCTGCGCGCCATGCGCGGCTGTCGGTAGCGCGCCAGGATCTTCAACCACGCTCCGACATTGGCGTCTGACGGTGCAGCAGGTGCGTGGATGTTGACGTTGGCGTTCATGAAGTCCGATCCATTTCCTTCAGCGCGGCAAACCATTGCTGGATTTGATCGCGGCTGAGCGCATCATTGCGCAAGGCCCAAGGTATGCACGTTTATCGTGTAATTCTTCTCGCGTGCATCCCTAGCGTTCAAGGTCCTGCAAACGCAAAAAGGCCAGACGTTCGCCTGGCCTTCTCAACTTCTCTAAGCCTGCCACGCCAGTAAATCCGTGGTCGCGGCTAGCTGAAGCTTCAAGCGGCCTGCAACTGGCCGGCGGACATCTTGCCCGACTTGTTGTCGCGTTCCAGTTCGAAGGAGACCTTCTGGCCTTCGACGAGGTCGCGCATGCCGGCGCGCTCTACGGCCGAAATGTGGACGAATACGTCCGCGCCGCCGTTGTCAGGCTGAATGAAGCCGAAGCCCTTGGTGGAATTGAACCATTTTACTGTGCCGGTGGTCATGACGAACCCTTTCATAGCAATATTGATATCCGCCGAACGACGCTCGACGGTTGTTTTCGACTTTTGAGAGGGGGAAGTTCGTCCAGAGGCGCGAGGCGCCATAAACAAATATCGGCAAACAAAGTATCGATGGCCTTTGATACACGGGCAGTCGGCCAGTGTCAACTTTTTGTTTTGCGGACATTTCGCACGCTTCCTCGGATTGCATTGGGAGGAGGCCTTTTCCCCGGCGCGGTTGTGTCCGTTGCGCGCCGGAGGACAGGCTTGGCGTGGCTACCGCTTCAGGCTTCCCAGAATCCCCCGCACGATCGCCCGGCCGACAGATGTCGCGACCGAGCGAGCGGCGCTTTTCATCGCTGCCTCGAGCACCGTTTCGCGCTGGTAGCCCGAGGTCTTGCGCGTCGTGGTCTTGGTCGGGCGTTTGTCCTCGTCCTTGTCGCCGAAGCCCGGAAGCGACCAGCGGCCGGCGGCCAAGTCCTTTGCCTCGCCGCGTGCCTCGCGCTCTTCCGCCGCCTTGCGGGCAGCCTCCGCCTCGGCCGCTTTCTGCTCGCGGGCCAACAGGATCTCATAGGCCGATTCCCGGTCGAGGTCCTTGTCGTAGACCCCGGCGACCGGGCTGACATTCATCACCGCACGGCGCTCGGCCTCGCTGATCGGCCCGGGGCGGCTGGCCGGCGGGCGCACCAGCGTGCGCTCGACGATCGAGGGAATGCCCTTGGCCTGAAGCGTCGAGACCAGCGCCTCGCCGGTACCGAGCATGGTGATCGCGGTCTCGCAGTCGAAGGCCGGGTTGGGGCGGAAGGTGGTCGCCGCCGTCTTCACCGCCTTCTGCTCGCGCGGCGTATAGGCGCGGAGCGCATGCTGGATGCGGTTGCCCATCTGCGCCAGCACGGTGTCGGGCACGTCGAGCGGGTTCTGCGTGACGAAATAGACGCCAACGCCCTTGGAGCGGATGAGGCGCACGACCTGCTCGATCCGCTCGATCAGCACCTTCGGCGCGTCCTTGAACAGAAGATGCGCCTCGTCGAAGAAGAACACCAGCTTCGGCTTGTCCGGATCGCCCACTTCCGGCAGTTCCTCGAACAGCTCCGACAGCAGCCACAGAAGGAAGGTCGAATAGAGCCGCGGATTCATCATCAGCTTGTCGGCGGCCAGCACCGAGATCGCGCCGCGCCCGTCATTCGTGGTGCGCATGATGTCGGTGACGGCGAGCGCCGGTTCGCCAAAGAAATGCTCGGCGCCCTGCTGTTCCAGCACCAGCAGCCCACGTTGCAGTGAGCCGACCGAGGACTTGGAGATGAGGCCGAACTGGCTCAACAGTTCGCTCGAATGCTCGCCCATGTAATTGAGCAGCGCCTGCAGGTCCTTGAGGTCGAGCAGCGGCAGGCCGCCCTGGTCGGCGATCTTGAAGGCGATGTTGAGCACGCCCTCCTGCGCCTCCGACGCATCCATCAGCCGCGACAAAAGCAGCGGGCCCATCTCGGCGACCGTGGTGCGCACGCGGTGGCCCTGCTCGCCGTAGAGATCCCAGAAGATCACCGGGAATTCCTGGTAGGCGAAATCGTCAAAACCGATCAGCGCGGCCCGCTGGTCGACCCAGTCCTTCTTCTCGCCCATCACGGCGATGCCGGAGAGGTCGCCCTTGATGTCGGCGCAGAACACCGGCACGCCGGCATTGGAAAAGCTCTCGGCGAGCACCTGCAGCGTCACCGTCTTGCCAGTGCCGGTCGCGCCCGTGACGATACCGTGGCGGTTGCCGTATTTGAGATCGAGATATTCGCCCTTGTTGAGGCTGTCGTCGGGATTGCGGCTGGTGCCGATATAGAGCTTTCCGTCTTCGAGCATGAACCGCGTTCCCGTCCTGTGTTTCGGCGACCGGGCCGATCGGCAAATTGCCTCGGCCCCGTCCCCGTCATTCCCTGAATCGTCACCTTGCTGTTATAAGGATAGTGTGAAACATCGACAACAGCCCGCTCGCCGCGCCGTCGCGTGCCAGGGCAGGGGAAAAATGCGCCGCGGACACATGCGCCGGGGAGAAATGCGGTCGCTTGCGGCTCCACCGCTTGAGTTCGCCGGAAACTTCAATTACGTTGACGTTAACGTCAATTTTGCACCAGGAGGCTCACCATGAACGAACTCGTAAACCGCATCGCCGACAAGGTCGGCATCGAACCGGCCGTCGCCGAAAAGTCGGTCGGCATGATGCTCGGCTTCCTGCAGCGCGAAGCGGCCGACGGCCCGGTCGCCAAGATGATCGAATCCGTGCCCGGCGCGCTCGAACTCGTCGCCAAGTATAATGGCGAAGGCGAAGGCAAGGGCCTGCTCGGCGGCCTGATGAGCGCGCTCGGCGGCGGCGGCATCATGGGGCTTGGCCAGCAGCTGATGGCCCAGGGCCTCGGCATGGGCGAAATCTCCAAGCTCGCCAAGGAAACCATGACGGCCGCCCGCGAATATGCCGGCGACGAAGTCGTCGACGAAGTGGTGGCCTCGGTCCCGGGGTTGAGCCAGTTCGTCTGAGACGGGCGCAGGATTGGAATGAGGAAGCCGCCGGAGCGATCCGGCGGTTTTTTTGTTTGGTGTGGGGGTGGAGGGCGGCTTCGCGCCTTCACATCAGACATTCCACAACCTGAACAGGGCACCCGGAAGCGGACTTGCCTTACCTCGCTGCGCCGCTGGTTAATAGGTTAACTGAGTAGTGATGGTGATAGGTTGACCATGCACTTCGCAGGCTTCGTCCATCTCGTCGCCGCAATGACCTGAATGTCGATCCGACCTAGATTACGAGAAGGCGAACGTCTGGATCGGCGTCCGGAATTCGCCTCATACGGGCGTCGGCGGTGACGAAGACGAGGTCGCGTTCCTTTGCCTGCGCGCACATCCAAAGGTCATTTTCGTCGATGGCAAGCTTCTGGTCCGTGGCCTTATCGACCCATTCCTGGATGTATTTTGGCCGGTCTTTGCGCAGTGCTTTGGCCAGATATTTATGGGCAACTTTCGACTTCACCTCAGCGTAAACCGACGCCGTATGGTGCGTGATGTCGAGGACCGCATACGTCCGCGCTTGGACGAGCATGGCGTTCAATGTCGCCAGATTTCCTTTTCCAAGAAGCCCTGCCAGGTTCGTTCCAAAGCCGAGTTCCGCTAAGGCGACCGCAGAGATGAACCGAGGGCTATCCGTCGGTAGCGCGGCCAACGACAGGCTTTTTGTTACGTGGTGCGGATGGTTCGGATCAAGATAAATGGACAGAACCGTCGTATCGAGGAGATATGCATCCATCTCGGTTACGCCACATAATCGCGAAGCAAATCGATCTCGCTTTGGGGCAGTGGCTGGAACACTTTCCTGACCCAGTCTCCTGTAGCGTTGAAACGGCCGGATAGCCGCTCCGCCAAACTCAGGCCGGGAACTGGATAGCTCTCATTCCAGTGCTTCCACGCATGGGCGACGGGACGGTCCGACCCCTCAAAATAAGCCAAAAGCTGTCGCTCAAGCTTGAGGGGCAGATCGTAGGCCTTCATGACTTCAGCATCGATCTGCGAAAGCAGCACCGCTAAGTCCCCATCGGTTTTGTCGAAGATCGAAGCGGCGTTTACCCTGGTGATGTACTCTTCAGCCAGTTCCGTGAGCTTTTTGGGGAGTAAGGCAGGAATTGGGACTTCTCGGACGACTGACACCCGGAACCGGTCTTTCGGAGAGTTCATAGCCAGGAAGGCGTTAGCAACTGGCCCGTTGAGAACGGCTGAGAGTGCGAACAACTGGCTACTGGTAAGCTGTTCGACGGGCCATAGTCCGAAAAATTGCTGTGAACAAAGAACGCCTTCGAGATCGACGAAAGAGCCAATGCACCAAGCGCCCCTGCTAAGGCGCGCTGCGCTGGCAATCAGTTTCGGTCTGGACCAGTCATGATTGAATGCGCGACGAATATGGTCTTCACGGAAGTCCAACCACATGGGCTTGGGAGGTTGATACTGCTTGAGGTTACGGGCGCTGGCAAAGCCCAACTCGTATCCGGGCTTCGGGTTTTCGCTACGCCCCTGATCTTGATCATACCATTGCAGGCCCTGACTTGGATTCAATAGTGTTCCAAGCCGTGGGCCATCGCGTAGATAATCCCAAAGAGTGTTAAGGGGAGGAATCCAGAGGCACCCGTCCGGCTTTTCGGCAACGTCTCGGGTGAGGTCGCGATGCACCGTTGTCTGGCCGGTTTTAAGGAATGCCGAACGATCCCTTTCCGCTACCTCTGTAGAGCGCAAGGTGATGGACACAGCCGGGGTGGGCCGCAGGTCACGGGCGATGACTGCGGCCGTTTCAACATCTGATGCGCCAAAGATACCGTCAGGAAGTTTGAGTACCTCCACTGAGCCATACAGACTTTCGATCCGTCGCCGTTGCTCTGCGAATTGTCGATCGAGGATAAATGAGCGGGGCAGAACAAAGCCCAAAGCGAGAGGCTTGGCGTCCAAGGCTGCGCTCAGTGCTGCGATGGCCTTCGAATGCGTCCTTCCGGCAATCTCATATTGGCTCTTGTCCGCTTCGGTAAAAGCTTCGAACGGAGGATTGCAGAGGATGATGTTATTTGCGCTGATCCGGTCTGCGAGCGTGTTGCCAGCGAACAGGTCAGCCTCTTTGACATGCCAACCGTTATGATTGGGGTAGTCGGCAAGGATAAGGGAAAGCGTGGCGACTTCACAGGCGAATGCGTCGACCTCATCCCCTGAGATGTGCTTGATCAAAAAATCATGGCGCTGCTGGTCCGACCATTCAACCGGAAGCAGGTCGCGCAGGTGGCGCAAAGCCGAGACGAGGAAAACGCCCGCGCCAGCGAAAGGCTCGTAGATTTTCAGATCTTCGGGCTTGTGGTCGCGCAGGTGGAGCTTCTGGACGACATACTCGGCAACTTGCCGCGGTGTGCTATGGGTGCCGAAAACCTTGCGGGTCTCGGGTGTGATGAGCGTGTTCTCATAAACGAATGCCAAGTCATCCGACGAGATATTCGAGAAGCTAATTCCGGCTCGCAAATGGCGCCATGCCGCGTCAAAAACTGCGGGCAACTCATTCGCCAAGCGGCCTTCGATATGTCCCAGCGAGTAATAGGTCTCAATTCCTGCGAGGACAGATGAGAGGTCATCGGCGTTCCAGGCGGCCGCATAGGGATGGCGACGGTCTTCCAGAACCTTGGCGGCGAGGAGCCGGAATACGACACGGAAAAGCGTGCGCGCATCCAAGGCTTCACCTTCAGATGCCTTTCGCGACAGATCAAGCGTCTCGACCAGCAGGCGGCCTAATTTGATGTGAATTTCGCCTTCGATCGCAGGCAGCAAGCCCAGATCGACGAAGTCGAGTTGGGGACCATCTTCGGACGGGCCAACGGATTTCGCGCGATGAATTGCGTCGGGATGCCAAGACGCACGATGGCGCTTGAACAGATCGTCGATTCCGCCGAGTTCGACGGTTTCAATCGCGCGTGGGGGAACCTTACTTCTGACTTCCCATACGGTCACATCATGCTGATTGATGACGAACAGCAGGGGAGCGCCCAAAGCGCGATGCTCATTCACTAGGTCGAGCGCTTGGCGCCCTTCGCCACGCACAACAGCGAGCGCAGCAGACCGATACGAGGGGGGCGTGCGGGTAAATGCCGCAAGCTGAACAGTCCGGGTCGGATTGTTCTCGGCTAGGACGTCAGCAAAGGAGTAGTCGGTAACTACCGCTTCGGAACGGTATCCAGTGTCTCGAGCCGCTTTAGCGATATAATCTACTGCGTTCACGACCGACCTCCACGAGAGGCGAGGGCGGGGGTGATCTCGACCGGCGGGAAGCGCAGAGAAGGCTGCTCATCTTCAATGCTCGCGGCCAGCAATTGCTCGCGAAGCTGAGCGATGAGCGGGGCTAATGGGATCGTGATAGACGGTTTATCGGTTGGCGCTTCCGTGAATTCGCCGTGCAGTAGCAGCCCGGCATTCGGCAAATCAATGATCAACTTGGACCGCTCCAGCACCGGCCAGGGTGATCGGTTGCAGAGGTCGAACAGAGCTTCCCCGATCGCCGTTAGCGCCCCTACTCGAATTCCCATATCTAATGTGAGCAATCTGATAACGGTCAGAGCGACAAGGTCTCCCGACCGGAAGCATGGGCTGTGACCACGGGCGCGCCGCAACGGCCCGAGCGCCTTTTTCCAGTGACGATACGTTTCTGGCGCGATAGACACAGCGCTCCGCAATTGGCCTGGGGTATAGAGTACTGTCACGAAATCGCCTGCCATCTTGTTGCTCACAACAAGATAAGCTGGATCATCTGCCCTGGCAAGGTCGCCGACGCGATAAGGGAGGCTATGCTATCGATTTTTTGAGGCTTTCTGGGCTTGAGTGGCTATCAGACTGCTATGAGCCAAGGTCAAGTATCCTATCGACACGCGAATAGCAGCTCGAATTCCGGTCCACCAGAAGCTGCCTGTCAGCAAACGGCCCCAAGTCGGTCAGTAATGGGGCGGAATGCCTGCTCCCCCCTCAATCCCACTCCGGCGCGAGATGCCCCGGGTTGACGATCCGCCCGTCGGGCCCTGCCAGCGCCGAAATCGCGTCCATTTCCTCGGCGTCGAGCGAGAAGTCGAAGACGGCAAAATTTTCCGCGAGCCGGCTTTCGGTCGCGGTCTTCGAAAGCGCCGCGACGCTCTGCTGCTGGATGAGCCAGCGCAAGCTCACCTGGGCCGCCGTCTTGCCGTGGCGGGCGCCGATGTCCTGCAGCAGCTCGTCCTTCGGCACCCGGCCGTCGGCCATGGCGTAATAGGCCGTCACCGACAGGCCGTAGGAGCGGGCGGCCGAGAGCACGGCGGTCTGGTCGAGATAGGGATGATATTCGATCTGGTTGGTGACGATCGGCGCCTTCGATAGCCGCACGGCCTCGCCCATCAGCGCGCAATTATAGTTGGACACGCCGATATGGCGCACCTTGCCGGCATCGACCAGCGCGTTCAAGCCCTCGATCTGCTCTTCGAGCGGCACCGGGCTTTGCGGCCAGTGCAGAAGCAGAAGGTCGACATGGTCGGTCTCCAGCTTCTTCAGGCTCTCGTCGACCGAGGGGCCCATGGCGCCTCGGGCGAACCTGTCGACCCACACCTTGGTGGTGAGGAAGACATCGCCGCGCGCAAGGCCCGAGCGGCCGATCGCCGCGCCGACCGCGGCCTCGTTGCCGTAGATCTGCGCGGTGTCGATGTGGCGAAAGCCGGTCTTCAAGGCGAGCGGCAGGATCTTCAGCACGTCGGCGCCCGGCATGCGGAAGGTACCGAAGCCGAGGGCCGGAATGTGCGCGCCGTTGGCGGTGACATATTTTATGGAATACTCCTCTTTCGCACGGAGGGCGGCGACCGGGGCAGGGTGAAGCCGCGATCAGTATTCCAGTAAGATGACCCTTTTGCCGTCAGCTTCAAGGTGGCATTCTGTGGCAGGGTTCTTGAAACGATGCCGGCCGAACCTAGTCCCGAACAACGATCCCCGCCTCGATCGCCGCGGCGATGAAGGCCTTGCGGGCGTCCTCGTCCTTCTTCTTGCCGGCGACCACGTCCATACACACCAGCAGCGCCTTGTCGAGCGCCGGTCCGTCCTCGGTCGGCCAGTCCTCGATCATCGCCCAGGAGGCGGCTTCCGTGCTGTCGATCGTCACGTCCTCGCCCTCTTCGCCGAGCGCGAGGGTGACGGGCTTTGTCCAAAGGGTGCTCATCGGCTGGGGCTTTCAGGTTCTGTTGGTTTCGGCGCGCGCGCCCTTAAAGGTTGGGATCGCCTTCTAGAGTATTTCTGGCAAAAGTGCGAAGCGGTTTTCCGTCCGGCAATGCGCAAAGGCACGGACCTCGCGAAGTCATCCCTTCACCGCCACGACAAACAGACGCGGAAACCTGAACAGCACGCGCCCATCGGCCCTCGGGCGTGTTCTGTCGTCAGAGGCTTTCGAGACTGCGCAGGATCAGGTCCGGACCGTGGTCGGCATATTCGTCCGGCAGGTCGAGGCGGTTGATCCACACCGTGCGAAAGCCGAATTTCTGCGCGCCGGCCACGTCCCAGCGGTTCGACGACTGGAAGGACACCGCGTCCGGATAGAGGCGATAGGCGGTCGTCACCATGTCGTAGACCTCAGGCGCGGTCTTGTAGGCGCGGATGGCGTCGACGGAAAACACGTCGTCGAGAATGCCGTCGAGCGCCGCATTCTTCACCGCCGCCTGCAACATGTCCGGCGAGCCGTTGGAGAGGATGGCCAGTTTCGCGCCGCGGCTCTTCAGCTCCTTCAGCACCGCCGGCACTTCCGGATAGCAGTCGAGCGTCCAGTAGGCCGAAAGCAGGTCGTCGCGCAACGAGCGATCGACGCTCGGAAAGCGGGCGAGCGTATAGTCCAGCGCCTCTTGGGTCAGCTGCCAGAAATCGCGATAGCTGCCCATCAGCGTGCGCACCCAGGAATATTCGAGCTGCTTGGCCCGCCACATTTCGGAAAAGCGCTGATGCTCCGGCCCCGCCCGCTCGGCATGGCGGCGCACCGCCGCATGCACGTCGAACAGCGTGCCATAGGCATCGAAAACATAAGCCGCCGTGGACATCGTTCCTCCCTCGATCGAATTGTCGACTGATAGGACGAGAGCCGCCCCTCGGCAAGGGCGCCATTCGGCTCGGTTCAGCGCGCCGTCGCCTCCTCGGCCCTCAACCCCGCCACATCGTGGTCGATCTCGGTCAGGGCCCGGTCAACGTGACCCTCGAACACCAGCATCGCCTCTTCCGGCACGATGGTGATCTCCGGCGCGCCATAGATGCGGACATGCAGCGATTGCGACAGCCCCTCGTCGATGCCGCGGCTGAGGAGGTCGATATAGCGTGTGCCGTGGCCGGTAATGACGATCGGCATGTTCTCGTTGAGGCTGAGCATGCGAGAAAGTCCCTGGCCGAGCGCGAGACCCGCCTGCCGGAAGGCATATTCCGACATGCGATGGCCCTGCCGGGCGCGGCCGGCGATCTTGTCCATTTCGGCCAGCGGTACGAACTTCGCCGGAATGGTGTCGGGCGGCACTTCGAAGGCGGTCCGAAGGATGCCGTAGAAGCCGGCCGCGGCCTCGACGCAGCCGTACGAGCCGCAGCGACAGAGCTTGCCGTCGGAGGCGTTCAGCATATGGCCGAAGTTCGGCGCGCTGACCTCGAGCTCGCCCGAATGGCCGCGCCGCGCGATCCCGAGCCCGATCGAATGGCCGAGCGACAGGGTCGCGAGCGCATGGAACGGCCGATCCGTATCCTTGTCGGCGCGAAGCCCCAGCGCATGGGCAACCAGCAGCGTCTCGTTGTTGAGGCGGATGCGGGTCTGCGGCGAGACGGCCAGCGCCGTGGAAAAATCGATCTCCTCATGGCCGAACACCGGCGACCACAAGAGCCGCGAGCCGTTCGCGTCGACCATGCCCTTGGAACTCACCGAGACGGCGGCGATCCGCTCGGGCGCAAGCTTGGAACGCTGCGCCAGCCGGGACAGCGCGTCGCGAAAGCTGGCGGTGAAGGCTTGAGGCGAGGGGGCCGCATGGTCGCGCGGCTCGTCGAAGCGGTCGATCAGTGTGCCGGTATAATCGGCCAGCGAATATTGCACGCTGTCTGAAGAAATCCGCGCGGCGACGAGATAGGCGAAGTCGCGCCGCCTGGCGAACAGCACGCGCGGGCGTCCGCGACCGCCGGTCGCCGGCTGCTCGTGCCGCTCCAGCGCGCCGATGCGCTCCAGGTCGGCGGTGATCGCCGAAACGGTGGCCGAGGCAAGGCCGGTCGCGGCGGCGATGTCGGTATGGGCGAGCGATCCCTGGCGGCGGAGCGCCGAGAGCACGAGCGCGCTGTTTTGCTGACGCACCATTTCGGTGCTCGATTTCATCAGCATGGCAGGCGTCCGATCATCATGGTCCCTTGCGATATGACCTTCAGCAAGATCATCAGCACGCGGCGTTTTGCAAGCCCCTCCGGGTGCGTGTTGACAGCTCCGGATTCTTCTGACATTTATTTTCTCGACTGTCGAGAAAAACTCTGAGCCGCTTGGCCAGGGCAGGGCAGTATTCTTCGACGGGCCGCTTTAGGGGGTGAACGGGAGGTTCGCCGGCGTGCCGCGTCTTTCAAAGGGAGGCAATGATGAAATCCGTCTTGAAGCTGATGGCGTGCGCCGCCGTCATCACCAGCCTGCATACCGTCGCCAACGCCAAGGACCTCGTGGTCGGCGTGTCGTGGTCGAACTTCCAGGAAGAGCGCTGGAAGACCGACGAAGCCGCCATCAAGGCAGCGCTCGAGGCCTCCGGCGACAAGTATATTTCCGCTGACGCCCAGTCGTCTGCCGCCAAGCAGCTGACCGACGTCGAGAGCCTGATCGCCCAGGGCGCCAATGCGCTCATCGTCCTTGCCCAGGACTCGGACGCCATCGGCCCGGCCATCGAAAAGGCCGCCGCCGAAGGCATTCCGGTCGTCGGCTATGACCGCCTGATCGAAAACCCGGCCGCCTTCTACATCACCTTCGACAACAAGGAAGTGGGCCGCATGCAGGCCCGCGAAGTGTTCAAGGTGAAGCCGGAAGGCAATTACGTCTTCATCAAGGGCAATTCCGCCGACCCGAACGCCGACTTCCTGTTCGCCGGCCAGATGGAAGTGCTGAAAGAAGCGATCGACGCCGGCAAGATCAAGAATGTCGGCGAAGCCTATACCGATGGCTGGAAGCCGGAAAATGCCCAGAAGAACATGGAGCAGTTCCTGACCGCCAACGACAACAAGGTCGACGCGGTCGTCGCCTCCAACGACGGCACCGCCGGCGGCGCGATCGCCGCCCTTTCCGCCCAGGGCCTTGCCGGCTCGGTTCCTGTCTCCGGCCAGGACGCCGACTTCGCGGCGCTCAACCGCGTCGCGCTCGGCACCCAGACCGTGTCGGTGTGGAAGGACAGCCGGGAAGCTCGGCAAGCGCGCCGCCGAAATCGCCGTCGAGCTTGCCGGTGGCAAGAAGATGACCGAAATCGAAGGCGTGACCGCCTTTGCCGGCGGCCCGAAGGGCGTCGAGATGCAGTCGGTCTTCCTCGCTCCGCTGCCGATCACCAAAGACAACCTGAACGTAGTCATCGACGCCGGCTGGATCGCCAAGGAAGCCGCCTGCCAGGGCGTCACCGCGGGTTCCGTTGCGGCCTGCGATTGACACGGGCCTGCCCTGACGGCCTCATGATCCTTGAAGCGTCGCGACCCGGACAGGTCGCGACGCCTCTTTGGATCGGAGGAGGTCGGGCCGCCATTGCCGCACGCTGCGGCAGGCGCCATCGCAAGGGATTATCAAAAGTGGGAGAACGGCACGGCATGGCCGAAATCACGAATACCACGCAGGCCGCGCAGGCCGGCGCGGGCGAAAACCCGGTAAAGCGCTTTTTCCGCGCCACCGAGATCGACACCCGTCTGCTCGGTATGATCGGCGCCATGCTGATCATCTGGATCGGCTTCAACATCCTTTCCGGCGGTCTGTTCCTGACCCCGCGCAACCTGTGGAACCTGTCGGTCCAGACCGCCTCCGTCGCCGTCATGGCGACCGGCATGGTGCTGGTCATCGTCACCCGCAACATCGACCTCTCGGTCGGTTCGGTGCTCGGTTTCGTCGGCATGTTCATGGGCGTGCTGCAGGCCGAACTCCTGCCGCAAATCCTCGGCTTCAATCACCCGCTGACCTGGGTCATCGCGCTTGGATGCGGGCTTCTGCTTGGCGCGGCGATCGGTGCGCTTCACGGCGCCATCATCGCCTTCCTCAATGTGCCGTCCTTCATCGTGACGCTTGGGGGGCTTCTGGTCTGGCGCGGCGCCACCTGGTTCGTCACCTCGGGTCGCACGGTTGCCCCCATGGACGCGACCTTCCGGCTGATGGGCGGCGGCACCGACGGCTCGATCGGCGCGACCGCCAGCTGGATCGTCGGCGTCATCGCCTGCCTGGCCATCCTCGCGACGCTCGTCAATTCGCGCAAGCAGCGCCGCCGCTTCGGCTTTCCGCTGCGTCCGCTCTGGGCCGAGTATTTCCTTGCCGGCGTCAGCTGTTTCCTGGTTCTGGCGACGGTCTATGTCTTCAACAATTATCCCTGGCCGGTGGCGATTGCCCGCCGGTTCGCCGATGCAAACGGCATCGCCTGGCCCGACGGCGGCCTGTTCATCTCGCACGGCATCGCCATTCCGGTGCTGATCGCCATCGGCGTCGGCATCGTCATGACCTTCATCTCGACCCGGCTGCGCTTCGGCCGCTATGTCTTCGCCATCGGCGGCAATCCGGAAGCCGCCGAACTCGCCGGCATCAAGACCCGCTGGGTCACCGTCAAGATCTTCGCGCTGATGGGCATGCTCTGCGCCATCGCCGCCGCGATCTCCACCGCCCGCCTCAACGCCGCGACCAATGCGCAGGGCGAACTCGACGAACTCTACACGATCGCCGCAGCCGTCATCGGCGGCACCTCGCTCTCGGGCGGCATGGGCACGGTCGCCGGCGCCATGCTCGGCGCGCTGGTCATGCAGTCGCTGCAGTCGGGCATGGTGCTGGTCGGCATCGACACGCCGTTCCAGCGCATCGTCGTCGGCGTCGTGCTGGTCGTCGCCGTCTGGCTCGACACGATCTACCGCGCGCGGGCGAGATAAGAGGATTTCATCATGACTGACAAACGCACTCCGCTCGTGGAAATGCACAATGTTTCCATCTCGTTCGGCGGCATCCACGCGGTCGAGAACGCCTCGGTCGATCTCTATGCCGGGGAAGTCGTGGCGCTTCTCGGCCACAACGGCGCCGGCAAGTCGACGCTGATCAAGATCCTGTCGGGCGCCTATCGCCGCGATGCTGGCGAGATCCTGATCGACGGGCAACCGGCCGACATCGCCAACCCGCGCGACGCCAAGCAATACGGCATCGAGACGATCTACCAGACGCTCGCCGTTGCCGATAATGTCGACGCCGCCGCCAACCTCTATCTCGGTCGGGAGCTCAGGACCCCCTGGGGCACGCTCGACGACGTGGCGATGGAGGCCAAGGCCCGCGAGGTCATGGGGCGCCTCAACCCCAACTTCCGCCGTTTCAAGGAGCCGGTGAAGGCCTTGTCCGGCGGCCAGCGCCAGTCGGTGGCGATCGCCAGAGCCATCCTGTTCGACGCCCGCATCCTCATCATGGACGAGCCGACGGCGGCCCTTGGGCCGCAGGAGACCGCCCAGGTCGGCGAGCTGATCCAGCAGCTGAAGCGCGAGGGCATCGGCATCTTCCTCATCAGCCACGACATCCACGACGTCTTCGACCTCGCCGACCGCGTCTTCGTCATGAAGAACGGCAAGGTGGTCGGCCAGGCACGAACTGAGGACGTCACCAAGGACGAGGTCCTCGGCATGATCATCCTCGGCAAATGCCCGCCCGGTGCGATCCCGGGCCCGGGGGCGATGCAGGTGGCGTGAGGGCCGGTCAGCTTTTGGCGCAGGCGCAACATTTGAAACTTTGCCCCTCACCCTGACCCTCTCCCCGCAGGCGGGGAGAGGGGACAGCCACGACGGTGCCATATGCCCCTCTCCCCGTCTAGACGGGGAGAGGGGCGGGGTGAGGGGCAGAGACCACCGGCGCTACGTCGGCAGGCGAAGGTCACGGGCCCCCCTCAGAACCGCGTAATCACGCTGATGCCGAGGTCCGTCGATCGGTCCATGGCGACCAGTGCCGGCACGGCCTCATCCAGCGAGATCTCCCGGCCGATCAGCCGTTTCGGGTCGAGCTTGCCGGTGGTTATCATCGACAGCATGGCGTCGTAGCGCCAGGCCTGCATGCCGTGGCTGCCGTAGATCTCCAGCTCGTGGCCGATCACCTGCCCCATCGGGATCTGTGGCGTCGCATGCGCGCCGAGCATCAGGCCGACCTGCACATGGCGACCTCGGCGGCGGAGATTCTGGATCGAGTTGAAGCAGGTGACGGGCGAGCCGAGCGCGTCGATCGAGACATGCGCGCCGCCTCGGCTGATCTCGCGCACCGCGCCGGCGACGTCTTGGGTCTCACGGGCATTGATCGCGGCGACGGCGCCGAGTGTGCGGGCGAAGGCGAGCTTCTCCTCCGAGATGTCGATGGCGATCGGGTTGGCGCCCAGCGCTGCGGCAATCATGATCGCCGAGAGGCCGACGCCGCCGCAGCCGTGCACGGCCACCCATTCGCCGCCCTGCACGCGCGCCTGGTCGGCGACCGCGCGGAAGGAGGTCGCAAAGCGGCAGCCGAGGCTGGCGGCGGTGGCGAAATCCATGCTCTCCGGCAAATGAACGAGGTTCTGGTCGGCGAAATCGATCGCCACATATTCGGCGAACGAGCCCCAATGGGTGAAGCCCGGCTGGAACTGCGCCTCGCAGACCTGCTGGTTGCCGGAGCGGCATTCGCCGCAGCGGCCGCAGCCGGACACGAAGGGCACGGTCACCCGGTCGCCGACCTTGTAGCGCATCACCCCGCGGCCGGTGGCGGCGATCACGCCCGCCAGCTCGTGGCCCGGCACATGCGGCAGGCGGATGTCGGGATCGTGGCCCATCCAGCCGTGCCAGTCGCTGCGGCAGAGCCCGCTCGCCTCGACCTTGACGACGACGCCGTTCTCCGTCGGCGTCGGGTCGGGCAGCACCCGGATCTCCGGCATGGCTTCGAAGGCCTCGTAATACATCGCTCTCATCGGTCGTCTCCCCTGGCGGATTTCGCCGCAACCTACCGCAGGGTACAGCGATTGGGGCATGAGTATTTTTGATCGATTTATTCACCCCAGTGCTGCTTTTTCCGGATAAAGCGGGAGAAGCGAAAGACAAGAAACGAGGACAAACCAATGGCTGTCGATACTTCCGCCCGCACCACCACCTGGACCTATGTCGATGGAGAATGGGTCTCCGGCAATCCGCCGCTGATCGGCCCCGTCTCGCATGCCATGTGGCTGGGCTCGACCGTGTTCGACGGCGCCCGCTGGTTCGACGGCATTGCCCCGGATCTCGACGCCCACTGCCGCCGCGTCAACCGCTCGGCGGCCAACATGGGCATGAAGGCGACCGTTTCGGCCGAGGAGATCGAGCGGCTCGCCTGGGAAGGCGTGAAGAAGTTCGACGGCAAGACGGCGATCTACATCAAGCCGATGTACTGGGCCGAACATGGCATGCCCGGCTCCGTCGTCGCTGCCGATCCGGACTCGACCCGTTTCGCCCTGTGCCTGTTCGAGGCGCCGATGCACACGGCCCAGCCGCATTCGCTGACGCTGTCGCCCTTCCGCCGCCCGACGCCGGAATGCGCCATGACCGATGCCAAGACCGGCAGCCTCTATCCCAATTCCGGCCGCATGATCCTCGAGGCACGCGCGCGCGGCTTCGACAATGCGCTGGTACGCGACATGAACGGCAACATCGTCGAGACGGCGTCGTCCAACGTCTTCCTCGTCAAGGACGGCGTGGTCTTCACGCCCGCCGCCAACCGCACCTTCCTCGCCGGCATCACCCGCTCGCGCGTCATGACGCTGCTGCGCGAAGCGGGCTACGAGGTGCGCGAAGTCACGCTGTCGATCGAGGATTTCATGGACGCGGACGAGATCTTCACCTCGGGCAACTATTCCAAGGTCGCGCCGGTCAACAAGCTCGACAGCCGCGAACTGCAGGAAGGCCCGGTCGCCCGCAAGGCGCTCGAACTCTATATGGACTGGGCACGCACCACGCGCGTGCGGTGACGCTCACGGCCGCTGGCGCCACGCGGGGGGCGCTTTGCCGGCTGCGGACGCCCGACAATGTCTGCATAGACCGCGATCGGTTCGGGCTTGCCGATCAGATAGCCTTGAATGCTCTGGCATTGCTCCTTTCTCAGGAATTCCAGCTGTTCCTTCGTCTCGACGCCTTCGGCAACGATCGGCATGTTCAGTCCGCGCCCAAGCCCGATCACCGCGCGCACGATCTCGTTGGCGTGATGGTCGCTCCACAGCTTCGAGGTGAACGACTTGTCGATCTTCAGCGTGTCGAAGGGAAAAGCCTGGAGATAGGAGAGCGACGAATAGCCGGTGCCGAAATCGTCCATGGCGATCCGCACGCCCAGAGCCTTTAGGCCGCGCAGGATGTGCAGGGCGCGCGCGAAGTCCTGCACCAGCACGCCTTCGGTGACTTCGAGTTCCAGGCGTTGCGGCGCAAGTCCGGTTTCGCGAAGGGTATCCTGAACGAAGGCCGGCAAGTTGCCATGACGAAACTGTATGGGTGAAAGGTTGACCGACAGGCGCAGATGCTCAGGCCAGCTTGCCGCCTCGCGGCAGGCTTCGCGCAGCGTCCATGCGCCGATCTCGATGATGAGCCCGTTTTCCTCTGCCAGCGGTATGAACTGATCCGGCGAAATCAGCCCCTTGGTCGGATGGTGCCAGCGCAGCAGGGCTTCGAATCCAAAGATCTCGCATTCGATCGTGGCCTGTGGTTGATAGCGAAGCTCCAGTTCGTTTCGATCGATTGCCGAGCGCAGTTCCTGCTGCAGCAACCGCTGTTCGTGAATGCGCTTGTCCATCTCGGGCTCGAAGGAGCGCACGGTGCCGCGGCCGTCCGCCTTGGCTCGATAGAGCGCCGCATCCGAGCCGCTCATGAGGCTGGCCCTGTCCTGGCCGTCCTGCGGGAAGACGGCATAGCCGAGGCTCAATCCGATTTTCAGCATTTGGCCCCCGCAAGGGAACTCCTCCTCGGCCATGGCGAGCAGTCGAGTGGCGAGTGCGCTGACGCCCTCGGGCTGGGCGTTTCCGGTCGAGAGCATGGCGAATTCGTCGCCGCCGAGCCGCGCCACGAAATCGTCCGGACCCTTGCAGCGTTCCAGGCGTCGAGCCAATTCGGTCAGGACCGCGTCCCCGATCTGGTGGCCAAAGACGTCGTTGATGTCCTTGAACCGGTCGACGTCGATCGTCATGACGGCGAAGCGGCCGCGCATCGCCTTCTTTTGCTCGATCAGGTTTTCGAGCTGGGTGTTGAATGTCACGCGGTTGGCAAGACCCGTCAGCGTATCGTGGCTGGCCAGATAATTGACCTGTTGCTCGGCGCGCACCCGATCGCTGACATCCATCTGGGTGGACAGGATGAGGTTGCCTTTAAGAAGCATGTCGTGGATCGCGATAATGCGACCACCGATCTCGGTCTGGCTGGTGAGGGCGCCTTTAGTCTTTAGGGTGGAAACGAGATGCTTGAAGAAATGGCGGGGATCGTCCGCCCACTCGGCCACAAGCTCGGAATCCATCAACTCGGCAAAGCCGTAGGTGCTCGGCTTCTCTTCAGTGATCTTGTGCAGCCGGCGGAACGGGGCGTTGAGATAGATGGCGCGGCCGTCGATATGAAACAGCCCGACGGCTATCGGCAGATTGTCGAGTGCCAGTTCCAGCGCCGCAAGCCGCCCGGCCATGGTTCCGGCGACGGGTTCGACCATGGTTTTGGCGTGTGTCTCGCCCGTCTTGGCTTTGGTCATCGTGTCATCCGACTTCTTCGCCCCGATGCTACAATATTATATATCCCTTAAATAATCACCTCGCGTGATGCGCCCGCATTATGCACGTTTTGGTTGGCAAGTGTGCCATCTTGGACATATTCTTAATAGCAGACAAGTCTGCCACGATTGGCCGGGCCGAAGATCAAGCTTGGGACCGGATCGGAGTTCCAGTTCGAGCGGGTGATTTGCACGTCTACCGCTGATGGCCGAGGCGAGATTGCGCCTTGATCCATTGGCTCGGCCTCTCTATCTCTCGAAGGATCGTTTCTGATTTCCTCGAAGAAGGAAGGCCTCCCCTTGTCCGTTTTCGCCAATCTGCCCAAGCCCGCCGTCGCGCCGAAAAAGCCCGTCTCCGACACTCGCCACGGGATCACCCGCACCGACGACTATGCCTGGATGCGTGCCGAAAACTGGCAGGCCATGTTCAAGGATCCAACCCTGCTGGACGCCGAGCTTCGCCGCCATCTCGAGGCCGAGAACGCCTATATGGAAGCGGCCATGGCCGACACCAAGGAGCTGCAGAAACAGCTCTTCGCCGAGATGAAGGGGCGCATCAAGGAAGACGATAGCTCGATCCCGATGAAGGACGGCCCCTTCGCCTATGGCACCGCCTTCGTCACCGGCGGCGAACAGCCGCGTTATTTCCGCATTCCGCGCGACGCCAACCACAAGGACGAGAGCCAGCGCCATCTGCTGCTCGACGGCGACAAGGAGGCGATGGGCAAGGACTATTTCCGCCTCGCCGGCATCGACCACACGACCGACCACGCCTTCGGTCTCTGGGGCTATGACGACAAGGGCTCGGAATATTTCACTCTGCGCATCCGCGATCTCTTAACCGGCGAGGACCTCGCCGACGTGATCGAGAACACCGGCGGCGGCGGCGCCTGGGCGCCGGACGGCAAGAGCTTGTTCTATACCCTGCAGGACGAGAACCATCGCCCCTCCAAGGTCTTCCACCACGTGGTCGGTCAGCCGCAAGCGCAAGATCGACTGGTCTACGAGGAAAAGGATCCGGGTTTCTTCATGGGCGTCGGCGGCTCGCTGCTGGATGATTACATCTATCTCGACATCCACGACCACGAGACCTCGGAATACCGCATCCTCTCGACCAAGGATCTCACCGCCGAGCCCATGCTGGTCGCCGAGCGGGTCGAGGGCGTCGAATATTCGCTGACCGAGGGCGGCGACGTCTTCTACATCCTCACCAACGACGGCGACGCCAAGGACTTCAAGATCGTCGAAGCCCCGGTGACCGCGCCGGGCAAGGAAAACTGGAAGCAAGTGGTCGCCCACCTTCCCGGCCGCCTGATCCTCAATCACATGGCATTCGCCCGCCATCTGATCTGGCTGCAGCGCCGCAACGGCCTGCCGGAAATCATGATCCGCGATCGGGCGACCGGCGAGGAGCATTCGATCGCCTTTGCCGAGGAGGCCTATGCGCTCGGCCTTCAGGGTGCCGCCGAATACGACACCGACGTCATCCGCTTCTCCTATTCGTCGATGACGACGCCGACCCAGCTCTTCGATTACAACATGGCGACCCGCGAGCGCGTTTTCCTGAAGACCCAGGAAGTGCCCTCGGGCCACAATCCCGACGACTACGTCACCCGCCGCGTCTTTGCGCCGTCCCATGACGGCATCGACGTGCCGGTCACGCTGCTCTACCGCAAGGATACCCCCCTCGACGGCTCCGCGCCCTGCCTGCTCTACGGCTATGGCGCCTATGGCATATCGATCGCCGCCGGCTTCAACACCAATTGCCTGTCGCTTGCCGACCGCGGCTTCGTCTATGCCATCGCCCATATCCGCGGCGGCAAGGACAAGGGTTTTTCCTGGTACGAAGACGGCAAGATGGAGAAGAAGGAAAATACCTTCAAGGACTTCATCGCCGCCGCCGACCATCTGGTGGAGGAGGGCTTCACGTCCTGCGACCGGATCATCGCCGAGGGCGGATCGGCCGGCGGTATGCTGATGGGCGCGATCGCCAACATGGCGCCGGAAAAATTCGCCGGCATCATCGCCGCCGTGCCCTTCGTCGACGTGCTGAACACCATGCTCGACGACACCCTGCCGCTCACGCCGCCGGAATGGGGTGAATGGGGCAATCCGATCGAAACGCTCGAGGAATACAACTGGATCGCCGCCTACAGCCCTTACGACAATGTCGGGCAAAAACCCTATCCGCCGATCCTCGCGCTCTCCGGCCTGACCGACCCGCGCGTCACCTACTGGGAGCCGACGAAGTGGATCGCCAAGCTGCGCGAGAAGGCGCCGGAGGCCGGCCCCTATCTCCTGAAAACCAACATGGCCGCCGGCCACGGCGGCAAGTCCGGCCGCTTCCAGCGCCTGGAGGAGATCGCCTTTGAATATGCGTTTGCGGTGAAGGTGGCGGGCAAGATGTGAGGGGCACTCGGGCCGCGACACAGTAACCTAATAGCGCCCTGGCTGCGCGAGGACTTCGTTCTCCCAGTCTTTGTAGGTCTTATCGGAGTTTGCGACCTTCCACGCGATAGGACCGGCAGTCGAACGCCCCGTTACAATAGCGCCTGCGGCGCTGGTGCTCGAGAATGCATAATTCTCTCTGAAGACGCGGTGAGTGCCGCAATCTTCGAGCACGCCGCTGGCGACCAGGTCATCGAATAGGCGCCAGTAATGCGTGTTGTGGGCTCTGTCGCCAACCCATGATTTGCGAGCCATTGAGCCCGCCTCGACGACGAATTCGCCCCCAAGCAGTCTTGCCTTCGCGCGAATGTTTTCTTTCTTCAGATACAGCTCGAAGTGTGGCGAAGCCACCTTTTCGAGAGTTGAAGGCACAATCACTGGACGCTTTTTTTGCAGGAAGCTGTCGATTCTGACCGCAGGCAAGACCATAAGGAGATAATCAAGAAAGGCTTCCATATTCGCCTGTGCAGCCTCGGACAGTGAAGGCCGGGACGGGGTATTCCCGTTCTCAAGCTTCAACCTTCCGACAGATCGCGCTTCCTCGATCAGGCGGGCCTCCAAGTATTTTACATGTGCCTTGTTGAGAGTATTGGCGCTGGCAACGACGAAGACGGCAAGCGTCCACCAATCCTTTTTGGTGTCATGCATACGAATGCGATCCGATATATCTTCGCCTTCGCCAACGTATCCGTATGGTTCATCATTGACTTCACCCAGCAACAAATAGACGCCTGTGTAACCAGTCTCCTTTCGCGCAAGTGCTTCCGCGATTTGCGTACGAGGTGCCACAAGCACATGCCCTGTCCAATTAAAGACCTCGGCGGTGAGCATTCCATCCGGCTTGCCGTCTATAAAAAAAAGTTCAAGCGACTGTCCGCGCGCCATAATTGTTCCCGGCTCTATTTTGCAAGATATGACCACCGCAGATTGCCGATTTCAACCAGTATCGCTATCAGACTGGCAGATTTGGTCTGTGACTGGAGTATTTCGATGACGGTCTACGTCGCCCTCCTTCGCGCCATCAACGTCGGCGGCACCGGAAAACTCCCGATGGCGGAGCTGAAGGCGCTTTGCGAGGGGCTTGGCTTTTCCGATGTCTCGACCTTCATCCACAGCGGCAACGTCATCTTCCGCGACGGTGGCGATGCGGCCGATATCGCCGCCCGTCTCGATGCGGCGTTGGCGGAACGGCTCGGAAAGCCGCCGGGTGTTTTCCTGCGCCGGCCGGGCGAACTGGCCGCAACCCTCGACGCCAATCCCTTCGCCGCCATGGAGCCCAACCGGGTGCTGGTCAGCTTCTTCGCCGAACCCGTTCCCGACGATGCGCTTCACGGCCTCGTCGCGCCCGACGGCGAGGAGGTGGTGGCGCTCGGTCGTGAGATCTTCGTCCATTACCCCATCGGGTCCGGCCGCTCGCGCCTCAGGTTGCCCATGCTGAAGAGCGGCACCTCTCGCAACATCAACACGGTCAACAGGCTGCATGACCTGGCGCAGGCACTGAAGACTAGGGCGGCAACCGAAAGGAATCCTCGATCATGATGAGCGGACGCTGGTGGCTGGCAGCGCAAGTGACAAAAAGGCTGGGGTTCCGGGCGACGCTCTATGCGCTGATCGCGGTGGTGACCGCGGTCCTCAGCATCCCGATTGGCCGTATTCTTCCGGATAATCTCTCCAACCTGGTCGGCGCGGGCGCCGTCGAAAGCATTCTGACGATCATTGCCGCCAGCATGCTGGCTGTGACGACCTTTTCACTGTCGACGCTCGTCTCGGCAACCACCGCGGCGGCGACCAGCGGCACCCCACGGGCGATCAGCCTGCTCCTGCAGGACCAAACGGCACAAACGGCGCTTTCCACCTTTCTCGGCGCTTTCCTGTTCAGCCTCGTCGGGTTGATCGCGCTGAACACCGGTCTCTATACTGGCGGCGCAAGGTTGGTGCTCTTTGCCGGGACACTCGCGGTCGTGATCTTGGTCGTCACCATGCTCTTGCGCTGGATTGGCCATCTGGCGGGGCTCGGCCAGGTCGGAGAAACCATCCGCCGGGTGGCGGAAGCTGCAGAGGCAGCCTATGTCAACGAGCGCAGTAAACCCTGTCTCGGCGGCCGCCCTCTGGACGAGATCCCTGCGAGCGCCATGCCGATCTTCCACCCACAGACCGGCTATGTGCGCCATCTCGACATTGCACTGCTTTCGAGTGCGGCGGAAACCTGCCAGATGCAGCTCTATGTCGTCCAGCGACCCGGCGATTTCTGTTCGCCGAACCGGCCGATTCTCTATCTGTTGCCGGACACAACCGGCACGACCATTCTGGACGACCTGAAGCATGACCTCTTCCGTGCCTTTGCCATCGGCTATGCCCGCAACTTCGAGCAGGATCCGCTGTTTGGGCTGACCGCACTGTCGGAAATTGCCTCGCATGCCCTTTCGCGCGGCATCAACGATCCCGGAACGGCGATCGACGTCATCAGCCAGCTCACCCGAATTCTCGGTCACGAATCGGGAAAGCAGAGCGTGGAGCCGCTGGAGCCGGACTGCCCGCGCGTCCACGTCAAGAAGATCAATGCCGACGACTATGTGGAGGCCGCCTTTCTTGCCATAACGCGCGACGGCGCCGGCATGGTCGAAGTCGGACTGGTCCTGCAACACGCGCTCTCAGCCCTTGCGACCGGCGAGGGCTATGATTTCACCCAGGCTGCGCGGGCCATGGCCAAGACCGCTCTGGAGCGCGGACTTGCCACACTCGCCTTCGAGGATGATCGCGCCCGGCTGTTGGCCGTCCATGACGAAGAAAGCAAGTTCGGGCATCTCGGCTGACGGGTCTCGGCGGCAATGAGTGCCAAGTGATCAGCCGGAATGTGACATGCGTCACGAAGCAGCGTCACGTGCGGCGGATATTGTCAAGCAGGCGAGGGGTGTAATCGGGTGATTGCTGCGCTGCGGCGCAAGCCTCGCGCAAGCTTCAATGGTTAACAAATGGTTAACTATTGGAACGAAAGTGTCTGCCATGAGGATCGATAGCGGCCTTAGCAGCTATTCATATCATAGCCGGTTCATACCGAGCGCGACGGAAAGCGAAGATGCTTCGGCGGATTCTGCTGCGACCGCCAAGCCACGCAGCAGCGGAAACAGCGCCTTCAGCAGCACGCTTCTGTCGTCCAATCTGGCGACGGCCTTGTGGATCGTCGAAGGCGGACGCAAGGCTGCCGCAACCCCCGGTGCCGATCTCTCCGTCGCCGCCGATGAAACGCCCGCAGCCTCCGTCGCCGAAAAGGTCGAAGCGCTCTATCGCGAATACGAATTGGACGGCGAGGAGGGCTGAGCCTGCCTGCCGCTCTGTGGGAAATGCAGAAAGGGCGCCGGTGGCGCCCTTCGTCTTTTGCCGGTCTTGGGTTTTTGGCGTCCGCGGTCAATGCGCGTGGTCGTGTCCGTCCGCTGTTGCATGGGCGTGCGGTTCAATCCGCTGGTGGCGGTCGGTGCTGCAGGACGTGCAGCCTTCCTCTGCCTTCCTCGCCAGCGCCTCGGCGCCGCCGGCCTTCCACTCGTTCCAGGACTGCCAGAGGATCTGGGCCGAGGAATTGAGGAACAGCCCGGCCATGATGAAGGCGACGGCAAGGTCGGGCCAGGCGGTTGCCGTGCCCCAGACGCCGACGGCGGCGATCATGACGATGACATTGCCGATCGCGTCGTTGCGCGAGCACAGCCAGACCGAGCGCACATTGGCATCGCCGTCCTTGTAATTCATCAGGAGAAGCACGCTTGTGACATTGGCGGCCAGGGCCATGAAGCCGATTACGCCCATCACCGGCGCCTCCGGCATGCCGTCGTAGAACACCCGCCAGACGGTCGAGCCGAAGACCCAGAGCCCCATCAGGAACAGGCTGATGCCCTTGGCCGCCGCCGCCGTGCTGCGCACCTTCAGCGACGCGCCGATCACCGCGAGGGAAATGCCGTAGGTCACGGCGTCGGCGAAGAAATCGAGCGCGTCGGCCTGCAGGGCCTGCGAGCGGGCGAGTTGGCCCGCCGTCATCTCGACGAGGAACATGGCCGCGTTGATGAAGATCACCAGCCAGAGCCGGCGCTTGTAGGTGTCGGACATGCCGTCGAAGGGGGCGTGGCTGTGGCCGTGGCTGGCGCTCATCTGGTCGTTTCCTTTTCGTCTTGCTCTCGTTCGACGTCTTACCTAGTCTCTATAGCGACTAGAGGTTCAAGAGGGTATTGCGAGAAATGTACTCGATCGGGGAACTTTCCCGCCGCACCGGCGTCAAGGTGCCGACTATTCGCTACTACGAGCAGATGGGCCTGATCGCCGCGCCCGACAGGTCGGAGGGCAACCAGCGGCGCTATGAGCGCGCCGAACTGGAGCGCCTGACCTTCATCCGCCATGCCCGCGATCTGGGCTTCCCGATCGAGGCGATCCGCGAACTTCTGGCGCTGAGCGGCCATCCCGACGAGCCCTGCGAGCGCGCCGACCATATCGCCCGCGAGCAGCTGGTCGAAGTGCGCGAGAAGATCGCCCGGCTGCAAAAGCTGGAGCATGAACTGGACCGCATCGTTGCCCACTGCGGCAACCATACCGTCGGCGACTGCTATGTCATCCGGGCGCTGTCCGACCACGGGTTGTGCGACAACGAACATTGAGGAGAAAGCGGCGATGCGGGTCGCTTGAACAATACCAGCCACCCCGCGGCCTGCCCGGTCGTCCCCATTGACAATCGATTGAAATCGGCGCATTGAAGCCGCCATGATCATCGCACGCGCACCCATCTCCTGCACGTATTTTTGGGCCTACCGGTAACCGGCGGCTCGACAGATCATCATGTCAACAGGCCGCCGTCAGGCGGCCTTGTTGTTTTGTAAGACAAAAGCTTTCCCTGACGGCGCAAACGAAAAAGGGAAGCGAAAATGACCGAAGACACCGATATCACCCTGCCGCGACCGCCCGTCGTGGTCATCCGCGCCGCCAAGTCCCATGACCTGCCGGAACTGAACGCCATGATCGCGGCGCTTGCCCTGCATCATGGCGACGCCTCGGCGATGACGCCGGAAAAGCTTGAGCGCGACCTGTTCGGCCCGCTGCCATGGATCACCGCGCTGGTCGCCGACGGCGGCGAGGGCCTGATCGGTTACGCCATCCTCGTGCCGCTCTACAGGGCGCAGGAAGGCAAGCGCGGCATGGACCTGCATCATCTCTACGTGCGCGACGGCCAGCGCGGCAACGGCATCGGCCAGCACCTCGTCGCCCGCGCCCGGGAGCTTGCTCGCCAGTCGGGTTGCGACTACCTTTCGGTCAGTGCCGCGACCGGCAACTTCGCCGCCCATCGCTTCTACGAACACATGGATTTCGTGCCGCGTCCGGTCACCGGCATGCGCTACATGCAGGCGCTGTCTTAAGCGCGGCCACGCTTGGCTTTTTCGTTTCCAAGGAGAATTGCCCATGCCCCGCATTGCCGTCGCCCTGCAAGCCGATTTCGCCGACTGGGAGCCCGCGCTCCTGATGGCCGCCGCCCGCTATTATCTCGGCTGTGAGGTGCTGACCGCCTCGCCGGACGGCCAGCCCGTCGTCTCGATGGGCGGACTCAAGGTCACGCCGGACATCGGCTTTGCCGAGATCGACCCTGAGCGCTTCGACGCTCTGGTGATCCCCGGCGGCTATGCCTGGGAAAAGGGGCGGGCCTTCGATTTCACCGAGCTGGCAAAGGCCTTCCGGGCTGAGAACAAGGTCGTCGCCGGCATATGCGCCGCGGCAAGCGCTCTCGCCGCAACCGGTATCCTCGACGACGTCGCCCATACCGGCAATTCGCGCGCCTCGCACAGCAAGTATCCCGGCTACCATGGCGCCGATCTCTATCGCGACCAGCCGCGGGCGGTGTCAGACAAGCGCATCGTCACCGCGCCGGGTTCGGCACCGGTCACCTTTGCCATTGAAGTCTTGAAAGCGCTCGATCTGTGGACGCCCGAGGCTGAAGCCGAACTCTCGGCCTTTGCCGCCGAACACCGCTAGGCACGTCGATCGCGCCAGGAAACGCTCTAATGCCGCACCGGCGGATGCTGCGACCATTGCTGCAGCGTCGTCTTGATCAGCACCAGGGCGGCCTGCTGCGCATGGTCGCGCTCGCGCGGATCGACGATGTTGGAAAGCCGCTTCTCGAAGGCCCGGACGGTCTCGTCGACCCAGCGGTGCAGGGCCGGATCCGGAAAGCTGTCGAGCAGCGAACGGAGCGCGTTTTCCATCTTCCGGCGTTCGAGGCTCATGCTTCAGTCCTTGGCCATTGTGACGAAACGCACTCTGGCGGTGCAGGCTTGCGCGATGCTGGAGGCAAAGTCTTGAAGTCCATTGACGATCAAGCCGTGTCCCCGGCGGCCTTGCCGAGTACTTCCTCGGCCCACTGGTTGAGGCTCTTGCCGGAAAGCTCGGCCGCCTTTGCGGCGCGCGCATGCACATCGGGGTCAACGCGAAACATCATCTTTCCCGAATAGGACTTATGCGGCTCGCGCCCAAGTTTGCGGCATGTCTCGACATAGTCGTCCACGGCCTCATGGAACGCTTGCTTGAGTTCGTCGACGCTCTCCGCGTGAAACCCGACGACATCGGCGATGCCGGCGAGATTGCCGAAGAAAATCTCATCCTCGGCATCGAACGCGATCCGAGCCGAATACCCCTTGTAGGTCATCACATTCATGGCTTTACTCCCAGGAATTCGAAGGAAACAGCTCACTGGTTCTTGGCATATTTGCGCAGGCCTTCCCGTCGCCGTCCATTCCGGGACCAACTCGTCATAGGAAGTCCTCGCCGCTCGTGTCGTCGTTCGTCCATGTCTCCAAAACCGCGCGGACCACCATTAGTGCAGAGGCGCGGGCAAGCGCCAGATCGCGCGGGTCGGAAAGGTCAGCCATGAACCGGCGGTCAAGGGTGCGGATCACCCTTATCAGTTCGACAACGCGCTGATCGTCGCTTGCTGCGTAACGCTCCGTCATGTGGGTGACGGTTGCTTCCAGTTCTTCCAGCGATGGAGAGGTCTTGGTCAATACGGGCTCCGTGACACGGTTCAATGCCCGTCAAACTAGCTCTTGGGACGGAGATCGGACAAGACGCGGCCCGCCATGATTTTGCAATCACTTCACCGCCGGCACAGCCTTCAGATAGGCGGCGATCGCCTCGCGGTCGGCGGCGGAAAGCTCGGCCAGGTTCTTCTGCACCTCGACCATCGAGCCGCCGACGCTGTCGAAGTCGGGGGTAAATCCGGTCTCGAGATAGGAGGCGATGTCGCCGGCCGACCACGCCCCCATGCTCTTCGAGCCGGGGGTGATGTTGGGGATGGTGCCTTGGCCTTCCGGGTTCGGGCCGCCGGCCAGCCATTGACCGTCCTTGAAGCCGCCGAGCGCGTTGCGTGGCGTGTGGCATTCGCCGCAATGGCCCGGGCCCTCGACCAGGTATTGGCCGAGCTTCACCTTTTCGTCAGCTTCAGCGATCGTCACGCGCGGTTGCTCGTCGAAGAACAGCAGCTTCCAGCCGCCGAGCGAATATCGGATGTTGAACGGGAAGGGCAGTTCGTGCTCGGGCGCTACTACGTCGCTTGCTGGCAGCGTCTTCATGAACCCGTAGAGGTCGTTGATGTCCTTCGGCGCCATGCGGGCATAGGAGCCATAGGGGAAGGAAGGATAGAGATGCTCGCCGTCGCGCCCGACCCCGCGCGTCATCGCATCGCCGAATTCGGCAAGCGTCCATGCGCCGATGCCGGCGGTCGGGGATGGCGATATGTTGGGCGCATAAAAGGTGCCAAACGGACTGGCGAGCGGCGCGCCGCCCGAGAGTACGAGCCTTGCGTCGCCCTCGGATTTCGCTGCGGCATGACAGCTGGCGCAACCGCCGGCAAAGAAGATGCGTCGGCCGTTTTCGAGGTCCGCCTCGCCGAGATTGGCCCAGACGGAGGCGTGCTGGCGCTGAGGTGCCGTGACGATGAGGAAGCCCGCTCCGCCGACCACGCCGAGCGCCACCAATGCGCCTAGCCGTTTCGGCCATTTCGATGCCATGGCGACCTCCAACCTCGATTTTCTCTGCTTGCGGAAAACGCGGTGCCGGCACACCTCGCTGCTGATGCGAGGGGCCGGCGCCGGTGGATCGTCTCTTAGGGCTTACTTCTTCAGGCGGTAGGTCTCGTGACAGCTCGAGCAGGTCGCACCGACGGCCTTCATGGCCGCTCCGGTGCTGGCTTGGTCCGTCGGCATGGCGGCGAGCTGGGCTTCGGCCACCTTGACGAGCTCGTCAGACTTTGCCTTGAAGTCCTCCGGGGTTTCCCAGATCTTCGTCGTGGCCTCGGTGTCCAGACCCACTTCCGTTCCGGCCGGGAAATGGTTCGGGAAATCCTTGGCCACGTCCGCCATGGTGGTCAGCGAAGCCTTTACGACCTCCGCGTCGAACGGCTTTTCTCCCTTGACGATCGCGCCGAGGGCGCCGACCGCGCTGCCGACCTTCTTCATCATTTCCTGGCGCACGACCTGCGGCTCGTCGGCGGCGGTCGCGGCGGTCATTCCGAGCGCGGTGACGATGGCGGCGGCCATAACAAGTTTCAGCTTCATCGGGTTTCTCCATGATGGCGGGCCGGGCGGACCGGCGGCTGGATTGCAGAAATGCGCCGGATGATGTTTGCAAAATTGTACGACAGGAATGAAGTCACATTCAGGTGAAGTGGGGGCCTTCCTCCAATTATATGATAAATATCATGAATTGCTGCGTTTCCCCGACGCCTCAGCCTGTGCCGAGCCCGTGCCACAGCGTGAGCGCGGCCGCCGCGATCAGCATCCCGCCCGCAGTCCGGCCGACCCAGATCGTCGCCGCCGGATTACTCGTCAGCGTGGCCCGCGCCCGGTCGGCGGCCAGCGCCACGCTGCCATAGACGAGCGCCTGCGTGACGATCGTCATCACCCCGAGAACCAGCCCCTGCAGCCATATCGGCCCGTAGACCGGTTTCAGGAACTGCGGATAGACGGCGATGACGAACAGATAGGCCTTGGGGTTCAAGAGGCAGGTGGCGACGGCGCGGCGAAAGGTCTGCCACAGCGCGCCTCTATCCATCCGCTCGACCGTATCAACAGTGATCGCGCTCCTGACCAGCGTGTGTCCGATCCATATCATATAGAGCGACCCGACGATCAGGATCGGCGTGAACAGCCTGGGCGCGAGCGCCAGCAACAGCCCGGTGCCGAGCGTGCCGTAGAGCGTGTGCACCACGCCACCCGTCATCATACCCGAGGTGGCGACCAGCCCGGCGCGCCGCCCGCCCGACAGCGCGCTCGCCAGCACATAGAGCATGTCCATGCCCGGAACGATGATGATGCCGGCGATCAGCACGAGGAAAAGCCAGAGGGTGTCAGCGTAACTCATGTCAGTATCCTTGGAAGTTTCGAAACGCGGAGTTGCGTCTTCCGACTAAAAAACCAGCCGGTTTCGCCTTTCCATAAGCCCGGCTAACTGACATCCTTGTGTCAGTAGCGATTTAGTCGGGGAGAGGAAAATGCGAAAGGCGTCGCGGCTCTTCGAGATCATCCAGATCCTCAGGCTGTCGCGCCGCGTCGTCACCGCGGCCGAGATCGCCGAGCAGCTGGAGGTGACGCCGCGCTCGATCTATCGCGACATTGCGGCCCTGCAGGCCATGCGCGTGCCGATCGAGGGCGAGCGCGGCCTGGGCTATATCCTGCGCCCCGGTTTCGACCTGCCGCCGCTGATGTTTTCGGTGGAAGAGACCGAGGCGATCGTGCTCGGCCTGGCGCTGCTGGAGCGCACGGCTGATACCGCGCTGAAACAGGCGGCCCGCCGGGTCAACGCCAAGATCGCCGCCGCCGTGCCGGAACCGCTGCGCCAAGTGCTTGAGAGCAAGGCCTTGCATGCCTGGGGTTCGGCTGCCCCAGTGCCGGAAGGGATCGACCTCGCCCTGGTCCGCGCCGCCATCCGCGACGAGCGCAAGCTGCTCATCGACTATCGCGACGAATGGGGCAATGCGACGGAACGCACGGTGCGGCCGCTGGCGCTCATCTATTATTCGGCCACCGCCGTCATCGTCGCCTGGTGCGAACTGCGCCAGGCGATCCGCAACTTCCGCGCCGACCGGGTCGAGGACTGCCAGCCGCTCGGGGATTTCTTTTTGGGCGAGGGCAATGGCTTGCGTGAACTCTGGACCAGCGGCTGGACGAGCAGCGGCGTTGCCGCGCCTGCCTAGAGTATCCGTTTTGATCAAGCGGGTTTTGGGATCCATTTCCTGTTGTTTCGCAGAAGTGCGTTTGCCAGGAGGATGAGCTTTCGCATGATGGCTGTAATGGCGACCTTGGGTGGCTTTCCTGTTTTGACGAGGTCGTCGTATTTTGCCTTGAGATCTGGGTTGAAGCGGCAAGCGACGAGGGCGGGCATGTAGAGCGCGTGGCGGACGATGGCCCTGCCGCCAGCAATGAAAGCGCGTCCGGTCCATCGTCCGGACTGGCGGCTCACCGGCGCAAGACCGGAGAGTGCGGCTGCGGCTTTCTCATCCAGTTCGCCCAGTTCAGGCATCTCGATGAGAAGTGTAAAAGCCGTGACCTGTGACACGCCCGGAATTGAGACGAGGATGTCGAACCTAGCCTTGCGGGATGCGTCCTCGGCAATCAAGGCCATGATGGCTTCGTCCACGGCCTTGATCTGGCGCTCGATCTGCCTGAGCCTTTCGACGTTGTGTTTCTTCAGCAGCGGGCTGGAAAGGTTCTTGGCCCTGTTCTTCGCGGCGGTCCTGTCTTTGACGAGCGCCAGCCGCGCCATATGCAACTCTTTCAGATCATTATGGTCTTGTGTATTGGCCTGCAGGATGCGCGGTTCAAGAAGCGTCCCGTAGCGGGCCAGCAGTTCGGCATCGATCCGGTCCGTCTTGGCAAGCCTGCCGGTGGCTTCGCAAAAGCGCCGGGCAAGGCGGGGATTGACCTTGGAGAGCGGCAAGCCATTTGCGGCCATGAAGCGCTCGAAGGCCTTGTGGTAGGGGCCGGTGGGTTCATAGACGATGCGCTCCACGCTCTTTGCGCCGATCCATTTGAGAATGGCCGCAAAACCCTTGCGGTCATTGCCCACCCTCAAGTTTTGACCGTCTGGCAGGCTGTGCAGGTCGATATGGTCTTTCGAGATGTCCGCGCCGATGGTAATATCCGTCATCTTTTCCGCCTCCTATGCTTGTCATCCGAGCCCGAAACTCGGGTATCCGTTCAGGACGATTGGAAAAGATGGGGGCGATCACACTCTAGCTCGGCCCGGCACTCGATGAATGGCGGCCTGCATTTCCACGATCCGTCCCCCATCGCCGGAAGAGGATGGCCGTCCTCTCCGGCGCTTCCTTATCTCACGAAGAAGCACAAATAGTCATAAGACAAGCGTTTCCTGGCTCGATTGAAGCATTCTGCCGAAGCAGGTTTTCGTCAGGGCAAAGGCGATTGGCGAAGGGCATACCCCATGGTACGGCAGAGCCGATCGCCTTTGCCCTGGCGGAAAGATGCTCGGCCCTTCGGGTTGGCTGAAGCGGGCCGCCTGATCGCCCGGCCGGCTTGGCCGTAGGGCGTGGCTACGACGCGCGCCGTCCGGGCGACCATCCGACTCCGTTTGAGCCAACAGAATGCTTCAATCGAGCCAGGAAACGCTCTAGAGGGCGAGGACGCGGCTTTCCTCGCGGCCGAAGCCGGTGATCTCGATGCGGTCGGCATGGAGGGCGACGATCGCGAAGGCGTTTTCGTCGAAGGTATCAACCATGCCCTTGATGTTGACGAAATGCGTGCCGTTCAGCGGCCCGTAATTTCCGGCATGGTTGTGGCCGCAGAAATAGCCGATCGCGGAAGGCGAGGCGGCGATCAGCGCGGACACCTCTTCGGCGCCCCACAGGTTGTGGTCGCTCGACGGGTGGAGCGGATAGTGCCCGAACACGATCGCCCGCTCGCCGGCCTCTTCCGCCAGCTTCAGCCGTTCGGCCAGCCACGCGACCTGCGCCACACTCATGCCGGCATTCCACATCTGCGCATTGGCAGCACCCGCCGCCGTGAGCAAGGCCAGCCGTTCGGCCGCCTCGACCCGGCGCGGATCGTCGAGTGGCGGGGCAAACAGCGAGATCTCGTTGCCGTCGGTCAGGATCAGCCTGACCCCGTTGACGGCGAAATCGTGATAGGGCGCCGGCATGCCGAGCCTGGCATGGACGTCCGCCAGCCTGTCGGAGGCGACGGCGAAGTCGTGATTGCCGGGCAGGATGTGATGCGCGTGGCGCAGCGTGTCGTAGAGCGGCAGTATACGGTCGAAGTTCTCCCAGTCCCGGTCGATCACGTCGCCGAGCGTCACGACGAAGTCGAGATCCTCGCCGTTGAACCGCGCGATGGCTGCTTCGAGCTTGCCGAGGCTTTGCGCATAGTGACGGTTGAGGCGGGTATTGGGCTCGATCGGCGCATATTGCGGATCGGCGACCAGGCCGAAGCGGAGGAGGGGTGAGGATTGTTGGGAGGGCATTTTCGACACGTCATGAAAGGGATGGCCGGACATAGGCGCGGGCCATGACAGTCGTGTGACAGGCGCGAATTCATCTGCGGCCGTGAGTGACCTCTACTTGAAAAGTTCGGAGTGCGTCCCGGCTCGTGTGAAAACAACCAGATTTTGCTTTTCGTCCAGCGTGTAGATCAAGAGGAAATCGCCGCCAATGTGGCACTCGCGGTGATCTCCCCACTCCCCGGTCAACTGGTGATCCTTCCATTCCGCCGGAAGAGGTGCATCATTCGCAACGAGAAGGCCCATGACCTCCTTCAATCTGACCATGTCGTATCGCCCGGAATCGTTGAGACTTTTCCAGTCTCTGACGAATTGCTTCGTATGGTCCGAGCAGCGAGGAAGCGAAGCCGGCTTCGATGAAGCCGGTTTGCTCTTGCCTTGCTTATGGCGCACCGTTTCCAGCCTCGATTGAACCGATCAGTTCTTCGGCCGTCGCAAAGCGGTTCCGCCGCGCTGCCTTGATGGCGCGCGCTTCCTCAATCGCGGCGACAGTCTCCGCATTCGGTCGGGTCAATTCAATCGGGAGAGCCTTTTCGCGGGCGATCCTCGTCAGCATCATGCGCATCACATCGGAAACCGTCAGTCCGAGACTGTCGAGCACTTCGGTCGCATCGTCCTTCAATGCGGAATCGATCCGCGCCCGGATATAAGCATTTGCTGCCATTGTGAGCATCCTTCTTTTATTGAGAAGGATGTAGCTCAAATGGGCATCAATTTCAAGGCGCGGCCGGAGCTCGGGGGACCTCTCTGCCGCGAGCGGGCGGAAAGGTCCACCCTCAGATCACCCTAACTGCATAGACTTCGCCCCCGGCGAGCGGCAGCAGGCGGTTGGCCATTTCGGCTTTCAGCTCTTCGTGGCGGGCGATTTCCTCCGGCGTCTTGTCGGCCTTGGCGCCGAGGGTGACGAATTCGGCGCGCACATGGCCGGGCTTGATCACCGCCTCGACCGTCTTGCCGCGATAGCTGAAGCGGAAGACGTAAGGCCCAGGCGGTTCGGAGATCACGTCATGTCCGCCGATCGATCTGTCGACGGTGAGCCTGCCGTCTGTCAGCGCGCGCGTGACCATTTCCAGCGCGTCTCGGCCGCCGTGGCCGGAAAAGGCGGTGAGGATCGTCACCTCGCGCCGCTCGAGCGGCGTATCCGACAAAAGCGGAAAGGCCGCCTGCATGGCCTTCAGCGCATGCGCCACGCCGCCGGGGAAACCGCCGCCGTGATAGGCGTTGATGCTGTCGAAGGTGAAGCTGATCGGGTGTCCGTTGTCGAGGACGGTGATCTCGTTAGACATGGGCATAGGCCCTCAGGTTGGGAACGAACCGGTCGAGGAAGCGCGTCGTCGCCGGCATGAAATGCGAGCCGTGATGGAACATCGGATCGAGCGAGGAGAGGATCATCGTGCCGGGCGTCGAGACCTTGTCCTCGTAGAGGATCGGCCGGCCTTCGCCGTCGTGGGCAAGAATGGTCGCGCCTTCCGGCGGAACGAACCAGCCATGCAGATGCCATGTCGCATCCTTGTCGCCGATGCCCTGCATCAACGGATGCGAGGCGGCCGCCTCGGTCACCCGGACGCCGAGATCGGCCGACGGTTCGAGCCACCACCACCAGTTCGTCGGTGTCTCGGTGAATTCCACGGCCGGCAACCAGAGGTCCGACCGGCTCTCGCCGAGCGCAACGACAGTCCCGCCGAACTCGAGATGGCGGGCGACGACGTCCTTCTGCGCGATCATCCGCTGCGCGGGGGTGCGGCAGGGCACCCAGAGAATGTCATCCGGCCGCAGCACGTCGCCGAGCTGTTCCGGCGTGCAGATCACGTCGAAGGCCTGCGTGTAGAGCGGACCTTCCAGGCCGCGGATATTGTAATAGGTGCCCGACGAGGGGGCGACGATGCGCCGGCCGGAGCGGGTCGAGGTGCGATGGCCGCCATACGCATCCGGCTCCGAAAGCGGCAGCATTTCCTCCGGCCTGGCCGGGTTTGCCGGCCAGGGATCGAAGCACAGGCCGCCGTTCGCCCAGGCGAGGATACGCGCGGACAGCTCTGGCGCCAGCCCCCATTCGAGGCCCATGCCGGCGAGGTCGTTGCCGGAATGGGAGAAGATGCGCCCGCCCCTCGGCCGTGCCCAGACCCAGTCGACCGGGACCTTGGCGGCGCCTAGCCCGTTGACGGCAACGGCGCCTTCGGGCAGCGGATTGCAGCCGCGGCCGTAGAAGCCGGCGACACCCTTGTTGGTCTCCAGCTTCTTCAGGTCGATGCCATCATAGATCGGGTGCGGATTGACCGCGGCAAGGTCGAAGTCGGCCCGCTTCGGCTCTGCGATCGGCCGGTATTGCGCCATGCCGTCGACGAGCGGGCGCACCATGTGGCCGTTGAAGAACCACCGGCCTCCGCGATCGAGAAAGGCCTTGAGCGCCGGCTTGAGCGCGAGCATGGCGTCCTGGTCGAGCTGCTGGCCGGTGATCAGGCCCGTGTGGGCCGACAGGATCTCCCGCGTCAGGTCGTTCTGTTCGACGATGACGGCCTCGCCGCGCGCCACGGCCTCGATGATGCCCGGCGAGGGCTTGCCATAGGCGGATTTCAGATAGATCGTACTCATGCTGCCTCTGTTCCGGAAAAAGCGGGCAGGATCGCCCGTCGTGTCTCGCCCGTGGGACCGTTGACCTCGACCCAGCGCATCGGCACGCCGTAGAGTTCGGAGAGCTTGTCCGGCTCGATCATCTGCGCAACCGGGCCGTGGATCTCCCCGCCGCCCGGCATCATCAGAAGAACATCGTCGGAGGCCGCCAGCGCGTGGTTGGGGTCATGGGTGGTGAAGATGATGGCGAAGTCGCGCCGGAGCCTCAGCGTATCCAGCAGTTCGAGCGTCTTCGCCTGGTTGCCGAGGTCGAGCGCCGAGGTGGGCTCATCGAACACCAGCACAGGGGAGCCGGTGGCGAGCGCCCGGGCGATCAGCACCATCTGCCGCTGGCCGCCCGACATGCGGTCATAGCGCAGGGTGGCAAGCGAGCAGGCGCCGACCTGCACCAGGGCAGCTTCGGCCGCCTCCCGGTCGTCGGCAGAGGGCTGGCCGAACAGGCCGAGCCGCACCGCGCGCCCCATGACGACGACGTCGAGGCCGGAGAGCTTGGCCTGCGACGCGCCATGCTGCGGCACATAGCCGGCGACCTTCGGCGCATGGCGCTTGCCCGAGGCGAGCGGTTGGAAGCCGAGCAGCGCCCGCAAAAGCGTGGTCTTGCCCCGGCCGTTCGGTCCGAGGATCGCCATCGAGCGGCCGACCGGCACGGAAAAGCTGATGTCCTTGAACAGCGTGCGCGGACCAAACGCGACGGATGCCTTGTCGAGGCCGATCATGGGCGGTTCGCCTCCTTGAAATGCTTGCGCAGCAGCACGGCGAAGACCGGCGCGCCGATCAGTGCGGTCAGCACGCCGAGCGGGATTTCCGCCGAAGTCAGCGTGCGCGACAGCGTGTCGATGAAGGTGAGATAGGCGGCGCCGATGATCGCCGAAGCGGGGATCAGCGCCCGGTGGTCCTCGCCGACGAGAATCCGCGCGGCGTGCGGCACGACGAGGCCGATCCAGCCGACGATGCCGGCGACCGCGACCGAGGTTCCGGTCATCAGCGAAATGGCGATGAAGATGTACCAGCGTTCGCGGTCGGGATTGACGCCGAGCGAGCGGGCTTCCGAGTCCTCGAGCGCCAGAAGGTTCAGCCGGTAGCGCAGCGCAAAGACGATGATGAGCCCGATCGCCATGCCGGGAACGGCAAGCCCGAGCCTCGCCCAGGTGGCGGTGGCAAAGGAGCCCATCAGCCAGTAGACGATGGCGGGTAGCGAGGTGTTGGGATCGGCGATGAACTGGATGATCGAGACCAGGGCCCCGAACAGCGCGCCGATCACCATGCCCGAGAGGATGACGGTGATGACTTCGGTGCGGCCGTTGATACGGGCAAGCGTGCCGACGAGGATCAGCGCCGACAGGCCGAAGACGAAGGCAAGCCCCAGCAGCACCACGCCGGAATAGCCGAACAGCAGCGCCATCGCGCCGCCGAAGGCCGCGCCCTGGCTGATGCCGAGCACCTGCGGCGAGACCAGTGGATTGCGGAACACGCCCTGGAGAGCTGCCCCGCCGACGGCGAGCGCTGCGCCGGAAAGCGCCGCGAGCAGCACGCGCGGCAGGCGCACCAGAAGCACGATGCGCTCGTCCATCTGGGCCGGTGCGAGGCCGGGGTTCATGGCCCCGGCCATCAGGATGTCGATGATGCGCGGCACGCTGACGGAATAGCGGCCGGCGCCGATGGCAAACAGCATCGAGGCGAAAAGGGCGATGAGGAGGGCGCCGAACACGCCGATCCGCATGACCGGGATACCGCGCCGGACCGGTTCCGTCACCACCGCACTCATCACTTGGCCTTGAACTGGGCGTAGTGGGTGGCGTCGCCCTGCATCTGCGTCCACAGGATGCCGTCGATGTCGTCATCGCCGAGGTCGTAGTTGTAGAGCGCCTTGTAGGCCTTTTTCATCTCGGCCCGCAGGTCGTAATGGAAGACGTCGGGATGCAGCAGATTGGCGAGCCACATCCAGGTCAGCGGGCTTTCCTGGCTTGGCGGATCCCAGCGATAGCCGCCGAGCGGCATCTTGTAGACCTTTTTCTCCTGCGCGGCTTTGGTCAGCGACAGGATCGGATCGTTGTAGATCCGGTCGATACCGAGCTTGGCTTCGAAGCTGTTGAGCAGGATGACGTCCGGGTTCCATTCGGCGATCTGCTCGGGGCTGATCGTCGTGCCGTTGCCCTCGACCGAGTCCGAGGCATTCACCCCGCCGACCAGCTCAATCTGCCAGGCGCTGTAATTGCCCTTGTTGCCGGAGGCGGTCAGGTTCTCGAGCGCGCGGCCGAGATAGAGCACCTTTGGGCGCTTGTCGGCAGCAATGGCCTTGGCCTTCTCCGTCATCTCCTGGACGACCGTGTCGCGCCAGCCGTTGATCGCGGCCGCTCGCTCGGGCTTGCCCATCGCGGTTGCGACCATTTCCTGGTAGTCGCGGGTCTTCTCTTCGGTGCCGTAGGAAATAAGCGCGACGTTCAGCCCCGCATTGCTGATCGGGTCGACGAGGTCGGCGCCGTAGTCGGCCCACTGGATGACCAGTTCCGGATTGGTCGCCGCCAGTTCCTCGACATTCGGGATGAAGTTCGGCGCGGTGATGTCGGAGGGAATGTCCTTGGCTTCCGGGAAGATCCTGCCCAGCACGCCCTCGACGATCGCGCTCTTGGCGGTCGGGTTCATGCCGACCAGCCTCGAGGTGCCGCCGTCCATGGCGATGATGGTCGAGGCCATCGGGATCGGGATCGAGGCGATGCGCTCGGCCGCCTTCGGCAGCGTGACGGTGCGCCCCGCCTGGTCCGTCAGCGTAATCGGATCGGCGAGCGCTGCACTGGAAAGGCCGATGACGGCTGCCAGGCTGAGGGGAAGACGACGAGGGGACATCGGAAGCCTTTCGCAAAAGTGGACTGTATAAGTCATAATTTATGCGCTCAAATTGCAAACATGAACAAACTTGTCAAGATATGATCTGGGCTCCCCCACTATGAATTTGTGGGTATCGAGGCGAGCGGTTAGAGGGGAGTAAGCCGTGCTGCGGCTGCACCGACGAACTCCCAACGGTTGCTTGTGTGGACCCCAGGCAGCCTGTCAAAGACGTGCCCAATGACCTGTTCAAAAAGGCGCCCGGCAAGCGGGATCTGCCCTCCATCAAGGCCCAGAGGCCGCCTCCTGGCGTGATGTCGCCGTGCGGGATCTGTTCGAGGATACTCAAACAGGCTTCGCTGATGCGTCAATGATCCCTTAACGGATGCCTGCTACATCTTGCAGGTCTGAATGGATCCGGTTGTGATCCCGCGTGGCATGAGGGCTGGTTCAGGACACGGTGCTTTCGATTTTCCTGACACCTTGCGGATCGCCTATGACCCTCGTGCCCCATGGCCGCCACCTGGCGGCGGAAGCGATCCTCGGATCTCACAGCGATGCCGTCGAGCCTTCGCCCGACGCGATGCGCGAGGGCATGGCGCGCGCGTTCCAGCCGATCATCCGCGGCTTCCTCGTCCCCGTCATCGTCTTCTATCTGGTTATCAGCATCCCGCATGTCTTGCTTCGATCGCCTGCGGACGCAGCCCTGCTGGCTTCATTGTCGGCATCGACGGCTGCGGCTGCGCTCTATCTTCGCTGGTCGCTGCGGCTGGAGGAGGCGAGCTTCGCCCGGCTCGAGTTGATCGGCGTGAGCGTGCTGATGCTGATCTATCTGAACACCTGCGCCGTGCTCTATGTCGATTTTCACCCGTCGAACCTGATCTATTTCCTGTTGTTGATGATGCTGGCCTCGACGGTCGGGATCAGTATGCGCGTGGTGGCGGGTGTCAGCGTGATGACACTGACCACCATGCTGGTGCTCGCTTATCTCCTCGGCAGGGAGCCCTTCTTCTACTTTTCCTTCGTCAGTCTTGCCGGGGCTTTCAGTGCGATCGGGCTCGCCATCTTGATGCGCGGCGCGATCTCGAAAGCGGTCTGTTCGCGCCTGCTCGCGGAGCGGCTGCGGGAACGTGCCGAGTTGCAGGCCGATTTCGACGCGCTGACCGGCCTGCCCAATCGCCGCAATTTTTTCGCCACCCTCGAACAGTGGATTGGCGGCGATCCAGTGCCGAGCGCCAGCGTTCAGGTTGGCATTGTCGATCTCGACGGTTTCAAGCCGGTCAACGATCTCTATGGCCACGCAGTGGGCGACGACCTGCTGGTCGAGGTCGGCCGCCGAATCCGCCGTGTTTGTCCACCTGACTGTCTGGTCGCGCGGCTCGGAGGCGATGAGTTCGCGATAGCTGCCAAACTGCCGCTCTCCGAGGACGGGTTGATCCATCTCGGCTCATCGATCTGCGACACGTTGCGACGACCTTTCGTCATTGCCGACATCCCTATCTCGATCTCCGGATCTGTCGGCTTCGCCCGCTACCCTGCCAACGGTGACACGGTACGGCAGATCTACGAGCGGGCCGATCATGCCCTCTACCAGGCCAAGCGCGCGACCCGCGGCGACGTGGTTGTCTTCTCCGAGCGCCACGAGGCGGAAATGAACGATTTTGGACGGATCGAGCAGACGCTGCGCGGCAGCGATCTCGTCAAGGAACTCTCCGTCGTCTTCCAGCCGCAATTCGACCTCATGCGGCAGCGCGTATCGGGCTTTGAGGCGTTAGCGCGCTGGGACAGTTGCACGCTTGGCAAGGTGAGCCCGGACCTGTTCATTGCGGCAGCAGAACGCACCGGGTTAATGGAGCGCGTTACGGGGATCCTGCTCGAGAAGGCGCTCGCCGCCGCTGTGACCTGGCCCGCCGAGGTTTCGCTTTCCTTCAACCTCTCGGCGCTCGACCTCGTGTCGAACCGCTCGATCGGCAATATTTGCCGCATCGTCCGCGACAGCGGCATCGACCCAGAGCGGCTGGCCTTCGAGATCACCGAGACGGTGGTGATGACCGACTTCGAGCGGGCGCGGGATTCGCTCGTCGTGCTTGCCGGCATGGGCTGCCGGATCGCGCTCGATGATTTCGGTTCGGGTTATTCGAGCTTTGCCTATATCCACCGTTTCCCGCTGCACCGGATCAAGACCGATCGCTGCTTCGTCACCCGTCTTGCGGAGGACGATGCCATTGGTCACACCATATTAAGGGCGATCGCCGATCTCTCGGCCAATATCGGCGTGGAATGCCTGGCGGAGGGGGTCGAGACGGAAGAGGAACTGCGAACCGTGCGTTCGGCGGGCATCCGTTATGTGCAGGGTTATCTGTTCGGCAAGCCGATGAGTGCAGCCGAGGCGAGCGAACGTCTCGCCGGTGGAGCCGCAGACGACGCGCATCAGGCAGTCTGAGCCGATCGCCGGAACGTGTCCGCCGGCCGGCATCTTCGCACCGCATCATGTCTCCCGGCAGAGAGACATGCGCCAGCGGAACGGTCAGTCGTCGAATTTGACGGCCTTCAGCTTGTCGATGCCGAGAACCTGCAGCGCCAGCTTCTCGTAGAAGGGCTCGGAATGGCCGCTCTTGATCTTGTGCAGGAAGTATTTCTCGAAGCCGATCTTGGCCGCATGCACCCACTTGCCCTCGGACGCCCAGTTGACGTTGCGCGGCGGAATCTGCGGCTGGGCCACGAAGGCGATGCCCCCGTCGCCGAAGTCGGCGAGGCAGACCGCATTCCAGGTGCCCTGGGCATTGGGTTTTTCGCCGTTGACGAGGCGGGTAATGTTCTTGGCGGTCGCCGTCACCATGCTCTCGATCATGAAGCCGGTCTTCGGCACGCCCACAGGAACCGGCGTCTTGCCGGTCGGAGCAATGGCGATGCAGACGCCGACGGCGAAGATGTTCGGGTACTGGCCGTTCTGCTGGTGCTTGTCGACCAGGATGAAGCCCCGCGGATTGGTCAGCCCCTCGATATCGCGCACCGCTTCCACGCCGCGGAAGGCAGGCAGCATCATCGTGTAGGTTGACGGCACCTCATGGATGGTCTTGGTCGAGCCGTCCTCGTTGACCTCCTCGACCGTCACCTTGTCGGCCTCGAATTTCTGGACCTTGGAATTGCAGATCCACTTGATATGCTTGGAACGCATCGCGCTTTCCAGCAGGCCCTTGGTGTCGCCGACGCCGTCGAGGCCGAGATGGCCGATATACGGTTCCGAAGTGACGAAGGTCATCGGCACCCTGTCGCGCACCTTGGCGTCGCGCAGCGCCTTTTCCAGTATGAAGGCGAATTCATAGGCCGGACCGTAGCAGGATGCACCCTGGACCGCGCCGATGACCACCGGGCCGGGATTGGCGACCAGCTTTTCGAAAGCGGTCTTGGCCGAGAGCGCATGGTCGATGTGGCAGACCGACTGGGTGTTGGCTTCCGGGCCGAAGCCGGGGATTTCGTCGAAGGCGAGTTCCGGGCCGGTGGCGATCACGAGATAGTCGTAGTCGACGGACGTACCGTCAGTCAGTTCGATGCGGCTTTCGGCGGCATGCAGCCGTTTGGCGCCCTGCGGGTAGAGCCCGATATTGCGCTTCTTGCAGGCCGGCTCCAGGTCGACCTCGATGCTGTCCCGGTCGCGCCAGCCGACGGCCACCCAGGGATTGGACGGCACGAAGGAATATTTCGAGCCCTTGTTGATGATGCTCACCTTGTCGCTGGACGACAGGCTATCTCTGAGTTCGTAGGCCATGATGGTGCCGCCGAGACCGGCACCGAGAACGACGACATGCGCCATGAAGCAACCTCCCATTTGCTGTAAAATATATGAGAAGTAGTATGTACGAAGTTTCGTAGATATAATTTGATTTACGTCAAGTCCGCCAAAATTATTATCTGCCTTCACATGGGCGGATCAGAGCCGCGATTGCTGTGCCGATTTCAGCCGGGCAGGTTCGGCCGCACGCGGCTCTGCGGAAGCAATTCGCTGGCGATGGTCAGGGCGATCAGCGACAGCGGCACCGCCAGCACCGCGCCGATTGCGCCCCACATCCAGGTCCAGAAGATGATCGCGACGAAGATCATGAAGGGGTTGATCTCCAGCCGGCGCCCCATGACCGCCGGCGTGACCAGGTTTTCAATGATCGAATGCACGGTGAAAAAGCCGATCGCGGGTGCAAGCGCCAAGAGCAGTCCATCATGGATCAGCAAACCGGCGATCGCCAGAGAAAGCGTCATTACGGCGATGCCGAGATAGGGAACGAAGCTCGACAGGAAGGCAAACAGGCCCCACAGCGCGGGCATGGGCAGGCCGCCGATCCAGGCGATCAGCGTCATTATCACACCCGTCGCGGCGTAGAGGAGCGTGGCGGTGGCGAAATAGAAACCGAGCGCCTGCTCGATCGAATTCAGGATGCGAATCGCCGAAAGCCGCCGGGCGCGATCGTTGAACGCGATGATCAGCGCGCGCCTGAGCGCCAGGCGGCTGCCGAGGAAGAAGACAAGCGCGCCAAAGAAGATCATGCCTTGCACCAGGGCCGGCGTCACGCGGTTCGCCAGTGTCGAAAGCACGGTGCCCATGTTCTCGATCAGCGCGTCCGGGGTCAGCGGGCCGGAACGGAAGGTGGCGGCGCTGATGTTCAGCCATTCGAAGCGCTCAAGATAGGGCAGCACCCGCGCGATGGTGTGCTCGATCATGCCGGGGGCTGCGCCCGCCAGTTCGGCAAGCGGTGCCGCCAGCGTATTGGCGATGAAGAACAGGAGCAGGGCGAAAAGCGAGGTGAGAATCACCGCCGTCGCCATCGGCGGAATCCCGAGCGCACCGAGGCGGTCGGCCGCGACCCCGAGGATCAGGCCGATGACGATGGCGAGCGTGATCGGCATCAGCACGCTGGACGCAAGATAGACCGCGGCGACGGCGAGGATGAGGAAGATCCCGATCACGGCCCAGATCAGCGTAAGATCAAGCGCGGTCTTGCGCACCTTGATGCGGTGGGGTGTCTTGCGGCGCGCCCGTTCGGTGGCCCAGGCGGCGTTCTCCATCGCCTCCCGGCGTGTTTCCGACCCCTTCGCCCTGCCATTCATTTCGAAAATCCCCGATACATCTGCGCCACAACGCGGAAGTGGGCGGAGTGTTCCATCGGGGATGGCAGCGGCGATGCGTCCGGCTTCGCAACGGGCGGCAGGCCCCCAGAATAAGGGCCGCGCCGTTGCCACGGCACAGCCACCAATTCATCAACATCCGGGGTCGTATCACCGGCGCGTCATTGCAGTGATCGGACAATCATCAGACCTTTGCGCGCCAGGCTGTCTGGCCCGTGAGTGCGTGCATTCCGGCCAGATAATGCTCTTCCGAGGTCGACCATCTGAGGCGTGCATATTCTTCCACATCCGGACCCACCACGTAGCGCAAGCGCTGGGAGCCATCGTTCGCTGCGGTATGGATCGCCTCGACCACCGACTGCTCCGCCGTCGAGGGAAAGGGATAGTCGACCATCGACTGCAGGGCGTGGTCGAAATAGGCCTGGTAGCCGGCCGGTACCGGCGCCGCCTGCGATGCCGCCATGCCGGTGCCGACGAAGTTGGTGGCCAGCATCGCGCCGGGTTCGATCAGCTTGACGCGGACATTCTGCGATTCCAGCTCGTAGGACAGCGATTCCGTCAGACCTTCCACGGCCTGTTTCGAGGCGACATAGATCGACAGCAGCGGCACGGCGGCAATGCCCACGCCCGAACTGACATTGACGATCGTGCCGCCGCCGCGCCGGCGCAGGTGCGGCAGGGCCGATTGGATTACGTTCATCGTGCCGAAGACATTGGTCTCGAAGATGCGGCGGATGGCTTCGGCCGGCGTCGCCTCGAAGACCGATATCATGGTGATGCCGGCATTGTTGACGACGGCGTCGAGCCCGCCGAAGCGGTCGACGCCGGCCGCGATCGCCGCGGCGATGCTGGCAGTGTCGACGACGTCGAGGGCGGCTTCCAGTATCCGTTCGGGATATTCACTCGCCAGCGTGCCGTCCGGCTTGCGCATGGTGGCGATCACGTTCCAGCCGTTTGCGGCGAAGTGTCGGGCAGTCATCTTTCCGAGGCCTGACGAGCAGCCGGTAATGAGAATGGTCTTGGTCATGTGCTTGGCTCCTTTTTGGTTGCCAGGCTTGACTAGCGTGCCTGAATGCTCTTTTCTATAATTCAAAGTCCGAATTTCATTATGGATCGTCCCGATGGATGCGCTGACCGATGTCATAGGCCTGCTGCGTCCGGCAACCGTGCTTCTTGGCAGCATGGCCGGCACCGGCAGTTGGGGTGTGCGCGTGCCGCAGCAGCCCGGCCCGACGTTCTACCTCGTCACCGAAGGCCGCTGCTGGTTCCAGGCGGATGAAGGGGCACCGCTCGAACTGAGCGCGGGCGACTACATCCTCTCGGCGCGGCCGTTCGGAGACTCGTTCGTCAGCGCGCCGGGGGAGAAGACGGAATTGTCGGACGATGCCTTCAAGGCGGCCCATTGGGTGGATGGCGAAGTGCGTGTCGGCGATCGTGACCTCGCCCCGCAGACCCGCATACTGGGCGGCCTCATTCACTGCGATCCGGCCAATGCCGACCTGCTCACCGGCCTGCTTCCGCGCTTCGTCTGCGTGCGCTCGACCGAGCAGGCGGCCTCTCGCCTCCATACGCTCGTCGCCATCGTCCGGGAGGAGGCGGCCGAGAACAGGCCGGGCCGCGATGCGATCCTCTGTCGCCTCATCGAGGTCATGCTGATCGAGATCCTGCGGCGCGAGGCAGCGGCCTTTTCGCCACCGGTCGGCCTGCTCGGAGGCCTGGCGCATCCACAACTCGCCCAGGCGCTCGGGCACATCCACGCGGACGTCGCCCGTGGCTGGACTGTGGGCGAACTGGCCCGGCGCGTCGGCATGTCGCGTTCGGTCTTCGCCCGGCGTTTCTGCGAGGCGGTGGGTGTCGCGCCGGTCGAATATCTTCTGAACTGGCGCATGGCGCTGGCCAAGGATGCCCTGATACGCCGCGGCGGTTCGCTGGACGAAATCGCCGAGGCGGTCGGCTACAAGTCGGCGAGCGCCTTCAGTACAGCCTTCAGCCGGCGGGTCGGCTGCCCGCCCAGCGAATATGTATTGGCCTCGGCCGCCCTCACGCCGCCTTGAGCGTAAGCCCGATGCCCCAGGGGTCCTTCAGCGCATGGCCTTCCGCCGTGCGGTCCACAGGGATCTCCAGGCTCTCCAGCGTGGACAGCGCCGTGTCGAGCGCCGTCTGGTCGTTGAAGGTCAGCGAATAGTCGGACAGGCCCGACATCGCCCCTTCGCGCGCGACTGCCCCACGGCTGTTCCAGATATTGGCGGCGATGTGGTGGTGATAGGTGCCGGCGCCGAAGAAGCTTGCGCCCGGATAGGTCGCCATCTTCTTGAGACCAAGCACACCTTCGTAGAAGCGGTCGGCCTCCGGGATATTGCCCACCTGCAGATGCATGTGGCCGATCGCCGCCTTGTCGCTCATGCCGCCCCAGGCGGTCTTCGGCGCGCTGTCGTAGAGCCCCTGCAGGTCGAGCGCCAGCGTTGCCATTTCCACCGTGCCGTCGGCGTGGAAATCCCATTCGTCCGGCGCGCGGTCGCGGTAGACCTCGATGCCGTTGCCTTCCGGATCGCTCAGATAGATCGCCTCGGAAACCAGATGGTCGGAGGCGCCGTCCAGCTTTACGCCCTGCGCCACGGCATGGGCCAGCCAGTGGCCCAGCTCGTTGCGATCGGGCATCAGGAAGGCCGTGTGGAACAGGCCGGCGGCATTGCGCGGCGCGCGGCGCACGTCGGCGCGGGTGGTGAGTGTCAGAAGCGGACGCGCGCCCGCACCCAGCACCACGCCGCTCATGCCCTGTTCAATCACTGTCAGGCCGAGCATGGTCTCGTAGAACTGCCGCACCTGGTCGATGTCGGAGACGGCGAGATGGGCGGTGCCGACATGAATCGGCCGGGTCAGCGCAAAGCTCTGTTGCGTGTCTGGATTGCCTGTGGCGGTCATGGCATTGGCTCCTGTGGCGGACCGGGCCGGGGTCGTCCCGGCGGAGAATGCGGCTGCGAGCGCGAGCATCGTTCGGCGCTTGATCCGGGTCATCTTCGGTCCTTGTGGTTTGCTGTGTCTGGAGTAAATATGGCCTGTCTCGATCGTTCACGAAAGATCGGGTTTCGAAGATTTATCGTTCGGCATGTGTTGACAATCGCGCATGCCAAAATTGATCTTGATCAATGCAGGGCGTCCGCTAAGGACCGATTGTAAGAACACTAGAGAGGGAGGCGGGTCTGAACGGCCGCGCTACAAGGAGACGAATATGTACAAGAAAATCGTGGTTCCGGTCGATTGCGGCGCGCTCGACAAGGGCGAGAAGATCCTGCGCAAGGCGGCACAATTGCTCGATGCCGGCGGCGAGATCATCCTGATGACGGTGATCGAGGACATGCCGGGCTACATTACCATCGAATTGCCGGTCAATGTCGTCGAGGACGCGATCAAGGACGCCAAGGCCAAGCTGGTCGAACTCAAGGAAAAGACCGGGATCGCCGCCCGCATCGAGTTGCGCACCGGCGCGCCGGCCCGCGAGATCCTCGCCGCCGCCAACGAGCACGGCGCCGACCTCATTCTCGTCGCCTCGCATCTCCCGGACCTCGGAAATTACCTGATCGGCGCGACCGCCGACCGCGTCGTGCGCCACGCCAAGTGCTCGGTTCTCGTTGACCGCTGAGGCGGGGTGGACCACACTGCCAGGCAACTAACAAAAGAACGAGGAAGCATCCCGGATGAACACGGAAAAATACGAGAAGATCCTCAGGGATCGCCAGCGCGAGATTTTTGCCCGGCTGCACAAGATCGACACCGATCTCGGCAAGCCGCGCGATCCCGACAGCGAGGAGCAGGCGATCCAGGCGGAGAACGACGAAGTGCTGGAGGAATTCGGCCAGGTCGGCGAGAAGGAACTGAAGGCGATCGACGCAGCCCTCGACCGCATCACCAAGGGCACCTTCGGCATCTGCGCCAAATGCGGCGAGCCGATCTCCGAGGAGCGCCTCGCGGCCGTGCCCTACGCCCCGCTCTGCCAGGAATGCGCGACCGGTCTCTGATCGGACGCCCCGTTGAACAGGCTCTTGAACAGGCCCTCTGTCCGCGCGCGGGCAGAGGGCTTTTTCGCGCCGCCGTCAGGTCGCGGTGAACCTGCACGCGCCGATTAATGCTCGCGCTCTGCCTCCTCGTCCGGTAACATTGCAAATGCTGAAGACGCCGCAATGGCAATGCGGCAAAAGACGGAGTGCGTGACATGGCGATTGCAGAAACGGCCGGCCAGACGGCGCGGTGGAAGGATGCAGCCCCCGGTTCCGACGACGAGGACATCATTCCCCGCGACATCCGTTTCGGTATCCTGGAGAACCCGACGCGCCACTGGCTCGGCGGCGACTTCCACAAGACGGCCCTGATCGACGGTCTGTCCATCTTCCTGCCGGAAGGCGAGCGCTATTTCATCCGCTCGCTGAAATATTACGCGCCGAAGCTGAAGGACAAGCACCTCGCCGCCGAGATCAACGGCTATTCGGTGCAGGAGGCCTTCCACACCCGCGAGCATGAGGACTACAACCGCGCGCTCGCCAGGCTCGGCTACGACGTCGAGGCGATGGAAGCGCCGGTGATCAAGACGCTGCGCTCCGACAAGATCCCGGTCTTCCGCCTTGCCGTCACCTGCGCCATCGAACACCTGACCGCGACACTGTCGAGCGTGACGCTGCGCCATCCGCAATTCCTCGACGATGCCGCGCCCGCCTATCGCCGGCTGTGGATGTGGCATGCGCTGGAGGAACTGGAGCACAAGGCCGTAGCCCTCGATGTCTTCGATGCGGCAACCAGGAATTATTCCGCCTTCAAGCGCTACATGCTGCGCACCATGGCGTTCAACGCGGTCGCCTGGACCTTCCTGAAAATCGTGCTCAGCAACCTGATGCTCTTTGCCAAGACGGATGGGGTCAAGACCGGCCCGCGCTTCTGGGCGCGTCTGGTCTGGGTGCTGTTCGGCAATCCCGGCTACTGGCGCAAATGCGCGCCGCTGGTGCTGAAATATTACCTGCCGGGCTTCAATCCGGTGAACAAGGACGATCACGCGCTGATCCACAAGGGCCGCGCCTGGCTCTACGATGAATTCATGGCCCTCGAGGCGGCCAAATCCGCCCAGACGGCCGCCCCCGCCGCCGAGTGAAAGAGCCCCGATGACCAGCCGCCTGTTTTCCAGCGTCCTCGACGTCGCCACGCTTGGCAAGTTTCCGCGCATCCAGAAATGGGTCTGGCGCCGCATCTACAACATGCTGTCGCGCTTCTGGGGCGACAAGGACTGGCGCTTCATGAACTACGGCTATGTGCCGAGCGGCGCGCCCTTTGCGCTGAAACCCGAGGACGAGGCCGAGCGCGCCTTCATCGGCCTCTATCATCAGGCGCTGGAGGGGCTAGCCATTGAGGGCGCCCGCGTGCTGGAGGTCGGCTCCGGCCGCGGCGGCGGCTCGCGCTACATCGCCCGCTATTACGCGCCCGCCTCGGTGATCGGCCTCGACTATTCGCCGGAAACCGTGCGCCGGGCGCAAAAGCTCAATGCCGATACGCCGGCGCTGTCCTTCGTGCAGGGCGACGCCGAGAACCTGCCTTTTCCCGACGCCGCCTTCGACGTGGTCGTCAACATCGAATCCTCGCACTGCTACGGCGACGTGCCGGCCTTCGCCCGCGAGGTCGCCCGGGTGCTCAAACCCGGCGGCATCTTCACCTTCGCCGACATGCGCCCGAAGAGCCAGCTGGCCGCCCTCGACGGTGAACTCGCAGCCCCCGGCCTCGAACTGATCGACAAGCGCAACATCTCTGAAAACGTCGTCGCCGCGCTCAACGCCGCCGAAGACCGCAAACAGGCCCGCATCGGCAAGGCCTTCCTGCTGCGCCGCTTCATGACCGAATTCTCCGGCTCCAAGGGCTCGGTGCTCTACAAGGCACTGACGGGCGGCAGCGTGGTCTATCAGGCGCGGCGGTATCGCAAGGCGTAGCCGCTCTTCCTTTCTCCCCGCTCACGGGCGTGAGGAATGCTCGGCGCAGCTGACGAAACCATCCAGTGATCGTTTTGAATGACGAACGCCCTGAGCCCAAGCGAAGGGCCGGCAGACGTGCCGGCAGGGGGATGAGGGATAGGCGGGTGCCGAAGGCGTTTGATTTGGCGCCATCGCGGTTTAGCAGATGCATATTAGCGTCCGTAAGGTGGGCAATGGCGAATCCACGCGAGGCGGTCGCCAATAAATATCTTGCTTGTGACCCCAGGCAGTCATTCTCAAGGAATATTGCGACGCGACGCAGCACTGGCAATTCAGTCGTTACTTCCTGGATTGAGCCAAAGGTGGGCGCGAGCGTGGGAGGATCGTTTTATGCGTATCGAATATTTTACCGTACACAAGAGGAAATCGGCAGTTTTCTCTCGGTGTGCTACATGGTATCCAACATTATCGATGAGATAACGAGGTGGATATTACATGTCAAAACGCCTTTTCATCAGTCATTCTTGGTCCTACAGCGAGCGCTACCTCGCCATGGTGACGCTGCTGAACAACCGACCTTATTTCGACTACACCAACTACTCAGTACCTGAAGCGAAAGCATTCGGGCTGATGGCGAACGCGGAAATGAAAGAGCAACTGCGGAATCAGATCCGACCGGTCAACTGCGTGATCATCATCGGCGGCATGTGGACGAACCACAGCGACTGGATCCAATTCGAGATGGATTTCGCGAAGAGTATTGGGAAACCTATTTTGGGAGTTCGCCCGAGATCCGCGCGAGTGATGCCAACGGCGGTGGTCGCGGCTTCAACGCAAGTTGTAAACTGGAACGCTGACTCGATTGTCGCAGGTATTAGGGCACTATCGTGACGGCCCCAGAACTCCAGTATCCGGCGCTATATGACAGCGCAAGCCTCGGTTCTGCCGCTGCGCAGCGTAACTTTCTTTGGACGATCAGGTCCGAATATTTCTTGCTTCTATGCATGAGTGTCCTGATGTCCACGATGGGGTTGAGTGGCTACAACCGACCTGCGATCTCGATCCTGCTGCTCGTGTTGGCGGGGCTCTTCGTATTCAAGATCGTAAAGAGGCTTGACGAGGATTGGTATCGTTGCCGCGCCCTTGCCGAGTCGGTGAAGACTTCGACATGGCGTTTCTGTATGCGAGCGCATCCGTTTGGCGATGCAGATAAGATTGCTGAGCCAAAGGCCAACTTTCGAAATCTCCTTCATGATATTCTAAAAACAAACCAGAGCCTTGCAAAGAACCTAACAGCCAATGGAGCAGAGCAGGTCACAGAGACGATGCTTTCTGTTCGCGCTCTGCCATTAAACGAGCGACTCGCTTATTATGTCGAGAATCGAATTAACGATCAAAAGACTTGGTATGCAAAGAAATCAGCTGCAAACAAGCGCGCTCTGAACATCTGGATTGTCGTGACAATTCTGATCTACTTGGGTGCGGCGATCAGCCTGAACGCAGATCAGCTGGGATTTGTATGGGCGACAAAAGCGTTTGATCCGATGATCGTACTTGCAACTTCGGTTCTCGGCTGGCTGCAAATGAAGCGGCATGGCGAGCTCATGGCGAGCTACAACCTGACCGCGCACGAGATCGGCATAATCAAAAGCAACTCCGACTCCATCGAGACGGAGGGAGCGTTTTCTGATTTTGTGAATGAAGCTGAACTGGCATTCTCCCGCGAACATACGCAATGGGTCGCTCGAAGAGATGCCAACTAGTTTCTAAGCACTCACCCCATCTTCAACAACGCCCCGATCGTACCTCCCACCAGCAGCACGATGCCGATCAGAAACGTCAGCGCGGCTCCCGGCCCGCGTTGCTTGGCGTCGGCATCTTATTTCGAGATGTAGGGCGCGCAAGTCGCCGTCCAGCACAGGGAAAGAAGGCTGGCGGTTCGATCACGTTCGATCGCTTCAGTTCATCGTCATTTCGCGAATGGAGAGGATGACGGAATCCAGATCGTAGGGCTTGGCCATGAAGCGTGCTTCGACCGGCAGAGCATCGACGTCGACGCTGCGATGCCCCGAGGTCACGATGATCTTGATCGGCGGCCAGCGGTCGCGAACCGATGCCGCCAGTTTCAGGCCGTCGACGCCGCCGGGCATGTCGATGTCGGTGAACATCAGCCGGATCCGGGTGTTGGCAATGAGAACCTCGATCGCCTCCGCGGCATTGGAAGCCTCGAACACCTCGAAACCGGCATCTTCCAGTTCCGCGACAATACTCATCCGGATGAGGACCTCGTCTTCGACGACCAGAACTGCGATAGGGTCATTGTCCATGAAAATTGCATTCTTTTCTTGAGGTCAGGCTGCATTCCTGGATTTTGCCGATGCAGAACCTGTGCCCACGTGCGCCTGCGTGATTTCTTGGCCAGAACACGGATAACTCGCCGACGCTCCGATTGATCCGGGAGTTTCTGCGATTGTTCCGGCTGAGCCCGCGGCGGGAGGTCACACCGCTTCCGGCTGGTCGGCGGGGACGGCATCGTCGCGGTGCGAAATCGAAACCCTGGTTCCGGAATTGGCGTCCGCAACGGTGATGTCGGCCGCCAGTTGGTTGCTGAGCGCCTCGACGATACCTGTGCCGAGGCCGGGTTTTGCGCCATCGGCATGCGTCGGCATTCCCACCCCGTCGTCGCTGACCGCGAGCGTCCAGTCCTTGCCTTCGGCGTAGTAGTCGACGGTGATCTTGCCCTGGCGCTGGTCCGGGAAGGCGTGCTTGAGTGCATTGATGACGAGTTCGGTCACGACTAGACCAAGGCTGACCGAGATGTTCGCCTTGGTGACGGTCTTGTCGACGTTGACGACGATCGACAGCTGGTCGGGATCGTAGATCATCGATGCCCCGAGGCTCTTGCACAGCTGCTCGAAATAGCTGCGCAGCGCGACATCGCCGGCGCTGGACGCCGAAAGCTGCTGCTGCACGGCGGCGACGGACATCACCCGGCTGTGGGCGGATTTCAGTTGCGTGCGGGTTTCTTCGGACTGAACCTTGCGCGCACTCTGCATGAGAATGCTGGCGATGATCTGCAGGCTGTTGGCCACCCGATGTTGAACTTCCTGCAGCAGGTTCGCCTTGTCGCGCAGCAGATCGTCCTTCACCTTCTCGGCGATCCGCGCGTCGGTCACATCGGCGACCGTCAGCAGCAGCCGCACTTCGCCGCTATCGGCATAGTCGAGCTTCTGCGCGGAGAGCACCAGGCGCCGGGTATCCTGGCCAGGGCGCTTCAGATCCATCTCGTAGCCGTGGACATCCGCCATGCCCGCCGCAGTCGCCTCGAGCAAGACCGAAAGCTGCGGGACGTTCCAGGCGCCATCGCCGATCTGCGCGAACGGCCGCGCCACCGCCGCTTCGGGTGCGATCAGGAAGGCGTTAGAGAAGGAGACGCTGGTGGCGATCACGCAGAGATTGCCGTCCAGCAGCACCACCGGCGCACTGGAGGATGCAATGACCGCAAGCGCCAGGCTGAGCGAGGCTTCGGGGTGGAGAGGTGTCATGATTGTCATTGGCTGTCCTTTCGGCCGGAGGCTCGCGGTGCGAAAGCCATCCCCGGCATGGACGCAAGATCGGTGTAGCAGCAGAACCCGTCTTCGAGACAAGTTAGCACAAATATCTCTCGCGCTACGAAAAAACCCGCAGATGGCCGGGTGCCGCCGAAATGTCCGGGCCTGCAGGCAGCCCAATCACCCCATCTTCAACAACGCCCCGATCGTGCCCCCCACCAGCAGCACGATGCCGATGAGAAACGTCAGCGCCGCCCCCGGTCCGCGTTTCTTGGCGTCGGCGTAATATTCCGAGGCGTAGAGCACGCGGGATGCCGTCCAGCACAGGCCGAGTATGCCGGCGATCGCGTCGGAGACATAATATCCAAACAGCCAGAGCGAGGGGAGGAACAGCACCAGTTGTTCAACCGTGTTCTGCTGCACGCGAAAGATCCGCTCGAAATCGGCATTGCCGGTGGTCTTCGGCGCTTCCACGCCGAATTGCTGGCGGGCGCGGGCGACCTTCAGCAGGAACCAGATATAGGCGATCAGCGCCGAAAAGGTCGCGAGAACGGTAAAACGCATCGGAACATTCCTTAAGGGCAACTGCCACGGTCGGCATGGCGCGATGCTAGGCGATGGCCGCCCAGCGTGCAAGACAACCGCGCAAGACGAGTGCACTTGAGCTCTTTTCCGCCCTACAATCGCCATCCCGGCCCTTGAAGGTAACCGGAAATTTGCACATGATATGCACGATCTTTGGCACGATCTAATCTCAAGGGTTTTCGACCGACATGACCGACCAGTTCCGCTTCGGGCGACCTTACGATTTCCACGAGCTGGTGGCCGATGGCATCGTCCACGGCATCGGCGTGGTCTTCGCGCTGATTGGCGCCACGGCATTGATCTTCTATGCCACGGTCTGGACGAGCTATGCCGAAATGGCCGCCGCCTGGATCTACGGCCTCGGCCTCGTTCTCGCGCTGGCCGTCTCGTTCACCTACAACATGTGGCCGCATTCGCGCACCAAGTGGATCCTGCGCCGCTTCGACCATTCGGCGATCTTCGTGCTGATCGCCGCCACCTACACGCCTTTCCTGGTCAAGGGCGCGCATGACTGGGTGATCCTCTCGCTGCTCGTCGGCATTTGGGCAACCGCAATCGTCGGCATCACGCTCAAGTGCCGCTATCCCGGCCGCTACGACCGGCTCGCCATCCTGCTCTATCTCGCCATGGGCTGGAGCGGCGCCATGGCGCTCGGGCCGATCTCGCAGACCCTGCCGAGCATCACCCTGCTTCTGATCATCATCGGCGGCTGCATCTATTCGGCCGGCGTGATCTTCCACGTTTGGGAACGCCTGCGCTTCCAGAACGCCATCTGGCACGGCTTCGTCGTCACCGCCGCCGCCGTGCATTATTCGGCCGTGGTCACCGCAATCGGCCACTGACGAACGGCGAAAACAGGGCAGAGCTGCCGGATCGCGATACGGTGCCGCCGCTTTACATCGTCCCCGGCCAGGGTCTAAGCAGGCGGTCCGAAACGAGGCCGGGACCCGATCCATGACAGACGCCATCACCATCCGCGACGCCGCCGAGGCCGATCTCGAAGCGATCCGCGACATCTACAATCATGCCGTCGAGCACACCACGGCGATCTGGAACGAGGTGCTGATCGACGTCGACAACCGCCGCGCCTGGATGGAACTGCGCCGTGCAAAGGGCTTTCCGGTGCTGGTCGCCGAGCGGCACGGCAAGGTCGCGGGCTACGCTTCTTACGGCGACTGGCGCGCCTTCGACGGCTATCGCCACACGGTCGAGCATTCGGTCTACGTCGACAAGGACTGCCGGGGTGCGGGCATCGGCAAGCTCCTGATGCAGGCGCTGATCGAGCGTGCGCGGGAAGGCAGGGTCCATGTCATGATCGCCGCCATCGAGGCGGAAAACCAGTCGTCGATCGCGCTGCACGAACGCCTCGGCTTCCGGCTCGTCGGCATCCACCAGGAGGTCGGCACGAAATTCGGCCGCTGGCTGGATCTGGCGATGATGGAACTCAGGGTCTGACGGAGCGGCGCCAACCCCAAGGGGTCTGCGCCGCCTGGCTTTCGTTCAGATCGCCGCCACAGCCTTCCGCAGCATGTCGCCAACCTGGCCAGCCACCGATTTCAGCTGATCGTTCGGGATCGCTTCCATCGAGGCCTGGGGGTCGATGGCGCTGACCATGACGGAATGGGCGCCGGTCCTGCGCACGATGACATTGCAGGGCAGCATGGCGCCCACCTTCGGCTCGATGCCGATCGCCTGATGCGCCATCTTCGGATTGCAGGCGCCGAGGATCAGGTAGTCCTCGATATCCTGGTCGATCTTCTTCTTCAGCGTCGCCTTGACGTCGATCTCGGTCAACACGCCGAAACCGTTGGCGGCAAGCGCCGCGCGGGTCTTTTCCACCACGCTGTCGAAATCCGTGGCCTCGAAGGTCCTGTTGATCGTGTAACTCATGTTCCGTTCTCCTGTTTTCGCGGGTGGATTGGCGCTTCAGTCGGGCTGCCTCAAGAAAGGCTGATCCGTCCGTTTCTCGCCAGCTTGGCCTTCGAATGAACAGACCAAACCGGGCTTCCGTGTGGCAGCGCCCGCATCGGCGAAGTCCGGGACGGGATATTGTGCGATCAGCCGCAATTGCCCATGCGGCAGATAGGCGCGACCGAGACGGATCTCCGGCAGCGCGGGCGCCGGGGCAAGGGCGAGGTTGTGGACGATGAACTCCGCAGCCTCCGCGGCGGAGACCGGCTCATCCGTCCGGGCGGCGCGCGTCCGATGGCGGCCGTGCATGTCAATCGCCTCTCTGGCCCACGATGAAGCGGGTCATCTCGCAGACGATTTGCTCGAAATCGCGCGTGTGCAACTCATGGCCGCTTCCCTCGAGGATGCTAAGCTTCGCCCCCGGCACCAGCCGGGCGATGGCCTCTCCGTTCGGCAGCGGGAGGATCGGATCCTCGTCGCCATGGATGACGAGAACCGGGCAGGCGATGTCAAGAATCCGGCCGTCCCAGTTCTCCCTCGTGCTGACCATGCCGTGGTTGAAGGCGCTTCTGATGTCTGCGGCACGGTCGATTTCCGCTTCGATCCTGACCCGCGCCGCAGCCTTGTCGAAGGCGTGACCGCTGCCCGCGCACAGCCGGGCGCTCTCCAGCAGGAGGTCGCAAACGGCGTCCCGGTCGGACCAGTCGAGATTGGCGAACCGGGCGAAGTGTTCCAGGAAGCGCGTGCTGATTTCCGGCAGCGGTTCATCCGCGCCGCCCAGCGGTTCGCTGCCGATCAGCGTCAGCGATCTGACCCGTTGCGGGCGCTGGAGTGCCGCCACCTGGCCGATCAAGCCGCCGAGCGACATGCCCGCGACATGCGCGGTCGGCAGCCCAAATCCATCCATCACGGCGAAGAGATCACCCGCCATGTCCTCGACGCTGTAGGCGACGTCGCCTGGCTGGCCGGTTGTCGAGCGCCCGGTATCGCGGTTGTCGTAGCGGATGACGTAATGGCCCGCCTCGGCCAGCATCGCGCACAGCGCCTCGGGCCACCAGAGCATGGAGGCGGTCGCCCCCATGACCAGCACGACGGGTTCGTTCCCGGGCGAACCGAAGCCCTGGGCTGCGATCTGGATCGCGCCGTTCGAAATCATCTTGTCCTGTGGCAAGGTACCTCGGTCCTCTGACACATGTCGGGCTTGCTGCTCCCGGTTGCATTTTCAGTCTAGCCGACGCCGCGGAAAAATCCACAGCGCATTGCCCCGCGGTTTCGCCGGCGGCCTGCTTTGTCTGCGGTCTCGCCCTCACTCGATCCGCGTGCGGACCATCTCGCCGCGAATGGTGATCGCCGGTTTTGCCCCCGGCGTGTTGGGCAGCGCGCTGTCGACATAGGAGGCGACCGCCTCGACCAGATAACTGACCGGCGTGGGCACGAGGAACTTGAGGGATGCGTCGAGCATCTGGCCGGCGATGGCGATGGTCTCGTTCTGCATCACCCGGTCATAGACCAGTCGGGCGCGAAGGGCCGCGCCCGAGATCGAGACGTCCGTCGCATGGCCCTCGAAGGAAAAGTCGCCCGCATCGCTGCGGATGTCGACCACCGAGAAGTCGCCGGTGAGCCGGGCGCGCGCCGCCTTCTGGTCGATGACGACGGCGGCCTCGGGCTTCAGATTGGCGGAGAGTTCCATCATGCAGTCCGACCAGTCGAAGAAGCGCTGCGCCTTGCCGACGTCGACGATGAGCGTGTCGCCGTCGATGCGCATGCTGCCCTGTGCCGGGCAGCCGCCGGAGAACCATCCGGAATGCCACACCGCACCCCAACCGCGCCGCTCGCCCTTCAGTTCCGCCACCAGCGGTGCGTCCGCCTGGGCGGTGATGACGATGTCGCTCGCCGCCCCTTCGACCCGGATCTTGGCGACTTGGCTCAAATCGAGCGGCCCCGCCACGCTGTCGCGGGTGGCGACGAAGGCGACGGCGGCGTCGAGCACGCCGAGCGTCAGAATGGTGCCGGCGATGGAAAGAAGGATACTGCGGGTCTTCATGGGGGATGCTCCAGGTGAAGGATGACGATGGCGCAATCCAACACCGGCACGCGGTAACCCGCGACCTTGAACGCGTTTCAGGTCGACCTCGAACGCGCTTGCGGTCATGGTGGCGCAAAGCTCTCACCGCCCCCTGGCCAAAAATATCCGCACATGATCTTCATTCCGCTGTCCTTCGCCGTCTCGCTGTTTCTCGTCGCCTTCCTGCTGCGGTTGTTGCTCCAGGGCCGCGAGAGCCTGGTGCGCAACCACCTGTTCGTCCTGCTGATCGCGCTCTATGCGGCGCAAACCACGCTGGTAGGCCTGCGCTGGGGCTATGGCATGACGGCGGTCCTGCCGCTTCTGTCGCTGCTGGCGACCGCCATCCCGCCGCTCACCTATCTCGCCTTTCGCGACCTCGCCCGCGAAGAGGGCGCCGGGCTCTCGTTGGCCGACTGGCCGCATCTTCTGCCGACCGCCGCCCTCGTCGTCCTGCATTTTGTCTGGCGTGATCCGATCGATCTTCTGATCATCGTTGAGTTCCTCGCCTATGGATTGCGGCTGCTCTGGCTTGCCCGGCTGGGGCCGGACGGCCTGGTCGCCGCGCGCCTCGACGGCACGCTGCGGTCCCATCGCTCGCTGCTGCTCGCGGCGCTCGCCCTCGTCGCCTCGGCCTTCACCGATATTGCCATCAGCCTCGATCTGCTGTGGGGCGAGGGACGCCATTCGGCGCTGATGGTCTCGGCCGCGACCACCGTCATCCTGCTGCTGCTCGGCATTGCCGCCGTGGTGGCCGGCGCCGAGGAGGGCGATGGGGAAGGGGATGAGGTCGGGGAAAAGGAAGAGGTTGGCGACGAGAACGTGCGTGCATCGGTCGACGCGTCGGCCTCACGCCTGCCGCAGGCTTTGTCCGGCGAGCACGAGGCGGTGGCGGCAAGCCTCGACCGGCTGATGGCCGAGCGCCGGCTCTATGGCGATACCGGCCTCAACCTCGGCAAGCTGGCGCGGCGCATGGGCCTGCCGGCGCGGACCGTCTCGCAGGCGGTCAACCGCGTGCACGGCATGAGCGTCTCGCAATATGTCAACAATTTCCGGGTGGCCGAGGCCTGTCGGCTGCTGGCGGAAACTGACATGCCGGTGACCCGCATCGTGTTCGAGGCCGGCTTCATGACCAAGTCGAATTTCAACCGGGAGTTCTTGCGGGTGACGGGGTCGAGCCCGACCGCCTTTAGGGCGGCGCAACGTGCGGCCGCGCTGACAGACGAGCCGGCAGGCTGAGGGCCTGCCGACCTTCCTGGCATTGTTTCGAGCCGCATTGCCTCAGGCTGTCGGGATCTCTTCCGTCACCACCTCGAAGCGGGCGAGCCGCGCCGGGCCGAAGGCGGTCGACAGCGCCACGTCTGTGGCGTCGCGGCCCGTCGCCATCAGGATGCGGCCGATGCGCGGTCTGTTGTGGCGGGCATCGACCGTGTGCCAGTGGCCGCCAAGATAGACCTCCATCCAGGCACTGAAATCCATCGGATTGCCGTCGGGCGGCACGCCGATATCGCCGAGATAGCCGGTGCAATAGCGCGCCGGAATATTCATGCAGCGACACAGCGTGATCGCCAGATGGGCAAAGTCGCGGCACACCCCGGTTCGGGCGATGAAACCGTCATGGGCGGAGCGCGTCGCATCCGCCTTCATGTAGTCGAACTTGATATGGTTGTGGGCGAAGGTGAGGATCGCCTGCACCCGCGGCCAGCCGAGCGGCGTGTCGGAAAAGGTCGCCCAGGCGAAATCGGCCATCCGGTCGGTGTCGCAGTAGCGGCTGCCGAGCAGGAAGACCAGCACGTCGTTCGGCAGGTCCTTGATGTCGTGCTGGAAGGCGCCCACGGGCAGCACGTCGGGCTGGCCGTTGTCGTAGATCTCGAACTCGGTCGAAATCGTGGTGATGCCGGCCGGCGCGGTGATCCGGCTGCAGGCATTGCCGAAGCCGTCGATATAGTCGCGCGCCTCGATCGGCCGATCGAAGCTCAGCACCTGCTCGCTGAGCAGGTCTGCCCGGCGCGACGGGTGGATGTTGAGCACGAGCAGCATCGCGGTATCCCGCTCGCATTCGTAGCCAATCTGGAAGCCGGCACGTATCTTCATTCTCGGATCCTTTTGGGGGGAGGGTAGGATCGCCGGAGCGGCGGCATCGATTAAACGCAAGAACGGGCCTGGAGTTCCGCGCCGACGGTCAGGGCGGCGCAGCCTCGTCGCCATCGGAGGTCACGTTGACCTGCACGGTCAGCGACTTGAAATCGGAGGCCCGCCCGTCATAGCTGCCCGATAGCGGAACAGCCTGGCGCGGATCGCGCGCCACGCCCACCCGGATCAGGTCGCGATTGCCGACAATGCCGTTGGTCGGATCGAACTCCACCCAGCCGGCGCCGGGAATATAGATCTGGCACCAGGCATGGGTCGACCCCCCGCCGAGCGTTGTCGACCCGTCGCGGCTCGGAACGTAGATATAGCCGGTAACGAAGCGGGCGGCCAAACCCAGCGCACGGGCGGCCTCCATCATCAGAAGTGCGAAATCCCGGCATGTTCCGGTCTTGAGCTCAAGCGTCTCCAAGGGTGCCTGCACCCCATGCTCGGAGCGGCGCACATAGGCGAAACTGTCGTGGATCATGTAGCACAGCCCCATCAGCAAACTGCTGGTGCGGGTCGGCTGGCGGCTGTGCACGAATTGGCGGGCAAAGGCGCCCAACAGATCGGCCGGGTCGGCGAAATGTCGGGCCATGGTCGGCGCGAGATCCGGCAATTCCTCGGCGTCATAGGCAAACGGATAGTCGATCGCGGCCTGATCAATCGGAAAGTCGAGCGCAGCATGTGGCGTGTGGTCGAGCCGGATGTTGCTCTCGAACCGCAGGCTGCGGGCTTCCTGGGAAAAGCTGACGAGCGCGACGCAATTGCCAAAGGGATCGTGGATCCAGCGGATCTGCTCGTAGGCTGGTTCGACAACGAGGCTGACGTTCAGTAGCGTCTGGTCGAAACTGTCGCGCGGCCGGAACATCAGCCGGTGCTCGCCGAGCTTCACGGGTCGCTTGTACCGATAGTCCGTGATGTGGCGAACCGAAAATATGGTCACGATACTCCCCGCCCCCATCAAGCAGGGGAATGACTCCTGCGCCCGAACCGTGCCCCGCCTCGCGGTGACCTGTTCGAGCGCAGGACTGGGTTGGAATCAGAGCCGGCCGGTAAGCACCAGGATCAGAAGAATGATGAGCACGACGCCGAGCACGCCGACGCCGCCATGACCGAAGCCATAGCCATAGCCGCCGAAGCGACCGCTAAAGCCACCCAGCAGGGCAATGATGAGGATGATGATGAGAATTGTTCCGAGCGACATGCAGTTGATCTCCGTTGCTGTTCACGATGGCCTGTACATTTGCACGTCAGGCCAAGGCTTGGATCGATGATGGCACGGCCTGGAGGAATAGATTTGCCTCCAACTCTATTAAGTACAGGGACAAAAGATGTTTGTACAGTTGCCGCAACGACTTCGCTCACAATGCAAAGACGTTTGAGGGGGGAGGCCCGTCGCGGCCTGACGGCGAAAGGATGTGCCAGGCCGCTGTGCATGGCGGTAGCCGCAAATTGTCCCGAGGCTTGGCAGCCGCATTGGCACCGCCACGCACCCCTGCGCCACAGGCATCCGCACTATCGCGACCTGCATCACTTGCATGGCCACCAGTGATGTGGAGCAGGAGCGAGGGATCAGGTCCCTGGCTCTTCCCCATGCCGGGCAAAAGGCAGATTGCACATGCGCCCAAGGGCAAAGACGATGGCGACTGCCCCCGCGGCGAAAAGCCCGTAATCCTGCGGCACGCCGAGCATGAAGGCGGCGGTCCCGCCGATCGCTGACCAGACGAGCGGGATGACCAGCAACCAGCGCACCGCCGACCAGCGCCCGAGCAGCAGAATGCCGATGGTGAAGATCGTCGTCGGGCAGGGCGCAATGCCGAGCATCGGCATCGCCGGATAGATGTGTCCCGCAGCCATTCCCAAGAGCGGATATGCGAGGATCGCAAAGACGATGAGCAGCAGGCCTGCGGCCGTACGGCTGTCTCTTCGCATGGCGAAATTGACCTCCGCTCCCCGCACCGCGAAAACCGCGAAGAAAACAGCCTCCGCCACGAAGACTGCGGCGAACAGCAAGGCTGCGGGGTTGATCACTGAGAAGAACAGCCCGTGATAGGCGATGCCATTGACCGCCCACATTGCTGCAAGCACGCCAAGTATGCCCGGATCGGTAAACCGGCCGCGTCGCAGGAGGAGCAATAGACATAGGAACGCGGCTGCATAGGCGAGGACCTGCGTCGGCCAGAGAGCCTCGTTGTATCGCACGAAGACGGCGAAGAAGTCTGCGCGACTGAAGGGCAAGACGATCTCTCCCGACGATGGATGGGCAGTCTAGCTCAGCACACGGCCTGCGCCATTGCCGCGCTTTGCCAAGGCCTCCGGCCTCAGTTGCCGATGAACTGGAAATAGGCCCAGGCGACGCCAAACGCGGCGATCACCCCGAGCACGACCAGGAGCGTCTTCTGTCCCGGATTGGGCTTTTTCGGCTCCGGCGGCTTCTGCGGCCTCTTGAAATCAACGACAGTGTTCATGGATGTCTCCTGATTGTGTTTGTCCGGACTTTAGCCGCAAGGAGATTGAGAAAGTGCTGATGGACGGCAAAGGTCGCCGGTGTCGCATGCCGGTCAACGGCATTGATGGTGTCGTCGGACCGCTCGTTTCGGCAACCACCCCTCTGCCTGGCAGGCAGAGGGCGGTGTCCCGGCAAGACCTCGCAGTCGCTCTTCCGCGAGGGCCAGCCCTCACTCCACCGTCTCAAACACCATCGAATGACCGTTGATGCAGTAGCGCAGGCCGGTCGGCTTGGGTCCGTCGGGAAAGACGTGGCCGAGATGGCCGCCGCAATTGGCGCAGCGGATTTCGGTCCTGACCATGCCGAGCGAGGCGTCGCGATGCTCAGTCACGGCGCCCGGCGTCACCGGCTCGAAATAGCTCGGCCAGCCGCAGCCCGCATCGAACTTGGTGTCGGAATAGAACAGCGGCGTTTCGCAGGCGGCGCAGCGGTAGAGGCCCTTCTCGAAATTGTCCCAATAGGGGCCGGTAAACGGCCGCTCGGTGCCGTGCTCGCGCAGGATGCGGTATTGCTCCGGCGTCAACTGCTCACGCCATTCGGCATCGGTCTTCTCGATCTTCGGCTTTGTCATTTCGCTCATTGGTGAAGCTCCCTTGTCTTGCGTTCATAGATAGGGTCGCAATCGCTCCGCGGCAATTACGCCGTGCGCCGTCCCTCGTCGCGGAGATGGTTTGTCTGTATAAGGAATTCTGTGCGGACTCATCCGTCGTCAGCGAAGGGGTCGGAAAAGACGAGGGCAGTTGTTTTTGTCCTTGGAAGCCGACCTCTCGTCAAAAGGGGAAACGTGTCATGCGGAATATCAAGCTTGCCTTGTGGGGCGCATTGGTCCTGTTGAGCCTGCTCTGGCTGGCCGCCGAGCCGGGCGTGTTCCAGTCGGAAAATGTCTTCGCCCTGCGCGCCGCCATGATCCAGTACAGCGGCGTGCTGGCCATCGGCGCCATGAGCATCGCGATGGTCCTGGCGTTGAGGCCCGGCTGGCCGGAAACCTGGCTGGGCGGCCTCGACAAGATGTACCGCCTGCACAAATGGCTTGGAATTTCAGCGCTGGTGCTCTCGGTTGCCCATTGGCTCTGGTTCGAGGCGCCGCGATGGGCGATTGACCTCGGCCTCATCGCGCGGCCCGAGCGCGGAGCGAGGCCGGAAATCGAAAATCCCGTCCAGCAATTCCTGATCGGCCTGCGCGATCCCGCCGAGGGTCTGGGCGAATGGGCGTTCTATATCTCCATCGTGCTGATCGTCCTGGCGCTCATCCCGCGCTTTTCCTACTGGTGGTTCTTCAAGACCCACCGGATTCTGGCCGTCACCTATCTTGTGCTGGTCTTCCATGCCGTAGTGCTGGCGCAATTCAGCTACTGGACCCAGCCGGTCGGCATCGTGCTGGCCGTGCTCCTCATTTCCGGCACGGTCGCTGCGGTCATCGTCCTCTTGCGACGTGTGGGCATCAGCCGGCAGGCCATGGGCAACGTCATCTCGCTCACGAAATATCCCGGCGTCCGGGCGCTCGAGATCGACATGAAAATGGAGCCCGGTTGGCAAGGCCACCTGCCCGGTCAGTTCGCTTTTGTCACCTCCGACAAGGGCGAGGGCGCGCACCCGTTCACCATCGCCTCCGCTTGGAGCCCCGCCGACAGCCATGTCACCTTCATCACCAAGGCGCTGGGGGACTATACGAGCCGTCTCCCCGACACGCTCAGCGTCGGCCAGCAGGTCAAGGTCGAGGGGCCTTATGGCCGCTTCACCTTCGACGACGATTGTCCGCGCCAGATCTGGATCGGTGGAGGCATCGGCATCACCCCCTTCATCGCCCGGATGAAATACCTTGCGGAGGTGGTGCCTGATCGGCGCGGCCAGCAGGCGATCGACCTCTTCCATTCCTCCGCGGAACTCGACGAGGACGCGTTTGCGCGGCTGAGCGCCGATGCCGCGGCCGCCAACGTGCGCCTGCACATCCTCGTTGATGCCCGCGATGGCTTGCTCACCGGCAAGCGCATCCGTGCCGAGGTGCCCGAATGGCGAGAGGCAAGCTTCTGGTTCTGCGGTCCCACGGGTTTTGCCGACGCGCTCAAGCGCGATTTCGCGGGCGAAGGTCTCGATGTCAAGAAGCGCTTCAATCAGGAGCTCTTCTCGATGCGGTGAAACAGGCTTGCGCCGATTGCCGCATCAATTCCCGGCTTTCAATTTGCCACGCGACGGCAGGGCGATTTCCGTCGCCGGGAAGGGCCACCGTTAAGGGGGCCATGGTCCGTCGAAAAACCCCCAGGCGTTGACAAACGTCGATGTGAACAGGCTTTTTTCGATTTTTCCTTGAGACGGGCCGAGCTTTGTCCTAACACCATGCCTGATTTCCGCCCCATTGCCGGGGCGGCGCGAACTGCGCTCACAAGGATACGGAATGTTTGAAGACGTCGCCGCTGTGACATTGATGGCCATGCTCCTGCCCTTTGCCGGCGCGCTTGCTGCCCCTTATCTCACCGCCCGTCTCGGCGCCAATGCCGCCTGGGTCCTTGCGCTGATCCCGGCGTTCGCCTTTGCCCATTTCGCCGGCTTCCTGCCCGCGATCTCTGCTGGCGAGGTCGTGACCGGCGGTTATGCCTGGGTGCCGAGCCTCAATCTGTCCTTCTCCTGGTTCCTCGACGGCCTGTCGCTCACCTTCGCGCTCCTGATCACCGGCATCGGCGCGCTGATCGTGCTTTATGCTGGCGGCTACATGAAAGGCCATGCGCAGCAGGGCCGATTCTTCTCCTTCATGCTGTTGTTCATGGGCTCCATGCTCGGCGTCGTGGTGTCCGACAGTTTCCTGATGCTCTTCGTCTTCTGGGAACTGACCTCGATCACCTCCTTCCTGTTGATCGGCTTCGACCACAAGCGCGAGGCTTCGCGCCGCGCGGCCCTTCAGGCCCTGGTCGTAACCGGGGGAGGCGGGCTCCTGCTGCTCGCCGGCCTGATCTTCATCTGGAACATCACCGGCGTGACCCAATTGTCGCTGCTGCTGCATTCCGGCGACCTGTTGCGCGAAAGCCCGTTCTATGCGGCTGCGCTCTTCCTGGTGCTGGGCGGCGCCTTTACCAAATCGGCGCAGTTCCCCTTCCACTTCTGGCTGCCCAACGCCATGGAAGCGCCGACACCGGTCTCGGCCTATCTGCATTCCGCCACCATGGTGAAGGCTGGCGTCTATCTCTTGATGCGGCTCAATCCGGTGATGGGCGATACGCCTGCCTGGGAGATCCTTCTGCCCTTCTTCGGCGGCATCACGCTCCTGGTCGGCGCCGTGCTCGCCATCCGCCAGACCGACCTCAAGCTGATGCTGGCCTATACGACGGTCGCCTCGCTCGGGCTTCTGGTCATGCTGACCGGCTTCGGCTCGCCTTACGCGATCGAGGCGGCGGTCCTTTATCTGGTCGCCCATTCGCTGTTCAAGGGCGCGCTGTTCATGGTCGCCGGCATCATCGACCATGAGGCAGGAACCCGCGACGTGACGAAGCTCGGCGGCTTGCGCGCCGCCATGCCGATCACCTTCTTCGCCGCGCTCTTCGCGGCGATCTCCATGGCCGGCCTGCCGCCCTTCTTCGGCTTCCTCGCCAAGGAGGAGATCTACGCAGCACTTGCCGGACCGGATGCGCGCTCGATCGTCTTCACCGCGGTTGCCATTGCCGGCAATGCGCTGATGTTCGTCATCGCCTTTGCCGTCGCCCTGAAACCCTTCCTCGGCGCGAAGGTCGACACGCCGAAGCATGCCCATGAGGGCCCGGTGCTGCTCTGGCTCGGACCGCTGACCCTGTCGCTCATCGGGCTTTTTGCCGCTCTCTTCTCGCCGCTGGCCCACGCCTATGTCTCGTCGCCGATGGCAAGCGCGGTTGCCGGACAGGTCGAGACCGTGACGATCAGCCTCGCGCCGCATATCGGCCTGCCGCTCGCCCTGTCGATCCTGACCGTGGTGCTCGGCATCCTGATCTATCTCGGCCTGACACGCGCCCGCGCTGGGGTCTCGCGGCTGCTCGACGCGCTTGGCCCAGGACCGGATCGCGGCTTCGACCACTTCGTCGCCGGCCTGGTGCGGATCTCCTTCCGAGTGACGCAAATCGTGCAGAACGGCCGGCTCGAGGTCTATATCACGGTGACCTTCCTGCTTCTGGCCATTGTGCTGCTCGTTCCGCCCTTCGTCCATGGCGAGCTGCCGGCCATGCCGACCTGGCCCGAAGACGTGCGGTTCTACGAACTTGCCTTCTTTGCCATCGCCATCATCGGTCTTTTTGCCGTTCTCACGGCCAAGGACCGGCTGACGGCAATCGTCTCGCTGGGCATCCAGGGCTTTGCCGTCGCCGTGCTCTTCCTCCTGTTCGGCGCCCCGGACCTGTCGTTTACCCAGTTCATGGTCGAAACGCTCTCGGTCGTCATCCTGGCGTTGGTCATGACCCGCTTGCGTCTTTCGCCTTCCGATCATCGCACCTGGGCTCAGGTTCTGGGGGACGGCGCGATTGCCATTGCCGCCGGCCTGGGTCTTGCCCTCATGCTGTTGAAATCGACCCAGGCAACCTTCGACACGGCGCTCTCGGATTTCTTCAACACCTACTCCAAGGCCATCGCCCACGGCGCCAACGTGGTGAATGTCATCATCGTCGACTTCCGTGGCACGGACACCTTGGGCGAGATCGCGGTGGTGATGATCACCGGCCTGGCAATTCTGGCGCTGATCCGCATCCGCGTGCCGCGGGTCGCACCCGCCCAGACGAGCGGCGCCAAGCCTGAGACCAAGAAAGCCGAGAAGGAACTGCGCAGATGAACACGCTGATCTTCCGCACAGTCGCCCCCTTCCTGACCGCGCTCATGCTGCTGTTTTCGATTTTCGTCCTGCTGCGCGGCCATAACGAGCCGGGCGGCGGCTTCATCGGCGGGCTGATCGCGGCCTCCGCCTTCGCCATCTACGGCATCGCCTTCGGTGTTTCGGCGGTGCGCCGGGCCTTGTGGTTCCACCCGCTTTCGGTTGCTGGCGCCGGCCTTCTGCTGGCGACCCTGTCCGGACTTCTCTCAGCACTCCTTGGCGTGCCGTTCATGACCGGACTGTGGATCTACCCGCAACTGCTCGGCGTCGAGGTCCCGCTCTCCACGGTCATGTCCTTCGACGTCGGCGTCTACCTGGTCGTGGTCGGCGCCATCACCTCGATCGCGCTCGCGCTCGAAGAAAGGGAAATCGACTGATGGAAGTCCTGTTTTCCGGCCTCGTCGGCATCTTCTTCGCCGCCGCCCTCTATCTGATGATGTCCAAGCATATCGTTCGCGTCATGCTCGGCGTCGCGATTCTCGGCAATTCGGTCAATCTGCTGCTGTTTACCGCCGGCCGGCTGACCCGCGAAGCGCCGCCGATCATCGGCCTCGACGCCGACGTCCTGGCGGCCGGATCCGCCAATCCGCTGCCCCAGGCCCTGATCCTCACCGCGATCGTCATATCCTTTTCCTTCTTCTGCTTCCTCCTGGTGCTGACCTATCGCTCCTACCAGGACCTTGGAACCGACGACACCGACGAAATGCGCGTGGCCGAACCGAAGGGCGAGCCGCTGCCGCCGATGGGATATTGAGTGCATGATGATGGTTGTTACTGAAGTGCTTCGTCGCTCCGCTGCTGGCCAGCCAGAGGGGGTATCCCGTTAATGGCCGCTACTCCCGTAGACCTCTCGCTTGCCATGGTCATGGCGCCGACTACCGGTGCCGAATGGCTGCCCATCATGCCGGTCGCGATCGGCCTCGGCTTCGGCGCCGTGCTGATGATGATTCGACAGTCAACGCGGCTCCATCCATGGATCGCCATTCCGGGCCTCGCCCTGATGGTGCTCGTCGACATTCTGCTGCTTGCGCATGTGGTGACGCATGGCCCCGTGACGATGACGATGGGCCGCTGGCTGCCGCCCTTCGGCATTGCCTTTACCGTCGACATCGTTGGCGCACTGCTCGCTCTCACGGCGGCGCTGGTGGCGCTCGCCGGCAGTGTCTACGCGCTCGGCGACATCAACACGAGCGGCCGGCGCTACGGCTTCTATCCCTTCCTCATGGTGCTGATGGCGGGCGTCTCGGGCGCCTTCCTCACCGGCGACGTCTTCAACCTCTATGTCTGGTTCGAGGTCCTGCTGATCTCGTCCTTCGGTCTGTTGATCCTCGGATCCGAGCGCGAACAGATAGATGGCGCGCTGAAGTATGCGGTCCTGAACCTGATTGCCACCACGCTGTTCCTGATCGCCGTCGGCTATCTCTATGCGATCTTCGGCACGCTCAACATGGCCGACATCGCAAGGAAGGCGGGGTCGCTGCGCGAGACCGCGCCGCTGATGACGCTTGGCGGGCTTTTCGTCTTCGCCTTCGGCATGAAGGCTGCGGCCTTTCCGCTCAACTTCTGGCTGCCGGCCTCCTATCACACGCCGCGCATCGTCGTTTCCGCGCTGTTCGCCGGGCTCCTGACCAAGGTCGGCGTCTATGCGCTGCTACGCGTCATGGTCATGCTGCTGCCCGTTGAGCGGGAGGCGCTCAGCCTCGTCATCGCCATTGCCGGGGCACTCACCATGGTGCTCGGCGCCATGGGGGCGCTCGCCCAGTCCGACATCCGCCGTTTCCTCGGCTTCGTCGTGGTCTCCGGCATCGGTTACATGCTGGCCGGTGCGGCGATCGCCGGAACGGCGGGCCTGTCCGCAGCGATCTTCTATGCGCTGCATTCGATCGTGCTGATGACCGCGCTCTACCTTGTGGCGGGGGAGGCGGCGCGCCGCGGCGGCTCCTACCGGCTCGACAGGCTGTCCGGCCTCTGGGCGGCGGCACCGGCTTTCGCCGGCCTGTCGCTGGCGCTGTTCTTTGCCGGCGCCGGACTACCGCCGTTCTCCGGCTTCTGGCCGAAAGCCATGCTGGTCAAGGCCACGCTCGACATCGGCGCCTGGTGGCTGGCGGGGGCGATCCTGCTGTCCGGCTTCATCACCACCATTGCCTTCGGTCGCGTCTTCCTGCTGGCCTATTGGCGCCCCGCACTCGTCGAAGCTTCGGGCGAGCCCGCTGACGCGGCCGTGCCGGCCCACGTCCCGCGTGCGACGTCCTCCGCCATGCTGCCGATCCTTGCCCTTTCGGCTCTGGTCGTCTGGTTCGGCCTCTTTCCCGAGCCGCTGATCGATCTGAGCCAGCAGGCGGCGAGCGGGCTTGCCAATCCCGCCGCCTATCTCGAGTCCGTCTTTCCGTCGGGAGGTCAGCCATGATCATCTATGCCATTAACCTGCTGATGGCCGTGGTCTGGGCGGCCGTTACCGGCAGCGCCACGCTGCACAACCTGGTCTTCGGCTTCCTGCTTTCAACCCTGGCGCTCGGCTTGATCCGCGACCAGATCAATGGCACCGGCTACGTCACCCGCTCGATAAGGGTCGCCTCATTGATTGGGCTGTTTCTGGTCGAACTGGCAAAAGCGGCGTGGAAGGTCGCCATCCTGGTCGTCAGCCCGAGGCTCGACATCAAGCCCGGCATCTTCGCCTATCCGCTGACCGTCACCCGTGATTTCGAAATCATGCTGCTGGCGAACCTCATTACGCTCACCCCAGGCACGCTGTCGGTCGACGTCTCCGATGACAAGAGCACGCTCTACGTCCACGCGCTCGACTGCTCCGATCCCGACGCCACGCGCCGCGATATCGCCGAAGGATTCGAGCGCAAGATCCGGGAGGCCTTCCATGATCTCGCCTGAAGATATCATCCAACTGACCTCCAATTTCGTCGTCGCCGTTCTCGGCGTGGCCTTCTTCCTCACCGTCTATCGCGTGATCAAGGGGCCGACCCTGCCGGACCGCGTGATCGCGCTCGACATGCTGGTCGGCATCGCCATCGGCTTCATCGCCGTGATCGCGATCCGCACGGGCTACACGCTCTATATCGACATCGCCATTTCGCTCGGCCTGGTCGGCTTCCTGGCGACTGTGGGCTTTGCCCGCTTCATCCTGGCGCGCGGCATGGTTGGCGAACAGCCTCCAGAGGGCGGTCCGGCCGTGGGCGGGCAAAAGGCGAAGGGCAAGGGCGGCAAGTCGTTGAGGCCGGCCGCCGTGGGTGCGGTTCCGGTCAATGCGAAGCCGCGTGGCGGCAAGAAGCCCGGTGGTTCGGCCAAGGGAGAGGGAAACAAATGATCGCTTACGCCATAGCCCTGTTCACCGCGCTCCTGATCATCATCGGCGCGCTCTTTGCGCTGGTCGCTGCGATCGGCATCAATCGTCTGCCCGACCTGTATTCCCGTGTGCACGCCGCCTCCAAGGCCGGTACGGTCGGTTCGGCCCTGCTCCTGCTCGTGGTCGGCCTGCATTCGGGCGATCTGGCGACCTTTGCGCGCGCCATCACGGGCTTTTTCTTCCTGGTGTTGACCGCGCCAGTCGCCTCGCATCTGCTCGCCAAGGCGGCGCATGAGGTGGGCTATCGGCTTGCGCCGATCTCCATTTGCGATGAGATGAAGGGCAGGGAGGGCCAGAAGAGCTCTGCCGCTAAAGGCAAGTAATGTCCTGCTCTTTTGCCTCATTTTGCGCGCATTTCATTGCGTTTCGCAAATTCGGCAAGTCAACTCCCTAATGCGGCTTAGCAAAATCCCAATCACCTCCCCATATTTGGGGAAAAATATTATGTGGAATTTTGACAGTTTGGTGCTATCGAGTAGCTAGAGCACTGATCCTGAAGACTTGGTTCTCGCGTGCGCCGCTTCCCGAACACAAGTTGTATTCGCAACTGCTTGATCTTCCGGAAGTTAAGTCCAGCGAAGGCAAGAATACAGGATCTGTCGGAACAAATTCCAGAGCGCTATTCCGGGATCTAGGGGTGGATTCCACGTCGGCGACGACAAGGCTTGCGCTTGTGGCCTTTGTTCCCTGGCTTCAACGAGTGGTGCCGGCCGTTCAGCCGGCGCCTGGCAAGCACAGTTGAACAGGAGTCTAGATATGACAGAAAACGCCCATGGCGCGGGCCATGATCTGCTGGTGGAACTGACCGCAGACATCGTCGCAGCCTATGTGAGCCATCATGTGGTGCCCGTCGGGGACCTCGCCAACCTCATCTCCGATGTTCATTCGGCCTTGAGCAATACGTCGTCGCCGGTTCCGGTCGTCTCCGTGGTCGAAAAGCAGAAGCCGGCCATTGCCGTGCGCAAGTCCGTCCAGGACGACCAGATCATCTGCCTGGAATGCGGCGGCTCCTTCAAGTCGCTGAAGCGCCACCTGATGACGCACCACAGTCTCGGCCCGGAAGAATACCGCGACAAGTGGGACCTGCCGATGGATTATCCGATGGTCGCGCCGGCTTATGCCGAAGCACGCTCGCGCCTCGCCAAGGAAATGGGTCTCGGCCAGCGTCGCAAGCGCGCCAAGTGATCAGGCCCTGACGCGCGGCATCGACGCGCGAGTACAGGCATGAGGACGAAACCGGGCCTCGCGGTCCGGTTTTTTGTTGTGGGGTGTGAGGAAAGAAATCCCATCGGAATGTTGGGGCGGAGCCAAAAAGACAAAAGAATACCGACAATCTGACGAAAAAACGCCCCTTCCAACATCCCCGCTCTCCAAATAGGGTGTATGAATTAATTCCTATTCATCGGGAGTAATCATATGCCGCTCGAGACAGTCATCCCTTCTCAATCCGGGGCCGCGGGCCAGGCGATGGCGCAGGCTGCCGCCCGCGCCGCCCTGGCCGATCGCCGCATCGTCTGCCTGGTCGTGCGCCAGCTCACCGCCGAACTCCTGGGCGCCGTCGGCGATCGGGCCCAGGTCCGGCGCGCCCGCCGGCGCGCAAATTGCCATGTCCGCCAGATCGCCATCTATGTCTGCCATGTCGCGCTCTCCATGTCCTATGGCGAGATTGCCGAGGCCTTGAGGCTGGACCGTACCACCGTCAGCCATGCCTGCCATGTGGTCGAGGACCGGCGCGACGATCCCGGCTTCGATAGCTTCGTCAGTACCATCGAGCGCCTGGCCGAGACGGTCTGCATGGTCACAGGGAGGCCAGCATGATGGCGCCGTGCCGCACGCCCGCGGAAAGGCGTCTGTTGCTGCGCCTGCTGCGGCTTGTGCTGCGCGGGCCGCTCTCGCTGGCGCAAGGCGAGGGCGGTCGGCTGTCCGTCACCGGCGCGGGCACACGGATCGCCGACGTGCCACCAGGTCTGCTGCGCGCTGCGGTGGCGGGCGGCCTGATTGTCCGCGACGGACTGCATCTCAGGGCTGGGGAGGGAACGGCGACCTATTTGCGCCGTGCCATGGCGGAAGCCGGCGACGAGGCCTTTCTCGAACAGCACCGCGACGTGGCCGAGGAGACGCTGGTCGAGGCGGGAAAAAGCCGTCTGGTAAGGCGCAATCTGGCGGAATCGCCGCTTTCCGGCCTTGCCCGGCTGAAGGACCGCACGGGCGCCACCTATTTTGCCGAGGAGGCGATCGCCGCGGGCGAGCGCCTTTCCGCCGATTTCGAGCGTGCCGGTCTACAGCCGCGCATCACCGCCTCCTGGGAGCCGCGCCTCGCCAGCCGCGTGCGTGGCAGCGCGCCGGCCTCGGTCGAGATCGCCGATTCGGCACTTGGTGCGCGTGTCCGGGTCAACGCGGCGATCGAGGCCATGGGGCCGGAGCTTTCCGGCGTGGCGCTCGACGTCTGCTGTTTCATGAAGGGACTGGAGACGGTGGAGCGCGAGCGGCAATGGCCGGCCCGCTCCGCCAAGCTGATGCTGCGCACCGCGCTGCTGGCACTCGCCCGCCACTATGCCCCACCGCCGCCAAGCGCCAGCCGCCGCCGGCATCATTGGGGCGCCGAGGATTTTCGCCCGGAAATCGGGTGAGTAGCGGGTGAGAGATCGGGCGCTCCGGTCAGATCCGTTGCCTCAGCGCCGCCAACCGCGGGCCTTGATCTAGACGAGATGGCGTGCGGCCTGCTCGCGGATGCGCTGGATCATCGAGCGCAGGCCGTTGGCGCGCTGGGCCGAGAGGTGTTCAATCAGCCCGAGCCGGGAAAACAGCTCGATCGCGTCGAAGGCGACGATTTCCGAGGCATGCTTGCCGGAATAGGCGGCCAGCACGATCGCCACCAGCCCGCGGACGATATGGGCGTCCGAATCGCCGGTAAAATCGATCACCGGGTCCTTGCCCTCATGGGCATGGGTCGAAAGCCAGACCTGGCTGGCGCAGCCCTTGACCTTGTTTTCGGCTGTCCTCTCCGCCTCGGGCAGGTCCGGCAGCGCCTTACCCAGTTCCATGACGTAGCGCATCCGGTCCTCCCAGTCGTCCAGGAAGGCGAAGTCCTCGGTCATCTGCTCGAGCGTGGTCATGTGGGGTTAGATTCCGGTTGCTGCGATGGCTCCCCCTATAGGCGATCCCGCCCGCCATTTGAACCTTTGCCACCAGCGAAAAGCGGAAGAAAAAAGAAAAAGCCGCGAGGACAAGGAGTCCTCGCGGCCCGGCGATGGAGCCGAAGTTTCCTGTGGGACAGGCAGGCAGACAACAGAGCCCGGGGGCGCAAAGGCGGATGATCGACAAGGATGCAAGCGGGGCGGCGAGGGCCCTCGGTGGCCCTGGCAATTCTTGGGTGGAACGGTACCGGGCGTTTGCGCGCCGGGGCCGGGAGCTCTAGAGCTTCGGCGGGGTATAGGGCTTGGGGCCGTTGCCGGTCCGCGGCTTCGGCGCCGGCACGATCGTCCCGGTGGTGACGACATCGGTTGCGGCCTGAGCCTCGGCGGAGGCCATATCGGCAATCAGCTCGGCACGAACGGGCTTGTCCTCGGCCACCGCCTTTTCACCATCATTGGCGAACTGGCTGTCGAGAAGCTGATAGGCGACCAAAGCGCCTTCACGGGCCCGTTTGCCGAGCGCCTGGAAGGTTTCGGCACCCTTTTCGCAGACGTCCGGCTTTTCCGTGCAGATGGCGGAGAGATATTGATAGGCGTCCGTCACCGCTGCGATTGCATCGCCCATTTCAAGGCGCGGTCCACCGGCGGTCTCTTCCGCGGGCTGGCTGCTGAAGAACGACAGCACCACCAGCGTCATCGAGCACCAGAAAGCTCCCTTGATCAGAAACCACATCGTCTTCACCAATCCCATCTTGCCCGAACTTGTCGGGGCCCGTCGGGTTATCCCCCGAACTTGTGAGGGCAAGCTATCGGCGCGGTGCAAAGATCGCTTTGCAAAACCCGCTCGGATTTGTCTAAAATTTGAACGAATGGCGAGATCGCGACCGTTCGTCCGGCAATTCGTTCAAACTTTATCGGTCGCTGTTAAGCATAATTGTGGCGGTCGCCCGGCAATCCACCGCTTCTCGCCGGCCGGGCCGGACACAATTCTTAACGTATTCCGGAAAACACTGACAAATCCGTCGCTTACGCCCCGTTAACCACGTTGTCGAAAGCTTCCCGGAACTGTCCCGAAATGGGGCTTCCGAGGTGTTCGCAGGGTTTCCGGGGAGGCCCCCCTTATCTTTTCCTTAAGCGCGGAGGGCCTAAACTCAGGGCATCGAAAACGAAACCGTTTCGCGGATTTTTTGCGTGCAAGTATTGCGTAACATGGCTGACAGAGCGAAGGCGATTCTCGATCGCATGGCCGGCAAGTGCCTGGTCTCGCATGCGAGCGGCGAAGCAGCCGATCCGCGCGAGATCGTGGCGCTGCGCCGCCTCGCCGCCGCATTTGCCGTCATGCTTGCGGCAGTTCCGGTCTGGCTTTCCTTCCATTACGGTCCGGCCCTCGCGCTGCCGCTCGGCTTTGCCGTCGTCGTCTCGCTCTTCCTCGTCTGCGCCGTGGCCCTCGTTGCATTCCGTCGCGCCGGCGCGCCGGACGGCCCGACGATCAGCGTGGACGCCGAGGATCGATCGCCCTTCGACTTCTGCCCCGGCCTCATGCTCCGTCTCGACGGTGCCGGCAATGTCCGCGAAGCCGGCGGCCGCGAGCGCGACATGTTCCTTTCCTTCCTGCGCGCCCCCTTGGGCCGCCGTTTCGCCGAGCAGGTGCATGTCGCGGACCGCATCGCCTTCGTCCAGGCGCTGGACGAATTGCGCCAGGGGGCAGATGCCGTCGTCATCGACCTGCGTCTCGACCGGCCGTTGATCGGCATCGACCAGACCCAGTTCATGAACGTGCGCATGGACATGACGGCTGCGCGCGGCCCGGAGGGGCAACTCACCGACGTCTATGCCCAGCTGCTCGACATCGCCGGTGAAATGTCGATCCGCGATTCCGTTTCGCTGAAGGAAGACGAGGCTGTCGCCGCCCATGAGGCGAAATCCCGCTTCCTCGCCGCCGTCAGCCACGAGCTGCGCACGCCGCTCAACGCCATTCTCGGTTTCTCCGACATCCTCGCGGGTGAGTATTTCGGCAAGCTCGAGAACGACCGCCAGCGCGAATATGTCCAGCTGATCCGCCAGTCCGGCGCCCATCTGCTCTCCGTCGTCAACGCCATGCTCGATATGTCGAAGATCGAGGCCGGCCGCTACGAACTCATGCTCGAGCATTTCATGATCGGCGATGCCGTCGCCGAATGCGAGCGGATGCTGTCGCTGCAGGCCGAAAGCAAGGGCGTCAGGCTCAGCAGCCGTGTCGCGCGCGGCCTCGGCGAAGTCGTCGCCGACGGGCGCGCCGTCAGACAGGTCTTGATCAATCTCGTCGGCAATGCCATCAAGTTCACCGAAGCGGGCGGCGCCGTCATCATCGATGCCAGCCGCGAGGACGACGACCTGATTATCGTCGTCTCCGACACCGGCATCGGCATTGCGCCGGAAAAGATGGCGCTGATCGGCCAGCCCTTCACCCAGGTCCACAGCGACCTGAACCGCGCCTACGAGGGGTCGGGCCTCGGCCTGTCGCTGGTCAAGGGACTGACCGCGCTGCACGGCGGCACTTTCCAGATGGAAAGCATGCCGGGCGTGGGCACCGTCGTCACGGTCCGCATGCCGGCCGACGGTTCCGGAGCCCTCATCGAGGCGGGCGACGGACACAACACGGTCGAGTTCCCGCCGCGGCTCAGGCCCGCGGGAATGCCGGCCGCGATGGAAAGCGAGAGAGAGACTGCACATGGTGAAGCGAAAGCGAAATTCGCCTGAGAGGAAGCCGGCCCCGCGCGTGGCCGGCCGACTTCTTGATGGCGTTGGCGCCCTGGCACGCCTCGTCGGCCGCTATCCGCGGACGGTGGGCGGGTTTTCCGCCTTCGCCGTTGCCTTCGGCTTCATCGCCGCCAACGCGCTCTGGTACCAGCCGGGCCACCATCCGTCGCCGATTTTCTCGACCCGCGATGTCAGCGATTTCAACGCGCTGGCCGGCGTCACCCGCCATGCGCAGCTCGAGCCGGATCCGGCCAAGGTGACGACCTTCAAGATCGAACGCGCAGGTGCCGACGATCCGATCGATGGTGCCTCCGCCAACCTGCCGCAGGACGAGGCCGCGGCCACCCCGGCAGCCGCTGTTGCGACATCGGCAACGCCGTCCACAGCCGTGTCCGACAATAGCGGCCTCATCGTCGCCGTTCAAACGGAGCTAGCCCGTCTGGGGCTCTATGATGGTGAAGCCGACGGCGTGATCGGCCCGCGCACCGAAGCGGCGGTCGCCGTATTCCAGAAATCGATCGGCATCGAGGCAAGCGGCCTGGTCAGCCCGGAACTGCTGGCGGCGTTGAAGGTCGACAGTGCCGCGACCGCCGCCGTGCCGAAGAGCCGCCCGGTCGAGGACCTGAGCGCGTCCGCCGCGGCGGAAGATCCGGTTGCCGCAGCCATCCGCAACGCCTCGAAGGCCGTGGCGACTGCCCCGCCGGCCAAGGCACCACCCGCAGCCTTGCCCGTCTCGCTCGGCGGCTCGGCCGCCGATGCCGCCCTCGTCATGGAAATTCAGCGCGGGCTCGCCAACATCGCCTATTCCGATGTCAGCGTCGACGGCGTGGCCGGCGCACAGACGCGTGCCGCCATCCGCCGCTTCGAGCGCCACTACCGCTTGCCGGAGACCGGCGAGCCGAGCCAGGCCGTGCTGAAGAAGCTGCGCGACATCGGCGCGCTTTAGGTTCGCCTTCCCCTGCACGCCGGCAGCGGGCCGTATCCTTAATCCTCATATACGAGCATTTGCAAATCCTTAACCGAACCGCGTCACAATTGCGCATTCTCGGGGGAGGACCTGCAATGACTGCACTCGCTAACCTGGCTTTGCCAGATGAAGAATTCATCGAGACGCCGCCAGCCGAAGAACCGGCTCGGGAGGCAGACGCCGAAACGCTCCGCCGGATCGTGTCGAAGCTCGCCGACGAAGCCTCGACGCTGGGCATCGACCTCGTCGATATCGCCGGCGCGATCCAGGATGTCGCGGCAATGTCGAAACGCCATGCCGCGACCTTCGATGACGTGACCCGCACAGCGCTTTCCATTGCCGAGACCAACAAGTCGGTCGCCTCGTCGTTGCGCGCCACCGACGAGACAGCCGTCGAGGCCCGCCGCATGCTGGGTGAATCCGCCACGCGGCTTTCCGGCGCGGTCGACAAGATCGACCTGATGGTCGCCGCTTCGCAGGAGATCTCGACCGAGATCGGCTCCTTTTCGATTTCGCTTGGCAATGTCGACAAGGTTGCCGAAGAGATCGGCTCGATCGCCCGCCAGACCAATCTTCTGGCGCTCAATGCCGCAATCGAGGCAGCTCGCGCCGGCGAGGCTGGCAAGGGTTTTGCCGTGGTTGCCTCCGAAATCCGCGCACTCTCCCTGCAGACCTCGCAGGCGACCGGTTCGATCCAGCAGACCTTGAACGAAATCCGCGGCAAGATCACCCGCCTGTCCGAGGCTGGCCGCGGCGCCAGCGAAAGTGCGCTCGACGTGCGCGAGACCTCCCAGGCGATGAACAATTCCTTCGGCTCCATGGAGCAGGTGATCACCCGCATCCTCGACGGCTCGACGGTGATGGCCAAGACCACCGATACCGTCGACCGCCAATGCGCCGAATTCGTCGGCACGCTTAGCGTCATGGCAGGGGAGGTGCTGGAGTCCGATACCGCTCTGCAAAATGCCGCGACCCGCGTCGATCGTGTCGTCGCCCTGTCCGAGACGTTGATCCAGCTCACCGCGTCGGCCGGCATCGAGACCCATGACAGCCCGTGGATCAATGCGGCCTGCGATGTCGCCGCGCAGATCTCTGCCACTTTCCAGCGCGGCGTCGACAGCGGCCGGATCGGTCTTTCCGCTCTGTTCGACCGCAACTACCGCCCGATTGCCGGCAGCGATCCGGTGCAGATGATGGCGGCCTTTACCGAATTCACCGACCAGGTGCTCCCGCCGATCCTCGAGCCGGTGCTCAACCTCTCCGACCGTATCGGCTTCTGTGCCGCGGTCGATACCAACGGCTACCTGCCCACCCATAACAGGAAGTTCTCCGCACCCCAGCGACCCGGCGACCCGGTGTGGAACACCGCCAATTGCCGCAACCGCCGCATATTCGCCGATCGTGTCGGCCTTTCCGCAGGTCAGTCCACCGCGCCCTTCCTCGTCCAGACCTACCGACGCGACATGGGCGGCGGCAATTTCGTCGTGATGAAGGATATTTCCGCGCCGATCATCGTCTCTGGCCGCCATTGGGGCGGGCTCAGACTGGCGATCCGGGTCTAGCCCCGGCGCCACCGTTCGTATTCCCATGGCTGCAAAGCCGCGCCCTGTCGCGCCAAAAGACATGTGCGCCGCGCCTCTTGCCGCGCCGTCGCAGCTGGCCCTGGCTTTGTCAGCAGAACCTAATCCGTAAAGATTGAATTAAGTCTTTTCCGGTAAACATCCGTTAGCAAATCGTGCCGGCCGCCCTCGGGTTAGTGCGGCGGTCAGTCTTCCCTTTGTTGTGCGTATGGGTTCCTGATGCGTTTTTCTGTTGTTCCAGCGATCTTCCTCGCCTGCCTGACCCTGTCAGGCTGCATTTCCGGCGCCGACACGGAAAGCGTGCTTTCTGCCGTGCCCTCGCGGGAAACGACCGGCGCAGTGGCGAAGACCTCCCGTCTGGTGCCGGCAGCCGATATCGGCGCGGCGTCGATCCCGGCTGCCGCGATCGCTGAAGCCCCGACCGCCGCCTCCGCCGAAGGCGAGACCCATGAACTTGCCTGGGCCGGCAATGTCCCCCAGCCGCAGGCCTTCGCCACGAGTGCCATGACGGTTGGTATGCCGGTTCCTTCGGAAAGGCCGATCGCCGCGCTCTTCAGGCCTGAGCCGCCGATGGGCAAGGGACAGCGGACCCGCTCGAAGATCTACAGTCAACAGTTCCGCGACGCCAAGCCGATCAATTTCGGCAAGGTCTCGCCGCAGAAATATGCCGTGCACGGCGTCGACGTGTCGCGCTGGCAGGGGCAGATCGACTGGCCGAAGCTCAGGACGCAAGGGGCCAACTTCGCCTATATCAAGGCGACCGACGGCGGCGACCATCTCGACCCGATGTTCAAGACCAACTGGGCGCGCGCCAAGGAAGCCGGCATCAAGCGCGGTGCCTATCATTTCTTCTACTGGTGCCGCGCCGCCAGCCATCAGGCCGACTGGTTCATCCGCAACGTGCCGCGTGATCCGGACGCCCTGCCGCCGGTGATCGACGTCGAATACAACGGCGAATCGAGCTGCCAATTCCGTCTCTCGGCAGAACAGGCCCGCGAGAAGATGCAGGTCTTCATGGACAGGCTGGAGCGCCATTACGGCAAGCGCCCGGTCATCTACACCGCACCCGACTTCTACAAGGACAACCTGCGCGGCCACTTCCTCGACTATCCCTTCTGGCTGCGTTCCGTCGCCGCACACCCGTCCAAGGTCTATCCGGGCCGCAAATGGCTGTTCTGGCAATACTCCGGCTCTGGCCTGTCGCAGGGTGTCAAGGAAAAGATCGACCTCAACGTCTTCCATGGCGGCGAGGGCGAGTGGCATCAATGGCTGAACGCCGGACGCAGCTGAGCCGGAATAAAAGCGGATAGCCCAGCCGCTCCACCAGTCATGCCGGTCGCCGTTCGCGTAAAGCGGGCCGCCGCCGGATGCCTATTCCTCTTCTTCCTCGTCAGCCGTCAGAACATCGAGAATGCGCGCCGCCGGGCTTTCCGGGGAAAGATGGCGGGCCGGGGTCGTCTCGTCGTCGCCCATCGACCAGACCTTGGCCAGTTCGAGCGCTGCCAGATCGCCGCCGGAGCTGAGAATTTCGGCGACCTTCCAGTCGGAAATATCTCCGCACAGGCGTCGGACGTCTTCGGCAGTGAGCGGTGTTTGCTGTACCATGTCGGCACTCCTTCTCGTTGGATTCGAGCGGACCGAGCGGCCGGTTCGCACTTCGGGCCAGGCGCGCATTCCGCCCGCCGGCCGGCGTGGTAAGGCTTGAAGGGTACCGTCTTCGGCTTTGGTCGTCCACAGCAAGCGATGCGGATGTCTCTCTGTGGCGGCGTGATGACCGGACGGCATCAACCGCATCGCGCAACATTCCTCTGCGCTGGCGTCACATATGCGCTCGGCCGCGAATGAGGCGGTTTGCCCGGCAGGAAGCGCTCTAGGATTGCTCCAGGATCTCCGAGGCGATCGGCGGAATGGATGTGTGTGACAGGCGCTTGCTGCCCGCGAGCAGTTCAACGGCCCGGTCAGCACCGTCCTGGAACGGCTCCAGCACGAGTTCGGCCCCGGTCGCCAGAAGGTCCTCGGTCTCTCTCCCGCTGTGGGATGTAAGGGCGATCGGCCCCTGATAGCCGGACAGGCGGATCGCTTGCACCAGCGTCTCGCGCGGCTCCTCGTGGCTGAGCCCGGTCGGTTGGGCGGGAATGGTGGAGACGACCCAGCGGACCCCGGCGAGCGGCAGCCCGTTGATGTATTCGGCGTCATTCGCATCGCCGAAATCGGCATTGAGGCCGAGGTTTCGCCAGCGCCGCACGGCTTCGGGATTGAAGTCGATGCCCAGCACCCGTTCGCCCCGCTCATGGAGCCTGAGGCCGATCGCCGTGCCGAAGCGTCCAAGACCGATCATCACCACGTCGAATTGCTCTCCTTGGTGGCCGGCTTGCTGGCCGCTCGGCTCGCGCGGCGTGCCGGTGCGTTCGAAAACGCCGAGCAGAGGCTCAAGCACGGCGTAAAGCGCGTGAGAATAGGTGATCATGTAGGTCGAGGCAGCAATCGTCACCAGCCCGACCAATGTGACAAGCCCGAGCGCACTGGCATCGACATGGCCAAGCGATACCCCCATGGCGATGAAGATCAGGGAGAATTCGCTGATCTGCGCCACCGTCAGGCCGGCCAGGAAACCGGTGCGCTTGCGGTATCCCATGGCCCCCATGATCGCCAGCACGATCAGCGGGTTGCCGATCAGCACGAAGAACGAGAGGACGATGGCGCTGGTCAGGTGGGCGCCGAGCAGGTTGAGTTCGAGCGTGGTGCCGAGCGCAATGAAGAAGAACAGCAGCAGGAAATCGCGCAGCGGTGCGAGCCGGGCGGCGATCGTCTCGCGATAGGGGGTGGACGCGAGTGAAACGCCGGCGAGCAGCCCGCCGACCTCCTTGCCCAGCCCGACCATGTCGCCGATTGCGGCGAACATGGCGGCCTGGGCGATGGCAAAGACGACGAGCAGTTCCGGAACATGGGCCAGCCGCTCGGTCAGCCGGTCGGCGACGAAGCGAACGAAGAGGATGACGAAAGCGACGAGCGCTATTCCGGCCAACAGGACAGTCAATATGTTGCCTGAACTGCCTTCGCCTCCGTGGCCCGTGCCGATGCCCAGCGCCGAAAGCACGATCATGGCGATCACGACGACGACATCCTGCACGATCAGGAAGCCGAGCGCGATCTGCCCGTGTAGTGAGTCGATCTCGCGCTTGTCGCTCAGCAGCTTGACGATGATGATGGTGCTGGAGAAGGTCAGAGCAACAGCGACATAGAGGCTGGTGATTGCGTCCAGCCCAAGAGCCAGGCCGATCAGGTAGCCGAAGATCGAGGTGAAGGCGACCTGGCCGAGGCCGGTCATCAGCGAGACGGCACCGAGCGAGCGAATGAGCTTGATATCGAGCTTGATGCCGACGAGGAAGAGCAGGATGGCGATGCCGAGTTCCGACAACAGGCTGATCTGTTCGTCGGCCTGCACCAGATCGAGCGCCGAGGGGCCGACCAGAAGGCCGACGCTGATGAAACTGACGATCAACGGCTGGCGCAACATCAGTCCGACAAAGCCGATCCCGGCCGCGATGACGAGGAGCATGGCGATCTCGCCGAACGCCGTCTGTCCGATTAGTTCCGTCACGTTCACCTGCTCCTCACTCTGTTGCCGATGCCTCTTGCGAGTCCTGACCGATCCGGGCAACATTCCCGCGTCAGTTTATTGCGCCCTTATCAAGGATGAAAGACACTGATTCCAGATATGCCCGACCTTGATCGGCAATAGACAACAAGGAGCAATCGCCCGATGACCATCAGCAAGATTCTCGTCGCCACGGACTTCTCATCCCGTTCCGATCGGGCCGTGCGACGTGCCGTGCTGCTGGCCCGCGAGTTCGGGGCGGCCGTGGATCTGGTCCACGTGATCGACAATGATCAGCCGGAGCGAATACTGAAGCCCGAACGCGAGGTGGCCGCGGATGTGATCCGAGAGATCGTCGGCGGTCTGCGCAGCGTTGATGGCGTGGCTTGCGAGGGCGGGGTGATCGAGGGTGAGCCCTTCGAGGCCCTTGCCGATGCGGCCGTGGCCCGCGGGGCCGATCTCGTGATCGTCGGCCCGCATCGCCGCCAGGCTTTGAAGGACATTTTCGTCGGCACCACTGCCGAGCGGACGATCCGCGCCAGCAGTCGGCCGGTTCTCATGGCCAATGGCGTGCCGGCCGGACCCTATCGCCGCATCCTTGTCGCGGTCGACCTGTCGGAGGAATCGGCTGCAGCGCTGGAGGCGATCCGCGCGCTGGGCATGGATGCCAGCGGCGCCGTTTCCGTCCTGCACGTCCCCGACGCACCGGCGGCCGGTCTGATGCGTCACGGAAACGTCGATGGCGAGGACATTGACGCCTATGTGCTCGATCAGGAGAAGCAAGCGGCACGTGCCCTCAACGAATTCCTTTTACGGATCGGTTTTGATCCGGCCTCGACGCTGGTCAGGAACGGCGGCCCGTCCACCGCGGAAGTCATCGCCGATGTGGCGGCGGAAGTGGAGGCCGATCTGATCGTCGTCGGCACCAAGGCCCGCAAGGGATTGGCCAGGATGCTGCTGGGAAGTGTCGCCGAGGAAGTGCTCCGCATGTCCGAGCGCGATGTCCTGGCAATCCCGCCGCGGGCGTGACGTCAGGGAGGGCTTTGTCCGACGATGGCTGCGGCCGACACGACAGGTCAGCCCCCCATCGTGCATGAAACAAATCCGGGCCCGGACGGTTTTCTCAATGGAGGTGCGGCTCGACGACTCCGGGCCGATAGGCAAGGGGAACGTGTGAGGAGGATGAAGACATGCAGTTTACCCTGACCAGTCCCGCCTTCGACAATCGGTCGGACGTGCCCTTGCGCTATACCTGCAGCGGCGAGGATATCTCTCCGGCGCTCGACTGGCAGGGCGCGCCGGACGGCACGCGAAGCTTTGCCCTCATTTGCAGCGACCCGGACGCGCCGCGTGGCACCTTCTTCCACTGGGCGGTCTACGACATACCCGCCGACCGCAGCAGCCTGCCGGAAGCCCTGGAGAAGAGCGTCACCCTGCCGGGCGGCCTCAGCCAGGCGGAAAATGGTTTTGGCCGGCCAGGCTATGGCGGCCCGTGCCCACCGAAGGGCCACGGGCTGCACCACTACCACTTCCGCCTCCATGCCCTCGATACCCCCCGTCTCGTCCTTGCCGACACTTCACGCTGCGAAGACGTGGAGGCCGCCGCCCGCCGACACAGCCTCGGCATGGCCGAGCTGGTGGGATTGTTCGAGCGGTGAGGGTTCTGTTGCGCCAGCTTCAGGACATCGCCGCCGTCGTGAACGCGTGAGCAAAGGGCGGTGGCGCCAAGCCCCTGCCGGCAACGCGAAAGCAATCCGGGTAGCCCCTCCCCATTCCCTTCTCCCCCGGCTTCGCCTAAACCCTTTCCCATGCGTGTTCGCTCCGATCTCTTCGTCTCCGCCATTGTCCGTCGTGTCTTTTCCACGGGCGGCTTCGCTGCCGTGGCGAAAAAGGGTGTGGAGGAGGCAGGCGCAATCTTCGTGCGCCAGCGTTTTCGCGACGGCACGGAGACGCTCTACGGGCCTGCCCCGCAATCGCTGATGATCGAGGAGGACCGCGACAGCCGAATGTTCGAGGTCCGGCTGGAACGGGCGGATGCCGCGGCGATCGACGAGATCGTGGCGCGCGAGCGCAAATGGGATCCGGATCTCTGGGTGGTCGAACTGGAAATCGACGCGATCGGCGATCTGCTGCCGATGGCGACGGCTTGAAAACGCGGTCCGATTAGCGCTTGCGTTGACGCAGAACCTTTCGGCCGTGGTCGTCTGCAGCCGAGGCAAAGGCGGCAGCGGCGCGCGCGGTGGCCGGACCGGCGGACATATCGGCCGCCTCGGCCGGGTTCGCGCTCCTTAGGCGGCCATAGGTATAGCCGTCGGCGCGGCGCCAGGTCTCGATCCGCTCCTCGCATTCGATCGGTTCGAGCGCGTTCCACAATTGCTCGGCGCGGGTGGCGCCGGTCGCCGGCTTGGCGAGATGCGGATAGAGCCTTTCCAGCACGTACATGGCTTCGGCCGGCTCCATGCCGACGCCGATAAGCGTGGTGGCCAGCTGCCGGCCGGAGAGGTCGAGCAGGATACGCTCGGCAAGCCAGCGGCTGGACGACAGGATGTCGGCGAGCGTCGTGGCAAAGGCGCCGCCCTCGCGGTTGCGGGCAAAGCGCACGAGAAGCGCCGACTGGATCGGGGTGATGGTGCGAAGGCCGAGACGGTCGGCGGTCGGGCGGGTGATATGGGCGGCGAGCCGGCGGATCTGGTCGCGCAGCTGCTCCTCGCGCTCGGCGGCGCTCAGGTCCGGGGCATCTGCGGTCTGTGCCGGTTCCGATGACAGCGCAGCAGCGGGTGCGCTGGCCTTTGCCGTCTTTGCCGTCCTGGCGGTCTTGCCGGACGTGGCAGGCTGGTGAGAAACAGGCCCGGCCGGGGGCTGCATGGCAGAAGTAGGGGCAGGTGCAGCAGCGGCGACCGGCCCTGCGGCCGCGGGGGCGCCAGCGGTCGCCTCGGCCTTGGCCGGCTCGCTGTGGCGCAAGCCGACCAGCGCGTCGATCACGGTCGGCGAGAGATGCTCGCGCCGGACGATGGCGCGGGCGTGCGCCGAGCCTTGGGTACGGGCGATCATGATCAGCAGGTCGTCGGTCAGGCAGGGCGAGGAGACGAGGAAGGGGGCGGCGATCGAGATCGGCTGCGAGGCGATGAAGAAGGCCACCGCGCTTGGCACATTCGGGCATTGCGACAGCGCCGCGACCGCCTGGCGGCGGGCCTCCTCGGTCGAGGCGTGGAACAGCGGCGTGAAGAGTTCGGCGAATTGCCTCAGCTCGTTCTTCGATGGATAGTGCAAGGCCTCGAAACTCGTGACCGTCGCCATCAGCACAACGTCCCTTTTCCTCACGCTTACCGGCTTTTCCAGCTCTCGAAACTGATCGATCACGACAAGACCCACACCTACGCAATACTCGTTTGGCACACATTAGAGCCAATTTGTTAGCAACCTGTTAACTAAGCTCAGGCTCAATTGGCAGCTGGCGAGGAAGTGTGGAAATGATTCGTTTCACCTCGCATGTACCGTATGCGTGCCCCGGGAGGGCCGGCGAAAACCACCCTCTTTGATCGCGCAGGAGAAAGGCGCAGAATGGCTTCGGCCAGCGCCGGCCGCAGTGTGTCATGTGGTCCGGCAGCCGGGGATTGCGCTGGCCCTTCAAGGAAGGGTAGGGTGAGATCGGTCAATCTTCATCCGTCTCGATTTCTTTTCAAAGGAGACGAGCATGGCGGAAATTATCAGAATCAAGGATCGGCTTTCGCTGGGCGCGCGTGCCGTGCGCAGCGATGGCGGCAAGGCCGAGGTGCTGCTGTTCACCGGCATACGCTACGAGCGGCGCGAAACACAGGCCAAGGCGGATGCCCGCCTGCCGGCTTTGCCGCGTCCGAAGGGCGGCAAGGGACAGGACAGCCTCGGCCGCCGTTGAACGGGCATTACGACCTTCGCAGGGCCTCGCAGCCCGGACTTCGGCCGCGCGGCCTCAGTCCTCGGCCAGTGGCGCGCAGAGCGCTTCGTCGAGGAAGGCGCGGGCCTCAGGGCCAAAGCTTTGCGCCGGCACCAGGGTGCGCAGCACGATATAGCCGGTCGTGCCCTGATATTCGACGATGATCGACTGGGTCAGCGCCGCCCCTGGCGCCTTGCGGATCTGCGCCACCTGGGCAGGCGTTGCCACCAGGGCATCGAGATCGCCGACGACCGAGGTGCGGTCGTTCATCGAGAACACTTCATTGGAATTGGCATCAAACACCGCCATCGACCAGAAACTCGGGCCCGATGGTGCGAGAAGCCTCAGCGGCGCGCGCGCAATGTCGAAATGGCAGACCGCCACCTTCAGGTAGGGATCGACGTTGGTGAGGGCATCCGCATCGGCCCGCTCATTCGACCAGTCGGGCAGGATATGGAACCGATGCGATTGCCCGGTCGCCTTGACCCGGGTGTAGGCGTCCTTGCCGGTAAACTGCGGCAGGGCGAGAATGATGACGATGTGGAGGATGGCGGCCCCGATCAGGCCGATCAGGACGGCATAGGTCAGCCTGTTCATTGGCCGCACCCCAGGCTTTCCACCTTCGGCATTTCCAGCCCGACCAGCCCCGAGCTGCCGGCCGCCGGCGTGTCGAGCAGGGTGAGCACCAGCGAAAACGCGCCGGTATCGGGCAGCGCCAGCCAGTTCATCGGCTTGGCGGTCGGCGAAACGGTGATCTCGAACGAACCGTCGCGGTTGCGCAGGATGGCTTGCGAATGATGCGCCGACGGCTGGCCCTCGCGCGCCACAAGCGGCCGGCCGCTGCGGTTGGCGGCATAGAGCGTCCAGAGCCGTGCGGCGGGCGTGCGCCCGACAATCCTGTAGCTGCAGGTCCCGGTCAGCTGGTTGCCGTCCTCGTCGCTCGAGGCGGTAAACACCAGCCCCTCCGCCGCCCCGAGCAGCAGCCGCCCGGCCTTGGCGCGGTGCGATTTGGCATAAGGATCGGCCTCGACCTTCTGCGCATCGGGAAAGGCGCGCCACACGCCGAGCCGAATGGCGCCGAAGCCGGCCGACGCATTAAGCGCCGAAAGTGTCGTCAAGATCCCGCCGCCAAAGGCGATGACGAGCGAAACGGCGATGAGAAGCGGAACCCGAAACACGTGATGCCTTGAACCATGAAGAGACGGTCAAACGGGTAGCATTGATTCCGGGGAAGGTGAAGGGTGAGGCGCGGTCCGCGAAGCGGAGCGATCGATCCAGCGGACAGGTCGCAGCGCCGAACGCCCGAAGCGCAAGCGTAGGGCCGGGGGTGGCGGGGCCATCCGCTGACGGGGCCCGGAGGGGGACGTTGATTTCGTGACACTTGGACGGCGGCATTGCGCCTTCACGCACGCCCTGCCGCGTAGCGGGTTCGTGCATGGATGGCGATAACTGCCTTTGGCTTGGATCACCGGTTTTCCTGGAAGGAGGTGTATCGGGACCGCTCTATGCGGTCTGCGCGCGCTTGCCGGACATCACGCGCAGGCGGCTGTCCGAACATTCGACCATACTCGCGCGTGAAGTGCGGGACGCTCTCGTAACCAACGCTGTAGGCCGCATCGCTGATCGCCTCTCCTTGCGCCAGCATCCGACGTCGGGCCTCGATGAGCCGAAGCTGTTTCTGAAACTGCAGCGGCGTCACCGAGGTGATGCCGCGGAAGTGAACGTGGAAGGCCGACAGGCTCATGCCCGCCGCCGCCGCCAGCGCCTCAACCCGCACCGGCTCGGCATAATGATCGCGCAGTAAGGCAACAGCACGGGCGATGCGCTGCGCATGGCTGTCGGTCACACCCAGCGCGCGGATGGCGCCGCCGTGCCGGCCGGAGAGCAACCAATAGTGCAGCTCGCGGCGCAACTGCTCGCCGAGTACCGCCAGCGCGGCGGGCCGGTCGAAGAGCCGGACAAGGCGGAGCGCCGCATCGGCAATTTCCGTTTCGGTCCGATCGACGCGAACCGGCTGATCCGCTTCGAACGGGACCTGGCCGATCTGATCGACCAGGTCGCTGATGACGGCGGGGTCGAGTTCGAGCACCATCGAATAATAAGGCAAGACCTTGCTGGCAGTCGTGACCTGGCTGACGGTTGGGACATCGGTGGTGATCAGCAGCGATTCGCCAGCGCCGAAATCGAAGCTGCGGTTTCCCATCGTCACACGCTTGCTTCCCTGTAAGACGAGCGCCATCAATGGCTTAGAAATGGCAAATTGCAGCATCGTCGGCGCGGTTTCGCGCAGGATCACCATGCCCGCCACCGGTGTCGCGGCAACGCCGGTCGGGTCGACATGGGCATCGGCGTAGCGCCGGGCATGGTCCAAGAGGGGATCGGTCATTGCGGTTTGATACGGCATCCAGACCCTTCCGACAATATGGCAGGATAATCAGGCAAGTATTCGGGAGGATTGCGCAACCACGCGCGGCCGGTCCGTTGCATAAGGATGTCCTAGCAACGGAGGCATGTATGACCAGCATTTCACTCGTAACCGGCGCAAGCCGCGGCCTGGGCCGCAACACCGCCATCAGCATTGCTCGCCACGGCGGGGATGTGATTTTGACCTATCGCAGCAGCAAGGACGAGGCCGACGCCGTCGTCGCCGACATCCAAGCACTGGGCCGCAAGGCTGTGGCGCTACAGCTCGACACGGGTAAGGTCTCGACCTTTCCGGCATTCGTCGAGGCGCTGAGAACCGCGCTGACGACCACATGGCAGGGCGACACGTTCGACCATCTCGTCAACAATGCCGGGCACGGCGAAATGGCCGACTTCGCCACCACCACCGAGGAACAGTTTGACATGCTGTTCGACGTCCACGTCAAGGGCGTGTTCTTCCTGACGCAGGCGCTGTTGCCAATGCTGGCAGATGGCGGCCGTATCATCAACTTCTCGTCGGGGCTGACCCGCGTGTCATTCCCCGGCTTCTCGGCGTATTCGGCCGCCAAGGGTGCTGTCGAGATTCTCACAGTCTACATGGCCAAGGAGTTGGGCAGCCGCGGGATCACCGCGAACACCGTTGCGCCGGGCGCGATCGAAACCGACTTCCTGGGCGGCGCGGTGCGTGACATGCCGGATTATAACACGGCATTCGCCAGCATGACCGCACTCGGCCGCGTCGGCGTGCCCGATGATATCGGCCCGATGGTGGCGAGCCTGCTCGGCCCCGACAACCGCTGGGTCAACGGCCAGCGCGTCGAAGTGTCGGGCGGGCAGACCATCTGACTCTTGACACCGGGTGCTGCGCGAACGGCACCCGGCCTCCTCTGCCTCGAAAGAGTGCTTCGAGCCCCAAGCTTGTCGTCCACTTGCCAGCGGTACCTTGGATGTAGCCGAATGCCGTCTTCTCGGGCGACGAACTTGGGGCCTCCCCGTCGGGAGGCAGGTCGCGGCCGGTGTATCGCGTGCTGATCGACTGAGCGGAGTGGCTTGCCGAATGGCAACTTTCCGAGCTCAGGTTGCCAAAGGCCGACGGTCCGCCACCGGCCCCAAATCGGTCGGTGCCGATGTTGCAGGAGGCGTCCTGCACGAAGCATCCCCCATCACCCCACCGCGACAATCTCCAGCTCCTGCTCGCCCATGGCGACCACGTCGCCGACCCCCTTGCCGAGCAAAAGCCTTGCCACCGGGGAGACATAGGAGATGGTGCCGGCCTTGGGGTCGGCCTCGTCCTCGCCGACGATGCGGTAGGTCTGCACCCTTCCGTCGTCGCGCGAAAAGGTGACGGTGCTGCCGAAAGCGACCTGGGTCGTGGTCTGCGGCGCGGGCATGAGCTGGGCCGTGTGGACCCGTTCGGCATAATAGCGCAGGTCGCGCAAGGGGGTGGCTGCCTGGCGCCGGCGCTCGTTCACGTCCTCGATGGTCGCCGTCGCCTCATAGGCCTTGCGTGCGTCATCGAGCTGGCGTTCGAGCGCCTTCAGCCCTTCCTCGGTCACGAGGTTGGGATGCGGCGACACCGGGCGATCCGGCAGGTGGGTCTCCGATGCCGCTTCCGCACTTTCTTCCTTGACGAAGGCAACGCTCAAATCCGCAACTCCTGCTGAACGGTCATGGACGCCCGCAAGCTTGAGGCTCGCGCAACGCATCGCATCAGAATAGCCGAACCGGTCGCGTTAGGCCATGACCGGCGCGTGGACTTGAGGGGCGGAAGGGGAGGAGCGACCGGGCGCCAAAGCCGGCGGCTGCGCAGGGCCGGCATGCCCGCCCTCGAAAACGTGATTTAGGGCCTCCTCAAAAACGCGCTATCCTTTCGAGGCCCAAGTCAACAGGAGGAATGAGCCATGAAGTCTCTCGCCCTGATCGCCGCAGCCCTGTCGCTGTCGGCCGGTGCCGCCTTTGCCGATTGCAGCTATCACAAGACCACGGCCGCGCTCGATGTCGACCGGTCGATCACGACGGCAAGCGTCGCGGTCGATGAGGACGCGGCCGAGAAGGTCGTCCTGCTCAAGCAGTCGCGTCTGCCGGCGGAAGAACAGACCGCCACGGAATAGCATCGGCTGACGGCCTTGCCGTAGCTTATGCCGCGTTCGATTTTCCGTCCAGCGGCGGCGCCAGCCGCCAGCCGTTGCGGCCCGACGCCTTGACGGTATAGAGCGCCTCGTCGGCCGCCTTGAGCAGGTGGGCAAGCCTGCTGTCGTCGGCGATCGATCCGCAGGCAATGCCGATGCTGATGGTCACGCGGCGATTGCGGTCGCCGGTGTGCTCGTGGGCTATGCCAAGCGCGCTGACGGCGCGACGCAGCCGTTCGGCCATCATTTCGGCGCGGGCCGGCTCGACCTGCGGCAAGACGACAAGAAATTCCTCGCCGCCGAAGCGCGCCAGATGGACCGTGTCGGGCAGCTCCTTCCGCATCGCCTGGGCGACCCGTATCAGGCAGTCGTCGCCGGCACTGTGGCCGTAGCTGTCGTTGAATGCCTTGAAATGGTCGATGTCGGCGATCAGCAGGGCGCTCTCGGCGAGTTTGCCGGGTGCCAGCAACCGGCGCAGCCGCGCGATCTCGCTCTCGGTGCCCCGCCTGTTGGACAGCTGGGTCAGCGGATCGGTCGAGGATAAACGCTCAAGCTCGCCATTCTGATGCGACAGCTCCCGCTTCAGTGCCTCGTTTTCATCCAGTTGCAGGAAGGCGCAGCGGCGCTCGGCCTCCAGCTGGTGGGCGGCGAGCAGCGTCAGGAGCACCGTGGGCGCGTAGATCGCCATATGGTGTAAGAGATAGGTGGTCGATACGCCGTCGATCAGGCCGATCAGGCCGTAGTTGATCGCCGCCGTGCCGAGGCTTGCCCAGACGGCAAGATCGAAGCTCGGCCGAATGGCGATGGTTCCGACCATCTGGAAGATCACCGCAGCATAAAAATAGTGCAGCACCGCCGGATTGTCGCTGGAGGCCAGGACGATGCACCACACGAGATTCGCCACCATGCCGACGCTGAGCGTGGCGATCTCCTTGGCGCGGACCGACCGCGCCATGTCCGACTGATACCAGCCGACCGCCAGCGCCAGCGGCAGCACGAGGCCGAAGCGCAGCGAAAGCGACAGCCAGGTGACGTCGGCAAGGATCAGGGCGTCGACCAGCGCATAGGACAGATAGAAGGCGGCGATCGTCACGGTCATGCGCGACAGCGCCCGGCTCCGCTCGGCCGACCGAGCGCGCTCGAAGGCAGCCGCTTGCTCGCCCGTCAGGCGGGGAAGCGCAGCAAGGTGAGACCAGTGGCGGTCCATGCTTCGTCCTGTGGTTATCGAAGGGGCAACGCGGGAGCGGTGCGACGGCAAGCTATCAGGCAAACCGTTAAGCGACCCCTAGAATAGGTGGGGTTTCAGGAAAAACCCACGGAGACCGGCGGACATGGTAAACCGTGCGTAAGTACGTGGCGGGGATCTGTGCCGATCCGCTTCAGTCGATGCTCGCGACCTTGTCCGGGTCGAGCGCCAGCGGCTCTGCCTCGCGCAGGCGCCGGGCGATGTCGCGGATCATCCGGGTCGCCTCGGCTGACAGCGAGCGGGGCCGGAGCATGGGCGCAAGCGCATCCGTTCCGGCGGCGGGCTTGGCAGCCCTCGCTGCCGCGATCGCCTGCTGTGCCGCGGGTTCCGGTGTTCCGACGCCGGGAATGGGGCGAAGGTCGATGCCCTGGTGGGCATAGTCCATCAGGGCCTTGAAGGTCATCGCCGGCAGCGAGCCGCCGGTCATGTTGTTGGTCGAGGTATAGTCGTCATTGCCGAACCAGACGGCGGCCGTGTAATTGCCGGTATAGCCGCAGAACCAGGCATCGCGATAGGCCTGGGTCGTGCCGGTCTTGCCGCCGGTCAGGACGCCGTCGACGGCCGCGCGCCGTCCCGTGCCCACGTATGGAACGCGGGTCAGCATCTGGTTCATGTAATCGGCCGCGGTCTCGGACAGCACGCGCGTTGCAGGCGGCGCATCGCGCTCGAAGTCGTAGAGCACCTCTCCGGCGTAGTTCATGATCTGCGCGATGCCGTGGCGGCGCGACTGGTAGCCGCCGGTGGGGAAGACGGCATAGGCGGTCGCCTGGTCGAGCACGGTCATTTCCGAGGTGCCGATTGGAATGGTCACATCCTTGCGGATCGGCGTCTCGACCCCGAATTTCTTCGTCTCGGCCATGATCTGCTCGATGGCGTTCGGGCCGAGTTTTTCCTTGGCGAGCCTGACCGGAATGGTGTTGATCGATTTCGCCAGCGCCGTCTTGATGTCGACCCGGCCGGCATAGGAATTGCCGTAATTTCCGGGGCTCCAGTTGCCCCAGGAAATCGGCGCGTCGACGATCGGCGAATCCGGGGTGAGGCCCTTCTCCATCGCCAGCGAATAGGTGAAGATCTTGAACGAGGATCCCGGCTGGCGCAGCGCCCGCGCCGCCCGGTTGAACTGGCTCTCGCCGTAGTCGCGTCCGCCGACCATGGCGCGCACGGCGCCGCCGTTTTCGATCATCACCAATGCGGCCTGCTTGACGTGATAGGCCTCGCCATATTCGCGCAGCCGCGCCGCCACCGCCTCTTCCGCCGCCTTCTGCAGCCCGGTGTCGATCGTCGTGCGCACCACCAGCGTATGGTCTTTGTACCTGGCGGCAATCCTCTGCACCTCCTCGAAGGCCCAGTCGAGGAAGTAGTCCGGCGCTTCCGCCTCGTCGCGGTCCATGACGGTTGCCGGATTGCGCCGGGCGGCGATCACCTGGCCCTCGGTCATCATCCCGCCCTGCACCATGTTGGACAGCACGACATTGGCACGTGCGCGCGCCGCCGGCAGGTTGACGTGCGGCGCGTATTTGGCCGGCGCCTTGAACAGGCCGGCGAGCATGGCCGATTCGGCGAGATTGACCTCGGTCAGCGGCTTGCCGAAATAGAATTGCGAGGCCGCCGCCGCCCCGAACGTGCCGCCCCCCATATAGGCGCGGTCGAGATAGAGCGAGAGGATTTCCTTCTTCGTCAGATTGGCCTCCAGCCACAGCGCCAGATAGGCTTCCTTGATCTTGCGCTCGATCGACCGCTCGTTGGTGAGGAAGAGGTTCTTGGCCAGCTGCTGGGTGATGGTCGAGCCGCCCTGGACGACCGTGCCGGCCTTGGCGTTTTCCGTCATGGCACGGGCAAGACCGAGGAAATCGATGCCGAAATGCTCGAAGAAACGCCGGTCCTCGGTTGCCAGCACCGCCTTGATCAGGTGATCCGGCAGTTCATCGATCGGCACCGAGTTCTCATGGATGATGCCGCGATGGCCGATCAGATTGCCGTAGCGGTCGAGGAAGGTGACGGCGAAGTCGCCACGGTAGCGCCAGTCCTTCTTGGTTTCTTCCAGCGCCGGCTGGGCAAGCGTCAGGAGCAGCACCGCGCCGGCGGTGCCGAGCGTCATGCCCTCGCCCAGCACTTCGAAGAACAGCTTCTTCCAGCCGCGCACACGGAACCGGCGGAAGAAGATGGTGATCTCCTCCCACGTCTCGCCGAGCTGGAAACCGGCATTCCACAGGGTGGAATCGATCCAGCTGTCGATCCTGAGCAGAATGTGCCGCTTGAGGCGCGGCTTCTTCTCTTCCGGCTTTTGATCCTCGGCCACTGCGGTTCGATCCCTCACGAAGCGGACATGCCGCCCTTGACGCGGCCCCCGGCAGGGCTCAAGAGCAAGCCTTGCGCCGGCAAAGCGGCATTGTCCCGATTTGCTGATAGATTGTCCATTTGCCGGCAAAGGACAAGAAAAAAGCGAGGTTCGGCGGCAAACGCCGCCGCCTGCCCATGGCCCTGCGACCGGCCGGTGATGACGGATGAGTGATTTACCCTACTGGAAGACCAAGACGCTTGCCGAGATGAGCCCGTCCGAATGGGAGGGCCTATGCGACGGCTGCGGCCTGTGCTGTCTCAACAAGCTCGAGGACTGGGAAACCGGCGAGGTGGTCTTCACCTCGGTCGCCTGCCGCCTGCTCGACGGGGACAGCTGCCGCTGCAAGGACTATGAGAACCGCCAGGCGACCGTGCCGGACTGCATCCAGCTCACCGTCGAGGGCGTCGACGAGATCCCGTGGCTGCCGCCGACCTGCGCCTATCGGCTCGTCCATGAGGGCCGCGATCTCTACTGGTGGCACTATCTGGTCTCCGGCGACCGCGAAACCGTACACGAGGCCGGCATCTCGGCCCGCGGCCGCACGGTGAGCGAGGACGACGTGCCGGTCGAGGATTTCGAGGACTATGTGGTCGACTGGCCGCTGACGGTGGGGGAGACGGCGGAGTAGAGGGGGCGATGGCTTCCGATCTCCCGGAGCATCAGGCAACGCCGCACAGGCCGGGGGCCGTCAGAACTCTTCCCAGCCCGGACCGGCGCCACCACCGTTGCCGCCGCTGGCGCCACTCGGGCCGTTGGCGGAAAACAGTTCCTCCAGGTTGAGGAAGCAGATCATCTGGTCCTGATGGGTCAGGATACCGTCGACGAATTGCGTCGCCTGTCCGGCATTGGACGGCACCGGCTGCAGGCTCTCGGCGGGCACGGTCAGGATGTCGGACACCCCCTCGACCAAAAGGCCCATGGTCATGCCATTGACGTCGGTGACGATGATGGCGCTGCGCTCGGAGGCTTCCGTGCCGCCCATGCCGAGCTTGACGGCGAGATCGATGATCGGGATCACCATGCCGCGCAGGTTGATGACACCGAGCACCTCGTAGGGCGCATGCGGCATCGGCGTCACCGGCACCCAGCCGCGGATCTCGCGGATCGATCGCGTCCTGACGCAGAAGGACTGTTCGTTCAGCCGGAACGCGATAATTTCGAGCGAACCATTGATGCTGGCATTGATATTCACGCAGGCGTCCTTGCGACAGAGGGAATTAGAGTCTCCTTGTTTAGCGGCCAAAGCTGGCGCAAGGCTGACGGGGCCTGGCTGTCGCGTCTGCGAAGCCCCCTCTGGCCTGCCGGCCATCTCGCAAGGGCGGAGATCGAAATGCCGCCGGCCGCTCGCCTTGCCTCAGCGTGTCGCCATCCCCCTGACGAACCCGTCAGCGCCTGCCGAACAGCCCGGCGAGCCAATGGTCGAGCGAGGCGCGGCCGGGGCCGCGGGCGAGGATGAGGATGAGGCAGGCGGCCCAGGTGCCGTGGGTCGGCCAGGCGCCGGGATAGACGAAGATCTGGATGACCAGCGTCATTCCCAGAAGGGCCGCCGCCGAAAGCCGGCTGGCAAGACCGACCACCAGCAGCACGGGGAAGAAATGCTCGGCGAAGGTCGCCAGATGCGCGGCGATTGAGGGGGAGATCAGCGGCAGGCGGAATTCGTTCTCGAACAGGTAGAGCGCGCTGTCGCTGACCCGCCAGCCGTCGAGCTTGGTCTGGCCGGACTGCCAGAACACGCCGGCGATGGAGAGGCGGGCAACCAGCGCGATCAGGTCGTGCGGAATGCGGTTGGCAAGGCCGATCAGATCGGAGATCCGGCGGACCACCGGGGACTGCGCGCCGGACGGTGTCATGGCCGACGCCGGAGCGGATGTTTGGGCCGATGATCGCGCCGCCGTCATGGCCGGCGTGACGGCGGATTTTGGGGCGAGGTCCTGGGGCATCATGCTTCCTCCCGGAAAGCGAGTTGGACGAAAGCGCCGGTGGTAATCAGCCCGGCGAGATTGGCGGCAAGGTCGAAGGCGGGCGCTTGGGCGATGGCGCCATCCGTCGCCTCGGCAAGCGTCAGCCCGGTGAAAAGGGCGGAGAAGAAGGCGGCGCCGCCGGGCGGCAGGCGGTGCACCTCCACCGTCATGTGCGGCCGGACGACCAGCGCATCCTCGCCGATCCAGTCGCTAATCAGCGCAAGCGGCAACTCGCCGGCATTCATCGCCCAGATGGTGACGACGGGATGGGGCGAGCGGTGGATGGAAAGCGACGGATGAGCCTCCAGCCGCAGGTCGGCCAGCCGTTCCGGCGGAACGGCGGCGAGATCGGCGGCGGCGAGCGGTTCGGCATCGGCGGCATGATAGGCGCGGCTGCGGGCCGCCTCGAGGCGGATGACGTCGGGCAGATAGGCAAGCCCGGCGGCCGGCTCGAAACCTTGGACGAAATCGGCGAAGTCGTCGCCGTAGGCGAGAAGCAGCGGCGAGCGCGGCGGATGGGCGGCGACGAATGCCTGCGCCATGGCCGCGAAGAAGTCTTGCCCGACGATCGCCTCCGTCGCGGGAAAGCGCGCGGCAAGCGCGCCGGTCAGGCCGACGCGGGCATTGTTGCGGTAGACGCCGAAGCGGAGTCTGGGCTGCTTCCCGGTCCAGGCCGTCAGCCCCTCCGGCACGGGGCGGTCAGGATCGGCGAGCGCGGCGGCGAAACCGGACTGAAAGGTGTTGGTCATGGCGGCCTCACGCGGCCCGGCGGCGGGCGCGGGCGTCGAGCAGGGCGTTGGCCGCCTGCGCCTCGGCCAGCAGCTCCGGCCAGTCCGGCACGTCATTGTCCCATTCGATCAGGCTGGCGACCGGCCCGGTGCGCTCCAGCACCTCTTCGTAGAGTGCCCAGACAGGGTCCTTGACCGGCGTGTCATGGCTGTCGATCAAGAGGCGCGCGCCGGCATCGTCGATGGTTTCCGAATGGCCGCTCAGGTGGATTTCCCGCACGGCGGCGAAGGGGAAGCGGGCGAGATAGGCGCGCGGGTCGAGATTGTGATTGGTCGCGGCGACGAAGACATTGTTGACGTCGAGCAGCAGGCCGCAGCCGGTCAGGCGCACCAGTTCGGCGAGGAAATCGGTCTCTTCGATCGTGCTCTCGGTGAAGGTCAGATAGGTCGCCGGATTTTCCAGGAGCATCTGCCGTTTGAGCACATGCTGCACCGTGTCGATGTGCTCGGCGACGCGGGCAAGGGTTGCCTCGGTATAGGGCAGCGGCAAGAGGTCGTTCAGAAACACCTCGCCATGGCTGGACCAGGCGAGATGTTCGGAAAAGCTCTCCGGCTCGTAGCGGTCGCACAGGCTTTTCAGCCGGGCGAGATGGTCGCGGTCGAGCGGTTGCATGGCGCCGATCGACAGGCCGACGCCGTGGATGGAGAGCGCATAGTCCTGCCTGAGGCGCGACAGCTTCGCATGCGGCGGGCCGCCGGCACCCATGTAGTTTTCCGCATGCACCTCGAAAAAGCCGAGCGGCTGCGGGGCCTGATCGATGGCTGGGAAATGCTCGGGCTTGAAGCCGACGCCGGCGCGGGGCGGGAGGCTGGCGGGTTTCATGGGTCTTCTCCGATTGCAGACGGGGAGGGAGGGGTGGCGGCGCGAAGCTCCGCGCCGCCGCCTTTGGAGGCTCGCTCAGGCCGGTGCCGGGCCGGGCTCCAGCGTGCCGTGCGCGCCGTCCGGCGTCATCATGGTCATGCAGCTGCCGGCCGGCACGAGTTTCCAGGCATTCTTCTGGTAGTCGATCTTCGAGGTGCCGGCGCAGGTCGTGCCGGGGCCGGCGGCGCAGTCGTTCTGGCCCTTGAGTGCCACGCCGTAGCATTTCTCCTTGGTGGCATCCTGGGCGACAGCCACGCCCGGCAGGGCGGCGGCAAGCGTGAGGGCCGTGGCGAGCGAGGCGGCGAGCGCATGGGTGGTTCTGGTCATGTCTTGTCCTTTGATGATAATGGAGACGGTTCGCGACCAGGATCAGGCCGGGGTGAGCGAGCCGTGGCTGCCGTCCGGTGCCATCATCGTCGCGCAGGTGCCGGCGGGCACGAGCTTGAAGGACTGCTTGTCATAGTCCATGGTCGCCTTGCCGGCACAGTCATGCGCGCCGGCGGCGCAGTCGTTCTGGCCCTTCATGGCCACGCCGTAGCACTTCTCCTTGGCGGCATCCTGGGCAGCAGTGGGCACGGCGACGGAGGCAAGGGCGGTTGCAAGCGAGCCGGCGAGCGCCAGAGTGACAAAACTGTTTTTCATGGTGGGTTCTCCCTTGGAGTGGCAGGCCGGAATTGGCCTGGACATCGGGAGCTACGGGTCGGGGCGGGGAAATGTTACGCCGCCTCTCGCCGGTTTTTTCGCCTCCCGGTCCGGGCGACGGTCGAAGGTCGAATAAAATACCGAACCATTTCCGTGGTTTGGCTTGAACTGCAGGCGTGGCGCACGGTGCCGGTAACAAAAACGTGTGTGGCGACGTAGAGGGTGATGTGAGGCAGGCGAAGCGCGAAAGCGAGTGGGCGGACTGGATGCGCGGTGCGCTGGATGGCGACGCGCAGGCCTATGAGCGTTTTCTGTCCGCCGTCACGCCGCATCTGCGCACCATGGCGCGGCGCCGCCTGGAACAGTTCGGCGCACCCGCCGGCGAGGCCGAGGACATCGTGCAGGAAGTGCTGATCGCCGTGCACCTGAAGCGCGGCACCTGGGACCCGGCCCGGCCGATCGGCCCGTGGCTTTCGACCATCGTGCGCCACAAGCTGATCGACAGCCTGAGGCGCCGGGGCCGCCATGTCAGCGTGCCGATCGAGGACGTGATGGAAACGTTGGCGGCCGCCGAGCGCACCGATGCGACCGACCGGATGGACGTCGAGACGCTGCTGGCGCGGCTGAAGGACCCGCAGCGCGACATCGTCCGCTCCATCTCGCTCAACGGGGCGGGTGTCGGCGAGACGGCGGCGCGATTGAAGATGAGCGAAGGTGCGGTGCGGGTGGCGCTGCACCGGGCGTTGAAATCCCTGGCCGCCCTGTATCGGAGCGAGACGTGAAGACCGACGAGTTGATCAGGCTGTTATCGCAGGATGCGCCGGTACGCATGTGCCTCGGGCGGATGTTGACGCTGGCGCTGGCGGCCGGCCTTGCCGTCTCCGCAGTGCTGCTGCTGGCCACCGTCGGCCTGCGCGACGATCTCGCCAGCGCCATCGCGACCGTGCGCGTCGCCTTCAAGATCGGCATGACGCTCGTGCTGGCCATCGTGGCCTTCGGCCTCGTTTCGCGCATCGGCCGGCCGGGTGTTCCGCTCAGGCCCTGGGCAGTGGCGCTTCTCCTGCCGCTTGCGCTCATGGTCGTGGCGGTCGGGGTCGAGCTTCTGGTCGTGCCGCAGGACGCTTGGGCGGCAAGGCTCATGGGCCGCAACGCCGCCTTCTGCCTGTTCTTCATTCCGCTGCTGTCACTAGCACCGCTTGCCGCATTCCTCGCGGCGCTGCGCAATGGCGCGCCGGAGAATCCGGGCTTGGCGGGCGCCGCCGCCGGTCTTGCCGCGGGCGCGATCGGGGCGGCGCTCTATGCCTGGCATTGCCCGGACGACAGCCCGCTTTTCGGCGCCGCCTGGTATACGCTGGCGATCATGCTGGTCATCGCCACCGGCTATGGTATCGGCCGCCGCCTCCTGCGCTGGTAAGGGTGTACGGCGATCCGGAAGATTGACAGATCAAAGTAAGAAGTATACTACGTAATTAGTCGATCCGCCGGGAGGGTAGATCGCGCGCGCGTGACACGACACCCGCGGAGATCGCAAAGGCTGGCCCGCCGGGCCTTGAGGGAGGAGAGACATCATGCAGTTTCATCAAGACGGTTTCCGCACCGGCGATCCGGCGATCGCCGAGCCGCTGGCGAACGCTGGCAACGCCGCATCCGCTGGCGAGGTCGACGTGCTGATCGTCGGCACCGGGCCGGCCGGGCTGACGCTCGCCGCCCAGCTCTGCGCTTTCCCAGGCATCAGCGTGCGCATCGTCGAACAGCGCGCCGGCCCCATCACCCTTGGCCAGGCCGACGGCATTGCCTGCCGGACAATGGAAATGTTCAACGCCTTCGGCTTTGCCGACCGGGTGTTGCGGGAAGCCTATTTCGTCAACGAGACGACCTTCTGGAAGCCGGACGACCAGGGCCTGAAGACCATCGTCCGCCACGGCCGGATCCAGGACACCGAGGACGGGCTCTCCGAATTCCCGCACGTCATCCTCAACCAGGCCCGCGTGCACGATTTCTATCTCGACGTGATGCGCAACGCGCCGCACCGACTGGAGCCGGACTATGCACGCCGCCTTGTGGATCTGGCAGTCGATCCTTCGGCCGCCGCCAGCCATCCGGTGACGGTTCGGCTCGAACGGCTCGATGCGGGCCATGAGGGCGAGGTCGAGACGGTCAAGGCGCGCTATGTGGTCGGCTGCGACGGCGCCAGAAGCGCCGTGCGCAAGGCAATCGGCCGCGAGTTGAAGGGCGATTCCGCCAACCAGGCCTGGGGCGTCATGGACGTGCTCGCCGTCACCGATTTCCCCGACATCAGGCTGAAAGCCGCGATCCATTCGGCCAATGAGGGCAATATCCTCATCATCCCGCGCGAGGGCGGCTATCTGGTGCGGCTCTATATCGAGCTCGACAAGCTGAAGGCCGACGAGCGCGTCTCCAACCGCGCCATCACCGCCGACCAGTTGGTGGCGGCGGCGCAGCGCATCCTTCATCCCTATACGCTGGACGTGAAGGAGATCGCCTGGTGGTCAGTCTACGAGATCGGCCAGCGGCTGACCGACCGCTTCGACGACGTGGCCGAGGCGGAGGTGGGCATCCGACAGCCGCGCGTCTTCATCGCCGGCGACGCCTGCCATACCCACAGCCCCAAGGCCGGGCAGGGCATGAACGTGTCAATGCAGGATACCTTCAATCTCGGCTGGAAACTGGCGGCGGTGCTTCAGGGCCGTAGCGGCCCCGAACTGCTTGATACCTATACGAGCGAGCGCCAGGCGATCGCCAGGGAACTGATCGACTTCGACCGCGAATTCGCCAAGATGTTCTCCGCCCCGCCCAAGGGCACGGAAGGGGCCGGCGCCGACGCCGTCGACCCGGCCGAATTCCAGCGCTATTTCATCAAGCAGGGCCGGTTCACCGCCGGCACCGCGACGCGTTACCAGCCGTCGACGATCCAGGGCGAGCCGACCCACCAGTCCCTGGCCGAAGGCTTCGGGATCGGCATGCGCTTCCATTCCGCCCCGGTCATTCGCCTCGCCGATGCAAGGCCCGTCCATCTCGGCCATGTCGGGCTGGCCGACGGCCGCTTCCGGCTCTACGCCTTCGCCGAAAGGAAGGACCCGGCCACCTCCGGCTCGGCGATCCGCGCGCTCTGCGATTTCCTTCAGACCTCCGACCGCTCGCCGATCTGCCGCTACACGCCTGCCGGCGCCGACATCGACCAGGTCATCGACCTGCGCGCCATCTTCCAGCAGGACCATCGCGATCTGTCGCTCGACGCCATGCCGGCGCTCCTGAAGCCGGCCAAGGGACGCTACGGCCTCACCGACTACGAAAAGATGTTCTGCCCCGACCTGAAGACCGGCCCCGACATCTTCGACCTGCGCGGCATCGACCGCGACAAGGGCTGCGTGGTCGTGGTCCGGCCGGACCAGTATGTGGCGCATGTTTTACCGCTCGACGGATTTGAAGAGCTTGCCGGCTATTTCGATGGGTTCATGGCGAAGCAGGGGTGAGGCGGGTCAGGCAAAGGGGGGGCCTGTCAAGGTTCCTCGGGGATATCGAGGAGCAGTCGGTCGATATCCCGGGCGGCGTTGAGCACGTGCAGGATTTCGATCATGTCGGTCCTGATCCGGTAGAAAATGCAGTAACGGCCATACACGGTTCGGCGAATGGCCTTATCGCGGTGTTCGCGGAGCAATGGTGCGGCCTCCGGATGGTCGCGGATCAACCGACAGCGTTGTTCCAGCTCGTCGACGAAGGTGATGGCCCGTGTCGGGTTGTCCCGAGCGATGTAGTCGCCGATTTCTATGAGGTCTGCATAGGCCGCCTGGGTGATGACGACCTTCATCGTCAGTCCTTTTTGGCTTGCAGGACCTGGTAACGCTGGCGCAAGGCGGTGAAGGCGCTGTCAGCGTCATGAACGCGACCAGCTTCGGCATCGGCGATCGCGGCTTCCAGCGCTCGGTCAACGGCCGCCCTTTGCTGCTCGCGCCGTTCGACAAGGCGAACGCCTTCGCTCAGCACCTCCTCGCGCGACGTGTAGCGCCCCGTACGCACAAGCTCCTCGACATAGTTTTCGAGCTTCTTTTCGAGATGAACATTGCCGACCATGGACGGTACCTCCGAGCGAAAATCTAGCATGGACGGCAAGCGCGGGCAAACGGAGCGGGCGGTTGCGGCACTCCGCGTGGCACACGGCGCCCAATGCTGGCCATCCACTCGGCCAGACCGAGCTTGGAGGCAATATCCAACAAAATCACCTCCACACCCCTTGACCCTCCCATGATGGGAAGGTGCATCTAGGGTCAAGTCGCCGGGGCCGGATGGGTCGCGGGCGAGAAGGAAGCGTGGTTTTCCGTGCCTTGGCAGCTCTTGCGACCTATATTCAGGCGCAAGGCCCGGGGCACGGCCAAGAGGTGATGAAATGAACGAACAGGTAAAGATCAATCCGCCGCAAATCCCGGCGCTCCAGCCGATCACCCTGCCGGTCGAGGGCATGACCTGTGCCTCCTGCGTCAAGCGGGTGGAGAAGGCCGCGGCCAAGGTGCCGGGCGTCGAGACGAGCGCGGTCAATTTCGCCACCGAGACGCTGTCGGTGACGCCGGGGCCGGGCTTTTCGGCGCAAGCGCTGGTCAAGGCGGTGAAGGATGCCGGATACGAGGCGAGGGCCGAGACGGTGATCCTCGATATAGAGGAGATGACCTGTGCCTCCTGCGTGTCGCGGGTGGAAAAGGCGCTCAAAAGCGTGCCGGCGGTCGAGACGGCTTCGGTCAATCTCGCGACCGCCAAGGCGGTGGTGACGGTGCTGGGCGGCAAGGCTGCCGTGCCGGCCATGGTCAAGGCGGTCGAGAAGGCCGGCTACAAGGCGAAGCTTCAGGCGGAGACCGGCGAGACGGACGCCCATGAAGAGGCCAAGGAACGCGAGATCGGCCGGCTGACGCGCGATTTCTGGATCGCGCTGGTTCTGACGCTGCCGCTTTTCGTCATGGAAATGGGCAGCCATCTCTATCCGCCGCTGCATCACACGCTGATGGACCTCTTCCCCGGCAATCTGTTGAATTACATCCAGTTCGCTCTGGCGACCGCGGTGCTTGCCGGTCCCGGCCGGCGCTTCTTAGTCAAGGGCGTGCCGGCGCTCTTGCGTGGCGGGCCGGACATGAACTCGCTGGTGGCGATCGGCACCGGGGCGGCCTATCTCTATTCGCTGGTGACGACCTTTGCGCCGGCCGTGCTGCCGGCCGAGGCGCGCTATGTCTATTATGAAGCCGCGACCGTCATCGTCACGCTGATCCTGCTCGGGCGGCTGCTCGAGGCCCGCGCCAAGGGGCGCACCGGGGCGGCGATCAAGAAGCTGGCCGGGCTGCAGGCCAAGACGGCCCGCGTCGAGCGCGACGGTGCCACACTGGACATTGCCGCCTCCGACGTGGTGGTCGGGGATGTGGTGGTGATCCGTCCGGGCGAGCGCATTCCAGTCGACGGAACCGTGATCGACGGGGCCTCGCATGTCGATGAGGCGATGATTTCCGGCGAGCCGCTGCCGGTCGATAAGCGAGAAGGCGCCATCGTCATCGGCGGCACGATCAACGGCAAGGGTTCGTTCCGCTTCAGGGCCGACAAGGTCGGCGCCGACATGATGCTCTCGCAGATCATCCGCATGGTCGGCGAGGCGCAAGGCGCCAAGCTGCCGATCCAGATGATGGTCGACAAGGTGACGGCCTGGTTCGTGCCGGCGGTCATGGCGATCGCCGCCGTGACTTTCCTCGTCTGGCTCTACGTCGGGCCGGAGCCGGCCTATACCTATGGTCTGGTCGCGGCGGTGGCCGTGCTGATCATCGCCTGCCCCTGCGCCATGGGACTTGCGACGCCGACCTCGATCATGGTCGGCACGGGCAGGGCCGCCGAGCTCGGCGTGCTGTTCCGCAAGGGCGAGGCGCTGCAGACGCTGCGCGACGTCGATACTGTGGTGATGGACAAGACCGGCACGATCACCAAGGGCCGGCCGGAACTGACCGATGTCGCGGTGGCCGACGGCTTTGCCGAGGCCGAGGTGCTGGCGCTTGCCGCAGGGCTGGAGGCCCGTTCGGAGCATCCGGTCGGCGAGGCGATCGTCAGGCATGCCGAGGCGCGCGGGCTTTCCATTGCGACGGCGGACGGTGTCGAGGCGGTGGCCGGCTACGGCATCACCGGCAAGGTCTCTGGCCGCACGGTCGCGGCCGGCGCGGACCGCTACATGGTCAAGCTCGGGCTCGACGTTTCGCCTTTTGCCACGGTGGCGGGGCGGCTGGCGGGCGAGGGCAAGACGCCGCTCTACGTGGCGATTGACGGAAAACTCGCCGCCGCGCTCGCCGTCTCCGATCCGCTGAAGGAGACCAGCATCGCGGCGATCAAGGCCTTGAAGGACTTGGGCCTTTCGGTGGTCATGGTGACGGGCGACAACCGCGCGACGGCGGAGGCGATCGGCCGGGCGACCGGCATTGACGAGGTGGTGGCCGAGGTGCTTCCGGACGGCAAGGTCGCGGTGATCAACGACCTGAAAGCCAAGGGCCGCAAGGTGGCCTTCATCGGCGACGGCATCAATGACGCGCCGGCGCTCGCCAGCGCCGATACCGGCATTGCCATCGGCACCGGCACCGACGTTGCGATTGAAAGCGCCGACGTGGTGCTGGTCGGCGGCGATCTCGGTTCGGCACTGCATGCGATCGAGCTCAGTCGCGCGGTGATCCGCAATATCGGCCAGAACCTTTTTTGGGCGTTTGGCTACAACGTCTTGCTGATACCGGTGGCGGCGGGCATCCTTTACCCGAATTTCGGCATACTGCTGTCGCCGATGATCGGGGCGGGCGCCATGGGCCTTTCGAGCGTTTTCGTCGTGACCAATGCGCTGCGGCTGAAGCGGGCGCGGGTGACCGATCTTGCAAGTGGCCAAAGGTAACAAGGATCGAAGGCATGAATATCGGAGAGGCATCGGAGGCCTCGGGCGTTTCAGCGAAGATGATCCGCTATTACGAGGAGATCGGCCTGGTGCGCCCGGCGCACCGCACGGCCAGCAATTACCGCGTCTATGGCGAGGACGAGGTGCACCGGCTGCGTTTCGTCCGGCGCTCCCGTTCGCTCGGCTTCTCGCTCGAGGAGACCGAGCAACTCCTGACGCTCTGGGCCGACAGGGATCGCACGAGCGCCGAGGTGAAGAAACTGGCGCTCGACCATATCGGCGAGCTGGAGGAGAAGATCGCCGGCCTGCAGGCCATGGTGGCGACGCTGAAGGAACTGGCCGACTGCTGCCACGGCGACGAGCGGCCGAATTGTCCGATCCTGGCCGATCTCTCCGGCGGCAAGACGGCGCGGGAGCCGCAGCCCTCGCCGCGCGGCAACGTTACGCGACTGGCGGGCCGGGCTTGAGCGGGCCACGCGTTTTTCTCCTTGACCTTCCCACCATGGAAAGGTGCATGAAGGGGCGATGCGAGGAACTGCCAGGAAAGGACAAGGAATGCGCGTGACACATCTGTTTCAGGTCGAGGACATGACCTGCGGCCATTGCGAGAAGGCAATCACCAAGGCGCTCGATGAAGCGCTGCCGGGCGCGGCGGTGACGATCGACCTCAAGGCCCACGAAGTGGCGGTCGAGGGCGATGTGGTGAAAGCCGAGGAAGCGATACGCGAGGCCGGCTATACGCCGGTCCGGAAAAGCGCCTGACGGCGTGGGGCCCTGGGGGGTAAGGGGCCGGCGGCCGGGGAGCGATCCCCGGCCGCCGTTTTTGTATGGGCACACTGGGACACGGAGGAGACTCCGGCCGCTTTTGTCGGTGACTCCCGGTTGGGGTGGATTGTCGCGCCGGCAATTATTGTCGCCGCAGTTCTTGTGTATCTACGGAGTGTCGTACATACATGGGGGCATATGTGTTCGAACCGAAAGGGCGTCCCCCGTGTCCAAGAACTATCACGACATCACCAAGCAGATCTCCAGCGGTATCAGGACCTTGCGCAAGGATATTCCCGACGTGATGGCCGGCTTCTCGGCCATGGCGCAGGCGGCCGGCAAGGATGGGGCGCTCGACAAGAAGACCAAGGAACTGGTGGCGCTCGGCATTGCCATTTCCACCCGTTGCGACGGCTGCATCGGCTTCCATACCGAGGCGCTGGTCAAGCTCGGCTGCACCCGCGCCGAATTCGAGGAAACGCTCGGCATGGCGGTCTACATGGGTGGCGGCCCGTCGCTCATGTATGCCGGCGACGCCATGGCCGCCTGGGAACAGTATGGCGGGGCGGCGGAATAGGGGCGGCATTTTCTGTCTGGGCTTCGAGCGCTCTCCCCGCACAAGGGGAGAGATACTGCCATGACCGTGGCCTTCGATAGGACCGGATTTGGCGGTTTCGCGGCAGGGCCGCGGGCGCTAGTGTGAGATCCGACGAATCCCATGGAGTTGCTCCGATGCGCCGCATGATCCTGATTTCGCTTGGCCTTCTTGGCCTTCCGGCGCTGGCCCTTGCCGGCGAGCCGACCTACTATGAAAAGGCGGCAAGCTCCTTCCAGGAATGCGAGAAGGTCTTTTCCGACACCACGCCGGACTTCAAGCGCCGTCGCGATTTCTTCATCCGCCGCACCACCGACGGCCGCGAACGGGTGATCCAATGCCTTCCCGACGGGGTGGTCGAACTGTTCTGCGACCCCAAGGCCGGCCGCTCGATCGTCGCGGTGCTGGAAGGCGAGACCCTGCCGATCTGCTCCAGGCTTTCCATGGGCTTGAAGGTGCGCAAGACAGAATCGCTGATTGTCCAGTAAAGGTGCAGGCTGCGGGGGGCGACCCCTCGGGTAGCCTTGCCGGGGCGCCGGGGCGCCGGGGAACGGTGCAGCGGACCAAGGAAAAAATTCACTGAAATAGGAATAAATACCTTGACGGCGTGACGGTCGTTTGATAGGGTTCAGGCATAGTCGGAAAATTGCGGCCGGGGCGGATGCCTCGGCAGGCAGGACCGGCGCAAGGGATTTGGCGAAGGCTCGGGGAACCGGGCCTTTTTTGTTGGGTGCGGGCTGGACCCTTCGAGGCCCGGCGGGGCCGGGCACCTCAGGGTGCGGGCGCTTCGGAACGATGATGGATATGCCGGCTGCGTCCCTCGGGGACCCCGTCACTGGCAGCATCTGAGGTTTGGCCTGTCGGCCAAGCCCTCGATTTTGCTGTCTCTCCCTCCAGCGGAGAGACGATGCCGCACCCCTCGACACGAGGAGAATATCATGGATGACGGGCAAGACATTGTGCTCGGGCTGTTGGGCCTTGCGCCGGGCGCGAACGGGTGGCGTGGCCCGGAGAGCGTAGGCGCGGCGGATGCGGCGGCGCTGGAGGTGAAATCCACCGATGCGCTGTCGCCGCTCGATCGGCTGGCGGCGCTGCTCGACGACCTGACGCAGGAGATGCGCGACCAGTTCGAACTGTTTCGCAAGCTGCGCGCCACGGCCGAGCGGCTGATCGACGGCGCCGACGAGGCGGTGGCCAAGGCGGCGCGCACGGACGCCAAGGCGGCGACCGACGCGATCGCGCTGATCGTGCGCACACTGGAAAAGATCGACAGCCTGCAGCGCCAGCTGGCGCGCGACCGCGAGGACGCGGCCTTGGCAAGCGGCGAGGGCGAGGATGAAGAGGCGATCACGGCGGAACTGCTCCGCATCATCGAAACCCAGGCCGAAGCCCGGGCGAAAGCCCGGCTTGCCGCCTGGCAAAACGCCGTCGAAGGGTCCGCCGCCGCGGGGATCGGTGGGGCAATCGAGCCGGCATCGACGCCTGATGCGGGAAGCGGCTGAGGCAAAGATCGTCGTGCGCCGGGGCAGACAGGCCCGCCGGGCTTTCGGTGGGCTCGGGGACGGCATGCACACCCTGCTGGCCGATGTCGCGGGCGATGCGCTTGCTCGCGGGAGCGAGTTGATCGGCGCGGTCAGTGCCGGCCTTGACGGGACCGTGGCGGCCGCGCCCGATGGTCCGGCTGTGGTGGCTGCCGCGGCTGATGCCGAACGGCCGATCGCGGCGGGCGACATGCAGTTGGAGCCGCCGATCGCCGAGGCATCGGACACGGCCGATCCGGCTTCCGCAGCACTGGCGAGAGGCCTTGCCGCGCTGGTCGCCGAACGCGGTCTTCTGGCCAGCCGACGGAGCGGGCGCAGCTGGGCGATCACCGGCCGCGAGGAACAAAGGCCTCCCACGGGCGACTGGTCGACCTGGCTGGTGATGGGCGGGCGCGGATCGGGCAAGACGCGGGCCGGGGCCGAATGGGTGCACGGGCTGGCGCTTTCCGCCGGCGCCCGCACCGATCTGCGGATCGCACTCGTCGCCGAGACGCTGGGCGATGCCCGGGAGGTGATGATCGACGGGGCCTCGGGCATTGCAAGGATCGCGCGACGCATGCGGCCGGAGGTGGAAATCACCCGGCGGCGGATCGTCTGGCCGAACGGGGCGATCGCCCAGATCTTCTCCTCGGAGGACCCGGAAAGCCTGCGCGGGCCGCAGTTTCATTATGCCTGGTGCGACGAACTGGCCAAGTGGAAACATGCCGAGGAAACCTTCGACATGCTGCAGTTCGGCCTTCGGCTGGGCCATCAGCCGCGCCAGCTGGTGACCACCACGCCCCGCGCCGTGCCGCTGCTGAAGCGGCTGATCGGCGATGCGGAAACGGTGGTGACGCGGCTTTCGACCGCCGACAATGCCGCCCATCTGGCGCCCGGTTTCATCACCGCGCTGGAGCGACGCTATGGCGGCACGCGGCTCGGGCGCCAGGAACTGGGCGGCGAATTGATCGAGGACCGCGAGGACGGCCTGTGGAAGCGCGACCGGCTGGAAGCACTGACGGTGCGGCTGGTCGAGCCCTTGCGGCGGATCGTCGTCGCGGTCGATCCGCCGGCCGGAAGCGGACCGGCTTCCGTCTGCGGCATTGTCGTTGCCGGCGTGACGGAAAGCGGTCGCGCCGCGGTGCTGGCCGACTGCTCGGTTGCAGGCAGGAGCCCGGCTGACTGGGCCCGTGCGGTGGCGGGCGCCTATCGCCGGTTCGAGGCGGACCGGGTGGTGGCGGAGGTCAACCAGGGCGGCGACATGGTGGCGGTCATGCTGAAGAGCGTGGAGGCCAACCTGCCGGTCACCATGGTCCGGGCGACGCGCGGCAAGTACCTGCGCGCCGAGCCGGTGGCGGCGCTCTACGAGCAGGGCCGGGTGGTGCATGCGGGACGTTTCGTCGAACTGGAAGACCAGATGTGCGACTTCGGGCCGGACGGGCTGTCGGGCGGCCGCTCGCCGGACCGGCTGGACGCGCTGGTCTGGGCGCTGACCGCGCTGATGCTGGAAGGGACGGGCGAGCCGCGCATCCGGGGAGTGTGACTTTCCTCCCCAATGGGAGAGAAGCAACCGCAAAAAGAAACCGGCGCCCGATGGGACGCCGGCTCGATCAGGGCTGCAAGATGAAGCCTACTTGGCGTTGGTCGGTTGGGCGTTGGCCGTCGGCTGGGCGTTGACCGGACGCATCTGGCGCCACTCGTTCTCGAGGCGCTCCAGAACATGGGCCGGAATGGTGGCGACGGAGGCCTTAGGCTGCTGCTGCGTGCTGTTTACTTGCATCGGTCTACTCCTCACGGGGGCGTGTGGGTGATCAAACTTCGAATGCGGCGGAAAGTTCCACAGTGTTAAATTTTTGTAAAGAAGGCCGCAGGTCCCTCTAAACGATTGAAATCACTTCAAACGATTAGATCGAACAGGAAAATCTCGGCCGTGGTTAACCGCCGCGGCGAAGCGGCGTGTCTCGGCTTATGGAAAGGCCGTGGCGGGGCGAAAAACAGGTCTTCGACCAGGGAGAGCACGATGACATTCGACGAGCGGCGATTCTTCAAGGCGGTGCGCCCCGGTCTGTTCGGTGGACGCCTGACGACGGCGCAGGTCGCCGGCATGGCGGCGCTTGCCGCCGGATGGCGCGAGCTTGGCGACGGCGACGATCCGCGCCGGCTCGCCTATTGTCTGGCGACCGCCTTTCATGAGACCGGCGGACGCATGCAGCCGGTGCGCGAGACCTTTGCTGGTTCCGACACGGTGGCTGTCGCGCGCCTCGACAGAGCCTATGCGGCGGGCCTCCTGCCTCAGGTGCGCCGGCCCTATTGGCGGCCGGACGCGGAGGGGAAAAGCTGGTTCGGGCGCGGTCTGGTGCAGATCACCCACAGGCGCAACTACGAGCGTCTTTCCGAGGCGACCGGGATCGATCTCGTTGGCGACCCGGGCCGGGCCATGATGCTCGACGCGGCGGTGAAAATCCTCGTTGTCGGCATGCGCGACGGGCTGTTCAGCGGGGTCAAACTTGCCGATGTCTTTGACCGAACAGGCGCCGACTGGACGGGCGCGCGGCGTATCGTCAATGGCCGCGACCGGGCAGCGCTGGTGGCGGGCTATGGCCGGGCCTTTTTGGCGGCGCTGGATTAGGCCGGGTGCGGCGTGGGGGAAGAAACGCCCCCTCACCGACAAAATCCGAGGTTTAGCCTTCGGCTAAGCCCTCGATTTTGTATCCTCTCCCCAAGGGGAGAGGAAGCGCCGTCTCATCTTGCGTGCCGTCCTCTGAGCGGCGCCGGACTGCAAACAACAGGATCAATACGATGAAATTGTCGTTTCGACTGCCGTGGGCCTTCGCCCCGGAACAAGGAGCCGTGCCCGAAAACAAGGCTGTCGGCGTGCAGGGTCTGTCGCTGGTGGCGGGCGAGGGGGAGGCGCGGTGGACCGGGCGGTCCTATGCGGCGCTGTCGCGCGAGGGTTTCATGAAGAACCCGGTGGCGCATCGAACCGTTCGGCTGGTGGCGGAAGCCGCCGCCGCCATTCCCTGGCTGGCCTATCGCGAGACGGAGGAACTGGACCGACACGCGGCGCTTTCGCTGCTGGCGCAGCCGAACGCCCGCATGGGCGGCGCGGATTTCCTCGAGGCGCTCTACGGCCACCTGCTCCTGTCCGGCAATGCCTATGTCGAGCCGCTGACGATCGGCACCCGACCGGCCGAACTGCATCTGCTGAGGCCCGACCGGGTATCAGTGGTGGCCGGCGCCGATGGCTGGCCGGATGCCTATGACTATCGCACCGGCGCCGCCCGGCGGCGGATTGCGGCAAACGCCGGCGAGGGCTCCGGCGTGGGCCTGCTGCACCTCAAGCTCTTTCATCCGCTTGACGACCATCTCGGCTTTCCGCCGCTGGCGGCGGCCCAGGTTGCGCTCGACCTGCACAATGCGGCGGCGCGCTGGAACAAGGCGCTCCTGGACAATTCCGCCCGGCCGTCGGGCGCGCTGGTCTACCAGCCGAAGGAGGGCGGCAATCTTTCGGCCGACCAATACGAGCGGCTGAAGACAGAACTCGATGATGGCTATTCCGGTCCGATGCGGGCCGGGCGGCCGCTGCTTCTGGAGGGCGGGCTCGACTGGAAATCCATGGGGCTGTCGCCCAAGGACATGGATTTCGTCGAGGCGCGCAACGGGGCGGCGCGCGACGTGGCGCTCGCCTTCGGTGTGCCGCCCATGCTGCTCGGCATTCCCGGCGACAACACCTATGCCAACTACCAGGAGGCGAACCGGGCGTTCTACCGGCTGACCGTCCTGCCGCTCGTTTCACGCACCGCGGCGAGCTTCTCCGGCTTCCTTTCCGGGCTCTACGGCGAGCCGCTCAGGCTGGTGCCGGACCTCGACCAGGTGGCGGGGTTGGCCACCGAGCGGGACGCGCTCTGGGCCAGGCTCGGGGCGGCGGATTTCCTCACCGAGGAGGAGAAGCGGCAGGCGGTGGGCTATTGAGGGGAGGGCGCCGGACTGGCCCAATCCTTCGAGGCACCTTCAGAGCACCACAGGATGAGAGGTGATGCCGGCGCGCGCAGCGTGTCGGCAGCGACGCTCGGCACCGCAACCTGAATCAAAAGATGAAGTCGTTGAAGCGGCTTATCCCCCGCCTGAATCAACCTCTGAAAAGCGGCGCGCAAGTGATTCAATCAACTCGGCAAAAGCCTCGCACCTAAAGCACTGCATGAAGCCGCTTCGGGTGGCTTTCGCTGCGCTTTGCCGATGCGGACGAGCGTTTGCCCCGACAGGTGGCTGGCGCTGTGAGCAGGTCGGTGGCCAAGCCAATGCCGTTCAGATCTTTCTTATTTTAGCGGTGGGAGATTAACAAATGACTGACTTCAGCCATGACGGTGGTCTGTGGAGCGCGCGGGTGATCGGCGCCATTGCCGGCTCGGCGATCTCGCTGGTCTATCTCCTGCCTGAGGGACGACGCGAGGCGGCGATCCGTTTTCTGACCGGGGTGACCTGCGGCATGATCTTCGGCGGACCGGCGGGCTTGTGGATCGTGCGAAAGCTCGACGTCGCGGCCGGACTGTCACCAGCGGAAATCATGCTGGCCGGCGCGACGGCAGCGAGCCTTTCCGCGTGGTGGGGACTGGGGCTGCTGGTGCGGCTCTTTGCCCGCTACGGGCAGCGGCCGGGCGGGTGAGGGGTGTTACGGAAACGCCAAGCGCCGCGCCCGCGCGATCAAACATCATTCATCTCGAGGAGAATGCCATGCACGCTTATCGCGGGCCTGTCTCGCTGACGGAAAAATTCGTCAACCTGACATTGAAGGGAGTGGAGGGCGACGGGTCGTTCTGCGGCTATGCCAGCCTGTTCGGCGAGGTCGATCTCGGGCGCGACGCGATCGCGCCGGGGGCGTTTTCCGCCTCGCTTGCCAAGCGCGGCGCCAAGGGCGTGCGCATGCTGTTCCAGCATGACCCGGCCGAGCCGATCGGCGCCTGGCGGGTCATCCGCGAGGACGCCCGCGGGCTCTATGTCGAGGGGCAGCTATCGCCCGGCGTGGCGCGGGCCCGCGAGGTGCATGCGCTGATGAAGTCGGGCGCGCTCGACGGGCTGTCGATCGGCTTTCGCACCGTGCGCTCGCGGAGCGACAAGGCGAGCGGCGTGCGCCGCATTCTCGAGGCCGACCTCTGGGAGATCTCGGTGGTGACCTTCCCGATGCTGCCGGCGGCACGGGTTTCGAACGTCAAGCATGCGCGGTTTTTCCGCGACAGGGAAACCGAGCTCGTCCGCGCCATGCGCCGGGCGGCGCGGTCAATGGCCATGGATGTCTTCAGGAAAGGATGACAGATGAGCAAGGCAAGGATCGAAGTTGAGACCGAAGCCGGCGGCAAGGGCCGCCCGGCGCCCGAGATGAAGGCCGTGCCCGACAGCGTGACGGCGGCCTTCGAGGACTTCATGGGCGCCTTCGAGGCGTTCAAGGACGTCAACGACCGCAGGCTTGCCGAGATCGAGCAGAAGCTGACCGCCGACGTGGTGACCCGCGACAAGATGGAGCGGATCAACAAGGCGATGGACGAGCAGGGACGGGTGCTCGATGAGATGGTGCTGAAGAAGATGCGCCCGCCGCTCGGCCGCGGCGGCGAGGCAGACGGGCCGGAGGTGGCCGAGCACAAGGCGGCCTTCGAGGCCTATATCCGCCGCGGCGACGAGGCGGGGCTTCGCGAGCTGGAGGCAAAGGCGATGAGCGCCGGAACGCCGGCCGACGGCGGCTATCTGGTGCCGCCGGAGACCGACACGGAGATCGGCCGCAGGCTCTCCGTCGTCTCGCCGATCCGGGCGCTGTCGACGGTCCGGCAGGTCTCGGGCTCGGTGCTGAAGAAGCCGTTCTCGCCGGCCGGCATGACCGCCGGCTGGGTGGCCGAGACCGCGGCGCGGCCGCAGACGGCGACGGCCCAGTTGTCCGAACTCTCCTTTCCGACCATGGAACTCTACGCCATGCCGGCGGCAAGCCAGACGCTGCTCGACGACGCGGCGGTCGACATCGAGGCCTGGATCGCGAGCGAAGTGGACATCGCCTTTGCCGAGCAGGAGGGCACGGCTTTCGTCTCCGGCGACGGGGTGAACAAGCCGAAGGGGTTCTTAAGCTATGACCAGGTGGCCGACAGTGCCTGGGAATGGGGCAAGATCGGCACTCTGGCGACCGGGGTGGCGGGCGGCTTTGCCGCATCGGGGCCGTCTGACGTGCTGGTCGATCTGGTCTATGCGCTGAAAGCCGGGCACCGGCAGAATGCCAGCTTCGTCATGAGCCGCAAGACGCAAGGCGAGATCCGCAAGTTCAAGGATGCCGACGGCAACTATCTCTGGCAGCCGCCGGCAAGGCCGGGCGAGGCCGCGTCGCTGATCGGCTTTCCGGTGGCGGAAGCCGAGGACATGCCGGCGATCGCCCCCAATGCGACCGCGATCGCCTTTGGCGACTTCCGCTCGGGCTATCTGGTGGTCGACCGGGTGGGCGTGCGGGTGCTGCGCGATCCCTATTCGGCAAAGCCCTATGTGCTGTTCTACACCACCAAGCGCGTCGGCGGCGGGGTGCAGAACTTCGAGGCGATCAAGCTGGTGAAGTTCGCGGCGAGCTGAGCGGGGCTCGGTTTGAGGCGCAGGTGTCCCTCACCCTGAGGTGGCAGAGCGTCCGCGAGACCCTCGAAGGGGCCAGCCCTTGCCCCTCATCCGCCTGCCGGCACCTTTGCCGGCCCTTCGCTTGGGCTCAGGGCGTTCGTCATTCGAAACGATTCACTGGATCGTTTCGCTCAGCATTCCTCACCCCCGTGAACGGGGAGAAGGGATGTGGGGCACCGCCGTGGCCGCTCCGGATCCTTCGAGGCCCCTGCGGGGCACCTCAGGATGAGGGCGGGGACGTGTGGTGCGGGCGGCGCCCCCTCTGTCGGCTGCGCCCGACATCTCCCCCTCAATGGGGGAGAGATTGCCCGAACCGTTTCTGCTCTTTCCAACCCACCCAGGAGAAAACCATGACCCTATTTCCGACGGCGCCGCCGGCGGCCGAGGCGGTGACGCTTGTTGAGGCCAAGGCGCATCTGCGGGTGGACGGCAGTGACGAGGATGCACTGATTGCGCAGCTCGTCACGGTGGCCCGCGAGCACATCGAGCGCGAGACGGGGCGTGTGCTGATCGCCCGGCCGTTTCGCCTCTGCCTCGACGACTGGCCGGGCGACGGCGTGATCCGCATCGGCTGTGGTCCGGTGCGCGAAGTGACGAACGTGACCGTCTATGACGGCGAGGGCAATGCCACGGCCGTTTCGCTCGCCGACCATCTGCTCGACGGCGAGGCGCGGCCGGCGCGGCTGTGGCTGCGCGATCCGCCGGCACCGGGACGGGTGCTGAACGGCATCGAGATCGATTTCATCGCCGGTTTTGGTGCGAGCGGCGCGGATGTACCCGACACGCTGAAACGGGCGATGCTGACGCATGTCGCGGCGATGTTTTCCGTCCGTGGGGCGATCCCGATCGAGGCGCAGCCGGCGGCGATGCCGCCCGGCTACGAGCGGCTGATCGCACCTTATTGCCGAAGAGGGCTTTGACCATGGGGTTGATCGATTTCGACCCGGGGCAACTGACGGCCAGGCTCAGGCTGGAGCGGCCGGTGGAAAGCCCGGACGGACAGGGCGGGGCGGTGGTCGGCTTCGAGGCCGTGGCCGAGCTCTGGGCGCGGATCGAGTCGTTGGCGGCCGAGGTCGAGGAGCTCGCGGGCGCGGGACGGGTGATCGTCTCTCACCATATATGGCTCCGGTTTCGCACCGATGTGGCGGCGGGGATGCGGCTCGCCAAGGGCACGCGGCGCTTTGCCATCGAGAGCGTCCGCGATCCGGACGAGACCGGGCGCTATCTCGTCTGCCGCTGCCGGGAGGAAGGGCGATGAGGGTGGCGATACGGGCGTCGCTGGCGCGGACGGGCGAGGATCTGGAGCTGGCGCTGCGACGCGCACTGGCCGATGGGCTGGCACGGCGGATGCGGCAGCGTCCGGACGGCGATGCGGCGGGCGGGGACCTGGCCGAAGGACGCGCCGGTGCTCGGTCGGACGGGCTAGGCGGTCGGGGCAGCACCGGGAACGAGGGCGAGCCATGAGCAGCGCGGTGAACGAACTGCTGGTCGCCATCCAGGCGCGGCTGGAAGGCGATGCCGGGCTCGCCGCGCTGATCGGCGGCGGCGGGTTGCGCGACCGGCGGGCGCGCGGGCTTGACCTGCCGGCGCTGGTGCTGGGGGTGGTCGAAGCCCGCGATTATTCGACGGCCAGCGAGGCGGGTTTTGAAATCCTGCTGACGCTGGAGGCCTGGTCGGCCGAGGGGCGGCGCGAGACGGAAGCAATCGGCCATGCCGTGCGGGGTCTGCTGGACGACGCCGATCTGGCGTTGGCTGCCCATACGCTGGTGAGCCTCCGGCATCGCCGGACGGTCAGCCGCCGCGAGGCGAAGACGGGGTTCATCGTCGCCGAGATGGCGTTTCGGGCGGTGGTGGAGTGAGCGTCGCCGCTGGCAAGACACTGAACAATATCCGTGAGATCGAGAGGATTTCGACATGGTGGCACAGAAGGGCAAGGACCTGCTCCTGAAGGTCGAGGACGGGGCGGGCTTCGTCACGGTGGCGGGGCTGCGGTCCAAGCGGCTTTCCTTCAACGCGCAGACCGTCGACGTGACCGATGCGGAGAGCGTCGGGCGCTGGCGCGAGCTGTTGGGCGGGGCAGGCGTGCAGCGCGCCGCGCTGTCGGGGGCCGGGCTGTTCAAGGACCAGGCTTCCGATGCGTTGGTCAGAAGCGCTTTCTTTGCCGGCGACATTCTCGCCTGGCAGGTGGTGATCCCCGATTTCGGCACGGTGAGCGGGCCGTTCCAGGTGACGGCGCTCGAATATGCCGGTTCGCATGACGGCGAACTGACCTTCGAGATCGCGCTGGAATTGGCCGGCGCGCTTGCCTTTGCGGTGCTGTGATGCGCGGCGGGGGCGAAGAATTCGGCGCGGTCGGACGGGCCAACCGGCGGCGCGGCGAGGTGGAGGCGGTGATCGGCGGGGAACGCCGGATCCTGTGCCTGACGCTCGGGGCGCTGGCCGAACTGGAGACGGCGTTCGGGGCGGAGAGCCTGGCCGATCTCGGCCAGCGCTTTGCCGCAGGCCGGCTGAAGGCGGCGGATCTGATGTGCATCCTCGGCGCTGGCCTGCGGGGTGGGGGCAACCGGCTGCGCGACGAGGACCTGGCCGAGATGACGGTCGAGGGCGGGATCGCCGGGGCGGCGGCGGTGGTGCGCGACCTGCTGGTGGTGACCTTTGCGCCGGGCCCTGAGCCTGGAGGCGGGGCGGGTATGCCGGACCCTTGAGGGCCGCAGGCGGCGAGGCGGCGACGGCGCGGGCCTTCCCCTGGGAGGCGGTGCTCGATGCCGGGCTCTGCCGCCTGCGGCTTCATCCGCATGTGTTCTGGGCTCTGAGCCTTGTCGAGTTCGCCGCCATGGCCGGGGCCTTTGCGCCGCGGTCGGTCCGGCTTTCACGAGCCGGGCTGGAGCGGTTGATGCGAGACTATCCGGACGTGGAGGATGGAGGTTCACCGCCCTCTGTCACTGCGTGACATCGCCCCGGCAAGGGGGGAGATCGGGCGGGCGTGCCGCTTCTGCCTTCACGCTGAGGTGGGAGCGCAGCGACCCTCGAAGGGTCCGAGCCTTGCCCCTCATCGGCCTGCCGGCACTTTTGCCGACCATTCCTTACCCTCGCCAGGCAGGGCGAAAAGACAAGCACAACGGCGACACAGAGGATTTCTCCATGACCGACGATGACATGATTGCCCTGTCCCTCGATCTCGATGCGAGCGAGGCGTTGAAGGTGCTGGATGACCTGGAGGCGCGATCGCGGAGTTTTGGCGCGGCGCTGACCTCGGCGCTGAAGGGCGCGACGGTGGGCGGCAAGGGACTGGAGGATACGTTGCGGGCTGTCGGCACGCGGCTGGCCGATATTGCCCTTTCGGCCGGGTTGAAGCCGCTGGAAGGGCTGATGGGCAATGCGCTGACCGGCCTGATTTCCGGGCTGACGGCGGGGTTCGGGGCGATCATGCCCTTCTCTCGAGGCGGCGTGCCGGGGCGGGTGACGCCGTTTGCCGCGGGGGGCGTGGTATCGGCGCCGACCTATTTTCCGCTCGGTGGCGATCTGGGCCTGATGGGCGAGGCGGGGGCGGAGGCGATCCTGCCCTTGAAGCGCGGTTCGGACGGGTCGCTCGGGGTGGCGAGTGCTGCGGGCGCAACGACGCAGATCAATTTTCATGTGACGGCGAGCGACGCGGCGAGCTTTGCCCGCAGCGAAGGCCAGATCACCGCCATGCTGGCGCGCAGCGTCGGGCGCGGGCGGCGGCATCTCTGACGGCGGCTTTTGTGGCGTGAGCGCAGCGGCCGCTTCGCCCAAGGGCTTCCCTTGTCTCCATCCTTTCAAGAAGGACGCTGAAGCATGAGCAATGGCTTCCACGAGGTGCGTTTTCCGCTGCGCCTGTCGCTGTCGACCAGCGGCGGGCCGAAGCGGCTGACCGACATCGTCGACCTGACCAACGGGCGCGAGGCGCGCAATGCAAGATGGCGCAATTCGCGGCGGGTTTATGACGCGGGCTCAGGCCTGAGGGGCGTGGACGATCTCTATGCGGTTGTCGCCTTCTTCGAGGCGCGCGGCGGGCAGCTTTACGGTTTTCGCTTCCGCGATCCGCTCGATGCAAGATCCTGCGGGCCGGGCGAGACGGTGCAGCCCTTCGACCAGGTGATCGGCACGGGTGACGGGGCGACGGCGACGTTCCGGCTGGCCAAGACCTATGGCGATGCAGGCGGGGAATGGCGGCGCGAGATCCTGAAGCCGGTGGCGGGGACGGTGCGGGTCGCGGTCGATGGGGTGGCGCTGCCCGGGGCGGGTTTCGCCTGCGATGCGACGACGGGTGTGGTGACGATCGCCGAGGAATATATTCCGCAGCCCGGCGCAGCGGTGCAGGCCGGTTTTGAATTCGACGTGCCGGTGCGTTTCGACACGGACCGCATCGACGTCAATCTCGAGGCGTTCCGGGCAGGAAGCATTCCGGCCATTCCGCTCAAGGAGATCCTGCCGTGAGAGAGATACCGACAGCGCTCGCCGCCCATCTTGTCGGCGATGCCACGACGCTTTGCCGCTGCTGGCGGGTGACGCGGCGCGACGGGGTGGTGCTCTGCTTTACCGAGCATGACCGCGACCTGACCTTTGCCGGCACGGTGTTTCTCGCCGCGAGCGGTTTTGCCGGGACCGAGGCGCGGGCCGTGAACGGGCTGGCGGCGCCCGGCGCAGAGGTGACCGGCGGCTTTTCCAGCGCGGCGATCCGCGAGGCGGACCTTTCGGCCGGGCGCTATGACGGCGCGCGGGTCGAGGTGTTTACCGTCAACTGGCAGGCGCCGGGCGATCAGCACCTGCTCATGAAGGTGCAGGAGATCGGCGAGGTGTCGCGGGCGGGCGGGGCCTTTGCCGCGGAGCTCAGGAGTTTTGCGCACCGGCTGTCGCAGGAGCAGGGCCGAATCTATGGCCGGCGCTGCGATGCGAGCCTCGGCGATGGGCGCTGCCGGGTGGATCTGTCGCTCGCCGGGCGGCGGGCGACGGGCGTGGTGATGGCGGTCGAGGGGCGTGACCGGATTGTGGTGTCCGGGCTCGGCGGGTTTGCGGACGGGCATTTCCGGCTCGGCACGCTGTGGTTCGACGCGGGCGCGAACCAGGGGCAGACGGTTGAGATCGACGGCAATGTCGCTGTTTCCGGTGGGACGCGGCTGACGCTGTGGCTGCCGCTGGAGAGCGTGGCGGCGGTCGGCGACGCGGTGACGGTGACGGTCGGCTGCGACAAGGGGTTTTCGACCTGTCGCGACCGGTTCGCCAATGGCCTCAATTTTCGCGGATTTCCCCATATGCCGGGCAGCGATTTCGCCTATTCCTACGTGAAGGGCGAGAGCACGCATGACGGGACGGCGCTCTTCGAGTGAGGAGGGGGGACGGGCTCCTCTCCCCTTGTGGGAGAGGAAGCAATTTCAGCGTCTTGGCGCAAGCCAAGTGCTAGAAATTTCAGGTGAGGGGGTTTGCCGCATGACGTCCCTTCCGTCCCCCTCATCTGCGAAATCTGAGGTTTAGCCTTCGGCCAAGCCCTCGATTTCGCGTCTTCTCCCACCAGGGGAGAAGAAGCGCCGGCGCTCTGCCACCAAATTGATGCCACTGCACAGTCGCTATTGATCTCTTGCACGGGAACATGACCCATGACCGCCATCGGAAACCGCGTGGTCGCGATCGCCGAGCAGTGGATCGGCACGCCCTATCGGCATCAGGGATCGACGAAGGGTGTCGGCTGTGATTGCCTGGGGCTGGTGCGGGGGATCTGGCGGGAGATCTATGGGGCGGAGCCGGAGCTGGTGGCGCCCTATGCGGCGGATTGGGCGGAACGCGGCGGGCAGGAACGCCTGCCGGAGGCGGCGGGGCGGCATTGCGCGGCGGTGCCGGGCTTTGCCGCGGCGCGGCCGGGCGATCTGCTGATCTTCCGCTTTCGCCCGCAGTTTGCCGCCAAGCATGCCGGAATTCTCGTCGGCGCCGACGCCTTCATCCATGCCTATGAGCAGGCGGCAGTGATCCGCTCGGCGCTGGTGCCAGCCTGGCGCAGGCGCATTGCCGGGATCTACCGGTTCCCGGGGAATTCTTGAAACCCCGGGGGGGTGCCGTATCTTGGTGAAGTGCTGGACGAGGCTGCTACCTCGTCCAGCGTTTGCTAAGCTTTGAAGTTGACCCGGACGGTCATAGACCAGCCCGTCCGGGTTATCCTCAAGATCAGCGTAATGCCAATTGGCCAAGACCACGTAGCACGACCGCCACATGCGAGAGCAGGGCCTTTGCCAAGGTCGGCGGAGCCCGTCTTCGGCGACGCGCCGGCGGACGCGGCGCTCGGCGCTCCTGCTCCCGAACCTCCACATCCTGTCACAATCTAGGCGAGCATCCATAAGGGTGCCGCAAGGGGCATCCATGGCGACAATCCTCTTCCAGGCGGCGGGTGCGGCGCTGGGTTCGGTGTTCGGGCCGCTGGGCGCCGTCATTGGCCGGGCGGCGGGGGCGCTCGCCGGCAACATGCTCGACCGGGCGCTGATCGGCGGCGGAACGACGCTGTCCGGCGCACGGCTTTCGGCGGCGCGCCTGCCGGGGGCCGCCGAGGGGACGGCGATCCCGAGGCTCTATGGTACGGCGCGGCTCGGCGGTACGCTGATATGGGCGACGCGCTTCGAGGAGGAAGCGACGACCGAGCGGACCGGCGCCAAGGCGACCGGCACGCGGGTCAAGACCTATCGCTATTTCGCCAATCTGGCGGTCGGGCTCTGCGAGGGGGAGGTGGCTTCGGTCCGGCGCGTCTGGGCCGACGGGCAGGAGATCGACCTGACCGAGATCGAGATGCGCTTCTATCCCGGAAGCGAGGACCAGTTGCCCGATCTGCTGATCGAGGCGAAGCAGCGGGCGGGCAATGCGCCGGCCTATCGCGGGCTCTGCTATGTGGTGTTCGAGCGGTTGCCGCTCGACGATTTCGGCAACCGTATTCCGCTGCTGCAGTTCGAGGTCATTCGGCCTGTCGGGGTGTTGGAAGGCATGGTGAAGGCTGTGACCGTCATCCCGGGCTCGACCGAGCACGGCTATGCGACGGCGCAGGTCAGGGAGCGGATGGGCGAGGGCGCCTCGCGTATCCTCAACCGCAATACGCTGGTCGCCCATACCGACTGGCAGGCGTCGATCGACGAACTGCAGGCGCTCTGCCCCAATCTCGAGACTGTCGCATTGGTTGTGTCCTGGTTCGGCACGGATCTGCGCGCCGGGCAGTGCCGCGTGGTGCCGGGCGTCGAGGTTGAGAGCCGCAACGAGAGCCGGGACTGGCAGGTGTCGGGGGTGACGCGGGAGGCGGCCTATCGGGTCAGCCACCACGACGGCGGTCCGGCCTATGGCGGTACGCCGGATGACAGAAGCGTGGTCGAGGCGATTGTCGACCTCAAGGCGCGCGGGCTGAAGGTGGTGCTCTATCCCTTCGTGATGATGGATATTCCGGACGGCAACGGCTTGCCCGATCCCTATGGCGGGGCGGAGCAGGCGGCCTATCCCTGGCGCGGGCGGATCACCTGTCATCCCGCGCCGGGACGGCCCGGCTCGCCCGACCGGTCGGCGGCGATCCCGGCGATGGTCGGGGCCTTTTGCGGGACGGCGGGGCCAAGCGATTTCGACGTGTCCGGCACCACCGTTGCGTATCAAGGCAGCGATGAGGGCTATCGCCGCATGGTGCTGCACTATGCGCTGCTGGCTGAGGCGGCGGGCGGGGTGGATGCCTTCCTCATCGGATCGGAACTGCGCGGGCTGACCACCCTGCGCGATGCGGCCAACGGCTTTCCCTTCGTCGCGGCATTGGCGGATCTGGCGGCGGACGTTCGGGCGATCCTGGGCGCAGGAACGAAGATCACCTATGGCGCCGACTGGAGCGAATATTTCGGCCACCATCCGGCGGACGGCACGGGCGACGTGTTCTTTCATCTCGACCCGCTCTGGGCCCATCCGGCGATCGACGCGGTGGGGATCGACAATTACATGCCGTTGTCCGACTGGCGCGACGCGGACCTGGAGGGCGCCAATCCGGACGGGTTTCGCTTGGCCGATGACGGTCAGGCCATGGCCGGGCAGATCGCGGCGGGCGAAGGCTTCGACTGGTACTATGCGAGCGAGGCAGACCGGGCGGCGCGTGTGCGCACGCCGATCAGCGACGGGCTGGCCGGCAAGCCCTGGGTGTTTCGCTTCAAGGATATCGAGGGCTGGTGGGGCAATCTGCACTTCGACCGTGTCGGCGGGGTGGAACGGGTGAGCCCGACCGCCTGGACGCCGGGCATGAAGCCGGTCTGGTTCACCGAGCTCGGCTGCGCCGCGGTCGACAAGGGGGCGAACCAGCCGAACGTGTTCGGCGATCCGAAATCGGCGGAAAGCGCGCTGCCCCATTTTTCCAATGGCGCGCGCTCCGACAGCCAGCAGCGGCGGTTTCTTCAGGCGCATCTCGGCCATTGGCAGGGCGGCGCGGCGCCGGCGGGAATGGTCGATCCGGGCGGCATTTTCCTTTGGACCTGGGACGCGCGGCCGCAGCCGGCTTTTCCGCAGGATCTGGATCTCTGGGCCGATGGCATGAACTGGCGCACCGGCCATTGGCTGAACGGGCGGCTGGGGGCGGGGACGCTGGCGGATGTGCTGGCCGCGTTGCTCGAGGACCATGGGTTCGCAGATTACGACGTGTCGGAAGTGAGTGGCGACCTCATGGGCTATGTGCAGGGGGATCTCGCCTCGGCCCGCAGCCTGATCGAGCCGCTGGCGGAAAGCTTCCTGATCGACATCGTCGAGGATGGGGCAAGGCTAAAATTCCGCTCGCGCATGGCGGTGAGCCTGCCATCACGCGAGATCGCGGTGCTGGCCGATCTGAAGGATGAACCGCTGTGGCGCGAGACGCGCGGCCATGACAGCGATTTCGCCGCCGAGGCCTCGCTCACCTACTTCGATCCGGCCGCAGACTATGGCGAGGCCTCGTCCCGCTCGCGGCGAATCGAGGCGGCGACCGAGCGGCAATTGGTGCGCGATCTGCCGGCGGTGCTCTCGGAGGAGACGGCGCTGTCGCTCGCCGAAGGCATGTTGCGCGATCATCGCATCGGGAGGCGGCGGCTCGAATTTTCGCTCGGACCCAACGAGCTGTCCGTGCAGCCGGGAGACGTGCTCAGCCTTGCCGAGGGGCCTGAGGGGCGGTTTCTGGTGGGTGAGATCGATGACGGGCTGGCGCGGCGGCTGTCTCTGCGCGAGGTGGCGGCGGCGGTTTCGACGACGACGGTGATCCAAGGGACCGGACGCACGCCCGACCGACCCGGCTCGGTGGGTTTTGATCCGGTTGTCGCGCTGATGGACCTGCCGCGTTACGCGACGGGAGAGGGGGCGAATTTCGCCTGCGTGGCGGGGCTGACGCGGCCGTGGCGGCGGATGCTGATCTCGTCCTTGGGGGACGGGGGCGCGTTTCGCCCGCGGGTCACGCTCGACCGTCCGGCGACGATTGGCCGGCTGGCCGCGCCGCTCGCCGGCGGTGTGTCGGGGCGTTTCGACCGCTCGCAGGCGATGGAGGTCGATCTGTACTTCGGCGGCTTCGCATCCGCGAGCCGGCTTTCGGTACTCGATGGCGAGAACCGGCTGGCGCTGTGTTCGGCCTCCGGTGCCTGGGAAGTGATCGGCTTTGCGGACGCCGAGGAGATTGCCGCCGGCCGCTGGCGGCTGTCGACGCTGCTGCGCGGGCTGGCCGGATCTGAGGATGCCATGGCGGTCGGGGCTGATGCGGGGGCGGTCGTGGTGCTGCTCGACGCGGCGGTGCGGCCGCTCGGGCTGACGTCAGAGGAGGCGGGGCTGTCGCTCGCCTACATTGCCGAACCGGTCGGTATGGCCGCAGCGCCCGCAGCGATCGGCAGATTTACTGGTGGATTGAGGGCCGAGACGCCGTTTTCGCCGGTGCACCTGCGCGCCCGGCGCGGTGCTTCGGGGGACATCGTGTTTGGCTGGGTCCGCCGGTCTCGCGCGGATGCCGACAACTGGCTGCCGGCCGAGGTGCCGCTGGACGAGGCGGTCGAGACCTATCGGGTGGAGATCCTTGACGGCGCCGTGGTGCGGCGATCGGTTGAGGTAAGCGAGGCGCGGTTCGTCTATCCGCAGGCGCAGGAGCTTCTGGATTTCGGGGCCATGCAGGCGAGTATTCGGGTGCGAGTGCGCCAGTTGGGGCGCGTGGCCGAGGGGATTGCGAGCGAGGCGGTACTGGTGGTGCGGTGAGGGACGAGCTTTTGCGTTTCTTCGCGCCGAGCCTCGAGCCACGGGACCGCTCTCCGGTGACTGCCCATCATCCGCCTGCCGGCACCTCTGCCGGCCCTTCGCTTGGGCTCAGGGCGTTCGTTATTCGAAACGATTCGCTGGATCGTTTCGTTGGCTTCGCCGACCATTCCTCACCCCCGTGAACGGGGAGAAGGGACAAGCGGTACCGCCGTGGCCATACCTCTCCCGCCTGAGGGGAGAGGTATGGGTGAGGGCAATCGGTTCGGTGCGACGAGCGGGTTGCGGGGGGACCACGATCAGAAAATCGGCGGCCGCATGTTCCTCCGGTCGGAACGAACCATGCCGTTGACGCCGGTACCTACGCTCCACCCCACCCATTTCCATCAACCTACCGTGAAAGGAGAGCGACATGCTCGACATGAAGCAATGGTACCAGTCGAAGACCGTGTGGGGGGCGCTGATTGCGATCGGGGCGCCGCTTTTGAGATATGCCGGGCTCGAATTGGGGCTTGCCGAACAGGCCGACCTCGCCGATGCTCTGGCGACCTTCGCCGGTGCCTTCGGGGGCGTCCTAGCGATCTACGGTCGGATCAAGGCAACCGGTCCGATCGACCTCCGCGACAGGCGCAATTGATGGTCGCATTCATTTGCCATTCAGAAGGCATGCGGTAGAAAGTCAGCAAGAGTTCAAGTTGTGCGGAAGAAAAAGCAATGGCATCCATCATGATCATCGCGGGCCTGGCGGTCGGAATGGCGGCGACGCCTGCCCAGGACAGCGTGGGCGCGGGTGCCATGAAGGCGCCGCTCGTACTTGTGCAGTCCGCGGACGACAACGGCAGCGGGATCGACTGCCGCAGCGCCGCCTATCGCGCGGTCGAGGAAGTCGGCGGGCAGTTGCTCTCGGTGCGCCAATCCGGCAATGAATGTGTCATCACGGTCCTGATTCCGGGCAGCGGCAACGAACGCCCGCGCAAGGTGACCATGCGGGTTTCCAACTGATCTGCGCTGCGGCCAGCCGCGGCGTGCGTGCTAGAAGAGGGGCGGGGTAGATGCGCATTCTGGTCGTCGAGGACGATGTCAACCTGAACCGGCAGATCGTCGAAGCGCTTCAGGACGCGGGCTATGTCGTCGACAAGGCCTTCGACGGCGAAGAAGGCCACTTCCTCGGTGAAACCGAACCCTATGACGCCGTGATCCTCGACATCGGCCTGCCGGAAATGGACGGCATCACAGTGCTGGAGAAATGGCGGGCCGCCGGGCGCGTCATGCCCGTCCTGCTACTGACGGCGCGCGACCGCTGGAGCGACAAGGTTGCCGGCATCGATGCCGGCGCCGACGACTACGTCGCCAAACCCTTCCATCTTGAAGAAGTTCTCGCCCGTATCCGCGCGCTCATCCGCCGTGCCGCCGGGCACGCCTCGTCGGAGATCGTCTGCGGCCCGGTCCGACTCGACACCAAGAGCTCCAAGGCGACGGTCGACGGCACGGCCCTGAAACTCACCTCGCACGAGTACCGCCTCCTGTCCTACCTGATGCACCACATGGGCGAGGTGGTGTCGCGCACGGAACTGGTCGAGCATCTCTACGACCAGGACTTCGACCGCGACTCGAACACCATCGAGGTCTTCGTCGGCAGGCTGCGCAAGAAGATCGGCATCGACATGATCGAGACCGTCCGCGGGCTTGGCTATCGCATCCAAGCTCAGCAAGAGGCGAAATGATCCCCGTCTCCCGGTCGCTGACCGTCCGCGTGCTGCTCATGGCCACGCTGTGGTCGGCGGTTTCGCTGATCACCATCGCGTTGGTGATCTCGGCCTTCTACCGACAGGGCGTGGAACGCGGCTTCAACAATCTCCTGCGCGCACAGCTCTACAATGTCATCAATTCCGTCTCGATCGGCGACGGCGACGGCCTGTCGGGCAGTCCCGAACTCGGCGACCTGCGCTTTTCGCAGCCGGAAACCGGCTGGTACTGGCTGGTCGAGCCGCTCGGCGACTTTGCCGCTGCCCCGCTCGCCTCGACCTCGCTCGGCATGGCCGAACTCGCCGTGCCGAGCCTCGAGCAGGTGCCGTTCGACGAGCACTACGAGCGCTTCTATCCGATGGTCGATACGGTGGGGAACAGGATCCTGGTCGCTGAAACCGAGGTCGTACTCGACGGCGGCGACCGGGCCGCGCGTTTTCGCGTGTCCGGCAATCTCGAGGTTGTGGAGGAGGAGATCAGCTTCTTCTCCACCCGTCTCTATGCCGGGCTCGCGCTTTTCGGCTTCGGCGGGCTCGTCGTCAACGGCCTTGCCATTCTTCTCGGTCTGAAGCCGCTCGACCGGGCGCGCCGTGCGCTGGAGAATATCCGCGGCGGCGAGGCGGAACGGATCGAGGGCGACTATCCGCGGGAGATCCAGCCGCTCGCCAACGAGATCAATGCGCTGATCGAGAGCAATCGCCGCATCGTCGAGCGCGCGCGCATGCAGGTGGGAAATCTCGCCCATTCGCTGAAGACACCGATCGCCGTGCTGCTCAACGAGGCGCGCGGCCTCGACAAGGCGCAGGGCGACGTGGTTCGCAGCCAGGCGGAGGCGATGCAGGCGCAGGTGGCGACCTATCTCAACCGGGCGCGCATCGCGGCACAGCGCGATTCGGTGCTGGCGCGCTGCGAGGCCGAGCCCGTGATGGAGCGGCTGGTGCGCGTCATGCGGCGGCTCAATCCGCAGGTCGAATTCCGCCTCGATGTGACACCGGGCGTTGCCTTCGCCATGGAGCAGCAGGACGTCGAGGAAACGGTCGGCAACCTGTTGGAGAACGCCGCCCGCTTTGCCAAGGCGCAGGTTGCCGTCTCGGCCGTGGTCGCGGCGTACGAGCCGGAAACGGCGCCCGAGGGCGCGCGGCGCGGCTGGATCGAGGTGACCGTCGAGGATGACGGTCCGGGCCTGGCCCCCGAGGAGATCGGTGAGGCGCTGAAGCGCGGCAAGCGGCTTGACGAGAGCAAGCCGGGCACCGGGCTCGGCCTGTCGATCGTCAAGGAAATCTCCAGCGAATACCAGGGGACTTTCAGCCTGTCGCGCGCTTCGATCGGCGGCCTGAAGGCAAGGCTTGTGCTGCCAGCTGTGACGAGGGACACTGCATGATCAATTTTGTTGTGAATATACAATGGCAGCCATAAAGATGCCATGGGTGTGCCGCAGCACAGCGAGGACAGATGTTATGATTGATCGTTCCGATAACGGGACTGGGGCTGTTCCTATGGGTGTTTCACGCTTTCGGGGCGCGGCAGCAATGGCGCTGGCTGCACTTGTACTTTCTGCTTGCACGACGAGCGGCGGATCGCAGAGTGGTGCCGTGACTTCAGGCAGATCGAATTCATCCGCGCTTTACATTTCGGCTCTTCAGGGGGGCATCGTCTCGCGTGCCGCCGTCAAGCTCACCAATAGCGAATTGCAGCGGGCGCTGGAGGCCGAATACAGGGCACTGGAGGCGGCACCGGGCTTCCAGCCGGTCGCCTGGACCGGGCAGAATGTCAGCGGCCAGGTGGTCGCGGCTGCGCCCTATCAGGTCGGCCAGCAGAATTGCCGCCAGTATCTCCACACGTTGAGCGTCAAGGGGCGCCAGATCGAGGCGCGTGGCGCGGCTTGCCGCAATCCCAACGGCACCTGGACGCCCTTGACGTAAGTCAAGGCCGGGTTGTCGCGACTACTCTAGTGATCGGCTTGCGGCCAAACGCCTCAACTTCGCGTCATCCGCCGTTTGCTTGTGGCGTCTTGCCTCGGCTTGAAGTAATTGAGCACCATGTTGTTCTGGATCTTATCTGCCTTGTTGACGGTCGCCGTCGCCGTCACTCTCCTTTGGCCCCTTCTGAAGGGTGCGCCGCCTGCGGCGCTTGATGATGCCGGCGAAGCCGCCGTCTATCGCGACCAGCTCAAGGAACTCGAGCGTGACAAGGCCGAAGGCCTTATCTCCGCCGAGGATGCCGGCTATGCCCGCGCCGAGATCGGTCGACGTCTGCTGGCGGTTTCGGGCGAAAGTACAAAGGCGAGCGATGGCGGCCGCACGAAGGGCCTGAACAAGCTCGCGCAGGCCTTCGTCATTCTCTGTGTTCCCGCGGTGGGGCTCGGCTTCTACCTCAAGACCGGAAGTCCGGACATGCCGGCCGCACCTCTGGCCGCGCGACTGGAAAATCCTGGCAACAACATCGAGCTGCTGGTCGCCAAGGTCGAGCGACATCTGGCGCAGAATCCGGCCGATGGCTCGGGCTGGGATGTTCTTGCGCCGATCTACTTCAAGATGCAGCGTCTCGGCGATGCCGAACTCGCCTACCGCAACGCCATCCGCTTGCAGGGCACGAGCCCGGGGCGCATGAACGGCCTCGGCGAGGTGCTGCTGGCTGGCAATGACGGGATTGTTACCGACGACGCGCGCTCCGCCTTCGAGGAGGCACTGCGGCTCGATCCCAAGGATTCGCGTGCGCAATTCTACCTGGCGCTGGCGCTCGAGCAGGCCGGCAAGAAGACCGAGGCGTTGGCCGCTTTCCAGGCTCTCGCCAAGGCCTCGCCGGCCGATGCGCCCTGGCTGCCGCTGGTGCAGGAACACATTGCCGCCAATTCCGGCGGCGCGCCCGTTGCCGGCTTGCCGGCGCAGGCGCCGTCCAATGCTCCCGGAGGGCCGAGCGAAAGCGACGTCGAGGCGGCTGCCGGCATGTCTGCGACCGACCGCAACGCAATGATCCGCGGCATGGTCGAGGGACTGGACGCCAAGCTCAAGGAAGACCCGAATAATTTCGAAGGCTGGATGCGCCTCATTCGTTCCTATGCAATGCTGGGCGAAAAGGACAAGGCGATCACCGCGCTGAAGGCCGGCCTTGCCGCCTTCCCGTCGGAACAGGATGAGGGTAAGCAGTTGATCGCCATGGGCCGAGAGCTCGGCCTGCCGGTTGAGGAGGCATTGAAATGACCCGCAGACAGAAACGACTGGCCGTGATCGGCGGCGGCATGAGTTTCATCATTGCCGCCGTTCTCCTGGTGATGTTCGCCTTTGGCCAGTCGGTCGCCTATTTCTACATGCCTTCCGATTTTGACAAGATGGTCGTCGGTCCGGAAACGCGCATCCGTCTCGGCGGGCTGGTTGAAGAAGGTTCGGTGGTGCGCAGCGAGGGCTCGACCGTCCGGTTCTCCGTGACCGATGGCACCGCGACCGTACCCGTGACCTATGTCGGCATCCTGCCGGACCTGTTTCGCGAGGGCCAGGGCGTGGTGACCGAGGGCAAGTTTGCGGCCGGCAGCAAGGTCTTCTCAGCCGACAGCGTGCTCGCCAAGCATGACGAGAACTACATGCCGAAGGAAGTCGCCGACCGTCTGAAGGCCGACGGCGTTTGGCAGGAAGAGGAAAAGACCCAATGATCATCGAGCTCGGCCATTACGCTCTGGTGCTGGCGCTGGCCGCATCGATCATCGTCGCCATCCTGCCGGTGATCGGCGCCAAGCGCGGCGACACGGCGATGATGGGGGTCGCCGTGACCGGCACGATGGCACAGTTCCTGCTCATTGCCTTTTCCTTTGCTGTCTTGACCTGGGCCTATGTGGTCTCCGATTTCTCGGTGCAGAACGTCTTCGAAAATTCCCACTCGATGAAGCCGATGATCTACAAGATCTCCGGCGTCTGGGGGAACCACGAAGGCTCGATGATGCTCTGGCTGCTGACGCTAACGCTGTTTTCCGCACTGGTCGCCTTCTTCGGTGCAAACCTTCCGGACCGGCTGAAGGCCAATGTGCTCGCAGTCCAGTCCTGGATCTCCGCGGCTTTCCTGCTGTTCATCCTTCTGACCTCCAATCCATTCAACCGCCTGTCGCCGATCCCGGCCGAAGGCCGCGATCTCAATCCGGTGCTGCAGGATATCGGTCTGGCGATCCATCCGCCGCTGCTCTATCTTGGCTATGTCGGCTTCTCGGTGTGTTTCTCCTTCGCCATCGCGGCGCTGATCGACGGGCGCATCGACGCCGCCTGGGCGCGCTGGGTGCGCCCTTGGACGCTGACCGCCTGGACCTTCCTGACCGCCGGCATTTCAATGGGGTCTTACTGGGCCTATTACGAGCTTGGCTGGGGCGGCTGGTGGTTCTGGGATCCGGTCGAAAACGCCTCCTTCATGCCCTGGCTCGCCGGCACGGCGCTGCTGCATTCGGCGCTCGTCATGGAAAAGCGCGATGCGCTGAAGATCTGGACCGTGCTGCTTGCAATCCTGACCTTCTCACTGTCGCTGCTCGGCACCTTCCTCGTGCGCTCGGGCGTGCTGACCTCGGTGCATGCCTTTGCCACCGATCCGAGCCGCGGCATCTTCATCCTCGGCATCCTGACGTTTTTCATCGGCGGCGCCTTTGCGCTGTTCGCCTTCCGTGCGCCATTGCTCAAGTCGGGCGGGCTCTTCCATCCGATCTCGCGCGAGGGCGCGCTCGTCCTCAATAACCTGATCCTCACGGTCTCGACTGCGACCGTCTTGATCGGCACGCTCTATCCGCTGTTGCTCGAAACGCTGACGGGCGAGAAAATCTCGGTCGGCGCGCCGTTCTTCAACCTGACGTTCGGCCTGCTGATGGCGCCGCTTCTTGTCGCCGCACCCTTTGGCCCGTTGCTCGCCTGGAAGCGCGGCGATCTCTACGCGGCGCTGCAGCGGCTCTATTTTGCCGCAACAATTGCCTTGGTGCTCGCGCTTGCGATCTATTATGTCGAGAACGGTGGTCCGGTCATGGCTGTCTTCGGCCTTGCCCTCGGCTTCTTCCTGATCTTCGGTGCCCTGTCGGACCTCTGGTATCGCGCCGGGTTCCGCAAGTTGGCGACCGGGCTGGCTCTGCGCCGCCTGAACGGCCTGCCTCGCTCGGCGATCGGCACGGCGCTTGCTCATATGGGGCTGGGCGTCACGGTTCTCGGGATCGTTGCCGTAACCACTTTCGAGACCGAAACCGTGGTCGAGATGAAACCCGGCATGACGGCCGATGCGGGTGGCTACACGGTCACTTTCGACGGCATGAAATCGGCCGCCGGCCCGAACTACACCGAGGATCGCGGCCATTTCACCATCCGGCAGGCGGGCGTCGATCTCGGCGATGTCTGGTCGTCGAAACGGCTCTATACGGCGCGGCGCATGCCGACCACGGAAGCCGGCATACGCACCTTCGGCGTCAGCCAGCTCTACATCGCGCTCGGTGACCAGATCGACGGCGGCGGCCTCGTCGTCCGTGTCTGGTGGAAGCCCTATATTCTTTGCATCTGGTACGGCACGCTGATCATGATGGCAGGCGGATTTGTCTCGCTTTCTGACCGGCGGCTGCGTGTCGGCGTGCCGAAGCGGCATGCCAAGGCGACGGTGCCGGCCGCGTTGGAGGCGGCTGAATGATGCGCCATCCAGGGAAACGGCGGCCGGATGAGGGGCGTATGCCCTGTGCATTGAGGCGCATCCTTATTGTTCTTGCCCTCCTTCTCCTTCCCCTCCCGGCCTTCGCCGTCGATCCGGGCGAGAGGCTTGCCGATCCGAAGCTGGAGCAGCGGGCGCGGGACCTTTCGGCCAATCTGCGCTGCATGGTCTGCCAGAACCAGTCGATCGACGATTCGAATGCCGAACTGGCACGCGATCTCAGGGTGCTTGTGCGTGAGCGCATCATGTCGGGGGACAGCGACGAGCAGGTGATCAACTACGTTGTGTCGCGCTATGGCGAGTTCGTGCTGCTGAAGCCGCGGCTCTCCGCCAAGACGTTGATGCTGTGGGGCGCTCCGGGGTTCCTTCTGCTGGTCGGCCTGGGCGTCGCCATCACTTATGCCCGAGGGCGAAACAGACCGGAACCGAAGAGGCTTTCGGACGAGGAAGAGGCCCGGCTCGGCAAACTGCTCGACGAGTGAACGGCCGGGCGCAGCACGCAGATGCCTCCAAAGATTACAAAGATTTCATCTGGCGTACAGTTCGCAGTAAGGTGAGGCGCCCTATATCTACATCATCCACCGCTTCCACCGGGTTTCCCGGTCTCCAGTCAGAAGAACAGATGAAGGTAGATTACATGTCCGCACAAATTGGTCGCTCCAAGTTCAAGACGATCCTGAGAAATTCGACCGCTGCGGGTCTGGCCGCCGCGATGCTGGCCGGCGCGCTTCCGATCGCGGTCGCCCCCGCCTATGCAGAACCTGTCAAGGTCGAGGCCGCCCAGGTGCCGAGCTTCGCCGACGTGGTCGAGGCCGTGTCGCCGGCCGTGGTTTCCGTTCGCGTCCAGTCCAATGTCGAGCAGACCTCCGACCAGAGCAACTTTTCCTTCGGTTTCGGCGGCCGCGGTTTCGAAGACCTGCCGGATGATCATCCGCTGAAGCGGTTCTTCAAGGAATACGGCCCCGATTCGGAACAATTCGGCCGACGCGCACCCGAGCGCAGGCCGGATGGACGCGGCCAGGGCCGCATGCGCCCCATATCACAAGGCTCCGGCTTCTTCATCTCCGAGGACGGCTATATCGTCACCAACAACCACGTCATCAACGACGGTTCCACCTTCACCATCGTGATGAATGACGGCAAGGAATTGAACGCCAAGCTTGTCGGCAGCGACAGCCGGACCGACCTTGCTCTGCTGAAGGTCGAGAACCCGCAGCAGAAGTTCACCTATGTCACGTTCGCCGAAGACGAGAACATGCGCGTCGGCGACTGGGTCGTGGCCGTGGGCAATCCCTTCGGTCTGGGCGGTACGGTGACGGCCGGCATCATCTCGGCGCGTGGCCGCGACATCGGCTCCGGCCCCTATGACGACTATATTCAGATCGACGCGGCCGTGAACCGTGGCAATTCCGGCGGCCCGGACTTCAATCTGGCCGGCGAAGTGGTCGGTATCAATACCGCGATCTTCTCGCCGTCGGGCGGCAATGTCGGTATCGCCTTCGCCATTCCCTCCTCGGTTGCCAAGGACGTCATTGCCAAGCTCAAGGACGGCGGAACGGTCGAACGCGGCTGGCTCGGCGTGCAGATCCAGCCGGTGACTGAGGACATCGCAGACTCGCTCGGCCTTTCGGAAGCGAGCGGCGCGCTGGTCGTCGCCCCGCAGGAAGGTTCACCGGGCGCCAAGGCCGGCATCAAGCAGGGTGACGTCGTCACTGCCGTCAACGGTGAAGCGGTCAAGGATCCCCGCGACCTTGCCAAGCGGATCGCCGCCTTCGATCCGGGCACCACGGTCGATGTGTCGATCTGGCGTGATGGCAAGGCGACGAACATCAAGGTCGAACTCGGCCAGCTGCCGAACGAGACTGCGATTGCCGGCACGGACAGCCAGAGCAGCCCCGCACCGGCGACCCAGCAGGCGCTTGCCAACATGGGTCTCTCCGTTGCGCCGGCCGAGGACGGCAAGGGCCTGACGATTATTGACGTCGACCCCGCCTCCGACGCGGCAGACAAGGGCATCAAGTCCGGCGAGAAGATCACCTCGGTCAACAACCAGTCGGTCGTGAGTGCCGACGACGTGCTAAAGGTACTTGAACAGGCGAAGAAGGACGGTCGCACAAAAGCACTGTTCCAGATCGAATCCGAGAATGGTAGCCGCTTCGTTGCCCTGCCGATCGCTCAGAGCTGACGGCGCCGAACCGACCTGATCCTGGGGCGCCGCTGTCTTATCCGACGCGGCGCCCCTTTCTTATTTGAAGAGAAGGACGTCCATCATGCACACCGGGCAGGGCCAAGCGCCACAGCCGGGCGATTCCGGTTGTGCGCAGACCACCGCAGGCGGTAATGTCGCGCACATGAAGATACTTGTTATTGAAGACGATCTTGAAGCCGCAGCCTACATCACCAAGGCCTTTCGCGAGGCCGGCATTGTCGCCGATCACGCCAGCGATGGGGAAAGCGGCCTCTTCATGGGCAGCGAGAATGGCTATGACGTGATGGTCGTCGACCGCATGCTGCCGCGGCGCGACGGGCTTTCCGTCATCAGTGAGCTGCGCAAGCGCGGCGTCGACACGCCGGTGCTGATCTTGTCGGCGCTCGGCCAGGTCGACGACCGTGTCACCGGGCTTCGCGCCGGCGGTGACGACTATCTGCCGAAGCCGTACGCCTTTTCCGAGCTTCTGGCGCGTGTCGAGGTGCTCGGCCGGCGCAAGGGCAAGCCCGAGCAGGACATGGTCTACCGGGTCGGCGACCTGGAACTCGACCGGCTGTCGCATGAGGTGCGTCGCGCCGGCAAGGAAATCCCGCTGCAGCCGCGCGAATACCGGCTGCTCGAATATCTGATGAAGAATGCCGGCCAGGTGGTGACCCGCACCATGCTGCTGGAGAACGTCTGGGACTATCACTTCGATCCGCAGACCAATGTCATCGACGTACATGTGTCGCGGCTGCGCTCCAAGATCGAGAAGGACTTCGACAAGCCTTTGCTGAAGACGGTGCGCGGTGCCGGCTACATGATGAAGGACGAGGGCTGAGGGTGCCATGAACGCCGGTGCCAAGCTCCTGTTCAAGTCGACCGCGGTCCGGCTGTCGGCGCTCTATATTGCGCTTTTCGCGCTCTGCGCCGCATTGCTGGTGATCTATGTGACGGCGATGTCGGAGCGCATTCTCTACATCCAGACGCGCGACACGCTGAACGAGGAAGTCAAGGAGATCGAGACGGCCTTCGAGCGCGGCGGCATCAACCGCCTGCTCGGGCTGATGGAGCGCCGCGCCCGCCAACCCGGGGCCAATCTCTACATCATCGCCGGCCCGGTGGGCGAGATTCTTGCCGGTAACGTCGCCTCGGTCGAGCCGGGTCTGTTCGACCATGAGGGCTGGACCGACCGGCCCTTCCGCTATGAGCGCTACAACGAGAGCGGCGATGTGCAGCGTCACGTGGCGGCGGGCCATGTCTTCTTTCTCGACAACAAGCTCAGGGTTCTGGTCGGTCGCGACCTCGGCGAACCGAGCAAGCTGCGACTTCTCGTGCGCCAGGCGCTGATGGTGGCGCTTGCCATCATGGGCCTCGGCGCCGTCATCATCTGGTTCGCCATCGGCCGCAATGCGCTGAAACGCATCGACCGGGTCTCTGCGGCGAGCAAGAAGATCATGGCGGGCGATCTCTCGCAGCGCCTTCCGGTTTCCGGGTCGGGCGACGAGTTCGACCGGCTGTCCTCTTCGCTCAACGAAATGCTCGGGCGGATCGTGAAGCTGAACGAGGGCCTGCGCCAGGTTTCCGACAATATCGCCCACGACCTGAAAACACCGCTGACACGCCTGCGCAACAAGGCCTCCGACGCTTTGGCCGAGAAGGACGAAACGGCGCGGCGCGCGGCGCTCGAAGGCATCATCTCCGAATCCGACCAATTGATCCGCACCTTCAACGCGTTGCTGATGATTTCCCGGGTCGAGGCCGGCTCGATCGCCGCCGAACTTTCCGATATTGACCTCTCGGCCATCGCGGCCGATAGCGCCGAGCTGTACGAGCCGGTGGCCGAGGAAGCCGGGCTGGTGCTGGAAACGCGGATCGCGCCCGGGCTGTCGGTGCGGGGGAACCGTGAACTGATCGGCCAGGCGCTTTCGAACTTGATCGACAATGCGATCAAATATGGCGCGACGGTCGAGGGCGAGAGCAAGATCGTGGTGACGGTCGCCAAGGTTGGAGGGGCGGTACAACTGTCGGTCGCCGACAACGGCGCGGGCATCGATGCTGACAAGCGCGAGGCCGTGGTCAAGCGGTTCGTCCGCCTCGATGCCAGCCGCAGCAAGCCGGGCACAGGGCTGGGCCTGTCGCTGGTCGAGGCGATCATGGCGCTGCACGGGGGACGGCTGGAACTTTCCGATACGAACCCGGTCGGCGGCGCGTCGCGCGGCCTGACCGCAAGCATGGTCTTTCCCGGCCAGAAGGGGTGACGCCATTCGCCTCTCGGCTTGGCCAGGCCCGAGGGGTGCACGGCTTGATCGTCGGCATGGTCATCGCCGACCAGAAAGCATAACCTCTGCGCAAACCGCGAGATTCGCGAGAAAGCGTCTCGTGAACGGCGCGTGCGGGGGAGGCTTGCGATGGGCGAGACGACGACGAAAAGACTGGCCGAGGTCGCGGAGGCTGTGGTCCGGCCGCTCAACCAGACGGAACAGAAGTCGGTCATCTCCCTGCTGAAGGACGCCGCCAAGCAGCAGCCGGCGATTGCCGAGCTGCTGGCCAGTGAAGGCCCGCTAAGAAGCTTCGTCACGGCGGCGCTCTCCCTCTCGCCCTATCTGCGCGACATGGCCATGCTCGATCCGGCGACCCTGGCGCGGGCGCTGGACGAACCGCTCGAACCGCTGCTTGAAGGCCTTGTCGCCGACGCCCGCAATGCCTGGCGCGGCGAGGACGGCGGACCACCCGCGACCGAAGCGCAGGTGATGACGCGGCTGAGAATAGCAAAGCGCAAGCTCTCCTTCCTGACCGCGCTCGCCGATCTTGCCCGGATCTTCGACGCGCGCGACACGACCCGCTGGTTGTCCGCCATTGCCGACGCTTGCGTCGCGGCGGCCATCGATCATCTGCTGCTCGCCGGCGAGGACGCCGGCAAGCTCAGGCTCGCCGACCGGCAAGCCCCGGCGCTTGGCAGCGGGTTGATCGTGCTCGGAATGGGCAAGCTTGGCGCCTGCGAACTCAACTATTCCTCCGATATCGACCTGGTCATCTTCTTCGAGACGGAGGCGGGCATTCTCGTTTCGCCCGAGGATGCGACCGAGACCTATGGCCGGATGATGCGCCGCCTCGTTCGCATCCTGCAGGATCGTACCGGCGACGGCTATGTCTTCCGCACCGACTTGCGCCTCCGGCCCGATCCGGGCTCGACGCCGCTGGCCGTACCGGTCGAGGCGGCGTTGCTCTATTACGAGGGCAGGGGGCAGAACTGGGAGCGTGCCGCCTTCATCAAGGCGCGGCCCGTGGCCGGCGATCTGAAAGCGGGACAGAATTTCCTGCGCGAGCTCGTGCCCTTCGTCTTCCGCAAATACCTCGACTATGCGGCGATTGCCGATATTCATTCGATCAAGCGGCAGATCCATGTGCACAAGGGCCATGGCGCGATCGCGGTCAAGGGCCACAACGTCAAACTCGGCCGCGGCGGCATCCGCGAGATCGAGTTCTTCGCCCAGACCCAGCAGTTGATTGCTGGCGGTCGCATGCCGGAACTGAGGCTTCGGCCGACCGAGCCGGCGCTACACGCGCTGACCGCCGCCAACTGGATCGATGCTTCGACCCGCGACGAACTGATCGAGGCCTACTGGTTCCTGCGGGACATCGAGCACCGCATCCAGATGGTGCATGACGAGCAGACTCATCTCCTGCCCGAAACCGAGACCGAACTCCGCCGCATCGCCTACATGGCCGGCTTCGACGACACGACGAGCTTTTCCACCCGGCTGGAAAGCGTGCTGAAGACGGTCGAGCGGCGCTATGCCCGGCTGTTCGAGCAGGAGGAGGTTCTATCGTCTGCGACCGGCAACCTCGTATTCACCGGCCAGCAGGACGATCCCGATACGCTGCGGACATTGAAGGCGCTCGGTTTCGAGCGACCCGAGGATATTTCCCGCGTCATCCGCACATGGCACTACGGCCGCTACCGCGCCACGCAGTCGGTCGAGGCGCGCGAGCGGCTGACGGAACTGACGCCCCAGCTCTTGAAGACCTTCGGTGAAAGCCGGCGCGCGGACGAGGCGCTCTTTCGCTTCGACAGCTTCATTTCCGGCCTGCCGGCCGGCATCCAGCTCTTTTCGCTGCTGACCAGCAATCCGGCACTGCTCGACCTGATCGTCAACATCATGTCGTCAGCACCTCGCCTGGCCGAGATCATCGCGAGGCGTCCGCATGTGTTCGATGGCATGCTTGATCCCGGCCTGATGGTCGAGCTGCCGACGCGCGACTATCTCGCCAGGCGTCTCTCCTCCTTCCTCCAGGGCAGCCACCACTACGAAGAGATTCTCGACCGGCTGCGCATCTTTGCCGCCGAGCAGCGCTTCCTGATCGGCATCCGGTTGCTGACCGGAACGATCGGCGGGGCGCTCGCCGGTCATGCCTTTACAGACCTTGCCGGCCTGATCATCGAGAAGGCGCTAGGCGCGGTGGTCACCGAGATGGAGGCCGCGCACGGCAAGATCCCCGGCGGCAAGGTGGCGCTTGCCGGCATGGGCAAGCTCGGCTCCTTCGAGCTTCTCCGCCGGCTCCGACGTCGACCTGATCCTGCTTTACGAACATGACGACGATGCGGGTGAATCGGACGGGGCAAAGCCGCTCGATCCGGTGCGTTATTATACACGGCTTACCCAGCGGCTGATCGCGGCGCTCTCGGCACCGACGGCGGAGGGCGTGCTCTACGAGGTCGACATGCGGCTTCGTCCTTCCGGCAATAAGGGTCCGGTCGCGACGCGTCTTCGCGCCTTCGCGAAGTACCAGTTCGAGGAAGCCTGGACCTGGGAGCATATGGCGCTCACCCGCGCCAGGCTGATCGCCGGTGATGCCGAACTGATGGACGCAACTCGTGCCGTCATCGCGGCCGTACTGGCCAAACCACGCGAGGAGGCGAAGACGGCGAAGGACGTCGCCGAGATGCGGGCAATGATCTCCAAGGAAAAGCCGCCGAGGGACATCTGGGACCTGAAGCTCATCCCCGGCGGCCTGATCGACATCGAGTTCATTGCCCAGCACCTGGCATTGATCGCCAGAGGGCGCGGTGTCTCGGCGGAGGTCAACGGGCTTTCGACGGCGGATGCGCTGAAGCGTCTCGGCGGCGAACTCATGGATCCGAACGACCTTGATCTTTGTCTCTCAACATTGAGGCTCTTGACCGATTTGACGCAGGTGATCCGTCTCTGCGTCGATGGCGGTTTCAGCCCCGCCGCAGTTCCGGCCGGACTTATCGATCTTGTCTGCCGCGCCGGCGACAGCCCCGATCTGAAGACGCTGGAAGCGGAACTGCGCCGCCTGACCAAGGCGGTCAGGAAAGTGTTTCAAGGGATCGTGAAGTAGCGCGAGGGTCGAGGCTTCCGGAGAGGCGGCCGCAAGGCGCCCGGTGCGCTCAGGCGGTCTTGGTTGTCCGCTCGGCCTCCGCGCTTAGCGTGCGCCCGATATCTTCGGCAGTCTGGGGACGGCTGAACAGATAGCCCTGGAACTGGGTGCAGCCTTCCGAAGTCACGCTCGAAAGCTGCTCGTCCGTCTCCACGCCCTCAGCGGTCGTGTCGATCCCAAGGCTGCTGCTGAGACCCACGACGGCGCGGACGATCGCGAGGCTTTCTTCCTTGTGCGGCAGATCCTGTATGAAGGACTGATCGATCTTGATCTTGTCGAACGGGAAGCTGCGCAAATAGCCCAGCGAGGAATAGCCGGTGCCAAAATCGTCCATCGCGATCCGGATACCCAGGTTCCGGAGCTCATGGAGTATGGCAAAGGCGCTTTCGTTGTCCTGGATAAGTACCAGCTCGGTGATCTCAAGCTCCAGCCTGCTGGCCGGCAGACCCGAGGTCACGAGGGCATTTGTGACTGAGTGAACAAGGTTCTTGTGCTTGAACTGGGCCGGGGAGAGGTTCACGGCGATCGTGATGTGGCTCGGCCACTTGGCAGCCTCGGCGCAAGCCTGCTGCAGTACCCATTCACCCAGTTGCACGATCAGGCCGGTCTCTTCGGCGACCGGGATGAACTCCGCGGGCGAGATCATGCCGCGCTCCGGATGGTGCCAGCGCACAAGGGCTTCGCACGCGGTAACCGTCCCGGCCTTCACGTCGATGATCGGCTGATAGTAGACCTCGAACTCGTGGGTCACGATCGCCTTGCGAAGATCGAGTTCAAGGCTGCGTCGCGCCTGCATTCGCGCATCCATGCCAAGCTCGAAAAAGCGATAGGTGCCTCCACCATCGGCTTTGGAGCGGTAGAGTGCGAGATCAGCATTCTTCATCAAGACGTCCGGCACCGTACCGTCACTGGGAGCCATCGCGATGCCAATGCTGGCCGCCACCACCACCTGGTGACCATCCAGATCGAACGGCGTGCCGAGCACTTCGACGAGACGGGACGCGAGCGCCGTGACGTCGGACGGATGCTCGGGGTCGACTTGAAGGATGACGAATTCATCGCCCCCCAGTCGCGCCAGGACATCCTCGCTGCGCGTGCAACTGCGCATGCGATCGGCGGCCGCCAGGAGAAGGAGGTCACCCACGGGATGGCCCAGCGTGTCATTGACGTTCTTGAAATGGTCGAGGTCCAGGCTGAGAACCGCTATCGACCTCGATTTTGGCATTCGCCCGACGATCGAGTCCATGCGCTCATAGAAGGCAGCACGGTTGAGCAGGCCGGTCAGCGCATCATGATGCGCGAGATACTTGATCTTCTCTTCGGTAAGCAGTCTTTCGGTAATGTCCTCATAGGTAGCGACAAAGCCGCCGTTTGGGGCCGGCCGGTGGGTCATGGCAATGCTGCGCCCATCGCCAGTGCGGTGGACGGCATATCCGATCGAGCGTTCGGCAATGAAGCGTTGGGTCAGTTTCAGGGTGTCCTGCAGGTCCTCTTCGCTTCGCCCCGCCTTCCGGAAGGCCAACTCCAGCAATTCCCGGACCGTTCGGCCGGGTCTTACTTCTTCCGGCGCGAGCCGAAAGATTTCCGCAAATCGCCCATTCGCGACAACGAGCTTTTCCTGAGCGTCGAACATGCTCAGGCCCATCGACATATTTGAGAGCGCCGTATCCAGGCGCTCATTCTGGGTGGCCAGATCCTTCTGGCTCCGCTGCAGAGCGCCCATCGTCTGGTCGAGCACCCGCAAGGGGAAGATCCTAAGCGCAAAGTACATGCCGAAGCCAAGCATGGAACTGAGGATCGCCACCAGCCCGGCCTCATAGAGACGGCTGCGGAAGCTGGTCACCGCCTCGATGTAGGCGCGCGGCTGACCAGAAACGAAAACAGGCGTGCGCCGGGCAACCGTCGGGGCCGCGAGCGGCGCTCCGACCTCCAAGACCAACTCTCCGTCCGCTGCGTAGATTCGCTGCTGCAAGGCTTCGCCATCGGCGTAGGGGAATTCGATCAGCTCCTGCAGGCGGAGCTGCTGGTATTGCCAGAGGCTGTCGTGCGCATAGATGTACTGCGCCACGCGATTGCTGGCGAGCCCGGCCTTGAGATCCAGCGTGCGCCTCGTGTCGGAATAGGCATCTAGAAGAAAGAGCAATGGGCCTGCGACCGCAGTCACCAGCGCCACGGCCAATCCAATCGTGCTGACGAGGTTGCGGAGTTGTGTGGTGGCCATGCTACTCATCACTCCCGACCGTCAGGCTTCCGGTTTCACGCAAGACCTTTCGACCTTCATCAGACTGCAGAAAGTCAAGCAAACCTTGTGCTGCGGTGGCGGTCTTCTCCGCATAGACGAGGTAGAATTGCTTTTCGTAAGGGTAGGCGCCGCTTTCGAAATTCTCCAGCGTCGGCTCCACGCCATCGATCGCGACAAGCCGCACGTCGCGTTTTTCGGTGACGATCTGACTGAGGCCGGACTGGACAAGCGACCCGGGCAGGTCTTCAGCCGTGCTGGCGGTGTCCTGATCCGTCTGGGCCACGCGAAGCTCGGGGCGCAGCCGTGCTGCGTCGATTGCCTCTGCCATGCCCGGAAACTGCAAGATGAATATCGCATTGTCGGTCTCAGACTTAGGCCTGAGGATGACGCGGACAGGCGTCCCGTCCGGCCATTTCGCGGTCTGCGTCCCGAACATTTGCGGCAGGTCACTGCTTTTCACACTGCCGGGCGCGGGGTGTGAGGTGATCAGCACCAGCGGGGTCAGCGCGAAGCGGGTGTCCTTCAAGCCACGCGCGGACTCCTCCGCCTTCAGTGCCCGCGAGGAAATTGCCAGATCAATGACGCCATCGGCAACTGCGCGGATAGCGCCCGAACTGCCGAGGTCGGGTACGATTTCGATCGTTGGGCCGCCCTGGGCGGCATAGGCCGTGGAAATGTGCTGTGCCATCGGCATTGCGCCGCCGGTGCCGCCGACACGCAGCGTATCAGCCGCGCTTGCCTGTCCGGCCAGCAGGCCTGCAGAGAGAAGGGTGATCAAGGATTGGGTCCAATATGACCGACGCATTCTTCACCTTCTCCGACTGCCTGAAGTCGCGCTAAGAGGGAACGGGAGTCGAAGTTGTATCAGCAATTACGAATGAAATCACGTCCGCACGGTTTGCAAATGCCGCCATGGTAAATTCCGCAGGATGCCAAGGGCCGGCTCACGCGGACGGAGGCAGCGGTCGACGGAACAACCGGCAGGTCGGCTGCGAATGCCAGCCGTCCTCCTCCCCTGTTCAAGCCGGTAAGCGGGTTGTGGCGGGCAGGACCCTTGCCTGTCTCTCACGCCCGCTTGCGGGTCGTCTCGATCACCAGAACGTCCGGGATCCGCACCGATACCACGGTGCCCTTGCCTTCGCAGGAGCGTATCCTGAGGCTGCCGCCGTGCATGTTGACCAGCGAGCGGGAGATGGCGAGGCCGAGGCCCGAGCCGCCATTGCTTTTGGCATACTGGCTCTGCACCTGCTCGAACGGCTGGCCGATCTTGCCGAGAGCCGCCGCCGGAATACCGATGCCGGTATCGGCGATGGTGATCGCCACCCCGTTGCCGATCTTGCGGGCGCGAAGCGCGACCCGTCCACCTGACTCGGTGAACTTCACGGCGTTCGACAGAATGTTGAGGAGGATCTGTTTCATCGAGCGGCGGTCGGCGGTCATGGTCAGGCCGGAGGTGACGCGCTGCTCGATGTGGACGTTCTTTTCCTCGGCCGGGATCGCGGTCAGCCGCAGGCTTTCCTCGATCAGCGCGTCGAGATCGATCGTCTCGCAGCGGATCTTCATTTGCCCGGCCTCGATCTTCGACATGTCGAGGATGTCGTTGATGACGTTCAGCAGGTGCTTGCCGCTCTCGTGGATGTCGCGGGCATATTCCGAGTATTTCGGTGAGCCGATCGGCCCGAACATGCCGGCGAGCAGGATTTCGGAGAAGCCGAGAATGGCGTTGAGCGGGGTTCTGAGTTCGTGGCTCATATTGGCGAGGAATTCCGACTTCGCCTTGTTGGCGGCCTCGGCGCGTTCCTTTTCCGCCTGGTAATTGGCATTGGCGACCGAAAGCTCGGCCTTCTGGCGCTCCAACTTCTTCTGCGAGGAGGAGAGGTCGCCGATGGTCGCCATCAGCCGGCGTTCCTGTTCGCGCAGGCGCTCCTGGTGACGTTTCAAAAGGGTAATGTCGGTGCCGACCGAGACGAGGCCTCCGTCGCGCGTCCGGCGCTCGTTGATCTGCAGCCAGCGCTCGTCGGCGAGCTGGACCTCGGTGGTGCGCGATGAGCCGCTCGGATCGGGATCTGCAACGCGGCGCTGGATGATCGGCCGCTGGGCCGCGGCCTGGACGACCGCGCGCTCGGTGCCCGGCACGAGGATGCTGTCGGGCAGGCCGTAGACGTGCTGGAAGTGGGCATTGCACATGACCAGCCGGTCGTTCTTGTCCCACAGCACGAAAGCCTCGGACGTGCATTCGATCGCATCGGCGAGACGCTGGTCGGCCTCGGCGTAGCGCTGGGCAAGGCGATGCTGCTCGGTGACATCCATGGCGATGCCGATCACATGCATGCAGCCGGTATTGGAACAGATGACCTGGGCACGGGCCCGCATCCAGACATAGTGGCCCTGGGCGTGACGCATGCGAAAGATCTGGTCGATCTGCTTGGAATTGCCGCGACCCACGGCCCGGGCCAGCGCAAAGAGGCTGCCGTCGTCCGGATGCATCAGTCGCGCCGCGTCGGCAAAGGCCATCACCTCGCCCGACGGCGGCAGTCCGAGCATCTCGTACATCGAGCGTGACCAGAACAGCTTGCGATTGGCGAGATCGAAGTCCCAAAGGCCGCAGCGGCCGCGAGACAGGGCCGCTTCCACGCGCAAATTGCTTTCGAGAAAAATGTCGTCGGCCTCGCGGGCACGCTTGGTCTGATGGAAATAGGCGTAGACGATGACGCTGAGGATCAGCGAAATCCCCGCAAAGAGCGTGACGTTGAGAGCGATCTCGCTGCGCCAGAAGGCCAACGTCGGCAGGAGGGAATGGGCGGTCAGCACCATTGCGCCGTCCGTTCCGACCGGAGTTAGTATAGCGAAATGACGCTGACCGCCGATGTCCGTCTCGATGCCGCCGGACCGATCGCCAAAGCGGCGGATGGCGGCGACCTGCGGAAGCAGATTGGCGAGCGGCAGGCCGACATAGCCCGCACCGGCTGCCGACGACGCGAAGATCCGGCCCGAGGGTTCGACCATGAGCACGAAGGCCCCACCGGCGAGACGCTCGGCCGGCAGCAGGGCCGTGAGTGCCGTCTCGGCGGCCGTGCGGTCGGCCGAGACGAACAGGGCCTCGCGTCCGGCGAGGGCAGCATTGGCCGTGGTGGCGACCAGCGCGGTGATCTGGCGCACGCCGCTCTCCATGCGGGCATGTTCGCCGAGTATGCCGGCGACGCGCGCAAGGGCCACCACCGAGAGGAAGGCGAGGATCAGAATGGGAATGGACCGGCGCAACACGGTCTCGATCCGGCGCGAATGACCGTTGCCGGGATCGTTGATCCGGGCCATGCGCTCACCAAGCCCGCCGAAGAAGGCCACAATGCCTGAAAAATTGAGTCGCAACCGCTCATCGGCTGCGGTTGCCCGCCGCGCGTTCGACATTGTCCCTGCCTCTGCCCCTCGTGTGATCCGAAGCGCCGCTCGCCCGAATCTAACCTAATGAATCACTGGTGATTCGCCTTGTCCAGACGGGTTTGGTGAACAAAATCTTAAGCCCTTAATCCGAATCGGCTTTTTTTGTGCAACCTGTGTCAAAGGCTTGAATTTGATTGAAAACATCGCCCGATCTCGCCTATCGATTAGGCCGCTGATCAATGCTGGCTGAGCCCGAAGGGGGAATTTCCGACATGTATCCGAAACCGTTTCGCCGGTCTCCGTTGTGGGCCGCGCCGGCTGTCGCTGTCCTTGCATCGCTGGTGGCGGGTGGGCCAGCCCGGGCCGTCGAGCCGCAGCCACCCGAACTCTACGGCGAGATCACCGCGGAGCAGACCGAGGGGGCCAACCAGTTTGCCCTCAACAATGCCATCGCCACCGTCTTTCACGAAGCCGGCCACATGCTGGTCTCGGAGTTTTCGCTCCCGGTTCTCGGCAAGGAGGAGGATGCGGTCGACGGGCTCGCGGTGTTGCTCCTCCTCGAAGCTGAGGACGAGGACTTCAACAGCGCCGTTGAGGACTGGGCCAATATCTGGTTCCTCTCGGCCGGCGCGAACGGAGACGAGGAGGAGCTGGAATTCTGGGACAGCCACGGCCTGGATGAACAGCGGGCCTATGCGACCGTCTGTCTGATGATCGGCAAGGACAAGAAGCGCTTCGGGGATTTCGCGGAGTCGCTCGAATTTCCCGACCACCGTGCCGAGGAATGCCCGGGTGAATACCAGAGCCTGCTGCAAAGCTGGGAGAAGGTCCTGAAGCCTTATGAAGCGAGCGAGAGCGACGTGACGCAGTTCAAGATCACTTATGAGAAGACCAAGGATCCGAAGCTCGCCTATTTTCGCGAGATGATCAAGAACGCCGGCGTGCTCGAAATGGTCGCCGCGGCGTTTTCCGGCAGCTACAAGCTGAAGGACGGGATCAGGCTGACGGCGACGGAATGCGGTGTGGCGAATGCCTTCTGGAGCGCCGACGATCGCCAGATGACGCTCTGCTACGAGGATGTGCTCAACAGTGCCCAATTGGATGCGCAGTGGTACATCGACAATCCCGACGGCGAAGCGGTCGAGGAGGACGTCGACCCTGACAGCGCGCCTATCAAGCGCGACGCGGGATCACCCCGCGCCGGGGCGTCCCGCTCGGGCTAGGGTCAGCCCTTCAAGATCCGCTCGACGATATCGGCGACGTCGGACGAGAGCGACGGCGCTCGCTCGATGGTCATCAGCGCCTCTCGGGCCTGATCGGCGCGCACCGGCTCGAGCAGCCGCCAGGAGCGCAGGGCCGTCAGCAGACGCGCGGCGAGCTGCGGGTTGCGCTTGTCGATCGCAAGGATCTCTTCGGCGAAGAAGTGATAGGCCTTGCCGTCCGGCCGGTTGAAGCCGGTCGGGTTGGCAAAGGCGAAGGTGCCGATCAGCGCACGCACCCGGTTCGGGTTCGACGCGGTGAAATGCGGGTTCTGCATCAGGCGCATGACGCGGTCGAGCGCGCCTTCGCCCGGAATGGTTGCTTGGATCGAGAACCACTTGTCGAGCACCAGCGCATTGGCGGCGAAGCGGCTTTCAAACGCTGCGAGCGCCGCATGGGTCTCTGTCGCGTCGGGGAAGCGGTGCGCGAGAACGGTCAGGGCCTGCGACAGGTCCGTCATGTTGTCGGCCTTGGCAAAGGCTTCCGCAGCGCCGGCCGGGCTGTTGTCGCTGAGCGCCAAGAAACCGAGGGCTGCATTGCGCAATGCGCGACGGCCGGCCCCGGCGGCATCGGGACTGAAAGGGCTTGACGCGGCAAGCACTTCATAAAGGCTGCGGAAGGTCGTTGCACCCGCCGCGGCAATTGCCGAAAGGATAGCCTGACGGCCCTGGTGGATCGCGTCGGGGTCGTTATTGGCGCCCAGTTCGCGGGCGATGTCGGATTCGCTCGGCAGCGCCAGAGCCTGTGCGCGGAAGGCCGGCTCGAGGCTGTCGTCGGCGGCGATCGCCAGCAGGGCGTCGCAGAGCGCGCCATCGCATTCGACGGGCTTGCCCGCCGCGGCTGCCTTGGCGGCCGCCATGAGGTTCGGCAGCGCCAGATCGGTGATCGCCTGCCAGCGGGCGAAGAGGTCGCTGTCGTGGCGGGCAATGTGGGCGAGGTCGTCGGCGCTCTGGGGGAAATGCAGATTGACCGGCGCGGAGAAGCCGCGGTTGAGCGAAACGACCGGACGGGCGCCGATGCCGGAGAAGGTGAAGGTCTGGCTCCGCTCGGTCAGGTGCAGAACGTCGCCGGCAATCTCTCCGCCGCTCACTGTGCCCGGCTGGACCTCAGCGCCGTTCTCGCCGATCAGCGCGAACTTCAGCGGAATGTGCATGGGCTCCTTGGCTGTCTGGCCGGGGGTTGCCGCGACCATCTGCTCAAGTGAAAGCGTGAATGTCTTGGCGGCCGCGTCGTAGGACGACGAGACGGTGATCTGCGGCGTGCCGGCCTGGTGGTACCAGAGCGAGAACTGGGTGAGGTTGCGGCCGTTGGCATCTTCGAAGCACTTGACGAAGTCTTCGACGGTGGCGGCATCGCCGTCATGGCGCTCGAAATAGAGGTCCATGCCCTTCTTGAACCCGTCGCGGCCGAGAATGGTCGCGATCATGCGGGTGACTTCGGAGCCCTTCTCGTAGACGGTGGTCGTGTAGAAGTTGTTGATCTCACGATACTTGGTCGGGCGAACCGGATGGGCGAGCGGGCCGGTGTCCTCCGGGAACTGTTCAGAGCGCAGATGGCGGACCTCGGCGATGCGCTTGACGGCGCGCGAGCGCTGGTCGGCGGAGAATTCGTGGTCGCGGTAGACGGTCAGGCCTTCCTTCAGGCACAGCTGGAACCAGTCGCGGCAGGTGATGCGGTTGCCGGTCCAGTTGTGGAAGTATTCATGGGCGATGATCGCCTCGATATTGGCATAGTCCTGGTCGGTTGCGGTTTCGGGATCGGCCAGCACATACTTGTCGTTGAAGATGTTGAGGCCCTTGTTTTCCATGGCCCCCATGTTGAAGTCCGAAACGGCGACGATCATGAAGATGTCGAGGTCATATTCACGGCCGAAGACTTCCTCGTCCCACTTCATCGAACGCTTCAGCGCGTCCATGGCATAGGCCGCGCGGGCTTCCTTGCCGTGCTCGACATAGATCTTCAGCGCCACCTCGCGGCCCGACATGGTGGTGAACGTATCCTCGACCACGCCGAGGTCGCCGGCGACGAGGGCGAAGAGATAGCTCGGCTTCGGATGCGGGTCGAACCAGGCGGCGAAGTGCTTGCCCTCGCCATAGCCGGCGCCGCCGAGGAAGTTGCCGTTTGACAGCAGCAACGGATTGGCGGCCTTGTCGGCGATGATGTTGACCGTATAGACGGCGAGCACATCCGGGCGGTCGGGAAAAAAGGTGATGCGGCGAAAGCCTTCGGCCTCGCACTGGGTGCAGTAGATGCCGTTGGAGCGGTAGAGGCCCATCAACTGGGTATTGGCCTCGGGATTGATCAGCGTGGTGACGGTGATCTCGAAGGGGGCGGTTGCCGGCAGGTCGCGGATCGTCAGGCTGTCAGCGGTCTCGGTATAACGCTCAGGCGCCATGTCGATCTGGTCGAAGGCCAGGCCGGTCATCTTCAGTTCGTCGCCGTCGAGCACCAGCGGGGCATTCGGGTCGGCGCCCTCGCGCCGGTGAAAGATCAGCCGCGCTTCAACCTTGGTCTCGGTCGGATCGAGCTCGAAGGTCAGATCCACACGTTCCAGGACGAAGTCGGTGGGGCGGTAATCTGCCAGATTGATGATCTGGCCGGTGTCTGTTCGCATTGTCTATCCTGATCTCGTCCGTGAGTCGCCTTGCGTGATCATGATACCCGAACATGCGCGTGCAAGGATGTGATTTCGCCGGCGAGACTGCCATACATTTCTGAACGATTGTTAAAAAGCAAAGAAATAAAACGAGGTAGGCGGTCGGATCGGCAGTGTTTGTCGACGAATATTTGCGCTGTTGTTCGGGATTGATTGGCCGCGACAGGACCTGCCCGAAGGCGCCGGACGACGAGTTTCCCGTTCAAGATCTCTGCGACTCCGGGTTCACTTGATGCCGAGCGTTGCGCGAATGGCGTCTTCGTCTTCGGTCTGCTGGATGATGACGCCATACCAGCCGAGGCCGTCATAGTCCTCGTAGCCGAGGGTCTTGGCAAAGGCGACGATCGAGCCCGAATTGTCGTAATAGCTGCCGCGCATGGCCTGTCCGGGGTTGTTGAGCGCGAAATGGGTGTAGCGCCGAGCCGGGTTGCTGCAGGCGATCACCCGCAACGCGCCGTCGAGCAGCAGAACTTCGGTCTTTTCCGCGACCTGCGGCGGCAGATTGGCCTCCTTCTCGACGATCGCCTGGCCCTGCGCCTGCCAGTCGAAATAGACGCCGAGCGTTCCGACCAGCCGGCCGTTGCTTTGGCCATCCTCGCGAATGCCGGTGGCATAGACCAGAACGTCGCGATTGTCGTGGAGCCGGCTCGACTTGACCTGGTCGACGATATAGTCGTCGCCGCTGGCGCAGTTCTTCGCCGCTTCGAACCAGGGTTCGCCGGCGAGGCTGCGGTCTTTCAGCCCACGCTGGAAGCGCGGATTGGCCGAGGCGACGATGCGGCCCGTCTGGTCGGTCATGACGAGGTCGAGATAGACCGTGTAGAAGCGGTTGATCACGCCGAGGCGCTCGGCGGCATAGGCGAAGCGCTTCGGGGTCGGGTCGCAGAGCGCCTGCCACAGCGCCGGATCGGTCGCCCACCAGCGCACGTCGGCGGTGCGTTCGAACAGATTGCGAACGATGAACTGTACCAGCGTCTGGGCAAGGTCGGTCAGCCGCACGCCTTCCATTTCGACAACCAGGGTATCCGCGATCGTCCGGCTAAGGCCGATTCGGCCAAGCACGTTCTCCTGGAAACGGCCGGCGATCTCGGCCGCACCCTGGGCGAGACGCTGCACCTCGTGGGCGACGACCGCAAAACCCTTGCCGGTTTCGCCGGCGCGGGCCGCCTCGATCAGCGCATTGATGGCAAGCAGCCTGATCTGCCGGACGATGTGGGTGTTGTCGGCACTGAAGCGCTCGAGATCGACGCCTATGCCCTCGGTGACCACGCGCATGGAACGTGGCGTGGCCATGTCGGCGGCGGCGGAAAGCGATTTCGGCGCGATATCGGTCATCAGAAGAACACCGCAGAGTAGTTGATCGCGCAGTCGAGAGTAGACCGACCGTGGCGCGACAGAGGAAACACGAGATTTAGACTTCGGCATATCATTCACGATATTGGTTAAAAAGGCATAAAACTAGAAGTAAAAGGAGCTGAACTTCAATATCGCGCAAGTGCCTCCATTGGGACAATTTGCATATATTATAGGCAAGTGATGTTTGCTGCGAGCCTTTAACTTGCCCTTGTCCGCGGGCATCGGAAGTGCCACCATTCAAAAACGGGATTTTGTCAATCGCGAAGGCGCTGACACCTTCCCTCGTCCTTCGCTCGCGGAGTTCCGCGCTCCCCCATCTCCGCTGTCCAGATACGAGTCCCGCCGATGGCCGCCATCGCCTCCAGTCCACTTCGCGGCATCCTGATGAAAGTCGCCTCAGTCACCGTCTTCGTCGGCATGCAGGCCTGCATCAAGTTGGCGGGGTCCGGCATGCCGACCGGCCAGATCACCTTCTATCGCTCCGCCTTCGCCATCGTGCCGATCCTTGCCTATCTTGCCATGCGCGGCGATCTCCGCTCCGCTTTCCAGACCAAGAATCCGCTCGGCCATCTCAAGCGCGGCCTGATCGGCGTCGCGGCCATGGGTATCGGCTTCTACGGCCTCGTGCTTCTGCCGCTACCGGATGCCATTGCGATCGGCTATGCCATGCCGCTGCTGGCCGTCGTCTTTGCCGCGGTGTTTCTGCGCGAGACGGTGCGCGCCTACCGCTGGACGGCGGTCTTCGTCGGGCTGGTCGGGGTGATGATCATTTCCTGGCCGAAGCTGACACTGTTCAGCGAGCAGGGCTTCGGCTCCACTGCCGCCACCGGTGCGCTGGCCGTGCTAATCTCGGCGGGCCTCGGCGCGGCCGCCATGCTGCAGGTGCGCCAGCTGGTCAAGGAGGAGAAGACCGCGACGATCGTGCTGTTCTTCTCGCTCACCGCCTCGCTACTATCGGCCGTCACCTGGTTCTTCGGCTGGCAGGTGCTGAGCTGGGAGGCACTTGGACTGATGGCGCTGGCCGGATTCTTCGGCGGGCTGGGGCAGATCCTGCTGACGGAGAGCTATCGCCATGCCGATGTCTCGACAGTGGCGCCGTTCGAATATACGTCGATCATCCTCGGCTCGATGATCGCCTACCTTCTGTTCGACGAGGTGCCGACCATGACCACGCTGGCGGGCGCGGCCATCGTGGTGGGAGCCGGCATCTTCATCATCTATCGCGAGCACCAGCTCGGGCTGGAGCGCCGGGCCGCGCGCAAGGCGGCGACGCCGCAGGGCTGAAACCGGCGACAGAATCGGCCTCCGTCCAGGACTGCCGCTTTTCTTTTCTTGCGTCGGGATGATAAAGATTGAAACAGAGGGAAGGTTATGGCTAGGTTAATCGCCGCCGCCCGAGCGAACCAAACCTGAACAACGTAGTTTGCATGAACCTGAACAGAGAAATGCCCCTTCCAGACCGCAGAAGGCGGCCTGGCGACTATGGCGCCGGTGGCGGGTCGCAATCTATGTTCAATCGATGCGGCAACGCGAGGGGGAGGGTTTGCCTTGGCCCTGTCGGTTGATGATTTGCGAACCAATCCCGCTTTTTGCGAATCCTTGCGTATTTTTTCGGCCGATCTCCAGGGCGAGTACGACGGCAACAAACGCCTGGCGCGGCTGCTCTCTTCGCACCAGCGCTGGCTTCTCAGCCAATGCGCCTTCGCGCTCCATCTCGAACATGATCCGTCCGTGCCAGGCTCGGGGCTGACGGCCTCGCGTTTGCGCGACATGATCACGACTTACAATGCAGCGAGCCGCAACACGGTGCTGAACTTCCTCGACCAGCTGCTGTCCTATCGCTTCATTCGTATCGCCGGCGATTCCGGCCGCCGACCGCGCCGCTTCGAAGCGACAGAGGTGACCTATGCCGGCATGCTTCGCTGGATGGTGGCCAATCTGGCGACGCTTGACCGGGTCGATGGCGGCGCGCGCGCGCAGACGCTCATGGCCCACCCGGAACTCTTCCCGCTGATCCAGCCCTATGCGGCCAGGCGCTCGTTCGAGCACGACGGCTGGCGCGAACCTCCACCGCGGGTCGCCATGTTCCTCTGGACGGAGGCGGGCGGACTGGTGATGGACGAACTTGTCCGGCGGATCGACGTGACTGATCCGTCGCCCGATCGCTATGACATCGGCCGGGTCGATGCCCGTGCCATGGCGGAGCATTTCATGATGTCTCGCACCCATCTGCAACGCTTGCTACGCCGCGCCATAGAGGCCAAGGGACTGCAGTGGCAAGACGAGACGAAAAAGACCCACTTGTGGTTCACGGCCGACCTGCTGGATGAGTATCGCGGCTGGCAGGCGATCAAGTTCTCGATCATCGACGCGGCATTCGAATATGCGTGCAGCCTGCTGCCCGCAGAGCGCCTGGAAAGCCCGGCGTTCGCGGGAGTGAGCGGCTAACTCGCTCGCCGCGCGCGTCGAGGTGGCTTCAGAGCGGGATGTGGCGGACCAGGGCGTTTTCGCCGCGCGACATGCGGCGCGATCTGCCCGAGGCTGCGTGGCTATAGGCTTCAGATGCATCGATAGCGCTGCCGATCTGGATGACGGCGGCCTTTAGATTGCGGAGCGGATTGAACATCGTGGTCATGGGGTATCCTTTGCGGTTTTCGCATGGCCGTCGAGCGGCCGGAAGTGAATAGTGAAAAGGGCTAAACGACTGCGAGAGGCCGAACTTGTGCGATACGCAATCATCGGCGCCGCCGGACGTCAGGCGTCGCGGAAGTCGCTGAACAGGGTGGCCGGCCGCGTGATCATGCCGGTGCGGGAGAAGGCGCGCGCGGTCAGCTGTTCGTTGGTGGCGGAGCCGAAGCGGTGATAGGGTTGGCCGCTGCGCAGCGGTTCGGCGGCAAGGCGGAGCGTTTCGAACTTGCAATGCATGGGGCGGGCACGAACGGTCATGGCCTTTTATCCTTGTCTTCCGAATCCTCCCTTGAGTGACAGTATATATCGCAGTGCAGCATAAATGAGGCAGGCGCAGGGACGCGATGCAGCCATGCGCAAGACGCATGACCTTCATCGCATCAATGTCACATGTGCCGAAATTTTGGACGATCGGGTCTGAACAGGGTCAGGTCTGGGCGAGGCGCTGCGCAAACAGCTGCAGGTCGCGCCAGGCGAGCGCCTTGCTGGCCGGTGCGGTCAAAAGCTCCTGCGGATGCAGCGTGGCGATCGCCGGAACCGCATGATTGCCGCAGGCGATGTCGCGCCACTGGCCGCGCAGCGCGTGGATCGTGCCTGTCTCGTTGAAGAAGAAGCGGGCGGTCAGATTGCCGAACAGGAGCACGGCCTTGGGCTCGGCCAGCTCGATCTGGCGTTCGATGAACGGCCGGCAGATGGCGACCTCGGGCACAGAGGGCGCGCGGTCGCCGGGCGGACGCCAGGGGATTACCGTTGTGATGAGGATCGCCTCGCGTGTAAGGCCGATGGCGCCGAGCATGCGGTCGAGCAACAGGCCGGCGCGGCCGGAAAAGGCGACACCCTCGCGGTCGTCGTCGGCGCTCGGCATCGGCCCGATCACCATGATGCGGCTTGCCGGATCGCCGGCGGCGAAAATGGTCGAGCGGGCGCTGGTCTTCAGGTTGCAGCCGCCAAAAGCCTCGACGGCGGTCTTCAGTTCGGCCAGCGAGCGGGCGCTTTCGGCGGCAAAGCGCGCCTCGGTGATGGCATGTTCGTCGGGGATGGCCGGCAGCGCCGAGGCCGAAGGGGCACGCGCCGGCGGCGGCGTATCGGGCCTCGTGCGGCCGGGCGACGTCTGCACGGTGGCCGCCTGCGCCATGGCGATTGCGGCCGGGGCGCGAACCTCGCGGGCGGCACGCTGCTCGGCGAACTCGGCGACGCGATCGACAGGCTCGTCCTCCACCAGCCATTCGACGCCGGCATCCGCATGGAAATGCAGAAGGGCGGCCAGTTCGGCGGGCATCATGTCGCGGGCGGAGATCATGGACCCGTTCTAGTGCAGGCATTGGCGGAAGGAAACTGATTCTTGCGGGCGGCCGGAAACGTCGCGGCGGACACCCTCTTCTCCCCGGCGGGGAGAAGGGTCAGGGTGAGGGGCAGCGAAGCGTACGGCAGCCTCCTCTCCCTTGGTGGGAGAGGAGGCGATTTCGGCATCTTGGGCCGAAGGCGCAAGTGCCAGAAATCGCAGGTGAGGGGGGAACGAGGCGACCGCCCCTCTCTCTTTTAATTTCTAACACTTAGCTTCGTTAAGATGGTGAAATTCCATTCTCCCCCACCAAGGGGGAGAGAACCCCTCTGGCCTGCCGGCCATCTCCCCCACAAGGGGGGAGAAGACTCGCGGCCAGACTTCGGTCGCAGCTATCGGGGATCGGCAATAGTCGTCAGGATTGGCAATAGTCACCGGCGATGACTGAGATACGGAAGGCTCGGCGGGTCAAGCCCTCCCCCTTGTGGGGAGGGTTTGGGAGGGGTGGCGACGGCGCCCCCTCACGCCACCCATTGCGCGATGTCGTCGCGTTCGCCGATCAGCGCCAGGCCGTGGGCGATCGAGACGAGTTCGCCGCCGGTCTCGATGCGGCTTGCGTCGAAGCGGTCGGTGAAGATGCGGCGCACTGCCGGCACGAAGGAGGTGCCGCCGGTGAGGAAGACCTTGTCGATTGCGCCCGGCGCCGTGTTGGTCGTGGTCAGAACCTCGTCGAGAGCGCCTTCGATGCGGGCGAGGTCGTCGGCGATCCAGCCTTCGAATTCGGCGCGCTTGACTGTCTTTTCCCCAGCCCGTCCGAGCGGTGAAAAGCGGAATTCCGCCTCGTCGGCCGAGGACAGCGCCATCTTGGTGGCCGAGACCGCCTGGTAGAGCGGATAGCCCTCGTCATGCTCGACCAGATCGATGAAGAGTTCGAGCTTCTCCGGTTCGAGGCTCTGGCGCACCAGCGATTTCAGGTCGGCATATTCGCGCGAGGACTTGAACACCGACAGCTGGTTCCAGCGCGAGAAGCTGGTGTAGTAATTGCTCGGCACGTCGAGCACCTTGTCAAAACTCTTGAACTGGCTGCCCTTGCCGATTTCCGGCGCGACCAGATGCTCGATGATGCGGGCATCGAACTGGTCGCCGGCGATGCCGACGCCGGAATGGCCGACCGGCACGGCGGAAAGCTTGCCGCCGCTCGTTTCGAAGCGGATCAGCGAATAGTCGGTCGTGCCGCCGCCGAAGTCGGCGACCAGCACGGTCGCATCCTGCTTGAGATGCTGGGCGAAGTAGAAGGCCGCCGCCACCGGCTCGTAGACATAGTGGATCTCGGGAAAGCCGAAGCGGGAAAGCGCCGCATTGTAGCGGGTGATGGCCAATTCCGGATCGGGGTTTGCGCCGGCGAAATGCACCGGCCGGCCGGCGACGATGCGTTTCGCCCCCGACGGCCAGCCGTCGCCGGCATAGGCTTCGAGGCGCTTGAGGAAGACCTCCATCAGGTCCTCGAACTGGAAGCGCCGCGCATGGATCAGCGTGCCCTGGAACAGGGCGGAGGCGGCAAAGGTCTTGATCGACTGCAGGAAGCGGCATTCGCCGGGATTGTCGATGAAGGCGCGGATCGCCGCCTGTCCGGCCTCGACCTTCAACGCCCCGGCGCCGAGATTGCGATCCTTCATGAAGGACAGCGCCGTGCGCATGCTGTCGCTTTCCCCGGCCGGAGAGGAGAAGCGGATCGAATGGGTGGTCCGCGCGCTATCAGCCAGCGCCAATACGGTGTTGGTCGTGCCGAAATCAAGCCCCAGCGCCTCAGCCATCGCCGCGCTCCTTCATGGTGTGTCGGTTGTTGAAGCCGGGCAGCGCCCGAAGGTGAACAGGGCGCCGAGTGCGCCCGGATTGGAGAGGGCGCGTAGTGCCACGAAGGGGAGGGGGAAGGCAAGGGGGTGCTACGCCGACCAACCGGCGGCTTGCGCGCGCCTTATCGCGGCGTGCGCCGGGCGAACCAGATGAGGCCAACGCCGACGAGCGCGAGCGCCGCGCCGTAGGCGATCCACGGGCGCTGGTCGATCATGAAGCTGGAGGCGGGATAGGGGAAGTATCCGCTGCCCTGGCCGATCCACACGAGGCCCATCAGCATCGCGAGCGCGCCGAGGATCACGAGGATGCGTCTTGTCATGGCAACTATTCCCCGCAAAGCGCAAAAGACCGCGCGCCGGGCGCGGCCGTGCAAGTTCCAGAATTGGTCAAACCAGGGACGTCAGTTCGCCGTGGGGTGCTCCCGGCGCAGGAACCAGCGCGCGCCAACGAAGACGATCAGGCCGAAGACGGCGACGAGCATGCCGTTGATCGTCCACACACTTTCGTTCGGCATGAAGTCGGTGCCGGGCAGGCGGAACAGGCCGGTGCCGTGGGCCACCCAGGCAATGCCGACAAGCAGTGTCAGGGCCCCGACGACGGTGAATAACTGGCGAATCTGCTCCAATAGTCTCTCCTCCCATGGAACAATTTGTCGCACCACTATAGTCGAGTCCGTGCCGGACGCCAGTAAAATCCCTCTGCCGACTTTGGGGAGGGCGAATATGCGAAAAAACCCCGCGAACACAAAGTGTCGCGGGGTCTCTTCGGGGTTCCGCTACGGTGTGGGGCGATCAGATCGACTTTGCCGCTCCACCGTCGACACGCAGCATTGTGCCTGTGACATAGGAGGCGGGCACGGAGCAGAGGAAGGCCGCTGCCGCGGCGAATTCCTCGACCTTGCCGAGCCGGCCGGCCGGGATCGACTTTAGCGAGGCGGCGCGCACCTCGTCCATCGACTTGCCGGCCTTCGTGGCATTGGCGGCGTCCAGTTCATCGATCCGGTCGGTATGGATGCGGCCGGGGAGAAGCATGTTCGCCGTGACGCCGTAGGAGGCCACCTCTGTCGAAAGCGTCTTGTTCCAGCCGACCAGCGCCGAGCGCAGCGTGTTCGACAAGGCGAGATTGGGGATCGGCTCGAATACGCCGGACGAGGCGACGGTGAGGATGCGGCCGAAGCCTTGCGTCTGCATCAAGGGCAGCAGCGCATTGGTCAGCGTGATGACGCGCACCACCATGGACTGGAAGAAATTGTAGAGCTTTTCCGCCGTCATCTCCTCCGCCGTGCCCGGCGTCGGGCCGCCGGTATTGTTGACCAGGATGTCGATGCCGCCGAGCTTGTGGTGGACGGCGGCCAGCATCGTGTCGACGAAATTCGCGTCGGAGAGATCGGCTTCGACCCAGTCGGCCTTGCCGCGACCGGCCGCGTTGATGGCGTCGGCATTGGCCTTCAGCTTGTCGGCGCTGCGTCCGCAGAGCAGCACATGCACGCCCTCGTCGGACAGCGCCTTGGCGATACCGAGCCCGAGGCCGCGTGACGAGGCGAGCACAAGCGCCCGCTTGCCCGAAATTCCGAAATCCATGTGAGTTCCTTCCCTTGAGACTGTGTTCTGCGTTGGCGCAAACTAGCAAGGGGGGGAGGTGGGCGAAACCCCGCCTGTCATCTGCTGTGATCAAAAAAAGAGAACGGCACTTTCCCCGGATTGAACAAGCCCTTCGGATCGATCGCCTGCTTGATCGTGCGGGCCAGCGCCTGCTTCTCCGGCGAGGCGAAGGTCTCGTAGGCATAACGCTTCTCGACGCCGACGCCGTGTTCGGCGGAAAACGAGCCGCCGGCCTCGCCGATGCCTGAATAGATCGCGTTCTCGACGGCCAGAAGCTCGTCCTGCGGCAGCGGGCCGGGCCTGATCAGCGTCAGGTGCAGGTTTCCGTCGGCAACATGGCCGTAGACATAGGCCTCATATGACGGATCGATCGCCTTCAGCCGGGCGTCGAGGCCGGCGACATAGGCGTCGAGATGGGTGGGCGGCACGGAGATGTCGAAGGAGGGAGCGTGCGGGATCGCCGGGTAGTAGAAGCCGGAATCCTCGCGTATGTCCCAGAATCGGCGCGCCTGGTCGAGCGACTGGGCGATCACGCCGCCCTTGAGGCCGACCGGCTCCCAGAGCGATTCCAGCCCCTGTTCCAGCGCTGCCGTCGCCGCTTCGACCGTTTCCGCGGAGACCTCGATCAGCAGCGCCGCGGCGTCCTCTTCGAGCCAGGAGAGATCGAAGCCCTTGAGCGCTGCGCCGTCGCGGATGTAGCGCGGCCACATCATTTCCGCGCCTTCGAGCGTCACGGAGGAGAGGCTGCGGAAATGCCGGATGACGGCAAGCGCCGAGGCGGCATCGGCCACGCCGAGAAAGGCGGTGGCGCGGGCGGGCCGCTGCGGCTCCAGTTTCAGTACCACCTGGGTGACGAAGCCGAAGGCGCCTTCGCCGCCGATGAACAGATGCTTGAGGTCCGGCCCGGCTGAAACCTTGACCACGCGGGTGAGGTCGGAAAAGACGGCGCCGGACGGCAACACCGCCTCGAGGCCGAGCACCTGGTGGCGCATCACCCCGTTGCGGAAGGCGAGAATGCCGCCGGCATTGGTCGACACCATGCCGCCGATGGTGGCCGAGCCGCGCGAGCCGAGGTCGATGCCGGTGGTGAGCCCATGGGCGGCGATCGCCTGCTGCAGCGTCTCGAGCGGCACGCCGGCCTCCACCTCCACCGTCATTTCGTCGGGATGGATGGCGACGATCCGGTTGAGGCGGGCAGAGGACAGGATCACCTCGCCGGCATGGCTGACATTGCCGCCGACCAGACCGGTCAGGCCGCCCTGCGGCACGATGGAGACGTCGTGCGCGGCGCACCACGAAACCAGCGCCGCTACTGCCTCGGTCGAACCCGGCTGCGCCATCACGCCGCCGGCGAAATTGTCGGCGTGCTCGCCGGGGTGGCGACCGGCAAGATGCGCGGGGCCCAGGATGACGAGCTCGGGGTGAAGGTCGCCAAGGCGTTCCAGCAATTGCTCGGCGCTGAATAGGACTGCTGGTCGGTCGGGCATTCGTTTTCATCCTGTCTGGTCGGCCTTAAACGGCGCGGCGTTCGGCGCATGCGCGCGCCTGCCGGCGGATGTTTAGTCCGCGCCGCCGCCCGGAACAATCGCCAAGACGGGCGCGTTGCGAATTGGCAGCAAGCGGCCGGCCTCTCCCCCCTTCGCGCTGTCCAATGATTGACGTTAACGTAAGCGTTAGATATTCTGTCCGGGAATATCGCCCAGCCTTTATTTCGGGCCACCGCGTGTCGCATCGCGGCTCGACAAGGCGCTTGTGTTTTGACAAGGAAGAAGCTGAAGACTGGGACCCGGCCGAGCGGAGAGAGATGATGAGCGAGCAACACGAACTGCCCGAACGCGAGAGCATGGAATTCGACGTCGTGATCGTCGGCGCCGGTCCTGCCGGTCTGTCGGCGGCGATCCGGTTGAAACAGGTCAATCCGGACCTCACCGTCGTCGTGTTGGAGAAGGGTTCGGAAGTCGGCGCGCACATCCTATCCGGCGCGGTGGTTGATCCCGTAGGCATCGACAAACTGCTGCCCGGCTGGCGCGAGCAGGCGGACCATCCCTTCAAGACAGAAGTGAAGGACGACCGGTTCCTGTTCCTGGGGCCCGCCGGCTCGATCCGTCTGCCCAACATGTTCATGCCGCCGCTGATGAGCAATCATGGCGCCTATATCGTTTCGCTGGGCAATGTCTGTCGGTGGCTCGCCACCCATGCCGAGGCGCTGGGTGTCGAGATCTATCCGGGCTTTGCCGCGACCGAAGTGCTCTACAACGACCAGGGCGCGGTGATCGGCGTCGCCACAGGCGACATGGGCATCGAGAAGAACGGCGAGCCGGGCCCGGCCTATACCCGCGGCATGGAGCTGCTCGGCAAGTATGTGCTGATCGGCGAGGGCGTGCGCGGCTCGCTCGCCAAGCAGCTGATCGCCAGGTTCGACCTGTCGAAGGATCGCGAGCCGCAGAAGTTCGGCATCGGCCTAAAGGAACTCTGGCAGGTCAAGCCCGAGCATCACAAGCCCGGCCTGGTCCAGCACTCCTTCGGCTGGCCGCTCGACATGAAGACCGGGGGCGGCTCCTTCCTTTATCACCTGGAAGACAATCTCGTGGCGGTCGGTTTCGTCGTCCACCTGAACTACAAGAACCCCTATCTCTACCCGTTCGAGGAGTTCCAGCGCTTCAAGACCCATCCGACGATTGCCCCGACCTTCGAAGGGGCCAAGCGCCTGTCCTATGGCGCCCGCGCCATCACCGAAGGCGGCTACCAGTCGGTGCCGAAACTTTCCTTCCCGGGCGGCGCGCTGATCGGCTGTTCCGCCGGCTTCGTCAACGTGCCGCGCATCAAGGGCAGCCACAATGCCGTGCTGTCCGGCATGCTGGCGGCCGACAAGATCGCCGAAGCAATCGCCGCCGGCCGCGCCAATGACGAGCCGGTCGCGATCGAGAACGAATGGCGTTCGACCGATATCGGCACGGACCTGAAGCGCGTGCGCAACGTCAAGCCGCTGTGGTCGAAGCTCGGCACCGCGCTCGGCGTGGGCCTCGGCGGTCTCGACATGTGGACCAACCAGCTGTTCGGCTTGTCCATCTTCGGCACGCTGAAGCACGGCAAGACTGATGCGGCCTCGCTTGAGCCGGCGGCCAAGCACAAGCCGATCGCCTATCCCAAGCCGGATGGCGTCTTGACCTTCGACCGGCTGTCCTCCGTCTTCCTGTCCAACACCAATCACGAGGAGGACCAGCCGGTTCACCTCCACGTCAAGGACATGGACCTGCAGAAACGCTCGGAACTCGGCGTCTATGCCGGTCCCTCGACCCGTTACTGCCCGGCCGGCGTCTATGAATGGGTGGAGAAGGATGGCGAACAGGTCTACGTGATCAACGCGCAGAACTGCGTCCACTGCAAGACCTGCGACATCAAGGACCCCAACCAGAACATCAACTGGGTGCCGCCGCAGGGGGCGGAAGGTCCGGTCTATCCGAACATGTAGCGGTCAGCCTTAGGCCCTTTCAGAGTCAAGCGTAGCGGTCTCCGGTCGGCGGAGGCCGCTTTTTTGTTTGGCAGTCTGTGACCGACGCCATGTTCAGGATGCCGCGCTTTCGCGCAATGAATGTTCACAGTGTTGATACATATAAATTTTAATATATGCTGCTGGGGTAAAGTCGTTTTGCCCCTCGAGGCTTGCCGGACGGTCGGCCGGGATTCTAGGAAATTCAACCATTAGAGGAATATGCACATGGCAGGAAAACTCAAGATGATGGTCGCTCTGTCGTTGACGACAGCGCTTCTGGCGAGCGTCGTTCAGGCACAGCCTTTTGGCTATGGCGCCGGTCCCGGCTGGGGCCGCGGTGGAATGATGATGAATGGTCCTGGCCGCGGTCGCTTCCCGATCATCGATGCCGACGAAAACGGTGTAATCAGCGCTGAAGAAGCGGCCTCGGCGGCAGAAGAGGTTTTCGTCGCCATGGATTCGGACGACAATGGCGAATTGTCGATGGAAGAATACATGACGGTCCGCATGGGCCCGCAGAACGGCTGGAACAAGGAACGCCAGGCCGCTCGGGAGAAGGAAAAGAGCGACAGGTTCGCCACGATGGATGCGGACAAGAACGGCAGTGTTTCGCAGGCCGAGTTCATCGCCAGCAGCAAGGCCCGTTTCGAGGAGGCTGACGCTGACAAGGACGGTAAGGTCACGCCGTGGGAATGGCGCAGCCAGCAGTGGAACTAATCTCCGCGTATAATGGGAACCGGCTGGCCGCCAGGAGGCTGGCCGGGCTCCCGATCCGGCGGCGACGGTCGCGTGGGCCCGATGAACGAGGAAGAAGACGGCAGCCTGTTCCGGCCTCCGTGCTAATGTCTTTCCTCGCTGTGGCTGAACCTCCCGAAATGGAAGACGAGCGGATTGCACGCCGCATGAGGCGTACCGATCTCCAACAATATCGGCTTGAAAATTGGCGGCTAAAGCGGCAGTTTGCGCCCACCCTAGAGGTCAGCTGAAAGATCACCGCGATGCAAGCCGAAACATCCCGCCTTACCTTCGACATGAAGCCAAGTGCCACCCCCTTGCCCGAGCAGGATCGCCTGAAGGCGTTCGAGAACCTCGGTTTCGGCACGCTTTTTTCCGACCACATGGCTGTCATCCGCTGGAGCGAAGGCAAGGGCTGGCACTCGGCTGAAGTGACGGCACGGGCACCGTTCCAGATCGACCCGGCGTCAAGCGTGCTGCACTATGCCCAGGAAATCTTCGAAGGCATGAAAGCCTATCGCACGGGCGATGGCCGCGCTGTGCTGTTCCGCCCGGAGGAAAACGCTCGCCGCTTCAATGAATCGGCCCGCCGCATGGCGATGCCGGAACTGCCAGAGGCCGATTTCCTCGCGGCGGTCGAAAAGCTGGTGAAACTCGATGCCAACTGGATCCCGAGTGCCGAGGGCAGCAGTCTGTATCTGCGCCCCTTCATGTTCGCCAGCGAGACCTTCCTCGGCGTGCGGCCGTCGAAGGAATATATCTTCTGCGTCATCGCGTCGCCCGTGGGTCCCTATTTCAAGGGAGGCGCCAAGCCGGTCAGTATCTGGGTTTCGCAGGACTATACCCGCGCAGCACCCGGCGGTACCGGTGCTGCCAAGTGCGGTGGCAATTATGCGGCAAGCCTGGTCGCCCAGGCAGAAGCCTATGCCAAGGGCTGCGATCAGGTCGTCTTCCTCGATGCCGCCGAGCATAAATGGGTCGAGGAACTGGGCGGCATGAACGTCTTCTTCGTCATGGACGACGGGTCGATCATGACCCCGCCGCTTGGCGGTACGATCCTGCCGGGCATCACCCGCAAATCGCTGATCGCACTCGCCCGCGAGGAGGGCATCACCGTGAACGAGAAGCCCTATTCCTTCGATGAGTGGAAGTCGGACGCGCAAAGCGGCAAGCTGAAGGAGGCCTTTGCCTGCGGCACCGCCGCCGTGGTCGCCGCTATTGGCACCGTCAAGTATCCGGACGGCGAGTTCCAGATCGGCGGTGGCGAGACCGGACTGGTCACGACCCGGCTGCGCGACGCACTGGTCGGCATCCAGCGCGGCCAGAGCAATGACCGCCACGGCTGGATCCACGTCATCGACGGCGTGTGAAACCGCTCCCACGTCAACCGATTCGATGAAAAGGCCTGTCCGCAGCGCGGATGGGCCTTTTCCGTTTCAGGTCCTGGTTAGTTGGCCGCCCGCTGGCCCCATTGCTCGGCCTTCCAGGCGACCACCATCAGCGCGCCGATGACAGTGATATGCTCCATCACGACGTAGAATTCGATTGTCTTGAACGGTTCCTCCATGCTCCAGAAATTGTGGGCGATCGGGATCGTCAGCGCGGTGAAGACGCCGAGCATGCCGGCGCCAAGCCACGTCCAGCGATTAAGGATGATGAGCGCCGAACCGACGAGTTGCACGATTGCCGTAGCAATGGCGAAGGCCGCCGGTGGGTTGAGGCCGAAATGGGCCATCTCTCCTACGGCAGCCTGGAAATCGACCAGCTTGGCGATCCCGCTTGCCCAGAACATGTAGGTCAGCACGATGCGGGCCAGGTAACCGAACCAACTGGTCGCGGTCACAGAAGTAATGACGTTTTTCATAAAGCAATCCCCTGCTATGAGGCCGTGCAGTTTCGTCATTCTTCGAGTAATGGCAAGGGCGAAATCTTGCAGTGGCGGAGCATAGATGGAGACCGGTCCATCCGAAGGGAATGGCGTGAAATGGCTGCGGCAGATGTCAGGTCTGAGACGCAGGTTGGTCTATGATTAACCGCGGCAGCACGCGCTTTAACCGGGCGTTAACCATAAGTTTCTTAGATTTGAGCCATGTGAAAGAACTCCTGGGGGCTTGAGAATGACGATTTCCCGCCGCAGCCTGCTGATTGGCCTGCCGCTGCTACTGGCCGGATGCCAGACCGGCCCGAGCCCGCAGTCGATGTATGATGCGCGGCCAAATGAGCCGCATCCGCTGAAAAAGGTGCCGATCGACAAGATCAAGCCGGAACTGCGCCGCCAGGAGGTCGCCTACGAAACGAGCCAGCCCGCCGGCACGATCGTCGTCGATACGCCGGCCCGCCGCCTCTACTACGTGCTGGGCAACGGCCGGGCGATACGTTACGGCGTCGGCGTCGGTCGCAGCGGCTTGGCACTTGCCGGGGTTGCCCATATCGGTCGCAAGGCGGAATGGCCGAGCTGGACGCCCACAGGGAACATGATTCGCCGTGATCCGCAGCGGAACCTGAAATATGCAGGTGGTGTGCCGGGTGGGATCAACAATCCGCTCGGCGCGCGCGCGCTCTACCTCTATCGTGGCAGCAAGGACACGATGTTCCGCATTCACGGAACCAACCAGCCGTGGTCGATCGGACAGGCCATGTCGTCGGGATGCATCCGCATGATGAACCATGATGTGATCGACCTCTACGACCGCGTAAAGGTCGGGAGCCGGGTTCTGGTGCTGCAGGCCTGACAGCCTGCCAGCGGTCAGCCAGTCGTCAGCGGCCGGCCCGAGGCGAAAGCAGGCCGGTCGACAGTAGCACGCCGGCCCCTGTTACCAGTGTCGCGACGGCCGTCACGATGCCGAGCGGTTCGCCAAGCAGGAGCGCACCGCCGATCGCCGCCGCGACCGGCGTCACGGCGGTATAGGCGGCGGCCTGCGTTCCGCCGAGGCTGCGGACCGCCGTGCCGTAGAGCACAGTGGCCAGCAGGCCCGAGAGCAGGCCTTGCGTCACGAACTGCAAGCCTGTTTCGGCAATTGGCGCGGTAAGCAGATGCGTGCCGAGGAAGGGGATGAGCGCGAGGTTGATGATGGTCGACCAGATGCAGATCAGCGCCCCGCCCTCGAAGGCCGAAAGCCCCGACTTTCGGAAGGCGTGGGTGTAGATCGCCCACAGCGTGGCGCCGGCCGGCAGCACCGTATAGCTTACCCAGGACAGGCGGCCAGATGACAGGTTGTCGACGAGCAGCAAGACGCCACCGGTGAGGATCGCCAGCATGCCAAGCTTGCGCATGCGGTCCGGCCGCTCGCCAAGGAGTGCGACGCCGATCAGCGCTGCCGCAAGCGGCATGACGCCGGGCAAAAGCACGCCGGCGGCGGAGGCAGGCGTTGCCTTCATGCCGAAGGCGACCAGTTGGAAGAACGGCGCGCCTGAGCCGAGCACCATCAGCACCAGGGTCCATTTCGGCGTACCCTTGGGCCAGAGCCCGGTGCGCAGCCAGAAGGGCGCAAGCACCAGGGCGGGCACGCCATAGCGCAGCAGGCTGAGGTCAAGCGCGGAAAGCGAGGTGCCGACACTGTGGCGCGTCGAGATCAGCCAGGCCGCCCAGATCAGCACGACTGACAAGGCAGAGGCGGCGCCGAGGCCGGCTGAAAGCGGTGGTCGGGTGGCGGGGCTGGCGGCAGTCATGAAGCACTCCTGGAGAGACGGCGCCAGTATAGCCTCGGTGTCCGTGGCGTGTCCTTGCCATTTGCGCTTGCCTGATCGTCTCAATTGGCACAAAATTGCGCTGGAGTGCGACAAAGGTTCTGGATATGCCGAAACTCGACAAATTCGATCTTGCCATCCTTGAGGCCCTGCAGGCCGATGCGCGGGCGACCAATGTCGAGATCGCCGAACGGGTCAATCTGTCGCCGTCGCCCTGCCTCCGGCGGATCCGCATGCTGGAGCAGGCCGGCATCATTCGCGGCTATCGGGCCGATATCGACCGACGCACCGTCGGGTTGGAACTGACGGTTTTCGTCGCCTTCAAGGTGGCCCACCACACGCGCGAGCATGCCCATGCCTTCCAGCAGGCCCTTCAGGATCTGCCGGAAGTGGTCGGCTGCTACATGATTTCCGGCCATTCCGATTTTATGGCCGAGGTGGTGGTCGAGAACCTTGGTGCCTATGAGGCACTTTTGACTGACAAGCTGCTGGTCCTGCCGCATGTCACCGACATCCAGTCGAACTTCGCCATCCGCAGCGTCAAGACCGGCGGCCCCCTGAAGCTGCCGTCGGTCAAGGGGTGACGCGGGGCGAACACCGCCTCGTTCCGGCTGTCAGAAGCCTTCGAGCACGATCTTGCCCTTGGTCCGGCCCGATTCGATCAGAGCGTGCGCCTTCTTCAAGTTGGCGGCATTGATGGTGCCGAGCGTTTCGGTGAGCGTCGTGCGGATCTGGCCGCTGTCGACCAGTTCGGCGACGTGGGTCAGCAATTTGTGCTGCTCGATCATGTCGGCGGTCTGGAAGACGGCGCGGGTGAACATCGATTCCCAGTGGATCGACACCGCCTTGCCCTTGAACGGCATGACGTCGAAGCCGCCCTTGATTTCGTCGATGATGCCGAACCGGCCCTGCGGCGCGACGATCGCCAGGAGATCAGCGACATGCAGGTCGCTGCGGGTGACCGAGAAGACGAAGGCCGGTGCGCCGATGTCGAGCGCTGCATATTGTGGTGCGAGCGCGTTGCTGTGGTCGAGCACGTGATGCGCGCCGAGATCCTTGACCCACTGGCTGGTTTCCGGCCGCGACGTGGTGGTGATGATGGTTAGGTTTGTCAGCGCGCGGGCGAGCTGGATCGCCATCGAGCCGACGCCGCCGGCGCCGCCGGTGACGAGTAGCGCGTTGTTGGCGCCGGCCACCTTGTCGTGCACCTTGAGGCGATGGAATAGCATCTCGTAGGCGGTGATCGCGGTGAGCGGAATCGCGGCGGCTTCGGCGAAGCTCAGGCTCTTCGGCTTCAATCCGACAATGCGCTCGTCGACCAGGTGGAATTCGCTGTTGGTGCCGGGACGATTGATGACGCCGGCATAGAAGACCTCGTCGCCGGGCTTGAACAGCGTGACGTTCTCGCCGACCGCCTTGACCACGCCCGAGGCGTCATAGCCGAGAATGCGGTGCTGGCCGGGTTCCGGCTGAGCGGCGGAACGGACCTTTGTATCGACCGGGTTGACCGACACGGCCTTCACCTCGACCAGCAGATCATGGCCCATTGCCTCCGGCATTGGGAGTTCGATATCGACCAGCGAGGTCTCGGCGGCGATGGGTTGGGGGCTCTGGTAGCCGACTGCGCGCATGGAAAGTCTCCGTGAGGGGTTTTTACTGCCGTCAATTGATACGTATATGCGCTTTAGGCAAGAATGCGTAATCTGTGTCCAGGGGAACAGCCTGCGACGCAAGGCATGCTGAGAGCAGGCCAAGCAAGGACAGCGCCGCCGCAGGAAATATCCGGCTTATGGGTGCTGGTTGATTTGCCGTCCGCGCACGGCGCCGCTTGGTTTCCCTTATGCCGATCCAGATTCCCGCGGTGGAAGACGAAACCAATCCCAGGGTGCCGCGTTAATATGGGCTTCTCGCACACGAGGGTTCCCGCCGGACGGTGGGCCGGAAAGGATCCATGAGACTCAAAGCGGTTTTCAATCGGGACGGCGGCACGTTCAAGACCACCGACATGGACGCCTATTGCGCCCGTGCAGAGGAGATCTTCCGAGCGGCGGGTCACGACATATCCTTCTCCGTCGTGGCCGGGAGTGATTTGGTCGAGCGGCTGGAGGCGTCAGCGCATGAAGAGGGTATCGATGCGCTGATCGCCGGTGGCGGCGACGGCACAATCTCGGCTGCCGCCGGCATTGCCTGGAAGGCCGGTGTTCCCCTCGGTGTTATTCCTGCCGGCACGATGAACCTCTTTGCCCGTTCGCTGAAGCTGCCGCTAGACATCTATGCCGTTCTTGAAACCCTGGCTGAGGGCCGGGTTCAGGCGGTCGATATTGCAACCGTCAACGACCGTCCCTTCGTCCACCAGTTTTCCGCCGGTTTGCACGCCCGCATGGTGCGCATGCGCAATGCCATGGATTTTGCCTCGCGTCTCGGCAAGGTGCGCGCAAGCACGCGCGCGGCTTTGAGCGTGATGCTGCGGCCGTCGCACTTCGAGGTAATCTTCGATATCGACCGGGACGGGCGAAACGACCGCCGGCTGGTCTCGGCGATTTCCGTCTCAAACAATCCGTTCGGGGAAAACCCGCTGTTCTTTGCCGATGATCTGACCACCGGGAGACTCGGCGTCTATCTGGCGGACCCGCTGAAGCCGGTCGGCGTAGCAAAACTCGCCTATGACATTCTGCGTGGCAAGCTGAAGGACAATGAAGCGGTCAGCGCCACGACCGCCGGGCGCGTGCGCTTGCACTTCCCCAAGCGCCGCCACGGCGCGCTCTGCGTCGTCGACGGGGAACTCTTGCGCATGCCGCGCGATGTGGACATCCGTCTCCATCCCCGTGGACTCAAGGTTCTGGTCCCTGCTGCGGTGTCGTCCAGCCGTTGGAAAGATAAGGCACCTGCGCAGCGGTGTTCAATCGTCAGATAGCTGCGGGTCTGTTCCCTTCAGCATTGTCGATCTCCTTGAACAAGACGGTCTGGTCGATGAGATAACGGGCAAAGATCGGCAAGCTGGCGCCGCCGACGGCGCGGGCCTGGGCGCCCACCGCGCCCTCGATGATGTCGGGAAAGACGATGCCCTGGAGGTCGAGCTTCCCGATCTCCTCGATGGTGGCGGCCACGAGGCGTTCCCGGACCCATTCCGGGAAGCCTCCGTCGATGATGGCGGCCGAAAAATCGATGATCGAACTGGCGGCAATGATCGCCTGGGCAAGAGCTGCGGCACAGTCGCGGATCCAGATGTCCAGCGGCTCGCCGAAGTCGATCCAGTCCTTGGCATCGTACCACAGTGGCTGCGGATCGATGCCGCGCTCACGCAGCAGTCGTTCGAGTACGAAGATCGAGGCGATCTCCAACAATTGCCGCGTCTCGCCATGCTTGTTCCGTACCGGCAGCGGGCCGATTGCGCCGGCGGTTCCCGTGCGGCCGACGAAGACCGTCGAATTGAGCACGATGCCGCCGCCGATGAAGGAGCCGACATAGAAATAGACGAAGTCCGGATAGCGCGGCCCGACGCCGAACACCAGTTCCGCCCCGCAGGCGCTGGTGGCGTCGTTTTGCAGGTAGACGGGATAGGGCAGGCGGCTTGCCACCTCAGCCTGAAGATCGAAGCCGCGCCAGGCCTCCATCGCACCTTCCGGCGCGCCGACCTCGCGCGCCCAGTTCCACAGCTCGAAGGGCGCGGCAATGCCGACGCCGGCGATGGCACTGCGCTGCGAGGCTGAGAGCTGGTGCTGCAGTTCGCCGATCCCCGAGACGACGAAATCGAGGATTTCGGCCGGATTGGGATAGGGATAGGTGAGGTGACGGTTGAGGCGGATCGTGCCGACGAAGTCCATCAGGATGAGATCGGCGCTGCGTCGCCCGATCTTGACGCCGAAGGAGAGCACGGCGTCCGGGTTCAGATGCATCGGCACCGAGGGTTGGCCGACGCGTCCGCGTACCGGCTTGCCGCGGATCAGCAGGTCGTCCTTTTCCAGCGCCCGCATGATGACCGAGACGGTCTGGGCCGAAAGGCCGGTCAGCCTGGCGATCTCGGCCTTGGACACGCCGCTGTTGCGGCGGACATGGGATAGTACGAGCCGTTCGTTATAGGCGCGGACGCGCACCTGATTGGCGCCGCCGGCAGCAGGCGTGGAAGGCGATTGCTCGCTTGACCCACTTTGGATTTCCGACAATGCCATGGTCGCTCCTCCCTCGGTCGCTCCCCGCTGCCTTGTAGAATATGATCACCAACATGTCACAGCGAATTAATAATTCAATCGGATTTATTTATTGACAATCGAATTCTGCTGATGTTGTAAATGGTGCGTGGAGAAACGGCGGCCTTGATGAGACCGCCAGCCGGGTGTGGGAGCGCCTGGGCACCACGCTCATGGTCCGGAGTATCCGGGTCGATCGTTTTTCGGGAGGAATCACATGAAGAAGTCTCATTTCGCCGCGTCGCTGGCAGCGCTTGCGCTCGGTACCATTCTTGCGGCTCCGGCCAGCGCCGCCGACGTTTCGGCCTGCCTGATCACCAAGACCGACACCAATCCCTTCTTCGTCAAGATGAAGGAGGGCGCGACCGCCAAGGCGACCGAACTTGGTATGACGCTGAAATCCTATGCCGGCAAGATCGACGGGGATTCCGAAAGCCAGGTCGCCGCCATCGAAACCTGCATTGCCGATGGCGCCAAGGGTATCCTTTTGACCGCCTCCGACACCAAGGGCATCGTTCCGGCCGTCCAGAAGGCCCGCGACGCCGGCCTGCTGGTCATCGCCCTCGACACGCCTCTCGAGCCGATCGACGCCGCAGACCAGACCTTCGCCACCGACAACCTGCTGGCCGGTGAACTGATCGGCAAATGGGCTGCGGCAACGCTTGGCGACGCCGCCAAGGATGCCAAGATCGCCTTCCTCAACCTCACCCCGTCGCAGCCGTCGGTCGACGTCCTGCGCAACCAGGGCTTCATGAAGGGCTTCGGCATCGACGTTGCCGATATCAACAAGATCGGCGACGAAAGCGATCCGCGCATCGTCGGCCATGACGTCACCAACGGCAACGAGGAGGGCGGCCGCACCGCCATGGAAAACCTCTTGCAGAAGGATCCGACGATCAATGTCGTCCACACCATCAACGAACCGGCCGCTGCCGGCGCCTATGAAGCGCTGAAGGCCGTCGGTCGCGAGAAAGACGTGCTGATCGTTTCCGTCGACGGCGGTTGCCCGGGCGTGCAGAATGTCGCTGAGGGCGTGATCGGCGCGACCTCGCAGCAGTATCCGCTGCTGATGGCCTCCATGGGCATCGAGGCGATCAAGAAGTTCGCCGACACCGGCGAGAAGCCGGCCGCGACCGAAGGCAAGAACTTCTTCGACACCGGCGTGGCGCTGGTCACCGACAAGCCGGCTGCCGGCGTCGAGTCGATCGACACAAAGGCCGGCAAGGACAAGTGCTGGGGCTAAGGGCCCGACTTCGAGCCGGTGATTGCGCGCAGAGGAGCCTCAACTCCCCTCAGCGCAAGCATGCTGGCCATTGCGACCGGCCCACCGGGCGGAGGGTCGGTCGCTCCCAATCAGCAGAGACACGCGCGGGACAGCCAGGGAGGACGAGGTGATGCAGTCTGCAGATCCGGTTTCGCAGCCGAGCCAGGAATTCGAGAAGGTATTGGCCGACAGTTCGACCCAGGTCGCCTCTTTCGACACCCATGACAAGACGCCGCTGCAGAAGTTTCAGCACTTCTTGCATTCGAGCCCGGCAGCCGTGCCGCTGATCGTGCTGGTGCTGTCACTCGCCGTCTTCGGCGTCCTTCTGGGAGGAAAATTCTTCTCCGCCTTCACTTTGACCCTCATCCTGCAACAGGTGGCGATCGTCGGCATTGTCGGCGCCGCCCAGACATTGGTTATCCTCACGGCCGGCATCGATCTTTCGGTCGGCGCCATCATGGTGCTGTCTTCGGTGGTCATGGGCCAGTTCACCTTCCGGTACGGCCTGCCGCCCACGTTTGCCGTGCTGTGCGGCCTGGCCGTCGGCGCCGCCTGCGGCTGGATCAACGGCCAGTTGGTCGCCCGCATGAAGCTGCCGCCCTTCATCGTCACGCTCGGCATGTGGCAGATCGTGCTCGCCTCCAATTTCCTCTATTCGGCCAACGAGACGATCCGCAGCCAGGACATCGCCGCCAACGCGCCGATCCTCCAGTTCTTCGGCCAGAACCTGCGCATCGGCAGCGCCGTCTTCACCTATGGCGTCATCTTCATGGTGCTGCTCGTCGCGCTGCTTTGGTACGTGCTCAACCGCACCGCCTGGGGCCGCCATGTCTATGCCGTCGGCGACGATCCGGAGGCGGCGGAACTCGCCGGCGTCAACGTCAAGCGCATGCTGGTCTCGGTCTATACGCTGTCGGGCCTGATCTGCGCGCTGGCCGGCTGGGCGCTGATCGGCCGCATCGGCTCGGTTTCTCCGACCGCCGGCCAGTTCGCCAATATCGAGAGCATCACGGCGGTGGTGATCGGCGGCATCTCGCTCTTCGGCGGCCGCGGCTCCATCCTCGGCATGCTGTTCGGCGCGCTGATCGTCGGTGTCTTCTCGCTCGGCCTGCGCCTCATCGGCACGGACCCGCAGTGGACCTATCTCCTGATCGGCGTCCTCATCATCGCCGCCGTGGCAATCGACCAGTGGATCAGAAAGGTAGCAGGCTGATGGCTCAGGAACCCATTCTCACCGCGCGCGGCCTCGTCAAGCGCTACGGCCGCGTTACAGCCCTCGACAGTGCCGACTTCGACCTCTATCCGGGCGAGATCCTCGCCGTCATCGGCGACAACGGGGCTGGCAAGTCCTCGATGATCAAGGCGATCTCCGGCGCCATTGCGCCGGACGAGGGTGAGATCCGGCTGGAAGGCCAGGCGGTGCAGTTTCGCTCGCCGATCGAGGCGCGCAAGGCCGGCATCGAGACGGTCTACCAGAACCTCGCCTTGTCGCCGGCGCTGTCGATCGCCGACAACATGTTCCTCGGCCGCGAACTGCGCAAGCCGGGCATCATGGGCAGCATCTTCCGCTCGCTCGACCGTCCGGCCATGGAAAAGTTCTCGCGTGACAAGCTCTCCGAACTCGGCCTGATGACCATCCAGAACATCAACCAGGCGGTGGAAACACTGTCTGGCGGCCAGCGCCAGGGCGTGGCCGTGGCTCGGGCCGCCGCCTTCGGCTCCAAGGTCATCATCCTCGACGAGCCGACCGCAGCGCTCGGCGTCAAGGAAAGCCGCCGCGTGCTGGAACTGATCCAGGACGTGCGCTCGCGCGGCATTCCGATCGTGCTGATCAGCCACAACATGCCGCATGTCTTTGAGGTCGCCGACCGCATCCACATCCACCGGCTTGGCCGACGCCTCTGTGTGGTCAATCCGAAGGACTATACGATGTCGGATGCGGTGGCCTTCATGACCGGCGCCAAGGAGGCCCCGAGCGAGGCACTGGCCGCATGAGCCTGACGGCAAACGAGATTGCCGCAACCATCATACGGCAGGCAGAAGGGGCGCGCCGTTTTCTCGTCGCGATCGCTGGTCCGCCGGGCGCCGGCAAGTCGACGCTCGCCGAACGGCTCGCCGAGATCCTGAATGCACGCGGAGAACGCGCGGTCGTCCTGCCGATGGACGGTTTCCATATGGACAACGGCATCCTTGAGCAACGCGGGCTTTTGCCGCGCAAGGGGGCGCCGGAAACCTTCGACGTACGAGGGTTTGCCGACATCGTGCGCGCGGTCAGGCTGGGCGATGAGGGCGTGCTTGTACCGGTCTTCGATCGCGACCGCGACATTGCCATCGCCTCGGCCCGCAGCATCGCGCCACAGGACCGCATCGTGCTTATCGAGGGCAATTACCTGCTGCTCGACCTGCCGCCATGGTCGGGCCTCGCGCCGCTTTTCGATTTCTCGATCTTCGTCGCCCCGTCCGTCGAGGAACTGCAGCGGCGGCTCACAGCCCGCTGGCAAGGCTATAGGCTCGACACCGCCGGCATAGCCTGCAAGCTCAACGGTAACGACCTGCCCAATGCACGTCTTGTCATGGAGAAGAGCAGACCGGCGGACCTGAGTATCGACGGCTTCTGAAAGCTCTTGAAGCCGCAAAACAGAAGAGCCGCCCTGTGCGGCGGCTCTTTTCATCTGTCGATCGAGGTTGGACTATCAGAACTTGAAGTTCACGCCGATCTTGCCGGTGTGGAAGCGCTGGTCAACACTGACGTCCAGACCGCCATCAACCTCATAGGTGGAACTGCCGAAGTCATAGTACATGTACTCGGCCTTGACCGACCAGCGCGGCGAGAAGGCATATTCGACGCCGGCGCCGGCGACCCAGCCCGTATCAGTCTTGTCCGTGCTGCCGCTTACACCCGCACCGTTGTCGGTGCTCATCTCGAACCGGCCGATGCCGAGACCGCCGGTGCCGTAGACCAGCAGATTGTCGAAGCTGTAGCCGACACGACCGCGAACGGTCGCAAGCCACTGCGCCTCGCTGGAGCAAGTGAAGGCCGGGTTGGGGCAAGCCGTATCGCCTTCGATGCCGGAGGCGGAAATGTCGGCTTCTGCACCGAACACCCAGGCGCCCGACTGGAAGTTATATCCGACCTGTGCACCGCCGATAATGCCGTCGCCTTCGTGGTCCGCCGTGGTTCCACCAATATCGTAGGTCCAGTCGATAATCGACTTGCCCCCGCCGATGTGGCCGCCGATGTAGAACCCGGACCAATCGCTGGAGACAGGTGCCTCATAAGGCATAGACATGTCCGCGGCGACGGCCGGAGACACCATGGCTGCAAACAGGACTGCACTTGCGAAATGCTTGATCATTGCCTCATCCCTCTCGCTCAAATGTGAGGTATTAGTACAATAGGATATGCCGCTACACAATTCGGTCATGCCGTATTCGTCGTCGAGTAACCGAGATGCAACACCTAGGCGTGTGGTGTTGACGCTTGTCAACTCTACGCAATCACCGAGGCCGAGTGATGAAAGCATCACACTGGCGGGAACTGAAGCGTGATGCACGACCGTGCATGATTTCCCGCGCGATAGGTGAGATTCAGATGCGCGGCAGATAGGTCTGGTAGTCGAAGCTCGACACGGTGCGCAGGTAGGTGATCGCTTCCTTGCGCTTGGTGTCGCCGTAGATGCGCTGGTACTCCGCGCCGAAGACGTCGGCGATGAAGGCCGAGGCGCGGAAGCGGTCGACGGCGGTCAGGAAGTCGTGGGTCAGCATGTCGGGATTTTCCGGCGCGCTATCGGGCGTGGTGACCGGACCCGGATCGAGGTCTTCGTCAAGTCCGAGCAGGATGCCGCCGAGGATCGCAGCGAGCAGCAGGTGCGGATGGGCGTCGGCGCCGGCGACGCGGTGTTCGATGCGGGCGGCAGGACCCTCGCTGTCCGGGATGCGGATCGCCGTGCCGCGATTGCCAAAACCCCAGTCGACCTTGTCGGGCGCGAATGAGCCCGGCTGGAAGCGCCGGTAGGAGTTGGCGAAGGGCGCAAAGATCAATTGGGCGTCCTGCATCGTCCTCAGCATGCCGGCGGTGATCGACTTGAGCTTGAGCGGATCGGCGCCCTTGGCATCGAGGATGTTCCGACCGTCCTTGTCGATGATGCTGGCATGCACATGCAGGCCCGAACCTGCATGGTCGGCATAGGGCTTGGCCATGCAGGTGGCTTTCAGGCCATGGCGCCGGGCGGCGAAATCGACCACGCGCTTCAGGTAGATGCAGTCATCCGCGGCCGCCATCGCATCGGCCTTGTGCAAGAGGTTCACCTCAAACTGGCCGGGACCGAATTCAGCGGTCGTGGCGTCGGCCGGCAGGCCCATCTCGTCGCAGTAGCGGCGAACGGTGCCGAGGAAATCCTCCATCGCCGCCGTTGCCCGCATGTCGTAAAGCTGGAAGCCCTCGACCTCGCCGTCCATCACCAGGGCCTTCGGCGGCATCGGCTTGCCGGTGTCGCGGAAGTCCGGCTCGACCACGTAGAATTCTAGTTCGGTGGCGACGACCGGCGTCAGCCCGCGTTCCTCGAAACGCTTCAAAACCTTGGCGAGGATGGCGCGCGGACAGACGAAATGCGGTTCGCCGGAAAGCGTGTGCATGGTGGCCAGCACTTGGCGGGAGCCGGCAGGCCCCCAGGGAAGTGCAGTCAGCGAATTCCGGTCGGCAATGCAAATGCCGTCCGGATCGCCCAGCGTCAGCGAGATCCTGGTGATGTCGTCATTGTCGTCGCCCCAGATGTCGAGCGACTGGGTGGAGGCCGGAAGCCGAACCGTGTTCTTCCAGACTTTGTCCTCGGCCTTTATTGGGATCAGCTTGCCGCGCAGGTCGCCGTTCATGCCGACGAGCAGGACTTCGATACGCGCGGAGGGATCGGCTGCGAGGGGGGCTGCGGCCTCGGAAGAATTCGTCATGAAAAAGGGCTCTCGATGGATGGCTGAAAGGCAGTCTTGGGGCCGGCACGCGGCTCTTCGCCGCCCTTGCCAAACGCAATTTGGAAGGTCATGTTCGTAGCCGATAAACTTCCGCCTTTCAATCAGGCAAGGAAAAGCAGGACGTCTCGGACCGGCCTCGACCCGCCGGTGCGCGGCCGCCACTGCGAGTGCACCTTGCGCAAGGATTTTTGCCATGACCAAGACTGCCGCCGCTCTTTCCAATCTCGGTGCCATTGACGCTGCCCATCATCTGCATCCCTTCTCGGACATGAAGAAGCTGAACGACGCGGGCACGCGCATCATCAACCGGGCCGACGGCGTGCATATCTGGGATTCCAACGGCAAGCAGTATCTCGACGCCTTCGCCGGCCTGTGGTGCGTCAATGTCGGCTATGGCCGCAAGTCGATCGCCGATGCGGCCTATGCGCAGATGCAGGAACTCCCCTATTACAACACCTTCTTCGGCACGACCACGCCGCCTGCGACTCTGCTGGCCCAGAAGATCGCCGGCCATACGCGCGGCAAGCTCAACCACGTCTTCTTCACCAATTCCGGCTCGGAAGCCTCCGACACCTGGTTCCGCATGGCGCGGGTCTATTGGAAGGCGCTCGGCCATGAGACCAAGACCCAGGTGATCGCCCGCAAGAATGCCTATCATGGCTCGACGGTCGCTGGCGCCTCGCTCGGCGGGATGACGTGGATGCACGAGCAGGGCAACCTGCCGATCCCTGGCATTCACCACATCAACCAGCCCTACTGGTATGCCGAGGGGGGCGATCTTTCGCCGGAGGCATTCGGTCTCAAGGTGGCAAAGGAACTCGAGGACAAGATCCTCGAGCTTGGCGAGGACAATGTCGCCGCCTTCGTCGCCGAACCAATCCAGGGCGCCGGCGGCGTGATCGTGCCGCCGGACAGCTATTGGCCGGAAATCAAGCGCATCGCCGCGAAATACAACATCCTGCTGGTCGCCGATGAGGTGATCTGCGGTTTCGGCCGCCTCGGCACCTGGTTCGGCCACCAGTATTACGATTTCGAGCCGGACCTCGCGCCGATCGCCAAGGGATTGTCTTCCGGCTATCTGCCGATCGGCGGCGTGCTGGTCTCCGAGCGGGTGGCAAAGGTGATGATCGAGGAACTCGGCGATTTCTACCACGGCTACACCTATTCGGGCCATCCGGTGGCGGCTGCCGCGGCGATCGAGAACCTTCGGATCATTGAGGAGGAAGGTTTGGTCGAGCGGGTGCGCGACGACATCGGCCCCTATCTGACCCAGGCGCTCCAGTCGCTCACGGATCACGACCTGGTCGGTGAGGCCGTCAATGTCGGCCTGATGGGCGCGGTCCAGATAACCGCCGACAAGGCGACCCGCCGCCGTTTTGCGAAGCCCGACGAGGTGGGCACGCTGGTCCGCAACCAGTGTGTCGACAATGGCGTGATCCTGCGCGCCACCGGCGACCGCATGCTGTTCTCGCCGCCGCTGATCATCGCGCGTTCCGAGGTCGACCAGGCGGTCGATACGTTGCGCAAGGGCCTCGACTGGCTGAAGGACAATCACAAGGAATAGACACCACGCAAAGAGGCCGGCATTTCGCCGGCCTCTTCATTGATGTATCTGATGTCCGCTTCCGTCGGCGGCCAAGCCGCGCTCACGGCATCAACTGTCCGCCATTGACGTCGATCGTCTGGCCGGTGATGTAGCCCGATAGCATTTCGGAGGCGAGGAAGAGGTAGGCGCCGACGCAGTCTTCCGGCGTGCCGGTCCTGCGTAACGGCACGCTGGCCGCGACCTGGTCGAGCTGTCCGGCAAGGGCATAGCGATCCTGGAACGGTGTTGCGATCACGCCGGGCGCCACCGCGTTGATGCGGATATTGTATTTGCCGAATTCGAGCGCCATGCCCTTGGTGACGGCCGCCACGAAGGCCTTGGACGAGCCGTAGATTCCCGATCCGGCCGTGCCGCCGCTGCGCGCGGCGACCGACGTCGTGTTGATGATGAAGCCGCCGTCCGTCTTGAGGTGGGCAACAGCGGCGCGGCTGGTCGCGACGACGGAGCGGCCGTTCACGTCCATGACCCTGTCATAATGCGCGTCGGTCATCTCCTCATAGAGCACGCGGGCGATCATGCTGCCGGCATTGTTGATGAGCCCGTCCAGCCGCCCGAAAGTCTGCGCGACTGTGTCGACTGCGGCGGCCATCTCCTCGGACTTCGCCGCGTCGGCCCGAACGAGCGAAACCTTGCCGCCGGCGCGCTCGATGTCGCCGGCAATCGCCTGAGCGGCCTCGGCGCCGGAATGGTAGTGAAGACCGACCGCCACCCCTTGCGCGGCGAAGGCGCGGGCAAGGGCTGCTCCGATCCCGCTCGAGGCGCCGGTGATCAGCACCGCCTTGCCGGAGAGGTCGGGAATGGTGAGGGTATTGCTCATGTCGTGCCTCCTTCTGACGGGGGCACAATACACGCTCAATCGAACGGCTTTTCAAGCACCTGCCGGATCAGGCCGCCTGCCATGCGAAGGGTAGCGGCGCCTCGCGGAAGGCGAAGCGGTCGAGATGGTTCGACACCACGCCCTTCATCCGCTCCAGCACCTCGTCCGAAGCCGCCTCGATTTCCACCGTCAGCGCCTTGTCATCGGCGCTCATGGTGGCGACCGTCTCGGAGAAGCGGACGATGCCGCTCCTTTCGCCCAGTTCGACGTCGAGCTTGTGGCTCCAATGCTTGCAGAGCTGCTGCAGGTATTTCCAGCCGTTCTCGGTCGGCACGATCGCAATCGCCTTCGCCACGGTCAGAGCCTCTCGATCTTGCCGGCCGCCTCGTCGATCAGGCGGGCCACCTCGAGCTGGACGTCGCGGGTGACGCCGTCCTGCGACAAGCGGTCCTGCAGCGCGGCCTTGAGGTTCTGCATGGCGCGGCGGACCGGGGCGGCATCCGTGCGTGCGCTGACCTTGGCAAGGGCTGCCAGACGGGCCATGGCAGTCGCGACCTCGTCGGCCCGCTCAGTCAGATGCGCGCGGCCGGCCTCGGTGATGGCGAGCAGCTTGCGCGGGCCTTCGCTGGCCTCTTCCTCGGCAAGGCCCATGTCGATGAGCAGGGTCATGGTGGGATAGACCACGCCGGGGCTCGGGGCATAGGCGCCGCCGGATCGGTTCTCGATCTCGCGGATCAGGTCATAGCCGTGGCGCGGCTGTTCCTCGACCAGTGTGAGCAGGACGAGCCGAAGTTCGCCGCTTTCGAACATGCGTCGGCGTTCGCCGCCATGACCGCGACCCCGGTGGGGACCGTCGAAGCGGCCGCCGGGCGCGCCTTCCCGCATGGCATGCCAACCCCGGTGGCCAGAACCCCGGCCATGCCCTTCAAAATTCATGTGTCTCATCTGCGTTCCTTCGTTTGTCGTTTGAAGCTGCATCTAAGATATATCTTAGATCGATCATTGCAAGAGGAGATTTGAGATTTTCCTTTGTCGGAGGCGACAGCGCGGCGCGACAGCCTTGGAGCGGTCCGGGCGCTGACATATCGTGCAGCAAAAGAATCACGCTTGGGGAGGATGAGAAAATGGCGGGGCACCACCACGAATACCGGGTCATCGTCACTTGGACCGGCAATCGCGGCACCGGCACGTCCGGCTACCGTGACTATGCCCGCGACCATGCGATTTCTTGCGACGGAAAGCCCGACATTCCCGGTTCGGCCGATCCCGCTTTTCGCGGCGATGCCGAGCGGTGGAACCCGGAAGACCTGCTGCTTGCCTCGATCTCCGCCTGCCACAAGCTCTGGTACCTGCATGTCTGCGCAGTCAACGGCGTCGTGGTGACGGCCTATGAGGACCACGCCGCGGGCACGATGGTGACGGACGAAACCGGCGCCGGCCGCTTCACCGACGTGGTGCTGAGGCCGCGCGTGACGATCTCGGCCGGCGATGCCGAGCGGGCGCAACAGCTGCACGAGGACGCGCATGAAAAGTGCTTCATCGCCAATTCGGTGAATTTCCCGGTGCGCTGCGAGCCGGTGATCATCCAGGAGTGAACGCGGCGATCAGCCTTCAGGTGCTGCGCGGGCAGATGAAGGCAGAGGCTAAGTGGTAGAGATCGCCCTCGCGCCCGAAGATGTAGGGCAGGGCGCTTTCTCTTCGCCTCGCCGTTTTGCAGAGCATGGTGGGCGGCAAGCCATTGAATGACCTCCTGCCGGCGATCTGCTGGTCGCTGGCAACGATCAGCGAGGGCCGGTTTGGATCGGTTGCAGGGATGCGGCCCATGATGGGGCCGGCTGGTTGGTCCTTACTGGAATGCCGTTTCGAAAAAGCTTCTGAGCTTGCGTGAATGCAGCCTTTCCTTCGGCATTTCGCCGAGCTTTTGCAAGGCACGGATGCCGATCTGGAGATGCTGGCTGACCTGCGTCTTGTAGAAGGCCGTTGCCATGCCCGGCAGTTTCAGTTCTCCGTGCAGCGGTTTGTCGGAAACGCAGAGCAGGGTGCCATAGGGTACGCGGAAGCGGAAGCCGTTGGCGGCGATCGTCGCCGATTCCATGTCGAGCGCGATGGCGCGCGACTGCGACAGGCGCTTGACCGGACCGCGCTGGTCGCGCAGTTCCCAATTGCGGTTGTCGATCGTGGCGACGGTTCCGGTGCGCATGATGCGCTTCAGTTCGAAGCCCTCGTAGCCGGTGATCTCCTCGACTGCGTCTTCCAGCGCCAGCTGCACCTCAGCCAGCGCCGGGATCGGCACCCAGACCGGAAGGTCGTCGTCGAGCACATGGTCCTCGCGCACATAGGCATGCGCCAGCACGTAGTCGCCGAGACGCTGCGAATTGCGCAGGCCCGCGCAATGGCCGAGCATCAGCCAGGCATGGGGCCGGAGCACCGCCACATGGTCGGTGATGGTCTTGGCGTTCGACGGACCGACGCCGATATTGATCATGGTAATGCCGGCATGGCCCTTGCCCTTGAGGTGATAGGCCGGCATTTGCGGCAGCCGCCCGATCGCCACGCCTTCGCTCGGCTCGCTGTCGCCGGGCAGCGTGACGAGATTGCCGGGCTCGACGAAGGCGGTATAGCCCTCGCCACCCTCGGCCATCAGCTTGCGGGCATAGGCGCAGAATTCGTCGATGTAGAACTGGTAGTTGGTGAACAGCACGAAGTTCTGGAAATGGGCAGCACTCGTCGCCGTGTAGTGCGACAGGCGCGCCAGAGAGTAGTCGATGCGCTGCGCCGTGAACGGCGCGAGCGGCTGCGGTTCTCCGGGCCGCGGATCATATTCGCCATTGGCGATCTCATCGTCGGTGACGGTGAGGTCCGGCGTGTCGAACAGATCGCGCAGCGGGATGTCCGGAAGTCCGCTCGTTGCCGCTTCGACATGGGCTCCTTCGCCGAAGGCGAAGTGTAACGGGATCGGGGTGGTCGATTCCGATACCACGACCGGGACCTGGTGGTTGCGAATCAATAGTGCCAGCTGCTCTTCAAGATAGTGGCGGAAGAGCTGGGGCCGCGTCACCGTGGTCGTGTAGAGCCCCGGCGCAGTGACATGGCCATAGGCGAGACGAGTGTCAATCTGGCCGTAGCTTGTCGTCTCAAGAGTGACTTGCGGATAGAAGGCCCGGTAGCGGCCGGAGATCGGCGCGCCGTTGGAAAGCGCCGAAAAGCCATCGATCAGAAAGGCCGTATTGCGCTCATAGAGCGCGGTCAGCGCGTCGACGGCTGCTTTTGCATCGGTGAAGACCTGCCGCTCTAACGGATCGGGACTGATGAAATTGATGGGGGTGTGGAAATGGATTCGCTTGCTCATAAGTCATTATAGTGAAGACTTCTTGACAAGCAAACGACGGTATTGGTGACGAATTCATTGCAGAGTTGGGCGGGATTGCAACTGGCAATTATCGGCCGCGGGCGGCACTCAACTCATCGACTGACGCTGTAGGCTGACGAACAGCACCAGACCGGCACCATTCTTGGCGACTCTCAGTTCCTCCGACCGGGCGATGCCGACTGCGACGAGTGGGCCGAGGAAGAGGCCGAGGGCCAGCGTGCACCGAAGGCAGATGGCGGCGAAGGGGTTGAGAGTTGCGGGCATGATCATATCCTCGGTCAACGTGTCAAAGGCTGGAGTTGCAGAACGGGGCGGTGGATGTCAGGCAGGCTGCGGAAACAGATACTGGCCGTCCGGCCGCGCCGCTTCCGGCGGTCACCAGTCCCGCGACGAGCATGGCAAAGATCGTCATGGCGAGAGTGAAGATTGTCAGTCGCCTTGCCATCTTGGCCATCACCGTTTCTCCCGCTTCGTTGTTGCGATGAGGGCTTTATGACGTATCGGGCCTGAACGCGTGCTGAGGTTGCGGTTCATCTGGCATTCAGATCGGTTAAGGGGAATTCACTTGAACAAGGGCCGGCCGTGCCTAACTCTCCGGCAACAGCCAATCTTCCCGAAAACAGGAGAAGCCCCATGACCAAGCCGATCGAACTCTATTACTGGCCGACGCCCAACGGCTGGAAGATTTCCATCATGCTCGAGGAACTCGGCGTTCCCTACGAGGTAAAGTACGTCAACATCGGCAAGGGCGAGCAGTTCGAGCCGGACTTCCTCAAGATCGCCCCGAACAACCGCATGCCGGCCATCATCGATCCGGACGGTCCGGGCGGCGAGCCGATCTCGATCTTCGAGTCAGGTGCCATCCTTCAGTATCTCGGCCGCAAGTACGGCAAGCTGTATCCGACCGACGAGCGTGCGCGCGTGGAAGTCGACCAGTGGCTGTTCTGGCAGATGGGCGGTCTGGGGCCCATGGCCGGCCAGGCGCATCACTTCCGCCAATATGCGCCGGAACAGATCGAATACGGCATCAACCGCTATACCAATGAGGTGAACCGGCTCTACGGCGTGATGGACAAGCGGCTCGCCGACCGCGACTACCTCGCCGGAGACTATTCGATTGCCGACATCGCTTCCATCGGTTGGGTGGTGCCCTACAAGAACCAGGGCCAGGATCTCGACGACTTCCCGAACCTCAAGCGCTGGTTCGAACGTATGATGGCAAAGCCTGCCGTTGAGCGCGGCATCGCTGTCGGACAGGAAAAGCGCAGCAATATCGCCCAGGACGAAGAGGCCAAGAAGGTTCTGTTCGGCCAGAAGGCGCGCTGAAGTTTGTCAGGGAAAAGCGGGAACGGTTTTCCCGAAAAGACAGACGTAAACGAATGAGCTGGAGCCCGGCTGGTTCACGATGTACCTGACGGGCTCGAAGTTGACCGGACAGCCGGGTCGCAAATGCCGTCAAGGTCCCGGTGCGGGTAACACCGGGGCCTTTTTCGTGGCCGCTCGCGCCAACGATCAGAGTTTTGCGCCGGCAAACACGTCCGCTGCCCAGTCCAGGAAGACCCTTACGCGCGACGCGAGCTGCCGGTTCTGCGGATAGAGGGCGGAGAGCGGCGTCGGTGGCGGCGGATACTGGGGCAGGATCTCGACCAGTGCTCCGGATTCGAAGTCGGCCGCCAGGCGATAGCGCGGTGCCTGGATGAGACCGAACCCCTGTCGCGCCAGATCGGCCATGGTGTCGGAATTATTGACCGTCAGCCGGCTCGACAGGTGGACGAAACGCGTCTGCCCCTCGATGAGGAATTCCAGCGGCATGGTTTCGCCTGTTCGCGACGAGACGAATCCGACGCAGACATGGCCGGTCAGATCGTCGATCGATGACGGCATGCCATGTTTCCCGATATAGGCGGGGCTTGCGCAGGTCACCTCCTGGATCGTGGCAAGGCGCCGCATGATCATGCCGCTATCCGCCAGGTCTCCGGCCCGGATCACGCAGTCGATGCCTTCGCGCACCAGATCAACCAGCCGATCCCCCTGGCCGATATACAGCTCCAGCAGGGGGTATCGGTCGAGAAACTCCGGCAGCCGGGGCAGCAGGAATGTTCGCGTCAGCAAGCCATGCGCATCGATGCGCAAGGTGCCTTGCGGCTGGGCGTTGCGAAACACGCTGTTGGCGTCCTCCACCTCCGACAGGATCGAGAGGCAGCGCTGGTAATAGGCCTGGCCGTCGAGCGTCGGCGTCACATGCCGCGTCGTGCGCTCCAGCAGCCGCGCCCCGACATCGGCCTCCAGCAGCTTGATCGCCTCGGTTGCCGTCGATCGCGCCAGGCCGACGTCCGTCGCCGCGGCGGTGAAGCTGCGCCGTTCCACGACACGGACGAAAAGCTGCATGCGATCGAGACGGTCCATGATTTTGTTCACCACAGCCGAATTCTAATGTCAAATTTCCCGTGAATGTTTCCGTATGACGACAGGCATAATTCTGCGGCACCAACATAAGGAGAGATGTGATGACAGAAACATTCGAACGGACAGCCATCGTCACCGGCGCATCCAAAGGCATCGGCGCCGCTATCGCCAAACGGCTTGCGTCGGATGGATTGGCGGTTGTCGTGAACCATTCGCGAGACGAGCAGCCCGCGCTCGACGTCGTGGCCGCGATCAAGGCGGCTGGCGGGCGTGCCATCGTGGTCAAGGCCGACATCGGCGCCCCGTCCGGCGCCGCGGCTCTGTTCGATGCCGCCGAGCAGGCGTTCGGCGGCGTCGATGTCCTGGTCAATAATGCCGGCATCATGGCGCTCGGACCGATCGCGACAGTCGAGGATGCGGATTTCGAGCGGCAGGTCTCCGTCAATCTCGGCGGCACGTTCCGAGGCATGCGCGAAGCCGCCCGGCGCCTGCGCGACGGCGGCCGGATCGTCAACTTTTCGTCCAGCGTCGTCGGCTTTTACCAGCCCGCCTACGGCGTCTATGCCGCCACCAAGGCGGCGGTCGAGGCCTTGACCCATATCCTCGCCAAGGAGTTGGGGCCCCGCGAAATCACCGTCAATGCCGTGGCGCCGGGCCCGGTGGAAACGGATCTCTTCATGGCCGGCAAGTCCGAGGACCTGCTGAAGACGATCATTGGCCTCAATCCGCGCAAGCGCCTCGGCCAACCGGGCGACATCGCTTCGGTGGTGTCCTTCCTGGCCGGCTCCGACAGCGGCTGGGTCAGCGGCCAGATCATCCGCGCCAATGGCGGCGCCATCTGACCGGGCAACCCGCCGACAACTCATATCCAGCAACAGGAGAAGAAATATGCCATTCGTCAACATCAAGACGCCGGAAGGGGCGCTGTCCAGGGCGCAGAAGGAAGAGATCGTCCATCGCACCACCGATATGCTGGTCGAGTATTTTTCGGAAGCCGCGCGGCCCCATACAATGGTCCTGATCGAGGAGGTCAAGGACGGCGGCTATGCCCGCGCCGACGAGGTTTTCATCCTCCCGGACGCCTACCGCGCCAAAGCGGGCAGCTGAACGAAAAGGCCGGCCGATGGGGACATTGGCCGGTCTTGATTGTGTTTCCGGCCCGGCGATCGGCGCCGGACGCGACGGCCTTGTCCTTTACAGGCGCGACCAGGTCTGGGTCTTGCACAGAACGGCCATGACGCAGCCCTTCATCTTGAGCGAATTGCCCGACACGGTGCCGGAGCCGGAATAGGTCTTGTCGGCGTCCGGATCGGTGATCGTGCCCTTGTAGCTATTGCCGCCGCCGGCCATCTTGCCGATCTGCTTGCCGGAATGCTTGCCGCTCTTCAGCGTCACGCAATAGCTGCCGCCGCAGGGGGCGATCTGCGCGGTGGCGCCGCTTGCGGTTTTCCAGTTGCCTTCGATGGGCTCGGCAGCCTGAACAGAGGCGGCAGAAAATGCCAGGGCAGCGGCGACGATGATCATGCGCATTGTGTAACTCTCCTCCCGAGATGAATCCGAATACTGATGGACCGGCGCTCCAAAGCCGGCATGTCGGCGCCATTGTAATGGTCGTACATGGTTCAGCGAGCCAAAATTATCTTACGCAGACGTAAAGGTAAATAGCCGTCGCGTGCATTTCAGGGGGCATCGAAAGCCGGGATTCTCGGGCTGTCATGGACGGAGATCGAAAGCCAAGTGCTTTTCGTGGTTATCATCCGGTTTAAATCGGAACCTGAAGTTTTCGTAAATTTTGAGCGGAAATCCTTGGGATTTAGGCAGGGCGATGCTTAACAAAAAGCCAAGTTTACAAAGAGTTTGTACTTTATTTTCAGCAAATTAAGCATGGATTTTAAGCGCCCGTTGAAAGGCTTTCGGCATAGTGAAGTCATCAAACGAGCAGGGAAAACCCGCCGCCCGGAAGGACCTCAAAGACGCCGCGACAGACGGCCAAGGGTTCGGAAGGAGGCCTCTCAAGGGCCAAAACAGGGACAGTTTAAACCGTTAGGCTAGACAGGGACAAAACCAATGGCACGCTTTGAAATGCATAATTCCGAAATGTCCACCATGGGTGGCGAAACCCGGGCCGATGTCTTCTGCGACATGGGACTGATGTATGCGACCGGCCGCGGTTGCCCGATCGACCTCGTCTCGGCGCACAAGTGGCTGAACATCGCCGCCATCAAAGGCTGCGGCCGCGCCGCGGAACTCCGCGCCGATCTGGCCCAGACGATGAGCAAGGGCGAACTCGCCGAAGCGCTGCGGTCGGCCCGCGAATGGATGACGATGCACTGATCGTCACGACCAATTCCCCGGTATGATACCGGGTTCAACAGACAAGAAAAACCCTGGAAGAGGGGAGCGTGGCGGGGGACCTTTGGACGGGGCCTTGAGCCAACACATGAGAACCGCGACCGGCAGGAACAAGGCCGGCGCGGTTCTTTTTATTTGGCCTGTGCCTGCCCGATCAGAGCGCCTTCAGCACTTTGGGCAGCACGTCCTCGAACAGGTCCATGTCGGCCGGCAGTCCGGTCGATACGCGGATGCAGCGGTTGAGCGGGGCAACGCCCGGCATGCGGATGAAGACGCCGTGCTGCATCAGTCCGTCGACGATGGCACGGGCGCGGGTGCCGTCGCTGCCGCAGTCGATGGCGACGAAATTGGTGGCCGAGGCAAGCGGAGCAAGCCCGTTTGCCGTGGCGATCACGGCGATGCGCTCGCGTGCCGCCACGATGCGCGCAACCACGTCCTTCAGATAGGCCTGGTCGGCAAGGGCGGCGAGCGCGGCCTCGGTCGAGAGGCGCGGCATGCCGAAATGGTTGCGGATCTTGTCGAAGGCAAGAACCGTCTCCGGCGTGCCGAAGGCATAACCGACGCGTGCGCCGGCGAGGCCATAGGCCTTGGAGAAGGTGCGCATGCGAATGACGTTCGGCAGGTCGATCAGCGCATCGGTCGGCGGCGCCGAGCCTTCTGGCGCGGTCTCGCAATAGGCTTCATCAAGAATGAGCAGCGTGGTCTCGGGCAGTGCCCGGGCAAAGGAGACGATGCTGTCGGCATCCCACCAACTGCCCATCGGATTGTCCGGATTGGCGAAATAGACGAGCGGGGCATTTTCCCGCTTCACCGCAGCGAGCAGGCCGTCGAGATCTTCTCGGTCGTTGACATAGGGCGTGGTGACGAGCCGGCCGCCAAAGCCGTTGACGTGAAAGTTGAAGGTCGGATAGCCGCCGAGCGAGGTGACGACCGGCATTCCGGGCTCGATGATCAGCCGAACGATCAGGCCGAGCAGGTCGTCGACGCCTTCGCCGACGACGATATTGGCCGGGGCAAGCGCGAGATGCGCTGCCAACGCCGTCTTCAGCGCGAAGTTCTCCGGATCATTGTACTTCCAGATTTCGCCGGCCTTGTCGCGGATCGTCGCCAGCACAGAAGGGGCAGGGCCAAACCCGCTCTCATTGGCGCCGATGCGGGCGCGAACCGGCAGACCGCGTTGACGTTCGATGGCCTCGGGCCCAACAAAGGGCACGGTGGCGGGAAGGGCGCTGATCAAGGGGGTGAAGCGCGAGAAACCGGACATGCTGTTCTTGAGAATCCTGGAAAAATTGAAATCCGGCACACAATAGGTGCAATTGCGCCCTGCGCAAGAGCAGGTTCCGCCGGAATTGCACGTCCTTCGGGAGATCCTTACTCCTGTGAGGCAAGCCCCTATCGATAGGCTGCGGCGGGCTTGTTGACTTTCTCGCCCATGATGAAATCGGCGCGGACGATGGAATGCAGTACGTGCTCCGGAATCGGGCAGATGAATTTCACGCCGACACGGTTTCCGTTGCGATAGGCTTCTGCGCAGCCGATGCGGTCGGCCAGGCCGATAACCTGGAGATAGTAGTGCGACGACAGGCCGATCGTCGTGGTGATTTCCAGCGCAGCCCCGCCTTGCGAAATGTCCACCAGTTCGCCGCTGCGCATGGTGATGCCACTGAGGCCAGGGCTGACGGCCATGATGCGCGCCGGGCGGCGCACGTAAAACCGCTCCCACTTGCGTTCGTACATTTCTGAAGTCACTGCCGCCAGATGTGTCCCATCTTGCATGGCATTCCCCTTTTGCGCCTTTGGGCGAGTTCTTGAAGGGGAGGCTGCAGCAAAAGCGTTGTAGTGCGGTCAATGCAGACACTAAAATTCTACGGGCTTCGCCTTTTCCCCAGAAATCGGGAGACCGGGTCGTGTTGAACGTCGAGATCTGGAACGCAATGCCGGCGACAGGCCACCTTGATCCGGATGATTCCATCCGGGAGCATGGCCAAGCGTGGGCTGTCGGCCGCACGGCGACTGCGACCTCAAGGAGAGCGGCTCGCCTTGAACGGGCGGTCCGACGCGCCTAGTATGAAGATAGAGGCGGAATTGCCTCGCCAAAAAAGGAAAAAATCATGAGCCGTTTCAATATTGGCCACAAATCCTGGGTGATTGTCTGCGACGGCGCCAAGGCACTCTTCCTGCGCAACGACGGCGATGCCGGCCTCGTCAATCTGACGGTCGTCGAGCACCAGTCCCAACCCGATGAGGCAACGCGCGATCTCGGTTCTGACCGGCCCGGCCGCGTGCACCAGTCGCATGGCGCCAGCCGCAGTGCCATGGAGGAGACCGACTGGCACGAGCAGGCCGAAGCGGAGTTCCTCAAGGACGTCGCGAAGAAGGTCGAGAAACTGGTGGAATCGCGTGAAATCAAGGCGATGATCCTGGTCGCGCCGCCGAAGGCTCTCGGCATCCTGCGGGCGGAGTTCGCCTCGCTGCCGGAAGGCATCATCCGCGCCGAGATCGACAAGGATCTGGTGAAACTGACCGTGTCGGAAATCGAGAAGCACCTCGCCGCACTGAAATAAGTGCCTGGTGGGAACCGCACAGAGAGGCCTCCGGCGCGAAAGCCGGCGGCCTCCTGTCTGTTTCGCCCGTCTCGGACTTCAGTATGCCTCAGAGTTCGAAGGAGAGCCGCACGACGTGGTGCAGGAATTCCGGATCGATCAGCATGTTGAAGCCGATGGTGACTTTTTCCTCCTCACGGCGGATCAGCGTGCAGCCGATCTCGTCGTGAATGCCGAGGATCTCCAGGAAGAAGTTGCTCGGCACGGGAACATGTGGGCTGACTTCAAGTTCCGCGCCATAGAGCGAAATCGAATGGATCAGGCAGCGCAGGTTGGTCTTGGTGCTGAGATGCCGACCGACGAAGATGATCTTGCCGGGGCGATCGATCGTGAACTTCTCGTAGACTTTGTCCCGCGGGATGTCCTGTTTTACGTCCGGTATGACCTGCAGGGGCATCGCACCCTCCCCAATATTGTTTTAGGGTCCCACTTTAGCGCAACTTCCCTGACGCTTTCTGAATGGCGTCGATAAAAACGGAAACATCTGCGCCCATCCGCCGCAGATCTTGAGGCCTCTGACGGTCCCGACCTGTCGGTCTTGTGAGCCTTGCCTTGTTCCCTTGACACAGGCTTTGCCGCTTTCCATATGTGATCCCGGTTTGAAGCGCCGGCCGCCCGCGGGTGAGATGCCCTTGGTGAAGTCTTCTTGAAGCATGGAATGAAACCCTTGTTGTGCGCGTGCGCGATGGGGGCAATGCGGGCTCCCTTCGATCTTTTCGCATGCCATGAGAAGAGAGGTTTGCCATGTCCATGGCCACACTGACGATTGACGAACTGAAATCCCAGGCCCGGCGCCTGCGCGACGCCATGGCTGGCGGCGGCACGCCGGTCACCCATAGCGCGGCACTCGAGCTGGTGGCGAAGAGCCACGGAGTGCGTGACTGGAACACGATGTCGGCGCTTGCCGCCCGCAGCGACAATGCCGAGCCGGCGCCCGTCGCCGTGGGTGCGGTCGTCTCCGGCGAATATCTCGGCCAGCGGTTTCGCGGGAAGGTGCTTAGCCTGTCGCGGCTGTCGCAGAGCAACTACTATTCCATCACGCTGCACTTCGACGCACCGGTCGATGTCGTCACCTTCGACAGTTTCTCGGCCTTCCGCCAGCGCGTCACCGCGACGATCGACGGCAAGGGCGTTTCGCCCCGCCATACCTCCAACGGTCGGCCGCATCTCGTGCTCGACCTTTGACCCGTCACCCGGCCCGGCCGGCACGCTCAATGTGCCGGCCGGGCCGTTCTCTGTCCGGGCGGCGGCGCGGCATTCGGCAGATCGGCCGTCCAGCTTGACGGGCCGGTATCGGCGCGTTACCCCTTGGCCTTCCTTATCGCGCGGCCCGAAGCGGCGATCGACGCGACCTTCCAGAACCGACATCGGGAGCTTCACGTGACAGGCAGACTGGTCATCATCGGGGCAGGGCAGGCGGCCTTTGCACTGGCGGCAAAACTGCGCAGCCTGAAGGACACCCGGCCGATCACCATCCTCGGCGCGGAAGACTGCCTTCCCTACCAGCGCCCGCCGCTGTCGAAGAAATACCTGCTCGGCGAGATGAGCTTCGACCGTCTGCTGTTTCGCTCCGGGGCCTGGTATGGCGAAAACGACGTCGAGATCAGGCTTGCGACGCCGGTCGAAGATATCGACCGGGCGGCCAAGGCCGTGCGTCTGTTTGACGGATCCACCCTGGCCTATGAAACGCTGGCGATCGCCACTGGCGCGACGCCGCGGCGCCTGCCCGACGCGATCGGCGGCGATCTTGAGGGCGTCTACACCGTACGTGACAAGGTTGACGCCGATCGCCTGGCGGCTGAAATGAAGCCGGGCCGGCGTCTGCTGATCGTCGGCGGCGGTTATATCGGCCTCGAGGCTGCCGCCGTCGCCCGCCATCTCGGGCTCGAGGTGACGCTGATCGAGATGGCCGACCGCATTCTGGCCCGGGTCGCGGCGAAGGAAACCGCCGATGCCATGCGCGCCATCCATATCGGCCACGGCGTCGTCATCCGCGAAAAGACCGGGCTTGGCCGGCTGATCGGCGAAAGCGGTCGGGTCGTCGCGGCCGAGCTGTCCGACGGGTCCCGCGTCGACGTCGACATCGTGATCGCCGGCATCGGCGTCACTGCCAATGACGGGCTGGCCGCGCGCGCCGGCATCGAGACTGCCGGCGGCATCGTCGTCGACGCGTTTGGCCTCACATCCGATCCATCGGTCTATGCCATGGGTGATTGCGCCGTCTTCGACTGGAAAGGCCAGAAGATTCGCCTCGAATTGGTGCAGAACGCCGTCGAACAGGCGGAGGCCGCGGCCGCGGCGATGGCCGGCGGCGTTGATCCCTACCAGCCGAAACCGTGGTTCTGGTCCGACCAGTACGACGTGAAGCTGCAGATCGCCGGTTTCAACCTCGGCTATGACGAGACGGTGGTGCGGCCCGGCGGACGCGAAGGCAGCCTGTCGATCTGGTATTTCGCCAAGGGTGAGTTCATCGCCGTCGATGCGATCAACGATGCCAAGGCCTATGTCACGGGAAAGAAGCTGCTGGACATGGGCCGCACGCCCGACCGCACGGTGATTGCGGATCCAGGCTCCGACCTGAAGACATTGCTGGCATAATCGCGCGCGCCATCAGGCCGCGGCGATATCTTTCGATGAAGACGGCTGTGCTGCGACCTTGAAGACGGACACCTTGTTGCTCAAGCGATCGGCTTCCAGTCGGATCGCGTGGCTTGCGGCATTGCTCTCCTCGACCATCACCGCGTTCTGCTGGGTAAACTGATCCATCTGGTTGACGGCGCCGTTGACCTCCTCCAGGCCGCTGGCCTGTTCGACGGCTGAACTCGCGATTTCGGAGATAAGCCGTGCGATTTCGCCGACTTGGCCCACCACCTTGCTCAAAGCCTCTCCTGTCTGGTTGACGAGGCTCGCCCCTAGCGCCACCTGCTCGTTCGAGCCAAGGATCAACTGGCGGATCTCCCTGGCGGCATCGGCCGCACGCTGGGCCAGCGCGCGCACCTCCTGCGCGACCACGGCAAATCCGCGTCCCGATTCGCCCGCCCGCGCCGCTTCGACACCGGCATTGAGGGCCAGAAGATTGGTCTGGAAGGCGATTTCGTCGATCACGCCGATGATCTGCTCCATGTGGCGTGCGGAGGCCTCGATGCGCTCCATCGCCGTTACGGCCTGGCTCATGGTCTGGCCGCTTCGCTCCACATCGGCATGGGTGCTCTCGACCGTTTGCCTCGCCTTGCGGGCGCCGGCCGAGGTTGCCTGCACCGTCGCGGTAATTTCGTTGAGCGCAGCCGCCGTTTCTTCCAGGCTTGCCGCCTGCTGCTCCGTGCGATGGGCGAGTTGATCGGCGGCACTGCTGATGCCGTTCGACCCTTCGCGCAGGCTGTCGACGCCGCTCGAAATCTCGGCGATGGCGTCGTGCAGCCGATGGAGCGCGCTATTGTAGTTCAGCCGCAGTGATTCGTAGTCGGCTGGGAAGGGGGCTGCGATCGGTCGGGTCAGGTCGCCCTGCGCCAGATGCTCGAGCGCGGCCGAGAGATCCGCCACCACTTGGCGCTGCTCGGCGGCCTGCGCCTGGCGTCGCGCTTCGTGCTGACGGCGCAGATCCTCCGCCTGCTGTCGCTGGACGATCGCCGCCTGCGCCATCTCGCCTTGCGTCCTGGCGGACCGGTCGAGGGCGGCGAGTGCACGGCTGATCGCCGCTGCTCCGGCGGGGGCGCCTGTCTCGCTCGCCCCTTCGCCGTGGCTGGCGGCGAATTCGGCCTTGCGCAGCCCGACATAGAGAATGCCGACCACCTGGCCGTCGCTGAGAATGGGCTCGTAGATCGTGTAATAGGCCTCGCCGAGGATCTCGGCCTCGCCCCGGAAGGCTTTTCCTTGGCGTAGAACCGTTTCGATCACCGCCTCCGCGCTCAAACGCGTGCCGACGGCGCGGCTGCCGTCTGGCTTGGTCACATTGGTGGCGATTCGCAGGTCTTCGAGAAATATAGTCGCGGTGCCCCCGGCCTTTTCGCGGACGGCGTCGACGATGGCGGTGTCGTCGTTGATGCGGGTGTCGCCGTAATAGAGCACGCCGTCGCGGACTTGCGCATCGCCGCGCTGGCGGAGTTCGGTCTGGAGAATCTGCAGATTGTTGTCGAGGCTGTGCTGGGCAAGCGCCAGCATCTCCATCTCGGTGGCGCGGGCGGCGATCTCGGTAAGGGTCCCGGCGATCCGGTCCTGCGACACGGCGGCGCCCCCTGCAATCCGCCTGGCAGACGGCGTAAGCGCCACCACAGCGATCACGATCGCAACAGCTGCGGCGACTTGCCCTTCAAAGACCGTCATTCCCAGCCGATCGCCAATAGGCGGTATGTAGCGCCACAAGGCAATGCCGAGAAAAGCCGCTCCTGCAAGCATCAGCGTCGGCGCCGCTGCCGAAAGGCTCAATGCGCCGGGCCTCTTCAAGATCCTCATGCCATCCCCCGCGACAAACCAGCGCGACGAGCCGTCCCTCCCGGACCTGAAGCGCCCGCCGCACAGATTTTGGTCACAGATGATTATGCGGAAAGAGGGAAAGGGGCCTACCGATCCTTTCGTCGCGGTTTGGCGCTCTTTTGGGGATCTTCGGCGGAGCTGATCAGCGAGGATCAGCAAAGCAGGGAAGAAAAAGGGCCGACGGCCTCGGCCCGTCGCCGTCCCGCCCCCGTCGGATCATCACTGTGGAATCACTTGCCGGCGCTCGCGCGCTCCAGGACGGGGATGCACATTTCCAGGTCGTGCGACGCCAGGTGAGCATAGCGCATGGTCATCGACAACGTCTGGTGGCCGAGCCACATCTGGACACGGCGGATATCGATGCCGCCCTGGACCAAGCGGGAGGCGCAGGTGTGGCGCAAGATGTGCGGCACGACGTCCTTGTCGTCGCCAAGGCCGACCACTTCCTTGGCCTGATGCCAGGCCGTGCGGAAGCGTTGCTGGTCGATGTCGCTGAACGGTCCGGGCTTGCGCCGGTCCGATGCGGTAATCGCCAGCGCCGCTCGGCGGGTGAGTGGGACAGAGCGGCTTCGGCCCGATTTGGTGACCCAGAAGGTCGCGCGCGTGTCCGTGAGGTCACCCCAGCGCAGGTCCAGCCCTTCGCTCAGACGCGCACCAGTGTCGACCAGAAAGATGCAGAATCGAGCGTAAAGCTCCGAATGGGACCGGATCTGCGAGAAGAGGGCGCTTTCCTCGTCATGGTCGAGAAAGCGGATTCGCCCGGCACTTTCTTTCTGTCGCTTGAATTCCGGCAAGCTGTGAACATCACCCATCTTGTTCGCCTTTCGCAATAACTTGCTTAAGGCCGCCATCTTTCGATTGATGGTGGCATTGCTGTTACCGCGCTTGCGCAACTTGCCTATGAGTTCATCGAGCATTTCCTGGGAGAAGACAGAAAAGCTCGGGACTTCGAGGAGATCGTTCAACTCTCCGATGAAGTTCGTCACATTGTATTTGTGACTACCATTATTCCACAGGATGTCTCCGTATTTCCCGAACAGGATCTTCAGAGACGTTTCCTTCACCTCGCTCGGTGAGCTCGATAGCCTGTACTGGTAATGACGCTCGTAAGGCGACAGACTCGCCTGCGTGTCAAAACGCATTCCGCTCGTGTGCAGACTATTCAAAGCCTCACGCTCCTTGTTAACGCAACGTCCCCCAGCGTCACCAAGTAAGCGAATTACAATAAAGCAACTTCTCAACTAGGCAAGCGCGTTCACACGGCATCTCAACCTACGGCAGCGCGCGGTCGATGTCGTTCCAGTGCTTTTCCGTCAAGTCCTGCCAACTTTCGTCTGATCACGAAGCCGGTACCGGACCTGTCAGGCAATGAGGAGACCCGGCCAGATGGCCGGGTCTCCTTTTTTCGAATTAGCCGCGATCAGAACGAACGCTGCAGGCGGACGTAACCGGTCCACACGCCGTCGGCGGCATCTTCATCGAAGTAGTTGGCGGTGGTCTTGAACGCCAGGCCTTCGGCAATCTGGTAGTCGAGGGTTACACCCGCGGTCCAGGCGTCGTTGCCGTCGATCAGGTCATAGTCCCAGAAGTACTGGGCGGCCGGGGTCAGCTTCAGCTTGTCGGTCAGCTTGACTGCATATTCGCCGGCTACGGTCCACTGTGCGAGGTCGTAGTACTGGTTGACGCCGGAGGAGTAGATACCGGCAACGCCGAGGGTGCCCGGGCCGATTTCGGCTTCGACGATCAGGCGAACGGCGCCTTCTTCGCGAGCGAAGTCATAACCGCCGAGCAGGGCGGCAGTAGCAACGCCGAAGCTGCCGCTGACCATGGCTTCGATGCCAACGCCATCATTTTCACCAGGAGCCGAGGCGAACAGTTCGTCGACGAATACACCGGCGGTGAAGGCGTCGGTCGAATATTCGTAACCGATTGCGTTCAGACGGTTCGAACCCAGGGCATCGGTTTCGCCAGACAGGCCGATATCCCAGTAGTTGTACATGTAACCGACCTTGAAGCCGCCAACGGTGATGTAGGCTTCGTCGATTTCGAAGGCGCCGCCATTATAGTCTTCTTCAGCCCAGGTACGCAGGGCGATGAAGGAGCCGATGGTGCCGACTTCCGAATCGTTCTTGGCAGCAAACGAGAGATAGGCGCGGGTGCGAGCATCCAGGCCGAAGTCGTTGCCGTCCGGGTCGTTCTCGACGTGCTCCCAGTTAAGCTGTGCACGAACGTAGCCGCCGATCTTGAGGCAGGTTTCGGTGCCGGGGATGTAGAAGTAGCCGGTGCCGAAAGCGTCGCAAACGCGAACGTATTCCATCGGCTCAGGTTCAGCTGCAACGATAGCGTCGGCAGCCTGTGCGCCGGTGACTGCAACGAGAGCTGCAGCGGAGCCGAGAAGAAGGCTCTTGATGTTCATATTGACCTCCAGTCAAGTTTCGTATGGGTCTGGGTTCTTTGGCTGAAGGACAGCATTCCCTGCCCCATCCCCGTCGGTTTTCAGAAGACGGACGATCCACCGCCTCGCTTCCGAGATTGAAAATACAAAACGCCGACCGTCATGCAATCACCAAACCACCGAAAGCGACAAAACCCATCCCCCTTCCCAAGGCCCTGTTGCTGAAAGGACACAAACCCTCGCCCGAGCCCGGCCTTCTGTTTACCTCTTATTAAGAAAGTCCTTACGAAAAAGGCACTTAGCGCAAGATTGCGACGCGTCGGCGCAGCCCGCTGAACGACTCATATCCCGAAACGGTACAGGTGACGCGGGCTCTCTCCCCCTGTTTGCAAGGGAGGCCCGGCATTCGCCGAGCGGCGATCTTGTGCAAACCCAGCCGGTTTGGGAGCCTGTCTCGGTTAAATTGCGAACCCAAATCAGTTTCAGGGGTCACGATTCGGTCAGATTCGCAGAATCACCCAGGGATCGGCTCGCCAGTGGCCAGGCAGGCTACGACGAGCTCCGGAGGCAGCTTTATATATAGGGAGGCATGAAACCTGCGCCGGAAAATGAGAGCGGCGACGAAAAGGCCTTGCATTCGCCCAATCAAGCCAATAATCAGGCCGGACCGGAGAGGTGGCCGAGTGGTCGAAGGCGCTCCCCTGCTAAGGGAGTATACGTCAAAAGCGTATCGAGGGTTCGAATCCCTTCCTCTCCGCCACCTTGCTCTTGTCGAGCGCCTCTCCAGAAAACCAGTCCCGATTGATCGAGCGCATCGTGTTTGCTGCCGTTTCTCCATGCGGTCTTTGCATCTCGCCAGGCAGCGAGAGTTCACCGCTCTTCGATGGCCCACGCAGCGGCAATCGTGAATTTCTCGTTATGTGATTGAATAGACGATCTTATTCGATCTTGCCCTACGCCCTCCGTTCATAATTGACTGGAGGTCAATATGAACATCAAGAGCCTTCTTCTCGGCTCCGCTGCAGCTCTCGTTGCAGTCACCGGCGCACAGGCTGCCGACGCTATCGTTGCAGCTGAACCTGAGCCGATGGAATACGTTCGCGTTTGCGACGCTTTCGGCACCGGCTACTTCTACATCCCCGGCACCGAAACCTGCCTCAAGATCGGCGGCCAGATTCGTGCAACGCTTAACATGGGTGATGCCACCTGGGGTGACGGCGTAGATAACGAATTCGATTGGGCCTCGGCCGTTCGTGCCCGCGTTCACTTCGATGCCCGCAATGACTCGGAAGTTGGTACGGTTCGTTCGTACATCGATCTCGAAGCTACCAACGCTGGCGCCATGTTCCTTCGCGAAGCTTACATCGAAGTTGGCGGCTTCAAGGTTGGTCGCGCTTGGACCTTTATCGATAGCTTCGGTCTGGCTGGTGAAAGCGACTTCTTCTTCACCACGACCCGCTTCAACACGGTTAGCTACACGTACGCCAGCGATGCGTTCACCGTTGGTCTCGGCGTCGACGATCTGTCCGGCTTCTACGCGGATAACGCTGTCGGTCTTGAAGCCATGGCTTCCGCTTCCCTCGGCGTGGCTTCGCTCGCCCTTTATGGCGTTTATGACTTTGAAGCTGAAGAAGGTGCGATCGCTGGTGTAGTTTCGGCCGAAGTCGGTCCGGGTACTTTCGCTCTGAATGGCGCTTGGTCTTCGGGCATCAGCGCCTATACGAACCCGCTTGTCGATCTGACCGCCGAGTGGACCGTTGGTGCAGCTTATGCCTTCAAGGCAACCGACAAGCTGACCATCACCCCGGAAGTCAACTACTACGGCGACTACATGTTCGTAGACGGTGTTGATGCTTGGTCCGCTGACCTGCTCGTTGAATACCAGATCGCAACTGGTCTGGCGGCATCGGCTAATGTGGCTTACATTGACGTCGATGCACCTGGTGCTGATAGTGAATGGCAGGGCTTCGTTCGCCTGACCCGTTCGTTCTAATAGGATCTCCGGATCTTATAGGGAAAGCCCGGTCGCAAGACCGGGCTTTTTCCGTCTGAGGTGGTGCCCGAATATGAAGGGAAACTCCTTCGTGCGGCCAGATACCGTCAAATCCGGCGTTTTGCTGATTTCTGGTTTCGGCTAAGTGAACCGGGCCGCGAGGAAGGCCTGAATATGCTGCGGGATTCCATCCAGATGCAGGATCGGGGCGTGACCCTGTCCGGCGGCGGTGAGCGAAGCCATGCCGGGATGCCGTCTTTCCATCTCAGCCATCGTGTCCGGCGACAGCAGTCGCGATGTCGCGCCGCGGATGGCCATCAGCGGCAGATTGGCGAAGCCCGCGAAATTCTGCCAGAGATCGGGCAGCGGCTGGCTGAGGTCTGCCGCACAAAACTGCGCGGCGATTGCAGGATCGTAGTCTGGACGTATGCTCCCGCCCCTTTGCCGATAGATCGCATGCGCCATGTCGTGCCAGTCGCGATCCGACAAGGCCGGAAAGCCCGAGCCGTGAACCTCCCGCAGAATGGCCGTCGCCTCGTCGAAGTCCCTCGGTTGCCGTTCGCCTCCGAGATAGGCCTGAATCTGCCGCAGCCCTTCGACCTCGATCACCGGGCCGATGTCGTTCAGGATGACCGCAGAAAGGCGCCCGGGGTGGCTGACGGCCAGCAGATGAAGGATCAGGCCGCCGCGCGAGGTGCCGATGAAAGCGGCGCGGTCGATCCCGAGGCTGTCGAGTACATGGATGACATCCAGCGCTTCGACCGCCAGCGTATAGCGGCTCTCATCGCTGTCCCAATCGGACAATCCGCGTCCGCGCGAATCAATCGCCACGACCTTCGATGGCTGGGCAGAGCGTGAGAGAATCAACGCAAGCTGGTGGAAGTCGCGTGCATTGCGGGTGAGGCCAGGCAGGCAGATGATGGGTTCGCCGGGCAGATGTTCGCCGTAGAGCCGGGCGTGGAGCGAAAGACCATCGTCTGTCTCGATGAAACGATCAACAAAGCCCTCATTGTAATCCGCTGACATCCCGGCCTCCTGTTTGTGTCCTGGAAGAGAGATGTAGCGGAGTTTTCAGCGCCGCCAAAGCGGGCCCGCCAGAACGTCACCGTCCGAAGCGCAAATCAGCGACGATGTCGGTCTCCTGACCGAGTTGGCTCTTGTAGATCTGGTAGTTTTCCATGATGCGCTGGACGTAGTTGCGGGTCTCGGGGAAGGGGATGCGCTCGATCCAGTCGACCACTTCGTTGATCGGCTTGCCGCGTGGGTCGCCATAGCGGGCAATCCATTGCGACACGCGCTTCGGCCCCGCATTATAGGCGATGAACGTCAGGATATAGGAGCCGCCGAAAGCGTCGATCTGCTCGCCGAGATAATGGGCGCCAAGCGTTGCATTGTAGGCCGGATCGGCCGTCAGCTTTTCCTTGGAATAGGCAAGTCCGTAGCGCGTCGCCACCGCCTTTGCGGTTCCCGGCATGAGCTGCAACAGGCCGCGCGCATCGGCCGGGGACACCGCGGCCGGATTGAAGGCGCTTTCCTGCCGCGCGATCGCATAGGCCAGCGCCTTGCCCGACCCTTCGATATTGGCACTGGAGGGAATGACCCCGACCGGAAACGCGAGCGCCGGGACGTTGATGCCGCGGGCATAGGCGATCTTGCCGATCTGGAGCGACAGATGGTGGCCGCCGAACTGTTCCGCCTTGGCGGTCAGAAGTGCCAGTTCTCCTGGGCGGTCGAGTTGTTCGGCCAGCGAGCGGTAGAGGCTTTCGGCGCGCCAGCCATGCCCGGCGGCCTCGAAGCGGGCCATCGCCTGTACGGCCTCGCGCCGCGCGAAGCTCTGCCGGTCCTCGGGACTTGGCATGGGGTAGGGTATGTCCAGCCGGTTGTTGTTGAGCCGCGCCGCAGCGAGTTGACCGTAGAAGGTGCTGGCGAAGCGCGCCGCCCTGGCAAAATTCTCCTGCGCCTTGCCGTCACCGGCTGCTTCGGAGGTGCGGCCGAGCCAATACCAGGCGCGCGACGCTGAAAGCGGCCTGTCGGAGACCTGTAGAATCCTGCGGAAATGGTCAGCTGCCGCTGTCGGGTCCTGCAGCCGGCGCAGAGCGTACCATCCGGCATGAAATTCGGCGTCCGCCACATCGACGGGACTGGTGGCGAAATGACGGGACACGATCTGGTAGGCTGCCTTGAACTTGCCCTGGTCGGCGAGCCCGCGCGCGACGATCCGCTGCTCGTTCCACCATTCGCCGGGGTTGATCAGCTTTTTCGGGTCGCTTGGCGCCTTGGCGATCAGCTCTGCCGCCTCTTCATATTTCTCCTGGTGGCGCAGATGCTCGATGCGCGCGAAGAGATAGGCCGGATCGGAGCGCCAGCGCGGATCGACGGCGGCAAGCAGCGTCGCCGCCTTCGACGACCTGGCCAGCACCGCCGACCAGGCATTGTAGAGGGATTGGGCCTCGCCAAGCGAGGAGAAACGTTTCGCCTGCGCCGTGCGGCCGCGATAGAGCAGGTAGTCCATGCGGGCCTTGTGGTCCGCGGCGGTGAAAAGGCCGGGAAACCCCTTCAGGATCCGGTCTTCCCGGTCCTGGTCGAGTGCGTCTTCACGCCACAGCTTGTTCAGCACCTCGGCCGCGCGTTCCTTCTGTCCGGTCTCGATCAGTGCGCGGGCAAGGAGGACCACGCCCTCTGCCGTCTCCGGTGCCGTCTGGCCGAAGACCGCGATGACGTCGCGCGCTGGCGGATTCTCGCGATAGAGTGCCCGCTCGGAATTGGCGCGGAATGCCTTGAGCCCCGGCCAGCCTTCCAGCTTGCGTTGCGCTGCAGCGATTTCTGCTGACGGAATGCCGCTCATCCCGGACACAGCAATAGACCAGGTGAGCATGTTGCGGTCTAGCCCGTCGGGCATGCGGTTGCGGATCGCGAGCGCCTCGGGGGCCTTCCTGTCGGACAAGGCATCCAGACCGGCCTTCAGCAGCATGCTCGCCGAATTGATCCGGGCGGTCCGCGGAATGGTACCGGTCATTTCGAACGAAGGCGGCAGGGCGGTGGCAGCCGAAGGCATGGACGGCTTCGGTGAGGGGACGGGAACGACGGCCGGAGCGACGGTTTCGCCGGCATAAGCGAACGCGGTCAGGCCAAAACCGACGACGGATGCGAGGAGAATGGTCTTCTTCATCTCGAGTGCCCGCTGGAAAATCCGAATATCCTCCATTAGCTATTCGTCAAGTTAACGAAATCTTACCGCACAAGCAAAATCTACGACCATTGAAGGGGTGGTGAGCTGTCACAAAAGCCCCGTGCCTTGGCTTGTCGCGCCCCTGTCCGCAAAGTAATGTGCGCGCGTTGTAGCCAAGGAATACGGCCGAAGCATGGATGCCGGCCCTGAGGAGTTTTTGCATGTTCCAGGGATCCATTCCCGCACTTGTCACGCCCTTTACCGAAACCGGTGCCGTTGACGAGAAAGCCTTTGCCGCTCATGTGGAGTGGCAGATCGCAGAGGGTTCGAGCGGCCTGGTGCCCGTCGGCACCACTGGCGAATCGCCAACGCTCTCCCATGACGAGCACAAACGGGTGGTCGAACTGTGCGTTGAATCGGCAGCGAAGCGCGTCCCGGTTATCGCGGGTGCCGGCTCCAACAATACCAGGGAAGCGATCGAACTTGCCCAGCATGCCGAGACGGTCGGCGCCGATGCGCTGCTCGTCGTCACGCCTTATTATAACAAGCCGACGCAAAAGGGCCTCATTGCCCACTTTGCGGCTGTTGCCGATGCCGTGAAGCTGCCGATCTTCATCTACAACATTCCCGGCCGCTCCGTCGTCGATATGAGCCCCGAGACCATGGGCGTGCTCGCCAAGGCCCACAAGAACATCGTCGGCGTCAAGGATGCGACCGGCAAGCTCGAGCGCGTCTCGGATCAGCGCATTACCTGCGGCAGTGACTTCATCCAGCTTTCGGGCGAGGATGCGACCGCGCTCGGCTTCAACGCCCATGGCGGCGTCGGCTGCATTTCGGTCACCGCCAATGTCGCGCCGAAGCTCTGCGCCGAATTCCAGGCGGCGACGCTTGCCGGCGACCACAAGAAGGCGCTTGTTCTTCAGGACCGCCTGATGCCGCTGCACAAGGCGATCTTCCTGGAGCCAGGCGTCTGCGGTGCAAAATATGCGCTGTCGCGTATCGGGCGCATGAACCGGGCCGTGCGCCTGCCGCTTCTACCGACGCTCGAGCCTGTGACCGAAGCCGCGATCGATGCGGCACTGAAGCACGCCGGCCTGCTCAACTGAGGGACTGCAAGTCTTTGAAATGCGTGGCGCCGGGCGGTTTTCCGCCCGGCTTCTTTTTTTGCGCTGACAACTATATTACATAGGCACGACAAGAGCCGGACGGGATGCCCGCCGCCCGGCCAAGAACAAGCATTCCGGGCGGATCGGATCGTCACCATGGCACCCAGAGGCAGCCAGCGCACAATCAACAAGATTGTCGCGGAAAACCGCAAGGCCCGCTTCAACTACGAGATCATCGACACCTACGAGGCCGGTATCCAACTGACCGGTACGGAGGTCAAATCGTTGCGCGAAGGCAAGGCGAACATCGCCGAGTCCTATGCCTCGGATGAGGGTGATGAGATCTGGCTGATCAATTCCCACCTGCCGGAGTATCTGCAGGCCAACCGCTTCAATCACGAGCCTCGCCGCCGCCGCAAGCTCCTGCTCAACAAGCGCGAGATCGGTCGTCTGCGCCAGGCGATCAATCGCGAGGGCATGACGCTGGTCCCGCTCAAGATCTATTTCAACGAGAAGGGCCGGGCGAAGCTGGAACTCGCGCTCGCGAAGGGCAAGAAACTGCACGACAAGCGCGAGACGGAGAAGGAACGTGACTGGAACCGACAGAAGTCGCGTTTGCTGAAGACGGGCGGCTGACCATGACGGATCTGCTGAAGGTCAGCGTTGGCCCTTTCGTCTTCACCGCGCGGTTCGAGCTCGAAAAGGCGCCGGAGACCTGCCGGATTTTCAAGACGTTTCTGCCGTTCCGCAACCAGGCGATCCATTCGCGCTGGAGCGGTGAGGCTGTCTGGGTTCCGCTCGGCGACCTCCAGTTCGGCGCCGGCTTCGAGAACCACACCTGCCATCCCTCGCGCGGCGACATTCTGCTCTATCCCGGCGGTTACAGCGAAACGGAGCTTCTCTTCGCCTATGGCAGCTCGCATTTTGCCAGCAAGATGGGTGCTCTCGCCGGAAACCACTTCCTGACGGTGGTCGACGGGCGGGAGCATCTCGAGGCGATGGGCAAGATGGTGCTCTGGCAGGGCGCCCAGCCGATCAACTTCGAGGCAATCAGATAGCGACCGCGCCCAAGGGCGCGGTCTTCGATACTTGAGAATGAGATAGCCGCGGCGCTGACCGCGACTGATTTTCCCATTATGCAGCGTAGCGCTGGCGGTAGTCCTGAGACTGACGCGGCATGGCGATTTCCGTCGAGACGGTAAAGCGCGAGACGAGGTTCGTCAGGTGGTGCGATACCTCCAGAAGCGCGTGGGTCGAGGCATTGGTTTCCTCCACCATGGCGGCATTCTGCTGGGTCATCTGGTCCATGCTGTTGATCGCCGCATTGATTTCGCTGATACCGGCCGACTGCTCCTGCGAGGAGGTGGTGATCGCGGCGATATGGCCGTTGATCGCATGCACCTGCTCACCGATCGTGCTTAGGGCTTCGCCGGTCTTGTGTACCAGCGACACGCCCCGTGCCACGTCCTGCGACGAGCGATCGATCAGGGTCTTGATTTCCTTTGCGGCGGCAGCCGAGCGTTGCGCAAGCTCGCGCACTTCCTGGGCAACCACGGCAAAGCCGCGTCCGCTCTCGCCAGCCCGCGCCGCCTCGACGCCGGCATTGAGGGCGAGAAGATTGGTCTGGAAGGAGATTTCGTCGATCACGCTGATGATTTGCGTGATTTTCTTCGAAGATGTCTCAATGTCGCCCATCGCTTCGACGGCCTGAGCAACCACCTGGCCGGAGCGAACCGTCTCGTCGGCGGAGGCAACGACCGCTTCGCGCGCTTCCTGCGTGCGAAGTGCCGTCTGCTTGGCGACGGTCGTAATCTGCTCGAGCGCGGCGGCGGTCTCTTCGAGGGCTGCTGCCTGCTGCTCCGTGCGCTTGGCCATTTCGTCGGTCGCCGACGTCAGTTCGCGGGTGTTGGTCGCGGTGCGTGATGCTTCGGTGTGAATTTCCGAAAATGCCGAGCCGAGCGCATTGACCGCCGAATTGAAGTTGTTGCGAAGGGTGTCGAACTTCGGCGCGAGTTCCTTGTCGATCGTCGCCGTTAGGTCACCGCTGCTGAGTCGGCCAAGGGCGGCATCGAGAGCGTCCAGCGCCACTTGCTGTTCCTGCTCCAGGCGATGACGTTCTTCCTCGGCACGCGTACGCTCCTCCGCCAGCGTGTCGAGATAAACCGAAATCGAATAGTCCATGTCGAGCATGGCGGCTTTCATGATGGTGGTCAGGTTCTGCGCCAGGCGCTTGGCCTTGCGTCCCTGCATGAAGCCGCGCAACTCTTCGGTGATTACGCCCTCCATGATCCCTTCCAGCACAAGCGCATAGCCGCCGATATACCAGCGCGGCTCAAGGCCGAGGCGCGCATGGGTGCGGCCGATGGTCGAGACAGCTTCGACATAGTGGCTGTCCAGCTTGCCTGAGCTTATCAGCGACCAATGGGCCTCCTGTTTCTGCTTGGCATGGGCGATATGGGCGTCGTTGGCGAAGAAACGGGCAGTTTCCGGATGCGACTTGGTGCGAGCATAGAACGCGTCGAGTGCGGGGCCGATTTCAGCTTTGATGAGAGGTTGAAGGCTGGCAAGACGGTCGCGTTCTTCGGCATTCAGTCCAAGGAAGTTAAGACGATCGTTGAGTTGGGAGGCGGATTGGTTGTTACCTGACATTACGGATACCTAGAAGAGGTTCGGGCGAGAATCGCTGTGCAATAGGTCACCCTCGGGCGAGAGTAATTTACCGTCAGGTCGCTCGTCGCGGACGCGATTAACGTGAGATGAAATGATAGCTCCAGATTGGTGAAGAGAATCATAATAAACTAACAAACGAGCGATTTTCCTCAGGCCCGACCGGCGAGAGGAAATACTACAATTTCAGATAGTTGCGCGTTGTTTTGCAATCTTGGGGGCGACGGCCACGATCCGGTACCAGACCTGTTGGATTTCGGATGGCGGCGGATTTCTGGAGCCTATGCGGACGATCATTCGCCCATTTCGCTGGCAGGCGCGGGCTCCGTCTGGCGTACAGGACGCTCGCTCGGGTCGCGGCCGATTTCCGCCTTGAGCGAAATCAGGTCAATGAAGTGGTCCGATTGACGGCGCAGGTCATCGGCGATCATTGGTGGCTGGGTCGCCATGGTCGAGACGACTGAAACCTTGCGGCCCTTGCGCTGCAGAGCCTCCACAAGGGTGGTGAAATCACCGTCGCCCGAGAAAATCACCAGGTGGTCGACCGTCTCGGATTGTTCCATGGCATCGATCGCCAGTTCGATGTCCATATTGCCCTTGACCTTGCGGCGCCCCATCGAGTCAGTGAATTCCTTGGCCGGCTTGGTAATGACCTTGTAGCCGTTGTAGTCGAGCCAGTCGATCAGGGGGCGGATCGAGGAATATTCCTGATCCTCGATCAGTGCAGTGTAATAGTAGGCGCGCAGCAGATAGCCGCGTTTCTGGAAGGCCTTGAGCAATTTGCGATAGTCGATGTCGAAGCCCAGGCTTCTCGAGGCTGCGTAGAGGTTTGCGCCGTCGATGAAGAGTGCGATTTTTTCCCGAGGATCAAACATCGTGCCAATATCCTTTTCTGAGAATAAGACTTAGTGATAAAAGACAATTAAAACAAAACCTTGTCTTCTCACTCATGAATACCCCACCTAAATTATGAAATATTCATATAAAAATATCTAGGGCAGGGAACATGATATTCCAAGCGCGCATAGGTTGAAATTCCCTCTGTGTGCGGTGATTATTTTGGCCGGCGCTCGCCGCCGGTGCGATGCCTTGGTGACGAAAAACTTGAATTCGCCTTCCATTGATAGTATCGGGCTGCTAAATCCTTAAATTCCCGAGCGCAAAGGACAGGCAATGGCCCGTGTCACCGTTGAAGACTGCATCGACAAAGTAGACAACCGCTTCGAGCTCGTCTTGCTCGCGAGCCATCGCGCCCGCCAGATTTCCCAGGGCGCGCCCATCACCGTCGATCGCGACAAGGACAAGAACCCGGTTGTGGCGCTACGCGAGATCGCCGACGAGACGCTCTCGCCGGGGGACCTCAAGGAAGACCTGATCCATTCGCTGCAGAAGCATGTCGAAGTCGACGAGCCGGAACAGGATACCGGCTCCCTGATCGCTGCCGGCGCCGTTGCCGCCAAGAGCGAGGACGATGACGAGCAGCCCGAAGCCGTGAGTTTCGACCAGATGTCGGAAGAGGATCTTCTGGCAGGTATTGAAGGACTTGTCCCGCCGGAAAAGAGCGACGATTACTAATCGTCAAGCAATCGGGCATTAGAGTCTCGGAAATTCATTCTCGTGCGCCAATCCCTGTCGATTGGCGCGCTTTTCGTTTTTGGAGCACCTTGGCATGATGCGGCAATACGAGCTCGTGGAGCGGGTTCAGAAATACAAGCCCGATGCCAATGAAGCCCTGCTCAACAAGGCCTATGTCTATGCCATGCAGAAGCATGGCAAGCAGACGCGCGCCAGCGGCGACCCCTATATTTCCCACCCGCTCGAAGTCGCCGCCATCCTGACGGAGATGCATCTCGACGAGGCGACCATTGCGGTTGCCCTATTGCACGACACGATCGAGGATACGACGGCCACTCGCGCCGAAATCGATGAACTGTTTGGCGAGGACATCGGCCGTCTTGTCGAGGGTCTGACCAAGCTGAAGAAGCTCGATCTGGTTACGAAGAAGGCCAAGCAGGCGGAAAACCTGCGCAAGCTGCTTCTGGCGATCTCCGACGACGTTCGCGTGCTTCTGGTGAAGCTGGCCGACCGCCTGCACAACATGCGCACCCTCGAGCATATGCGCGACGACAAGCGTGCCCGTATCTCCGAAGAGACGATGGAGATTTATGCGCCGCTCGCCGGCCGCATGGGTATGCAGGACATGCGCGACGAACTGGAGGATTTGTCCTTCCGCTATATCAATCCGGAAGCCTACGAGACAGTTACCCAGCGCCTCGCCGAACTCTCCCAGCGCAACGAGGGCCTGATCACGAAGATCGAGGACGAGTTGTGCGAACTGCTCGTCGCCAACGGGCTGCTCAATGCGAGCGTCAAGGGCCGGCAGAAGCGGCCCTATTCGGTTTTTCGCAAGATGCAGTCGAAGTCGCTGTCCTTCGAACAGTTATCCGATGTTTACGGTTTCCGCATCATCGTCGACGACATTCCGGCCTGCTATCGGGCACTCGGGATCGTCCATACGCGCTGGCGTGTCGTGCCCGGCCGGTTCAAGGACTATATCTCGACGCCGAAGCAGAATGACTACCGCTCGATCCACACCACGATTGTCGGCCCTTCGCGCCAGCGCATCGAACTGCAGATCCGCACCAAGCGCATGCATGAGATCGCCGAATACGGCATTGCCGCCCATGCGCTCTACAAGGACGGCGAGGCAGGTGGAGACGGCGAACTGCTGTCGCGCGAGAGCAATGCCTATTCGTGGCTGCGCCATACGATCGAGGCGCTCGCCGAAGGCGACAATCCGGAAGAGTTTCTCGAGCACACCAAGCTCGAGCTGTTCCAGGATCAGGTGTTCTGCTTCACACCGAAGGGCAAGCTGATTGCGCTGCCGCGCGGCGCGACCCCGATCGATTTCGCCTATGCCGTCCATACCAACATCGGCGACACCACGGTCGGCGCCAAGATCAACGGCTCGATCATGCCGCTCGTCACGCGTCTTTCGAACGGGGACGAGGTGGAGATTATCCGCTCGGGTGTCCAGGTACCTCCGGCCGCCTGGGAAGAGATCGTCGTCACGGGCAAGGCGCGCGCCGCAATACGCCGTGCCACCCGCGTGGCGATCCGCAAGCAATATGCGGGCCTCGGTCACCGGATACTTGAACGCACGTTCGAACGCGCCGGCAAGATTTTTTCGCGCGACGGGCTCAAACCGGTCCTGCACCGCCTCGGCCAGCGCGACGTGGAGGATGCCATCGCCGCCGTCGGGCGTGGCGAGTTATCGTCGATCGACGTCCTGCGCGCTGTCTATCCCGACTATCAGGACGAACGCGTCACGGTGAAACCTTCGTCCGATGAAGGCTGGTTCGCGATGAACAGTGCCAATGGCATGGTCTTCAAGATTCCCGGCAAGGCCACAGACGGGGCCGAGGGGGGCGAGCGTCTTCCGATCCGTGGTCTGGGCGCCAATGCGCAAGTGTTCTTCGCTCCCGCCGGCGCTATCCCCGGCGACCGGATCGTCGGCATCATGGAGCAGGGCAAGGGTATCACCATCTATCCGATCCAGGCGTCTGCCTTGCAGAAGTTCGACGACGAGCCGGAGCGCTGGATCGACGTGCGCTGGGACCTGGACGAGGCGAACAAGTCGCGCTTCATGGCGCGCATCTCGATCAATGCAATCAATGAGCCCGGCACGCTGGCAACCGTTGCCCAGACAGTCGCGCGGCTCGACATCAACATTCGAACGCTATCGATGGTGGGTGTCGCGTCCGACTTCACCGAGATGGTGATCGACGTTGAGGTCTGGGACCTGCGCCAGTTGAACCAGTTGATCGTCGAGTTGAACGACCTGGACTGCATTTCGACGGTTCAGCGAGTCTACGACTGACCGGCGACGGACGGGTTGGCAATCGATTGGTTGGCCGGGTGAAGCAGCCGACCTGTGGCGGGCAACCCGCCTTGGGCGACGCCGCGTTACCCGTTCGGGGTGACAGGAGCCGGACGCCCCTGCTGAAAGCATAGGACATGGGAACCGCGTCCGTTGATGTGGCTTCCCGATCGTCAAGCCTTCCTTAACCCGCCATGCAAATGCCGCATGCCAGTGCCCCCTTTTCAGATCTGGTAATTTGTGCGCCGCACAATTATCTTTCTCTCACACAAGAGAGAAAGAAAGAGGACAGAAGATATGTTCAAGCCCCTTCGTAAGTTCGTAAACGCCCTGCGCGTTCCCACCTCGGCCGAACGTGAGATGGCTTATCTCAATGGCGCACGCGACATTATCGACCTTGAGTATCGCCAGCGCGAGATTGAACGCGGCCAGTTCCGTAGCCGTTTCTAACGCCATAAGATGATCTTTCAGGATGTGACAGATCGGGAGTTCTCCATGTCCTGCCGGCCGGTGGACGATTTTCGCTGGCGCTGGCTTGTCGAGATGAGGGGGCATCTACTACATGTGGATTATGCTGTCCCTTTGTTCCTGGGCTGAGGCCCTTTACACCACTCCATTGCGCCGGCGCCGGGCATTCGAACCAGGCGCAGCTTGGCTGGATGATCGCCCATGATCATCGGCATCGGCAGCGATCTCATCGATATACGCCGCATCGAGCAATCGCTTGAACGCTTTGGCGAGCGTTTCACGCAGCGCTGTTTCACCGACATCGAACGGCTAAAATCCGACGGTCGCAAAAACCGGGCTGAATCCTACGCCAAGCGCTTTGCCGCCAAGGAGGCGATGTCGAAGGCGCTCGGCACTGGCATGGCCCAGGGCGTGTTCTGGAAAGACATGGGCGTCGTCAATGCTGCGAGCGGCAAGCCGACGATGGAACTGACGGGCGGTGCCGCCGCGGCCTTGCTACGGCTGATGCCGGCCGGTCATGAGCCGCTAGTTCATCTTACCATTACCGACGACTACCCGCTGGCCCAGGCCTTCGTGATCATCGAGGCCCGCCCGGCGCGCGACTGACGACCTGCAGGATAGGGTATTTTCCGCGCCTCTGCCGTTGCCGCAGCGACGCGAACCGACTAGACAGGGCAGGATTTGCCAGAAAAGGAAATGACGGCGTGGAAGCTGAAAAGAAGCAGAGTGTCCTTTGGGAAAATATCAAGGTCATCATCCAGGCACTGCTCCTGGCCATGATCATCCGGACGGTCCTGTTCCAGCCCTTTACCATCCCCTCGGGCTCGATGATGCCGACGCTGCTCGTCGGCGACTACATCTTCGTCAACAAGTTCTCCTACGGCTATTCGAAGTATTCGCTGCCGTTCTCCCCGGACCTGTTCGAAGGCCGCATCTTCGCCAGCCAGCCGGAACGTGGCGACATTGCCGTTTTCCGTTTCCCGCCAAACCCCAAGATCGACTATATCAAGCGCGTCGTCGGCCTGCCCGGTGATCGCATCCAGGTGATTGACGGCGTGCTCAACATCAATGGCACGCCTGTAGCCCGCGCCGAGGATGGCCGGTTCACTTCCGATTACAGCCTCGACCCGGGTACCGACGTGCCGATCTTCCGCGAAACCATGGACAATGGCGTGAGCTACGACACGCTCGATCAGGCGCAGAACACCCGCGGCGACAACACCCGCGAATTTATCGTGCCCGAAGGCCACTATTTCATGATGGGCGACAACCGCGACAATTCGCTCGATAGCCGCTTCGATGTCGGTTTCGTGCCGGAAGAGAACCTGATCGGCCGCGCTTCGGTGATTTTCTTCTCGCTGGGCAACGATACCTCGTTCCGCGAAGTGTGGAAGTGGCCGTCCAACATGCGTTGGGATCGCCTGTTCAAGGTAGTCGAATGAGAAGACCGAAGGGGCTCGGCGAGGAGGATCGGACGCGCATCGAAACCGCGATCGGTTACACCTTCGCCGAGAAGGAACGGCTCGACCGCGCGTTCACCCATTCAAGCGCAACGCCCTCGTCCAAGGGGGGCGACTACGAGCGCCTGGAATTCCTCGGCGACCGGGTTCTCGGCCTTTGCGTCGCCGAACTGCTGTTCAAGACCTTCCGCAATGCGACCGAAGGCGAGCTATCCGTGCGCTTCAACCAGTTGGTGAGCGCCGAGGCTTGCGCTACGATCGCCGACGAGCTGGAACTGCACCGCTTCATCCGCACCGGTTCCGACGTCAAGAAACTGACCGGCAAGGCTATGCTCAATGTCCGGGCCGATGTTGTCGAAAGCCTGATTGCGGCAATTTATCTCGATGCAGGACTGGAGGCCGCGCGCGGCTTCGTCCTGCGCTTTTGGGAGGAAAAGGCGAGCCGGGCCGACGGTGCGCGACGCGATGCCAAGACTGAATTGCAGGAATGGGCGCATGCGAAATTCGCAAAGACCCCGGCATACCGGATTGCCGAACGCGCCGGACCGGATCATGATCCCCGTTTCACGGTGATTGTCGAAATCCCCGGCATTGCGCCTGAAAGCGGGACGGATCGCTCCAAGCGCGCCGCCGAGCAGGTCGCCGCTACGAAAATACTTGAACGCGAAGGCGTCTGGACGAAGTCCGTGGACGCAGGCTGATTGGAAACCATGACTGATATCGAAAACCCCTCCGTCGAAGGTGCCGCCGTCGGCGACAAGCCCACGCATTCCGGCTTCGTGGCCCTAATCGGCGCGACCAATGCCGGCAAGTCGACGCTGCTGAACCGGCTCGTCGGCGCCAAGGTGTCGATCGTCAGCCACAAGGTACAGACGACGCGCGCCATCGTGCGCGGCATTGCCATCCACGACCGTGCCCAAATCGTTTTCATGGATACGCCCGGCATCTTCAAGCCGCGCCGCAGGCTCGACCGTGCCATGGTGACCTCCGCATGGGGCGGCGCCAAGGATGCGGACCTGATCCTGCTCCTGATCGACAGCGAGCGCGGCCTGCGCGGCGATGCGGAAGCCATCCTCGAGGGACTCAAGGAGGTTCACCAGCCCAAGATTCTCGTGCTCAACAAGATCGACCGGGTTCGCCATGAGGACCTGCTGAATCTGGCCGCCAAGGCGAACGAAACCATTGCCTTTGAACAGACCTTCATGGTTTCGGCGACGACTGGCTCCGGCTGTGACGACCTGATGGATTTCCTGGCGAAGCGCCTGCCCGAAGGGCCGTGGTATTATCCGGAAGACCAGATCTCAGACTTGCCGATGCGCCAGCTCGCGGCCGAAATCACCCGCGAAAAACTGTTCCTCAGGCTCCATCAGGAGCTTCCTTATTCCTCGCATGTCGAGACGGAAAGCTGGGAGGAGCGCAAGGACGGATCGGTTCGGATCGAGCAGGTCATCTATGTCGAGCGCGACAGCCAGAAGAAGATCGTGCTCGGCAAGGGTGGTGACGCGATCAAGTCGATCTCGACCGCGTCGCGCAAGGAGATCTCGGAAATCCTTGAGCAGCCGGTGCATCTCTTCCTGTTCGTCAAGGTTCGCGAGAACTGGGGCGATGATCCCGAGCGCTTCCGCGAGATGGGTCTCGAATTCCCGAAGAATTGAGCGCGCGTTAGCCTTCGATGCGGCGGGCGACGAATTTCGAGATCGGTCCACCGAGCAACAGCACCAGGAACAGTCGCACCGTCTGCAGCGCCATGACGAAGGACAGGTCGACCGGTGTCGAGGCGGCGATGATGGCAACCGAATCCAGTCCGCCAGGGCTGGTGGCCAGATAGGCAGTCAATGGATCGATGCCGAACTGGTAGGTCAAGAGTGCCGCGAGCCCGGCGCAGAAGGCGATCAACACGACGATCGAGGCAAGAATTTGCGGCAGCGCATGGGCGGCATGGCGCAGGATGCGGCGGGTGAAGCTGAGCCCGATCTTCCAGCCAAGCGTGGCATAGCCGATCGCCAGCAGCCAGGGCGGTAGGTCGATCGTGATCCAGCCGGCCGCATGCAGCGCCGCCGTGGCGATCAACGGCAGCAGCATGGTCCCGGCCGGGATCTTCAGCCGTGCGCCCACCGCGCTGGCCGCAAAGGACACCGCCAGCGTCTTTGCCAGTTCGATCCAGTCGACGGGTGGAAACCACACGATCTCATGGACGGGGCCGCCGCGCACCTGGAAGAACAGGGCCGCGACCAGCGAGGCGGCGGAGGCAACGCAGACCACGCGCAGATACTGCATGAAGGCAACGAGGCGGACGTCACCGCCATGGGCCTCTGCCATCAGCATCATGGCGGAGGCGGCTCCTGCCGATGTCCCCCAGACCGCCGTCGTGCCCGGCAGGCTGCCGCTCCGCGCCATGAGATAGCCCATCAGGCTGCTGGCGCCGATGACCGCCAGCACGATCGCCAGGAAGATCGGCCAGTCGGCGGCAAATGTCTGCAAGATGCCGACATCGAGCGAACGGGCGATCACGCAGCCGAGAAGCGAATGGGCGCCGATATAGGGCATACGGTGAACCGACAGCCGCGCGCCGTTGGTGGCAACGACGATCGCCGCGACCATCGGCCCGAGTAGCAGGGATCCCGGCAGGTGGACGAGTTGCAGCAAGGCGGAGAGAAGCAGCGAGAGCGCCAGCAGCAAAAGCCAGCGCAGCGGAACCGGAAGCTGGGGCAACAGGCCCGGATCGGGCGTATGATCTGAAAAGCCGGAAGACGATGGCTGCATTGCGGGGGCCTGAGGCTGGGCGGTCGCGGGACGGTTGCCTGTTCCGACTATACCGATTCGCCCGAGGGCAGGCGAAAACTTGGCGAATATCATGTCGGGCAGGTTGCAGCGTGCACCTGCGGGGCCCTTCCGGTCTGTCCGCCCCGCTGCAAATAGGCTAGAAGAGAGGCATGCAATGGACGGATGAAGCGATATTCCTCGGCGCACGGCGCCATGGCGAGACGAGCGTCATCGCCGAGGTGATCACGCGCGCGCGCGGCCGCCATCTGGGCATGGTCAGGGGCGGGCGTTCGCGCACCATGCAGCCCGTGCTGCAGCCGGGGAATCGCGTCGAAGTGACCTGGCGGGCACGCCTCGACGAGCATCTGGGGGAGTTTCGTGTCGAACCCGTCAAGCTCCGCGCCGCGCGGCTGATGGAGAGCGCCACTGCCGTCTATGGCGTGCAGGCGTTGGCGGCGCTGCTGCGCCTCCTCCCGGAGCGTGATCCGCATCCGCATCTGTTCGACGCGCTCGACGTCATCCTCGATCATCTCGACGAGCCGGCGACGGCGGGCGAACTGTTCATTCGTTTCGAACTCGCCGTGCTGAACGATCTCGGCTACGGCCTTGACCTCGACCAGTGCGCCGCCACGGGCCAGCGCGACGATTTGGCCTTCGTCTCGCCCAAGACGGGGAGGGCCGTCTGCCGTGAGGCCGGATTGCCTTGGGCGGACAGAATGCTTGCGCTGCCGAACTTTCTCAATCCTGGCGTATCGAAGGCGGCGGACAGCGATAGCCTTGCAGCTGCTTTTCGACTGACGGGCTTTTTTCTCAACCGCCATGTCTACGAGCCGCGCGGGCTGGAGGCCGGCGCGGCGCGTGAGGGCTTCTGTCAGGCGGCGCTGAAAACCTTGGCGGCGGCGGATGCGGTTGCGCCATTGGCTGCGACCCGGAACATCTCCTGATCGGCGGCCGTTTCCTGGATGTGACGGTGAATAGCGCTCTGCAATTCACTCACGCTCTGGTAGGAGCCTCCGTCCAGAGCAATGACGGGATACTTGACGGCGATGAACTTCAGCCGGTCGCCATCTTGAATGGTGATCCCGACCGGAACACCGGCATATTCGATGACTTGCTTTTCCATAACGGTTTCCCCGCCTGCGCGTCTGCGCAGGCAATAAAATATTGCGTCGTTAGTAGAGTTCAGTGCGTTCGCAGCGTCACATTCGACAGAAGCAACGGCAGCGAGCGCATGTCGCCACACCGAGCGGGGATTTTTGCCAAGGGCGGGCGGCATGATGGAAAACAACACGCATTTCGCTGACCTCCTTATTGGCAAGGGCCTCACTTGGGAGGCCCGGTTTCTTCCGGTTCGAACCGACTGCATCAAGGTAGGTGTGCAAGTCTGCTGCGTCAACCGGCCTTGCGTGAAAAACAAAATAATTTTCTGTGACGGTTTTAATATGTGTGCAATGCGGCAAAAATAATCCGCATTGCCCTAATCGTTAAAAAATGCTGCCGAATTCGACAGCTACGCCACAACCGGAATCGTCCGCTCCACGGGCTTTTCGCGGATTGGCCAATGGACGATCGCGGCGAAGATGCCGAGGGCCACGCCGAACCACCAGACGCTGTCGTAGGAGCCGAGACGGTCGTAAAGATAGCCGCCCATCCACACGCCGAGGAAGGAGCCGATCTGATGAGACAGGAAGACCAGTCCGCCGAGCAGGCCGAGATGACGCGTGCCGAACATGATGGCGACGAGCGCATTGGTCGGCGGCACGGTCGACAGCCAGAGCAGGCCCATGACGATGGCGAACAGGATCACCGAAGTCGGAGACTGCGGCAGAAGCAGGAAGAGTGTCACCGCCGCCGAGCGGGCGAGATAGATCAGTGCCAGGAAGTAGGGCTTGGAATAGCGTTGACCGATCACGCCCGAGGCGAGCGATCCGATGATGTTGAAGAAGCCGATCAGCGCCATCGCGATCACCGCATAGCGCGCGTCGATGCCAATATCGCCGAGATAGGCGGGGAAGTGTGCCGTGATGAAGGCGACCTGGAATCCGCAGACGAAGAATCCGCTGGTGAGGAGCAGGTAGCTCTTGTGGCCGAAGGCTTCCTTCAGCGCCTCGCCGACCGATTGCTTGAACTGGCTCTGCGACTGGCTTCCGGAATTGGCATTACCCCGAAGCGGATAGGCGAGCAGGGGCACGATGAGCATCAGCGCGCCCATGTAGACAAGGCTGTCCGACCAGCCGAAGGAGGAAATCAGGGCCTGGCTCAGCGGCGCGAAGAGGAACATGCCGGCTGAACCGGCCGCCGTGCCGATGCCAAAGGCAAGAGAGCGCTGCTCCGGCGACACGTTGCGGGCGAAGGCTGAAAGCACGACGCCAAACGAACCCGCTGCGATCGCAAGTCCAATCAACACGCCGCCGCCGATGTGCAGCCATATGGGAGACCCGGCGTTCGCCATCAAAAGCAGGCCGCCTGCATAGAGAATGCCCGAAAGGGTCAGGATGCGGGCCGTTCCATATTTGTCGGCCAGCGCACCGAAGAAGGGCTGCCCAAGGCCCCAGCACAGGTTCTGCAGGGCCATGGCGAGCGCGAAGGTGGAACGGTCCCACCCTGTGTCAGCGAGCATGGGCAACTGGAAAAAGCCCATGGCGGAGCGTGGCCCGAAGGTCAGCAGTGCGATCAGCGACCCGCTGACGATGATCAGCCAGGGCAGGGGGGTGCGGGCAGTCGTGACCATCGAATTGTCTCCTTTTCGCGGCTGGACGTTAGAGCCGGGACCTGTCGGCGCCAAGCGCATTCTGGTGAAGTTTCAATCAGCGAAATTGATTGAAATCAGACTCAGGTCGAGGAAATCTGAACGGCGCCGAGGGCTCTTCCGTATTGACCGCACGGTAACTGGAGCGGATTCAAGCGGCACAAGGCCTGCCACTTTTGTGGGGTAAGCCATCCCTATCGCGTCTTGATCGCCCATCTACCGGGCCTCTGCTCGACCACGCGAACAGGATCGCCGAGCGAAACCTTGCCTTCGCCGCGCGGCACGGCATTCCAGCCGAAGAGCGGGCCGGGTACGCGGCGGTCGGCCGACATGCGGATGCGCCCCATGGCCGGCATCGGATTGGCCCCGTCGCGCGACCCTGTCTGCTGGTCCTGCGTTGTCATGATGCAGCGGGCGCAAGGCTTGACCAGATCGAAGCGGATGCCGCCGATCTCGATCGCCGCCCAGCCGTCTTCGGGCCAGGGTTCGTCGCAGTCGACGACGATGTTCGGGCGGAAGCGCTCCATGCCGACGTTGCCTTCGCCGTTCTCCGCCATGTCGGCATTGAGTGCGGCAAGGGATCCCGTGGTGGTGACCAAGACCTGGTAGCCGTCGGTAAAGGTGACCGGCGTGTCGGGGCCAGCCCACTCGCTGCTGGCCGTACGCTCGGCCTCGCCGTCGAAGAAGACGAGCTTTACCGGGCGGCCAAACCATCCGGAGAGACGCTCGTTGACGCTGTCCTCCGCGACCGCGACGTCGACGATCGATTTCCAGATCGCCACGCCCATGCGACGCTCGGGATGCGGCGGGGCAACCATCATCTCGCGGCCGTCGGCAAGCGACAGGTGGAGGTGGGTCGACTGGGGAAGGGCGGTCAGCGTCGCGAGCGCCGGCAGTTCCCGCTGGGTGATGAAATGACCGGACGGGTCGGTCAGCATCATCCGCCGGTCACCGGAAAGGCCGTGCGCGTCGATGCGCGCGACGGGCAGGCCGATCCCGCGCCCGCTCTTGAAGGGATAGATGTGAAGTTCGCTGACGTGCATTTTTAGCCTCAGATCTCGTCGATGAATTGGGTGAGGACGGCCTGCAGCCGTTCGTGGCGCGCTTGGGCAATCGCGGCGCCCGCAGCGGTCTGGAAATTCTCGGAGAGCTTGAACAGCTTTGCGGCGAAATGGTCGATCGCGAAGGCTCGGTCGTCAAGCTCTCGATGCTCTGCCAGCGGATCGACGGGGTCGTACAGCGCCGAGCCCATCCGGCCGGCGGTGTAGAAACAGCGCGCCGCCCCGATCATGCCGATCGCGTCGAGCCGGTCTGCGTCCTGCAGGATCTTCGCCTCCAGCGTTTCCGGCGCGATGTTGGCGGAGAAACTGTGCGCGGTGATGGCATGGGCCACGGCGGTGATGTAAGGTGCCTCCCATTGGAGGGCGGTGAGCAGGCCGGTCGCCTTGTCCGCCGCAAGCCGTGAAGCCTGCGATCGAAGCGGCGAGCTCTTCTCCACCGCCACGCAGTCATGCAAAAGCACCGCAGCCGCAAGAATGCGACGATCGCCGCCTTCCTGCTCGGCGATCCGCATGGCATTGCGGAAAACGCGGTGGATATGGGCGAGATCGTGTGAGCCGTCGTCGCCGGATATCGCATGCGGCAGCAGTGCTTCGGCAAGCTCAGCCTGCGGTGCGAAATTTGCGGGAACGAGGGCGGCGGATGAGGGGCGGTCATTCATGGCGCGCATTCTTGGCGGCAGCTTGCCCCCAGGTCAATGCCGGTCGTGAGCGGAGCTTCCGCGCCTTTCGCTGCCAAGGCAATTGCCCTTGCAATCCGTCACAAAACTTTCTAAATCAACGTCGCCGGCAGCCGCCGGTTTTCTTTAATCCCATTTTTGCTCAAAATGAGCATAAGTGGTGCCCAATCGCGAGGGGTTCGGCATGGCACATCTCACGGAAAGCGAAAATCTTGCGCCGGCGCGCGTGGCCCCGACGGCAGCGGAGCGTTTCGGCGTCATCGAGCGCCCCGATCTCTCCTTCACGCCGGCTGTCGCCAAAGAAACCGAGCACCTCTATGAAAAGGTGAAGGCGTTCATTCCAGCGATCGAGTGGCCCGTCTTTGCGCCCTACATCCATGCGATCAACCGCATCAAGAAGGAACGCGGCGCGGTCATTCTCGCGCACAATTACCAGACGCCTGAAATCTTCCATTGCGTCGCTGATATCAAGGGCGACAGCCTGCAGCTTGCTCGCGACGCCACGCGCGTCGATGCCGAGATCATCGTCCAGTGTGGCGTGCACTTTATGGCCGAGACCTCGAAGCTGCTCAATCCGCAAAAGACCGTGTTGATCCCCGACGGCCGTGCCGGCTGCTCGCTGTCGGAATCCATCACCGGCGCTGATGTCCGCGCGCTCAAAGCGCGTTATCCGGGCGTGCCGGTGGTCACCTATGTCAACACCTCGGCCGACGTGAAGGCCGAGACCGACATCTGCTGCACCTCTTCGAATGCGGTTGCCGTTGTCGACAGCTTCGAATCCGATACCGTGCTCTGCATTCCGGACGAATATCTGGCGATGAACGTGGCCAATCAGACAAGCAAGAAGATCCTGACCTGGCAGGGCCATTGCGAGGTGCACGAGCGCTTCACCGCGGAAGAGCTCATGGAATACAAGGCGGCGGATCCATCGATCGAGATCGTCGCCCATCCGGAGTGCCATCCAAGCGTGCTTGCGGTTTCCGACTATGCCGGCTCCACCTCGGGCATGATAAACTATGTCAAGACCAAGCGGCCGGGCCGTGTGCTGCTAGTGACCGAGTGTTCCATGGCCTCTAACATCCAGGCAGAAGTGCCCGACGTCGACTTCGTCAAGCCGTGCAATCTGTGTCCGCACATGAAGCGCATCACCCTGCCGAAGATCCTCGACAGCCTGTTGTTCATGACGGAAGAGGTGACCGTCGATCCGGCGATCGCCGATCGTGCCCGCCTTGCGGTGGAGCGGATGATCAATCTGAAGAACTGACGGGCCCGGTTTCGGCCGGCGGCGGAGATTGCCTGAATGTCAACGAAACTGGAATCCATGCGTCCGCTATCCTGGCAGGGTGTCGACGATATCGTCATCATCGGCGGCGGGCTGGCCGGCCTGTTCTGCGCGCTGAAGCTCGCGCCGCGTCCGGTGACGATTCTCGCGGCCGCGCCTATCGGGCAGGGCGCGTCTTCCGCCTGGGCGCAAGGGGGGATTGCTGCGGCCATGAGCCCCGGCGACACCTTCGACAAGCACCTTGCCGATACGCTGGTGGCCGGCGCCGGCATTGTCGACGAACGGATCGCCCGGCTGATGATCTCGGAAGGCCCGGACCGCATCCGCGACCTGCTCGCCTATGGTGTGCCGTTCGACCGCGATCTCGAGGGTCAATTGCTGCTATCGCGCGAGGCCGCCCATTCCGAGCGCCGCATCGTCCGCGTCAAGGGCGACCAGGCCGGCCGCGCCATCATGGAAGCGCTGATCGCCGCGGTGCGCAAGACGCCGTCGATCCGCGTCATGGAAGGCTACGTCGTCGAGGAACTGGTGGCAGAGGGGCGCTTCGTCTCGGGCGTCATTGCCCGTCCTGATGCCGGCCAGTCGAAGACCCGCGTCGCCTTTCCGGCACGTGCGGTGGTTATGTGCTCGGGTGGCGTCGGCCATCTCTATCAGGTGACCACCAATCCCGCGGAGGCGCGCGGCGCCGGGCTCGGCATGGCCGCCAAGGCGGGCGCCATGATCGCCGATCCGGAATTCGTCCAGTACCACCCGACCGCCATCGACATCGGCCACGACCCGGCGCCACTGGCGACCGAGGCGCTGCGCGGCGACGGCGCAATCCTGATCAACCGTGCCGGGCATCGTTTCATGACGGACCTGCATGCCGATGCCGAGCTCGCCCCGCGCGATATCGTGGCGCGCGGCGTTTTTGCCGAGGTCAAGGCCGGTCGCGGCGCCTTTCTCGATTGCACCAAGGCGGTCGGCGCGCATTTCGCCGATCTCTTCCCGACCGTCTACGCCTCGTGCATGGCGGCGGGGATCGACCCGGTCACCCAGCCGATCCCGGTCGTGCCGGCCGTGCACTATCACATGGGCGGGGTGTTGGTGGATGCCGACGGAAAGACCACCGTGGACGGCCTCTGGGCCGCGGGCGAAGTGACCTCAACCGGAGTGCATGGCGCCAACCGGCTCGCCTCCAACTCGCTGCTCGAAGCGGTCGTCTTCGCCGCCCGGATCGCCGAGAACATCAAGGGCATGCTGCCCGAATCCTCGCTCTACGAATGGCCGAAGGATGCCGGCGAGAACGACGAACTGGTGACGCTGGAAGACAGCCGCGAACTGAAGACGCTGCGCAGCGCAATGTCGGCCCACGCCGGCGTCATTCGCGATGCCGATGGCCTGAAGGATTTGATCCGCCAGATCGTCCGGCTGGAAGGCATCAACAAGCGCGTCCGCTTCTCCAATATGGCGACCGCCGCCAAGCTCATCGCCACCGCGGCGCTTAAGCGCGAGGAGAGCCGTGGGGGGCACTACCGTTCCGATTTCCCGGACGCTGTGGAGGCCTTCCGCCACCGCAGCTTCATGACGCTCAAGGATGCCGACCGCATCGCCGCCGAGATCGTCGGCTGATCCAAGACAGAGGTAATACCCGATGACCGAGCCCCTTCGCCCCGTATTGCTTCCCCTGATGGTCGAGGACCAGGTGCGGTCGGCACTCATCGAGGATCTCGGCCGCGCCGGCGACATCACCACCTATGCGACGATCGGGCCGGAAAGGACGGCGCGGGCCGCGCTCAACAGCCGCGAGGACGGCGTCATCGCCGGCATCGAACTGGCGCGCGCCGCCTTCCGGCTGGTCGATCCTTCCGTCGTGTTCGAGGCAAAGACCGCCGACGGCGATCGGGTCAAGGCCGGCGATGAGCTCATCCGCGTTGAAGGCCCGGCGCGCTCCATCCTTTCGGCCGAACGGGTCGCGCTGAACTTCCTGATGCACCTTTCGGGCGTCGCGACCTATACGGCGCGCTTCGCCGCCGAGATCGCCCACACCCGCGCCCGCGTCATCTGCACGCGCAAGACCCTGCCAGGCCTGCGGGCGGTGGAAAAATACGCCGTCCGGCTCGGCGGCGGCTCGAACCACCGCTTCGGCCTGGACGATGCCATTCTGATCAAGGACAACCATATCGCCGTTGCCGGCAGCGTCGCCGCCGCGATCGAGGCTGCCCGCGCCTATGCCGGGCATCTGGTGAAGATCGAGGTGGAGGTCGACAATCTCGGCCAGATGCGCGAGGCGCTCGGCGCGCGGCCGGACGCCATCCTGCTCGACAACATGGGGCCGGACACCCTGCGCGAAGCGGTGGAGATCAACCGGCTGCATCACGGGATTTCAAGCGCGGACTATCCGTCCGCCATCGGCCGCGTGATGCTGGAAGCATCCGGCAACGTGAACATCCAGACGATTCGCGCGATTGCCGAATCGGGTGTGGACTACATCTCGACTTCGAAGGTCACCATGGCCGCCCCGACCCTCGATATCGGCCTCGATGTGGATATCGGCTGACAGAAGTCAGTTAATTGGTCTCGGTCTTGAGCGTTTGGGTTGCAGTGTTCTTCGTCACAGCGACCGCAGGAAGCTCCATGAGTTCAATCCATTGGAGTATGTTAGAAAGGTCGCAAACTACTTATCGTAGATAAATATTGGCTTTTGACCGAATTCCGAGAATCCCGTAGCCGGGAGTCGTCCCGCCGGATTTGTATTGCGTACTGCGGATCAAGGCATTTTGGCCGATGTTTTCGGGGGTTTGTATGACCAATATATCTTCGTCGCTCAGCGGCAATTCTCTATATTCGACTTCGCTTTCCAGGCTCGATATCAATGGTGACGGCGCGGTCAGTGGCGATGAATTGGCCGTCGAGGAAAAGGCTTCCGGCACGCCGCGCAGTCAAGACCCGACGGTGAAGAACGAGAATGCCGCGAGCGGCCTATCCTCGCAGGTTGCGGGTGGCATCGTTAACATGATGCTCACCGCCGCCGAGAATGGGGCCGTTGGCACTGATGGCCGATTTGCCGAAGACGACGACACCGTCAGCCTGTTCGATGTGTTGGAAGAAATGAAGCAGGTCATCGCCGCCTATTCAGCTCACACGAGCGGCTCTGAAGGCGAGCCTGGTTGAGACGTCGGGCGCCGAGCTTTCGATCTGACAGCTACGGCAGCCAGTTTTACCGCCGTGCCAGCACCACGGGGCTCTCGGCCAGTTCGCCGCAGGTTCAAGCATACGCTTCTGTATTGGAGCCGAGTGCTGCCGTCGGCTCAGCGTCCGCCCAATTTGAGCCCGGGCGCTGGCCTTTCCTCGAGGATCTGTCGACGGAAACGGAAAAGGGCGGCGGGCCGACCTCCGGTCGCGAGCGTTCCGCCGGTCGGCTCGACCAGTTCAGCGCCCTCGACCAGCCTGCGGAAATTCTGCTTGTGCAGGTGGCGGCCGGAGATCGCCTCGACAGTCGCCTGCAGTTCGGTGAGCGTAAACTCGGGCGCCATCAGTTCGAAGACGACCGGGCGATATTTGATCTTGCCGCGTAGCCGCGCGAGCGCAGTCGCCGCGATTCGCCGGTGATCGAACAGCATGGCGATGCCGAGCGGCGCCGACACGCGCCGGACCGCGAGCCGGCCGTCCAGTACCGCTTCGTCCACCAGTCCCGCCTCGTAAAGCAGTTCGTAGCGTTCCAGAACACGTTCCTCGTCAAAGGGGAAATCGTCGAGACCGAAGGCCAGTTTCAGGCGCGAGCGGCGCGACGGCCGCATCTCCGCCTTGTCATCGGCGAGATCCTCTTCCGTCCATTGCACCAGCGCTGGCAGGATTACCCGGTCGATCACCGTCGGGCGCCCGTGGCGCCAGTCTTCCCACGGCAGATAGCTGTACCAGTCGCGCCAGTGGACGCCGGCGGCATCGAGACCGGCCTCGCGCGCCGGGTCCATGCGGGTCAGTGCCAGATAGCCGACCGACACGACATGTGGACCGACATCGCCGGCCATCTTGTGACGGCCGCGGTCGCCGAAAGTGTAAAGCTGTTCGATATAACCCATGTGCAGTGCGGTCTGCGCCGTGACCGTGGTGCGCAGCGACATTTCCATCGTCCGGTGGCGGACGGGGTCGAACGGGCCGAAAGGCAGGCCCTCGAGCCGGCTGGTCGGGTCTCCGACAACCAAAATGCGCGGGTTCCCGCCGGTGACCGCGACGATCGCCGCATTGAGGCCGATCTCGACCGACGTGGTCCGGTCCGTCATGGAGCCACCATTCCTGGCAGCGGCAGTACGAAGGGCGCATTGCCGTCGGCATCGGCACCCCGGCCGATCGCCTTGACCGCGGCCTTCAGCCGTCCGCCGCGACCAAGCAGACTGTCGCCGATTTCCACCAGTCGGGAATTGGGGGTGGCAAAGGGCGATGCAGCCCGCAGCCGCAGCGCCAGCGCCTCGTCGTCATCTTCCGGAGCGACGGCGAGGCTGGCGATCAGGGCCGCTGCCGGCGAACGCGAAACGCCCATCCAGCAATGGATGAGGAGCGGCGCTCTCTGATCCCAAGTGCGGGCAAAGTCGATGACTTGTTGTACATGCCGCTCCTGCGGCGCGATCAGGTCGCCGGTGCCGGCAAAGGTTATGTCGTTGACGCCGAGTTTCAGGTGCCGGTCCGCCGAGATCACTGCCGGGCGGTGAAAATCCTGCTTCTCGGCCATGAGGGTGATCATCTCACGCGCCTTGTGGCGGACGGCGATTTCGGCGATGCGCGAAAGCGGTGAGACGACGATCAGGCTCATGACGTCACCTTGGAGCGGACCGCGCGGGCAGACTCGATGGCCTCGAAGCGCTCAAGGAACATGGCCTGCGCCTGATAGGCCGGCAACGGCGCGATCAGCAGCGTATCGCGGGATATGCCGCGTGGCTGACCGAAGAACTTGCGAGCCTCCGGCTCGGCGAAGCCGGCGAGTTCGGTCGCTTCGAAATAGGCGGAAATGGTGTCAGCTCTCTTGATCTGGTCCTTGAGCGCGCGGGTCGGATGTGCCGGCAAGCCGAAGCGCAGGTGGATCGCCGCCTCCAGGCGCCTTTCCACCAGCTTATATCCACCGCCGACCACCGCTTTGAACGGCGAGATCATGTCGCCGATCACATATTCGGGGCCGTCGTGCAGCAGCGCCATCTGCATATCGTCTGCGGTCGCCTTCGGATTGAGGCGGCGAAATATGTCCTCGACGATCAGGCTGTGCTGGGCGACCGAAAACGCGTGGTCGCCCGAGGTCTGGCCGTTCCAGCGCGCGACACGGGCCAGGCCGTGGGCGATGTCGGAAATCTCGACGTCGAGCGGCGAGGGGTCGATCAGGTCGAGCCGGCGGCCGGACAGCATGCGCTGCCAGGCGCGGCCCGAGAGTGCGGCGGCCTCTGCCATTTCTCAGCCCTCCTCCGCGCCACCGCTGGGGAAGGCGAGGCCGGACCAGCCGGGAAGCGCAAGGCTCACCCCGGTGTCTCCAGTGAAAATCAGGTTGCCGGTCGCGATTGCTTCGCCTGCACGATCGATACGCACGATCGCCAGTCCGCGATTGCCAGCAACAGTTCCGAGCGTGCCGATCGGCTTTGCATCAGCGGTGATCGGGGTTCCCGGGGAGGGCAGGGCGTTCTCTGCGGTGACGACGACGACCCGCCGCCGCGCCGTGCCGCGATGCTGCATGCGGGAGACAACTTCCTGCCCGACATAGCAGCCCTTCTTGAAGGAAATCCCACCCAGGAGATCGTACAGGACATCGTGGGGAAAGGCGTCCTGAAGGGCAAAGTCGGAGCCGGACTCGGCAATGCCGGAGAGCACCCGGAGCGCGTCGTAGCCGAGGGTGTCGGAGACTTCGGTGCCACTTGGCCTGCGCAAGACACGGACACCGGCGACCGCGAACCGGTGATCGACGAGGCCTGCCTCGCCCTCTTCCTCTCCCCAGGCAACCGTCACTCCAGTCCGGTTGTGGGCGGCAATCTCGACTGCGGCGCGGAGCTTGTACATGGACAGCCGTTTGACCAGTGCGTCACGCTGGTCGAGCGTCGTGTCCAGCACGAAGCCGTCGCCGTCGTGCCAGACGAGAAAGTCGAAGAGAATCTTGCCCTGCGGCGTCAACAAGGCTCCGGGCCATGCCTCGCCCTGCGGCAGGGCGACGATGTCGGTTGTCACCAGGTTGTGCAGGAAGTGCTCGGCATCGGCACCGGACACCTTGATCAGGGCGCGGTCCGGCAAGGAGGCTACAGGCATCGTCGTTCCCTTCCGGTTGGTCGATGCCCGAGAGTTAGAACATCGGATTGCAAAAGGGAATCGATTCCGAACCGGCGAAGAAAAATCATCCACGGTGGAGGCGCAGGCAGCGGCAGGTGGTGCGGGAGAGCCTCAGTCGCCGGCGGTGAAGAATTTCCACTGTCCATCCGGCGATATACCGAGGCGGAAGAAATTGTAATTGCCCAGTTCCTGCATCTCGGCCACATCACCGGCGGTGACGATCCGCAAAAGCTCCACCTTTTCCGGCGGTGTTAGGAGCGCCAGCGGCTTTTCGGCGAAATAAGGCCAGACATAAGCCTCGTCCGGTGTCCCGGCATCGATCCGCACGAAGCCGGTCGACAGGATGTCGATCAGGATGGCAAGGATCTCGATGCCTTCCTCGTCACCTGACAGTTCCTTGAGTGCGGCGACCGGATCGACATCGCTTGTCTCTAGAAGGATCTTGGTCTGATTCGGGCCGGGATTCATCAGCATGCGCAGGCGTTCGATGTCGCCTGACGCGGCCGCCTCGATCATCAGTTCGCGCATGCGGCGCACCGGCTCCGGCGCCTTGGATAGGTCGTAGATGACCTCCGGCGGGGGCTCGTTGGGGTCGGTCGCTGCATTGCCCAGGGGCAGATCTTCCGCCGGTCTTCTGATCAACGGATCGGGGTCAGGTATGCCGATCAGTCCTGAATCAGGCATCTCGTCCGGTCCCTCGTCTGGCTCCGGCGTCTCCGTTACAGCGGGATCCTGCTGCGGAGCCGGAAGCTGCGGGATGTCCGAAAGGGCCATGGCTGGCCTGAGGGCGCAGAGCATCATGCCGACAGTAAGGGCGACAAAAATGAGGCTCACGAAGCGATCGTGCCAAAAGGGCTCCGGTCTGCTATGCATCGAGTTGCCCTCTGGGCTTTGCTACTGAACACACCGTTCGGGCGAGAACTCGCCGGCCAGCATTCGGCTCCGCAGCGAATCGAGGATGGCTTCGGCTCCGTCCTCGCCAAGGACGCGAATGGTCTCGCGCATGGCGAGCGCAAATGCGGCTTCGGCGATGATTTCCGGTTCGATGCCATCCGCGATACCGTCGGCCCAGGCTTCGTTCTGGTATTCCAGCGCGGCCTGCGTCTTCTCATGCACGATCATGTCGTCGATCTCGTTGCGGCGCGGTTCCATGGTCATTCCCCGAAGCGTAGTCCTTACTCACCTGTTAAGGACACTATCAGCCTTTTATCAAAACGACACGGCCCGAGACCAAAACAGGTGAATTAATCGTTAATTTCCATAGCGAGCCGCGATTTCGACAGCCAGTGTTGCGCCTTCGTTACGGTAGAAGCTCTCCGCAGCGACTGCGGATGCCGTGCATGTCGTGTATACGGATGCGAATGATCGATAGCCGCGATTGTAGGCGGCGACCATTCGCGCCCGCCGCTGCGGCTCGCTTGCAGTCTCCGCGTCGATGAGCGTCTGCATGGCGTCACGCCATTCCCGTTCGCCATCCTTGTTGCAGAGATTTCGCAGGTAGTGCACCGCGCCCAATATTTCCGACAGGCGAGCCAGCTTTTCGTCGTAGGGCGCAGGCTTTTCTATCGTCTCGGAGAGTGGCTCCTGTGCGACCGCGGGAACATCGGCAGACTGACCCATCGCCGGTATGTGGCCAATCGCGACTACGGCGAGGGCGAAGAATGCCTTGGCAAAAGATCCTGTCGCGCGCATGCCCTGCCTTGTCGTCGCTTCCGTCACGTTTCGGCAAACACTGCGCCGCACTTTTGTTTATCCCGCTTCACGGCGCCTGACCAGCCTTTCGATGCAGGCGCGGACGCTCTCTGGAACCGGCAGTTCGGTGATTTGCTCCGGCAGGAACCAGCCTGCCTCGAGCGCGTCGTCATTTGCGATTGCGATGGTCTCCGGCGGGGCCACCACGCGGAACACCGAAAGCAGAAAATGGCTTTCCGGCGCTCCGTCTTCGGGCAGCAGTTCGACGGTTTCAATCAGTTGCGGTTCCCGTCCGAGCAGGCCCGTTTCCTCGAAGAGTTCCCGAATTGCCGTTTCTTCCGGTGTTTCGCCCGGCTCTGCCCTGCCGCCGGGAAACGCATAAAGGTCGGCGGCCGGTGGATTGCGCCGGCGAACCAGCAGGAACCGGCCGTCGCGTTCGACGATGGCGGAGGAGGCGAGGCGGGGACGGGTTTGCATGAACCGGATCTCCTGAAGGGTCTTTTCTGCGGGCACCTGGCTTGGCGGAGATTCGACCCTCCGACTAATCGCCAGTTTAGCACGCAGCTGCAAGCACTCCGACTCTTGCTGCACCCGCTTGACCGGTGCTTTGGCAGGTGCGATGCCTTTAACATGTGCGGACGCTTCTCACTGACGGCGACTCCCGAAGAGGTTCGGGATTTTCTCGGGCTTATGGAGCTTGAGGGGTTTCCGCCGCGCTACAATATCGCGCCAACGCAGCCGATCCTGGTCGTCGTTGCCGGCGACCGGCAGGAGCCGGGCAGCAATATGCCGAATCGAAAAGGCGTACTCGTCCGCTGGGGGCTGATGCCGGGTTGGGTCAAGGACCCGAAGGAATTCCCGCTGCTGATCAACGCGCGCTCGGAAACGGCAATCGGCAAGGCATCTTTCCGCGCCGCCATGCGACATCGTCGCGTACTGGTCCCTGCATCGGGTTTCTATGAGTGGCACCGGCCGGCCAAGGACAGCGGCGAGAAATCGCAAGCCTATTGGATCAAACCACGCCATGGCAAGATCATCGCCTTCGCAGGTCTGATGGAAACCTGGTCGTCGGCGGATGGATCGGAAGTAGACACGGGTGCAATCCTGACCGTAGGCTCCAACCGCACGATCGGCCGCATTCATGATCGCATGCCGGTCGTGATCAAACCGGAGGATTTCGAGCGCTGGCTGGACTGCAAGAGCGGGGAGCCCCGGCACGTCGCCGATCTGATGACGGCCGCGGAGGAGGATTTCTTCGAGGCGGTGCCCGTGTCGGATCTTGTCAACAAGGTCAAGAACACCGGACCGGAAGTTCAAGCGCCGGTCGGGGAAAGTCTGGCGGTGGCCGAGACGGAGAAGAAGTCATCCGGCGGTGGCCAGATGAGCTTGTTCTAGAGTTCAGGCCGATGCCTTCTTGACCGGCTTGCGCTTCAGCATCAGCGCTGCGGCGATGACGGCCTTGAGGCCGAGCGGCCGATAATGGGAGTCGAGAGACTGGATCGCCGGTTTCGTCTCGGCGGGCTTCTTGGTGGTCATGTCATGCTCCTGAAGTGTTCCCTGAGTATTCTTTTTGTTTTCTTATGCTCTATTGGAGCTGATCACGACAAAAGCGTGGCGGAGACCGCGGCGCAAATCAATTTTGATCAAGCGCGGCCATATTTCGCGAGAGATAGCCGGATTTTTTGGGGAAATGACAGGCTTCAGGCTGGGAATCGGGCCTTAGAGGCCGCGGTCTATCTCTGAAAGCCCTTTTTCGGGAGCTTCTTCGCCGATCGTCAGTGTGCCGTAGCGGCGGTGCCAGACGTGTGCACCGAATGGCAGCGACAGAAGGTAGCCCAGCACGGTCAGCGACAGCACTTCCCAGGTGAAGCTCATCAGTAGTGCCACATAGAGCACCACGCCGAGAATCATCGGCAGGACGAGATCGCGACGGATGCGGCTGGTCTCGGACTTGCCCGACCAGACCGGCAGTCGGCTGACCAGCAGATAGGCGATCAGAATTGTGTAGACGGCGCCGCCGAAAGCCACAGGCGCGCTTGGCGGCACGCCAAGAAAGCCGAGATAGACCGGCAGAAGCACCAGCATGGCCCCGGCCGGGGCAGGTACGCCAACGAAGAACTCCGACTGCCACGGAACCTTGGTCTCGCGCTCCGCCATGACATTGAAGCGCGCGAGGCGTAGCCCAGCGGCGATCGCGTAGATCAGGGCGGCGATCCAGCCGAAGGATCGGGCCTGATCGAGTATGAAGACGTAGAGCACGAGGGCGGGCGCCACGCCGAAATTGACGATGTCGGCGAGCGAATCCATCTGAGCGCCGAACTTGGACGTCGCCTTCATCATGCGCGCGATGCGCCCGTCAATTCCGTCGAGAAAGGCAGCAGCCAGTACCATGGCGACCGCAAGCTCGTAGCGATGCTCGAAAGCCAGACGTACACCGGTCAGGCCGGCGCAGATCGCCAGAACCGTAATCAGGTTCGGAACGAGCAACCGCAACGGGATCTCGCGCAGGCGCGGCCCCCTCGCGCGATCGTGGTTCCCGTTCTCCTCAGTCGGCGGCTTTTGCGTCGTCATGGCGCTGGTGTCCTCCCTGACCTCAGCTGCGGCGGCTGACGACAGGCCCCTTGGCGGAGCCGAACTCGGCGATCACCGTCTCCCCGGCGATGGCGGTCTGGCCGACCGATACGCGGGGCTCTGCGCCGGCCGGTACGAAAACATCCAGTCGGGAGCCGAAGCGGATCAGGCCGAAGCGCTCGCCTGCAGCCAGCGAATCGTTCGGATTGGCCCAGCAGACGATTCTGCGTGCCACGAGGCCGGCAATCTGCACGACGCCCAGATTTCCGTGGGCGGTTTCGATGACGAGCCCGTTGCGCTCGTTCTCTTCGCTTGCCTTGTCCAATTCGGCGTTGAGGAAGCTGCCCTCACGATAGACGATGTTGCTAATCCGGCCGCGCACCGGCGCGCGGTTCACATGGCAGTTGAACACGTTCATGAAGATCGAGATGCGCAGCATCGGTTCGCTGCCGAGATGCAGTTCCTCCGGCGGAACGGTCATCTGGATCAAGGACACGCGGCCATCGGCCGGGCTGACGACCAGATCGTCGTCCTGCGGGGTGACCCGTTCCGGGTCGCGGAAGAAGTAGGCGCACCACAGGGTCAAAACCATGCCGACCCAGAACAGCGGCTCGAAGATCCAGCCCAGAATCAGGGACGCCACGAAGAATATGGCGACGAAGGGGTAACCCTCTTTGTGCACTGGCACGATAGCCTTACGGATACTCTCGAACAGATCCATGAAAAACCTCGTTTCGCTGCAAAGGATCGAGGTGGCTGACTACCGCGAAAGCGTGCCGGGGGCAATGCTCTCGCAACGGAAACCCGACGGAACGGCAAAACGTGCGGAGGTGCGACCATTTTTGGTGCACGGGTTCGCGTGCACCATCCGTCAACGTTTCACCCCTAAAAAGCGATTGCTAAAGTTGTCGGTATCCCCTTGGAAACATGGATTTCCGGCAATCTGAAAAAAGACGGAAGAGTAATTGTCCAGTACTGAACAAAGTTCGATGCCTCAGGGCAACGCGAAGGATCACAGCGAGATTGTCTGGCTTGCCGTCGATGGCCGTCCGATACCACCGCTTTTGGCTGACATGGGGGTGGCCGCGCCCGCATTCGTCGAAATCCCGAAGAAGCCGGTTGCCTACGTCGTTCCGGTCGCGGAAGAGCGGCTGGGCAGTGCCGTGCGCGAACTCCGCCTGGCGCTGGGCGAGCATGCCTATCTCATCCTTGCCTCCGAGAAACTGAGCTTCGGCTGGATCGAGCGCGCGATTGCGCTTGGTGCCGACGACGTCATCGACCCCACTTCGCCGAAAGATGTTGGCGTCTGCCTGGCCCGTACGCGCCGGGCGCTCGAAAGGGCGCGCGGCGCACAGCAGGAGCAAGCTCATCTTGCGATCGAGCGCGACTACCTGCAGGCCTGCATCGATAACCTGCCCGCGCCGATCTTCTTCAAGAATGCCGAAGGCCTCTATGTCGGATGCAATGTCGCCTTCGCCGCTTTCATCGGCAGGTCGCCGGACGGCGTGGTCGGCCACTCGGTCTTCGAGGTGGCTCCCGAGGCGCTGGCGAACCGGTATCAGGCGGCAGACGACGAACTGCTGCAGAGTGGCGGGACGCAGGTCTATGAGAGCGAGGTCTGTCACAGCGGCGGTGTGCGTCGTCATGTGGTGTTCCACAAGGCGGCTATCCAGAGCGGCGACGGGCGTGTCCGAGGCATTGCGGGGGCAATTCTCGATATCACCGAGCGGAAGATGCTCGAGGCACGATTGATCGAGGCCGCCGAGCGCGATCCGCTGACCAACGCTTACAATCGGCGCAAGTTCTTCGATTTGGCGGAGCAGTTGGCGCAAGAGGCCCGCAGGGCCAACAGGTCCCTCGTGGTGGCGGTCCTCGATGTCGATCAGTTCAAACTGATCAACGACCGGCTGGGTCATGCCGAGGGTGACAACGCGCTGAGGATGATTGCTAGTACGCTGGAGGCGACGATCGGGGAGGGCAATGTCATCGCCCGTGCCGGCGGGGAAGAATTCTACGCCCTGTTTACCGGTTGCTCGATGGACGAGGCGGTAGAGGCTGCCGACCGGATGCGGGCCGAGGTCGAACGCGCCTGCGTTGATACGGCCCTAGCGGCCGTTGCCGGCACCATCAGCATCGGCCTTGCCGGGTTCCGGCCCAGCGAGGAAGAACTGGACGAGGCCCTCAAGCGCGCCGATGACGCCCTTTACAGAGCCAAGAGCAGCGGTCGCAATCGCATCTGCATCGCCGATAGCCGTTCGTCATTCGTTACCAGCGGAACGGTGTGATCAGGAGGCCGGAGGCTTGCGGATCACTACTCCGAGTTCGTCACTCTCGCGCACCTGGCGCAGGTGTTCCTCTGCCTGGGTCGCTTCGCGCTGGCGGTTCCACATCGAGGCGTAGAGCCCATCCTTGTCGAGCAATGCCGCATGCGTGCCGCGCTCGGCGATCTCGCCACCCTTCAGTACGATGATTTCATCGGCGCCGACGACGGTCGAAAGACGGTGCGCGATGACCAGCGTCGTGCGGTTCTTGGACACGATGTCGAGGGCCGCCTGGATTTCCTGCTCCGTCGTGGTGTCCAGCGCCGAGGTCGCCTCGTCGAGAATGAGGATCGGGGGCGCCTTCAGTACGGTGCGGGCGATCGCCACACGCTGCTTCTCGCCGCCCGAGAGTTTCAGGCCTCGCTCACCGACCTTGGTCTGGAAGCCGTCGGGCAATTCGCGCATGAACCGGCCGATCTGCGCGACCTCTGCAGCCTGTTCGATTTCCGCGTCGCTGGCGGAGGGGCGCCCGTATCGGATGTTATAGGCGATCGTGTCATTGAACAGGACCGTGTCCTGCGGCACCATGCCGATGGCCGCGCGCAGACTCTTCTGAGTGATGTCGCGAACATCTTGCCCGTCGATGGTGATAGACCCCTGCTGGATGTCATAGAAACGGTAGAGCAGGCGCGAGATGGTAGACTTGCCGGCACCGGATGGGCCGACCACGGCCACCGTCTTGCCGGCGGGCACTTCGAAGGACACTCCCTTGAGAATGGGGCGCTGCGAATCATACGCGAAATGGACATCCTTGAAGACGATTGCGCCCTGGCTGATGGCGAGGTCCTTCGCTCCAGGCTTGTCCACGACTTCGGCTTCGACTTCCAGCAGATCGAACATCTGTTCGATATCGGTCAGCCCCTGTCGGATTTCGCGATAGACGAAGCCGATGAAGTTGAGCGGTACGGCGAGCTGCAGCAGCAAGGCATTGACGAAGACGAAATCGCCGATCGTCTGCTGGCCCTGCTGGACGGCGATCGCCGACATCACCATGACGGCGGCGGTGCCCACGCCGAAAATCAGGCCCTGACCGAAGTTCAGCCAGCCGAGCGAGGTCCAGACCTGGGTGGCCGATTTCTCGTAACGTGCCATCGACTGGTCGAAGCGGCTGGCCTCCATGTCCTCATTGCCGAAATATTTGACGGTCTCGAAGTTGAGAAGGGAGTCGATCGCCTTGGTGTTGGCATCGGTGTCGCTGTCGTTCATCGCCCGGCGGATGCCGATGCGCCAGTCGCTGGCGCGGATGGTGAACCAGATATAAGCCCAGACGGTGAAGGCCGTGACGGCGAGATAGGAGAAGCCGTAGCTCCACCAGAAAATCGCCGCCGTCAGCAGGAATTCGATGAGCGTCGGGATCGAGTTGAGGATGGTGAAGCGGACGATCGTCTCGATGCCCTTGGTGCCGCGCTCGATGATGCGCGACAGGCCGCCGGTCTTGCGCTCCAGATGGAAGCGTAGAGACAGCTTGTGCATGTGAACAAAGGTGCGAAAGGCGAGCTGGCGCACCGCATATTGGCCGACGCTGGCAAACAGCGCATCGCGTAGTTGGTTGAGGCCGACCTGGGCAATGCGGGTGAGGTTGTAAACGATGACCAGCGCCACGGCCCCGAGCAGGAAGGTGGGCAGGATGCCGGCCATATCGAGTTTGCCGTTCAGCGCATCGGTCGCCCATTTGAAGAAATAGGGAACCAGGATCAGCACGAGCTTTGATATCAGCAGGAATACGGTGGCCCAAACGACCCGCATCTTGAGGTCCAGGCGATCGCGCGGCCACATGTAGGGCCAGAGATTGACAAGGGTGTGGAGGGGATTGCTGCTGTCCGCCGAAACCGTCTTCTTGTTGCCAGCCATTCCTGATACGCCCTTGGAAGCCTCTTTAGTGCCAAAAGGCGGCGCCCCCGGGGAGCCGCCGCCTCATTCGCAGATAGGGCTTTGTCTCGCCCAATGCAACGTCGTTCCGGAGGAACTTCGCCGCCGCCTAGTTGCCGGCCTCGCCGCTCAGCCGCTTGCGGTGGAGTTCCTCCGCGTTTGGCAGCGCCTCGCTCGGCACGCGGAACACCTGGCCCGGCTCGATCAGGTCCGGATTGCTGATCTCGTTGGCATTAGCGAGATAGATGGTCGTATAGCGTACGCCCTGGCCGTAGACGCGGCGGGAAATCTGCCACAGCGTATCGCCGCGGCGGATGATTACACTATTGCTGCTTTCAGTCAGCGGCGCCTGCTCGATCGTTCTCGGCGCGGCTGCCATATCCTGCGGCGTAGCCGGCGTTCCCGCTGCCGAGGGCGACGTTGCGTCGGGCGGCAAAACCAGGTCGGATGTGGGGGCTGATGGCGAGAGAACCGCCTCGATCAGTGCCGCGATCTTTGGCGTTTCAGCAGCGATCACCTCGATGTCGTTCGGCAGGGCCTGCAGCGTGGCATGGGCCGTGCCGGCCTTCGCAGCCGTTGCCGCAACAAAATCGACGATAGGCTTGGCTGCAGCGGCGGCCGGACGGAATTCGGCAATCGACTTCAGGCTGATCTCGGTCGCCGAGCGGGCCGCGGCAAGCTCTTCGAGCACAGGTGTCTTGCCGTCGGCATAGAGTCCCTGCAGCAGGGCAAAGGCCTGGCCGAGCGAACCGCGCAGTGTTTCGAAGGCGGCCAGATCGACGGGCACCATGGCGCCAACTTGGCCGGATGCCGTCTGGATGTTCTGCGCAACGACGGAAACCTGTTCGCCTTCGGGACGATTGAACGGCACCGAAGTCCGCACGACCACCTGGCCGGCGGCATCGAGCAGCTCGGCGTGGATCATATGGACGCCGACCGAAAGCGTAATCTTCCCCTCGACGACGAAGTTGCCGCTGGCATCGGCCGTGGAATTGCCGACGATCGTCTCGTTCGCAGAGCCACGGACACTGCTTCCGGCCGGTGCCTTGCCGGCGATGAAGATGCGGTCTCCCTCGATCTCGACCGCGGATACCTGGATTTCGGCCTGAGTGGCTGAGGCGTTTCCGGCCCCTGCAGCCGATTCGTCTGTTGGAATTGCAGCGCTCTCACCGCTGGCGGGAGCGGCAGGCGTTGCAGGCGCGTCGGAACCATCGATTGGCGCAACACGCTCCTGCTTGGTAGCGGAGTTGACGCTTTCCGGAAGCGTGATCAGACGGCTTGCTTCACCGGGTTTGGAAACCATGGCCAGCAGCTTGCCGGTCGCATCCGTGGGAACGGAGATCGTGGCGACCTCTTCCGAGGTGACCAGCTTGCCATCCTTGTCCGTTGCCTTGAGTTGGAGGCTGTGGTCGCCCGGAGGCAGCGGTTGGTCGAGCACGGCGGCGAAGTCGCCGCTCGGATCGACGTCGAGTGCGGCGATCACCTTGTCGCCGGAGAGGATTTCGAGTTTCGAACCCGGCGCCGCATTTCCGGCTATCACGGTTGAGCCGTCAGGCTCCACGCGCAGGACATCGAAGCGCGGCAAGGCGGCAGCATCGGCGGCCACTTCGGGCGGCGCGACGGGGCCGGCAGGCGTCGTCTCTGGAGCGACTGTACCGGTCAGCGCACTCTCGATGGCCGCGATGAGCCCCGCGGCCTTTGCCGGATCGTCAGGCAGTCGCTCGATGAGGCCGAGCGCCCTGGCTGCGTCCTCGCGGGCCTTTTTCATCGCCGTGTCGAGCGTGGCGTCTATGCCTGCCGGTATGTCCAGGGCGACGAGCGCCGAGACTGCGACCTGGGCGACGCCCTTGGCCGTGGCAAACGCGTCGGCCGCCGGCGTGCGACCTTCGGCAAACAGCGCCTTCATCGTCGTCACCGCAGTGGTGGCCTCAGCCTTCAGCCGGTCCATCTTCTCTGCTGCCGTCCTGGCCGTGTCCGCGATCGTGGCTTCGGCAGTATCCTTGGCCGCGTCGACGGTTGTGGTAACAGCCTTCGACGCATCCTCCGTGACTGGCGAGATGCGCGGCAGGACGAAGAACACCATCAGCAGGGTTGCAACGCCGAGCACCAACAAGGCCACCCAAACGGCGCGGTTTTTCATCATTGTCAGTCTCCCGGCGGAACAGCCGCCTTAATCTTCAAAAATTGCTAGCCCTATCTTCCGACTTTCACAAGCGTTCCCAATGGATTCGGAGTTATAGCGAACAGGATTCGGTCAATTTTGTTGACCTCGCCGGCGCTCCATAGTCATGTTTCGGACATGACTGAAAATGCATCTTCGATTCGATCCATCTGCGTCTATTGCGGTTCACAACCCGGACGCGATCCGTCTTACATTGCGGCTGGCCGTGCACTCGGCCATTCGATCGCCGCCCACGGCCTGCGGCTCGTCTATGGCGGCGGCACCAAGGGCATCATGGGGGCCGTGGCGAGCGGCGTTCTGTCGAACGGCGGACAGGTGACCGGCATCATCCCAGAATTCCTGGTTGACATGGAGGCGACGCGCCATTCCCTGGGCCAGCTCGACGAACTGATTGTGACACCCGACATGCATGCCCGCAAGCATGCCATGTTCGAGCGCTCCGACGCTTTCGTCACCCTGCCGGGCGGTATCGGCACGCTGGAGGAGATCGTTGAGATCATGACCTGGGCACAGCTCGGTCGCCACGAAAAGCCGATGGTCTTCGCCAACGTCAACGGTTTCTGGGATCCAATGCTCGAACTGGTGCGCCACATGCGCGAACAGGGTTTCATCCACACCGCTCACCGGGTCCAGCCGATGGTGGTCGCCGAAATCGACGACATCGTGCCGGCGATCCTTGAGAAGCTCGAAACGGTCCGCGATCTCGACGGCGCCGAAGAGGTCATTTCCCGGCTCTGAAGATTGGCCCCGCTTGGTATGCCCGAGACGTTCGACTTATTCGTTCCCGCCGCTCAGCGGTTGCGATACTCGCGGATCATCGGCCAGGAATACGTGACCAGAGCGGCCCAGATGAACAGGAAGGCGATGAACTTCGTTTGTCCGAACGGCTCGTGGAATACGAAGACCGCAGTGATGAAGACCATGGTCGGTGCGATGTATTGCATCATACCGATCGTCGACAGCCGCAGCAGTTTTGCCCCGTTGGCATAGCTCATCAGGGGTATCGCCGTGGCGATCCCGCTGAAGAACAAGAGGCCGATGTCGGTCGCGCCCGAGCCGTTGGACAGGTGCCCCGTGCCGCTCAGTTCGATGAACAGGATATAGAGGCAGGCCGGTAACGACAGGATCAGGATCTCGAGGAAAAATCCCTGATTGGGGCCGATCGGCAGCGTCTTGCGGAAGAAGGCGTAGAATCCCCAGCTGAACGCCAGTGCCAGCGAGATCCACGGCAGCCCCCCGGCGTCATAGGTGAGGATAGCGACCGCGATCGCGGCTAGCAGGACGGCGATCTTCTGCGGCAGCATCATCCGCTCCTTGAGCAGGATGGCCCCGATCAGCACCGAGATCAGCGGGTTGATATAGTAGCCAAGGGCGCCCTGCAGAGCCTGGCCGGAGGTGATCGCATAGACATAGACCAACCAGTTGATAGTCACGAGGGTGGCCGTAACGAACGCCATGGCGAGCATTGACGGCGTGCGGATCGCCTTCCACACGTCGCCGCCGCGCTTGAGGAAGAACAGGATGACTCCCGTGATCGGCAGCGACCAGACGATGCGGTTGGCCACGACCTCCATCGGCGGAATATGCGCCACCAGCTTGAGATAGAGCGGCAGGAAGCCCCACATGAAATAGGCGGCAAAGGCGAAGGCAAAGCCGCGCGCGCTGTCCTCGTTCTTCACGGCTGGTGCGATCTGTTCGGTCATGATGGACGGATCCTGGTCAGTATCTGGGCATGCGAGTTACCGGAGGACTGGCGAATGGGCAAATTCATTCGGGTGAACAATGGCCGATTGCTTTTGATGCGTGCGCGCGGCAAATTTGCAATCGGGGGCCGTGCAGATGGAGGCGGATCATGCTGGCCGGTTCGACCATGGAGCAGCGTCAGCACTATGCGGTGCGGATGCTGCAGAAGGCGGGTGTCCTTGCGGACGACCGCCTGGCGGAAGCGTTTTCCGATGTGAGGCGCGAGGACTTCCTCGGGCGACCACCCTGGCTGATCCAGGACCGGGGCGGCTATCGCGACGTGCCGTCGCATGACGTCGCGACGCTCTATGAGGATGTGCTGGTGGCGCTCGACGCCTCGCGGGGTCTCAACAACGGCAGTCCCTCGCTGCATGCGCTCGCCATTCATTCCCTGGCGCCCCGGGCGGGCGAAACCGTGATCCATGCAGGCGCCGGGACGGGATACTATTCCGCCATCCTGGCGGAACTTGTCGGCACCAACGGGCGCGTCCTCGCCATTGAATATGATGCGGCGCTGGGCGACCGGGCGCGGACCTGCCTGGCCGACCGGGCGAATATCGAGGTGGTGCGCGGCAACGGGCTGGAATGGCCGAAGGGCGAAGCGGACATCGTCTACGTCAATTTCGCAGTCGACAGGCCCGCTGATCCGTGGATCGAGCGATTGAAGCCGGGGGGACGCCTGCTGTTTCCGCTCGGCGTGCCTTTGTTCGAGGGACGCAAGCAGAAGGGGCCGGAATACACCGCCATGGCCGGCTTCCTGCTGGTGAGGCGCGAAGCCGAAGGCTATTCGGCCCGTTTCATCGAGGGGGTCTCGTTCATCTGGGGCGAGGGCGTTATCCCATCGGACTGGGCCTGCCACACGCGCCTGCGCGCCGCCTTCGCCGACAATTGGCGGGCGGTGCAGAGTTTGCGCTGGAAGGGGACACCGGCGGAGGACGAGTGGTATTCAGAGCCGGACTGGGGCCTTTCCACCCACGCCCTGGTCGCCGCCGCCGCGGAGTGACGGCTACTCGGCGGCGATCCTGCCCGCGAGCTGGCGGTTCTTCATCAGCTTGTAAACGACCGAATCCATCAGCGCCTGGAACGAGGCGTCGATGATGTTTTCCGACACCCCGACCGTCCACCAGCGCACGCCGGTATCGTCGGTGGATTCGATCAGCACGCGGGTGATGGCTTCCGTGCCGCCGTTGAGGATGCGCACCTTGTAGTCCGCAAGCTCAAGATCGGCGATCTCCGCCTGGAACTTGCCGATGTCCTTGCGCAGCGCCAGGTCGAGCGCGTTGACCGGGCCGTCGCCTTCGGCAACCGACATCACGGCCATGCCGTCGATCACCATCTTCACCACCGCCTCCGACACCGTCTTCAGCCGGCCATGGCTGTCGAAGCGGCGCTCGACCATGACGCGGAAGCTCTCGACCGAAAAGAACTCCGGCACGGTGCCGAGCGTGCGGCGCGCCAGCAGCTCGAAACTCGCATCCGCGCCCTCATAGGCATAACCCGAGGATTCGCGCTCCTTGACGATCGAGATCAGCGTGTCGAGCCGCGGATCCCGTTTGTCGACCTCGATGCCGCGGCGCTTGAGCGCGTTGATGAAATTGGCCTTGCCCCCCTGGTCGGAGACCATGACCTTGCGGAAATTGCCGACGCTGTCGGGCACGACATGCTCGTAGGTGCGCGGGTCTTTCAGCAGCGCCGAGGCATGGATGCCGGCCTTGGTGGCGAAGGCCGAAGCCCCGACATAGGGCGCCTGATGGTCGGGCGAGCGGTTGAGCAACTCGTCGAAGGCGTGCGAAAGCCGGGTCAGCTCCACCAGTTTGTCAGTGTCGATCGCGGTTTCGAAGCGCGACGCATAGCTCTCCTTCAGGACGAGCGTCGGGATGATCGTCACGAGGTTGGCATTGCCGCAGCGCTCGCCGATGCCGTTCAGCGTGCCCTGGATCTGGCGCACGCCGGCTTCCACGGCGGCGAGCGAATTGGCCACCGCCTGCCCGGTGTCGTTATGCGCGTGGATGCCGAGCGCAGAGCCCGGAACGCCAGCAGTGATCACCGCCTGGACGATATCGCGGATTTCGGGCGGCTGGGTGCCGCCATTGGTGTCGCACAGAACCACCCAGCGCGCACCGGCCTCGTAGGCTGCCTTGGCGCAGGCAAGGGCGTAAGCGGGATTGGCCTTGTAGCCGTCGAAGAAATGCTCGCAGTCCACCAGCGGCTGTTTGCCGGCGGCGGCCACCGCCTCGACGCTCTCGCGGATGCTGTCGAGATTTTCTTCGTTGGTGCAGCCGAGCGCTACTTCTACATGATAGTCCCAGGTTTTGGCGACCAGGCAGACGGCATCGCTCTTTGCCTGCAGCAGCTGCGTCAGCCCCGGATCGTTCGACGCCGAGACGCCGGCGCGCTTGGTCATGCCGAAGGCGACGAAGGAAGCCCGGCTGGTGCGCTTCTGGCAAAAGAAGGCCGTGTCTGTCGGATTGGCGCCCGGATAGCCTCCCTCGACATAGTCGAGACCGAACTCGTCCAACATGGCGGCGATCGCAATCTTGTCCTCGACCGAAAAATCGATGCCCGGCGTCTGCTGGCCATCGCGCAGCGTCGTGTCGAAGAGGTAGATCTTTTCGCGTGTCATGTGTGTGCCTCCCGAGGCATATGTCGTCACTTCATTGCGTGGCCCCTCATCCGGCTGCCGCCACCTTCTCCCCGCGAGCGGGGAGAAGGACCGTGCCGCCGACGTTTCCATCCCTTCTCCCCGTTTGCGGGGAGAGGGTCAGGGTGAGGGGGCAAGTCCTATTCCTTGCAGGCAAACCGGTCCGTCGCGCGGATCAGCTGGTCGAGGATGCCTGGCTCCAGATAGGCGTGGCCCGCTCCCTCGATCAGGTGGAAATCGGCCTTCGGCCAGGCCTTGTGCAACGCCCAGGCATATTTCGCCGGGCAGGGCATGTCGTAGCGGCCATGCACGATGACGCCGGGAATGTCCTTGAGCTTATGGGCATCGCGCAGCAACTGTCCTTCGTCCAGCCAGCCGGCATGGACGAAGAAATGGTTCTCGATCCGGGCAAAGGCGATCGCGTAGTCGTCCTCGCCGAAATGCGCCTCGTAGTCCGGGTTCGGCAGGAGCGTGATGGTGCCGCCCTCCCATGTGCTCCAGGCGATCGCGCATTCCAGCTGCTTCTTCCTGTCCGTGCCGGTCAGGTAGCGGCGGTAGGCCGCCATCATCTCGTGCCGTTCCTCGGGCGGGATCGGTGCCTGGAAACGCTCCCACTTGTCCGGGAACATTTCCGACACGCCGAACTGGTAGTACCAGTCGAGCTCGGCCCTGGTCAGTGTGTAGATGCCGCGCAGGACCAATTCCGACACGTGCTCCGGATGCGTCTCCGCATACGCGAGCGCCAGTGTCGAGCCCCAGGAGCCGCCGAAGACGAGCCATTTCTCGATCCCCATCATCTCGCGCAGCCGCTCCATATCGGCGACGAGGTGCCAGGTGGTGTTGGCTTCCAGGCCGGCATGCGGGGTCGACTTGCCGCAGCCGCGCTGGTCGAACAGCAGGACGTCGTAGAGCTTCGGATCGAACAGGCGGCGCTGCGTCGGGCTCGTGCCGCCGCCCGGGCCGCCATGCAGGAAGACGGCGGGCTTGGCGCCCCTGGTGCCGACGCGTTCCCAATAGATCCTATGGCCGTCGCCGACATCGAGGAAGCCGGTCTCGAACGGTTCGATCTCCGGGTAGAAGCCGCGCAAGTCATTGGTCATGATCAATCCTTTTACCGCGGCCAGACGGCCGTATCGTGGTCGGGATGCTGGTGGTTACTCTGTGCGATCCGGGCGTTGCCGTCCGGCAGGTCTGAGCGGTCGGTCGCCTTTTGCGGAAGCGAGAAGAGCTTGTCGAAATAGGAAATCCGCGCCTCCACTCCGTCCTGCGACACGGGCGTGGTCGCCTCCGGATCGTCGAGGCTGCCGATCGTCACGCTGACATAGGGGGAATCGGCGGTCTTGAAAAAGAGCGGCGTGCCGCATCTCTCGCAAAAGCCTCGGCGGCAGGGATCGGAGGAGGAAAACCAGCCCGGCGTACCGCGGGTGATCGCGAAGTTCTCCTCGCGCGTACCGGCAAGCGCCATGAAGAAATTGCCGCCGGCCTTCTGGCACATGCGGCAGTGGCAGAGATGCGGATAGCCGAGCTTGCCGGCAATGCGGTAGCGCACCGCGCCGCACTGGCATCCACCGCTATGGCTCTCGGATCCGCTCACGGCTCACTCCTCCTTGGGCGGCCAGACCGCCGTATCATGATCGGGATGCTGGTTCGAAACCACCGAGGCGAAGAAAGCCTCCATGTCCGGCGTCTTCAACGCTGGCTTTTCGAACAGATGATCGATCCAGGGCAGGCGCTTGTCGTGGTTGACCTGCACTTGCGGTTCCAGCGCTTCCGGATGGTCGAAGGCGCCGATCGAAAGCTCGATGCTCTCGCCGACATGATAGGAGAGCGGCGTGCCGCATTTGTTGCAGAAGCCGCGCTTGACCTTGGCGGAGGAGCGAAACAGCGAGGGCTGGCCGCGCGTCCAGGTCAGATGCGCATGGTCGGCCGTCACAAAGGCGCCAAAGAACGAGCCGAAGGCCTTCTGGCACATGCGGCAATGGCAGATCGACGGGCGCCCGAGCTTTTCCGCCCGGAACCTGACCGCGCCGCATTGGCATCCGCCGGTGAAAATTCCGTCCATCTGCGTCTCCCTACGCCAGCATCACATAGGCGACGACTCCGCCCGTCACCAGAACAACGAGTAGCCCCTTGGCGATCAGGCCGTAGAGCAACCATTTCGGCATTTGCGTATTGGGGTTCTTCTCGATCATGCTTGGCTCTCCTTCGGCCAATCGCCGTCGGTGTCGTGGTCGGGATGCTGGTAGGACACGATCTCCAGCACGAAGGGAGCCTCATCGGCATCTTCTTCGGTGCGGTGGCCGGGCAATTTGTGCAGGTGATCGACGAAGTCGATCTTGCCCTCGACACCGAACTGCACGACCGGCGGCAGGCGCGACGGATCGTCGAAGGCGCCGGCGGCAATCGCCACGCCGTCGGGCGCCTCATACGTCAGCGGCGTGCCGCAACGGTCGCAAAAGCCGCGACTGGCGAAATTGGACGAGCGGAATTTCTTCGGCGCTCCGCGCGTCCACTCCAGTTGTGCTCCCCGCGTCGAGACGAGCGGCGCATAATAGGCGCCGAACGCCTTCTGGCACATGCGGCAGTGGCAGATCGACGAGTCCTTGAGAACACCACTGACCCGGAAGCGGATCGCGCCGCACTGGCATCCGCCGGTGTAGATGGCATCGGTCATGATGGGTCTCCTGATGTTGGCGCGGTGGTCAAGGTTTCACCCCCCTCTGCCCTGCCGGGCATCTCCCCCTCAAGGGGGGAGATCGACCAGGCCGCAGCCGTCTCTGTCCACATGAGAACCCGTGAGTTTGCCAAAAAGCGAAGGAAGGCAGACCGCCCAGATTCAAGTCCATATCCGCGAACGCTGCGGTTCAGGTGTTCCTGCGACGGCGCAACGTCCCGATCTCCCCCCTTGAGGGGGAGATACCCGGCAGGGCAGAGGGGGGTGTCAGCAAACGCCAGAACGGACATCCTACCGCTTGACCTCCCAGGTGGTCACCCGCTCGCCGCTCTCCTTGTCCTTGCCGTCCTTGAGCTGGATGCCCTTGGCCAGGAGATCGTCGCAGATCTTGTCGGCTTCGGCGAAGTTCTTTGCCTTCAGCATTTCAAGGCGCATGTCGACAAGCGCATGGACGGCGGCTGTGAGATCGTCGCTCATCGCTTAAGTTCCCAAGTCGTAAAGCGTTCTCCGGTTTCCTTGTCTTTGCCGTCTTTGAGCTGGATGCCCTTGGCGAGAAGCTCATCACGGATACGATCGGCCTCAGTGAACTGCTTCGTTGCAAGATACTCTGACCGCTGTCTGAGCTTTAAGCTGATGTCTGAAAGGTGACCGGAATCAAAGGCTTCTTGCCATTCTTGAAAAAGAACTTTCCCTGCGTGTGCAAGCGTTTCCATATATGTGGGAAGCATTGGATGATCTTTGAGCAAGATCCGAACACCGTCGTGAGCCGATATCGATGCCAGCGCCATTCTAAGGACATCTTCCTTTTCGGCGCTTGTAAGCGTGTTGCTGGTCATTGCCGACATAAATACAATCCGGTTTACGTCAGCATTCAACAACCCAAGTAGGTTTAGGCCCCAAACTAGACGTTCTGCTGGCTCAATCGACGCTACCGCACTCGCTGAAAGCGACTTCAAATAGTGCAGTGCCTCAACCGTATTGAGATCATTGGAAAGGATCCGGAGGAGATTTTCGTCAGGCCGAGGAGTGAAGCCTTGTGTTCCGGATATCAAAGAAAGAACGCTAGACCAGTTTTTAATCCAAGCCTCTGCTTCTCGCAGCCTCGAAATTGAAAAGTCAATTGGTTGCTTGTAGTCCGTCATCAGCATGGCGAGCCTGAGCACTTCGCCCGGCCACTTCCGCCCGCCGAACTTGTCCGTTTCCAGCAACTCGTTGATCGTAACGAAATTGCCCTCCGACTTCGACATCTTGCGGCCTTCGACCTGCAGGAAGCCGTTGTGCATCCAGACATTGGCCATGACGTCGGTGTCGAAGGCGCAGCAGGACTGGGCAATCTCGTTTTCGTGATGGGGGAAGATCAGGTCGAGCCCGCCGCCATGGATGTCGAACTGGTGCGGGCGGGCCTTGGCCTTCGGCGAAAGGCGGTCCTTGATCTCTTCCCAGAGATAGCGATCCGACATGGCCGAGCATTCGATATGCCAGCCGGGGCGGCCGTAGATCGCAACCTTTTCACCCTCGAAGGTGAAGTCGGCCTTCCAGCCGGGTTCGGTGTCGGCCGACTGTTTCCACAGAACGAAATCGCCGGGGTTCATCTTGTGGGCCTCGACGGCGATGCGGGCGCCGGCCTGCTGGTCTTCGAGCTTGCGCTTTGAAAGCTGACCGTAGTCGGCCATGGAGGCGGTGGCGAACAGCACCTCATGGCCTTCGGAGCCGGAAGCCACATAGGCATGACCCTGGTCCAGCAGCCGCTGGATGATGGCGATCATCTGGCCGATATTGTCGGTTGCCCGCGGCTCGACGGTGGGCTTGAGGCAGCCGAGCGCCGCCACGTCGGCATGGAACTGACTCTCAGTCTTGCCGGTGACCGCGCGGATGGCCTCGTTCAGCGTCATCGCGCCGTCGGCGATCTGCGCGCCGAAATCGCGCAGCGCGCGGGCGTTGATCTTGTCGTCGACGTCGGTGATGTTGCGCACATAGGTGACGTGGCTTTCGCCGTAGACATGGCGCAGCAGCCGGTAGAGCACGTCGAAGACGATGACAGGGCGCGCATTGCCGATATGGGCGAAGTCGTAGACGGTCGGGCCGCAGACATACATGCGCACATTTTCGGGATCGATCGGGGTGAAATCGACCTTGTCGCGCGTCAGTGTGTTGTAAAGCTTGAGGCTTACCGCCATTCCTGTCTCCCGATAGCCAAGCCGTCCGGCTGGACCGGGGCGTTTGTCATCTGGGACTTGGGTCAGGAGACGAAAACGGCCGGGCCAGCGCTGACGCTAGCGAATAATGATCCCGCAGATAATGCAGATGGTCGTTTTCATGGGGCGAGTTATGGCGCGGGCCGCGCGCGAGGTCAAGAGTGGAGGATCGCATAAGCCAGCGGCTTCCGGCTCTCGGCTACGCGCCGCATGCCACCACCATCTGCTTGATCTTTGAGGCCTTCTCGAAGTGGTCGAGCCGGTGGGTGCGTATCCATCATTCCGCCGCCTCCATCAGCAGCTCCGGATCTCGTTCCTGTTGGCGAATGAGGCGTAGAAGGACAGACCGATGTCGGGACCCTTCTCAGCCACTTTCCGGTCGCAAACCTGGATGATCTTCTTTGTCAGGCTAGCTCTCATCGATGACCTTTGTCCGGGGAGTTCAGGTGGCGGGAACCTTCCTGCTTCGCATTCCAAGTTGGTTCACTCCGGCATCCGGTAGTCGACGAGCTTGTTCTCTCGCACGACGAAGAGCTTGCCGGTCTCGGTGAGGCCGGGGCCGCACAGCGGCAGAAGCTTCGCGGCGACTTCTGAGGGATGCGGAACCGTGCTCGGGTCTTCACCCGGCATGGCCTGGGCGCGCATGGCGGTCCGGGTGGCGCCCGGATCGATGGATACGACGCGAAGCGGCAGGCGCTGTGTCTCACCCGCCCAGGTCCGGGCGAGCGCCTCGACGGCAGCCTTGGAGGCTGAGTAGGCGCCCCAGAAAGGGCGGCACTTGTGGGCAGCAGCCGATGACAGGATCAGCGCGCGACCCTGATCAGACTTGACGAGCAGCGGTTCGACCGAGCGGATCAGGCGCCAGGTGGCGGTGACATTGATGGTCATCACCTTTTCGAACACCTTGGCCTCGATGTGGCCGATCGGCGAGATGACGCCGAGCACGCCGGCATTGGCGACAAGTATGTCGAGCTTGCCCCAGCGCTCATTGATCGAGGCGCCAAGAGCGTCGATCGCATTCATGTCGGCAAGGTCGAAGGGTACGAGCGTCGCGGTGCCGCCGACGGTCTTGATCGCGTCGTCGAGTTCTTCAAGCCCACCGACGGTGCGGGCGCAGGCAATGACATGGGCGCCGGCCTTGGCGAGTTCGAGAGCGGTGTAGTAGCCGATGCCGCGCGAGGCGCCGGTGACGAGCGCGATACGGCCCTTCAGGTCAACTGTCATGGTATCTGTCCTTGAAACTCAGCCGTTGGTCGCCAGCATGGAGACCTTTCGGCCCATCTTCTCGCCTTCCTTGTCGAGCAGACGGGTTGGATAATCGCCGGTGAAATAGTGGTCGGTGAATTGCGGCGCATTGTTATCGCGCGGCTTGCCGCCGACGGCGCGGTAAAGCCCGTCGATCGACAGGAAGGCGAGCGAATCGGCACCGATATACTTCGCCATCGCTTCCGGTCCGGCATACTGGTTGGCCAGCAGCTTGTCGGCGTCCGGCGTGTCAATGCCGTAGAAGTCCGGATGGAAGATCATCGGCGAGGCGACGCGGATATGCACTTCCTTGGCGCCGGCATCGCGGATCATCTGCACGATCTTCAGCGAGGTGGTGCCGCGCACGATCGAATCGTCGACCAGCACGACCCGCTTGCCCTCAATCATCGCCCGGTTGGCGGAATGCTTGAGTTTGACGCCGAAGGCGCGAATCTGCTGCGTCGGCTCGATGAAGGTGCGGCCAACATAATGGTTGCGGATGATGCCGTATTCGAAGGGAATGCCGCTGGCCTGGGCATAGCCAAGCGCTGCCGGCGTGCCGCCGTCGGGCACCGGTACGACCACGTCGCCGTCGCAAGGGGCTTCGGTCGCCAGATTGAGGCCCATGGCCTTGCGCGTCTGGTACACGTTGCGGCCGCCGACGACGGAGTCGGGACGGGCGAAATAGACGTATTCAAACAGGCAGAGCCGTTCCGGCTGGGGCTTGGCAGGCTTGCGGGCGTCGATGGTGATCGAGCCGTCCGGCTGGATCTCGCAGATGATGACTTCGCCATTCTCGACGTCGCGGACGAACTTGGCGCCAATGATGTCGAGCGCGCAGGTTTCCGAGCAGAAGATAGGCTTGCCGTCGAGTTCGCCCATCACGAGCGGGCGGATGCCGATCGGGTCACGGGCGGCAATGAGCTTGGTGCGGGTCATCGCCAGCATCGAATAACCGCCTTCCATCTGGCGGATGGCGTCGATGAAGCGGTCGGCCGTGGAGGAATGACGCGAGCGGGCGATGAGATGCAGCACGACTTCGGTGTCGGAGGTCGACTGACAGATGGCGCCGGTGGCGATGATCTGGCGGCGCAGGGTCAGACCGTTGGTGAAGTTGCCGTTATGGGCAATGGCGATGCCGCCTTCTTCCAGTTCGGCAAACAGTGGCTGCACGTTGCGCAACGCCACTTCGCCGGTGGTCGAATAGCGGGTATGGCCGATGGCCACCGAACCGGGCAGTTTGGCGAGCGTCGCCGGATTGGTATAGTGGTCGCCGACCAGGCCCATGTGTTTTTCGGTGTGAAACTGACGCCCGTCGAACGAGACGATGCCGGCCGCTTCCTGGCCGCGATGTTGAAGCGCATGCAGGCCCAGCGCAGTCAGGGTCGCCGCATCGGGGTGGCCCAGAATGCCGAACACCCCGCATTCCTCATGGAGTGTGTCGTCTTCGAGACTCCATTCAAAACCGGAAAAATCAGACTGAGACATGGAAGCAGGCCTTTGCTCGATCGGACAGATGTGCCGGGACGGCTTTAACACGGAAGCCGCCGGTCTGTCCTGATCCGGCGGCGTCCGCAAGTGATTGTCTTTGGCGCGGCCGAAGGCCGCAGCCCGGTCAGTTGTTGGCGGCCGGTGCGTCTTCCGTTGGTACCAAGTTGTCCGGCGCCTGATCGGTCGGAGCTTCGGCAGCCGGCGCATTCGTCGCCGGCTCTTCCTTGCCGAGGATGCGTGCGCGGATTTGCGGCTCGATGTCTTCCGGCAGAACGGCCTCGAGCTTCAGCACGAGCGCGTCGAGGAAGGGCTTCGACTTGGCATTGTTGACCCAGTCAGGGCGATGCTTGACGTCGACCAGCCAGTTCCAGAAAGCCACCGCGACGACCAGCAACAGGATGCCGCGCGCCGCGCCGAACAGAAAACCGAGCGTGCGGTCAAGCGCGCCGATGCGGCTATCGATGATGAAGTCGGCGATGCGGCTGGTGATGAACGAGATGACGATCAGTGCCACCAGAAAGATGATGCCGGCCGATCCGGCGATCGCGATGCGGTCATCACTCGTGTAGTTCTGCACGTAAGGAAGCAGCACCGGATAAAGATAATAGGCGGCGGCAATCGCGCCGGCCCAGCTGGCGATCGAAAGGACTTCGCGCGAAAATCCGCGCACCATGGCGAGTACGGCCGAGAACAGCACGACGCCGATGACAATACCGTCAAAAATCGTAATGGGCATAAATACCAACTCCAAGACTTGCCGGCCACCGCCTGCTTTTTTGCCATCGCGACCACTGTCGCCTTAAGCCGGCCGGGCCGGATTGGATCAGTCGCCAGCCTCTTCCGAGCGCGCCTTCAACCGTGAGCCGGCGATCCGCGCCACGAGATCGGGCAGGCTCTCGACTTCGCTCCACTTCCCGGTCGCCCCTTTCGGAAGTTCCGACGAAGCGGCAGGCAGGACAGCGGACGAGAAGCCGAGCTTTTCCGCCTCCTTCAACCGCTGGGCCGTATGCGCAACCGGACGGACCGCGCCTGACAGGCTGACTTCGCCGAAATAGACGCAATCGGCGGGAAGGGCAAGACCGGCCAGTGACGAAACAAGGGCAGAGGCGATCGCCATGTCCGCAGCGGGCTCAGAGATGCGATATCCGCCCGCAACATTCAAGTAGACGTCGTGTTGTCCGAGGCGAACGCCACAATGGGCCTCGAGCACGGCGAGGATCATCGCAAGGCGCGACGAATCCCAGCCGACGACGGCACGGCGCGGCGTGCCAAGCGTTGTCGCCGCGACGAGCGCCTGTACTTCAACGAGCACCGGGCGGGTCCCTTCCATGCCGGCGAAGACCGCGGCGCCGGGCGACTTTGCATTGCGTTCGCCGAGGAAGAGTTCCGACGGGTTGGCGACTTCACGCAGGCCCTTGTCAGACATTTCGAAAACACCGATCTCGTCGGTCGGGCCGAAGCGGTTCTTCACCGTGCGCAGGATGCGGTAGTGATGGCCGCGATCGCCCTCGAAGTAGAGCACCGCATCGACCATGTGTTCGACCACGCGCGGACCGGCGATCTGGCCGTCCTTGGTGACATGGCCGACCAGCACCATGGTGGCGCCGGTCTGCTTGGCAAAGCGGATCATAGCTTGCACGCCGGTCCGGACCTGCGTGACTGTGCCCGGTGCCGAATCCGCCGCGTCGCTCCACAGCGTCTGAATCGAATCGATGATGACGAGATCCGGGCGCTTGCCTTCGGAAATGGTGGCGAGGATGTCCTCGACATTGGTCTCGGCGGCGAGAAGAACATCAGTGTCGGCGGCGTGGAGACGCTGGGCGCGGAGCCGAACCTGTGCGACCGCCTCTTCGCCCGAGACGTAGATGACGCGATGGCCCTTGCGCGACAGGGCGGCGGCCGCCTGCATGAGAAGCGTCGACTTGCCGATGCCCGGATCGCCGCCGATCAGCACGGCCGAGCCGCGCACGAAACCGCCACCAGTCGCACGGTCGAGTTCGCCCATGCCGGTCGGGATGCGCGGTGCTTCCTCGATTTCGCCGGACAGCGAGGTGAGGGTGACCGGGCGGCCCTTCTTCGGCGTCTTTCCAGGACCGGAGCCGATGCCGCCCATCGGGTCTTCCTCGACGATGGTGTTCCACTCGCCGCAGCCGTCGCACTTGCCGGCCCAGCGGTTATGCACCGTGCCGCAGTTCTGGCAGATGAATTGGGTCTTCGCTTTCGCCATCCGGGAGAATTCCTGTGTCCGCGCCGCACGCGGAACAAAAAGTGAATATCGATCTCTCAGTTAGGAGAAATCGCGGGAATGCGCAAGCCGGCCGCGTGTATCCTAGAGCGCTTCGATGTAGCGCCGCTCGTAGCGTAGGCCGAGCCCCGTCAGCAGTTCGTAACCGATCGTGCCGGCGGCGCGGGCCACCTCGTCGATCGGCATGTTGGCGCCGAACAGTTCGATATAGTCGCCGGCGGAAATGGCGTTTGGTGGCACGTCGGTCACGTCGAAGATCGTCAGGTCCATGGTGACGCGGCCGGCGACCGGCACTTTGTGGCCGGCGACAAAACCACAGGCGCCGGCAATTCCCGTCTCGCGAAGCGGCACACCGCTGCCCGAGAGCGAACGTAAATAGCCGTCGGCATAGCCGGCGGAGACCACGGCCAGCCGGCTGTCGCGGCCAAGCGTGCAGGTTGCGCCATAGCTCACCGCTTCTCCGGCCTTGGCTTCGCGGATCTGCAGGATGCGGGCTTCGGCGGTTGCAACCGCGCGCATCGGGTTCTTCACGCCGTTGACTGCCTCGCCGCCATAGAGCGCGATGCCGGGACGGGTCAGGTCGAAGTGGTATTCCGGCCCGAGGAAGGTTCCAGCAGAAGCTGAAAGGCTTGAATCGATCCCTTCGAAGGCGGCGCTAACCTTCAGGAATGATTCCAGTTGCTGGCGGTTCATCGGGGATAACGGATCGTCGCCGCAGGCGAGATGGCTGAGCACCAGAACCGGGGAGAAGCTCGCTGGCCGCGACACGTCGTCGGCCAGTGCCAGGGCATCCTCGAGCGGCAGGCCGAGGCGGTTGAAGCCGGTATCGACATGCAGTGCGCAAGGGTGGTCGCCATGCTCTGCAACGACCGACATCCAGAAGACGAGCTGTTCCTGCGAGGCAAGGACCGGAACGAGATCGTACTCGAAGAAGGTCTCCTCCATGCCTGGCCATATGCCGGACAGCACAAAAATCCGCGCTTCGGGTGCGTAGGGCCTGAGCGTCGCGCCCTCGGAAGGGATCGCAACGAAAAAGTCACGCGCGCCCGCATGATAAAGCGTCTGGCCGATATCTTCGATGCCAAGGCCGTAGGCGTCCGCTTTGACCACGGCCGCGGTGCGCGCCTTGCCGGATCGCCTGGCCATGTCCCGCCAATTGTCCGCGAGGGCGGAAAGATCGATGGTTAGTCGGAGAGGGGCGGCGAGAAACTCATCGGAGGCGTCGGTCAGGTCGAGGGCGGCGGTCATCGTCTGGGTACCACTGGGCTGAGAGAATTGTCCGCGACCCTAGCATTTTTCGCGTGCCCGGGAACGTATGTGGCCGACTAAATCTCGCAATGCACAATTGTTTGCCGCGCAGCTCCGCACGGCTTGACCGTCAGAAACTCCGTGGCCGAGATTTTTGACTGTGCTGGCTCACGGCTCCTCATAGGCGGTGAAGCTCGGGTCGGCGAGGTCGGCGAAGCGCGTGAATTCCGCCTGGAAGGCGAGCTTGACGGTGCCGGTCGGTCCGTGGCGCTGCTTGGCGATGATGACGTCGGCCGTGCCCTTGACCTTGTCCATCAGTGCTTCCCATTCCGGATATTTGGGGTCGGCCATGTCGCGCGGCTCGCTGTTCTTTACATAGTATTCCTCACGGAAAACGAACAGCACGACGTCGGCATCCTGCTCGATCGAGCCCGACTCACGAAGGTCGGACAGCTGTGGCCGCTTGTCTTCGCGGCTTTCCACGCCACGCGACAGCTGAGACAGCGCGATGATGGGAACGTTGAGTTCCTTGCCGAGCGCCTTCAGGCCCGTGGTGATCTGGGTGATTTCCTGCACGCGGTTCTCGCCCGCCTTGCCGGCACCGGTCATCAACTGGATATAGTCGACCACCAGGCAGTCGAGGCCGCGCTGGCGCTTGAGGCGACGGGCGCGGGCCGACAGCTGGGCGATCGAGATACCACCGGTCTGGTCGATGAACAGCGGCACTTTCTGCATCATCTGGCTGCAGGCGACGAGCTTTTCGAAATCGGCTTCGGTGATGTCACCGCGGCGGATCTTCGAGGACGAGACCTCCGTCTGCTCGGAGATGATACGGGTGGCGAGCTGTTCGGACGACATTTCCAGCGAATAGAAGCCGACGACGCCGCCGTTCTTGGCCTTGAAGGAGCCGTCCGGATTGATCTCGGGCTCATAAGCGGCGGCGATATTGTAGGCTATGTTGGTCGCGAGCGAGGTCTTGCCCATGCCCGGACGTCCGGCCAGCACGATCAAGTCGGAGCGCTGCAGGCCGCCCATCTTGCTGTCGAGCGACATGATGCCGGTGGAAATGCCGGACAGGTGCCCGTCACGTTCGAAGGCGGCGCCGGCCATGTCGATCGCCTGTGCAACCGCATCGTTGAATGACTGGAAGCCGCCGTCATAACGGCCATTCTCGGCAAGAGCGAAGAGGCGGCGTTCGGTGTCTTCGATCTGTGCCTGCGGCGGCATGTCGAGCGGCGCGTCGTAGGCGATGTTGACGACGTCTTCGCCGATCTGAATGAGGGAACGCCGGAGCGCGAGGTCGTAGATCGCCCGGCCATAGTCCTCGGCGTTGATGATGGTGACCGCTTCCGAAGCGAGGCGGGCGAGGTATTGCGCAACCGTCAGGTCGCCGACCTTCTGCTCGGCTGGCAGGAAGGTCTTGATGGTGACCGGGTTGGCGGTCTTGCCCATGCGGATGATCTCGGAGGCGACCTCGAAGATCTTGCGGTGCAGGGCCTCGTACAGGTGATCCGGCTTGAGGAAGTCGGAGACGCGGTAATAGGCGTCATTGTTGACGAGAATCGCACCCAGAAGGGCCTGTTCGGCCTCAATATTGTTCGGCGCTTCCCGGTAGTGGGCTTCGGCCGGCTGGATCGGGGCTATCTTGCGCGCAGCATCGTTCATCGCGGGCTACCGTCTTTTCTTCTCGGGAATGTCTATCGTGTTGGCCTATGGATTTGGCGGCTGGGTTGGTGCGAGTCAACTTCAATCGAGCGCACGGGACTTGTCCCCTTCTATCCACAGGGCATCGAATAGAATCAGCACCCATCGTGAGGAAAGTGCTTGCGCGAAATTCTCGCCAAACGAATCGCCAATCCGCGTCTGATCATATCGCAAAGCCCTGCCGTGAACGGCAAAACTTCAAACGCCATCACTCGCCGCGCAATCGGCAGGAAAAACAAAAACGCCCGGGTCGCGAGACCCGGGCGTCGTGTCCAGCAGGCGCTGGTCTTATTCGTCGTCGCCTTCGTCGCGGTCAGCGTCCGGATCGAAGAAGTCTTCCGGGCGAAGCGCGTCTTCATCCACGCCGTAGATGGCGTCGGCCGAGGTGAGGCTTTCGCCCTTTTCCTGGCGTTCGGCTTCGTCGGCCGAGCGGGCAACATTGAGTTCGACCGCGATTTCGACCTCGGCGTGCAGATGGATGACCACTTTGTGCAGGCCGATGGCCTTGATTGGGGTGTTCAGTTCGACCTGGCTGCGACCAAGGTTGAAGCCTTCGGCGGCGAGGATTTCAACGACGTCACGGGCGGCAACCGAACCGTAGAGCTGGCCGGTTTCGCCGGCAGAGCGAACGACGATGAAGCGCTTGCCGTCGAGAACTTCGGCGACCGTCTGGGCCTCGGACTTGCGCTCGAGGTTGCGGGCTTCGAGCGTTGCGCGCTCGGCATCGAAGCGTGCCTTGTTCGCGGCATTGGCGCGCAGGGCCTTGCCCAGCGGCAGGAGGTAGTTACGGGCAAAGCCGTCACGAACCTTTACGGTTTCGCCCATCTGGCCGAGCTTGGCGATGCGTTCGAGAAGAATCACGTCCATTTTTCTGTTCCTTTCAGTTTGAATTTACGACTCGGACTGGTCAGTCTTGGCCTTGCGGGCCGGGGTCAGGGCCACGGTCCGCCTTGTATCGGCAAGTCCGAGGACGAGAATGATGAAGGCCGGCAGGATCATCGGAGCGGAGATATAGGCGAGAACGAGCGCCGGAAGGCGCCAGTCCTTGCCGCGCGTGCGCAGGTGCAGCACGCCGAAGCCTGCCAGCAGGAAGCCCGCGCCGAAGGTGCCGCAAATCGTCGCTCCGATCAGTGCCGGCACACCACCGAGGAAGCAGGCGACGATCCCGGCGAGGAAAATGTAGACCGCGTTGCGGTTCATTCGCAGCGAAGACGGAAAGTCCTCGCGCGGGCGCAGCGCCCGGCCGGAAGAGTTCACGACGCGCATGGCGATGTAATAGGCGGCAAATAGCATCAGCACCCAGATACCGCCCTGAACGATCGGCAGCAGCAGTACCATCGTGCGCTTGACTTGCTCGATCGAGGCAGGGTCGGCCGCAAGCGTCGGATCGCGCTCGTTGACCGAGGCGATCAGCATATCGACCATCTGGCCGGTCAGGTCCGGGCCGTAGCCGATCATGACGCCGAGAAAGATCACCGCGAGCGTCACCAGCCCGCACAGATGCAGCAGGATGTCGGACAGCGGGTACCAGGCCACCAGGTCGTCGGGGCCACCGATCTCGGAAGCGGGCCGGGCGAGATTGGCGAGATGGCTGAGCCAGCCGGCCGGAAGCAGGGTAAAGATGGCCATGGCAAGCGCAAAGAGCGGCGAGATAGCGAGCGCGCCGAGGACAGCTGCTGTTCCGATGGCGGTGATTGACGCCACATTTCCCCAGCCAAGGCCGACGATCAGGACGGGCAGAGCCGAAGCGGCATAGAGTATCGAGGAAAACGACGGCTGCGCATTCGCGCCCAGCACCAGCAGGGTAGCGGTAATACCGGCGATCACGCCGATCAGCAGCAATTGTCTGTTCACTTGTTTCACGCTCGCTGTCCTGCTGGTTCAAGCAGTTAGGGGAGAAGCCGGAATCAGATCCTGAAGTCCGTCCCCAACATGGGATTTCACCTGAAGTCGCTGAAGCTTCGCTTGAAGCTGGCGGCCGTCGGCATGGTTCCGATCCGCGCCCAACGCGGAAGGGATGAAGCCCGCCGGCGTGATGCCGGCAGGCTTCGGATCGGTCTTAGGCTACGACGTACGGCAGCAGGCCGAGGAAGCGGGCGCGCTTGATCGCCTTGGCGAGTTCGCGCTGCTTCTTCTGGGAAACTGCGGTGATACGCGAAGGTACGATCTTGCCGCGCTCGGAAATGTAGCGCTGCAGCAGACGAACGTCCTTATAGTCGATCTTCGGAGCATTTGCGCCCGAGAAGGGGCAGGTCTTGCGACGACGATGGAAGGGACGACGTGCCTGAGAAGAGGATGCATCAGCCATTGTAATTTCTCCTTTTGCTCAGCTTTACGCGCGGTCTTCGCGCGGACGACGCTCGAAGCCACCTTCGCGCGGGCCACGGTCCGGACGCGGACCACGGTCGCTGAAGCCACCTTCGCGGCGCGGGCCACGGTCGTCGCCGTCACGGCGCGGACGGTCATCACGGTCGCGCTTCTGCATCATGGCCGACGGGCCTTCTTCGTGGGCTTCCACGGCGATGGTCATGTAACGAAGAATGTCTTCGTTGATGCGCATCTGGCGTTCCATTTCGTGGATCGCCGCACCCGGAGCTTCGATGTCCATCAGCGCGTAATGAGCCTTGCGGTTCTTCTTGATGCGGTAGGTGAGGGACTTGAGGCCCCAGTTTTCTACGCGCCCGACCTTGCCGCCATTCGCTTCGATAACACCCTTGTACTGTTCGACGAGGGCATCAACCTGCTGAGCGGACATATCCTGCCGGGCAAGGAATACATGTTCGTAAAGAGCCATTGTAAGCTTTGCCTTTCTTGCGGTTGTCATCACCCGGATCCGGCGCTAAGCCTCAACGACTGCTCCTGTTCGGCCAGGCCGAGGCAAGAAAAGCGTTGTGTTCGAGACGGTCGAGAGCGGAGACACGGGAGACCGGAACCCTTGTGGTTCCTGCGGATCCATTGCTGGAGCCTGCCCTCCGTTCAGCCACCAGCCAGAAAGACCGGGTGTTGTGAACGGCGCGCTTATACGCGTATCGGCCGGAAATGCAAGGTCTCTGCGGAATTTTCTGCGCCCATGGCGTCTTTCGTTGCGGGGTTAACCACGCGCTTACCGAGATTTGTGTATCAGTTTCGGGATCGCTCGGGCGGCCTGTAAGCTAATTCTGAACTTCTTCAGTCCATGCTGCGTCCAGATTTTGGTGCGACTTTTCGTCAGGAATACTGCCATGCCGGTGATCAACAGCTTCTATCGCAATCCGTCTGCGAGTGCCTATGCGACTCAGTTGTTTTCACCTGCAGATGCTGACCTGCGTCCGCGGCTGCCTTCCTCATCCTGGGGGCAGTCGGAGCCTGCGGTTGTTGCCGAGACTTCTGGCCAGAGGGCACTTGCCCGGATTATCGAGATCCTCGCCCTGAGAGACGAAGCTGTCGACGAGACCGGCACGGTCGACGAAACCTTGGGCCATATCACGGCGGCAAGAGGAGGCAGCGGCGACGACAGTTTGACCTTCCGCGCGCAGAGCGTCTCCAATGTCGAGACGGGGAACGGTGACGATCACGTGACCGCAAAGGCCGCGTCCATCGCCTCGATTGCCACCGGGAACGGATCCGACAGGATAAGCGCAAGTGGGGGTTTCATCGCCTATGTCGACGCCGGTGGCGGAGACGACGTCGTCGAGATCGCGGCCCGGCTGGTGATGGGCATCTCCGGCGGTGCGGGGAACGATCGCATTGCGGCCGCCGGTGAGGCGCTGATCGGGATCGATGGCGGCGAGGGTGATGATGACCTCACTCTCGAAGGCACGAGGATATTCGCCTCGGGCGGCACGGGCAACGACACGATCGTGTTCAAGCGGACCAATCAGACAGCATCGAATGCGGTTGCGGAATACGCATTCGCCCGCGGTGACGGGCAGGACGCCATCACGTCCAACGGCGGCGTGACCCTCAGGCTCGACGGCTACCTGGAGCGGGATGTGCGGATCTCGGTGACTGGAAATACACTGACCGCTTCCTTCGAAGGAACGACGGACCGCATCACGTTGACACTCGATCAGAAGGCGCTGAATGGCGCTGGCCTGTCCTACAGCTTTGCGCTCGATCAGGGGCAAACAGTGTTGAAAGTCGGCTGAGCCACGCCGGCAGCCGTGCCTGCCGGCGTGGGCGATCCAAATTCAGATCTGCACCAGAGCAAAGGTGTATGCCCCGTAAATCACCAGCATGGCACCGGCTACGAGCCGGCGTACGCCGACATGGGTCAGCAGCAAGGCCGAAAATCCGAGCGTGATCGCCAGCATCACCGGCACGTCGAAGCTCGCGAAACGGGGGGCGGCGCTAACCGGTTGTATGATCGAGGTGACACCGAGGATGAACAGGATGTTGAAAATGTTCGAGCCGACGATATTGCCGATCATGATGTCGGAGTGACGACGCAAGGCCGACATGATGCCGGTGGCCAGCTCGGGCAGGGACGTTCCGATGGCGACGACCGTCAGGCCGATCACGGCTTCCGACACGCCGAAATCGCGCGCCAGATTGGTCGCTCCGCGAACCAGAGCCTCCGCGCCAGCAAAGAGTGTCAGCAGACCGCCAGCAATCAACGTCGCCATGAAGACGCCGCTGAGCTTTTCGTGCTTGACCTCCTCGTCAAGCGGGACTGATGCCTTGCGACCCTGGAGGTAGGCATAACCGACATAGGCGAGCAGGAGCGCCACCATGGCCAGGCCTGCTATGCGTTCGATCGAGCCAAATTGGACCAGACCAAGAAGCAGAAGCGAGGCGGCCATCATGACATAGGTGTCCCGGCGCACGGCCCGGTCCCAGGTGGAGATGGGATAGATCAAAGCACATGCGCCGACGATCAGGAGGACATTGGCGGTATTGGATCCGACGACATTCCCGAGAGCGATATCGGCCGAACCAGTGGTTGCGGCGCGAATGGACACCAGGAGTTCCGGCATGGACGTGCCGAAGCCGACGATGATCAGCGAGACGACGAGTGTCGGTATCGCGAGCTTCTGAGCCAGGGCGATCGCCCCGCGCAAGAGCCACTCGGCGCCAAAATACAGTCCCGCAATTCCGGCAACGACCAGGATGTAATCCACGTTTATCCCCTTTGTGTCTGGGAAGGCTTCCCAAGTTGAGCACAGGCCCAGATGGTCATTGCCGGCCCCCTTTTACAGAGCGGGAACTCTTCAGAAACAAAATTGTTGCCGAATGGTCACTTGTGGGGTCAAGATCAGCATCAGCGCACTTCGGTTCCAACTCCACCTAGATGGGCATCGGGTATTCGCGATGTATCTTGGCGATCCCCTTCAGCACACCGTCCGGTAGAACGAGATCCGCAGCGCCGATATTGACTTTCAACTGCTCGATGGATGTCGCGCCAATGATGACCGAAGCCATGAAGGGTCTTGTCAGGCAAAAGGCGATGGCAAGCGCCGACGGGTCGATCCCATGTGCCCTGGCGAGTTCCACATAGGCGCGGGTGGGTGCTTCCTGCAGCGGCTGCAGGCGGCCGCCGAGGTCGCCGTTGATCGCGGCGCGCGATCCGGCAGGTTTGTTCCCGCCGAGATACTTTCCGCTCAAGAGCCCGGCAGCAAGCGGCGAATAGGCCAGCAGGCCGACGTCCTCGTGGTGGGATAGCTCCGCCATGTCGAGGTCGTAATGGCGGTAGAGCAGATTGTATTCGTTCTGCACGGTCGCGACGCGCGGCAATCCGCGGGCCTCGGCCAGCGCGATGAACTTCTGCGTGCCCCAGGTCGTCTCGTTGGAGAGGCCAATGGCGCGGATCTTGCCGGCCTTGACGCATTCGTCGAGCGCTTCGAGCTTTTCGTTCATGTCTGCAAGCGCACGCTCGCGGTTCTGGCCAAAGGGATTGTAGACCCAGGCCTGGCGGAAGTGGAAATGTCCGCGATTGGGCCAGTGGATCTGGTAGAGGTCGATGTAGTCGGTCTGCAGGCGCTTGAGGCTGGCGTCCACCGCCTCCCGGATCGAAGCGCCGGTGATCGCCTTGCCCTCGCGGATATAGGGTCGGCCGGCGCCGGCGACCTTGGTGGCCAAAACCACGTCCTTTCGCTTGCCGGTCCTGGCGAACCAGTTGCCGATGATCGTTTCGGTCAGGGCGTAGGTCTCGGGCGAAAGCGGCGTAGTCGGGTAGAGTTCGGCGGTGTCGAAGAAGTTCACACCCTTTTCGACGGCGTAATCCATCTGCTCGAAGGCTTCGGCCTGGGTGTTCTGCGAGCCCCAGGTCATGGTGCCGAGGCAGATTTCGGAGACCGATATGTCGGTGCGGCCGAGATTATTGTATTTCATGAAAAGGGATCCGTGCTGGGGGCTTCAGAAAGAGAAAAGGTCGTGCGCGAATTTAAGAGCGCGTCGACCATTCGCAAGTGCAAAATGAGCCGAATTCGTTCCGTGGGCAAAATGCGCGCCCAGGCGTCCCGGTCTTGACACACTCGGGAAACACGGCAATGGGAAAAGAAAAAAGCCAGGGAAGAACATCATCCCGAGAAGGAATATCCCCATGAGCATTGCATTCACATTCCCCGGCCAGGGCAGTCAGGCTGTCGGCATGGGCAAGGAGCTTGCCGAAACTTATGCCGAAGCCAAGGCGGTTTTTGCCGAAGTCGACGAGGCGCTGGGAGAGAAACTCTCCGCGACCATGTTCGAGGGACCAGAAGAAACGCTGACGCTCACCGCCAATGCGCAACCGGCGCTTATGGCGGTATCGATGGCGGTGATCCGCGTCATGCAGGGCCGCGGCCTCGATCTCAAGTCCAGGGTATCCTTCGTCGCCGGTCATTCGCTCGGCGAATATTCCGCGCTCTGTGCTGCCGGCACCTTTTCGCTCGCCGACACCGCGCGTCTCCTGCGCATCCGCGGCAATGCCATGCAGGCCGCCGTTCCGGCGGGCGAGGGCGCGATGGCGGCGATCATCGGCCTCGAACGAGGCGACGTGGAGATTGTCTGCGAGGAAGCGTCCGCCACGGGTCCCTGCCAGATTGCGAACGACAACGGCGGTGGCCAGCTGGTCATCTCTGGCGGGAAGGCGGCCGTCGAGAAGGCGGCGGCCCTTGCCAGCGAAAAGGGCGCCAAACGCGCCATCATGTTGCCAGTCTCGGCACCCTTCCATTCGGCTCTGATGGGGCCAGCCGCCGAAACCATGCGTGAGGCGCTGGCGAAGGTGGCGAAGCATGATCCAGTCGTCCCGCTGATCGCCAATGTCCGGGCCGCCCCCGTCACCGACGCCAGTGAGATCCTCGATCTGCTCGTCGAGCAGGTGACCGGCCAGGTGCGCTGGCGCGAGACGGTCGAGTGGTTCGCGGCAAATGGTGTGACGACACTTTATGAAGTAGGTTCAGGCAAGGTGCTGACCGGGCTGGCGCGCCGCATCGACAAGAACGTCAGTGGCATTGCCGTCAACTCTCCGGCCGACATCGACGCGGCGCTTGCCGCGCTGCTCGGCTGATTGACTGGATGATCTGGAACAAGGAACTAGGAACATGTTTGACCTGACCGGCCGCAAGGCCCTCGTGACCGGTGCGACCGGTGGTATCGGCGAGGAGATCGCCAGGCAGTTGCACGCCCAGGGCGCGATCGTCGGCCTGCACGGCACGCGCGTCGAAAAGCTCGAGGCACTCGCCGCCGAACTCGGCGACCGCGTCAAGATCTTCCCGGCCAACCTGTCCGATCGCGACGAGGTCAAGGCGCTCGGCGAGAAGGCTGAAGCAGACCTCGAAGGCGTCGACATCCTCGTCAACAATGCCGGCATCACCAAGGATGGCCTTTTTGTCCGCATGCAGGACGCCGACTGGGACAGTGTCCTGGAAGTCAATCTGACGGCCGTTTTCCGCCTGACGCGCGAGCTCACCCATCCGATGATGCGCCGCCGCTTCGGTCGCATCATCAACATCACTTCGGTGGTCGGCGTCACCGGCAATCCGGGGCAGGCCAACTACTGCGCCTCGAAGGCCGGCATGATCGGCCTTTCCAAGTCGCTCGCCCAGGAAATCGCGACGCGCAACGTGACCGTCAACTGCGTCGCACCGGGCTTCATCGAAAGCTCCATGACCGGCAAGCTCAACGACAAGCAGAAGGACGCGATCATGGGCGCCATCCCGATGCGCCGCATGGGCACCGGCTCGGAAGTCGCATCCGCCGTCGTCTACCTCGCTTCCAATGAGGCGGGCTACATGACCGGGCAGACGCTGCACGTCAACGGCGGCATGGCAATGATCTGATTGAACGTTGCCCGTGATGCCGTTGTTTCCCAATTGGATGTTGAGCACTGCCCCGGGGCGACTTTTCTGGCTTTGCGGCGCGGCTAAACCGTGTTAAGCGGGCCATGACTGTGAACAGTCGTTCCGAATTTCACGGGGATCGCTATGCGTTTGATTGCATGGTTTTGTTCGTTGAAGCGGGGCTGAACGGGTTTGCCGGTGGCAGAGAAAATGTTCACCGGTTTGAAACAGGGTAGGGAAGTCGTCCAGACGCCCCTGAGATTAAGAAGGTCGAGGAAACCGACATGAGCGATATCGCAGAACGCGTGAAGAAAATTGTTGTTGATCATCTCGGCGTTGACGCTGAAAAGGTTGTTGAAGGCGCCAGCTTCATCGACGATCTGGGTGCGGACTCGCTCGACACTGTCGAACTGGTCATGGCCTTCGAAGAAGAGTTCGGCGTCGAGATCCCGGACGATGCCGCTGACTCGATCCTGACGGTCGGCGACGCTGTAAAGTTCATCGAGAAGGCTCAGCCCTGATCGAGCGCAAATATAGCGGCAAGGCGGCTTTGGCCGCCTGTGCTGCCGGGGCCCGCGACCTGCGGGCCTTACTGTTTTCTGATGGCATCGACTGCAAGAGTGGGGTGGACTACGAGCGATGAGACGTGTCGTTATCACCGGTACCGGCATGGTATCTCCGCTAGGGTGTGGAACTGAACTGACCTGGGCGAAACTTCTCGCCGGCGAAAGTGGTGCCCGCCTCGTAACTGAATTCGAAGTCGATGATCTGCCGGCCAAGGTGGCCTGCCGCATCCCCACCGGCAATGCCGAGGGTGCCTTCAATCCTGACGACTGGATGGAGCACAAGGAGCAGCGCAAGGTCGATCACTTCATCATCTATGCGATCGCTGCCGCCGACATGGCGCTTAAGGATGCCGACTGGCATCCGAAGACCAATGACGACCAGTGTGCGACTGGCGTTCTGATCGGTTCCGGCATCGGCGGCATCGAAGGCATCGTTGAAGCCGGCTACATCCTGCGCGACAAGGGTCCGCGGCGCCTGTCGCCATTCTTCATTCCAGGCCGCCTGATCAACCTCGCCTCCGGCCAGGTGTCGATCCGCCACAAGCTGCGCGGTCCCAATCATTCGGTCGTTACGGCCTGCTCCACCGGCGCCCATGCCATCGGCGATGCGGCGCGGCTGATCGCTTTCGGCGATGCCGACGTAATGGTGGCCGGCGGCACGGAATCGCCGATCAGCCGCATTTCTCTCGCCGGCTTTGCCGCCTGCAAGGCTTTGTCGACGGCGCGCAACGACGATCCGAAGGCGGCCTCGCGTCCCTATGACAAGGATCGAGACGGTTTCGTCATGGGCGAGGGTGCAGGGATCGTTGTGCTCGAGGAACTCGAGCACGCCAAGGCGCGCGGCGCCAAGATCTATGCCGAAGTGGTCGGTTACGGCCTGTCCGGCGATGCCTTCCACATTACCGCCCCATCCGAGGATGGCGACGGCGCCTTCCGCTGCATGACCATGGCGCTGAAGCGCGCCGGTCTGGCGCCGGCCGATGTCGATTACATCAATGCCCATGGCACTTCGACCATGGCGGATACGATCGAGCTCGGCGCCGTCGAGCGTCTGGTCGGTGAATCTGCCTCGAAGATATCGATGTCGTCGACCAAGTCGGCCATCGGCCACCTGCTCGGTGCAGCCGGTGCCGTGGAGGCGATTTTCTCGGCACTTGCCATTCGCGACAATGTCGCTCCTCCGACGCTCAACCTCGACAATCCCGCTGTCGAGACGGCGATCGATCTCGTGCCCCACAGGGCGCGCAAGCGCGAAATCAACGTCGCGCTGTCCAATTCGTTCGGATTTGGCGGTACAAACGCCTCCCTGGTGCTGAAGCGCTATCAGGGCTGAGCGCCGCCAACAGGCTGGAGCTTGTGGATGCCGGCCCGTCGGGGACGGCATTGACCTGTTTTCTGCCGCATTGCTTGGCCAGACAGCAGCGATACCGAACTGAAGAGGATTGCCGGTGACCGACAATAGCCAGAACAGCGGAGTTTCTTTTGGTCGCGGATCGGAGGCATCTCCCAAGGGGCCGATCATTCCCAAGTCTCCGAACGAAGCGCTGCGGCCGGAGCGGGTACCCGCCCCGCCTCGCCGCTCGCGCAAGGCACGCAGCCAGTTGGTGATCTTCCTGAATTTCTTGATGACCCTGACCGTGGCGGTCTTCGCGATCGCGGTCGCCGGCTTTTTCTATGTGACGTCGACCTATCAGAATCCCGGGCCGCTTGCGACCAACACCAATTTCGTCGTTCGGAGCGGCGCAGGCCTTGCTGAGATTGCCGGCAGCCTCGAGCGCAACGGCATCATCGGCGACGCCCGTATCTTCCGCCATGTCACTGCGACCTACCTGAAGGAAGGAGAGACCCTGAAGGCCGGTGAATACGAAATCAAAGCGTCGGCGTCGATGAAGGAGATCATGGAACTCTTGAAGTCGGGCAGATCCATTCTCTATTCCGTGTCCATGCCGGAGGGGCTGACGGTTAAGCAGATGTTCAAGCGTCTGGCGGACGATCCGGTGCTGGAAGGGGAACTGCCGGCAGAACTGCCCGCCGAGGGTTCGCTTCGGCCCGACACCTACAAATATTCGCGCGGCACAAAGCGCAGCGAGATCGTCAGCCAGATGGCGGCCGCGCAGGAAAAGCTCATCGACCAGATCTGGGAAAAGCGCGACCCTGACCTTCCGATCAAGACGAAGGAGGAGTTTGTCACGCTCGCATCGATCGTCGAAAAGGAGACCGGCAAGGATGACGAAAGGGCGCATGTCGCATCAGTCTTCATCAACCGCCTTGCCAAGGGCATGCGTCTTCAATCCGACCCGACCATCATCTACGGCCTCTTCGGCGGCGACGGCAAGCCTTCCGACCGGCCGATCTATCAGTCGGACCTGAAGAAGGAAACGCCGTACAACACCTATGTTATCAAGGGACTGCCGCCAGGCCCCATCGCCAATCCGGGCCGCGCTGCCCTTGAAGCCGTCGCTCATCCGTGGAAGACGAAGGACCTGTACTTCGTCGCCGATGGCAGCGGCGGTCATGCTTTCGCCGCAACGCTCGATGAGCACAACGCGAATGTGAGGAACTGGCGCAAGATCGAGGCTGAACGCGGGGAGGATCCGGGTGCGGCAGTCGATGCGCCGCCGGAAGCCGACCCGGATGCCGTCGTTGGCAAAAAGAAGAACTGAGCAGCAAACCGGGGACGGGCGATGGCACTACAATCCATGACCGGCTTTGCCCGCAGCGAAGGAACCAGCGGCCGGTATCGCTGGGCTTGGGAACTTCGCTCGGTCAATGGCAAGGGGCTCGACATCCGCATGCGCTTGCCGCAGGGCATGGAGGGCTTGGAGCCGGAAATCAGGCGCCTGCTGTCACAATATGTGACGCGTGGTAATGTTCAGGTTGGGTTGACCGTGCAGGTCAGCGAAAACCGCGTAGAAGCCGTGGTGAACCGTGACGCGCTCGATGCCCTGCTGAAGCTGAGGGACGATCTGGGCGACGGGCTCGTTGATCCCGCACCGATCAGGCTCGATGCGCTACTGTCGATCCGTGGTCTCGTCGAGTTCAAGGAAGCGTCCGACGACCCCGAGGCGATTGCCAGTCGCGATGCGGATATTCTCGCCGGGCTGGAACGCGCCGTGCATTCGCTCAGCGAGATGCGACGCATCGAGGGCGATGCGCTCTGCCGCCTGCTATCGGACCAGGTGAGTCACATCGAGGATCTGGCGCGAACCGTCGAGGCCGACCCCTCGCGCCAGCCAGACGAGATCGCCCGCAGGCTGGAAAGCCAGATAAATGCACTGATCGGTGCCGCGGCAACACTCGACCGCGATCGGCTGCATGCCGAAGTCGCGTTGCTGGCCACCCGGGCCGATCTGCGCGAGGAGATCGATCGGTTGAAGGCGCATGTCGCGGCTGCGCGCGATCTCTTGGCCATAGGCGGGCCAGTCGGTCGAAAGCTGGATTTCATCGCGCAGGAATTCAATCGCGAATCGAATACCATCTGCTCCAAGTCGAATGCCGTGGCTGTGACCTCCGCGGGCATCGAGCTTAAGGTCGTGATCGACCAGTTCCGCGAACAGGTCCAGAATTTGGAGTGAACGGATGGTACAGGGCAAGGGGACGATCATACCGATCGCGCGGCGCGGGCTAATGCTGGTGATCTCGTCGCCGTCAGGCGCGGGAAAGTCGACGATCGCCCGAAATCTGATGGAACGCGACCGCCATATCGGCATGTCAGTCAGCGTTACCACGCGCCAGCGCCGCCAGAGCGAGATAGAGGGGGTACATTACCACTTCGTCTCGCCGCGCGAGTTTGAGCGCATGCGCGATTCGGACTCTTTACTGGAATGGGCCGAGGTTCACGGGAACTTCTACGGCACGCCACGGGATCCCGTCGAACTTGCCATGTCGGAAGGTCGCGATATGCTTTTCGATATCGACTGGCAGGGCGCCCAGCAACTGCAGGACAAGATGAAGGCGGACGTCGTGTCGATCTTCATCCTGCCGCCGACTATGGCGGAACTGCAGTCACGCCTGCACCGCCGCGCCGAAGATACCGAGGAGGTTATCCAGACCCGGCTTGCCAATTCCCGGGCGGAAATCTCCCACTGGCGCGAATATGACTATGTGATCGTCAACGACGATCTGGATTCCGCCTTCGATGCCGTGCAGTCGATCGTCAAGGCCGAGCGCCTGCGCCGTGACCGGCGTCACGGCTTGTTCGACTTCGTCAGCACGCTGGTCGCTTCGGACGGCCAGTGATCGCGATCTGTTCTTGCGATGGCAATTTAGGCTGAGGGCAGTCCGTTACAGCAAATTGGCGATCCGGCAGAATTCTTCGACCGAAAGCGTCTCGGCGCGCCGCGCCGGATCGATGGCGGCCTTGCCGAGCAGCGTCTCGCCACCGAGCGGCTTGAGGCTCTGGCGCAGCATCTTGCGACGTTGGCCGAAGGCGGCTTGTGTTACGCGTTCGAGCTTCTCCACATCGCAGGGAAGGGGCTCTGCCCTTGGCACCAGATGCACAACCGACGACGTCACCTTTGGCGGCGGCGTGAAGGCCTGCGGCGGCACTTCGAAGGCCATGTGCGCCTCGGTGCGCCAGCCGCACAGCACGCCGAGCCGGCCATAGTGATCGTCGCTCTCGTCGGCGACGATACGCAGGCCGACTTCCCTCTGGAACATCAGCGTCAGCGATTGCCAGAACGGCGGCCACTTCCTCGGCAGCAGCCAGTTGATCAGCAACTGCGTGCCGACATTGTAGGGCAGATTGGCGATGATCTTGACCGGACCCTCAGGCGCCATCGCCTCGAAATCGGTCTTCAGCGCATCGCCCTCGATTACCTCGAGGCGTCCGGGATAATAGTCTGCGATTTCGGCGAGTGCCGGCAGGCAGCGCGCGTCGCGTTCGACGGCGATGACCTTCTTGGCGCCAAGCGACAATATGGCGCGCGTCAGGCCGCCCGGGCCGGGGCCGACCTCGAACACCGTCACGCCTTCCAGCGGCCCGGCGGTGCGGGCAATCTTTTGCGTAAGGTTGAGGTCGAGCAGGAAGTTCTGGCCGAGAGCCTTGCGCGCGTCGAGCCCGTGGCGGGCGATCACGTCGCGCAGCGGTGGCAGTCCGTCAATGGCGGCCATCAGGTTTTTGCTTCGCTCGTCCGGCTGATCTCGTCGGCGAGTTTCAGCGCCGCAATCAGACTGTCCTCGCGGGCGATTCCCTGGCCGGCGATCCCGAAGGCAGTGCCGTGGTCCGGTGAGGTCCGGACGAAGGGGAGCCCGAGCGTGACATTGACCGAATCATCGAAGCCGAGCGCCTTGACAGGGATCAGCGCCTGATCGTGATACATGCAGATGGCGACGTCGTAGCGCCGGCGGGCATCGTCATGGAACATGGTATCGGCCGGTAGCGGACCAAACGCATCAATGCCCTCGCCGCGCAGCTTCATGATGGCCGGATGGATGACGTCCTCGTCCTCATGGCCGATCGCGCCACCTTCGCCGGCATGTGGGTTGAGCCCGGCGACAGCGAGACGGGGATGGGCAATGCCGAAACGGTTCTTCAGATCTCTGGCGACGATCCGGCAGGTCTCGATGATCGCTGCCTCTGTGAGCGCGCCGGGCACGTCCTTGATCGGGATGTGGATCGTCACGGGTACGGCTCGGACCTTGGGGCCTGCCAGCATCATCACCGGGCGATAGGTCTCGCCGGTGCTGCGCCTCGCGAGCTCGGCGAGGAATTCGGTGTGACCGGGAAACGCGAACCCCGCTTCGTAGAGCACGGATTTGGCAATCGGATTGGTGACCATGGCGCGCGCCTTGCCGTCGAAGCAGAGCTGCACGGCGGACTCGATGGCCGCTATCGTGCTCTTGGCATTGGCGACGTGCGGCTCGCCGGCAACGACATCGAAGCCGATCGGAACGGGGAGAACGGGAAGCGCCTTGTCAAACACGCCAAACGCGCCGCCTGCATCCGTTTCCTTGAGCGGTACATCGAGGTCGAGCTGGCGTGCGCGAACTGCAAGTACAGCCGGATCCCCGATGAAGAGAAAGGGCGGCAATTGGGATTCCGCCCGCTTCACCCATGCGCCGAGCGCAATGTCGGGACCGATGCCTGCCGGGTCGCCCTGGCTAAGCGCAAGAGGAAGGTGGTCGGCAGAGGTCATCCGGTGCTCGGCTCAGTTGTTGGCGATCTGTGCTTTCGAGCGCAGTTCTTCCAGATATTTCTTGGCATTCGGGTTGTCGTCCTGCTTTTCCTTGCCGAGGTCTTCGGCGCGGAAAACGACTTCCGCTGCGACATCGTCCGAGACCTGGCGCTGGTTGCAGATCGCCAGATACTCGACGCCGCGCTCGGTCACGCGCGTACCGGTCGTCCCGCCCGTAGCCTTCTCGATCAGCGGCTTCCAGTCTGGCGGCAGCTCGGGTTCGAGTACGCGGCCGAGATTGCGGATCGAGACATCCAGATAATTCTTGGCGAAGGCCATGGCGCCGTCGCAGCCTGGAAATTTGGCACGCGAGGCTTCGGCTTCTGCCTTGCGCTTGCCGACAATGCCTTTCTTCGAGGCCGGAACCACGAATATGACCTGCTTCAGGAAGTACTCGGTGGTCACCGGCTTCTCTTTGTTCTCCAGAAGGCGGGTGACGAGTTCCTGGTTCGACAGCTTGTTCTTTGAACCGTAGCGGGCATTGACGAGGCGAGGCCAGCTCATCGATACGGCAATATAAGCCTTGAAGTGCTCGACCCCGACACCAGCCTGGCCCAGGATCGTGTCCATCTGCTGGGGCGAAAGCTTGTTGCCGGAGGCGAAACGCGCATAGGCGGCATCAACATCGGACGTGCTGACCGACATGCCGACACGAGCGATTTCCTGCCGCTTCAGAGCTTCGTCAATCAGCTCTTGCTTGGCGATCTGGTTCAAATTGCCGGTGCGGCGCTGCAGGCGAAGGAAGGCGACACGCCGCGAGACATCACCATTGGTAATGGCCGCCTTGTTGACGACGGCGACGACCTGGCTGGCAGCCTGAGCAACGTTGCCGACGGTCGCGTCACCCGCAACAATCGCCAGCGCAACCGCGCAGGCGAGCAGCAACCGCTTCCCCTTCTTTGCAATGGCCATCATCTTCCTTTCCAGCAGGAGCAACAGCGTGCTCATCCCGCCTAAACATAGTCCGGTCAAAGTATAATCTGTCGCACCGATTGCACAATCTGTGCGGCGAAACAATGACGCTGCCGGCAATTGCGAGGGGCTTAGCCGGGAACCAGCCTCAATTGAACCCAGTCAACTCCGTATCGCCAATCTTGACGTCGCCGAGCGTACGGAAGGTTAGGCGTGCGCCGATCGACCAGTCGCTCGCCGATTCCTCTTCGGGATCGTACTTGTCCGAGTAGACGAGTGAGAACACCGTGCATTCGTCGGCGTAGGAGATGCCGATGCCCTTGCGGTTAATGATGCTATCGTCGATGTCCCAGGTAATCGACCCGAACAGCGACCAATACTCGCTGACCTTGATTGAACTCGCAGACTGGATTTCGTCATTGCGCGCTGCCAATCCGTATTCGGGTTGTGCCGCGATCTGCGTGTAGGTCAAGCTCGTCTGAAGCGTCTCGTTGGAGAAGGAAACATTTGCATCAGCGCGGCGCAGCGCCAGGGTTCGCTCATCGAGGCGGACATTGGTTGCGACCGACAGGCCATTGGGCATATCGACGCCAGCCATCCCCACAAGGTCCGAGCGGGAGGTCTCGAGGCCGGAATCGGTGCCGACCTTGACGAGATCGTCGGTGGCGAAGGAGTTCAGGCCGGCGATATGGTAGGATTGGCCAAACACGCCGCGTACGCCGAAGCCGTTGTCGAAAGAACCGGTATAGCGCAAGCCGACATTGGCACGGGTGCCCCCCTCGACCCGGTCATAGCCGGAGAATTTGTCGCGATCGAAAAGGTTGGTCGCATCGAAGACAAAGCTCTGCGCGTCCTCGTTCGGAAGACGACCAGCCAGTTGCTCGTCGTTGCGCGCATAGATCTGGGCGATTGGCTCAATGATATGGCTGCTGTTGTTGGTCGTAATCAGCAGCGGGTAGCGAGCCTCGAGCCCCGCCGTCAGCATGTAGCGGGTTTCAGCCGTCTGTGAGGTGACGTTTCCGGTGTAGTCGGCTGGTGCATTGACGTCCAGGCCGTAGGCGTCGCCGCGGGCGGCAAGCAGCGGCGTCAGTTGCAGGCCACCTGGCACGCTGAGGGTGCGCTTCCATTCAAGTTCGCCGGTCAGACGGCTCGAAGTGCCTTTGAGGCCGGGGAAACGATCGTCGATGCCATCGCCATCGACGTCGAGTTCGTCAGACTTGAAGCGGGACAGGGCGGTGAAGTTCAGATTGCCGGAAAGCTGGCCTCCGGCGACCGGTTCGGGAGCATAGTAGGCATAGTCCACCGAGGGCAGCACCGTTGGCTGCATTTTTTCGGCATTGTTCTGAGGGTCGGCGTTCTGGACGTCGAAGTAGTAGCCGCGCATGTCGAAGGAATTGCGCTTGCCGAGTCCCGTCAGGTAGACTTGATTGGTGTGGGTGGTGTCGTCGAGCCCTTCGAGGCTGTAGGTCCGGGCAAAATTATTGTCGCTCTGAAGCATGACGTCCCAGCCGAAGCTCCAGCGCGGGTTGATCACGAACTTGCCTTCGGACGCCACCATGCCGCGCAGGTCCCGATCGGCGTCGCTGGTCCCTGCGTCGAAGTTTTCGCGGTTCAACTGGTCAATGCCGGCCGCACGGAACGAAGCGGTGCCGTTCTCGAAGCGCTGGCGGATTTCGGCCTCAAGCAGAACACCCTGGCTGGTTAGGCCGGTCGCCTTGACGGTCGCGTCGCGATGGTTCGAAATGGCGAAATAATAGGGAACCGTCAGGCCGAAGCCGAGGTTTTCCGATGTGCGCATCACGGGGAAGAGAAAGCCGGATTTGCGCTTGACGGTGTGGTCGGGCACTTCGATCGCTGGCAGGACGGCGATCGTGCGGCCGAACAGTTCGAAGCGGGCCTTCTCCAGCCGCACCGTGTGCTTCTCGCCGTTCTGGATCACCCGCTCGGCCTTGACCTGCCAAAGCGGCGGACGTTCCGGATGATCAGCGCATGGCAGGCAGGCGGTGTAGACGCCCTTGTTGAGGATCATGTCCCGACCGTCCACACGCTCGCCGCTCTCGGCGGCCAGCCGGGTATTGTCGGTCGTCTCAATTCGCAGTGCCTTGACGAAGCCGTCGGCGAAATTGTCGGTCACGTCGAGCGTGTCCGCATACATGCGGTTACCGCCCGGCTCGACCAGTTCAATGTTGCCGGAGGCCGTCATGCGGCCGGTCTTCTGGTCGTAGACGACCGTGCTGGCGACCATCTGGTAGCCGCCGTAGTTGATCTGCACGCCACCGATCGCGGTTACGCGTTCAGCGTCACGGTCATAGACCAGTTCATTGGCTGCCAGCAGGAGCTTTGCATCTTCGGGAATACCAGTTGTGAGCGCGGGGGCTGGCTGGCCATCCTGGGCGCGTGCGACCACGGCCGGTGACACCAATGCGCACACGGCAACTCCCGTCAGCAGGGCTAGGGCTAGCCTTCTGATATTCTCGCGGTCACTTACCGCCACTAACCATCCTCCTGATGAAGCAGGATTGTCGCTCCCAAGGCCATCGCCACGACGACTGGAACCCAAGCCGCAACGAACGGCGGTACGACACCGCTGCTTCCGAATGCCTTTACAAGCACGGTCACCACATAAAGCACGAAGCCCGACAGGATTCCACCCAGAATCACCGAGCGAGATTGGTTGAACCTGCTGAATTTTAATGAGACGGTTGCAGCAATCAGAGTCATTGCGACCAATAGGAATGGTAGCGAGAGAAGTGAATGAAACTGCGTCTCAAGCGCTTTGGTCGATACACCGAATGATTTGGCGACGGCGATTTTCCTAGAAAGATCATAAAAAGCAACGGTCTCCGGTTGGGCGAGGCGTTCCTGGACGAACTCCTGTTTCAGATTGGTACTGACTTTGGCTGTGGCGAGCCTTGTGGGTATCTCACCGGGACGGGTCTCCGTCACCTCGGTAAGCATCCAGTAACCATCTTTCAATTTCGCCGAGTGCGCGTCCTGTCTCAGAATGATGCGGCCGTCGCTGTCGAAATGGATCAGGACGGCGCCGACGAGGAAGGTTCCGTCTTCAAGAACCGTCTCAGCGCCGACAACCACATCGGCCTTGCCGCTGATCTGCCGCAACCACGGCACGGCGTTGGAGGAGGGGCGTCCTCCGCTCTCGCGCGAATTCGCCTCGAACTGCAGTGCCTGCCGCTGGCCCCAGGCCGCGAGCGGATTGATGACGAAAGAAGTGGTCAGCCCGACGAGGAATGCGCCGACGAGGAAGGGCGCCATGAACTGCCAGACCGAGATGCCGGCAGCGCGCGCGATGACGAGTTCGGATTTCCGGTTGAGGGCGATCAGTGTCGTCATGCCAACGAACAGCGTGATGAAGGGGATCGTCTGCTGCAAGATAGAGGGGAGGCGAAGCGCTGTCAGCCAAAGCAACTCCCACACGGAAAAGACCCCTCGTCCGGCAAGCCGCCCTGAGGTTTCGCTGAAGTCGATCAGATAGGCGATGGCAATGACGCCGGCGAGGAACCAGAGCATCGTCGTTACATACCGGCGGAAGAAGTAACGCCCGAGTGTCAGCATCATGACGCAGACCCATTGCCGGATGATTCGCGACGCGGGAAATGCGCAGCCAGCGCGTTCCACAGTCGGGCCGAGGCATTGCGGATGGCGCAGGGGAGACGCAATTGTCGGCCTGTGAACAACAGGAAGGCGGAAACGCCGCCGCCCGCCAATGGCACAGCATAGACGAGAGGCACGAAGGCGGCGTCGCCTTCGGCCAACTTCACGGAGTAGTTTGATAGCCAGTAAAGCCCGAGGGCGATGGCCAGCGACGATGCCATCGGATGAAGCCGAGCTTCGCGATGCGAGCGGGCATTGCCGCAGATTACAAGTGCGATCAGCGCAAACACCAGCGGCATGGCCCAGGTGCTCAGCCGACGATGCAATTCGCTGCGATATTCACCGGCGTTCTTCTGCACATGCGGGTCGCTGGGATCGGGATTGAGCAGGAAAGGAAGATCACGGTCGATCGCACTGAGGCGGGCCTGGCCGCGCGTCTGCGACAGATCGGAGAGGTCGAAGGAATAGGAATCGAATCGCACGATCGACACCTCACCTTCGGGCGTCTTGCGCTGCACCTCGCCGTCCTTCATCACCAGCGCCGTGCCGCTCTCGTCGACCGCGCCCTCCCGAGCGTAGTAGATGAGAGAGTAGGCGGGATCGCGCGAGTCGGCGACAAACAGACCACGCAGCACGCGCCCGGACAGGCGTTCCGAGATCTGCACATAGAGACCGTCCTCGATCCGGCGGAAGCTCTTCTCCTCGATGACCGTCGACAGAAGGTCGGCATAGGCGGCGGCAATCATGTGGCGCGTCCCGACCCGCAACTTGGGCTCGACGAAATTGGCCATGAGGAAGGAAAAGACGCTGAGCGCGACGGCGAAAAGGAGAAGCGGTCGGCTGATGGTGCGGCGCGGCGCGCCCGCCGCGTCGATCACCGTCAGTTCCGAATCATTGTTCATCGCTGTCAGCGTCTGGGTGATTCCGATCACCAGCGCGAAGGGCAGGACGGCCGGAACGATGGTCGGCAGGATGAGCGTCGCGAGCTTCATGAACGAGCCGACCGACTGGCCGCTGTCGGTCACCAGATTGATTCGCGCCAGCACCTGCGTAGTCCAGATGATCGCCAGCACCGGCAGGAGCGCGGTGAGGAACATCTGGCCGACACGCCGCAGGATGTAGAGTTCGAGTAGCTTCATGCCGTTCCCTGGGGGCGCGGCAATCCGATTGCGCCCGCGATTAAGGATTGGCTCTCTCTACGACGCTTGCGGCATTTTGGCGACAGGCGGCCTTCGCTTTTCCGCATTGTCATACTGCGTTTTTCCGCACTCGCGCTATTTCGAACACGGCCACCACCAGCGCGAAGACGACCGGGGAGGAGAGCCAGCCGAGCACGACGTCCGAAAGATAATGACCGCCGAAGCTGAGGCGGAAGGCCGGCGTGATCAACGATACGGCAACAATGCCGGACGCCAAGACGAGACGGAATTTTTTCTGGAGGAGCGGGATCAGGCAGATCAGCCATCCGGCGCCGGCGGCCTCGCCTGATACGAAGGAACAGTTGTTGTCGCACTGGCCGGCAAAGGATCCCGCCGGCATGAATGGCTGCTCGCCGCCGAAAAGATCGGTCTGGTGCGGCCGCGGGCGACCGGAGAAGCTCTTGAGCAGCAGGTTGACCAGAACATAGGGCCCGAGGAAGAATGCGATCAGGGAAAGGCCGTAGCGCCGCACCTTTGCCGGTTCGTAGGTCGCCCCGTGGTGCTGCAGAGCCTTGACCAGGGCTATGATCACAACGATTGCCGCCGCGGACGGAGCGTAAAACAGGACTTTGCGCAGAAAGATAAGGAGCGGGTCCAGCCGAGAGGGGAAGTCGCCACAGACGACACCAGCGGCGGTCCCGTCCGGGCATTGGGTTCTGTCAAAGAACGCTGCGCTCGTGGTGATGTCCAATACCGGAAAGAAATAGAAGATTGCCAGCAGCAGCCACCACAGCGTGAACAGGGCCAGCGCCAGGATGCTGGCGCGATAAGCGTCCCCGTCGCGGCGGAGCGAATCGAGCAGGGCTTTGTAGTCTGACTTCGGCAAAGGCGATTCCATATCCATTTGTTGTCACTTCGCTCGATCTGCGCGGAGCGGGCGGAACCTATCCGCACTCGGCTTGGCCTGACAAGAGGCCGCGCTATCACGTTCCCTCCATCGGGGATAGTCACCCGGCCACGACCGGTTTTCCTTGCCTTAGCAGCGGAAAAGGAGAAGATCGCGGTCCGCTTCTCTTAAATCCTTCCATGCTCGATGGAGTCCCCATGGCCAGCAAGATCGACATTACCTTTTCCAAATCCCATCGTGTCACGGGAGGTGTCGCCGTCCTGTTGAAGACGGTCGAGGCGGATCTGCCGTCCGGCGCCGCGGAAGCCGATCCGGCTGGCATCTATGCCCGCGCCGCCAAGGTCGCAAAATTCACCGGCAAGTCCATGGCCACTCTCGACATCGTCGCCCCGCACGGCTCGGAGGCCGATCGTATCGTCGTCATCGGGCTGGGCAAGGCCGAAACGATCGCGGCCCATGACTGGCTGAAGGCCGGCGGCAAGGCCGCGGCCTCGCTCAAGGGCGCCGACAAGGCCACCGTCTTCCTTGATGTTGCCGGTCTGGAGATCTCGCCAAAAGCTGCCGCCGACTTCGCGCTCGGCATGCTGCTGCGCGCCTACAAGTTCGACACCTACAAGACCAAGAAAAAGAACGACGTCAATGGTGACGATGACGCCAATTCCAACGACAAGGACGTCAGGGTTACCATCGTCATGGCCGACGCGGCTGTGGCGAAGAAGGCCTTCGCGGATGCTGAGGCGGTAGCCGAGGGTGTGATCTTGGCGCGCAACCTCGTCAACGAGCCGGCCAACGTGCTCGGCCCGGAAGAATTCGCCGACACGGCGAAGAAGCTCGAATCACTTGGCGTGGACATCGAGATCCTCGGCGAAAAGGAGATAAAGAAGCTCGGCATGGGCGCGCTGCTCGGCGTGGCTCAAGGCTCGGTGCGTCCGCCGCGCCTTGTCGTCATGCAGTGGAAGGGCGGCAAGGCGAAGGACAAGCCGATCGCCTTCGTTGGCAAGGGCGTCGTGTTCGACACCGGCGGTATCTCGATCAAGCCGTCCGCCGGCATGGAGGACATGAAGGGCGACATGGGTGGCGCCGCCGCCGTGACGGGCCTGATGCACACGCTCGCCGCCCGCAAGGCCAAGGCGAACGTCGTCGGTATCATCGGCCTCGTGGAGAACATGCCCGACGGCAATGCGCAGCGGCCGGGCGACATCGTCACCTCGATGTCCGGCCAGACGATCGAGGTCATCAACACCGATGCGGAAGGCCGCCTCGTGCTCGCCGATGCGCTTTGGTATTGCAACGACCGCTTCAAGCCGGAATTCATGGTCAACCTCGCGACGCTCACCGGCGCGGTCCTGGTGGCGCTCGGCAATCTGCATGCCGGACTGTTCTCCAATGACGATGCGCTTTCGGAAAAATTGCTCGCCGCCGGTCTTGCCACCAACGAGCGCCTCTGGCGCCTGCCGATGGGCAAGGACTACGACAAGATGATCGATTCGAAGTTCGCCGACATGAAGAACTCGAGCGGCCGTCATGCCGGTTCGATCGCTGCGGCGCAGTTCCTCAAGCGATTCGTCAAAGACACGCCCTGGGCCCATCTCGACATCGCCGGCACGGCCATGTCATCGCCGGCGGACGAAATCAACCAGTCTTGGGGCTCGGGCTTCGGCGTGCGCCTGCTCGACGAACTGGTCCGCTCCAACTACGAAGCGTGACATTGCAGAGGGCAGGGGTCTTGGCCGAGATTCTTTTCTACCACCTGACGGAATCGAAGCTCGAGGATGCCCTGCCGCCGTTGCTCGAAAAGAGCGTCGAGCGCGGCTGGCGGGTTGCGGTTCAGACTGTCGAACCGGCTCGCCGCGATGCGCTCGACACGCATATCTGGAGCTGGCGCGACGACAGTTTCCTGCCCCACGGCACCGATGCCGGCGAGGAACCGGAAGCGCAGCCGGTGCTGATCACCACCGTGCCGGACAATATAAACGGCGCAACTGTCCGATTCATCGTGGACGGCGCCGAGCCGCCGGATGCCCTCGAATACGACCGCGTAGTCTTCGTCTTCGACGGCCACAATCAGGAACAGCTCGAAGGTGCGCGCGGCCAGTGGAAGAAGCTCAAGACCGAGGGCCACAAGCTCACCTACTGGCAACAGACTAATGAAGGTCGCTGGGAAAAGAAGGCCTGAGCCTCCGCACGGGTGTGGCTTTCGGGCCGGATGTCGTCCATCGAGCAGTATAGGGTCATGAGGATCTGATAGTGCCGATGCGTGTCGGCGAGATAAAGCTGTAAATCGGCTGCTTGCTCTACCCCGCCATCGCCTCTTCATACTCGGCCGACAGTTCGAGCCACTGCTCTTCCGCTGCCGCGAGCTTTGCGGCGGCCTCGCCGCGTTGTTTGACCTTGTCGGCGGCCTTGGCCGGGCTCTTTTCGTAGAGTGCGGGGTCGCCGAGTTCCGCATCCAGAGCGGCAATCAGCTTTTCCAGCTTCTTGGTCTCGGCCTCGATATCGTTGATCTTCTTGCGCAGCGGGCCGAGCGAGGCTCGCCGCTCGGCGGCCACCTTGCGCTGGTCGGCCTTGCTCGCCTGGTCGGCTACGGGGTCAGGCTTGTCCTTTTCGTCTTTTTTTTTACCCGAAGAGACGATTAGGCTGCGATATTCCTCCATGTCTCCCTCGAAGGGGGAAACGGTGCCGTTGTTGACCAGCCACAGCCGGTCGACGGTCGCCTCGATCAGGTGGCGATCATGGGAGATCAGGATGACCGCGCCGTCGTAGTCGTTCAGCGCCGCGATCAGCGCGCGGCGGCTGTCGATGTCGAGATGGTTGGTCGGTTCGTCGAGGATCAGAAGGTTCGGCGCATGGAAGGCGGCAAGGCCCATCAGCAGGCGGGCCTTTTCGCCACCCGACAGGTCTTTCGCTGCGGTTGCCATCTTTTCGGTGGCAAGGCCCATCTGCGCGACGCGGGCGCGTACCTTGGCTTCCGGCGCGCCCGGCATCAGCCGGCGCACATGTTCGACTGGCGTGTCGTTCGGAACGAGGTCTTCGAGCTGGTGCTGGGCGAAGAAGCCGATCTTCAGGCTCGGTGCCAGCTTGATCTCGCCGCTTTCGGCCTTGAGCCTGCCGGAGATGAACTTGGCGAAGGTCGACTTGCCGTTGCCGTTGGAGCCGAGCAGCGCGATGCGGTCGTCGGCGTCGATACGCAGGTTGATGTTTTTCAGGATCGGCTTGCCGGGCTCGTAGCCGACCGCACCACCGGAAATCGCGATGATCGGCGAGGCGGGCTGTTTTTCCGGCTCCGGGAAGGTGATCGGCTGCACATGGTCCTCGATCACCGAGGCGACCGTGCCCATCCGCTCCAGCGCCTTGACGCGGCTCTGCGCCTGCTTGGCCTTCGAGGCCTTGGCCTTGAACCGGTCGATGAAGCTCTGCAGGTGCTTGCGCGCCGCCTCGTTCTTCACCTTGGCCTTGGTTTGCAGCTCGTCGGCTTCCGCCTTCTGCCGCTCGAACTGGTCATAGCCGCCGCGATAGAAGGTCAGCTTCTTCTGGTCGAGATGGATGATCGAGTTGACGGCAGTGTTCAGGAGGTCGCGGTCATGGCTGATGACGATCACGGTGTGCGGATAGCGCCGCACATAGTCCTCCAGCCACAGCGTGCCTTCGAGGTCGAGATAGTTGGTCGGTTCGTCGAGCAGCAGCAGGTCGGGTTCGGAAAACAGCACGGCCGCCAGCGCCACGCGCATGCGCCAGCCGCCGGAAAACGACGAGGCAGGACGCAGCTGCGCTTCGGCATCGAAGCCGAGACCGGCAAGGATGGTCGCGGCGCGCGCCTCGGCCGAATGGGCGTCGATGTCGGACAGCCGCACCTGGATATCGGCGATGCGGTGCGGATCCGTCGCCGTTTCAGACTCGAGCATCAGGGCCGCGCGTTCCTTGTCGGCGGCCAGCACGATCTCGATCAGCGACTCCTCGGTTCCGGGCGCTTCCTGCGCCACCTGGCCGATGCGCGCATTCTTCGGGATCGACACCGAACCGCTCTCGGGCGAGAGGTCGCCGGTGATGATCTTGAACAGCGTCGACTTGCCGGCGCCATTGCGGCCGACGAGACCCGCCTTGGTGCCGCTCGGCAGCGAAACGCTGGCATGGTCGATCAGAAGGCGGCCGGCGATGCGGGCCGATATGTCGTTGATGGTAATCATGCCCGCGCTTTTGGCCGATGTGCGGCACAAAGGCAAGCTGCGGGCGGATTGGCGTAGGCCGTGGCCGATGGAGGCGTGTCGAGGGTGGCATCCGGGCAACAGGCGCGCCGCTCCGCTTGCGGTTTTTGCCCTCAGGCGACGTGGCGGCCTCCGGCTCGGCCGCGTTCGGGCACAAAGACGGCAATCGGCTGGCGCGGATTGGCGCGGGCTACACCGAGCGAGGCTTGCGCTTGGGCCAGGAGTTCCATCGGCGCATCGGCGTCGTGGCTGAGCGCGATGCCGATCGACAGGCCGAGCCCACCGTGCTGGGAACCGTGCTCGGTGGCGAAGACCAGATTGTTTTCGACGGCGCCATGCAGGCGTTCGGCGATCGCATAAGCTTCCTCGCCCGAAACGTCGCTGAATAGGAAAGCGAAGTCGTCCCCGTCGATGCGGGCGACGAAATCGTTCTTCTTGATCGTCTTGCGGAAGATGGCGGCCATGCGCTTCAGCAGGCGGTTGCCGGCCTCCTCGCCGAATTGCAGGTTGATCGAGCGGAAGTTGTCGACGTCGATGAGGACCAGCGCCGTCGCGGGTGCAGGCACATCTTCCGCAAACAGCTCGCCGAGTCGGTTCATGAAAGCCAGCCGATTAGGCAAGCCGGTCAGGCCATCTTTCGCCTTCATGACTTTCGCGGCTTCGGCTGCGCGGTCCGCCGCCTCTATCTGCTGCAGGCCCTTCTTCAGCTTCACGGCAAGTTCCGTCTCGGCCTGCAGCAGGTCTGCCGCCGCTGCCGCCAGGAAATCGAGCTCGGCGATCAGCTCGCCGATTTCCCGTGTCTCGTCTTCGCGGATCGACCGGGTGATGGTTTCAAGGGCGCGGGCGAAAGTCTGCTTGTGCAGAATGCCCAGGCCAAGATGGTCGCCCAGGTTGTGGAGCAGCGCGGCACTTTCGGATTGCAGCCTCTCCTCGGCAAGCCAGCAATGACTGGCAAGACGGTGTTTCAGTCCTAGCTGGTCGAGGGCGTGCTGCGTGGGACGCTGAGCGAGAGCGGCGAGGTCGCGGGCGAGCCCGGCATTGTGACCGTGGAGCGCCTCGTGGACGAGGTGATAGTTGCGGGGCAGCCCGGCTATGCCATGTATTGTCATGAAGCCCGCAACCTTCTGCAGGTGATCCGTTCCGGGTCCAGGCTTCACGCCGGCCTGATTGGGATGAGATTTCTGATGCGGGATGCTGGCGTGAGGCTGCATGTCTTGTCCCCTGATAGGCGGCTGTTCCGGTGTTGCGGGGGGAGCGTAGGTTCCAGTCTTCTGGATTCCGTTAAATTGGCGGCAGGAGGTGAGGTCCTGGCCGCCAACATTCTTCATTGGGTTAATTTTTGCCTTAGTGCCTGCTTCGTGTGCAACCGGACCCGCAGCGCTCACTGATCCGGCAGCTGAGGTGCGGCAAAGGCCATTTAATGAAATCTTAGTTACCGCGCGGTACCCTAATTTTGCAGTGCGAAGTCTGGCGGCAGTGTTTTCCACAGGTCTCGCACGGCAAAGCCACCGAAAGAGGAGCGGTGCGCGGAAGGAAACAAGGAGCAACGACTGATGGCATTGCACAGGTCGATCGTCCTGGCGAATTTCGCGTTCTTTCTGCTGCTAATCGTGGCGGTCTGGGCGCGTCCGGCAGGGCCTTTCGTTCTGGTCGTCACGGACCCGGGCGGCGACGCGAGCGGCAATATGCAGGTAATCGGAGACGCGGGCGGCCGCCTCGTCTGGTCTGGGCGTTATGCCTGGGTGTCGGTTGCCTATTCCGATGCGAATGACTTTGCCGGCCGTCTGATGCGTGCCGGCGCGCTCCTTGTGCTGAACCATGATCTGGCAGTCGGCTGCCTTGAAGGGAATTGACATGAATGCTCTGAACGCTTTGCGGCACAAGGCCTCGACGGGGATCGTCGCGCTTCTGTGGCTGAATTTCGCGCTGATCGTGTTGCGCAATATCATGCGCGCCGACGGCTTCGATCTCTTTTCCATCGTCGCCACCTTGCTGATCGTCGGCTCGGCGACGCTCCTTTGGATGAAGGACCGCACCGGTCCGACGACCCGTATCGTCACCTCAATGGCGCATGCGGCGACAGTCGCGGTCATGGTCTTCGCGTTTGCCGGTTCGCCGCTGCAGATCGACATCCATATGTATTTCTTCGCTTCGCTGGCGATCTGTGCCGTCTGGGTCGACTGGCGCGCGCTGGTCGGCTACGCGGCGCTGGTCGCCGTGCACCATGTGCTCCTGTTCTTCGTCATGCCGTTTGCCATCTTCCCCGGCGAATCCGACTTCTCTCGCGTCGTGCTGCATGCGGTGGTGCTGGTGCTCCAGAGCGGCGTCCTCATTGCCCTTGCTCATTCGGTCGTCAGCGCCTTTATCGCATCCGAGGCGGCGGTCCAGGCGGCCACGAGCGCGGAACGCAAGGCCACGACGATGGCCGAGCAGGCCCGCCAGGCCGACGAGCATGCCGAGCATCTGCGGGCCGAGCGCGAGCAGGAAAAGGCCCGCGAGGCCGAAGCCGTCGACTTCGTCGTCAGCAAGCTGGACGAGGCGCTCAGCCAGCTCGCCGCCGGCAATCTTTCGCATCGCATCTCGCAGGAGTTCAAGGGCGAACTCGACAAGCTGCGCTGCTCGTTCAACACTTCGGTCGAGGGGCTGGAATTGGTCATCGGCCAGGTGAGCCAGGTGGTCCGCATCATCCGTGATGGGACCGGCCAGATCAGTCACGCGAACCACGACCTCTCGTCGCGCACCGAACGCCAGGCCGCCTCGATCGAGGAAACCGCAAGTGCGCTTAGCAACGTCACAGAGACCGTTCAGCAGACCGCGAAGGTCGCGGAACACGTCGGCCGTCTGGTCGAGCATGCCCGCAACGGCGCCGAGCGCTCCGGCTCGATCGTCACCAATGCGGTCCAGGCGATGGGCAAGATCGAGACATCGTCGCGCGAAATTTCGCAAATCATCAACGTGATCGACGAGATCGCCTTCCAGACCAACCTGCTGGCGCTCAATGCCGGGGTCGAGGCGGCCCGCGCCGGCGAGGCCGGCAAGGGCTTTGCCGTCGTCGCCCAGGAAGTGCGCGAACTTGCGCAGCGCTCGGCCAATGCGGCAAAGGACATCAAGGCCTTGATCACCGCCTCGGGCGCCGAGGTCAAGAACGGCGTCGGCCTTGTCGACCAGACAGGTGAGGCGCTGCACACCATCGCGAACGAAGTCACTGCGATCAGCCTCGAAGTCGAAAAGATCGTTCGCAGCGCGCGCGAACAATCGAACGGCCTGACCGAAATCGACGCCGCAATCGGCCATATCGACCGCAACACTCAGCAGAACGCCGCCATGGTGGAGGAATCCTCCGCAGCCATCCAGTCGCTGGCCAACGAAGCCTCGCAACTCGAACAACTCATGGTCCGCTTCCAGATCTCGACGGGGGAAAGTTACGGTCGTCAGCAACGGGCAGCCTGATCTGGTCTGCCCATGTCATTCGGCATGAAAAGCCGGCGGAGCGATCCGCCGGCTTCTTGCGTCTGAGGCAAGCTCTGGCGCCTAAAGCCACTGCTGGCCTTCTTGCCGGAGGAAATAGATAAGGTCGAGCGAGAGCGAAGGTTTGCCGAGCGCCGTCAGGGTGGCGTGCGCCTGTCCGCGATGATGGGTCTGGTGGTTGAAGAGATGGGCGAGCGCGGGCCGGAGCCTTTGGGTGATCGGCGTGGGATTGGTGATCGGCGTATAGGTGAAGTCGCCGCCGATCTGTTCCTTCGTGAGACCATCACACCAGTCGATGATGCGCCGGTCTTCTTCCTGCCTCGCCCCGGAGAGTTCCGCAAATGTCATAAACGGCTTCTCGTCGAGCGTGGAATGCTGAGGCCCCGCACCCGTGAAACGTCTGAGCCAGATCCGGTCAGTGACCACGAGGTGCGTCAGGGTAGAGAACAATGAGCCGAAGAAGGCCCCGCGGTCGGCGTTCAGCTCGTCTGGGGTCAGTTCCCGGGCCGCCGAATAGAGATTGCGGTTGGCCCACTGGTTGTAGGCCGCAAACATTTGAAAATGCTGGAGCATGGCTGGTCTCCCCAAAGGTGGCGTCTCGCATATTAGCGGAGATCGCCACAACTTGGTGTGATGCTAGCGATGAAATTTCCTGATTTGATTGTCAGCAGGTTCTGCATTCGAATGCCACCAGCGAAACTGCCATTGCGGGCCGCGGCCCTCTACGAGGAATGAGCATGTCCAGGACGCTCTACACCCTTTGCGGCGCCGACAGCGCCCGCCCGTTCTCGCCGCATTGCTGGAAGACGGTGATGTCGCTCCGCCACAAAGGCCTCGATTTTGTAGAGGCGCCGCTACCGTTCACCGAAATCGCCAAGGTGGAGAACGGCGCCACCCGAATCGTCCCGCTGTTGCGCGACGGCGAGCGGCTGGTGGCCGACAGCTTTGCGATAGCCCTCTATCTGGAGGAGGCCTATCCGGAGCGACCGTCGCTGTTTCGCGGAGACGGCGGCAAGGCCATGGCGCGTTTCGTCGAAGGCTATTCCCAGCTGGTTCTGCACACCGCCATCACCCGCATCGCACTGCTCGACATCCACGACATGCTGGCGCCCGTCGACCAGGCCTATTTTCGCTCCAACCGCGAGGACCGCTTTGGCAAGCCGCTGGAGGAGGTGGCGCCGGATCGCGCCGCCGAAATTGCCGCTTTCCCGGCAAAGCTCGAGCCGCTTCGGCATATACTGAAGTTCCAACCCTTCATCGGTGGCGAGAGGCCGCTATTCTGCGACTACATTCCGTTCGGCGCGCTGCAATGGCTGCGGATCACCACCGGATCGGTCCACCTCGCGGAAGACGATCCCGCGCGTCATTGGTTCGAGCGCTGCCTCGATCTCCATCACGGCGAGGCGAGGGCGGTTGCCTGAAAGCAGAGCCGGCGCGCGGCGCACCAGCGTCGTGTGTGACGCCCGCGTGAAATTCATGCAAGCCCCTTGTTTTCAGGGCCTGAGACGGCTAGAAACCGCCCACTTTCCCCTTAAGACAAAAGGACTAGACCGATGGCGATTGAACGCACCTTTTCGATGATCAAGCCGGACGCAACGAAGCGCAACCTGACGGGCGCCATCACCAAGATGCTCGAAGACGCCGGCCTGCGTGTCGTTGCTTCCAAGCGCGTCTGGATGAGCAAGCGCGACGCCGAGGGCTTCTACGCCGTTCACAAGGAACGCCCGTTCTTCGGCGAACTGGTTGAAGGCATGACTTCTGGCCCGACCGTCGTTCAGGTTCTCGAAGGCGAAAACGCCATCCTGAAGAATCGCGAGATCATGGGCGCCACCAACCCGGCCAACGCCGACGAAGGCACCATCCGCAAGACACATGCCCTGTCGATCGGCGAAAATTCGGTCCACGGCTCGGACGCCCCGGAGACCGCTGCGCAGGAAATCAAGTACTGGTTCTCTGACACCGAAATCGTAGGCTGAGCCAGGCTTTACGCGGGGCCTCGCATGGCTCTGCCCAGTTGAGAATGCCAAAGGAACCGGGGTCGAAAGATCCCGGTTTTTCACTGCTGGGGCGTCGCCGTGGTCATCGGTCGCCGCGAGCGCATTATTCGCTGATCAGCGCCACTTGTCGCGGGCGCGGTCGTCGGCATCCTTGGCCGACACCCAATCGCCGATCGTGCCGTCCTTCAGATACTCCTTCTTCCAGAAGGGTGCGGAGGTCTTGAGAAAGTCCATCATGAAACTGGCGCCGTCGAAGGCTGCCTGGCGGTGGGGAGCCGTGGCAATGACCAGCACGATCTGTTCGCCCGGTGCAATGCGGCCGAAGCGGTGGATCGCGGTCAGGCCGATCAGGTCGAAGCGGGCGATCGCCATTTCACCGATGCGTCGGATCTCGGCCTCGGCCATGCCGGGATAGTGTTCGAGTTCAAGCGCCAAAAGCGTGCCGGCTTCATCGCGGCAGAGGCCGACGAAGGAAACGACGGCGCCGATGTCGGCCCGACCTTGGGTGAGTACCTGGCTCTCGGAACAAAGGTCGAAGTCCTCACTCTGGACGCGGATGGTTGGGACGGTCATCTCATCGCTCTCCCGCTTGCACGTCCATGCAGCGCGCCCATGTCACCCACCCGTCATCGGCGGAAAGAGCCCGATCTCGCGGGCGCCAGCGATTGGTTCGTCGTGCTCGACATGCTCCTGGTTGATCGCAACCCGGATGGCCTTGGGAAACTGCAGGGCGTTTTCGTATTCCTCGCCGAGCGTCGCCAAATGGGCGATGAGGTCGCCAGCGGTCTTCACGTGGCCGGGGAGTTCGATTTCCTCCTCGCCCTTGCCGATCCGTTCCCTGACCCAGGCGAAATAGACGAGCTTGACCATATCAATCCACCATGTGCTTCACGCCGGCACGGAAATAGTCGTAGCCCGTATAGAATGTCAGCACGGCAGCGATCCACAAGAGGGTAATGCCCATTTCCGTCGTGTAGGGCAGGACCTTGTCGCCGGCAGGGCCGGCCAGCAGGAAGGCCAGAGCGAACATCTGCGCCGTGGTCTTCCACTTGGCGATCTGCGTCACCGGCACGCTGACCTTCAATGCGGCAAGGTATTCGCGCAGGCCGGAAACGAGAATCTCGCGGCACAGAATCGTAATGGCCGCCCAGAGCGACCAGCCGGCGATCGTCCCGTCGGCCGCCATCAGCAACAGCACCGAGGCGACGAGCAGCTTGTCGGCGATCGGATCGAGCATCCTGCCGATATTGGAAGTCTGGTTCCAGATGCGGGCGAGATAACCGTCGAGATAGTCCGTGATCGAGGCGACGATGAAGATGCCGAGGCCGGTCCAGCGGGCGAAGTCGGAGCTTTCAAGCCGGCCCTCGATGAAGAAGCACAGGACGATCAGCGGCACGGCCAGTATGCGGGCGTAGGTCAGGAGATTGGGGATATTGTAAGCGCGCGAAGCCATGATGCCCTGTCTGTCGGATATGTTTGGTGTGTAGATGACGGTTTCCCGACGCGACCGTCAACACAAGATTTCTGAATTGTTTTTAAGCTCGTGAGCCTCCAACGCGCGTCTGGTGGCGTCAATCCGCGGCTTTTTCGTGGAAATGGTTGTAAATCAGCCTGGCGACCGCCTCGGAAATCCCCTCGACAGCGGTCAGGTCGGTGACGGCGGCGCGGGAAACGGCCTTGGCCGTACCAAAGTGCTGCAGCAGCGCCCGCTTGCGCGTCGGGCCGATGCCGGCGATCTCGTCCAGAGGATTCTTCACCATTTCCTTCTTGCGCCGTGCGCGGTGCGATCCGATGGCGAAGCGGTGCGCCTCGTCGCGCAGGCGCTGGATGAAATAGAGTACCGGATCGCGTGGCGGCAGGGTGAAGTCCGGACGGCCGAGCGCGAAGAACCGCTCCCGCCCGGCATCGCGGTCGACGCCCTTGGCGACCCCGATCGCGGTCACACAATCGGCAATACCCAGTTCATCGAGAATGGCGCGCACCGCCGTCATCTGGCCCTGGCCGCCGTCGATCAGGATCACGTCGGGCCAGGCGGGGAAGGCGGCATCGGCCGAGTCGTCCGGCGCAACGCTGCGATCGGGCTTTCCCTCTTCCTTGAGAAGACGCGAGAAGCGGCGGGTCATCACCTCGCGCATCATGCCGAAGTCATCGCCCGGCGTGATGTCCTCCGACTTGATGTTGAACTTGCGGTACTGGCCCTTGACGAAGCCTTCCGGCCCGGCGACCACCATGCCCCCAACGGCATTGGTGCCCATGATGTGCGAATTGTCGTAGATCTCGATCCGGCGGGGCGCGTACGGCAGGCCGAAGGTTTCGGCGAAGCCGTGCAGCAGGCGCCCTTGCGATGCCGTCTCGGCGAGCTTGCGGCCATGGGCTTCGCGCGCATTGGCCGTGACGTGGTCGACGACATCCTTTTTGTCGCCGCGCTGTGGCACGAGGATATGCACCTTGTAGCCGGCCCGCTCGGTGAGCGCCGTGGCGAGCAGGTCCTGTTCCTCGATCACCTCGGACAGCAGGATCTGCCGCGGGCAGGGCTTGTCGTCATAGAACTGCGCAAGGAAGGCGTTGAGCACCTCGGCGCTGCTCATCTGCGGATCGGCCTTGGGGAAATAGGCCTGGTTGCCCCAGTTCTGGCCAGCGCGGAAGAAGAACACCTGGATGCAGGTAAGTCCGCCCTCGTGATGAATGGCGAACACGTCCGCCTCCTCGACATTGGCCGGATTGATGCCCTGGTGGCTCTGCACGTGGCTGAGGCCGGCCAGGCGGTCGCGAAACACGGCGGCCCGCTCGAAATCAAGGTTCTCGGCCGCCTCGTTCATCGCAGCGGCGATAGACGCCTTGACGTTCTGGCTCTTGCCAGAGAGGAAATCCTTCGCCTCGCGCACCAGCACAGCATAATCGGCATCTGAGATATCATGCGTGCATGGCGCCGAGCAGCGCTTGATCTGGTAGAGCAGGCAGGGACGGGTCCGGCTCTCGAAAACGCTGTCGGTGCAGGTCCGAAGCAGAAAGGCGCGTTGCAGGGAATTGATCGTCCGGCCAACCGCGCTTGCCGAGGCGAAGGGGCCGAAATAGTCGCCCTTGCGGCCGCGCGCGCCGCGATGCTTGTAGATTGCCGGCGCTCGGCTGTCACCGGTGAGGAGGATGTAGGGAAAGCTCTTGTCGTCGCGCAGCAGCACGTTGAAGCGCGGCCGCAAACGCTTGATGAGATTGGCTTCGAGCAGCAGGGCCTCGACCTCGGTCCGGGTCGTGACGAATTCCATATTGGCGGTCTCGCGCACCATGCGCGTCAGACGGTTGGAGTGAAGCCGCCCCTGGGCATAGTTGCCGACGCGCTTCTTAAGGCTGCGCGCCTTGCCGACGTAAAGCACGTCACCCTCGGCATTGAGCATGCGGTAGACGCCGGGGCTGTTGGGCAACTGCTTGACGAATTCGCCGATCAGTTCGGCGCCGACGAGACCCGTTTCGTTGACGTTGGTGACGCTCCAGTCGACGCTCAGCACCGCGCGCGGCGCATCGCTCTCGACGACGATATCGTCGTCCTCTTCCGTCCCGTCATAGAGAACGCCGCCGTCCGGCAGCTTTCCTCCGGTCATTCATTGATCTCCGTTGCACCGGCCACGCGCCAGGCGAGATGCTGTCCGCCATCGAGCGCAATCATTTGGCCGGTGATCGACGGCGTGTCAAAAAGAAAGCGGATCGTCCGGCCGAATTCCTCAAGTTCCGGTCCGCGTCGAAGGGGCAGGGCGTCAATCTGTGCCTGGAAATCCTCCTCCGTCTGCCGAACGCTCTTTAATGTCGGCCCAGGACCGATGCCATTGACGCGAACCTGCGGCGCGAAGGCCTGTGCCATCGTATGCGTTGCGGCGAGCAGCGTCGCCTTTGACAGGCCATAGGAAAAGAAGCGCGGCGTGGGTGCCAGCACCCGCTGGTCGATGATGTTGACGATCATCCCGCTCCGCTCGGGCGGAAGGTGCTGAAGCAGGGCGGATGCCAGGATAGCCGGCGCGCGCACATGCAGGTCGAAATGCTGGTCAAAGACTTCGGCATCGAAGGCCTCGGCACTGTCGTCGACGAAGACGGAGGCATTGTTGACGAGAAGCCCGATCGGGCCGAGCGCTTCAGTCGCCCTGGGTATCAGTGCGACGGTCGCGGCCTTGTCACGGAGGTCAGCCTGAAATGCGAAGGCGCGACCGCCAAAGCCGCGAATCTCGCGGACAACCGCTTCCGCCTCGTCGCTGGAACGGTTCGCGTGTACAGCAATCGCAAACCCGTGACGCGCCAGATCCAGCGCTATGGCGCGCCCAAGTCTCTTTGCCGATCCAGTGATGAGGGCTGTCTTTGGAATGTTGTCTTTCATAGCGATCTGACTTGGTTTTCTCTGGTTGTGCTTGCCATATAGGACTGCGCGGCGTGTTTTGCATAGGGACGCGACAATTCTCTTCTTTGCGTGCTCAGATGTATAGTTATATATAGTTTCAGTTGAGTGCCATATTTTGTGAGTAAATCACTGTTAACGCTTCGGTATGGTTAATGAAAGCTTTGTTGCCATTAAGCAACATCCAAATTCCGTCACCTGTGCGCCACAAAGAATTCATATTTCGGCTCTTTCAAATCCTCAATTGACGCCCATCTTCAGTTTGGAACGGGCAGGGATTTACATCTATCGTTCAAGTCGGCCCTCATTTTCATTGGGCACGGCTCGGAACTGAAAGGAGACAAAGTATGCGTACCCTCACTATGATTTTCTGGCTTCCGCCACGAGTCTGACGGCTTTTCAGGCAGCCAGGGCTGCTGACGCCATCGACCAGATTCCGCAGGCTCCGGCTGTGACTGAAAGCTATGTCGCTCCGGTGGGTGGCTGGACTGGCGCCTATGTCGGTGGCGCGGTTACCTATGACTGGGGCCGTTTCGACGGTAGCGACGACCGCGACGCCGACGGCGTTGGCGGTGCGCTCTATGGTGGTTACAACATGCAGAGTGGTCAGATCGTCTACGGTGCTGAAGCCGACATCGGCTACAATGGCGAAGAAGGTTCGGCCGGTACTTCGGTCGGCGGTGCGCTCACCGGCAAGCAGGGCGTCAACGGATCGCTGCGTGCCCGCGTCGGTTACGACATGAACCCGTTCCTGATCTATGGTACCGGTGGTATTGCCGCCGCCAACCACAAGATCGAGAGCGCGACGGACGAAGACGATAAGTACGCCGTCGGCTACACCGTCGGTGCGGGCGTCGAAGCCCTTGTCACGGACAACATCATCGCTCGCGTCGAATACCGCTACACGGACTACGCTTCGCGTGACTTCAACATCGACGGCGCAAACGTATCGCGCGGTTTCGACGACCACTCGGTCAAGGTTGGTATCGGCGTGAAGTTCTGATCCGAACGCGTTGTAGACAAAAAGAAGCCGGGCTCGCGCCCGGCTTTTTTGTGGCTTGGATGAACGCCGGGTTTACTCACGCTTGCGGCCGAAGCTCGGCATATCCCTTGAAGCGCTCGGAAAACGTGCCTGGCCAGGCCGCAAGCCGCGTGCGGCCGTTCTCCCATTCTCCGGGAAAGCGCAGCATCAGATAGCCGAGAACCGCGGCCAGTGCGAAGTGACCGCCATGCAGGGTCTTTCCGAGCTTCGGCATATGTCCGTCCAGGTAATCTAGACCTCGTTCGACCTTGGCCCATTGGCGATCGATCGCATCCTGGCTCTGGAGTTCCGGCGGCCGCAGCCGCTTTTCATAGACGATCGCTAGCAGGCAATCGCCAATACCGTCGCAGAGCGCCTCCAGCACTTCCGCCTCGGTGCGCTTGGCGTGCTTCTTCGGATAGAGCCGCTTCTTCGCTGTTCGATGCAAAAGCTGCATGATCGCCCGGCTGTCGAAGACGGCCTGACCGTCGTCGGTAATCAGGGTCGGGATCTTGCCGAGCGGATTGGCGCTGATCAGTTCGGGCGGGTTATCGGCGGTGTTGACGACGATTTCCTCAAGCTCGATGCCGAGATGGCAGGCTGCCATGCGAACTTTGGAGGTGTAGGGCGAGGGTGGCGAACAGAACAATTTCATCGGCTTGGTCCTCATGGGTCTTATGGAAAGTGCCTCGACCGCCCGTCTAATAGACGGGCGGAACGGTAATCAAAGCCTGCCTGCAACCGCTTCGGTCGACTTCGGGGCAGGTTCTAAAGCGAAGGTCCTTCGTCAGGCAGATCCGCACCTCGTCGAGTTTGCCCGCCTCGCATATCACGGCGATTGCTTGCGGTTCGAGGCTCGGGTTGGCTCGGATGATTTGCCGTTCCAGTTCGACGGGCGAGAGCCTTGTCTCCTGCGCTGCACCCTTCAGTACGAAGGGTATTCGTAGGCGTTGGAACGCGGCGCGCGTCGTGGAGAAATACTCCTGCTGACTGAGGCCGGAACAGGAGCCGTGCTTGCGCCATTGATGACCGATAAGGCCGATGGAAGGCATGATGTCGAAATAGCTGCGTGCGAGACCTGGCGGAACCCGTTGCGGCGGGCCGGTGCGGCAGAATGCGGGATAGCCGCGTTCGTGCTGTGGCCACAGGCCGTGCACGATCAGGCCGTGGCGGCGCGAGGTGGCGCACTGGTCGCGATTGCCCGCGCCCGCCTTCGATGCGCAAAACGTCGGGGACCAGGAGAGCGAAAGGACGTAGAAATCAAAATCTCGCCCCTTTGTCTGTGCATGGGCCTGCAGGGGTGCGAACCATGCCACAGCACTCAACAATAGTAGCAATGTCGCGCGAAGAGGTTGAAGCATTAACCCTTCGACTCCAAACTGGGGTCTTCGCCGGACAGATGGCAGCGTGTTCTGCTTCGAGGAGAGAAGATCGGCAAGACTGAATGACCCTGAAGAAATTTTTCTGGCCGGTGATCGGTGCCGCGACGATAGCGGTTTCCGGTTGGCTTCTCTACAAAGAACTGCGAGGATTGTCGCTCGACGATCTACACGACAGCCTCGTTCAGATACCCACGCATGGCTGGATCATGGCCGGCCTTTGCTCGCTCGTCGCTTACGCTGCGCTTGCAGGCTATGACCGCATCGCTTTGATGCATCTCGGCCGCAAGGTAAGCTGGCTGTTCATAACGGTCTGTTCCTTCACGGCCTATGCCCTCTCGCACAACGTCGGAGCCTCGGTCATTTCCGGTGGCATGGTGCGTTATCGCGCCTATTCGTCCAAGGGGCTGACCGCGCGCGAGATCGGCGGCCTGATTGCGCTCTGCTCGTTCACGTTTTTCCTCGGCACATTGCTTCTCGCCGGTCTCGTACTGGTTTGGGAGCCAGACATCACCGAACGCTTCGGCGACCTCTTGCCGATGGGCGCCTCGTCGGCGACCGGTTATCTCATTCTCACGCTGATCGGTTTCTATGCGCTCGCCAGCCTGCTGAGGCTCCGCCCCTTGCGCATCGGCTCGTTCCAGATGAGCTATCCGGCACCGCGTGTGGTGCTGTCCCAATTGATAATCGGTCCGATGGAACTGATCGGTGCCGCCGGCATCATCTATTTCGCCTTGCCGGAGGCCGGTAATCCCGGCTTTGTCGTCGTGCTGGGCATTTTTCTGGTGTCGTTCTCGGCTGCCCTGATCTCGCACGCCCCCGGCGGCCTCGGTGTGCTCGAGCTCGTCTTCGTCATGGGCCTGCCGGACTTGGCGCAGGCCGATGTGATCGCCGCGCTGCTTGTGTTCCGGCTATTCTATCTTCTGATCCCGCTGGCAATGGCGCTTCTGGTCATTCCGATCTTCGAACGCACGCAGTTTCGCGCCGGCGCGAAGCCCTAGGGGGTGGCGCGATCGTTCAGATCATCTCCGAACGCTTTGGTTTCTTGTTTTTCGCATGTCTTTGCCCCGAACGCGGTGCCTCTTCCGCGAGACATGCTTTAGCCGCTCGCCTGGAAACGCCTCAACGCAGCGATTTGCAGTGCGCGCCGTAGACGTGCCACGGGTCGAGGCCGCTGACACAGAACTCGACCGAGGAACCGACGCCGGCATAGCCCCAATTGCTTTCGATCAGATACCAGAGCTGGCGCCGCGCGCCGTCTGTGGTGATGACTTTCGCCCGGCAGTAGCGGCGTTCAACCCGATGCGTGGCGTCACGCGGCTCGAGCCTGCTTTGGTGGATCACGCCGAATTCGGCGATCGACAGGTCCAGATCGAGGAAGTTCCGCATGTTCTGGGCAAAACGGCCGGAAACGGTGCCCGCTACCTCCTCGCAGTACGGTGTGGCGGCGACAGCCTGGGTCGCGACAGTCAGCGGCAGGAAGGCGGCGAGCGAAAGCGCGGTACGGATCAGCAATCTGGCGGACATGGAAGCTCTCCCTTGTGCCGTCAGAATGTTGGCAAAGCAGGGCAAGGTCAAGGGAGGAGCGGGTGGGCTCGTGCGACGTCTCAGTCGTCCTGCCGCTCCGCGTCCGTCGTCTCGCCGCGCAGCCAGAAGCAGCGGTGCGAGGCGTAGCGATCCTGGGCCATCACGCGCTTCAGTTCGGGAAGGACCGCATGCAACTCGTCCTTCAGCGTGAAGGGCGGATTGACGATGATGAGGCCGGTGCCGGACAGCCCGGTCGTGTCGCGGTCGCTCTTCACCGAAAGCTCGGCGCACAGCATCTTGGGGATCTCCAGCGCCTTCAAGCCCTCGTGGAAGGCGGTAAGCGGCGCGCCCTTCTTGATCGGATACCAGAGGCAATAGACGCCGCCCGGGAAGCGGCGCCAGGCGCGCGAAAGCCCTTCGATCAGACGGTCATATTCGCCCTCCTCCTCGAAGGGCGGATCGACCAGCACGATGCCGCGCTTTTCCTTCGGCGGCAGATGGGCGCCGAGCGCCAGCCAGCCGTCGAGCTCGGTCACCCGCACCTGGTAGTCACCCTCGAACAGCCGGGCCAGCCGGCGGCTGTCGTCGGGATGAAGCTCCATCGCCGAAAGACGGTCCTGCGGCCGGAACAGCATGCGGGCAAGCTTCGGCGATCCGGGATAGAGCGCAATCTCGCCTTGGGGGTTGAGACTGCGGACCGCGTCGAGATAGGGCGCCAGGATCGTGGCGACCGGTTCTGGAAGCTCCGCCTCCATCAGCCGTCCGATGCCTTCGCGCCATTCGCCGGTCTTCTGCGCCTCCTCGGAGGAGAGGTCGTAAAGGCCGATGCCGGCATGGGTGTCGAGCAGGCGGAAGGCCTTGTCCTTCTGCTGCAGATAGACGATCAGCCGCGCCAACACCGCATGCTTCAGCACGTCAGCAAAATTACCCGCATGGTAGATGTGGCGATAGTTCATCTGTCGACCTGATGGGTTCCATGATTTCTTGGAATGGGGCTTTTGAGCCGTTCGGCCTTGCCATATACAAAGGTCATGAACATCGCGAGCCCTATCCGAACCACTGGTCATACGGTCTGTCCGCACGACTGTCCATCCGCCTGCGCGCTCAACGTCGATCTCGAGGCGGACGGCCGGATCGGCCGCGTCCGCGGCTCGCCCGACAATAGCTACACGGCCGGCGTCATCTGCGCCAAGGTCGCCCGCTATGCCGAGCGGCTGTATCATCCCGGCCGGCTGCTGACGCCGAAGCGCCGCAAAGGCGCAAAAGGCGAGGGCGCCTGGCAGGAAATCTCGTGGGACGAGGCGCTGGACGAGATCGCGGAGGCCTTCGTCAAGGCCGAAGCGGCACACGGTTCGGAGGCCGTCTGGCCTTACTTCTATGCCGGTACGATGGGCCAGGTGCAGCGCGATTCGATCGAGCGCCTTCGCCACGCCAAGCGTTATTCCGGCTTCTTCGGCTCGATCTGCACCAACATGGCCTGGACCGGCTATGTCATGGGCACCGGCGCGCTGCGCGGTCCCGATCCGCGCGAGATTGCCAAAGCCGATTGCGTCGTCATCTGGGGTACCAATGCGGTTGCGACCCAGGTCAACGTGATGACCCATGCGATGAAGGCCCGCAAGGAACGCGGCGCGAAGATCGTGGTGATCGACGTCTACGACAATGCGACGATGAAGCAGGCCGATCTCGGCCTGATCGTGCGGCCCGGCACCGATGCGGCGCTCGCCTGCGCCGCCATGCACATCGCGTTTCGCGACGGTTACGCCGACCGCGCCTACATGGCGCAATATGCCGACGACCCGGCCGGGCTTGAGGCCCATCTGAAATCGCGGACCCCGGAATGGGCTGCCGCGATCACCGGACTTTCGGTCGAGGAGATCGAGACCTTCGCCCGCCTGGTCGGCACGACGAAGAAGACCTTCTTCCGTCTCGGTTATGGCTTTGCCCGCCAGCGCAATGGGTCGGCCGGCATGCATGCCGCGCTGTCGGTGGCGACCGTGCTCGGCTCCTGGCAGTACGAAGGCGGCGGCGCCTTCCACAACAATGGCGATATCTTCCGGCTCAACAAGGCCGAACTCATGGGCACGAGCTATGTTGATGAAAACATCCGCATGCTCGACCAGTCGCAGATCGGCCGCGTGCTGACCGGCGACCCAGAGGCCCTTCGCCACCGCGGCCCGGTGACCGCCCTGCTGATCCAGAACACCAATCCGGTCAATGTCGCCCCCGAACAGCGGCTGGTGAAGAAGGGCTTCCTGCGCGACGACCTGTTCGTCGCCGTGCACGAGCATTTCATGACCGAGACGGCGGAAGTCGCCGATATCGTGTTGCCGGCCACCATGTTCGTCGAGCATGACGACGTCTATCGCGGCGGCGGCCACAGCCATATCCTGCTCGGCCCGAAGATCGTCGAGCCGCCGGAAACGGTGCGCACCAACCTCTTCGTCATCGAGGAACTGGCCAGGCGCCTCGGCGTTGCCGACCGGCCCGGTTTCGGTCTCTCGGAATATCAGCACATCGACCACATGCTGAAGGCGAGCGGCTGGCCAGGTTACGACACGCTGAAGGAAGAACGCTGGTTCGACTGCCAGCCGGAGTTCCGCAAGGCCCATTATCTCGATGGTTTCGGCCATGCCGACGGCCGGTTCCGCTTCCGCCCGGACTGGCAGAACGGCAAGTCGCCGAACAAGCCGCCGGCCAATCTCGGCAATCTCGGGCCCGTCGCCGCGCTGCCCGAGTTTCCCGACCAGGTCGACCTGATCGAGGTGGCCGATGCCGCGCATCCTTTCCGGCTGGCGACCTCGCCGGCCCGCAACTTCCTCAACTCGACCTTCTCCGAGACACCGACGTCGCGGGAGAAGGAAGGACGACCCGAGGTGATGGTCAATTCGGCCGATGCGGCGCGGCTGGCGATCGCAGACGGCGACGTCGTGCGCCTCGGCAACACGCGCGGGAGCCTGCGCATCCACGCCCGGGTGACCGATGCGGTCAAGCCCGGGGTTCTGGTGGCCGAGGGGCTGTGGCCGAACAAGGCGCATCTCGATGGCGAAGGCATCAACGTGCTGACCGGGGCCGACGCCGTCGCGCCGCATGGCGGGGCCGCCTTCCACGACAACAAGGTCTGGCTGGAAAAGGCCGCCGGATGAGCCGCTTCGATCAGATCCGCATCACCATCCTCAAGGACGAGACTCTGTGGAAGGGCTGGAGCCATGTCCGCCGCATCGTCTTCGACTACATCCGCCCGGACGACAGCAAGGTCGAACTGGAATGGGAGGTGTTCGACCGGGGCGAGGCCGTGGCGATCCTGCTCTACGACCCTCAGCGGCGCGCCGTCGTCATGGTCCGGCAGTTCCGTATTCCGGTCCACCTGATGGGCGACCATGCTTTTCTGCTGGAGGTGCCCGCCGGCTCGATGGAGCATGGAGAGGACCCGGCCGAAACCGTGTGTCGCGAGGCCATGGAGGAGACCGGCTATCAGATAGAGAAACCGCGCCACCTGTTCAGCGCCTATGCCTCGCCCGGGGCGGTGACGGAGAAGGTGCACTTCTTCTTCGCGCGTGTCCATGTCGACCACAAGATCGCTGAAGGCGGCGGGCTCGCGGAGGAACACGAGGACATAGAAATCACTGACGTGCCCCTTGAGGCTGCGTTACAGATGATCGAGGACGGTCGTATCATGGATGCCAAGACCATCATGCTGCTGCAATGGGCGGCACTCAACCCGGCCATTCTCTCAGGCTGAAATAGAAAGGGCCGCGGACGTGCAAAGGGGCGTCCGCGGCCGGACGGACAGCGTTGACCGCTGCCCGCGGGGGCTCGGTATTTCTAGAATTTGCCCTTGAGGCCGAATGAGATCGACATCGCCTGGTATGTCGCACCGGCTGCGTCTGACTGGCGGACGTCGGGGCTTGCGCCCGTGGTATCAACCATTTTCATGTCGCCTCGGGCATGGAAGACGCGCTCGAACGAACCGGTGACGAAGAGCGCCGCCATTTCGTTGAGCTGGTAATTTGCCGTGACATTGGCGCCGAGCATCGGGGCGACGTTCATGTTGTCGTAGAAGCGAAGGTCGCGCATCCAGTGATCATCAATGTCATCGATGCCGAAGCTCAAGCCGCCTTGCAGACCGCCGCTCAGCGTCAACGCGCCAATCGTGTGCGAGCCATTGACCGCCAGAAAACCGACCGGGATTTTCTGTTGATAGCTGATGCCGCGCTCGCCGTCGGGGAAATTGCCGATCGTGTCGCGGAATCCGCCGCCACTGTAGATGAAGGAGCCGCCATAGGCGGTCCACTTGACGTCGGTATAGCGGAAGCCTGCGCCGACGTCGAAGCTCGTCGTGTCGTTCTCGTACACTCCGCGGTCGATCTCGATCGAACCGCTGAAATAGTGGTCGAGCCGCGTGTCGGGATGGATGGAACGGTCCGTCCAGTCGGGATTGCTGTAGTCCATCCAGTCGTAGTCGACCATGTGGCCGTTACCGCCGGTACCCACGTTGAAGGCCGCGCGGACCTTCCAGTTCTTGTCGATTTGGGCATCGGCGCCGAGGGTGTAGAGCGTCATGCCCTTGCTTTCCCAGTTGAGCTGGCTGAGCTTGTGGGAACCGTCATAGACGAATTCGCCAGCCTTGACATTGGCAAGGCCGACGCTGCCGTAGAGCGAGAAGGCGCCATCGGGCGAGGTGAAGAGATCGTCCGCCGCGACAGCGAAGGTCGGGCAGAGCGCAATACCGGCAAAAAGAGCGGTCGTGGTCAGCAGTCTGTTCATGCGAGAGGTCCCCATGTGAAATGTCCAATGGCCGGCACCATATGGAAAAGGCAAACACTCTCAATGGCTTGGAGCGACCACATCTGGGCCTTGTAGCGGCCAAAAATGGGCCCATAAATCGCCGGTGCCCATGCCCCTTTCCGTCGGCTCGCAGAGCGCCTTGTTTCTGCGGCCATTCGAGCTTGCGAGCGGGTGCATTTTTCCCGATGATCCGCCGCAAGTGGGGAGATGCGAATGGCGGGCGATCGGAAATGGGCTTTGATCACCGGGGCGACCGGCGGGCTGGGGCGTGCCTTCGCGGTGGCGCTCGCCACGCGCGGCTACAATCTCGTGCTGACTGCCCGCAAGGCCGACGCTCTGGAGGAGATGGCGGCGGAACTATCGCTGGCTCATCCGATCGAGGTCGCCGTGGAAGCTGCGGATTTCGCGGACCCGAACGCCTGTTTGCGGCTCAAGGAGACAATCGGCGCCCGCGGAATCGCGATTGACACCCTTGTGATCAATGCGGGTTATGGTGTCCAGGGACGGTTTGCCGGCCGGCCACGCGATGAGGCCCTCGGCATGGTGGATGTCAACGTCCGGGCACTGACCGATCTTGCTCACGTCTTTGCCGGAGAGATGGCCGATCGCGGCGGCGGGCATATCCTTCTGGTCGCCAGTACGGCCGCCTTCCAGCCGATCCCGGGCTATGCAGTCTACGCGGCGTCCAAGGCCTATGTCCTGTCATTCGGCCATGCGCTGCACAGGGAATTGAGGCGGCGCGGGGTCGTGGTCACCGTCACCTGTCCCGGCCCGACCGAAACGCCGTTCTGGGACCGGGCAGGGCACCGGCTCAACCGGATGGCATCAGCAGTTCTGATGGCGCCCGAGGTTGTGGTCGAGGCCAGCCTTAAAGCCCTCTATGCCGGGCGGCCGAGCGTGGTGCCGGGCTTCGCCAACAAGCTGATCACCCTTTCGACGCGATTTCTACCCCGCAGCCTGCTGGCCTGGGGCGCGTCCTACTTCATGAGCAACGCGAAATAGTCTCTTAGACCGAAACCAGGGTCGCCGCCGCGTCTCCGGCATAGCCGGTACGCTCGACGCGGCCGTCGGCGCCCATGCGCAACGTGCCGTCGGCGAAAAGGCGCAACGCCCTCGCATAGCTGCGGTGCTCGATGGTCAGCACCCGGGCGGCGAGGCTATCCGATGTATCGCCCGGCAGAACCGGCACGACGGACTGGGCAACGATAGGCCCCTCGTCCATGGCTTCGGTGACGAAATGCACGGTGCAACCGGCCACCATCATCCCGGCGTCGATCGCGCGCTGATGGGTGTGCAGCCCAGGGAAGAGCGGCAGCAGGGAAGGGTGGATGTTGAGGATGCGCCCGGCGTAAGGACGGATGAAATCGGCGCTGAGCAGGCGCATGTAGCCGGCGAGGCAGATGATGTCGGGCGAAAGTGCGGCCAGCACATCAAGGATCGCCGCCTCGTGCTCGGCCTTGCTGGCATAGGCGCGCCGCTCGAACACGTAGGTGGCGATGCCGCGCGCGGCGGCCTTGGCAAGTCCACCCGCCGTTGGCTTGTCGGAGATGACCGCGACGATCTCTGCCGGGAAGTCCGGTGCGGCGCAGGCATCCGCCAGCGCCACCATGTTCGAACCGCCGCCGGAGATGAAGACGACGACGCGTTTCCGGGCCGTCGTCATAGAGCGAGCTTGCCTTCGTAGCGGGTGCCGGCCTCACCCTCGGCGCGGGCGATCATGCGGCCGAGCGTCACGACCTTTTCACCTTCGGCCGAAAGCACTTCGGTAACGCGCGCGGCATCCTTCTCGGCCACGACGATGATCATGCCCACACCGCAGTTGAAGGTCCGCAGCATCTCGTTCTGGGCAACGCCGCCGGTGCGCGCGAGCCAGGAGAAGACCGGCGGAACGGTGATGGCGTCGAGGTCGATCGAGGCGGCAAGGTGTTTCGGCAGCACGCGCGGAATGTTCTCCGGGAAGCCGCCGCCGGTGATGTGGGCGAGCGCCTTCAGGGCCCCGGTCTCGCGGATCGCCTTCAGCAACGGCTTGACGTAGATTCGGGTCGGTTCGAGCAGGGCGGCACCCAGCGACTTACCGTTGTCGAAGGGCGCAGCCGCGTTCCAGTCGAGGCCGGAAAGACCGACGATCTTGCGCACCAGCGAAAAGCCGTTGGAGTGCACGCCCGAGGAGGCGAGCCCGAGGATAACGTCGCCTTCGGTAATGTCTCCAGCGGGCAACAGCTTGCCGCGTTCGACTGCGCCGACGGCAAAGCCGGCAAGGTCATAGTCGCCGCCCGAGTACATGCCCGGCATTTCGGCCGTCTCGCCGCCGATCAGCGCGCAGCCCGCCTCGCGGCAGCCGGCCGCAATGCCGCCGACGATGGCAGCCCCCTGGTCCGGGTCGAGCTTGCCGGTGGCGAAATAGTCGAGGAAGAACAGGGGTTCGGCGCCCTGGACGACGAGGTCGTTGACGCACATTGCGACGAGGTCGATGCCGACCGTGTCGTGGATGCCGGCGTCGATGGCGATCTTCAGCTTGGTGCCGACGCCATCATTGGCGGCAACAAGAACCGGATCGGTGAAGCCGGCAGCCTTGAGGTCGAACAGGCCGCCGAAGCCGCCGATCTCGCCGTCGGCGCCGGGACGGCGTGTCGAGCGCACGGCTGGCTTGATCTTCTCGACCAGCAAGTTGCCGGCATCGATGTCGACGCCCGCGTCGCTATAGGTCAAACCGTTGCGTTCAGACTGGCTCATCTCGTGCCTCCGATGGGTGTCGATATTGCCGGTGGCCATTGCATGAAGAGCCCGGATATGCAAGTCGCGCGGCGGCGAAAGCGCGGTTTTCCGGCGTTTTCGCCACCGGCGTGATGTTGCCGCGTTGCACGAGCTTGACCTTCCGTTTCGGCCTGACCTATCTGGCGTTTCCTGCTAGAAGAGCCGGCAAGATATGCGGCTGCGGCGAGAAAGAGGAAGACGGACAATGGTTCAGCACATCAGTGGGAGCGGGCTCAGGCGGCAGTTGCTGTTCTGGCTGGCCGCGCTCGTGGTCTTCATAGTCTTCCTAATGATGTTCCGAACCATCCTTCTGCCGTTCATCGCCGGCATGGCGCTGGCCTATTTTCTCGATCCGGTCGCCGACCGGCTGGAACGGCTCGGCCTGTCGCGCATGTGGGCGACCGTGGTCATCCTGGCGACCTTCATCGTCGTTTTCGTCCTGTCGCTGATGATCATCATCCCGATTCTGGCAAGCCAGCTCAACGAGTTCATCCAGCGTATACCGGGCTACATCACGCAACTGCAGACCTATATCACCACCTCCAACGCCGCATGGCTGCCGAATTGGCTCAGCACCCAATCGGAAGGCATCAAGGAAAACTTTTCCAAATATCTCTCCGAAGGCGTCGGCTTCCTAGGTACGCTGCTCGCGCAGATCTGGAATTCGGGCAAGGCGCTGGTCGATATCGCCTCGTTGCTGATCGTCACCCCGGTCGTCGCCTTCTACCTGCTGCTCGACTGGGACCGGATGATCGCCAAGGTCGATGGCTGGATCCCGCGCAACCACGTCGCCGTCGTGCGCCAGATCGCCACCGAACTCGACAGCACCATCGCCGGCTTCGTCCGTGGGCAGGGTTCTCTTTGCCTGTTCCTCGGGATTTATTACGCGGTTGGCCTTTCGCTGATCGGCCTGAACTTCGGCCTGTTGATCGGCTTTCTTACGGGCCTGTTGAGTTTCATTCCCTATGTCGGCTCGACGGTCGGCCTGGTGCTCGCCGCGGGCGTGGCGGTGGTGCAGTTCTGGCCGGACTATGTTCACTTGATCATTGTCGTCCTGTTCTTCTTTTCCGGCCAGTTCATCGAGGGCAACATCCTGCAGCCGAAGTGGGTGGGCAAAAGCGTCGGGCTTCACCCGGTCTGGCTGATGTTCGCACTCTTCGCCTTCGGCGTATTGTTCGGCTTTGTTGGCGTGCTGGTGGCTGTGCCGGCAGCGGCGTCCATCGGCGTGCTTGTCCGTTTTGCCCTGACGCGGTATCTTCAAAGCGACCTATATTACGGGCAGACGTCTATCGCAGATGGCGAGACGAACCCTGGCGTTGCAGAGAAGTGAATGCGTGACATCAGCAAGGCCGCGACGCGTCGAGGGACAGCCGAACAGCTGCCGCTCGTTTTCGATCACGGCACGGCGACCGGACGTGACGACCTCCTGGTTTCGGATCGGTTGGCGACCGCTGTCGCATTGATAGACAGCTGGCCACACTGGCCCTCTCCGATCGTTATCCTGTCGGGACCGGCCGGTTCGGGCAAGTCCCATCTCGCCGAGATCTGGCGCGAACAGGCAGGCGCAACAGCGATCAACCCGGTGACCGGCGGCGAGGCCTCGCGGCTGGCGTCCGCAGGGCCCGTGCTTCTTGAAGACGCCGATCGCGTCGGCTTCGACGAAGTCGAGCTTTTCCATGTGATCAACAGCGTGCGCGAGCATGGCAGCAGCATGCTCATGACCTCGCGCAGTTGGCCGCTTTCATGGCCGGTGACGCTTCCTGACCTGCGCTCGCGTCTGAGGGCTGCGACCATGGTCGAGATCGGCAGCCCGGACGAGGCGCTGTTGTCCCAGGTCATTGTCAAACTGTTCGCCGACCGCCAGCTTAATATTGACGACAAGATCGTCGCCTATATCGTGAAGCGCATGGAACGGTCTTGCGCGGCGGCACAGGAGGTCGTCGAGCGGCTCGACCGGCTCGCGTTGTCCCGACGGACGAAAATTACGCGAGCGCTCGCGGCGGAGGTCTTGGGTGAACTCTACGAGCCGGAAGGCTTTAAGTGAGCGTCACAGGATTGTCGTTAAACTGTTATAATTGCGGGCACTCCGGCAATTGAGGGATGGGCAATGGATTCTGTGGCGACTGAGACGAACACCCCCGATGCAATCGTTGGGGAGGCACCGGAGGATCTGTCCAACAGCCCCTTGCGCTTCATCAATCGTGAGTTTTCCTGGCTGCAATTCAATCGCCGCGTGCTCGAGGAAACGCTGAACACGGCGCATCCCTTGCTGGAGCGGATCCGATTCCTGTCGATTTCCGCCGCCAATCTCGACGAATTCTTCATGGTGCGCGTCGCCGGCCTCGAAGGGCAGGTGCGCGAGGGCATCACCATCAAGAGCCCTGATGGCAAGACGCCAGCCGAACAGCTTGATGACATCCTCAAGGAAATCGACAATTTGCAGATGGAGCAGCAGGCTTCGCTGGCCGTCCTGCAGCAATATCTCGCCAAGGAAGACATCCTCATCGTCCGGCCGGCGGCGCTTTCGGCCGAGGATCGCACTTGGCTGGCGACCGAATTCGAGGAATCGATCTTCCCGGTGCTGACGCCGCTGTCCATCGATCCCGCCCATCCTTTCCCGTTCATCCCGAACCTGGGATTCTCGATGGGGCTGCAGCTTGGGAGCCGGCGCGGCGGCGAGCCGATGACCGCCCTGTTGCGCCTGCCGCCGACGCTGGATCGATTCGTCCGCCTGCCGGACGACAAGACGACGATCCGCTACATCACGCTGGAAGACGTTGTCGGCCTGTTCATCGACAAGCTGTATCCAGGTTACGAGGTCAAGGGGTTCGGGACTTTCCGCATCATTCGCGACAGCGACATCGAAGTCGAGGAAGAGGCCGAAGACCTGGTGCGCTACTTCGAGAGGGCGCTCAAGCGCCGCCGTCGCGGATCGGTGATCCGTATCGAGGTCGATTCCGAAATGCCGATCGGCCTGCGCCAGTTTGTCGTGCAAGAACTGGCGGTTCCGGACAATCGCGTCGCCGTCCTGCCTGGTCTGCTGGCCCTCAACACCATCTCGGAAATTGCCAAGGCGCCGCGCGACGACCTGCGTTTCGAGCCCTACAACGCCCGCTTCCCCGAGCGCGTGCGCGAACATGCCGGCGACTGCCTGGCGGCAATCCGCGAAAAGGATATGGTGGTCCATCATCCTTACGAGAGCTTCGACGTCGTCGTGCAGTTTCTGCTCCAGGCGGCGCGCGATCCGGACGTTTTGGCGATCAAGCAGACGCTGTACCGCACCTCGAACGACAGCCCGATCGTGCGGGCCCTGATCGACGCAGCCGATGCCGGAAAGTCGGTTACGGCTTTGGTCGAGCTGAAGGCCCGCTTCGATGAGGAGGCCAATATCCGCTGGGCACGCGACCTGGAGCGCGCCGGCGTGCAGGTCGTGTTCGGCTTCATCGAACTGAAGACCCACGCCAAGATGTCGATGGTCGTGCGGCGCGAGGACGGCAAGCTTAGGACCTATTGCCATCTGGGCACCGGCAACTACCATCCCGTCACGGCGAAGATTTACACCGACCTGTCCTTCTTCACCTGCAATCCGAAGATCGCCCATGACATGGCGAATGTGTTTAATTTCATCACCGGCTATGGCGAGCCGGAAGAGGGAATGAAGCTCGCGGTTTCGCCCTATACGCTGCGGCCGCGCATCCTGCGTCACATCGAGGAGGAAACCGTCAACGCGCGCAACGACAAGCCAGCGGCGATCTGGATGAAAATGAACTCGCTGGTCGATCCCGAAATCATCGACGCGCTTTATCGTGCCAGCCAGGCCGGCGTCGAGATCGATCTGGTCATCCGGGGGATTTGCTGCCTGCGCCCGCGCGTGCCCGGTCTGTCCGACAACATCCGCGTCAAGTCGATCGTCGGCCGTTTCCTGGAACACAGCCGCATTTTCTGCTTCGGCAATGGTCATGGCCTGCCGTCAGAAAACGCGCTGGTCTACATTGGCTCGGCCGACATGATGCCGCGCAATCTCGACCGTCGCGTCGAGACGCTGGTGCCGCTCGTCAATCCGACCGTGCATGAGCAGGTTCTTTCACAGATCATGCTGGGCAACTTGATTGACAACCAGCAGAGCTACGAGATATTGCCCGACGGGACGTCGCGGCGCATGGAAGTGCGGCCCGGCGAGGAACCATTTAACGCGCAGCACTATTTTATGACCAATCCGAGCCTTTCAGGTCGGGGAGAATCACTGAAAGAGAGTGCGCCGAAACTGATTGCCGGCATCATTTCCGGCAGGAAACAATAACTGGTACTTCATGACAAGATCAGAAGCACAGGGGCGATTGCCTGGCATAGCCCCTGTCTCCGTCGTCGACATCGGTTCGAACTCGATCCGACTGGTCATTTATGAAGGCCTGTCGCGGGCACCGACGGTGCTGTTCAACGAGAAGGTCCTCTGCGGTCTCGGCAAGGGCCTTGCGACCACCGGACGAATGGACGACGAAGGCGTGTCACGCGCCCTTGCTTCGCTTAAGCGCTTTGGTGCGCTGTCGCGGCAGGCGAAGGCCACCGAGATGTATGTCCTGGCCACGGCCGCCGCCCGAGAGGCCGCAAACGGCCCCGACTTCATCCGCCGCGCCGAGGAAATCCTCGGTCACCGCATCGAGGTTCTGACCGGTGAGCAGGAAGCGATCTACTCCGCCCTCGGCATCGTGAGTGGTTTTCACCATCCAGACGGCATTGCCGGCGACCTCGGCGGCGGCTCGCTCGAACTGATCGACATCAAGGGCCGCGAGCTCGGCACCGGCATCACCCTGCCACTCGGTGGTCTGAGGTTGTCGGAGACGGCCGGCGGCTCGATAGCCAAAGCCCGGGCACATGCCCGCAGAATGATCAAATCGGCTGAATTGCTGGAACGGGGCAGGGGCCGCACCTTCTACGCGGTGGGCGGCACGTGGCGAAATATCGCCAAGCTGCACATGGAGATGGGCAAATATCCCTTGCACATGATGCAGGGATACGAATTGCCTTTCGAGGAAATCACCCGTTTTCTCGACGACATCATATCCGGTGCCAACGCCCGTGACCAGGCTTGGGGATCGATCTCCAAGAACCGCCGGGCGCTGCTGCCGTTCGGTGCGGTCGCCATGCGCGAGGTTCTGGAGGCCATGCGGCCTGCCCGGGTTTCGTTCTCGGCGCAGGGGGTGCGCGAGGGCTACCTCTACTCGTTGCTGACCAGGGAGGATCGCGCGCTCGACCCGCTGCTGGCGGCGGCCGACGAACTTGCGATTCTCAGGGCCCGTTCGCCGGAGCATGCCCGGGAACTCGCCGACTGGACCGGCCGGATGATGCCCTGTTTCGGCGCGATCGAAACGGAAGAGGAGAGCCGCTACCGGCAGGCCGCCTGCCTGCTTGCAGACATCAGCTGGCGCGCCCATCCCGACTATCGCGGCCTGCAGGCCTTGAACATTATCGCCCACTCCTCTTTCGTCGGCATCACCCATCCTGGCCGCGCCTTCATCGCACTTGCCAACTACTATCGTTTCGAAGGCCTAAACGACGATGGTCAGACGGGACCGCTCGCGACCATTGCCACCGAACGGTTGCTGGAGCGCGCCAAGCTGCTCGGCGGTCTTCTCCGTGTCGTCTATCTCTTCTCCGCCTCGATGCCGGGTATCGTGCACGAGCTGGCGTTCCGAAAGTCCACTCGGCCGGATCTCGATCTCGAATTCGTCGTTCCGCACGCCTATCGTGACTTCGCTGGTGAACGTCTGGACGGTCGTCTGCAACAGCTCGCACGCCTGACCGGCAAGCGGTTGGCCTTCCGGTTCGAATAGCAACGACCTGTGGTCGCCGGGCTTCTGTGGGTATGGGAAGGCCGGCCTGCTTTCAATGAAATCTTAGCTGTTCTATTTTCACCTGTTTAACCAATTGGTTTCCAATGGAGATGGCCCCAATTCCGGTCGTTGTATTTGCTGCTGTTCGCAATATTTTGTCGATATTCGACATCCCGAGGTGAATACTATGGCGGCCTACAGCTTATCGTTTGTCAACAATACCAATCATTCCGGAAACTACACTATCTTTCAAAAGTCTCCGCAGACGGCGGAGGGCGCAAGTGTCGCCTGGGCGACAAGGCTTCCATCCATGCCGACATCAGTCGACTGGAGCCAGTCCTACACTTTCAACGATGCGCCGGTCGGTGGTGCTCAGATGCCCGCTACGATAAAGCCGCCCCTGCAACAGAACGCGGGCGGCACCTATGCTTATGATATCTCCGGCAATAGCCAGACATGGGAAACCACGGACGGCACGACGCTCTACTTTTGATCGGCAACGCCATCGCCGGGAGGTAATCTTCCGACGATGCGATTGATCCAGCTTCGCGGGGTCGGCACGGCTGCTGTTCGCGACCGGGCTCTTGGAATGCCAGAAATGCCGTCACGCCTCCAGCGCCAGCACGGCAAAGCTCGCCAGCCAATGTTCGCCCATGTAGTCCCCGGCGACATGGGCAAGGGCGGCCTCCAGGTGGCGGTCGGCCGCCGCGTTCATGATCGTGCGGCGGGCGTCCGTCTCCGCAACGGATATCGCCAACGAGCGCCAGCACCAGGCGCGCGACAGGTTCAGCCCGTCGAGATGGGCGATCTTGCCGTCGGAGCGATCGGATACGGTGACTGGCACGAACAGGGTCTTTGGCTCGCATTGCATCAGGTTGGGCATGAAATGGGTGAACCACTCGGAAAACTCGGCTTCAGGTATGAGGCTGCGCATGCATTCCGCCTCGATCAGCGTCGAGGATAGGAAATCGTCGCCGGACGGCTCGCCCCAGGCCGGGCAATTCGCATCCTTCCCATACCAGCGCCGCGCGGTGGTCCGCAGCAGATCGTTGAGTGCTTTGTCCTCGACGGCCTCGCCATAGTCGGTCGCGAGCCTGAGCGCGAAGGCGGTGTTGTAATGCGTGCCGACGCGCACCGGATAGGTTGCGAGCGGCAGGAATTCGCAAAAGCGCCCTACGATCCGGTCTGTCAGTGGCCGCAGGGTCCGGGCGAAACTGCGGTCTTCGGCCGCCTCCAGTTCCGCGGCCAGTTTCAGCAGCCAGCCCCAGCCATAGGGCCGCTCGAAGCCGCGATTCATCGGGCGATCGAAGGTGGCGCATTCGCCCGCGATGCTCTCGCCGGTCAGCCGGCGGGTGAGCAGCGCGCGGATCGCCTCGGCCGATGGCATGTCGGGAAAACGGTTGAGCAACCGGACCAGCATCCAGTAGCCGTGCACGCAGGAATGCCAGTCGAAGCTGCCGAAGAAGACAGGATGGCTTTCACGAGGCGAGCGAAGGTCCGTCGCTGCGGCAAGCACATGACCGGGCTTGTGCGGATACTCCCGCTCGACATGGCCAAGGGCGATCCGCGCGAAGCGGTCGGCGGTTGCGCCATCAAGCTTAATCGTCATCGCCGCCGCCTTCCCCGGTTTCCGGCTCGAAGGCGTCGCCCCAGTCGGCGCGCCGGGCTGCCTTGAACACGGCGCCATCGCGGCGGCTGACGGTCAGTTCCTCGGCCCGACCATCGGCGAGACAGAGCTTCAGCCTGGCAAGTCCGCTGGAGGTGCGCGGCGGCGCCAGCACCCGGGCGGACGGTGGCGCGGCGGCATGGCGCGAGGCGGCGATGAAGATGTATTTTTCGTCTTCCCACGGCACCTCGGCGCCCTTGGAAAGGCGGTGGACCCGGGAACGCGCGACCCGACGGGAAAAGTGGCACCAATCGGGTGCGGTGATCGGACAGGTCTGCGCGTGCGGACATGGCGCCACGACCTGGGCGCCCGCGTCGATCAGCGTCTGCCGCGCCGCAAGGATGCGCCGCCATCCGGCGGGCGTACCCGGTTCGACGATGACGATGGTGTGAGCGGTCAGATCCCAGAGCCGCTGGACGACAGTGGGTATGGCCGTCTCGGCGATCTCGTCCAGCACATAGGCGAGCGTGACCAGGTCGGCCGGTTCCAGTTGCGGGACGGTGCCTGTGACGTCGCCGGCGAGCCACTCGCTTGCCACGTTCGAGTGCTTCGCCAGCGCCGCGCCGACCGATCGGATGGCGGGGCTTGCCTCGACGAGCGTGGCACGATCCAGTTCCGGCCAGGCATCGGTGGCTGCCCAGAGCACAGTGCCGGGTCCGGCGCCGAAATCGAGAAGGCTCGCTGGTTCGAAATCGGGGGACGCCTCCTCGACCATCGAAAGCGCAGCGCGCACGGCGGCAAAAGTCGCCGGCAGGCGGGTGGCGAGATAGGCCTTGGCGGCCAGTTCGCCATCGAGATGAAATTTTCCGTCGCGCACTTCTCGACGATAGCGGTCGGAGAGTTTTTCGCTGGCACGGGCCAGGCGCTCGATCGGCTCATGCGCCAGCATCTGCTCGACGGCGGCTCTGAGCGGGGCGGGGAGTTCCATGGGTCCCGTCCTCTTCCATCACCGTCCAGGGTTCAGAATTCCACCGCTTCGACGCGCTTGTCGATGAAGCGCAGGCCGACGTCGCCGGAAATGAGCTTCAGGGCGACATCGCCGAACAGTTCGCGCCGCCAGCCATGCATGGCCGGAACGTCGGCCTTTTCGCCCTCGGCGGCAATCTTTTCCAAGTCCTCGCTGTTGGCGATCACCTTGGATGCGACGCCATGCTTTTCCGAGGTGAGACGCAGCAGGACCTTCAAGAGTTCGACGGCCGCCTGTGCGCCTTCGGGGGCGTGGCTGTGGCGATGGATATGCGGCATGTCCGTCTTCGGCAGGGCGAGTGCGGTATTGACCTGTTCGATGATCGCCGCACCCGAAGCCGAGCGTTCCCAACCCTTGGGGATGGTGCGCAGGCGCCCCAACGCTTCCGTGTCTTTCGGCTGCTGCTGGGCGATTTCATAGATCGCGTCGTCTTTCAGCACGCGGGAGCGTGGTACGTTACGGTTGCGTGCCTCGCGTTCTCGCCAGGCGGCGACATATTGCATGACGGCCAGTTCCTGCGGCTTGCGCAGCCGCATCTTCAGCCGCTGCCAGGCGTCGTCCGGATGCAGGTCATAGGTCTCACGGGATTCGAGGATGGCCATTTCCTCGGTCAGCCAGCCGGCGCGACCCTCGCGGTCCAGCTCTTCCTTGAGCTTCAGATAGACGTCGCGCAGATGGGTGACATCAGCCAGCGCATAGTCGAGCTGTTTTTCCGACAGCGGCCTGCGGCTCCAGTCGGTAAAGCGCGAGGTCTTGTCGATGTGGACGTTCTTCACCTTCTGCACCAGCTGGTCATACGAGACGCTGTCCCCGAATCCGCAGACCATGGCCGCGACCTGGGTGTCGAAGATCGGATGCGGGATCAGGTTGCCAAGGTGGAAAACAATTTCGATGTCCTGCCGCGCGGCATGAAAGACCTTGATCACCGAGGTGTCGGCCATCAGCGCAAAGAAAGGCGCGAGGTCGAGGCCCTTGGCCAGCGGATCGACGATCACTTCGAGATCGGGGCTGGCCATCTGGATCAGGCAGAGTTCCGGCCAGAACGTCGTTTCCCGCAGGAACTCGGTGTCGATGGTGATGAAATCCGATTGGGCCAGCTTGAGGCAGGCTTCTTCTAATGCGGCTGTGGTCTCGATCATTGGGGCTCAGTCATAAAATAGAGTGGATCAACCTTAGTTCCCCTTTCGACCCGCGATGTCAATATCATCGGCCCCGCTGTGCGCCCTCGCAAAGCATCGCAATACCGCTTTCCGCTTTTCTCGATAGGTCAGTCCGGATCTACGCTGGCGATCCCACGCGCTTTGCGCACCTCGGCAATGTTGGCGCGGTGAACCGCTTCATACGGCTCGAAATAGACAATATGCCCGGCGGCGATGTCGTCGGCCACGAAGTCGCGAAGGGAAAGGTTGGCGAGTGCGGGGTCTTCGGCGCGATCGATCAACCGCTGCAGGTAGTGGCGATTGGCGTCGATGAGGCTGGGCTCATAGCCACCGGAGGCGATCCGTTCGCGCGCGCCGTGATCGGGCAGGATGCGACGGATCGGTAGGGTCTTCAGCCGGTTCAACTCGGCGATATGGATGGCGATATGCTCGGGCTCGGAAACATAGGTTATCGTGTCCTCCAGCGTGTCCCCGGCCAGCAGGATGCCCTCGTCCGGCAGAAAGAGCACGGTGCCGTCGGCGCTGTGAATGTTGAATTGCAGAAGCTCGATCGTACGCTCGCCGAGCGTCAGGGTCATCTGCCGGTCGAACAGCCGGTTTGGCATGACCACGGGATTGATCGGCGGCGTCTTGCGGGCAAGGGTTTTGATGTTCGCCACCAGCGTCTTTGCCGTCAAGCGGTTGGCGATGATCTCGCAATCGGCAAAAATCGCATTGCCGGCGATGTGGTCAGTGTGCCAGTGGCTGAGCACGAGGCGCATGCTGGTGACGCCCAAGCCTACGAGATGGTCGCGCACCGCCCTGGCATGGTCGAGCGAGGTGTGGCTGTCGTAGAGGATCGCCTCATGGTCGGCGACCAGCGCATAGGTGGCGATGCCGAGCGAATAGGCGCCGTCGTCGAGCCAGTTCTTTTCTTCGGAACAGAGTCGCTTTCCGGCGATCCGACCGTCGTAATAGGCATAGAGGCCCGGATAGGGCTCGAGCACGGTCATTGTGGCGGCAAGATTGGTGGGCAAGGCTTGGCTCCTTGTGGCGTCTGCGCTGATGCATGATGGAACGCCGAGACTATTGCACCCCGCGCGACGCGTTGCCAGCCGTCAACGGCGTCGTGGGCCCAGACGATCCGCAGCAATGCCAATCAGCCGCAGCCTTACTCGCCCTTGTCGGACGGCGGTGCGGCGAGCTTGTTGAAGAAAGTCGACGTGCGCAGCAGGTTGCGGAAGCCCATGCGCCGCTCCGAGGCCGGCACGCCTTCGCGCACCATCATGCGGCTCAGCGTATAGGCCATGAAGCCGAAAAGCACGACGACCATATAGATGAACAGCGCCTGCGGCCCGAACAGGTCGAGCATGAAGGAGGCAAACAGCGGCCCGATCACCGCGCCGATGGACCAGAAGAACAGGGTGCCGGCCGAAACCAAGGCATGCTGGCCGGGCGCGGCATGGTCGTTGGCATGAGCGGAACAGAGAGAATAGAGCGGCATTGCAAAGGCACCGAAGGCGAATATGCCGGCGAAATTCAGCCAGGCATTGGTGCCGGCGAAAAAGGCGAGGAACAGTCCGGCGGCAAAGGCGCCGAAGGTGGCGATCAGGATGATCAACCGGCGGTCGAGCTTGTCCGAATAGTGCCCGAGCGGATATTGCAACACGACCCCGGCGAAGATGCCGACGCTCATGAAGGTGGCGATCGCCGTCACCGACATGCCTATTCCGTCGGCATAGATCGGGCCGAGCGAGCGGAAGCTCGAGTTGGTGAGCCCGACGACGATACAACCGACGGTGGCCAGCGGCGACACCTTCCACAGCACGCGGATGTCGAAGCGCACGTCTTCCGGCGCATCCGGGCTGGAGCGATCGGTCAGCGAGATTGGCACCAGCGACAGAGTGAGCGCCATGGAAATGATGACGAACAGTTCGAACCCGCCGATGCCGACCGCCGGGATTGCATATTGGGCAAGCGTGACGGCGCCGAGATCGACGAAGCGATAGACCGACAGGGTCCTTGCACGGTTCGAATTGGTGACTTTGGCATTCAGCCAGCTTTCCACCACGGCGAACAGTCCTGCAAAGCAGATGCCCTGGACGAGGCGCATGAGGAACCAGGAGGTCGGGTCGATGAACAGCAGCATCAGGATCGAGGCGGCTGAAGCGATGGCGGCGAGCGCCGAGAACGTGCGGATGTGGCCGGTCGCGCGGATCAGCCGGGTGACGTAGATGCAGCCGATGGCAAAGCCGATATTGTAGCCGGTGCCGACCACGCCGATCATCGAGGTCGAAAAGCCCTCCTCGAGTGCGCGCAGCGAGATGAACGTGCCCTGCAACCCGTTTCCGCCGATCAGGATGCCGGCAGTGATGAGCAGCGGGATGAGCGGACGCAGCGGCGACATGGAGGCCTATCTGGGCTAACGGAAGCACGACTCGGGATCCTCCCGGGTGTCAGTAATCTTGTATCTGTGGTCGGGTGTTGAAAACAGTTCATGTCGTGAATGCAGCCATCACGAAAATCGATTGACTCCAGTGGTTGCCGGGTGCCGGCAGCGCCTTCAGCCTTGACAAATCGGGCGTGTCATGCGCTTGTCCGCGCGATTTAAAGCCCAAGATTCCGTGCCCTTGCCGGATACCCTTCAAAGAATATGCAGGATAAAACCATGCACCGTTACCGCAGCCACACCTGTGCCGCACTTCGCAAGTCCGATGTCGGCTCCACCGTCCGGCTTTCCGGCTGGGTTCATCGCGTTCGTGACCATGGCGGCGTGCTCTTCATCGACCTGCGTGACCACTACGGCATCACCCAGGTGGTGGCCGATCCGGACAGCCCGGCCTTCAAGCTGGCCGAGACTGTGCGCGGCGAATGGGTGATCCGCATCGACGGCTTGGTTAAGGCCCGTACCGATGACACCATCAACAAGACCATGCCAACAGGCGAGATCGAACTCTACGCCCAGGAAATCGAAGTTCTCTCGGCCGCCAAGGAACTGCCGCTGCCGGTTTTCGGCGAGCCGGATTATCCGGAAGACGTCCGCCTCAAGTATCGCTTCCTCGATCTGCGCCGCGAGACGCTGCACAAGAACATCGTAAAGCGCACCCAGATCATCTCCGACATGCGTCGCCGGATGGGCGATATCGGTTTTGGGGAATACACCACGCCGATCCTGTCGGCATCGTCGCCAGAAGGCGCACGCGACTTCCTCGTTCCGAGCCGTATCCATGAAGGCCAGTTTTTTGCCCTGCCGCAGGCACCGCAGGTGTATAAGCAGCTTCTGATGGTTGCCGGTTTCGACCGCTACTTCCAGATTGCACCTTGCTTCCGCGACGAAGACCCGCGGGCCGACCGTCTGCCGGGCGAGTTCTACCAACTCGACATGGAAATGAGTTTCGTCACGCAGGAAGACATCTGGGAAACCATCGAGCCGGTCATGACTCAGGTGTTCGAGCAGTTTGCCGAAGGCAAGCCGGTGACCCAGAACTGGCCGCGCATCCCCTATGACGTCGCGATCCGCAAGTATGGCTCCGACAAGCCAGACCTGCGCAACCCTATCGAAATGCAGGCCGTGACGGAGCACTTCGCCGGTTCCGGCTTCAAGGTGTTCGCCAACATGATCGCCTCGAACCCGAAGGTCGAGGTCTGGGCGATCCCGGCCAAGACCGGTGGTTCGCGCGCCTTCTGCGACCGTATGAACGCCTGGGCCCAGTCGACCGGCCAGCCGGGCCTCGGTTATATCTTCTGGCGCCAGGAAGGCGCCGTGCTCGAAGGCGCCGGCCCGCTCGCCAAGAACATCGGCGAGGAGCGCACTGAGGCGATCCGCACGCAGCTCGGTCTGGAAGAAGGCGACGCCTGCTTCTTCGTTGCCGGCGATCCGGCGAAGTTCTACAAGTTTGCCGGGGAAGCCCGCACCCGCGCCGGCGAGGAACTGAATCTCGTCGACCGCGACCGTTTCGAGCTGTGCTGGATCGTCGACTTCCCATTCTACGAATGGAACGAAGATGAAAAGAAGGTCGACTTCGCCCACAACCCCTTTTCGATGCCGCAGGGTGGTCTGGAGGCGCTCGAAAGCCAGGATCCGCTGTCGCTCAAGGCCTATCAGTACGATGCGGTCTGCAACGGCTTCGAAATCGCCTCCGGTTCGATCCGTAACCAGTCGCCGGAACTGATGGTCAAGGCCTTCGAAAAGGTGGGCCTCAGCCAGACCGACGTTGAAGAGCGCTTCGGCGGCCTCTATCGCGCCTTCCAGTATGGTGCACCTCCGCACGGTGGTTGCGCCTTCGGGATCGACCGCGTGGTCATGCTGCTCGTCGGCGCGAAGAACCTGCGCGAAATCTCGCTGTTCCCGATGAACCAGCAAGCCCAGGACTTGCTGATGAACGCCCCGTCGCCGGCAACCCCGACGCAGCTGCGCGAACTGGCGCTACGCGTCGTGCCGCAGCCTAAGAAGGACTGATCGGCCCTTTGACCTGTAGTCTTCCGAAAACCCCGGTCGTAGTTTGCGGCCGGGGTTTTCTATGATCGTTCAAGGGGTTGCTTGCGGGTTTTGAATCAGGACGGCAGGGCGTTGTCGAGGAAGTACCACTGGTCGAGATGGGCGAGAACGACCGGCTCGATCACCGCATTCAACAGTCTGATGTCTTCCGCCAGCCGCTCTCCTGGCTTTTCCTCTGGCGGCAACTTGAATGGCGGCAGCGCATAGGCGTCGAAGCGGAAGCCGTCGCCCGTGCGCACATTGTACCAGGGGCAGATCGTCGCCCCGGTCATCCGCGCCAGGCGAATGGTCAGGGCAATATTGCCTTCCAGATGCGGCTCTCGGCCGAACAGCGGTCCGCGGATCTTGCCGGCAAAGGCCTCGTCAGCAAAGACCGAGACGACCCCACCCTTCTTGAGCAGGCTGACCGCCGGGCGAATGCCCTGCATGCCGGGCGGAATGAAGCGAAGGCCGGTCTTGCTGCGGACCCGCTCGGCGATCCAGGCCTTGGCCCGCTCGACCGGCGGAACGTAGAATGTATAGGGCTGTACGCCGATCTGCCGCAGGATGATGGGGCCGATTTCCCAATTGCCGAGATGCATGCCGACGATGATGATCGGGCCGGCCTTGGCCGCATCCTGGATATATTCCGGATTGTGCAGCACCATGCGCTCCGGCTGCCGGGCGATGCGGTTGACCACCGAAAACTCGGTCATCAGCCGGCCTTGTGCCTTGCAGTTCTCGATGTAGAGCGCTTCGCGCTGGGCCTCGCTCATGTGCGGGCAGAGCTGGGCAATTGTCGCCCGCGCCCGTTTCTGCGCCACCTTGTGATAACGGGGCAGGGCGAAGACGCCGAGGCGGGCGCCGAAGTTGGAACAGACATCCATCGGCATCAGCTTCATGCCATAATGGCCGGCAAGATGCAGGCCGTTCCACACATTGTCGGTCAGCCAGTATTTGACGAAAGCCTTGCGCCTCTTGCCGCCTGCCACGAAATCGGCAAAACCCGGCGCATCGGGCCGGCTGAACCGCCAGGCCTTGCGCTTGGCGATGTCCGGTTTTGCGCTTGCCGCTGCCAGTTTGGCGGGCGTCTCCTGCTCACTCATCGGCTCGAAGTCCCCCGGCGATGCAGGGTCACCGGCAAGCCCCCCTTGGGCCGCAGTGTCAGGCGGCAATGCGGTTCGACCTTGTGGCCTTGGCGAAGCCTCAGGCTGAACTTCTGCGCCAGGATGGCGAGGCACAGGACGGCTTCTGTCTGGCCGAAATGCTGGCCGGGGCAGACGCGCGGTCCGCTGGCGAAGGGAATATAGCTGTAGGGCTTTGGCCGATTGCCGCCCAGGAATCGTTCCGGCTTGAAGTGGTGGGGCTTGTCGAACAGGCTCGGCGTCCGGTGCAGCAGCCACGGCACGATCAAGACAAGCGAGGCGGGCGAAATGTCGACATCGCCGATCCGGTCCTTCTCCTTGGCCTGGCGGGCAAGGATCGGCACCGGCGGGTACAGCCGGAGCGTTTCCTCGATCACGGCGCCGCACCAGTCGAGCTTCGGCACGTCGTCGATGGTCGGCACGCGGTCGCCGCAGACGCGGGCGATCTCGTCCTGTATTTCCTTCTCGACCCAGGTCGCCTGCGACAGCAGGTACCAGGCCCAGGTGAGGGTGGCCGCCGTCGTTTCATGGCCTGCCATGAAGATGGTTGCCGCCTCGTTGCGCAGCGCCACCATGTCGAGGTTGAGGTCGGGGTTGCGCTGCTGGCGGCGGATCAGCAGTTCGACCATGGAATTGTGGTCGCCATGGCCGGCGAGGTGGTCCTCGACGACCTTGTCGATGATGCGGTGGATACGCTTGACCGATCGGCGGAGCGAGGGCGTCCGCACGACCGGTAGGCCTTCGTCAAAGCCGATGAAATAGCCGAGATTAACCGAATCGATCAGCGACTGGTAGCTGGAGAAGCTGTCCGTGATGGCATCGGCGCTTTCGCGGCCGAGCTGGTTGCCGAATACGCTGCGGGAGATGATCTCGGCGGTCAGCCCGGCCATTTCGTGCAGCACGTTGACCTCGGCGCCGTCTGGCATGGAATTCCAGCGTTCGACCATCTCGCTCGCCGTCTTTTCCATTACCGGGCCGAAGGCTGGCACGCGGTTGCGGTGAACGATGTCGTTGACCAGCGAACGACGCTGCTTCCAGGTTTCGCCATCGGAAATGAACAGGCCGTCGCCCAGCAGATATTCGAGCGCACGCCGCATCTGCGGCGATTTGCGCTCGAAGTTCTCGTGCCGATTGACGACGACATGGCGGATCAGATCGGGCGAGTTCACCAGGACGATCTGTCGGCCCAGAATACTGATTGAACTGACCTTCTCCTTGAAGTCACCGATCCGCCAGACGGACAGGAAGTCGGTTCGTGCCTGCAAAAGCAAGCTGAGAGGCCGATTGGGTTTGCCGTCATAATAGTCGGCATGGGCCGGCTCGAAGTCGTGTCCTTCGAGTTTTTCGGAGATGGTGACGGGGCGTTGCAGCCATTCGAGCATGGTGTTCCGTTCCGCAAAGTGAGCCGTTGTGGCGCTAAATCCCGTGGGCTAGCCTTAGCGCAAGTTGCGCGCCGGTCAATCCTCATGCACGGGGTATACTGTCGCGCCCGGACAGGCCGGCCGGGCGCGGAGATTGTTTTCCGCGAGTTTCAATCGTTCGCAGAGACGGAGACGCCGAGCAATTCCGGCACGCTTTCCGGAGCGCCCATGGCAGCGCCCATGATCATCGGGAAGGGGACGTCCTTCTCCGGCTCCGCGGTGATGGTGATGTTCTGCGGATCGTCGATGAAGGTGTTGACGGCTTCGGAGATTTCATTCTGGAGGGCGCCGAGCCTGGCCTGGGCCAGCAGGATCGGAAGCAGGCCCTTGACCATCTGGGCCATCTGTTCGCCGGTCGAGCCCTGCTGCTTGCCGGCATAGTCGAGACCGCGCTTGGTGATGCCGGCGTCCTCGAAGCTGATCTGAGCGCTCTTGAAGGACATCTGCTGCATCAGTCCGAACATGGCGATGCCGGCGGCCTGCTGGGCCTGCTCGTTTTGCGGGTCCGCCTGCATGGTGCGGGCCGTTTCCTGCAACTGCTTGACCAGATCCAGCGTGTAGCCGCTAAGCGCGAAGGACAGGGAGAGGCGGCCGATGTCGGCGAAGTCGAAGGCATATTCCTCGAGATCGATCGTGCCGCTCGCCGGTTCCCAGCTGCCGCTGACGCTGACTTCACCGTTGACGGTCTGCAGGCCGAGCGCGTTGATCGCATCCTTGCTTGTCGCATCCTCGAGGCTGGTGAGATCGGCGTTGATGCCGCTCACGCTACCCTCGAAAGAAAGAGAACTCTCGTCTTCCGAGAGCGTCACGGTGCCGCTCGCTTCTTTGATTGCGAACACCTGCTTGCCGTCTGTCGTCACCGTGATCGGCCCGCTATGGGCTTCTTCATAGACCATCATCGAGGAAAGGCCTTCGCTCGCCGTGTTGCCTGGCACACGCACACCTGCCAGATAGAGATCCTTGACGTTGAGGCTGTTCTTTTCTTCGGTGACATTGATCTCGGGAAATTCGATGCGGTCGACGTGATAGGCACCGCCGTCTTCCTCTGTCACGTCCTGCAGCGTGAGGTTGCCGAGCATATACGATTTTCTGTGCGGTCCGGTGGCGGTGAAGGTCGTGCCCTTGAGCACAACGTCGTTGCCGTTGACCTCGATCGATTCGGCCTTCAGGACGCCGCTGCCGGCGGCATAGGCGGCATTGATCTTTGCGAGGAGATCCTGGCCATCGAGGGCGAAGGCCTGGCCGGACAAAATGGCGAACGCGGCGCTCGCCAGCAGGAGTTTTTTGGAGTGATATCGGGTCATGAAGCATCCTTTCATCGGATTGGAAGAACTCTGGGCGCGGCACACTTGTCCCGAACCTTATATGGACAGGCAAGAAAACTTCCACTGCTTTCCTGAGGTCGCGGCGGTTCGCTCATCGGACCGTGGCCTTTGTCACACTCCAGGTAATCCACAGCCAGAATGCCGGGATTCCTTGCTGTTCACGGTGTTCTCGTCTAGTTGAGAGCCATGGGGAAAAGTCTTATTCCGCCCGGTGACGGCGGCGACCACATACAACCGATCGATCTGAAGGCGGCGCTCGAGGAGCGTTATCTCGCCTATGCCTTGTCGACGATCATGCACCGGGCGCTGCCCGACGTGCGCGACGGGCTGAAGCCGGTGCATCGGCGCATCATCCACGCGATGAGCGAGATGGGCATCCGCCCGAACTCGGCCTTCAAGAAATGCGCCCGTATTGTCGGTGACGTCATCGGTAAGTTCCACCCGCACGGCGACCAGTCGGTTTACGACGCGCTGGTGCGTCTGGCTCAGGATTTCTCCCAGCGTTATCCGGTCGTCGACGGGCAGGGCAATTTCGGCAATATCGACGGCGACTCGGCTGCGGCCTACCGATATACCGAAGCGCGCATGACTGACGTCGCGGCGTTGCTGCTCGAAGGCATCGATCAGGATGCGGTCGACTTCCGCCCGACCTATAACGAGGAAGACGACGAGCCGGTCGTTCTCCCAGGTGCCTTCCCGAACCTGCTGGCGAACGGTGCCTCTGGTATCGCCGTGGGCATGGCGACGTCGATCCCGCCGCACAATGCGCACGAGATCTGCGATGCGGCGCTCTACATGATCAAGAATCCCGGCGCGACCGTCGAGGAATTGCTGGCCGATCCCGCCAATCCGCAGAAGGGTGGCATAGAGGGGCCGGACTTCCCGACCGGCGGCATCGTGGTCGAAAGCCGCGAGAGCATGATCGAGACCTACCGCACGGGTCGCGGCGGTTTCCGCGTCCGCGCTCGGTGGGAAACGGAAGATCTCGGCCGCGGCGGCTACCAGATTGTCATCACGCAGATCCCGTTCCAGGTGCAGAAGTCGCGCCTGATCGAGAAAATCGCCGAACTGCTGATCGCCCGTCGCCTGCCGCTGCTGGAGGACGTCCGGGACGAATCGGCCGAAGACGTCCGTGTCGTGCTCGTGCCAAAGAGCCGTACGGTCGATCCGACCATCCTGATGGAATCGCTGTTCAAGCTGACCGAGCTCGAGAGCCGCATCTCGCTCAACATGAACGTGCTGAGCCAGGGCAAGGTGCCGAGGGTGATGGCCCTCAACGAAGTGCTGTCCGAGTGGCTGGCGCATCGCAAGGACGTGCTCGTCCGGCGTTCGAAGTTCCGGCTGGCGGCGATCGACCGGCGTCTCGAGATTCTTGGCGGTCTGCTCATCGCCTATCTCAATCTCGACGAGGTGATCCGCATCATCCGCGAGGAGGACGAGCCGAAACCCTTCCTGATCGAGCGGTTCACGCTGACCGATAACCAGGCCGAAGCCATCCTCAACATGCGGCTCAGGAACTTGCGCAAGCTCGAAGAGTTCGAGATCCGCAAGGAGCATGAGGCCCTGTCGGCGGAAAAGGCGGAAATCGAGTCACTGCTCGCCTCTGACGACAAGCAGTGGCAGACGGTTTCCTGGGAGATCGGCGAGGTCAAGAAGAAGTATGCCAAGGCGACCGAACTCGGCCGGCGCCGGACCACCTTCTCCAATGCCCCGGTCGCGGATGTCGAGGCGATCCAGCAGGCGATGATCGAGAAGGAGCCGATCACCGTCGTCATCTCCGAAAAGGGCTGGATCCGTGCGTTGAAGGGGCACATGTCGGACACGGCTAGCCTCACCTTCAAGGAAGGCGACGCGCTGCGTGTCGCGTTCCCGGCGCAGACCACCGACAAGATCCTGCTCATCACCACGGGCGGCAAGGTCTACACGCTGGGCGGAGACAAGCTGCCGGGCGGACGCGGCCACGGCGAGCCACTTCGCATCATGATTGATATGGAGAATGATCAGGATGTGCTGACTGCCTTTGTCCATGATCCGAACCGGAAGCTTCTGATCGCCTCGACCGCCGGAAACGGCTTCATCGTCGCCGAAAACGAGATCGTCGCCAATACCCGCAAGGGCAAGCAGGTGATGAATGTCGGCATGCCGGACGAGACAAAACTCGTGGTGCCGGTCTCGGGCGACCATGTCGCAGTGGTCGGCGAGAACCGCAAGATGGTGGTCTTCCCCCTGGAGCAGGTCCCGGAAATGACGCGCGGCAAGGGCGTTCGCCTGCAGCGCTACAAGGATGGCGGCATTGCCGACATAAAGTGCTTTGCCATGGCCGACGGCCTGACCTGGGAGGACAGCGCGGCCCGCGTCTTCACCAAGAACAAGGACGAACTGATCGAATGGCTGGGCGACCGCGCAGCCGCCGGCCGAACAGTGCCGAAGGGTTTCCCGCGAAGCGGCAAGTTCTCCGGCTGATCCCGATCGGATCAGGAAAGCGCGACGGTGTGATCCTTGAGGAAGCGCGTCGCGCTGGCTCACGAAATTGATCACGGTCAACGCGGTGTCGTCTTGCCGCTCTATGCTCTCCTGCGGATATTCAGGAGACAGCCAATGCTGACACGGCGCGGGATACTGACAGGTGGTGCGGCGATCATGGCCGTTGGCGGGGCGGGTGCGATGCTGTCAATGAGACTGGCGTCCGATCGCTACACTAGCTTCGCCAGGCAGTTGCGAGAACCGCTGAAGCCATCAGCTGCGTCCCGCGATCTCATCCGCTACGCCACCCTTGCCGCCAGCGGGCACAACACCCAGCCTTGGCTGTTTCGCGAGAGCGCGCAAGCCATCGCGGTCGTGCCGGATTTTACGCGACGCACGCCGGTCGTCGATCCGGATGATCATCACCTCTATGTCAGCCTCGGATGCGCGATCGAGAATCTGGCGATCGCAGCAAGAGCGACGGGTCGATCCGGCGAAGTGGCGGTCGAGGGTGAGGGCGGTGCGACCTTTTCCTTCTCCCAGCAGCCCGGCACGACCGATCCGACAGTCGCTGAACTGTTTCAGGCCATTCCCTTGCGCCAGTCAACCCGCAGTGAATATGACGGAAGACCGGTGACCTCCGATCATCTCGAAAGGCTGTCGAACAGCGCCGCGATCGAGGGTGTTGACGTCGTTCTTCTCACGGAGCGGTCGACCATCGATCAGGTGCGCGACATCGTCATCGCCGGCAACGATCTCCAGATGGCCGACTCCGCGTTCTTGCGGGAGTTGAAGGACTGGCTGCGATTCAGTCCGTCCGCGGCGATGAAGAGGGGCGACGGGCTCTATGCGCCGGCAAGCGGCAATCCCCCATTGCCCGAATGGCTCGGGCCCATCGCCTTTGATCTGGCGTTCAAACCCGCCAGCGAAGCCGACAAATACGCGCGTCACATGGATAGCTCGGCCGGTGTCGCGGTTTTTGCTGCGAGGAACGAAGGGCCGGCTGGCTGGATCGCCGTGGGTCGCGCCTGCCAGCGCTTCTGCCTGACTACCACCGTGCTCGGCCTGAAGACCGCCTTCGTCAACCAGCCGGTCGAAGTGGCGGAATTGCGGGATGACATGGCCGCACTGGCGGGCTTCGGTGCGCGAAGGACAGATATCGTCCTGCGCTTCGGTCGTGCGCCGGCAATGCCCTATTCGCCGCGCCGTCCGGTGGATACCGTACTCACCACCTGACGTTTAGGCTCGCAGGCGAAGGCCATGATTTCATGGCGTCATTCCGGGTCCGAACGGTCAACATCGCTCGGCTGGTATCGTTCCCATCCCTGATTGGTCAAATGCTCCTGCGGTTGGAAGCGTTTCTTGTAGTCCATCTTGTGCGAACCTCTGACCCAGTAACCGAGATAGACATGCGGCAGGCCGAGCGTCTTGGCGCGCTTGACATGGTCGAGCACCATCAATGTCCCGAGCGATCGCTTGACCATCGCCGGATTGAAGAAGGAATAGACCATGGACAGGCCGTCGCTCATCAGGTCGGAGAGCGCCACAGCAATCAGTTCGCCCTTGGGCTGGAGGTTGAGGCCGTCGCCCGGGCTTCGCAGCCGGTACTCGATCACCCGTGTCTGGACATGCGTATCCTCGACCATGATGGCATAGTCGAGCGCCGACATGTCGGACATGCCGCCCTGCTGATGACGGTGATCGAGGTAGGTACGGAACAGTGAGAATTGCTCGGTCGAGGGCTGGGTGGGAAAAACGGTCGACACGACGTCGCGATTCTCTGCCTGCACGCGCCTGAAGGAGCGGGTCGGCTCGAACTCGTCCACCAGAATGCGGACCGATACACAGGCGCGGCAGCCCTCGCAGGCGGGACGGTAGGCGATGTTCTGCGACCGGCGGAATCCGCCTTGGGTCAGCAGGTCGTTCATTTCTGTGGCGCGCGGCCCGACAAGATGGGTGAAGACCTTTCGCTCCATTTCGCCCGCCAGATATGGGCACGGCGCCGGGGCAGTGAGGTAGAATTGCGGAGAAGGGGAAGCTTGGGTGTTCATCGTCCGCCGATCGGAAGCCTTTCGCCACGAATTATCATAATAGCATGGCGCAAGATTGGAAAACGTCAACACTGCTCCGCCGACGAGGACGCCGACGGTGGAAAGCCGCCCATTTGCCTGCCCTTGACGGGACGGCGATCGGTCGGCTGCAAGCGGATCAGGCCGTCCGGATTATGGCGGTCCCGATCAGGAGGTCGTGCACCAGGCGCGACCGCTCGGTAAACAGGCCGGCGAGCAGGATGAACGGAGTTGCAACCGAGTTGAGGATCCAGAACAAGGCCAGGTGAGCGATTGCCAAAACGAAATCGATCCGTCGGCCGTCCAGCCGAACCATGGCAATGCCCATGGCCTTCATGCCGGGCGTGGCTTGCGAGGCGCCCGCGAGCGACATACCGAAATATAGGCCGGCGACAATGAAGAAGAGGATCGGGTAAAGCAGGAAACCGAGCCCCAACGTCAGCACGCCAACGAAGAATACCAGAACGGCTGCGGGGACCCAGAGTGCCGCGACGATCAGGTAGTCGATGAGGAAAGCGAAGATGCGGCGCGAAAGCACGCCACTATAGGCGCGCCAGTCGTCCGGTGCGGCGTAAATCGGATTCGGATCGAGGGTCATCGTCGGCTCCCGCATTTGTTTCGGAGTATGGATATGGGGAGAAAGCGAAGAAATACAATCCGACCGGCCCGATCCTCACCCCTGTTTGGCCAGATATTTTGCGACATCCATGGCAAAATAGCTTAGGATGCCGTCACATCCCGCGCGCTTGAAGCATAGGAGCGTCTCGAGCATGGCCCGTTCGCCATCGATCCAGCCATTGGCGGCCGCAGCCTTGATCTGCGCGTATTCGCCTGACACCTGATAGGCAAAGACCGGCAGCCCGAAGGCTTCCTTCATGCGCCAGCAGATGTCGAGATAGGGCAGGCCTGGCTTTACCATCAGCATGTCAGCGCCTTCCTCTACGTCGAGGGCCGCGTCGCGCATCGCTTCTGTGCCGTTGGCAGGGTCGATATAGTAGCTTTTCTTGTCACCTTTCAGGAGTCCGCCGGTGGAGATCGCCTCGCGATAGGGGCCGTAATAGCAAGAGGCGAACTTGGTGGCGTAGGACATGATGCCGACCGAATGGTGGCCGGCGGCGTCCAGGCCGCGGCGGATCGCGCCGATCCGGCCGTCCATCATGTCGGAGGGCGCGATGATGTCGGAACCGGCATCGGCCTGCAGCACGGCAGCGCGGACGATCTGGTCGACGGTCTCGTCGTTGGCGATCTCGTTGCCGCGCAGGATGCCATCATGGCCGTGGCTGGTGAACGGATCGAGCGCTACATCGGTTATCACGCCGATGTTCGGCACGGCCTTCTTGATCGCCGCAGTGGTGCGATTGATGAGGTTGTTGGCTGCGAGGATTTGCGAGCCCGTCTCGTCGCGCAAGTGCATTTCCACGTTGGGAAAGGTGGCCAGCGCGGGTATGCCGAGATCGGCCGCTTCCTTGGCCGCTTCGACGACCTTGTCGACGGTCAAGCGGTTGACGCCCGGCATGGCCGCGATCGGTTCGACGATGTTTTCGCCCGGAATGATGAAGATCGGCCAGATCAGATCGTCGACGGTCAGGCGGTTTTCCTGCACGAGGCGGCGCGTCCAGTCGGCCTTGCGGATGCGGCGCATCCGACGGTGACCGGTGATGTCGTCGACCAGATGTGTCTTGTCCTGCATGGCGGAGTCCTCGTTCGTGTCTCGTGAGTAGCGGCTGGATAGCACTTACGGCAGGGATTGCCAAAGCGGAAGACGACGCTTGGTCGCGGCGGTGGCTGGCGGGGAGATGGTGCTTGCGGGTATCCTCGCCCAATGGAACCTGATTCTCAAAGTGCGCCCAAGCGCAATCTGACGGAAATTCTGTTCGTGGTATTTCTGCGGATGGTCGCAATCTCCTGCCTTTGGTTCGCATTGCAATATTGGGCCATGCTCGTCGGCTATTCGCTCGGCGGCCGGGCACGCTTCGACCTGCTCGAGCTGCCCTGGAAGGTCGCCGGCAGTAGCCTCGCCGTCCTCTTCCCGGTTGCTGCCCTTGGCCTTTGGATGGCTGCATCCTGGGGAGCGGTCATCTGGGCGATCGGCGCGGGAGCACAGGTCCTCATGTACTGGCTTTGGTCTGACATCTTCGGGCACAACCAACTGGCGATCACGATGCACGCGCTTGTCGCTCTCGTGTACGTGGTGTTCCGCTTGGCGCTCTGGCTCGAAATGCGCCACAAGGGCGAGGAGATAAGGGTTGATTTACCCTGATCGCAGGTGCGCGTTCAGTAAGCCTCTGTTAAGCCTGCGTTTTAAATAGAATTTTATGCGCATTGGATACGGTCCTCATTAAGGCGGGAGAAAACAACAGCCGCCACCAAACAGTGAGGCAGACCGACATGAACACCAAGATGAAGCCGCAGCCGGCAACGCTCGATCCCCAGGAAGGCGCGATCCGGAATCTCTATCTCGAATCCCTGCATCTCGTTGAACGTCTCCACCGCCGTCTTCTCGACGTCATCAAGGACGAATTCGAACGTCAGGGTCGCAACGACGTCAATGCCATCCAGGCGCTGCTCCTTTTCAATATCGGCAATTCCGAGCTGACCGCCGGCGAACTGCGCTCGCGTGGCTACTATCTCGGCTCCAACGTTTCCTACAACGTCAAGAAGCTTGTTGATCTCGGCTTCATCAACCACCAGCGCTCACGCATCGACCGACGCTCGGTCCGCATCAGCCTGACCGACGCTGGCCAGGAAGTCGCCGAGACCGTTGCCAAGCTCTACGAGCGCCACATCGGCTCGATCCAGAAGGTCGGCGGCATCGGTTCCGACGAGTTCACCCAGATGAACAAGCTGCTGCAGCGGCTTGACCGCTTCTGGAACGACAGCATCATGTATCGTCTCTAATCCACGAGAGAGCTGTTTCTGCTGTATTTCCTCCAGTCATACGGCAGCACGAGATGGCGTCAGGCGGCAGCAATGCCACCGTGGCGCCTGCTCGCGTTGTGAGCGGCCGAACAACCGGGGCGAACGTTTCCACCCCCCTAAGCGCGCCTGGATTTCTGTCCCTACATGACATGTTCGTGAACCGGATCAGGGTTCCCGAGTCACGAATTGGCCATATTGATATGTGACCCGCCATGCATGCAAAAGCTGCAGTCCTTCGGGGCTGGAGGCCGCTGTTTGTCACGGCGAAGGGCGTTCATCGTCCCTTTGTTAACCATGCTGCCCTAAAGAATGGCATGGATTGTTCAATCTGGAAAACGGTAGGAAAAATGTCGAATAAGTCTGGAATCGTTGCCTTGTCGCGCCGCGCCCTCCTTACAGGTGCCGCAGCAGCTGGTGCCGCAGCCATTGCCGGCCACGCCGCCGCCCAGACCGCCATTGACGATCTGATCAGTGCACCGAAGCGGGGCAATTGGGATGACCAGTTCGACGCCAAGGCATCGCGCACTGCGGCTGCGGTAACCTCCAATACGCCGATGCTGAGCGCCAACAACTTTATCTACATTCAGCAGGCCATTACCGAGTACCAGACGATCGTCGCAAACGGTGGCTGGCCGCAGGTCAATCCATCGGTCAAGCTCAAGATCGGCGCGATTGATCCGTCGGTGCAGCAGCTGCGCCAGCGCCTGATGATCTCGGGTGACCTGCCGCGCTCCGCGGGCATGTCCAACTCGTTCGATTCCTATGTCGATGGCGCCGTGAAGCGCTTCCAGGCCCGCCACGGATTGCCCCAGGACGGCGTGCTTGGCGAATTCACCTTGAAGGCGCTTAACGTTCCGGCCGATACGCGATTGATGCAGTTGAACGTCAACCAGCAGCGGCTGCAGGACATGATGAACAAGCAGTTCGAGCGCCGCTATGTCGTGGTCAATATCCCGGCCGCCTACGTCGAGGCTGTTGAGGACGACCGGGTCGCTCTGCGCAACACGGCGATCGTCGGCTCGATTTCGCGTCCGTCGCCGACCCTTGATTTAAAGATTCATGAAGTCATCTTGAACCCCTATTGGACCGCCCCGCGCTCGATCATCCAAAAGGATATCATGCCGCTGATGCGCAAGGATCCGACCTATCTGTCTCGTAACGCAATCCGTTTGATCGATGGAAGCGGTAACGAGGTGGCTCCGGAGACCATCGACTGGAATGCGGAAAAGGCGCCGAACCTGATGTTCCGTCAGGACCCGGGCAAGATCAATGCGATGTCTTCGACCAAGCTGAACTTCCACAACAGCCATGCGGTCTACATGCACGATACGCCGCAGCAAGGGCTATTCAACAAGCTTATGCGCTTCGAGTCGTCGGGCTGTGTGCGTGTTCAGAACGTGCGCGACCTTGTCGTGTGGCTGCTGAAGAATACACCCGGCTGGAGCCGCCAGGAGATCGAACGCGTGATTGCGACCCGCCTCAACACGCCGATATTGTTGACGGACGTAGTTGGCGTGCACTGGGTTTACATCACGGCCTGGTCGTCTATGGACAACATCGTTCAGTTCCGCGATGACATTTATGCCGTGGACGGCAATGCACAGCTTGCGCTCCAGACCAATATCGGCGTCGAAACGTCGGCCGGTTCGGTCGAGGATGATATCCTGCCGCAGTAAATGAACGTAAAGGCGCGACCGCCCCGAGGGTGGTTGCGCTGGAATACAGGCGGCGGCGAATCCGGCGTGTCGCCGCCTCTTTTGTATGCTCTCCTTGGCGCCGCCTGCCTTGCAGGAGAGACCTGACGTACGATGTGAGGGCCGCAGCGCTGTTTGATGCGCAAATGTCGCGTCCCGTATTGCCCTTGCCGAGACGGAGCGCTAAGACCCCTTGGCATCAACCGTCAGGAGCCCACAGTCATGTCGAACACCGATGCCTTCTTTTCCCGTACGCTTGCCGACACCGATCCGGAAATCTTCGGCGCGATCGAGAAGGAACTGGGTCGCCAGCGTCACGAGATCGAGCTGATCGCCTCGGAAAACATCGTGTCGCGCGCCGTTCTCGAGGCGCAGGGCTCGATCATGACCAACAAGTATGCCGAGGGCTATCCGGGCAAGCGCTATTACGGCGGCTGCCAGTTCGTCGACATCGCCGAGGAACTGGCGATCGAGCGCGCCAAGAAGCTGTTCGGCGTCAACTTCGCCAACGTCCAGCCGAACTCGGGCTCGCAGATGAACCAGGCCGTGTTCCTGGCACTCTTGCAGCCGGGCGACACCTTCATGGGCCTTGATCTCAACTCGGGCGGTCACCTGACGCATGGTTCGCCGGTCAACATGTCCGGCAAATGGTTCAACGTCGTCTCCTACGGCGTTCGCGAAGGCGACAACTTGCTGGACATGGACGCGGTTGCCGAAAGCGCCCGCAAGCACAAGCCGAAGCTCATCATCGCCGGCGGCACCGCCTATTCCCGCATCTGGGACTGGAAGCGCTTCCGCGAGATCGCCGATGAAGTCGGCGCCTGGCTGATGGTCGACATGGCCCACATCGCCGGCCTGGTCGCCGGCAACCAGCATCCGTCGCCGTTCCCGCATTGCCACGTCGCCACCACCACGACCCACAAGTCGCTGCGTGGTCCGCGCGGCGGCATGATCCTCACCAATGACGAAGATCTGGCGAAGAAGTTCAACTCGGCCGTCTTCCCCGGTCTCCAGGGCGGTCCGCTGATGCACGTCATCGCCGCCAAGGCGGTCGCCTTCGGCGAAGCGCTGCAGCCGGAGTTCCAGGACTACGCCGCCCAGATCGTCAAGAACGCCAAGGCGCTGTCCGAGACGCTGGTTGCCGGCGGCCTCGACATCGTTTCGGGCGGCACCGACAACCATCTGATGCTCGTCGACCTTCGCAAGAAGAACGCCACCGGCAAGCGTGCGGAAGCCGCCCTCGGCCGCGCCTACGTCACCTGCAACAAGAATGGCATCCCCTTCGATCCGGAAAAGCCCTTCGTCACCTCCGGGGTACGCCTCGGCACGCCGGCCGGTACGACCCGCGGCTTCAAGGAAGCCGAGTTCAAGGAAATCGGCAACCTCATTGTCGAAGTCCTTGACGGCCTGAAAGTCGCCAATTCCGATGAGGGCAACGCCGTTGTCGAGGCAGCGGTGCGCGAGAAGGTGATCAAGCTCACCGAGCGCTTCCCGATGTATCCATACATGTAAGGAAAGTGCATGCGCTGCCCGTTCTGCGGTTCGGAAGACACTCAGGTCAAGGATTCGCGCCCGGCGGAGGATAATACCTCCATCCGCCGGCGGCGCATCTGCCCGGACTGCGGCGGACGGTTCACCACTTTCGAGCGCGTTCAACTGCGTGAACTGATGGTGGTCAAGAAGACGGGCCGCAAGGTCCTGTTCGACCGCAACAAGCTGGTGCGTTCCTTCCAGATCGCACTGAGAAAGCGGCCGGTCGACAATGAGCGTATCGAGCGCGCGGTATCCGGTATCGTCCGCCGTCTGGAAAGCTCTGGCGAGTCGGAAATCTCCTCGGAAGAGATAGGGATCCAGGTGCTTGAGGCGCTGAAAAGCCTCGACGATGTGGGCTTCGTGCGCTACGCCTCGGTCTATCGCGACTTCTCCCATGCCGAGGATTTCGAGAACGTCATCGCTGAGATCAACGCCAAGATCTCTCGCGATAGCGGCGTGGAGTGAACCATGCCCGGAGCGGCAGATGACGCGCGCTTCATGGCGGAGGCCATCGAACTGTCCCTGCGTCACCTTGGGCAAACGGGTACCAATCCCTCAGTCGGCTGCCTGATCGTCAAGGACGGTGTAATCGTCGGCCGTGGTGTTACCGCCAAGGGTGGCCGGCCGCATGCCGAGCCGCAGGCGCTGGCCGAAGCAGGCGAACAGGCGAGGGGGGCGACCGCCTATGTCAGCCTTGAGCCCTGTTCACATCACGGCAAGACCCCACCATGCGCCGACGCATTTATCGCGGCGGGTATCGCCCGCGCTGTCGTTGCGGTCACCGATCCGGACGAGCGCGTGTCGGGCCGGGGCCTTCGGATGTTGCAGGATGCCGGGATCGAGGTGACAATGGGAGTTCTCGAGGCCGAGGCTCGCCGGGCACTTGCGGGCTATCTCACCCGCCAGACGAAGGGCCGCCCCTATGTGATTCTAAAGCTCGCCGTTTCGGCCGACGGCATGATCGGCCGGAAGGGCAACGGCCAGGTGGCCATTACGGGACCACTCGCCCGACGTCAGGTGCAGCTTCTGCGGGCCGAGACAGATGCGATCCTTGTCGGCATCGGCACTGCACGGGCCGATGATCCCGAGCTCACCGTTCGTCTCGAAGGGCTGGAACAACGCTCTCCGGTCCGTATCGTTCTCGACCGCGATCTGGCTCTGCCATTAACTTCGAAGCTCGTGCAAACAGCGCGGGATATTCCGCTGATCGTTGTCTGCGATGCGCCGCAAGTGGCCGTATCTAGAAGCGGCGAAGGCGGGCAAGGCGTCGACGCTCTGGCGACGCGACGAGCAGCGCTTGCGGCGAGGGGCGTGGAGGTGCTGGAAGCGTCGAATCTCGAGAGCCTGCTTTTCGCCCTCGCCAGTCGGGGCATTTCGTCGCTCGTCGTCGAGGGCGGGGCGCGCGTTGCCGCCGATTTCCTCGCCGCTGATCTTGTCGATGAGATCCAGTTCTACCGAGGTGATGTGGTCGTGGGCGACGACGGAATCGCCGCGCCCGTGACACTGGAATCAATTCCGCCGGCATTCCGTGCCCTGCACTCGTTACGCTTCGGACCGGATCGACTGGATGTCTTTGAACGAGCTTGATGCGTCAAAAATAAAGAGCCCGGCTACGTCGACAGCCGGGCTCTGCTCTTTTCCTGGTGCCAATGATCTCAGACCATAGCGATCAGGTCTTCTTCCTCGTCTCGCTGGCGGCCTCCCAGGGCTGCCGCTACAGAGGCGATGAAGGCGCCAATCATGAGCGAAACGGCTCCGGCGAGCGCCATGGCAGTGGCCGCCTGCTTGGCGGTGTCCACCGCTTCCTGAGCTTCGGTTTTGGCCGTCTCGATGTTGGCCAGCGTCTGGTCAACCCGGACCTTCGCATCCGCTTCCGAAAGACCGGTCCGCGACGCGACGACACGATCCAGATAGGCGCGGTCATCGGCCGGCATTTCCCCGCGAATGGCGCCATTGACGAGGATCCGCGACACCTCTGCCGTGACACGTTCGTCGCTCTGTACCGCGGGCGGAGTTGCCGGATCGGCCGGGCGCAGGATGGCGTCGGCGAAATAGTTGACCGAGAAACCGGCCCCTTCGTCCTGGGTGCTCGAGGCGGAGGCAATGCCAGCGGCGCCGGCTGCGCTTGCCGCAGAAGCCGTGGCGCTGGCGACTGTTCCCGCAACGGAGCTGAACACAGACCCGAGGAGACCCACAACGAGAAGCGTTGCAAGCGCCCAGGACAGGAAACCATGGGCCGTGTCGCGAAAGAAGACCTCATCTGTGTGGACGCCGACCCATTTCGTGCGCAAACGACCGGTGAGGTAGCCACCGAACCCGGCTGACAGCCATTGGACGAGGATCAGCCAGACCACGGTGGTCCAGCCGATGGCTTCAAGCGAGACGCTCTCGCCTGCCCAAGGCGAGACCATGGTGAGGCCGAGGCCGGAACCTATCAGGGTGAGAATGAGGGTGATGGCTGAAGCGGCAAGCGCACCGGCGAAGATCGACCTCAGGGAGACTGCGGATGCCGAGGATTCGATCGGCATCAACGCGGGGGAGGGCGCGACGGGAATGGACATCCTGCCTCCTAGCGCCAGAACAGCATGATCAGAATGATGAGCGGGATCGGAACCCCGAGAAACCAAAGCAGAATACCGCGACCCATGATATACCTCCTGTCGGACTTGCCGAATTCGAGTTTGTTTCCCGCCCACGACCCGACGCGGCGGTCCTCGGTAGAACACTGGCTGGCGTTTTTTGTTCCCCGGCTGTGACAAGGACGGTATCCGGCTGTCATTTGCAGGGAGCGCGGGCCCCTTCGAAGCGCTCTGGCGGAAAAACACTTGCCAAGCCCGGTGCGCCGTGGTTTGACCGCGCTTCATCCGGCATTGCGCCGAATTCTCCTGAAAACCGGGGTCGAGATCATGGCTAAGAACAAATCTGCACCGCATCTCCTGATCGTTGAGGCTCGGTTTTATGACGACATGTCCGATGCCCTGCTTGATGGCGCCAAGGCAACCCTCGACGAAGCGGGTGCGACCTATGATGTTGTGACCGTGCCGGGTGCCCTAGAAATCCCGCCGGCGATCTCGATAGCACTTGATGCCGCCGACGAAGAGGGTGTGCACTATGACGGCTTCGTAGCGCTCGGCATGGTCATCCGCGGAGAAACCTATCACTTCGAAATCGTCTCGAACGAGTCCTCCCGCGCGCTGATGGATCTCGCGGTTTCCGAATCCCTCGCGATCGGCAACGGCATCCTGACGGTTGAAAACGAAGAGCAGGCCTGGGCGCGCGCGCGCCGCTCAGACAAGGATAAGGGCGGTTTTGCCGCACGCGCTGCGCTCACGATGATTGCGCTCAAGAAGAAACTGGGTAACTGACGAACATGTCGACGGAAGACAAACAGCCGGTCAAGACAGCCAACCAGCGGGGTGCCGCGCGCCTGGCAGCGGTACAGGCTCTGTATCAGATGGATATTGGCGGTACCGGCGTGCTGGAGGTCGTCAGCGAATACGAGACCCATCGCCTCGGGCAGGAAGTCGACGGCGATACCTATCTCAAGGCGGATGCTTCCTGGTTCCGTTCGATCGTCGCCGGCGTGGTGCGTGACCAGACGCTTATAGACCCGATGATCGCTGGTGCCCTGCAGGACGACTGGGCGCTCTCGCGGATCGATTCGACGGTACGAGCCATCCTGCGCGCCGGCACCTTTGAATTGCTGGAGCGCAAGGACGTTCCGGTTCCGGTCATCGTCACCGAATATGTCGAGATCGCTCGCGCCTTCTTCGAGGACGAGGAGCCGAAGCTCGTCAACGCCGTCCTCGACCGGATCGCCAAGCAGGTCCGTGGCATCACCAAGAAATAATTCCGGGAAACACGTCATGGCCGCTCACGAGTCGCAAGGTTTGGACGGCCAACTGCGCACGGCCAAGCGTAATGTATCCCTCCTGACGGTCGCTCAAGCCATCCTCGGATCGGCGGCTCCCTTGAGTTTCTCCGTCGGCGGCCTGGCCGGCTTCCAGTTGCTTGGCGCCGATAAATCGCTGGCGACGGCGCCTCTCACCGGCTTCAATGTCGGTGTCGCGCTCGGCGCCATCGTCGTTGCCGTGGCGTCACGCTTCCTCGGCCGGCGCGAAAGCTTCATGGTCGGCGCGCTGATGGGGGCGATTGGCGGGGCCGTGGCGGCACTCGCTCTCTTCCGCTCCGATTTCTGGCTTTTCGCCTTCGGCCTTCTGCTGATCGGTCTCTCCGGAGGCTTTACCCAAAAGATCCGCTTCGCGGCCGCCGATGCGTCGCCGACCTTCTACAAGGGCAAGGCGATTTCCTGGATCCTCGCCGGCGGCATTGTTTCGGCCATCGTCGGCCCGCAACTGGCAATCTGGCTCAAGGATTGGATGGAGCCTGTGACCTTCGCTGGTGCATTCATGGGCCTAGTTCCGCTCATGCTGCTCGCCATCGTCGTGCTTTTCTTTCTCAAGCTGCCCGACGCCTCCTCCAAAACGGGCGTCAATGGCGAGGCGGCGCGTCCGCTGAGCGAGATCGTCATGACGCAGCGCTTTGCGACGGGTATGATCTGCGGCATCAGTTCCTACGCCCTGATGACTTTCATGATGACTGGCGCGCCGCTGGCCATGGTCGTCGGCTGCGGCTTTTCCTCCGATCTGGCCACTCTCGGTATCCAGTGGCACGTCATCGCGATGTTTGCGCCGAGCTTCTTCACCGGCATGCTGATTTCGCGCTTCGGCACCGAAAAGGTCGTCGCTGCTGGTCTGCTGATCCTGATGAGTTGCGCTATTGTCGCGCATATGGGCGTCGAGCTGTGGAATTTCTGGCTCGCCCTGGTGCTGCTCGGCATTGGCTGGAATTTCGGCTTCATCGGCGCAACCGCGATCGTCGCCTCGAGCTATCGCGCGCATGAGGCCGACAAGGTCCAGGGTTTCCACGACATCATCCTGTTTGGCACCGTGGCTCTTTCGTCCTTTTCCTCGGGCAAGGTCTTCTCGGCCTTCGGCTGGTCCGTGATGAACCTCGTGATCTGGCCCGTGACCATTGTCTGCCTGATCCTGATCGTCCTGCAAATGCGTGCCGCCGCGCGCAAGGAGCGTAGCTGACGCCTTTTTCCTGCGATACGTCCGGGGCTTGACGTTAGGGAATCCGCAACGCAATCTCGCCGCAAGTCGGGCAGCTTCCGGAGGAGGGGCCGAGCCGGACGTCACCGCCCGCGGGGAGTGAGGCGCGGGCAATACGGGAGGTATTGCGAATGACAGTGCTTTTAGGCGTCATATTTTGCGGTTTGCTTTCAGTGGTCTATGCGGTCTGGGCGACGCGCTCGGTGCTTGCCGCCGATCAGGGCAATGCTCGCATGCAGGAAATTGCGGGTTATATTCGTGAAGGGGCGCAGGCCTACCTTGCGCGCCAGTACCTTACCATTGCCATTGTCGGCGTCGTCGTCTTCATCGCAACCTGGTTGCTGCTTTCTGCTGCCGCAGCGATCGGCTTCCTGATCGGCGCGGTTCTGTCCGGTGCTGCCGGCTTTATCGGCATGCACGTCTCGGTCCGCGCCAATGTTCGCACCGCCCAGGCTTCGTCACAGAGCCTTGCCGCCGGTCTCGACATCGCCTTCAAGTCGGGCGCCATCACCGGTATGCTGGTGGCTGGTCTCGCGCTGCTCGGCGTGTCGATCTACTACTATATCCTGACCGTGGTGCTTGGCCATGAGGGCGGATCGCGCGAAGTGATCAACTCGCTCGTCGCGCTCGGCTTTGGTGCCTCGCTGATCTCGATTTTTGCCCGTCTCGGCGGCGGCATCTTCACCAAGGGCGCGGACGTCGGCGGCGACCTGGTCGGCAAGGTCGAAGCCGGCATTCCGGAAGACGATCCGCGCAACCCGGCGACGATTGCCGACAACGTCGGCGACAATGTCGGCGACTGCGCCGGCATGGCCGCCGACCTGTTCGAGACCTATGCGGTGACGGTCGTCGCGACGATGGTGCTCGCAGCGATCTTCTTCGCCGGTGCGCCGGTCCTCGAAAGCGTGATGGTCTATCCGCTCGCCATTTGCGGCGCCTGCATCATCACTTCGATCATTGGTACCTTCTTCGTCAAGCTCGGTACCAATGGCTCGATCATGGGCGCCCTTTACAAGGGCCTCATCGTCACCGGAGGGCTTTCGATCATAGGCCTCGCCGCGGCCACCTCGTTCACCGTCGGCTGGGGTTCCATCGGTACCGTCGCCGGCATGGACATCACCGGCTGGAACCTGTTCATCTGCGGCATTCTCGGCCTCGTGGTCACCGCGCTAATCGTCGTCATCACCGAATACTACACCGGCACCAACAAGCGGCCGGTCAACTCGATCGCCCAGGCCTCCGTCACCGGCCACGGCACCAACGTGATCCAGGGCCTTGCCGTCTCGCTGGAGTCGACGGCACTCCCGGCGATCGTCATCGTCGGCGGGATCATCTCGACCTACCAGCTTGCCGGCCTGTTCGGGACGGCGATTGCTGTCACCACCATGCTCGGCCTGGCCGGCATGATCGTGGCGCTCGACGCCTTCGGTCCGGTCACCGACAATGCCGGCGGCATTGCCGAAATGGCCGGCCTGCCGTCCGAAGTCCGCAAGTCGACTGATGCGCTCGATGCGGTCGGCAACACGACCAAGGCCGTCACCAAGGGCTACGCGATTGGTTCGGCAGGTCTCGGCGCACTGGTGCTGTTTGCCGCCTATTCCAACGACTTGCAGTTCTTTGCCGCCAACAGCGATAAATATCCGTACTTCGCCAACATGGGCGACATCTCGTTCAGCCTGTCAAACCCTTACGTGGTGGCCGGCCTGATCTTCGGCGGTCTTATCCCCTACCTGTTCGGTGGCATCGCCATGACCGCGGTCGGTCGTGCAGCCGGTTCGATCGTCGAGGAAGTTCGCCGCCAGTTCCGGGAAAACCCAGGCATCATGCTGGGAACGGTCAAGCCGGACTACGGCCGCGCCGTCGACATTCTGACCAAGGCTGCGATCCGGGAAATGATCGTCCCCTCGCTGCTGCCGGTCCTCGCTCCGCTCGTCGTCTATTTCGGCGTGCTGCTGCTCTCGGGCTCCAAGGCCTCGGCCTTTGCGGCGCTCGGCGCCTCGCTGCTCGGCGTCATCGTCAACGGCCTGTTCGTGGCGATTTCCATGACCTCGGGCGGTGGTGCCTGGGACAATGCCAAGAAGAGCTTCGAGGATGGCTTCGTCGACAAAGACGGTGTCAAGCATCTGAAGGGCTCGGACGCGCATAAGGCATCGGTGACGGGCGATACCGTCGGCGATCCCTACAAGGATACCGCAGGCCCGGCCGTCAACCCGGCGATCAAGATCACCAATATCGTTGCTCTGCTGCTGCTTGCCGTTCTGGCCGGCTGACGCCGGGCGAGCAATCGCTGGATAAACAAAAAACCGCGGGAGCAGGCTTCCGCGGTTTTCTTGTCTATTGGAGGGCAGTTGTTACAGGCCGCCGAGGATGTTCTTGACGCTGTTGGCCGCGCCGCCGCCGCCGGAGAGGATTTGCTGCAGGAAGGTAAGATCCTTGCCACCCGTGGGCGTCGTGCGCGAGATCATGTCGAAGACTTTGCCGTCCTTCATAGTGTAGTTGGCGCGCTGGGCGACGACGCCGTCCTTGTCGAAATAGATCGCCAGGATCTGTTGTTCGACCAGCTTCTGTTTCATGAAGGCGACCGAACGGGTGCGCTTCTGGGAAATGTAATAGAAGACCTCGCCGTCGAAGGTGGCTGTGGTCGACGGGGTGCCGAGCGATAGCAGTACCTGCTCGCGGCTTGAGCCGACCGGTACCAGTTCGAGCGCGTCCTGGTCGACGACATATCCGTTATGGAAGACCTCGGAGGTGGTGCAACCGGAGAGGCTGGCTACCGAAAGGGCGAGGGCGAGGGCAGTGCAGCCGAGAACTTTTCTGTCCGATCCGAGATACCGCATTTCCAACCACACGTCTCCAATGACTCTACGAGGCCACCCGACCGGGTCGCCGCAATCTGATGCGCATACCATTGTGGCCTTTCCGGGGTCGAAGCCTCAGCTGCTTTGACCTTGTCCGGACGAAGCGGCCGGCTGCCCCGCGATGGCCCAAAGGATCGGGCCAGACGGCAGAAACGGCATTGCAATTCACGTCTGCTTCGGTAAACCAGCTTTCGCAATCATGCAACACGACCCAGGGCAGACGAACCGGTTCGCTCGGTTCTTTTTGGTGAAATGAATGCTATTCGGGTTTTTCCGGCAGAAAAAGCACAATCGGCTCATCGTTGAGCGTCAATACGAGGCATTGACCGCCACCGCGCGGACGCCCGTATTTTACGCCGAACTCGGCATGCCCGACACGGTCATGGGCCGTTTCGAAATGCTGTCGATCGTCCTGATTCTCTATTTCCGCCGTACACGCCAATCGGCACGCAGCGGCCAGGAAATCGCGCAGGAAATCGTCGACGCCTTCTTCGAGGACGTTGATCATTCCATCAGGGAGCTGGGGATCGGCGACCAGGGCGTACCGAAGCGGATGAAGAAGCTCGCCGGCATGTTCTACGGCCGGCTGGAGTCCTATGCTGCCGCGCTCGACAAAGTTGACCTTGACCTGTTGGCGTCCGCCCTTCGGCGCAATATATATCCCGAGATGGGTGAGGACGCGCCGCAAATGGCCCGTCTCGCCGAATGGATGATGGACGTAGAGCGCAGGCTCCACGCCCTCAATGAGGAGATCGTCGAGACCGGCACCGTCCGGCTCGATCCTCCCGGAGGCTCGCTCTGAAATGACTTCGCACAACAAGGATGCCGATGCCTCGGCTTTTTCCTACCGGGTCAAGGTCGGCCATGTCTCGGCCAATCCTGTGCAGGTGCACGTCGAGGCCGATGCGCGCGAGCGCGCTGCGCTCGGAGAACTGTGGCAGGTGGAAGCGGTCAATAGGCTCACTGCCGATCTGCAGATCAATCGCTGGAAGAAGGACGGCATCCGCATTTGGGGCCGGGTCGAAGGCGAGATCGTGCAGGCTTGTGTCGTGACGCTTGAGCCGGTGGTCTCCGAGATCAGGCAGGAGATCGATCAAATTTTCGTTCCGGAGGGCTCGAAGCTCGCTCGGATTGTCACGGATGAGGCGGGCGAAATGGTTCTCGATCCGGACGGGCCCGACCTGCCAGAGACCTTCGTCGGCGACACGATCGACGCGGGTGCGGTGGTCGCGGAATTTGCTGCCCTCGGCATCGATCCTTATCCGAAGAAGCCGGGCGCGCATTTTGCCGGTCATATCGAGAGCGATGATGCCAAGGATCGGCCACCGTCGCCTTTTGCCGTGCTGAAGGGCTGGAAAAAGGACTGATCGCAGTCACAACGTCGGCGAATTGGGTTGTGCGGTACAGCGAAACCGGTATTTTGGCCGAAATTTCGCCGGGCAGCGAATAAGAAGGACCAGGCATAGGTGATCAGAATTTCTCTTGACGTCATGGGGGGCGACTTCGGCCCCGAAGTCGTCATTCCCGGTGCGGCCAAGGCGCTGGAGCGGCATCCCGACATCCAGTTCGTTCTCTTTGGCCAGCAGGAGCGCTGCCTCCCGCTCCTTGCCCAATATCCAAAGCTCAAGGAAAAGTCGGTTTTCCATCATTGCGATGTGGCCGTCGGCATGGATGAGAAGCCGAGCCAGGCTCTGCGCCGTGGCCGCTACATCTCATCCATGTGGCGCGCGATCGAGGCAGTGAAGGCCGGCCAGGCCGATGTCGTCGTCTCCGCAGGCAATACCGGCGCGTTGATGGCGATGGCCAAGTTCTGCCTGCGCACCATGGCAACGATCGAACGCCCGGCGATTGCCGCCATCTGGCCGACGCTGTCGGGCGAGAGCATTGTGCTCGACGTCGGCGCGACGATCGGGGCCGACGCTCAGCAGCTCCTCGATTTCGCGCTGATGGGCGGCGCAATGGCGCGCGCGCTGTTTGAAGTCGAGCGTCCCCTGGTCGGTCTGCTCAATGTCGGGGTTGAGGAAATCAAGGGCCAGGAAGAGGTCAAGGAAGCTGGACGCATGTTGCGCGAGGCAGGTCTCGATACGATGGATTATTACGGATTCGTCGAGGGCGACGATCTCGGCAAGGGCACGGTCGATGTCGTGGTGACCGAAGGCTTCACCGGCAATATCGCGCTCAAGACCGCCGAAGGCACGGCTCGCCAGATTGCCGAATACCTGCGCGCCGCGATGTCTCGTACACTGCTGGCCAAGATCGGCTACCTGCTGGCGAAGGGCGCTTTCGACCAGTTGCGCGAGAAGATGGATCCGCGCAAAGTGAACGGCGGAGTGTTTCTGGGTCTCAACGGTATCGTCATCAAGAGCCACGGCGGGACTGATGCCGAAGGCTTCGCAGCCGCCATTGATGTCGGCTACGACATGGCCCGCAATGGGCTGACGCAGAAAATCGAAAACGATCTGAAGAATTATCATGCACGGCATCCGTCTTCGGCGGGGCCGGAAGCGGCATGATCGACGGGGTTAGGAAGAAAATGATCCGTTCTGTTGTTCGCGGTTTTGGGGCGGCGCTCCCGAAGCGGGTGGTGACCAATCGCGAATTGGAGGAGACGGTGGACACCTCCGACGAGTGGATCGTGCAGCGTACGGGCATTCGCCAGCGCTACGTCGCCGGCGAGGGGGAGACCACCGCCTCGCTCGGCGCGGAAGCCGCGCAGAAGGCACTCGACAATGCGGGCCTCACGGTGGCGGACATCGACCTGATCATTTGTGCGACCTCGACGCCGGACAACACATTCCCGGCGACCGCCGTCAACATTCAGAACCGACTCGGCATGCATCACGGCTTTGCCTTCGACATTCAGGCCGTCTGTTCAGGCTTCGTATACGCCATCTCGACCGCCGACCTGCACATCCGTTGCGGCATGGCTCGGCGCGTCCTGGTGATCGGCGCCGAAACCTTCTCGCGCATCCTCGACTGGACGGACCGCACCACCTGCGTGCTCTTTGGTGACGGCGCCGGCGCTGTCATTCTGGAAGCGGCCACGGGCGAAGGAACGACCGCCGATCGCGGCGTCTTGAGTTCACAGTTGCGGTCCGACGGCATCCACAAGGACAAGCTCTATGTCGACGGCGGACCCTCCACGACCGGAACAGCGGGCCATCTGCGTATGGAAGGACGTGAGGTCTTCAAGCATGCGGTCGGCATGATCACCGACGTGATCGAGGCGGCCTTCACCGCAACCGACACGACTGCCGACGACATCGACTGGCTGGTCCCGCACCAGGCCAATCGCCGCATTATCGATGCCTCGGCGAAGAAGCTCGGCATTCCGCTGGAAAAGGTCGTCGTCACGGTCGATCTGCACGGCAATACCTCGGCGGCGTCCATTCCGTTGGCGCTTTCCGTTGCGGCTGGCGACGGGCGCATCAAAAAGGGCGATCTGGTTATGCTCGAGGCGATGGGTGGTGGTTTCACCTGGGGCGCCGTACTCCTACGCTGGTAGTCGCACGACGCGAAATAGAGGATTTGTAACAAGCGCTTGACCGTCAAGCCCAAGGGCAATACTCTCTGGCGAATTCAACAAGATCATTGATTTAAGCGGACGAGAGCCATGGCCGGTAAGACAGTGACGCGAGCGGATTTGGCGGAATCAGTCTTTCGCAAGGTGGGCCTCTCTCGAACCGAGTCGGCGGAATTGGTCGAGACGGTGATCGATGAAATCTGCAACGCGATCGTGCGTGGCGAAATGGTCAAGCTTTCCTCTTTTGCGACCTTCCAGGTGCGTCAGAAGAACGAGCGAATCGGCCGCAATCCGAAGACCGGCGAGGAAGTGCCGATCTCGCCACGGCGGGTGATGACCTTCAAGGCGTCGAATGTCCTCAAGCAGCGCATTCTGCGTTCGCACCTGCAGCGCAAGGCAAAGCAGAAGCCGCAGAATCCGGTCGCCTGACCACGAAAACCGTGGAGCGCTTCGCTCAGCCTTTCGGGCAGCTTGAAATTTCCGGTGCAAATCGTTGAAATAGCCGCGAGTTGCGGCGTTCGCGCTATGCCTGTGCAGGAGCGGTAAGATGCAGTTGGAAAAGAGCCCGGATGCCTTTCGCACAATCAGCGAGGTTGCGGACGATCTCGATCTTCCCCAGCACGTGCTGCGCTTCTGGGAAACGCGCTTTCTTCAGATAAAGCCGCTGAAGCGTGGCGGGGGTCGCCGCTACTATCGCCCGGACGACATCGAACTGCTGAAGGGCATCCGCCACCTTCTCTACGATCAGGGCTACACCATTAAAGGCGTGCAGAAGCTTCTGAAGACCAATGGCAATAAGTTCGTCATGGCGGTGGCAAGCGGCGATATTGCCACCATGGAGGCTCTCGTTGCGGCAGGTTCGGCGAAGACAGAAGAGCCCAAGCTCGGCCTACCAGAGGAGGATCAAATCGTCGGTCGTCCAAAGGTGAAGGCTAGCGGGCGGTTCTTCGGATTCGGTGGCAGCGACGACGACATGCCGGAAATTTCCGCTGGCAAGGGTAGTTCAGTCGGCAAGGAAGACCGGGCCCTGCTCCAAGAGACGCTGTTCGATCTCCTGGAATGCAAGCGCCTTCTCGATCAGGTAAGGTAAGCGACCAGGGTCTTGGCAAAATCATTCCTTTTCCCCCTTGCGTGCACGGGGCCTTGCCATTAAGGAGAACGTGCTTTGGAAAAAGCAGGTCGGGGCGTAGCGCAGCCCGGTAGCGCACTTGACTGGGGGTCAAGGGGTCGCGTGTTCGAATCACGCCGTCCCGACCAATTAATTCTTGATATCCCAGCAAAATCATAAAGTTACATCAGCCTGAGCGGCCGTCTGCACGGCTGTCGATTTGTTGCGGTCTCTGCGCTTGTTGCCCTATGAATGCTGCAATGCAGCACTATATGGTGTTTAAATCCGCCGGATGGGAACCGGAGCGCGCGGCGGGGCTTTAGACGGGGAGTGCTACTTCGAGTTTTCGAGAAGGAATTCCTTTTTCATGCGCCTCAAGATTCCCATGCCGTTTTCCTTCGTCCTCGGGCAGCAGAAGAAGCTGCGAAAGAAGATCCTGAAGGCGATACCTTCTATTCCGTTGCCGCTTGCTGAGCCGACAAGGAAGAAGAAGGCCCGCACGGTACGCCCGCGTTTGCAGGAGGTGACCGGGTTCGGGACGAATCCCGGCCATCTGCGCATGCTCGAATACGTGCCGCCAAAGGCGCGAAAAGGCGCGCCGCTCGTCGTCGTGCTGCATGGCTGCCTGCAAACTGCCGATGATTTCGATAAGGGCAGTGGCTGGAGCGCGCTGGCACGCAAGGACGGCTTCGTTCTGCTCTATCCCGAACAACGCAAGTCAAATAATCCAAATCTCTGCTTTAACTGGTTCCGACCGAGCGCGGTCGCGCGCGATCGCGGCGAGTTGATGTCTGTCCGCCAGATGATCGACAATGCCTGCGACCGGCATCATGCCGACCGAAGCCGCATCTATGTCCAGGGTCTTTCAGCAGGCGGAGCCATGGCGTCTGCTCTTCTCGCAACTTATCCAGAATTGTTTGCCGCCGGCCAGATCGTCGCCGGCCTGCCGTTCGGTGCGGCGCGCGACGCCATGTCGGCGCTCTCGGTGATGAACTCCGGCGTCAACCGCTCCTCGCGGGAATGGGGCGACCTGGTGCGCGCAGTATCACCGGAGATCAAGAAGAGACCGTTGGTGTCGATTTGGCACGGCACTGCTGACCGCGTCGTGACCGTCGCCAATGCGCGTGCCACACTGGCGCAATGGCTGGACCTCTACGGCCTCGACGAGGATGCGGGCAAGAAAGTCATGATAGACGGGCATGCCGCGAAAGTCTGGCACGACGAGGGGGGTAAGCCGCTGATAGAATTCTGCCTGTTTGATGGCCTCGGCCATGGCCTGCCTGTCGTTGCGAAGCGCGCCACGGCGTCCGCGGAAAGCATGCCCTTCATGCTGGAAGGTGCCCTCAGTGCGCCGCGCCATCTCAGCCGGACGTTTATGGCGGTGCGGTGAACCGCTTTCCAATTTCCCGCCAGGTTTTCACGAAAAAAGCCCGGGATGAAAACCGGGCTTTGTCATGTCTAATTCGCAGTCATTGCAGGCGAAATCGCCGCCGTACGGAGCGCTCAGTTTTCCTGGATCGTTACACCGTCGCGGCCGATCGTCATCTCGATGCCCTTGGGCTTTGTCTCTTCACGGTAGAGGTAGATACCGAGGCCGATAACCACCACGACCAATGCGCCGATGGCGAAGTAGAGACCGTTGTTCCGATTCATGCGTAGCTCCTATCTGGTGACGGGCAACAAACCGGCAGACGCGATTTTGTTCCGTGGCGAAGGCTGGATCAGCCGTCGTTGGTCGCGTTGAGATTTTCCGGCCGCAGGCCTTCGCCGGTATCGTGGCGTGCGACAAGCCTTACGCCCATGCCGCCAGGTGGACAATCCCCGTCGCCGAGAAAGGCAATTCCGGCCTTCTCGAAGGCGCCCCGAAGCATGAGCAAGGTCCCTTGGTCGGGCGAGTCGGCCTTTTCGTCCTCGATCTGCAGGATCATAAAGGCGGATACGCCGCTCTTTGCCGAAACCTGGTCGACGCTCAAGCCGAGAAGCGCCCGGGCAGCGCGGATTTGTGCTGGTGTAGTCATGGTAGGGAATATGACGAATGCGCGGGAAAAATCAATCGCGCGTCGCTCCTCTGCCTGCGAGCACCTGCCGGTAGACGTCGATGGTCTGATCCACCATGGCGTCCACGCCATAGCGACCGCTGCGCCCGCTCGCTGCGGCGGCAAGGCGCGCTCGCGTGGCTGTGTCGCAGAGCCTCGCCATGGCTGCGGTAAGCGCCGCCGTGTCATCCGTATTCGGCACGATGAACCCGTTGACGTCGTGATCGAGTACGTTCGATGTGCCGCCGACATCGGTGAGGATCAACGGCAGGCCGGCAGCTGCCGCTTCAAGCATGACGTAGGACATCGCTTCGTAGCGGCTGGTCACGACGAGCACGTCGATTGCCTGAAGGGCCGCCGAGCCGGGCAAGGCGGCATCGATGACGACGCGATCGGTGAGGCCGGCGGTTTCGATCTGGTGGCGTACATCGGCTTCAAGTTCTCCGCTTGCGATCATCAGGAGGCGCGCCTCGGGCGCGCTCCGAGCGACTGCGGCAAACGCTGCGATGAGGCGTTCCGGTGCCTTCTGGGTGGATAGACGGCCGATGAAGCCGAACACCAGGGCATCCTGGGGAAGGCCGAAGAGGTTGCGGATCTCCTGTCGCTGGCCCGTGGGGGGAGCGCCTACTCCATTCACGACGACGGTGAGCTTGTTCTCGGGAATGCCGAGCCTGAGGGCATGGTCGTATTCGCTCTTGGACACACAGATCAGCCGGTCGGTTAGGTAACGGCCCAGGAGGCCCTCGATCTGGCCGAACACCAGGCGGCCCTTCGACGACAGCGTCGGGTCCATGGTGCGGAAGGCGTGCGGCGTATAGATGCGGGGCACATGCCGACCGGGCCGGCGAAGACGGATCAACGCGCCGGCCTTCGAACTGTGGCCATGAATGATGTCGAAAGGTCCCTCTTCACGGATCACGTGGCCGAGTGCTCTCCAGGCGGCGTAATCCCTGGGACCGACGGCACGCAGCATCGGCAGGGCGATCACCTTGGCTAGATCGAGCGCCATGAGTTCGCGCACGAAACGTTCCTCGGCGCGGACCGGAGAGTAGACCGCCGTCACCGCATGGCCGCGCGCCTTCAAGCCCGCGCAGAGATCGACGAAATGGCGGCCGGATCCGCCGCCGCTCGGTTCCAGGACTTCCAGAATTCTCAAGGCGCTCTCGCTCGATCCCATGGGTCAGGCAGGGGAGGCAACGGTACGCCGCAGCGCTCGCTGGTAGCGCCATTCCAGCGCGCCGCAGCCCCAGACTATGCCGAGCAGCAGGTAGAAATGCCGCCAGTGGTCGGTGTCGATGACATTGCCGATGATCACGTGTCCGATGATCACGATCCAGGCGATCATCAGGTAGGGTTGCCAGGGCCGGTCGCGCAGCAGGTAACGAAAGCCGATCGCCAGCGTCCAGACCATCATTGTGACGTAAGAGACAAAGCCGATCCAGCCATAAGTGGTCAAAGATTTCAGCCAGATATTGTGCTCGTCCTCGAAAAAGATCTGGCCAAACACCATGGGCCCAATGCCGAGCGGGTTCTCCATGGCCATGAGGAAGCCGATGCGATGGCGGGCGAAACGGCCGAGAGGGCCTGCATCATATTCCTTGACCAGAGTGGTGCGGTCGAGGAACAGGTTGCGGACCTGTTCGAACTGCAAGGCGATGACCACCGCAACGACAAGCAATACGAGGGCCGTCAACGACAGGAGAAGGATTTTCAGGCGGAAGGCGCCCGTGCGCTCCTTGAGCAGCAGGATCAAGACGAGCGCGATGGTTGAAAACAGGAACAGCGCCCAGGCGGCGCGCGAGAACGACAGGAAGACGCCAAGCGTGATGATGAGCAGTCCCGTTACCTTGAAAGGCGCTTCGCGGAGCCTGCCGGTCAGAAGTCCATGCATAAGGTAAAGAGTGGGCGCGATCAGAAAGGGGCCGAAGACGTTGGGGTCCTGGAAGGCGCCCTTGGCGCGGTCGTAGCGGGTAAAGACCTCTGCGCCCGGAAAGGCTTGAAAGTAGCCGAGGACACCAAGGAGGGCCGTGATGATTGCAGCCGCCACCCAGGCGTGGAAGATCAACCGCAGGCGCTGGTGGCGCTCCTCGATGATTGCTGCGAAGAAGACGGCGGTGAGCGCCAGGAAAGTGGAGACCGCCAGATACATCGGTCCCGTGCCGAGATCCTTCATCACGGTCAGCGACAACATGCCGCCCACATTGAAGGTCAGCAGGAGCGCGAGAAGCGGCGCGACGGCGCGCGAAATCTTCAGGCCCAGCAGAAACCAGACGGCGACCTGCACAACCATCAGCAATTCGTAAGGTGCCGGCTCGGACATCACGAAGCCGGAGAGAAAGACGCCTATGGCAACCAGCGCCGAGCCGAAGAGCGTCAGGGCCGCGAGCTGCGGCCTGAAGGGCACCGGTTGGTGGGAGTTGATCGTGCTCAATAGGCGTTTTCCGTATTGAGCAGGCGGAACGGCGTGAGGAACAGGATCTTCAGATCGAACAGCAGCGACCAGTTTTCGATGTAGTAGAGGTCGTAGGCCGTGCGGAACTTGATCTTGTCGTCATTGTCGATCTCGCCGCGCCAACCGTTGATCTGGGCCCAGCCGGTAACGCCGGGCTTGACCCGGTGGCGGGCGAAATAGCCCTCGACGACTTCGCTATAGTTGCGGTTATGGGTCTGTGCGAGGACGGCATGCGGGCGCGGGCCGACCAGCGAGAGATCGCCACGCAGCACGTTGAAAATCTGCGGTAGTTCGTCGATCGAGGACTTGCGGAGGAAACGTCCGACCGGGGTCACGCGTGGATCGCCCTTGGTGACGGCCTGGCGCGCGGTCGGGTCGCTCATCTCGGTATACATCGAGCGGAACTTCAGGACGTTGATGACCTCGTTGTTGAAGCCATGGCGCTTCTGGACGAACAACACCGGCCCCTTGGAGGTCGTCTTGACGGCGATCGCTGCCGCGATGAACACCGGCCAGAGCAATAGCAACGCGATGATGCTGAAAAAGATGTCGAAGCACCGTTTGGCAACCGAATCCCAATCGCGGATCGGCTTGTCGAGGATGTCGAGCATCGGTACCGCACCGACATGCGAATAGGAGCGCGGACGGAAGCGTAGGCTATTGGAATGGGCCGCGAGCCGGATGTCGACGGGCAAGACCCAGAGCATCTTGAGGAGGTGCAGGATGCGATCCTCCGCAGAGAGCGGCAGCGAAATGATCAGCATGTCGATATGGGCAAACCGGGCGAACTCGACGAGTTCGGCGATGGTCCCGAGCTTCGGATAGCCTGCGACGACGTCCGGCGAGCGGGCGGAACCACGGTCGTCGAAGATGCCGCAGATGCGGATGTCGTTGTCCGGCTGTTGTTCGAGTGCGCGAATCAGGTCCTTGGCCGGTTTTCCGCCGCCGACCACCACGGCGCGTCGCTCCATGATACCGTTGCGCGCCCATCTTCGGATGCCGAAGCCGACGAGATTGCGCTCAACGAACAGAAAGGCGAGGCCAAAGCCGTACCAAGAGACGAGCCAGTCACGAAAATCGAAACCGCCCGGGCGGAACAAGAAAAGGGCGACCGCGATCAGCGCCGTTGCTGCAGTCCAACTTCCGGCAATGCGCGGCAGCGTGCGCAGCGGTGTGCGCAGTGCCGAGACCTGATAGCCGTCGGAGATCTGCAGGAACAGCACGGCGACCGAAGAGCCCGCCAGACTTAGGAAGAGTTCGGCCAATAGTCTCGGAGAGGAATCGATCAACAGGAAGAAGTGGACTGCAAGTCCGATGCCGAACAGACTGACGAATTCCAGCAGTCGCAACTGACCGGTAACGATCGACGGGGAATAGTTTTCCTCGCGAAATTGCCTGGCGATCTGCTTGGCCAGCGGATTCATCTCCGCGTCCTCGGCGCCCGCAGGCGACCCTGCCTTGTCGGCTTTGGTGCCTTCCGATAGCCTTCGGCGCAAACCTTCGATATCGAACTTTTCGGGCTTTTCCATCTGGTTCATTCTAATACACCACGCGTTGACAAGAAAGCATAGCGTAAAACTTGCTAAGAAACGTTTGCGAACTCAGATACGAGGCGCAGCAGACGGCCAAGATTGGCTCAATTCCGCACGAGAAGCCCGTGTGCGCGCGGGTTGTCCGGTTTGACACGGAATAGTAAACCATGAGACGGATCGCGCCATGTAGTGGCTTGGCGGATTGGCCAATGCGCAACAGGGTGCTTGTAAATGGAAAAGAAACACGTCTTTAACTTCAGTTATTTCCTTTTCGCCTTCGCGCTCCTGATGGCCTTCCAGGCCTGGATCGGCTATCGCGACTATACCCAACTGAGCTACAGCGACATGATGCGCATGGTCGGCGAAGGCCGCATCGCTTCCGTGACGCTGACCGAGAGCAGGGTGGAAGGCGAGTTCAAGGAACCGGTCGACGGGCGCAAATATTTCATCGCCAATCGCGTCGACCCCGAATTCGCGGCCCTGTTCGAAAAAGCCGGTGTCAAGATCACGGGCGCGACCGACAGCAACTGGCTGACCTCGCTGCTCTCCTGGGTTCTGCCGGTCATCGTCTTCTTCGCCCTCTGGTCGTTCTTTTTTCGGGGCATTGCCGAAAAGCAGGGCATGGGCGGCTTGATCAACATCGGCAAGTCGCGCGCCAAGATTTATCTCGAACGCAAGACGGGCGTGACCTTCGACGATGTCGCCGGCATAGACGAGGCGGAGGCTGAACTGCAGGAAATCGTCTCCTTCCTCAAGAACAAGGACCTCTATGGCCGGCTTGGCGCGCGTATCCCGAAGGGGATCCTGCTGGTCGGTCCGCCAGGTACCGGCAAGACCTTGATGGCGCGTGCCGTTGCGGGGGAAGCGGGCGTTCCGTTCTTCTCGATATCGGGTTCCGAATTTGTCGAGATGTTCGTCGGCGTCGGCGCAGCCCGCGTGCGCGACCTGTTCGAGCAGGCCCGTCAGGCAGCACCCTGCATCATTTTCATCGATGAACTCGACGCGCTCGGCCGTGCCCGCAACTCGTTCGGCGGCATGGGCGGCAATGACGAGAAGGAGCAGACGCTCAACCAACTGCTGGCCGAACTTGACGGTTTCGATCCACGTGTCGGCATCGTACTGCTCGCGGCGACCAACCGGCCGGAAATCCTCGACCCGGCGCTGATGCGCGCCGGTCGTTTCGACCGCCAGGTGGTGATAGACCGTCCAGACCGGAAGGGCAGGGCGGCTATCCTTGAGGTTCACATGAAGGACGTCACCATTGCGCCGAGCGTCAGCGTCGACGAGATTGCCGGCCTGACCCCCGGCTTCACCGGAGCCGATCTCGCAAACCTGATCAACGAGGCGGCAATCCTTGCCACACGTCGTGGCGGAAGCACGGTGGCGATGGAGGACTTCGTTGCCGCTGTCGAGCGCATCATCGCTGGCGCGGAACGCCGCAGTCGTATCCTCAACGCCGACGAGCGCCGCCGCGTCGCCTATCACGAGATGGGCCATGCACTCGTGGCGGCCGGATTGCCCTCGGCCGACCCCGTGCAGAAGGTGTCGATCATTCCTCGTTCCATCGGTGCGCTTGGCTATACCCTGCAACGGCCAACCGAGGATCGCTTTCTGATCACTTCGGGAGAGCTCAAGGACCGGATGATGGTGCTTTTGGCCGGCCGTGCTGCCGAGGATCTGGTGTTCGGCGAAATCTCGACCGGTGCCGCCGACGATCTGGCCAAGGTAACCGATATCGCCCGCGAGATCGTCACCCGCTTCGGCATGGATGCATCGGTCGGCCAGGCTGTGCTCGAGCCTCAGCGGCAGCAATGGCTGGACGAGGGCCAGTTCCGGATGCGGCCGAAGGATTATTCCGAAGAGACGGCCCGCGAGGTCGACCTCGCGGTGCGTAAGATGATCGACGAGGCCTACCAGCTGGCCAAGAAAGCACTAGAGGGCCGGATTGAGGAGTTGAAGACGGGCGCAAAGCTGCTTCTGGAGCGTGAGACGCTGACGCCGGACGACTATGCGCCGCTCAAGCGCGTGGAGAGGCCTTCGAAGAGTGCTGCCGAATAAGGCTTCGGGCGCAGCCGCGCGGCGCGCTGCCTATTGCCTGGCCAGAAGTTCCCGGTAGAGGTCCGCAGTCTGGGCTGCCATTGTCGAAGAGGAGAACTTGGCTTTGAAGGCTTCCGCCGCGGGCATGGTGGCGCCATGCCAGTCCGGTGTAGTGATTGCCCGCGCCATAACGCGGGCCAAGTCCTGTGCGTCGCCGGGCTCCGCCAGTGCATCGCTGTCTATGCCCAGTACCTCCGGTATGCCGCCGACACGCGTCGCGATCAGCGATTTTCCGGCGGCAAGCGCCTCGAGCACGATATAGGGCATAGCCTCGGCGCGGGACGGCACGATCACGATGTTGGACATGGCAAAGGCTTTCTTGACCGACATGGCGGGAAGCAGGCCGATGCGCCGGCCGAAACCGCGCTGCTCGATCGTCTCGCGGTATTTGTCCCGATCGGGACCGTCGCCAATGATCAGCGCGCTCAAGGGATGCCCGACCAGACGCTCGGTTTGGATAAAGGCTTCGATGAAGACATCCGGCCCCTTGAGGTCACGCAACATGCCGACATAGATGAAATCGACGCTGTCGGAGCGGGTCGGGATGACGGCGAAATCGCGGTCGCTGAGGCCGTTGTAGATCATCTGTTGGGTGCAGTGCGGTGTTCCGATCTTGGCCGCGTAGGTCTCAAGCTCATAGTTGCAGACAAAGACGATGGCATCGGTCAGACGCTCGAGTAACCGCTCCGCCGCGAAGACCCCGCGGCCGGTCAGGGAGGTCGCGCTGAAATGCAGGCTGCCCCCGTGGGGCGAATAGAAGCGGGCAACGCGATACCTTTTCGCCCGCAAGGCTGAGCCGATGATCCGCGCCACAGCGCCGCCCTTGGCGCCGTGACCGTGCAGGATATCCGGCCGCAAAGATTTGATTTCTTTATAACTCTTGTAGAGTGCCGTCACATCGCCGAAGCCGACTGAGCGGGCGATCGGCATGCGGTGCAGTCCGAGCGAGAGATAGGGCATGATCTGATCGAACAGCCGATCCTCATGCTCCCCTCCGGTCGTGCTGTCGCACAGGATGCCAACCTGGTGGCCAGCCCGGCTATGGTGTTCCGCGAGGTCCCGAACATGGCGAAAAATGCCGCCCACGGGAGATCGGAAGCAATGGACGATGCGAAGCGGCGTGCCATCGGGCATGGATCAGAACAACCGCTCGCGGACGTAGATCGTGTCGCCGGCCAGGATGGGGTCGGTGATCAGGACACGACCGGTGAGGATGTTGCCGTTGATGTTACGGGTGATGTCGAAATCGTGCTGGTTGGCGCGGGGCGTGAAGCCGCCGGATACGGCGATGGCATTCATCACGGTCATGCCCGGAACATAGGAATACTGGCCCGGTTGACCCACTTCGCCCATGATGAAGATTGAGCGGTAGCGGTCGATTTCAATGGTGACGTCGGGATCGCGGAGGAAGCCTTGCTTCAGCTTCTGGGCGATCACGCCTTCAAGCTTTGCAACGGTCGAACCCCGTGCCGCCACTTGACCGATCAGCGGGAAGGCGATGTAGCCGGCCTGGTCGACGGTATAAGTGTTGGTGAGGCTCTGTTGCTCGAAGACACTGATCCGCAGCCTGTCGCCGCTGTCGAGGCTATAGGGCTGCACGGTTGCTTCGTGGAAGGCCTTCGGTGCCGGCCGGTAGGTCCCACAGCCGCTCATCGTCGCGATCACCATCGCAACGACGAACAACTTTATTCCCCTTGTGGCAACCAGTAACATGCGCCGTTGCGCTCCTAATGCGTGAATTTAATAACATGTGTTATCGTTCAGTTAGGGTTAACGGTCGGTAAAGGCGCGGCGGTGGCTTGGCATTTGCGTAGAATTTACCCGCGCAGGCGGGTGTTTATTCGAGTGGCGAGGCCGATTAACGCTTGGGTTACCATGATCCTTTAGATTCTCGCGAGAACTGTTCCGGGAGTTAAAAATGTCGAGCGTAGGCAACGGTCATCAGGACGTCGATATCGACCTTGCACAGCTGTTTCACGCCGTGTGGAGGCGCAAGGTGCGTATCCTGGCGGCGACAGCGCTTGTCGGCGGCCTGGCGTTCGTTGGCGCGAGCATGATTTCGCCCAAGTACAGCGCCGAGACGCGCATCCTGATCGAGCCGCGCGAGCCGACTTTCACGACGCAAACGAACGTGCAGACGCCCACGGAGCCGCTGTCCGACGAACTCAACATCGTCAGCCAGGTGCAGGTCCTGCAGTCGATCGACTTGATACGGCAGGTGGCACGCGACCTAAAACTCTATGAGCTTCGAAGAATTCGATCCCGACACCAATCCCTCGCCGGTGTCTGATCTGCTCGTCATGCTGGGGTTGAAGAGTAACCCGCTCGACATGGCGCCTGAAGACCGGGTATTGAAAGCCTTTCAGGAGAAGCTTCAGGTCTACCAGGTCGAAAAATCCAGGGTGATCGGCATCCAGTTTACCTCCAAGGACCCGAAGCTCGCCGCCGCGATCCCCAACGCAATTGCCAATGTCTATCGCGCTTTGCAGAGCGGCGCCAAATTGGACAGCAATACGGAGGCGGCCCGCTGGCTGGAGCCGGAGATCGCCAATCTGCGGGAAAAGGTGAGGGAGGCCGAGAAGAAGGTCGCCGAATACCGTGGCAACGCCGACCTGATGCAGGTCAATGAAACGACAACCTTGTCCTCGCAGCAACTGAGTGACATTTCCGCCGAACTGGCGCGTGTGCGCGCCGAGCGCGCGGATGCCGAGGCCAAGGCCGAAAACGTGCGCAATGCCATCAAGGCCGGCAAATCAACGGACACCTTGGCGGCTATTACCGGCAACGAGGCGATCCAGCGCCTGAAGTCCAGCGAGTTGGAGATTCGCGGCCAGATTTCCAGTCTGTCGACGACACTGCTCGACCGTCATCCGCAGATGGTAGCGCTGCGATCACAATTGGTAGGTATCCGTGAGCAGATCACGTCGGAATCAATCAAGATCGCCGCGGGCCTTGAGAATGATGCCAATGTCGCGCGTTCGCGCGAGACACAGTTGATCCAGCAGTTGAATGCGATGAAGGCCGACAGTGCACGGGCAAGCATTGACGAGGTCGAGCTGAAGGCGCTGGAGCGCGAAGCGACAGCCCAACGACAGTTGCTCGAGACCTATCTTGCGCGTTACCGCGAAGCGACGACGCGTCTCGGCAAGGATGCAAGCCCGGCGGATGCGCGGGTCATCTCCACCGCGGTCGATCCGCGTGAGCCAAGCTTCCCCAAGGTTCTGCCGATCACCATCGTCGCTGCACTCGCGACATTGGTGTTGAGTGCGGTCATCGTCATGCTTGCCGAACTGTTCAGCGGTCGCGCTTTGCGCCCGGGTGGCCCGAACGTGCCAAGCTCAAGGCTGGAACCGGGCAGCGACAGTCAAGTCGCGGTGGCAATCGAGCGTCCGGCTCGAGCTGAGCCGTCTTCCCGTGCTGCCTCGGCCGATGCAACGAAGGCAATCCCGGCAAACCTGTTGGCCGTCGAGGCGGACGACGATCTGGTGGCCGATATGGAAAAGACGTTCGAACTGGAGCCGGAGCCGGAGCCGGAGCCGGAGGCGGAGGCGGAGGCGGAGGTCGAGCCCTCGCTTGCCCCGGACGAGTTCTCGATCGAAGCGGTTGCGGCTTACCTGATCGAGTCCAGGGTGCGCATTGCCTTTGCCATCTCCCCATCCGGTGACGACGGCTCGACCGCGACCGTGATGCTGGTCCGCGAACTCGATGAACGTGGCCGCAAGGTTGTACTGATAGACATGACCGGCTCGGCTTGCCCGACCCGGCTAATGGCCGCGCGCCAGGATCTGCCCGGTATCACGGACTTGCTTTGCGGAAATGTAACCTTCTCCGAGGCGATCCATCCGGATCGGCTGTCTGGCGCTGATGTCATTCCGCAGGGGAAATCCGATGTGCGCCAAGCCATGCGCGGCGCCGATCGCCTGTCGATGATCGCCGACGCGCTGGCGGACGTCTACGATGTTGTGCTGGTGGAGTGTGGACCGGCCAATGCCGAGAGCGTGGCGGGGCTCAGCCGCAACGGTGCCCACGAGATCATTCTCTCGGCGCCAAAACCGGACCAGCAAGAACTGGTGGACATTATGGCGGCCTTCGAGAGGGTCGGCTACTCAGATCTGGTTTTGATGAGCGGCGGCGCGGTCAAGGAACGCGATAAAGCGAACCGAGACGCGGCCTGATCAGTCTTCTGCGGCGCTCGGGCGGGCCGGCGCTTCGTTGGCGCGTGCCCTCAGCCGTTGAATCACCGCGTACAGATGCGGATTGCTTTTGATCACGGTCTTGGCCCAGGTGACGCCATGCTGGGCGATCGCCGCGAGCCTGCCGGTCAGGTTGATCGGTATGAGGATGTCGTGCTGAACGGTTTCGATCGTGCACCAGCGACGCTTGTACTCCTGGTCGCCGAGGCCGAAGTCGAATAGCGTGTCACCGTCGTTAGAGCCTTGCTCGATCATCAGCCAGAATAGCAGTTCGCCGGGGCTCACATCGCTCACGACGCTATCATCGATCGACCCGAACTGGCAGATCACATGACCGGCTTTGCGCGACATGCCGGCGATCGCCACGATCCTGCCATTGAACTCACCTTTTAGTTGGATTGCATGGAGTTCGAGCGGTGTATCATGGCTGCTATTGTCGACCTCTAGCAGCATCCGGAAGAAGGCCTGCGTTTCGCGCGGTTGGAAGACGTTCGGAATACCGAGCGCCTTAAAGCGGATCGCTTTCTGCTCGAAGAAGGTCTTGAGCATCGCGCTCTTCTCGGTGGCCGTGCGGGCGATCACGTGCTGGTAGCCGCCGGTGCTTTCGAGCCTGCGGCATTGACTGCGGAATTTCTTGCGGCGTCGTCTTGCGTTCAGCTGCCCGAGTGTCAGTTCGAAATCGCCCAATAGCGGCAGCTGGAAGCTGCGGTTCTGGTTCTCGATCGCGGGCAGGGTGGAGAGCGGGTGGCGTTCGCCGCGCCATTCGAACGCGACATTGGCCAGCGAGACAAGGTCGGCCTTGCCCGAGAGCAGAGTGACCAGCGCATGCCTGATCTGCTCGGCCTCGGTCGCGCCTGCATTGGCGCGAAATGCTGCAGAGAACAGGCCGCTATTGATGTTGTTGAACCGGGCGGCGATGAATTGCGCGCACCGCACCATGCTGTTCTGGACGATTTCGAGCGGCAGGATGAAGGCGGTTTCGCCGTTGCGGCGTCCGTGGATAATCGCCAGCGGATTGTGATGGGTCTTCGTCCAGGCGCAGCACCAGTCATAGGCCTGATGCAGCGAATTGGCCGGTTCAGCTTCGAGCTTGCGCCAATCGGCCTCCAGCGGCTCCATGCGATCGAAGAGACGGATTTCGAGATCTTGGGCCATCGTCATGCCGCCCTCCTTGAGGCTGGCAGCAGGTGCGTCGCTACGGCTGAGCCGCGTCGGCACGCTTCCAGAGCTTCGAAATTCCAGCGGCGATGTCTGCACGGTCTTTCTCCGACGGACGAAACTGAGCGCAAAGCATAGCGGAAAGAGACGGGAAATCGGTTAGCAGCGTAGCCCCACTATCAGACGACTGCAAGATGCGGTTATCGCCCGGTTAACGACATGCAAGTCTGCCGGCAGGCGATGCCGTCATTTGCGTATCGGGCCGGCCATCCACTTGATGATCAGCATCGCCGGCAGGATCCACAACAGACCGGAAAGCAGGAAATAGAGCAAGTGTACCCACCAAGGCGACGTGCCGAGAAAAGCCGATGCGATCGTCGTGGCGAGAATCGCGTATAGAATGACCAAACAAACGATGAGAATGGTGCCGATGAATTTGCGCAACCTGAGGGGCATCGTCTATTTTCCTTCTCCGCGCTCAAGCGGGAACTTCGCAAGCGTGGGACGCGACCGCTTGCCGCAAACAGTCGGGCTTGTTTTGCACAGCCATGTGATGCAAATCAACAGCCGAAACAAGGAATGACGAATGACAAGTGCGACGACCGTGGACGAATTTGCCTTGCGCCAGAAGATTGACCGCCTCGAGAGAAACCGTCGGGCGATCCGTATCTGGCTGGGCGTTGTGCTGCTGACCCTCTTCTGTCTCGTGCTGGTCGGCGGAGCGACGCGCCTGACAGAATCAGGACTGTCGATCACCGAATGGAAGCCGATTCACGGCGTGATCCCGCCGCTTTCGGCGCAGGAGTGGGAAGAGGAGTTCACCCTTTATCAGCGCATTCCCCAATACGAGCAGATCAACAAAGGCATGACGGTCGAGGAGTTCAAGACGATCTTCTGGTGGGAGTGGGGCCACCGTTTGCTGGCCAGAGGCATCGGTCTCGTTTTTGCTCTGCCCTTTCTCTATTTCTGGGTGTCGGGTCGGATCGAAAGCCGTGTCAAGCTGCCATTGCTGGGTCTTCTGGCGCTGGGCGGTTTCCAGGGCTTCATCGGCTGGTGGATGGTATCATCAGGCCTCGCCGAGCGCGTTGACGTCAGCCAGTACAGGCTGGCCACGCATCTCGTTATCGCCTGCCTGATCTTTGCCGGCTGTGTGTGGATCATGCGTGCGCTTGCCCCGCACAGTGACGACCCGGTTCCGTCGAATTCCGCGCGCGGTTGGGCGGCGACGCTTGCCGTTCTGTCGATCTTCCAGATCTATCTCGGGGCGCTGGTCGCCGGTCTCGATGCCGGCCTAGCATACAATACCTGGCCGCTGATGGACGGGGCACTGGTGCCGGGCGACCTGTTCGTCCAGAGCCCCGCCTGGCTCAATCTGTTCGAAAATCCGAAGACCGTACAATTTGTCCATCGTCTCGGCGCCTACGTTCTGCTGATCGCGGCACTCTGGCACATGATACAGTGCCTGCGTGATGCGCCGGGTACCACCCACGCCCGACGTAGCGTCCTGCTTTTCATGCTGGTCGTGCTCCAGGCCACGCTCGGGATCGTGACCTTGATTATGCAGGTACCGCTCCATGCCGCTCTTGCGCACCAGGGTGGCGCGCTTGTCGTGCTTGGTTTTGCCGTGGCTCACTGGCGCGGATTCCTGGGGGCCTATGCGCCGGAAGTCGTTGTCGTGGAGCGTGACTGACAACGAGGGCACGGCGCCAAAATAAGTCAGGACACAAAAGAACCGCGAAAGGCTGAGCCTTCCGCGGTCTTCATTCGCAGCAATGATTGTGCTCAGGCCGAGAGCATCAGATCCATATTTTGCACGGCGGCGCCCGACGCACCCTTGCCGAGATTGTCGAGCACGGCAACCAGATTGACGTGCGCGCCTCCCGGCGTGCCGAAAACGTAGAGTTTCATCGTGTCCTGGCCGACAAGTTCCTCGGCATCGACGCGTGCGAGATTGGCGCTTTCCTCAAGCGGTACGACGCTGACGATCGACTGGCCTGCATAATGGGTGGCAAGCGCGGCGTGCACGCTCTCGACGGTCTGATGTCCACCCGCGAGTTCCTCGAGGAAAAGCGGCAGTTGCACGATCATGCCCTGGGCAAAGCGGCCGACCGAAGGAGCAAACAACGGCGCCCGGTCCAGCAGACCGTGGGCCGTCATCTCCGGCACATGCTTGTGCTTCAGCGTCAGGCCATAGAGGAAGTTGTTGGCGGCGAGGTGCTCCGGATGGCTCGTGTCTTCCATCTGGGCAATCAGTTGCTTGCCGCCGCCGGTATAGCCGGACACGGCGTTGACCGTGACCGGATAGCCGTCCGGCAGGATGCCAGCGGATCTCAGGGGCCGGATGAGCCCGATGGCGCCGGTCGGATAGCAGCCGGGATTGGCGACGTAGCGCGCCGAGCGGATCTTGTCGCCTTGCGCCTTGTCCATTTCGGCAAAGCCATAGGCCCAGTCCGGCGCGACGCGGAAGGCGGTCGAAGTGTCGATGATCCGCACCTTGTTGTTGCCGGCAACCATCTTGACGGCCTCCTTCGACGCATCGTCGGGAAGGCAGAGAATGGCGATGTCGGCGCTGTTCAGCATGTCTTCGCGCAGAGCGGCATTGCGCCGTTCCGCTTCCGGGATCGACAGCAGCTCGACGTCGCGGCGGCCGGCCATGCGCGTGCGGATCTGCAGGCCCGTGGTGCCGTGTTCGCCGTCGATGAAGATTTTCGCTGCCATTTTATCCTCTCCTGTCAGGAGCTTGGGTCGATTTTCGGAATCGGATTGTCAAAGGGGTGAATCAAAGTCTCAACGCTGGCGCGCCCGACGCTCGGCGTGGAGGCCCAGCATATACATTGCGACAGTTGCTCCGGCAATGGCGGTGATGTCGGCATGGTCGTAGGCCGGAGCGACCTCCACGACGTCGGCGCCGCGAATGTCGAGCTGGTAGAGGCTGCGCAGCACCGAGAGGATTTTCGCGCTTGATGGGCCTCCGGCCACCGGTGTGCCGGTGCCGGGAGCAAAGGCCGGGTCGAGGCAGTCGATGTCGAAGGTGAGATAGGTCGGCAGGCCGCCGGTATGGCTGACGATCAGCGATGCGATGTCGCCTGCCCGCATGTCTTCCACCTGGTGACCGTAGACGATGCGAATGCCGCAGTCCTCAGGCGCATGGGTGCGAATACCGATCTGGATCGAGCGGTCCGGGTCGATCAACCCGTCGCGCACCGCGCGGCCGACGAAGGAGCCGTGGTCGATGCGCTTGCCGTCGTCGTACCAGGTATCCTGATGCGCGTCGAATTGCACGAGCGCCAGCGGTCCGTGTTTGGCGGCGTGGGCCTTGAGCAGTGGCCAGGTCACGAAGTGGTCGCCGCCAAGCGTCAGCAGGAATTCTGTGGCGGCAAGGATCTTCGCGGCCTCCGTCTCGATCGTGTCCGGTGTCTGCCAGTGATTGCCGTAGTCGAGCAGGCAATCGCCATAGTCGATCACCGCCATGTCCGAAAACAGGTCGCGTTCGAAGGGATATTGCGGATCATTGTCGAAGATTGCCGAGGCCCGTCGGATCGCCTGCGGTCCGAAGCGCGCGCCGGGCCGGTTGGACGTTGCCGCATCGAAGGGAATGCCCCACACCACCGCGTCCACACCCTCGAGCGACTTCGTGTAGCGGCGCCGCATGAAGGAAAGCACCCCGGCATGAGTGGGATCGGTCGCAGCCGATTTTAGGTCCGTCGCTGTGATGGCGTGGTCGATGGTCTTTTCGGCCATAAAATCGTCTCCCCCTGTAGCAGTGGCTGCCGGTGTGCGGCGCAATATTACGGCCGCGACAACCGATTGCCAGAGGTTTTTCCGGCTGCTGTACGCCTCGTGCATAGATCGATAGGCGCGCTTGTATTGTCAGGTCGTACGAGGCGTTGCCTGCTCATGGAAGGCGTGAACGCGAACCGGTGAGCGCCGTGAATCGAAAAAGGCGGAGCCGAAGCCCCGCCTTGATTTCCGTTTCCGGTATCCAGCGATTAACGCTTGGAGAACTGGAACGAACGACGGGCCTTGGCCTTGCCGTACTTCTTGCGTTCGACGACGCGGCTGTCGCGCGTGAGGAAGCCGCCCTTCTTGAGCACGCCGCGCAGGCCTGGCTCGAAATAGGTCAGCGCCTTGGAGATGCCATGACGAACGGCACCGGCCTGGCCGGACAGACCGCCGCCGGTGACCGTGGCCACGACGTCGAACTGGCCGTCGCGGGCAGCGGCGATGATCGGCTGCTTCAGGATCATCTGCAGCACCGGACGGGCGAAATAAACCGGGAAGTCGCGGCCGTTGACGGTGATCTTGCCGGTGCCGGGCTTGACCCAGACGCGGGCAACGGCGTTCTTGCGCTTGCCGGTCGCATAGGAGCGGCCTTGAGCGTCGACCTTGCGGACGTGAACCGGGGCAGAGGCTTCCGGAGCAGCCGTGCCGAGATCCTTCAGGGAAGAGAGGTCAGCCATCAGGCGCTCCTTACGTTCTTGCTGTTCAGCGAGGCCACGTCGACTGCGACCGGCTGCTGGGCTTCATGGGGATGGTTCGAACCGGCATAGACGCGCAGGTTCTTCATCTGGCGACGGCCGAGCGGGCCACGCGGAATCATGCGCTCGACGGCCTTCTCGAGGACGCGCTCCGGGAAGCGGCCTTCGATGATCTGGCGCGCGGTGCGCTCCTTGATGCCGCCCGGGTAACCGGTGTGCCAGTAGTACTTCTTGTCGGAGTACTTCTTGCCGGTCAGCGCGACCTTCTCGGCATTGATGACGATGACGTTGTCGCCGTCGTCAACGTGGGGGGTGTAGGTGGCCTTGTGCTTGCCACGCAGGCGCATGGCGATGAGGGAGGCGAGGCGACCAACAACGAGACCTTCGGCGTCGATGATGATCCACTTCTTCTCCACCTCTGCAGGCTTCTGAACGAAGGTAGACATGAGTGATACTTTCCGTTTGGGACCCGACCGGCACGAGGCCAACTGGGCGTTTCTTGTTGCTTGATTTCGCGCGCTTGAATGCGTGAAAGAGAAAGCGGACCCGAAGGCCCGCAGACTGCACGGTTTATAAGCCGAGGGTATTTTGCGGTCAAGAGGGCGTCAACTGGCGGGGTCCTGAAATTATTACATAAAAACAGCCACTTGATGGTGTGGTAATATTTTACCGCATCATATCGCGCCCCGGTTTGCACCAAGAGGCCTCCTCTTGCGCTTGAGGCGGAGTGGGATCGGTCAGCGCGGTGGAATTGAATATGTGGCCGTTGCCTGGGCAATCGGCTCCTCGCTTGCCGCCTGGAGCAGCAGGGCGTCGATCACGGCGAGCCGCTTGCCGAGTTTCAGGACCCGGCATTCGCAGCGGATCGCTTGCTGTTTCGGGAGGCGCAGGAAGTTGATGTTGAGACTTGTAGTGACGGCAAGCGCCACCGGGCCGACATGGGCGAGCACCGCGGCATAGGCCGCGACGTCCGCGAGCGTGAACATGGCCGGGCCCGACACCGTGCCGCCCGGTCGCAGGTGGCGCTCTGCCGGGTCGAAGGTCATTGTCACGCGACCGGGTGCCACTTCGCTCACGTGGAAGACGCGACCGTCGGTGTGGATCTGAGGGAAGTCCGTTTCGAGAAAGGCATTGATCTCGTCGGCGGTCATGATCGGTTGCATGAGGTCGGGTCTCTATTCGAATGGGCTTTCAAAGCGTGTGCGTTTTATGGCAGGCTTTGAGGCAAGTGCAAACGCCCAGGGAGGTCGAGAATGGCGGAAGTCGTATCTTTCAAGAAGGACGGTAGTGACGCGGTCACCGGGCCGGTGCTCTCCTCGCTCGACAACGGCGTGTTGCGCCTCACATTGAACAATCCGCCCGCTAATGTGCTGTCCATCGCACTGATGGAGGCCCTGATGGCCGAACTCGCCGCGGCTGGCGATGATCCTGAGGTGCGCGTGATCGTGCTGGGGGCCGCCGGAAAGCTCTTTTCCGCCGGCCACGACCTCAAGGAAATGACGGCCCGCCGATCCGATCCGGACCGCGGTCGTGCTTTCTTCGAAAAGACCATGCGCCTCTGCGCCGACCTGATGCTGGCGATCACCCACCTGCCGAAGCCGGTGATTGCTGAGGTCGACGGACTGGCCACTGCCGCCGGCTGCCAACTGGTTGCGTCCTGCGATCTGGCGATCTGCACGGACACCTCGACCTTCTGTACGCCGGGCGTGAACATCGGGCTGTTCTGCTCCACGCCAATGGTCGCCGTCAGCCGCGCCGCCCATCGCAAGCAGGCCATGGAGATGCTGCTGACGGGAGAGACGATCGATGCCTCGACGGCAAAGGATTTCGGTCTCGTCAACCGCATCGTGCCCAAACAGTATCTTGCCCAGGTCGTTGGCAAATATGCCGCGGTGATCGCGTCCAAGTCGCCCTTGACGCTGCAGATCGGCAAGGAGGCCTTCTATCGCCAGATCGAAATGCCGCTTGAGGAGGCCTATGACTACGCCGCGCGCGTCATGGTCGAAAACATGCTGGCCCGCGACGCATCGGAGGGGATCAGCGCCTTTCTTGACAAGCGGCATCCGACTTGGACCGGCGAGTAAGCGCAGTCGGCTGAAGCCGGTTGGGGCTTGTAGAGGCTACCGCCGTCCTCGATCGTCTTTTTAGTAGACACAGGCCTGGGTAACTCAACCATGAGGCGATACTAATATTTGCATGAATGAAAAGCATACAAACACGGAACAAAGCATGATGTCTGTTTAATTTTAGGGGTGAGACGATGTCACTTGAACGGCGCATTTCGGTCATTACGCTCGGCGTCGCCGACGTGGCGGCAAGCACTGCATTCTATGAGCGGCTGGGATGGAAGAGATCTGCGGCCTCGCAGGAAGGCGTGACCTTCATCCAGTTGAAGGGGACCGTGCTTGCGCTTTTTGGCCGCGAGGCTTTGGCCCGGGACGCAGAGGTCGAAAACACCGCGCCCGGATTTTCCGGTGTCACCCTTGCCCATAACGTCTCCAGTGTGACCGGCGTCGATGCCGTGATGAAGTTTGCCGTTTCCTGCGGCGCCAAACTGGTCAAAGCGCCGGAGAAGGTGTCCTGGGGCGGCTATTCCGGATACTTTGCCGACCCGGATGGTCACCTGTGGGAGGTGGCCCACAATCCCTTCTTCCCGATGGATGAGCACGGCCACGTCGTGCTGCCGGAATGATCGCCATAGCAATCCGGGCTGTCGACCCACCAGTTTGGCCCTTCTGATGCGGGAGCGGCGTTCCAGGCCTAGGCCTCCGGCTCGTTAGAATGGAATCCAGGGGTGGGCCAAGCTGCAGTCAACCGCGTGTGAAGCGCAGTTCCGCACACGCCTCACGGACGCGTCGGATCGTTCGGGCCTCGGTCCCTGCCCATGTCTCGGCCGCTCCTGTCTTCCGGCTTGCACGTCGATACAGGACAATAGGGCCGATCGGCACTCGGTACTGTAACCCGCGCGACAATCTCGCCGGGACGACAAAAGCGTCGATTCGCGACATAGGTGTCGTAGAGCATTTGCCCTCTTTGCCGCAGCGACGGATAGGTCAGGATCACCGCGCCGTGCTGCCGGATGGTCGCCTGTACACGCTCGCAACTCATTCGGGTGGAGGTATATTTCGGGATGGCATTGACCGATGTGGCGACGAGCATCACCGGCAGAGCAATCAACAAGATTTTCATGATAGCACCCTTCCGTAGAAATACTGCGGTTTCAAATGCCTGTCTACTTGCAGTCGCGTCCTGGTATCCCAAATAGGCAGAACTATCCAAGCATACTCCTTATTAGCAAAAGCTCAATTGCGTGAGGCCATCCAATGACAATCAACCATGATCGCTATGATGCCGCCTATCTCTCCGGGATCCTGCAGGAAACCAAAACCATCGCTGTTGTCGGCGCCTCGCCCAATCTCGCCCGCCCTAGCTACGGCGTCATGAAGTTCCTTCTGTCCAAGGGCTTCCGTGTCATTCCGGTGAACCCCGGGCAGGCGGGAAAGGAAATTCTCGGCCAGACCGTCTACGCAAATCTTGCGGATATTCCCGAGCCTATTGACATGGTCGATGTGTTTCGCGCCTCTGAATACCTTCATGAAGTCATCGATGAGGCGATCGCGCTCGAACCTCGACCAAAGGCGATCTGGTCTCAACTGTCCGTCCGCGACGACTTCGCCGCGAAGAAGGCCGAAGCTGTCGGGATCAAGGTCGTGATGGACCGTTGCCCTGCCATCGAGATGCCGCGCATGGGCCTCTAGCGCGCGGCGTTCGCATGTTTAACCGAGCAGGAAGTCGGGATTGGCGCGCAACGCGTTGAGTGCGCTCTCATTGCCGCAGTAGTGTGCGAAATTCTCAGAAGCCGCGCCGGTCGCCAGATCCTTGCGGCATTCGCCCTTGGAGGCGCAGTGCGCGCAGGTGATCTGCATGTCGCGAAACTGATTGCGCAACCGCAACTCGACCTCGGCTGGATCAATATTGAGCGCCTTCATCATCTCGATCATTTCGTCGGCTGCGTGTGGTCCAGCCTTTGCCAGTTCGATCAGATGATCGGGCGAAATCCCGCAATCATGCGCGATACTTTGAATGGTGAACTCGTCGAGTGATGCAATCATGTCAGCTTCCGCGCTGCTCTGCCACCCTTTGGCAAACCAGTCCATCAAGCGTGTAAACACGGTACGTGCCGGATCGTTGACGAGAGTATTCATGAGCATCCTCCAGATCACTTTTTGAAGAATGCGGGCCAACCACAAGCGTTGCATTGATTTCGATCAATACGCCGGTCTTCAGCTCCTGACATCGACGGCAAAAAAGCGGGCTGACATAACTGTTTAAGCCGCTATGATCGCTGCAACAAAATTCGAGTGGAGGCAAAGAATGTCCAAGAACAATCCAGGTTTCGCGACTTTGTCAGTGCATGCCGGAGCCCAACCTGATCCCACGACCGGTGCGCGCACCACGCCGATCTACCAGACGACGGCCTATGTCTTCAACGATGCGGACCATGCGGCGGCGCTCTTCGGCCTGAAGCAGTTCGGCAATATCTATACCCGCATCATGAACCCGACCCAGGCTGTTCTCGAAGAGCGTGTCGCTGCCCTCGAAGGCGGCACGGCGGCGCTTGCCGTCGCCTCCGGCCATGCTGCGCAGATGCTCGTGTTCCACACGCTGATGCAGCCAGGGGACAACTTCGTCGCGGCCAAGAAGCTCTATGGCGGCTCGATCAACCAGTTCGGTCACGCCTTCAAGAATTTCGGTTGGCAGGTGCGCTGGGCCGATCCGGCCGACCCGGACAGCTTCGCCGAGCAGATCGATGACCGGACCCGCGCCATTTTCATCGAGAGCCTCGCCAATCCGGGCGGCACCTTCGTCGACATCGCCGCCATTTCCGAAGTCGCCAAGCAGCACGGGTTGCCGCTGATCGTCGACAATACCATGGCAAGTCCCTATCTGCTGCGCCCGCTGGAGCATGGCGCCGATATCGTCGTGCATTCTGCCACGAAATTCCTCGGTGGCCACGGTAATTCCATGGGCGGCATCATCGTCGACGGCGGCACCTTCGACTGGTCGGTCTCTGGCAAGTTCCCGATGCTGTCCGAACCGCGGCCGGAATATTCGGGCGTTGTCCTGCATCAGGCCTTCGGCAATTTCGCCTTCGCCATCGCCTGCCGCGTGTTGGGCTTGCGTGACCTCGGTCCGGCCATTGCGCCGATGAATGCCTTCCTCCTGCTGACCGGCATCGAAACGCTGCCGCTCAGGATGCAGCGGCATTGCGACAATGCGCTTAAGGTCGCCACCTGGCTGAAGCAGCATCCGAAGGTCGCCTGGGTGAACTATGCCGGCCTCGACAGCGACCCGAACCACGCGTTGCAAAAGCGCTATTCGCCGAAGGGCGCCGGCGCCGTCTTCACCTTCGGCGTCAAGGGCGGCTATGCCGCCGGCAAGGCGCTGGTCGAAGGTCTGCAGCTCTTCTCCCACCTCGCCAATATCGGCGATACCCGTTCGCTCGTCATCCATCCGGCCTCCACCACCCATGCTCAGTTGACCGAGGCCCAGCAGATCGCCGCCGGCGCCGGGCCAGACGTGGTCCGCCTGTCGATCGGCATCGAGGATCCGGAAGACATCATCGGCGATCTCGAGCAATCGCTCGCCAAGGTCTGATCGGTCAACCGAACGAGCGCCGCAGCCCCGCTTGGCCGCGGCGCCGAGGAGCGAGCATGTTGCACCACCTGAATTTCGATCCCGCGACGGTCGAACCGGAGGAGGGCGCCCCCGCCGCCGACCGGCTGATCTCCGGCAATCCGCGTTTCACCACATGGAACATGGAGGAGGCGCCGGGCGGCATCTATGCCGGCATCTGGCAGTCAACGCCCGGCAAATGGCGGATCTCCTACGACGAGTGGGAATATTTCCACATGCTGGAAGGCTATTCAGTCGTCACCGAGGACGGCGGGGAGCCTGTACACCTGAAGGCTGGCGACCGGATGATCCTCAGGCCCGGCTTCAAGGGTACCTGGGAAGTCGTTGAAACGACTCGCAAGGACTACGTCATCCGGCTTTGAACCGGATCTTCACCATTCGAGATCCAGTCGCTCCAGGCCGTGGAAGTGATAGACGTCCTTGACCTTCGGAGGAGCTGCAAGCCGGAGCCCCGGCAGGCGCTCGAACAGCAGCGGCAAGACAATGTTAAGCTCGAGCCGGGCCAGCGGCGCGCCGATGCAGAAGTGGATGCCGGCGCCGAAGGACAGGTTCGGTGCCTCGTTGCGCTCCGGATTGAACGTCAGCGGATCGGAGTACTTCAGCGGGTCGAGGTTTGCGGCAGCAAGGATCATGCTCACCTTGTCGCCGCGCTTCAGGGCAACGCCATCGATTTCCGCCGGTTCCAGACACCATCGCTGGAAAATATGGACCGGCGCGCAGATGCGCAGCGTCTCCTCGACTGTGCGTTCCGTCGCCGCCTCGTCGCGGAACATGGCTGCCGGATCGAGGCCGCTTTCAAGGATGATCCTGACCGAATTACCGATCTGGTGGACGGTCGCCTCGTGGCCTGCATTCAGCAGCACGATGGTCGTCGAGACCAGTTCGTCTTCGGTCAGATATTGTCCCTTGTGTTCGGTGTGGATCATGTGGCTGAGCAGGTCGTCGCGCGGGGCGGCGCGGCGTTCGGCGATCATGCCGCGGACATAGTCGGCAAATTCCTTGGCCGAACGGTCCGCGGCGTCCTCGTCGGCGCGGCTGCGCTTGAACATGTACATGCCGACATAGTCATGAGACCATTTCAGCAATTGTGGCCCCATTTCTTCCGGAATGCCGATCATACGGGCGATCATCGTCACCGGGATGATGTCGGCAAAGGTCGAGAGCAGTTCCGTCCTGCCACCCTTTTCGAACCTGTCGATCAGGCCGTTCGCCAGTTCCTCGATCTCCGGCTTCATCTTCTCCACATGGCGCGAGACGAAGGCGCGGTTGACGAGGGTTCTCAGCCGTGTGTGCTCCGGAGGCTCGAGTTCGAGTAGCGAATGCGCCTCGGCCGCATCGAAGTTTTGCGTGTGCGGGCAAGGTTCGGGCATGCCCAGTTCTTCGCGCGTTGCGACATGCAGGACCTGCCGCCCGAAGCGGCGGTCCCTCAGAAGCGTGTTCACGTGGTCGTACCGGGTGAAGAACCACTGTTTCTGCTCCTCCCAGTAGAAGGTCGGGCAGACGGCATGCAGCGCCGCATAGACGCGATTTGGGTCGCAATAAAAGGCCGGGTTGCGGCCGTCGAGGCAGATGCGCCGCGCGGTCTTGTCGATGGCGAGGAAGGGAAGATCAGTCATGCGGATGGTCTACCGTTTCTGGTGGAGGTGCGAAAGGCCGTTTACGGCTTGGACAGGCCGGTTTGCGGCGTTGCCTTGGCAACCAGGCGTTTGAGCGCGGCGACCTGGCGGTCGGCCTGTTCGTCAAGCGCTTCGGGGCCTTCTGCCGGAACGATGAGAACCTTGTCGCCGATGATCACGGCGCTACGGTTTCGGCCCCGCGCCTTAGCCTTGTAAAGCGCCCTGTCGGCATTGCTCATCAGGCGGTCAAGATCGCCGGCCGCGGCCGCGGTGGTGGCGGTACCGATCGAGACCGTCGCAGACACTTGCCCCCTGTCCGTCTCGATCCGGGTCGCGGCGAAAGCCTGCCGGATGGTCTCGGCAACGAGGGCGGCTTCACGGATGTCTCTGACCGCCATGAGGGCCATGAATTCCTCGCCCCCGGTGCGTCCGAATATTCCGCCGGAAGGAACGATTGTGCGGCAAAGCGTGGCAAAAGCGACGAGAACGGCGTCTCCGGCCTGATGCCCGTGCGTGTCGTTGATCGTCTTGAAGTGGTCCAGGTCGAAGAGCGCGAGAGCCAGGAGGCGATCCGCGGCGGCCTTGCTGCCAATCATCGTGGCAAAACCCTCGACCATGCCCCGCCGGTTGAGTGCCCCGGTCAGGGGATCGGTGCGGATCAGATGCTGAAGGCGCTGTTCGGAGCGATCCATGACGATCTTCGCGCCAATCATGATCATGGCAATGAAGCCGAAGATGCTCGTCGCGGTGGAGACGGCAGATAAGGGCGCCGCCTGTATGCTCTCGGGCATCGTGGCAAAGGTGGCCCCTGCGACGATCAGGCAGACTAGCGCTTCGACCGTCCAGATGCTCGCCAGAACACGGCGAAAGCGCCGCTCGGCGACATCAAACCGGAAGGCGACCGAAGCGAGCATCAGGTAGCCGCAGGCGGCGGCGAGATTGTATAGCACGATCCGGTAGGCAATCTCCTCGCGGATGGGGGGAAGCAGCACTCCGGCAATCCAGATCAGCACCGGTAGGGCCGCCCATCCCGGCATGGGCCGTCCGGAGAGAGCAAGCACTCCGGAAATCCAGAACAGGAAGCTCGAAAGGGCGATAGCGTTGCCAATTTCGATCGACAAAATGTCCGGTACGCCGCCGCGCAGCGCAATGAGCAAGACTCCGAGCCCATGGGCGCCAAAGCCGAGCGCCCAGTGGCCGTAGTGTCCTTGCGTGCGATCGTACAGCCAGACGGCGGCAAGCAGCGCGGCCAGGGTCGAGGCTTCCATAGCCCACAGGAAAAGCGCGGTATTGATGTCGAGCACGAGATAGGCCTTGCGTGCGGTCCGGAGGATTGTCGCAAGATGGGGCAGACTCTTTAACGAGTCCTTACGGAATGCTCGTCACCGCGCAGGTTCGTGCAAGCTTGGCCGTATTTATTAGCACTTGGTTTACCATCGCTCATGGAATAGCTGTGGCCGCGGCAGTCGGTGGCATAGGCGAGGGCAGGCCAAGTGTTTATGGCTCGTGATCAACGCCCCGGCTATTAAGGATATCCGAGCCGCGCGTCTTGAAGTCGAGGGTGCGGACACTCTATGTAGGGATTGACAGGTTTTATTTGATTCCCGCCGCGCATCGAGTGTTTGGGGATGAGGCTGATAAAGGACGGACATGAGAAATCCAGTTGATACCGCCATGGCCCTGGTGCCGATGGTTGTGGAGCAGACAAATCGCGGCGAGCGCTCCTATGACATCTTTTCGCGCCTCCTCAAGGAGCGCATCATTTTCCTGACCGGTCCGGTGGAAGACACGATGGCGTCGCTGGTCTGCGCGCAGCTCCTGTTCCTCGAAGCCGAAAACCCGAAGAAGGAAATCGCGCTCTATATCAATTCGCCGGGTGGCGTCGTCACCGCCGGCATGGCGATCTACGACACGATGCAGTTCATCCGTCCGGCCGTTTCGACGCTCTGCGTCGGCCAGGCCGCGTCGATGGGGTCGCTGCTTCTGGCAGCGGGCGAGAAGGGCATGCGCTTTGCCACCCCTAACGCCCGCATCATGGTTCACCAGCCCTCGGGCGGTTTCCAGGGCCAGGCATCGGACATCGAGCGTCACGCACGCGACATCATCAAGATGAAGCGCCGGCTGAACGAAGTCTATGTCAAGCATACGGGCCGCAGCCTCGAGGAAGTCGAACAGACGCTCGACCGCGACCATTTCATGGAGTTGAGCGAGGCGAAGGACTGGGGTCTGATCGACAAGATCCTGACCTCTCGTCAGGAGCTCGAAGGCGCTCCTCCCGCCTGAGTTCGTCCCTGTCCGGTCCCGGTTCGAGCTCCATGAACCGGATGTGATCGGCTCAGGGGTGTAAACGGACGAGGAAAGCGCTATTAGTAACTATTAAGGCTATGTTGTAGTTTGATGACATAACCTGACGATTTGAAGGGGTTTTCGTTGCCGCCGATCCTGAAACTGGATTGAATGGATCGGTAAGTACCTCCAAATCGGGATAGGTTCCGGCCGTGAGTTGCGGCCGGTGCCGGGCGGTGAGAGTGACCGCCCTCCGCTGGTCGGAGGCGCGGCGTGCTGGAAGGATTAAGACATGAGCAAGGTCAGCGGAAGCAACGGCGGTGACTCCAAGAATACCCTCTATTGTTCCTTCTGCGGCAAGAGCCAGCACGAGGTCCGCAAGCTGATTGCCGGACCGACAGTGTTCATCTGCGATGAATGCGTCGAATTGTGCATGGACATCATCCGCGAAGAGAACAAGTCGTCGATGGTCAAGTCTCGCGACGGCGTTCCCACGCCGCAGGACATCATCAAGATCCTCGACGAATATGTGATCGGCCAGAGGCAGGCCAAGAAGATCCTCTCGGTCGCGGTTCATAACCATTACAAGCGCCTATCGCACGCCTCAAAGGGCGGTGACGTGGAACTGGCCAAGTCGAACATCATGCTCGTCGGCCCGACCGGCTGCGGCAAGACCTATCTTGCCCAGACGCTGGCCCGGATCATCGACGTGCCGTTCACCATGGCAGATGCGACGACGCTCACTGAAGCCGGCTATGTCGGCGAGGATGTCGAGAATATCATCCTGAAGTTGCTGCAGTCAGCCGACTACAACGTCGAACGCGCCCAGCGCGGCATCGTCTACATCGACGAAGTCGACAAGATTTCGCGCAAGTCCGACAATCCGTCGATCACCCGCGACGTCTCTGGTGAGGGTGTGCAGCAGGCGCTGTTGAAGATCATGGAAGGCACGGTCGCGTCGGTTCCGCCGCAGGGCGGGCGCAAGCATCCGCAGCAGGAATTCCTGCAGGTCGACACGACGAACATCCTGTTCATCTGTGGCGGCGCCTTTGCCGGCCTCGACAAGATCATCTCGGCGCGTGGCGAAAAGACCTCCATCGGTTTCGGTGCGACGGTTCGGGCCGAAGACGATCGTCGTGTCGGCGAAGTGCTGCGCGAACTGGAGCCGGAAGACCTGGTGAAGTTCGGCCTGATCCCGGAATTCATCGGTCGTCTGCCGGTTCTGGCAACGCTTGAGGACCTCGATGAGGATGCGCTGATCCAGATCCTGTCGGAGCCGAAGAACGCTCTGGTCAAGCAGTACCAGCGCCTGTTCGAGATGGAAGACATCGAACTGACCTTCCACGAGGACGCGCTCCGCGAGATTGCCCGCAAGGCGATCACCCGCAAGACCGGTGCCCGCGGCCTGCGCTCGATCATGGAAAAGATCCTGCTCGATACCATGTTCGAACTGCCGGAACTCGAGGGCGTGCGCGAAGTGGTCATCTCCGAGGACGTCGTGCGCGAATCTTCGCGTCCGCTCTACATCTACGCGGACCGGCACGAAGAAAAGGCCAACGCTTCGGCCTGAGGGTAGCCCCGAATTTAGTCACGAAAGCCCGCCGCACTCTGGCGGGCTTTTTTCGTTTGTGTTCACTTCCGGCGATAAACGGTAAGAAGTCAGCGATTTTGCCCATCCGTGGTTTTCCGAAGCACAGGCTTGGGCTACAAGGTTAAGTGCTTCGCCGCGATCAGTGGTCGCCGGCCGGAGCAGGGCGCTTCGCGCTCGGTTCCGCGCTCGTCGGGCAAGCGTGTTTTGTAGCGTTGTGTCGCCGTCTGTAACGCCGCTGTCACATTCGAAGGCAGCCGGTATTTGGTCAGGCTTGAATTCACTATCGCGGAACTCCATTTGTTGGAGGAGCAAGAGATGTGCCAGTTGCCTTCGGGGACTGGCGCCAGGTTCCGGTTCACGCCGGGACGTCGGAAAGGAATGAAAATGTCGAAAACGTCTGCAGCAAACGAAGGCAATATCTATCCCGTATTGCCCCTGCGCGACATCGTGGTTTTCCCACACATGATCGTGCCTCTGTTCGTCGGGCGCGAGAAGTCCATCCGCGCTCTGGAAGAGGTCATGGGCTCCGACAAGCAGATCATGCTGGCGACCCAGATCAATGCCGGGGACGACGACCCAGCCTCGGAAGCCATCTATGAGATCGGCACCGTTGCCAATGTTCTTCAGCTTCTCAAGCTGCCGGACGGGACGGTCAAGGTCCTTATCGAGGGCCGTGCGCGTGCCAAGATCGAGACCTATACCGGCCGCGAAGAGTTCTATGAGGCGACTGCCCATGTACTCGCCGAACCGGATGAGGATCCGGTCGAGATCGAGGCCCTCAGCCGCTCCGTGGTTTCGGAGTTCGAGAACTACGTCAAGCTGAACAAGAAGATTTCACCGGAAGTCGTTGGCGCCGCGAGCCAGATCGAGGATTATTCGAAGCTCGCTGACACGGTCGCCTCGCATCTTTCCATCAAGATCACCGAAAAGCAGGAAATGCTGGAAACGGTGAGCGTGAAGACGCGTCTTGAAAAGGCGCTCGGATTCATGGAAGGCGAGATTTCGGTTCTCCAGGTCGAAAAGCGCATCCGCTCGCGCGTCAAGCGCCAGATGGAGAAGACCCAGCGCGAGTACTACCTCAACGAACAGATGAAGGCGATCCAGAAGGAGCTTGGCGACGGCGAAGACGGCCGCGACGAGCTGGCCGAATTGGAAGAGCGCATCGCCAAGACGAAGTTTTCCAAGGAAGCCAAGGAAAAGGCCGAGGCGGAACTGAAGAAGCTGCGCCACATGAGTCCCATGTCGGCGGAAGCAACGGTTGTCCGCAACTACCTCGACTGGCTGATCGGTTTGCCCTGGGGCAAGAAGTCCAAGGTCAAGATTGATCTGAACGCCGCCGAGAAGATTCTCGACGAGGATCATTTCGGCCTCGACAAGGTCAAGGAGCGCATCGTCGAGTATCTCGCCGTCCAGACGCGCGCGACCAAGCTCAAGGGTCCGATTCTCTGCCTCGTTGGCCCTCCGGGCGTCGGCAAGACTTCGCTCGCCAAGTCGATCGCCAAGGCGACCGGCCGCGAATACATCCGCATGGCGCTCGGTGGCGTCCGTGACGAAGCCGAGATCCGCGGTCACCGCCGTACCTATATCGGCTCGATGCCCGGCAAGGTCATCCAGTCAATGAAGAAGGCGAAGAAGGCCAACCCGCTGTTCCTGCTCGATGAGATCGACAAACTGGGCCAGGACTATCGTGGCGATCCGTCGTCGGCCCTGCTCGAGGTGCTGGATCCGGAACAGAACTCGACCTTCATGGACCACTACCTGGAAGTCGAATACGACCTGTCGAACGTGATGTTCATCACCACGGCGAACACGCTCAACATTCCGGGCCCGTTGATGGACCGCATGGAGATCATCCGGATCGCGGGCTACACTGAGGACGAGAAGCTGCAGATCGCCAAGCGGCACCTGCTGCCGAAGTCGATCAAAGAACATGCCTTGCGTCCAGAGGAGTTCTCGGTTGCTGACGACGCGATCAAGGCGATCATCCAGCAGTACACCCGCGAAGCTGGCGTCCGCTCGTTCGAACGCGAACTGATGAAGCTCGCCCGCAAGGCTGTCACAGAGATCCTCAAGGGCAAGACCAAGTCGGTCGCCGTGACCGCGGCCAACATCCATGACTACTTGGGTGTGCCGCGCTATCGTCACGGCGAAGCTGAAGGCGAGGATCAGGTCGGTATCGTCACCGGTCTGGCCTGGACCGAAGTCGGCGGCGAGCTGCTGACGATCGAAGGCGTGATGATGCCGGGCAAGGGCCGTATGACGGTCACCGGTAATCTCAAGGAAGTGATGAAGGAATCGATCTCGGCGGCGGCATCCTATGTCCGCTCGCGCGCTGTCGATTTCGGCATCGAGCCGCCGCGCTTCGACAAATCGGACATCCACGTGCACGTTCCCGAAGGGGCAACGCCCAAGGATGGCCCGTCGGCTGGCGTCGCGATGGCAACGGCTATCGTCTCGATCATGACCGGCATTCCGGTCAACAAGGACGTGGCTATGACCGGCGAGATCACGCTGCGTGGTCGGGTTCTTCCGATCGGCGGCCTGAAGGAGAAGCTGCTCGCGGCGTTGCGCGGTGGCATCAAGAAGGTTCTGATCCCGGAAGAGAACGCCAAGGATCTGGCGGACATCCCGGATAACGTGAAGAACAATCTCGAGATCGTGCCTGTGTCGCGCATGGGTGAGGTCATTCGGCATGCGCTTGTTCGCGTACCTGAACCGATTGAATGGGACGGAACGGTCGAAACGCCGGCCATCGGCACCGTCGAAGGGGTCGACGAAAACGGCGCGACTTTGGCTCACTAAGGCGGATTTTGCCTTAGTCTGGCCAAATTGGCACATTGAACGGAAAAAGGCTGGCAGAAATGCCAGCCTTTTTTGTGCAAACTCCCGCAAACCCCTTGTTTTCCGGGCGATTGCGGTGCTTTTGAGTTGCCTAGGGCAGATGCATCCGTATTCTCCGCCCGACTTATCCATTGAGTCGTTTCATACCAATCAGAAAGGGTGGAAACATGAACAAGAACGAACTCGTATCCGCGGTCGCCGAGAAGGCCGGCCTCACCAAGGCCGATGCAGCTTCCGCCGTTGACGCCGTTTTCGAAACGGTCCAGGCCGAGCTGAAGAACGGCGGCGATGTTCGCCTCGCTGGCTTCGGTGCGTTCACCGTTGGTCGTCGCGAAGCCTCGAAGGGCCGCAATCCCTCGACGGGCGCCGAAGTCGATATTCCGGCCCGTAACGTGCCGAAGTTTACGGCCGGCAAGGGTCTGAAGGACGCCTGCAACAGCTAATCAGCTGAACGCCTCCCTGCCTGGTGCAGGGCGGGCCATACAAATTGAAAGCCCGGCCCCGCGCCGGGCTTTTTTCGTTCGCCGTGCTTGTGCGATGCGCATGCTTGCCGTATCGCTCGGGACGCCGGTTTTCCGGCATTCGTTCTCAGGGCGGGGTGCAAGTCCCCACCGGCGGTAAGGAGGTTCGCCTCCAAGCCCGCGAGCGCCTTTCGGACCTGGTCCGGGAGGGTCAGCAGATCCGGTTGAATTCCGGAGCCGACGGTCATAGTCCGGATGAAAGAGAATGAGGCAATCGGTCGTGGCGCCGCGTTTTCGGACGGATCTGTCCGGATGCAGGCGGCTTGGCCTGCGTATGCCGTCCGCTTCTCCGGACGGCGGCGCAAGCGGGTGGGCTCGTCCAGGCGGGTCTTTTCGCGAATGCCCTCATGCGTCCTGATTTGTGTTGGTCCTTTGTGAAGGAAAGAAACATGAATCAGAGTCTCCCTTACGCTCTCCCGGTCCCGCGCTTTCGCCGGAGCCTCCTACATGGTGCTGGCGGGCATCGCCTTCGCGCTGCTCAATGTCGCAACCCAGTGGCTGGCGATGACACTGGCCTTCCCGCCGGCCTCCGCGGCATTCTGGCAATATGGTTTCGCGATGGTGCTCTCGCTGCCACTGCTGTTCAGGCTCGGCCTGCGGGCGATGCGCACGCGCTATCCGGGTCGTCATCTGCTGCGCGTGCTACTCGCAGCCCTCGGGGTGCAAACCTGGGTGGCGGGCCTCGCCTCGGTACCGATCTGGCAGGCGATAGCACTGGTCATGACATCACCGTTCTTCATTATCATCGGGGCGCGCCTGTTTCTCGGCGAGACCGTTGGTATAGCTCGCTGGGCGGCGACGGTTGTCGGCTTCACCGGCGCAATGATCATCCTGCAGCCCTGGGCGGAGACGTTTTCGCCGTCAGCACTTCTGCCGATCCTGTCGGCATTGCTGTGGGGCGGCTCTTCGCTGTTGATGAAGAACCTCACGGCCTTCGAGCCGCCGGAGACGATTACGGTTTGGCTCCTGGTGCTGCTAACGCCGATCAATGCTGGTCTGGCGCTTGCCTCGGGCCTTGCTGCGCCATCCGGACTGATCCTCGTTCTGCTGCTCGCTGCGGGCCTCCTGACCGTCATTGGCCAGTACCTTCTGACGCTCGCTTACAATGCGGCGGACGCCGCCTATGTTCAGCCGTTCGATGACCTGAAACTGCCGCTCAACGTGTTCGCCGGTTGGCTGGTTTTCGGCTATGCGCCAGCCGGCTATCTCTGGCTCGGGGCGCTGCTGATTCTCGGCGCATCGCTTTTTCTTATGGCGGCGGAGGTACGCAAGGAACGCTCCTGCGCCTGATGGGCACGGACCTCGCGAGCAATCCCTCCGGACTGTCATCCGCCTGTCATCCGTGTGACGCAAAAGCCTCCTGTTCTTTTCTAACGGAAACAGGAGGTTTCCCATGACGTATGGCTTTTCCCGCGCGGCGCTGACCGCAGCCCTGCTGGCATCTGCTGCCGTTCCGGCTGGCGCCGAGCAGGTTTTCAATCGCATCGCATCCTTCCCTGTCGCAGCCAATATTCCGGCCGACAAGGACCCGAAGTCCGTTTCCTCCGCTGAGATCATTGCCGCGTCGGAAGACGGCATGACGCTGGTCTATTCCGACAGCCCGCTCGGCGCGATCGGCTTTATCGATATTTCCGACGCCAAGGCTCCGAAGGCTTCCGGCGTGCTGGCAATGGAGGGCGAGCCGACCTCGGTAGCCGTGGCTGGCGGCAAGGTGCTGGTTGCCGTGAACACTTCGCAAAGCTTCGTCCAGCCGTCGGGCAGGCTCGCCATTGTCGACCTTGCCTCCAGACAGATCGACGCTACCTGCGATCTCGGTGGCCAACCGGATTCCGTTGCCGTCTCGCCTGACATGAGCTTTGCCGCGATTGCCATCGAGAACGAGCGCGACGAAGACCTGAATGACGGGAAGCTCCCGCAGTTGCCGGCCGGTGCCCTGGCAATCGTTTCTCTGAAAGACGGCGTCGCCGATTGCTCCTCGATCAAGCAGGTTGACCTGACCGGCCTTGCCGAGATTGGCGCGGACGATCCGGAGCCGGAATTCGTCTCGATCAACAGCCTCGGCGAAATCGCCGTGACGCTGCAGGAAAACAACCATATCGCCATCATCGACGGCAAGACCGGCACGGTGAAGACGCACTTCTCTGCTGGCGCGATCGACCTTGACGGCATTGACACCAAGTCCGACGGCGCGTTGAAGTTCACGGGCAAGAAGGAAGGCGTCCTTCGCGAACCCGATGCGCTGAAGTGGCTCGACGACGACCGCTTCGTCGTCGCCAACGAAGGTGACTACGAAGGCGGTTCGCGCAGCTTCACCATCTTCGACAAGAACGGCAAGGTGCTCTATGAATCTGGCGCCTCGCTCGAGCTCGAGCTCGCCCGGATCGGCCACTTCCCCGACAAGCGCGCCAAGTCCAAGGGCGTCGAGGCTCGAGGGCCTGGAAGCCGCGACCTACGGCGAACAGAAATACTTCTTCGTTCTCTCCGAGCGTGGCTCGATCGCCGCCGTCTACAAGGATACTGGCGCCGAGCCTGAACTCGTCCAGCTTCTGCCGTCGGGCGTTTCGCCGGAAGGTGCGGTCGCCATCCCGAGCCGCAACCTGTTCGTCACCGCCAACGAGGTCGACCTGGTCGAGGACGGCGGCGCCCGCTCGCATGTCATGCTCTATGAACTCGGCGAAGGCGAAGCCGCCTATCCGACGATCCGCTCCGAAATCGTCGACGGCGCGCCGATCGGCTGGGGCGCTCTCTCGGGCCTCGTCGGCGACGCTGAGAAGGCCGGCACGTTCTATGCCGTCAACGACAGCTTCTACGCCATGCAGCCGACGATCTTCACGATCGACGCGACGCAGAAGCCGGCCGTCATCACAACGGCTTTGCCGGTCACCCGTGGTGGCCAGCCGGCCCAGAAGCTCGACATCGAGGGCATCGCGCTGGACGGCAAGGGCGGCTTCTGGCTCGCCTCCGAAGGAGATCCGGCCAAGCTCGTCGGCCACGGCATCTACAATGTCGATGCCAAGGGCGAGATCAAGGCGGAGATCGGCCTGCCCGTCGAATTGCTGGCCGGCCAGACCCGCTTCGGCTTCGAGGGCATCACCACGGTTGGCGAAGGCGACGACCTGACGCTGTGGATGGCCGTCCAGCGCGAATGGAAGGATGACGAGAAGGGCACCGTCAAGCTCGTATCCTACACCCCGAAGTCGAAGGAATGGGGCGCCGTGCGCTATCCGCTCGACAAGGGCGAGAACGGATGGGTCGGTCTCTCCGAGATCACCGCCCATGGCGACCACGTCTACATCATCGAGCGCGACAACCTGATCGGCGATGCGGCCAGGATCAAGAAGCTCTACCGTGTGGCGATCGCCGACCTGAAGCCGGCTAAGATTGGCGAAACATTGCCGCTGGTGCAGAAGGAAGAAGCCCATGACTTCCTGCCCGATCTAAAGGCAGCGACCAACGGCTATGTCCTCGACAAGCTCGAGGGCTTCGCTTTCGACGCCGAAGGCAAGGCCTTTGCCGTCACAGACAATGACGGCGTCGACGATTCGTCGGGCGAGACTTTGTTCTTCGCGGTCGACCTCAAGGGCACCCACTGATCAACATCGTCCTCCCAAGACGATCGGAGGCCGGGTGAGCGATCTCACCCGGCCTCCGCTGCGTTTGCGATCCGGTGTGCCGCAGGGCGGCGGGATTACCAGCGATGATGAACGTGCGGCGCGATCAGCCGGTTGTAGATCTCGCGTGCCGCAGTCATGACATCGCTTGAAAGTGGCGGCAGGTCGGATGCAGACGCGTTCGCCTGCGCCTGGGCGGCGTTGCGCGCCCCTGGGATGACCACGGTTACCGCATCGTGCATCAGGATCCAACGCAGCGCGAAGGCTGCCATCGCGGTGCCGGACGGGACCAGCTTGCGAACTTCTTCGACGGCCTGCAGTCCTGTCTCGAACGGAACGCCGGCAAAGGTCTCGCCAACGTCGAAGGCTTCGCCATGGCGGTTGAAGTTGCGGTGGTCTTCGGCCGCGAACTGCGTCTGCGGCGTGATCTTGCCTGACAGCAGGCCGCTTGCCAGCGGGACACGGGCAATGACTGCGACGTTGCGCCGTTTCGCTTCTTGAAAGAACAGGCCGGCGGGCCGCTGGCGGAACATGTTGAATATGATCTGTACGCTGACGACGCCGGGATATTCGATCGCCTTCAGCGCCTGCTCGGCGTTCTCCACACTCACCCCGTAATTGGCGATCTTGCCGGCCTGCTTGATCTCTTCAAGCCCCTCGAACACCTCAGGCCGGTAGTAGACCTCGGCCGGCGGGCAGTGCAACTGCACGAGGTCGAGCCGCTCGACCGCGAGATTCTTGAGGGAGCGATCGATGAAGCCCTCCAGATTGGCCTTGGTGTAGCCATCCGCCACATGCGGATTGAGTCTGCGTCCGGCCTTGGTGGCAACCATCGGCCTCGCTCCTTGTCGAGCCTTTAGCACATCGGCGATGATTTTCTCCGAGCGGCCGTCGCCGTAGACGTCGGCGGTGTCGATGAAGGTCATGCCGGCGTCGAGCGCCGCATTGAGCGCTGCCCGGCCGTCGGCCTCGGAAACCTCACCCCAGGAGCCGCCGATCTGCCAGGCGCCGAAACCAACGTCGCTGACGGTGAAGCTCGTTCGTCCGAACGGATGCTGTCGCATGATGATCTTCCTCCTTGATGAATGCTGCATCGTTGCAGTTAGCAAGGGGTAGGCGACGGGGCAAGGGCAACCTTGAGGGGCTGTCTGCGAATGGCTCAGTCCAGGAGCGCCGCAAAAACACCGTGATGGGCGGATAGGAGAAGGCGCTTTCCCTGCTTTCTCTCGAACCCGGTATGATGGCGTGACACTGCTATCCAAGCTCATGAAGGTCTGGCGCCTCATCGCCTTGCTCGCCTTAGGCCTCGCGGGATGGAATCTCGTGTCAAACGTCTATCGCTCCGGGGTCATGCTGGGATTTGTCGATTCGGCGGCACTTGCGGAATACAGGCTCTATGCCGCGCCGACCGCCACCTTCGTTGCGGAGATCGAGCAGGCGATCGCCGATGGCGATCACGCCTATGCGACGGCGCTTCATGATCTCGGCATTCGTTTCGGCCATGACCTGTCGCCCGCTCTTCGGGAAAAGGCCGAGGGGACCGTGCTCGGGCGCGCCCTTGTTTCCGGCAGCCGGGCGGCAAAGGGCTTTGTCTTCGGCTCGCTCGACAGTGGAGCGGAGATCGCCGGCTCTGTCACCAGCGATCTTGTTGGTATCGGCGACATTCGGGATTTCTCCGTCCAGGGTTTTCGTTATGTGGCGGGCGAAGACTATGACCCGATCCTGCTGGGCTTGTCCGCCGTCGGGCTCGGCCTGACCTTCTCCACCTACGGCACCGTCGGAGCGGCAGCCGTTCCCGATGCCGGTTTGTCCGTTTTGAAAAACGCCTACCGCAGCCGCAAGCTCTCCGTCCCGCTCACCATCTATCTGAGGAAGACAGCGGCAAAACTGTTCGACCGTAGGCTGCTCAAGGCCGAACTTGCGGCGGCAATCGACGAAGGCGCCCTCGGGCTGGCACGGCTGCAAAAGGCCGCGGCCCGGTCGATGGACGGCACGGCTGCGCGCGCCTTGATGGACGATGCTGCTGTACTGGGCGCGATCGGAACGAAAGGCGGCGTGCGCAGCTCCGTTGTGGCGCTGTCACTTGCCGAGAGCCCGCAGGAGCTTCGCAAGCTTCAACGGCTCTCAACGCGCTTCGGAGGTGAGTCGCATGCCGTGATGAAACTCCTCGGCCGTTCGGTTCTCGAGGTCGGCGCGGCGCTCTATGCACTGTTTTCGGCGCTTGCCGGTTTTGTCATTGCCGTTACGCTGGCGCTGCTACGCTTGTCGCTACGTCTTGCTGTCCGGTTGTTCGGACGCATCAGAGCTATCCGTTCTGTTCCGGCGCTACGCGCTCTTCGCCTCGCCTGAAACACCACATCGCAAGCCACCTCCGTCACTCTCTGGTGCCATTGGCCCGCATCTGGAAAACCGATGCGCATCCCCGGCCGTAGATATGACAGGGCTTGTCATTTCACAGCGGCCTGGAGACCAACCATGATCCTTCCGACTGTGCTGCCGCGTCAATCCGCAGGGATTTGCGCCGTCTATGCCCTCCCGGCCATGCCGCTGGCGGTGATAGCGCTTCCCCTCTACATCATCGTACCGAGCTTCTATGCGGCGAGCTTTGCGATTCCGCTGGCCGCAATCGGAGGGGTTCTTCTCGCGATTCGCCTGCTCGACGCGGTGACCGACCCGCTTTTTGGCTGGCTCGCCGACCGGGTGACATGCCGTTTTGGTCGCCGACGCGGATTCTTCCTGGCCTCCCTGCCTTTGACCGCCCTGGCCGCCTTCATGCTGTTCTGGCCACCGGTCGATGCCGGCATTGCCTATCTCGCGCTCTGGGGCGCCGCGTTGTCGATCGGCGCCACCTGGACATTGCTGCCCTATACCGCTTGGGGCGCAGAACTCTCGGATGGCTATCATGAGCGCGTCCGCATCTCGGCCTGGCGAGAGGGGGCGACCCTCATAGGGTCGCTCGTGGCCATTTCGCTGCCCTTCATCGGCGGACTGGAGCACGTCGGCGACTTTAATGGTCTCGCCTGGATTGCGGTTTTCGTCGTGCTGCTGTTGCCGCTCGCCGGCAGCCTCGCCGTTTGGCGGGTGCCGGAGCCGATCGATCGATCGGTGCGGCAATTGTCCATCAGAGAGGGACTGGCGCATCTTGTTGCCAATCGGCCATTCCTCCGGCTGGCGATAGCCTTTCTGCTCAACAGTTTCGCAAATGCCATCCCAGCCTCGCTCTTCATCTATTTCGTTACAGCGCGTCTGGCTGCACCCGGCTGGGAAGGGCCGCTTCTGTTTGCCTATTTTCTCGCCGCAATCGCCGGCGTTCCGCTCGCAGTCTGGACCTCGGCGCGGCTCGGCAAGCATCGTGCCTGGTCGATTTCCATGGCGCTCGCTTGCCTCGTGTTCTCGGGTGCCGGATTTCTCGGGGAGGGGAATGTCGCTGTCTTTGCCGTGATCTGCGCGGCGACCGGCGTCCTGCTCGGCTTCGATCTCGCACTGCCGCCGGCCATTCAGGCCGATGTCATCGACAATGATACCGTGCGCTCGGGCGAACAACGTTCCGGCCTCTATTTCGCCGCCTGGAGCTTCATCACCAAACTGTCCCTGGCGCTTTCGGCCGGCATCGTGTTTCCGCTTCTGGGCCTGGCCGGCTTTTCGACCACGCCGGGCTCATCGCAGAGCGCTACCTCACTGCAGGCGCTTGGAGCGCTCTATGCCTGGTTGCCGATTTTCCCGAAACTCGCTGCGATCGCCCTGATGTGGCGCTTTTCCCTCGATGAGGCGGAGCAGCAGAGGCTGCGCCAGCAGCTCGCGTGATGCGATCCAATCGTGCTCGCAGAAATAGCCTATTTTTATCGGAGAATGGTGGGCGATGAGAGACTCGAACTCCCGACATCCTCGGTGTAAACGAGGCGCTCTACCAACTGAGCTAATCGCCCTTCCGCAGTGTCGGGCGATGCCCGTTGCGTCGGTGGCCGTGATCTATGCGGATCGGCAAAAATCCGCAAGAGTATTTATGAAGATTTTTTGATTTTTTTGCCGAGTGGGGACGAATTCCGGCACCGGGCCCCGGCTTTGCTGGCTTTTCGCTTTGGGTTGGGGAGGGGGTGGTCTTCCGCTGTCGCGATGGGATCCCACGGACCGCGGCGAACAAAATTCGGTCCTCCATGGAATTGTCTTCGATCGCGCTTGACACCAATAAGCGAACCCCTTAGTTAGCCGCTCATCGAACGGCCCAGCCGATCGTAACGAAGCGGCGACGCTTCTGTTTGAGAAATGCGCGGGTGTAGCTCAGTTGGTTAGAGTGCCGGCCTGTCACGCCGGAGGTCGCGGGTTCGAGCCCCGTCACTCGCGCCATTCTCAAATTTCTTCCTTGTTGTCATGCTCCTCGGGGCGGCGACCAAGGGTCGGATCGCCTCTCGGTGATCCATCGTGCGCGGGTGTAGCTCAGTCGGTTAGAGTGCCGGCCTGTCACGCCGGAGGTCGCGGGTTCGAGCCCCGTCACTCGCGCCATTCATTCCCCCTTCGACCAGTGTATTGTTGCGCCGCACGATCATAATGTAATGATTGCGCGCGACAGGGTTTTTATCGGCTGATAAAGTCATCGCGGTATCGGGTAAAAGCCCGATGTCGGTCTTGCGCAACCGGGCCGGCTGCGCTAACCACGGCTCGTTGCAACACTCTTTTCGGCTTGTTGGCCTTGTGCCCGAAATGCCGCCCGGCATTCGATGCAAGCAGGGATGGACATGATGACTGAACTGCTCAGTTCCTATCTTCCGATTGCCATTTTCATCGGTATTGCCCTCGTCATCGGCCTGGCGCTGCTGATCGCGCCGTTCGCCGTTGCCTTCAAGGCGCCCGACTCGGAAAAGCTCTCGGCCTACGAATGCGGCTTCAACGCTTTTGACGATGCGCGCATGAAATTCGACATCCGCTTCTACCTGGTGTCGATCCTCTTCATCATCTTCGACCTCGAAGTCGCTTTCCTCTTCCCCTGGGCGGTATCGTTCGGTGAAATCGGCTGGTTCGGCTTTTGGTCCATGATGGTGTTCCTCGCTGTGCTGACCATCGGCTTTATCTATGAATGGAAGAAGGGGGCACTCGAATGGGAGTGAGCCAGTCCAACACGACGCTGGTTGCGCCGCAGCCCAAGGGAATCATTGATCCCAATACCGGCAAGCCGATCGGATCTGACGATGCCTTCTTCGGCGAGATCAACAACGAGCTCGCCGACAAGGGCTTTCTCGTTACCTCGACCGATGAGCTGATCAACTGGGCGCGCACCGGCTCGCTGATGTGGATGACCTTTGGTCTTGCCTGCTGTGCAGTCGAGATGATGCAGCTTTCCATGCCGCGTTACGACGTTGAGCGCTTCGGTTTTGCGCCGCGCGCTTCGCCGCGCCAGTCCGACGTGATGATCGTCGCCGGCACGCTGACCAACAAGATGGCGCCTGCACTCCGCAAAGTCTACGACCAGATGCCTGAGCCGCGCTACGTCATCTCGATGGGCTCCTGCGCCAACGGCGGCGGCTATTATCACTATTCCTATTCCGTCGTGCGCGGCTGCGACCGCGTCGTGCCGGTCGACATCTATGTGCCGGGCTGTCCGCCGACGGCAGAGGCGCTGCTTTATGGCGTACTTCTGCTGCAGAAGAAGATCCGCCGCACCGGCACCATCGAACGGTAAGGCGAAGGGACGAGACAAATGAGTGAAGCCCTGAACGAGCTTGCATCCTACCTCTCCGAGGTGCGCGGTGCGCTCATCACCTCTGCAGATCTGCGTTACGGCGAACTGAGTCTCACGACGAACCCAGAAAACGTGATCGCGCTCCTGACCTTCCTGCGCGATGACGTGCAGTGTGGGTTCCTTAACCTGATCGACATCTGCGGCGTCGACTACCCGACACGTGAAGACCGCTTCGATGTGGTCTATCACCTCCTGTCGCCGCGCCAGAATCTTCGCATCCGCATCAAGGTCGCGACCAACGAGGACAAGCCGGTTCCGTCGGCCTGTTCCGTTTTCCCGGGTGCCGACTGGTTCGAGCGGGAGGCTTGGGACATGTACGGCATCATGTTCACCGACCATCCGGACCTGCGCCGCATCCTCACCGACTACGGTTTCGAGGGTCACCCGCTGCGCAAGGATTTTCCGACCACCGGCTTCGTCGAGGTCCGCTACGACGACAACGCCAAGCGGGTCGTCTACGAACCGGTCGAACTCAAGCAGGAATTCCGAAATTTCGACTTCCTCTCGCCCTGGGAAGGCACGGATTACGTGCTGCCGGGCGATGAGAAGGCGGCGAAGTAAGGACGGAAGGTTAGCGCAATGACTGAACACAACGTCCGCAATTTCAATATCAACTTCGGCCCGCAGCATCCGGCGGCGCATGGCGTTTTGCGTCTCGTGCTGGAGCTCGACGGCGAGATCGTCGAGCGCGTCGATCCACATATCGGCCTGCTGCACCGCGGCACCGAAAAGCTGATCGAGACCAAGACCTACCTGCAGGCGCTGCCCTATTTCGACCGGCTCGACTACGTCGCGCCGATGAACCAGGAGCATGCCTATTCGCTGGCGGTTGAAAAGTTGCTTGGCGTGGAAATCCCGATCCGCGGTCAGCTGATCCGTGTGCTCTATTCGGAAATCGGCCGTATCCTGTCGCACATTCTGAACGTCACAACCCAGGCGATGGACGTCGGCGCTCTGACGCCGCCGCTCTGGGGGTTCGAGGAACGCGAAAAACTGATGGTTTTCTATGAGCGGGCCTGCGGCGCGCGCATGCACTCGGCCTACATCCGTCCGGGCGGGATTCACCAGGACCTGCCGCACCAACTGGTCGAGGACATCGGTAAGTGGTGCGACGAGTTCCCGGCCAAACTCGATGATATCGACGCTCTTCTGACAGGCAACCGCATTTTCAAGCAGCGCAACGTCGACATCGGCGTCGTCAGCCTTGAGGATTGCTGGGCCTGGGGCTTCTCCGGCGTCATGGTGCGCGGTTCGGGCGGCGCCTGGGACCTGCGCAAGTCGCAGCCCTACGAGTGCTATGCCGACATGGACTTCGACATCATGGTCGGCAAGAACGGCGACTGCTACGATCGCTACCTGATCCGCATGTTTGAAATGCGCGAATCGGTGAAGATCATGAAGCAGTGCGTGAATCGTCTGCTGGGTGATGCCAAGACCGGTCCGATCTCCTCGATTGACGGCAAGGTCGTTCCGCCGAAGCGCGGCGAAATGAAGCGCTCGATGGAAGCACTGATCCATCACTTCAAGCTCTACACCGAAGGCTACCATGTTCCGGCAGGCGAGGTTTACGCCGCGGTCGAGGCGCCGAAGGGCGAGTTCGGCGTCTATCTTGTCTCGGATGGCACCAACAAGCCCTATCGTTGCAAGATCCGCGCTCCAGGCTACGCGCATCTCCAGGCGATGGACTACATTTGCCGCGGCCATCAGCTCGCCGACATTTCGGCGATCCTCGGCTCGCTCGACATCGTGTTCGGTGAGGTTGACCGCTGATGCCGCGCATGCTGCTGATGATCGCCGCCGTGCTCTTCGCCGCCAATATGCAGGCGCAGGATTCGGGTGTGTCGTCCAGCAGTTCCTCGTCATCGATGGGGGACCTCATCAAGCAGGGCTACGAGATCAAGTCCACCGTCTCTAACGGTTCCAAGCTGATCGTGTTCCTGCAGAAAGACAACTCGGCCTATGCCTGCGAATTCACGTCCCTGACGAGTTCGCGGTGTGGTTCCATAAACTGAGACAAGGCGTGAGGAAGTAATGTCCGTTCGTCGACTAGCCGAAGATCAATTCCAGCCGGCAGGCTTTTCCTTCAACGAGGAGAACGCAGTCTGGGCCGAGGCAACGATTGCCAAGTATCCTGAAGGCCGGCAGCAGTCGGCGGTCATTCCGCTGTTGATGCGCGCCCAGGAGCAGGACGGTTGGGTCACCCGAGCGGCGATCGAATTCGTCGCCGACAAGCTCTCCATGCCTTATATCCGAGTGCTGGAAGTGGCGACCTTCTACACCCAGTTCCAGCTGAAGCCGGTCGGCACGCGCGCTCACGTGCAGGTCTGTGGCACGACGCCGTGCATGCTGCGCGGCGCTGAGGATCTGATCAAGGTCTGCAAGTCGAAGATCCATGCCGATCCGTTCGAGCTGAATGCCGACGGTACGCTGTCGTGGGAAGAGGTCGAATGTCAGGGCGCCTGCGTGAATGCGCCGATGGTGATGATCTTCAAGGATAGTTTTGAGGACCTGACGCCGACCCAGCTGGAGCACATCATCGACCGTTTTCAGGCAGGCAAGGGGTCCGACATTACGCCCGGGCCGCAGGTCGATCGTATCTATTCGGCGCCTGCCGGTGGGCCGACCACGCTGACGGAAGAGATCGTCGTGCCGAAGGCCAGAATTGAGACCGAACCAGCAGAACCGGCAGCCGTGCCGCCGGCGAATGCGGCCAAGCCAGTGACGACCACCGACGAGACCAATCCGACACTTAAAACCCCGGCCGACGGCAAGTCTGCCACCCCGGGCGGTCCTGACGTGAAGCCGGCCCGCAAGAGCGCAAAGCCGGCCAGCGATGAGATCAAGGAAGTGATTTCGGAGACGGCGGCAGCCGACGGCGCCGGCAAGGCGCCGAAGGTACAGGTTGCCACCCAGCCTTCGCTCGATGACAAGAACCGTCCGGCCTCCGTTGAGAAGCCGGCCACGCCGGACGACCTCAAGATGATCTCGGGCGTTGGCCCGAAAATCGAAGGCATCCTCAACGGTCTCGGCATCTACACCTTTGCCCAGATCGCCGGCTGGAAGAAGGCCGAGCGCGAATGGGTCGACGGCTATTTGAAGTTTGCAGGCCGCATCGAGCGCGACGACTGGGTCAAGCAGGCCAAGGCGCTCGCCAAGGGCGGTGAAGCCGAATACATCAAGGTCTTCGGCAAGAAGCCGCGGTAAGGGGGTTAAGATATGTTGAGAGATCAGGATCGCATCTTTACCAATATCTACGGCCTCAAGGACAAGTCCCTGAAGGGCGCGATGAGCCGTGGTCATTGGGACGGTACCAAGCAGCTGCTCGAAAAGGGCCGCGACTGGATCATCAACGAGGTCAAGGCCTCGGGCCTGCGCGGCCGTGGCGGCGCCGGATTCCCGACCGGTTTGAAGTGGTCCTTCATGCCGAAGGAATCCGACGGTCGCCCGCATTATCTCGTCGTCAATGCCGACGAGTCCGAGCCCGGCACCTGCAAGGACCGCGACATCCTGCGCCATGATCCGCATACGCTGATCGAAGGCTGCGTCATCGCTTCCTTCGCCATGGGCGCACACCATGCCTACATCTACGTGCGCGGGGAGTTCATGCGCGAGCGTGAGGCCCTTCAGGCCGCGATCGATGAATGCTACGCCTACGGCTTGCTCGGCAAGAACAACAAGCTCGGCTATGACATCGACATCATCGTGCATCACGGCGCCGGCGCCTATATCTGCGGCGAAGAAACCGCACTGCTCGAAAGCCTGGAAGGCAAGAAGGGACAGCCGCGGCTGAAGCCCCCGTTCCCGGCCAATATGGGTCTTTACGGTTGCCCGACGACGGTCAACAACGTCGAATCGATTGCCGTCACCCCCACGATCCTGCGCCGTGGCGCCGGCTGGTTCTCCAGCTTCGGCCGCCCGAACAATGTCGGCACCAAGCTTTTCATGATCTCGGGCCACGTCAACCGGCCTTGCACGGTCGAGGAGAGCATGGGCGTTACCTTCCGTGAGATGATCGAAAAGCATGCCGGCGGCATCCGTGGCGGTTGGGACAACCTTCTCGCCGTCATTCCGGGCGGTGCATCTTGCCCGGTCGTCAAGGCCGAGGACATGATGGACGTTGTGCTCGACTTCGACGGCCTGCGCGAGGTCAAGTCGTCGTTCGGTACCGGCGGCATGATCGTCATGGACAAGTCGACCGACATCATCAAGGCGATCTGGCGCATCGCGGCCTTCTTCAAGCACGAGAGCTGCGGCCAGTGCACGCCGTGCCGCGAAGGCACCGGCTGGATGATGCGCGTCATGGAACGCATGGTGAAGGGCAATGCCCAGAAGCGTGAAATCGACATGCTGTTCCAGGTGACCAAGCAGATCGAGGGCCACACCATCTGTGCGCTTGGCGATGCCGCGGCTTGGCCGATCCAGGAACTCATCCGCAATTTCCGCCCCGAAATCGAGGCGCGCATCGATCAGTATACACGCCACGCCATGGCGCATGGCGTGGTAATGGAAGCGGCCGAGTAAGGACGAGCGGCGATGGCCAAGGCACCGGACAAGACGGGGGAAGGGCGGTCGGCGGAGGCCGCTGATTTTGGTCGTCTTGCCGATGCGCTGAAGGACATGCCGGCCGTGCCCCTGCACCCGCTGATGGCGCATCCGACGGCGGCGCTTGCCGCGGCCACGGCGATCGGGTTTGGCCTTGCGACGCACATGACGAGCGTCTTCCTCGGTTCGCTGCATGGCGCGATCGAGGCGACCAACAGACTGGCCCGCCAGCTCGAGGATGAGCAGGCGAAAACCGATACCGGAGTAGGGCCCGTTCCGGCTGAGGCCGGGCCGAACGAACCAGTCTCGGCCGCAGATAGAGTGAAGCCCCGCAAGGCGGGGCAGCCGAGGCCGGCGACGGTGAAGGCGGCCAAGCCGGTGGCATCGAAACCGGGCGCTGCCAAGTTGACGGCGGCGAAACCAAAGATGGTCAAGCCAGCGGTGGCGCAGACTACGGCGGCGATCGCTACGGCCGAAGCGCCTGCAAGGTCCGCAGTGGCCAAGGCGGCAAAGCCTGCGAGGTCGAACGGCAGGGCCGACGATCTGAAGAAGATCGAGGGCATCGGGCCAAAGCTGGAGCAGATACTGAACGGTCGCGGAATTCGCCGCTTCGCGGATCTGGTGGCGCTGGGCGCCGGTGAGCTCGAAGCGCTCGACAAGGCGATCGGGCTTGGCGGCCGGGCGCTTCGTGACGACTGGCTGGGCCAGGCGCGAAATTTGGCGCGTGGCAAGAAATAACGACTGCGAAGCGCTCTGCAGGGGGCGTTTCGCGGTCAGCGAAGAACAACGGATCTCCAGCCTCGCGATACGGGGTGAGGATAGGGAAATGAACGGCGGGGATGAGCCAATCGAGGTTGGTCGGCTCCGCCTGCCGCAGCGAGGGCTGCGGTGCAATGCGCATTATGCGTGAGGCAGGAAGGCGAATATGGCTAAGCTGAAAGTCGACGGTAAAGAGATCGAAGTCCCGGATCATTTCACGCTGTTGCAGGCGTGTGAGGAAGCCGGCGCCGAAGTCCCGCGCTTTTGTTTCCATGAACGGCTGTCGGTTGCCGGCAATTGCCGTATGTGCCTCGTCGAGGTGAAGGGTGGCCCGCCGAAGCCGGCGGCCTCCTGCGCCATGGGCGTGCGCGACATTCGCGGTGGCCCGAACGGCGAGCTGCCGGAAGTCTTCACCAACACACCGATGGTCAAGATGGCCCGCGAAGGCGTGATGGAATTCCTGTTGATCAACCACCCGCTCGATTGCCCGATCTGCGACCAGGGCGGCGAATGCGACCTGCAGGACCAGGCCATCGCTTTCGGCATGGACAGCTCGCGCTACACCGAAAACAAGCGCGCCGTCGAAGACAAGTATATCGGCCCGCTGGTCAAGACCGTGATGAACCGCTGCATCCACTGCACGCGTTGCGTCCGCTTCACCACCGAGGTCGCCGGTATTGCCGAGCTCGGCCTGATCGGCCGTGGCGAAGACGCCGAGATCACCACCTATCTCGAGCAGGCGATGACGTCGGAGCTGCAGGGCAATGTCGTCGACCTCTGCCCGGTCGGCGCGCTAACCTCGAAGCCGTTTGCCTTCACCGCCCGTCCTTGGGAGTTGAACAAGACCGAATTGATCGACGTCATGGACGCGCTTGGGAGCGCGATCCGCGTCGATACCCGCGGCCGCGAAGTGATGCGCATCATGCCGCGCATCAACGATGAGGTGAATGAGGAGTGGATTTCGGACAAGAGCCGCTTCATCTGGGATGGCCTGAAGACCCAGCGTCTTGACCGGCCCTACGTGCGCCGTGACGGCCGCCTCCAGGTTGCAACGTGGGGCGAAGCCTTCGCCGCCATCAAGTCGGCCGTTGCTACCGCGTCCGGTGCCAAGATCGGCGCGATCGCGGGCGATCTGGCCTCGGTCGAGGAAATGTACGCGCTGAAGGCGCTCATCAACTCGCTCGGCTCGACCAACACCGACTGTCGCCAGGATGGGGCGGCACTTGATCCGTCGCTCGGTCGCGCAAGCTACCTGTTCAATTCCACCATCGAAGGCATCGAGTTGGCGGACGCGATCCTGATCGTCGGTGCCAATCCGCGCTACGAAGCGGCCGTTCTCAACGCCCGCATCCGCAAGGCCTGGCGCCGCAGTGGCCTGCCGATCGGCGTGATTGGTGAAGGCGGCGAGATGCGCTATCCTTACGAACATCTCGGTGCTGGCACGGATACGCTGAGCGAGTTGGTTTCCGGCAAGAACGCCTTCGTCGAGAAGCTCAAGGCGGCCAAGAATCCGCTGATCATCATCGGCCAGGGTGCACTCGTCGGGGCTGAAGGTTTGGCCGTGCTGGGCAACGCCGCAAAGCTCGCCAGTGCTGTCGGTGCAGTCTCGGATGAGTGGAACGGCTTTGCGGTCCTTCACACCGCCGCTTCGCGCGTCGGTGGCCTCGACCTCGGCTTCGTACCGGGCGAGGGCGGTGTCGCTGCCGCCGATATGCTGACCTCGATGGACGTGCTCTTCCTGCTCGGTGCCGACGAACTCGACTTCACCAGGAAGTCGGCAAAGTTCACCGTTTACATCGGCAGCCATGGCGACAACGGCGCACACCATGCCGACGTCATCCTGCCGGGAGCGACCTATACCGAAAAGTCGGGCACCTGGGTCAACACCGAGGGGCGCGTCCAGATGGGCAACCGGGCGGGCTTCGCGCCTGGCGATGCCCGCGAGGACTGGGCGATCATTCGGGCGCTTTCCGATGTTCTCGGCAAGAAGCTTCCCTTTGATTCGCTTGGCGCTCTGCGGGCCAGGCTCTATGCGGACTACCCGCATTTCGCCGCGCTGGACGAGATTGCACCGGGCGCCGGTGCTGAAATTGCCGCAGTTGCGAAAAAAGCCGGGAAGATGACGAAATCCGCGTTTGCGTCGCCGGTCAAAGACTTCTATTTGACGAACCCGATCGCACGCGCTTCGGCCGTCATGGCTGAGTGCTCGGCGTTGGCCCGCAACAATTTCCAGGCTGCGGCAGAGTAAGGGCAGGGGATCATGGATAGCTTCGTTTCCACTTATGTCTGGCCGGCGGCCATCATGATCGGCCAGTCGCTTCTGCTTCTGGTCGCCCTTCTGGTCTTCATCGCCTATGTTCTGCTCGCCGACCGCAAGATCTGGGCCGCCGTCCAGATGCGCCGTGGTCCGAACGTCGTCGGTCCCTGGGGTCTGTTCCAGTCCTTCGCCGACCTTTTGAAGTTCGTCTTCAAGGAACCGGTCATTCCGGCCGGTGCCAACAAGGGCGTCTTCCTGCTCGCCCCCCTGGTTGCCGTGACGCTGGCGCTTGCCACCTGGGCCGTCGTGCCGGTCGCCGACGGCTGGGTGATTGCCAATATCAATGTTGGCATTCTCTATATCTTCGCCATCTCCTCGCTCGAGGTCTACGGCATCATCATGGGTGGCTGGGCGTCGAACTCGAAGTATCCCTTCCTTGGCGCCTTGCGTTCGGCGGCGCAGATGGTTTCGTACGAAGTCTCGATCGGCCTGGTCATCGTCACGGTCCTGCTGTGCGTCGGATCCCTGAACCTCACCGATATCGTCTACGCACAGAAGGATGGTCTCGGCACTATGCTTGGCCTGCCGAACTCCTTCCTCGACTGGCACTGGCTGGCGCTCTTCCCGATGTTCGTGATCTTCTTTATCTCGGCATTGGCAGAAACCAACCGTCCGCCTTTCGACCTTCCGGAAGCGGAATCGGAACTGGTCGCCGGCTTCATGGTCGAATACGGCTCGACCCCGTACATGATGTTCATGCTCGGCGAATATGCCGCCATCGTGCTAATGTGCGCCATGACCACCATCCTGTTCCTTGGTGGCTGGTTGCCCCCGGTGGACGTTTGGTTCCTGAACTGGGTACCGGGCATCGTCTGGTTTGTCTTGAAGTCTTCGATGGTGTTCTTCATGTTCGCCATGGTGAAGGCTTTTGTGCCGCGCTACCGCTATGACCAACTGATGCGCCTCGGCTGGAAGGTCTTCCTTCCGCTTTCGCTCGCCATGGTCATCATCGTTGCATTCGTGCTGAAGATCATGGGGTGGGCATAATCATGGCCATCCGTTCATTCGGCAGATTTGGAGGTTGAGATGGCTGGTCTTTCCCAGGCTGTCAGTTCGCTATTCCTGAAAGAGTTCGTCGGCGCTTTCTTCCTGTCGATGCGCTATTTCTTCGCGCCCAAATCGACGATCAACTATCCGTTCGAAAAGGGCCCGGTTTCTCCGCGCTTTCGCGGCGAACATGCGCTGCGCCGCTATCCGAACGGCGAAGAGCGCTGCATCGCCTGCAAACTGTGCGAGGCGATCTGTCCGGCACAGGCAATCACAATCGAGGCCGGCCCGCGCCGCAATGACGGTACACGGCGCACGGTGCGCTACGACATCGACATGGTGAAGTGCATTTATTGCGGCTTCTGCCAGGAGGCTTGCCCGGTCGATGCAATCGTCGAAGGCCCGAACTTCGAATTCGCGACCGAAACGCGCGAAGAACTCTATTTCGACAAGACCCGGCTGCTCGACAACGGCGACCGCTGGGAACGCGAAATCGCGCGTAATATCGCGCTGGATTCGCCGTACCGCTGAACCGCGGTATGACGGCGTCATGGCGAGGGACGAGCCCTCGCCGCGGCGGAATTTGAAACGGGGCGCTTGATCGGTGGGGATGCCGGTGAAGCGTCATCGGGCGGCAGGGCAGGGCCCGCGCCCGGGGGAAGATGAAAAGGCACCAACATGGGTCTTCAGGCTCTCTTTTTCTATCTCTTCGCCTTTGTCGCGGTGGCGTCGGCGTTCATGGTCATTTCCGCGCGGAACCCGGTCCATTCGGTCCTGTTCCTGATCCTCACCTTCGTGAACGCGTCGGCCCTGTTCATCCTGATCGGCGCAGAGTTCCTGGGGATGATCCTCCTGGTGGTCTATGTCGGGGCCGTTGCGGTTCTTTTCCTCTTCGTCGTTATGATGCTCGACATCGACTTCGCCGAACTGCGCTCTGGTGTATTGAAGTATGCGCCGATCGGCGCGCTGGTCGGTCTGGTCGTGGCGGCCGAACTGGTCATCGTGATTGGCGGCAGCGCACTTTCGCCGGAAGCAGCCCAGGCGATCACCATGCCGATCCCGGCGCACGACGTCCGCACCAATACCGCGGCGCTCGGCGACGTGCTCTATACCAACTATGTCTATTTCTTCCAGATCGCCGGACTGGTGCTTTTGGTGGCAATGATCGGCGCGATCGTGCTGACCCTGCGTCACCGTGAGAACATCAAGCGGCAGGACGTCTCCCGCCAGGTTGCCCGCACGCCCGAGACCGCCGTCAAGGTGGTCAAGGTCAAGCCGGGCCAGGGCATCTGAGGCAGCTGAGAGGTCAAGGAGCAAGAATTATGGAAATCGGTCTTTCCCACTACCTGACGGTCAGCGCGCTGCTTTTCACGCTCGGCGTCTTCGGCATCTTCCTCAACCGCAAGAACGTCATCGTCATCCTGATGTCGATCGAGCTCATCCTGCTCGCGGTCAACGTCAATATGGTGGCCTTCTCGGTGTTCCTCAACGACTTGGTCGGCCAGGTCTTCGCTCTGTTCATCCTGACGGTGGCGGCCGCGGAAGCGGCGATCGGCCTCGCAATCCTCGTGGTCTTCTATCGTAATCGCGGCTCCATCGCCGTCGAAGACGTCAATGTGATGAAGGGCTGATACGGCTATGCTCATCTATAAGGCTATCGTCTTTCTTCCTCTGATCGGCGCGCTCATCGCCGGCCTGTTCGGTCGCCAGATCGGCGCTAAGGCCTCGGAATACATCACCACCGGCCTGATGATCATCGTCGCGGTTCTGTCCTGGATCGTCTTCATCAATGTAGGCCTTGGTCATGGCGAAGGCGATGAAGTGATCAAGGTTTCGCTTCTGCGTTGGATCCAGTCCGGCGGCATCGACGTGGAATGGTCGCTGCGCATCGACACACTGACCGCCGTCATGCTGGTGGTCGTAAACACCGTGTCGACGCTCGTGCACGTTTACTCGATCGGCTACATGCACCACGACCCGCATCGGCCGCGCTTTTTCTCCTACCTGTCGCTGTTCACCTTCGCCATGCTCATGCTGGTGACCTCCGACAACCTGCTGCAGATGTTCTTCGGCTGGGAAGGCGTGGGTTTGGCGTCGTATTTGCTGATCGGTTTCTGGTTCAAGAAGCCGTCTGCCAACGCTGCCGCGATGAAGGCCTTCATCGTCAACCGTGTCGGCGATTTCGGCTTCCTGCTCGGGATTGGCGGCATCTTCGTGCTGTTCGGCTCGATCAACTTCGAGACGATCTTCGCCGCCGCCCAGACCTATCTGCCGGCCGAGGGCGCGGAAAGCACGGAAGCCATCATCAGCCTCTTCGGCCTGAGCCTCGACAAGGGCCATGCGATCACCGCTGTCTGCCTGCTGCTCTTCATGGGCGCGATGGGCAAGTCGGCGCAGTTCCTGCTGCACACCTGGCTGCCGGACGCGATGGAAGGCCCGACCCCGGTCTCGGCCCTCATCCATGCCGCAACCATGGTCACCGCCGGCGTTTTCCTTGTCGCCCGCATGTCACCGCTGTTCGAACTGTCGCCGGATGCGCTGACCTTCGTAACCCTAATCGGTGCGATCACCGCCTTCTTTGCCGCGACTGTCGGTCTGGTGCAAAACGACATCAAGCGCGTCATCGCCTATTCGACCTGTTCGCAGCTCGGTTACATGTTCGTGGCGCTCGGCCTCGGTGCCTATGGTGCGGCCGTATTCCACCTCTTCACGCACGCCTTCTTCAAGGCGCTCCTGTTCTTGGGCGCCGGCTCGGTCATTCATGCCGTCGATGGCGAACAGGACATGCGTTACATGGGCGGCCTGCGCAAGCACATCCCCTATACGTTCTGGGCCATGACGATTGGCACGCTCGCGCTGACCGGCGTCGGCATCCCAGGGACGATGATCGGCTTTGCCGGCTTCTTCTCGAAGGACGTGATCATTGAATCCGCCTATGCCTCGCATTCGAGCGTGGCCGGTTTCGCCTTCACCTTGCTCGTCATTGCCGCGCTGTTCACCAGCTTCTATTCGTGGCGCTTGGCCTTCATGACCTTCTTCGGCAAGCCGCGCGCCTCTGCCGACGTCATGCACCACGTGCATGAATCGCCGATGGTCATGCTGGTCCCGCTCGTCGTGCTGGTACTCGGCGCCGTGTTTGCCGGCGTCATCTTCGAGGGTTACTTCTTCGGCCATGAGTATGCCGAATTCTGGAAGGGTGCTCTGTTCACCGGTCCGCAGAACCAGATCCTCGAAGAGTTCCACCATGTGCCGCTTTGGGTGAAGTGGAGCCCATTTGTGGCCATGCTCACCGGCTTCGTCACGGCCTGGTACATGTACATCAAGTCGCCCTCGACGCCGAAGGTCCTAGCAGAGCAACATCGCGTGCTCTACCAGTTCCTGCTCAACAAGTGGTACTTCGACGAGCTCTACGACTTTCTGTTCGTCCGTTCCGCCAAGGCGCTCGGCCGTTTCCTGTGGAAGAAGGGTGACGTCGGCGTCATCGACGCCTACGGGCCGGATGGCGTCGCAGCTGGCGTTGCCGACCTGACCCAGCGTGTCGTCCGGCTACAGTCTGGCTACCTCTATCACTATGCATTCGCGATGCTGATCGGTATCGCGGCCCTTATTACCTGGATGATGCTCGGGAGTTCATTCTGATGACCGATTGGCCTATTCTCTCGACGGTCACCTTCCTGCCGCTGGTCGGCGTGGCGTTGCTCCTTCTGACGCGCCAGGACACCAGCCTCGGCCGCCGCAACATCCTCAATGTCTCGCTTCTGACGACGGTCTTCACCTTCGTCGTCTCGCTCTTCATCTGGATCGGCTTCGACAATTCGAATGCCGGTTTCCAGATGGTCGAGAAGCATGAATGGCTCGGCACCGGCATCGCCTACCATCTTGGCGTCGACGGCATTTCCATGCTGTTCGTAATCCTGACGACGCTGCTGATGCCGCTCTGCATTCTCGCCAGCTGGGCTTCGATTGAAAAGCGCATCAAGGAATACATGATTGCATTCCTGATCCTTGAAACACTGATGATCGGTGTCTTCGTCTCGCTCGACATCGTCCTCTTCTACGTGTTCTTCGAGGCCGGCCTGATTCCGATGTTCATCATCATCGGTGTCTGGGGTGGCAAGGAACGCGTCTACGCTTCCTACAAGTTCTTCCTCTACACGCTGCTCGGCTCTGTGCTGATGCTGCTCGCCATCATGGCGATGTATTGGAATGCCGGCACGACCGACATCACACAACTCTTGAACCACAAGTTTCCGGCTGAAATGCAGACCTGGTTGTGGCTCGCCTTCTTCGCCTCGTTCGCGGTGAAGATGCCGATGTGGCCGGTCCATACCTGGCTGCCGGACGCGCACGTTCAGGCGCCAACTGCGGGTTCGATGATCCTTGCCGGCATCCTGTTGAAGCTCGGCGGTTACGGGCTTTTGCGCTTCTCGCTGCCGATGTTCCCGCTGGCCTCCGACTACTTCGCGCCAATGGTCTTCACGCTCTCTGTGATCGCCATCATCTACACCTCGCTGGTGGCGCTGATGCAGGACGACATGAAGAAGGTCATTGCCTATTCTTCGATCGCCCATATGGGCTACGTGACGATGGGAACCTTCGCCGCCAATACCCAAGGCGTGCAGGGCGCGATATTCCAGATGATCAGCCACGGCTTCGTCTCGGCCGCGCTCTTCTTCTGCGTTGGCGTCATCTATGACCGCATGCACACCCGCGAGATCGCGGCCTATGGTGGTCTGGCCAACAATATGCCGAAATATGCCGTTGCCTTCATGATTTTCACCATGGCCAATGTCGGCCTTCCGGGCACCTCCGGTTTTGTCGGCGAGTTCCTGACCCTGATCGGCGTCTTCCGCGTCAATACCTGGGTGGCACTCTTCGCGGCCACCGGCGTCATCCTCTCTGCGGCCTATGCGCTCTGGCTCTATCGCCGGGTCGTCTTCGGTGCGCTCGAGAAGGAAAGCCTGAAGGGGCTTCTCGACCTTTCGGTGCGCGAGAAATTCATTCTCTATCCGCTGATTGCGCTGACGATCTTCTTCGGCGTCTATCCGGCCCCGATCTTCGACGCCACGGCCGCCTCGGTCGACCTTCTCGTGAACAACTACGAAGCCGCACTGCAGGCAGCGCAATCCGTTGCGCTCATCGCGAACTGACGACAGGATCCTTTGGACATGACCCCTGAAACACTCCTCGCTAGTCTGCATCTGGTCACGCCGGAACTGATCCTCGCGGTCGGCGCTCTGGTGCTGCTGATGATCGGCGTCTTCTCCGGCGAGAAGTCGGCGACGACCGTCATGGGCCTCGCTGTCGCGCTACTGATCGCGTCGGGTCTGTGGATGATCCTGGTTCCGGCTGAGGGCGAAGCCTTTGGCGGTGCCTACAAGGCGGACGGCTTTGCCCGCTTCATGAAGGTTCTGGCACTCATCGGCTCGATCACTGCCATGATCATGGCCGTTGGCCACGCCCGCCGCGATCATCTCGACAAGTTTGAGTTCCCGGTCCTGCTCGTGCTCGCGACCCTCGGCATCATGCTGATGATCTCGGCCAACGACCTGATCTCGCTCTACCTGTCACTGGAACTGCAGTCGCTGGCGCTCTACGTGGTTGCTGCCATCAACCGTGACAGCCTGCGCTCGACCGAAGCGGGCCTCAAGTATTTCGTTCTCGGCTCCCTGTCGTCGGGCATGCTGCTCTATGGCATGTCGCTCGTCTACGGTTTCACCGGAAATATCGGATTTGACGAAATCGCCGCGGTCCTGGCCGGTGGCAATGCAGGTCTTGGCGTAATCTTCGGTCTGGTCTTCATTCTTGCGGGCCTAGCCTTCAAGATCTCGGCCGTGCCGTTCCATATGTGGACGCCGGACGTGTACGAGGGCGCGCCGACCCCGGTGACGGCCTTCCTTGCTGCAGCTCCGAAGATCGGCGCGATGGCGATCGTCGTACGTATCGCCATCGACGCCTTCCTTCCTCTCTTCGCAGAATGGCAGCAGATCGTCGTCTTCATCTCGATCGCCTCGATGCTACTCGGATCCTTCGCCGCGATCGGCCAGCGCAACATCAAGCGACTGATGGCCTATTCCTCGATCGGTCATATGGGCTATGCCTTGGTCGGCCTTGCTGCCGGAACAGAGACTGGCGTGACGGGCGTTATCACCTACATGCTGATCTACCTGGTCATGACGCTTGGCACCTTCGCCTGCATCATGGCGATGAAGGATAAGGAAGGTGGCAATGTCGAGAACATCAACGATCTCGCCGGCCTGTCCACGACGAAGCCGTTCATGGCCGTCGTTCTGACCGCACTGATGTTCTCGCTCGCTGGCATCCCGCCACTTGCAGGCTTCTTCGGGAAATACTTCGTCTTCGTCGCTGCCATCGAAGCCAAGCTCTATGCGCTCGCCATCATCGGTGTGCTTGCGTCCGTCGTCGGCGCGTTCTACTACCTGCGCATCGTGAAGGTCATGTGGTTCGATGAAGCGAAGGGCGATTTCTCTCGCATCGCCGGCGAACTGCGCCTCGTCTTCGGCCTCTCTGGACTGTTCGTCGTCGGCTATGTTCTGGTCGGCGGTCCGCTTGGAACGGCAGCCGAGGCAGCCGCCAAGACGCTCTTTAATTGACCAAGGGCGGCGAACATCGCCGGATTTCGCTCGACGATTTCCGCCATGAGGCGCTTGGCGCCGTGGCGTCGACCAATAGTGAATGCCTCGCCCGCGCTCGCGCGGGCGATTTCGGTCTTCTCTGGATCACGGCCGATAGCCAGACGAGCGGCCGCGGCCGTCGTGGCCGGGCATGGGCGTCCGAACCTGGCAATCTCTACGCGTCGCTGCTTCTGATCGACCCGGCTCCGATGGAGCGCCTGGCTTCGCTTCCGCTCGCGGTGGCACTGGCCGTGCATGCGGCGATCCGCGCAATTCTTCCTCTTGAAGCGCTGCCGCTTGAGGTGAAATGGCCGAACGATATCCTGATCGGCCGCAAGAAGGTCTGCGGCATCCTGCTCGAAGGCGAGCGCGTTGCCGACGGACGCAATGCGCTGGTGGTCGGCATCGGGATCAATATTTGTACCAAGCCAGAGGAGACGGTCTATCCGGTGACGTCACTGGCGGATCAAGGTGTTTCGGTATCGGCGCCAGAGCTCTTTGCTCATCTGTTCGCCAGTATGGCGGCGATCCTGGCGATCTGGGATGAGGGTAGGGGGATCGCCAGAATCGTCGATTTGTGGCGTGCGGTCGCCTGTGGCATCGGGGAAAAAATTACGGTGAACCTGCCCGACAGGTCGATTTCCGGTTACTTTTGCGGAATTGATGATAAAGGCATGCTGATACTCGACCGCGGCGAAGAAGGCCGCATGGCGATCGCCGCTGGCGACGTCTTCTTCGGGTGAAATGGATTAAGGAAGAATGGCAAAGAACGAAGAACTGGTTTTCGTACCGCTGGGCGGTGTCGGCGAAATCGGCATGAACCTCGCACTCTACGGCTATGGTGCGCCGTCGAACCGCGAATGGATCATGGTCGATTGCGGCGTGACCTTTCCAGGTCCCGACCTGCCGGGCGTCGATCTCGTGCTTGCCGACGTCAGCTTCATTACCGCCCGCAAGAACAAGCTCAAAGCGATCATCATTACCCATGCGCATGAGGACCACTATGGCGGCCTGAACGACATCTGGCCCGGCCTCAATGTCCCCGTCTACGGGTCAGGCTTCACTGCCGGCATGCTGGAAGCCAAGCGCGACTATGAGGGTAGCAGGGCGAAGATTCCTGTGACCCCGTTCAAGGCCGGCGACGTGATCAATGTCGGCCCCTTCTCGATCGAGGCTGTCGGCGTCAACCACTCGATTCCAGAGCCGATGTCGCTCGTCATCCGCACGCCGCTCGGCAACATCATCCACACCGGCGACTGGAAGATCGACCACCATCCGTCGCTCGGGCCGTTCACCGACGAGGCGCGGTTCCGGGCACTTGGCGACGAGGGCGTGCTGGCGCTGATGTGCGACAGCACCAATTCCATGCGCGACGGCGTTTCTCCATCGGAGGAACAGGTCTCGGAAGGGCTTCGCCAGATCATCGAGGCGGCCGAAGGCCGTGTCGCGATCACCACCTTTTCCTCGAATGTCGGTCGTATCCGTTCCATCGCCCAGGCGGCCGAGGCGGCCGGCCGCGAAGTGCTGCTGCTAGGCTCATCGCTGAAGCGTGTCTGCGCGGTCGCCGAGGATCTCGGTATCATGGAGGGGTTGAAGCCCTTCATTGCCGAGGATGAGTTCGGTTTTATTCCGCGCAACAAGGTGGTCATCATCCTGACCGGTAGCCAGGGCGAGCCGCGGGCAGCGCTCGCCAAGATCGCGCGCGACGAGATGCGCAATGTGGCACTGACTGCCGGCGATACCGTTGTGTTCTCCTCGCGCACCATTCCGGGCAATGAGAAGGCGATCATCGAGATCAAGAACGGTCTGATGGAGCAGGGTATCCATATTGTCACCGACAGCGAGGCGCTGGTCCACGTCTCCGGCCATCCGCGGCGCAGCGAGTTCGTGCAGATGTACGAGTGGACACGACCCGAAATCCTCGTGCCGGTGCATGGTGAAGCCGCCCATCTGATTTCCCAGGCCGAGCTGGCGGGGCAGGCTGGCATCAAGAGCGTGCCGCGGGTGCGCAACGGCGACATGCTGCGCCTGGCGCCGGGGCCGGCCGAGGTCATTGATCAGGTTCCGCACGGTCGCATCTACAAGGACGGCAAACTGCTCGGTGATCTCGACGAGATGGGCATCGGCAATCGGCGCAAGCTCTCTTATGTGGGGCATGTCTCCGTCAATGTCCTGCTGGACAGCCATCTCGAGTTTCTCGGTGACCCGGATCTCGTGACCTTCGGCCTGCCGAAGTATGATCAGGAGGGTGAGGCCATGGAGGACACCCTCTATGACGCTGTGCTCGGTGCCGTCGAAAGCATTCCGCGCGCTCGGCGCAAGGATCTGGACACGGTGCGTGAGAGCATCCGGCGTGCGGTGCGGGGCACGGCCAACGATGCCTGGGGCAAGAAACCCATCGTCACGGTCTTCGTGACCAAAGTCTGATTGCTGTCTGCGGCGAAGCTTGCATAGCCTCGCCGTGTTTCGTCTCCGAGGGAGTTAGTCATGCTTGGACGCGTCAACCACGTCGCCATCGCCGTGCCGGATCTTGCCGCCGCGACCGCATCCTATCGCGATATGCTAGGGGCACATGTTTCACAGGCTCAGGCCCTGCCGGAACATGGCGTAACGGTCGTTTTCGTTGAACTGCCGAATACCAAGATCGAATTGCTCGAGCCGCTCGGCGACGACTCGCCGATCGCCGCTTTTCTGGCCAAGAACCCGGCCGGCGGCATGCATCACATCTGTTACGAGGTCGAGGATATCCTCTCGGCACGTGACAAGTTGGCAGCGACCGGCGCGCGGGTGCTTGGTGGCGGAGAGCCCAAGATCGGTGCTCATGGCAAGCCGGTGCTGTTCCTCCACCCGAAAGACTTCTACGGGACGTTGATCGAGCTTGAGCAGGTCTGAGGTCTGTCTCTCTTGATTTGCGTGAAACAGCCGGTGAACCTATAAGGCGTTCAGGTTCGGCGCATCGCGGCGCGAGCCAGTGAGAGGATACCCCGACCTTGTCTATTCTTTCGTTTCTTGCGGTCTACTTCGTCATCTGGTGGCTCACGCTTTTCGTTATTCTGCCGATCGGCATGAAGACACAGGCCGAGGCTGACGACGTGGTTCCGGGCAGTGTCGAAAGCGCCCCGGCCCGCTTCCGTGGTGGCAAGGTCGTGCTTATCACCACCCTGGTTTCCGCCGTGATCTACGGCGCCTGGTATGTTGCAACCACATACCTGGGTATCGGACTCGACAGTCTGCCAAGCATTCTCCCAAAGTTCGACTGATCGCTCCATCAAGGCGCCTGCGTGTCGATTCTCATTCGGCACGGGTGATTGATCCTGAGGAACGCAGGCTAAGCCCCCGGTTTTTCAGGGGGGCCGGTGGAGAGTGTCTGTTTGGCACGGATTTCGCAAAATTCGTGGAGGCAAAAAAAAACAAGGTCCGAAGACCTTGTTCAAGTATCGCGTGATCCTTCACCAATTAAGGGGCAGCGAACAAGCGCGCCTAAGATCTGATCCTCCCAAGACTTGACCGCGAAGTCGGCAAGAAATTGAGCTTTCTGCCTGATTTATGGGCTAACGCTAGCCCAACTTGTGCGCTTTGTCACCCCATTTTTTGCATAATTGTAACAGTCGCCCGGAAAAATCGAGATGGTCGGATTTGTCGCAGTCGGTGTGCCGCATGGCGGCATTTTTGGTCCGCGGTGTTTCGATCCACGGGCCAATCGGGATCCGCTTGTGGGTGACGGGATGGCGGGACGGTGGCGGGTTTTCTTCGGGATGGGAAACCGCTATGAACGCTTCGAGAATTACCGTTGTAATGGCTGATTCCGCAGGTCTCGCGGAATCCTTAATTGTTGGAACCTGTTATGCGTCTTTCGCGCTATTTCCTGCCGATCCTCAAGGAAAACCCCAAGGAAGCGGAGATCGTCTCCCACCGTTTGATGCTGCGTGCGGGGATGATCCGTCAGCAGAGCCAAGGCATCTATTCCTGGTTGCCGCTTGGTAAGCGTGTGTTGGACAAGGTCAATGCCATCATTCGCGAAGAGCAGAACCGCGCAGGCGCGATCGAACTCCTGATGCCGACACTGCAATCGGCCGAGCTCTGGCAGGAGAGCGGTCGCTATGAGGACTACGGCAAGGAAATGCTGCGTATCAAGGACCGTCAGGAACGCCCGATGCTCTACGGTCCGACCAACGAAGAGATGGTCACAGACATCTTCCGTTCCTCGGTCAAGTCCTACAAGGATCTGCCGCTCAACCTCTACCATATCCAGCTGAAGTTTCGCGACGAGATCCGGCCGCGTTTCGGCACCATGCGCTCGCGTGAGTTCCTGATGAAGGATGCCTATTCCTTCGACCTGACCCAGGAAGACGCGATCCATTCCTACAACAAGATGTTCGCCGCCTATCTGCGGACCTTCGCGCGGCTGGGGCTTCGGGCTATACCGATGCGCGCTGATACAGGCCCGATCGGCGGCAACCACAGCCATGAGTTCATTATCCTTGCCGAGACGGGCGAGTCGGAAGTCTTCAGCCACAAGAGCTTCGTCGATTTCGACATTCCCTCCGAAGATACCGATTTCGATGACGTCGCCGGTCTGCAGGCGATCTTCGACAAGTGGACTTCGGTCTATGCCGCAACCTCGGAAATGCATGACGAGGTTGCCTTCAACGCCATTCCAGACGCCGACCGGCTCTCTGCCCGCGGCATTGAGGTCGGCCATATATTCTATTTCGGCACGAAATATTCCGAGCCGATGGGCGCCAAGGTCCAGGGTCCGGACGGCAAGGAGCACCTTGTCCACATGGGATCTTACGGCATCGGCCCGACCCGCCTTGTTCCCGCCATCATCGAAGCCTCGCATGACGAGAACGGCATCATCTGGCCGGATTCGGTTGCGCCGTTCGACTGCGTTGTCATCAACATGAAGACGGGCGATGCTGCTTGCGACGCGGCTTGCGAACGGCTCTACGGCGCTCTGACCAAGGCAGGCAAGGACGTGCTCTATGACGACACCGACGACCGCGCCGGCACGAAGTTCGCCACCGCTGATCTGATCGGCGTTCCGATGCAGGTCATTGCCGGCCCGCGCTCGGTCGCCAATGGCGAGATCGAGATCAAGGACCGCAAGACCGGTGCGCGCGAGACGATGACCATCGAGGCCGCCATCAACAAGCTGGTCGGCTAAGCGACCGAGCGAGGAGACGAGATGACGAGTGCAGCCTTAGCCAACGAGACGGCCGCGCCGGATGCCGGCCGGTCCGCTCGGCCTTTCTCCGCCTTCGAGCGCATGGTCGCCTGGCGCTACCTGCGGGCCCGGCGTAAGGAGGCCTTCATCTCGGTGATCGCCGGCTTCTCGTTCTTCGGAATCATGCTCGGAGTGGCGACGCTGATCATCGTCATGGCGGTGATGAATGGTTTTCGTACCGAGCTCATCTCGCGTATTCTCGGCATCAACGGCCACATGATCGTTCAACCGGTCGATGGTCCGCTGGACAATTACGCGGATCTGGCAACGAAATTCTCCGCCGTTCCGGGCGTTACCATGGCGTTGCCGCTCGTGGAGGGGCAGACGCTTGCCTCCGGCCGTGCGGGCGCTGGAACCGGTGCGCTGGTGCGCGGCATCCGCTCCGAGGACATGACCAAGCTGACGACAGTCTCGAGCAATATTCGCGCAGGCGACCTGGTCGGCTTTGCCGCGGGGCAGGGCGTTCTCGTCGGATCACGCATGGCCGCCAATCTTGGCATTACGGCTGGTGACACGATCACCCTCGTCTCGCCGGAGGGGGACGTCACCCCGCTCGGGGTCAATCCGCGGGTCAAGGCCTATCCGGTCTCCGGCGTCTTCGAGATCGGCATGTCGGAATATGACGCGTCGATCATCTATATGCCGCTCGAGGAGGCGCAGCTCTATTTTAACGCCGAAGGCCTCGTCCAATCGATCGAACTGTTCGTCGCCGATCCGGATGCGATCGACGCAATGCGAGTGAAGATCGAGGAGGCCGCCGGGCGCCAGATCTTTATCACCGACTGGCGCCAGCGCAATCAGACCTTCTTCTCTGCCCTGCAGGTCGAGCGAAACGTCATGTTCATGATCCTGACGCTGATCGTTCTGGTCGCCGCGCTCAACATCATCTCGGGTCTCATCATGCTGGTGAAGGACAAGTCGAGCGACATCGCCATCCTGCGCACCATGGGGGCGAGTGCCAACTCCATCATGCGGATCTTCTTCATGACCGGTGCGGCGATCGGCACGACAGGGACATTCGCCGGCGTTCTGCTCGGGGTGGTCGTCTGTCTCAATATCGAGTCGATCCGCGGTTTCTTCTCGTGGGTTTCGGGCACGGTCCTGTTCGATCCCGAACTCTACTTCCTCAGCAAGCTGCCTGCCGACATGAACGTCGGCGAGACGGTGTCCGTCGTTGTCATGGCGCTCAGCCTTTCCTTCCTGGCGACGATCTTCCCGGCCTGGCGCGCCTCGCGCCTCGATCCAGTCCAGGCCCTGCGCTACGAATAAGGATACCGCTCCATGGCTTCTGATACCGTTCTTTCGCTCTCGGGCATCGACCGCCATTATGGGCAGGGCGAAACCATACTCAGTATCCTCAAGGGCGCCGACTTCAGCCTCAAGAGCGGCGAGACCGTTGCTCTGGTCGCCCCCTCCGGCACAGGCAAGTCCACACTCCTGCATATTGCCGGCTTGCTCGAGCACCCCGATGCCGGCGAAGTGACGCTGGGGGGGGTCGCTTGTCAGGATTTGTCGGATGAGCGACGCACCACCATGCGCCGCCATTCCGTGGGCTTCGTCTACCAGTTCCACCACCTCCTTCCGGAATTCTCGGCACTGGAAAACATCATGATGCCGCAGCTCATCGCGGGCCTGTCGATTGCGGAGGCGCGCGAGCGGGCCTCTCAACTCCTCGACTACATGCGCATCGGTCACCGCGGCCAACATCGTCCGGCGGAGCTTTCCGGCGGCGAACAACAGCGCGTCGCCATCGCCCGTGCGGTGGCCAATGCGCCACTGGTGCTTCTGGCAGACGAGCCGACCGGCAACCTCGATCCGGAGACGGCATCCTATGTGTTTTCCGCGCTGGAAGCCCTGGTGCGCCAGTCCGGGCTCGCCGCCCTGATCGCCACCCACAATCACGAACTCGCGCGCCGGATGGATCGTTGCGTGACGCTGGTCGACGGCAAGATCGCCGATTTCGTCGCATAGTCCACGAGGCTTGCGGGATCGTCTAGTCGATCCCGCAAGCCTTGCTGCCGATCTCGTCCGTCCAATCCTCGATCGACACGGTCGTAGGGGCCACGCTTTGCGCGGTTTCGTCCCGCTTGAGCTTGCCGGTCACCACATTGTAGTCGCAGAAGCCGCTGTCAGCGACATCAAGCGTGTCACGGTAGGCGTAGGTGTAGCCGGCGACGATGAACCGGCCCTCGCGATAGGCAAGCGTCAGTGTCCTTTCCCAGCGGTTGCGGCCAATGGTGGAATTTTGCGACATCACGGCGATGGAGCCGTTGGCAAGCGCGGTGATCGCCGGATCCTGGCCATAGAAGCCGTCCAGTCTGGAATTTCCCCAGACTTTGTCCGGTGCGGATGTCACCAGCTTCAGCAGGCCGCGATCGCTCTCCGTGACATAAAGATAAATGCCGATAACCTCGTCATCGCTGCCGGGGGCAACAAGGAGGGCCAGATCCGTCGCTCCGTCTTTGTTCCAGTCGCCGGACGCCCCGGCGATAATCCGCTCGGCCGGAAACGATTGGGCAAGAACACCCATGGCCGGCAGCAGGCCCACCGACACCCACGAAAAGAACTGCTTGATCACTGTCCATCCCCTGAAAGCCTGTATGCGCAGTCTGTCGGATTACCGGCGCGAAGTCACGCGAGAGGCCGACTTAAAATGGTATTGACGCCAGAACAAAAAAGGAACATAAAGAAAACATAACGAGTAAGGAGAGAGCCATGACCGAAATTCTTCGTGACGTTGCCGCATTCGCCTCGATTTCCATGTTCGTCGCCAGCCTTTCGGTGATCATGCTGGCGCTTTGATTTTCGGCCGCTGATGCCTTTGGCCCTCGCATATCTGTAGAGATCCCGACCTCGGGCCAAACAGTTCTGGACTTCCCCTCGCACACGGCGGAAAATCACGCCTGATTCAGATGCGTGACGAGGATTGAGTTCGATGGCTGACAGGGTTGCGGGCGGGAATGGAAAAGAACCGTTTGGCGCAGGGCCGGGCTTTGTCCATTTGCGCGTGCATTCGGCTTATTCGCTGCTTGAAGGGGCCTTGCCGCTCAAGAAGATCCTCGGCAAGGCGGTCGCCGACGATCAGCCGGCAATCGCCATTACCGACACCAACAACCTGTTCGTTGCGCTCGAATTCTCGCAAAAGGCGCTCGGCGATGGGCTTCAGCCGATCATCGGTTGCCAGTTGTCGATCGACATGGAGGATGGCGGCACGGAAAAGCGGGCCGGGCAATCCGGGAACAGCGCCTATCCGGCAATTGTGCTTCTCGCTGCGGATGCGGCCGGTTATGAGCGGCTGGTCGATCTGGTCAGTCGCGCCTATCTCGGGGGTGATTCCTCGCAGGCGGTCCACATCTGCATGTCATGGCTCGAGGAGTTGGGGACGGATGGATTGATCGTTCTCACAGGCGCATCCAAGGGACCGGTCGATCTTGCCTTCAAGGAGGGCCATCGCGCCCAAGGCGAGGCGCGCCTGCTCGAGCTGAAGAGGCTGTTCGGCGACAGGCTCTACGTTGAACTGCAGCGGCATGGCGAGTTCGATCGCAGCCATGAGCGTCGCATGGTGGCTCTGGCCTACGAACACGACGTTCCGTTGGTCGCTACCAATGAGGCCTTTTTCCCGTCGCGTGACGACTACGAGGCGCATGATGCGTTGATGGCGGTCGCGCACAATGCGATCGTCTCGGATGACAGCCGCTTCCGCTTGACGCCCGATCATTACCTCAAAAGCCGGGCGGAGATGCAGTCGCTGTTTGCGGATCTGCCTGAGGCCTTGGCCAGCACGGTCGAGATCGCGCGGCGCTGCGCCTTCGTGCTTGATACACGCAAGCCGATCCTGCCGCGCTTCACCGGCGGCACTGACGATCCGCTGGAGGCGGAGCGCGCCGAAGCGCTGGAACTGCGCCGGCAGGCGGAGGAGGGGCTGGACGGGCGGCTCGCGGCCTTGGGGATGGCCCCGGGCTACGAAGAGCAGGACTATCGCGATCGGCTGGAGTTCGAACTTGGCGTCATCGAACGCATGAAGTTCCCCGGCTACTTTCTGATCGTTGCCGACTTCATCAAATGGGCGAAGCAACAGGATATTCCGGTCGGTCCCGGCCGTGGTTCGGGCGCGGGCTCGCTGGTTGCCTATGCGCTGACCATCACCGACGTCGATCCGCTGCGGTTTTCGCTGCTGTTCGAGCGCTTCCTCAATCCCGAACGCGTGTCGATGCCCGACTTCGACATCGACTTCTGCCAGGACCGGCGCGAAGAGGTGATCCGCTACGTGCAGCAGAAGTATGGCCGCGAACAGGTGGCGCAGATCATCACCTTCGGTTCGCTCCAGGCGCGTGCGGCCTTGCGCGATGTCGGCCGGGTGCTGGAAATGCCCTATGGACAGGTCGACAAGATCTGCAAGCTCGTGCCGAACAATCCGGCCAACCCGACGCCGCTGTCGAAGGCGATCGAGGAGGAGCCGAAGCTTCGGGAGGCGGCCGAAGAGGAGCCGGTCGTCGCGCGTCTGCTTGATATCGCCCAGAAGATTGAGGGTCTCTATCGTCACGCCTCGACCCACGCCGCCGGCATCGTTATCGGCGACCGGCCGCTGTCGAAGCTGGTGCCGATGTATCGCGATCCACGCTCCGACATGCCGGTCACCCAGTTCAACATGAAATGGGTCGAACAGGCCGGTCTCGTCAAGTTCGACTTCCTCGGCCTGAAGACGCTGACCGTGCTGAAGACCGCGGTCGATTTCGTCTGGGAGCAGCGTGGCATCAAGGTCGACCTCGCAGCCATCCCGCTCGACGACACGCTGACCTACGAGATGCTGTCGCGCGGCGAGACGGTCGGCGTGTTCCAGGTGGAAAGTGCGGGCATGCGCAAGGCCCTGATCGGCATGCGGCCTGACTGTATCGAGGACATCATCGCGCTGGTCGCACTCTATCGTCCAGGCCCGATGGAGAACATCCCGGTCTACAATGCCCGCAAGCATGGCGAGGAGGAAATCGCCTCCATTCATCCGCAGATCGACTATCTCCTGAAGGAAACGCAAGGGGTTATCGTCTACCAGGAGCAGGTCATGCAGATCGCCCAGGTGCTGTCGGGCTATTCGCTTGGCGAAGCCGATCTTCTGCGTCGCGCCATGGGTAAGAAGATCAAGGCGGAGATGGACCAGCAGAGCGCCCGTTTTGTCGACGGGGCGATGAAGAACGGCGTGTCCAAGCCGCAGGCCGAGAACATCTTCGAACTTCTCGCCAAGTTCGCCAACTACGGCTTCAACAAGTCGCACGCCGCAGCCTACGCAATCGTCTCCTACCAGACCGCCTACATGAAGGCGCATTTCCCGACCGAGTTCCTTGCCGCGTCGATGACGCTCGACATGGCGAATACCGAAAAGCTCAACGACTTCCGCCAGGATGCCGGACGGCTCGGTATCGAGGTCGTGCCGCCCTCGGTGCAGACCTCTTTTCGCCATTTCCAGGCGGGGCTGAACCGCATCTGCTATGCCCTGGCCGCGCTCAAAGGCGTCGGCGATTCCGCCGTTCAGCATATTGTCGAAGTGAGGGGGGATAAGCCTTTCGAATCCATCGAGGATTTCTGCCTGCGGATCGATCCGAAACAGGTAAACCGGCGGGTCTTCGAAAGCCTGATCTGCGCCGGCGCCTTCGATTGCTTCGGCCGCGATCGCGCCGAACTGGTGGGTGGGCTCGACCGCGTCCTCGGTTATGCCCAGCGTGCCCAGGAGAATGCGGTGAGCGGGCAATCCGATATGTTCGGCTCGGGCGCTGCAAGCGGTCCGGAACGTATTTCATTCCCGGATTCGGCAGCCTGGTTGCCATCGGAAAAGCTGATGCGGGAGTTCCAGGTGCTCGGTTTCTACCTGACGGCCCATCCCCTCGATTCCTATCGCTCGCTGCTCGAGAAGATGCGCGTGCAAAACATCGCCGATTTTACGCAATCGGTCCGCCAGGGCGCGACCGCCGGCCGGCTTGCCGGAACGGTGATCGGGCGCCAGGAGCGCAAGACGCGGACCGGCAACAAGATGGGCATCGTCACCTTTTCCGATGCCTCCGGCCAGTATGAAGCCGTGCTGTTCTCCGAGGGCCTGAACCAGTACCGCGACCTGCTCGAACCGGGCAAATCACTGGTCATTACGGTTGCTGCCGAAGAGCGCCCAGAAGGCATCGGGTTGAGGATCCAGACTGCGCAGTCGCTGGAAGAGAAATCGGTCCAGATGCAAAAGACGCTACGCGTCTACGTGCGCGATTCCGGCCCGCTGAAGACGGTCGCCGCCCACCTCAACACCCGCGGCGACGGCCTCGTTTCATTCATCGTGATCAAGGAGGACGGTCAGCGGGAGATCGAGGTCGAACTCACTGAAAAATATCGAATCTCGCCTGAGGTCGCTGCGGCCATGCGCTCGGCGCCTGGCGTGGTCGATGTTGAACTGGTCTGAGCCGGCGCGCCTCAGGACTTGGGCGCGCGGCGGGTGATGGTGATGAAGTCCGTGCCGCGGCCGGTTTCCGGTCCGATTCCGCTATCCGAGATGGTCAAGGAGGTACCCTTGCTCATCAGCATTTCGATCCGTTGGCGGATATCCTCGGGGATCGTGATGCGATCGAGTGCCGCGGCAGCGTTGTAGATGGCGGTGTCGTCGGCCTGTGTGGTGATGCCCAGCCGCTTGACCGTCGTCTTTGAAAGGTGGTTCTCCAGCGTCACTGCACGCCATGTCGCTTTCTCGCCGTAGCGGTCGACATCGACGGCCTCGATGAAATGGGTGCCGAGGGCGATATGCGGATCGTCGATCGTCACCGGGGCCTCGAACAGCGGCTTGAACTTCTGCCGCACCATAATTTGGCCCAAGGAGGGCTCTCCCTTGCCGGCGCTCTGATAAAGCGCGCCGAGGAATTCCGCCGTGATCAACTCGCCCCGGGTGTCGAGGCCTTTCCAGCGCTTGAAACCGTTGACGGCGGCGACTGTCATCTTGCCGACAAGACCATCCGGGATGCCGGCGTCGAAGCCCAGTTCACCGAGCAGGGCCTGCGCCGCGATCAGCGTTTCGCGCTGGTCGCGGCGGGTGATCAGGATGCGAAGTGGCGGCTCCTCTTTAAGCTCGACCTTGGCCGTGGCTCCGGCTTTCGGCAGCACATCGGCCATGGCCACCTCGACGGGCTGGAGCGAGGCGTCGATCGCACTGGGCCGCAATTCGGCATCGGACAGCAACTGGCCCTCGGGTTGCTGAAGACGTGGGCTGAACAATGTTGCATGTTCCAGCAAGACCGGCGCCACCGGATTGTCGGTGATGATCACATGCGCACCGCGTTCGGTCATGCCGTAGAGCTGCTTGGCAAAGGCTCGCGGGATCCGGATGCAGCCGTGCGAGGCTGGGTAGTTCGGCACGCTGCTTGATTCGTGCAGGGCGATACCGGACCAGGTCAGCCGCTGCATCCACGGCATGGGTGCATTCGAATAGAGATTGGACTCGTGGTATTTGCGCTTCTCCAGGATCGAGAAAATCCCTGACGGCGTCGTATGGCCGGGTTTGCCGGTCGAAACCTTTGAGGTCGCGATCACCTGATCTCCGTCATAGACGGTCAGCGACTGTTCCGCCTTGGACACGAAAATCTGGAGCGAATCTCCACCGCCGGCCAAGGCCGGTGTGGCAAGGATGGTCGCAGACAGAAGGCCGAGTGAAGCAGCCAGCGACTTGATCATGGTATGGGATCCCTCACGCAATACGAATTCCGCCAGATTATAATTCGATGCTTAAGGAAAGTTTGAAGAGAAATCGATGTTCACGAACTCGTGTATGCCGATACAAACCTTTGACAGCGGCTATGGCTGCTCACAGTTTGTTGATTGCGTCCACCGGCCGTAAGTATAATTCAAGGATCACCCGGACGGTTTTTTGACGGGAATGTATAGCCGGTTTGCACGCTTGCCTTGCCGAACTTGTGACGCAGTTCATCCATGGCGGCCTCGGCGGCGGCGCGGCGCTTGGCCTGCTCGTCGACAAGATCCGGCGGATCGGCGAGCGTCTGGTCCTGAAGGTCCGTGACACCGATCCCGATCAGGCGGAAGCGCGTTCCATCGGTTTCCTTTTCAAGCAGACTGAGCCCGATGCGAAATATCCTGTCGGCAAGCTGGGTCGGGTCGTCAAGGCGGCGATTGCGCGTCCTTCCCTTGAAGTCGGCGGTTTTGAGTTTCAGCACCACGGTCTGGCCGGCTATACCGCTCCTCTTTAGCCGCCACGCGACCTTTTCAGACAGCGCTCGCAGGTGGGTCACCAGTTCCTCGTAATGCGAGATATCGTCGAAGAAGGTCGTCTCGGCCGAAACGCTCTTGGCGGCGTCATTGAGATGGACATCACGATCATCGACGCCGCGCGACAGACGGAACAGACGCTGGCCCATGGACCCGTAACGGCGCATGAGGTCACCTTCCTCCATCGTCTGTAACTGGCCGATGGTGCGGATTCCGTCGCGCTCCAGCGTCGCAGCAAAGGCCCTGCCGACGCCCCAGATGGTTGTGACCGGGCGTGGCGCCAGGAAAGACAAGGCCTCGGCTTCGCCGATTACCGAGAAGCCGCGCGGCTTCTGAAGGTCGGAGGCGACCTTGGCGAGGAACTTGCAGTAGGAAAGGCCGACGGAGACCGTGATGCCGATCTCCTCTTCCACCCGCTGGGCAAAACGCGCCAGGACGCGCGCAGGAGGATCGTGATGCAGTCGCTCGGTGCCCCTGAGCTCAAGGAAAGCCTCGTCGATCGACAGCGGTTGGACGAGCGGCGTCAGCTCTTCCATCATCGACCGCACCTGCCGCCCGACACGCGCATATTTCTCCATGTCCGGTTTGATCACCGCCGCCTGCGGACAGGCTTCCAGTGCCTTGAACATCGGCATGGCCGAGCGAACGCCATAGATTCGAGCGATGTAGCAGGCGGTTGAGACGACGCCACGCTTTCCCCCGCCGATGATCACCGGCCTGTCGACCAGTTCGGGATTGTCGCGTTTCTCTATCGAGGCATAGAATGCGTCGCAATCGATATGGGCGAGCGTCAGCCGGTAGAGTTCGGGGTGGTAGACGAGGCGAGGGCTGCCGCAGGCGCGGCAACGCGTCCGGCTCTCCGGCTGCCCGGCCAGGCAGTCGCGACAAAAGCCGGGAGATGGGATCGGATCGTCGGTCATTGATTGGAACAAATGTTGAACATTCGCGCGCCTAGCGTTACTCTTTGATGAGTTGGGTGACAAGGAAAAATGCAATGGACGGACAATTCCGTGCCCAACCTCTCACGGCCGACCGCTGGAGCGATTTTGAGGCAGTCATGGGCCCCCACGGTGCCTGTTATGGCTGCTGGTGCACTCATTTCCGCCTGTCACCTTCTCAGAGGAAGGGCTTGGCGGGCAGCGAGAAGAAGGATTTCATGCACCGACGCGTGAGTGTGGGACCACCGGCGGGGCTCATCGGCTATCTCGGTGACAGGCCGGTCGGCTGGGTGCAGGTGGGGCCTCGTGCCGATGTGCCGAACTGGAATTCGCCCCGCACCGTCTCGCGGCCGCTCGAAGAGCGAGACGCTGCCGACCTAGCGGTCTGGGCGGTGAGCTGCTTCTTCATCGTGTCGGAAGAGCGCGGCAAGGGCTTGAGCCACAGGATGCTCGATGCCGCCGTCGCTCATGCCCGCGTGGCCGCTGCGCGCATCATTGAAGCTTGTCCGATCGAGCGGACCAAACAATCGAAGTCCGTCGGGCTTTATGTCGGATCGAAGCGAATTTTTGAGGCGGCGGAATTTGTCGAGGTGGCCGCGAGAAAAGAGGGAAGGCCGCTGATGCGGCTGGTACTTTGAGTTCCGCGGCCTGGCGAGGCTTCAGTATTCTCCCGACTCGAGTGTCGGGCCGGAATAGTGATGCGAAGCCCTGACCACCGCCTCCGGTTCGGTGCCGGACGCCGCGCAAAAGGCCATGAGGGTCGGCTCGTGCGCCATCAGGAAATCCAGCATGCCGGCCATGAAGGCGGGGTCGCGAATCGCCTGGCGCAAGTGGTCGGGACGCGTACCCGAGAGTGCCAGAAAGCGGCCGAGCATGTCTGGTTCGCCGGCAAGCCAGCTAAGAACGGCGATGGCGGTTTCCTCGGCGCTGGCTGGTATGCTGCTGTTCTTCATGGGCCTTTCCGCAATTCTCAATAGAGTTACCTATTTCTCAACCAAATGACCTTAGCATGACATCGCACCAGAAGTGCAAACTGCCGGACCGCAACGTTCAGCGGACGCCAGGCGGGATCAAGGGACGGGACTTATGCCGAAGAAGGTAATGATTGTCGAAGACAACGAGCTCAATATGAAGCTCTTCCGCGATCTTATCGAAGCCTCGGGCTATGAGACGATCCAGACTCGCAATGGCATGGAAGCGCTTGATCTGGCGCGCAAGTACCGTCCGGACCTCATCTTGATGGACATCCAGCTGCCAGAAGTCTCCGGCCTTGACGTGACACGGTGGTTGAAGGAGGATCCAGAACTGCATGTGATACCGGTGATCGCGGTCACGGCCTTTGCGATGAAAGGCGACGAGGAGCGCATTCGCCAGGGCGGTTGCGAGGCTTATGTCTCCAAGCCGATCTCGGTGCCAAAGTTCATCGAGACGATTAAGACCTATCTTGGCGATGCGTGAGGGAATGGACCGATGACCGCGAGAATACTTGTCGTCGACGATATCCCCGCCAATGTGAAGCTGCTTGAGGCGCGTCTGATCGCCGAGTATTTCGACGTTTTGACCGCCGATAACGGCCGCGACGCACTCGACATCTGCGATCGCACGCAGGTCGACGTCATCCTTCTCGACATCATGATGCCGGGCATGGACGGTTTCGAAGTCTGCGAGCGGTTGAAGGCCAATCCGCGTACCGCACATATCCCGGTCGTTATGGTGACGGCGCTTGATCAGCCGTCAGACCGTGTGCGTGGCCTGAAGGCCGGCGCCGACGATTTTCTCACCAAGCCGGTTAGTGACCTTCAACTGATTTCCCGGGTCAAGAGCCTGGTGCGCCTGAAGACCCTGAGCGACGAATTGCGTATCCGCGCCGACACGGCGCAGTCGATCGGTATCGACGATCCACTCCGTCTCAGCGACGGTCGGCTCGAAGAAGCGGCCCAGGTGCTGCTGGTCGATAGCCGTGGCAACTCGCAGGAACGGATCATCAAGACCCTGAAGCCAATCGCCGTCGTAACTGCGATGTCCGACCCGCAGGCTGCCGTGTTTGATGCCGCCGAGAATTCATTCGATCTTGTGATCGTCAACGGCAATCTCGATGATTATGATCCGCTGCGGATCTGCTCGCAGCTGCGCTCGCTGGAACGCACGCGCTTCATTCCGATCCTGTTGATCACTGAGCACGGCGACGAGCAGATGATCGTGCGTGCCCTTGATCTCGGCGTGAACGACTATATCGTGCGTCCACTCGATCCGAACGAACTGGTGGCCCGCTCGCTGACACAGATCCGCCGCAAGCGGTTCAACGATCGCCTGCGGCACAGCGTGACGCATACTATCGAACTCGCTGTCACAGATGGTCTGACCGGCCTGCACAACCGCCGTTATCTTGATAGCCATCTGAAGATGCTTTTCACCCGAGCCCAGACGCGCGGCAAGCTGCTTTCCGTCTGCGTCACCGACATAGACCGCTTCAAGCAGGTCAATGATACCTATGGCCACGACGCCGGCGACGAGGTGCTGAAGGAGTTCGCAATGCGCATTCGCTCGACCGTGCGCGGCGCCGACCTTGCCTGCCGCTATGGCGGCGAGGAGTTTGTCGTGGTCATGCCGGATACGGCGCCGGATGCGGCCGCTCTCATAGCAGAGCGCCTGCGAGGCATTATCGAGTCCAAGCCGTTCGTGCTCAAGGGCTCTGGGTTGTCTCTCGATATCACCGCGTCCATGGGTATAGCGACCGTCGGCAAGGGCATAGATACGCAGGAACAACTGCTGAAGCAGGCCGACCGCGCGCTCTATCAGGCGAAGAAGGACGGACGCAACCGCGTGGTTGCCGCTGCGGCGTGAGGCCTCGTGTACCAAAACGAAGCGCGTCGCACCGCGCCTGCCGCTTGCGGTGAGATGAAATTCATCTGTCAAGCTGCCATATTTGGGGATTTCGCCGGATTGGCCTGTGATTGATAGTCGAAAAATTCTTGTTTTTGTTCGCGCCTAGGGGAAGCGTTGAAAGCAATTGAAATCGGCACCTATTGTTGTGTTGCCTGGATGAGTTTCGCTTTTATAAGTGGTGGTTGACAACGCAAAAGTATACTGGCGGCTGCGGCGCACTCTCCGAATAAATTCCCCTTCTTTGCATTTTCATACACAGCGGAAATAATACGTTTGCCTGGCATTCCGACGGGATGCCTCGCTTTGCCACTCCGACGCGAGAGATTTTACTTGCGATGTTGGCCTGGTGTTTAAAGTATAGTCAATTGTGTCCGATGGTTGCCGTCGACCTACACTGCGCTTTTGCCGGTGATCTTAACCATAGGCAAAAGCAAAATGTGAAAGAGTTAAGAAACTGTTGATTCTGAACCCAAGTTGAGCGAAGTTGAGCCAACAGAAAGAACGCCTCTTAAGAGAGGCCTTCCGATACCCCATGATGCTCAGGTCCGCCGCATCACCTGGATCGTGGGGTCGGTCGGTTGGCATGCAAGTAATCAACGGTTCCTCGTGCCGTATTTGCGTGCCGACCGACCCCCTTTTTGAAAGCGAAAGGCACCGCAGCCGTTAAGTTGCGCGGTGCCTTTTGTTTTTTGGCCCGTATGCGTCGGTTTGGCCAGGCGAGACGCAATTGGCACAGCGGACGTCACAAAACAAAAAAAAGGCGCGTCGCCGGAGCAACGCGCCTGATATGATGAAAACCGATCAGGAATTACTTGATCTTGGCTTCCTTGAATTCGACGTGCTTCCGCACGATCGGATCGTACTTCGTCTTCGTCATCTTGTCCGTCATCGTACGGCTGTTCTTGGTCGTGACGTAGAAGAAACCCGTGTCGGCTGTCGACAGTAGCTTGATCTTGATTGTTGTAGCCTTGGCCATGGTCGTCCTGCCTCTAATAAACGAAGCCGTGGACGACCGAACGAAGCCCACGGCAAATCTGGCGCGAAACTACAAATCACGCCGGAAAAGTCAAGTCTGTTTACCCTTGAAAAGCAGCCTTCCCACGGAAAGCGCCACGTAGAGCCCAAAGAATCCGGCAATTGCCCAGGCAAAGCCGTGATTTCCGGAGATGTCGATGGCGGCGCCGATCGCCTGCGGACCGGCAACCGTGCCGACGGCATAGCAGAAAACGAAGGCGGCATTGGCGGCCGCAAGGTCGGAACCGGTCAGGCGCGAGCCGAGGTGGCTGAGGCCGACGGTATAGAGCCCGGAGACACTGCCACCCCAGAACAGCAGTACCACGGCCATCAGCAGCCAGTTCTCGGACAGCCAGGGGAGGGCTAGCGAGCCCGCAAGCCCGATCAATGCCATGGCGGACAACAGAAGTCTCCGATCCTTCAGACGGTCAGAGAGCATGCCGAGGGGGATCTGGAAGATCATGTTGCCGACGCCCATCACGGTCAGTAGCAGGGCCGCCTGCGATTCGCCAAAGCCGATTCGGGTCGCGTAGATCGGGAAGAGCGACAATCCCCCGACCTCGACGGCGCCGAAGACGAAGACCGCGGCCGTCGCTGTCGGCACGAGGAAGATATAGCGCAGGAAATGAGTGCTGGGCTTCCCGTCGAGCGCCGGGCTTTCGCCACGGGCGACAAAGATCGGAATGGCAGCGACAAGAATGGCCACGGCACCCACGGCAAACGGCAGGATCCCGTCACTGCCTATTAATGAGAAGAGCAGGGGGCCTGAGGCAAAGCCGACCGACAGCACGGTCGCGTAGATTCCGAGTACAAGGCCACGCCGCGACGGCGGTGCTGCGGCATTGATCCAGAACTCTGACAGGATGAAAAGGGTGGTGGTTGCTCCGTGGAAGACGATACGCAGGGGAAACCACATCCAGAACTGTTCGGCATAGTAGAAGCCGAGTGAGCTTATGGAAGCCAACAGGACGGCCCACAGCATGGTGGGCGCTACGCCCCAGGAATGGGCGAGCTTGGTGGATATCGGTGCTGCCGCCATCGCGGCGAGGCCCGCCATCGCCGAATTCAGCCCGATCATCGTCGACGAGATGCCGCGCTTTTCCAAAATGATGCTGAGCAGCGGCAGGCCGAGACCGATGGCGATTCCGACTGCGGTGATTGCCGATATCGCGGCAACGAGCGAAGGCCAGTGAATTGCCTCGCGGTGACCGTTTGCGCCGCGTGCCGGCTGTGACATCAGTCTGACCTCAGATGGTTTCGCGATAGAAGCGGCCGTTGCGGCAAAAGTAGAACGGGCCGTCGCTTCCGAACGGCAGCGATGGATCGCATTTCATCTGTGCCCTCACATCATCGAGGATCGTCCTCGTGATCTCGGGCATGTTCAGGCTGGAAAGGTCCTGCATGTCAAGCCAACGAAGGTCGTGCAGTTCGGACGAATCGCTGATGCCTGCCGGATCGATCGCTGCTTCGTCAGTGAACGTCAGGAAGAATCGCGTGTCGAAACGCCGCACATGACCCGGTGGCGTAATGGCACGGGCGACATAGCGCAGGCTGGCCAGATCGGCGTGCAGGCGCGAAAGCCCTTTGCGGCCATTCTCCGCGCGTCCGAGCAGGAGTCCGGTCTCCTCGACCAGTTCGCGCACGGCCGCCAGGGCGAGACCCCGGCTGCGGTTGAGTGCAGCGGCGCTGGCGTCGCCGCCGGTCAGCCTGGCAAGCACCAGTGGGTTCAGATCGCGAATAAAGGGCTGCCGGCTGTCGCCGCGGTCGCGCCGTCCACCTGGAAAGACATAGAGGTTTGGCATGAAGACATGCGCGCTGCCCCGCTTGCCCATCAGCACGCGCGGTACGCTGCTGGTCCGGTCGACAAGCAGAATTGACGCCGCATCCCGCGGACGTATTCTTGCGGACGCTTGGGATTCCGCGTCTTGCCGATTGAACGGATGGCTGCTCATGGTGTGGTCGTCGGACCGTAGTTTTCGGGTTCGTCCGTCTCTCCGCCAAAACCGTGCATCCTGAGCGCCCATTGCAGACCGATTACGCCGCCCTTGATCGGCTGGATGGTGGCGAGCGCGGTGATGAGGCCCAACGGCGCCCAGATTGCCAGGTGGATCCACTCGGACGCCGGAAAGATGAGATCGGTGAGCATGAATCCGCCGAGCAATACATGGCCGAGCACCATGATCACGAGATAGGGTGGCAGGTCGTCGGAACGGTGGTGGAATATCTCCTCGCCACAGGCCGCGCAGGTGTCTACCGGCTTGAGATAGGCGCGGAACAGCTTGCCGCTTCCGCAGGCCGGACACTGGTTGAGCATGCCGCGTAAGATAGAGCGGCCGACCGGCCGTTCTGTCGGGGCTTCTCCGCCCAGATGCAGCATCTCCTGTTGCTGGCTGGCAGGCATATCTTTTCCTTCCATATCTTTTTCACCGTCTCGGCCGGTTGGGCCGAGTTCCCGGCTTCTTGGACGCACCACGTCGCCCAGACTTGTGGAACGAGCGGGTGGCGACCGGCATGGGTCGCCCGTCGCTCAGCATTTCAAAGCGCAACGCGCCGGCGAGCGGCACCGCTTCTGCAAGCCTCACCTGAACTGAATCGCCCAGCCGAAATCCCAAACCCGTTTTTTCACCTGACAAGGCCTGATGCGCTTCGTCATATATATAGTAATCGCGTCCGAGCGTTGAAATGGGTACGAAGCCGTCTGCACCGAATTGTGGCAGCGTGACGAACAGCCCGGCCTTGGTGACCCCGGAGATCTGCCCGTCGAACTCGTCGCCGATCCGTCCGGCCAGATGGTGCGCGATCAGCCGGTTCACGGTGTCGCGCTCGGCGGCCATGGCGCGCCGCTCGAAGGTCGAGATTTCCGCTGCGATGTCGTCGAGCGACGCCTCTTCCTCCGGCGTGATACCACCTTCGCCAAGACCCAGCGAACCGACCAGGGCACGGTGCACGATCAGGTCGGCGTAGCGCCGGATCGGCGAGGTGAAGTGGGCGTATTTCAACAGGTTCAGGCCGAAATGGCCGATGTTCTCCGGGCTGTAGATCGCCTGGCTCTGGCTGCGCAGCACCATTTCGTTGACCATGGTCTGGTGCGGCGTGTCGAGAGCCTTGGCGAGAATGCCGTTGAACGAGTTGGAACGCAGGCCGGCGCCCTTGGCCAGCGTCAGGCCGATCGTCGCGAGGAACTCGCGCAGCGCCTCCTGCTTCGACAGCTTGGGCGCATCGTGCACACGGTAGACCAGCGGCTGGCGCTTCTTTTCCAGCGTTTCGGCGGCGGCAACGTTCGCCTGGATCATCATTTCCTCGATCAGCTTGTGGGCATCGAGCCGCTCGGGAACGTGCACGCGGTCGACCGTGCCGTCGGGCTTGAGAATGATCTTGCGCTCGGGCATGTCGAGTTCGAGCGGCTGGCGCCGGTCGCGGCCGCGCTTCAAGACCTCGTAGGCGTTCCACAGCGGCTTCAGGATCGGCTCCAGCAGCGGGCCGGCCTTGTCGTCGGCTTTGCCGTCGATCGCCGACTGGGCCTGCTGGTAGGAGAGCTTGGCGGCGCTCTTCATCATGACGCGGTGAAAGGTATGGCCGGCCTTGCGGCCTTCCTTCGAGAACGTCATGCGCACGGCAAGCGCCGGCCGGTCGACGCCCTCGCGCAGCGAGCAAAGGTCATTAGAGATGCGCTCGGGCAGCATCGGCACGACGCGGTCAGGGAAGTAGACTGAATTGCCGCGCTTCAACGCCTCGCGGTCCAGCGCCGATTTCGGCCTGATGTACCAGGAGACGTCGGCGATTGCGACGGTGACGATCACGCCGTCCGGATTGTCGGGCGAGGGGTCGCGCTCGGCATAGACGGCGTCGTCATGGTCCTTGGCATCATGCGGGTCGATGGTGATCAGCGGCACATGGCGCCAGTCCTCGCGGTGGGACATGGAAGCGTGTTTCGCCTCGTCCGCTTCCGTGATTACCGATTGCGGGAATACGTGCGGAATGCCGTGGGCATGGATGGCGATCATCGAGATCGCCTTTTCCGAGGCGACCGAACCGATAACGTTCAGCACGCGTGCCTGCGTCAAACCGAGGCGGCCGGTGCGGGCAATCTCGACCTCGACGAGATCGCCGTCCTTGGCGTCTCCAAGGTCGCTGGGCGAAATCTGCATCTCCTCGCCGCGTCGTTCGATCGGCATCAGGCGTGCGCCGCTGTCGGGCGTTTCGCGAACGACGCCGAGCAGTGCGTCGCGATGGCGGTCGATGACCTTGATGATGCGGGCGGTATAGGCTGGACCAGCCCGGTCCTTGGATACGAAGATCTTGGCCAGCACCCGGTCGCCCAAGCCGCCGACGGGGGCCTTGCCTTTGGCACGATCGGCGCTCGACTGACGGATGGCGACGGCCGGTGCGACCCCCAGTTCCTCGTTCCATTCCGCCGGCCGGCCGATCAGTTCGCCTTCCTTGTCGCGGGTGGTGATGTCGAGAACAGTGACCGGGGGAAGCGCGCCGGGTCGCTTCAACGATTTGCGGTCCTTCTGCACCAGACCGTCGCTCTCAAGCGTGCGCAGAACTTCCTTGAGCTCGACCCGGGTATCACCCTTGAGGCCGAAAGCCTTGGCGATCTCGCGCTTGGAGGCGCGGTCGGGGTTGTCGGCGATAAACTCGAGTAGCACCTCTCGCGGCGGGATCTCGCCATGGATGATCGTCGGTTTGTCGCCTGACGCGCCTGCGGCCTCCGCCCGCCGGCTCCTGCGGTTGCCGGAGGCGGGGTCGGGAGAACGGTCGCGCGGGGTCTTGCTCAAATCTAGCTCTTCTTCGTCTTCGGTGCCGCCTTGGCCTTAGGCTTGGCGGCGGTTGTCTTTTTCGGCTTGGCTGCCGTCGCATCCGCAGCCTTGGTCTTGACGGCCTTCGACTTCGCGGCTGCCTTGGCCGGCGCCTTCTTTGCTGCGGTCTTCTTGGTGCCGCTCTTGCCCGCCTTCTCGGCGATCAGGAGCAAGGCTTCCTCTATCGTCACAGACTGAGGGTCCTTGCCCTTGGGCAGCGTAGCATTGACCTTGGCCCAATTAATATAGGGACCGTATTTGCCATCGCGAACAGTAATCGCGCCGCCGTCCGGATGTTCTCCCATTTCCTTGAGTGCCGCCGCTGTGCGGCCGCGCCCACCCGGTCCCTTGCTCTGCTTTTCGGCCAGGACTGTGACGGCACGGTTCAAACCGACCGATAGAACGTCTTCTATGCTTTCGAGATTGGCGTAAGTGCCGTCGTGCAGGATAAACGGTCCGTAGCGGCCGAGACCAGCGGTAATCATCTTGCCGGTCTCGGGGTGGTTTCCGACCTCGCGCGGCAGAGAGAGCAGCGAAAGTGCTTTCTCGAAATCGATGCTTTCCGGGGTCCATCCCTTGGGCAGCGAGGAGCGCTTGGCTTCCTTGCCGTCGCCGCGCTGGACGTAAGGGCCGAAACGGCCGCTGCGCAGCGTGATTTCCTCTTCCGTCACCGGATCCTTGCCGAGCGCTTTCGGCTCGTTGTTGCCGGACGCCTCGGCATCCGCGCCGCCCTCGGAGGAGAGCTGACGTGTGAAGCTGCACTCGGGATAATTGGAGCAGCCGACGAAGGCGCCGTACTTGCCGAGCTTCAGCGAAAGGTTGCCGGTGCCGCAGACCTGGCAGATGCGCGGGTCAGAACCGTCCTCGCGCTTGGGGAAGACCAGCGGTGCCAAGGCCTCGTTCAGCGCGTCCAGCACATTGGTGACGCGCAATTCTTTGGTGTCTTCGATCTGGGCGAAGAAACTCGTCCAGAACTCGCGCAGCACGTCCTTCCAGTTCAGTTCGCCGGCGGAGATCTTGTCCAGCTTTTCCTCGAGGTCGGCGGTGAAATCGTATTCGACATAGCGCGTGAAGAAGTTTTCGAGGAATGCCGTCACCAAGCGACCCTTGGAATGCGGGATCAGCTTGCGCTTGTCCATCGTGACATATTCTCGGTCACTCAGCGTTTTCAACGTCGCGGCATATGTGGAGGGGCGGCCGATGCCCAGTTCTTCCATCTTCTTGATCAAAGTTGCTTCCGAATAGCGCGGCGGCGGTTCGGTGAAGTGCTGGGTGGCGTTGACCTGTCTCTTGGCAAGCGCCTCGCGCGCATTGATCTCGGGCAGGCGGCCTTCGTCATCGCCGTCCTCGCTCGGTTCGCCCTCTTCCTTCTGGTCGGTATAGGCGGCAATGAAGCCGTCGAAGCGGATCACGGAGCCAACGGCGCGCAGGCCCGCCTTGTCGCCATTGTTGTCGGCGAGGATCTCGACCGTGGTGCGCTCGATCTCGGCCGAAGCCATCTGGCTGGCAATGCCGCGCTTCCAGATCAGGTCGTAGAGCCGCAACTGGTCGGCGTCGAGGAAGCGGCGTACCTTGTCGGGCGAACGGTTGAAGTCGGTTGGGCGGATCGCTTCGTGGGCTTCCTGGGCATTCTTCGCCTTGGTGGAGTAGAAGCGTGGTTTTTCAGGCACGTAGCGCGGCCCGAACTGGTCGGCGACTGCGGCGCGCGCCGCATCGATCGCTTCCGGCGCCATCTGCACGCCGTCGGTACGCATATAGGTGATGAGACCGACCGTCTCGCCGCCGATGTCTATGCCTTCGTAGAGTTTCTGCGCGACCTGCATCGTGCGGGAGGCAGAGAAACCGAGCTTGGAGGAGGCCGCCTGCTGCAGTGTCGAGGTGGTGAACGGCGGGCCTGGATTTCGCTTGACGGGCTTGGCTTCGACGCTGTCGACGACATATTGGGCACCTTCGAGCAGCGTCTTTATGCCGCTCGCCTGATCGCCGTTGGTAACCGAATTGCGCTGGATGCGCTTGCCGAGATGCGAAACAAGTCTTGCCTCGAACTCGTCGCCGCGCGGCGTCTTGAGAAGCGCGGAGATATTCCAGTATTCCTCGGCGACAAAGCGTTCGATCTCGTCTTCACGGTCGCAGACAAGCCGCAGTGCTACAGACTGCACGCGGCCGGCCGACCGGGCGCCGGGAAGCTTGCGCCACAGCACTGGCGAAAGGTTGAAGCCGACGAGGTAATCGAGCGCGCGGCGGGCGAGATAGGCGTCCACCAGCGCGCCGTCGATGTCGCGCGGATTGGCCATCGCGTCGAGCACGGCCTTCTTGGTGATGGCGTTGAAGACAACGCGCTTGACCGGCTTGTCGCCGATCACCTTCTTCTTTTTCAGCAGGTCGAGTACGTGCCAGGAAATCGCTTCGCCTTCGCGATCCGGGTCGGTCGCCAGGATGAGGCCGTCGGCGCCCTTCATGGCGTCGGAAATGTCCTTCATTCTCTTGGCCGAGGCGCTGTCGACCTCCCAGTCCATGGCAAAGTCGTCGTCGGGGCGGACGGATCCGTCCTTGGCCGGCAGATCGCGCACGTGCCCAAAGGACGCGAGCACCTTGTATCCGGGACCCAGATACTTGTTGATCGTCTTGGCCTTGGCCGGAGATTCTACGACTACGACATCCATTGCGTTTCTCTGTACTGCCGAAAAGGCTTGCCTCAGGGCCAACATGGCCAGGTCCCGAAAACCGGTTCCCCGACATGGAGGGGGATTCGGCCGCGGTCAAGGGGGCAGTCGGATTTTCTCCCGACTGCAACGCAGTACAACCTTGAAGGGATACGACTAAGATTGCAATTTCCGATAAATGCCACTATCGTTTTCATAACAGGGGTCCGGTGGTGCCAGGCGGCATATGTGGATGGGAAGCATGGTCTCGAAAGCGATGAACGGCGGCGAACAGCGCACGCGGGAAAACATAGCCTATATCCGGCAAATGCTCGGTGAGTTGCGCATGGTTGCGGAAAACGAGGGGGCGGAAATGCTCTGCTACCTGATCGAGATGGCCTATGTCGAGGCGGGCGACCTGCAGATGGGCCGCCGCTCTCTGTCAATCCATCATCGCAATGGAAACAAGCCCACCCGGATGCCGGTGTAAACGCCCGGCGATGTCCAGTTCCAGTAGCACGAGATAGACAGCGGCGGGCGCGAGCCCCGTATGGCGGACGATATCGTCAATCTCGACCGGTGTCGGACCCAGCGCGTCGGTGATGCGGGTCCGGTCGCTGTCGCTCGGCGGCGGCGTCGGCTGGTGTTCCTCGTCGCTGGCCGGTTCCTTGGCCTCGTGGCCGGAAAGAAGATCGATCTGTGACAGCGGCGCCAGCGCCTGCAACACATCGTCCGACCGCGTCGTCACTGTTGCGCCGTCCTTCAGCAGGCCGTTGGTGCCTTCGCAGCGTGGATCGAGTGGCGAGCCGGGTACGGCAAAGACCAGCCGGCCGAAATCGCCGGCGAGCCGTGCGGTGATCAGCGAGCCGGAACGTGCCGCCGCCTCGACGACGACTACGCCAAGGGCGACGCCGGCAATCAACCGGTTGCGGCGGGGAAAGTCGCGGGCCCGGGCCTCCCAGCCGAACGGCATTTCCGAAATCGCCAGCCCCCGACCGTCCCAGATCTCGCGCAGCAGGTCGATGTTTTCCGGCGGGTAGGGCCGGTCGAGCCCGCCGGCCATGGCGGCGATCGTTCCGGTCTCCAGGCTCGCCCGATGCGCGGCGGTGTCGATGCCGCGTGCCAGGCCAGAAATAATCGCATAGCCGGCCCGCCCGATGTCGCGCGCCATCAGGGCTGCGAATTTCGCCCCGCTGATCGAGGCATTGCGCGAACCGACCACACCTACGGCCGGCAGGCTGGCCGCTGAAAGGTCGCCCTTCACAGCAAGAAGCGGTGGCGCGCCGTCGATCTGTCGCAGGGCCGACGGATAGTCCGGTTCACCGATGCCGAGAAAGCGGGCGCCGAACCGGGCCGCCGTTTCCAGCTCCTGTTCTGCTTCCGCCTCGGTGGCGATGCGGATGGCGCGTGTCGAGCCGCCCCGCCGGGACAGTTCCGGCAGCATGGCAAGGGCGGTTTCTGCCGTGCCGAAATGATTGATGAGATCGCGAAAGGTCGCGGGGCCGATATTGTCGCTTCTGATCAGCCGTAGCCAACTGATCCTTTGCCGGTCGTTCAGCGCAATCCCTGTTCGTCTTGCGCCTGGCTCCGGCATGATTTCATCCCTTTTGCCCGATCTTGCTCTCGGTTCTCGCGATCAGTCTTTCTATATTAGCCTTGTGACGCCAGTAGCTGATTGCCGTCATCACGGCAGTAACCATAGCTGTTTCAGGCATGCCCAGTATCCACAACACAACCGGAATGACAAGGGTTGCAACCAGGGCGGACAGCGAGGAATAGCGGGTCAAAAAGGCCACCGCCAGCCAGACGGCGGCAAAGACCAGAACCATCAGGGGCGCGACGCCGAGCAGGGTGCCGATATAGGTCGCCACACCCTTGCCGCCCTTGAAGCCGAGCCAGATCGGAAAGAGATGGCCGATGAAGGCGGCAAAGCCGGCGATCAGACCGGCATTCTGACCGAACACGGCTTGAGCGATGACGGCGGCGATTGTCGCTTTCAGCGCGTCGAGGAGAAGGGTCGCGGCGGCGAGTTTCTTATTGCCGGTGCGCAGCACATTGGTCGCGCCGATATTTCCCGAACCGATCGAGCGCAGGTCGCCATGGCCGGCCATGCGCGTGAGCAGCAGGCCGAACGGGATCGAGCCCATCAGATAGCCGAGGCTGAGGACCGCAAGCACCGCCGGCCAACCGATTACAAGAAAATTGATGCTGGCCACTGAGATCCCCTTGGTGTTCTTACAGCGAATGCACGCAATTGCCGGCGACATAGGTCGCGACCGCGCGGCCCGAGAAGCGGGCGTCCTCGAAGGGTGTGTTCTTCGAGCGCGACAGCAACAGTTCCTTCGCCACGAGCCACGGCTCATCGAGGTCGATCAGCGTGATGTCGGCCTTGGCACCGGGCCGGAGCGAACCAGCGTCGAGGCCGAAGATCTCAGCCGGGCGCGTCGACATGGCGTCGATCAGCCGCATCAGCGACACGTGACCGCTGTGATGCAGGCGAAGGGCCGCCGAAAGCAGCGTTTCGAGACCGATCGCACCGTCGGCCGCGTCGGCAAAGGGCAGGCGCTTGGTATCGACGTCCTGCGGATCATGCGACGAGACGATGATGTCGACGGTGCCGTCGGCGATCGCTTGGACCATTGCCATACGGTCGTCTTCGGCCCGCAGCGGCGGCGTCAGCTTGAAGAAGGTGCGGTACTCACCGATGTCATTCTCGTTGAGCGCCAGATGGTTGATCGAAATGCCGCAGGTGACCTTGGCGCCACGACCGCGCGCCACACGGATCGCTTCCGCCGATTCGGGCACCGAGATCTTGGAGGAGTGGAACTTGGCACCGGTCAGCCCGGCGATCCTGAGATCCCGTTCGAGCGGGATGATCTCGGCCTCCTTCGGCACGCCGGACAGGCCGAGCCAGCTGGCGAACAGACCGGCATTCATCACGCCGTTCCCAAGGTAATCTTCGCGCGGCTCTAAATCGATGACGGCACCGAATTGGCGAGCATAGGTCATCGCCCGGCGTAGAACCTGACTGTCGGCCAGTCCGTTACGGCCATTGGTGAAGGCCACCGCTCCGGCGTGCTGAAGCAGGCCGATCTCGGTCATCTCCTCGCCGGCGAGGTGCTTGGTCAAGGCTGCTGCCGGATAGATATTGACGACGGCCGTGTCGCGCGCGGTCTTCTTGACGAATTCGACCAGCGCGATGTCGTCGATCACCGGATCCGTGTCCGGCATCATGATGAAGGAGGTGACCCCGCCGGCCGCTGCCGCCCGGCTGGCCGAAGCGATGGTCTCGCGGTGTTCGGCGCCCGGCTCCCCGACGAAGACCCGGGCATCGACCAAGCCCGGAACGGCGGTTAGGCCGGCGCAGTCGCGGATTTCGGCGCCGTCCGGCGCACCCTGGTTCTGCGCATCGGCGCCAGCTGCCAATATGCGGCCGTCTTCGCCGACGATGATCGTGCCGACCGTGTCGAGCTGGCGGGAAGGGTCGACGATGCGGGCATTCTTGAGAACGACTGGCCGGTTCATGCGCCCATTCCTTCGCTGCGAAGCCCCTGGTTTTGCGAAACGAGCAGGGCTTCCATCACCGCCATGCGCACCGCCACACCCATTTCCACCTGCTGTTCGATGACGCTCTGCGGACCGTCCGCCACTTCCGAGGCGATCTCCACGCCGCGGTTCATCGGGCCTGGGTGCATGACGAGGGCGTCGTCCTTGGCGGCCTTCAGCTTTTCGGCGTCGAGGCCCCAGTAGTGGAAGTATTCGCGCACCGACGGCACGAAGGCGCCGGACATGCGCTCCCGCTGCAGTCGCAGCATCATCACAACGTCAGCATCCTTCAGGCCCTCTTCCATGTCGTGGAAAACCTCGACGCCCATGTCGGCGATACCGGAGGGCAGAAGGGTTGCCGGCGCGACGACCCTGACGCGCGTGCCCATGGCGTTCAATAGAAGAATGTTGGATCGCGCGACGCGGGAATGCAGCACGTCGCCACAGATCGCCACGATGATCCGCGACAGCTTGCCCTTGGCCCGCCGGATGGTCAGCGCGTCGAGCAGCGCCTGGGTCGGATGCTCATGCTGGCCGTCGCCGGCATTGATCACCGAGCAGGCGACCTTTTGTGCGAGCAGCGCCGCGGCACCTGCTGAAGAATGGCGCACCACCAGCACGTCGGGCCGCATGGCGTTCAGCGTCATCGCCGTGTCGATCAGCGTCTCTCCCTTTTTGACAGACGACGTGCTGACCGACATGTTCATCACGTCGGCGCCGAGGCGCTTTCCGGCCAGCTCGAACGAGGACTGGGTCCGCGTCGAGGCTTCGAAGAACAGGTTGATCTGGGTGAGGCCGCGAAGCGTGGAAGTCTTTTTCTCCCGCTGGCGGCTGATTTTGACGGCTTCGTCAGCCCTGTCGAGCAGATAGGTAATGTCCTGCTCGGTGAGGCCCTTGATGCCGATGAGATGGCGATGGGGAAAGAAGACCATGGACGTCCTCCTGAGATGTCACGCGGTCTATAAAGAAGGCCGGGCCGGGGGGCAAGCATATGCTATGTGGATAGAAGCGCGGTCCCCATGTAAAACGAATCGATTTCCGCTAGAGGATCGGCATGACCCCAATGAACCGGACTGAAGAAAAGCTCGCCGAACTGAACCAGCCCAAGCCCTGGTCCGGTATCAACGCCTATCGCTCCGATCCATTGATCGTGGACCTGACGGCCGGGCTCGCGCGCGCATTGCGTGAGGAATACGACGTCATCGGCAAATACGTTACCTCGCATGAGGCGCAGGAACTGGCGCGCATGGCGAACCAGAGCCCGCCGCAGTTGCGGACCCACGGCGTGCGCGGCGAGCGGCTCGACATGGTGGAATTTCATCCGGCCTGGCATGCACTGATGCGCCGTTCGATGTCGATCGGCCTGCATTCGTCCGTCTGGGAGAACCAGTCCGAATCGCGCGGCCACGATCATCTGGCCCGCGCCGTGCGCTTCTTCTTGACGGCTCAGCTCGAATGCGGCCACCTTTGCCCGCTGACCATGACCAGCGCCTCGGTCGCGGCCCTCGTCTCCTCGCCGCATGTGCAGAAGGAATGGGCGCCGAAGATCCTGTCGCGCAAATATGATTCGTCCAACAAGCCGGCCATGCAGAAGACTGCCGTCACGATCGGCATGGGCATGACGGAAAAGCAGGGCGGCACGGATGTACGCGCCAATACCTCGACCGGCGAGCGGGTGGGCGAGGGGATCTATCGCCTTTCGGGCCACAAGTGGTTCATGTCGGCGCCGATGAGCGACGCTTTCGTCATGCTTGCCCAGACCAAGGATGGCATGGGATGCTTCCTCGTGCCGCGCCTGCTCGAGGACGGCTCGGCCAACGGCCTCGAGTTCCAGCGTCTCAAGGACAAGATCGGCAACCGCTCCAACGCCTCGTCCGAAGTGGAGTTTTCCGAAACCTTCGGCTTCCTGCTTGGCACGCCCGGCGACGGCATTCGCACCATCCTCGACATGGTGACGCTGACCCGGCTCGATTGCGCGCTGGCGTCGGCCGGCATCATGCGCGCCTCGATGGCCGAGGCGGTGCATCATGTCCGCGGCCGCTCGGTGTTCGGCAAGAAGCTGATCGACCAGCCGATCATGACGCGTGTGCTCGCCGACATGGCCCTCGACGTCGCCGCCGCGACCGCTCTTGCCTTCAGGCTTGCCGACAGTTTCGACCGCGCCCGCGAAAATGCCGTCGACGCCGCCTATGCCCGCGTCATGACGCCCGTGGTCAAGTACTGGATCTGCAAGATCGCCCCGGGCCTGATCTACGAGGCAATGGAGTGCATCGGCGGCAGCGGTTATATCGAGGAACGGCCGATCGCCCGGCACTACCGCGAGGCTCCAGTCAATGCGATCTGGGAAGGCTCCGGAAACGTCATGGCGCTCGATCTGCTCCGGGTCTTGAGCCGCGGCAAGGACCTGTTCGAGACGATCTTTGCCGGCCTCGAGCGGGATCTCGGCGCCTCTGGCAAAAAGACGGTGGAAGTGCTGCGCGCCGCAACCGCCCTTGCCGAGCGTGACGAGGGTGCAGCCCGCCTGCTGATCGAGCAAATGGCGCTCGCAGCAGCCGCGGCCGAGCTCTACAAGCTCGGTGCCGGAAAGATCGCAGATGCCTTCCTTGAATCCCGCCTCGCCGGCGGCTGGCGCCATACTTATGGCGTGCTCGACGCCCGCTTCGACGCCCGTTATGTGCTCGATCTGCTCTATCCCGCGGCCACCTGAGCGACGAGATAGAGCGTCAGGGGAATGGTGATTACCGCAGCGACTGTCTGCACCGTCGCTGTTGCCGCATAGAGCGGCGCGTCGCCACCCATTTGCTTGGCGAGCAGGTAGCCGTTCATCGCGGTGGGGACCGCAGCGCTCAGCACCAGCATCGCAAGCGCATCGCCCTCGACGCCCAGCAGCAGGGCGACGCCCCCCATCACGAGCGGAAACACTAGCAGCTTCAAGACCGAGCCGAGGATGACGTTCGGCTGAGGCTTCAATGCGTCCATGATCCTGAGCCCAGCGCCGACCATGATCAGGCCGAGGCCGAGCGAGGACCGGGCGACGAGGTCAACGGCGACCATCAGCGGTTCGTAGATGGGGATGCCCGCGAGATTCACCAGAACACCGCTCGCTGCCCCGAGAATGATCGGGTTCGTGAGGATCTTCAGCGCGAAATCCCGCAGCGACCGGCCATTGCCGGAAAACCAGATCAACACGCCGACATTAATGACATTGAGTGGAATGATGATCGTCGCCATCACCACGGCGACCACGGTGAGGCCGACCGGGCCGGAAAGCTTCTCGGCAATGGCGAGTGCCATGAAGCCATTCCAGCGGGTTGCGGTCTGAAAAATTGAAGTGAAGGCCGGTCCCTCGAGCCCGAGCCGGTTGAGCGGCCGCCAAAGCGCCAGCACCAGGGCCGACATGATCCCGACCGAAAGCAGGGCGGTCACGCTGACGGCGCCTGTGTCCATGGTCGAAAAATCGGCCTTGCCCAACGTCTGGAACAGCAGTGCCGGGAAGAGCACGTAGTAGCCGAACTGCTCGAGCCCGCCCCACAATCTGTCATCGATCAGCGGCCAGCGCTTGAGCAGTGCGCCGAGCAGCACGAGCAGGAAGATCGGCAGGACGCTTTCGAAGATGAGGAGCATCGGTTCGCTTTCGCAGCAGGAAGTCGAGGAGGCGCGCGCTCCGCTTAGCAGTTGAGTGGCGCGTGAGGCAATCGAGCCGGTGCCCGTCATACGGTGGCGATGGGGGCCGCCTCTTGCGTTATCCCCAGCGCCCGTTAACCTTAACAAAGGGTTTACGTTGCGACGGAACGGTTAACGGGCCAGTTTCTCCGCCAATAGGCAGAGGAATCGGGACGATCGCGATGGGAACCGGAATGGCGAAGGTGACGTTGACGGGTGTCATGGCGACGTTCTTCGCCGGCCTGGCGCTCGATATAGCGGTCCCGGCGATGGTGCTGAGCGTGATGGCAGGGTCGAACTGGCTGGTCCAGGCCTGGCCCGAATCGCCGTTAAGTACCGACCGGCCGCCGCAGCATTGGAAGGGGAGACCCGCATGAAGGTATTTCTGATCTTGTGGGCACTGCCGATCCTGCTGCTCGGCAGTTGGTACGGACTCTCCTATTACGACATGAGTTTCGGAATTTTCATGCTGACTCGCCAGGCCCACGATCTCGTCTTTGCGGTCTATGGCAATGCCCTCGGGCTTGCACCGGAAACCATCCCGCCGCTCGTTGCCCGTGCCATCGTCGTCGACAGCCTCATCGTTTTTGCCATCATCGCCTTCCGCCGCCGCAGGAAGATCGCCGCCTGGTGGGAGGCGCGTCAGGCCTCGTCGGAATTGCGGCCCATCGTCGTGCGAAGCGCTGACAACCTGTCCAATGCGCCCTGAAGAATGAAGCTCGCGGCGGCGGAATCGATCCGCTCGCTGCGCTTGGCGCGCGACACGTCCATTTCCAGCAGCGCCCGTTCGGCGGCCACCGTGGACAGCCGCTCATCCCAGTAAACGAAGGGAATGTCGGTCTTCTCCGACATCGAGCGCACAAAGGCCCGTGTCGCCTGGACGCGCGGCCCGGCCGAGCCGTCCATGTTCGTCGGCAGACCGATGATAAAGGCCGCCACGTTCTCCTTGGCCGCGAAAGCCAGGAGCGTTTCTGCATCCTGGGTGAACTTCACCCGCTTGAGGACCGTTCGCGGCGTGGCGAACCGCCGACCGAGATCCGACATCGACAGCCCGATGGTCTTGGTGCCGAGGTCGAGGCCGGCAATCGCCTGTCGGGGCTGCAGCACTTGCGCCAGTTCTTCGATGGTGAGCGTGGTCATGCTGCGGCCCCGGCCAATTAGCGCTTGCGCACGAACTCGGTCCTGAGGACCAGTCCCTTGATCGTGTCGTTGCGGCAGTCGATTTCTTCCGGGTCTTCCGTCAGGCGGATCGACTTGATGACCGTTCCCTGCTTGAGCGTGGTGTTGGTCCCCTTGACCTTGAGGTCCTTGATCAGCGTGACGGAATCGCCGTCAGCCAGGACATTACCTGCCGCATCCTTGGCGACCGGCTTGGCATTGGCAGCAGCTGACACTTCGGAAGCCGGGCGCCATTCCCCTGTTACTTCGTCATATACATAATCGTCGTCGTCGGCCATTTTGGTCTCCTGTCGTAAGCGTTGAAAGTCGGCCGGACGACCGGAGCGGTGAGGGCGGCCTTGCCAACCCGAAGGCTGGTTGCTGCGGCTTATCTTACGCTCGACCGGGGCGCAACACGCCGTGCCCGCCGATTGAGGAGAACACGGTTGCCGCAGGAATAGCATGGCCTATATTCCGGGCAACGCACCTGAGGGAAATTATCATGAAGATCACGTGGCTCGGCCATTCCGCATTCCGTCTCGATACCGCCAAGGCCAGCATCCTCATCGATCCGTTCTTCACCGGCAACCCCGGTTTTGCCGGATTGGACCGCAAGGATGCCACCGCCGGCGTCACCCACATCCTGCTGACCCATGGTCACGGCGACCATGTCGGCGACGCCTTGCAGATCGCCGACGAGACGGGTGCGACGGTCGTCGCCAATTTTGACCTCTGCATGTGGCTGGCCCACAAGGGGCTGAAGAATTTTTCGCCCGGCAACACCGGCGGCACCATCGGTTTCGAAGGCTTCACCGTGACCTTCACCAACGCGCTTCATTCCTCCGCCCAGATCACCGAGGACGGGATTTCCCATGCGCTCGGCAGCGCCAATGGCCTGATGCTGCACATTGAAGGGGACGCCTCCCTGCTGCACATGGGCGACACCGACATCTTCTCCGACATGAAGCTGATCAACGAGCTGCATCAACCGGATATCGGCATCGTGCCGATCGGCGACCGTTTCACCATGGGCGGCGCCGTGGCCGCACTCGCCTGCCGCCGTTTCTTCGATTTCAAGACGGCGCTCCCCTGCCACTACGGCTCGTTTCCAATCATCGACCAGACCCCGGAGAAGTTCGTGCTCGGCATGGAAGGCACCCGTACCCGCGTGGCCACGCCGGCAGCCGGCGATAGCGTGGAAGTCTGACAATTCCCCCGTTGCGCCTGAGCTTTGCGGCCATTATAGCGGAGGAAACCAAAGACCTGGAGAATACCGATGTCCGTTGATCTCAAGACCGTCAAGCGCGTCGCGCACCTGGCCCGAATCGCGCTGAGCGAACAGGAAGCGGAACGGATGATGGGTGAGCTGAACGGTATTCTCGGCTTCGTCGAACAGCTTTCCGAGGTCGATGTCACCGGCGTCGAGCCGATGACCTCGGTGACGCCGATGGCGATGAAGAAGCGCCAGGATGTGGTCACCGACGGCGGCAAGGCCGACGACATCGTCGCCAATGCCCCGGAAACCGACCGTAATTTCTTCCTGGTGCCGAAGGTGGTCGAATAAGGTCAGGCGCTTCGCGCCGTCCCATTCTGCCGATCCCGATTCCCGGGCGCTTGGCCAAAGCGCCGATTTTCTGAAGTGAACCGACATCATGAGCGAACTGACCAGCCTCACCATTGCCGAAGCCCGCGCCAAACTGGTGGCCAAGGAAATCACGGCCGTCGAACTGACGGACGCCTATGTCCAGGCGATCGAGGCCGCCAATGACGTCATCAACGCCTATGTGACGGTCACCGGCGACAAGGCTCGCGAGATGGCCAAGGCCTCGGACGCACGCATCGCAGAAGGCAAGGCAGGCGCGCTGGAAGGCATTCCGCTCGGCATCAAGGACCTGTTCGCCACCCGCGACGTGCACACTCAGGCTTGTTCCGGCATCCTCAACCGTTTCAAGCCGAAATACGAATCGACCGTCACCCAGAATCTGTGGGACGACGGCGCGGTCATGCTCGGCAAGCTCAACATGGACGAGTTCGCCATGGGCTCTTCCAACGAGACCTCGCACTACGGGCCGGTCGTCAACCCGTGGAAGGCCAGCGGTTCCAACCAGCAGCTCGTGCCGGGCGGCTCCTCCGGCGGCTCGGCCGCTGCCGTTGCCGCGCATCTGTGCGCCGGCGCCACCGCCACTGACACCGGCGGCTCGATCCGCCAGCCGGCCGCCTTCACCGGCACCGTCGGCATCAAGCCGACCTATGGCCGCTGCTCGCGCTGGGGCGTCGTCGCCTTTGCCTCCTCGCTCGATCAGGCCGGCCCGATCGCCCGCGACGTGCGCGACGCCGCGATCCTGCTGCGCTCGATGGCCAGCACCGACGCCAAGGACACGACTTCGGTCGACATTCCGGTGCCGAACTACGAAGCCTCGCTGGGCCAGTCGCTGAAGGGCATGCGCATCGGCATCCCGAAGGAATACCGCGTCGACGGCATGCCGGACGACGTCGAAAAGCTCTGGAGCCAAGGCGTTGCCTGGCTGAAGGATGCCGGCGCCGAGATCGTCGACATTTCCCTGCCGCATACCAAATATGCGCTGCCGGCCTATTACATCGTCGCGCCCGCCGAAGCCTCGTCGAACCTCGCCCGTTATGACGGCGTGCGCTACGGCCTGCGCGTCGATGGCAAGGACATTGCCGACATGTACGAGAAGACCCGCGCGAGCGGCTTCGGCACCGAGGTCAAGCGCCGCATCATGATCGGCACCTATGTTCTGTCGGCCGGTTATTACGACGCCTATTACCTGCAGGCACAGAAGGTCCGCACGCTGATCAAGCGCGATTTCGAACTGGCCTTCAACGACGTCGACGCCATCCTGACGCCGGCCACCCCGTCTTCGGCCTTCGCCATCGGCGACGAGGCGCTCGCTGCCGATCCGGTCGCCATGTACCTCAACGACATCTTCACCGTCACGGTCAACATGGCCGGCCTGCCGGGCCTGTCCGTACCTGCCGGCCTCGACGCCAAGGGCTTGCCGCTCGGCCTGCAACTGATCGGCCGCCCGTTCGAGGAGGGCACGCTGTTCAAGACCGCCCACGTCATCGAACAGGCCGCCGGCAAGTTCACGCCTTCGAAGTGGTGGTAGGAATTCATTCGCTTGCATCATGACGCGGCGCCCGAGGGCGCCGCTTCTCGTTTGTACTACCTGTTGTCCGGCTGGGACCTGACCAGCACCAGGCCGCGTTCGGTGATGCGGTAGGGGTGGCCGCCGGAGGACTTGATCGCTCTCTTCTGCTTCAGCTTGCGGAAGGCGATGATGTCGAGGCCGCTGAACACCCAGCCTTCGCGGGTGAAGAGCTGGATCTTCTCGATCTTTCGATTTTCGTCACGGGTGAGTTCGATGCGCCCGCCCTGGGCGAGCAGGTGGAGGATGCGCTGTTCGGCGCGGGAGATGTCCATGGTGTCGATCCGGATAAGCGCTCTGAGGCGAGCGCACAAAAACGATACCGGCGCCGCATAGGCGTCGGGGCTTCGCTTTTTTTCGGGCCCAAGCGCGCGGATCACGACGATCGCGGGCAGGGGCCTTTACCGGGTCTCCGACTGACGGAACATCCACACTCCATAGGTTGCAGTCTGAAAATGGGCGTGCCGCGCGTTCACGTCAAGCGCCGAAGGCTGAAGCATGACGTCCTGTCTCGGCAGCGTGTCGAATCGGCCACGGCGCGGTTCTGCCCGTAGCCGGCGGCCCCTCCGCGGCGGAGGTTTTCGAGCCGATGCGGTAACTAGCTGAAAATAATGGAAAATATGCGCGGCTTCGTGAGAGGCGGTGCCGGGCTGGAAAAACCGTCTGTCCGATGATCTACTGTTGCCGAAAGATGGGGTGCCGATGATCACGATACGCAATGCGCGCCGCGACGAAGCGGATCTCTTGGCCGCCATCGGCTTTCGCGCCTGGGAAAAGGCGATGATCCCCGTCGGCGAGACGAAGACCATGGTCGAGGGCGCCCGGTCCGCCTTCCTCAATTTCACCCGCTCCGGATGGCTGACGATCTCGGTGATCGAGTTGAACGGACAGCCTGCCGGCTGGGCGGCGCGCGAGGAGCTCGACGAGAACATCACCGACTTCTGGATCGATCCGGATTTCCAGGGGCAGGGGCTAGGTGCGGCGCTGCTCGAGGAAATCGAAAAGGAGGTCCTGCACCAGGGCTTCACCAAGGCGAGTCTGCAGACACACGCCAAGAACGAAGAGGGGGTGCGTTTCTTCGAGAAACACGGCTATGCCGTGCATTGGCTGACGATCGCCTACAATCCGAAGCTCGATCGCGACGTCCAGTCGGTCGGCCTGTCGAAACAACTGGCCGCGCCGGTCTCTCCCGCCTACGGGCAGGAATTCTAGCTTCCGGCGATCGCTGCAGCGCCGGCTCGGATGGCTGCAAGGGCTGCCTCCGGGGCGAAAAGTGTCGTGACTGCGAGCAATGTGTGCACGATGCACAGGGCAGGCAGCACCACGTGGAAGGGCGGCTTGCGCGTCTTGTGGCGTAGCAGCCGCTGGCCGACAAATGCGCCGATCCCCCCGCCGAGCACGGCGAGCCACAGCAGGGTGGATTCCCGTACCCGCCAGTCGCCGTTCCGCGCCGCCGCCTTGTCATACGCGTAGGCGCAGAAGACGACGATATTGTAGAGCGCGGCGATCGCCACCAGGATGGGCATGCTTGCAGAGGTCATGCGTACCAGCCTAGCGACTGCCGTTTAACGTTTTGTAAGCCGTCTGAGCCTTCGGCGTGAACCGCACAAGCCTTGCGCCACCGCCGCATTTGTTCTACCTCACGGGCTTGAGAAATCCACGCATGACACGAGCAGCCGATGACCCTTGTTGACACCCGCACGCCCGATCCGAAACGTTTTATCCCCGGCGCCACCGGTGATTGGGAGATCGTCATCGGCATGGAGGTCCACGCCCAGGTAACGAGCAATTCCAAGCTGTTTTCGGGCGCGTCGACGACCTTCGGCAATGCGCCGAACTCCAACGTGTCGCTGGTCGATGCCGCCATGCCCGGCATGCTGCCGGTCATCAACGAGGAATGTGTCGCGCAAGCCGTGCGCACCGGTCTTGGCCTGAAAGCCCAGATCAACAAGCGCTCGATCTTCGACCGCAAGAACTATTTCTATCCCGACCTGCCGCAGGGCTACCAGATCTCGCAGTTCAAGGATCCGATCGTCGGCGAGGGCAAGATCATCATCTCGCTCGGCCCTGACCGTCAGGGCAATTTCGAGGACATCGAGATCGGCATCGAGCGCCTGCATCTGGAACAGGATGCCGGCAAGTCGATGCACGACCAGCATCCGACCATGTCCTATGTCGATTTGAACCGCTCCGGTGTCGCCCTGATGGAAATCGTGTCGAAGCCCGACATGCGCTCGTCCGACGAAGCCAAGGCCTATATGACCAAGCTGCGCTCGATCGTGCGCTACCTCGGTACCTGTGACGGCAACATGGACGAAGGCTCGATGCGCGCCGACGTCAACGTCTCGGTGCGCAAGCCGGGCGGCGAATTCGGCACGCGCTGCGAAATCAAGAACGTCAACTCGATCCGCTTCATCGGCCAGGCGATCGAATACGAAGCCCGTCGCCAGATCGCCATCCTGGAAGACGGCGGCTCGATCGACCAGGAGACTCGCCTCTTCGATCCAGGCAAAGGCGAAACGCGCTCGATGCGCTCCAAGGAAGATGCGCATGACTATCGCTATTTCCCCGACCCGGACCTGCTGCCGCTCGAATTCGACGACGCCTTCATCGAGGCGCTGAAGAAGGACCTGCCGGAACTGCCCGACGACAAGAAGGCGCGTTTCGTCGCCGAACTCGGCCTCTCCGTCTACGACGCCTCCGTGCTCGTCTCTGAAAAGGCGATCGCCGACTATTTCGAAGCTGTCGCTGCCGGCCGCGACGGCAAGACGGCGGCCAACTGGGTCATCAACGACCTGCTGGGCGCCTTGAACAAAGCCGGCAAAGCTATTGAAGAGACTCCGGTATCTCCCGCCCAGCTCGGCGGTATTATCGACCTGATCAAGGCCGAGACCATTTCCGGCAAGATCGCCAAGGACCTGTTCGAGATCGTCTTCAACGAGGGCGGCGATCCGGCCGAGATTGTCGAGAGCCGCGGCATGAAGCAGGTCACCGACACCGGCGCCATCGAAAAGGCCGTCGACGAGATCATCGCCGCCAATCCCGATCAGGTCGCCAAGGTGCTCGCCAAGCCGACGCTCGCCGGCTGGTTCGTCGGCCAGGTGATGAAGGCGACCGGCGGCAAGGCCAACCCGCAGGCCGTCCAGGCGCTGGTCAAGGCCAAGCTCGGCATTGTCGAGGAATAAGGCCTTGTTCTTCGTCCGCACCGCCGGCCCAAAGGACGCGGACGCGCTCCGCACCCTGCTGTCGGAGACCTTCCACGCCACCTATGATTCGCTCTACGGCGAGGCGAAGGTGCGCGAACTGGTCGATGCCTGGCATTCCCTTGCGGCGCTGAAGGCGCGGATTGAAAAGAAGGGCGGCGAGTTCCTCGTGGCGGACGACGGTCGCCAGCTCGGCGGCATGGCCTATGCTGCCATGTCGACGAAGATGGCCAAGACCGCCTTCCTGCATCAGCTCTATGTCCGGCCTTCATGCCAGCGCATGGGCATCGGCCGCGATCTCTTCGCCGAGCTGGAAACCTGTTTTCCCGATGCCGAAATCATGCGGCTCGAGGTCGAGCCGCGCAACACGGCGGCGGTCAAGTTCTATCAGGAACACGGCTTCGTCGAGGTCGACCGCACGACGAGCTGCGGCGGGCCGGACAGCGGCCTGCCTGCGATCATCATGGAAAAGCGGCTCGGCTGAGCGGTGCCCTGCGGGGTTTGCCGGGCCTCAGTTGTCCATCGGCACTTCTTCCGAATTGCCTTCTTCGTCGTAGATCAGAACCGGCGTGCACTCGATCAGGTAGGGGCGCTTGATGTTGTCGCAAGCGATCTTTGCCGCGGCAAGCGCCAGTTCCTTGGTGTCCCAACCACAGTAATACTCGTGCCAGTGCGGCCCTTCCGACGACTGCATCACGACGTCGACGCTGAAGCGCGCCGGGAAACAAAAGGCCTGTTCAAGGCAGTCCTCGTCCGTTCCTCCGCCATCGACGCATTGCCTCCTGGCACAGTCGAAGGCGGCTGCGGCATCCTTGCCGGTGCAGACCCCGCTCGACATCTCCGGTGCCTGGACGAAGGCGATGCCCTGGCGTCCGCCCTCCTGGGCAAGCGCTCCGGTGGCCGGGAACGCGATGGCGAAAATAAGCGTGCAAAACCCTCTCACCGTCATACGGTCCTCCTGCATTCTCCCTAAACCTCCCCATGAGTAACGCGCGGAAGGGAAAATTATGCAAGCACCGACGATCACCATCAGGCCGGCCCGCGAAGAGGATGTTGCGGCGATCGTCGCAATCCTCGCATCCGACGACATCGGCGGTCACGGCGACACTACGGCTGAAGCCGGCCGTGCGGACTATCTGCATGCCTTCCGCACCCTGGAGCAGACGCCGCGCGAAACCCTCTATGTCGCCGAGCGTGACGGCGAGATCGTCGGCACGTTCCAGACGCTCCTGACCACCACCCTGACCGGACGCGGCGCAACCTCGATGATCGTCGAGGCGGTACAGACACGACCGGACATGCGCGGCCGCGGTATCGGCGGCCAGATGATCGGCTTCTGCCTCGAGGAGGCAAGGCGGCTCGGCCTGCGCCAGGTGCAATTGACCTCGAATGCCGCCCGCACCGATGCGCATCGCTTCTACGAACGGCTCGGATTCGCCAAGAGCCATTTCGGCTTCAAGTACAAACTGAAATGAGTGCCGCTGCGCGGCGAATCACTGGACAACCGGCCACCGAGGCGGCATAAGCGGAGAACGATGACAAGCCGGCGGCCGCCAAGGCCCGGAGCCAAGGACGAGACATGAAGCAGCTTCTGTTGGAACTTTTCACCTGGTGGAACGGTCAGACCATGGGCACGCGGTTCTTCACCTGGCGCAAGGGCACGAAGGTCGGCGACGACCAGTTCGGCAACATCTATTACGAGGGCGGCACCACCACCTTCGGTCTGCCGCGCCGCTGGGTTATCTACAAAGGCTATGCCGACGCCTCGACCATTCCGGCCGGCTGGCACGGCTGGATGCATTATCGTACCGACGTTCCGCCGTCCAAGGAGGACTACAAGGCCGCGGAATGGCAGAAGCCGCATCGCGCCAATGCCACCGGCACGCCGAACGCTTATCGTCCCCAGGGTTCGATTGCCGTAGCCGGCGAACGTCCCCGCGTGACGGGCGACTATGACGCCTGGACCCCCGGCAACTGACACCCGTTTTGGCCACAATTCGGTTCTAGGGCCTCTGTGCGGGGCCGCTCTGATCGCGGCGCCCGCATAATCGAAGGCTGGAGAATGGCAGACATGAAGCGTATCGGGCGTGGCTCTACCCTTGCTGTGATGGGCATGGCGGCATTGGCCGCAACTGCCGCCGCAATGGTTGGAGCGGGTCCTGCTCGCGCCGAGCGGATTTCCAATCCCGTCGCAGAATTCGCCGGCATCGACAAGATCACCGGCCGTATCACCTCCTTCGACGTCTATATCGACGAGACGGTCCAGTTCGGCGCCCTCCAGGTCACCCCGAAGGTCTGCTATTCCCGCGATGAGACCGAGGCACAGAAGATCGACGCCTTCATCGAAGTCGACGAGATCACCCTCGACCGCAAGATCCGCCGCATCTTTTCCGGCTGGATGTTCGCCGACAGCCCGGCGCTCAACGCCGTCGAACATGCGATCTACGACGTCTGGCTGACCGGCTGCAAACAATCTTCCGATGTACCAGCGCCACTGGGCGTCAAGGCTGCTCATCCTGCTCCGGTACCGGTCAGTGAGGCCCAGAAGCCCGTCGAGCCACAGCAACCTGTCGAAAGCGCGCAACCCCAATCGACCGGCGAGCCGGGTCAAGACGCCCCTTACGGGACCGCGCCTGTCACCGTGCCCCCGCTGGATGCGCCACAAGAGATACCGGACGATGTGACCGGCGAAGGTTTGCCACCGCTCGACCTTCCTCCAGCGGGCGAAGACGTGCCGCAGGAACAGCCTGTACCGCCGGCAGCGGTGACAACACCGGGAAGTGTGGGACTGTACTGAGTCTTGACCCGAATGGAAGATTGACGGAGGCGACGTCCACCGCCGCCACTTCCTTACCGGCATATTTACGCAATTCGGTTCATCCACCCGGCGCGATGGGACGCGGCGCTTGACTTTGCCTCTGAATGGGAACATTCAGAGAACGAACAGGAGTTGCGACCATGGCCCTTTCTGAAAAATTCATCGTCTTGCCATTCAAGAAGAACCGCGGGAACTTGGTTCCCGGCGAGATGCGCCAAGCCTCCAATGCGATGTCTGCCGAGAAGATCGCAACCGCCATGTCGACGCGCCACATTGGCGTCGCGGCCTATTCGGTGCAGGTGGATGAGGAGAGCGGCGACATGACCAGCCCGCGCCTATTGATCCAGTTCGGCGAGACGGCGGATCTCAACGCGGCCTAGCCGGTCACGACTATCCCCGCAACCTGAGGGTGTAGCTCAGAATGGCAGCGTGTCGCTGTCCATCGCCGCGTCGAGCAGTTTGATATAGTCTTGCTTGGCCACCTCGATCGCGCCGAAGGTCTTGAGGTGCTCGGTTGTGAATTGGGTGTCGAGCAGGGTAAAGCCGCGAATCTTCAGTCTCTCCACCAGATGCACCAGGCAGATCTTCGAGGCATTGGTGCGCCGGGAAAACATGCTCTCGCCGAAGAAGGCCGAGCCGAGCGACACGCCGTAAAGCCCACCGACCAGCGCATCGCCTTCCCAGGCCTCGACCGAATGGGCGTGGCCCAGCTTGTGTAACGCCCCGTAGAGTTCCTTGATGGTGTCGTTGATCCAGGTGCTCGGCCGGTCTGCGGCTTCCTCGGCGCATTTCTCCACGACGGCGTCGAAGGCCGTGTTGAAGCGGATGTCGAAGGGTTTCTTGCGGACCGCCTTGGCGAGGCTCTTGGATATGTGGAAAGCATCGAGCGGCAGGATGCCGCGCATTTCCGGTTCCACCCAGAAGATCTCCGGGTCGTCGGCCGCATCCGACATCGGGAAGAGCCCGATGGAATAGGCGCGCAGCAGGAGTTCCGGGGTTATCCTCTGGTCCCTGCTGCGGCGCCCTGCCATGTCTGTCTCACCTCAAGGCGCGGTCCTGGCCAGATAGTCTTCCAGCCAATGGATGTCGTAGTCGCCGTTCGCGATGTCCTGATTCTTGACCAGATCCTGGAACAGCGGCAGTGTCGTCTTGATGCCGTCGACGACGAACTCGTCGAGAACCCGGCGCAGGCGCATCATGCATTCGACGCGGGTGCGGCCATGCACGATCAGCTTGCCGATCAGGCTGTCGTAGTAGGGCGGAATCTTGTAGCCGGCATAGGCGCCGGAATCGACGCGAACGCCAAGGCCGCCCGGCGCGTGGAAATGCGTGATCGTGCCCGGCGAGGGTACGAAGGTGCGCGGATCCTCGGCATTGATGCGGCATTCGATGGCATGGCCCGAAAACGTGATCTCGTCCTGCGTGACCGAGAGGCCGGCGCCGGAAGCGACGCGGATCTGCTCGTGCACCAAGTCGATGCCGGTGATGGCTTCGGTGATCGGATGCTCGACCTGCAGGCGGGTGTTCATTTCGATGAAATAAAACTCGCCGTTCTCGTAGAGGAATTCTACCGTGCCGGCGCCCCGGTACTTCATCTTCTTCATCGCGTCGGCGCAGATCTGGCCGATCTTCATGCGCTGCTCGACATTGAGGGCAGGGGAGTTTGCCTCTTCCCAGACCTTCTGATGGCGGCGCTGCAGCGAGCAATCCCGTTCGCCCAGATGGATCGCGTTGCCTTCGCCATCGCCGACCACCTGCACTTCGATATGGCGTGGGTGTCCAAGATATTTTTCCATGTAGACGGCGTCGTTGCCGAACGCGGCGAGAGCCTCGGAGCGGGCGGTCGTGACGGCCTCTTCGAGTTCGGCCTCGGTCTTCGCAACCTTCATGCCGCGACCACCGCCACCGGCGGTCGCCTTGATCAGCACGGGGAAGCCGATCTGGCGGGCGATCTCCAGCGCATTCTCCGGCAACACTTCGCCCGCGGAGCCCGGAACGACCGGAATGCCGAGTTCTACGGCGGTCTTCTTGGCGGTGATCTTGTCGCCCATCAGGCGGATATGCTCAGCGGTCGGGCCGATGAAGGTGATACCGTGGGCATCGAGGATGTCAGCGAACTTCGCGTTTTCCGACAGGAAGCCGTAGCCTGGATGGACGGCGTCTGCCCCGGTGATTTCGCAGGCGGCGACGATCTGGTGGATGTTCAGATAGCTGTCACGCGACTGCGGCGGACCGATGCAGACGCTCTCGTCGGCAAGGCGGACGTGCATCGCGTCGGCGTCGGCCGTCGAGTGGACAGCGACGGTGGCGATGCCGAGTTCCTTGCAGGCGCGAAGCACTCGGAGTGCGATTTCGCCGCGATTGGCAATGAGGATCTTGGAAATGGTCATCGGCTTACTCGATGACGACGAGCGGTTCGCCGTACTCGACCGGGCGACCGTCTTCGACGATGATTTCGACGACCTTACCAGAGCGCGGCGCCGGAATCTGGTTCATGGTCTTCATGGCTTCGATGATCAGCAGCGTCTGGCCTTCCTTGACGATCGAGCCGACCTCGACGAAGGGGCGCGAGCCCGGGGCCGGCGCGAGGTAGACAGTGCCAACCATCGGTGCTGTCAGCGTGTTGGCGATATTGCGCGCCGGTTCGGCCGAAACGACCGGCACGGCCGCAGTTGCTGCGGCCGGTGCGGCATATTGCTGGTAGGCCATCTGCGGCATCGCCATCATCTGCGGCGCGGCGCGCGAGACGCGGATGCGGATGTCGTCCTGTTCGACTTCGATCTCGCTGAGGTCTGTGTCGTTGAGGATGTTTGCCAGATCACGGATCAGCGCCTGATCGATTCCCGATTTCTTGTCAGCCATTTGAAAGGGGTCCTGTATTCTTGTTATTGCGTGATGTTCTTCAGCGCATGAAGCGCCAGGATGTAGCTGTGAGGGCCGAAGCCGCAGATCATGCCCTTGGTGGCGGGCGCGATCACCGATTTGTGGCGGAATGCTTCCCGTGAATGGATGTTGGAAATATGCACCTCGACGACCGGAACGCCGATCGCGCGGATGGCATCGTGCAGCGCAATCGAAGTATGCGTATAGGCACCGGCATTGATCGCCACGCCCACCGACCTTTCGCCGGCCTCGTGCAGCCAGTCGACCAGCACGCCTTCGTGGTTGGTTTGGCGGAAGTCCACTGAAAAGCCGAGTTCTACGCCGACGGCCGTACATTCGGCCTCGATGTCGGCGAGCGTCTTGCCGCCGTAGATCCCCGGCTCGCGTTTGCCGAGCGCGTTGAGATTGGGGCCATTCAGGACGAAAAGGGTCTTGCTCATCTGCGAATCCGTCGACTTTCAACCGCCTCCTATAGACCGGTGGGGCCGCAAGGGAAAGCCCTTTGCGGCCCGGGTGCCGTACGTTCCCCGGAAAATGAGGAGGAAGGTTAAGCGCGGTGTGTTGCGCTGTCAGCAGCTCGCCTGGCCGCAGCTACGGACATTGGCAAGCTTCTGCCCGATCGCCTCGGAACCGATGGCACCGAACACCGCCTCGTTGCCGACGATGTAGGAGGGCGTACCGGTGATGCCAAGGCTGGTGGCCAGTTGGTAGGCCTCCTTGACCGATGCGTCATTCGGGTTCTCGGCCATCATCTTGCGGATCTGCTCTTCGCTGACGCCGAGCGAAACCGCGACTTCGATCGCGCTTTCCTCGCCCGCGCGACCCTCGGCTCTCATCAGGGCGCGGTGGAAATCGCCGTACTTCTCCGGCGCAATCTTGCGGAAGGCATCCGACACTTTGTGGGCAGCGTCTGATTCCGGTCCCAAAATCGGGAATTCTTTCAGCACGAAACGGACATTCTTGTCCTTGGCGAGGATATCGTCCATGTCCGAGAGTGCGCGCTTGCAGTAGCCGCAATTGTAGTCAAAGAACTCAACGATCGTGACGTCGCCGTCCGGATTTCCGAGCGCAAGGTCGTGCTTCGAGGAAAAGAGCGCGTCCTTGTTTTCCGCTACCGCCGCAGAAGCCTGCTGCAGGCGCGCCTGCTGCTGCTTCTTCTCAAGCGCATCCTGGACGTCGAGCATGATCTCCGGATTGGCGATCAGGTATTCCTTGATGAAGGCGCCGAACTCCTTTTTCTGCGCATCATCCAGCGCAGCGGCCGCTGTGGGCAGGGCCACCGGCAGGAGCACGAGAACGGTGGCGGCAAGCTTCCTGAAATTCAAGGCCATTTCTTTCCTCTTGAATACTGTCCGCCTCAGCGGATGTCGTGCGGTGGCCGAAGCCATCCGAAATCATTGATGTCCTAAAGCGTAAAGGCAGCGAACGGCAAGTGGAATTGGAAAATGGCCGCAACACAACGCTCTCACCATTGTGAAGACTTGAATAATGCGGCAATTGTCGGGCACCCTTTATCGAGCGGAGAGAGTTGTTCGTGGTTTCCCTTTCAAGACGCAGCGCAGTCGAACCCTTCCATGCCATGGATATTCTGGCGGAAGCGACCAGACGTCGCAATGCCGGAAAACCGGTGATCTCCATGGCGGTCGGTCAGCCGGGCCACCCCGCGCCGCAAGCCGCCCTTGCCGCGGCGCGCGAAGCGCTCGGCCATGGCCGTATCGGCTATACGGACGCGCTCGGTCTGGCGGAATTGAGGGCACGACTCGCCGACCACTATCGCCGTCGTCATGGTATTGCCGTCGATCCAGCGCGCGTGGTCGTCACCACCGGATCGTCGGCCGGCTTCAACCTTGCTTTTCTGGCCCTGTTCGATGCAGGCGACGCCGTGGCGATCGCAAGGCCCGGCTATCCGGCCTATCGCGCCATCCTCTCGGCGCTGGGCCTCAAGGTGATCGAGGTTCCGGTCAATGCCGAAACCCAGTTCACGCTTACGCCCGAAAGCCTCGAGGCTGCGCAGGCGAGGGCGGGAGTACGTCTCAAGGGCGTGCTGCTGGCAAGCCCCGCCAACCCGACCGGTACGGTGACGGGGAGGGCGCAACTGAAGGCGGTCTATGATTATTGCCAGGGGCAGGGCATCACGCTCATCTCCGACGAGATCTATCATGGCCTCACTTATGCCGGCGAGGAGGCGACCGCGCTGGAGATCGGCGACGAGACGATCGTCATCAACTCCTTCTCCAAATATTACTGCATGACAGGTTGGCGCATCGGCTGGATGGTGGTGCCCGACCACATCGTCCGGCCGCTCGAATGCCTGGCGCAGAGCCTCTACATCTCCGCGCCCGAACTCTCGCAGATCGCGGCAATTGCCGCGCTCGGTGCCGAAGAGGAACTGGAGCAATACAAGGCGAGTTGCCGGAGGAACCGTGACTTCCTGATGGCGCGTCTGCCCATGCTCGGCCTGCCGCTGCTCTCGCCGATGGATGGCGCGTTCTACGCCTATGTGGACGTCACCCGCTATACCAATGACAGCATGGCGTTTGCCCGTCGCATGCTGGCCGAGATCGACGTGGCGGCGACCCCCGGAATGGATTTCGATCCGCTCGATGGCCACGGCGCGCTGCGCATTTCCTATGCCGGGACCTATGCCGAGATGGTCGAAGCGACCGACAGGATGGCTGCCTGGCTTCCCGAAATTTCAATCTGATCAGATGGTTATGCGCTCCGGCGGAATCGGATCGAGAAGCGCTTGAATCACTTTCTGAACGATGACCGCAAACGAAAAGGGCCGCGTCAAACGCGGCCCTCTTGATTTCGGCGATGGCTGTGCGCTTCTCAGAAGAAGCCGCGCTTCTGCCACCAGCCACCCTTTTTCGGCTTCGTCGGATCGTCGTTGCCATCCGTCGACGCCTTGACGGAGGTCACGACCGGTTCTGAAGAGGTGACGTTGGACTGGCGGTTGGCGCGAGCCGGCTTCGCCTCCTCGGCGGCATCCACCTCGACCTCTGCTTCTGCAGGTGCCACGACTTCTTCCGCCGCAGGCTCCACCGCCACGGGAGCCTTGACCCTGGCTTCCGCCTTGGCAACTGGCTCGGCGGCGATCACCGGTTCCTCGACGGGAGAAACGGCAACCTTGGCCTTGCGGCTGCGGCGCGGCTTAGGCTGAGCGGCTTCCTCGGCGGATTCGATCGCTGCCATGGCTGCCGGCTCTTGAGCGACAGCCTTCTCCGCGATCTCCTCGATCAGAGCGGCTTCCGTATCGCTGTCGTCAGCTTCGTCGCCTTCGGCCGATGCTTCCGTGCCGTTCTCGCTACCTTCTTCGCCTGGACGGCTGCGGCGGCCGCCGCGCTTTCCGCGACGGCGGCGCTTGCGCTTCAGGCCATCTTCGCCGACGGTGTCGCCGTCCTCGCGGGCTTCGCCAGCGGTTTCGACGGTGCCGTCTTCATCGCCGTCATCACTCTCGTCTTCGTCGCCCTCGGCTTCAGCGTCAGCACCAGCCTGAACGCCGTTGTCCTGGCCATTCTTGTTCCGGCGGCGACGGCGACGCTTGCGCTTGCGGCTCTGTTCGTCGCCATTGCCGGATGCGGCAGGTTGGGCGGCCGGTGCGGCTGCAATGATTTCCTCGTCTTCTTCTTCCTCTTCAATCTCGGGGACGTAGTCGTCCTCCTCGATTGCCGGGAGCAATTGCATCAGGCTCTCGATCTTCACCGGTTCGGCGACGGGCTCGCCGCGATCGATGCCGAAGTGCTGAGCGCCGACCGAATTGTCGCTGTCGATGACGATGGCCACACCAAAGCGATTCTCGTAGTCGACGATCGTTCCGCGCTTTTGGTTGAGGATGTAGAGCGCCGTCTCCGGTGTCGTACGAACCGTGATGTCGTGGGTCGTGTTTTTCAGCAGGTATTCTTCAATGCCGCGCAGGACGTGCAGGGCAACCGAGGACTGCGAGCGGATGAGGCCTGTACCACCGCAATGCGGGCAGAGCTGCGTCGTCGATTCGAGAACCGAAGCGCGGATGCGCTGGCGCGACATTTCTAGAAGGCCGAAATGCGAGATCCGACCGACCTGGATACGTGCGCGGTCGTTCTTGAGGCAGTCCTTCAGCTTCTTCTCGACAGCGCGGTTGTTGCGCTTTTCTTCCATGTCGATGAAGTCAATGACGATCAGGCCGGCAAGGTCGCGCAGGCGAAGCTGGCGGGCGACCTCTTCGGCGGCCTCCAGATTGGTCTGGAGGGCCGTATCCTCGATCGAATATTCGCGGGTCGAGCGGCCGGAGTTGACGTCGATCGCCACCAACGCTTCGGTCTGGTTGATGATGATGTAGCCGCCGGACTTCAGCGTCACTTGCGGCTGCAGCATCTTGTCGAGCTGTCCTTCGATGCCGGAGCGCGAGAAGATCGGGTGCAGGTCGCGATAGGGCTGAACCACCTTGGCGTGGCTTGGCATCAGCATCTTCATGAAGTCTTTCGCTTCGCGATAGCCTTCCTCGCCGGCGACGACGATCTCGGAGATGTCCTTGTTGTAAAGGTCACGGATCGAGCGCTTGATCAGCGAGCCTTCCTCATAGACGAGGCAAGGGGCGGTCGAATTGAGCGTCAGCGTGCGGACATTTTCCCACAGGCGCATCAGGTATTCGAAGTCGCGCTTGATCTCGACCTTGGTGCGGTTCGCACCGGCCGTGCGCAGGATCACGCCCATGCCGAGCGGCACTTCGAGCCCGCGGGCAATCTCCTTCAGACGCTTGCGGTCGGCCGGCTGCGTGATCTTGCGAGAAATGCCTCCGCCGCGCGCCGTGTTCGGCATCAGAACCGAATAACGGCCGGCGAGCGACAGGTAGGTGGTCAGAGCCGCGCCCTTGTTGCCGCGTTCTTCCTTGGCCACCTGGACCAGAAGAATCTGACGCCGCTTGATGACTTCCTGGATGCGATACTGCTTGCGCGGCTTGCGCACGATCCGGTCCGGAACCTCTTCCATGGCGTCTTCTGCGCCGACGGATTCGATTTCTTCCTTCTCTTCGATGTGGTCGTCATCATCATCATCGAAATCGTCGTCGCGACCGCGGCGTCCGCCGGCATCCTCGGAAATTTCGTCCTCGGTCTCGAACAGGGCCGCCATGTCGCCCTTGCCGTCGTCTTCGATGCTATCGATGGCGTCGGTAATCTGTTCTTCAGGCTCGGCGGTCTTCTTGGCGCGCGGCTTGCGGGTGCGCTTCGGCTTGGCCTTGGGGGCTTCCCCTGCGGGTGCAGCCTCTTCGGCTGCAGCTTCCATCGGCCCTTCGGTCGAAGTCTCCACGTTCGCGTCTACTTCTTCAACCGCCGCGATGCCGACGGCGACGTCGGGCTGTTCCTGCTTGGCCAGATCGACGACCGCAGGCTCATCGCCATCCGACTCGTCTTCGCGGCGATGCTCTTCGGCCTCGGCACTCAGGAGCGCCTGCCGGTCGGCATAGGGGATCTGGTAGTAGTCTGGATGGATTTCGGCGAAGGCCAGGAAGCCATGGCGATTGCCGCCGTAGTCGACGAAGGCCGCCTGCAACGAGGGTTCGACACGTGTCACCTTCGCCAGATATATGTTGCCCCGTATCTGTTTCTTGTGCTGGGACTCGAAATCGAACTCTTCGATACGATTACCGCGTACGACGACAACGCGCGTCTCTTCTTCGTGAGACGCGTCGATCAACATTTTGTCTGCCATTTAAGCTGTGCTCCTCGGCGCCGCCAGGAAGGAGTTCACTCGCTCGCTGTACTGTGGTGCGGGTGATGCCTTGGGGGCTTGGCGCCGGATATAGATGTTTCCGCCCGATGGGGTGCACTAGCAGCAATTGAACGGCTGCCGGGGTGCTTGAAAAGCCCGATCCGCCTGAATTGTTCAAGATCAACTGCAATGACATCAAAGACCGAACGAAAACGACAATGACTTAGGTCCCTCGGGACCCGATGAGTGCTCTTTTGAGCATGCGGTGGAAACCACCAGTTGCGTTTGCCGGCCGAGCCGGCGTGTTAAACCAGTTTCAGGAAAAAAAGCGGAGACGGCGGATGAATACCCGACAAGCGAGGCGCCAAGTCCTTGAAGAGGTTGGCAGCCGAGGCGGTCATTCTATCCCGTGGGCACTTTTAACCCTCATTTGCCTTGTATGTTTTCTCCGTGACAATAGCAAGTGGCAACGAAATTATGCCATATTATCGATTGATTAGCGGGGTTTGCGTTGGAATGCCGATTCTCGGAGAAACGGCTCGGCTGTACCGATCTGGCACGGGTCAGTCGCCGAAAAACCGTCCATTTCCAAGCGATTGGGTCTGATTTTCATACGTGATCGATGCGATGGCGGCGTCAAATGGGCAATCGTCGGCGATCCGACACGGGGAGACAATGTGGTTAGGAGCCGCTTTTGTTCAGACTGTATGCATTGGCGGGGGCGCATGTTTTCGCGAATCGCTCTCCTTTTGCTATTGACCGTTGCTGGCGTAGGGACAGCGGGCGATGCTGCTTCGGCTGCGCAAGATGAGCCCGCGGATTCGTTGGCAGCCTACGCTGCGCGGATCGTTGGCGACCGCGCCCGCACCCGGATAGTGCTGGAGTTCGACCGCAGGCCGGAAATCGCCGTACGCTACATTGGCAAGCCCGACCGTATCGTCGTCGACTTGCCTTCGACGGTATTCACCTTTCCGGAGGCCGACCTTGAGGCGAGGGGACTGTTCCGCGATATTCGCTACGGCTCTATGGACGCGGGTTCCGCGCGCCTGGTGCTGACGGCAGACCGGCCCGCCCGGCTGGTCGCGAGCGAGGTCATGGCGAACGAGAACGGTGAAGGCTATCGCCTTGTGCTCGATGCGGAGATGGTATCGCAGCAGGATTTCGAGAAGCTGGTGAACGAGCAGAGCTGGATGACGGCGAGCGTCGATGATGCCTCCGCCTCGTTGCGCGGCGGTCGGGTCGCGGCGGTCGAGCGGGCCACGACGGGGGCATTTGTCATCGCCATCGACGCCGGCCACGGCGGCATCGACGCGGGCGCGACCGGCGCAGCGACAAAGACGCAGGAGAAGGAGATCACGCTGGCCTTCGCCAAGGCCCTGGCTGAACGGCTGAAGGGTGAGCCCGGTATCGAGGCTTTTCTGGTGAGGGAGGGGGACGAGTTTCTTTCGCTGGCCGAGCGCGTCACCATCGCGCGCCAGCGCGGGGCGAACCTCCTCATCTCTTTCCACGCCGACACGCTTCGCCAGAACAACATCCGCGGTGCCACGGTCTACACCATTTCCGACAAGGCATCCGACCGCATGGCCGCCGATCTCGCCGAACGCGAAAACCTGTCCGATGCAGTGGGTGGGGTCAGCTATTCCAGCGAGCCGGCGGAGGTCTCTGACATCCTTCTCGATCTCACGCGGCGCGAGACGCAGGCCTTCTCGATTTCGATGGCCGATTCGGTGGTCAAATCCTTCGAAGGGCAGGTGGCGCTGATCAACAATCCGCATCGTTATGCCGGCTTCCGGGTGCTGCAGGCCCATGACGTGCCCTCCATCCTACTGGAACTGGGCTTCCTGTCCAACAAGGAGGATGAGAAGCAGCTGCTCGATCCGGCCTGGCGCGTGAAGATTGCCGAACTGCTGGCCGCGGCGATCAAGCGCTACCGCCTTCCGGTCGTTGCCAACGGTGGCTGAGGCAAAGCCATCACATGGCGTCGGCGGTGCATAAGCGAGACATGGCCCTATTTTCCTCACAATCGGGCCGTTACTCCGAACTGGGTCACTTGCGTCTTGCCATGGAGTGCATGACGTGCAAAACGCCACGCTATGTGCGATGTTCGCCCATAGCGCGCTGAACCGAAAGCATTGCCGGTAGCTCGAATATGATCAGACTGATTGGTTATCTCTTCGGACTCGCGTCCGTCCTCGCCCTCGGTGTCGCGGGTGTTGTCGCCGTTTACCTGAACGGGGTCTCGAAGGACTTGCCGGACTACGAGGTCTTGTCGAGCTACGCACCACCGGTTACGACGCGCATTCACGCGGGCAACGGCGCGCTGATGGCGGAATACGCCCGCGAGCGCCGTCTCTTCCTGCCGATCCAGGCGATCCCGGACCGGGTCAAGGCGGCGTTCCTTTCGGCGGAAGACAAGAACTTCTACAACCATCCGGGTGTCGATGTTTACGGCCTTGCCCGCGCGGTCGTGACCAATATTCAGAATATGGGTTCCGGTCGACGCCCCGTTGGCGCCTCGACCATCACCCAGCAGGTGGCGAAGAACTTTCTACTCTCCTCCGACCAGACGATCGACCGCAAGGTCAAGGAGGCGATTCTATCCTTCCGTATCGAGCAGACCTATTCGAAAGACAAGATCCTTGAGCTTTATCTCAATGAGATCTTTTTCGGCATGAATGCCTATGGCATCGCCGGCGCGGCGCTCACCTATTTCGACAAGGCGGTGACCGAACTTACCATCGCCGAAACCGCCTACCTCGCCGCCTTGCCGAAGGGGCCGTCGAACTACCATCCGTTCCGTCACACCGAGGCGGCGATCGAGCGTCGCAACTGGGTCGTCGACCGCATGGTGGAGAACGGCTTCGTCACTAAGGCTGACGGCGATGAGGCCAAGAAGCAGCCGCTCGGCGTGAATGTCCGCCGCACGGGTTCGTCTCTCTTTGCCTCGGACTATTTCGCCGAGGAGGTTCGCCGCCAGATCATCGAGAAGTACGGAGACAAGTCGCTGTATGAAGGCGGCCTGTCCGTGCGGACGTCCCTCGATCCGCAGATGCAGATTGCCGCCCGAAAGGCCTTGCAGGACGGTCTGCTCAACTACGATCTGCGCCGCGGTTTCCGCGGTCCCCTGGCGAAGATATCCGCTTCGGGTGACTGGGGCGCCGAACTTGCGAAGGTCAATGCCCTGAGCGACGTACCGGAATGGAAGCTTGCCGTCGTGCTCGCCGTCTCGGCTTCGCGCGTCGACATCGGCCTGCAGCCCGCCAAGGAAGCGGGCGGAAAGGTCGCGGCAGATCGCGTGACAGGTCGCATCATGGCCGAGGACATGGGGTGGGCCTATCGCTCTGCGACCGGTGATCGCAAAACTGCGAAATCGCCGGAAGGGGTGCTGGAACCGGGTGACGTCGTGTTCGTCGAGGCACTCGCGGATTCGCCGGAACGCTACAGGTTGCGCCAGCCACCAAAGGTGCAGGGTGGTCTGGTCGCCATGGATCCGCATACCGGCCGCGTGCTCGCGATGGTCGGCGGCTTTTCCTATGCTCAGTCGGAATTCAACCGCGCCACGCAGGCCATGCGTCAGCCCGGCTCGTCGTTCAAGCCGTTCGTCTATGCCGCAGCGCTCGACAACGGCTACACGCCCGCGTCGGTCATCATGGACGCTCCTATCGAATTCGTCTCGGGCGGTCAGCTTTGGCGCCCGCAGAACTACGGCGGCGGTTCGGCCGGCCCCTCGACCCTGCGTCTCGGCATCGAGAAATCGCGCAACCTGATGACGGTCCGCCTGGCCAACGACATGGGGATGAATCTCGTTGCCGAATATGCCGAACGTTTTGGGGTATACGACAAGATGATGCCGCTGCTGTCCATGTCTCTCGGTTCGGGAGAGACCACAGTGCTGCGCATGGTCTCCGCCTATGCCGTGCTGGCCAATGGCGGCAAGCAGATCAAGCCGACCCTGATCGACCGCATCCAGGACCGCTACGGTAAGACCATTTTCCGCCATGAGGAACGTGTCTGCGAAGGCTGCAACGCCAATGGTTGGGAAGGCCAGGAGGAGCCGGAGGTCGTCGACAATCGCGAGCAGGTGCTCGACCCGATGACGGCCTACCAGATTACCTCGATGATGGAAGGCGCTGTTTCGCGCGGGACCGCCGCCGGCAAGATCAAGCTCGATCGGCCTGTAGCCGGCAAGACCGGCACTACGAACGACGAAAAGGATGCCTGGTTCGTCGGCTATACGCCCGACCTCGTCGCCGGTCTCTACATTGGTTTCGACAGTCCCGCACCGCTCGGTCGCGGATCCACGGGGGGATCGTTGTCGGCTCCGGTTTTCAACGAGTTCATGCAGGTCGCGGTAGCCGGCACTGCCCCGGGCAAGTTCCGCCTGCCGGAGGGCATGAGCCTCATACCGGTCAACCGCAAGAACGGCATGTATGCGACCGCAGGTGATCCCGACACGATCATCGAGGCTTTCAAGCCTGGCACGGGCCCGGCCGATACCTTCTCGGTTATCGGCATGGAAGAATATGTCGCACCCGAGGAGATCCTGCGGGAATCGCCGCAGGCCAATCAGGCGGTGACCTCAGGCGCCGGCGGCCTGTTCTGACATCAAGCGAAGTTCAATGCGAGCGGCCGCCCTTTACATCGGGGGCGGCCGCAACTAATTGACGAACCAGTTTAGACCGAGGTTAAGATCATCCACTATGCGCAATGAAATCGAGAATGTAGTCGACGAAATCAAGCAGGCCATAAGCCTGCTGAGGAGGCATCTTTGACTGGGACCAGGCGGTAAGGCGACTGGACTGGTTGAACAACAAGGCAGAGGATCCGAACCTCTGGAACGATGCAGCCGAGGCCCAAAAGCTGATGCGCGAGCGCCAGCAACTCGATGACAGTATCAATGGCGTCAAGCGGCTCGAACAGGAGCTGAACGACAACATCGAGCTGATCGAGATGGGCGAGGAAGAAGGCGACGAATTGGTCGTCAAGGACGCCGAGAATGCGCTCAGGGCGCTGAAGGCCGAGTCCGGCAAGCTGCAGGTCGAGGCCATGCTGTCCGGCGAGGCCGACGGCAATGACACCTATGTCGAAGTCCATTCCGGTGCCGGTGGCACCGAGAGCCAGGACTGGGCCAACATGCTCTTGCGCATGTATATCCGCTGGGCCGAGAAGCAGGGCTTCAAGGTCGAGGTTCTGGAAGTCCATGACGGTGAAGAAGCCGGCATCAAGTCCGCGACGATTCACATTAAGGGCCACAACGCCTACGGCTGGATGAAGACCGAATTGGGCGTGCATCGTCTGGTGCGCATATCGCCCTATGATTCGAACGCGCGTCGCCACACTTCATTTTCGTCGGTCTGGGTCTATCCGGTCGTCGACGATTCGATCCAGATTGACATCAACGAAAGCGATTGCCGCATCGATACGTATCGTTCATCGGGCGCAGGCGGCCAGCACGTCAACACGACCGACTCGGCGGTGCGTATCACGCATATTCCCACCGGCATTGCTGTTGCATGCCAACAGGAGCGCTCGCAGCACAAGAATAAGGCCAAGGCCTGGGAAATGCTGCGTGCCCGCCTGTACGAGGCGGAACTGATGAAACGGGAAGCCGCAGCCAACGCGGAAGCGGCGTCGAAGACTGATATTGGCTGGGGGCACCAGATCCGTTCCTACGTTTTGCAGCCCTATCAGTTGGTCAAGGATCTCAGGACCGGTGTCGAGAGCACCGATCCGGATACCGTGCTGAACGGTGACCTGAACGAATTCATGGAGGCTGCGCTCGCCCACCGCATCAGCGGCAAGGCCGACGCAGTTTCTGACATCGACTGATCGCTTTTGACAGTCAGGGTTTGATGCTGCGGCGGGCAATTGCCCGCCGTTTCGCAGCCTGGTGTTCAGTTCGTGGCGCGCTCGACGCGAATCTCGCCGAGTTCGTCGATCAGCACCGTCCAGGCGTCCGGTTCGACCTGTGCCGGATCTGTCTTGAGATAGACGGTGGCGAAAAAGCCTGGCTGGCGGCTGACGCCGGTTGAATCCTCGGGCCGAATATCGGTCACATAAGGCCGGATCGCGGTGAACTCCTCGAGCCTCTACGCTTTCCAGCACCTGCGGTCCGGCTTCGCTCGACAGGATCTGCTGCAGATAGACCCTGGTTGTGCGATCCGGCTGGCGGATCGCGATCAGCTTGTAATAGCCCCGGCGGGGAGCAGGGGTGATAGCCTCAGCTGATGGGGCCGGCTGGCTGGCATCGGCGGGCGGCTGCGATTGCGGTGTAGGCGGCACCGCCGTTTCGTTCTCGCCCTCCCATGAACCGCCGCTGATTACGAAGGTCGCCGTCACCGGCAGTTGGTCTATGTCCTCGGCAAGCGCGGAACTGCCCACCAGCATCAGGCCGAGAAGGCCGGCGCGGAACAACAGGGTAGGGGCCATCCGATCGTCTCCCTTAGTCAGAAAACTGTTCAGCGAGGATGCGATCCGACCAGGAGCGATCCGGATCGGAAAGAATGCGGGCGGTCGTGTCCTCTGACTGGGCGATGTGGACCCGGATCACGGACTTCACCTCGGTATGATCGGCGACCGCGTTGACCGGACGTTTCTCCGGTTCGAGCACGATGATCTCGACGCTGACCCTGTTCGGCAGCAGCGCTCCACGCCACCGGCGAGGACGAAACGCACTGACCGGCGTCAGGGCCAGAAGTGGCGCTTCGAGCGGCAGGATCGGACCGTGCGCCGAGAGGTTGTAGGCAGTCGAACCGACCGGCGTGGCGACCATTAGGCCGTCGCAGATCAGTTCGTCGAGCCTGACCTTGCCGTCGATCAGCACACGCAGTTTGGCGGCCTGGTAAGATTGCCTGAGCAGCGACACTTCGTTGATCGCGAGCGCCACCGAATTCGAACCGTCGGCATTGGTGGTGGTCATCTTCAACGGGTGGAATTCGTTCTCAACCGCCGCGGCGATGCGTTCGCGCAGGCTCTCTGTCGAATAGTCGTTCATCAGAAAGCCGACCGAGCCGCGGTTCATGCCATAGACGAGCTTCCCCGAATTCATCGTGTCGTGCAATGTCTGCAACATGAAGCCGTCACCGCCGAGCGCGACGATGACGTCCGCCTCTGCCGGATCCACGTTTCCATAGCGCGCCGAAAGTTCGTCGCGCGAGGCCTGGGCCTCTTCTGAAATGGAGGCGATGAAGGAAAGCGACTGGAACGAACGCGTCATGGACAGCCCTTTGTGATCAGGCACTGTGGTACATGATGTAGGCTAGGAGCGACAAGGCGTTTCGCGGCGAAACAGTTCGCTTGCCTGCATTGCGTGGTGACGGGTTGCGAGGTTCGGGTTGTTTTCCCCTTTACAGCAGTCCAGAATCTGCTATCCGACGCTTCGGAAATGCCCTTGTAGCTCAGTTGGTAGAGCACCTGATTTGTAATCAGGGGGTCGCGGGTTCGAATCCTGCCGGGGGCACCATTTCCCACCCTTTGAAAATTCTGGATTTTTTCGCTCTGCGGCTTGCTTCCGCACTGGTGCTTCAAGGCCTTGAGCACTTTACTGAGGCGTGATCTCGCCTGTTTGGCAATCAGGTCCTCGCCGATGGCCGGTCGTTCACATTACCCGATTGAGTGCTCGCTTGACGACTGCCGTTCAGGCATAGCCGATGATTGCGCGCTGGACCTTGCGCTGGGTGCCATAGTCGCGGGCATACGCACTGCGGCCATTATCCTGCCGGGAAGCGGCGCGTACATCGACCGCCGGAAAAGAGAGAACGCCGTCGGCGAAGGTGCCTGTATCCGGTGTTTTATCCGGTGTTTCCGCGGCGTTGGCACGGATGGTATTCAGCAGTTCCAGCATGTTCTTCCTCCCAATAAACGCATCAACGGCTCGGTGGCGGCTTCGGTTCCCATCCTACCTCCATCAGGTTGACCGTTCGTTAACCATCATGGGAGGGGGCTCAAGAACCGGGCTTTTGCCAGTGAGATTTGCGCGCGGACGGAGCTATTCGGCTTCCCTGTCCGCTCGCACCGCCTCCTGCAATTCGCCGATGAGGTTGGGAAGGGCGCTGTGGATGCGGTTCCAGCTCGGCATGAAGGGCGTGGAGTTGGGATTGTCGAGGAAGATATTGCCGGCCTCGACCAGGTTGGCGGCAAACAGTTCGACGGCCTGTTCCTCCCTGTGCCGGTCGGTCGAGAGCCCGTTCATCCGCGCGTCGTTGTGATAGATCTCCACGAGGTCGAGCGCTGTGCGGTAGTAGGTCGCCTTCAGCGTCCGAAGGCTCTCCTGGCTGAAGACCACCCCATCGGTCGCAAGCTTGCGTAGCAGCGCCTTGGTTATGTCGATCGACATGCGCGACAGGCCACGGGCGCTGTCGTCGGGCGAGAGCGGCTGGTGTTTGTGGTCATAGGCATCTGCAATGTCCACCTGGCAGATGGCATTGTTCGAATAGTTGCGCCAGAGTTCTGACAACACGCCGATCTCGAGCCCCCAGTCCGACGGGATGCGAATATCCGGCAGCAGGTGGGTGCGCATGGCGAACTCGCCGGCGAGCGGATAGCGGAACGCTTTCAGATAATCGATGTAAGGGTGATGGCCGATCACCCGCTCGAGGCTCAAGAGCAGCGGCGTGACCAGCAGCCGGGTCACACGTCCGTTGAGCGAGCGCTCTGCGATCCGTGGATAGTACCCCTTGGAAAAGACGTAAGGGAAGCCGGGATTTGCGACCGGATAGATCAGTCGCGCCAGCATCTCGCGCGAATAGGTGGTGATGTCGCAATCGTGCAGTGCCACCACGCCGGAATTGCGCGCGCCGAGCACATATCCCATGCAGTACCAGACATTGCGGCCCTTGCCCGGCTGGTCGGGGGCGAGTTTTGCCTCGTCAAGCTGCTGATCGATCGCGCTCAGCCTCGGCCCGTCATGCCAAATGACGGAATGCTTCTGCGGCAGGCGGGAGAAATACGACTTGGCATGCTCGAACTGCGCCCGGTCGGCCTGGTCGAGGCCGATGACGATTTCGGAAATGTAGGGAACTTCCGTGAGCTCGCTGACAATGTGTTCGAGGGCTGGGGCCTCAAGCTCCGAATAGAGTGACGGCAGGATCAGGGTGATCGGTCGGTTGGTGGCGAATTGCTCGATTTCCCGTTCCATGCGCTCAAGCGAGCGTTCGCGCAGATTGTGCAGGGTGGCCACTACGCCGTTCTGGTGAAAATCCGCCATGTCGATCCTTCCTCAAAAGGCACGGCTGCGGCCATGCGACTAAAACCCCGTTTCAACGAGTTGAAGAATGCTTTCGTTCCAGCCTTCCGGGCCGGCATTTCGCGACCGCGAAATAAACCCCTGGCGTTCCCGGTTTGTCACCGGAAGCGGGGCGTGCGCCGGGTTGGCGATGATCACACCACGGTCGGCCGCCTCCAGCATGGCGAGATCATTCGGCGCGTCGCCGAGTGCGATCGTGGTGACCGGTTCTCCGGTCTCCGATGCGTAGGCCGCGGCGATTTCCACCATGCGCTCGGCCTTGGAAGTCTTCGGCATGACGGTAAGGAAGCGCCCGCCCTGGACTGCCTGGTAGTCGAGGGTGTCGAGACGGGCGTAGAATTCCGCTCTCTGCTCCGCGCTGCCGGAAAAGATGCCAGGTTCGGAAAAGCGCCGTTGCTTGGCGAGCGCCGCGGCTGTCGGCGCAAGACCGGTGCGCGCAGTCACCTGTTCCACGCTCCAGTCGCCGAAGCCTTCGAACAGGCCGGCCAGATGTTCGGGTAGCGACTGAAGAATGCGGCGTAAGGACTCGTATTGATTCGCCTCTTCATCTCGGTGCCCGGCAAGATTGGCGATGCCGGCGCCGTTTTCGACGATCATCGGATGGTCGATGCCGATTGCTTCGGCGATCGGGCGCATCTCCGCCTCCGTCTTGCTGCTGGCAAGCACGAGCGGGATCCGTCTCGCCCTCAGCGCGGCGAGGGCCGGCAGGGCTGCTGCGAAGGAATAGGTCTCGTGGTCGAGCAGTGTGCCGTCGAGATCGGAGAAGACGACGATCATGCCGTCTTTTTTGCGAGATGCTGGCGCGTCGCGTAGAGCGCGATCGCCGCGGCGTTGGAGACGTTGAGCGATTTGATCGCGCCGGGCATGTCGAGGCGAGCAAGCACATTGACCGTCTCGCGCGTCTTCTGCCTCAGGCCCTTGCCCTCGGCCCCCAGCACCAGCGCGACCTTGTCGCCGGACAGCATGCCTTCGAGCGGGGCCGGCCCGTCCGAATCGAGGCCGACCGAAAAGAAGCCGAGCTTGTGTAACTCACCGAGCGCGTCCGATAAGTTGGTGATCTGGATATAGGGGATCATTTCCAGCGCGCCCGAGGCGGATTTGGCCAGTACACCGGATTCGGTCGGGCTGTGGCGCATGGTGGTGATGACCGCGCCGGCACCAAAGGCGACAGCGGTGCGCATGATCGCGCCGACATTGTGCGGATCTGTCACCTGATCGAGCACCAGCAGGAGAGGGCTGTCTTTGAGCGCTTCCAGCCGACGCAGGGGAAGCGGGCGCGTCTCCAGCATCACGCCCTGGTGGATCGCGTCCGGGCCGAGCTGCTTGTCGAGATCCTGCGGCGAGACGATTTCAACAGGAAAGCCGAGTTCGGAAACGGGTCCGATCTCAAGTCTTACGAGCGCATTCTGCGTGACGGAGAGCCTGATCAGCTTGCGCTCGGGATTGTCGATCGCTGCACGCACGGTGTGCAGGCCATAGAGGCGGACCTGATCTGGCGCGATCTGTGGGGGCGTCCAGTCGGTCTCTTTGCGACGATCCTTGCGGGTATCGGGCGTCGGGATTTCGCCACGTTCGCGCTTCGCATCGCGCACCTGGCGGCGCAGCGTTGCATAGTGGGTATCACGGGCGGTTTTGTCGATCTTCGTATCTTTTGCCATGTCGTCTTATAGCTGCCCCGGATCGTCGGGGATAGACCCGCTTGGCCCCTGCTCCATTTTCCGCAGGCTGAAATTTTTCCAGTTTTTTCGACATTCATCGTGTTGACATGAGCGGGAAGGGCCGTCATATACCCGCCGCAGATCGCGGGGCAAATGCCACTGCAATCTCGACTGAAAAGCTTGGTCGCTTGATCCGGACGAATAGACTGGAGAGATGCCCGAGTGGTTAAAGGGGACGGACTGTAAATCCGTTGGCTTCGCCTACGTTGGTTCAAATCCAACTCTCTCCACCATTCGTCCTCGGATCGAACATCGCGGGTATAGCTCAATGGTAGAGCAGCAGCCTTCCAAGCTGAATACGCGGGTTCGATTCCCGCTACCCGCTCCAGTCGATCTCCTCACGAAATTCGTAGTTTCCATCAGGGCGATGAAAATGGAAGCATAATTGCCTTCCGGGCGTTTCGGCTTCCGTCCTTGAATACCAGCTCTATTCGAGGACGGAAGCCGAAACGCCCGGGGTGAGGCAACGCGACGCCGAATTGCGCGTGTGCAGGCTCTATTCAATGATCTGCCGTTTCCCTTGCTGTTGTATTCAAGTTGTCTCGTAATTGCACTATCCTGCGCCTGGTCCATCATCCCTGGAGGAAAAAGACATGGTGCAAAAAATGAGAGCTGCGATCTTCGTTGAGAAGGGTCGCATCGTACTCGACGAGAAGCCCATCCCCGACGTCGGCCCGCTTGATGCGCTGATCCGCATCACGACGACCACGATCTGCGGTACGGACGTCCATATCCTCAAGGGTGAGTACCCCGTCGAGAAGGGCCTGACGATCGGCCACGAGCCGGTGGGAGTCATCGAAAAACTCGGCTCTGCAGTAGAGGGCTACAAGGAAGGCCAGCGCGTGATCGCCGGGGCAATCACGCCCTCAGGCCACAGCTATGCCTGCCTGTGCGGCTGCGGTTCGCAGGACGGAGCCGGCACGAAGCACGGGTTCAAGGCCATGGGCGGCTGGAAGTTCGGCAACACCATCGACGGCTGCCAGGCCGAGTACGTGCTGGTGAAGGACGCGATGGCCAATCTCAGCCCCATTCCAGACCAGCTAACCGACGAGCAGGTGCTGATGTGCCCCGACATCATGTCGACCGGCTTTTCGGGCGCGGAGAGCGGCGGGGTCAGGATCGGCGATACCGTCGTTGTCTTCGCGCTTGGGCCGATCGGTCTGTGCGCGGTGGCGGGCGCGAAGCTGATGGGTGCAACGACGATCATCGGTGTCGACACGCTGGCGTCGCGCATGGAGGTTGCCAAAAAGCTCGGCGCCGATCACGTTATCGACTTCAAGGCAGGCGATCCCGTGGAGCAGATCATGGCGCTGACGGACGGCCGCGGCGTCGATGTCGCGATCGAGGCGCTCGGCACGCAAGGGACCTTCCGCTCCGCGCTCGAATCCTTGCGCCCCGGGGGGACGCTGTCGAGCCTCGGAGTTTATTCCAGCGATCTCACCATACCGCTCGGGGCTTTCTCGGCGGGCCTCGGAGACAACAAGATCGTGACGACGCTTTGCCCAGGCGGCAAGGAACGCATGCGCCGCCTCATGGAGGTCTGCGCGTCCGGCCGTGTCGACCTGAAGCCGCTTGTCACCCATCGCTTCAAGCTGGACGATATCGAGGAGGCCTACGACCTCTTCGCCAACCAGCGCGACGGCGTGCTGAAAGTGGCAATCGAGCCGTAAGGTGGCATCGAATAATCTGCGGATCCGACGTCGTATCAGCGTGTGACGGATACGATTTGACGCCGGTCGAAAGGGTAGGGTGCGGCCTTGTCCCTGCGATCCGGCGTCAAATCATTTAAGTCTTGCGCAATCCTCGGGAAAGCCTTAAACGGCGGGACCAAACCGGTTCGCCGGCACCACATCTTTCTCGATCATAGGAAGCATTCAAATGGCAAAGAGTAAGTTTGAGCGCAATAAGCCGCACGTCAACATCGGTACGATCGGCCACGTCGACCATGGCAAGACGTCTCTGACGGCAGCGATCACCAAGTACTTTGGTGAATACAAGGCCTATGACCAGATCGACGCGGCGCCGGAGGAAAAGGCGCGCGGCATCACCATTTCGACGGCGCACGTCGAGTATGAGACGGCGGCCCGCCACTATGCGCACGTCGACTGCCCCGGCCACGCCGACTACGTCAAGAACATGATCACCGGTGCGGCCCAGATGGACGGCGCGATCCTGGTGTGCTCGGCTGCCGACGGCCCGATGCCGCAGACCCGCGAGCACATCCTGCTCGCCCGTCAGGTCGGCGTTCCGGCGATCGTGGTGTTCTTGAACAAGGTCGACCAGGTCGATGACCCGGAACTCCTCGAGCTCGTCGAGCTTGAAGTTCGCGAACTCCTGTCGTCCTACGACTTCCCCGGCGACGAGATCCCGATCGTCAAGGGCTCGGCTCTGGCGGCTCTGGAAGATTCGGACAAGACGATCGGCGAAGACGCGATCCGCGAACTGATGGCCGCTGTCGACGCCTACATTCCGACGCCTGAGCGTCCGATCGACCAGCCCTTCCTGATGCCGATCGAAGACGTGTTCTCGATCTCGGGCCGTGGTACGGTTGTGACCGGCCGCGTCGAGCGTGGTATCGTCAAGGTTGGCGAAGAAGTCGAAATCGTCGGCATCCGTCCGACCACCAAGACGACGGTGACCGGCGTTGAAATGTTCCGCAAGCTGCTCGACCAGGGCCAGGCTGGCGACAACATCGGCGCCCTGATCCGCGGCGTTGCCCGTGACGGCGTCGAGCGTGGCCAGATCCTGTGCAAGCCGGGTTCGGTCAAGCCGCACAAGAAGTTCATGGCAGAAGCCTACATCCTGACGAAGGAAGAAGGCGGTCGTCATACGCCGTTCTTCACCAACTACCGTCCGCAGTTCTACTTCCGCACCACCGACGTGACGGGCATCGTCTCGCTTCCGGAAGGCACGGAAATGGTCATGCCGGGCGACAACGTCACGGTTGAAGTCGAACTGATCGTGCCGATCGCGATGGAAGAAAAGCTGCGTTTCGCGATCCGCGAAGGCGGCCGTACCGTTGGCGCAGGCATCGTCGCCTCGATTATCGAGTAGTTTCTTTCCCGCAAGGGATGGAAGAAAGCCCCGGGATACGGCGTATCCCGGGGCTTTTGTTTTTGCCTCTGACACCTGCAGTCTGCGGACCGTCGACCCTGCGTGCAGCCAGGTCAAGCCCGTGGATATTGGCGTGGGTGGCGATTGTGTGTAGAAGAATTGTTCTTCCGTTGCTGTCCGATGGGCACGCCGAGCAGTCGGTGCAAGCCCGCTGAACATTGATCGTGCCCGAATTCAGGAGAGTGGAATGTTGGATGAAATAGCGCGCGTCTATATAGGCTTCGATTCAAACGAAGTCGTTGCCTACCATGTCCTGGCGCAGAGCATTATTCAGCACTCCACGATCCCGGTGGTCTTTTCCCCCATTGTGCTCGACCATCTTGGCGGAATGTTCCAGCGCGAACGCAATGCCCTCCAGTCGACGGAATTCTCCTTCTCGCGCTTCATGGTTCCCTACCTCAGTGGCTATGAGGGCTGGAGTTTGTTCGTCGACTGCGACATGCTCGCGAGAGCAGATATCGCGGAGCTTTGGGCCTTGCGCGACGATCGCTACGCGGTGATGTGCGTGAAGCACGATTACCAGCCCAAGATCGAGACGAAATTTCTCGGACAGACGCAGACCAAGTATGAGAAGAAAAACTGGTCGAGCGTGATGATGTTCAACAACGCGAAGTGCAGGGCGCTGTCGCCGGAATATGTGAACACGGCTTCGGGCTTGCAACTGCACCAGTTCAAGTGGCTTGAGGATGACGGTCAGATTGGCGGCCTGCCTGTCGGCTGGAACCACCTCGTCAACGAATACGAGTACCGGCCGGAGGCCAAGATCGTCCATTTTACCGATGGCGGCCCGTATTTCGACGAGTACCGCAACGACGACTATGCCGACGAGTGGTTCGCGATGCGCGACCGCACACTCTTTGTTCGTCAGCGGGAGGTCTAATGTCCGACGTCCCCGTTTCTATTCGCACGACCGAAGGCATCGACGCGACCGCCGGGTGGTCTGAGCTTTTTTCCCGCTATACGCACATCGTACTGGTCGCCAACAGCGAGCAGGCGCAACTTGATGCGGTGAGATCCGGCTTGCCCGATACGGCGCTATTCGTCTTCTTCAACAAGGTCTACAAAGTGCTCGAAAGGCCGTTCGACGGGAACGCCCTGCTCGTCGCCCGGAGCGGATCGGTCGGTGCCAATATCGTCTACCGTCGCGAGGTCGGTGACGTCCTCAATTACTTTCCGGGCGATCGCTTCGTCGGGATTGCCAATCTGCGCGTCGATGCGGGCGAGCGGTTCAGTCGCGCGGAGGATTTCGGCGGTGCGGCGGTCGGTCATCTCGACCTCGCATCCCATTTTACCGACTTCTATCCGAAGGGCCGGATTCCGACGAGCGGATTTGCGCTTGCCGTCTGGCTTGCAGAGCTTCGCCTCGGCCGGACCGTGATGATTACCGGTTTCTCCGCACGCCGAAGCGCCAGTTGGAAGCTCTTCCACCAGCACGACTGGACGTTCGAGCAGGTTGTGCTGCGCCTCTTGATTCGCAGCGGTACGATCGTCTCGGCGGAAGGCGCCGAGTTTAATGCCTATTCTGCGATCACGCGGCGATTCCCCGAGCTTGAGACCGGCGAGGTGGTCTTCGCTGGCGTTGAGGTTTTGTCCGAGCGGCTGGAAGGGGCGAACCACGAGATCGACAGGCTCTTTTCCTACACCAAGTTCAACCGCGCTCTCCACACCTTCAGTCGTTGGCTAAAGCCCAAGAAGCGGAAGGTCAAGCTGGCCGAGAAGCTGAAGGCGGCCGAGCAAAAGAGCGATTCCTGATTTCAAGGGTCGTGGCGGCGGTCTGACTTTCCACGTAGCGTAGGGAGTGTCGGTAGGGGCGGAAAAGATCGGGCTTGCCTGTCGAAAAAGGAAAAAACAGGCTTGCCAATCGTTTCGGGTCCCCTTAAAGGGAGCGCCATGCCATCTCGCAGAGCGATGCGTCATGCTTCGCCTGTGCCGGGATCTAGGGGTATAGCTCAGTTGGTAGAGCGGCGGTCTCCAAAACCGCAGGTCGTAGGTTCGAGCCCTGCTGCCCCTGCCAAGTTCCGCATTTCGGCGCAGTCTCTTGCGACGGTCGCTTGAAGAGCGTGCGGACTTGTTGAAGGCAAAAGTTGCGGACGGATGGATTCACTCTTGTGTAAAGGGGAATCGATCTTTATGTAGGGTTCAAACAGACACGCGGTGCGTGGGGCTGACATTGTCGGCTTTACGTGCCGTAAATGCGTGGGCATTAAATGGCATCCAAGACTAATCCATTCGCGTTTCTGCAGCAGGTTCGCTCCGAGACGTCCAAAGTCACATGGCCATCGCGGCGCGAGACGATGATCTCGACGGCGATGGTGCTGTTCATGGTGCTCTTCGCTGCACTGTTTTTCTTTGCGGCCGATCAATTGATCGGCTGGCTGATCAGCCTCGTGCTGAGCATCGGCAATTAATTAGCGGAGACGAACATGGCTGCACGTTGGTATATCGTCCACGCTTATTCCAATTTTGAAAAGAAGGTCGCGGAAGACATCGAGCACAAGGCCAAGCAGAAGGGCCTTGATCACCTCTTCGAGAGGATTCTCGTGCCGACCGAAAAGGTTGTCGAGGTGCGCCGCGGCCGCAAGGTCGACGCCGAGCGCAAGTTCTTCCCCGGTTACGTGCTGGTGCGGGCGAACCTGACTGACGAGGCCTACCACCTCATCAAGAATACCCCGAAGGTCACGGGTTTTCTCGGTTCCGACAACAAGCCTGTTCCGATCCCGGATTTCGAGGCTGAGCGTATTCTGGGGCAGGTCCAGGAAGGTGTCGAGCGTCCGAAGTCCTCCGTCTCCTTCGAGATCGGAGAGCAGGTCCGCGTTTCCGACGGTCCGTTCGCTTCGTTTAACGGTGTTGTTCAGGACGTTGATGAGGAGCGGTCGCGCCTCAAGGTTGAGGTCTCGATCTTCGGTCGCGCGACCCCGGTTGAACTGGAATACGGTCAGGTCGAAAAGGTCTGATCGGAAGGGGTCCTTGGATCCCGCAAGCGCGTGGGAGGGTGAGGGTCTGAAGCCGGACCTGTCAAACGTACCACGCAACCGCAGCCGCCGGGTTCTTCCGGCACATCTGGGCCGGGCAACCGGTCCTCATTGAAAGGCAGAGAGATATGGCTAAGAAAGTTGCAGGCCAGCTCAAGCTTCAGGTCAAGGCAGGATCGGCAAACCCGTCCCCGCCGATTGGTCCGGCGCTTGGTCAGCGTGGCATTAACATCATGGAATTCTGCAAGGCATTCAATGCTGCTACGCAGGAAATGGAAAAGGGTATGCCGATTCCGGTCGTCATCACCTATTACCAGGACAAGTCCTTCACCTTCGCTATGAAGCAGCCGCCCGTGACCTACTGGCTGAAGAAGGAAGCAAAGATCACCGCCGGCTCTAAGACGCCTGGCAAGGGTGCCAACATCGGTACCATCACCAAGGCTCAGGTCCGTACGATTGCCGAAGGCAAGATGAAGGACCTGAACGCGGCTGATGTCGAGGGCGCAATGGCCATGGTCGAGGGCTCTGCCCGCTCCATGGGCCTGGAAGTGGTAGGTTGATCATGGCTAAGCTCGCAAAGCGTATGCAGAAGATCCGCGAAGGCGTGGACCCGACGACCCTGGTTGCTCTGTCCGACGCCATTGCAATGGTCAAGGAACGTGCCGTCGCAAAGTTCGACGAGACCGTTGAAATCGCAATGAATCTCGGCGTTGACCCGCGTCACGCCGACCAGATGGTTCGCGGCGTTGTCAACCTTCCGAACGGCACTGGCCGCGACGTTCGCGTTGCAGTCTTCGCGCGTGGCGCCAAGGCTGACGAAGCCAAGGCAGCCGGTGCTGATATCGTCGGCGCGGAAGATCTGCTCGAAGTCGTCCAGAGCGGCAAGATCGACTTCGATCGCTGCATCGCGACCCCGGACATGATGCCGCTCGTTGGTCGTCTCGGTAAGGTGCTCGGGCCTCGCGGCATGATGCCGAACCCGAAGGTCGGCACCGTGACCATGGACGTCGCTGGCGCCGTCAAGGCTTCCAAGGGTGGTGCAGTCGAGTTCCGCGTTGAAAAGGCTGGTATCATCCACGCCGGTATCGGCAAGGCGTCTTTCGACGCCAAGGCGCTCGAAGAGAACATCAAGGCCTTTGCTGATGCGGTCGTCAAGGCCAAGCCGGCTGGCGCCAAGGGCAACTACGTCAAGCGCGTTGCCATCTCGTCCACCATGGGCCCGGGCGTAAAGATCGATCCGTCGACCGTTACGGCCTAAGATTTCTCCGGGGCCTTGGTCCCGGAAACACCGATTTCCGGCCCTTCGGGGCCGGAGATTTCCGGAGAAATCCGGAATTCCTGTCCGAGATTGTGGGTGGCCGAATGGCCTTAATTACCGCCTGCATGAGACGGGTAAGACCCGATATTTAAACGTCGGAAGACGTGTTGAAGTTCGGTTCGAGCCTTGTGTGCCTTGTGCCTGTAGCTTTGGCTGCAGTGCGAGGGGACAGGATCCTCAAGCGTCGCTTGGGATCCACTTTCACATGGATCCCTTGAGGCAAAAGGCAAACCCGGTGGGGCCTGCAGGATTGCGGTCCCATCAACTGGAGACAGACAGTGGAAAGAGCGGAAAAACGCGAATTCGTCACGGAGCTGAACGAAGTCTTCAAGACTTCCGGTTCGGTTGTCGTGGCCCACTATGCTGGTGTCACGGTTGCGCAAATGAACGACTTCCGTTCGAAAATGCGCGCAGCTGGCGGTACCGTCAAAGTCGCGAAGAACCGCCTGGCCAAGATCGCTCTTCAGGGCACGGAGTCGGAAGAGATGTCGGATCTCTTCAAGGGTCAGACGCTGATCGCATTCAGCGAAGACCCGATTGTGGCTCCGAAGGTCGTCATGGATTTCGCCAAGACCAACGACAAGCTCGTTGTTCTCGGTGGTGCCATGGGGGCAACCAAGCTCACCGCCGAAGCAGTCAAGTCGCTTGCGACCCTGCCTTCGCTGGACGAGCTGCGCGCGAAGCTGCTGGGCCTTCTCAATGCCCCGGCAACCCGCATCGCCACGGTTGTTGCAGCACCGGCAAGTCAGCTTGCCCGCGTGTTCGCAGCCTATGCCAAGAAGGACGAAGCCGCGTAAGGCGGTTTTTCGCTGTTCATACCCTAACCCGTTCGTTTCGAACCGAACATCTTTTAAGGAACTAGTAAAATGGCTGATCTCGCTAAGATCGTTGAAGACCTCTCCTCTCTGACCGTTCTGGAAGCTGCTGAGCTTTCCAAGATGCTCGAAGAAAAGTGGGGCGTTTCCGCCGCTGCTCCGGTAGCCGTCGCTGCTGCTGGTGGTGCTGCTCCGGCTGCTGCCGAAGAAGAAAAGACCGAGTTCGACGTCATCCTCACGGATGCCGGCGCGAACAAGATCAACGTCATCAAGGAAGTCCGCGCCATCACTGGCCTCGGCCTCAAGGAAGCCAAGGACCTGGTCGAAGGCGCTCCGAAGGCTGTCAAGGAAGCCGTTTCCAAGGCTGAAGCCGCTGACCTCAAGAAGAAGCTTGAAGACGCCGGCGCCAAGGTTGACGTCAAGTAAGACTGGAATAGCGTTTGGGAGACGGCATCGGCCGTCTCCCATCCGTCGTTCTGCAAGGAACTGATTACCCAAAAGCCCATAAAACGGCTTTTGGGTAATGGGTTCTCAAGAGGATGGTCTTGAACCGAGACACCCGGCAATCCGGCCGGCCGTTTTGGAACTAAGACGAGATTGAGCGATCCATTTATTGACGGAGTCGACTGGCCAGCGGTCTCCGTCTGTTGCAGGCCCGGATGCAAATTGACAAGGAGCGACGATGGCTCAGACCCTTTCCTTTAATGGTCGCAGGCGCGTACGCAAGTTTTTTGGTAAGATTCCAGAAGTCGCGGAAATGCCGAACCTCATTGAGGTTCAGAAGGCTTCCTATGATCAGTTCCTCATGGTTGACGAGCCCGAAGGCGGCCGTCCCGATGAGGGGCTTAATGCTGTTTTCAAGTCGGTCTTTCCGATCACCGATTTTTCGGGTGCTTCGATGCTCGAATTCGTCTCTTACGAATTCGAGCAGCCGAAATTCGACGTGGACGAATGCCGTCAGCGCGATCTGACCTACGCAGCGCCGCTCAAGGTGACGCTGCGCCTTATTGTGTTCGATATTGACGAGGATACGGGCGCCCGTTCGATCAAGGACATCAAGGAACAGTCCGTCTACATGGGCGACATGCCGCTCATGACCAACAATGGTACGTTCATCGTCAACGGTACCGAGCGCGTCATCGTATCTCAGATGCACCGTTCGCCAGGCGTGTTCTTCGACCACGACAAGGGCAAGAGCCATTCCTCGGGCAAGCTGCTGTTTGCAGCCCGTGTCATCCCCTATCGCGGTTCCTGGCTCGACATCGAATTCGATGCCAAGGACATCGTCCATGCCCGTATCGACCGTCGCCGCAAGATCCCGGTCACGTCTTTGCTGATGGCGCTTGGTATGGATGGCGAAGAAATTCTTTCGACCTTCTATACCAAGTCGACCTATCTGCGTGACGGCGAAGGCTGGCGCATTCCTTTCCTGCCGGAAACGCTGAAGGGCGCAAAGACCATTTCCGACATGGTCGACGCCGACACCGGCGAAGTCGTGGTCGAAGGTGGCAAGAAGCTTACCCCGCGCCTGCTGCGTCAGCTGCAGGATAAGGGCCTGAAGGCTCTGAAGGCATCCGACGAGGATCTTTACGGCAACTATCTCGCCGAAGACATGGTCAACATGGCGACCGGTGAGATTTATCTCGAAGCAGGCGCAGAGATCGATGAGAAGACCTTGCCGCAGATCCTAGAATTTGGCTTCGGCGAGATCCCGGTTCTCGGCATCGACCACATCAACATCGGCGCCTACATCCGCAACACGCTGGCCGCCGACAAGAACGAGAACCGTCAGGACGCTCTGTTCGACATCTACCGCGTCATGCGTCCCGGTGAACCGCCGACCATGGAGTCGGCGGAAGCGATGTTCAACTCGCTGTTCTTCGATAGCGAGCGCTACGACCTCTCGGCCGTCGGTCGCGTCAAGATGAACATGCGCCTCGACCTGACCGTCGAGGATACCGTCCGCGTCTTGCGCAAGGAAGACATCCTGGCCGTGGTCAAGATGCTTGTCGAACTGCGCGACGGCAAGGGCGAGATCGACGACATCGACAACCTCGGCAACCGTCGTGTCCGCTCCGTCGGCGAATTGATGGAGAACCAGTACCGCCTGGGTCTGCTGCGCATGGAGCGCGCCATCAAGGAACGCATGTCGTCGATCGAAATCGATACCGTCATGCCGCAGGACCTGATCAACGCCAAGCCGGCAGCGGCCGCGGTGCGCGAATTCTTCGGCTCCTCGCAGTTGTCGCAGTTCATGGACCAGGTGAACCCGCTCTCGGAAATCACCCACAAGCGCCGTCTTTCGGCTCTTGGGCCGGGCGGTCTGACCCGTGAGCGCGCCGGCTTCGAAGTCCGCGACGTTCACCCGACCCACTACGGCCGCATCTGCCCGATCGAAACGCCGGAAGGCCCGAACATCGGTCTGATCAACTCGCTTGCTACCTTCGCCCGTGTCAACAAGTACGGCTTCATCGAGAGCCCGTACCGCAAGATTATTGACGGCAAGGTTACGAAGGAAGTCGTCTACCTGTCGGCCATGGAAGAAGCGAAGTACTACGTCGCGCAGGCCAATTCCGAACTCACCCCGGACGGCCAGTTCGTCGAGGAGTTCGTCGTTTGCCGTCATGCCGGCGAAGTCATGCTGTCGCCGCGCGACACCATCAACCTGATGGACGTTTCGCCGAAGCAGCTCGTTTCGGTCGCAGCGGCGCTCATTCCGTTCTTGGAAAACGATGACGCCAACCGTGCTCTCATGGGCTCGAACATGCAGCGTCAGGCCGTGCCGTTGGTGCGTGCCGAAGCGCCGTTCGTCGGTACCGGCATGGAGCCGATCGTTGCGCGCGACTCCGGCGCCGCCATTGCTGCACGTCGCAGCGGTGTCGTCGACCAAGTCGACGCGACACGTATCGTTATCCGTGCCACGGAAGATCTTGAATCCGGCAAGTCCGGCGTCGACATCTATCGTCTGCAGAAGTTCCAGCGTTCCAACCAGAACACCTGCATCAACCAGCGTCCGCTGGTTACCGTCGGCGACATTCTGAACAAGGGCGACATCATCGCGGACGGTCCGTCGACTGACCTCGGTGATCTGGCTCTCGGCCGGAACGCGCTCGTCGCGTTCATGCCGTGGAACGGCTACAATTACGAAGACTCCATCTTGATGTCGGAACGCATCGTCTCTGACGACGTCTTCACCTCCATTCACATCGAAGAATTCGAAGTGATGGCGCGCGATACCAAGCTTGGTCCGGAAGAAATCACCCGCGACATTCCGAACGTATCGGAAGAAGCGCTGAAGAACCTGGACGAAGCCGGTATCGTCTACATCGGCGCTGAAGTTCAGCCCGGTGACATCCTGGTCGGTAAGATCACGCCGAAGGGCGAAAGCCCGATGACGCCGGAAGAAAAGCTTCTGCGCGCCATCTTCGGCGAAAAGGCTTCGGACGTTCGCGACACCTCGATGCGCATGCCGCCGGGTACCTTCGGCACGATTGTCGAAGTGCGGGTGTTCAACCGTCACGGCGTCGAAAAGGACGAGCGTGCGATGGCCATCGAGCGCGAGGAAATCGAGCGCCTGGCCAAGGACCGCGACGACGAACAGGCGATCCTCGACCGTAACGTATATGGTCGTTTGCTCGACATGCTGCGTGGTCAGGTGTCTGTTGCCGGTCCGAAGGGCTTCAAGAAGGGCGTCGAGCTTTCGAACGACGTCATCTCGGAGTATCCGCGTTCGCAATGGTGGATGTTCGCCGTCGAGGACGAGAAGGTCCAGGGCGAGGTCGAAGCGCTGCGAGGCCAGTACGACGAGTCGAAGTCGCTGCTCGAGCATCGCTTCATGGACAAGGTCGAAAAGGTCCAGCGCGGCGACGAAATGCCTCCGGGCGTCATGAAGATGGTCAAGGTCTTTGTTGCTGTGAAGCGCAAGATCCAGCCAGGTGACAAGATGGCCGGCCGGCATGGTAACAAGGGTGTCGTATCGCGCATCGTGCCGGTCGAAGACATGCCGTTCCTGGAAGACGGTACGCATGTCGACATCTGCTTGAACCCGCTTGGCGTGCCTTCGCGCATGAACGTCGGCCAGATCCTCGAAACCCATCTGGCCTGGGCATGCGCCGGCATGGGCAAGAAGATCGGTGATATGCTTGAGGCCTATCACAAGTCGTTGGACATCACCGAGTTGCGGACCGAACTCACCGACATCTATGCGAGTGAATCGCATGACGAAGTGAAGCGTTTCGACGACGAATTTCTTGTTCGTCTGGCCGAGGAAGCAAAGCGGGGCGTATCGATCGCAACGCCGGTCTTCGACGGTGCGCACGAGCCTGACGTCGCTGCCATGCTGACCCGTGCCGGTCTCGATCCGTCCGGACAGTCGGTGCTCTACGATGGCCGTACCGGCGAGCAGTTCGACCGCATGGTTACCGTGGGTTACATGTACATGATCAAGCTCAACCACTTGGTCGATGACAAGATCCACGCCCGTTCGATCGGTCCTTACTCGCTCGTGACCCAGCAGCCGCTGGGCGGCAAGGCGCAGTTCGGCGGTCAGCGCTTCGGGGAAATGGAAGTCTGGGCGCTCGAAGCCTACGGCGCCGCCTACACCCTGCAGGAAATGCTGACGGTGAAGTCGGACGACGTGGCGGGCCGTACAAAGGTCTACGAGGCGATCGTCCGCGGTGACGATACCTTCGAGGCTGGCATTCCGGAGAGCTTCAACGTTCTCGTCAAGGAAATGCGGTCGCTGGGTCTCAGCGTCGAGCTCGAGAACTCGAAGATCGACGAAGCGGCATCCGGCCAGTTGCCCGACGCGGCGGAATAGCAAGTTGACAAGGGCGTGCGGGGCGAACCTCGCACGCCATTCCCGCCTTGATCCGGTCGGACCGGGGCAGGGAAGTTTCGCCGCATTTGGCGGTTATTGTCATTTCAGGATCCGGTTCGGCATCCCGGGAATTTGCCGGAACCGAGATCCCATTGAGGGCTCTTTTGCCCCATCAAGGAGACAGGCATGAACCAAGAGGTCATGAACCTTTTCAACCCGTCGGTACCGGCGCAGCATTTCGATTCCATCCGGATTTCGATTGCCAGCCCGGAAAAGATTCTTTCGTGGTCGTATGGCGAGATCAAGAAGCCGGAAACGATCAATTACCGTACCTTCAAGCCGGAACGCGATGGCCTGTTCTGCGCGCGTATCTTCGGGCCCATCAAGGACTACGAGTGCCTGTGCGGCAAGTACAAGCGCATGAAGTACAAGGGCATCATCTGCGAAAAGTGCGGCGTCGAAGTGACGCTGTCGCGCGTTCGCCGCGAGCGCATGGGCCATATCGAGCTCGCAGCGCCGGTTGCCCACATCTGGTTCCTGAAGTCGCTTCCGTCCCGCATCTCCACCCTTCTCGACATGACGCTGAAGGATGTCGAGCGCGTTCTTTATTTCGAGAACTATATCGTCACTGAGCCGGGCCTGACCGCCCTGAAGGAGCATCAGCTCCTTTCGGAAGAAGAATACATGCTGGCCGTGGATGAATATGGCGAAGACCAGTTCACCGCGATGATCGGCGCCGAGGCGATCTACGAGATGCTCGCCTCGATGAACCTCGAGAAGATCGCCGGCGATCTGCGTGCCGAATTGGCTGAGACCACTTCGGATCTCAAGCAGAAGAAGCTGATGAAGCGCCTGAAGATCGTCGAGAACTTCATGGAATCCGGCAACCGTCCGGAATGGATGATCATGAAGGTCGTTCCGGTCATTCCGCCGGACCTGCGTCCGCTCGTTCCGCTGGATGGTGGCCGCTTCGCGACCTCCGACCTTAACGATCTCTATCGCCGCGTGATCAACCGTAACAACCGTCTGAAGCGCCTGATCGAACTGCGCGCGCCGGGCATCATCATCCGCAACGAAAAGCGCATGCTGCAGGAATTTGTGGACGCGCTCTTCGATAACGGCCGCCGTGGCCGCGTCATCACCGGTGCCAACAAGCGCCCGCTGAAGTCGCTGTCCGACATGCTCAAGGGCAAGCAGGGCCGTTTCCGCCAGAACCTTCTAGGCAAGCGCGTCGACTACTCCGGCCGTTCGGTAATCGTGACCGGTCCGGAACTCAAGCTGCACCAGTGCGGCCTGCCCAAGAAGATGGCGCTCGAACTGTTCAAGCCCTTTATCTACGCCCGTCTCGACGCCAAGGGTTATTCCTCGACCGTCAAGCAGGCCAAGAAACTGGTCGAAAAGGAAAAGCCGGAGGTCTGGGATATCCTCGACGAGGTCATTCGCGAGCATCCGGTTCTGCTGAACCGTGCGCCGACGCTGCACCGTCTGGGCATCCAGGCCTTCGAACCGGTGCTTGTTGAAGGCAAGGCAATCCAGCTGCATCCGCTCGTCTGCACGGCCTTCAACGCCGACTTCGACGGCGACCAGATGGCCGTTCACGTGCCGCTGTCGCTCGAAGCCCAGCTTGAAGCCCGCGTGCTGATGATGTCGACCAATAACATCCTGCACCCGGCAAACGGCGCGCCGATCATCGTTCCGTCGCAGGACATGGTTCTCGGCCTGTACTATCTGTCGATCCAGAACCAGAACGAGCCAGGCGAAGGCATGGCCTTCTCCGACATGGGCGAGCTTCAGCACGCCCTTGAGAACAAGATTGTCACCCTGCACTCGAAGATCAAGGGCCGCTTCAAGACCGTCGATGCCGACGGCAAGCCGGTTTCGAAGATCTTTGAGACGACGCCGGGTCGTATGGTCATCGGCGAACTCCTGCCGAAGAACGTGAACGTGCCGTTCGACGTCTGCAACCAGGAAATGACCAAGAAGAACATCTCCAAGATGATCGATACGGTCTACCGTCACTGCGGTCAGAAGGACACGGTCATTTTCTGCGACCGCATCATGCAGCTCGGTTTCTCGCATGCCTGCAAGGCTGGCATTTCGTTCGGCAAGGACGACATGGTCATTCCGGAGACGAAGGCGAAGATCGTCGGCGACACGGAGTCCTTGGTCAAGGAATACGAACAGCAGTATAACGACGGTCTGATCACTCAGGGTGAGAAGTACAACAAGGTCGTCGACGCCTGGGGCAAGGCAACGGAAAAGGTTGCTGAAGACATGATGGCCCGCATTAAGGCCGTCGAGTTCGATCCGGAAACCGGCCGTCAAAAGCCGATGAACGCCATCTACATGATGTCCCACTCGGGCGCCCGTGGTTCTCCGAACCAGATGCGTCAGCTGGGCGGCATGCGCGGCCTCATGGCCAAGCCGTCGGGTGAAATCATCGAGACGCCGATCATCTCGAACTTCAAGGAAGGTCTGACCGTTAACGAGTACTTCAACTCGACCCACGGTGCCCGTAAGGGTCTGGCCGACACCGCCTTGAAGACCGCAAACTCCGGTTACCTGACCCGTCGTCTCGTCGACGTCGCGCAGGATTGCATCGTCAACCTCGTGGATTGCGGCACCGACAAGGGCCTGACCATGACGGCGATCGTCGATGCCGGTCAGGTCGTTGCCTCGATCGGTGCCCGTGTTCTCGGCCGCACCGCGCTCGACAACATCGATCATCCGGTTACCGGCGAGCGTATCGTCGATGCCGGTCGCATGATCCTCGAGCCGGACGTCATCGAGATCGAAAAGGCGGGTATCCAGTCGATCCGTATTCGCTCGGCGCTGACCTGCGAAGTTCAGACCGGCGTGTGCTCGATCTGCTATGGTCGAGATCTGGCCCGCGGTACACCGGTCAACATGGGCGAGGCCGTCGGCGTCATCGCCGCACAGTCGATCGGCGAACCGGGCACCCAGCTCACCATGCGTACCTTCCACCTTGGCGGTACGGCGACCGTGGTCGACCAATCGTTCCTGGAAGCCTCGTATGAAGGTACGGTGCAGATCAAGAACCGCAACATGCTGCGCAATTCCGAAGGCAACCTCATTGCCATGGGCCGTAGCATGGCCGTCACCATTCTCGACGAGCGTGGTGTCGAGCGCTCCTCGCAGCGTGTGGCCTATGGTTCGAAGGTCTTCGTCGACGACGGCGACAAGGTGAAGCGCGGCCAGCGTCTCGCGGAGTGGGATCCCTACACCCGCCCGATGATGACGGAAGTCGAAGGCATCGTGCATTTCGAGGACGTCATCGATGGTCTCTCGGTGCTCGAGGCGACCGACGAATCGACCGGCATCACCAAGCGTCAAGTCATCGACTGGCGTTCGACCCCGCGTGGTTCGGACCTCAAGCCGGCGATCGTCATCAAGGATGCTGCAGGCAACGTCTTGAAGCTTGCCCGCGGTGGCGAAGCCCGCTTCCACCTCTCGGTCGAAGCGATCCTGTCGGTCGAGCCGGGAACCAAGGTCTCCCAGGGTGACGTTCTGGCGCGTTCGCCGCTCGAAAGCGCCAAGACCAAGGACATCACCGGTGGTCTGCCGCGTGTTGCCGAACTGTTCGAAGCCCGTCGTCCGAAGGACCATGCCGTCATCGCAGAGATCGATGGTACGATCCGCCTCGGCCGCGACTACAAGAACAAGCGTCGCGTTATCATCGAGCCGGCCGAAGACGGTGTCGAGCCGGTCGAATACCTGATCCCGAAGGGCAAGCCCTTCCATCTTCAGGATGGCGACTATATCGAAAAGGGTGATTATATCCTCGACGGCAACCCGGCGCCGCATGACATTCTGGCGATCAAGGGTGTCGAGGCTCTGGCTTCGTACCTGGTCAACGAAATCCAGGAGGTCTACCGACTGCAGGGCGTTTTGATCAACGACAAGCACATCGAAGTGATTGTTCGCCAGATGCTGCAGAAGGTCGAGATCACGGATGCCGGCGACAGCCAGTACATCGTCGGCGACAATGTCGATCGGATCGAACTGGACGATGGCAACGAGCGTCTGATCGAGGAAGGCAAGAAGCCGGCTTACGGCGAACCGGTCCTCCTCGGCATCACCAAGGCCTCGCTACAGACCCCGTCGTTCATCTCGGCCGCATCCTTCCAGGAAACCACCAAGGTTCTCACGGAAGCTGCGATTGCCGGCAAGACCGACACGCTGCAGGGCCTCAAGGAAAACGTCATCGTCGGCCGTCTGATCCCGGCCGGTACCGGTGGTACGATGACGCAGATCCGCCGCATCGCCACTTCGCGCGACGAGCTTATCCTCGAAGAGCGTCGCAAGGGTACGGGCGCCGATCTGGCCACCCCGATGCTGCAGGATCTTGCCCAGGCGGAGGGTGCTCCGGTCGGCGAATAAGACCCGGAAGCCTGGGTGCGATTATGTCGCACCGCTGCTTTGACGAATGATAGGCGCCCGGGCTTTCCGGGCGCCTTTTTCGTTTGCGCCCCGCAAGCGTCGGTTTTATTCATTGATTCAAGACAAGGCTGCACATTAAAATCATTCTAATATTGACTCTGTTCACAACCGAACGGAGGTTACTATGAAAAATATGCTCACAACGATTGCTGTGATGCTCCTTGCCACTACCGCATTCGCCGCAGATCCGACTCCCACGGAGCTACGCAATGCGGCGCTGGATCTTTTCAAGCCGCTGCCATCGACCACGCCGGCAGTGGCAAACAATCTGATCACCCCCGACAAGATCGACCTGGGCAAGGCGCTGTTCTTTGACCCGCGTATTTCTGCATCCGGCGTGTTCTCGTGCAACTCGTGCCACAATCTCGGCACCGGCGGCGATGACAACCTGGAAACTTCGATCGGCCACGGCTGGCAGAAGGGGCCGAGAAACGCGCCGACGGTTTTCAACGCCGTGTTCAACATCGCCCAATTCTGGGACGGTCGCGCAGACGACCTCGCTGCACAGGCCAAGGGGCCGGTGCAGGCCGGCGTCGAAATGGCCAATACGCCGGAACAGGTGGTAGCGACGCTGAAGTCGATGCCGCAGTATGTCGAGTGGTTCAAGGCGTCGTTCCCCGGTGAGGAAGATCCGGTAACCTTCGACAATTTCGCCAAGGCGATCGAAGCCTTCGAAGCAACGCTGATCACGCCAGCGCCCTTCGATGCCTTCCTCAATGGCGACGACAACGCGCTGACCGCCGATCAGCAGAAGGGTCTGGCGCTGTTCATCGAGAAGGGCTGCTCCTCGTGCCATGCTGGAATTAATCTCGGCGGTGAAGGCTACTTCCCGTTCGGCCTGATCGAAAAGCCCGGCTCGGACGTGCTGCCGGAAAACGACAAGGGGCGTTTTGCCGTCACGGCAACGGCCGACGACTCCTACGTGTTCCGCGCTGCGCCGTTGCGCAATGTGTCGGTCACGGCGCCCTATTTCCATTCCGGCAAGGTTTGGGATCTGAAGCAGGCCATCGGCATCATGGGCGTGTCTCAGTTGGGTGAGGACATCAACGACGAAGAAGCCGATCTGATCGTGGCCTTCCTCGAATCGCTGACCGGCCGGGTCCCGGAAGTGACCTACCCGATCTTGCCGCCGGAGACAGCCACGACTCCGCGTCCGAGCGGCGAGGTTATCACCAAGTAAGCGCGGTTGCGCACCGCGAAAGAAAAGGGCCGCCCGTTTCCGGGCGGCCCTGAGCATTTGCAAACTGTGCACCGTCAGGCGTTCGCTTCAGTTGAAGCGGATGATCGCCACTTCACCTTCCAGTGCGCCCTGATAGGCGGATGCATGCGGCTCCTCGTCCGGCGCTCCGTTGATCATGCCAATCTGGTCGAGATCGGCCTCAAGGAAGCCCTCTTCGGAAAGCGCGTTGAGCGCGAGGCGCACCGCCGTGTCGTCATCCGGAGCGGCCAGCATGACATGCAGGTCGATGCCTTCGCCGCCCTCTACCTCATAGGCCTTGGCAATTATGATGAAGACCATCGGTTCGTCTGGGGTGTTGTCGTTGTCGGGGCTGGAGATCATGGCCTGGTCTTCTTTTGATGGCGTTGGTTGATTCCCCGACCTATCGAATCGAATGAAGCGGGGATGGGAGTTGACGGCCTCCCAAGGTTCTATTTAAGACTTCAGCCGTCAAATCCCAAACCAATTTGTTTGGATCGCTCGGGAATCGCCCCGCGATGCCGCCAAACCCCAGCCAGTCCGGGGCTTCGGGGCAATATTTTGTGATAGAGACTTGACGTCTACGGGTGAAAACAGTAGTACGCCCACCATCGGAGCCGATGTGAGGCTAGGCTTTTCGGAACGACACGTTCTGGAGTTCGCCTCAAACAGGGCTCTTTTCGCACGTTGACGACACGAATGCTGCACGCAAGACGCGCTCGACGTGCGTCCTCTGCCTTTTGTGGTCCATCCGTTGAATTCGGGTCGGGCCACATTTTGCGCATGAAGAAATCGTGCGGTCACCGCCGGAAACGGTTAAACCAGGGCCCGAAAGGGTCTTAGAGACAAGAATTTGCAAGGGATGGTTATATGCCTACCGTAAACCAGCTGATCCGCAAGCCGCGTCAGGCGCAGGTAAAGCGCAACAAGGTTCCTGCTCTGCAGGAAAACCCGCAGAAGCGCGGCGTTTGCACCCGCGTATATACGACGACCCCGAAGAAGCCGAACTCGGCTCTGCGTAAGGTTGCCAAGATCCGCCTGACCAATGGCTTCGAAGTTATCGGCTACATCCCGGGCGAAGGGCATAACCTGCAGGAACACTCTGTCGTCATGATCCGTGGCGGTCGCGTAAAGGACTTGCCGGGCGTGCGTTACCACATCATTCGTGGCGTTCTCGACACCCAGGGCGTCAAGAACCGCAAGCAGCGCCGTTCGAAGTACGGTGCGAAGCGTCCGAAGTAATTCGGTTTTCATTTTTCCGGCGCTGCGTGAGGTTCTCCGCGTGATAAAGCGTCCTAACTAGTTGAGAGACAAAATATGTCCCGTCGCCATAGTGCAGAAAAGCGCGAGATCAACCCGGACCCGAAGTTCGGGGATCTGGTTGTCACCAAGTTCATGAATGCGATCATGCTTCACGGCAAGAAGTCGGTTGCCGAAAACATCGTTTACGGTGCGTTCGATGCCGTTGAAGGCAAGCTGAAGCAGGAGCCGATCACGGTCTTCCATCAGGCGCTCGAAAATGTCGCTCCGCACGTCGAAGTCCGCTCCCGCCGTGTTGGCGGTGCGACCTATCAGGTCCCGGTCGATGTTCGTCCGGAGCGCCGTCAGGCTCTCGCCATTCGCTGGCTGATCGCCGCTGCTCGCAAGCGCAACGAGACGACGATGGTCGATCGCCTCTGCGGCGAACTCATGGACGCTGCAAACAACCGCGGCAGCGCTGTCAAGAAACGTGAAGACACGCACAAGATGGCCGACGCCAACCGCGCGTTCTCGCATTACCGCTGGTAATCTGAACCGATCGAATATTGAAAGGCAGTCCGTTATGGCTCGCGAATATAAAATCGAAGACTACCGCAATTTTGGCATCATGGCTCACATCGATGCCGGCAAGACGACGACCACCGAGCGTATCCTTTATTACACCGGTAAGTCCCACAAGATCGGCGAAGTGCACGACGGCGCTGCCACCATGGACTGGATGGAGCAGGAGCAGGAACGCGGCATCACCATCACGTCTGCAGCCACGACGACCTACTGGAAGGGTCGTGACGGCAAGATGCGTCGCTTCAACATCATCGATACCCCCGGCCACGTCGACTTCACCATTGAGGTAGAACGTTCGCTGCGCGTGCTCGACGGCGCGATCGCACTGCTTGATGCCAATGCGGGCGTTGAGCCGCAGACGGAAACCGTCTGGCGTCAGGCCGAGAAGTATCATGTTCCGCGCATGATCTTCTGCAACAAGATGGACAAGACCGGCGCCGACTTCTACCGGTCGGTCTCGATGATTAAGTCCCGTCTCGGTGCGATCCCGGTCGTTATGCAGCTGCCGATCGGCGCTGAAACCGAGTTCAAGGGTGTGATCGACTTGATCGAGATGAATGCCCTGGTCTGGCGCGACGAATCGCTCGGCGCCCAGTGGGACGTTGTCGAAATCCCGGAAGACATGAAGGAAAAGGCTCAGGAATATCGTGAGCTGCTGATCGAGACCGTCGTCGACATCGACGAAGTCGCGATGGAAAAGTACTTGAACGGCGAAATGCCCGACAATGATCAGATCCGCGCGCTGGTTCGCCGCGGCACGATCGACGTCAAGTTCCATCCGATGTTCTGCGGCACTGCCTTCAAGAACAAGGGCATCCAGCCTCTGCTCGACGCCGTCGTAGAATACCTGCCGTCGCCGCTCGACATTCCGGCGATCAAGGGTATCGACGTCAAGACCGAAGGCGAGATCGAACGTCATGCGTCTGACGAAGAGCCGCTTGCCATGCTCGCCTTCAAGATCATGAACGACCCCTTCGTCGGTTCGCTGACCTTTGCCCGCATCTATTCCGGCAAGCTCGAAAAGGGCACGTCGGTCATGAACACGGTCAAGGAAAAGCGCGAGCGCGTCGGCCGTATGCTGCAGATGCATTCCAACAGCCGTGAAGACATCGAGGAAGCCTTTGCCGGCGACATCGTTGCTCTGGCGGGCCTGAAGGATACGACGACGGGTGACACGCTCTGCGATCCTTTGCACCAGGTTATTCTTGAGCGCATGGAATTCCCCGAGCCGGTCATCCAGATCGCCATCGAGCCGAAGACCAAGAACGACCAGGAAAAGATGGGCCTCGCGCTCAATCGTCTGGCCGCCGAAGACCCGTCCTTCCGCGTCAAGACGGACGAGGAATTGGGCCAGACGATCATCGCCGGCATGGGCGAACTGCATCTCGACATTCTTGTCGACCGCATGCGTCGCGAATTCAAGGTCGAGGCCACCGTCGGCGCGCCGCAGGTTGCCTACCGCGAAACCATCACCCGGACGCACGAAGAAGATTACACACACAAGAAGCAGTCTGGTGGTACCGGTCAGTTCGCGCGCGTCAAGCTCGTGTTCGAACCGAACCCGGATGGCGAGGACTTCAAGTTCGAATTGAAGATCGTCGGCGGTGCAGTTCCGAAGGAATACATCCCGGGCGTTCAGAAGGGTATCGAGAGCGTTCTGTCTTCGGGTCCGCTCGCGGGCTTCCCGATGCTCGGCGTCAAGGCGACTCTGATCGACGGTGCTTACCACGACGTTGACTCCTCGGTGCTCGCCTTCGAAATCGCCTCGCGTGCCTGCTTCCGTGAAGCAGCCAAGAAGGCTGGTGCTCAGCTGCTCGAGCCGATGATGAAGGTCGAAGTCGTGACGCCGGAAGACTATGTCGGCGACGTCATCGGCGACCTGAACTCCCGTCGTGGTCAGATCCAGGGGCAGGAGACACGCGGCATCGCCGTGGTCATCAACGCCCATGTGCCGCTGGCCAACATGTTCAAGTACGTCGACAACCTGCGCTCCATGTCGCAGGGCCGCGCCCAGTACTCGATGGTGTTCGACCACTATTCGCCGGTACCGAGCAACGTCGCTGCAGAAATCCAGGCAAAGTATTCCGGTCAGAAGTGACCGGGATACGTCCCAAGCCTTAACGAATAAACGGAATTTCCCGCGAGCGGGATCAAGAACGGAGAGCCGAAAATGGCAAAGAGTAAGTTTGAGCGCAATAAGCCGCACGTCAACATCGGTACGATCGGCCACGTCGACCATGGCAAGACGTCTCTGACGGCAGCGATCACCAAGTACTTTGGTGAATACAAGGCCTATGACCAGATCGACGCGGCGCCGGAGGAAAAGGCGCGCGGCATCACCATTTCGACGGCCCACGTCGAGTATGAGACGGCGGCCCGCCACTATGCGCACGTCGACTGCCCCGGCCACGCCGACTACGTCAAGAACATGATCACCGGCGCGGCCCAGATGGACGGCGCGATCCTGGTGTGCTCGGCTGCCGACGGCCCGATGCCGCAGACCCGCGAGCACATCCTGCTCGCCCGTCAGGTCGGCGTTCCGGCGATCGTGGTGTTCTTGAACAAGGTCGACCAGGTCGATGACCCGGAACTCCTCGAGCTCGTCGAGCTTGAAGTTCGCGAACTCCTGTCGTCCTACGACTTCCCCGGCGACGAGATCCCGATCGTCAAGGGCTCGGCTCTGGCGGCTCTGGAAGATTCGGACAAGACGATCGGCGAAGACGCGATCCGCGAACTGATGGCCGCTGTCGACGCCTACATTCCGACGCCTGAGCGTCCGATCGACCAGCCCTTCCTGATGCCGATCGAAGACGTGTTCTCGATCTCGGGCCGTGGTACGGTTGTGACCGGCCGCGTCGAGCGTGGTATCGTCAAGGTTGGCGAAGAAGTCGAGATCGTCGGCATCCGTCCGACCACCAAGACGACGGTGACCGGCGTTGAAATGTTCCGCAAGCTGCTCGACCAGGGCCAGGCTGGCGACAACATCGGCGCCCTGATCCGCGGCGTTGCCCGTGACGGCGTCGAGCGTGGCCAGATCCTGTGCAAGCCGGGTTCGGTCAAGCCGCACAAGAAGTTCATGGCAGAAGCCTACATCCTGACGAAGGAAGAAGGCGGTCGTCATACGCCGTTCTTCACCAACTACCGTCCGCAGTTCTACTTCCGCACCACCGACGTGACGGGCATCGTCTCGCTTCCGGAAGGCACGGAAATGGTCATGCCGGGCGACAACGTCACGGTTGAAGTCGAACTGATCGTGCCGATCGCGATGGAAGAAAAGCTGCGCTTCGCGATCCGCGAAGGCGGCCGTACCGTTGGCGCAGGCATCGTCGCCTCGATTATCGAGTAATCGATTGACGAAATGCCGGCGGCGGTGTATGTCGCCGGCCAGAATAGAGTCGGATGGTGATTGCATCATCCGATTCTTGCGCTGCATTTTCCGGTCAGCTCTTGCGATCGGGGCGGGCAGGGCACCTCATGCTTTATAAGTGACAGGGACACCCAGGGTGTCCCTGTGATTTTTGAAAATCAGGGGCCGGCCAGCAATTCGTAATTCACTGTCTCTGCGCATGCGAGACGCAAGAAAAGAAACAAGGATAAGTCGAATGAACGGCCAGAATATCCGTATCCGCCTCAAGGCGTTTGATCACCGGGTTCTCGATGCCTCTACGCGGGAGATCGTCTCGACCGCAAAGCGCACTGGTGCAAGCGTTCGCGGACCGGTACCGCTCCCGACCCGCATTGAAAAGTTCACGGTCAACCGGTCGCCCCACGTCGACAAGAAGAGCCGCGAACAGTTCGAGATGCGTACCCACAAGCGCCTGCTCGACATTGTTGATCCAACCCCGCAGACCGTCGACGCTCTGATGAAGCTCGATCTGGCAGCCGGCGTTGACGTCGAGATCAAGCTTTAAGAAGAAATTCCGGCGAGAGCCGAAATAACAAGGAAGGTACGTGGCAAGTCCTGCCAACGACTTCTCGAAACGGGAAACCTGATAGTCTGGAAGGGCTTGAATGGAATCCTTAAACAAAGAGGAAAGCCTCGGGTTCTTCGGAGCCTGGTGCGACTCTCAAGAGGAATGAACCCATGCGTTCAGGTGTGATTGCACAGAAAGTGGGAATGACGCGCGTCTACAACGACGCCGGCGAGCATATCCCCGTAACAGTTCTGCGTCTGGATAACGTACAAGTCGTTGCCCAGCGTACGACCGAGAAGAATGGCTACGTTGCCGTACAGCTCGGCGCCGGTCAGGCGAAGGTCAAGAATACTTCGAAGGGCCTGCGCGGCCATTTCGCCGCGGCAAGCGTCGAACCGAAGGCGAAGCTTGTTGAGTTTCGCGTCTCGGAAGACAACCTCATTGACGTGGGTACCCAGCTCACCGCTGGCCACTTCACTGCAGGTCAGCTGGTCGACGTGACCGGTACCACCATCGGTAAGGGTTTTGCCGGTGCGATGAAGCGTCACAACTTCGGCGGTCTGCGCGCAACCCACGGCGTGTCGGTCTCGCACCGTTCGCACGGTTCGACCGGTTCCAATCAGGACCCGGGCAAGGTGTGGAAGAATAAGCGCATGGCCGGCCACATGGGTCAGACCCGCGTCACCACCCAGAATCTGGAAGTCGTTTCGACCGATGAAGATCGCGGTCTGATCCTTGTGAAGGGGGCCGTTCCCGGCTCCAAGGGTTCCTGGATCATCGTGCGCGACGCCGTCAAGTCGGCAGCGAAGTAAGGGAGCCACACCATGGAATTGAACGTCACGACCCTCGAGGGCAAAGACGCCGGCAAGGTTTCCCTGTCGGATGCGATCTTCGGTCTCGATCCGCGCGAGGACATCCTCGCCCGCATGATCCGCTACCAGCTGGCGAACAAGCGTCAGGGCACTCACAAGACCAAGACGCGCGCGGAAGTTTCGCGCACGGGTGCCAAGATGTACAAGCAGAAGGGCACCGGCCGCGCTCGTCACCATTCGGCACGCGCTCCGCAGTTCCGCGGCGGTGGTAAGGCTCATGGTCCGGTTGTTCGCAGCCACGCCCATGACCTGCCGAAGAAGGTTCGCGCTCTGGCCCTGCGTCATGCGCTCTCGGCCAAGCTGAAGTCGGAAGACCTGATCATCGTCGATCAGCTGACGGCGACTGAAGCCAAGACCAAGGCTCTGGTCGGCAACTTTGCCTCACTCGGCCTCACCAACGCTCTGGTCATCGGCGGCGCCGAGATCGACAGCAACTTCAAGCTCGCGGCGGCAAACATCCCGAACATCGATGTTCTGCCGGTTCAGGGCATCAACGTTTACGACATCCTGCGTCGCGGCAAGCTCGTGCTTTCCAAGGCTGCGGTTGAAGCTCTGGAGGAGCGGTTCAAATGACTGATCTTCGCCACTATGACGTGATCGTCTCTCCGTCGATCACTGAAAAGTCGACTATGGTATCCGAACAGAACCAGGTCGTCTTCAACGTCGCCAAGGGTGCCAGCAAGCCGGAAATCAAGGCTGCTGTCGAGGCACTCTTCGGTGTCAAGGTCACCGCTGTGAATACGCTCGTCCGCAAGGGCAAGGTAAAGCGTTTCCGCGGCTTCGCCGGCAAGCAGAAGGACGTCAAGAAGGCGATCGTCACGCTCGCCGAAGGTCAGTCCATCGACGTGTCGACGGGCGTCTGAGGTAGGGAACAAGAACAATGGCATTGAAACATTTCAATCCGATCACGCCGAGCCAGCGCCAGCTCGTCATCGTCGACCGCTCCAGCCTCTACAAAGGCAAGCCGGTCAAGGCCCTGACGGAAGGTCTGTCTAAGAGCGGTGGGCGTAACAACCTTGGCCGCATCACCGCCCGCTTCATCGGTGGCGGTCACAAGCGCACCTATCGTCTGGTCGACTTCAAGCGTCGCAAGTTCGAAGTCGAAGGAACCGTCGAGCGCCTGGAATACGACCCGAACCGGACCGCGTTCATCGCGCTGGTGAGCTATGCTGACGGCGAGCAGGCCTATATCCTGGCGCCGCAGCGTCTCGCCGCCGGTGACAAGGTCATCGCGTCTGAGAAGGCTGTCGACGTCAAGCCGGGCAACACCATGCCGCTGCAGTATATCCCGGTCGGCTCGATCGTGCATAACGTCGAAATGAAGCCGGGCAAGGGCGGTCAGATCGCTCGTTCCGCAGGCACCTATGTCCAGCTGGTCGGCCGAGATGCCGGCATGGCAATCCTTCGCCTGAATTCCGGCGAACAGCGTCTGGTCCATGGCTCCTGCCTGGCCACCATCGGCGCCGTTTCCAACCCGGACCACGGCAACATCAACGACGGCAAGGCCGGTCGTACCCGCTGGCGTGGCAAGACCCCGCATAACCGCGGTGTGGTCATGAACCCGGTCGACCATCCGCATGGCGGTGGTGAAGGCCGTACGTCCGGTGGTCGCCACCCGGTTTCGCCGTGGGGCAAGCCGACCAAGGGCAAGCGGACTCGCTCGAACAAGTCGACCGACAAGTTCATCATGCGCTCCCGCCACCTGAAAAAGAAGTAAGAGAGGTTAGTCAGAAATGGCTCGTTCAGTATGGAAAGGCCCGTTTGTTGACGGCTATCTTCTCAAGAAGGCTGAGAAGGTTCGTGAGGGTGGTCGTAGCGAAGTGATCAAGATCTGGAGCCGCCGCTCCACGATCCTGCCGCAGTTCGTCGGTCTCACCTTCGGCGTCTACAACGGCAGCAAGCATGTACCGGTCAGCGTCAACGAAGACATGGTCGGCCACAAGTTCGGTGAATTCTCTCCGACCCGGACCTATTACGGTCACGGTGCGGACAAGAAGGCGAAGAGGAAGTAACAATGGGCAAGGCAAAAGCCGAACGTCGGCTGAAGGACAACGAGGCGCAAGCTGTTGCGCGCACGATCCGCGTCAGCCCGCAGAAGCTCAACCTGGTTGCCGCGCTGATCCGCGGCAAGAAGGTCGAGCGCGCGCTCGCCGACTTGGAATTCTCCCGCAAGCGTATCGCTGGTACCGTGCGCAAGACCCTGGAATTGGCGATCGCAAACGCCGAGAACAACCATGATCTCGACGTCGACCAGCTGATCGTGGCGGAAGCCTATGTTGGCAAGTCGATCACCATGAAGCGTTTCCACGCCCGTGGCCGTGGCCGCGCATCGCGCATCGAAAAGCCGTTCTCGCACCTCACCATTGTTGTGCGCGAAGTCGAAGCCAATGGGGAGGCCGCATAATGGGTCAGAAAATCAATCCAATCGGTTTCCGTCTGGGCATCAACCGCACCTGGGACAGCCGTTGGTTCGCCGACAACGCCGAATACGGCAAGCTGCTCCATGAGGATCTCAAGATCCGCGCTTATCTGATGGAAGAGCTGAAGCAGGCCGGCATCGCCAAAGTGGTCATCGAGCGTCCGCACAAGAAGTGCCGCGTCACGATCCATTCGGCTCGTCCGGGCCTGATCATCGGCAAGAAGGGCGCAGACATCGAGAAGCTTCGCAAGAAGATCTCGACGATGACCAACTCCGAGACGCACCTCAACATCGTTGAAGTGCGCAAGCCGGAAATCGACGCAACGCTCGTTGCCCAGTCGATCACCCAGCAGCTCGAGCGCCGTATTGCTTTCCGTCGCGCCATGAAGCGCGCCGTTCAGTCGGCCATGCGTCTGGGTGCCGAAGGCATCAGGATCACCTGCGCCGGCCGTCTCGGTGGTGCCGAAATCGCTCGTACCGAATGGTACCGCGAAGGTCGCGTTCCGCTTCACACTCTGCGTGCCGACATCGATTACGGCACGGCTGAAGCGAAAACCGCTTATGGCATCTGCGGCGTCAAGGTCTGGATCTTCAAGGGCGAAATCCTTGAGCATGATCCGATGGCTTCTGAGCGTCGCGCTCTCGAAGGCGATGCACAGGGTCCGGCAAGCCGTGAACGTGGCGATCGCCGCCGCGAAAACGCTTGATTGACGCTGGCGAAAGATAAGTTCGGAGAATAAGAAAATGTTGCAGCCAAAGCGTACAAAGTACCGCAAGCAGTTCAAGGGCCGCATCAAGGGTGTTGCCAAGGGCGGTTTCGACCTGGCATTCGGCGAGTTCGGTCTCAAGGCTCTTGAGCCGAACCGCGTCAACGCCCGCGAAATTGAAGCTGCTCGTCGTGCGATCACTCGCTACATGAAGCGTGCTGGCCGTGTGTGGATCCGGGTATTCCCCGATGTTCCGGTCACTGCCAAGCCGACCGAAGTGCGTATGGGTAAGGGTAAAGGTTCGGTCGAGTACTGGGCCTGCAAGGTCAAGCCCGGCCGTATGATGTTCGAGATCGACGGTGTGTCCGAGGAGATTGCGCGCGAAGCGCTTCGTCTCGGCTCGGCCAAGCTCTCGGTCAAGACGCGCTTCGTTCAGCGCATTGCAGAGTAAGGATCAAGCCCATGAAAGCCGCAGACGTTCGCGCCATGAGCGCCGATCAGTTGAATGACGAGCTTGCCAAGCTGAAGAAGGAGCAGTTCAACCTGCGCTTCCAGAAGGCGACCGGCCAGCTCGAAAAGTCTTCGCGTATCCAGGAAGTCCGTCGTGACATCGCACGCGTGAAAACCATTGCCCGCCAGAAGGCGGCAGAAGCCAAGGCCTAAAGGACCAGAAAATTATGCCTAAACGCATTCTGCAGGGCGTCGTTGTCAGCGACAAGAACGAAAAGACCGTTGTTGTACGCGTCGAGCGTCGATTCGCTCATCCGCTGCTTCAGAAGACCGTTCGCCGGTCGAAGAAGTACAAGGCTCACGACGAGAACAACCAGTACAAGGTTGGTGACGTAGTTTCCATCGAGGAATGCGCACCGATCTCCAAGGACAAGCGCTGGACGGTGGTTGCCGCCCACGCTTAATTTGCAGAGTTTTGCGCCTGGCCCTTGCGCCAGTCGCAGAAATCTGTATGAAGCAGGCCATTGGCGCAGGAACGCTCCGGCAACGGGCGTTCTTTTGCTTTGAGCGCACGGAAGGTCCCTTCGGGGAAACCACCCTGGCACGATCTTCTCGCGCGACATCGAAATTACTCATAAGCCGGGATAGGGGGCTTCCAGCCCAACCGTTTCGGTACAACAAGAAGGCGACCTGACATGATTCAGATGCAGACTAACCTCGACGTGGCGGATAATTCCGGCGCACGTCGTGTCATGTGCATCAAGGTGCTGGGCGGCTCCAAGCGTAAGTATGCTTCTGTCGGCGACATTATTGTCGTCTCGATCAAGGAAGCTATTCCGCGCGGCCGCGTAAAGAAGGGTGACGTGATGAAGGCGGTTGTCGTTCGCACCGCCAAGGACATCCGTCGCGCCGACGGCAGCGTCATCCGCTTCGATAACAACGCTGCTGTTCTTATCGACAACAAGAAAGAGCCGATCGGCACCCGTATCTTCGGACCGGTTCCGCGCGAACTTCGCGCCAAGAACCACATGAAGATCATCTCGCTGGCTCCGGAAGTACTGTAAGGAGCCATGGCGATGCAAAAGATCCGCAAGGGCGACAAGGTCGTCGTATTGACCGGTAAGGACAAGGGCCGCACCGGTGAAGTCATTCAAGTGATGCCGAAGGAAGATCGCGCGGTTGTGCGTGGCGTGAACATGGTGAAGCGTCACCAGCGCCAGACCCAGACCGCCGAAGCCGGCATCATCAACAAGGAAGCTTCCATTCACCTTTCGAACCTCGCTGTCGCTGACAAGGACGGCAAGCCGACCCGCGTCGGTTTCCAGGTCATCGAAGGCAAAAAGGTGCGTGTGGCCAAGCGTTCGGGAGAAGTGATCGATGGCTGAGGCAAAGTATGAGCCGCGGCTCAAGCAGGAATATGTTTCCCGCATCCGCAAGGCACTTCAGGAGCAGTTCAACTTCTCCAACGAGATGCAGATTCCGAAGCTCGATAAGATCGTGATCAACATGGGTGTCGGCGAATCCACCGCGGATTCGAAGAAGCCCACCGTTGCGGCCGCCGATCTGGCTGCCATCGCCGGTCAGAAGCCGGTCATCACCCGTGCTCGTAATTCGATCGCTGGTTTCAAGCTTCGTGAAGGCATGCCGATCGGCGCAAAGGTCACCCTGCGCGGCGCCCGCATGTACGAATTCCTGGATCGCCTGATCAACATCGCGCTTCCGCGCGTTCGCGACTTCCGCGGTCTGAACCCGAAGTCCTTCGATGGCCGTGGCAACTTCGCCATGGGCATCAAGGAACACATTGTGTTCCCTGAGATCAATTACGACAAGGTTGATCAGATGTGGGGCATGGACATCATCGTTTGCACGACGGCAAACTCGGACGACGAAGCTCGGGCTCTCTTGAAAGAGTTCAACTTCCCCTTCCGTCAGTAACCGTAACGACGAGCGTAGAAGAGGAACTTCCATATGGCGAAGACCAGCGCAGTTGAAAAGAACAAGCGCCGCCGCAAGATCGTTGCCAGCCAGGCCGCCAAGCGGGCTGGCCTCAAGGCGATCATCATGAACCAGTCGCTTTCGATCGAAGACCGGTTCAAGGCAACCCTGAAGCTGGCAGAATTGCCGCGCGATGGCTCCAAGACCCGTATTCGCAACCGTTGCGAAGTGACCGGTCGCCCGCGTGCATTCTACCGCAAGCTCAAGATGTCGCGTATCGCGCTTCGCGAGCTGGGCAATACCGGCAAGGTGCCGGGCATTGTCAAGTCGAGCTGGTAAGGAGACGGGCAAATGACGATGACTGATCCGTTGGGCGATATGCTCACCCGTATCCGCAATGGCGCCGCACGCCGCAAGAGCTCGGTTTCGAGCCCGGCTTCCAAGCTTCGTGCACGCGTTCTCGATGTCCTTCAGGCTGAGGGTTACATCCGCGGTTATTCTGAAGTCCAATTCGACAATGGCAAGGCCGAGCTGCAGATCGAGCTGAAGTACTACGAAGGTGCTTCGGTGATCCGCGAAATCGGCCGCGTCTCCAAGCCGGGCCGCCGAGTTTATGTATCGGTCAAGTCCATCCCGCAGGTCGCGAACGGTCTCGGCATCACCATCCTTTCGACTCCGAAGGGTGTGATGGCCGATCACCAGGCTCGCGAACAGAATGTTGGTGGCGAGGTTCTCTGCTCTGTCTTCTAAGACAGCGCAGAGATCTCCCTAGCGAACAGACAGGATCAAAACATGTCTCGTATCGGTAAAAAGCCCGTTCCGGTTCCTGCAGGGATCACGGCCACCGTTGATGGCCAAAAAGTGACTGCAAAGGGCCCCAAGGGCGAACTGTTTTTCGTCGCGAATGACGAAATCTCCGTGGCACTGGAAGACAACGCTGTTGTTGTCATGCCGCGCAACGCCACCAAGGATGCTCGTTCGAAGTGGGGCATGTCCCGCACAATGGTCGAGAACATCTTCAAGGGCGTGAAGGACGGCTTCGAGCGCAAGCTCGAGATCAACGGCGTCGGCTATCGTGCCACGCTGCAGGGCAAAAACCTGCAGCTGGCGCTCGGCTTCAGCCATGATGTGGTCTATGAGCCGCCGGTCGGCATCACGATCGCCGTTCCGAAGCCGACGGAAATCGTCGTCTCCGGCATCAACAAGCAGCAGGTCGGTCAGGTCGCTGCTGAGATCCGCGAATATCGCGGCCCCGAGCCTTACAAGGGCAAGGGTGTCAAGTATGCCGAAGAGCGGATTGTCCGCAAAGAAGGCAAGAAGAAGTAAGGAACGCGCGAAATGGCAAGCAGGAAAGAAGCACTTGTACGTCGTGCCAATCGCGTGCGGCGTCAGATCAAGGCGGTGGCCAATGGCCGTCCGCGTCTGTCGGTACATCGCTCGTCGAAGAACATCTACGCTCAGATCATCGACGATGTCGCAGGCCGTACACTGGCCGCAGCATCGACCCTCGACACCGATCTGCGCTCGGGCCTGAAGACCGGCGCCGACACTGCTGCCGCTGCAGCAGTCGGCAAGCTGGTGGCCGAGCGGGCTGTCAAGGCTGGCGTCAAGGAAGTTGTCTTCGACCGTGGCGCTTTCATCTACCACGGCCGCATCAAGGCTCTGGCGGAAGCAGCCCGCGAAGGCGGTCTGAACTTCTAAGAACTTCCGCCCGGGCTTGCGCTCGGGCGGATTTCCGGCTTATTGCCGGACACTCCCGGATTCGCTCCCATGCCCGTAGGGCAGGGAGGAATTATTCGTAATCTGCCGATTGCACCCGGAAAAGAAAAAGGAAAAGGACAATGGCACAAGAAAAGCGTGGTTCGCGGGACGACCGTCAGAACCGTGATGAACGTGATAGCGAGTTTGTCGACAAGCTCGTCGCAATCAACCGCGTCGCCAAGGTGGTGAAGGGTGGCCGTCGTTTCGGCTTTGCAGCCCTCGTCGTCGTCGGCGACCAGAAGGGCCGCGTCGGTTTCGGCCATGGCAAGGCACGTGAAGTTCCGGAAGCCATCCGCAAGGCAACAGAAGCTGCCAAGCGCGAACTGATTTTCGTTCCCCTGCGTGACGGCCGCACACTCCACCATGACGTCAATGGTCGCCATGGCGCCGGCAAGGTTTTGCTGCGCTCGGCCAAGGCCGGTACCGGCATCATCGCAGGCGGCCCGATGCGCGCTGTCTTCGAAACGCTCGGCATGCACGACGTCGTCGCCAAGTCGACCGGCTCGTCGAACCCGTACAACATGGTTCGTGCCACGTTCGACGCCCTGAAGCACCAGGTGCATCCGAAGGACATTGCAGCTCAGCGCGGCTTGAAATACGCCACGCTCCAGGCTCGCCGTGTCTCTTCCGGCAATGCCTCCGAAGAATGAGAGGAGTTTGATCCATGGCCAAGGCTACGAAGAAGACTGAAGCAAAGACGGTTACGGTCGAACAGATCGGCAGCCCCATTCGCCGTCCGGCTGTCCAGCGCGCAACGCTGGTCGGCCTGGGCCTCAACAAGATGCACCGGGTCCGCACCCTGGAAGATACGCCTTCCGTTCGTGGCATGATCCGTGCTGTCCAGCATCTCGTTCGCGTCGTCGACGAGAAGTGAGACGGAGGAAATCATCATGAAACTGAATGAAATCAAAGACAACGAAGGCTCCAGCAAGGACCGTATGCGCGTAGGTCGCGGTATCGGTTCCGGCAAGGGCAAGACCGGTGGTCGCGGCGTCAAGGGTCAGAAGGCCCGTTCTGGCGTTGCTATCAATGGCTTCGAGGGCGGCCAGATGCCGATCTATCGTCGTCTGCCGAAGCGCGGCTTCACCAACATCTTCAAGACGGACTACGCCACCGTTTCGCTCGGTCGTATCCAGACTGCCATCGATGCCAAGAAGCTCGACCCGAAGGCAACGATCGATGCAGCTGCTCTCAAGGCAGCCGGTGTGATCCGTCGCCCCAAGGACGGCGTTCGCGTTCTCTCTGGTGGCGAACTGACGACGAAGGTAGCCCTTGAGGTTGCCGGTGCGTCGAAGGCCGCCGTCGAAAAGATCGAAAAGGCTGGTGGTTCGATCAAGCAGCTCGCTGCTGCTGCTGAAGCTGCCGAATAAGTCTTGAATAGATCGCCCGGGGTGCTTCACACCGGGCGATTTTGCTCCCATATGTGAGCCTCACAATCCCAGGACGGAGTGACGTCGTTTCGTCTTCCGGGATATTCTGGAAAACAAGGGTGAGGCATGCGATTGCTGCGCAATCTCTCCGACGCCCGGTTTTCTTAAAAATTTTGGACGATAGCCTCCGGTTCTGGCGAACGTGCGCCCCCGGTTTTGGTTTTGCGGAGAATTTCATGGCTTCTGCAGCGGAACAATTGGCCTCGAACCTCAACTTCTCGACCTTCGCCAAGGCGGAGGATCTGAAGAAGCGTCTGTGGTTCACGCTGGCCGCCTTGCTTGTCTATCGCTTGGGCACTCACATTCCGCTGCCCGGCCTCAACCCCGAAGCCTATGCCGCTGCCTTCCAGGGGCAGGCAGGTGGTATTCTGGGCCTCTTCAACATGTTCTCCGGCGGCGCCGTCGAGCGCATGGCGATCTTCGCCCTCGGCATCATGCCGTATATTTCCGCCTCTATTATCGTGCAGCTCATGACTTCGGTCGTTCCGACGCTCGAGAACCTCAAGAAAGAGGGCGAGCAGGGCCGCAAGATCATCAACCAGTACACCCGCTACGGCACCGTGCTGCTCGGCACACTCCAGGCCTACGGTATTGCCGTTGGCCTCGAGAGCGGGCAAGGCATGGTGGTCGATCCGGGCTGGTTCTTCCGCATTTCCACCGTCGTCACGCTGCTCGGCGGTACGATGTTCCTGATGTGGCTGGGTGAGCAGATCACCTCGCGCGGCATCGGCAACGGCATTTCGTTGATCATTTTCGCCGGTATTGCCGCTGGCCTGCCGACTGCCATAGCCGGAACGCTCGAGCTCGGTCGTACTGGCGCGCTGTCCACTCTGCTTATCCTGTCGGTCATTCTCATGGCCATTGGCGTGATCGGGCTGATCGTCTTCGTTGAACGGGCCCAGCGCCGCCTGCTGATCCAGTATCCCAAGCGCCAGGTCGGCAACCGCATGTTCCAGGGCGACACCTCGCACCTGCCGCTGAAGCTCAACACCGCCGGCGTCATTCCTGCGATCTTCGCCTCCTCACTGCTGCTTCTGCCGGCCACCGCTGCGGGCTTTGCCGGCACCTCTACCCTGCCTCCTTGGGCGACGACCATCGTCACGGCGCTCGGCCACGGCCAACCGCTGTTCATGGCCCTCTATGGCGCCCTGATTGCCTTCTTCGCCTTCTTCTACACGGCGATCGTCTTCAATCCGAAGGACACGGCCGATAACCTGAAGAAGCATGGCGGCTTCATCCCCGGCATTCGTCCTGGTGACCGGACTGCGGAATACATCGACTACGTCCTGACGCGTATCACGACGGTCGGCGCCATCTACCTTGTCTTCGTCTGTATCCTCCCCGAGATTCTGGTGGCCAACACCGGCGTGCCATTAGCCCTTGGTGGTACTTCTCTTTTGATTGTTGTCAGCGTTACCCTCGATACTGTAGCACAGATCCAGGGCCACCTGATCGCCCAGCAGTATGAGGGGCTGATCAAGAAGTCGAAGTTGCGTGGAGGAAAGAGGGGACGATGAGACTTATTCTTTTGGGACCGCCGGGAGCGGGCAAGGGTACCCAGGCACAGCGTATAGTCGAAAACTACGGTATTCCGCAGCTCTCCACCGGCGACATGCTTCGTGCCGCCGTGAGCGCCGGCACCGAGGTCGGCAAACGGGCAAAGGCGGTCATGGATGCCGGGAACCTCGTTTCCGACGAGATCGTCAATGCCATCGTTTCCGAACGAATTGATGAGCCGGATTGCGCCAAAGGCTTTATTCTCGACGGCTATCCGCGCACCCTCGTTCAGGCCGACTCGGTCGAGGCGATGCTTGCGGCCAAGGGTATGCAGCTTGATGTCGTCATCGAATTGCAGGTCAATGATTCGGTGCTGGTCGATCGTGTCTCGGGCCGTTACACCTGTGCGAAGTGCGGCACGGGCTACCACGACCAGTTGCAGAAGCCCAAGGTCGAGGGTGTTTGCGACAAGTGCGGATCGACGGAGTTCAAGCGCCGTCCCGACGACAATGCCGAGACGATGACGACGCGTCTCCAGGATTACTACAAGAAGACCTCGCCGCTGATCGGCTACTACTACGCCAAGGGCAAGCTGGAATCGGTTGACGGCATGGCCGAGATCGGTACCGTCACTGCGGACATCGAGGCAATTCTCGCCAAGCTCTGAGTTTGGCGGGTTTCAAGAATCTTCACGGAGCCGGTTGCTTTCGGCAACTGATTCCGCTAAATAGCGCGCCAACTCGCGGCAATTATGCGATCGGCGCGTTCTTCCTTCGGGAAGACCGGGTTCGATCGTTTTGACTTGTTGAGAACCTTATTTGTAATTGCGGCCTCAAACGGCCGTGTAACGAGACACCACTTGCCGGATGGCAACTGGAAGCAAGGAGAATAGGCGTGGCACGTATCGCTGGCGTCAACATCCCGACCGCGAAGCGCGTAGTTATTGCGCTGACCTATATTCACGGGATTGGACCGAAATTCGCTGCTGAAATCGTCGAGAAGGTCGGTATTCCGGCCGAGCGTCGCGTTCATCAGCTCACGGATGCCGAAGTTCTGGCAATCCGCGAAGCCATCGACCGCGACTATCAGGTCGAGGGCGATCTTCGTCGCGATACCGCGATGAACATCAAGCGCCTTATGGATCTTGGTTGCTACCGTGGCCTGCGCCATCGTCGTGGCCTGCCGGTCCGTGGCCAGCGCACCCATACCAATGCCCGTACTCGCAAGGGTCCGGCAAAGGCGATTGCTGGTAAGAAGAAGTAATTTTTTGAGGCATTGGCCAGTAGGCAGTAGGCAGTAGTGGTTTTCGCTACTGCCTACTGCCTGTGTCCTATTGCCTCGAAGGTGTAGCCGCTGGAACTACGGCGGTGTTTAGATCAACGAAAGGGAAGTCATGGCCAAGGAAGCCACCCGCGTACGCCGTCGCGAACGCAAAAATATCTCGTCGGGCGTTGCCCACGTCAACTCGACGTTCAACAACACCATGATCACCATCACCGATGCACAGGGCAATGCCATTGCCTGGTCGTCCGCTGGTGCCAAGGGTTTCAAGGGCTCGCGCAAGTCGACCCCGTTCGCCGCCCAGATCGCCGCTGAAGATGCCGCCAAGAAGGCGCAGGAACACGGCATGAAGACGCTTGAAGTGGAAGTCTGCGGTCCGGGTTCGGGTCGTGAATCCGCTCTGCGCGCTCTGCAGGCTGCGGGCTTCATGATCACCTCGATCCGTGATGTTACCCCGATCCCGCACAATGGTTGCCGCCCGCGCAAGAAGCGTCGCGTCTGATCATCTTTCATCCCGCCGATGAGCGCAGACGCGCTCCTCTGGTGTTAGCTCGGTAGCCACGATTGGATGGTGGCGACGAACGGAAGGTAAAATAATGATTCAGAAGAATTGGCAGGAATTGATCAAGCCGAACAAGGTCGAGTTCACCTCGTCCGGCCGCACCAAGGCGACCCTTGTCGCCGAGCCGCTGGAACGCGGCTTCGGCCTGACGCTCGGCAACGCGCTGCGCCGCGTTCTCTTGTCGTCGCTGCGTGGTGGTGCCGTCACCGCCGTCCAGATCGACGGCGTGCTGCATGAGTTCTCGTCGATCCCGGGTGTGCGGGAAGACGTGACCGACATCGTGCTCAACATCAAGGAAATCGCCATCAAGATGGACGGCGATGATCCGAAGCGCATGGTCGTGCGCAAGCAGGGTCCGGGCGTTGTGACCGCCGGTGACATTCAGACGGTTGGCGATATCGAAATCCTCAACCCGGATCATGTGATCTGCACCCTCGACGAGGGCGCTGAGATCCGCATGGAGTTCACCGTTGCCAACGGCAAGGGCTATGTTCCGGCTGAGCGTAATCGTGCGGAAGATGCTCCGATCGGTCTCATCCCGGTCGACAGCCTCTACTCGCCGGTCAAGAAGGTGTCCTACAAGGTGGAAAACACCCGCGAAGGACAGGTTCTCGACTACGACAAGCTGACCATGACCATCGAGACTGACGGTTCGATCACCGGTGAAGACGCTGTTGCATTCGCGGCCCGCATTCTCCAGGACCAGCTCGGCGTCTTCGTCAATTTCGACGAGCCGCAGAAGGAAGTCGAAGAGGAAGCCGTCACCGAACTCGCGTTCAACCCGGCCCTCCTCAAGAAGGTCGACGAGCTCGAGCTTTCGGTCCGTTCGGCCAACTGCCTGAAGAACGACAACATCGTCTATATCGGCGACCTCATTCAGAAGACCGAAGCAGAGATGCTCCGCACTCCGAACTTTGGCCGCAAGTCGCTGAACGAAATCAAGGAAGTTCTCGCTTCCATGGGCCTGCACCTCGGCATGGAAGTGCCGGCATGGCCGCCCGAGAACATCGAAGATCTCGCCAAGCGCTACGAAGACCAATACTAAGAAACAAAAAGGCAGGTTCACCTCTGCCTTTCCAGTCAAACTGCAGGCGGATGCCTGTATGTGTCAGGAAACGGCAGGGCGCCGCATAAAGCGCGAGCCTGCGTAGAAGGAGAATAGCAATGCGCCACCAGAAAGCCGGTCGCAAGCTGAACCGTACCGCCAGCCACCGTAAGGCGATGTTCGCCAACATGGCGGCTTCGCTCATCACCCATGAGCAGATCGTCACCACCCTGCCGAAGGCGAAGGAAATTCGCCCGATCGTCGAAAAGCTGGTCACCCTAGGCAAGCGCGGCGACCTGCACGCTCGTCGTCAGGCCATCTCGCAGATCCGCGACCTTGACGCCGTCAAGAAGCTGTTCGACGCCATCGCTTCGCGCTACGCCACCCGCAACGGCGGCTACCTGCGCATCATGAAGGCTGGCTTCCGCCAGGGCGACAATGCCGCCATGGCCGTCATCGAATTCGTCGAGCGCGATGTCGATGCCAAGGGCGCAGCCGACAAGGCCCGCGTCGCCGCCGAAGCCGAAGCAGCGTAAGGTTCTTCCCGTAAGGGAATGCCATTGAAAAGCCGGGTGAGCGATCACCCGGCTTTTTGCGTCTGTGGCGGGGGCGTCTGTCAGGTTGGTATGCAAGCCCGAGCCCGGCCGAGGAGAAACGCCCTTTCGCTTTCGTTGCGGCTCAGGGCCGCCGCCCGCTCGAAGCAGGCTTGCGCTTCGGTGCGCCGCCCGGCCCGCAGCAGGAAATCACCCCGCGCGGCCGCCATCGGTGCGTAGACCTTGAGCGCCGGCTCGTCCTCCAGCGCGTCCAGCAGTTCCAGCCCCGCTTCCGACCCAAACGCCATCGCGTGGGCGACGGCCCGGTTGAGTGCCACCACGGGGGAGGGCAGGACGGTGAGCAGCCGGTCGTAAAGCCCCGCGATCATGTGCCAGTCCGTGTCCTCGAAGCGCCGGGCACGGGCGTGGCAGGCCGCCAGCGCCGCCTGAAGGGCATAAGGGCCGTCTTCTCCGCCGAGTGCACGAACACGCTCCAGCGCCGCGAGCCCCCGGCGAATGAGCAACTGGTCCCAGTGCGCCCGGTTCTGTGTCTCGAGCGTCAGCGGCACGCCGTCCGGGCCGTTGCGGGCGACAAGCCGCGACGACTGGATTTCCATCAGCGCCAGCAGTCCATGCACCTCCGGTTCGTCGGGGGCGAGACCGGCGAGAACGCGGCCAAGGCGCATGGCCTCTGCGCAGAGTTGCGGCCGGATCGCGTCCTCGCCGGCGCTTGCGGCATAGCCCTCGTTGAAGATCAGGTAGGTGACTTCCAGCACCGAGGCGAGACGCGCGCCGCGCTCGGCCCCGCGCGGTACCTCATAGGCGATGCCGGCCCCGCCGAGGCTCTTCTTCGCCCGAACGATGCGCTGGGCGATCGTCGTCTCGCTCGACAGGAAGGCGCGGGCGATCTCCTCCGTCGACAGCCCGCCGATCAGCCGCAGCGTCAGCGCCACCCGCGCATCGGTCGAAAGCACCGGATGGCAGGCGGTGAAGATCAGGCTCAGGCGCTCGTCGCCGATGTCGTCGTCCATGCTCGCCTCGATCGCTTCGATCGTGCTGTCCTGTTCGAGCTGCAGATCGCGGCCGATCTCGTCGTGCTTGCGTTCCATCATGCGGGCGCGGCGCAGCGTGTCGATGGCGCGCCGCTTGGCGGTCGCCATCAGCCAGGCGGCGGGATTGTCGGGAATGCCGCTCGTCGGCCAGCGGTCGAGCGCCACCACCAGCGCATCCTGCGCCAGTTCCTCGGCCCGGCCGACATCGCGCACGATCCGGGCGAGCCCGGCGATCAGCCGGGCCCGTTCCATGCGGAAGACGGTCTCCGCCGTCCTGTGCGCTTCGGATGTCTCCATGCGGCGGCAGTATGCGGGCTCGGCCGTTTCAGTCAACGGCCAGCGGGACCGTGCCTGCGGCCGCGGCTTCGGCTTCCAGCGCTACTTGCCGTCGCGCGCGGCGAGCCGCTCGCCGGCGCGGTCATGGCGTGCCTGTCCCTCGGGCGAGGCAATCTCGGCGAAATCCGCCATCTCGTAGAACGGACGGATCTCGATCTCGCTCGGCCCGGGCATCGGATTGGGGCAGCGTTTGACCCATTCCACCGCCTCGGCCATGTCCTTGACCTCCCAGATCCAGTAGCCGGCGACCAGTTCCCGCGTCTCGGCGAAGGGACCGTCGATCACCCGGCGGTTGGCGCCGTCGAACGCAACCCGCTTGCCAAGCTTCGACGGCTTCAAACCGTCGCCCGACAGCATGATGCCGGCATTGGCCAGTTCCTCGTTGAACTTGCCCATCGCCTCGAACAGTTCGGTCGAGGGCATGATGCCTTCTTCGCTGTCTTCCGTTGCCTTCACCATCACCATCACACGCATTGTCGTTCTCCTCTTTTGTGAAACAGCGCTCCCAAGGGGTGCGTAATGTCATGACGAACGGCTGCCGATGGATTCGACATCGCGCCGAACTTTTTTCTTCACATAGCGCGGCCGGCCGCCATGACACCCCATGGCTTTGCTGGGCGCAAGGCTTGGCGCTTGATTTGCCCCTCCGGCGTGCTAGTCGGTGAGTTCGGTCATCGGGGAAGGGAAGCGCATGTCAGTCGAATTCGGGGGAGCGCCGTTTGCCGCGCCCGCACGCCTGCTGATCGACGGCGCGGCCGAAGGGCCGCTGCTCTTTTCCGACACGGCGCTGAGTTTCTGGGGCGGAGTCGATCCGGAAACCGGCCTGGTGATCGACCAGGCGCACCCGCTGCACGGCCGGTGCCTTGCCGGCGCGATCCTGGCAATCCCCGGCGGCCGCGGTTCCTGCACCGGCAGCGCCGTGCTGATGCAACTCATCCTCAACGGCAAGGCGCCGGCCGGCATGGTTTTCTCGCAGGCCGAGGAGATCCTGACGCTCGGCGTCATGGTCGCCGAGGAAATGTACGGCCGCTCGCTGCCGATCGCCGTGGTCGCGCCTGAGACCTTCGCCCGCATGGAAGGACTGGACAGGATCCGCATCGAGGCCGGTCTGGTGTCCGAGCCGGGGGGCAAGCATTCCCTGGCCGACATGGCCCCGACCGCAGCCTTGCCGAGCCTTGTCCTGAGCGACAACGACCGACACCTTCTCTCCGATGCCGTGCCGCAGGCGACGCGCACCGCGATGCGGATCGTTGTGCGCATGGCCGAACTGCTCGGCGCCAAGAGCTTGATCGACGTCGCCCAGGTCCATGTCGACGGCTGCATCTATACCGGCCCGGCGAGCCTCGACTTTGCCCAGAAGCTCGCGGACTGGGGCGGCAGGGTCGTCGTGCCGACTTCGCTTAATGCCATTTCCGCCGACCAGGCCCGTTGGCGCGAGCAGGGCACCGACCCGGTTCTCTCGATGGCGGCCAGCGCGCTGGCTGATGCCTATGTCCGCATGGGCGCCCGCCCGACCTTCACCTGCGCACCCTACCAGCTGGACGGCGCCCCGGCCGAAGGCGAGAACATCGCCTGGGCCGAATCGAACGCCGTCGTCTACGCCAACAGCGTGCTCGGCGCCCGCACGATGAAATATCCGGATTTCCTCGACATCTGCATCGCGCTCACCGGCCGCGCCCCCGAGGCCGGATGTCATCTGGACGAGAACCGCAAGGCGCGGCTGGTCGTCGAGGTCGAGGCGATGGACGGCCGCGACGACAGCTTCTGGCCGCTGTTCGGCTACCGGGTCGGCATGCTGGCGCCGAACGCCATCCCCGCCGTCACAGGCCTGGAGCGGGCTCACCCGACGGCCGACGACCTCAAGGCCTTCGGCGCCGCCTTCGCCACGACCTCGGCCGCACCGATGTTCCACATCGTCGGCGTCACGCCGGAGGTGCCCACGCTCTCCGCCGCGACCGGGGGTAGGGCGCTTCCGACGGTCAAGGTAAGCCGCAGCGACGTCGCCGGCGACTGGCTTCACTTCAACCCGACCACCGGCGAGACGATCGATCTCGTGGCGCTCGGCAATCCGCATTTTTCCTTCGACGAGTGCGACGCTCTGGCCAAACTCTGTGCCGGCCGGACGAAGCATGCGGACCTGGCGCTCACCGTCACCCTGAGCCGCGCGACCCATGCCCGCATCGTCGAGGCCGGCATCGCCACCACCCTCGAAGCCTTCGGCGCCACCTTGGTGCGCGATGCCTGCTGGTGCACGGTCATGCAGCCGATCGTTCCGCCGGGCGCGCGGACCATTCTCACCAATTCCGGCAAATATGCCCACTACGGCCCCGGCCTCAGCGGCAAGCAGGTGCGCTTCGCCGGCCTTGCCGCTTGTGTTGAAGCGGCGGTGACGGGCAGCGCACAGGCAGGACCACCAGCCTGGCTGGTAGGGTGAGCGTGTCGCAGCGAACGCCCGCCTGCAACGTCGGCGACCCGTCCCTGGCAAGGCGCAATGGCCGGTCGCGCATTCCTGCTATGGCTGCGCGTTGCAGCTGGGATAAGGCGGTGCTTCGCCGTCGACGGCGTCGCACAGGCGGATCGGCAGGAGTTGGGCGAGGCGCGGCTTCCAGGTGTCGATGTCGTAGACCGGGCGCGCGGCCACGGGCGGGCCGCGCTCGGCCCATTGGACCGTGATATAACCGAAGTCCGATTTGACGTAGACGATGACGGCCGCTTCGCTCCGCGCGTCTTGGCCCTCTTCGGCGGGCGCAACGGTACCGCAGCCGAGAAACACCACCAGGCCCGTAAGACCGTTGATCTCGGTCGCCCCGAATGAGGTTCCGGTGAAGGTCTCCGCACAGGCCTGCTGGTAGTGCCCTGCAAGCACCCTGGCGGCGCCCTCCAGTGTCTGGGCCTGCCCCTCGGCGTCCTTGACGCCCGTCATGGTGATCATCTGGGACCAGTTGGTGACGGTTTCCCCCGCCGGCACGGCTTCCTGCAAATAGGCGTGGTCGTTTGCATCCTCGTAGCGCGGCTGAAAGCCCGCCGGCAGCTGGTAGGAAACGATCTGGCCGAACACCGGCGTCGTCATCGTTATGCCGTCTTGCGACCGGGCCGGCAGTGCGGCCGCCAGAGAGATCATGGCCAGAAACAGAACCGCGCCCTTCGCCTTCATGGACGTCTCCGTACGTGATTGCCGCCGGCATTCCGGGGACTGGTGCGGAGTCTATCGCATGGATCGATGCCCCTGTCGTGGCGCGGCCGCGGTTGTGCTGACTTTGATTGGTAACAGAGGCAGGACGCGGCGGCGCGCTTGTCAGTCGCCGGTGCATGCCACCGGCGAGCGGAGGGCTCTGTTGCCCGGCTTGTTGGCCCGTTTCCACGCCATGATCTTCGGACGCACGAGCCGGTAGACCAGAAGGACGATCACCACGGCGATGTAGAAGGCGGGCTCTGCGGTGATCACCTTCAGCGACAGCGCATAGTGCAGCACCGCGACGGCCGCGATCGCATAGACCAGCTTGTGTAGCCGGTTCCACTTTTGCCCGAGCCTGCGGATCGACCAGCGGTTGGAGGTCAGTGCGAGCGGGATCAGCATCGTGAGCCCCGCCATGCCGAGCATGATATAGGGACGCTTGAGAATGTCGCCGGCGATCGACGTCAGGATCAGCCCGCGGTCGAGGGTCAGGTAGACGGCGAAATGGGCGAGGACGTAATAGAAGGCGAGAAGGCCCAGCGCGCGCCTGTAGCCAATTAGGTTAATACCTAAGAGATCGCGCGCCGGCGTGACGGCGAGCCCGAGACACAGAAACCGAAGCGCCCAGAGCCCGAGCAGGTGCTCGAAGGCCCGCACCGGATCGGCACCGAGCCCGCCGAAAATGCCGAGATAGAAGGCGTAGAGCCCCGGCATGAGGCCGATCACATAGAGCGCCCAGACGGAGGCCGGCTTGTATCGGGCGGGCAGGGCGGGCATGGCCATCGTCATTCTCCGGTATCAACTGGCCCCTCAGCATCCTTTTCCCAGAGGGAAGGGCGGCAGACACCTTCTCCCCGCAGGCGAGAAGGTTTCGTGCAGCGCCGGATCAGGGGGCGAAGCATCGTGCTGTGTGTCCTCAGTAGAACTTCGTCAGGTCCATTCCGGTATAGAGCCCCGCCACCTCGTCGGCATAGCCGTTGAAGGGCAGCGTCTTCATTCGGGCTCCGCCGAACAGGCCGCTTGCCTCGCCGATCCGCCGCTCGGTCGCCTGGCTCCAGCGCGGATGGTCGACCGCCGGGTTGACGTTGGCATAGAAGCCGTATTCGCTTGGCTGCATGACGTTCCAGCTCGCCGGCGGCTCGTTTTCGGTGAGCGTGATGCGCACGATCGACTTGATCCCCTTGAAGCCGTATTTCCACGGCACGACCAGTCTCAGCGGCGCACCGTTCTGTTTCGGCAGCGTCTCGCCATAGAGGCCAGTTGCCAGGATGGTCAGCGGATGGCGTGCCTCGTCGAGGCGCAGGCCCTCGACGTAGGGCCATTTCATCGGCTGGAACAGCCCGCGCTGACCCGGCATCTCGTCGGGCCGCACGACGGTCTCGAAGGCCACATATTTGGCGGAGCCGAGCGGTTCGACCCGGTCGAGCAGGCTTGCCAGCGGAAAGCCGACCCAGGGGATGACCATCGACCAGGCCTCGACGCAGCGCATGCGGTAGACGCGCTCTTCCATCGGGAAATCCTTGAGGATCGCCTCGATGTCGATCACCTGGGGCTTGGCCACCAGTCCGCCGACCTCGACTGTCCAGGGCCGGGTCTGGAAGGCCCCGGAATTGTTGATCGGGTCGATCTTGTCGGTGCCGAACTCGTAGAAATTGTTGTAGGTGGTGACGTCCTGCTTCGCCGTCGGCTTTTCCGTCAGCACATAAACGCTCGGCTTGGCGGCGATCGCCGCGGCAAAGGCCTTGGGCGCCGCCGCAAACGCGAGCCCCCCGGCAGCGGCACCGATCAGGCTGCGCCGATTGATATGGAGCGATTGCGGCGTGATCTCGCTCTGGGCGATCTTCGGCGGACGGTAGCGGGACATGGGGCGGTTCTTTCGCTGTGGATGCTTTGTCTCACCCTTTCTACGTAGCAAATCTCATCAGAGTTTCATCGCCACGAAAAGAAACTTCCGACCACATTTTCGTGTACGCGACCCTACTGCGCCGGTCGTCAGTCGCACCAGCTGCTCCGCGAGCCGGTCCATGGACGCGCGAGCCCCTTGGCGATCAGGATGTCGCCAATCGAACGGTCGTGGCGCACAACAGTCCGCAGCTTGCGGCCATAGCGATCCGCGTCGCGCGAGCCGTAGGAGACGAGCTCAAAACCACCGGCGTTCAGCTCGGAGAGCAGCACACGCTTGGCCGCCTCGCCTTTGACCTTCTCCCGATCGCACCGTGGTGGGCTGAGCTCGGGGGTGTCGATGTCGGCAATGCGGATTTTTTCGCCGTTCAGCCAGAACGTATCGCCATCGACCACGCAATTGCGCCTGATCCCGCTGCCGCAAAACGTGAAGCTGACCGAGATGCCCTTGCCTTGAGGTAGGGCGTCCCCCGATCGCCCGGGGCTCGACCAGGCGGCAATGTTCCTGACCGGCGTGGCAACCGCCTGCGCCAGTGGCTGATAGTCGCCGAACCTGGCGAAAAGGAGAGGCAGGGCCAACGATGCCAGCAGGACAAGGCATGCGAACCAAACGCGCCTTGCGACAGGCGACCTGGCTCCGCGGTCCATTGGGCCTCGGCGCTGGCCCGGCACACCGGTCGCCATTCCATTGCTTGCCTCGGCATGTCTGGCCTTCTTCCCAAACGTGCTTCTGGCTCGGAAGTCGATCACCTTTCCGGATGCATCTCCAAACGCCATGACTACCTCCGCCTGCTCGCGGCAGGTTAGGCGGCAAAGCTTTCGCACGGCTTTCGAAGATCGCTAAAATGCCAGCCTGTTCGTCAGCGTTCTCGTGCCAGGCGTACCGTTTTACGCTATGCTGATAGTGACAGTTCTGGGCGTTTGCCCTACCACAAGGTCAAAATCCGGAGCAGAAACGCGCGCAGCCGATCGTTTTCGGCTAGCCAATGCCCGGCAAAAACCAAGACAGAATCCGAGGTAACACCCATGCCAGTCTATCGTTCGAGAACCACGACCCACGGCCGCAACATGGCGGGTGCGCGCGGCCTTTGGCGCGCCACTGGCATGAAGGACAGCGATTTCGGCAAGCCGATCATCGCGGTGGTCAACTCGTTCACCCAGTTCGTCCCCGGCCACGTGCACCTCAAGGACCTCGGCCAGCTTGTTGCCCGCGAGATCGAGGCATCCGGCGGCGTCGCCAAGGAATTCAACACGATCGCCGTCGATGACGGCATCGCCATGGGCCATGACGGCATGCTCTATTCGCTGCCGTCGCGCGAACTGATCGCCGATAGCGTCGAATACATGGTCAACGCCCACTGCGCCGACGCCATGGTCTGCATCTCCAACTGCGACAAGATCACCCCCGGCATGCTGATGGCGTCGCTCCGCCTCAACATCCCGACGATCTTCGTCTCGGGCGGCCCGATGGAGGCCGGCAAGGTCGTCATGCACGGCAAGAAGGTCGCGCTCGACCTGGTCGACGCCATGGTCGCCGCCGCCGACGACAAGATCTCCGACGAGGACGTGCAGACCATCGAGCGCTCGGCCTGTCCGACCTGCGGCTCGTGCTCGGGCATGTTCACCGCCAATTCGATGAACTGCCTGACCGAGGCGCTCGGCCTCTCCCTGCCGGGCAATGGCTCGACGCTCGCCACCCATGCCGACCGCAAGGAACTCTTCCTTGAGGCCGGCCGCAGCATTGTCGGGCTTGCCAAGCGCTATTACGAGCAGGACGACGCAACCGCACTGCCGCGCGTCATCGCCTCCAAGGGCGCCTTCGAGAATGCCATGGCGCTCGACATCGCCATGGGCGGCTCGACCAACACCGTCCTGCACATCCTCGCCGCCGCCCACGAGGCCGAGGTCGACTTCACCATGGACGACATCGACCGCCTGTCGCGCAAGGTTCCGTGCCTGTCCAAGGTCGCGCCGGCCAAGGCCGACGTGCACATGGAAGACGTCCACCGGGCAGGGGGCATCATGTCCATCCTCGGCGAACTCAACCGTGCCGGCCTGCTCAATGCCGAGCTGCCGACCGTTCACGCCCGCACGCTGGGCGACGCGCTGGCCAAGTGGGACATCTCCGTCTCCGAGGACCCGGCGGCCCTCAAGCTGTTCAGCGCCGCACCGGGCGGCATCCCGACCCAGGTCGCCTTCAGCCAGGCGGCCCGCTGGGAAGACCTCGACCTCGACCGCGAAAACGGCGTCATCCGCGATGCCCAGCATCCCTTCTCCAAGGATGGCGGTCTCGCCGTGCTCAAGGGCAATCTGGCGCTCGACGGCTGTATCGTGAAGACCGCCGGCGTCGACGAGTCGATCCTGAAGTTCACCGGCCCGGCCAAGGTCTATGAAAGCCAGGATGCGGCGGTCAAGGCGATCCTGTCCAACGAGGTCGTTGCCGGTGACGTCGTCGTCATCCGCTACGAAGGCCCCAAGGGCGGTCCGGGCATGCAGGAAATGCTCTATCCGACCAGCTATCTGAAGTCGAAGGGCCTCGGCAAGGTCTGCGCGCTGATCACCGACGGCCGCTTCTCCGGCGGCACGTCCGGCCTGTCCATCGGCCACGCCTCGCCGGAAGCGGCGAACGGCGGCACGATCGGCCTGGTGCGCGAAGGCGACACGATCGAGATCGACATCCCGAACCGCACGATCAACCTGGCCGTTGCCGAGGATGTGCTGGCGAAGCGTCGCGCCGAGCAGGATGCCTTCGGCTGGAAGCCGGCGCAGCCCCGCAAGCGCAATGTCACTACCGCGCTCAAGGCCTATGCAGCCTTTGCCGCCTCAGCCGACAAGGGCGCGGTGCGCATCCTCCCGGAGTGAATCACGGCCAAGTTCCGATGAACGACAAACGCCGCCCGATGGGCGGCGTTCTCATTTGGGGGCACGGCGCGGCGAGGGCGGGCAGCAGGTGCTGTGCAGTCAGGGGCGGGTGATCCCGGCCATGTCCATTCCGATCTGTTCCGAGAGGCTTTCAAGGCTGTCATACAGCAACTGTAGTTGATAGGTCGGATGGTGGACGTAGCCGCCCGGGTCCTTCTTTACGACTTGATAGTTGTAGGCAGCCTTCAGGAGTTGAGGCGTCCAGGCCTGATAGCGGTTGTCGGCCACCGCCTCCTCATCGCTGATTGTGCCGTTGCCGTCAGTGTCGCGGAAGAAATAGGGATGGCGGTCCTTATGGTAGCCGATCGGCGTGCCTGCGACGTCACGGCCATAGGCCTGGATCGACTCGCCGAGCCGGGCATGCAGCGTCATGATCTCGCCCTGGATGCCTTCCTTGACGTCGCCGTCGCCGTCGAAGTCGCCGTGCCGCATGCGGATATCGGTCAATTGCTCGACGCCGCGGTGACAGCTGAGACAGTCATCCACCGCCACTTTCGTGCTGTGCGGATCGTGACAGGCGACACAGGTATTGGCGCTCGGCACGTGAAAGAAGCGCCCGGCATAGGTCTTGCCGGGATACTGATAGCCGGCACCGGTTTCGGAACCGTGCATGGTCGCAGCAGCCACTCCGTAGTGAATGTTAAGGAAGCCGAGCTCCGCTGAAACCTCGTCTTCTCCAAGGTTTGCCACCGCCTTGGACACGGCGGCACCCGATTGGCGGCCCTGATGGCAGACGGTACAGGTTGCCGACGTGCCCAAGCCGTCGACGGTGACGCCGGAGGGGAAACGCACCGCATTCAGCGCGTGGGCCTCGGCGCTGTGACAGGAGGCACACCCTATCGGCGAATTGATTACGCCCGGATGATCGACAACACCGGCCGTGCTGCCGTCGGTGCCGAGAAAGTCGAGGAAGCCGGGCTCGGAGTGACAGGCGGCGCAGGCGGTCGGGATTTCTCCCTGCTTGTTCCAATAGGTGAAGGATGGCGAATGGTAATTGCCGTGTGGCGATTTCAGCCAGGCATCGACCAGCGCGGAAATGCCTGATTTTTCCTCGGCCTGAAGCGTTGCCGGCAGCCCGCCGAACCCGACAAGCATGGCAAGCAACCCGAAAAGATGGTGCAATCGCATATTATTCTCCTCCACGACCTGATCTCGCTAGGATGGCAGCTTGCGCAAGAATCGCACCGCCGTACATGACAGAGATCAATTCCATGGAGTATTGAGCCTGTTAGAAGGAAGGGCAAGGAGGATGGTCATGAATGAAATTGCGAAGACGCCAGTGGCTCCAGCCCACTCGCTTCCCCGGCTGCCGGGCGTGGCGCTCGCCGCGCTTTATCTCGGCATCTGCCTCGTGCCGCTCCTCATTGCGCTTTCCGCCAGCGTTTCGCCGGCCGATCGTTGGGGCTTGGCGGCCGCGGCCCTCGGCATGGTCGGCCTCGGTGGTATGGCCGTGCAATTCGTCACCTCGGGGAGGTTCGAGATCGTATCGGGTCGCCTTGGCATCGACAAGATCATGGCGTTCCACAAGATTGCTGCCTGGTGGATCCTTCTGGCCGTGGTCATGCATCCCCTTGTCTACGTTTTGCCGACCTGGCTGGAGAAGCCGGCGCTCGGCTCCGAACGCCTTGTCGCCTACCTCACCCTGCCGCACTATCGCACAGGCGTGATCGCCTGGATTGCGCTTGTCCTGCTGGTCTTTTCGGCTGCCCTGCGCGAGTTTTTGCCCTGGCGCTACGAGGTCTGGCGAGCGAGCCACGTCTTGCTTGGATCCCTCGCTGTCGGCTGCGGCCTGCATCACGCCGTCAGCACCGGCCGTTTCGCAGCCTTTGGTCCCACCGCTGTCTATTGGAACCTGCTCGCGATTGCCATCGTCGTTGTCCTTGCGACCCTTTACGGCTATCGCTGGTGGAAGCTGCACCGCCAGCCCTGGCGGCTTGCCTCGGTGACGAGGCGGGCGGACCGGCTCTGGGAGCTCGACTTTCAGCCGGAAACCGGCACGCCGCAGCTTGACTATCGCGCCGGACAATTCGTCTGGATGACCGAGGGCAAGCGCCGCTTCCCGCTTTTCGACCATCCTTTTTCCATTGCCGACAGCCCGACCCGCCCAGGTCTCAGCCTGATCATCAAGGAAGTGGGCGATTTCACCCGGCAGATCGGAGCCCTCGCACCCGGCACGAAGATCGGCATTGACGGCCCTTACGGCGAGTTCTTCCTGGAAGCCCATCCCGCCGATGCCGTGCTGCTGATCGCCGGCGGAGTCGGCATCGCCCCCGTGATGGGCATGCTGCGTGATCTGGTGTCCCGGCGCGATCCGCGCCCCGTGCGGCTGGTCTATGCGGTTGGCGCCGTCAGCAACATCGCCTGTCGGGAGGAAATCGATGCGGCCACCGCAGTGCTCGATCTGAAAGCCTTTTTCATCTGCGAAACACCACAGGAAGGCTGGGACGGTCTCATCGGACGGCTGGATCGCGCGCGGCTCGCGGAACTCCTGGAAGGCCTCGACCCGCAGCGTACCATTGCCATGATGTGCGGCCCCGGTGCCATGGTGACCGCGGTCTCCGATGAACTCCTCGATCTCGGCATGCCCATGGAAAATGTCGTCTACGAGCGCTTCGACTATTCGGGCGGAGCAACCTCTCGGCAGGATCGACGCCGCAGCCTCGCTTTTCTCGCGGTGGGGTCGCTGCTCACCGCTGCGGTCGCCAGCTTCACCTTCATGGCGGCGGCAGCCTGACGCGAAGACCGGCCTTTTTCGCGAGCGCCATGGCCTCTGTCCCTACCGCTGTGCAGCCAGTGGTGCCCGCTCCTTGCGCTCGCGCTCCGTATTCCCGCCGGCAAGAAGGGTGAGGAGGTTCCCTCAATCAGTCGGTGAAATGTGGCGACGCATTTAGGTGAAAAGCTAATTAACGGAATAAACAATTAGCCTGGTGGGCCTCGTAGCGGGTTTGGGCTTTTTAAGCGCGGTCAATGCTTCTGCAGCGGCAGGTACTGGATGAGTGGCGGTCGTTCGGCGTCGATGCGGTCCGTGGGGCGATAGGCCGGCAAGCCGGAAACGCCTTATTTCTGAGTTTTGCGTCCTTGCGTACGTCTTGGAAAAGCTGATTTCACCATTACCTTTGGGAGCGCGCGGACCGGCGCATCGCCGACGCTTTTCTTTTGTACGTCGGGCGCTTATTGATCCTTGGAAACAATGAGGAGAACCCCATGCAAGGCATCGTTCGTGGTTTGGCCGTTTCGGTACTGGCGCTTCTCGCGGCATTCCCCGTGCAACTGGCCGCGCAGGAGCTTCGCGTTCCCCAGACCGCCGCAGAGATGCAGATGTCGTTCGCACCCTTGGTCAAACGGACCCAGGGCGCGGTGGTCAATGTCTATGCCGAGCGGCTGGTGCAACGGCGTGCTTCGCCTTTCGCCGGCGACCCATTCTTCGAGCAGTTCTTCGGACAGCGCATGCCGAACCGGACGGAAAAGCAGTCCTCGCTCGGCTCTGGCGTCGTCCTCGGCGCAAACGGCATGGTGGTCACCAACAATCACGTCATCGATGGCGCCGACGACATCAAGGTGGCGCTGTCCGATGGTCGCGAATTTCCGGTCAAGGTCGTGCTCAAGGACGAGCGGCTCGACCTCGCGGTGCTCAAGATCGACGCGAGGGAACAGCTTCCCGCCTTGGCGATCGCCGACAGCGACAGGGTCGATGTCGGCGACCTGGTGCTTGCCATCGGCAATCCCTTCGGCGTCGGTCAGACCGTCACCAGCGGTATCGTCTCGGCACTTGCCCGCAATCGCGTGACGGAAGGCGATTTCGGCTTCTTCATTCAGACCGATGCCGCGATCAATCCGGGCAATTCCGGAGGCGCTCTGATGAACATGAAGGGCGAACTGATTGGCATCAACACCGCGATCTTCTCCAAGGGTGGCGGGTCAAATGGCATCGGTTTTGCCATCCCCGCCAATCTGGTCAAGGTGTTCCTGGCTGCCGCCGAGCGGGGCGATGCCAGCTTCGAGCGCCCCTATGTTGGTGCCACCTTCGAGCCGGTGACCTCAGATGTCGCCGAAGCGCTCGGCCTCGACAAGGTGCGCGGTGCGCTTGTCGTGCGCGTTGCAGAGGGCGGGCCGGCCGCCAATGCGGGGTTGAAGGCCGGCCAGGTCGTCGAGGAGGTCGATGGCATTCCGGTTGAGCATCCCGATGCGCTCGGCTACCGGCTGACGACCGCAGGGCTCGGCAAGACGGTTAAGCTCTCCATTCGCGAAAACGGTCGTGGAGAGGAGATTGCCATGACGCTTGCCGGTGCGCCGGAGACCATGCCGCGCGACGAGCGGCTGATTGAAGGCGGAAGCCCCTTTGCCGGCGCTCGCATCGCCAATCTGTCGCCGAAGCTCGCCTTTGAGTTGCGCATGCCGTCCGAAGTCACCGGTGTCGTGATCACCGAGATCGCCCGTGGCTCGCCGGCTGCCCGCCTCGGCTTTGCGCCGCATGACATCATCGTCTCGGTCAACGGCGTCAACATTGCCTCGACTGCAGTCATGCTGGGGGTGCTTGCCGACAGTCCGAGCTTCTGGCAGGTGGAAGTCGAGCGTGACGGCCAGCGCATCCGGCAGATTTTCCGATGAGCGACCTGTTCGCGTCTACAGTTCCCAAGGACGTCGAGGCGCGTCGGCCGCTGGCAGACCGGCTGCGGCCGAAGACGCTGGGCGAGGTGACAGGCCAGGAGCATCTGACCGGTGAGGACGGGGTGCTGGCGCGCATGATCGCTTCCGGCTCGCTCGGCTCGATGATCTTCTGGGGCCCGCCCGGCACCGGCAAGACGACGGTTGCGCGGCTTCTGTCGGGCGAAGCGGGGCTCGCTTTCGAGCAGATCTCGGCGATCTTCTCCGGCGTAGCCGATCTGAAGAAGGTGTTTGAGGCCGCCCGCATGCGCCGCATGGAGGGCCGGCAGACCCTTCTGTTCGTCGACGAGATCCATCGCTTCAACCGCGCCCAGCAGGACAGCTTCCTGCCTGTCATGGAAGACGGGACCGTGATCCTCGTCGGCGCGACCACGGAGAACCCCTCCTTCGAACTCAATGCCGCACTTCTGTCGCGTGCCAGGGTCCTGACCTTCAAGCCGCATGACGAGTCGAGCATCGAGACGCTTTTGAAACGCGCCGAGGAGACCGAGGGCAAGCCGCTGCCGCTCGACGAGAATGCCCGCATCAGCCTGATCCGCATGGCCGATGGCGACGGGCGCGCCGCGCTCACGCTTGCCGAGGAAGTCTGGCGGGCGGCAAGGGCAGGCGAGGTGTTCGATACCGAAGGCCTGTCCCTGATCGTCCAGCGCCGGGCGCCGGTCTACGACAAGGGCCAGGACGGCCATTACAATCTGATCTCGGCGCTGCACAAGGCGGTTCGCGGTTCCGATCCCGATGCCGCGCTCTATTATCTGTGCCGCATGTTCGATGCTGGCGAGGACCCGCTTTATCTCGGTCGCCGGCTCGTGCGTATGGCGGTCGAGGACATCGGGCTAGCCGATCCGCAGGCGCTGGTCATCTGCAACGCCGCCAAGGACGCCTATGACTATCTCGGCTCACCCGAGGGTGAACTGGCGCTGGCACAGGCCTGCGTCTATCTCGCGACGGCGCCGAAATCGAATGCAGTCTACATGGCCTACAAGTCGGCGATGCGGGCGGCCAAGGAGAACGGCTCGCTGCTGCCGCCGAAGCATATTCTCAACGCCCCAACCAAGCTGATGAAGGGCGAAGGCTATAGCGAGGGCTATCGCTATGACCACGACGAGCCGGATGCCTTTTCCGGGCAGGACTATTTTCCGGAGAAGATGGGGCGCAAGACCTTCTACGATCCGCCGGAACGTGGCTTCGAGCGGGAGATCCGCAAGCGCCTCGACTGGTGGGCGAAGCTCAGGCGCGAGCGCAACAGCTGACGCGCTTCAAGAGGCCTTCGGCGCCCTGGCGGCGACCGGTGCGGCAATCATCTTGACAGAGGATTCGGCCAATCCGTGATGGCCTTCCATGTCGACGATCAGGTGCCAATGACCACTGTCGGGGATGGCAAGCCGGATCGGCGACTTCTTGGCAACGCCGCCGACATATTTGAAATCGAGGGCTTCCTTGAAGCGCTGGAAATTGCCGGGCGTCATCAGCCGCACATTGTTGACCGCTGACAGCGTCACCTCGATGATCGCGCCGGCGCGCTGTTCCTTCAGGTCGTAATGGGTAAAGCGGAAGGTCGGCTTGGCCATTCTGCTGCTCGTCTGTCCAGTGAAATCCTGGCGGGCAATTTAGGCGACGGCGGTTAAGGAAGCGTTTTTTCAGCGATCGCGCAGGACGGGCGGCGAGAGAGGCCCTGAGTTTTCGGGAACAAAGCGCGGGTGCCGGCGTTTGTCTTTCAACGATCCAACGCCAGGAGCAATCCGATGAAGACCAACACCTATCTGACCATTTTCGTCTCGATGATGGTGAATGCCGTCATCTTCGGCACGGGCGCAATCACTGTGCTCTCCATTCCGGCGCTGGCCGAGCAGGCAAAATACCTGCTGCCGCTGGTCATCGTCATTTCCTTCGTGGCGGCACCCTTTATCGCCCGCCTCATCGCCCCGCGGATGCGCCTGCGCAACTGGCGCCGTCGTGACGAGTTGAAACCCAAGACAGTCGTCTGAAATAGGACCAAGGCGCCAAACGCCATTGCCATTCCCATTCCCTCTACTCCACTGACCCCGGCACCTCCACCGGGGTCTCTTTTTGTCTTGATTCCGCTCGCCATCGGCCACCGATGGCGGCGCTCAAAAGCGTTTCTTCAGGAAGAACTGGCCATGGGCGCCATTGCCGCCCTCGAGTTCGCCGAACACATGGTAGCCGAGCTTTTCGTAGAACGGCCGAGCCTGGAACTCGTAGGTATCGAGCCAGATGCCCACATAGCTGCGGGCCCGTGCGATCTTTTCCGCTTCCGCCATCAACCGGCTGCCGATGCCCTGTCCGCGATAGGCCTCGGGCACGACGAGATAGCGGATGAAGGCCCAGCCGAAGCTCTCCTCGCCATAGAGCCCTCCCTCGACGGCGCGGGTTTCGGGATGGCGCACCAGCACGGCGAAATCGGGCCGGTCGCTCTTTCCTGTCTGCGCGGTGTTATAGGCCCGAAGCGCGGCATAGATGGCATAGCGGTCCTCGTCCAAGGGCCGGTCCGGTACGGCTTCGATGATGGGGCTCGGCATGGTCTCTTCCTTCCTGCAGTCCGACTCGCGGCGTAGCGCATTTGCTGATGGCGTTGATGGCCGGGCGGGAGGCGGCTGTAAAGGCGCGGATCCGGGCGCCGGATACGGTTTTCCCTTCACGCGGGCGTTTCGGCCCCGTGGCTTGCTGCAATTCTGGTCCTCCCCTGACGGGAGGGGTAGTCGGCCGGGACACGATCGCGTGCCGCGACTAAGTTAAATTACATGACACCCGATTGTGTCCCGTTCGGTGTCTTTTGCCGGGCAAACTCGGTCTCTCTGCGCGGATGACGGCACCTTTTCCAGGGTTGCGCTCGCGGGTGTTTGTTCTTGCTTATCCCGCTGCGGAACGAAAGCCGGGGGAGCCCCCGCCAGTCGCCGGTCCAATCATGTGTGCCCTACAGGCACGCCCCGCCCTGTTTCAGGCGAGAGGGAGACCCTTCATGCCCAGCCCCGGGGAGGCGGCCCGCGCTTCGACCACGCCCCCGGGCACCGGTCCCGCCTCGCCGGCAACGCAAACCGGTGTAACCGATGGCGGGACGAGGCCAGTGTAGTGGTGGTTTGGGATGCGGGGATGAATGAAGGGTGCGGGCACTGAATTTGCAGCCGTTTCCGGTTCTTTCATCCCCGGATTTGGGGGCAGGGGCCGGGATGTGGGCCGGTTGCTTCGAGGCTTGGCCTTTTGGCCAAGCACATCAGCATGAGGGGGAGTGTCTGGCTCGCACTACAAGGCGCATCGGGAGAACTCCCTGCCTGAAGCGCAACGGTAGCCCTCACCCTGAGGTGGGCGCGCAAGCGACCCTCGAAGGGCGGGGCGGGCGGTTCGTGCGACCGGCCGGAGCATCACGAAAATGTTTCTCCCGAAACGGCCGAACGTGCTGCTCGAATTAACAAAGTCTTTATCCGTTCGTGAAAATTAGAAGGACCTGCTGTGCGCGGGATCGCCGGGGGGACACAAGGTCCGGCGAGAGGGTCCGCGCCGCGGCAGGCAGCCTATCCGAATGTTCGCCCGCTCCTTTCGGGATGCGGGCTCTGTATGGAGTTAACCGATGACCAAGACCGTGAAGTCCTTCGCCCTGGTGCTGACGGCGGCATTTGCAACCACCCCTGTCTTCGCCGCAGATCTGACCTATTCCGAACCCACTCCCTCCTACGAGGCACCGGCCGCGACATCCTCCGGCTTCACCGGCGCTTATGCCGGTATCCATGCCGGCGTCTCATCCGAGCGGATCAATCCGTTCTCGGGCGAAAAGGAATTCATGGGCGGCATCCAGGGCGGCTATAACGGCGAAGTGGGCGGCGTCATTGTCGGCGGCGAACTCGAATATTCGCATCTCGGCGACACGGAAGTCGGCGTGCCGGGCGGCACGCTGAAGGAGCGCCATCGCGTCGCGGCCAAGGCCAAGGCCGGTGCCGCCATGGGCGAAACGCTGCTCTACGGCACCGCCGGCATGGCAATGACCAGCCTGCGCGACACCGGCAGCGTAAGAGGCCCCGACGGCTGGAAGCCCGGCTACCTGCTGGGTGCCGGCGTCGAGCAGAACCTCAACGCCAACCTCTCCGCCAAGGTCGAGTACAACTATGTCCGCACCAACGACGTGCGCAGCTTCAACGGTGTCTCCACCTCGAACACCGACATCAGCGACCACGTCATCAAGGGCGGCCTGAACTACAAGTTCTAGGACGGAGCCGTTTGTGATCTCTTCCTCTCCCCTTGTGGGAGAGGAAGAAAAATCGGCATCTGGGCTTCCGCTAAGTGCCAGATTCTTCAGGTGAGGGGGGCGTTTGTGCCCGTCTTCCTACCCCCTCACCAACAAAATCTGCGACTTAGCTGGCGCTAAGACCGCGATTTTGTAACCTCTCCCACAAGGGGAGAGGTGGGGGCGGCGTGTTTCGGCTTAACTCAAGTATCCAACCGGCTTTCCGTGTCTTCCGGCTTCTCTGGTGCGATTCCGTTCCAAGCTAACCTGAACCGTTGCGTTTCCGACGGAAGTATGTCGGCAACAGAGATGTGGAAAGCAGCGCAATATGCGTCGCCGCACGCGTCGGTAACATGCCAAGTAAGGTCGGCAAGGTCGCGGTAGGTATCGATATAGATGTTCTCATTGAAATGTGGGCCGATGTGAAAACGGACGCCATTGTGATGGGCAATTATCGACGTTGTTGAGGGATGCGCTCCGTAATCGGAGAACAAGTTGAACCTTTCGTCGAGATAGGACAACTTACTGCTGTCTTTTAGGTGCGGTTTACGTCTGAGCGCTGGCGGGCCAAACTGGTTTGACTGGTTTCGGCCATTCAGCGATCTCCAAAGCGTTATATCCCGCGGTGAGACTGCGAAATGAAGGGCTAGGATTCCGATCTCGGCTATATCGCGCAGTAGGCTCGCAGCTTGCACGAAATATCCGCAGTCAAGAAGCTTCGTAGCGGCGCCGACGTCGTTGACAACTCGAAATCCGAGTTGTGAGACAGCGAGATAGTCCCCGTGATCTTTTGGATCGTGTCTGCCGATGTCCTGATACAGAAGAGCTTTTCGTATCAGGTCCACCGATGCTGCCAAAGCTTCAACTTGGGCAGAAACAGAAGAGGCGAGCCGGTTATGGCTCGCCTCCACTGAACTTTCGTCAAAGATGCTCATTTAGAACCCGCGCTCAAGAGCACCCGCTCGTCGCCCCACACGTGTCGCACTTCTCGCACGTCCCATTCCGCACCATGGTGAAATTCTGGCACTCGGAGCACATGTTGCCGGTATAGCCTTGGGCGATCGAGCGCATGCGGCGGTCGGCTTCCTTTTTCTTGGCTTCGGCCTTGGCGTCGGCGGCGTCGGCGGCGGCCTTGTCGGAGAACAGCGCGGTCGCGTCCTGGGTACCGGACTCAGCGATTTCCTCCACCGCGCGCTCCTCGTAGTCGCGCTTGAAGGAGACGACTTCCGAGGTCGAGATGGCGGTCGTCACTTCCAGCTTGCGGGCGGCTGAGCCGGCAAAGGCGGAGACATTGCCGCCGGAGGAAGCCTTGGCGGGGGCGCCGGTCGCCGCGCCCTTCGGTTCGCCGAGCGGGCGGTCGATCGTGCCGCCGGCCACCAGGGTCGGCTTGTAGCCGCGGGTCCAGCCGGTCGACAGCAGGTTGGTCTTGCCTTCGGAAATCCCCTTGCCGAGCGCGGTGTTGGAGAAGTCCGAGGTGTCGACATGGGCCAGATCATGGCGACCGAGATAGGAGACGGCCAGTTCGCGGAACACGTAGTCGAGGATCGAGGTCGCGTTCTTGATCGCGTCATTGCCCTGGACCATGCCGGCCGGTTCGAACTTGGTGAAGGTGAAGGCCTCGACAAATTCCTCGAGCGGCACGCCATATTGCAGGCCGAGCGAAATCGAGATGGCGAAATTGTTCATCATCGCCCGGAAGGCAGCACCCTCCTTGTGCATGTCGATGAAGATCTCGCCGATCCGGCCGTCGCCGAATTCGCCGGTGCGCAGGTAGACCTTGTGGCCGCCGACGGTCGCCTTCTGGGTATAGCCCTGACGACGGTTCGGCAGCTTTTCCCGCTCGCGAACGACCCGTTCGATCACACGCTCGACAATCTTCTCGGTGACAGTGACCGCCTGGGCGGCGGCCGGCTGCTGGATCAGGTCTTCGAGCGCATCCTCGTCCTCCTCGTCCTCGATCAGCGAGGCGTTGAGCGGCTGGCTGAGCTTGGAGCCGTCGCGATAGAGCGCATTGGCCTTGATCGCCAGCTTCCACGACAGCATGTAGGCCGCGCCGCAATCCTCGACGGTGGCCTCGTTCGGCATGTTGATGGTCTTGGAGATGGCGCCCGAGATGAACGGCTGGGCGGCCGCCATCATGCGGATGTGGCTTTCGACCGAGAGGTAGCGCTTGCCGACCTTGCCGCACGGATTGGCGCAATCGAACACCGGCAGATGCTCATCCTTGAGGAAGGGGGCGCCTTCGAGCGTCATCGCACCGCAGATATGGACGTTGGCCGCCTCGATTTCCTTCTTGGTGAAGCCGAGATGCTGAAGCAGGTCGAAGGCCGGATCGGAGAAATGCTCCTCCGGGATCATCAGCGCCGACATCTGCTCGTCGCCGATCGTCCAGCGGTTGAACACGAACTTGATGTCGAAGGCCGACTTCAACGCGGTGTTGATCGCCTCGATGGTGCTGTCGTGGAAACCCTTGGCCTTCAGCGTGCCGGGGTTGATGCCCGGCGCCTGGTTGAGATTGCCATGGCCGACGGCATAGGCCTCGATCTCGGCGATCTGGCTCTCACTATAGCCGAGCGAGCGCAGCGCTTCCGGAACGGCGCCGTTGATGATCTTGAAATAGCCGCCGCCGGCGAGCTTCTTGAACTTGACCAGCGCGAAGTCGGGCTCGATGCCGGTGGTGTCGCAGTCCATGACCAGACCGATCGTGCCGGTCGGCGCGATGACCGAAACCTGGGCATTGCGATAGCCGTGCTTTTCGCCAAGCTCCAGCGCCTTGTCCCAGGCGGCGGTTGCATGGGCGACGAGCGCCGGGTCGGTGCACTCGGCATGAACGAGCGGAACCGGGTTGACCGACAGGCCCTCGTAACCCTCGGACAGGCCGTGGGCGGCGCGGCGATGGTTGCGGATGACGCGCAGCATGTTGTCGCGGTTCGGCGCGTAGCCCGGGAAGGGGCCGAGCTCCGAGGCGATTTCCGCCGAGGTCGCATAGGAGACGCCGGTCATGATGGCGGTGAGCGCACCGCAAAGGGCGCGGCCTTCTGCCGAATCATAGGGGATGCCCGATGACATCAGGAAGCCGCCGATATTGGCGTAACCGAGGCCGAGCGTGCGGTATTCATAGGACAGTTCGGCAATCTGGCGCGACGGGAACTGCGCCATCATCACCGAGACTTCCAGAACGACGGTCCACAGCCGAACGGCATGCTCGTAGTCGGCGATGTCAATCTTCTTGGTCTTGGCGTCCTTGAACTGCAGGAGATTCAGGGAGGCCAGATTGCAGGCCGTGTCGTCGAGGAACATGTATTCGGAGCACGGGTTCGACGCGCGGATGGGACCTGCGGCCGGGCAGGTATGCCAGTCGTTCATCGTCGTGTTGAAGTGCAGGCCCGGATCGGCCGATGCCCAGGCGGCATAGGAGATCTTCTCCCACAGGTCGCGGGCCTTCAGCGTCTTCATCACCTTGCCGTCCTTGCGGGCGGTCAGGTTCCAGTCACCGTCTGTTTCGACGGCGCGCAGGAAGTCGTCCTTCAGCGAGACGGAATTGTTGGAGTTCTGGCCGGAGACGGTGAGATAGGCTTCCGAATCCCAGTCCGTGTCGTAGGTCTTGAACTCCATGTCCTTGTAGCCCTGCTGGGCGAACTGGATGACGCGCTTGACGTAGCTTTCCGGAACCTGGTCCTTCTTGGCGGCCTTGATCTCGCGCTTCAGGGCCGGGTTCTGGTTCGGGTCGAAGCAGGCGTCGTTCTCGGCCGAGCAGTTGACGCAGGCCTTCATGATCGCCCTCAGGTGGCGGGCAACGATCTTCGAGCCGGTGACCAGCGCCGCCACCTTCTGCTCTTCCTTGACCTTCCAGTTGATGTATTCCTCGATGTCCGGATGGTCGATGTCGACCACCACCATCTTGGCGGCGCGGCGCGTGGTGCCGCCCGACTTGATGGCGCCGGCGGCGCGGTCGCCGATCTTGAGGAAGCTCATCAGGCCGCTTGAGCGACCGCCGCCCGACAGCTTTTCGCCTTCGCCGCGCAGATAGGAGAAGTTGGAGCCGGTGCCGGAGCCGTATTTGAACAGGCGGGCTTCACGCACCCACAGGTCCATGATGCCGCCTTCGTTGACCAGGTCGTCGCCGACGGACTGGATGAAGCAGGCATGCGGCTGCGGATGCTCATAGGCCGACTTCGACTTGACGAGCTTGCCGGTGAAGGGGTCGACATAGAAATGGCCTTGGCCAGGGCCGTCGATGCCATAGGCCCAGTGCAGGCCGGTGTTGAACCACTGCGGGGAATTGGGGGCGACGCGCTGGGTGGCAAGCATGTAGGCGAGCTCATCGCGGAAGGCGAGGGCGTCTTCTTCCGAGGTGAAATACTTGCCCTTCCAGCCCCAATAGGCCCAGGTGCCGGCGAGACGGTCGAAGACCTGGCGGGCATCGGTTTCAGAGCCGTAGCGCTCACCTTCCGGCAGGGCGGCCATCGCCTTTTCGTCGGCGACCGAGCGCCACAGGAACGAGGGGACGTCGTTCTCCTCGACCTTTTTCAGCACCTTCGGCACGCCGGCCTTGCGGAAATATTTCTGCGCCAGAACGTCGGTTGCGACCTGGGAGAATTGCGCCGGAACATCAATGTCAGCGAGCCTGAAGACGATCGAGCCGTCCGGATTCTTGATCTCACTCACCGCCTGGCGGAATTCGATTTCCGCGTAAGGTGATTGGCCGGGTTTGGTGAAACGACGTTCGATGCGCATCTGGCTCTTGTCCCTTGAAAATTCAGCGCCTCGTCAAAGGCGCAATATACCCCGTTCCGGCGGCGCTTTTCGATGCACAGCCAGTCTCCGTCCGCTTCAAATCAGGTGATTCATCCAGCGATGGTCACTCTGTATCTTGTGGTGATTGTGGCTGCAAACGCTAAATATAGTATTAACAGTTCGTTTTCGCCAGTCCCCGCACGCTGTTTTGGCGGTCTGAAATCGCACAGTAAGACCCGCCAGCCAGAGGGCTGATCATGGCCCCGACCCCGCATTTACGCCTCGCGATTTACTGAAACGAACCGGCCTCGTGATGTCCGGTTCCGTCGCCGCCGCAACATAAGGAAGCATTAACTTTGAAAGGGCTGATTCCGTCAAGGGGTGGGTTGTGACGAAATTATTAATACCAGATATTGTGGTTACCGGCTGTGGAAAACGGGGAAAGGTGCATGTCGATGGAATTGTTCGGGTTTTGCAATGACAGCCGGCCAAGGCGGGCCAGGCGTGGTCGGCGAGAGGCGTTTGATTTTTTCGGTTGCTGCAAAATCCACCCGCGGCAGCGCGGCCCCTTGCTGCGCCTCAAGGTGGGTGCACTCAGTGATTCCCATGCAGATTCGCACGCGGACGGTATCTAGCGTTTGGGGCAATGTGGGCGGGAAGTACAATCAAAAAAGGCGCGATCGTCTCGCGCCCTTCCGGCCGACCTCGCGGTCGCGAATCGATGTTGCCGCGGCTCAGGCGCCGTTGTGCTTGGCGATCGGCTCCTGGTAGGTGAAGCCCAGGTCCCAAGGGAAATAGATCCAGGTGTCCTGGCTGACCTCGGTGATGAATGTGTCGACCGTCGGCACGCCCTTGGGCTTGGCGTAGACGCAGGCGAAATGCGCCTTTGGCATCATCGCCCGGACCTCGGTTGCGGTCTTGCCGGTGTCGGTCAGGTCGTCGACGACGAGTACCCCCTGTCCGCCGTCGGTGGTCAGTTCCGCCGTAATGCTCTTCAGGAGCTGCATGTCGCCCTGGCTGGTATAGTCGTGATAGGAGGCGATGCAGACCGTTTCGATCAAGCGGATGTTCAGTTCGCGCGAGATGATGGCGGCCGGCACGAGCCCGCCGCGGGTGATGCAGACGATGGCGCGGAAGTCCTGCTTGAGACCGGCGAGCCGCCAGGCCAGCGCCCGGGCGTCGCGGTGAAACTGATCCCAGGATACGGGAAAGGCTTTTTCAGGCAGGGACATCGCTCTCAGGCTCCGCAAAAGGCATCATGATCGAGGTGCCGGCGTTGTTCCGGCGGTTTCAAGACCGGCCGGTTGCGGGAAATGCCGTCGCGTTTGGTGGATGCTTCAAACGCTGATCGCGCGGACAGTGCCGCGCGATTGCTGCCCGCAAGGGCCTTAGTCCTTGCCCGCAGCTATTAGCGGTATTTGAAGGCGCAAGGCAAGGCCCGGCACCCAGCTGTCAGCGCGAAAGCAGGGTGAGCGCTGTCATCGATTCGAGCACGGTGCGGGTCACGCCGCCGAACAGCATTTCCCACCAGCGCTTGTGGCCGTATGCGCCCATGACGAGAAGGTCGATGGAACTGTCTGACAAACGGTTCTCGATCGCCGCAGACGCCGGCAATTGGTCCGTTTCCTCGCGAACGACGGTGATGTTCACGCCGTGGCGGGCAAGCGTGGCGGCGATCTCGGCGCCGGCCATGCTGGGAGACTGCGAGCGGGTCTCCGGCGGATCAACGGTGAAGACCTCGACGCTCTCCGCGGCCTTGAGGAAGGGGAGGGAGTCGAAGGTAGCGCGGGCCGCCTCGCGTGAGCCGTTCCAGGCGATGAGCACGCGCTTGATCGGCTTCGGCTCCTTGAGGATATAGGGAACGAGCAGGACCGGTCGGCCGCTTTCGAACAAGAAGCCCTCGAGATCGGCGCGGCTCTCGGAGAGAATGGTGTTTTCGCCTTGGGCGGCGACCACGAGGTCGCAGTGGCGCGCGCTGTCGACCAGGGACGCTGCACCGTAACCGGCGGACGACACGAAGCTGCGCCATTCATGGGAGGTGCCGTTGCGCGCGGAGCGCTCGCGGAAGATCCTCTCGACGTCGACCGCCTCGGCATGGGCCATGTCCTGCAGGGCCTGGACGGTCGAGGGGTCGGGGATTTCCATCGGTGCCACCAGCGGCAAGGTGGCGAGCGCCTCGGCATGCAGGCCGATCACGTGCGATTTGAATTGTTCGGCGAGCGAAATGGAAAAATCTGTAATTTGCTGCGCGTTCTTGGGCGTGTCCAAGACGGCGAGAATGGTTTTATAGCCCATAAATGTCTCCCTCGAGCGGTGATCATGGGATCCCGCATAATCGATTTATGGCGACAATCCTTGCGGCCTTCCTTGACTTCGGTCAATAGCGGCGGTGTGTAGCGCCCGAAGTTCTCAGGCAAGTTCGCCGGTCCCGAGATCCTTTTCCGTAGCGCCTTCCTGTTCGGTGGTAAGCGCTTCGATCATCGCCGCGACATCACCGGCCGCGGCCTCGAGCGCCTCGCCGTTTCGCGCCCGCACTACCAGCTCGGTGGTGAACCGCAGGCCGTCGAAGTGCGGATAGGAGCCGATCGAGGTCTCCGGGTGAGCCTTCTGCACCGCGCCCAACAAGGTTCCGATATCGCCTTCGCCGAAGGGGCAGTGGATCGCACGCGAAAGGACCCTGGCGCCGGCCGGAAGCGTGGCGACGACGGTATCCAGCATGGCCTGGAACACCTGAGGCACCCCGGCCATCACATGGACATTGCCAATGATGAAGCCGGGCGCAACCGACACCGGATTGGGGATGTGGCGGCTACCTTCAGGCATGCGAGCCATGCGCTGGCGGGCCTCGGTGAACTCCATATTGCGGCGCTGGTACATCTCTGCGAGCAGTCGCATGGCGTCCGGATCGTGGGTGCAGGGCACACCGAAGGCATTCGAGACCGCATCGGCGGTGATGTCGTCGTGCGTGGGGCCAATCCCTCCGGAGGTGAAGACATAGGTGTATCGCGCGCGCAGCGCGTTGAGGGCGGCAATGATCTCCGCCTCCTCGTCGCCGACGATCCGCACCTCTTTCAGGTCAATGCCGGAAAGCGTCAGCACCTCGGCGAGATGGCCGATATTCTTGTCCTTGGTACGGCCCGACAGGAAGCTCGTCGCCGATGGCGAGCATGGCGGCCGTCTTGATGGTCGTTTCAGTCATGAGGATATCCCGATCGTTTCAAGCTGAGTCTATCGTCTGCCGAAGGCTTGGCAAGAGACCGCCGCAGCCGTCGTTCACCAAAATTCTGCGATTGGCTGAGGGCTGTAGCCGAAACATGAACAGTCCGTCGCCGTGGCAAGGGCTGGTTTGTTGGCCTTGGTCCGCTACATAATCGTTATCGAATTCACAACGCGGTTGTCGCCGCTCAGTCCCAAATGGAGATACGTCATGGCTAAGGTATTGGTTCTCTACTATTCCGCTTATGGACACATCGAAACCATGGCCTATGCGGTCGCCGAGGGTGCAAAATCGGCCGGCGCCGACGTCACCGTGAAGCGTGTTCCAGAACTGGTTCCCGACGACGTTGCCAAGGCCTCGCATTACAAGATGGACCAGAAGGCCGAAATCGCCACGCCGGGCGAACTCGAGCAGTATGACGCGATCATCGTCGGCGCCGGCACGCGGTTTGGCACGGTCGCCTCGCAGATGCGCAATTTCTGGGACCAGACCGGCGGCGCCTGGGCGCAGGGCAAGCTGGTCGGCAAGGTCGGATCGGTGTTCACCTCGACGGCCACCCAGCACGGCGGCCAGGAATCGACCATCCTCGGCTTCATCCCCACTCTCATGCACCACGGCATGGTCGTGGTCGGCTTGCCTTACGCCTTCCAGGGCCAGTCGGGCGTCGAGGCGGTCAAGGGCGGCTCGCCCTATGGCGCGTCGACCATCACCGACGGCGACGGCTCGCGTCAGCCGTCCGAGGTGGAACTGGACGGTGCCCGCTATCAGGGCGCCCATGTGGCGAAGATTGCCGCCAAGCTCGCCTGATCGCGACGCAGGATTTCGGATTGTAGACGGCGGGGGCTTGCCTCCGCCGTTCTTCGTCCGGAGTCTGTGACGTCGCTTGGCCGGCATGTGCCGGCAATTCTTGATAATCCGGTGGCGCTGAAGAGGTCAGTTGCGATCGCGCATCGCGCCTGAGGTGGCCATCCCTGCCAGCCGCTTGCCGCCGCTGAGCGCTGCCAGTTCGACCAGATCATCCTCGTCGGACACGCCGCTTTCGTGAAGCTGGATGATCAGCGCCACTGCGTTCCTCGCAAGTTCCGGCGTCTCGGCAAAACGGTGATCTCTCAGAAGCCGCCGAATTGCGTTTTTGACCATGTCAGGTTGCTGGCGTATCTCGATCTTTGTCACGGGACAGTCCTTTCCGCCATCGTTCTCCAGTCACGGAAAAGTCACGTCCTAAGTTCGGATGCAAATCGTGTTGGAACAATCCTAGTAACATGGGGGTGTGACGATAATGTGCCGTCCGCAAAGCTGGGAAGTCAGCCAAGAATCCCATACCATCGGTCCGACGTGTGAAGGCGAGCTTGAGAATGGCCTCCGGATCGACGCCGTCACTCATGAATTCGCGGTGGCCAGGCGATCAAATTCTTCGCAACACAAGGCAAAGCCTGTGCAAAACAGGGACTTGCAATTTCCCCGTGAAGCATTGAAAAAGCTTCGGCGCGGACGTGGCGAAACTGGTAGACGCAAGAGACTTAAAATCTATTCAACGCATCTACCCACTAGTACATACATCTCTCATTTTGGACAGTAAGACCCCTTGGAAACTTGGGGTCTTCTCTTAAGTACATAGTACCCACATGTGGGTCTAACTTGGATCTGCTTGAAAAATCGGTCACACGTGTGGCAGATTTCCACCCAAAAATGAGAAATGCGGAACATGAACGACATCAACAATTGGCATCCGGCCGCGTTGGCCGATTTGGAAAATACAAGCATGACCGTCTCGGAGATTGGCCTGAAATATGGCCGGTCACCGCGGACCATCGAGAGGCTGCTCTATCAGAGCAAAATTGTCCGGCTGAACCCGAACAAGCGGCGTGGGCCGAAGCGGCGGGAGAACATGCTACCCGTGTCTCGCCAGCACCACGCGATCGGCATCCGGTTGAACATGTATCGGGCCAACGTCGGCGTGCGGGAGTTCGCCAACCGAATTGGCGTAAGCGTCCCCGTCCTCATGAGCATGGAAGTCGGTCAGCACGACTTCAAGCTGAGCCAGCTGCTGAAAATCTGTGAGGTCACCGGCCTCGTCCTCGGGGATCTGATGAGGACCTTCGAGAGCAACATCTATCAAGGGAGCAAAAATGCCCAACACTGAGAATACCGTCGTCGACACCCACCAGGACTATTTCACACTGGTCAGCCAATTCCACCGGGCATCACCAACCAGACAGGTGGTGCTCCTCCGGGGGCCCATCCTGGCCCGCTGTGGGGCACCGGGGCCGGTTGGTGCACAGAACAGGCTCCGGAACTTCTGGTACTCCCAGGCCAGCCGGCTGGGCCTGGACACGGAGGCGTTGAAAATCTGGGTCTGAAGACCCATATGCAACCCAATGGAGGAACTATGGATAACCAACGCACCAAACTCATGACACGCCGGGATGAACTCCTCGCCGCTATGAACAAGGCGGGCTACTGGGACCCCGCGCGGTACGAGGAAATGAGAGAGGTCGAAAAGAACATCGCTCTCCTTCCCGAACCCGTGGTCATCCCGCCTGATGAACCTGAGCCGGACCCCCCGGAGGTCCTGCCTGAACCAGAAGTGAAACCCAAGAAGGGTCGGTATTGAAAATACCGGCCCTTTTGCTTGTCCAAGCCCAGCGGGCGGTGGCCTGGTAACACCCGCAATCAGGGATGAGTAAGCCTTTCCTCAGGCCCTGGTCGTCTAGCTCGGACGTAAAACGAGCAAACTCTCCCTCTCCAACATCGAAGGAAATAACCATGAAGATCCTCTTTGAGGTTCTGGAACGGAACCACTATGCCATTGTGGACCCGGTGGTTCCCGCTGGCGCCGAGCCTGCCAAGATCGTGCATGAGGCCGGCTGCGTGGATGCTATCCGCATCCTGAAGTTCGACCCGCAGACGCTGCAGGTCTGGGACATCACCCAGGAGATCTACCCTTTCTACCAGGGCAGTTTCGATGAAGCATCACCGGCCTGGATAAAGGAACAGCCCGACTTTGACGATCGGGCTGCGGAAGAACGGCGAGACACTCGGGAGTGGTTGAACCACACCCGGTCGTTCAGTCGTGTGGCTTAACCGGGGGCCGGGGGCGCTTGATGTACATGCCGGGGTTGAACTTTCCCGAGCCATCCCTCAGCGCCTCCGCCAGTCTGGGCGGCATGTAGCCAATCACATCCAGGCGGCGAATGTCCGCAATCAAGCGCGGGTATATCTCGAGCGCTTCCTCAAAATTCTGCTGAATTTTCTTCTCCTCAGCTTCCTTGGCAGCGAGAGCGCGCAGCTCCTGCAGCTCGGCTATCTGCCGATCAATGTCTTCCACTTTCATAAGCGAGTCTCCAATGACTAATGCTTCACTCCGGGTCGATCAGATCGCGGACCTGGCCTACTACATGGCCAACCCTAAATGCCTCAATCTCTCCGACCCGGGATCGGGGAAAACCCCTTCGGTCTGTGTCATGCAATGGTACATGTGGTCCCAGCTTGGCATCGGAACTGTGTGGCCGCAACCGAAATCTCTCCTCAAGAAGAACAAAAAGGAAATTCTCCGCTTCACGGACTTCAAGGACGAGGACGTTGTCATCGTCAACGGGACCAAGAAGCAGATCGAGAAGCAGCTCGCCTCAGGCGGCAAGGTGTTCCTGATGGGCTTCCGGCGGTTCACTCTATCCTGGCGCCAGCTCCCGAAGTTCGTCCGAGCGGTCCACGTCGACGAGTTCCACATGGGCTACAAGTCCGCTGATAGTCAGCAGACCCTGGCGCTCTTCAAGGCCTTTGATTGTGGGCAGATGACCCACTTCATCCCCATGACCGGCACGCTGATCGACGGCAAGCTGTCGTCGGCCTATCCGGCGATCCGGATCGTCGAGCCCCGCTACTACCTCTCGCAACAGCAGTTCATCGAATACCACGGGGTCAAGGACTTCGACGGAAACGTCGTCGCCTGGAAGAACCACGACAAGCTCTCCCGGATCTTCGGCCGGCACGCCATCCGGCGGACCTTCGCCAGTGTCCATGGTGAGCAGGAGTCGGTCGTCATCCCAGAGATGGTCGACATGGCGCCGAAGCAGCGCCAATTCTACGACCTCTTCCGCGACGAGGCGATCCTCGAACTGGAGAAGTTCTTCATCGACGGGACGATGCCCGGCGTGGCCTTCACCCGCGCCCGTCAGCTGATGGAGCACCCGGCCAACTTCCCCGATCTCTCGAACCCAGGGCACTTCCTCGACATCCTCGACGGCGAGCCGACCGAGAAGGAGGAAGAACTCAAGGTTCACTTCGAGGAACACTATACCAACGAGAAGCCCTTCATCATCTTCACGCCGCTCACCCGGCAGCAACAGCGGATCGCTGGGCTGCTGGAGCAGCACAAGATCACCTACGCCTTCATCAATGGCAGCGTGACGCAGAACCAGCGGGACAAAGCCAGTGAGGATTTCGAAGAGGGTAGGGTGCAGGCGGTGCTGGCAACTCCCCAGACTGCAGCCTTTGGCTACAACTGGCAGTTCAACGGAAAGAAGGAGGTGGATCACATGATCTTCGCCGCCCTCGACTTCGGGGATGCAACCTTCATCCAGGCCAGACAGCGCGCGATCCGCGGCAAGAGGTCGTCACCTCTCCGCATCACCACGCTCGAATACAACGACTCACTCGACCAGCACATCTGCAAGCTCATCTACAAAAAGAGCGTCGATGCCAACAAGGTCGATCCGAGCAGACCAATCCTACAACTCTCCGGCTTTGAGGGAAAATACTGAGTGGGACATACCAAGAAAGAAGAGATCTAAAAAAGCCAAAAGACTTATGCCATCTATCACCTTGTCACCAAGACAGAAACGAAAGAGAAATCACATGACTCAGCAGCAGACAATCGCAGAAGCAATTGCACAGGCACAGGCCGCAGCGGCAGCAATGCCCGCCCAGGTCACCAACACTCCGGCCGTCCAGCAGAACACTGGCACCGCAGTCGGCGCCCCGACCGCACCCGGAGCACCTCTCGGCATCGACGACATGCTCTCGGGCGGCGTCCAGGTCGACCATTGGTTGAAGCTCTCCGCCTACGGCATCGCCATCGGCGACAAGACGAAGCCGCTGGACGATCTCGACGTCTACCTCAACATGAACGAGATCGCCTACTGCTTCCAGATCAAGTACCAGCTCAACGGCTCGGCGGTTTACCACCGCTCCTACGACCGCACTTCCGACGCGGCCGGTGGATCCTGGATGGCAACCATCCAGAAGGCACAGTCGATCGACCCGAAGGCCTTCGAGTATCGCTCGGCGGAGATCCCCTTGATCGCCGCTGTCGACGTGATGGGCAAGGATGGCAAGACCGTTGCGGTCAAGGCCGGCGAGACCCTCGGTCTCACGCTCTCGACCACTGGTTGGAAGCCGTTCCAGACCCTCATCCGGGACATGACCCGCGCCGGCCTCGACGTCCGGGACGGTACGGTCAAGATGAAGCTCGGCTTCGAAGTCAAGCAGAAGACCGGTGTCAACGACTGGGCCATCCCGAGCTTCCTCTCCTTCGAGGAAATCGATCAGGTCCCGCTGTTCGAAACCGTTCACTGAAACCGATCGATGATCAACAGAAGAGGGTGGCGAAAGCCACCCTTTTTCTTTGAGAGGAAACCATGATCAACATCATAGATGGCCACAACTACTTCCGCCGGCTGGTTTCGGTCGGGAGTGACGCCCGGTCGATCCTGAACACGTTCCTCACACCGAAGGTGCAGACCATTGTGGTTTGGGACGGAGAACGTGGCTCGCAGCGCCGCCGGGACATCTACCCGCAGTACAAGACCAACCGCACGCCGCTCGACAAGGACATCAGCCTCCACTTCACCACACTGGTGAAGGTGCTGTCGCACTGCGACGTGACGCAAATGATGCACCCCGGCTATGAGGGCGACGACGTGATCGCCACACTGGCCCGGGAATATGCCGGCGCTGGCCAGGCAGTCCACATTGAAAGCACCGACGCCGACTTCCTGCAGCTGAAGGGCGAGTTCCCAAAGCTGGTCACCTGCACCGCCGCGGGTAAGGTGCCCCCCGAACTGACGCTCCTCTACAAGATCTGGGTCGGTGACCCCGCCGACAAGATTTCCGGCATCCCGACCTTCGGACCGAAGACCTGGGAGCGGACGGACCTGGAGCAACTCCAGCTCCTTACCACAACGGCACTCAAGAGTGACGTCATCATTGACATCGGCCTCCCGCCGGCGGTCAAGCCGACCGTCGAGCTTATCAAATCCCTCCACGCAGTCGTCTCGTTCTTCGATGTTCCTCGCAAGGAACTCCTTGAGCACGTCGTGTTCGGTCGCCCGAACTACGCCGCGGCGGATGCCTATCTCAAGGAATTTTTCCAATGAGCATCACGACCATTCTCGTCGACAAGACCAACTTCGAGCAACACGCCCTCGCAATCATCCTGGCAATGAAATCGGCGTCGTTCGTCGGCATCGACGTCGAGACCCAGGACAGCAACCGCCACGAGGGGCTCAACACCCTCTGCGGTTACCGGGAGGACGGAACCAAGTCGAAGACCGCCAAGCTGGTCTTCGACATGCGCCGCACGGTCATGACGGGCTTCTCGCTCTACCCCGAGGGGAATGACGCGGCCTATTACATCAACCTCAACCACGCCGACGTCGAGAACCGACTGTCCTGGGAGCAGGCCCAGAAGCTGATCGACGCCAGGCCGGTGGGCTCATACTTCGTTGCCCACAATGCCCCCTACGAGTTGACCAGCTTCCAGTTGTGCTTCGGCCTCAAGCTGGCGAACATTATCTGCACGATGCAGATGGCCGTCTCGGCCTTCGGCCCGGACGAATATGACCTCAGCAAGTTCATTGCGGCCGGCGAGGGTGGTATCGGCGTCCTCAAGAACCAGCTGCTGCAGTTGTCGATGACCTACGACCCTGCGACCAAGCAGATGCCGGCCCCGTTGGAAGAGCTGGTCGGCAAGATCATTGCCAAGGAAAGTTCGGCCGAGCACTCCTACAATGGCTTCGTCAAGCAGATCTCCTACGGCTATGGCCTGAAGAAGCTGGTCGCCAACTTCTTCGACCACCGGATGACGACTTTCGAGGAGGTCCTCAACGGCAAGGCCCATATGGGCCAGCTGACCGGGGCCGAGGTCGCAGCTTACGGCGCCGAGGACGCCTACTGGGCCGTGCGGCTGTTCCGCCACCTGATGGCCTACATGGCCAAGACCAACCCGGCGGTGATCCAGACCTTCTTCGAGCAGGAAAACCCGATGGTTCATGTCTTCACGGACATTGCGATCGGCGGCATGAAGGTCAACACCGACGCCATTTACGCCCGCCGGGACGATGAGCGGCAGGGCATGGCCCGAACCCTTCGGGATCTGAAGGAGCAGGTCCGGGCGCTCCTCCCGTTCGACGACGCCCCTCATGAGGGGTTGATGACGGACAAGTGGTATGCCAGCGGGCATCAGAAGTACCGCGATCAGATCACCCGCTGGGCCAACAGCCCGGACTTCATCCAGAAGCTCGAGCCCGACGAAGACGACATCTTCGCCTGGCAGGACGCCGCACTGGTCTTCGCCCAATGCAACCAGGTCCGCGGACCGGTGTCCAACGCCTGGGCGGCGGATCTCAGCCAGCCGGAAAGCACTGGCCCGAACCTCAGCCACTACATGCCGCAGCGGGTCCTGATGTATGACCTGCTTCGCCAGAAGGTGATGCGGGTCCAGGGCAAGATCCAGAGCGACGGCGAGGCCCGGGGCAAGCTCCTCGATCGTCTCACCGACGACGCCCATAAGGTCGTCATCCAGGGCATGAACCAGATCTCGGGCGTCGAGCAGCGGATGAAGCTATACCTGACGCCCTACATCCTGCTTATGGACCCGGAGACCGGGTGCCTCTACCCGAACGTCTCCTCCATGCTGGCCACCCGCCGCATGGCAGCGTCGAACCCGAACCCGATGCAGCTCGCCAAGCGTGGCGACAGCACCTACGTCCGGGGTTTCTTCGAGGCTGACCACGATGATCACGTCATCGTCTCCTGCGACTGGTCCGGCGTCGAGCTGGTCGAGATCGGGGAGTTCTCGGGCGACCCCGAGTTCATCAAGGCCTTCGGCCAGATACCCCATGGTGACCTCCACGCCGGCGCCGCAGCGGACATTCTCGCCGCCGACGTGCCGGGCCTGACCGAGAAGTCCTTCAAGATGTTGAAGGACTTCAACCACGCGGACGACTACCGCGACCACTTCGGCCAGGAGATGACCAACTACAACCGGCTCTTCACCAACCTGAAGGGTCAGCCGCTGCTGGTCGGTGATGCCTACAAATACTGGCGAACCGAAGTCGGGAAGGGTGCCAACTTCAACTATTGGTACTCCGGCTTCCTCGCCACGATCGGCGAGCGCATGGGCTGGTCGATGGACAAGACCAGCGAGGCCACCAAGCGGTATCGGGAGCGTTTCCTGACGGCCGAAATGTGGCGCGTCAACCTCATCGAGCAGGGCAAGCGGGACGGGTTCGTCATGCTGCCGGATCACCACCGCCGCGTCCGGTTCGAAGCCACGCAGATGTGGGCCGAATACTTCGGCAGCAAGTTCCGCCTGCCGGCGAACCGCGAGGATGACCTGGTCTACCGCTACAACGCGGTCTGGGAATACGTGATCCGCAAGATCCAGAGCCGGGCCAACAACCAGCTGGTCAACGCCTACATTCAGGGCAGCTGCGCCACACTGGCAAAACGGTCTGTGCTTCGCATCCTCGAAAAGGCCAAGGCCCTGGGTTGGACCGAGCGGGAGTTCCGCTTCATGGTCCCAATCCACGATGAGTTGGTGTTCTCGGTCCACCGCTCGATCGCCGCCCAGGCAATCAAGCTCATCCGCGACACCATGATCGACCACCCCGACATGTTCACCCGATGCGTTCTCGACGCCAGCCCGAGCGTGGGTCTGACCTTTGAGCCGTTCAACGCCAAGAAGGGCATCCTTCTCGGCCAGGTGGAACTCTACGAGCTGCCCGAAGCAGTCGGCGTCGGCAACGTCAACGGACGCGCAACCGACGATCAGATCGGCGGCGTCGTCGATTACCTCTTCCAGCAAAGGAAACTCGCTGCATGAAAATGCCTACCATCACATCCCAGCTAGCGTTTGGGGACCTCCCGGAGAAGTTTCTCCGGAGGGTCCTCACCAACGTCAAATCCCCCCACCAGTTCCAAAAGCAGAACGCCTACATCGTTCTGTTCCTGATGCCCATGGAAACCCTGCAGTTCGATCGGCAGGCCCTCTCCAAGCTCGTGGAAGTCGCCCAGACCGACCCCTACAGGTCCGACCCGGCTCTCTGCAAACACCTGGTCGAACTCCTGACCCAGATCCAGCCCCAACCCAAGCCGGAGCCCGAAGTCACCATGTCGAAGCCCAAAACCACACCGAAGCCCGCGCCCGAAGAAACCTGGGCCGCTCGCGTCCGCGTCAAATTCTACAGCGGCCGGATCGAGGAGGTCGAGAAGGAGATCCGGACCCTGGCCGATCTCCAGGAGATTATCAGCGGTCTTCACCCCCAGAACGTCAAGATCAAACTGGAGCGCCTGACATGACAGCAGTTCGCGAAATCCTCAGCAGCGTGATCGTCGCGATCATCCTCGCTGCACTCTTCATCGGTACCGCCATGGGGGCTCGAATGGCTCAGCTACATCTTGGCTGAGTGGAGCGTCCCGCGGCTCGTGACCTACATCAGCATCATCGGAGCCATCTGGCTTGTATGGAAGGACAAAAAGTAATGACCATCTCCAACGAAATCTTCAAGGTCGACACCAAGGGCAAGATCCGGACCTGGCAGTACGAGGTCCACGAGGACTCCTGGCGCACGATCGCCGGCCTCCAGGACGGCAACAAGGTCACCAGTGCCTGGACGAAATGCGTGCCGGCCAGTCAGCCGACCGCAGAGCTTCAGGCCCAGTTCGAGGCCGATGCCGAACAGAAGAAGAAGCTGAAGCGCGACTACCACCTGACGATCGCCGGCACGGCGACGGCCAACTACTTCAAACCCATGCTGGCCGAGAAGTACGAGCCCCACCTGGTCCAGCCGGGGGACATGGCACAGCCCAAGCTCGATGGTATCCGCTGCATCGCCACCAAGGATGGTCTGCGGACCCGCAAGGGTGAGGCACTCACGTCCTGCCCGCACATCATCGAGCAGCTGGATCTGCTGTTCACCCGGTACCCGGATCTGACCTTGGATGGGGAGCTTTACAACCATGACCTCAAGGACAACTTCAACGAACTCGCGTCGATCATCCGCAAGAAGACGCCAGACACCGACCAGGTTGCCCGTGCTGCTCGTGATATTGAGTATCACGTATATGATCTGGTTTCTGGTGGCGACTTTGCCTCCGAGGCTGTGGAGCGCAATGGTCAACTGACCAAGATCCTGCTCGAATACGGCGGTGATGCCATCATCCCAGTCGACACCATCATGGTCGACACTGATGCGGAAGTCCGGTCCTTCTTCAAGCAATGCGTTGCCCTCGGTTATGAGGGGGCGATGGTCCGGTCTGGCGGCGCCGGCTACCAGCAGAAGCGCTCGAAGGCGCTGCTGAAGTTCAAGGAGTTCCAGACGGCTGAGTACCCGGTATCCCGCGTCATCGAAGGTACGGGGAACTGGGCCGGCTATGCCAAGGCTGTCGAGTACATCATGCCGGGCGACGTCAGGGGCGAAGACGGTGAGCGGCCGAAGGCCGGCATCAAGGGCGACTACGCTTTCACGAAAGCACTGCTCGACCGAGACGTGGAGATCGTCACAGTCCGCTTCTTCGAGCTGACCCCCGCCGGCGTTCCCCGCTTCGGGATCGCGATCGACTTCGACCGGCGTGATGCCTGATGGCCTTCGGCGCTCGACAGGAGACCGATGGCAAGTGGCGGCTCTGCCTCCGCAAAGGGATCACGATCCACAGGATGACCGACGTCGACGGAGGTCGGGTCGACATCGCGTTCAAGGGCCAGCGCCAGGCGAAGGCCTGCGCCGATGAGCTGAACGAGAACTTCTGGGATGAGTATCGCAAATTCAAGGAGGGGCATCCTGCCCCTCCTTACGCTCAGGACATGATCAGCTGCATAAGGAAACACGCACTATGACCATTACGAAGGGTGACCACGTCACCAAAATCACCGGCGATTACCAGTTCGATGGTATCGTCGACAGCGTCTTCAAGAAGCAGGACGGCCGGGAGCGGATCGTCGTCGAGGATGATCGCGCCACGCTGCACATCTTCAGCGAAGCGAACCTGCGGCTGATCGGCAACATGGCGGACCACCAATACCTGAGGGTTCTCAAGAAGCTCCTGGACAAGGGTGTCTACCGCGAAGGCCGCAACGGCGGAACCTTCGGCCTGTTCGGGGAACAGATCCGCTTCAACCTGGCCGAGGGCTTCCCGCTGCTGACCACCAAGAAGCTCCACTGGAAGTCGATCCTCGTCGAGCTGCTGTGGTTCATCAGCGGCGACACCAATATCAAGTACCTACATGACCATGGCGTCAAGATCTGGGACGAGTGGGCCGACGAGAACGGCAACCTCGGGCCGGTCTATGGCAAGCAGTGGCGCAACTGGCAGGGCATCGACCAGCTCAAGAACGTGATCGACGGCATCAAGCGTGATCCCTACGGACGCCGGCACATCGTCTCCGCCTGGAACCCGACCGAGATTGTGGACATGGCCCTTCCGCCGTGCCACACGATGTTCCAGTTCCACGTCGCAGATGGCAAGCTGTCCTGCAAGCTCTACCAGCGGTCAGCAGACTGGTTCCTGGGCGTCCCCTTCAATATCGCCAGCTACGCGCTCCTGACCCACCTGGTGGCCCGGGAATGTGGTCTTGGGGTAGGGGACTTCATCCACTCCTTCGGCGACCTGCATCTCTACGCCAACCACGTCGAGCAGGCGAGGGAGCAAATCACCCGCCAGCCGCGGGCTTTGCCGACGTTGATGATTATGAAGGGGGCGGGGGACATCTTCAACCTGAACCCGGAAGACTTCTCGATCGTGGCATACGACCCTCACCCGGCCATCAAGGCCGAAGTCTCGGCCTGAGTAGATAATACTCAAGCGCATCGGGTCTTGAGAAACTAGGTGGCCATGGGCCATCTAGTCTCATGGCAAAAAACACAGGTAAACCATCAGAAGAAGCCTTCGAGGCGGCGTGGAACAGGATCGGAAAACGAGCCTACTTCTACCGCATCCCGGACGCCGCCGAACACTATGGACGGGCGGGCAAGATCATTCATGCTCGGCCGACCCCCTCGGACTACATCCTCACCGTTGACGGCCTGACTGCCTATGCAGAGGTCAAGTCGACCCAGAACCGGACCTCGCTCCCCTTCTCGCTTTTGAAGAAGGGCCAGACAGTGGCCGGTCGTCAAGTCCTCGCCGCCGGCGGGGTCTATCTCATCTTCGCTCACAATCTGCTGACCGACACCTGGTACCGCATCCCCTTCGAGGTTGTGCGGGCCGTCGAAGCGTTGGGCAAAGCCTCACTCCCATGGACAGAACTGGAAAATTTCAAATGGAACCTCAATACCAAGACGTGATGATCGACACCGAGACCACTGGCACCAACCCGGAGACGAACGGGATGATCCAGCTGTCCGCCGTGAAGTTCGATCTCAAGACCCGCACGGTGCAGCCTTTCCCTTCGATGTTCGACCGCTGCATGAACGTGGCGCCGGGCCGGGTGTTTGATGCCTCAACCGCCCAGTGGTGGCAGAAGCGCCGCAGCGTCTACGACGCCATCATGGCTCGTGCGGAAGATCCCGCCGTCGTCATGGGTGACTTCGTCAAATGGGTCGGCCTCAACAACCCGAAGCCGGTCCGCTTCTGGGCCAAGCCCGTGACATTCGATTGGGGCTTCGTCGCTTCTCACCTTCGCCAGTTCGATCTTCCGCAGCCGTTCCACTACCGCTGGGCAATGGACATGAACTCGTACTTCCGGGGCCTGGCCGGCGACGTTGACCTGGAGAGCCATTACACGGAAGCGGTCGGCGGTGACGCCCACAACGCGCTCTTCGACTGCCTCCAGCAGATCGATCAGATCTTCTCCGCGGAGGACAAATATGGACGTCGTTGAAGACGGCAAACACATCCGCCTTGTCGGCGACCCCCACCTCGGGCGGTCGTTCCTCAACGGCACGCCGCTCGCCCGCCGCGGTGATCGTGAGGCCATGGTCTGGGCAGACTTCCTCGCTGCCCTCCATGGTGGGAAGTTCGACCTGCACATCTGCCTCGGGGATCTGTTCGACAAATGGGTCGTATCCTACGACCTGATCCTCAATGTCGCCGCTGAATACCGCAAGGCCGCAGCGGCGGCGCCGGGCTGCTCCTTCTTCATCTTGAAGGGAAACCACGACTGGATCAGGGACCTGGAGCGCCGGTCAGCGTTCGACGTCTTCACCGCCCTGGTGGCTGATGTCCCGAACGTCACCATCGTCACGACCATGCTGCACCTCGCCGGCACGAACCTCGTCCTCTACCCTTGGCACCCCCTGTGGCGTGCCGAGGAGAAGCTTGCGGTGTCCAACGCCAAGATCCTCTTCGGCCACTTCGACACGGACTTCGGCGACCACAACATGATCCCGACCAGGCTCAACTTCGAGCGGATCTACACCGGCCATATCCACCTGCCGGCCCGCTTCACCAGGGATGGCACCGAGGTTGTCGTCGTCGGCTCACTGCAACCCTATGCCCACGGCGAAGAGGCCGACGACAGCCTCTACGTCACCCTGCGCCCCGACGAAGTGACCGGCGATCTCCGCAACAAGTGCGTCCGCATACTCGGCCAGTATGACGGCGAGATCGACTGCCTGCAGCTCACCTACAAAGCGGAGAAGGTGAACGATGACGAACCTGAACTCGAGAATGTCACCCTCGGCGACTTCGACATGGACAAGCTCTTTGCGGAGGCATTTGCGGAAGCTGGCGTCACTTCTCTCCGCACCGCTGAGGTTCTGGAACAGTTTCACAGCAAACGGAGTGCCAATGGAACCGCTTGACCGATCCGCCGAGCAGTACAGCTGGGTGCTCCGCACCTGGCTGACCACCCCCAACCTGACCCCCAACGAGATCGCCTTGATCAAGGTGCTTCAGGAAGGACTGGAGAAGTCGATGAACGACTTCGACCAGCTTCGGCGCATCGCCGTCCAGCCGGCCTTCATCACCCACCTGAAAAGCAGCGCCGCCAAGGCAATCGCCGCCGGCAAACTCAAATCATGGAGCGAATATGATCCGCAAACTTGAATACTCGGTCTCCTTCGCGAGCACCGGCCGAACCTTCAACGAAGCCGTCCTGTTCCAGGGCGGCTTTGGTGCTATTACGGGCCCGAACGAAAGCGGCAAGTCGATGATCCTGGAGATGATCCGCTTCTGCCTGTTTGGCACGGCGGCGCTCCGGGGCAAGAGCGAGGACTACAAGAACCTGAAAGCCGAGCTGGACTTCCGGGTCCGTGACCAGGGTTACGTCGTCCAGCGCAGGATCAACAACGCCACCCTCCTGATGGATGGCAACCCCGTCGCCGTGGGGATCAAGCCCGTCAACCTGAAGATCAGCCAGATCCTCGGGTTCGGGCTTGACGTGTTTGATATGGCCTGCGTGGCCAATCAGGACGAGCTGACCTCCCTTGGCTCCATGGCGCCGACCGAGCGCCGCCGCCGCGTCGACAGCGTCATCGGCGTGGCTGTCCTCGACGACCTGGCCCGCCTGGCCGGCGACGAGGCCAACGTCTACAAGCGGAGCGCCGATGAACTCGCAGCCAGCGCCCACGAGCCGGTTCAGCCTCTGGCGCCGGAAGGCTACCGGCCGTCCGCGGATCTCGCCGTGGAGAAGGCCAAGCTCGACGAAGTCCGATCCCAGGCCGACCAGCTGCGTGGCTGGCTCGCCATCGAGCGGACCAAGCCGGCTCGGCCGGAGGAGAAGGTCTCGATGGAGATCGACTTCCTCCAGGGTATGGTCGATGCCCAGACGGCCCGCCGGATCGAACGGTCGTCGCTCGAAGACCAGGCCCGCCGTATTCCGCCGGCCTCGGAACACACCCAGGCCGAGCTGGACGCCGACGCTCAGTTGCACCGTCTCCAGCAGCAGTTCCGCGCCCGCCGGCAGTTCCTGACGCACACTCCTCAGCCGGAATGCGACCAGAAGCAGCTCGACGCCGCCCGGGCCGCTTGGAAGGCGCACAAGGACTGGCTGAAGCTCCAGCATCTGGAGAAGGCCCGCGCCGAGCTGCTGGCGAAAGGCGAACACACCTGCCCGAGCTGCACCCACCACTGGCCGATCGCCGGCGATGCGGTGACGAACCTGGACCTGGAAATCGCTCAGTTTTCCAACTGCGTGCTCCAGGAAGTTCCACCAAGCATGACTGAGGCCGTCCTGGAGCGCCACCAGCGCGTTCTTGACGGTTGGGACGACACAGCCTGGCAGCAGCACAAGGACTCGCCCACGGCCGACGTTGAGCCCCGCTGGACCATTGACCAGAGGGTCCAACTGGCGAATGGCATCGATAACCGCGAGCGGCGCCTCGAGCTTCTGGCGAAGATCGAACTGCTCAAGCCTTCCGACAAGGAACCGGACTGGGCCGCGATGCTTCGCACTCGCCAGCAGTACGAGGCTCAGCTCGCGGTTTGGTCGGGCCAGGTTGCCGAGTTCGAGAAATGGGAGACCGAGCGCCAGCAGAAGCTGATCCAGCTCGCCATGCTGGACGTCGACCTGCAGGATTACCCGTCGCTCGTTCTTCTGCTCGACCAGGCACGAGGTTTCGAGGCCTCGATGCTGCACTACCAGACCACCTTGGACACATACAACCGGCTGGTCGGCCAGATCGTGGCCTACCGGGCGGACGCCGAGGATTGGAACAAGGTCAAGGAAGCCCTCAAGCTCCTGCGCCTGAAGATCAAGCAGTACCTGATCCCCAGCCTGAACCGTGTTGCCAGCAGCCTCATCAACCACATGACCGGTGGTGAGCGGCAGGTGATCTTCGTCGATGACGAGTTCAACATCACTGTGGACGGCCAAGCCATCGACACTCTGTCTGGTTCCGGCAAAGCAGTGGCCAACCTCGCGCTGCGGCTCGGGCTTGGTCAGGTTCTCACGAACAACATCTTCTCGCTCTTCATGGGCGACGAGATTGATGCGTCCATGGATAAGAACAGGGCCGAGAAAACCTCAGGAGTATTACATACACTCAAAGGTAGGATCTCACAAATCCTGCTCGTAAGTCATAAGTTCCCCTCAGCGGATTACTACATCGCTCTGGGAGAACCAAATGACCAAGACATACTCGCTGATTGACGAAGAACTAAAGCGCACCAACGGCAACATCTCGAAAGTTGCCCGCGCCCTCGGGCTTGACTACCACGCCCTCCGTGAACGCCAGGCTCGCAGCCGCCTGGGCCAGAAGCTTGGCGTTCACCCCGCTGTCGGACCGGAACCGTCCGACATTAGCACACTCGGCCGCATGGGCTACGAACCCAACGTCATCGCCGTGAAGCGCCAGGGAGACACTTGGCCCACCAAGTACGCCGATGTCCTCGCCGCCGCCCGCGTCTCCTTCGACGCCGGTACCCACGAGATGTTCCAGACATCTGACAATGGGTGGGTCGTGCAGTACCTCATCCCCCGCCTACGCCCCGCCGGCAAGCGCAACTTCTTCTCCAACATGGAGTATGCGTTTTGAGCTCGATCCTCCTCAACTCTGGTCGCCGCGTTGATCCGTTCAACCTTGGCGCAGACTACCTCTCGATCAACGACCTGGTGAAGCCGTTGCCGAAACTGTGCCGCTACAGCGGCCAGCCGGACTGCCACTATTCGGTGGCTGAACACACGGTTCACCTGATCAACATCGTGCCAGCCGGCCTCAAGCGGGCCGCTGCGCTCCACGACTTGAATGAGGGCCTGACCAACGACCTGCCACATCCCTTCAAGGCGGCGCTCCCGGACTTCGTCAAGTTCGAGAAGATGGTCCAGCGTCAGATCTTCACCTGGTTCGAAGAGCCCTGGGAGAACATGGTCCTCCTTGAAGACTGGGACCGGCGCATCTGCGCCGACGAGATGCTCCAGATCTTCCCCGCTCCCTACGTCCTCGAAGGACGCGAACCGTTCGGCATCAAGGTCGAAGGTTGGGAGTGGCGCGAAGCCGAAGAGAAAATCCGCAATGCATTCAAATTCTTGGGGCTCCTCTGATGACCATGGAACGCTACAACGCGGGGAAGCCGCCGGTTTCCCTTATCCCCACCAGCTTCTTCGAAGCTATTTTCAATCATGCCTTCGAGGCCGGCGTCGAGATGCCGGTTGTGCTCCTCCGTCATACTGGCGATGTGCTCGGCTTCGGCGCCCAGAAGTACAACGCCCACAACTGGCGAAAGGGTGGAAGCTGGTCTTCCGTGATGAACAGCGCCCTGCGCCACCTGGTGTTCAGGATGATCCCCGGCGCGACGATCGATCCGGAAAGCAATCTGTCCGAGGCGGGCCATCTTGGCTGCAACATCGCCTTCCTCCTGGAGTTTGCCACCCAGGGCCTGGGCGATGATGACCGCTTCATCGTCGAGCACACCCACCAGGCGTTCGAGGCAATCCCCGAACCGAGCCTGATCTGGGTCTTGTCCGAGCTGCTCGCCTTCCGCGATGGCGGCGGGATCGAGCACCTGCAGTCCGCAGCCTACGAGCTGGCCCGTTGGGTCGAGCTGCAAGGTCAGCCGCCTGCGCCAGCCGCCCCCCTCTTTCACTTCCCCACGCTTCAGTAAGGAACACCACCATGGATGCCACCCAGTACCAGGCCGACTTCGGCCGCTCGCTCGCCTCAGTGTTCTTTCCGGAGAACGTCAGCCCGATCCTCATCGGGATCATCATGGAGAACCGGACCGAGTCCGCTAAGATCATCGACGCCGTCAAGCGTGGGCTCTTCTACGACAACGTCGAGCGTCTCAACAAGATGAGCCTCGATGCCGCCAATGACCTCGGCCTGGCCTACAACATCGACGTCAACGATCTTCATGCCATGCTCGGTATGGAGGGGGAGGTCACCGAGATCTCCGAAGTGCTCCTGTCCGACGATGCCCCGGAAGAGAAGCGCCGGAAGATCGTCGACGAGAGCGGCGACCTCCTCTGGTACCTCGCGCTGCTCTTCAAGAACTACGGGATCACCCTCGAAGAGGTCTTCGACTTCAACATTGCGAAGCTGGCGAAGCGGTACCCGGACAAGTTCACCGTGGAAGCCGCAGTGAACCGCGCCGACGCATAGGGAACCGGTCCCGCCATGTGAAAGCAGGGCGGGACATCCCACCTAAAACTCTCCGCATTTCTTGAAAATCTGAGGTAATTTAATGGCCAGAGAATACTTCCCGGGCATGGGTACAGCTGTCGCCGATCGCACGATCAATCGTCCTGGCGAGACTTGGGGCGATGTCGCCCACCGCGTTGCCAGCGGCAACGCTTCCCTACATCCCGAGAGCGACGACTATGCTTCCCTGAACCACCACCTGGCCCAAGCTTCGACCCTTCTCTCCGGCCGCAGCCTCCAACATGGTGACGATAACCAGGCCTTCCGGCCGCAAGAGGTCTTCACAAATTGCAGTACGGCGATGCTCCGCTTCCTGACCAAGAAGCTGCTCCTGTCCGGTTCGGGCGTCGGCAGCTGCTACGACGACGATCTGATGGTTATCGACTGGGCCAAGAACATGCCCCACGTCGTCTGCGTGATCGACGACACCCATCCGGACCAGCTCAAGGGTTACATGACGGCCCGTGCTGCGAAGCACTTCTATGCCAACCGCAACATCATCCACCACCTGGTCCAGGATAGCCGCGAGGGCTGGGCGAAGGCCGTCGAGCTGATCGAGTCCCTGTCCTTCAACGCCGAGGACCAGGACAGCATCGTGCTGTTGGACTTCACGCTCGTCCGTGAAGCTGGCCGGCCGATCGTCGGCATGCAGAACCGCCCGGCGTCGGGCCCGGGCCCGCTGATGGCCGCACTCACCATGGTCGCCCGCGTCCGTGGCTCCGCCATGGCTCCCTGGTTGGCTGCGATGTACATCGACCACCTGCTGGCTGAGTGCGTCCTGGTCGGTGGTACACGCCGCGCCGCCCGCATCGCCGTGAAGTATTGGAAGGACCGGTCGATCTTCGAGTTCATCCAGCTCAAGCGCCCGCCGGAGTTCCGCAACAAGAGCCGTGATGAAGTGATCGCCCTGCGCGAAGCCGGCGGCTATTTCGAGTCCTTCCTCTGGTCGTCGAACAACAGCGTTGCTGTCGATGCCGAGTTCTGGGACCGCGTCGGCCGCGTGCGGGACAACAACGGCACTGGTGATGCGCTCGATCTGCACGCCTATGCCGTCTGGCTCGAAGTGATGGATTGCCAGTTTGGTGATGGCACGGGCGAGCCTGGCTTCCTCAACGTCGACAAGCTGGACGTGAACAAGGATGGCCTCGACGACTACCTCGACACCATGTTTGCCGGCTCGGCGCTCTACCAGCTCGACGAAGAGAGCAAGAAGATGGCCCGCGAGCTGGTTCGCCGCGTCCTGGATCATCCCTACCACTTCATCGTCAACCCCTGCGGCGAGATCGTTCTGTTCCTGCTAGGGGGCTTTTGTGTCATCGCCGACGTGGTGCCGTTCCATGCCAAGGACGATGATGACGCCGAGGATGCCTTCCGTTCGTCCACCAGGGCGCTGATGCGGATCAACACCATGGACTCGATCTACAAACGGGAGGTCATGCGGACCAACCGTATCGGCGTCGGCATGACGGGCCTTCACGAGTACATGTGGGATCGGTTCGGGCTCAGCTTCCGCGAGGCCATTGCGGCCGGCGACATTGGTCCGATGGGGATCACCGCCGAGGCTGCACCATTCTGGAACATGCTGCAGCGCTTCGCTGACGCGGTTGCGGACGAGGCGACGAAGTACGCCGCGATCCTGGGTGTGGTCGTGCCGCACACTCTACGGACAATGAAGCCGGCCGGCACCACCAGCAAGCTGTTCGGGCTCACCGAGGGCGCCCACCTGCCGTCGATGCGCAAGCTGCTTCGCTGGGTCCAGTTCCGCAATGGCGATCCGTTGATCGAGGACTACCGGAAGAACGGATACCCTGTGCGCGAGCTGGTCTCCTACAAGGGCACGACCATTGTTGGGTTCCCGACCGCGCCGATGATCACCACCTTGGGTATGGGCGACAAGCTGATCACGGCGTCCGAGGCCACGGTGGAAGAGCAGTTCCGCTGGATCAAGCTCCTGGAGCACTTCTGGATCGGCGCCGAGGGAGGCAACCAGATCAGCTACACGCTGAAGTATGATCCGGAGAAGCTCACCTTCGCGGACTATGAACGGATGATGTTCGACAACGTGAGCCAGGTTCGCTGCGTGTCGGTCATGCCCCAGATCAAGTCGGTGTCCTACGAATACCAGCCGGAGCAGCCGGTCACCGACGAGGAGTTTGAGCAGCTCGTCTTCAACATCGACGTCGCCATGATGGAGGACATCGATCGGGAGCACGTTGACTGCGGCGGCGGGGCTTGCCCGATCGACTTCTACAAATGACAGAAGGCCCCCGGTGGGGGCCTTTCTTTTTCCCAAACCCAGGAGATCCCCATGAAGAAAGTTCTACTCGCCACCCCCTGCTACAACGGACAGGTGGGCCACCTTTATATGCAGTCGGTCATCGCGATGATGCAGCAAGCCGCCGAGCGGGGTTACGAGATCACAGTCTACACCCTGACCGACTCCTTGATCACGCGGGCGCGAAACAACGCCGTTGCGACGTTCCTCGACGGACAATGGGACTACCTGTTCTGGGTGGATGCTGACATCTCGTTCCAGCCAGATCAGTTCTTCCGGCTGCTGGATAGTGGCCACCCGGTGGTCGCCGGCGTCTATCCGCTGAAGATGCAGTTCCCGCCCAGCGAGCCCACGAACCTGACTGGTCAGGATCTGCAGCTGTCCATGCTCCGCTATGCTATCCGGCTGGAGGGCGCCAGTGTAGCCGTCCCGGACGACGGCTTCGCCTGTGTCCACGAAGTGGCCACAGGGTTCATGTGCATCGCTCGGGACGTGATGTTGGAAATGACGCTGGTCTATCCAGAGCTGAAGTACGCCTCCGACCAGGGCGAGCTTGGCGCCCCGGCCAGCGAAAACCACTACCTGTTCTTCGACACAATGGTGAGGGATGGCCGGTATCTGTCCGAGGACTATGCCTTCTGCCGGCGGGTGGCAGACATGGACGGCGCTATCTGGGTGGATCTTCGCAGCGAGCTGACCCACAGTGGCAACTTCGACTACCGCGGCTCGGTGCTAGGCACGAGCCGTGTCAACACCAAGGCGTAAGTGGTCGTACCACTTGATCAGGCGCTGGCCACAGAGGTCCTTCTTCTTCTCGCTCCGCTTGAGAGCGGCGACCAGGGAGAAGACCATATCCTGGGTCAGCGCCTGGCCTGCGGCCGGAGCGCCAACAACGGTGCCGAAGCAGGCCCGAACATCTGCCGGGATCTCCGGCATCTTGCTATTTCCAGAGGTTGCGCAGCTGGTCAGTGTCACCAGCATCAAAGCACACACGGCTTTTGTCAGAAAGCTTGTCCCGCGCATCGTCGATTTCCTTGTTCAAATTCTCAATAAGGGCCTGCTGCTCGACCAAACGGATCGAGTCGAGATCCTTGGCCGCAGCGGCGACTGTCAATTCGCGGACGGTCTGGGCCAGGGCCTTGTTGCGGTGGCCCTCATTTGTCTTGATGACGCCGAGCGTGTATCCACCAAGGGCGAGGACGACCCACAGGATCGCTGTGGGCCATATACGGGCGAGAAGAGAGGTGATCATTCCTCCTCCTCCTTGTAGGGAAGGCCGGACTTGGTGCGCCATATGGCGATCATGTCCTGTGCAGCCGGGATGCCGAGATAGCTCAGGCCGAAGGCCATCACGAGGAAGAAGGCCCCCTCAACAATGGTTCGGTTGATCATTGTGTCCGCGGCATCTTTGATACCCACGATCAGGGAGAACGAGACCGAGATCACCACAGCCACGAGGAGGCGGCGCCAGGTCCAGGAGGGTTCACCAGTCTTGTATGCCATGGTCAGGCCTCGTTGATGGTGATGGAGAGATTACCTGCGGTCGTGAAGCGACGGCTGGTGTTCACCGGATAGCTGGAGGGCCAGCGTGAGCCATTGGGGCGAAGGCGAGTCTTGGCGATCCGGGAGACGGTGACGGCGTTGCTCTGATTGCCCCCCAGGATATGGAAGTGGCTTGAGTCTTCGCCGACGTAGAAGCCGACATGCCCCTGCCAGGACTTCGGGTCACCTCGGTGGAACGACATGACCGCGCCTACGCGGGGAGTCGTCGCCATGCCGAACTTCACCCAGTTGATCGCCGCATAGGGGTTGGCCGGGAAGGCCTCCTTCGGAAGGGCAATTGCCAGGCAGGTCTCAACGAAATCACCGCACCATGGGTTGGTTGTGGGATCTCCGAGATAGCCCTTGCCGAGCTTCAGGAACGAGATCAGCGAAGCCTTGTCGCGGGACTCGTGCAGGCCCTTCTTCTTGGCCGCGAGGACGATCCACGGTGGGGTGAGGGCACTGGCACTGGTCGATTTACCGATCAATGCTGAGATGGTGGCGGTGTCCGCCAGGCCAGTGATGGGGAGGCGGTTAGCCGCCTGATAACGATTGAGCGCAGCTGATGTCTTGCGGCCCGGGAGGTTGTCGAGGGGACCTGGGTCATAGCCGGCGGCGAGGAGGGCTGTCTGTACAGCAATGAGTTCCATGTCAGGCTCCACTCAAGATCTTCAGGATGTACGGGATGCCGATTGCAACTGTGGTGGTGAGGATCGAGAAGGTCGTCATCAGACGGATCATCTTCTCCTGCAGTTCGCGGACCTTGTTGTCCAAGGCCAGCTGCTGGTTGGTCATGGTCTGGATGGCTTCCTTGAAGGTCGCCTTCAGTTCACGGTGCTGCTCAAGCATGAAGCCATTCCGCTCCTCGATAACGACGAGGCGCTCCATGTACTTCACCACCTCCCCAACACGATCCGTGTTGTGGGCAATTGCCTGTTCGAGCGAGCCAAGGCGTAGGTTGGTGTTTGTGTTTTCGGGGGTCGTCATGAGGCACTCCGTGTGTCCCCAGTATATGGGGATCAGAGTGTGTAAGTGCTCGCTTAGGTTGATTCAGTTTGAACCGAATAGATCCGCATGACGATCACGGATCATCTTGATGATCAGCTCGCTGCCCGACATTTGGTAGGTGTCGGCGAGGAGGGCCAGTTTGGCTCGGTCCTCCTCCGTCCCGTAGGCGATGATGCCCTTGCGGCGCGTCATAGGCTCGGCCACCAGATAGCTGCTTCCACTGCCAGGATAGATGCAGGACTGGTTGCGGCGCCGACCGAGGTCTTGGCTCCCAGGCGGATGTTCTCGATGATGGGCGACACAGTGAGCCATTGCTGGCTCATGGTGAGATAGATGACCGCCTGGTCATAGCTCGTCAGGCCATTTTGGGTTGCCTCAGCCACGAGGTGCGGGATCTCGCCGGGGGACACTGCCGGGTTGGCCATGAAGGCTTCCGCCTCCCGGCGCTTCTGGTCGTAGACCATTGCCTGGCCGGATCCGAGGGTCATGAACTGGACCCTGGACTGCTCTGCAGCTGCATCGATCCGGGCCCAGGCCTCGGTTCTGAGGGCGGCGATGTCACGGTTCAGATTAAGCTTCATGGATGGTCACCTTCACGGTCTGGTCGACATAGGGCCAGAGGGAGAGCGCTAGCTGGTAGGTGTCGGCAATATCCCCGGACAGTTCGAGCAGGCCATCCGCCAGGATGTGCTCTTGATTGTCTTCGGTCCGGATGACAGTGCCGGCCGGCAGCGCCAGCGCGACTTCCTGTCCGACGACCAGGTCCTGGTCCACGATTGGGAACACCGGGCGTGGGACGATCCCACCCGTGGTGATATAGTAGAGACCCCCATCAACCTGAGACTGGGTTTCATCGATCTCCAGATAGTCGAACCCATCCCCTAGATACCGTGCTATGGCTGAGGTTTGACGGACATGATCGATCCGACCGGTAGGTGGTTCGTAGGCGATGAAGAATGTCTTCTCTAGCATCTGATCGTCATCCACTCGATTACCTCTTGCAAATAAGGGCGCATAGGAAGCGCTGCACGCTAGACCCCACTTGAGTACCCTGGGTTCCACGCGTGAACTTCATGGTGTACGTGAATGTGCCGGCACCGGGGGTGTCATGGTTAAGAATTGTTACAGTTTGTCCGGGGGTTAGCCACCCATAGGTGTAGGTTTCTGCCCCTGTTTCATTGCTTCTTGTAGTGACGGATATAGGTGTTAGATTACCATTGGCCATGCCAAACGCGACGTTGTTGCGATACATTCTACCAGTGACAGGCATCTTCATAGAGCTACTGAGGATGATATCTGCGGAACCTAGCAGAATTACTTTTTCGTTCGCCGCCACAGTCACAGTTATACTCGCCACCTGAACAACTGAGCTGGACCAAGCCAGGCTGCTTGAGGCGTAGTAGCTTTCTACATCCGTCACCGCTCCGGCAGCGATGTTTGACGTTCCAACTGTAAGGGTGCCGATGTTTGCGCTCGAGATGTTGACCGCCCCCAACGTGGCGCTGATCGCTGCCAGGTTCGCAACGCTGATCTCGTTGCCAGTGATAGTGTTGGCGGCAATCTTGGCGGCAGTGATCGTGTTGGCAGCGATCTGGGCGGCAGTGATCGTGTTGGCGGCAATCTTGGCGGCAACGATCGTGCCGTTTACGATCAGGCTCGCGGCGTTGGCTCGGCGTAGACCAACGCGGTCGATGACGAAGTACCGGGCCGTAGTGTTTGTGTTGTGGTTGTAGAGGCGAACCCGGCAGAAGCACGCGGCAGCTGGGACCGTGGTCTGACCACTCCTGATTGTGAACGTGGTCGTAACGGCGACGTTCGAAAGCACGTCGACCGAAGCGGGGGTTGTGAGGGCCGCACCATTTGCGTCATACCAGTAGATCCGGAAGTAGAAGCCCGCGTTTGCGGCGACGTCGGACCTAAGCTCCGTCTCCCAGGCCAGTACGTCCCCCGCGGTTACGGGGATCGTCGCCTTGGAGTTCATGTACATGGAGAGGCCAGCACCAACGGTGAGTTGGTCGATGACGAGGGAGGCCTGGCCGGTCTGGACCCAAGCCGTTCCGGCGGCATAGCGGAAGCAGGCTGCGGCCTGGCTGGCGCTGCTCGACTGAACGTAGGCACCCCCACCGAACGTCCAAAGGGCGTCCATGGCATCTTTGGTGATGTCACCGAACGACCCGTTCTGGATTAGGTTCGTTCCGTCGTCAAGCACCAGGTGCTTGGCGGTGATCATGTTGGCCCCAATCTCGTTGCTCGTGATGGTGTTGGCAGCGATCTGGGCAGCGGTGATGGTGTTGGCGGCGATCTGGGCAGCTGTGATGGTGTTGGCGGCGATCTCATTGCCGGTGATGGTGTTGGCAGCGATCTTCGCACCAGTGATGGTGTTGGCCAGGAGTTGGGCAGCGGTAATCGTGTTGGCAGCGATCTCGTTGGCCGTCACGGCGTTCGCTGCGATCTGGGCAGCGGTGATCGTGTTCGCTGCGATCTGGGCAGCGGTGATCGTGTTCGCGGCGATCTGGGCGGCGGTGATGGTGTTGGCCGCGATCTTTTCAGCAGTGACTGCCTTTGCAGCAATTTCCGTGGCCCCAATGGCCCCCGCAGAGATCTGGGCCGCGGTGATGGTGTTGGCGGCGATCTCATTGCCGGTGATGGTGTTGGCAGCGATCTTCGCACCAGTGATGGTGTTGGCCAGGATCTTGATGGCAGTGATTGCGTTGGCAGCGATCTCATTGGCCGTTACTGCGTTCGCTGCGATCTTTGCCGTGGTGACTGCGTTGTCAGCCAGCTTGGTGGAGTTGACTGCCAGAGCAGCCAGCTCGGCGCCAGTTACAGCGTTCGCAGCGATCTTCCCAGCAGCGACTGCAGCATCGGCCAGCTTCGCAGCAGTGACAGCATTTGCGGTAAGATGAGCGTTCGTAACTGCCAAGTCGGCCAGCTGGGTCGCGGTGACGGCGTTGGCAGCGATCTGTGCTGCTGTTATGGCGTTGGCAACGATTGCAGCCGTAGTAATGGCGTTCGCGGCGACGTTCCTGGCGGTGACGGCTAAGCTAGCCAGCTCGGTGGCGGTGACGGCGTTGGCAGCGATCTGGGCTGCGGTGATTGCATCGTTCACGATGTGGGTCGTGTCGACAATCTGATCCTGGAGATGCCTCACCCCAATGGCCGCGTCGGCGATGATGTCGGCGATCACCAGGGTGGGTGCAGCCGCTCCGCCGGCCGGCGCCACGAAGCCCGACCGATTGCCAGACCGGTCCACGGACCGGGCCCAGGCGAAGACCGGAACTCCATGGGGCATGCCCGGGATGACTACGGAGGTGCCCCTGGAGGAGGCGCCGAACTTGGACGTCGCGGAGTTATTGACCGTGTTGTAGAAAAGCTCGACGAACTCCAGGTCGGTATCTACGGGATTGGTCCACGCGGCGAGGAGGAAGCCAACACCAGGGGTGAGGACGAGATTGGTCGGCGCGGCCGGCGGGACAATGTCACTGTCCGAGGTGGACGCCGAAACATAGAGTGACAGCTGGTTCCCGAAGTTCAGCGAGCCATCGTCGAACACGTCGTAGAGCGCGAGCTTGAAGTAGTGGATTGCCCCAGGGGCCCGGACCAGGGCGACGTTGTTGTTCGGGCCCTTGTAGACCAGGTTGGCTTGGGTCGGTGTGAAGCCATCCTCGGTCGAGGAATGGATCATCACCCCTCGGAAGTCGCGGAGCGGCGGCACATCGTACTTGATGATGGCCGCACCAAAGTTGAGATCCACCGCGGCGCTGGTCGGCACCGGAGGGGCCGGATTGTTGACGGTCAGCCAGATGAACTCCGACCGGAAGCCGAAGTTGTCGCTAGAGGAGACACCGATCTTGAAGGCGCGGCGCGGGGTGCCGGCGCCGTCCGACTCGTTGACGGCATACTCATAGCTATAGGTGTTGGCAGTGATCAGCTCTTCGCGGATCAGGACGTCACCCGTGGTGGTGATCCGGACGACGTATTCTTCATGGTTCAGGTTCTGGGACTCGGGCCACTGGAAGACAGGGGAGCGGCTCTCGAACTCGGTCTCGGAAGGCTCATCCAGCATACGGATCGAGGTGATCTCATCGACGACAACGAAGTCACCAATCAGCCGGTGCTCGACGATCTTCGCGGTGGAGCTGTAGCCGTTGACGTCGATCGCGGTGACCTGGAAGACGTATTCACCGACAGGGATATCATCCCACTCGAACTGCTGGACGCTGGTCGTGGCCAGGGTGGACATCGGGCCGTTGTTGCGCGAGCCCTCGATCTTGTACTGGGTGACGGTCTTGGTTGGGCTCTTGTCCCAGTCGAGGGTCAGGGTGGTGACCTTGCGGATGCCAACCGTCCGGACAGCCGGGCGAACACGGACCGTGGGGACGGGCAGGGGCTTTGCCTTGGAGTTTAGGACATAGGCATCAAGCTCGGCCGGCGAGCCGATGACCCCGTCGATGTAGAGCCACTTGGCACGATACATCTGGACGGCCTGGATATCGACGTTGTCCGGGTCGCCATCGATCTCGTTGATCGACATGACGCGGTAGGCCACCGGGGCGGCGGAGCCATTCGTCTGCTCGATCACGAAGGTGGCGTCGGCCGGCAGAGGCGGGAGGTCGGCGGTGACGTTCAGAGTGGTCACGGCGCCGATCGTTCCGGCCGTCAGGTTGCGCGACTCGATGATGAACTCGTTGGTCGCTTCGCTGATGGTCTGGAAGTTGACGCGATAGCTGAAGCCAGGTTCCAGGTAGATGGCATCACGCAGAGCCAGGGAGCGGGCCCCAGTGACGCTCTGGACCCTGCCGGTCACTCCAGTGCCCATATCCTCGTCTGCCACCAGGATGGCCTCGTAGGGCGCCAGGTACAGACCGAGGCGGTTGGTCTTGAAGTTGACCAGCATGGTTTCGCGGGTGGCCGTGACCAAATGGTGCCGGGCCCGGAGCAGGGCCTCGTCCACATCGGTGCAGCCGACTGCGATGAAGTTGAACGGGATGCGGCCATACTGGTCGATGTGATCCTGGTCGTGCAGGCGCCGGCGGTCCTCACTCCAGTTGAGATCCGGATTGATGAAGGTGACGGTCAGGTCGTTGTGACGGGTCGAGATCTCGGTGAACGAATAGGTGAAGATGCCATCGGCGACGTTCTCCGGCGTGAAGACGATGCTGGCCGGTTCGTCCTTGTCGACCTTGATGACGCCCGTACCGTTACCGTCGTCGAAGAAGCGGCCGGCGAAGAGCCCGCAGATGAAGTTGACTGCATCGCGGCCACCGCGTGGATCCGAGATCAGGTTGTTGAACGTGAAGCGGGGCTTGCCGCTCGCGGCCCGGGTGTCGCACCACTGCGCTGCCTCGTAGACGTCCCACTTGTTCAGCTGGACCGGGTAGTAGGCGTTGATGCCGTAGCGGTCGTTGAGGACGATGTCGTTGGCGACGAAGGCTGGATTGTTGCTGTAGGCGAGCTTCCAGAGGCCATCCCAGATGCCGGTGTAGACCCGCGTCTCGGGGTTGTAGTTCGTGGGCACGCGGATGATGCGGCCATCGTAGATGCCGGAGAAGTCCGGAACCGAGGAGAACTGTTCCGAGGCACGGGCCATCAGCTGGGTGGAGGCGACGGCCGGGAAGTTGTAGGCCTTCGCGGTCACCTCCTGGAAGCTCTCCCAGGTGATGTCGAAGAAGCGTTCGGTCGTGTTCTCCGGCGAGGTCTTCTTCACGCGGATCATGTAGGGCTCGGGGGCCTGGGCGACCGGGATGCGGAACTCCTTGACGAAGGCCGTGGTGGTCTTGTCCGTGATCGAGATCTCACCATCAATGACAGTGACGTTGCTCTCACCGAAGGCTCCAGGGCGAAGAGAGGAGCCGGCTTCGATCCAGGTGGTGCCGTTGTAGAAGAGCGCCCGGCCCTGGGTCGTGTTCAGCCAGTAGTCTCCCTGCTCGAAGGTGATGGTCTTGGACAGGGTCGCGCCGACGAAGCCCCGGGTCGCCTTGTCAGCCCCCCACGAGGATGCTTCGCTCCAGATCCAGCTGGCGCCGGTGAACACCAGGCCCGCCGGGAAAGCCCAGGTGGTGCCGTCGAAGATCATCGGCTTGTAGTTGTTCGAGGTGTTGAACCAGATTGCCGCGTTGGCGGTCGAGATCGGCTGTGTCGAGGACCAGAAGGTCGGCCGATCACCAGGCGAGGCCGTGACCTTCCGCTTGGCGTCGTCATCGGCGCCGTAGAAGATGTCGAAGCTCTCACCGGAGATCTGGGTGGGTAGGGGATTGATTTCAGGCGTGCGGACGGGCGTCCAATTAGCCGCACTGGTCAGCTTGTACTCGATCGTCCAGCGACCGTTGTGTTTGAAGGTACCCTTCTTGTCGCTCTTCACCAGGCGGTTGATGACAAAGCGCACGTCGAGATAGTCAATGTCGGTATGCTGGCCGGAGCGGACGACGGCAATGTCAGTGCCCAGCTCCGTGGAGACAGTGGTCGAGGAGCCGAAGCCGCCCATACGGGAGTAGATGTTCTCCCCGACTTCGCTGCCCTTGTAGGAGACAAGTTCGAAATTGTCGAAGTTGTTTTCGCCGTTCTGGTCTACGAGTTGAGTCTCTCCGATGTAGAAACTCTTCGCGCCATCGACCAATCCCTTGATCGGCCCTTCGGAGATCCCAAGCAGGACCTCAACTATGTCAGTTGAAAAGAGATTGTCGCGGGTGTTCTTTGCCTGATCCCCCTTCGCGCCGGAGAGTGTGCGAAGGGAAATGTCCTGAATTGTCATATGAAAACACCTGTTTCCTTGTCAGGTGTATATGGGGGTCGGGAGACAGATTTACCAGACCGTCAAGGCTTGTACTCAAGGGCGTTGATGTCGAAGCTGAGGTAGTGTCCATAGACCCGGTACCGGCCGTAGAGGATCGGGATGCGTGTGCCGATCTTGACAGTGTTCTTCGGTGCACCGAGGTAGATGCTGGTCGGCCCGGTGTCCTTGTCCGTCTCCGGTTTGGGGGCGAGCATCTGCGTCAGTCCGCCAAGGATTGCGAGGGCGCCGGCCTTCATCAGCATAGAGCCTAGAGGTCCGCCCAGCATGAAGCCGACGCCGATAAGGACGACGCCAAGCAAAACCTGCATCAGGCCACCCTGCTTGCCGCCATTCAGCTGCGGGATCAGGTGGATCTCGGTGACGTCCGGGCCGAGGTAGGTGTGCAGATCCTCCTCTCGCTCGTAACCGACGACCTTGACCCGGTGCCGGCCCTTGATCGGGTCAGGCGCGAAGCCGGCGACCTGGCGGGTCAGGCCCTCAATGATGTCGGCAACGGTATCACCGCTGACCTCAATCGGGCCGTCGTGGAAGGCTGCGAAGTAGCCATGAAGGACGATCTTACGCTTCAATGAGAATATCCCCATCCTGGACGACGAACTTCGTCACACCATCGTTGCCAATGATGTAGTGGTCGAGGTCGGGCCAGCTTAGGAAGGTGTGCCAGTCGCTGGCCGACAGATTGGAGTCACTGTCCGGGTGCGTATGCCAGGTGGCCACCGCCAGTGGGGTGAACTCGACGATGTCAACACCGGCCACGTCAAAGCCATCGGTGGGCTTCGAGCAGACGTTCGGCACCTCGATAATCTCACCGGTCTTCAGGATAAATCCAACGCGCTCGTTGGGGCCCTCATAGAACGTCAGCAGATCCGAGGTGTGCATCGAGTTTCCTTTTGATGTGCGGGCTGACCAGATCCAGCAGGGATTGCGTTCCCTGCACCTGGTCTTGCTGAACATCCTTGTGGCGCAGCACGGCGACCGTCGTGTTGCGGAGCAGATTGCGGTAGGGCTCGGCGACCGATAGCCGGCCCCATAAGTGGTGGGCCACCAGGTTGTGGCCAACGAGGACACCAACGTGGTTGGCCACCTCGGACCGGACCGCCATCAGGAAGACATCACCGACGCGATACTCCGAGGGGTGGCAATCCAGCGGGTAGAAGCCGACCTTGTGGTAGAGGTCGCCATAGAGGTTGATACCGTGGTCCCAGAATGCCTTCGGCCGGGCGAAGTTCGGGAGCAGGATGTCGAAATTGTCCTGGTAGAACTCACGGACCAGGCTGTAGCAATCCTGCTTGCCATAGGCGAACGTCCGGTTGAGGAGGTGCTCGTACCTCATAGGCTCACCAGCGGGAAATCAGGAGGGATGAACATGCGGCTGGGGATCTGGAAGTTGGCCCCCTCTGTCATGTTGCGAAGCTCGAACGAAATGCTCTGGCCAGTGATCAGCTCGCGGATACGTCCGATGTACCACATGCGCTGATCGTAGATGTTGACGTTGGCATCCAGGTGCTCCCGGAGTACGCGGCGCCGGGTTACGACTGCCATGTCGAGCTGGCCGGCAACTGCCGCAGCGTTGAAGATACCAAGCGGGTTCATGACCTGGAGGCTCGGCCTGGACTCTTCACCATCGGCGCTTCGGTTATCGCCCGTCAGTCGGCAGGCCATGCCCTCATATGTGTTGCCCTGCCAGATCTTGGTGTCGTCGTGCTTGAAGCGGAAGACGACCGGCAGGTTCTTCAGCGAGACGGTGAAGAGATCGACGAGAGCGTCGGCGGTGAGTTTTTGAGCTTCCTGGAGGTGACTGACGGGTGCTGTCATGGTTGGAGCAACATCTCCAGGGTGAAGGCGTCAACCGTGCCCTGACCACCAGGGGTCAGCTTGTATTCGAGGGGCTTGGCGAAGCGGACGGTCAAATCTCCGTGGGCCGGCAGGGGTAGGATGAATTTCTCATACAGCCGATGCGTCTTGTAGAAGGCCTCGAGACGGGCGATGTTGAACTCTGGATTGATGGTTGTCGACACGACCCCGGCGGTGGTGAAGAACATCATGGTCTTGAAGGCCAGCGTGTAGGTCACCTGATCAGGTCCCTTTGGCTTTGAGGCAAATTCATAACCACGTCCGAAGCTCACCTTGGCGGAAGAGTCCGGGTAGCGGACCGACCAAGAGAAGTACGGAAAATTGAATGTTTCCATGATGAGTTATATGGCGGCTGAGGGGGTGAGTTGCAAGGGTTTTGGATCCAGTTGCTAAGCGCAACCATCCATGGTAGGTGACGATTAGTACATAGGAGCAAACATGGCACAAGTAATTGGCGGCGATTTTCGAGGGGTCTGTGCTTTCAAGGCCAACACCTACTGGATGGGTGGTCCGCAGGGTAAGCATTTCCTGGGGATAGACTTCGGTCCCGAGCCTCGGGCGAGCTATCTGCCGACGAATATCGTTCGAGTGAAGGAGTTGGGTGTTCGGTCCATCACCAATCCAGGTGAGGCCGGCGCCGCCGCGCTCGGAGGGGCGATGGCTTTTGGCCTCGTTGGTGCAGTCGCCGGCGCGGTGACCGGTGGGCGCTCGCGGGCGGAGACCTATGGGCTTGAGTTCGATGATGGGAAGAAGGCAGTCGTCCGTGAGGATAATGTGGGTTGGACCAACTTCCTGTGCTTCAAGCGGTACGTCGAGGAGCAGGGGCTCCTCGACTTTGATTTTTAGACCGCTCCCATCTGAACCTGCTGGATCAGCTGTTTGATGGTGCCGCGGTTCTGGATATTCTGGGCGACGGTCGCGATGATGTCGTTCGGGCCAGCTGCGGGTACCTGATCCTGCGAGACGACCCAGACGTTGACAACGCCGCTCTGCTGCGGGTTGTCATTGGCGGCAACCTTGCCACCCAGGGCACCCTCGGAGATCTGACGATTTCCGAGGTTGTTCATGGCGTCCAGCTTGTCGACGCCGATCGCCTGGACCGCTGACTGGCGCAGGACGTATTCACCATCCATCAGGTTGTAGAGCTTGCTGTCTCGGAACGGTGCCGTCACCTTGCGGCCGGTTGCGGCCCGGACTGCTCCCCCAGTTGCGCTGCCGACACCGAGGAAACCACCAATTATGTCCATGATGCCCCCACCTGTGCTCCCCGTGGTCCCGCCGATGCCAAACAGTGACATGAGGATCTGGTTGGCCAGGGCCTTGGCGATGATCTCGGTGAACATCTGCAGGATCGATACGCCGAGCTGCTTGAAGGCTTCGCCGGCGGTGACCGTGCCGGAGAAGATAGACTGGAAAAAGGTCGAGAAGCTGGACTGAAGCCCACCCAACACCTGGCCCCAGGTCTGCTCGACCTGCTTCGCGATCGGTACCATCTTGTTGTTCGCGTCAATCAGGCCGTTCTGCTGGGCCCAAGCCTGGTTCGCGGACTGGATGGCTCCAGCGATCGACGGACCATTCTGGGCCTTGGCAACGTCCAGGGCGTTGTTTGTGACTTTGAGTTCGTTGTTGCGGGCGATCAGGTCATTTTCGACGTTGCGCCACATCAGCGCCTCGGAGCTGTCAGGACCATAGGTGGCTTCGGCTTCCGCCGCACGGGCCCGGACGTCGGCAATCTGCTGTTCGATCAGCAGCACGCGGTTGAGCGAGGCTTCGCGCTCGGCGTTGGTGATGTCCTGCTGCATCTTCTGCAGGTCCATCTCGGTGTACTTGTTGGCCATGTCGGGTTGCTGGGCGGCGTCGAGGTTGGCTTTTGCAGCGTCGATCGGCCGGTTCAGCTCTTCCTCTGCGGCCTTGTAGAACTCCTCCATGACCTTCAGCAGATCCGAGTTCAGGTTCTCACGGAGCCGCTCCTGTAGAAGCTCGCGCTGTGCCTTGAATGCTGCGTTGTCCTCGACCTTCAATCCCGCGTTCTCGGCTTCGAACTTGGCCAGCTCGGCCTCGGCGATGCCCGCGTGGGCCTTCTGGATCTGGTCCTGGATATCCTGGAGAGAGCCGGCGTCGTCGTTGAAGCGGACCTGCGTCTTCAGATTTGCCAGTCGGGCCTTGAGGTTCTTGACGGTCGCGTCCGACAGTTGCTGCACGGCCTGGACATTGTTCTCCTTGATGGTGTCGTCGAGGTTCGTCGTGATCTGGGTGATCTTCTCCGCCGAAGAGCCCAGGTCCATGGCATTGAATGCCTCACCCTGGCGGAGCCGCTTGTCGATATGGTTAAGCTTGGGGTCGTGGCTCGGGTTTTCATACTGGCGCATGACATCGCGGGTCAGCGTCTGCACATCCTCGTCGCCGGATTTCAGGCGTTGCAGAAGTCCCGGGAACTGCTTCTCCAGCTCGTCCAGAATGAACTGATACTGGGTATTGATGTCCCACTCACTCGCGCCCCGATTGGAGGCAAACTGTTTCATGTTCGACCAGCGGGGAGACCCCTTGGTGTCCCGCCACTGGGCCGCACCAAAGGCTGTGTGCCTCTTGGTGTCAGAGTCCCAGTCACCGCGGGCGTTGGGGTTGAAGTTGCTCTCGGTCGAGATGTTTGCGGCAAGAGCTGCGGCGCCGACCTTGGACAGGCCAGCGTCGATGAAGGCCTTCATGGCCGAGCGGGCGCTGCCGGCGACGGCCTGGGTGATCGGGTCTCCAAGTCCAATACCGGTCAGCCGGGTGTCGATGTTGTCGATCTTGCCATACTCGCCGGCTAGCTGGTCTGTCAGCTCGCGGAGTTTCTTGGCAAGGGCATCCATGGCCTGGCTGGGCGCCATGCGCTTCAGCTCTTCGGTTCCCATCTCGATCTGCTTCAACAGGCCCTTGGAGACATCTTCGATCGCGGACCGCTGGCGGTTCAAGGACTCCTTCAGGAGATCCTGCTCCTTGGCGACGTTGGCCCGCTGCTGTTCTTCAGCCTCGCCGGTCAGGCGCTCGATGAACTCGGAGCGTTCGGTCTGCAGCCGTTCGGTCTCGTCGGGATCACGGTCGCCGATCAGGTCCAGCAGCTTGTCATAGTATTTGATGATCTCGTCACTCGAGACCTTGAGGAAGCCCTTGTAACCCTCCTTGGCAGCTTCGAACACCTCCGTATTTCGGGCGTTGGAGATCTGGCGCTGCCACTGCGACAGTTCCTTGCTCTGGCTGGCCTGGACCTTCTTGAGCTGCTTTGCCGTCGACTTGGACAGCTCGGCCAAGGCCTTCATCTTGTCCGAGTTCACCTTCAGCGATTGCTTTTCAAGCTCGGTCTGCATCTGGGTAGCGACGAGATCCGGGTCCAGGCCGGCAAGCTTCGGATCGCTGGCGCTCTCCGCGGCAAAGGCCTTCTTGAAGGCATCGATCGAGAACGTGGTCTGGTCTTCAAGCCACACGTTAAGAGCTTCCAGAGCCTCGATCTTCTTTTCCGCTACGAGGTTTCCCTTCTGGATAGCCAGGTAGCGTTCATCAAACACCGTTTTGATGCTTGTCTGCTCGAGGCCCAGGGTCTTGTGGGCATTGGAGGATGTGACTGCCGCCGATGCACCCTGCCTAGATAGGACGGCCATCTCTGCCTTGAGAGCTTCGGTGGTCGTGACGTTGGCCACCAGGGGCTTCATGACCTCGCGCAGCGCCTCCAGGAAGGCGACCTTTTCGCCCGTCTGGGCGTCGGGGTGCAGCTGCATCTGGGAGATCATCGCTCCCAGGTCTGCCTGGATCGAGTTAGCTTTCTGAGGCTGGCCGTTGATCGACGAGACGTCCCCCATACCAATGCTGGCGGCTTGACCGGCGCTGGTTCCATACTTCTTCTCGATCGCCGAGATGAAGAAGGGGATCTGGTAGTCCATAAAGGCCCCGTTGTTCCCATTCACCTCTTTGCCCAGAAGGTATCGCATCTGGCCGACGTTGTTTCCCCGGGGGTTGCTCAGGTTCTTCTGCTGCTGTTCAAGCGCCGAAAGCTGCAACTGGCTGGCCGCAAGGGCACCGGCCAGCTCATCTCGGCGGACCTGCGCCGAGGTTTGCTTGATCTTGTGCAGTTCACGAATGAGGTCGGCCACGGACATCGTGTCGTCTTTGATCGAAAGACCCAGCTCGTGGAACTGGTTGCGAAGCTCATCGATCTTCGCGCCCTTCATCAGCTCGTTGCCCTCCAGCTCGGCCCGACGATCGATCAGGCCCTGGATGGCAGTATCGATCGACGTGATCTTGCCGGCGGCGGTTTCGGCCGCACCATTCAGCTCGTTGACGCGACCCTTCAGGTCATCGATCGTGACTGTCAGATCATCGGCCTTGTTCTTCCAGGCGAGGAAGGCCGCTCCAGCCATAACGACGCCCGAGATGACCAATCCGATCCAGTGGGCTCTGGCGACGGCCATCACTCCGGCCAGGGCCTTGCCGAGGAAGCCCACACCCACAGCGGCGCCGGTTGCGGCAGCGCCCACACCCTTTGATGCCATCACGAAGGTGGCAAATACCGGGATCATCATGCCCAAGCTCTTCAGCAGCGCCCCGCCGAGGGAGAGGGCTGTAAGAGCGCCAAGGCCGGCTGCGACCACGCCGATTGCGGTGAGGGCTTCCGGGTATTCAGCGAGAACGCTGAGAGCACTGGTGGCTCCCGCCAGGACGTTCTGCAGCAGCCCGATCAAGGGTTCAAAGCCCAGGTAGGCAGAAGCCGAGATCACACCACCAAGGTTCTTCGCCGTGTTGCTCAGCGACTGCATCTGGATGGCGTTGGCTTCAACAGCTGCGGCAGACAGCGTGAAGCTGCGCTGCATCTCGTAGGCCAGCTCGGTGTTGTTCGACAGGGCGATGTAGGACGCGGCGGCACGAACCTCCAAGGCCCCATAAGCCTCGGCGGCGCCGAAGCCTGCATCCTTCAGGGTCTCGATGACCGGGAGGAAGCCCTTGGTCTTGATATTGATGTCTTCGACGCTGAGGCCGGCTGCGGTCAGCGTGGCTACCAGCTTTTTGGAGGGGGTCTGCAGGTCAGTCAGCAGGGCGCGGAAGCCAGTACCCATCGTGGACGCCCGGACGCCGGACTGCGACAGGGCACCGAGGACAGCCGTGGTTTCTTCGAGAGTGATACCCATCGCCTCGGCCGTGGGGCCGATGTAGTTCATGGCGGTGATCAGCTTGTCGACCGACAGCTTCGAGAGGTTGAGGGCGGCGGTATAGATGTTGGCGACGTCGCCGGTCCGGCTGGTCTCCATGTTGAACGCTGTCAGCGAGGACGTGACGACATCAACAGCCTGGGCCAGGTCGGATCCGGTTGCGGTCGCAAACATCGTGACGGCGCCGAGAGACTCGGTAACCTCACCCGTCGACAGACCGGCCTGGGCCAGCATGGTCGCAGCCTTGGTCATTTCGAGCGCGGTGAAGGGGACGGTCGCGGAGATCTCGAGCAGGTTCTTCTTGAACGTGGTCATCTCGCGATTGGTGGCCGTTGAGATCGCCTGGAACTGGTGCAGTTCCTTGTCGAGTTCGACGACGCCGGCGGTCATGGCCTTGGCAGAATTGAAGATGCCACCAACAGCCATGTAGTTCAGCATCACCCGACCCTGGATACCCATCAGGTCGGCGCCACCGTTGTGGTTGATCGCCTCCATCCGGTTCCGGCTGGCGAGGGATGCACGGCCATTCTCTGCCGCATAGATCTGGTCCTGGCGGCGTTGGTCGGCCAGGGTAGACCGGGCGCTCAGGAGGCGGTCGCTGCTGTTGGCGATGCCCTGGGTGGTCGTGAACCGGGCGGTGCGGATGCGGGCTTCGATTGCCTCGTCCGTGATCCGCATAGCATTGATAGCCGACTTGACGATCGTGTCGGAAATGCGGGCCTGGACCGCCTCGGCTGATTTGGTCAGGTCCGAGATAATCGCCTGGCCGGCGGCGCGGTTGAACTGGTTTTTAGCGGCTTGCGCAGTCGTGCTACCTTGGGCGATTGTCTGGTAGTGAGCACCGAGCATGGAGTCACGGCGCTGCTCAGCACGGGCGAGGTTCATCCCCCCCAGTTTCTTATAGGTCTCGACCATCTTCTCAAGGGTGTCGGTGAGCTGCTCGACGCCGACCTTAGATGTCTTGATCTGGGACTCGAAGTTTGCAGTTACCCCCGTCAGGGCCTTTTTGATTTTGTCGAGTTCGGTTCTCGCCTGACTGGCATCTAGTTCATAATCGATCTCGACAAAATTATCAGCCAATGGTGCCCCCTACGGATGCAAATGCCCGGGCAAGCTCGTCAAAGGAGCTGATGGCGTCTCCCCCCCGTCAGATCCAGAGTTTTCGCTGGAACCGCCAAGGGCTTCATCCACTACCAACCGGAACGTCTCGTAGTCCTGGTGGCAGTGGGCCATCTTCTCCTGGGACTTCAAACTCACCAGGGTGGTCAGGTCGTTGTGGGAGTGTGACCAGTACACTTCGTCCAGGAGGCTGGGGCGGACACCCAGCGTCCAGATAATGGAGTCCCTGAAGGTCAGGCTTCCAAGCCAGCCAGCGAAGACTTGAGGCCCTCTAGGACGTCTTTGTTGGCTTCGACCTGGCGCACCATTTTGCCCAACGATCGCACGAAAAAACTCAGAACGGCCTCCGTGGACCAATCCAGAACTGCTTCGATGTCGGTGATGGACATGTCGAGGTCGTCGATGTCAGCGACCGGTGTGACGATCTTGCCGCTCGGCTTGCGCACGGCGAGCACGGCCTTGAGAACCCCCTCGCGGAGGTCGTCGTCGATCGAAATCGTGGGGGCAACTTCAGGGGAGCCCACCAGCTTTACCAGCTCGTTGAGCAGGCCATAGGACATGAAGAGGTCGAGGTCTTTGCCTTCGAATTTAACGGTGAGTTTTTCGGACATAAGTGATCCTGTGTTTGAATGAAATACGCCTCAGACATGTGGTGTCTGAGGCGCATAGTTACAAGACGTTTTGGACGCTTAGCGGTTGAAGAGAACCGCGCAGGCTTCGGCGTATTCCGAGTAGAACGGATCAGTCGAAACGCCCGAGTAGGGAGTGAACTCGAACGGCAGGTTGCCGAAGTTGTCCGTCTGGAAAGCGACACCCAGACCCTTGGTGATCTTGATCTTCGGGAGCAGGATCGTGAAGGGCGCATTGTCCTTCGGGAGCAGGCCGACGATCTTGGCAGCGAACTCCGGCTGGACGTCCGTGGCACCGACGTCGACGCGCTTGACCTTGCCAATACGGGTACCGATCGGGAAGAGCGAGGTCACCGCGGGCTCGTAGCCGGCGGCGAGCGTGATCGTGGTCTTGGCCGTCGCGAAGACGACGGATGCGACCTTGGCGATGTGGACCTTGTCGTCCAGGCCGTTCTGCATGAAGATGTAGTCGCCGGTGGCGAGCAGGAGCGAAATGTCGGTCGACACTTCGATCGCATTGGCCGCGAAGGCCGAGGAGGCCAACCACATCGTCTCGATCGAGTCGAACGACACGCCAGAGGCGTCGAGGCCGGCGGCGTAGCCCATGTTGCGGAGGGTGTACTCGTAGACTTCCATCGAGCACTTGACGCCGTCGCTGTTCTTCACGGACATCACGACCGAGTTCTTCACGCCCTGGGTCAGTTCGACGTAGGTCGGGTCGGCGGTCATCTGGAAGTTCTTGACCAGGCCGAGGGAGTGTTCGGCCGGGTTCAGCTTGTGGAGATCAGCAGGCGGACCGACCATGACGGTAGCCGTGGAGAGAAGGAAATTTTTGGTCTTTGCAGCACCGGCCATGTGGGGTGTTCCTCACTGTTCAAGAAGGAGTTTCGTCTCTTGTTTAGATGAGGTGTTGACCCTATATTTGCTAGGTGATCAATGAACCATAATGGTGTGAAATGCGTCGCTTCTCCACGAGCCTTGATGACGATCTCTATGCGCTGCTTGAAAGCCGCGCCGAACTCAACCGCCGCTCCATGAACAAGGAATTGGTCTTCCTTCTGGAGACCGCCCTGGCTTCAGAACACGGGGAGAACCTCGACATCCTCCGGACCCTTATGATGGCCTCCGGAGGTGTCTCGGCCCTCAACCCCGCGCCGTCGTAGGATCGATAATCCCCTGACATTGAACAAACTGAAGAGGGCGGGCATCCGCCCTTGTCATTGGGAGCACCACGGTGCCATCGACGATGTGGAGCCAGCCGAGCTGCTCGGCCGTTATGCGGTCGCAATAGGCGATCTGCAGCCCTGGCCGCAGCCGGCGGAAAGCTTCTCCCACATAGTTCCGCAGCCGGAACAGATTGCCATCATCCCCGAAGGTCGAGATGCCCAGCGTGAAGGAGAACGAGAAGACCTCGGGCTCCTCCTCGGTGATCGTGATGGCGGTCGTGCCAATTAGGTCAGTCTCGGGAAGCTCATGGATGTTGGCATGGGCCTCCCAATCGATGAAGGTGATCGTGCTCGCCGGGTAGATCAGCCGGCGGTTGTCGATAATCTCATTGGCCAGGTTGACGCCCGACCCCCAGAGGTTCTCATAGATGTTCATCAGAGCGTCCCCTTGATGGTGCGGTTGATGGTACCAGCGACGAGCCGGGGTATTCGGTTGAGCACCCAGTAGGTGAATACCGGCTGCAGCAGCGGGCGATGGGTTTCACCGCGGCCCCTCAGCTTGTCTAGGCTGGAATTGGAGATCCCCAGACTGCGCTCGAAGAGCATGCTCGGATCGAAATCACTGACATCGTTGTTCTTTACACCAGGCAGGTATCGAACGGCCATCCGGGGCAGGAACGTGAGCTGCAGCTTGCCCATCTTCAGACGGGAGGCGTGGCCCCGGTAGATATTGTACCGCTTGGCCTGGGTCTTGATGTACCCGATCTTCACCGTTCCCGTCTTCTGGACGATGTTCGAGGCCAGTGACACCAGCTCCGTCTTCAGCTTGCCGGTGTGGATGAAGTGTCGCGAGGCCTCGGCGGTCGAGCGGCGGGACAGCGGCTTCACGGCGTAGCGCTTCTTCTGGATGGTCCGGTAGTGGAGGGCCTGCCAGCTGATCGATCCCCGACGACCTTCCATCTCGTCGCGCCGGTAGGCGTTCGGATTGACTGCCGGTAGATCCCGCTCATCCCAGTTGAACCAGACCTGCGTTGGAGATCCCCGATCGCCGCTGCTCTGGCTGGACTTGGTCCCGACCATGGTCTTGCTGGCGAAGTTCAGGGCCTCGTTGATGGACCGCGAAACGCGGCTGTCGAGGCGCTTCTGGAGCGCCACCACATCGACCGATGTGTTCTCCTGCGCCCTGTCGGCCAGGTCCTTTCCCAAGGCCTCGGCGAACTCGAAGGCACCTTCTTCCATGCTGCCTTTTGCGACACCACTGTGGTTGCCCACTTTGAAGGTCATCGTCAGGCCCATTACTGAAGCTCCAGGAGATAGACGCCGCGGACGACGCTGACACGTTTCACGACCATGTTGTCCACGACGTCGTTCAGCTCGAACTTGGTGGCGGAGAAAGCCGTGAAGGCCTCTTCCTTCACCCTGATGGTGGTGTCGGCCGCTTCCCGGTTGACCCGCTCCAGCAAGATCCAGACCAGGCCCAGGTTGGCCCGGCCCGTGCTCTTCGGCAGCTTGGTCAGTGTGTCGATCGCCGTGGTCTCCCGCTGCCAGGTGGCGTGGCGGTTCATGGGTATGAGCATGTGGGACCGGTACTCAATGACGTTGCGGGCAAACGAGCCGTCATGATCTGCGACCAGGTAGCGCCGGCCGAGCACGTCCTGGATGACATCGAGCGTTTTGATCGGGCTGTCGTTCAACACCCGCAGCAGCCGGCGGGGGAAGCTGAAGTCGTAACCGATCAGCTTGCCCTCAAGGTCGGGCTCGATCGTTCCGAAGAAGGGCAGGCCGTCCTCCCTCCGCATCTTGCTGTTGAAGCGCAGGCCCGCGGTCTTGAGACTCACCATGAAGACTACCCCGTGATCGCGTCGATGTTGGCCGTGGTGAGGAAGAGCGAGACCGTGGTGGTGCTGATGACCACCAACTCGTCGAGTGCTTCCTGGTAGCGCTTCTCAGCCTCGATCTTGAGCTTGTCGAGTTCCTTGAGATCGACGCGGCTGAACTCCTTGACGCCATTCTTCTCAGACTGCGCCATCCGCTGCTTGGCTGAGGGGAGGACATCCAGGACCGCCCGCATGCAGATGAGCGTGTTGGCGGAGAGTTCATCCGTGGTGCCAGATACAAGGGCCGTGCCGAGCGCCGCTGTGCCCATCACCTTCTCGACTGCCAGGTAGGCGCTGAGAAGGTCGATCGCATCGTCGGGCATCTCGTGGACTTCAATGCCGATGAAGGCGCGGACGGTCTCGGACGTGACCGAATAGGCCAGCTCGGGGACGACCCGGTAGGCCTGGGTCACCAGCGCCTCCGCGCCGCCGACCGTGAACTTGGTGGTGAGGGTCCGGCGCTCAAAGCGGCGCCCGGCGCCAATGTTATGTGCGGCCGAGGGAATGTGGATCTGGACCTCGTAAGTCGTGTCCGTGGTGGTTTGGGGGACGTCGATCAGGCCGGCGACGATTGCGCCAGCCTGATCCCTGAGGGTGTAGGTCACGGACCCGACATCGGGCGCCACCGGCAGGTCGCCGGTTGCGAACGCGATGGTAATCGCAGCTGGTGTGCTCCCGATGATGTCCATGTTACTTGCCCCGCTTCTTGGTCACTTCGACTTCGGTGACCTTGGTGGCCGTCACCGGACCATAGGTCTCGGCGAACGAGGCAATCGCCAAGACGCGATCCTCGGACGACAGCCAGTATTCCTCGAAGTCCTCGTCGGTGGCCTCGTCGTTGAGGTCGGCGAGCTTGACGATCTGGTTGAGGGCAATACGTGCGTCGATGAACGGGGTGCGAGTAGCGACGGACGGGCGGTGGGAAACGAGCGTCTGGCCAACAGACAGGTCCATCAGCATGAACTCGCCAGTGGTTTCGAGCAGCATCTTCATGTCGAGATCTCCTACAAAAAGACCCATCGCTCGCGAGGAACGATGGGCCAGGGTTCTTGTCACACCAGGGCTTAGGCGCCGTAGGTGAAGACCGAGCGCGTGTCGCCAAAGTTCAGCTTGTAGCCGGCGTTGGTCGTCTTCACGACCGTGACCGACTGGTTCTCGATGGAGCGTTCAGACTCCTCGATCTCCGAACCTGCCTCGACGAGTTCTTCCATGGTGTCACCCTTGGAGAGACCGATGAGGGAGGTCGCCGAAGCTGCGCTGGAAACCACGAAGTTGACCGTGCCCTGGAGCAGCGGGATGCCACCCAGCTGGAAGCCCTGGCGGGCAACGATGTCGGCGTCCTTGTCACCAGCGGCGACAGTCGGAGCAGCGAACAGGTCGAGCCAGTCGACGTAGGCATCCCAGTTGCCGACGACGGTGTCGATCGGAACACCGGCCTTGGCGCGGTTGATGAGCCACTTGACCAGGGCGCGACGGCCGATCTTGCCGGCGGTGGCCGTGGCATCGAGCGAAGCCTGGGTGACGACACCAGCGGCGGCATTCACGCCATCGCCGTTCACCAGGATTGCCGTAGCTGCAGCAACCTTCGACAGTTCAGTCTCGCGCATCATGCGGACATGATACGGGGTCATGAGGTCGAGGCGGGCGCGGCGACCGAACTCGTAGGAGTAGCGCAGACCACCACCGTGCTTGAAGATCCCGACCGAGGTCTGGCTGGTCTTGATCGTGCGAACCGGGATGCGGCCCAGCTCGGCGACGGCGCGTGCCGTCTGGTAGTCTTCCGCCTTGTCGTCGACGACGGTCGAGATCATCTCGTTGCCGGCGATCGTGCGGGACTGCGAGATCATTGCAGCCGCGCTTTCGAGCTGGTTCTGGCGGTACTTGAAGCGGACCATGTCGTCGATCACTTCCGGGAAGAGCGCCCGGGTGCCAGCGTAGGTCTGGAAGGTGTCCGAAGCTGCATCCAGGACAACGCCCTGGGCAAAGTCGTCACGAACCGGGAGGTTCAGGAACGACAGCGAGGCTTCGTAGCCCGAGAGAACGCCCTGGGCATCCATATACCGCTCGGGGTTTGCCGAGCTGCGGACGTCGATGGCGAGGGTGAGGAGATCACGCAGGTTGAGGCCGAAGTTCTTGGCCTCCGCGATCAAGGCCGAGGCGCCGGCCTTGCTCTCAGCCGGGTTGGCCGACAGCAGGACTGCAAGGGTTTCAACCCCACGGCGCTGCACTTTGGTAAGGGACTCAGTCATGTGGGGTTTTCTCCGTTAAACTTTGACGACGATGGCTTCGCTGCCGATGACCTGGGCGACGAAATTCTTGCTATGGTCAGCGGCGGCGGCCTTCTTCACTTCACCGGCGCCGGCGCCGACGACGGTGTCACCTGCGGCGACAACTTCACCGGCCTTGATCGGCAGGGTGTTGGAGAACTGAAGGGCAACGGTACCGATGAGCTGGCCTTCGACCTTGCGGTCTTCGACGGTTTCGAGGCGACCGATGATGGTCTCTCCGTCTGCGGCGAGCTTCACGGTGTTGGCAGCGGCGCCGAAGGAAACGGCCTTGCCGCGGTCGGCGGCAGTGATGCCGGCCGTCAGGGTGAACGTCAGGTGCGCGGCTTCAAAGTGAAAACCACGAAGGCTGACAGTGCTGTGGGTGATAGCCATTGATGTTTATCTCCGTGGCGGGTTTATCGTGCCGACCGGAAGGCCGAGACGTTGGGGGCCGAGACCGACTTCAGGTCGGTGATCGTTTCTTTCGAGGTGCCACCGGGTGCGATCGTCAGCACGGCGGTATGCTCGGTAATCACAGCGGCCAGCTCAGTGACCGTTTCCGGTACCTGGACGTCGAGCTTGCCGGCCTTGGTGAGAACGGTCTTGGCAGTTGCCTTCAAGGCCGCGAGGGCCTCATCACGCTCGCCGGCGGCGAGGGCGACTGCCGGGTTGTTTGCGGCAGCAAGCTGGGCGGTCAGCTCGACGATCGAGGCATCACGCTCGGCAACGGTGGCAGTGAGGGTAGCAACCACGACGGTCGATGCGGCGAGGTCGCGCTGGCTGTTGGTCAGATCGACGGCCTTGGACGTCAGATCAGCGACGAGGGTGGAGAGATCCATTTTGGCGGTTTCCTTGGATGTTGCGGTCAGTACGAGGGAGTTCGGGTCCATGCCGGACGCAGCAAGGCGATCCAGCGAGGTTCCGAAGTGCGACCGATCGCGAGAGACGATCCGTGCGTTCTGGGCGCCGCCCTGGCCGACCAGGGACATCTCGAAGAACTTGTCGAGGCCAACCATCTGGGCGTAGACGCCGTTCTTGCCGATCTGGTTGCCGTCGTTGTCGAGGCCGGACCAGATGTTGTCGATCGTGGCGTCATCGCCGAAGTAGTCAAAACCCGAAACGGAATTGAGCATCTTCTTGGCGAGCACCGAGACCGAGACCTGGTCGACGGTCCCGGCTTCGATCTTTGTCGCCTCGGCGTTCGCCGTAGGGTCGAGGAAGAAGAGCACACGCAGTTCGGACTCGATGCCCATGTCGACCAACTCACCATGGAAGACCCGGCCGATCGGCAGGGGCTCGCTGTCGTGCTGGATCTGGACCGGGCGGGACTCGCGCCTCAGCTCAGCGGCCATTTCGAGGAGAAATGTACGATCGGCGCGGGCGCCAAAATAGAGCGGATGCTGCTTGCGGACGGGTAGGGTGTTGAAGGCGATCGCCTCATAGACACGCAGGGCATCGAGATCCTGACCGGCTCCAATCGAGGCGGTCAGGAGATCGCGGATGCGGGGGGTCTTTTCGATCTGCTTCATGTGAAAAATGGTTCCCGTAGGTTCCACTGAAAGATGTGGTCTCACATGAAGAAGTTCAATTAAGGAATTGAACCGTAATGATTAACTGTGACTCACTTCAGAACCACTCGGTGAACCGGGCCCGTTGACCGAGGGTGGGGTGATGGATGAAGCACTCGACCGCCTGGCGGTTGATGTATCCGTTGCGATCGTGCCAACCGTCCGGCGCGGACGGTGATCGGACATACTCGATGTTGAGCTGCTGACCCTCGATCATCGGCATACCAGTGATGAAGGCGGTCATCCCGTTGTGGTCCTTCTCTCGCAGCATTGCGAACTCCCCCCTGGTCTTGCGGATCTTGTGGTGAAAGTGGTGCAGGAGCCAGTAGAGGTTCAGGCACTCCGAGATGTGTTCTCGAGCCTCGGTCACCATCAGGCCATAGAGCTTTTCTTCCTTGGCGCCATCTGCGTGGGTGAGCCCAAACAGGTTGCGCTCGAAGCGGTAGAACTTGCGGTGGCGCTCGGACAGATTGTAGTCGGTGGCCCGGACCCGGTTGTTGGTCCGCAGCCGTCCGGCGACAGCCTGGGTCAGCGTCCAGCCAATAACCCGATCGTGGTTTGACATGCAGTGGATCAAGTCGACATCAGCGACCGCGGATGCCTCATTGATGGCGATCTCCAGCGCGGCCCCGGCGTCCTTGAAGCCCTGGAAGATCGTGCCCTCCGAGTCCTGGAACGTGCCGCTTGTCGTGGTAGAGATGGTGTTGTCAACATGGAGGATGTCGTTGCCCATGACGAAGAGGACACGAGCGATCCCCCAGGGTTTGGCCATGCGCAGAAGGGCCTTGGTCCCCTCGATTACCCGATGCCGGGCGATCTCCCGGTTGTACTCATAGCCCGTCTCCGAGTTGACGCAGAGCTTGAGGAAATGGACGTCGGCGAGGTCAATGATCAGCAGGTGTTCACCCGTGGTGATCTCCCGCTGGGGGAGGTGGATCAGGCTGCTCGGCGTATCACGGACAGTCTCCCGCACCAGGTCCAGCACGGATACCTCTGAGCCGGTCTTCGGGTTCTTGACGAACAGAGAATAACCATTGCCCTGCTCATCCTTGGTGATCTTCCAGAAATGCGAGAGGTTGTTCGGGTCCCGGATACCCCCAGCCGCTGCTGCAGCGAGGATTTCAGGGGCGTGCTCAGAACCGGCCTCCTGGAGGCGGTCAATCGCAGCATCATACCGGCGTCCGAAGGTCCGAGGTGGCAGTCCCAGGGCCCGGGCGGCTCCCGCCTTGGTCCCCACTTTGGCAAATGCTTCGAGGGCTTCGTTCGCCAGTGCGTCAGATAGACGGGGCTGTTTCATTCTGGGTCACTTTCTGGGTAGGCGCTATCGTCAAGCGCTTACCTGGTTGGACTTGGCCATCTTCGAGCCTTCCGGCGCCAGAGCGCGGCCGAGGGGGTCATCATTCGGGGAGATCTCGTCGGCGCGGCTTCCCGCACTTGGTGTCTCGCCGAAACCCGTACCGCTCAGCGTCGGAGCGCCGGCCGGTGGGAGGCGGTGGTACATTTGGAGGTGGTACTCCAGGTCGCTGATGAGACCGAGTGAGAGGTCAGCCTTGAGGCGAGCAGCACGCATCGTGAGCTGGGGCTCGAGTTCAAGCTCAGGGCGCATTTCACCGCGGGCAAATGACACCTCGGCGAACCCCTGGTAGCCATCCTGATGCAACATGAAAGAGAACACGTTGCTCAGGATGGCTGACACAGGCGCATTTAGCTCGTCCGCGTTCATGGCGGCGATACGTGCCTCCACGGAACCCGTATTCACTCCCGACGCGCCACGCCCGATGACCGTGGCCATGGTCTTCAGACCGGCCTGGTTCTGGGCGTTCAGGGTTTCGATGACCTTGCTGATATCGATGCCGGCGCCGGGCGACTTCTCGTTCATGATGCCAGGCTCGATCGAGTCCATGTGGACGAAGGCCGTGTCGGCCCGGATGTCCTGGATCGAATTGCGGATCTCCGACATGCGGAGGTTGATCCACTCGGTCTGCTTGGCTTCATCCATGCGGATGTTCGCCGGCATGTTCTTGCGCAGCACTTCCTCGACGACCGTCACCTCCAGGCGTGGATAGCCGGTGTATTGCATGATCCGGTAGAGGTCGTTGATCACCTGTTGGCGGGCGGCGATCGTGTTGATGGTCGAGACGAACGGCGAGTTCGAATAGATCTTGGTCGGGTTCTGGCGATAGAAGGCGACGAAGAACGTCGGGATGTCGAGGTTGATGCCACCCTGGACGCCCGACACCTTCTGGCGGGGCTTGTAATCGCCCGGAGTCTTCTCGAACCACTCGATCGAATTGAGGTCGATGTTGCGCAGGTCACTCGGCACCATCTTCTTGTCCATGATCAGCTCGACGGCGGCGCCCCCGCGGAGCAGCACCATGTAGCGGATCTCCTCGCACCACTGCTCCATGTTCTGCTTCATCTGGAAGCCGAGCGTGTAGTCCGTGGGGACGGTCATGAACTTGAGGCGCTGGAGGAGCGACTTGGTAGCCTCAGCATCGATCTCGCCGTCCAGATCCCGGACGAGCGTGATCATCGTGGTGTTGGCCATGGTCAGGTAGGCCGACACGGCAGCGGACACGTCCGGGTCATTCTCGAACAGGGCGACCATGAGGGTCCGGCTGTCGTCTGCCTGCCTGGACGAGAAGATGTCGGTCAGGTGTTCCTGATAGGTCGGAGCCGTTAGGATATTCTGGCTCTGCTGCGGGCTGAAGGTGCCAGTATAACCCTGGCCACCACTCTTTCCCGCCTTCTTGGGGGTGATAATCGAGAGCAGCGTCTTACCCAGACTGGCCATGAATTAATTCCTAGATTTGCCCTAGAGATATGGTTCTCTGACCGCGCTTCTGCAGCCCCATCAGTGAACCGTTGCTCATCGGAATGACTACGTTTGTGGCTTGGACTTCGGTACGGTGATCCACTTCCTTCCAGTCGATCGCCGCGACGACGCGAAGCGAGAACAGCAGGTAGCCAAGGGAGTGGAAGAAGTGATCGTTGCCAGTCAGCTTCTGCCACCGGGCGGGCATCTCTTCCTTGGTACGCTCGTTGACCTCGTGTTCCAGGCGGACCATGTCCTGCAGCTGGTCGAGGATCAGGCGCTGGTTGCGGCCATAACCATAGAAGTCGATCTTGCGCTTGCGGACGGCGCCGGCCACGGCATCCAGGATCATCGTCCGGTTGCCTCGAACGTGAGACAGTACCTCAAGCTCGTCCTTGACCAGTTGCACCGATACCGCGCCGGCCGCGCCGGCATACTCGACCGGCAGGATGCGCCTCTGGGACATGTCGCGGATCTCGTTCGACAGCGGCGTGTAAGGATTGCGGTCGATGCAGCCGGTGATGACGTTGTAGGTCTGCAGGATGGTCCGCACTTCGTCGATCAGGTTGTCGGCCGATACCTGGCGCCAGTCGAACACGACCGGGTACGCCTGGCCGAGCTTGGCCAGTGTGATGTGGCAGGTGAGGCCGACGTCGATGCCGACAGCGACCGGTTCGCCGTTGCCGACGCCGACCGTGCCTTCGCCGCGCATGACCGCGAGGATGTCGACCTCGCTCAGGCGGGCGTTGGCGTCGTTGTAGGCCTGGCCGAGCACCGTGTTGTACCAGCGGCGGAGCGCGTCCTTGGCCTTGTACTTGACCAGCTGGTCGGTGATGTAGCTGGGCTTGGCCAGCTTGTGGACGCAGAACGGGCTGACCCGGTAACCCCTCGTGCGCCGGCCGGGGAACCGCGGGACCCAGGAGCGGAGCGACGGATCGGCGGTGTTCAGCCGCTTGCCGCAGCTCTCGCAGCGGACGTAGGAATTTTCCAGGTCGATCCGGTCAGCCATGTCGCTGTCGATCTCGGACAGGTCGTTGAGATCCGACGACAGGCCGGGGATCGTGATGAACTTCGGCGTGAACTCGGGGATGTTGTAATGGTTGCAGGCCTCGCATTTCAGCACATATTCGTGCTGGTCCGAGGTGTTGAACCCCGCATGGATGCCGTAGCCCTCAAAGGTCGGTGTCGAGAAGCTCTGCGTGATCTTGTAGTCCGAGCCCTGGAGACGGGACTGGTAGAGCGCCAGCATCTCCTGGTCGGCCAGGTCGATTTCGTCCTGGAACAGCGCGTCGGCGTCGATCGATGTCGCGTCCGACTCCTTGCCGCCGGTGAAGAAGCCGAACGACTGGTTGATCTGGTAGAGCCCGACCGAGCGCACCGGCTTCTCGGTGGAGGCCATGTTGAACACGGGCTCGGAGCTGATCAGGGGGCCGAAGCGGGTCTGGGACACGCGCTTGTACATGATGTCGGTCGGCAGCGAGAAGATCGCCTTGACGGCGGTGGTCCGGGCGAGGAACGCCGCGAACTTGCGGAGCTGCACTTCGGTCAGACCAATCTGGGAGCACTTGATCACGTTCATCGACGGGTGCATGTCGTCGACGATCTGCTGCTGGAACTCATAGCCGGCGAAGCTGAAGGGCTTCTTGCGGAGCTTGGTGTTCGTCACGATCCAGTCTGACATCGACATATTGATCGAGTCTTCGGCAAACTGCCGTCGGAGTTGTGAGCGAAAATCGACCAAATACTCGTTTGAAATCATTGGCCTGAATATGGGGACGCGACGAGTGTTTTACAATCTCGGCGAGTGTGTAGTACCTACTATCGCCGATCGTGCGTTGTCAAAGTAGGTCTCATTTTCTACATAGGTCTCAACGAATGGAGCACCCTATGAACGCCAAGTATTTCCCCAATGTCAGCGAGGATCAGGTCCTCCTGATCAACCGAGTGTTGCGGAGCATCTCCGAAGATCCGGCTTATCTTGATGCCCCCGAATGCACCTACAGCACGATTGTCAAGGACTTTTTCAAGGCCCGCGGCGCTTCAACCCTCGGTGGGTCGAAGGATCTGTTCGAGGGTGATCCGGTGGTGGCCGTAGCCCATCAGGTCCAGGTGCTGATCAACGATCTGGAGCGTTTCGGCCAGGCACTGGGCGCCGGGGAGACCAGCGAGAAGCTCCAGTATTTCAAGACCAAGACCGTGCTGCTCGAAAAGCTCCTGACCCATCTGGAGCGAGCCGCCAATCTGAAGCAGATCAACGAGTTCCGCTCCACGGTCATCGCTTTCATGGACGAGATCCTGACCAAGGATCAGATCACCATCTTCATGCGCCGCATTGACGGAGTTCTCAGCAATGACCAGTAACATTTTCGCCGACCACGCCAAGCTCTATTGGGACGCCGGCCTACCTGCCATCCCGCTCATTTACGAGAACAAGCGCCCGGCGATCCCCCGCTGGCAGATGTATTCGGACGCCTTCCCGACCGCCGGCGATCAGCAGGGATGGCTGCAGGCGTTCCCGAGCGGCAATATCGGCCTGCCCATGGGTCCGTCTGCCGGCCTCGTAGCCATCGACGTCGACTCCGAGGACCCTGCGGTCCTCCAGGTCCTCGATCGCGTCCTGCCGCCGTCCCCGTGGCACCGTGTGGGCCGCAAGGGTCGTGTCCAGATCTATAAGTGGAGCGGAGAGCGCACGGCGCGTATCAAGCACGAAGACGGGACCATGATCTGCGAAATCCTGTCGAAGGGCACGCAGTTCGTTCTCCCGCCGTCGATCCACCCGGACACCCACCTGCCTTACACGGCGGACGGCAATCTCTGGGAGGTCGCCAAGAACGCGCCGCCGCTGCCGATGGACTTCGAGAAGACGCTGAAGCAGGCGCTCCGCGAAGCAGGCATCGCCGTGTCGACCGGTGGGGGCAACAAGACCCTCAACTTCGTGCCGTCCGGCGCCCGTGACAGCACCATGGTTTGGCATGCTGGTCTGCTGGCCCGCGCCGTTCTTCGCGGCGAGCGTTCGCTGCTCCAGGCACTGGGCGAAATGTCGGCCTGGATCGAGAACTTCGTCGAAAGGGTCGTCGGCGATCCGGTCACCGTGCAGAAGGGCCAGAACAAGATCGTCGAGTTCCTGATCCGTGATGTCACGTCGGAGAGCAAGCGGGCGCTGCCGCTCGGCTGGGACGAAGGCATGACCTCGGAGCAGCTCGACGAGCTGGGCCTGCTGTTCACCGAGGACATGCAGTCCTGGTCGGTGCAGAAGGTGCTCGATTATCTGGCCATGGAGTTCGAACGGCACCCGGAAGTGCGGTCCGAGGGTCGCAATTCGGCGATCAACGTCGCCCTGGACCGGATTGTGCGGTCAAATCCGGTCATGGGTCCCCTCGAAGAGGCGACGATCCTGCGCTTCATTATCGGCCAGGCTAAGGGTGCTTTGGCCCTGACGGACCTGAAAAAGCAGCTTTTGATCCTCCGCCGCGGCGATATTCTCGGCGAAACCCACTCCGAGCTGGCCGAGGCCTGCCTCAACTTCCTCCGCGTCTACGGGGACATCCGCTATGACGCCAGCAGCTTCTGGCAGTGGCGCGGCGCGGCCTGGGTCCGTTGCTCGGAGCAGGAATTGCTCAAGCTCATCGCCGAGAACTACGGTTCGTACCCCGCCGGCCGCAAGCAGAACGACCACAACGGTGTGCTCAAGGTGATGAGGGCCCTGGCGGCGGCGCCGCTCCGCAGCTCCTACTCGAAGGGTGTCAATTTCGCCAACGGGTTCCTGACAGAGAAGCTGGAGCTGGTTCCGCACTCGTCCGAGTTCGGCATGACCTACACGCTGCCCTACCGCTACATGCCGGAAGCCGCTGGGCACATGCCGATGTTCGACCAGTTCCTCAACGATGCCTGGTCCAAGGATGCCGACTATGGTGACAAGCTCGCAGCGCTCCAGGAAATGCTGGGCGTGTCCCTGATGGGCCGGGCGCCGCAGTATCAGAAGGCTTTTCTGCTGTTCGGCCAGGCTGGTGCCGGCAAGTCGGTGTTGGCCGCGATCATGCGGGGGCTTCTGCCGCTCGAGTTCGACGACGGCGATCCCACCGACAGATTGGGGTGATCGGTTCCTGCCGGCCGAGATGTTCGGCAAGATCCTGAACTTTGCCGGCGAGCTTTCGGAAACCCGGCCTGTTCCGGGCGACGTGTTCAAGAAGGTGATCTCGGGCGAGGACCTGACGGTCCAGTACAAGAACCAGAACCCGTTCCACTTCGAGCCCGAGTGCGCCCACTGGTTCAACTCGAACCATCTGCCGAAGACCCGCGACAGCTCCGAGGGTTTCAATCGCCGCTGGCTGATCCTGGAGTTCAACAACCGGATTGCGCCGACCAAGCAGATTGCCGATCTGGATCAGCAGATCCTGGAGCATGAGCGGGAGGCGATCGTCGCCTGGGCGATCCAGGGTTATCGCCGCCTGGTCGACCTGGGGGCCTATACCATGCCGGCTTCGCATCTGGCCCTGGTCGACCAGATGGCTGCGGACAATAATTCGGTTCGGGCGTTCCTGACGTCGCCGGGCACGGTTCTGAAATGGGGTGCCGAACGTCACATCTCGCTTCCCGAGCTGCACACCGAATACTGGCGCTATATGCTGGCCACCGGCGGGCAGGCGAGGGTCAACGTCTCGAAGTTTGCTTCTCTGATGAAGGAATTGAGTGGTGATCGGCCCTTCTACATCGAGATACGGGGCAAGAACGAGGTCTTCTACCTCGGGTTGGGGATCTAAAAAAAGGGCGCCTTCGGGCGCCTTTTTCGTTGGTGGGTAGTACCCACTAGCGGGTTTGATCCTCGACTCTTAATCGGGAGTCCGGTTAGGGGTTTGTCAGCCGGGTGATAGCACCCAAAAAGTCAAAAAATTCCCAGGAGTTTCTCTGACCCCATTGTCCTAACACCCTGATCTACAAGGGATAAAAGCCTATATCCCTTCATGGAAAACGATATGGCATAGCGTTAAGTTTGGATTGTCCCGAACGGAGGGGGCGGGGAGGCAAGGGGATGGGCCCCGAGCCTGCGGCGGACCTGTAAGGTCCGGCCACCCAAGAAATTCTGCCCCCGCGGGGGCAAAAAAGGAAAAGGCCGATACTATGACTGACGTACTCAACAATTCGACTTCGCTCGCCACGGTTGCAACTGGCTACAAGGTTTTGCATGTTGCCGCCCGGATCATGGACATGGACGTCGACGCGCAAGGCGACGGCAAAAATGCCGCATGGCGCCGCTATTTCGTCCTGACTGTCATGGCAACGATCAAGGCCGTGGATCGCAAAGGCCTTGCCCGCATGGTTTTTGGGCAGGACGGCAAGCCTTCCAAGACGTTTGGCAATATCTTTGCGCTGGCTGTTTCGGCCTATGCCGCAATGGCAACGCCTGAGGAATACAACGAAATCCGGGCCATGGGCATTGATGATGCTTACAAGGCCTTGATTGACTTGCTCGACCGTCACATGTCGATCCTTTCGGTTGCTGGCAAGAATGAATATGCGAAGTTCTGCATGTTTGCGACGGCTGAGCAGGCCGCGACCCACCGCTCACAAATCGCGGCAAATGCGGCAGAGGCCGCAGCGGACGGCGAGCCCGAAGCCGCAGCGGACGGCGAGCCCGAAGCCGTGGCACAGGTCGCGGCCGCAAATCAGCCGGAACGGACGGCCGCACAAGCTGCAATCGCGGCTTTGCATGAAGCTAGCCGCGACGATCTGATGTCGGTTGCAGCGGCGATTGCAGTTCGCCTCTCGGTTGAGGATTTGCGGACAATGGCGGCCGATCTCGCCGCAATGGTCGCAAACATCGACGCCGCCGCCACTGCCAAGGCCGCGAAGAAAATCGCCGCATGATGGAAAGCCGCCCCGCAAGGGGCGGCACCCCCACTTTCTCAAGACCACACGCCTGACCGCGCCCGCGCCTGACCGCGCCCGCGCCCGCGCCCGCCCGCCCGCCCGCCGCGTGCATTGGACGCGAGACCAAAGTCAAAAAGCGCCAGCGGGGTGTGTTCAAAAACCGCCCCCGCGGGGGCAAATCGAAATTCAAATTCAAAGGTCTAGATCCATGATCCTCGAAACGACAAATCCGAAATACGCCCAGCGCGCCCAGTTCTGCGGCACCCGTATCCACTATGAGCGCGTCGAGCCCCAGGAATACGACGGCCTGGGCGGGGGCCAGTGGTCACGCGAGGTCGCCAAGTCGGCGGATTTTCGCGAGCGCCATCCGATCCACGAACCCGAGCCCGAGTTGCCGGTCGTGTCGATCGGTTCGTCGATCTGGGTCGCGGATGAAAAGCCCGATGCGCCGCTGTGGTTCGTCATCGATCGGGTCACGGGTGTGACTTTCGCTCGGGTTCGCGGATCGCTGCCGTGGATCGTCTCGCAGGTAAGGCTCGTGGCGACCCAGCTGGGTGGCTCTGCAGCCGATCTCTATTACCGAAAGGCGCCGATCCATGATTATGCTTGAACGCGCCCTGATGGCCGCTGTGTGCCTCTGCCTGGGCTTTGCCATGGCGGTCCTTGCCGCCGGGAGTCCGCCGGTATGATGATCGAGTATTTCTACCTCGATCGGGAGGGCCGAGAGTTGGGATCAGTGATGGCCCACTCGTTTCGCGATGCCCATGCGTGGCTGAGCGGCGAGGGGATCACCTACCATACCGTTTCCACCCACCAGCCAAGACAGAAGGCGAGGTGGAAGCGGTGTACCAAGTGGAACGCCTGAGCCACGATCGGTGGCTCGTCGAAGACCCGTGGGCCCGCAAGGAGCGCGTGGTCAATTCAGAACTGAGAGCCCACCTGATCGGTATCGGGTGGTTCTTCTGGTGGAGATGAGACGATGTTCAATATCGCCTACGTGTATGCCGGCGTGGTCAAGCACTACTGCGCCAAACCGTGTGATCACCAGACGGCCGAAAGGACCCTGCGCGATTTCAAGCGGCGATATCTGAACGCCGATGGAACCGGCCGGGTCTATCCGAACGGCAAAGGGTTCTATCCGATCAGCAATCCGCGGATCGTGGCTGATCGGCGGGGGAACCGGCGGGGGGAACCGGAACCGGAACTGTGACTCTGGGCCAGTCGTGGTTCGGGGTGATTGGAACCCTGGGGGTGATTGGAACCGGAACTGTGACTCTGGGCCAGTCGTGGTTCGTGTTCATGTTCGGGATTGATGGCCAGTAGGTGTCGTGGGAGCAGCGACAGTATGTACGATATAAAAAAGTTCCATGCACAGACCTCATTTTCTCTCTATAAGTAGTATTTTTTTCTTCTCTTTCCCCTTAGAAGAAAAAAGACAGTATGTACTATACTAAAAACTTCCAAGGGGTCGACCACCCCCTAATTTTTGAGCTTCTGCTCCCACCACCTGCTGGCTATAAACCGCCATAGCGGCCCGCTGACGGCCTCCAGGCCCGCAAGCTACCCCTACGCCAAACAACCCCTCGAACCGAACCACGCCCGAGCCTCGACTCGCGCAGCCCCTGTCCCATGGAGACCGACCCATGCAGATTTTCGTCACCCACGCCAAACCCGTGATCGAGTGCATCCGGTGCGGCATCCAGGTTGAAGCCGGCAACATGTCAATCGGCCACTGGGTCCACACCATGGATGAAATCCATCGGATCATCGCATCCCGAATGCCCGAAATCCCTGTCGGCTGGTCTTCCAATGGATGGAAGGGCAACCAGCGCGACCTCCGCTGCAAAGGATGCACCGCACCATGACCATGAAACTCTCCTCCAACTTCGCGATCCTCGACGTAGAGGCCGGCCGGACCCAACTCGAGAAGCACTTCGCAACCAGACCCCCGACCGGACCCTGCCCGGAAGCGTTGCGGATCCCGATCACGATCACCGGCTACATCGACTACCCCTGGGGCCGCAACGACGGCACCAGCCAGGAGTTCGCCATCGTGGTCGAGAGCCTCACCACATGATCCACAAGGCCCTCGACCTGATCCGCGACCCGGACAATTGGACCAGGCAAACCAGGGCCCGCAACGCGGCCGGCAACCCCGTCCAACCCGAAGACAAATCCGCGAAGTCCTTCTGCTCCATCGGCGCCATGTATCGGGTCGGGATGAACCTCCAGGAGCGCCGGGCTGCAGCCGAGCTGATCCACCCTCGGCTGCAGCAATTCAACGACACTCACACCCACGCTGAAGTGATGGAGGTATGGAACCGTGCCCTGCAAAATTAACCTTCCCTCCAAGCTCTCCGAAGCGATGATCCCCGCATGAGCTACTTCATCGCGTTCAAATCGCTCCACGGCTGGAAGGCAATCGACCGCCGCCTTCATCCGCTCCCACCGATCGTCAAACCACCGCTCAAGGTGTTCGACGCCGACCATGAACCGGGCCGCTCGATCCTCAAGGGTCGGCACGGGTTCGCATAGACCTCGGGCATTCCGCCCCTGGAAGGAGGACCACCAAATGCTCAAGTGATCACAACGGGTTACGATCCCCTCTGCCACATGCGGAGGGAGATCACTAACCCGCTGGAGATACCCCCATGAACACCGCGATCGAGTTCGTCGAACACTGGATCACCGACCTGAACGACAAGCTGCCGGACTTCAAGGAACTGGTCCAGATCCTCAAATCCCTGCCTGATGATGAAGCCAAGGTGCTCCTCGAAGTGATCACCGCCACCTGCGACGGCGACAGGGGTTATGGCTCGGTGGCCAACGCGGTCCACTATGACCAAATCCAACTCAAGAGGATCCTCTGATGAACAAGAAATTCAACCACCTCGTGTCAATCGGCTTCACCGTGGTGTCCCATGACGCCAAAGGTGAAGACTTCACCCCCGAGATGCTCAAGGCGGCGCTGTTGAAGCGCATCAACACCCTCAACGACTCCGAGTGGCTCGAAGCCGTTGAACCTCCCATGGACAGCTATGGATACACCATCATTCCCGAACATGAGCCCTACGGTGAGGGCAACGGCTGGGATGATTGCACCGACGCCGAGGCCACCCAGTGGTGCATCTGGACCGAGGGGCAGGGTGGCGAACGGATCGAAGCCTTCGACAGCCGCGTTCTGGCCGAAGCCTATCTGGAGGACATGATTTGAAACTCCGACCCATCCTCAACACCAAGCTCGGCCAGTGGCGCATCTGCCACGACCAGTGGTGCGAGCGCGGCGAGACAAGCATCGTCGCAACAATCATGACAACCATGAACGAGAAGGCTGACGGCATGTTGGCCCAGCTCATCTGTGACCGCTTCAACTCCTTCGAGGAAACACCACCACCATGAAGATCACCTTCAACACCGGCCGGCATTACACCACACTCGGCCAGGTTATCACCGCTGAAGTGCATGAGGGCCGCACCCTTTTCAAGGACCACAGCCGGGGGATCTGCGGTGAGATCCAGGGCGTCCCTCCCTCCTACAAACCCGGGCTCTTCGCCACCTGGATCATGGGCCGGTATGACCGGAACGAATACCGCATGTCGACCGACGCAATAGGCCTCGACCAGAGCGACACCATCCACAATGTGAGGATCTGATGTCCGAAGCCAAAGCACTCCTGACCAAGGCCCTCGAACTGATCCGCGACCCGGATCACTGGACGCAAGGTCAGTTCGCCCGAGACGCCGCGGGACAAAAGGTCAGTATCAATAGTCCCTCCGCGACGTGCTTCTGCTCGATCGGCGCCGTCCTCGTCCTCGCCCCACCCACCAGCCTCGAGGACGAGGCCCTCCTGCTTCTCGAAGCCCAGCTCACCACCAGCATCGCCACCTTCAACGACACCCACACCCACGCCGAAGTCATCGCGGTCTGGGAACGCGCCATCCTCTAAAACCAGGACAATCGTCATGATCACTGTAACTGTGGCTACAACCACGGATTGCGAACTCGTGTCTAGCACTCCGGAAAATCCCAAGTTTGGAGCAGACGGGTGGGCCATCATGCTCAACCCGGAGGGTCGCATCGAGACCGCCATGTCCCAGAACGTAAACCTCCACAGCACCATGCGGGGCATCCACATCGTTCGGGTGCCCGAGGACCAAGACCAGAACGTCTACTACTGGGGCGAAGTTTATTCGGCCGTCAACACCGACGAGAACCCATGGCTGCATTACCCGTGGTTCCGCGACAACTTCCGGATCTGGGCCGAGCTTCTGCCCCGACCCTCCGAGACCCAGGAAGGCCTGGTTGCCTATTTCCAGAACGTCGAGAAGCGGGCCCGCCATATCCGGACACCAATCAAGCCCGGCCGCTTCCTGCAGAAGTTCTTCGGTCACATCCTGGACCAGGAGCAGATCAAGGAACACGCCCTGGAATGGTCCAACGCCCACGCTGTTCGGCCCGTCACGATCACCCAGGATGCCGCCGAGATCGAGAGCGTCTACAAGTCCGCTCACCACGGTTCCTGCATGCACTTCCCGTATGACGACTACGACGGCAGTGTCCACCCCGCCCGGGTCTATGCCGGGCCCGATCTGGGGATCGCCTACATCGGGGACGCAGATGAGAGTGAAGGTCGGACCCTCGTCTGGCCGGACAAGAAGATCTACCTCGGCAAGGCCTACGGCGACACCGACCGGCTCTTCGGCGCCCTCGACGCCGCCGGTTACTCCGAGGGGTCCAACTCGGACTTCACCGGCGCCCGCATCCGGCGCATCAGGCATGGGACACGCTACTTCGTCGTGCCCTACAGCGACACCCACAGCCATGCCAAGGACGAGGGGGATTATCTGGTCCTCTCCAACTATGGCTCCGTCGACATGCGCCAGACCGAGGGCATCAGCGGTCCGACACTTGTCTGCGATGACTGCGATGAGAGCATGGATGAAGACGACTCGAACACCATCGTGAACGGGAACCGGGTCTGTGACGGCTGCCTGGATTGTAACTATTTCCGGTGCGAAATCGAGGACGAATACTACCACAACACGGAACTGGCCCCCACGCCCGAAGAATATTCCGTGTCCAACCATGGGGCTCGCAATGACCGCAAGTGGTTCCGCTGCGAGTTCACCGAGATGTACTACCCCCACGCCGACTATACCGAGGTTGAGCTACCCAACGGATATACCTGCGTCGAGAGCTACGCCAAGGAGCATGGCTTCTACTGCGTCATAGACGAGACGTGGTCCCTCGAAATGGACGACGAGATCAAGCTCTCGGACGGAACCTCGATCGACACCAACTCGATCTCGGCCGAGGACCTCCCGCAGTGGCTCATCGACAAGAATGTGGTCCGGATCGATCCGGTTCACCCTGATCAACTCCAACTTCAACTTTCCGAGGCCGCATAATGTTCGACATGTTCACCTACAAGCGCCCCATGGGCTCGCCGACCGAGCAGGAGTTCGTCGACCGGTTCATCATGCCCTGGGGCTTCCAGCGTGATGACCACCAGAACCTGGTCCTGATCGTCGGCGACAACCCACGGATCTTGTTCTCCAGCCACGTCGACACCGTGCATCGCGAAGAGGGCTTCCAGAACCTGTTCTTCGACGGGCAGTTCCTGACCTCCGATGCCAGCTGCCTCGGCGCCGATGACACCGCCGGCGTCTGGCTGATGCTGGAGATGATCAAGGCCCAGATCCCCGGCGTCTACGTGATCCACCACGGCGAGGAGCGGGGCTGCATTGGCTCCCGCAAGCTGGCGATGCACAATCCGGAGTTCTTCGACTGGATCGACATCGCCATCGCATTCGACCGCGCCGGCTATACCGACGTCATCACCCATCAGATGGGCGCCCGCTGTGCCTCCGATGCCTTCGCTGCCTCGTTCGCGGGACAGCTGGGCCTCGGCTTCACGCTGAGCGATGAGGGCGTCTACACCGACACCAACGAGTACGTCGAGCTTGTCGCCGAATGCACCAACATCTCGGTTGGCTACCACGGGCAGCACTCCAGCCGGGAGAGCCAGGACGTTCCGTTCCTGCACTCGCTCCGAGATGCCCTGCTGGCTGTGAACTGGGACCTGCTGATCGTCGAGCGGGAGCCCAAGCTGGAAGAACCACCGCTCCTCGAACTGAGCATCGAAAGCCTCTGCGAGGACTATCCCGACGTTGCGGCCGACATCCTTCGGGCCTTCGGACTCAACGTCAATGACTTCATCCGCGAGATCCGCGACTCTTATGGGCTTGCAGCATGAACGTCGAGAACTTGACTATACTTGCGAACTACTTGGACACTCTTGAACCCAAGAAGTTCGACATGGGCGTCTATTGCCAGGACGAACATGGGGATTCGCTCAACATCTATACCCATGAATGTGGAACGGTGGCATGCGCCGCCGGTTCCGGCCCTGCGGCCGGCTTGCCCATCGACTTCACCGTCGACAAAGGCTGGGACTCCTACACCCACCGGGTCTTCGGTCTCGACCACCTGGACGTCGACTGGGCTTGGTGCTTCTCCGGTTTCTGGGAGCGCCTCGACAATACCCCGGCCGGCGCCGCCGCCCGCATCCGCCACCTGCTCAACGGAGGAGAGATCTATGACCCCGCAGTCCGTCTTTGACACCGTCTTTGACACCGTCACCCGGCACCTGCTGGCGCAGAATGCTATCTCCCACGATCCCGACCAGGACCTGTGCATGTACCGCGGACCCAATGGCCTGAAATGCGCGGTGGGCATCCTGATCTCGGACAAGGACTACCATCCCGAGATGGAGGGCAAGAGCGTCGACCAAATTGGTCTCTTCACCGAGAACCGCGAACTGCTCAACCAGCTGCAGGCGATCCACGACGGCGATGAACCGTCGCGATGGCGCCTGTGCCTGACAGACCTGGCCGATGAATATGGCCTGACCAAGGAGGCACTGGCATGACCCAATATCGCCTCGGCTCCTCCGAGGTCGTTTACACCCCGGGCTTCATCGCCTGGGCGATCAGGAACCACGACGCTGGTATCCAGAAAATCGTCGCCGACACCTGGAGCATTCCACCGGACGCGGCCCACGCGCTCCTCTCGGGCCAGGTCCCGCACCAGATCGAGGGCGACGTCGTGGTGTTCCAATGTTGAAGACCTACCAAGTTGTCGAACCGGTGATCCCTCATGATTACCATTGACGAGGTGCGGCAGCTCATGGCCTCCGGGAACATGGGCCTGCTCGAAGCAAAGAAGATCCTGAAGCGGCGCCGTCTGCTTGAGGATCTCGAAAAAGCGACCAGCCTTGAGGATCTCAAGGACGTCATCAGGAGGATGATTTGAAGACCGGACGCTTCACCAACAGCAAGCCCGAGATGCAGGAGCTGGGCGGCGCCCGGCGCTCCGCAGCAATTACGGGCCTGGCTGCTCTGGATTTCTCAAGCCTCGAACTTCGAGCCATGGTCCACCACGAAGAGTATCTCGCCGTGGCTCGGGCGATCGGCGTTGAACCCCTGGACGCCCTGAAAGTCCTCAAGGAGGAGCACTCCGCGGCCATGCGTGTCCCGGAAAAGATCAACATCTACGAACGAGCCCGAAGGCGGCTCACCTCCCGCTGACCCTTTCAACCAAGCCCTGGCAACCCCTGGGGCTTTTTCTTTTTGGAGACCCACAATGGCTGACTGGCACGGCACCTGCCGATCGAACTACTTCCGCGTCAAGGACGAGACTGCCTTCCTCGAGATGCTTGAGCTTTTCGATGCTCACCCTATCGAGAAGCAGGTCGGGGAGGAAATCCTCCATGGCTTCTACTCAGAGGATGAGTATGGATCGATCCCCACGTCCTACCCGGAAGGGGATGAGGAACCGACATCGATCCTCGAATGTATCGCGGACCACCTGGTTACCAACGAGGTCTGCGTCATCCTTGAGGCTGGCGCCGAGAAGGCCCGCTACATCACGGGGCTGGCCATCGCCATCCATTCTTCTGGCCGACAGATCGATATTCGTCTCAGCGACATCTATGCCCTGGCCCGAACCGAGTTTGGGGCCAACGCCGGTGTGACGGAGGCAGTGTCCTGATGCTGAACCACAGCCAAGCCCGCTCGATTGCCGAAGCCCGCTGGGGCCGTGGGGGCACGAACTCCGAGCCGACGACCCGCCGCGGCGCCTTCTACTTCTCCTGCTCGGGTCATGGTGGCTTCGTCATTGACGCCCGGGCACTGACACCGGAGGAGCGGGCGGCGATCGAGCCCTATGTCAGCTTCGACACGGCGAAGAGCTACACCTGGGGCCGGCATCAGGTGCTGATGCACCCCTACCGAACCACGGGCGCCAAGGTGGCGCTCGATGCAGTCACCGAGCAGTTCGACTTCCTCCTTCTCGAAGAGGACTGCGACTGGTGTCTCGCATACGTCTTCACCGGCATCCGCCACAGGAACAAACCAGCCAAGGGCGAGTACGCACAGCGGACCTTCGACCAGTGGATCAAACCGAGGATTAAGGCATGACCATGAGCCCTGAGATCAAGGAATACCTCGAACTGATGGCGGCAATGTCTCTTCCCGAGGAGGAGTTTGAAGCCGCTGGCTACGAGGACGAGGATGAGTTCATCGCCGATCTCGACGACGAACGCCTGTGCGGGGAATACAGCACCCTCATGACAATGGTCCGCGCCGCCCGGGAGCTTCTGGCGGCGGCAGCAGCATGATCGCCCAATGGCGTGTGCAGCTGCCTCAGTTGCTACACGAGATGGTCGAGTGCAACCCCAGTGGTGGCATCCTCACCCAACCCGTCAACATCCTGATGGGCATTCTTGCCCGGGTGGCTGAACGTGCGATCGAACTCGACGACCCGGCGCTCAACATCCTGATGCTGCGCCTGGCGCTCTACGACATCCATCCTGAGCAGACCAGCGAAGCCATCGACCAGCAACGTGAAAGGATCACGGCGTGACCCCGACCCCCAAAGCGAAGAAATTCATGATGGCCAACGACAAGTCGAAGGTCGTCAGCGGTGCCACCAACGGCCCGGGCCTGGGTGGATCCTACACTCTCGACAACGGCAGGTACTTCCGGCTCAGCCTGGAAGATTGCCGATCGCTCCCCGACAACTACCCCAACTGGGGCTTCGAAACGGAGACACCCAATGGCTGATCCCAACAAGCGTTTCGTCGTCGAATGCGGCGACATGCTCCACCGTCGTGTGGGGCCGGCGCCGGAGCGCGAGCCAGGCGATTTCCTGACCAAGGCCGAAGCAGCGATCCGCATCATCAACGAGATGGACGCCAACATCGAACAGGCCCGGGACAGCCGGCGCCGCGCCGTCCGGGTCCTCTGGGCCGAGCGCAGAAAGGCATTCCAATGACCGAATACCTCGTCACCTGGGAAATCAACACCTCGGCGGACACACCGCAAGCCGCCGCGGCCGAAGCCCACCGGCTGGTGCGGAAGCCCAACACCACGGCCACCGTCTACAAGGTGTTCGACGGGGAGGGCGACGTGACGACCGTCGATCTCTCAGAGAGACCCTCCATCAAGATCCTCTGGGGCCAGTCCCCCGAACCAGGCACCGAGCCGGACGTCTACGAGTTCAACACCGTCGACGAACTCGCCGCCTTCAGGCGGGGCATCGACGCCGTGGATAGCTGGATGGGCTACTCGGTGATCTCCGATGACTGATCTCAAGCCCGGAATGAAGGTCACCTTCAGCCACTATGGGGAGCAGAAGACTGGCGTCGTCGACCGTGTCGTCGGCCAGATCGTCTTTCTGACGGATGGCCGCTGGCTTCACCGCAAGAGCGTGGAGCCGACATGACCCAGGAGCAACAGCTGATCGAGCGCCTGACCGGCGCCCTGCGCTTCATCATGGCCTTCTACGATCCGAACCAGCGCTGCCTCGACACCGAGGCCTGGAAACTCGCCGAGGCCGGTGGCCGGCGGGCGCTGGCGGAAGGTGAGGCCGCAATCAAGGAGTTCAAGGCATGACCCAGTTCGTCATCTGGAACACCACCAAGAACCGCTACGTGGCCCCGCCGGGCCGCGAGTCCAGCTTCACCAACAGCATCCGAACCGCCCGCAAGTTCCCGACCCGCAAAGCGGCCGAGAGCGAGTGCTGCGGCAACGAATACGTCAAGGAGGACCGAGCATGATCGGTGAACCCCACATCATCATCAATGGCACGCCACTGACCACCGCCCAGGCCATGACCGTCCGCGTAGCGCTCACCTGCTACCTGATGGAAATCGCAGATGACGGGGCCCTCGGCTCCGACCGGAACGGTGAAGCAATCCGACAGGGCTATCTGAAAGCCGGCCGCGAAATCGGCCTGCTGATGGCGGGAAAGACATGACCCGGGCCCTGGGAATAATCCGCACCAACCACTGGTGGCACATCAAGAATGGCCGCTGGCGCCAGGTATTCACCCGGCGCTTTTGGTTCCGGATGCCGCGGCCAGGGTACTGCCGACGCTGTGGCGCATGGTGCTGGCTGACCAACGAGCGGCCCGCTTACTCCGCCCATGATGGGGCCTTCATCTGTGAGGAATGTGCCATCGATAACGATGAAGAAACCGCAGCCGCGTGGGCTGAATATCATGGGGGGTGCCTGTGATCGAGAACGACTTCCTCGACAGCCTCGAACTCAGCAACCGGGCTCGCAACGTCTTGCGGAACGCCGACCTCACGACGCCGCAGATCTTCTACAATCTGACCCGCACTCACGTCATGACCCTCCGCGGCGCCGGCCGGCGCACCTGGCTTGAGATTGAGGAGCATCAGATCAAGTTGCGGCGGGAAACCAAGATGGCGACCGTACCGGGCCAGGCCCTGACCCTGATCCGGGCCTTGAATGATCTTCCACTGGCCTACCACGGCTACTTCATCACCAAGAACAGCGCCGGCCGGCTCCGCCTCGGCCGGTATTTCAACAAGGAGGACTTCGATGGATTGGAATGAGGACTTCACGATCCTGGAGGTCACAAGAGTATGAAGATCAACATCTTCGTCGGCACGATCGACCACAATCACGGCCGGAACATCTATGTCGGCCCGACCAGCCAACACGTCGCGGACCAGATTGCCGATTTCTGCCGGGAATGGGCCGCGACCGAAGACGTCACCCTCAACGATGACATGACCACTGATGAGGTCATCGATACCTATTTCGAGGCTTGCTACCACGACGAGAGCTACTTGATCGATGGACCAGTCGAACTCGAGATCCAACCAACCAAGGAGACCACATGAAGAAATTCTTTCTGATCGCAGCAGCACTGACTCTTTTCGCCATGCCGGCCGCAGCCGGAACCATCAACCTCTGCACCGGGGCGGCAGACCAGCCCTATGCGTCGGCCGGCGAGATGATCGCCGCGGAAGCCAGCGGGTCCGGGCTCGACATCAACGTCGTGAAGGACACCGGCGGCAGCTGGGGCAACGTCAAGCTCTCACTGAAGGGTGAGTGCCACGCCTTCATCGCCCAGCCGGACAGCATGGCCTACCTCAAGCGGACCGAGCCGGCCAACGCGGCGAAGTTCGTGCCAATCGCCGACCTTCACCGTGAATACCTGCATGCCTTGTGCTCCAAGGAGTCGGGGGTCGAAGACATCGGCGACCTCGAAAACGACGCGGCTAAGTATTCGATCGCCCTTGGCGAGCGGGGCTCGGGCGCCTGGCTGATCTGGCAGAACTTCGTCGCAGAAGATGATGATTATGCCGGCGTCCGCCAGACCGACGAGAGCGGCGACATTGCGCTCTCGGCTGTCTCCAACAATCAGACCACTTGCATGCTGGTGCCGGCGGCGCTCAAGAATGCCACCGTGAACGGCGCCGATGAGTTCTACGGTTCCGGCCTGGCCCTCGTGGGTGTCAACGATGGCGACTTCAACGATGCCGTCGATCCGCAGGGTAAGGAACTCTACTCCTGGACCGAGATCCCCTCGGGCACCTACCCCAAAAGCCTGCAGGGCTGGTTTTCTTCCCGCGACACCGTCTCGTGGACGGCGAAAGTCTACGTCAACAAGACGCTCGTCACCGATCAGGCCGACCTCAAGGCGCTCATCCGAACCGTGATGAAGGCCCGCAGCGGCATCGTCTCGAACTTCGGTTCCTGATCGATGATGATCGCGATCTTCCACAATCTCCCGGAGATGATCCTCGGGATTACCTGGTCCAGCGTCATGTTCTGGACCGGCCGGCGCTTCGAGCGTTGGCGGAAACGCTGAGTTTTTGTCTCGGCCCCTGCGGGGGCCGTTTCACAAACCCAGGAGCAATGAATGACCACTTTTTTCACAGGCTGCACCCATTTCGGACATGACAACATCATCCGCCTCGCCGACCGACCCTTTGCCGACGTCAACGAGATGAACGAAGCGCTCGTCGAGCGCTGGAACGCCAAGGTCAAACCACGCGACACCGTCTACCATCTGGGTGACTTCGCCTGGAAGGACGCCGCAGAATGGCTCGGCCGTCTCAACGGGAGCAAGGTCATCATCATCGGGAACCATGACCGACTGGACGACCTCGAAGGGCACCCGGCGGTCACGCGAGTTGCCAGCATTTTGCCGTACCATGAGATCGGGATCGCCAGCACCCGCGTCGTGCTCTTCCACTACCCGATCGACGACTGGAATGGTCGCTGGAAGGGGCATCTGCATCTGCACTGCCACACCCACTCCAAGCAGTGCCGGAACCCGAACATGCCGTTCGACCACCAATCCGGCTTGAGCATCCCGAACCGTTTCCCGCCTGACATCAAGTGCAACCGGTTCAACGTGGGTGTCGACGCCTGCGGCTTCACTCCGGTCTCGATCAACGAGATCCTCGACGAAGCTTCCTGCTAACCAAACCTGGCCGCTGCCGCGTCCTCCTAGGACCGTTGGAACCCTGACCTGACACGTCACCAACGGGTGGACCACTGAGCCTGTCAGGGACCGCGAATGGTCTACGGCTCCATCGGGTAAACAGCCGCCACCACCAATATCTGGAGAATTTGAATGTTCGACACGAACAAGACTCTTCGTGCCTTCGCCGCAGCGACGGGCCTCAACCCCGCAGTTGATGCTGACGGACCGGCCACCGTGGCCGGCGACATGATCTGCAACATCCTCCACTGGGTGGAGGAGCAGTCACCGGAAGGAGCCCTGGACGCGCTCTATGCGGTCCGCTGCGGCATTGGTCATTACGTGACCGAGTCCAGCATCACTGACCCCGAAGACGAACTGGGCCCCGACTCCCACGTCGGCATCACCGTCCACTGCGACGGCAAGGTCTGGACTTCCTTCACCGCAACAGGAGCTGAAATCGGATGAAAATCAAGACCTACATCGTCACCTGGAGTGACCCCATCAACAACTCCGGTATCAGCCCCCATGGGACGAAGGCCGCGGCCGAGGTGGAGTTCCGAGAAATGGTGGCTGCAGCATGGGACCGCAAAGACCTGTCGGACCCAATGCCCACCGATGCCCACGAAGCTTACGAGATCCTCGCACAGGATCTCGACAACGAATATTCGTATGAGATCGAGGAGCACGAGATCGACGTCCCGTTCCCCGACTTCGGTCCTGACATCGAAGCTGCGCTCTGCTGCTGGGAATGGCTGCTTTCTCCGGACCGGGATCAGATGTGGGAGTCCGTCGCGGATGGTGTCGGCTTTCCAGGAATGCGGATGGTGTCGGTCCACGCCGGCCAGATCGTGCTCAGCGTCCACGATCTGATGGAGGCGAGGGGGCTCGAGTTCACCTACGCCTATGACTTCGACTTCGTGCCGGCGGTGCTCGAGCAACTCGACTGGCCGACACTCGTCGAGAACAACCAGTATGGCGACCGCACCTATCGACCCGACCCGGCGCCGATGCTGGACCACATGCTGAAGACAATGCCCGACCGTTTCAGCGACCAGTGGCTCGATGACGCCAAGCGCGAGGCCAAGAAGCAGTGGGCCTATGAGGATCTCGTCTCGGACCACGAAGACAAGATCGACCGCACCGAGACGCCGGCTGAGTGGGTCAAGCGGATCGGTGAAAAATACGACCTTACACCAGCAGGAGATTGGTAATGAACATGCGTAAAGGCGACATCATCACGGTCAAGGCGACCGTGATCTACCCGAATGATCCAAAGGGCGCGGTGCCGGAAAAGATCTGTGTCCGTCCCTTTGGACACCACTCCGAGATCTACGTGAACCTGGATGCCACCGTGCTGATGCTTCCGTTCTTCGTCATGGGGGACCGGGTCCGCAAGAGGTACAAACCCGAAATCACGGGGACGGTCGTGGCGACCTTCGATGATGACTGCTGGGTCGATCTCGACCGTGGCAACCGGAGGACCATCCCCGCAACTGACCTGGAGGCTTATGATGTGGCTCCACTTTGATGACAACGAGACTGCGTTCCTCGTCGAGCTGTTGGCCAGGGAACTCAAAGAGCACCTGCACGTCGACAACACCGGCGTCCATAAGCTGCAGGCCATCCTCGAAAAGCTGACCGCCGAACCCGACCCGGACACGGCGGCGTTCGCCAGTGCGGTCCAGACCAGCGACGAACTCGAAGTCGATGGTGACGTCGTCATCTCCCGCGGCGACGAGGGGGCCTTCGTCATGAGCTGGTCCTGGGTCAGCAATGAAGAGGCTGGGATCGAAGACAACGACGATGAGCCATGACGAGAAGCTGGCCAACGGCTTCACCTTCAATCAGGAGGTGAGCCTCTGCGAATTGTACTGGCCGGGTCGCCTGGCCAGGACCGCGAGTTCCAAAGCTCGCCGCTCACTTCGCAAGTCCGCCGCCGATCGCTGCCTGATCTCCTTCTTCAAGGCTCAGGGCAGGATCTGTGGAACCTGCGTCTACCGGAGCAATCGGTACTGCAACCTCAGCTCCGACTTCTACGGCAACACCATCATCAAAGCCTCGGACACATGTCCCGAGCATACCGAAAGGACTAGAAATGACTGACGCAGCACACGGCGTGGCCCGTGACCAACTCCGAGCCTTCGTCGAGCGCATCGAGCGCCTCGAAGAAGAGAAGAAGACCATCGCCGATGACATCAAGGACGTCTATGGCGAAGCCAAGTCCATGGGCTTCGACACGGCGATCCTGAAGAAGGTCATCGCCCTCCGCAAGAAGGACGAGCAGGAGCGGATGGAAGAGGACCTGATCCTCGACACCTACATGCACGCCTTGGGGATGATCCCCGAGCCGCCGACCGACGACTGATCCACCCAACCAGAACCCGCCCTAGTGGCGGGTTTTTCAATTCAAGGAGCCCCAAACATGAACCTCTGGATCGTCGTCGCCACCGTGGGCAAGATCATCACGGCCGGGCCGATGCCCTACGACATGACCGAGTGCAAAGCACGGGTCGTCCTCATCGAACAGAACCTGAGTTTGGCCAAGATCCAGGCGAAGACCCGCTGCACATATTCAACCGAGGTTCCCCAATCATGACCAGTCGCATCTACGTCCGCGCCCTGGGCGCCTACAACAACGGCATTCTGCATGGCCGATGGATCGATGTCAGCAGTGACGTCGACGAGATGCAGGACGAGATCAAGGAGATGCTCTCCGAGAGCCCGATCAAGGGTGAGGAGGAGTGGGCGGTCCATGACAGCGAGAGCCTGCCCAACTTCTTCGGGGAGTTCCCGCAGCTCAAGGACCTTGCCGCGTTCGAGGAGCTGGTCGAGGAAAACCCCCAGTATGACCGCGACGTGATGGTGGCGATCGTCGAGGACTTCGGCTCCGTCGCCAACACCGACATGGACTGCGTGATCGGCATGTATGCCGAGTTCTCGGACTACTCGAACGAGCTGGCTGACAGCCTGCTGGACAGTCACAAGACCCCCGACGCGATCCGGTCCTACTTCGACTACGGCGCCTACGAGCGGGATCTCAAGCTCGAAACGAACTCCATTGACACCCCCCAGGGTGTCGTCATCACCAGCTCATGACCGCCTCCCTTGAAGACCAGGCCATCAGCCTGCGCCGCCGGATCGCCGAGCTGGAAGACCAGCTGAAGGAAGTCGACGCCAGGCTGCATCGAAAGCTGGTCCGCGAGTTCGGCCTCGTCGGCCGGCTGGCGCGGTCCGGACGGGTACCGCGGGGGCTGATCGTCGACGATGTCACTTTCAAGACCTGGGCGCCGGCCGAGCCACAGTCCGTCAGCGGCTACCGCCAGGGCCTCAACATCTACACCACGATCCACATCAACTCACCGGGATTTCAAATCGATGACCCTCACAGATCGAGCAATGCTGCACAACAGCCAGGCGTTCCTGGCTGAACTGAAACTGACCTCGGCGGCCCTCGCCAAGAACCGAGACTGGTCGAACCAGATCCTGCTCGATCGAGCAATCATCACCCTCGAAACCGGCGAGCTGGTCGAGACTGAACAGACGCTCGAGATCGCCAAGCGATTTCTCAACTAGGAGGCAACCACATGGCATTTCCGAACCACATGCAAGCTGATGAACAGGCAATCGTCGGTGGCATCATCCGCCGGGCACTCGCCGGGGGCCACGAGATCTCCATCCATGACGAGGAGGAACTGGTCTTAAGCCGGTCCCGGGATTACGAGGTGATCACCGCTGAAGTTGCCGCAACCGACCTCACCACACTGGTCATCTCGGGTCTAGGCTCCATCCTCCTAATTCATGGAAATGGGCAGGATGTCGTTTCCGACTGCACGGACTCACCCAAGATCCTCCGCCTGATCAACGTCTGCGACGAGGATAGCTTCCAGTACCGGGTCAACGAATGGGCCCAGGACTGCTTCGGTGCCGAGATCTCGGCTGACCGGCTGGAGCGTGGCGACCGGCTGCTCGAAGAAGTCCTGGAGCTGCTCCAGGCCACAGGCTACCCCCGTGAGAGGGTTGGAGAGCTAGAGAGCTACGTCTTCAACCGTCCGATCGGCGAGCCCGCCCAAGAGGTCGGTGGGGTCATGGTGACCCTAGCGGCTCACTGCCAGGCCCACGACATCGACATGCAGCGGGCGGCGGAGAACGAGCTGGCCCGCATCGAGACCAAGGTCGAGGCCATCCGGGCGAAGCAGGCGGCGAAGCCCAAATATGCAGTCGGCGGTGCCGGATGATCTTCGTCATCGCACCAGGAACAGGCGAATGGGTCCCCAAGCGGGACCTTTTTCGTATGCGGCTTCCGCTCCGCCACGGCTGGGATGGCTGGATCTTCAAGGACAAGCAGACCGGCAAGTCAAGAAAATTCAACAGTTACAAGAGGTTACGGGCATATGTCCAAAGTACACAGTATTGAGAGCTTCGATTTCAACTTCGATGTGACTGAGCATCTCAACCGATACGAGATCGAGGGGACCACCATCCCACGGGACATGCTGAAGTCTCGCTTCGGCCGGGACGACCCGCCGGCGTTCTTCAGCTTCCTGAACCAGCTCCCCGACCTGGTTGAGGGTGAGGACCCGGCCCTGGCCCGCATCGCCACTCGGTTCCAGCAGCGGCTCCACGTTCACGACCCACTGGCCCAGATGGCCCTCAACGAGGTCATCGCCGCCCACACCTGACCAGCAGCCAATCGCCCCCAATCACACCCGCCCTTCGAGGCGGGTTTTTTTATGTCTGAGAGACAGCACATGCGATACAGCCTGACCAAGATCAGCCGCAACGTGAAACTCGGCCCCATGCCGGCCTCGACCTCCAGCCGCTCGACCTGCCCCACCGCATGCCCCCTGGTGGGGAAGGGTGGCTGCTATGCCGAGTATGGTCCGATGTCGATCTTCTGGCGGAAGGTGGACCGAGGGGAGGCCGGCGGGGATTTCGACACCTTCGTGAAGGAGGTCGAGCAATTGCCCAGGCGCCAGATCTGGCGCTATGGACAAGCCGGCGACCTGCCGGGAGAGGGCAATACCATCGATCGGGAGCAGATGCTCCGACTGGCCACCGCGAACCGTAACCGGCCAGTGATCGCCTTCACCCACAAACCACCGACCGAGGACAATCTGGAGACGCTCCGACAGGCGCGGGCTCTGGGCTTCCCGGTCAATCTGTCGGCCAACAACCTCGACCATGCCGATGAACTGATCCAGCACGGGTTGAATGTCGTAGCGATTTTGCCGGAAGGCTACGCAAGAGGCGCGAAGGAGAGCCTCACGGAATACCGGACCAGAACCAAGGAACTACCGAAGCACTCCCCGGCTGGAACCCGCATCGCGGTCTGCCCAGCCACCTATACCGAGACCAATTGCCTCCACTGTGGCGTCTGCGCAACATCTCAACTCAGGGGTGCTATCGTAGGCTTCCCAGCCCACGGCACGAAAAAGAAAGCGGTTTCGGCTATTGCAGAGGGGGACGTACCATAAGAAGGAGACAGTTATCGTGCATATTCAACCCGAACTGGCCAGTGCGATCATCGACGTGATCTCCGAACTGGCAATGGAGCTAGACCTCCATTACGAGGACGACGAGCTTGTGGCAGTAGCGCCAACCTTCGAGAAAGTGGACCATCTGGTTCATTTTCTCAAGGTTTCGGGTTACGAACCGCCTCCGGTCTATGAGCACGTCCGGAAGCGTTACCACCAAGGTCTACACTGACCATAGATATTGAGGGGTATTCTGCAATAGACTCGAAAGTTGGTTGTACCCACATATGATTATTATTCAGATGTGGGAATAATTCAGTTGCCAATTTGTTGTTGTACCCGTTAGGGGGTGTGCATTCCTAGAAGCGCAAAGGTCAAGGGTCATGCAGTGGAATTATTTCCAAGCATATGGTGTTGAAATTTTTATGGAAGTGGAGCCTGCAGGACAGTCACCAACCCCATGGTGGGAGACCCGTCGTTCGCCGGGGACGTACCAGGTGTGGATGGGGAGAGCGCACCTCATTTTTGCGTTGTCAACAATTACCCACTAGTAGTACATACCCACTAGTTGACCGCATCACAGAGGGTATTATGATCATTGGGACACAACACCTCGAAAGACTGGCTTTGGCCGTTGAAGAATTTCGCCGCATCTATCCCGATGCGCCGATCCTGTCGTTCCAGGTCTTTCTAACCATCGCGCTCAATCCGGGCATTACTGGTCTCCAGTTGATCAAACGCCTGGGTGTGTCCCAATCGGCTGTAAGCCGGCACCAGATGCTGCTGTCGGCCTGGACGTGGCAGGGTAAGAAGCCGGGGCTGGATCTCGTCGAAACCCTTGAAGACCCAATGGACCGCCGGGGCAAGATTGCGTTCCTGACGCCCAAAGGGCGGACGCTCGCCTGTGTGCTGCTTCGCATCCTCGACCCCGAGTCACAGGTTGACCCGAGTGCCTTCCTGTCGGCAAAGGAATATCTGAGGTTTGCTGGTGCCCGGTGAGGGACTCGAACCCTCAAGCATTGAGCGAGGCATTTTAAGTGCCTTGTGGTTACCAGTTTCACCAACCGGGCAGAAGGAGAATTGACCGTGACAGTTAAACCGCGTGGCCAATCCTGGCAAGCCTCGGTCTCCTACAAGGGCACTCGATACCGCAAGGATTTTGCGACCAAGAAGGAGGCCGAGATATGGAAGCTCGAGACGCTGGTCGCTTTCAAATCAGGCCGGAACCCATTTGAAGAGACGGCCAAGGCGGTCCCCACCTTGAGGGAGCACGTCGCCGCGGTCGCCAAGGTACATTGGGGACCTATGAAGTCGGCCACGAAGGCTATCCAGACGGCCACCAACACGATCAACATCCTGGGACCAGACCGGCTCGTGGATACATTGCGCCCCGCGGATATTGACGTGGTCAAGCTCCACTTCCAGGACCGAGGGCGCAGCCCGAAGACGGCCAATCGTCACCTCGCAACCCTCTCCAAGCTGGTCGACTATGCCGTCCGCTACGGCTACCTCAAAACAGGCTTCAAATCGGGCATCACCCGTGAGACGCAGGGTCGTATGCGGTACTTCTCCGAAGACGAGATTACCGAGATGTTGGACTACTGCGACGGCGCCGGCGACGAGTTGCTCAAGGACTACATTCTGGTGTCCCTCGACACAGGTTTCAGACAGGGTGAGGTGATGAAGATCCTGGTCAAGGATATTGGACGGGACAACATCTGGACCTTCGACACCAAGAACGGGAAGAACCGTGAGGTGCCCTTGACCGCCCGAGCGAAGGAGATCCTGCGCCGCCGCATAATCGGTCTCGGGAGGAACGATCGCGTGCTCCCCCCAACGGCCAGCTGGATCGCTGACCACTGGGGTGAGATGCGGAAGACCCTCGGCCACGGTGGAGAAAAGGACTACGTGCCACATGTACTGCGGCACACTTTCTGCACCAGACTGCTCGAATGCGGGGTGGACATCAAGACCGTCCAGGAGCTGGCCGGCCACGATAATTTGACCACCACGCAGAAGTACGCGAAGTCCTCGCCGGATCGCAAGATCCGGGCGATCGAGGCTCTTTCGAGGGCTTCGTGACACATGACACATGTGTGTCATTTTCCTGTGTCACAGGCACAAGAACAGTTCAAAGTGAGTTGCCTAACTAGTTGAAAAGACTGGTTTTTGAGAGATGGTACTTGTGGGTTGTCAGACTTAAAATCTCTCGGCCTTAGGCTATGCGGGTTCGATCCCCGCCGTCCGCACCAGGTGCTTCGCCTTTTTCACACATCCGGGATGGGATAGCGGCGGCGGTCGACGAGCTTGAGGCTTCCGTCCGGCTGGACGATATAGCGCTCTTCCCATTCCTTGCCGAACTGATCCTGAAACCGGTGGAAGACAATGCTGCCGGCGGGCGATTTGGTCAGGCGGGTGGTTGGGCCTCCGCCATAGGTAATGCTGCCGGGGACAGGCGCAATTTCGTGGCTTACGGCGGTGCAGCCCGCGAGAATGAGGGAAATCGAAATGGTGGCGATGCGTCTCATGGGTGTTCTCCTTCGACTGCCGGGGTAAATGGTGCGCGGGAAATTGGTTCCCGGCGTCTGTGCCGCCGCTGGCGTCAGCTGGACGGTGAAAGCTTGCTCGAAACTCGTGAAACGTTTGCCGACGAGGTCGTTGACGGTGTATTTCAACAGGTAGTCACCCGGCTCGGCGCCGGTGATGTCGAGCGTCAGGTGGGTGAAGATTTCCTGATTGCGCACCAGACTGGTGAAGGTGAACTCGCCGAAGCTCTTCTGGCTGGCGAGCACCTTGCCTCCGGGCTTAGAGATCTCGAAGTCGACGCTGAAATTCGCTTCCTCGAGACCGTCGCTGTTCGGTTTCCAGTTCAGTCCGATCAATTCGACATAGGTGATCAACGGTTCGCCGGGCCTGAAAACCGGTTCGGGCCGCGCTGCATAGGCGCCGTAGGCCCTGGGCTTTTGAGTGACGAACACGGCCTTGCTCACCATGAAGGGCAGGGCCATCGAAAAGGTGCCGAAGGCATCGCGGATCGTTTCATAGGCGTCGATCACATCGCCGGCCGCGGCCTTCTCCTCGGCCAGCCTGGCGGCATCCGCGAGCGGACCGGCGATAGCCGGGGTGGTACCGATCGAAGCGATCAGTCCGGCGCCGAGAAGCGCCGCGATGATTTGTCCGCCGGTGAAAGCAGTCCGTCCTTTGATGCCCATGTCGATGCTCCCCTTTTGGTCCCTATCAGCGCAGTTCTGAAAAAATCCGCAGAGTCGTCAAGACTCTCGTCAGGTGCGCCAGAAAATCGGCATGAGCAGAACGAGAACCGACAGAACCTCGAGACGTCCGAGCAGCATCATGAGCGACAGCAGATAGAGTTCCGGATCGTTCATCATGGCAAAATTGCCGGCGGGTCCGATCAGCGCGCCGATACCCGGACCGACATTGGCCAAAGCGGTGATGACCGCGGAGGATGCGGTGACAAAATCGTAGCCGAGCGCGGCCATGATCAGGCTTCCCACGACCCAGAGGAAGGTGAAGGCGCTGAAGAACAGGAAGATGGTACGCTGCGTTTCGGTATCGACCGTTTGCCTGCCATAGCGGACCGAATAGACGGCGTTCGGATAGATCAGCTTCTTCAGTCCGGTGATCACGACATTCGCCAGGATGACGAAGCGATAAGCCTTGATGCCGCCGGAGGTGGAGCCCGAACACCCGCCCATGAAGGTGGCAAAGAACGCCGCCATCACGGCGAAGGGACCCCAAAGCAGATAATCCTGACTGGCAAAGCCCGTGGTTGAAAGAATTGAGGCGAAGTTGAAGAAGGAATGGGTCAGGGCTTCGGGTAGCGCGATACCGTTCTTCACGTGATTGTAGAGCGCCGTGGTAATGGCGAAAGCCGAGACATAGCCGAGGAAGACGAAGATCTGCGGGTCGCGCAACGCATCCAGCCGACCGCGGACGGCAAAGACGATCAGAATCGAGAAGGGCAGGCTGCAAAGTGTCATGAAGAAGGTCGAGATCCACAGGATCGCGTCGCTCTGGAAATAGCCAAACGAGGCATCGTGGGTCGAGAAGCCGGCCGTCGCCACCGTCGAAAAGGCATGGTTGATTGCGTCGAAATGGCTCATGCCGGCGAAGGCGTAGGCGATGGCGCACGAGAGCGTGATGCCGACATAGATGGCCATGAAGGCACGGGTGAATGTCGCGAGCCGGGCAAACGGCTTGTCGTTGGTATCGGACGATTCCATCTTGAAGAAGGACATGCCGCCGACGCGCAGGAAGGGCAGGACAAAGAGACCCAGCGCGACGATACCGATGCCGCCGAGCCAGGCGAGCAGCGAGCGCCACATCAGCAGGCCGGGCGGCATGGTGTCGAGTCCCGAAATGACGGAAGATCCCGTCGTGGTGATGCCGGAGGTGGATTCGAACAAGGCCTGGGCGAAGTCGAGTTCGGGTCCTGAGAACATAAAGGGTACCGCGCCCACCACCGCGAAGACCACCCACAGCACGTTGACCAAGAGGAAGCCGAAACGCTTGCTGAAGGTGGGCGGCGGCCCGCGCGTTGCCATGGCCGCCATCAGCGATAGCCCGCCGACCATGAAGGCGCAGGTGGCGAAGACACGCCAGTCGTCATGACCGTAATAGAGATCGACCATGGCCGGGACGAGCATGGCGGTCGACAGATAGAGGCCGCAGAGGGCGGCGATATAGACGACCGAACGGAGGAGGCTGGCGTTCAAGGAAATGTCCTGGGTTGTTGCCGCGCAAAGATGCTTTGTCTCCGCCACGTCTCTATGCCATAGCGGGAGCGAGATCAAAATTCAACGGATGGACAACGTGACGAAGATGGACGTGGAAGCCGCGGTCGAAGCCCTGCGGGCTCTTTTCCCCGCGACGCCGCTTCAACTCAACGAGCATCTGAGCGCGCGCTACGGCGCGCAGATCTTTCTCAAGCGTGAGGATCTGACGCCGGTGCGATCCTACAAGATTCGCGGCGCCTTCAACTTCCTGCGCAAGATCGTCGCCGATGGTGCCGGGGCCAAGACCTTCGTCTGCGCCTCGGCCGGCAATCATGCCCAGGGCTTTGCCTTCGCCTGCCGCCATTTCGGCGTGCCGGGCGTGGTCTTTATGCCGGTGACGACGCCGCAGCAGAAGATCGACAAGACTCGCACTTTTGGCGGCGAGTTCATTACCATCCGCCTGTTTGGCGATATTTTCGATCAGTGCTATGCGGCGGCCCGCGAGCATGTCGAGACGATCGGGGGCTACATGGTGCCGCCGTTCGATCACGAGGACATCATCGAGGGTCAGGCGACCGTGGCAGCCGAGATCGTCGAGCAACTGCCGGAAGGCGTGACGCCGGATCTCATTGTGGTTCCCGTGGGCGGCGGCGGTCTGTCAGCCGGCCTGACCGGCTATCTCGCCGACCTGCTGCCGCCTCAAGCCTTCCTGTTTGCCGAACCGGCCGGGGCCCCGAGCCTGAAGAGGAGCCTGGAGGCCGGAGAGGTTGTGACGCTGCCGAAGGTGGACAATTTCGTCGACGGTGCGGCCGTAGCGCGGATCGGCGATCTGAACTTCGCGGCACTCAAACACTTCTCGCCCGAGCAGGTGATGATCATCCCGGAAAACGCCGTCTGCGTGACGATTGCCGAGATGCTGAACGTCGAGGGCGTGGTGCTGGAGCCGGCGGGTGCATTGTCGATCGCCGCGCTCGACCGACTGGGACGGGACAAGCTTGAAGGCAAGACTGTTGTGGCCGTCGTCAGCGGCGGCAATTTCGACTTCGAGCGACTGCCGGACGTCAAGGAACGCGCCATGCGCCATGCCGGGCTGAAGAAGTATTTCATCCTACGCCTGCCGCAGCGCCCCGGCGCGCTGCGCGATTTTCTCAATCTTCTCGGGCCTGACGACGACATCGCCCGATTCGAATACCTGAAGAAGTCGGCCCGCAATTTCGGCTCGATTCTGATCGGCATCGAAACACGCGAGCGCAACAGCTTTGCTGATCTCCTATCCCGCTTCGAGGCGGCGGGACTTGGCTATGAGGACATTACCGAAAACGAGATCCTCGCCAACCTGATCATCTGATCGGGCCGATGCCCGCGGCCTCCGCCCATTCCCGCGCGGTTTCGATCCGGTTGGTCCACACCAGACCGGTGAAGTTTTCCGGCACGGCCTTCCAGTCCTCAAGGCTGTCGATGCCCGCGGAGCCCGGATCGCCGCTGCGGTAGGGCCCAAGCAGGATCACGTCCGTGCCCGCAGCCTGCATGCGCTCGACGAAGCGGACTGGCCAGCCCCAGAGCAGCGGCGCATAATTGACCGGCACCGGCAGCAGCCGATTGCGGCAGCTTGCCTGCACATGGCCGGACCAGCCGATGGCGAGATAGGACACGAGGCAGTCCTTGACCGAAGTCCTGGTGTAGCCGCGAAGCGCGGGAAGGACGGCCAGCGTCGCCTCCGTCGGGCGGTCGCCGCCATACACCCCGAAGACGGTGGCGAGAGCCCTGGGGTCGCGTGCGAGCCTGGTGGCGAGTTCCGTGCCTTCCTCGACCCGTTCGCTCTTGAAGTTGACGAGAAAGCGCTTGTCGGGGAATGCCTCGAACACCTGATCGAGCTCCGGCATCAAGCCGATCCCCTTGCCGCGAAAGGGAAAGGTGCGGCCGCCGTCGGCCGTATAGCCGTAGCCGATGTCCGCTCTGGCGAGTTCGGCATAGGGCGTGTTCTCGGTCACGCCGGCAAGGTTTGTGCGGCAGTCGAGGGTCCAATCGTGGAACACGGCGAAATTGCCGTCCGGTGTCAGGTGCACGTCGAGCTCGACCACCGTGGCGCCCGCCGAAAAGGCGGCCTGCATCGAAGCAAGCGTGTTCTCGAGATAGGGATGCGACGGCTGCCCGATCCGGGTCGCGGTGCAGGTGTCGTTGTCGAGGCCCGTACGGTCGAACACCTGATGCTGGCCGCGATGGGCGATCACCTGCGGTCCGCTTCCCTCAGGAAACCGGCTGAACAGGCTGGTGTTCATCAGCCAGACGATGCCGGCGAAGGCGACCAGGGCGACGAGAATGCGGCTGATCATGAGCTCTCCCTTTTTGACGGGGAGGGTGAGGGGCGATTGGGTCAATTCCGCGACCGAACAGCGGCAGGGGCTTCTGTCTTCGACGCTCCTGTGCTAGGCAATCGCCATGTCCATCTTGTCCAGTCTCTTCTCGGTCTTTTCCGGCGGCGCCAAGCAGCAGAAGGATTTTGCCGTCCCTGCCGCCGAACCGCAGGTCCATCAGGACTGTCTCATCTATGCCGCGCCGATCCGCGAGGGCAGTCAGTTGAGACTCGCCGGCCGGATCGAAAAACAGGTGAATGGCGAGACGCTGGAACGCGTCTTTATCCGCGCCGATGTCTTCACATCGGAGCAGGACGCGCTGGAATGCACCTTCCGCAAGGCGCGCCAGATCATCGACCAGAACGGCGCCTCGCTGTTTGCCGACGGCGCGAAATCGCGCAACGTCTGATTTTCCACCGAACGCTCCAAGCATTCGCCGTCTAAACGGAACGGCCGCCACGACATGTCGGGCGGCCGGAGATTACGTTGGCGATGGCAATCCGGGATGTCAGGCGGCGCGCGCCAGATCCCGCGCCTTTTCCTGCGCAGCGGAAATCGCCTTTTCGGCGGCTTCCGGGCCGTAGGCGACGCCCTCGATACGGATCGTCTCGATATCGGTGATGCCGAGGAAGGCCAGGACCGAACGCAGATAGGGTTCGGCGAAGTCCAGCGTCGCACCCGGGCCGGAGGAGTAGATGCCGCCCGAGGCGATCACCAGATAGGCCTTCTTGCCGGTGGCAAGACCAACAGGACCGTTTTCCGAGTAGCGGAAGGTGCGGCCGGCGCGGGCGACATGGTCGACCCAGGACTTTACGATCGACGAAATGCCGAAGTTGATGAAGCCGGTCGAGATGATAATCGTGTCGGCGGTGAGCAGTTCGTCGACCGCGGCATCGGAAACGGCGATGGCTTTGGCCTGGGCCGGCGTGCGCTCTTCCGGCTGCAGGCGGATGGCCGAGGAGAAGTCGGCGCCGATATGCGGCAGGGGATCACGGGCGAGGTCGCGCTCGACAACAGTGGAAGCCTCAGCCTTGGCGGACAGGTCGTCGGCAAGCTGGCGGGCGATCTTGTTGGAGAGCGAATCGTCGCCGCGCGTGCTGCCGGTTACGAGAAGAATGGAGGACATGGAGGTCACCTCTGGGTGTGGAATGGGATGTCCGCCTGCGGCCCTGGGAGCTGGCCTCAGGCGGTGCGTCACAGATAATCTCCATTTCCCATCGATTAAACTGTGATAATATGGATCGCAATCATCGATGAAGTGGATAGATCCATGCTTCCCAATCCGACTCTCGACCAGTTACAGGTCTTCGTCGCCGTCGCCGAGACGGGCAGTTTTTCCGCCGCCGCCCGCCAGCTCAACCGTGCCCAGTCGGTGATCAGCTACACGATCGGCAATCTCGAGGCACAACTGCAACTGATGCTGCTCGAGCGCAGCGGCTCCCGCCAGCCGGTCCTCACCGATGCGGGGCGAGCCATCCTCGAGGATGCGCGCCGGATGCTCTCGGACCTTGACAGCCTGCGCGCCCGTAGCAAGGCGTTGACGCAAGGCCTTGAGGGAGAGGTGAAGCTTGGCGTCAGCGTGATGGTTCCGGATCAGTCGCTGGTTGGGGTCCTCGGCCGGTTCCAGGAGACCTTTCCGACCGTGCGGCTGCGGCTGACGGTCGGCAGCCCGTTTCTGCTCACGCGCATGCTGGAGAAGGGTCAGGCCGATGTCGGCATTGGCGGATCGATGGAAGGCGTGAGCGACGGGCTTGTCGGCCAACGCATCGGCACCTCCTTCCTGGCGCCGGTCGCCGCCCGCAGCCACCGGCTGGCGCAGCTGAACCGGCCGCTGTCGGTCGCCGACGTCCGTGACGAGAACCAGATCGTCGTCTCGGATGCCACGGCACCGGCCGATGCCAAGGACTTCAATGTCTTTTCACGCAGGACCTGGCGCGTCAGCGACATGGCGACGAAGAAGCAGTTGATTGCCGGTGGATTGGGCTGGGGCGGCGTGCCGCTGGCCATGATCCATGATGAACTCGTTTCCGGGGCGGTGGTCCGGCTCGCGATGGACGCCTATGAGGCGATCGACTACCCGATCTTCGCCGCCTGGCCTGCCGCAAGCCCGCCGGGACCCGCCGCGAAATGGTTGGTCGAACGATTTCGCGAGACTTTGGCGAACTGTCCGTCATCGATCGCCGACGTGCTGACCTGCATGGAAGGGGATGAGCGGCCGGACGTTGCGCGCGCCGGCTGACGGGCAAAGGTGGGCCAATGTGTCGGCACGCGCGGCGATGTCGTCAGAGAATCAGTCGGAACTTGGCAAAGCCATCGGCGGCGTCACCAGCATCCTCGATCCTGGCGCCCTTGATCGCGGAGGCATATTGCCGGCCCTTCGGCCCGCTCTCGAAGATCGTCGTCGTGCCGGCCATCGGGGCAAACGACCAGTTGCCGTCGGCCGAGGGATTGATCTCGCCCTGCGCGATGATATAGCGCACGATCACGTCACGATTGGTGTCGGGCGCGACGAAGACCACCTTGTCGGCCGCGATCTCCGGGAACTTGCCGCCGCCGCCGGCGCGGTAGTTGTTGGTGGCGACGACGAACTTCTGCGCAGGGTCGATCGGCTTGTCGTCGAACATCAGGTTGACGATGCGATTTGCGTCGGGGTTCACCGCCTTGCCCTCCTTGTCGAACTTCGCCGGCTGGGAGAGGTCGATCTGGTAGGTCACGCCGTCGATCACGTCGAAATTGTAGGACGGGAAGTCCGGATTGATCAGCGGTTGGTCCTTTTCGCCGGGTTTCAGCTGGTTGAACATTCCAGCGGACATTTCCAGCCAGTTCTTGACCTGCTCGCCGGTGATGACCACGGCCTGCACAGTGTTCGGATAGAGATAGAGGTCGGCGACGTTCTTGATGGCGATGTCGCCGGCCGCGACGTCGGTATAATAGTCCGCGCCGCCGCGTCCGCCGGCCTTGAAGGGGGCGGCAGCGGAGAGCACCGGCAGGTCCTTGTGCGGGCCGTCCTTCAGCATGTCCTTGACGTACCAGATCTGCGCATTGGAGACGATCTGCACGGAGGGATCGTCGGCGACCAGGGCAAAGTACGAATAGAGCGGTGCCGATGTCTTGCCCACCGGGGTACGGACATAATCGAGGGTGGCTGCATGTTCGTCGGCGACCGAGGCGACGACCTCGGCCTTGTCGGCGACGTCGGCGACGATCTTGCGGTTCTCGTCGCGGTGGTAGATCGGCCGGGCTTCGCACGTGAAGTCGACGATCGTCCAGCCATTGCCGTCCTTCTCGATCAGAAGGTCGATCAGGCCCATATGTGAGCCCCAGAAGCCGGCCATGACCGCCGGCTTGCCGAGCAACGTGCCCTTGGCCGCATCGACGCCCTCGATATCGACGAAATCCTTCGGGCCGGGGAAGACCAGATGCTGGTGGCCGGTGAAGATCGCATCGATGCCTTCCACGCCAGCGAGATAGAGCGAGGCGTTTTCCATCCGCTCGCTCAGGCCCTTGCCGTCGATGCCGGAATGGGACAGCGCGATCACGATGTCGGCGCCTTCCTCCTTCATCACCGGGACCCAGGCGCGCGCCGCCTCGACGATGTCGCGCGTCTGGCCCTTGCCCTCGAGGTTCTTGGCGTCCCACAGCATGATCTGCGGCGGCACGAAGCCGATGAAGCCGACCTTGATCGGGTTCTCGCCGCCGGCGCCGTCCTTGATCATCTTCTCGACGATGACATAGGGTTTAAAGTGCAATTCGTCCTGCTTGGGGTCGCCGGCGAGCAGGCCCTTGGTCAGGTTGGCGCAGACGATCGGGAAATTCGCGCCGCCGAGCGTGTTGAACATGAAGTCGAGGCCGTAGTTGAACTCATGATTGCCGACCGTTCCGCAATCATAGCTGAGCACGTTCATCGCCTTGATCACCGGATGCAGGTCGCCGGCCTTCATGCCCTTCTTGTAGGCCATGTAGTCGCCCATTGGATTGCCCTGAAGCATATCGCCGTTGTCGACCAGCATGGAATTGCCGGCCTCGGCGCGGATCTGGTCGATGATCGAGGCCGTGCGGGCGATGCCCATCGTGTCGTTCGGCTTGTCGGCATAATAGTCGTAGGGCATCACGTTGACGTGGATATCGGTCGTTTCCATCAGCCGCAGATGCGCCTGGGTGGCGTTGCCATTGGCACGCACGGCGAAGGGATGGAGCGTGATCAGCGCCGTCGTGGCGACGAACCCGCCGAGGAAGGCACGGCGGGACATGGGATGGAGATCGATCAGGGACGACATGGAGGCTCCTTGGCAAAACGGTCTCGAGGCCGAGACTAGGTTCGTTTTGCAAGCAGTGCATCCGTAAAATGACAGGGGTGTGTCGGGGGGAACACTTCGACGCAGACAGGCTATGGCCCGCCCGCCCGTGAACCGCAAGACCTGCTCGTGGGCGACTACCGCGACAAAACCGGCCGCACTTCCTTGTGAAAGTGGCGGAAATAGGCGGACATCTGGGCGAGTGTATTGCTGTTCTGTTTGATCTGTATGCCGAGCCGACCGTTGCGGCACCAGCGCACCGTGCCCTCGATGAGGCCGATCGCGTCGTTTTCGATCAATACGGTGCTGCCGTTGGCCGCATGCAGCTTGCCATAGAGTTCGAAGGCGATGCCGGTGCGCGAGACGTTGAGGACGCGGCCGTCAGCGGTCTGGTTGAGATGGCGGATGCGGCTGTCGATCCGGCATTGGCTGCGGGTGGATTTTCGGCCTTCCATATTGAGGTTCGGCTGCATCGGCTACTCGCTCAAAAAGTGGATAGATCTTGGGAGAGCCTAAACGATGAATTCTTTCCGCACGCTGAAGCGAAATGGTAAAATATTCGCTACTGCGGAAGGGCCGTCCTTCCCACCGGTCCGGCCTTCCGTGCGCGCTGTCAGGCCCGGTCGATCCGGCATTGATAGCAGTTGTTGCGTGCCGAGCGCACATGGACATAGGCGATTTCCGGGCTTTCGAGCAGTTCGCGGGCCCGATCTTCAATCTTCTCCCGCACGGTGACGGCGCCCGTGCCGTAGACGATGCGGTCGTCATGGCCGTAGCCGCGCAGGATGAAATCCGGGCTCTCCGTCAACACCGGTGGCAGGATCTCGCTTGCCTGGTAGCGCGGGCAGGGCTCCGCGTGGATGAAAATCGGCCCGGTCTCGGCATAGGGCTGCAACGTCGGGAAAGGCCGATAGGCGAGAGTCAGATAGGCTTCGCCGCCAGCAATGAAGCCGAGGCAGTGGCGGCATGGATAGCCGTCGCCGGCAGCCATGCGGCGTTCCGGCGAACGCCCGCAGGCGTCTGGCTCGCCGGCCCACAGGGCTTCGGCATCAGGCGTGGGGATGGCGGTGAAAATTATGGCCGTCATGGGGTCGTCTCCTGTTCGATTGCGCGACCATCGAACGAACTGCGACCGCCGGCCACCCGTTTCCTGCCGGGTAGAGAGGCTTTGCATCTCAAATTGGCCTTCTCCCGAAAAGCCGGGGACGGTAGCGTTCCCGCGCCTTGTGCGTCGGAGGAGGCAAAGATCGTGAGTACGATAACGGCCCGCTATCCAGGAAAGAGCAGGGATTTCAGATGGGAATTTGAATTGTCTAAATTAAGACATTAGGAACATTCGGCGTGTCTGAATGCAGCGAGTGAGCTTTGCGATCTGCAACAGCGGCGCCAGCACCGACGGCGCCCTTGAAGGGGCGCCGCGCGGGACGGTCAAACGCAAACAGGTCCAGTATCACAGGGCCGCGCGGTCACGTCGCAGCATCTGCAGCAGTTCCAACTCGCTGAGCGGATCGACGAGCGCCTCATAGGTCTCGACCGGCGAGAAGCCGAATTGCTGGTATAATTGAAGAGCGCGCGGATGGTCGAGCGTATTGGTGGTGACGGAGACCTTCTGAGGGTTGAACTGCCAGGCAGCGTAGAGCGCCTGCAGCAGGAACCACTTGCCAAGCCCCAGGCCCAGCGCATGCTCGAACAGGCCGAAATAGGACAATTCGACCAGTTCTTCGTTTTCCTGGCTGAGTTCGTAGAAGCCGGCCGGTGCGCCGTTCACGTAGAGCACGGAAATGTTGACCTTAGGCGCATGGATGATCGCCTTGAGCTCCCCGTCGCTCATCCTCAGCCGTTGGTACCAGTGCCAGCGTGCGCCGACCTGGCGCTGCAGGAAGCGGTAGAAAGGCACGGGGATCTCGTGAGTGCGCATGATCGCGGTCTGGATGTTGACCGGGATTGGCAGGCTGGCCTTGGGCGGCGCGGTCATCTCTAGCCGCGTCACATGCGCGGTGATGGGTCCGTGCGCGGTGGTCGGGATCGCTTCGGCCGGTCCGGTTGCGACCGGCGTATCGTCGCGCCCGCCCCATTCTGACCAGGAGCCGTCATAGAGCGAATTGTCGGTATGGCCGAGCGATTCGAGGGCAAGCGTGATGACGGCCGCCGTCACTCCCGAGCCGCAACTGGTCACGACCGGCTGGCTGAGGTCTATGCCGGCATCGGTGAAGATCGAGCGCAGCGTCGGCAAATCCTTGAGGTGGCCGTTTTCGGACAGCGACGCGGCCGGCACGCTGCGGGCGCCGGGGATGTGGCCGGAGCGCATGCCTTCGCGCGGTTCCGGCTCCTCGCCGGTGAAGCGGCCGGCAGGCCGCGCATCGGCGATCTGGCGCACGCCCCTGTCGGCAATCTCGCGCATTTCATTGAAGGAGGTCACCCGGTGGCGAGCGAAATCGAAGTCGAAGGTGACGGGTGCCGGTTCCGGTAGGTCGGTTTGCAGCGGCCGGCCTTCCGCCTTCCAGGCGTCGACACCGCCGTCCAGAACATAGACATTACGGGCACCCATGACGCGCAACATCCACCAGGCGCGCGGCGCCGAGAAGAAGCCGGGGCCGTCATAGACGACGATCGTATCGGTCACGGAAATGCCCAGCAGGCCCATTTCCTCGGCGAATTTTGCCGGAGAAAGCAGCGAATGCGGCAGGCCGGTGGTCTGGTCGGCGATCGCATCCTGATCGAAGAAGACTGCACCTGGAATGTGGCCGGAGGCATATTCGACCGCGCCGTTGCGGTTCTGCGCAGGCAGGTACCAAGATGCGTCAATGATCTTGAATTCCGGTGCGCCGAGCTGCTTCTCCACCCAGTCGGCGGACACGACGAAACGGCTTCTCTCCGCAGGCATGCGCTTCTCCCAATGCTTTGTCAGGCGGAGGCTTCCGGGGTGCCGAAACGAATGCGGAACCGTCGGTTCTCCTTGCCCTTTTTCTCGATTTTGGCGATGTGAATCGCTCCGACCTCCTGAGTCTCCGAGACATGTGTGCCGCCGCAGGGCTGACTGTCAACGCTCGAATTCTCGCCGATGCACACCAGGCTGACTCGCCCCATGCCGATCGGCGGGCGAACGTTCTTCGACTTGACGATGGCGGGATTGGCAGTGACTTCTTCGTCGGTGATCCATTGGACGAAGATTGGGTGATTCTCGCCGACGAGCCGCATCAGTTCGGCCGTCACGGACTCTTTGTCGATCGTTTCGCCCATATCGAAATCGACGCGACTCTCATCTTCGCCGACGGCGGCGCCGGTGATCGGAAAGGGACAGACGACCGAGAGCAGGTGGCAGGCGGTGTGCATGCGCATCAACTTGTAGCGGCGCGGCCAGTCGACATGCAGCACCAGCTTTTCGCCAAGGGATGGGGCCGGATGGCCTTCCGCGATCTGGTGCAGGATAGCTTCCTTGCTCTCGCCGTGACGGGTGAGCGCGATCTCGATCTTCGAGCCGTCGGCCCGTTCGAACAGACCGGTGTCGCCCGGCTGGCCGCCGGAGGCGGCGTAGAAGCAGGTCTGGTCGAACTCGATCGCCCCGTCATCGTGGATCCGCGTGACCGTGCCCTCCGCAGTGGCGAGGTAGAAATCGTCGCGGTAGAGGGCAATGGTCGACATGGATCTCACTCGGTCGGTTGGAAGGGCACGGCGTAATTGACTTTTCTTTCGATCCAGGCGGGCACCGGCAACTGCTTGGACCGCAGGAAATCTGGATTGAACAGCTTGGACTGATAGCGGTTGCCGTAGTCACAAAGCACGGTGACGATGGTATGGCCCGGGCCGAGATCGCGCGCAAGGCGGATGGCACCGGCGATGTTGATGCCAGACGAGCCGCCGAGGCACAGGCCCTCGTTCTCGACCAGGTCGAAGACGATCTCGAGCGCTTCCGCGTCGGGGATCTGGTAGGCGTAATCGGGGGTAAAACCCTCGAGATTGGCGGTGATGCGGCCCTGGCCGATGCCCTCGGTGATCGAGGAGCCCGACGATTTCAACTCGCCGTTCTTGTAATATTCGTAGAGCGCCGCACCCTCCGGGTCGGCGATGCCGATCTTCACCTCTGGCTTGAGACGGCGAAGCCCCATGCCGACGCCCGCCAGCGTGCCGCCGGAGCCGACGGCGCAGACGAAGCCGTCGACTTCGCCGCTTGTCTGGTCGTGGATCTCCCGGGCTGTCGTGGCGATATGGGCGTCGCGATTGACGGTATTGTCGAACTGGTTGGCCCAGATCGCGCCGTTCGGTTCGCTTTTCGCCAGTTCCGCAGCCAGCCGCCCGGAGAGCTTCACGTAATTATTGGGGTTCTTGTAGGGGACTGCCGGGACCTCGACCAGTTCGGCGCCGAGCAGCCGCAAGGCGTCCTTTTTTTCCTGGCTCTGCGTCTCGGGGATGACAATCACGGTACGATAGCCGAGGGCCTTGGCGACCAGCGTCAGGCCGATCCCGGTGTTGCCCGCCGTTCCCTCGACGATCACGCCGCCGGGCTTCAGCAGGCCGCGGCGCTCGGCGTCACGGATGATGAACAGCGCGGCGCGATCCTTGACCGACTGGCCGGGGTTGAGGAACTCCGCCTTGCCGAGGATGGTGCAGCCGGTCGCCTGGGATGCGCCCTTCAGCCGTATGAGCGGCGTATTGCCAATCGCCTCAAGAACGGATGGATGGAATGTCATGATGTCTGCCTTCTCTTTGCCAGAAGATTAAGCGGCGACTTTTCCGGGCACAAGCGGCCATTGGCAAGGAAACGGTTTTCAACCTCATGCCGGCTTTGGAAAAACCATGCCAGACGGATAGTCCGCACTATGGCGTCCGTGGCATGTGGTGACCGGTCCCGGCGGTTCCGGGCCGCGTCGGTCAGCCGCCCTCGTTAGAACGCGGAAGGGACTGGTAGGCGGCCATGGCCCGGACGCGCGCGACCTTGTGGTCAACGATCGGTAGCGGATAGGTCTCGCCGAGTGTGACGCCGGCCGCGGCCAGGACGGATGCCGGCGCCTCGAAGGGCCTGTGGATGGAGCTCGTGTCGAGTTTGGCAAGCTCGGGCACGAAGGTGCGGACATAGTCACCGTTGACGTCGAATTTTTCGCCCTGGCTGACCGGATTAAAGATGCGGAAGAAGGGGGCTGCGTCCGCGCCCGATCCCGCCACCCACTGCCAGCTCGCCGCGTTCGAGGCCGGATCGGCGTCGACCAGCGTGTCGCGGAACCAGCGCTCTCCCTCGCGCCAGTCGATCATCAGGTTCTTGATCAGGAAGGAGGCGACGATCATGCGCACCCGGTTGTGCATCGTGCCATGGCGCCAGAGCTGGCGCATGCCGGCATCAACGATCGGATAGCCGGTCTGGCCCCATTTCCAGCGATCAAGCAGGTCCGGCGCGTCCTGCCAGGGGAAGGCGTCGAAGCGCGCGTTCCAGTTCTTCGAGGCAAGCTGCGGGAAATGGAACAAAAGGTGATAGGAAAAATCGCGCCAGGCAAGTTCCTTTCGGAAATGGATGACGTCCTCCGCCGCGATTCGGTCAGTCAGCCCGCGCGTCGCGTGCCAGACGGTGGCGGGGGAGATCTCACCCAGCGCAAGGTGCGGGGAGAGCATGGACGTGTGGCAAAGGGCCGGATAATCACGCTTGGCTTTGTAGCCGGCGAGGCCGGCGTCGATGAAGTGCTGGAGGCTTTGGCGCGCGCCTTCCTCCCCGGGCGTCCAGACGGCGGAGAATTCGTTGGCCCAGTCCGGCGTCCCCGGCAAGAGTCTCCACGTCTCCAGCCGTTCGGATCGCGGCCAGTTGTCCGGCGCAGCAAGGGCGGAGGGCGCTGGAACCGGTTCAGGTGGTTCGCCGGAGGCTTCGAGCGCGCGCCAGAAGGGCGTATAGACCCTGTAGGGACCGCCGGCTCCGGTTCTGAGCCGGGAGGGTTCGTGCAGCAATTGCCCGGAGAAACTGCGCACGGTAATCTCGGTTCGGGTCAGTTCCTCCTTCAGCGCCGAATCAACAGCAATACCGTTGGGATCGTGGCGCCGGTTCCAGAACACTCTTGTCGCATCTGTCTCGGCGATCAGCGCCCCGAGCACCTCGTCGGCGGCTCCCCGGCGCAGCGTGAGACTGCTGCCTTTCCGCTCCAGCGCGGCGGCAAGCTGCTTGAGCGAATGGTGGAGCCACCAGGCTTGTGCCGCGCCGAGCGGGCCGTTGCCGGATGAAGCAGGTTCGAGAATGTAGACCGGCAGGACCGGCAGCCCACTCTCGGCAGCACAGGCAAGGGCGAGATTGTCTTCAAGTCGCAGATCCTTGCGGAACCAGACGATGACGGGGGCTGAACTGCTGTTTGGCATCAATCATTCCGAATGTTCTGTCTTTTCGGAAGATACGAGGAAATGGCCGCCCAGGTTCACCGGCCCGGCGAATTTACGCCTCGCCGGTGAATCTGCTCCAACGATCGCAAACCGGGTCCCGGTTTGTGACACGCCGTCTTCGTCAGGACGCGATCGCAAGCTTGCGCTGACGCGCTCTCTCCGAATTGATCATCTGCATGATCTCGACGGCACTTTCCCGGACGAACAGGCGGTGCAGCTTTTCTGCAACCGGCGCTGTCGTCAAAAGGCAGGTGTATTTTTCACGCTCGTACCAGCGGAAATCAACGACATTGTCCATGTTCACGAAGAAGGGGAACCCGTCCCCGTCATGAAGCTGGAGCCACATATGAATTTTCTCCTGATATCGACCATTATGGTCCGTGGAGATAGCAGGCAAAAATGAAGAGGGGGTTTCCCCCGCCAGGCGAGTATCGTTAAATCCGCAGCCCAGACAAGAAAAAGGCCTGCGCTGCTGCAGCGCAGGCCAGCGATGGGGCTGACGAGAGGGATTCGACCGCAATGGTGCGATCGATCATGACCGGGATCTATGAGCCGCGTTGACGGTCGGTCGACAAAACCAAGTCGCGTGCGGCGGATGAGTCCTGAGTTCAATTGGCAGCGTGCCCTTGAGAACCAAGCCCGGACGTTAAAGCGGATATCGCAGGATCGCCGCGAGGTCTCCTTCGCCGGGCAGGTCGGCTTTTCTCACGCCGAGAACGCGGGCGCCGTTCGCCAATGCGCGGCCGGCAATCTCGTCGACCACGCCGTAGTTGGTGGCATCTGCCTTTTCTGCGAGACTTATCGCGCCTGTCTGCTCGTCCACGACGCCCGGAATGATAGCGTCAATGTCCACAAGCACTGTTTCGATGGCACCGTATGTCGCCGCGCGCGCGGCCTGGGCCAAATCACAGGTGGCCCGACCGTCGCTCGCACGCGCCTCATAGAGATCCTTCAACGCAGAAAGTTCTGCAGCATTTGCGGCATCGAGCACAGGCCGCGCCGCGTCGGCCAACTCCGCGTCGGTAACCCGGTCAGGACTGGTCTCGATTCCGTCCGGGAGCAGGTCAGGATAGCTGTTGACGGACCGATAGAGGGACGCAAGCCGGCCGGTGGCCGCCAGGATGAGCGGGGTCTCTCGTCCGCTGAGTACGGGCCGCAGGGCCGCGTCCACCTGACGCGCATATTGACGAAACCTTACGTTCTGTCCTTCCGAGCCATGAATGCGGCCGCTCTGCGAGCGGTCATTCAGGGTGGACTTGCCAACCGCGCTTGCTGCGTCCTTCGGCAGACCATCCACCTTGACGGTGACAGCGGGCAGGTCGGTGTTGATTTCGACAAGCCTTACCGCATTCTCTGAAAGAGCCAGGACAAATGCCGAATTGGGAAATGTGATCGCGCGCAGAAGCGGCTTCAGGTGGAAGCGATCCGCGACCGAAACCGATGGCGAAAGCCGGTTGGCCAGTCGGAACGTACGGAACGTGTCGGGAGTGGCGAGGACGGCAAGGCTATTGGCCTGGAGGCTCCAGAACTCCTCATCCTCAGCCAGATCGTCGAAATGCTCCATCAGTGCGGCAAGCCGGCGCTTGTCGAACCCCACAGCCTCCAATTGTTCGCGCGCCTGTTTTGCCAGGTTCCCGAGTTCGATGCGGCTCGCGTCCGAATCCTGGGTCAGTGGCGTGGTCTCCAGGTAGATCGAGACACAGGCATCTGCCCGCACGTCGTTCAAAGCCTTGAATTCGGGCCGGGTGGGCAGGTCGACATGAAGCATGGGATTTCCTTCTACTTATTGCATTTCAGCTACGCACAAGCCTTTGGCACGCGCGCATGATGATAAATTTCGGCGATATCGTTCATTCATGGGCGCTCGCGACGAGAGTGTCGCATCAAGCCTCTGGAGCATCCGTTGCGTCATGCTACCGCAAAGCTTGCCTGGAAAAGACGCCACGAATTGCGGTCATAAGGCCACCAAACTCACTGATTGCTAAGCCAAACAGAGCGGGCCGCACTCGCCTTCAGGGATTTACATATCATACTGAATAGCTAGGGCGTCGGGGGTAAAGGTCAAGAGTTCGGCACGCATTTCGCGTCAGTCGAAATCGGCTTGACCTTATCCGGGAACGACGAATTCATTAGCATAGCCGCGATCATACTGACAAAGTGGCAGCACGGAATGGCGAGGATGTCGGAACTGTTTCGGGAGGAGTTCAGCAATGGCGACGAAGTCGGAGGCTGGGGGATCTTCGACAAATAGAACTATTTTCGAAAAAAAAGCTAGGACGGAAACTTGCGGGTTTCTGACGTCGTCGCTTGGAAAGAAATGGCTCCCCGGGCCGGATTCGAACCGGCGACCTGTCGATTAACAGTCGAATGCTCTACCGCTGAGCTACCAGGGAACAGCCGCTTGGCGCGGTGTGAGCGGGGTAATACAAATGCTGGTTCGATTTGCCAAGCGATTTTTCAAAAAAAATGTCACAGCCTTGCTTTATTCTGTGTGCATCCCATCTTTGGCCGGTCCGGGCGGGCTCAGCTTTCCCGGTTTCGCAAGGGATTTGAATGACCAGACACACCCGAAAATATTATATTGACGCCGAGCGCGGACGCATCGTGCTTAGCCGCTATGAATTGCCCTTTCCGCGCTCCAAGCTTGGTCGGGTCGTCGCCGGTACGGCGCTGATCGGCGGCGGCTTTCTGGGTTTTCTGCCCGTGCTCGGCTTTTGGATGATACCGCTCGGTCTCTTCGTCCTGTCCCATGACCTGGCGGCGGTACGCCGGAGAAGGCGTCGCATGGCCATCTGGTGGCGCAAGCGCTACCCGGCCGTCAACCGCGCCGGCAGACACTGAGGCGACCGTGCTCGGCACGGGCCAACCCGTTTCGCGGAGCCTCATGCGCATAAATTTGAGGGGGAGGGTGGCAAGCCCCTTGCGCTCCACCCGGATACGTTCTAAACGCCGCGCACCACTCGCTTTTAAGCAAACGGACGGCCTCGTGGCGGAGTGGTTACGCAGAGGACTGCAAATCCTTGCACCCCGGTTCGATTCCGGGCGAGGCCTCCACTCTTACCCCTTTTGACGAGATATTGTGTTCGGGTTTAGCGGCCAAAACTGTGCTGATCGCCCATGGCGGCGATATCGGCGCAAATTTGGACGATCCGGCCCATTGCGTGCGCCCGGCGCTCCGCTAGAGCTGCTCCATCATCATCCAGGAGCCTCCAAATGCGCCATTTCACTTCCCTCGCTCTAATTGCCGCCGCCGTTCTCGCCCCCGTCGCGGCGTACGCCGAAAATCTGACCTTCAAGCTGGAGAACAAGACGTCCTACATGATCGTCAAGCTCTATGCGACGCCCGTCGGCGGCAACGGAAAGCGCATCGAGCTTCTGAACAAGAAAGGCCTGTGGGCGGGCAAGTCACGCAGCCTGACCATTGCCGATGACGGCGATGCCTGCGTCTACACCACTCGCGCCGTCTTCGAGGACGACAGCTTCTACGATGTCACCAACAAGGTCGATTTCTGCGAGACGGACGTCTACACCATTGAGGAATGAGGCCTGACGCGAATGGGCTGAAAATCTCCTCGACCTTCGTCGTGACGATATTCTGTTCCTGTGGCGACAACTCGGCTTGAAAGCGGTCCTGCCTGCAATTAAGACAGCTGACACAAACCGGCCGGAAGTGGGACGACTGACATGATGGATTATGCCGCAGCACGCATCAAGATGGTGGACAACCAGATTCGCACGACCGACGTCACGTCGCATTCGGTGCTGAACGCATTTCACTTGGTGCCGCGCGAGGTATTCGTTCCGGCCAATCTTCGTCCGCTCGCCTATATCGACGAGGACCTGCAGGTTGCTCCGGCTGCAAACGGCCAGCCCGCTCGCTACATCATGGAGCCATCGCCGCTCGCCAAGCTTTTGCAGTTGGGCGCGATCAGCAAGGACGATCTGGTTCTGGAAATCGGTTGCGGCGTTGGATATACGGCCGCAATCCTGTCGCAGCTTGCGGGTTCGGTGGTCGCCGTCGAATGTGACGAAGCCCTGGCCGCCAAGGCGACCGCGACACTCGCCGACCTTGGCTATGATAACGTCGCCGTGGTCACGGGCGAGCTGGAGAAGGGTTACGCGGCCGAAGCACCCTATGACCTGATCTTCACCAACGGCGCAGTCGAGGAGGTTCCGCAGGGCTTGCTCGATCAAATGCGCGAGGGCGGTCGACTGGTCGCTGTCGTCGGTTATGGCAATGCGGCCCGCGCGCGCCTCTATATCCGCAATGGCGACACCTGGTCCCACACGGAGTATTTCAATGCGGCCATCAAGCCCTTGCCCGGCTTTCGCAGGTCTGCCGAGTTCGTTTTCTGAGCACGAGGATGGAGTACTTCGGGACATTTAGCCGGAGGCGTTGATTTTCGTCTGTCGTGATTGAAAATGTTGCCGATCAGCAACGGCCATGTGGTTTCTGAGTCAAAAAGGGCCGCTGCCGTTGCGACCGAAGCTGCGACGGGTCATCAAATCCTGATACTGGTTAATGCGTCGCTGCGTCGACGGTTCCTTCGGCCTCTCGTTGGGCGATGCATCTGCGCCCGCCCAGTCAGATGTGGAGTGACCCTGTGTCGATCATTCGGAAAACCGCTCTCGCTGCCGCAATCGCCCCGATGTTGGTCCTGCTGGCCGGGCCGTCATCGGCTGAGACGCTTTTCGGAGCAATGGCCAAGGCCTACGAGAACAATCCCGATCTCAATGCCGTGCGTGCAGCGCTTCGCGCCACGGACGAGAACGTCACCATCGCCAAGGCCGGCATGCGGCCGCAGGTTGCGGCCACCGCTTCGGCGTCCAGCATCCGCGTCAGCGACATCACGTCACCCCCGAGGCCCGACTTCGGTTACAATACACAGAGTGTTGGGATTTCGATTACCCAGCAGATCTTCGACGGCTTCCAGACGCTCAACAACGTCCGCGCCGCCGAGGCCGGGGTTTTTGCCAGCCGCGAGAGCCTGCGGGCTGAGGAGATCTCAATCCTGCTCGCCGCGGCGCAGGCCTATGCCGACGTGGCGCGAGACCAGCAGATCGTCTTGATCCGCAGGCAGAACCTGGCCTTCCTCCAGGAACAGCTGAATGCCGCCAATGCCCGCCTCGAGGTCGGCGAGGGGACCCGGACCGATGTCAGCCAGGCGGAGGCCCAGCTGGCCGGGTCGCAGGCCCTGCTCGCCGCGGCGATCGCCCAGCTGAAGCAGAGCGAGGCGACCTATGTCCAGATCGTCGGCGAGGCGCCGAAGGGGATCAAGCAGCCGTCGCCCGCCACGAAAGCGCTGCCGCCGAGCGTCGATGCCGCTGTCGCCATCGGCATTCGCGAACATCCTTACGTTCTGGCCTCGCTCCATGCCGTCGATGCAGCCGGCTATCAGGTGAAGGCGGCCGAGGGTTCTCTGCTTCCCGGCGTCGTTGTCCAGGGCAATGTTTCGCGCAACTGGACAAACGAACCGCCGTCCGGCGCGAATCCGGACGCCACCTCCGCCAGCATTACCGCCCAGCTGAGGATCCCGCTCTATCAGGGCGGTGCCGAATACGGCAATGTCCGCAAGGCCAAGGAGACGCTGGGCGAGCAGCGCATCAGGGTTGATTCCGCCCGCGCCAGCGTGCAGCAGCAGGTGACGTCCGCCTATGCGCAGATGGAGGCGGCTACATCCGCGATTTCCGCCGCCCGCAAGCAGCTTTCCGCCGCCAACCTGGCCCTGCAGGGTGTGATCGAGGAGCGCAATGTCGGCCAGAAGACCACGCTCGACGTGCTGAACGCCCAGCAGACCGTGCTCGAGGCCAAGGAAAGCCTCGTTAGCTATCAGCGCAATGCGGTCGTGGCGAGCTATGGCGTGCTGGCCGCATCGGGCCGCCTGACGATCAGGAGTCAGGGGCTGCAGGTGGCCGAATATCGCTCCGAAGACCATTACGAGGCAGTCAAGGACGCCTGGTTCGGCCTGCGCACGGTCGATGGTCGGTGACGAACCGGCGGTACCAATAAAGCTGTGTATCAGTCTGAATTAGTTGGTCCGGCGTGATTTTTTTCAACGAGCGAGTATCCTAAGGTGATTCGAAATCGGCCCGGCTTTTTGCCATCTGCCGAGTTTCGGGGACCAACGGGGATGAATATGGCCCAGCCAAGTGTAGCGCGTGAACCGTCCATGGAAGAAATACTGGCCTCGATTCGCCGGATCATCGAGAGCAATGATCCGGGCGGCAGCGAGTTTGTTTCTTCTTCCCTTCCGCCGATCTATGACGATGGCGACCCGGAGGATGTCGACGGCGATATCCGGCTGACGATAGATGACGAGGACGCCTATGCCGCTGCCGAAATGGTGGCGGCGAACGACAGCGGTCCCACGCAGGCCTCAGCACCCGCTGCAACATTTGAGGCCGTCGATCCCGAAAAGGGCCGCAACATTTCGCTCGCCGACCTCGCGGCGCGGGTTCGCTCGGCGTCCGAAAGGGTCGAGCGCCCTGTTCTTGGTGGCGCAGTACCCGCCGAGAATGCTGCCCCAGCAGTGCGCGGCGACAGCCCGGTGATGACGAACCGAATGGCGGACCTGCGTGCGGCGAACTCTCGCTCGGTCGAGATGCCGCAGATGCAGCGGCAGCAGGAAGCTGCGATCGACGACGAGGCATTCGAGACCGCCGCCATGGCCGATGTCGAGGCCGCAACCTCGGTCTCGCAGCAGGACGTCAACGTTGACGAGCCTGTGTCTGCCCAGCCTGTGTCTGCCGAGCCGGATCGCGCTACGGAAGGCCATGACCTCAAGGCACTGGTCTCTGCCTCGACGATCGAGCAGGTGTCGCGCTCCTTCGGAGAACTGGCCGCCGCCATTGACGGCCAGCAGCGCCGCTCGCTCGACGAGATGGCCGAGGAAATGCTACGGCCAATGCTGCAGGAATGGCTGGACGACAACCTGCCGACACTGGTCGAAAGGCTGGTGCGCGAGGAGATCGAGCGCGTGGCGCGCGGCCCGCGCCGCTGATTTTCTGGCCCGTCCCGGCTTCAAGCCGCTCCGTCGACGGGGCGGCTTTTTTATTGACTCACCATCGGCCATCCTGTTTACCAAGCTGCAACAAGAACCCCGAAGAGTGGTCCAAAAATGCTCGAAAAGACCTACGATTCCGCCAGTGTCGAACCGAAAATCGCCAAGGCGTGGGAAGAGGCGGACGCGTTTCGCGCCGGCGCCAATGCCAAGGCGGGTGAGGACACGTTCACCATCGTGATCCCGCCGCCGAATGTGACCGGATCCCTGCACATGGGCCATGCGCTCAACAATACGCTGCAGGACATCATGATCCGCTTCGAGCGGATGCGCGGCAAGGACGTGCTGTGGCAGCCGGGCATGGACCATGCCGGCATCGCCACCCAGATGGTGGTCGAGCGCAAGCTGATGGAGACCCAGCAGCATCGGCGTGAGATGGGACGCGAGGCCTTCATCGACAAGGTCTGGGAATGGAAGGACGAGTTGGGCGGTCTGATCTTCAACCAGTTGAAGCGCCTTGGCGCCTCCTGCGACTGGTCGCGCGAGCGTTTCACCATGGACGAGGGCCTGTCCGAAGCGGTACTCGAAGTTTTCGTCACCCTCTACAAGCAGGGCCTGATCTACAAGGACAAGCGGCTTGTCAACTGGGACCCGAAGCTCCTGACGGCGATCTCCGATCTTGAGGTCGAGCAGGTCGAGGTCAACGGCAATCTCTGGCATCTGCGCTATCCGCTGGAAGAGGGCGTGACCTACGAGCATCCGGTCGCCTTTGACGAAGAGGGCAAGCCGACCGAATACGAGACGCGCGACTATCTGGTCGTCGCAACCACACGTCCCGAAACCATGCTCGGCGACACCGGCATTGCCGTCCATCCCGACGACGGGCGCTACAAGGCGATCGTCGGCAAGCATGTCATCCTGCCGATCGTCGGCCGCAAGATCCCGATCGTCGCCGACGAATATCCGGACCCGACCGCCGGCACCGGCGCCGTCAAGATGACGCCGGCCCATGACTTCAACGACTTCGAGGTCGGCAAGCGTGCGGGTCTACGCGCTGTCAACGTTCTGACCACCGAAGGCAGGATTGCCATCGTCGGCGACGAGGACTTCCTCGAAGGGCTCACGCCTAACCGCGAACAGGAAATGGTCTGGGGCGAAGCTCGAGGGCATGGACCGCTTCGCCGCCCGCAAGAAGATCGTTGAGATTCTCGAGGCTGAGGGCCTGGTCGACAAGATCGAGCCGCACAAGCACATGGTTCCCCATGGCGACCGCGGCGGCGTGCCGATCGAGCCGCGGCTGACCGAACAGTGGTATGTCGATGCCAAGACGCTGGCCAAGCCCGCGATCGAGAGCGTTCGCGAAGGCCGCACCAAGTTCGTGCCGAAGAATTGGGAAAAGACCTATTTCGAATGGATGGAGAACATCCAGCCGTGGTGCGTCTCGCGCCAGTTGTGGTGGGGTCACCAGATCCCCGCCTGGTATGGCCCGGACGGCCAGGTCTTCGTCGAGAAGACCGAGGAAGAGGCGCTCGACGCCGCTGTCCAGCATTATCTGGCGCATGAAGGCCCGTGGAAGGCCTGGGTCCAGGAAAAGCTCGAGAACTTCGCGCCGGGCGAGATCCTGACCCGTGACGAGGACGTGCTCGACACCTGGTTCTCCTCGGCGCTCTGGCCTTTCTCGACGCTGGGCTGGCCCGGCGATACGCCGGAACTGGCGAAATACTATCCGACCGACGTTCTGGTCACCGGCTTCGACATCATCTTCTTCTGGGTCGCCCGGATGATGATGATGGGTCTGCACTTCATGAAGGACGAGATCGGCACGCCGGTGGAGCCGTTCCATACCGTCTATGTCCATGCGCTGGTCCGCGACAAGAACGGCCAGAAGATGTCGAAGTCGAAGGGCAACGTCATCGACCCCTTGGAACTGATCGATGAATACGGCGCCGACGCGTTGCGCTTCACGCTGGCCATCATGGCGGCGCAGGGCCGCGACGTGAAGCTTGATCCGGCCCGCATTGCCGGCTACCGCAATTTTGGCACCAAGCTGTGGAACGCCACGCGGTTTGCCGAGATGAACGGGGCAAAGAGCGATCCGCATTTCCTGCCGGAAACCACCACGCTTGCCATCAACCGCTGGATCCTGACGGAGCTGGCACGCACCGAGCGGGATGTGACGGAAGCGATCGCCGGCTTCCGCTTCAACGAGGCGGCCGCCACGCTCTATCGATTCGTCTGGAACAGCTTCTGCGACTGGTATCTCGAGCTCTTGAAGCCGGTTTTCGCCGGCGAGGACGAGCAGGCCAAGGCAGAGGCGCAATCCTGCGCGGCCTATGTACTCGAGGAAACCTACAAGCTGCTGCACCCCTTCATGCCCTTCATGACCGAGGAGCTCTGGGCACATACGGCAGGCGAGGGACAGACCCGCGACACGCTGCTATGCCACGAAGCCTGGCCGGCCCCCGATTTTGCCGACGAACTGGCGGCGGCCGACATCAACTGGCTGGTCGATCTGGTCTCGGGCATCCGCTCGGTCCGATCCGAAATGAACGTGCCTCCCGGCGCTGTGGCGCCGCTGGTCGTGGTCGGGGCAAATACCGTTACGCGGGACCGTCTTGTCCGTCACGAGGCCTCGATCAAGCGGCTCGCCCGCATCGAGAGCATTGCGCTTGCCGACGAAGCGCCGAAGGGCGCAGCCCAGATCGTCATCGGCGAGGCGACCGCCTGCCTGCCGCTCGGCACGCTGATCGATCTCTCCGCGGAAAAGGCTCGGCTGGAAAAGGCCGTCGCCAAGGTGGAGCAGGAGATGGCGCGCATTGCCGGCAAGCTCGCCAACGACAAATTCGTCGCCAACGCCAATCCGGACGTGGTCGCCGCGGAGCGCGAACGCTATCAGGAGTTGGAGCAGCAGAAGGCAAGTCTCGATACCGCGCTGAAGCGGGTTGTCGAGGCCGGCTAGAAATGAGGCGGCGACCTTTGGGTCGCCGCCATCTTTGCCCGTGCGATGCGGGTGATTCCGGCGCAAGGCGCCCTTTGAGCACCCGTATTTCCAAATCACCTTGTCGTTCTGAGCCCCAGCGCGCGGTTTTGGCCGTTGCCACCGCCTTATTTGCTGCCATGCCGCCGAATGTGACAACGCACACACAAATTCATTCTTGTGGCAATCATGCAACGTTGCCTTCGAGAATTGGAATGTTATTCCATTTATTGGCGCCATAAGCCGGGGTAGGGGAAGAAAAATCCACTACGGCCGGCATCTTACGTGTGCGTAAGAGTGTTTACGTAAAAATTGAGGCAAGACACCCGCGATCAGGCGTGGCGTCGCAAGATTGTCATTCACTTCTGCGTGGCTAAACTGCAAATCAGTTGGTGCCAGCAAGTGGGGAGAGAGATGGCAGTGAATTTCAAAAGGACGGCAATTCTTTGTTTGGTCGGCGTAAGCGCGCTGGCAACGTCGGCGCATGCGGGCGGCTGGAATCGCGGCGAGGCCGACACGGACATCCTCTATGAGGATGGCGATTATGTGATGCGGGGCGGCGCAATCTATGTATCGCCGCATCGCAAATTTGCGACGATCAACGGTGCAAACGCCACCGACGACCGCTATTCGCAGGACTACTGGATCCCGAGCCTGGCAGCGAAGTTCAAAGCAAGCGACAATTTCGCCTGCGCCTTCACCTATACGCAGCCGTTTGGTGCTGACGCGGAATACGGAGTTCAGGCGCAGACGGCGAGCTTGCTGGGTGGTGGGACGGGTTCGCCAAGCAAGGAGTTTATTACCAACGAGTACGGCGCGACCTGCGACGTGAGCATGCAGGCGGGTAAAGGCCGCGTTCACTTCCTTGGCGGCGTGTTCCTTCAGGACTTCGAATATACAGCAACCAGCAATCTTGCCTTCCCACCGGGTACGGCAATCGGCACCCTGAACTTGAAAGACCACGAAGCTTTCGGTTACCGTTTGGGAGTGGGTTACGATATTCCTGAATATGCACTGCGGGCACAACTGATGTATCGCTCCGCCATCGACCACAATGCAAACGACGGGTCGTTCGATTGGAGTGCAGTCGGTGCAGGAATGACTGATGCGAGAGGGACCGGCACTCTGCCGCAATCCGTGAAGCTATCGGTTCAAAGCGGCGTTGCACCGGGTTGGATGGTCTACGGTTCGGTTAAGTGGACCGACTGGAGCGTCATGCAGTCTCTGAACTACTCAATCGTTCTTCCGGGTGGAGGGGGCGTTGCTGATCGAGAAGACGTATACAACTGGAAGGACGGCTGGACCATTAATGCGGGCGTGGCTCACGCCTTCAACGAGAAGATCGCCGGCACGGTAAACGTCATGTGGGATAGCGGTGTCGGCACCGGCGCTGACATCTACTCCGATACATGGACCGTCGGTGCTGGTCTTTCGGTCAAGGCTGGTCCCGGCGAGCTTCGCTTCGGCGGTGCCGTCAGCTACCTGACGGAAGGCAGCCAGTCGACAACTGACGACGCTGTGTACAACGCGACGGCCGATGGCGATTGGGCCTATGCCGTTTCGGCAAACTACAAGATCACCTTCTAAGAGGTTTGCGGATCGAAGAGACTATGAGAGAGCCCGGCATGCCGGGCTCTTATCGTTTCATGCGGGGGTGGTTCGGAAAAATGTGACGGATTTACAACAGCAATTGAATCCTCGCCGGCCCGCCGTTTTGCGGCCGATTTTGTCCATTTCCCGCCACAAACGAAGCGCAGCGATCTGTGCATGAAACGTCGGGTGTCGTTTCGAGCAAGCGTGGCGTGAGTAAGCATGGGGCAGGTCGTCAGGAATTATCTCCAAAAATCAACCGCGATGGCTGTGCCGGAACTCCTCCGTGCCGCAAGCTACCTTTCTGGCGGTTGGAAATGGCGATCAGTCGCAGTCTTGCCCGAAAGAGCTTCTAGGCTCCAATTCGTCGCCGTTGACAGGAAGTTCGCCTCGGAAATGGCGATGGACGCCCGATCGTGGCGGAGCGATGAACCGGTTGTTCACGGTTTTGAGCTCAAATGTCTGGCAGACAAAGACAAGCCTTCCCGGGTGAATGGTGGGGTTTGCTGATGTCTGCGGTGTTGTGGAAGAAATACGGAATTATGCTGACAACAGACTGGAAGTGTCCGACCACATTGATTTTCTCCGCGTTCCTGCTCGTCATGACTGGAACGGCCGGACACGCCTTCGACATGAATGCCGGGGTGACCAAGGAGTCCGGCCCCTTCGACCTCTTCAAGTTCGGCTTCAAGGCTTACAAGAACGGCCAGAAGCAGGAGGCTGTCGAAGCCTATCGCTACGCCGCGGAGAAGGGCCACACCGGATCCCGCTGGGCGCTCGCCAACATGTATGCGGCCGGCGACGGCGTGGTCGAGGATGATTTCGAGGCGTTCAAGATCTATGCCGACATCGCCAGCCAGGGCGTCGAGCCCGGTTCCGAGGATACCGGTTTCTTTGTCAACGCGCTGTTGTCGCTTGCCCGCTATTATCGCCAGGGCATTCCGGGCAGCCCGGTGAAGATTGATCTCGGCCAGGCCCGCCAGCTCTATTTCCAGGCGGCTTCCACCTTCGGCGTGCCCGAAGCACAGTTCCAGCTGGCGCGGATGATCCTTGCCGGCGAGGGTGGCAGGAGCAATGTCCAGCAGGCCAAGAAATGGCTGAACCTTGCCCGCAAAAGCGGCCATGCCGGCGCCATGTCGGTGTTTGGTAATGTCCTGTTCCAGGAAGGTCAGACGGTGCGCGGTCTTGCATTCCTGACGGCGGCGCTCGACAGCTGTGCTCCGAAGGACTGTGGCTGGATGCAGGAACTGCAGGAGCAGGCCTTCTCGATCGCCAATGAGGAAGACCGCCGTGTCGCGGTTGCGCTTGCCCCGCAGGTTTACCAGGCGGATTAGGCCTGGTTAGCTTTCAGGCAAAATCGAAGATCGCCGTCACGGGCACATGGTCTGACGGCTTTTCCCAGCTGCGCACGTGCTTTTCGATCGAAGCCGACAGGAGGCGGTCGCTGGCTTCCGGCGAGAGCATCAGGTGGTCGATGCGGATGCCGTTGTTCTTCTGCCAGGCGCCGGCCTGATAATCCCAGAACGTATAAAGCAGCGGATCGTCGCTGACCGCGCGCACCGCATCGGTCAGGCCGAGATTCTCCAGCCGTCGGAACGACTGTCGTGTCTTCGGCAGGAATAGCGCATCGCCCTGCCATAGACGCGGATCGCGGCAGTCGTGCGGTTCGGGAATGACGTTGTAGTCGCCGGCGAGGATGAGGGGTTCTTCCAGTGCCATCCGGCTCTCGGCGAAGGCCTTCAGCCGCTCCATCCAGGCAAGCTTGTAGGGGTATTTGACCGGGTCGTCAGGCGGATTGCCGTTCGGGAGGTAGAGCGAGCAGATCCGCACGACGCCCCCCGCGACCGAGAAGACCGCTTCGATGAAACGGGCCTGTTCGTCTCCATCATCGCCCGGAAGGCCGCGGCTGACCTCGTCCGGCTTTGTCTTGGACAGGATAGCCACGCCGTTGAAGCCCTTCTGGCCGTGCGTCTCGACATGATAACCGAGCGCCTCGATCTCGAGCCGCGGAAAACCGTCGTCGACCGACTTGATTTCCTGCAGGCATACGACGTCCGGCGCAGAACTCTCGAGCCATGCGCACAGATTGGCGATGCGTGCCTTGACGCCATTGATGTTCCAGGTCGCGATCTTCATGGCGTTCACCCTTTCGTCTCGCCTCTACATAGCCGATGGCGCGGATTTTGCCATCGGCTTTTGCGGGCTATGCAGGGGTTCGCGCCAAGGCGGCTGGCGATCAGACGGAAAAGCTGGTGCCGCAGCCGCAGCTTGCGACAGCGTTCGGATTGTTGATCTGGAAGGACTGGCCGAGCAGGTTGTCGACGAAATCGATCTCCGAGCCGGCCATATAGACCAGCGACATGGGGTCGATCAGTACGGTTGCGCCGTCGCGGCTGATGACGACGTCGTCCGACTGCGGCCCCTGATCGAGGTCGAACTTGTAGGAGAAGCCGGAACAGCCGCCGCCTTCGACGGTGACGCGCAGCGCGTTCTTGCCGGTTTCACTGGCCACAATCCGGGCGATTCGCTTCGCCGCAGCTTCGGAAAGGGTGACGGTCTCGGTGCTCATCTTGCCTCCTGACGGGTTCAAGGCCCGTGGAAAACTTCTGGAACGCCAGAAAAATCAACGTTCTGACACGTATTGGCGATAGATCGCCATGGATATTGCCGGATGCCCGCCGCGCTCATGCTATAAGACGCAAACATTGCGGCATCGTTCGCTATAGGTATGAAGGCGGGCCGATGGCGTCAATGGGGAGCGGACAGGACGCGACATGACGATTGATAAGAGTGCATTGGGTTTCGGAACCGGCGAGCGGGCGATCTTCGCCACCGACCCCTGGACGACGCGCGGCCGGCTGTTTCCCGAGGGCGGCAGCCCGACCCGATCCGACTTCCAGCGCGACCGCGACCGCATCGTCCACACCACCGCATTCCGCCGGCTGAAGCACAAGACGCAGGTCTTCATCGGCCCCGACGGCGACCACTATCGGACCCGGCTCACCCACACGATCGAGGTGGCGCAGATCGCCCGTGCGCTCGCCCGCGCACTGAAGCTCGACGAGGACCTGGCGGAAGGTGTGGCGCTCGTCCACGATTTTGGCCACACGCCCTTCGGCCATACCGGCGAGGATGCGCTGCACGAGGTGCTGGAACCCTATGGCGGCTTCGATCACAACGCGCAATCGCTGAGAATCGTCACCAAGCTGGAGCGGCGCTATGCCGAGTTCGATGGTCTTAACCTGACCTGGGAAACCCTGGAGGGGCTGGTCAAGCACAATGGCCCGCTCGAGACCAAGGCGGGCGAGGGGACGCGCGGCCCCGTTCCGCAGCCTATCCTCGACTATTGCGAACTGCACGACCTGGAACTTGCAAGCTATGCCGGCCTGGAGGCCCAGGTCGCGGCGATCGCCGACGACATCGCCTACAACACCCATGACATCGATGACGGACTGCGCTCAGGCTATCTGAGCGTCGACATGCTGGAGGAGGTGCCCTTTCTCGCCGGGTTGATGAAGGAGGTGCGCGACCGCTATCCGCATCTCGAGGCCGACCGTTTCACCCACGAGATCATGCGCCGACAGATAACCCGCATGGTTGAGGACGTGATCGGGGTCGCGCAGGCGCGCCTTGCCGAACTGCGGCCGCAAAGTGCGGCCGACATCCGCGCCTCCGACCGGACAGTCGCCACCTTCTCCGACGAAATGGCCGAGACAGACCGGCAAATCAAGAAGCTGTTGTTCAGCCGCATCTACCGCCATCCCGACATCATGCGCATCCGCGCCGGCGCGGCGCAGATCGTCACCGACCTGTTCCACGCCTACATGGCCGATCCGGCGCTGATGAGAAGCCACTACTGGGTGAACCATATCGCCGGCCTGAACGAGCCGGCGCGGGCGCGTCATGTCGGCGACTATCTGGCGGGCATGACCGACACGTATGCGGTGCGCACCCACAGTGAGCTGTTTGACCAGACTCCCGATTTGCGCTAGGCAGCGCTGCAATTCCACTCCATTTGCGGGCTATCGAACTGCTTGCGCGGGTACCGAGACATGAACCTCTTCGCCGACTTCGAAACGAGAATCAAAAACGCGCTCGAGCAGATCGACAGCATCAGGGAGAAGCGCTCCTTGCTCGATTTCGGCCGTATCGTCGTCGAGCCGCCGCGCGATCCGAGCCATGGCGATGCCGCGACCAATGCCGCCATGGTGCTGGCCAAGGCGCTGGGAACCAATCCGCGGGCACTGGCCGAGATAATCGGCGACAAGCTGAAGGAAGACGCAGACATCGCCGAAGTGAGTGTTGCCGGTCCCGGCTTCATCAATATGCGCCTGTCGACCAGCTACTGGCAGCGTCTGCTTGCCACGATCATCACCGAGGGGACCGATTACGGCCGCTCGACGCTCGGGAAGGACCGCAAGGTCAATGTCGAATATGTCTCGGCCAACCCCACCGGCCCGATGCATGTCGGGCATTGCCGTGGCGCCGTGGTGGGCGATGCGCTCGCCAATCTCCTGGGCTTTGCCGGTTATGATGTCGCCAAGGAATATTACATCAACGACGCTGGCGCCCAGATCGACGTGCTGGCGCGCTCGGTCTTCCTGCGCTACCGCGAAGCGCTGGGCGAGACGATCGGCGAAATTCCGTCAGGCCTTTATCCGGGCGACTACCTGGTCCCGGTCGGCCAGGCGCTGGCTACGGAATTCGGAACGAAACTTCATAGCATGCCAGAAGAGGAGTGGATGGCGATCGTTAAGGAGCGGGCCATCGACGCGATGATGGTGATGATCCGCGACGATCTGGCGATGCTCAATGTGCACCACGACGTGTTCTTCTCCGAGCGCACGCTGCATGCCAATGGTGCCGCCAAGATCCGCACCGCGATCAACGACCTGACCTTCAAGGGCCACGTCTATCGCGGCACGCTGCCTCCGCCGAAGGGCCAGCTTCCCGAGGATTGGGAAGACCGCGAGCAGACGCTGTTCCGCTCGACCGAGGTGGGCGACGATATCGACCGTCCGCTGGTCAAGTCGGACGGCGCCTACACCTATTTCGCCGCCGACGTAGCCTATTTCAAGGACAAGTTCGATCGCGGTTATTCCGAGATGATCTATGTTCTCGGCGCCGACCATGGCGGCTACGTCAAGCGGCTGGAGGCCGTGGCCCGGGCCGTTTCAGAAGGCAAGACCAAGCTGACCGTGCTGCTGTGCCAGTTGGTCAAGCTCTACCGTGATGGCGAGCCGGTGAAGATGTCGAAGCGTTCCGGCGACTTCGTCACTTTGCGTGAAGTGGTCGAGGAAGTCGGTTCCGATTCCGTTCGCTTCATGATGCTCTATCGCAAGAGTTCCGAGCCGCTCGACTTCGACTTCGCCAAGGTAACCGAGCAATCAAAGGACAATCCGGTGTTCTACGTCCAGTACGCCTATGCGCGCTGCATGTCGGTCTTGCGCCAGGCGAAGGAGGCTTTCCCGGATCTTGATGTCGAGGCCACCGATTTTGCCGGAGCCGTAGCCGGCCGGATCATCGATCCGACGGAACTCCAGCTCATCGGGAAGCTTGCAGAATATCCCCGCGTGATCGAAGCTGCAGCCCAGTCCCAGGAGCCGCATCGACTGGCTTTCTACCTGTACGATCTAGCAAGTTCTTTCCACGGTCACTGGAACAAGGGCAAGGATTTTCCCGAATTACGCTTTGTTAACGATAAAGATAGACAATTGACCATCGCCAGGCTTGGGCTTGTGCATGCTGTCGCCTCCGTTTTGAAGTCCGGTTTGTCCCTCACGGGCACTGCAGCTCCGGTAGAAATGCGATAGTATCGTCACCATTTGCCCACAATGCACTGGCAAGCGTCGAGTCGCGTAGGGTGAGTGGATTCAGTAATGGTACAAAAACAGGCCGCATACGGCAGTCGATTTGAGGGTGATACTTTCGCAGACGATGATCCGTTGGCGGAACTTGCCCGGATCGTCGGCTTCGAGCCGCCGGTTGAGCGTGATACCGCGCCGACGAGCCCGGCTGATCCCGAGGCTCCGAGTTTCAACCTCGAGGACGAATTGCTTCGGGAATTCGAAGTCTATGATGCGCCATTGCGGAGCGGCGAGGAGCCGCTCTTCGTTGAGCCCGTCGGAGCTTCCCAGACCCGTGCGCCTGTCGAGGAAATCGAGGACCTGGATGACGTCTTCTATCCTGACTCGGTGATCGAGCCCGTCGTGGAAGCTCAGGCTGATCGTGCCGAGCCGGTATCCAGACCGGAACACGGTGCTGCCACCCCCTTTGATGCCGATCTTGCTGACGAATTGGAATTGGCGGTGTCGGAGTTGGACGTGCAGCACCACTGGCTAGCCCCCCGTTCGGAGGAAGAGCCGAAGCTGCGCCTGCCGCTTGCCAATTTCGCCGCTCAGCCCGCTGTGCGCGCCGAACCGCAATTCGCCGAGGAAAGCGCTGAGCCTGCGCCGCAGGTCTGGATAGAGCCTGAGTTCGCGCAAGCGGGCACGGAAGCGACGGTCGACGAATTCTTCCCGAGCGAGGGCTTTCAGTGGAGCGAGACTGTGTCTGGTCCCGCTTCGGCCGTGCCCGTCGCTTCGGTGGATCGTACGGCTTCACTGTTCGACTTTGATGATTTCGTGGCCGAAAAGGGCGAGCGTGCTTCTCAGCTGTTTGAGGGCGAGCCGATCCATGATGATGCACCCTCGGCACTCGACGAGTCTTCTTTGGCGTTCTCGTTTGCCGACGAATGCCCTGCAAACGATGGTTCTTCGGTGCGCGCACCGGACGTCGCGCCGGCGGCCGCGGAGGAGTCCACCCCGGCACCACAGCCGGCAGAGCGCGTGGAAACGGTGGCCGACAGTCGTCCTTCCATCGAGGATGAGGAGTTTGACCCCTTCGCCGAAGGTGAGTTTGACCTGCATCTCGATGACCTCGACCTTGATGACCTGGACCTTGATCTCTCGGACCTCGAGGACGATTTTGATGAGCCGGCGGTTGCTCCTGTTGCCCCAATTGCGGCTGTTGCTTTGGCCGCACCGGTAGCAAGGTCGTTGGCTACACCCGTCGCATCGGCTCCGGTGGCGCCTCCGGTCGCTCCTGCGCTAGTCGTACCGCGTGCGCAGGCTGCGGATATAGTCGTGTCGCCAGCCAAGCCTGCTCTGCCCGAAGTGCCGTTTTCCGATGAGCCGCTGGCCTTCGATCCGGCGGAGATCTCCGAGCAGGACGATCATCTTGAAGCCATCACCCATATGGATGTGCCCGAGGTTCCGCTGCCGGAAAGCAAGCCGGCGCCGGTTGCCTACGCACACGACTACGACCTCGACATTGACAGCGAGTTGGCGACCCTGTTTGACCAGCCGTCGACGACACCTGCCGCCGTCACGAGTGAGAAGCCAGCGGCTGCGCCCGCACCGCTCTCGCGCGCTACGCCGGTTGCGTCCACGCCGGCACAGGTTCACACTCAGGCCCAAACACCTGTGCCGGGCGCCACCCCGTTGCCGCCGATGGACGACTTTGATGCCTTCGAGCGCGCTCTGGAGGAGGATTTCCGCCGCACGCTCGACAGGCCGTCAGACTATGCGGCGGCTAATGCCGGTCGGATCGACATACCGATGGAGCCCAGGGGCCTGTCGCGATTGGGTTCGCGCAGTCCGCTAATGGCGGGCACGGCTGCAGTCGTCGTTCTGCTGGGTGGTGGCGCCCTCTATGCCTGGCTGAGCGGTGGCACAAGCTCGGTAAGTTCCTCCGGTGAACCGCCAGTGATCGCAGCCGACAAGGATCCTGTGAAGATCGTTCCGGAGAATCCCGGTGGCAAGTCCGTGCCGAACCAGGACAAGGCGGTCTATGACCGCGTTGCCGGCGCCGCGGTAGAGGACCCTAAGCAGGAAAGCCTGATTTCGGCGAGCGAGGAACCGGTCGATGTCGTACAGAGAACACTGATCCCGGAAACTCTGCCGCTCGAAGGCGAGGCAGAATCACAGGCGCTCGGGACGCCGGTCGGCGAGACCGAAGATCCGAGGCTCCTGCCGGACGAGGTCGGATCAGGACAGCAGTCACCGGTGGACGGGGCTGAACCTGCGACGATCACACCTCGCAAGGTGCGGACCATGATCGTCCGTCCCGACGGCACGCTGGTGGCCCAGGAGGCACCCGAGCCAGCGGCTGCGACGCTTGAAACGCCGGCGGTGAACGCGCCTGCGGAGGCACGCGAAACCACCATGCCTGCCCTGGCCGCGCCATCGACGGCATCTGAGCCGACCAACCTTGGCGCACCGGCCGAGGCTGCGGCGACAGGGCCGGTTCCAACGGCACGTCCGGCCGGCCCGACCGAGACCGCAACTGCGCCGGCCGCTGCACCGCAGACTCCAGCCCCGGCCGCTCAGCCGGCACCGGCTGCCGAAACAGCTGCGGCGCCCGCTCCAACACCAGCCGTGGCCGCGCCGGAACCTGCCGCAGCCCAACCGGCACCTGCCGCGGGTGGTTACTACATGCAGGTGGCGTCGCTGCCGTCCCAAGCGGACGCCGAGAAGTCGTACAGGAATATTTCCGGCAAGTTCGGCAATATCGTCGGTGGACGCGCCTACGAGATCAAGCAGGCCGAAATTGCCGGCAAGGGAACTTACTATCGCGTACGCATTTCTGCCGGCACCAGGGCGGAGGCAGTAGCGCTCTGCGAGCGCTACAAGGCGGCGGGCGGCAGCTGCCTCGTCACGAAGTAGCGCGCACTCGCTCCAAGGAACGAAAAAAGAGGCGGAAACCGGCGGTTTCCGCCTCTTTTCTTGTGTATGAACATGAGCGGTCGCTTCGGCTTTGATCCGACCCCCCTTATGAATCGGCCATGACCCAGACAAACATGCCGGCAAAAGCAATGATCCTCGGCTGCAGCGGCCTTGCCCTGACCGCCGACGAGAAGGCTTTCTATCGAGACGAACAGCCCTGGGGCTTCATCGTCTTTGCCCGCAATCTGAAAGAGCCCTCCCAGATCTCCGATCTGGTCGCCGAGATGCGGGATACGGTCGGCGGGCGCAATGCTCCGATCCTGATCGACCAGGAGGGCGGGCGCGTGCAGCGTATCCGCGAGCCGATCGCACCGCGCTATCCGTCCGGCGCCGTGCTCGGTGAACTCTTTCGCCGGGACCGTGACCTCGGCCTGCGCGCTGCCTGGCTGATGTCGCGCCTGCATGCCTTCGATCTTATTCGCCTTGGCATCAATGTCGATTGTCTGCCGGTGCTCGACGTGCCGGTCGAAGGCGCCAGCAATGTCATCGGCGACCGGGCCTATGGCAATGATCCCGAAACGGTCGGCGCCATGGGCGAGGCGGCGGCGGCTGGTCTGAGATCCGGCGGTGTCCTTCCGGTAATGAAACACATACCCGGACATGGGCGGGGCATGGCGGATTCGCATTACGAGCTGCCGGTCGTTACGACGCCGCTCGCCGAGCTTGAGGCGCATGACTTCCCGCCGTTCAAGCGGCTCCACAACGAGCTGATGGCGATGAGCGCGCATGTGGTATACTCGGCCATCGATCCGGATCATCCGGCATCGACTTCGCGCAAGGTGATCGACGAGATCATCCGCGGGTACATTGGATTTGATGGGCTGCTGATGTCGGACGACGTATCGATGAACGCCCTGAAGGGCACGCTCAGTGAGCGGGCGGCAGCGATCGTTGCCGGCGGAGGCGATGTCGTGCTCCACTGCAACGGCGTGATGGATGAGATGGTGGCGGTTGCAGCCGTGGTTCCGCTGCTCAAGGGCAAGGCGCGCGCGCGCGCCGATGCGGTTGAGGCTGCATTTGGCCAAAGCGACGCGGCACAAGAGGTCGCGATCCGCGCCGAGTTCGACGGCCTGAGGGCGACCGCCTGATGACGCCCTCGACCGGCACGCCCCGATTGACGTCGAGACCGGCATCCGCCAGTGCCCAGACGCCGATGGACAGTCTTTGGCAGGACAATACGGAGGAGCGCCTGTCCGGCGAACCCGCGCTTGTCATCGACGTCGCCGGCTTTGAAGGACCGCTCGATCTGCTGTTGTTTCTGGCGCGCAACCAGAAGGTCGACCTCCACCGCATTTCGATCCTCGCGCTGGTCGAGCAATATCTGGAATTCATCGAGAGCGCCCGGCGCATCAGGCTCGAACTGGCGGCGGACTATCTCGTCATGGCGGCTTGGCTCGCTTACCTGAAATCACGCCTGCTGATCCCGCAACAGGCCAAGGACGACGGACCCTCAGGCGAAGAAATGGCGGCGACGCTGGCCTTCAGGCTGAAGCGGCTTGAGGCAATGCGCGAGGCGGCAACGCGGCTGATCAACCGCAACCGGCTTGGCCGTGACGTGCATGCGCGCGGTGCGCCGGAACATGTGCCGACCCGTGTCGACAATGCCTATGGGGTTTCGCTCTACGATCTGCTGACGGCCTATGCCTCACTGAGGCAGCGCCAGTCGACCACGCAGGTGACGATCGCCCGTCGGCGTGTCTGGTCACTCGCCGATGCCCGCGCCATCCTCACCCGCATGATCGGCGAGATCGGCGACTGGACGGCGCTCGACCATTTCCTCCTGCGCTATCTGACGACGCCGGCCGAGCGGGTAAGCGCGATTGCCAGTGCCTTTGCCGCCTCGCTCGAACTCGTCCGCGAGGGTCGGCTGGAAATCCGTCAGGCGGGCGCTTTCGAGCCGATCTACCTTCGCAGCGGCCCGCGCGCCGGCGAATTGGCGGCGGTGGAGTAGCGCCATGGGTGAGATGCGGGACGGCGTTTTTCTTCTCGAGGCCAACGAGGTCGAGGCCCCGGTCGTGCGCGACCCGGCGATGGCTGGCGCCGGGCGCGAGGCGGTCCGCATCGCCGAAGCGCTGGTCTTCGCGTCTGCCGAACCGGTTTCGGAGGGTTTCATCGCCGATCGGCTGCCGCGCGGCATTGATGTCAAGGCGATCATGCGCCAGCTGAAGGAGGACTATGCCCCGCGCGGTGTCAATCTCGTGGAGGTCGACGGACACTGGGCCTTCCGTACCGCCGCCGATCTCTCCTTTGCCATCCGCAAGGATGAGGCCGAGGTCAAGAAACTGTCGCGCGCGGCGCTCGAAGTGCTGGCGATCATCGCCTATCACCAGCCGGTGACGCGCGCCGAGATCGAGGACATTCGCGGCGTGCAGACGTCGAAAGGCACGCTCGACGTCTTGATGGAGGCGGGCTGGGTTCGGTTCCGCGGGCGCCGCCGCACACCCGGACGCCCGGTCACGCTCGGCACCACCCGCGATTTCCTCGATCATTTCGGGCTCGAAGAGCTGCGTGATCTGCCGGGTCTCGAAGAGTTGAAGGGGGCAGGGCTGCTCTCCGGCCGCATCCCGGCGAACTTCAACATACCGCTGCCGCTCACCGGCGACGACCTCACCGAAGACGAGGATCCGATCACCCAGCTCGATCTTGAAGAGCTTGGCCTCTTGACTCCGGGCGGAGAAGCGGACGAATAGCATCAGGTTTTAAACGATAACCGGGCGATGCCCGGATGTCCCGCGGGTGCCAACTCGCGGGACATCCGCTGCCATCGGCCAATCGGGCAGTGGAATGGGCGTGCAGACGACGCAGAGCGACAAATCGAGGCGGACCGCCGGCGTCACCTTCGCGGCGCGTTTGAGCTTCGAGGACATTTGTCACGGCTATCATGGCCGCGATACCCTGCGGGGCGTCTCGCTGACCGCAGAGCCTGGCGAGGTGCTTTGCCTGCTCGGACCGTCCGGTTCCGGCAAGACGACGCTGTTGAGAATAGCCGCGGGCATCGAGGCCCAATCTTCCGGCCGACTGCTGCTGAACGACCGTGAGGTTGCCGGGCCGTCCGTCTTCGTGCCGCCGGAACAGCGCGGCATCGGCCTTATGTTCCAGGACTTCGCTCTTTTTCCGCACATGAACGTAGTCGAGAACGTCCGCTTCGGCCTTACCGCCATGCCGGCCCGCGAGGGTACCTCGGAAGCCATGGCGGCGCTGGAGCGGGTGGGCCTCGCCCATTATGCGCAGAAATACCCGCACGCCCTTTCCGGTGGCGAACAGCAGCGTGTTGCGCTGGCCAGGGCGCTTGCGCCACGTCCGGGCGTTCTGCTGATGGATGAGCCGTTCTCCGGTCTCGATTCGCGGCTGAAGGATACGATCCGTGCCGACACGCTGGCGATCCTGCGCGAAACGCGGGCGACCGCCGTCGTCGTCACGCACGATGCCGAGGAAGCCATGCGCATGGCCGACCGGATCGCGCTGCTGCGTGACGGAAAGCTGGTGCAGGTCGGTTCTTCCGACGATCTCTATCGCCGGCCGAAGGATCTGTTTGCCGCTGCCTTCTTTTCCGAGATCAATGAATTCTCAGGCGAGGTGCGCAACGGCCACGTAGCGACTCCGCTCGGGGTCGCAGAAGCGCCGGGCATTGCCGAGGGAAGGGCGGTTTCGATCGCGGTCCGCCTTTCCGGTGTGGGCGTCAGCGAGGATAGCGGCGTGATCCCGGCACGGATCCTGTCGCGCCGTTTTCTGGGTGTGGTCGAACTGCTGGAATTGGCAATTCCCGGCAGCGAGCGCCCGGTGCGCGCGCGTATGCGGGCGGACCTCCTGCCGCCGGGTTTGAGGGATGCGACGATCTCGGTCAATCCGCAGGACATTTTGGTGTTTGAAAAAGAGTCCGAAACCCCTTACATCGGGGAAACGAGAAACACGGAGTGACGGGTATGGGTTCTTTTAGCATGTGGCACTGGCTGATCGTCTTGGCCATTGTTCTTCTGTTGTTTGGTCGCGGCAAGATCCCGGAACTGATGGGCGATGTTGCCAAGGGCATCAAGAGCTTCAAGAAGGGCATTTCCGACGACGAGGCCGATACTACCGCATCCGGCAAGTCGGTCGACCACAAGGCCGACGAAACGAAGTAGGCCGCAATCGGCCGTCAGGCGGCCGGTCTGCCTGGTTGTCCCATGTGCCCCGACGGATCGGAGCCCTGGGGACGGCAGGCGGGACAGGGGACATGGACCGCGTCGCCCTGACGCGCGATCCCCGTAGAGTAAGGCTTCAGGAGCCCGTTGAATGCTGGATATTGGCTGGACCGAGTTGCTTGTCCTCGCGGTGATCCTGATCGTGGTGGTCGGTCCGAAGGACCTTCCGCCGATGATTCGGGCATTCGGCAAGATGACGTCGCGGCTGCGCCGCACGGCGGGAGAGTTTCGCGCCCAGTTCGACGAAGCGCTACGCGAGGCCGAGCTCGACGACCTGCGCAAGACGGTCGAGGATGTCCGCGGTCTCAATCCGAAGAATGCACTACGTGATGCAATCAATCCGCTGCGCCAGGTTGGCAACGAGATCAAGGCCGACCTGAAAAAGGCTACGACGACGGATGCCAAGGCTGCAGCTGGTATCGCACCGGGTGAACCCACTGTTGCGCCGGCGCCTTTGCCGGAAATGCCATCGCCTCTGGTCGGCGTGCCGAACGAACTCGCCCAGCCGATGCCGGATCCAGCACCTTCGGCACCTGCAAAAGCCACCAAGGACGCAGCCAAGCCCGCCAAGACGGCTGTGGCCCGCAAGGTCAAGGCACCCGCGGCCGCGGCGAAGGGGGAGGCTGCCAAGCCGGCAGAACCGGCGGCAACCGAAAAGCCGGTCAAGGCCAGCCGGGCCAAGTCTGCGTCAATCCAAGCCGCGGGGAAGACGCCGGCTGAGCCGAAGAAGCCGCGCAAGCCGAAGAACGAGGAGCCCGCATGAGCGGCGACATCGAAGACAAGCCGCAGCCGCTCATCGAGCATCTGATCGAACTGCGCTCCCGCCTGATATGGGCGCTCGGTGCCTTCTTCGTGGCCTTTATTGTCTGCTTCGCCTTTGCCAAGCAGCTCTTCAACATCCTGGTCGTGCCCTACAAGTGGGCAGTACAATGGGCGGGACTGGACCTCGCCAACGCAGAGCTGATCTATACGGCGCCGCAGGAGTTCTTCTTCACACAGGTGAAGGTGGCCATGTTCGGCGCCGTGGTGATCGCCTTTCCGGTGATCGCAGCGCAGATCTACAAATTCGTCGCGCCGGGCCTCTACAAGAACGAGCGTGCGGCCTTCCTGCCGTTCCTGGTCGCATCGCCGATCCTCTTCCTGCTCGGCGGCGCGCTCGTCTATTTCTTCTTCACGCCGATGGTGATGTGGTTCTTCCTCGCCATGCAGCAGGCGCCGGGTGAGGGCGAGGTGGCCATCTCGCTGATGCCGAAGGTTTCGGAGTACTTGAGCCTCATCATGACGCTGGTCTTCTCCTTCGGTCTGGTCTTCCAGCTGCCCGTCGTGACGACCCTTCTGGCCCGTGTCGGCATCCTTGAAAGTCAGTGGCTGGCCGACAAGCGCAAGTACTTCATCGTCGTCGCCTTCGTCGTCGCGGCTGTGCTGACCCCGCCCGATCCGATCTCCCAGATCGGTCTTGCTTTGCCGACGATCCTTCTCTACGAGGTATCGATCTATGCTGCGCGACTCGTGGAGCGTCGCCGGGCGGCCAATACTTCGGCTGTCGCGGACGAGGCGAGCGAGCAGGACAGCGCCTAAGCTGCGCCGTTCGTCTTTCTCCACTCCCGGGCATGCATCCATGGGCCGGACAGGGCGCCCGCCAGGTCCGATCCGACGATCACGAGAGATGGCCTGGAACGACGATGCTTGATATCAAATGGATACGCGACAATGCCGAAGCCCTTGATGCCGCGCTGGCCAAGCGCGGCGCCGAGCCTCTGGCCGCAAGCCTGATCGCGCTCGACGAGAAGCGTCGATCCGTCGTCCAGTCTCTGCAGGACATGCAGTCGCGCCGCAATGCCGCCTCCAAGGAGATCGGCGCGGCCATGGGCAAGAAGGACATGGACCTTGCCGATAAGCTGAAGGCCGAAATTGCCCATCTGAAGGACCTCATGCCGGCAGCGGAAGAGGAAGAGCGCCAGGTTTCGGCGGAGCTGACGGACCAGTTGTCGCGCATTCCCAATATTCCGCTCGACGATGTTCCGGTGGGTAAGGATGAGCACGATAACGTGGTGAAACGCGTCGTTGGCAGCAAGCCCGGCTGGAACCATGCGGCCAAGGAACACTACGAACTCGGCGAAGCGCTCGGCTACATGGACTTCGAGCGCGCCGCCAAGCTGTCCGGTTCGCGCTTCACGGTGCTGACCGGGCCGCTGGCCAGGCTCGAGCGTGCGATCGGCCAGTTCATGCTCGACCTGCACACGTCCGAACATGGCTATACGGAAGTCTCTTCGCCGCTGATGGTGAAGGATGAGGCGATGTATGGCACGGGCCAGTTGCCGAAGTTCGCCGAGGACCTGTTCAAGACCACCGATGGTCGCTGGCTGATCCCGACGGCGGAAGTGACGCTCACCAACCTGGTTTCGGGCGAGATCCTCGAGCAGGACAAGCTGCCGCTGCGGTTTACCGCGCTGACCCCGTCCTTCCGCTCCGAAGCAGGCTCGGCCGGCCGCGACACGCGTGGCATGCTGCGTCAGCATCAGTTCTGGAAATGCGAACTCGTGTCGATCACCGATGCCGATAGCGCGATCGACGAGCACGAGCGGATGACCGCCTGCGCCGAGGAAGTGCTCAAACGGCTCGGCCTGCATTTCCGCACCATGACGCTGTGTACTGGCGACATGGGCTTCGGCGCGCGCAAGACCTACGACCTCGAGGTCTGGCTGCCGGGGCAGAACACCTATCGCGAAATCTCGTCCTGCTCGGTCTGCGGCGATTTCCAGGGCCGTCGCATGAACGCCCGCTATCGCGGCAAGGACGGCAAGGGCACAACCTTCGTCCATACGCTGAACGGCTCGGGCACGGCGGTCGGCCGGGCACTGATCGCCGTCATGGAAAACTACCAGAACGAGGACGGTTCGATCGCCATTCCGGACGTCTTGCTACCCTACATGGGCGGCCTGAAGAAAATCGAAAAAGCGGCTTGAGGCAGACTTTCCCATGCGCATTCTCCTGACCAACGACGATGGTATTCATGCCGAGGGGCTGGCCGTGCTCGAGCGCGTCGCGCGCACGCTCTCCGACGACGTCTGGGTTGTGGCACCCGAGACCGATCAGAGCGGTCTTGCTCATTCTCTGACCTTGTCGGAGCCGCTGCGGTTGCGCAAGATCGATGACAAGCGCTTTGCGCTACGGGGTACGCCGACCGATTGCGTGATCATGGCGATCCGCGAAATCCTGCCGGAAAAGCCCGACCTGGTGCTTTCCGGAATCAATGCCGGTGGCAATGTCGCCGACGATGTCACCTATTCCGGCACGGTCGCCGGTGCGATTGAGGGCACGCTGCAGGGGGTTCGCTCGATATCGCTTAGCCAGCTCTACGAATATGACAATGGCGGCCGTGTCATTCCCTGGGAAGTGGCCGAAACGCTCGCTCCCAAGCTGTTGGCGCAGCTGGTCAAGGCCGAACTGCCGCCGGGAACCTTCCTCAATGTCAACTTCCCCCGCTGCGCACCGGCCGAGGTCCAGGGGATCGAAGTGACTTCGCAGGGCAAGCTCGACTTCGGTCTCGAGGTCGAAGAACGCGCCGATGGCCGTGGCTTTCCCTATTACTGGCTGCGTTTCGGCGATCGCGGCACCAAGTTCCGCGAGGGCACCGATCTTCAGGCGCTGAAGGAAGACAAGATCTCGGTTTCGCCGCTGAAGCTCGACATGACCGACTATGCCGCACAGGACAGCATCGCCCGTGCGCTCGGCTTTGGAGTTGCGGATTGAAGCCCGGCATGGTCGAGAAGGAAGGGTTTGCCGCCTTGGTGCTCAGGCTCCGGGCGGAAGGGATTTCCGACCTCGATCTCCTGACCGCCGTCGAACAGACGCCCCGCTCGCATTTCGTTCCGTCACAGTTTTCCGATCACGCCTATTCCAGCCGCTCTATTCCGATCGACTGCGGCGCCTTTATGGAGGGCGCCGATCTCGCGGTGCGGCTCCTCGCCCATATGCATGTCAAGCCGGGCCAGCGGGTGCTGGAGATCGGGACCGGCAGCGGTTTCATGACCGCGGTGCTCGCCCGTCTTTGCGAACGGGTCATGTCGATCGACCGCTACAAGACGCTGCTTGCCGCCGCGCAGCGCCGGCTCGACAGCTTGTCCCTGCGCAATGTCGTCTTGCGTCAAGCCGATGGCAGCCATGGGCTGACAGGAGAGGGGACCTTTGATCGCATTCTGGCGACCGTAGCCTTCCCCAGCATGCCGCGTTTCCTCGCCGAGCAGCTTGTCTCGGGCGGCGTGCTGCTCGCGCCGCTGATGACCGGCGAAGAGACTTGCATGATGGTCCGCCTCACGAAGACGGGAAGCCGCTTCGACCGCGAAGATCTGTTCGAGGTGCCTTACCTTCCACTGGTGCCGAAGATCGCTTCCTTCCTCTGATGGCGCTTCGGCTTCCGGCTCTCGTTGCGCGAATGTGCGGTTTCTCGAAAATAGTTCACGTCGATTCGCCGCGATTAACCGGCCAGTAATACTAACGCGCTTTAATCATACCCACATCAGGTTGCGTAATATGTGGGTCGAGTTATGCGTATGAGTGTATCGCCAAAAACCAGACTGCCAGTCGCCCGTGTCCTTGTGGCGATGTTGCTTGCCAGTGCTGCGACCGGCTGCAGCTCCGACGCGTCACGGTTCAGTTCGGTGTTCTCCACCGACAATTTGACGACGGCATCCATTCCGCGTCGCAACGTCGCTGCAAGTCCCGTTCCGTCCACTGATGTCGGTGGGATGCAGGCGGCGACCCAGCAGGACTATGCGAACCGACAGCAGGCGCTGAACCAGCCCTATCCGAATCAACCTGCCTATGCACCGTCTTCGGCAGCACGGGCGGCCGCCGCCCCGGTCGCAGTACAGCGCGCCAATCTTGCCGCGCCCACTGCTCAGGCCTCTTCCAATGGAGCCGAGCGCGCTGCCGCCCTCGCTCAACCCTTCCCCTCCGCGCCGGCCCAGCAGCAGACTGCGATGCTCGTCCCGCCGACCGCCGGCGAGGTGCTCACCACCGGTTCGGTCCAGCCCGCAGGTGCCTGGGGTACGGCCAACGCGGCCCGCGTGACGCTCAAGCCTGGCGAGACAATGGCGACACTGGCCAAGCGCTACGGTGTTCCCGAGAGGGAAATCCTCAAGGCCAACGGTCTGACCCAATCGAGCGATGCAGCAAGTGGCCAACTTGTGCTGATCCCGACCTTGGTCGGCCAGCCCAATGCGGCGCGTGCCGCAGCCGACGCCTCCGTCTTGCCCGACGGAAGCAGGAAGCCGACCCTACCGCAGTCGCCGGAACAGAATGTCGCGCTCCTTCCGACAGCCCCGACCTCCCGCGACAAGTCGCAGGCGCCAGCCTCCAGCGCCACCGGTAAGGCCGCTGCAGGAGCAGGCGAGGGCGCGGCCCCCGGCATCTACGTGGTGAAGGCGGGAGACTCGCTCAACAAGATCGCCAGGGCGACCGGCACGCCGATTGACAAGCTCAAGGCCGCCAATGGGCTGACGTCCGCCAATATCCGCATCGGCCAGAGCCTGAAAATCCCTGCCGGTGGCGCGCAGGCCCAGGTCGCATCGGCGGCTCCCCTGACCGATCCCGTCAAGACGGCAACGATCCCGGCTGGCAAGGCAGATCTCAACGGTAATGCGCCGGCAGCCTACAAGGCCCCGGCCGCAACGCAGTCGGTCGGCGACGTAGCGTCCCTCGACACGAAGGAAGCTGCACCCGAAACGACCGGCATCGGCAAGTATCGCTGGCCGGTGCGCGGGGCGGTGGTTGCCGGCTATGGCGCCAATGTCGATGGCAAGCGCAACGACGGCATCGACATTTCCGTCCCGGCCGGCACACCGATCAAGGCAGCGGAAAATGGCGTGGTCATTTATGCCGGCAACGGGCTCAAGGAACTCGGCAACACGGTCCTGGTGCGTCACGAGGATGGCACGGTCACCGTCTACGGCCACGCCGATGGGCTCTCGGTGCAGCGCGGCCAGAAGGTTCAGCGCGGCCAGCAGATTGCCACCTCCGGCATGAGTGGCAATGTCAAACGCCCGATGTTGCACTTCGAGGTCCGCAAGGATGCGACCCCGGTCAATCCGATGACTTACCTGGAATAGGTTTTGCGTCCCAGGCAAGCGATGAAAAGGTCCGGAGTCCCCGGGCCTTTTCTCGTTTCAGGAGCGGTCCATCGTGATCCGCAGCCGACCGGCCAGATCCTGGATATACTGCCAGGCGACGCGGCCGGATCTCCCGCCCCGCGTGGTTGCCCATTCAAGGGCCTCGCGGTGCAAATCGCTGCGCTCGAGCGGCAGGTTGAAATGCGCCGCGTAGCCGTCGATCATCGTCAGATAATCGTCCTGGCTGCACTTGTGGAAACCGAGCCACAGGCCGAAGCGATCGGATAGCGAAACCTTTTCCTCGACGGCCTCAGACGGATTGATCGCCGTCGACTGCTCGTTTTCCATCATGTGGCGCGGCAGGAGATGGCGGCGGTTCGAGGTCGCGTAGAACACGACATTGTCCGGGCGACCCTCGATACCACCGTCAAGTGCCGCCTTCAGCGACTTGTAGGCAGTATCGTCGTGATCGAAAGAGAGGTCGTCGCAGAAGACGATCACGCGATGCGGCGTGCCCTTGAGGAGGTCGAGCAGCGTCGGCAGCGAGGAGACGTCTTCACGGTGCACCTCCACGAGCTTCAGCGAGACACCCGTTTGCGCAAGGATGTCGGCATGGACTGCCTTGACGAGGGAAGACTTGCCCATGCCACGCGCGCCCCACAGCAGGACATTGTTGGCGGGATAGCCCTCGGCGAAACGCAATGTGTTCTCGTGCAGAATGTCACGGACATGGTCGACGCCGCGGATCAGCGAAAGCGCGACGCGGTTCGGCCGTCTGACTGGCTGGAGGTGACTGCGGGCTGGCGACCATACGAAGCAGTCGGCGACGCTCCAGTCATTCTCCGCCGGCGGCGGACCAGCGAGCCGCTCGACTGCCGCAGTCAGGCGGCGCAATTCTGCAAGCACGAGCTGGTTGGCTGCATCCGACATTGGCATATCCTCCACATGGTGTCCGCCATGGTACAGGCGGCGTTTTGCCGGCGGTAGCATGGCCTTTTCGGAGTCGAAAGGGTAAGAGGCTGTAAAACGGTACTGACAGGCGCTGTTTCTGTTGCAATCGCAGGTCCCGGCACTATATTCCGGCGACTTGAAGCGGGGGCGAGGCTGCCCGCGATCATCGCAGTCTAGGGAGATATTTCATGTTCATTACGCAAGCCTTCGCGCAGGACGCCGCCGCTCCGGGTGGTGCATTCGGTTCCGGCCTCGAAATGCTGTTCCTCTTCGCGCCGCTGATGCTGATCTGGTATTTCCTGCTGATCCGTCCGCAGCGCCAGCAGATGAAGAAGCGCACCGAGATGCTTTCGGCAATCCGCCGCGGCGACCAGATCGTTCTCGGTGGTGGTATCGTTGCAAAGGTTACCAAAGTGATCGACGACAATGAAGTCGAGGTCGAGCTTGCCGACGGGGTCAAGGTCCGTGCAATGCGAAGCTATATCGCCGAAGTGCGCGTCAAGGGTGAGCCGGTCAAGACGGACACTGCTGCCTGACGGCATAGAGTATTGAGCGACCGGCATTGCCGGTCGCGTTCACTTCCGATGGACACCATCCGACTTCGAGAGTTTCATGCTGTATTTTTCGCGCTGGAAGACAATATTCATCTGGTTCACCGTCTTGGTGAGTGTCCTGGTGGCCGTCCCCAATCTTCTCAGCGATGAGCAGCTTGAGGCGCTCCCGTCCTGGATGCCGAGCAAGAAGGTGACGCTCGGCCTCGACTTGCAGGGCGGCTCTCACATCATGCTGAAGATCGAACAAGCCGACATCATAAAGGATCGGCTTGAAACAACTGTCGGCGACATCCGTGCCGCGCTGCGCGATGCCGGCATCCGTTATACCGGCCTTTCGGGCGTCGGCCAGCAGGTGCAGGTTCGGATTACCGATGCCGACAAGGTCGATGCGGCCAAGGAAGCACTGTCCTCGCTGACGGAATCCGTTAGCGTCGGTGGTCTGACCGGCGGCACGATCCAGGAGGTGAGCCTCCAGCAAGACGGCACGCTGCTACGCTTGACCCTGACCGACGAGGGAATCGACTATCGTACCTCGTCAGCGCTCATCCAGTCGATGGAGGTCGTACGCCGGCGCGTGGACGAACTCGGCACGACGGAACCGCTGATCCAGCGTCAGGGCAGTGATCGCATTATCGTCCAGGTTCCAGGTCTCACCGATCCGCAGCGCCTAAAGGCACTGCTGAAGCAGACCGCAAAGTTGTCCTTCCATATGGTCGACATGAGCATGCCGGTCGAGGAAGCCATCAACGGCCGACCACCGGCAACAGCCGAGGTGCTCTACTCGATGGACGACCCGGCCGTGCCCTATCTCGTCGAGAAGCGTGCCCTGGTGTCTGGTGAAAACCTCGTCGACGCCCAGGCCAGCTTCAACCAGCAGACCAACGAACCGGTCGTGACCTTCCGCTTCGACAGCAGGGGTGCGCAGCGATTCGCCCAGGCGACCCAGCAGAATGTCGGTCGCCCCTTCGCCATCATCCTGGATGATCAGGTCATTTCCGCGCCGGTCATTCGCGAGCCGATCATCGGCGGTTCGGGGCAGATTTCCGGGAGTTTCTCAGTCGAAGGCGCGAATGACCTTGCCGTATTGCTGCGTGCCGGTGCCTTGCCGGCGACGCTGACCGTCGTCGAGGAACGTACCGTCGGTCCTGGCCTCGGTCAGGACTTCGATCAATGCTGGCGTCTTCGCCAGCGGCATCGGTGCCGTCTGTGTCGTCGTTTTCATGCTCGGCTTCTACGGCACCTTCGGCGTAATGGCGAATATCGCTCTCGCCGCCAACATCACCATAATCCTGGCGCTGTTGTCGATGCTGGGCTCGACGCTGACTTTGCCGGGTATTGCCGGTATCGTGCTCACGATGGGTATGGCGGTTGACTCCAACGTTCTCGTTTACGAGCGCATACGCGAGGAGGCGAAGAGCGGCAGACCCCTGGTCCAAGCGATCGAGGTCGGCTTCAACAAGGCCTTTGCAACCATCGTCGATGCCAACCTGACAACGCTGATAGCCGCCGTCGTGCTGTTCTTCCTCGGCTCCGGGCCGGTCAAGGGCTTCGCCGTGACGCTGGCAATCGGTATCGTGACCACGGTATTCACCGCCTTCACCATGACGCGCTGGCTGATGGCGGTATGGTTCCGCTCGCGCCGTCCGAAGCACCTGCCCAAAAGCATCCGCACCGGCATGTTCGATGCGCAGAACATCCGCTTCATGGCGATCCGACGTTACACCTTCGCTGTTGCAGCGGTCCTGAGCCTCGTTTCGCTGATCGGTTTCACGACGGTCGGCATGAACCTTGGCATCGACTTCAAGGGCGGCTCGATCATCGAGGTCAAGGCGCGGTCCGGTAATGCCGATATTTCCGAAATCCGCACGCGCCTGAGCGAACTCAATCTGGGAGAAGTTCAGGCCCAGGGATTCGGCGATGATGCCAGCGTGCTGATCCGTATCCAGGCGCAGGAGGGCGGCGAGAACGCCGAGCAATCGGCGATCACGATGGTGCGTGGAGAACTCGAGGAGGCTTATGAGTTCCGCCGTGTCGAAGTCGTCGGGCCAGCCGTTTCGGCGGATCTCACCTGGGGCGCGACCATTGGGGTCGCCGCATCTCTGCTCGCCATCCTGGTCTATATCTGGTTCCGCTTCGAATGGCAGTTCGCGCTCGGGGCGATCATCGCAACACTGCACGATGTCATCCTGACGCTGGGCCTTTTCGTTTTCGTCGGCATCGAGTTCAACTTGACCAGTATTGCGGCCATCCTGACCATTATCGGTTATTCGCTCAACGATACCGTTGTCGTCTATGACCGAATGCGAGAGAACCTCAGACGGTACAAGAAGATGCCGCTGGACGTGTTGATCGACATCTCGGTCAACCAGACGCTGTCGCGTACGGTTCTGACTGGCTCGACGACCCTTCTGGCGCTCATAGCACTCTACTTTTTCGGCGGCGAAGTGATTGCGTCCTTCACGCTGGCGATGATCTTCGGGGTGGTGATCGGTACCTTCTCGTCAATCTACATCGCCGGCCCGGTCTTGATCGCCTTCAAGCTGCGCCCGGAGACCTTCCAGGAGCGGGATGCGGAAATCGAAGCCGCCCGACCGGTTTCAGGCAAGGTCGAGGCTTAGGGTGGTGTCGTCGTTCGCGCCGTCCGGCAAGGGGATCGTCGTTCGCCAGGCGCACTTTCCCGGCCGGGCTCCGATCGACGCCTACGGCAATGGCGGGTTCCGCTTCGCCGACATGTCGCACCGTGGTTCGCTGCTGATGCTTCCCTCCGGAATTCACGGCTGGGAGATGGACGCGGACATGCCGTTGACGGTCGAGAATTTCCGCCGCGTGCTTGACGATGCGGCGGGGATCGAGGTTCTGCTGGTCGGCACGGGGCCGCAGTTGCGGCCGCTTCCTGCCGAACTCAAGGCCGCACTGAAGGCCAAAGGTATCGCCAGCGATCCGATGAGCACGGGCGCGGCCGTGCGCACCTACAACATCATGCTCGCCGAGCAACGGGCGGTCGCAGCCGCCCTGATCGCCGTTTGAAACCGGGACGAAACCCTTGAGCGATGTTGCCAGAGCAAACGGGATCCTCGAGATGTCGGGTCTGCGCGATACCGATCGCGACCGCTATCTCGCCTGCCTGCTGACGCCGGCGGCGCGTCGTGGCGCGGTTGCCTCGCTCTACGCCTTTAATGCCGAGATTGCCCGCATCCGTGACATTGTGCGTGAGCCTTTGCCGGGCGAAGTGCGGCTGCAATACTGGCGTGACCTGCTGGCCGGTGCTGCTCGCGGCTCGACCGAGGCCAATCCGATTGCCGCTTCGCTTCTCGAAACGGTCCGGCACCACAACCTCCCGACAGCCGCGCTCGTGGGCATGATCGACGCGCGCGTATTCGATCTCTACGACGACCCGATGGAAACGACCGGCATGTTCGAGGGCTATGCCGGCGAGACGGCCGGTGCGCTCATCCAGCTTGCGAGCGTCGTGCTCGATCCCGAGGCCGCGGCAGGGGCGGCGACGATCGCTGGTCATGCGGGCGTGGCGCAGGCCATCGCTGGAAGCCTTCTTCTGATGCCCACGCATCGGGCGCGGGGGCAAATTTATCTGCCGCTCGAGATCCTCTCGGCCACGGGGCTTGATCGTGAGGCTTTCCTGGCGGGCGAGGACAGGCCGCGTATTTCGGCCGCGATCGAGGCCTTTGCCGGTCACGGCATCGACCATTTGCGCAAGGCACGGGAAGCGGGGCCGCCGGCGAAGAGCCTTATGCCTGTCTACCTGACGGTGGCGCTCGCCGAGCGCACGCTGCTTGCTGCGCAGAAGCGCGGCGCTGATCTCTTCGGCGGCGCCTTGCAGCAGCCGCAGTGGCGCCGCCAGTTGCGCATGCTGCGTGCCGCCATTGTCGGCCGCTTCTGAGGCGCCACATTCGCGCAAGGCTCGGCTGCTATTCGGTTCGAGGATAGGGCCGGCGAGTGTCCGGCCAAAGCAGGAGGCAAACGTGGCGTCGATTACATGGATCGTGATTATTCTGCTTGTGGTCGTGTTTGCCTACTATTCTACCCGAATGGCTAAGCAGGCCGATGAGGACAATCTCCACGACTCGGGACTGGCGATCGTTGAGTTTGGTCGCGCCTTTCCGAACGAGGCGATCCGCAGCCTGCATACGACGGAGGATGGTCGGGCGGTGTTCGTTCGGCTGCACGACAACAAGGCCGGCCTCATGCGCAACATGCGCAGCCATTATGCGTGCCATGTAATCGAACCGGGAACCGTGCGCGTGCGCGACCTGGCCAACGGTCGGGGCTTTGCGATCGAATTTCTCGACGCCCCCTTCCACAATGGCGAATTCACCTTCGCTACCCCAACGGAAGCGGCGGAAGTGTCATTGTGGCTACTCGGCAATTACGTGAGTGCCGCCGAACGGGAAGCGCCCGGTGGCGCGATCCCGACGGTCTGAACCGCAATCGTCTCAGGCTACTCGCGGGCCAGCCAGGCCTTGCAGTCCGCAAGTGCCCGCGCGGCCACCAATTGCCGTTTCATGATCGTCTTGTCCTTGCCGCGAAAGCGCTTGACACCCTCCGGCTTGACGATCGAACCCGGGGCAAGGTCCGGGAACAGCCCGAAATTGATGTTCATTGGCTGGAACGAGCGTTTGCCGGGTTCTTCGTCGTTGACAATGTGACCGCCGGTGATGTGGTTGAGCAGCGAGCCCATCGCCGTCGTCTCGGGCGGCAGGCTGGGCATCTGGCCCTTTCGCTCGGCAGCTGCGAAGCGGCCCGCGAGGAGCCCGATCGATGCGCTTTCGACATAGCCTTCGCAGCCGGTGATTTGACCGGCAAACCGGAGGCCCGGCCGGCTCTTCAGCGTGAGCGACGGATCGAGCAGCACGGGCGAATTGATGTAGGTATTGCGATGCAGGCCCCCGAGGCGGGCGAACTCGGCATTCTCCAGGCCGGGTATCATCCGGAAGACATCTGACTGCGCGCCGTAGCGCAGCTTGGTCTGGAAGCCGACCATGTTGTAAAGGGTGCCGAGTGCATTGTCCTGACGGAGCTGTACGACGGCATAGGGCTTGACGGTCGGATTATGCGCGTTGGTCAGGCCCATCGGCTTCATGGGGCCGTGGCGCAGCGTCTCGCGGCCACGTTCCGCCATGACCTCGATCGGCAGGCAGCCGTCGAAATAGGGCGTGCCTTCCCATTCCTTGAACCCGACGGTATCGCCGGCGATCAGCGCGTCAATGAAGGCGTTGTACTGGGCCTCGTCCATCGGGCAGTTGATGTAGTCCTTGCCCGTGCCCCCGGGGCCGACCTTGTCGTAGCGCGACTGGTACCAGCAGATGTCCATGTCGAGCGATTCGCGATGGATGATCGGCGCAATCGCGTCGAAGAAGGCAAGGGCGTCTGCGCCCGTTTCGGCGCGGATCGCCTCGGCAAGATCGGGTGAGGTCAGTGGCCCGGTCGCGACGATCGTCAGGTCCCAGTCCTTCGGCGGCAGGCCAGTGATTTCCTCGCGCACGACGGTAATCAGCGGATGGGCTTCGATCGCATCGCTGACCGCCTCGGAAAAACCGTCGCGGTCGACGGCCAGCGCACCGCCGGCCGGAACCTGATGCTTGTCAGCGCAGGTCATGATGAGTGACCCGGCGAGCCGCATCTCGGCATGGATGACGCCGACGGCATTGGCCGTCGCATCGTCCGAACGGAAGGAGTTGGAGCAGACGAGTTCGGCGAGACCATCGGTCTTGTGGGCGTCGGTGCCGCGTACGCCACGCATTTCGTGGAGAACGACAGGAACGCCGGCTTGCGCCGCCTGCCAGGCGGCTTCCGATCCGGCGAGCCCGCCGCCGACGACATGGATGGGGGAAACTGTACTTTTCATCATGGCCTGCTGCTTATCATGGGGCACACAAAGGGCCAATCCTTTCCCGATCGCTGCGAGCGAAGACGCTGAATGCCGTAGGACCCCCGAATTAAAAACGGCACCCGAAGGTGCCGTTCCTGGCCGCCGACGGCTCAACCCTCGCGATTAGCGAAAGGAGCGGGCAGCGATATTGCGGATTTCGTAGCGGGTAATGCCGATGTCCGAAAGCGCCTGATTGGACAGGTTGCCCAGTTCGTTCATCGTGCGGCGGTAGCTCATCCAGTTCTTGGCAATGCGGATCGGGTTCATGGTCGTTTCCTCGGGTCAATCTCTTGCGCTGATCCTGTGGTCCTGTCCACATCAGCGATTGAGAGTTTTATACACCCGTAAAACAATATTGTGCAGTGCAAATTATGAGCGACTGCTATGCAAATGTGCATGGGATGGCGAAATTTGTGGCAGAGGATAAAAACCAGCCAGGCGACTGTCCGGACAGGCAACAAAAAAGGCCTCCGAAAAGGCCCTTTGCAGTCATTGTGGATATAGATCAGCCGGCGACGGCGTGGCGCGCAACGCGGCGGATATCTTCGCGGCCAATGCCGAGGTCGCGCAGTTCCCGGTCCGACATGCGTCCGAGTTCGGTGACGGTCTGACGGTATTTGCGCCAGTTGCTAAGCGAACGTGCGATGTTCATGGTCTTACCTCTTGTTTCGCCGCTTCCCATCCGGGTGCCGGCCTAAATCTGATAAAGATAATATATGCTGCGATGCGAAAAACTTGAAGTGACGGAGCCGTATGACTCCTATGCGGCCCTTGCATAGGCCATGAATTGAGGGCGGTGCTGTATCCAGCGTTCCGCAGGCGACCGAGGCTTGACGGTATCAGCCCGTGGACAGATTGGATCGCCGGCTGCAGTGGGAGTGAGGACAAAAAAATAACGCTCACCGGGGGAGGAGGATCCGGTGAGCGTCATTTTGACAGACCGACGACTGGGAGGAGGAGTGCCGTCAGTCAAATCGACGCTGCGCTGGGAGGAGGAGTGCGCAGGGTCGAAGGTCGTGTCGGTGGGATGTCCACCGCTTTGAGCGGTTCGAAGTCATTTCGTTCGCGCTCTGTTGAAAAACACAATAGGCGGAAATGTTTATCTTGTGCAGTGCAATATTGTCATGGAAGCCATGCGCGAGGTGCATGGTCCTGCATGCGTCTCCTGCCCATTCTTGGTCAGCCAATCCGGATTGTGTTTTTCCGGCTCTCGGCTCAAGAATGGGTCAGGTAACAAAGTCAAAAGCAATCGGATCGGGTCTTGCCGTGACGAGGCAGGCTGGTGTGGAGAATTTCATGTATCGCGGAAGATTGAAGCGAGATCTCGCAATCTGGGTGGAAAAACAGCTGATCGGCCAGGACGCGGCCGACGCAATGCTGCGGGACTACGATTCGCGCCGCTCGACCTTCAGCATCGGCGGCGTTCTGATGATTCTCGCCGCAGTGTTGATCTCGGCTTCGATCCTGCTGCTGATCGCCGCCAACTGGCAGGACATTCCTCGGCTGGTGAAGGTTGGCGGTATCATCGCGCTGATCTGGATCTTTCATTTGCTTGCGGCGATTTCCTTCGGCCGGGGCGCGGACCGTCTCGGCGGTGCCCTGCTGGTCTTGGGGGCGGCCTGTTTCGGCGGAGCAATCTCGCTGATCGGCCAACTCTACCACCTGTCGGGCGATGCTTTCGACGCCATGCTGCTGTGGTTCGCCATGACGGTGCTCTCGGCCGCCGCCTTCCGATCCGGCGCTTTGACGGTGATGGCCGGATTCCTCTCGTTTGCCGCCTTCGGCGCCTTCCTCGTCGAGTTCGATGGAGGATGGCACGGGGTCTATGGCTGGTGGCCAGTTCTCGCTGGCTTCGTGATCGGAATTCTGAGCGCCTGGACGGGGGCCGAGCGCGCGCGGCATTTCATCTATCTCCTGCTGCTTGGCTGGTGCGGATGGCTCTATTCGCTCTGGCCGGAAGTGGGAACGGCGATTGCCTATGCGGCGGTCGGTCTGGTCCTTTTCCTCGCCGCGGCGCTGCCGATGTCGCCTGTCTTTGAAATATTGCGCCGGCAGGGCGGCGGCCCCGCATTCTATTCCTTCGTGCTCGCCCTGCTCGGGCTTGGCCTCCTCCATCTGCACTGGACTGAGGGCGGAGAACTGGCCCTGCTGGGGCTCGTCACGCTGGCCGCGGCGCTGGTGGCGCTGGCGCTCGACGGGCGCGACAACGGCGCCGTCCGTTATCTGGCCTATGGGGTCTTCGCCTGCGAGGTCCTCTATCTTTCCTTCGTCACCATCGATTCCATGCTTGGAACGTCGGCCTTCTTCTTGCTGGCCGGTCTTGTCGTCGCCGTCCTGGCGCTGGTCATGGTGCGGCTGGAAAAGCTGTTCGCCAAGCGGGTTGCGGAGGTGCGAGCATGAGTAACGAAGGGGGCAAGACCATGGGACTGCGCTATCTGGCGATCGCTGCCGGCCTTTCATTGCTGCAGACGGCGGTGCTCGGGGCGATGATCGAGAGCCGGGCGGGGATCTTGCGGTCTGGCGACGAGATCGTGCTGAAGACGGCACCGGTCGATCCGCGCGACCTGCTGCGCGGCGACTATGTCATTCTCGCCTACGACATCTCGGCCATTCCGGCGTCGATAATCATCGGCGACCGCCCGGCCGATGCCGGCTGGCAGACGATGCAGGTGCGGCTGAGGCAGGGCAGCGACGGCTATTGGACGGTCGCGGAAGCCTCGTTCGGCACGCTTGCGCCGCAAGACGGCAGCGTCATCCTTCAGACGCAGCGCTTCCGCTATAACGGGGAGGCAGACCTCGAGGCCGGCCCAATCCTTCGGGTCGATTACGGCATCGAGCGCTTCTATGTGCCGGAAGGCGAGGGCGGAGAAATCGAGACGGCGCGCAACGAGGGCGATGTGACGGTGGTCGTACGCGTCGGCAAGGGCGGGCAAGGCCAGATCCGCGAGCTGCGCATGGGCGGCGCGGCGCTCTATGAGGAGCCGCTTTACTAGCGAGCCAGCGTTTCCCGCCGGCGCGCCCCGCCGTCACGCCCGATACCAGCCTTTGCGGCGGTGCTCGGCGCCGCGGCCCGGCGAAGCTCCGCCTGCGCCCCTTTCCTCGGGAAGGCGGACGCTGTGGTGTCATTTTTCCTTTGCGCAGGCAAAAACGGGTGATATAGAGACGCGCGCTCCGGAGGGGCATGCGCAAGCGCTGCATGCATTTTCTTTGGACGCGGGTATGGTGAAATTGGTAGACACGCCAGATTTAGGTTCTGGTGCCGCAAGGCGTGGGAGTTCAAGTCTCTCTACCCGCACCAGATTTGCCGAGCGGGGCGGTACGAGGCGGACCGGGACGATCCCGCCACACCTTTCACCGTTTTGTTTGGCAGGAATGCTTGAAGACTGCGCCGCAGCCACGTCCGGGAACCGTAGATTCCGGCGTCGTGCTCAGGGAAACAACCGGCTGTCCGAGCACGGCCGCCACGACATGAAGGTAAGAACATGCAGGTTATCGAAACGCTCGCTGAAGGGCTGAAGCGCGAAATCAAGGTCGTCATCCCGGCCAAGGACATGGAAGCTCGCATGAACGAGCGCCTGGCCGAGACCAAGGACAAGGTCCGCATCAACGGCTTCCGTCCCGGCAAGGTTCCGGTCGGTCACTTGAAGAAGATGTACGGCAAATCGATCATGGCCGAACTGGTCAACGAGATCATCCGCGACAAGCCGTCGGCGATTCTCTCGGAGCGCGGCGAAAAGTCGGCGACCCAGCCGGAAATCGCCATGACCGAGGACGAGGCGGAAGCCGACAAGATCCTCACGGCCCAGGCCGATCTCGAATTCACGCTCTCCTACGAGATCATCCCGCCGATCGAACTGAAGCCGGTCGACGGCATCAAGGTCACCCGCGAAGTGGTTGACGTGTCGGATGCGGAAGTCGTCGAGCAGATCGAGAAGATCGCCGAGAACGCCCGCACGTTCGAAGCCAAGAAGGGCAAGGCCGCCGAAGGTGACCGCGTCACCATGGACTATCTCGGCAAGGTCGACGGCGTTGCCTTCGATGGCGGCAAGGACGAGGATGCCGAACTGGTCATCGGTTCGAACCGCTTCATCCCGGGCTTCGAGGACCAGCTCGTCGGCCTGAAGGCTGGCGATGAAAAGGTCATCACCGTGACCTTCCCGGCCGATTATCCGGCCGCCAACCTCGCCGGCAAGGAAGCCACCTTCGACATCACCGTCAAGGAAGTGGCGGCACCGGCCGCGATCGAACTGAACGACGAACTCGCCTCCAAGCTCGGCATCGAATCGCTCGACAAGCTGAAGGAAATCGTCCGCGGCCAGATCGAGAGCCAGTACGGCAACGTCACCCGCCAGAAGGTCAAGCGTCAGATCCTCGACCAGTTGGACGAACTCTACAAGTTCGACACGCCCTCCAAGCTCGTCGACGCCGAGTTCGAGAACATCTGGCGCCAGATCAACACCGATCTCGCCCAGTCCGGCAAGACCTTCGCCGACGAAGACACGACCGAAGAGGAAGCCCGCACCGAATACCGCACGCTCGCCGAGCGCCGCGTTCGCCTCGGCCTCGTTCTTTCGGAAATCGGTGAGAAGGCCGGCGTCGAAGTCACCGAGGACGAAATGCAGCGCGCGCTCTATGCCCAGCTGCAGCAGTTCCCGGGCCAGGAAAAGCAGATCCTCGACTTCTTCCGCAACACGCCCGGCGCCTCCGCTTCGCTGCGCGCTCCGATCTTCGAAGAAAAGGTCATCGACAAGCTGCTGACCGAGATCGACGTGACCGACAAGAAGGTCTCCAAGGAAGAACTGCTGGCCGACGACGAAGCCGAAGAAGGCGACAAGCCGGCCAAGAAGGCAGCCCCGAAGAAGAAGGCCGCCGCCAAGGCTGACGACGCCGCCGAAGGCGAAGAAGCCGCAGCGCCGAAGAAGAAGGCTGCTCCGAAGAAGAAGGCTGCCGAAGGCGACGCCGAGTAAGCTTCGGATTGTTGAACGGACATGTGGAAAGGCCGCCCGGTGGGCGGCCTTTTTGCATTGGATGGGCGGGGGAACTGCAAAGACGACCCTTGAGCGAGACAGATGCTGCGCTAGGCAACTGAGGGCGATCTGCTATGCATACAGGATGAAAGATATTGTATGCCGACCCTACATATTCAACGATCGTTCTGCTTGTCTGGCGATATTCGATAGCAACGTGCCAACCTTCTTTGCTCCGGAGGAGCGTGCAGACTTTTGCGAATTCTTGGGCGGCATCAATGCTGAGGATAGACCCTATTTGGTACTGACACGCCAAGGTTCTGTGATCGCTTGTGGAGGGCTAATTGCCATGACAGAGACGCGGCAAGCCGTTTTGGCATGGGGAATGGTCGAGAGGGCGCTTCACGGTCAGGGACTGGGAACCCGTCTGACTCGGGCCAGACTTGCGCTCGCGCGCACGATCCCGAACATCGCTGTGCTGAGGCTGGCTACAAGCCAGCATACCCGTGGTTTCTACGAGGACTTTGGCTTCATCGTCTCGAAAGTCACACCTGATGGTTTCGCTTCCGGGTTGGATCGGTGGGACATGACATTGCGCCTTACGTAGCCGCGGAATTGGGCGACGCCGCATTCGTCAGGCGCCGTGCTGCTGCACTTGCTCAAGAATTCCGGCCGCCCGAATCCACCCTCAGATCATCCTCAACCCCTTCAGGCTGGCATGGCCGTCGCGGCCGATGATGATGTGATCGTGCACGGTGATGCCGAGCGGTTTGGCCGTGTCGACGATCATTTTCGTCATGTCGATGTCGGCACGCGACGGGGTGGGGTCGCCGGACGGATGGTTGTGGACGAGGATGATGGCGGTCGCCGAGAGTTCCAACGCCCGCTTGACCACCTCGCGCGGATAGACCGGCGTATGGTCGACCGTGCCGCGGCCCTGCACCTCGTCGGCAATCAGCGCATTGCGCTTGTCGAGGAAGAGGATGCGGAACTGCTCAGTTGATTCGTACGCCATCGCCGTGTGGCAATAGTCGATGACCGAGGACCAGGAGGACAGCACCTGGCGGCCGCGGATCTCGCTTTTCAGCATGCGCTGGGCGACGCTGGCGATCAACTTGAGTTCGAGCGCGACGCTTTCCCCGACGCCCTTCACCTCCTGCAGCAGCGCCGGTGGGGCGCCGAACACGCCGGCCAGCGAACCGAAGCGGGCGATCAACGCCTTGGCGATCGGCTTGGTGTCGCGTCGCGGGATCAGGCGGAAGAGCAGGAGTTCGAGGATCTCGTAGTCGGCCAGCGCCGCATCGCCGTTTTCGCGGAAGCGCGTCCTGAGGCGGTCGCGATGGCCGTGGTAGTGCGCGTCCGAGGCCTCGGCTGCCTCTGTAACGGCGGGGCGTCTCTTCAATCCACCGGATTTCGCCACCTGTTCGGCGAAGAAGCCGCGTTCGTCGCCTGCTTCGCCATTCTCCCCTCCGTCCGGCTCCGGCAGGTCGAAGGCGGGTTCGTCTTCGGTGTCGCGGGGGCCGGGAGGAGGGGGCTTTGCCATGGTCAGCCCTTGAGCGGCGGAAGGCCCGGCCGGTCGAATCCGGCCGGCGACAGGGTGAAGATCTCGCAGCCGGTGGCGGTGACGCCGACGGCGTGCTCGTATTGCGCCGTCAGCGACCGGTCACGGGTCACCGCCGTCCAGCCGTCGGCCAGCACCTTTACATGCGGCCGCCCGAGATTGATCATCGGCTCGATGGTGAAGATCATGCCTTCCTTCAGTTCCGGCCCCTCGTTGGCGCGGCCGTAATGCAGGATGTTCGGGCTGTCGTGGAACAGACGGCCAACTCCGTGGCCGCAGAAATCGCGCACCACGGAGCAGCGCTCTGCTTCGGCATAGGTCTGGATCGCCTCGCCGATCGCGCCGGTGCGGGCGCCGGGGCGCACGGCGGCGATGCCGCGCATCAGGCATTCATAGGTGACTTCCAGCAGGCGCTCGGCGGCGCGCTTGATCTCGCCCACCGGATACATGCGGCTCGAATCGCCGTGCCAGCCGTCGAGCACGTAGGTCACGTCGATATTGACGATGTCACCGTCGCGCAGCGGCTTGTCGTTGGGAATGCCGTGGCAGACGACGTGGTTGATCGAGGTGCAGACAGACTTGGTATAGCCGCGATAGTTCAGCGTCGCGGGCAGCGCGCCGTTGTCCATGCCGAATTCGAAGACGAAGCGGTCGATGGCATCGGTGGTGAGCCCGGGCTTGACCATCGGCACGAGTTCGTCGAGGCAGCGTGCCGTCAGCTGGCAGGCCTTGCGCATGCCCGCAAAATCCTCAGGTCCATAGAGCCTGATCGCGCCGGTGTTCTTGAGCGGGGCGGTCGCCGCTTCGATGTAGGTTACCATTCATCCGCTTTCGATCGTGGAAAGAGCTGTATTCGTCGTACATAATGCAGCAAGGCCGGGTTCGTCCATGGCGATCGGGCAAAGCGGCACGATTTCCGAAGGCGTGACCCGGCATTTTACCGCATGAGCCTCGACTCCGGCCTCGATCGCGCGGGCAAAGGTCCGTGCATAGAGCGGGTCGAGATCGCCGCAGATGCGCAAGGACCGGCAATCCGCGCGCTGGACGAGATAGAGCATGACGGCCCTTTGCCCGCCGCGCACGATCTCGATCAGTTCTTCGAGGTGCCGCGCGCCGCGAGCGGTCACCGTATCGGGAAATTCGGCAAGGCCCGCCTGGCGGATGAAATGCACGTTCTTGACCTCGACATAGGCGGCGGGGCGATCCGGGGCGGACAGCAGGAAGTCGATCCGCGACCGGGCGCCGTAGCGCTGTTCGCGGGCAATCACCGGATAGCTTGCGAGGTCCGACACCAGGCCGCCGCGGATCGCCTCTTCCGCCAGCCGGTTGGCGATCGCCGCATGCACACCGACCACGGTGCCCTCCGCCTCGATCAGCTCGAAGGCATGGGCATATTTGCGGTTCGGGCTATCGTGCTGCGAGAGCCAGATGCGCGAGCCCGGCGCCGTCAGCCCCTGCATGGATCCGGTGTTCGGGCAAAAGCCGGTGATCTCGCGGCCGTCTTCGAGCACGGCATCGAACAGGAAGCGCTTGTAGCGGCGGATGAGCCGGGCAGGGACGAGGGGCGGGTCGAAGATCATGTTGACCGGTTTAACGTGTCGGGCGCCGGGCCGCAAAGGGGCAGAAGCGGTGGCAAAGCCACCGCTAAACCCTTGCCAGCACATAAGAGCCCGGCGCATCCGCTATGGCGTTGAGCGCGCCACCGCCAGGAATGCGGGCGGGGACGCGTTTGTCATCCATCGCCTCGATCCAGCGCTGCCAGTGCGGCCACCAGGAGCCGGGCGTCTCCTCGGCCCCGGCCACCCAGTCTTCATAGGTGCCCTTGACCGCGCCATTGGTCCAGTACTGATATTTCTGCTTGTCCGGTGGATTGACGACGCCGGCGATGTGGCCGGAGCCTGACAGTACGTATTCCACGGGCCCGCCGAACAGGCTGGAGCCGACGAAGACCGACTTTGCCGGCGCGATATGGTCCTCGCGGGTGGCGAGGTTGTAGATCGGGATCTTGATGTCCTTGAGCGACAGGGTCTTTCCGGCGAGTTCCATTTTGCCCTGGCTCAGCGTGTTGCTGAGGTAGCAATTGCGCAGGTAGAAGGAGTGGTTGGCTGCCGCCATACGGGTGGAATTGGAGTTCCAATAGAGCAGGTCGAAGGGCATCGGATCCTGGCCCTTCAGGTAGTTATTGACGAAATAGGGCCAGATCAGCTCCGAGGCGCGCAGCATGTTGAAGGCGGCCGCCATCTTCGAGCCGTCGAGATAGCCCGAGGCCTTCATCCGGTCCTCCATGCTGCCGATCTGCCCCTCATCGACGAAAACCTTGAGATCGCCCGCATAGGTGAAGTCGACCTGGGTGGTGAACAGCGTGGCGCTGGCGATCCGCCTGTTGCCTTCCTGGGCATGCAGCGCGAGCGCTGCCGCTAGCAACGTGCCGCCGACGCAATAGCCTATGGCGTTGACTTGCGTTTCGCCGGTCGCCTTCTCGACGGTGTCGAGGGCGAAATCGACTCCCTCGCGGATATAGGCCTCCCAATCCTTTTTCGCATGCCGCTCGTCCGGATTGACCCAGGAGATCACGAACACGGTGTGCCCCTGTTCGACGCACCATTTGATGAAGGATTTCTGCGGGTTGAGGTCGAGGATGTAGAACTTGTTGATCCACGGCGGGCAGATCAGCAGCGGTCGCTTTAGAACGGTGTCGGTCGCCGGCTCGTACTGGATGACCTCGCACATCTCACTCTGGGCGATCACCTTGCCCGGCGTCACCGCCATGTTCTCGCCGACCTTGAACTTGCTGGTGTCGGTCTGTCGGATACGGATCTCGCCACCACCGGCTGCGATATCCTCGGCGAGCATGTGCATTCCCTTGACCAGGTTTGCGCCGTGACTGGCCACCGTCTCCCGGTAAAGCTGCGGATTGGTCATGACAAAATTGGTGGGCGACAGCGCCGCGATAATCTGGCGCATGTAGAATTCCGCCTTGTGGCGGGTGTGCTCGTCGAGGCCCTCGGCCTCGGTGACCATTTTCTCGGCCCAGTCGGCCAGTATGACATAGGCTTGCCGAAGGAAGTCGAAGAAGGGGTTGCGTTGCCAGTCCTCGTCGGCGAAGCGCTTGTCCTTGATCGGCTCTGCCGGTTGAGTGGAGCCGTCGCCGGAGAAACGTGCAAGAGAAGTCGTCCACATGCCGAACAGGCCGGCGAGCAATTGCGTCTGCGCCTCCAGCGTCCGCTTCGGGTCGGACATCCAGTATTCGGTCACCTTCGACATGGTCTTGACCAGTTCGGTCATGGGCTCCGAAACAGGATCGACGATTTCGCCGCGTTCGCGGGGGCCGAGCCAGGTCGATGCCGCCTTTCCGAGGTTTTCCAACGCTTTTGCCACGTTGAGCGTCAGGGCTTGCGGGTCCTTGACGACGTAAGGCTCGATCAGCTTTGGATCGAAGCCTGGCGCCTTTGCTGCATCCTGTCCTGCCTCTTCGCGTGTGCTGGTCAAACCGTCCTCCCCAGGATCATTTTCTCGGCGTCTTTTGCAATTGCGCATCCTGCCTGAAAACGACTACAAGTTCCATAGTTACGAAAGCATAGTCTGACATAGGCCATGTGACGAAACGATGGCTTGAGCGGGCCGGGCGATTTCCCGGCGTCTGGATTCGATAATGATCGTTGATACTTGGGCAATGGGGGCAACACCGAGGGTCGGGGGGCTGATTGTGCTTTCCGTGCTGGTTGGCCTGTCAGGCTGCACGACGCCGGCGGAACGGGCCGCCGTTTCGCCCGCGCGCGCGGCCAGCATTGAAGTGACTGTCGTCGAACCGGATGCTCCCGCTGCCCCGCCGTCGCGCTCCGCCGATGGCTATCCAGATTTCTCTGGTTCCCTGACGGCGGCCAATGTGCAGATGGGCAACGAGGAAGCGGCTGATCTGCAGGCCAAACTCTCCGCGCTCGGGTCCGCGCGCAAGGCTGGAACCATTTCCGAGGCAGAGTATCAGCGGCGGCTTGTGCTGTTGCGCAAGATTGCCGCAGAGCATGGCCCGGACGCGCAGGCGCAGATCGCCAAATAGCGCTTGCCTTTGTCCGACTTTTTACGCAAAGCAGCACCTACGGGGCAGGCGAATTCCGCTTTGGCATTGGCCGGCCTGGGCGCAATTGCGCCAAGATTTGCGGCGACCATGCCGCATGTATTACACTTTGCCCGTCCCGGTTATGCGGTTCGTTGCGGGACGGGCTTTCACCAGGCAAAACGAACCCGCCTGCAGCGGTTCAGTCCGTGCGGTTCCAGGGGTTGAAGATGGAAGAATTTCACAAGGTCCGGCGTCTGCCGCCATACGTTTTCGAACAGGTCAACCGTTTGAAGGCGAGCGCGCGAGCCGCGGGCGCCGACATCATCGACCTTGGCATGGGAAATCCTGACCTGCCGACGCCGCAGGGGATCGTAGACAAGCTCTGCGAAGCGGTCCAGGACCCGCGCACCCACCGCTATTCTTCCTCAAAGGGGATCCCGGGCCTGCGTCGCGCCCAGGCGGCCTATTATGCCCGCCGCTTCAACGTCAAGCTCAACCCCGACACCCAGGTCGTGGCGACGCTCGGCTCGAAGGAAGGCTTTGCCAACATGGCCCAGGCGATTACCGCGCCCGGCGACGTGGTGCTCTGCCCGAACCCGACCTATCCGATCCATGCTTTCGGCTTCCTGATGACCGGCGGTGTTATCCGCTCGATCCCGGTCGAGCCAGATGAGACTTTCTTCCCGCCGCTCGAGCGGGCGGTGCGCCATTCGATCCCCAAGCCGATCGCGCTGATCATCAATTATCCGTCCAACCCCACGGCGCGGGTGGCCAGCCTCGATTTCTACAAGGACGTGATCGCCTTCGCCAAGAAGCACGAACTGATCGTGTTGTCCGACCTTGCCTATTCGGAAATCTATTTCGATGGCAACCCGCCGCCGTCCGTGCTCGAAGTGCCGGGCGCCATGGATGTCGCGGTCGAGTTCACCTCGATGTCGAAGACATTTTCCATGCCCGGCTGGCGCATGGGGTTTGCCGTCGGCAACGAGCGGCTGATCGCGGCACTGGCTCGCGTCAAGTCCTACCTCGACTACGGTGCCTTCACCCCGATCCAGGTCGCTGCAACCCATGCGCTCAACGGGGACGGTACCGATATTGCGGAAGTCCGCTCGATCTACAAACGTCGCCGCGATGTCATGGTCGAAAGCTTCGGCAAGGCCGGCTTCGAGGTGCCGGCGCCGGCGGCGACCATGTTTGCCTGGGCGAAGATCCCGGAGAAATTCCGCTCGCTCGGCTCGCTGGAGTTTTCCAAGCTTCTGGTTGAAAAGGCCGACGTCGCGGTTGCTCCGGGCATAGGCTTCGGTGAAATGGGTGACGAATACGTGCGCCTCGCTCTCGTCGAGAACGAGCACCGCATCCGTCAGGCTGCCCGCAACATCAAAAAGTTCATGTCGAGCGCCGACGATACCATGCACAATGTGATCCCGCTCAACGTGCACCGTTAGTTCTTCCGGGCGGCCCGTTCGCGGCCGCCTGCCTTCGATTTTCAAACGTCAGGATTGATTTATGGCTGATGCCCTTAAAATTGGCATTGCGGGGCTCGGCACCGTGGGTGCCTCGCTGGTCCGCATCCTTCAACAGCGCAGCAATGAACTGGCCGTTTCCTGCGGTCGTGCCATCCAGATCACGTCCGTTTCGGCGCGCGACCGCAATAAGGATCGCGGTGTCGATTTGAGCGGCATCTCGTGGTTCGACAATCCGGTCGAGATGGCCGAGAAGGGCGACATCGACGTCTTCGTCGAACTCGTCGGCGGAGCCGAGGGTGCAGCCGACATGTCGGTTCGCGCCGCGCTGGCCCGCGGGCTGCACGTTGTGACGGCCAACAAGGCGCTTCTCGCGCGCCATGGCGTGGAACTGGCCAAGCTGGCCGAGGACAAGGGACTGCTGCTCAACTACGAAGCGGCCGTCGCCGGCGGCATCCCCGTGATCAAGGCAATGCGCGAAAGCTTGACGGGCAACCATTTCTCCCGCGTCTACGGCATCATGAACGGCACCTGCAATTACATCCTGACCCGGATGGAGAAGGAGGGCCTGACCTTCGAAGCCTGCCTCACGGAAGCGCAGCGTCTCGGCTATGCCGAGGCCGATCCGACCTTCGATATCGAGGGCAATGACACGGCCCACAAGCTGTCGATCCTGACAACTCTCGCCTTCGGCAGCCAGATTGCCGCAGATGACATCTATCTCGAGGGCATCAGCAATATCTCGATCGAGGACATCCATGCGGCCCGCGACCTTGGCTTCCGGATCAAGCTTCTGGGGGTCGCACAGCGTACCGACACCGGGATCGAGCAGCGGGTCCACCCAACCATGGTACCGCTCAATTCGGTGATCGCGCAGGTTGACGGCGTCACCAATGCGGTTGCGCTCGAATCCGACATTCTCGGTGAACTGCTGATGGTCGGCCCCGGTGCCGGCGGCAATGCCACCGCTTCGGCCGTGCTGGGGGATATTACCGACATCGCCAAGACCCGTCCGGGCACCCAGCAGGTTCCGGTACTCGGCCGTCCGGCGCACCTGTTGGAACCCTACCGTCGGGCGCAGATGCGCAGTCACGAAGGTGGCTATTTCATCCGCCTGACGGTGGTCGACCGCACCGGCGTCTTCGCCAGCATCGCGACCAGGATGGCGGACAACAATATCTCGCTCGAATCGATCGTTCAGCGCTCTGAGCACGCAGCCGCAGACGCCCCGGTGACCATCATCCTCGTTACCCATGCGACGATGGAAGACGCCGTGCGCAAGGCTGTCGCCGCCATCAGGAGCGAGGGTTATCTCGTCGGCGAACCGCAGGTCATCCGCATCGAGCGCCCGAAGACAGTGTAAAGCGCTGCCGAGCGGTGCTAGCTCAACGGCCGGCACCGCTGCACCGCGCGACGTTTTCGGTGCGTAATCGCCACCCACATCGATATATCGCGAACGTGCCGCTCGCATCCTCCACGCAGGCCCGCTATCCTTTGGCGTCAGTACAATCGGGTTCGGGGAGGGGCTTGATGATGCCAGCTGAAGAGCAGGAATTCGCGCACGGTCGGAGCAGCGCGAGCCATGATCGGTGGCGAAAGGGTGACGACGATGGTTTGGAGGGCGCACGCAACTGGGCCGTCATCCTTGTCCATGTTTCACTGATGACTGTGCCTTTCCTCGCCGTCGCCTGGTTTCTTGCGTGAATGCCCAGTCTTGGTCAGGCTTGTCCGATTGCTTGTGCCTTGACGTTCATATGAGCCATAGCATGACGCCTGCCTGAGGCAGGGCTGGTCATTTGCCTGCGGACCTGTAGAAAGGGGGCAGATGCAATGGACCGCAGACAGCATGGAAGAACCCGTAGATCCCGTCCCGCGCGCATTCCTTGGCGTTGATCGCTCGGTCTCCGGGCAACGCTGGGTGTCGCGCCTCGACCAGGCCGGGCAGAACCGGGCGCTGGCGATGAGCCAGCTTCACGGCATGCCAGAGCTTGTGGCGCGAGTGCTGGCCGGACGGGGCGTCGCCGTCGACGACGCGCCTGCCTTTCTCGAACCTTCCATCCGCAGCCTGATGCCCGACCCCTACCGGCTGACGGATTGCGAGGCGGCGGCCGAACGGCTGGTCGAAGCGATCCGCCGCGGCGAACGCGTGGCGATCTTCGGCGACTACGACGTCGATGGCGCGGCGTCCTCCGCATTGCTTTGGCGTTTTCTGCACCATTTCGGTATCGATTCGGAAATCTACATTCCCGACCGCATATTCGAGGGCTATGGGCCGAACCCGGCGGCGATGGGCCAGTTGATCGATCGTGGCGCCCGACTGATCGTCACGGTCGACTGCGGCTCGACCAGCCTCGAGGCACTGGCGGTGGCGAAGGAACGCGGCATTGATGTGGTGGTGATCGATCACCACCAGATGGGGCACGAGCTGCCGCCTTGTCTCGCCCTGGTCAATCCGAACCGCGAGGACGACCTGTCGGGGCAGGGGCATCTCTGCGCCGCCGGCGTGGTCTTCCTTGTCCTGGTCGCCACCCTGCGCGTGCTGCGCCAGAATGGCCATCCGCAGGCCCGCTCGCTCGATCTTCTGGCTTGGCTCGACCTCGTGGCGCTGGCGACGGTGTGTGACGTCGTGCCGCTCAAGGGTCTGAACCGTGCCTATGTTGCCAAGGGCCTGATCGCCGCCCGCCACCAGCAAAACGTCGGCCTTGCCGCCCTTCTGCGCGTGGCCGGCATCGGCGGCCCGGTCACACCCTACCATTTTGGATTCCTCGTTGGCCCGCGCATCAACGCCGGCGGACGAATCGGCGACGCGGCGCTTGGCAGTCGGTTGCTGACGCTGGATGACGCCGGCGAGGCCGAGCAGATCGCCCACAAGCTGGACGAATTGAACCGCGAGCGTCAGGCCATGGAACAGGTCATGCTGGCGGAAGCGGAAGCGGAGGCGCTGGCCGAATATGGCAACGGCGAGGCGGCCTCTGTAATCGTCACGGCACGCGACAACTGGCATCCCGGAATTGTCGGCCTGCTGGCGGCACGGCTGAAGGAAAAGTTAAAGCGGCCGGCCTTCGCGATCGCCTTCGATCCCAACGGCAAGGGCAGCGGTTCGGGGCGTTCGATCAACGGATTCGATATTGGCCGCATGGTTCGCGCCGCCGTCGATTCGGGCCTGTTGGTGAAAGGCGGGGGGCACGCCATGGCGGCTGGCCTGACCGTCGAGCGTGCTAATCTCGGCCGTCTGCGGACCTTTTTCGACGAGGCCTCTGCCGAACAGGTGGGGGCGCTTGCCGCCAACCAGACGCTGAAGATCGACGGTGCGCTTGGTGCATCGGGCGCGACCATCGTGCTGATCGACCAGTTGGAGGCGGCCGGACCCTACGGCTCCGGTCATCCGCAGCCGATCTTTGCCGTACCTGCCCATCGTCTTCGCGATGCCAGGCCGGTCGGCACGACTTACGTCAAGATCACGCTCGAGGCTGCCGACGGCACACGGCTGGAGGGCATCGCCTTCCGCGCGGCCGAGACCGCGCTCGGCAATTTCCTACTCAATGGACGGGGGACCCAAATTCATGTCGCCGGTACGCTCAGCGCTGATCATTGGCAGGGATCGCGCCGTGTGCAGATGCGCGTTCTGGACGCGGCCAAGGCGTTCTGACGTAAGGTAAGGATGCCGGATAACGTAAGGTGAAGTGGCACGCCCTAGGGGAGTCGAACCCCTCTTCCCAGAATGAAAATCTGGTGTCCTAACCGATAGACGAAGGGCGCCTGCGCTTCGTTGTGGCGCCCTTATAGTCAGGGCTCGGAAAACCCGCAAGGGGAATCTTGCTGTTTTTCCATTCCAATTTTGAAAAACATCGGCATGTGGAAAACGGCACGATGAGCGTCGGTGACGATTGCCGGGCGGCGTGCAGTGGCAGATCGCCCACACAATTTCTGGATCAAGTCTTCATGGAGAGAGAAGGAAAGAAGTGGCACGCCCTAGGGGAGTCGAACCCCTCTTCCCAGAATGAAAATCTGGTGTCCTAACCGATAGACGAAGGGCGCCTGCGCTTCGTTGTGGCGCCCTTATAGTCAGGTCGTTTTATTCCCGCAAGCGCCAAGTTCCGTTTTTCTCAAAAAATGTGACAAAGACAAAACGCACGAATGCGACGGCATTTTTGAATAGCGAATACAATGGTTTGGAGACCTGAAAATGACCGCTCACGCCGCGGACACAGGGAATGGACGGCGTGCTACGGACCGGTTTCGCGCTTGTCGAGGGATCTGCCGGTGGCGTTCGTCTAGCTCTTCTTCCGGCCAAACACCTCGGCGATCGAAGGCAGCCATTTCCGCTTCTTGTCCGCGGCGGGCTCATCCTTGTTGGGCGCCGCCTGGACGACTTCCGGGCGGTCCTCGCCCGTGATCGGCAAGGCTGCCGACCCAGGCTCTGCATAGACCGGCTGTTCCTCAGGTGTGTAAACCGGCTGGCCGTACGCCGACTCGACCGGCAGGGCGGTTTCACCGACGACTGGGGGTTCCGGCTGGCGCAGATCAGCGCTGAACAGGCTCTTGCTCATCGCATTGACCTGGCGCGTCGGCAGATCGGCGGGAACCACGATGCTGGTCGAGCCGGTGTTCGCGCCCTCGGTCGCGGCCGTGATGTCGGTTGTAGGGTCGAAGCCTTCGGCCGCGGGCGCTTGGGAGAACAGACTGTTGCGACTCGCATTGACCGAGGTCGGTTGCATGGTCAGTTCGCCAAGGTTTGCCGATGCGGGAGCGAAGGCTGTGAGCGCACTGTCTCCGGCGGGCACTGCCGCGGATTTCGAGGCGGGAGATGAAGCGCTCACCACCAGCGGATCGGAATAAGGATTGGCCCCATTGGCCTTCTTCACCGGCAGGGCATTTGCTGCCTCAGGCGCGGCTATATCGCCTTGGACAGCACTGCCCGCCGTTGTCTGGCAGGCGGCGAGCAGAAGGGTGGCGACGGCGGGGAGTGCGAGGCGGGCGATCAAACCGCCCCGGATGGACTGCATGCTGTGCGACACGGGCTGACCTTTTGCATACCGATTGGCGGGCATCTCCGCTCCGATCCAGCGACCGGGGCCAGCGCCCACCGTCCGCCGCGGACCGGCGGACTCGTGATTGCATCAGATCTAGCGCGCTAAACTTGCGCGAGGCGGGAAGGTCCGCGCTACCAGGCGCCCGTGTTCGGCATGGAGGCCCAGGGCTCGGCGGGAGCAAGGCTCTCGCCCTTCTGCAGGATCTCGATCGAAATCCCGTCAGGCGACCGAACAAACGCCATGTGGCCGTCGCGCGGCGGGCGGTTGATCGTCACCCCGGCGTCCATCAGCCTCTGGCAAATGGCATAAATGTCGTCGACCTCGTAGGCGAGATGGCCGAAATTGCGCCCGCCGGCATAGTCTTCCGCATCCCAGTTGTAGGTGAGTTCGAGGCAGGGCGCCATTTCGGCGCGTGCACGGTCGAGATCGTCTCGCGCAGCCAGAAAGACCAGCGTGAAACGGCCCTTTTCGCTGTCCATTCGGCGGATTTCCGTCAGTCCGAAGATGTTGCAGTAAAAATCGAGCGAGGCGTCGAGATCTTTGACGCGTACCATGGTGTGAAGATAGCGCATGAAGGTCCTCCAGAGAATTGCAGGGATATGGGGCAGGCGACAGCTTCGAGCAAGGCTGCAAAGGCAAAAAGCATTTGGGTATATGTCAAACTAGGACTTGCGTAGATCCATCGCTCGAATGTTAATCTTAAGTTCAAGAATCAATTAACTCTGCGATGTGACGCGTTTCGAGGGGCTTTGGGAAATGACGGACAGGATTTCACCGAAAGGGCTCGTCGGGTTCGAGGATCTGTCCGGCGAAGCAGTTGAGCTGACCGAGATCACCGGGGTCGTCAAGTGGTTCGACGTGGCCAAGGGGTTCGGCTTTATCGTTCCGGACAACGGGATGCAGGACGTTCTGCTGCACGTCACCTGTCTTAGGCGCGACGGCTACCATACCATTCTCGAAGGCACGCGCATCGTCGCGCTCATCCAGAAGCGTGATCGCGGCTACCAGACCTTCCGTGTTCTTTCCATGGACCAGTCGACCGCGGTTCATCCCTCGCAGCTCCCGCCGGTGCGCACCCATGTGCAGGTGACCGCGACCAGCGGTCTGGAACGGGCGCTGGTCAAGTGGTTCAATCGGACCAAGGGCTTTGGTTTCCTGACGCGCGGCGAGGGCACCGAGGACATCTTCGTTCACATGGAAACGCTGCGCCGTTACGGCCTCACCGAGCTTCGCCCAGGCCAGACGGTTCTTGTCCGCTTCGGACCTGGCGAGAAGGGCCTGATGGCCGCCGAAATCCACCCCGACACTCCCGGCCCGTCGGTCCGGGCGCATTGAGACCCCGGGCGATGATCAGTCGCATTGTAAAAAGCGCTTTTCTGGCGCTTTTTTTATGGGTCTTCGTCTGGCCGGCAGCGGCCCAGGCGCCGCAGTTTGATCGATCGAAGCTTACGATCAGAACCACCGGGGGAGAGAAGATCGAGCTCGACGTGGAATGGGCGATCACGCCGGATCAGCGCGCGCACGGCCTGATGTTCCGCGAACAATTGGGCGACGATCAGGGCATGATCTTCGACTTCGGCACTGTGCGCGACGTCATGATGTGGATGAAGAACACGCCTCTGTCACTCGACATGCTGTTCATCGACCAGAACGGGCTGGTGAAGCGCGTCGCGTCCCGGACCGCGCCCTTTTCCGAGGCGATCATCCCGTCGGGCACACCGGTGCGCTACGTGCTGGAGATTCGCGGCGGCCAAGCGGCTACGCTCGGCCTTGCCGAAGGGGCGGTGGTGGATCTGACCCCGCCGAAAGGCGCGTCGGACTAGAGGCGGGCCTGTGAATTCGTACGCTCCTGCGGAAAGCGCTTTTTTGCAGTTGCGGGTCCGGGGTGAACCGTGTATTCCGCTCCCATTGCTGGAACGGAGTGTAGCGCAGCCTGGTAGCGCATCTGGTTTGGGACCAGAGGGTCGGGAGTTCGAATCTCTCCACTCCGACCATTGCAAGCAGTGTCGATGTCTTGTTCCGACACACTAAATTCCCACTGGAGTGGTAAAAGCCGTTCCCGTGTTACCGTGAAACTTCAGGCGCGCTTTATCCTCGCCAGTTCTCAGAGTGTGCATTCCACCGGAACCTATAGTCTTTTGCTTGCGTTCCTTTTCATCCAACACGGAGGATGAAACATGAGAAAGCTTGCAACCATCACGGCTGCCATCGGCATGGCGGCCTTCGCTTCCAATCCAAGCCTTGCGGCTTGTGACGACGTAACCGGCTCGATCAATGACAAATCCGCGGCGGGCATAGCCAAGGATGGCACCCACGTTCCCCTGGAAGGCGCCACCGGTGGCCAGGCGAGCGCCAGTGGTGGTGTCCGGAAGGACGGCAGCACCATGCCTTTGGCTGCTGACGAGAATTTGGCGACGTCGAATCAGGATGTTGCCGCCCAGCAGCAGGGCGAAGAAACCGCGGCCGCCTCTGCATCCAATGACGATAAGTGCGCGGATTAGTCCGGCCCTCTGCCTGCGGACAGGCCGGTAAGAAGGCAAGATGTCGCTCATGCGCCATCTGCTTTCGATTGCAGCGCCTGTGTGGTCAAGAGTGGAAGAGCGTTGCGCCCCCCGGGGTGCGGCGCTCTCTTGCATTCCGCTCCGATCCCGGAGGTTCCCCTTGAAAAACATCTCATTCGTCGCTACGAGGGGAATGGTAATCCGGCATTGCTGGAGCCTCCGGGATGAGCCGTCTTCTGGCCCTGGAACAGGAATTTGCCGCAGCCGAAAGCTGCGGTCGGTGCCATGAACAAGACGGGGTAGGGCGATCCCTGGCCGTCCTTTGGAGTTGGATGCGACATGTCTGCAAAGATCTACCGCCCCGCAAAGACCGCTATGCAGTCCGGCAAGGCGAAGACGCATGTCTGGATACTTGAATTCGACCAGGCCATTGCGAAGAAGATCGACCCGATGATGGGCTACACGACCTCAGCCGATACGCGGCAGCAGGTGAAGCTGCTCTTCGAAACGCAGGAGCAGGCCGAAGCCTATGCACAGCGTGAGGGCATCGAATACCGCGTGATCCCGCCGAAGGAAGCCAAGCGGCAGGTCCTGTCCTACACCGATAATTTCAAGTTCAGCCGCCTTCAGCCCTGGACCCACTGACCCTGCTCGGACCGTGGCGGTCCGTCCCGAGACGACCAAGCCGGCCGACGGGTTCCACATCGATAAGGCCCCTTAGCTCAGCTGGATAGAGCACCTGCCTTCTAAGCAGGTTGTCGCAGGTTCGAGTCCTGCAGGGGTCGCCATTACTACACCTAAGCCATTGAAGTTATTCAAGGTGCGACCACGCAGGGTCGAAGGTGCGACTTATAGTCTGTTCGACAGACGTTCCGATGCGCCGCGGGCGAGCTTCTTCTTGTCGGCCTCGCGGGTGTAGAGTTCGGCCATTCCGAGACGCGCCCAACCATACATGGCCATGAGTTCGTGCGCGGTTGCGCCCTGGTCGGCGGCGATGGTCGCGCCGGCTTTTCGAAGGCCGTGGGCGCGGCAGACATTGGGGAGATTTGCGGCCTGGCACTGTTTGGCAAACCAGTTGCCGAAGGATGCGGCCGAGCTGAAGGGCTTGCCCTTTTCCGTCGTCAGGAAGGCGAGATCGCCGGTCGGCGTGGCCTCAATCGATTCTCTCAGCTGCTCGAAGACTGGCAGATAGACCCATTGCCCGGTCTTTTGCGTGCGCAGCGCGATCACGCCATCCTTCAGGTGCTGCCGGCCGACCACGACGGCGTCGGAGCGGCGCAGGCCGAGAAAGAGCAGAATGTCGATCGCAAGCCGGGGTTTCGTTCCGAGCTTGTGGTGCGCCCGGTATTGCTCGACCTGTTCGACGGTCCAGGTGTGGAACCCGTCTGACTTTACCGAAACCTTCGAGACACCGATGCAGGGATTGGTTTCCACATGCTCGGCCTCGGCCGCCCATTTGAACAGGTGGCTCATGGTTTTGAGGAAATTGTTGGCGGCGTTCGGTGTTGCCGCCCGCTTGTCCATGCCCTTCTTGATCGCAGCCTTTGTCACGGCCGAGAAGGGGCCGTCTGCGTTCTTCGGGTCGGCGAGCACCTGCAGCAGGATGTTCTCCCGCGCGCGGCGCGTGGCCGGCGCGAGCTGGGCGAAGACGGCGCTCAGCTTATACTGGTCAACCAGCCACCTTAGCGATCCGGCCTGCGCCTTCCCCTTGGCCGGCATGGTGGCCATGCCCGTCAAAGCCCGCTCATAGGCCGCGTTGAACGCCTCGCTGCCGTAAGGTTCGGGCAGGCGGATGCGCTTTCCCGCCCGTTTGAAATACCAAACGAACTTGCCGTGGCGGGTCTTTTCGCGGGAGAGATAGGGTTTGCGGGCCATGTCCTCCATCAGAGATCAAAGTCCTCATATTTGGCAAGGGGCTTTGTGCCCTGGACGGCCGGCATTTCCGGCGAGACTCCGATGCGCTTGCCGTCGATCTCGATCCAGACCGAGACATTGTTCGCCTTGGCGACCTTCGCCATACGTTTCAGGTCGGCGGCCTTGATGATGGCTGGGGCGGTCATCCCTTCCTCCATGATTCGAAATCGGCGCGCAGCTGGTGCCAGCGGGCGGCGGCGGCGGGGTCGGTGTTGAGCTCGGCACGCGAGGTGATCGACAGAACCGAGCGGACGCGGGCGGCGACGCGCTCCTTGTCTGTCGCTTCCAGGCCGTGGCGTTCGGAGAGATAGCGGGCGAAATCGCCGCGCTGGCAGAGCATGGCGCATTGGGCGGCATAGTCCTTTGTCTCCCTTTCGCGGGTCTCGGCCTGGTGCCGGCCGGAAAGTTCGGAGCGAAGGCGCTCGATCTCGGCAAAGGCGGCCTCCGCGACCATGATCGAAGCCCGCAGGTAAAGCGGTGCGTTGAACAGCAGATCCTCGTCGTCGAAGGGGCATTTGCGCGACAGGGTGGCGATCGCCTCGGTGGCGCCGGTCAAAGGATCGCGGGCGCCGATCTGGGCGAGTCGCGCGGCGGTATCGTAGATCCGCGACCATTCCGGCGCGCAGAGCCTGGCCGTGACCCGGGCGCGGCGGAAGATCGCCTTGGCCTCTTCGAGGGGCATGGCGGTGGCGGGAGTCACTGGCCGGCCTCCCTCGGCTGGGGTGATGGGGGCAGCGCCAGAAGATCGCGCGCGCCGCTCAAGGGGTGGATCTCTACCTCGAAGCCGTCCGGCCAATCGCATCGTGACCATGAGCAACCGCCGTAGCCGTCCACTTCTGGCCATGCTGCGACATAGTCATCCTGGCATTCTTCGCAGTCGCAGTGGCGCTCCTCCTTCGGGTAGAACAAGCTCTCCCCGCTGTAGCCGCATCGGCCGCTGCCGAAAGCCTCCTCTAGGTCCGTGAGAATGTTATCGGTGAAGTCGCCGAAGTTTGGGCCATCAGAGCTACTGCGATCCATGTCGCAGCCCCATGTGCTGCAACCGCGGATGACCCAATAGGCCGGCCTCTGGTTGATCGTCGCCAGCGTGAAGAGAGCACGACCGTCGCCGTAAACCAGAGGCAGGACGCGCGGCGTAAACTCGATCGCGTCGGCAGGCACCCACAGATGAGCGCGTTCCGGCTTCTCAATCGCTTCGACTAGTCGGGCGTGGACCTCGTCACCGTCAATTGAACGACCATCAAGCATCGTCCGAGCCCTCCGCGCCGCTCTCATCGATGTCGATAGCGCGCATGGTCATCATCACGGCGGTCTCGGTGTCAGCCATGATCACGCCATAAGGCTGGAAGGGAGATGCCTTTGGCGGATGATAGGCCTGGCGCTTCTCGTCGATGTCCGCGAAATCGCGTTTCCACATCCAGAACGAGCCTGGGGTGTTGCAAGTCCGCTGCCAGCCGTGAAGCCGCAAGTAACTGCTGCGGGTCTCCTTCAGCTTATCCTCAAGCGAGTAGATCGAGTGCTGGGTGACAGATTTTGTCATGCTCGTCCGGCCTCCTTCGCCCGAAGGTGAGCTTTCATTTTCACGTATTCGATGAAGGACAGGTCGCTGTCGTAGTTCAGCCAGTCCCGATAGTTTTGCTGGCTGCGCGTGAGCTTCGGCGGCGCTGGGCTATGTTCGGCGACAGCGGCCTTGCCTGCGTCGGTCACTCGAAAGACATCATCGCCTCCGCTCAAGGCGTTTCCAGACCACATGGTCATAAAGCCCGCTTTGACGAGCGCCGTGCAGTCGGCGTGATCTTTGCTACCTTCGCCTGTCACGAAGTAGTTCCGGTAGAACGTGCCGCGCCCATACTGGTCTAGACCGAGCGAATGCTGGAGGATGTGGAGCTGCTTAGCGTCCATCGGTCGAGCCCTCCGGTCTCAGAGACGCCGCGGCGCGGGCCTCGTCCTCGCTGTCAAACCACTGGATCTCGGTTTCATCCGGCTCGCCATCCACGTCCCATGTGATGGGGACGTCTGCGACCCACTTGCTGGGGCCGCGAATGAGGGTGGCGATCTTCATAGGCTCGCTGCCTTGAAGGGCCTCGCCGTGGCCGTGCACTTCGTTGCGGTCTGCCCAGTCGCAGGTGAACTCCCACTCGTCGGGATCGAAGCAGAAGTCCGGTTCCTTACCCTGGCGCGCCTTTTCAAGACGGTCCACCAGTTCGCCGCTACGCTTCTCCTCGGCGGCTAGGGCTCTCTCCAGCTCGGCAATGCGCCCCTCCAAATTCAGTTGGGGGGATGGGTACTTGCCGTCGGTCAAAGCAGCCTCCTGTCGGAAAAGCGGGCGCAGTCGGGGCAGAGGTGGGTCCAGTCGCCGGCCTTGCGGATGGGTTTCCAGCCTTCGTCGACGATCTCGGTCAGCAGCTCGCGGAAGGCGGTTTCCTCGGCCGTGTGGCGATAGCGGGTCGGGCAGGCGTCGCAGTTGATGCCGAGGCGGCCATTGGTTTTGGTGATCGTCATGGGCAACGCTCCTCGAGGGCGGCGATGTGCATGGCGACGCGCGGCAGGGAAATGCGGTGTCGCAACAGCTTCGAGGCCATGTCGTTCGGGCGATGCCGGAGAACGATGATCTTGTCCTCTTGCTGTCCGACGAGCTTGACCCGGGGCGCATGGCCCGGCAGCGGGATGGATAGGCCGAGCCGCTTCAGCACCTGGCGCATGGCCTCATATTCAAGGCCATGGCGCCTTGCGATCTGGCTTGTGCGATAGCCCGCCTCGAAATCGGCGCGCACGGCGGCTTCGTCGAAGATCAGCGGGGCGGTCATTGTCTTGTCCTCACGCTGTCGCCGGCTGCGCCGGCTTCGCTCCGGACGGGGCGCGGGACGTCCCGCGACGGCCGTTCGGCCTGTATTGGCGCTGTCCGGATGGGTTGGGGGAAGGCGTTGTGTTCGACGCCGTCGAGCAGGCGACCGGCGGCGCGTTTGCCGACGCGGCGCATGACGGTGATGTTGCACGTATCCAGCGGATAGCTTTCAAGACGGCCATTTGCATTTGCGCAGAGTTCGCCGGCGTGCTTGTCCTGCGGGGTGCAGAAGTCATGAAAACAGATCGAGGTGGGGAGGAATTCGCCCCACTGCTTGAACAGGAAGGGCACGCCGGCGGCGGCGCACTGGTCGCGCAGGGATCGGGTCCAGTCGGGATGCATGGGGCGGGCGTCATGGCCGCTCTCGCCGCCGGCGACGACCCAGTCGAGCATGGCCATATTTTCGCATTCTCTGCATACGACCGCGTTGGTGTCCCACTCGACATAGGCGTCTTCGTGGGTGCATTCGAGCGCCAGATACTGTCCCAGTTTTAGCTGCCCGAGCAGCGGCTCGGCGCTGATCCAGCGGATGGCGGCGGGGGTATCGAGCAGGATGGGGATGCGCTCGTCGGCGCGCTTCTGGTCTTCGACAGACGTGCCAAGCCAGACATTTGGCAGGGGCCACTTGCTGAAGATGGGCCACCCGCGAGGGCTGTCTGAGGAATGGATGCCGTCTCGCGTGATGAAGCCGTCGGAGGGTGGTGACGCCTTGAACCTCCGCAAATACTCCCGCATCCGCTCCGGTCGCTTGGTCAAGACCTGAAACGTGTGCTGCGGCGCCAGCGCCATGACGGCGAAGACCTGGTCGATCCATTCGTCCGGCACGCCCTCGGCGAAGAGGTCGCCGTGGGCGCACACGAAGATCTGCCGTGGCTTTGCCCAGCGCAGTGGCTGGTAGAGCCACTCAGCATTGAGCCTGACTTCTCCGGTCCAGACGTGCTTGTCGTTGACCACTTTCGTCAGGCCCTTGCGGCTGTGATGGTTCTTGAGGCGGGTGCCGGCAAGCGCCATCGCATAGCAGTTGGTGCAACCCGGCGAGACTATGGAACAGCCGGTGATCGGGTTCCATGTGGCGTCGGTCCATTCGATATGGGTGTGATCGGCCATCAGCGCACCCTCGCCATGCTGTCGGTCGGCTTGCCGCCGGCGGCGATATGGGCGTCGAACCAGGCTTTGGCGGCTTCCTTCGTCAGCGGATCGCCGTCGTCGTCGACGAAGCTGTCCGGCTCGTCGATCAGGGACTGAAAGGTCGGGGCGCATTCTGCGCAGAAGTCTGTGTCGTGGCCGGGCAGGTAGGCCTCGCCCTCCTGGATGGCGTGGCCACAGGCCTCGCAGGTGGCGATCGCGGTTTGTTCGGCGGAGCGGCCGGCGCGGGTGTGGTCTGTCATTGGTCCTTCTCCCGGATGATCTTGATCTTGGTGATGGCGCCGATGGCCTTGTGGCGGGCGCGGGCTTCGGCTGCGTTCTCTGCGTGCACGTCCTTGGTGCGACCGTCGTCGAAATGGATGCGGAAGGGGTATTGGACGGGCGGCGGGGCCTGGTCCTTCGAGGGCTGCTCTGCGGCCACCTCAGGATGAGGGGTGGCGGTGGTGCGTCGGTCGAGGCGGCGGGAAGGGCGGTTAGCCATGGGCGTGGGCCTCCAGCATTTCTTTCCAGCGGCGGAAGCCGTCGAGCTTGCGGCCGGCGCGGGTGTTGTGGGTGTCGACGTCAAGCGGCAGGAGTTCGAACAGCCATTCGATCGTCGCTTCCACGTCGGCGAGCTCTTCGGCGAGGGCTGCCAGATTGAGGACGCCGGTCTTCGGGTCGGATGCATCCAGCCCCTGGATGAGGCAGCGGGCAAGGATCTTGCCCAGTTCGGCGGCTTCTTCCGCTCCCTTGCCGAGCGCCTGGTGGATGACGGTGCGGGATTCCGGAAGCCAGAGGGTGATGTCAGCCATCGCTCTTTCCTCCCAGCAGTGCCGCCGCGCCTTGCAGGAAGGCGAGGTAGGCGATGGCGAGGCGGAGTGCTGCGCCGGGTTCGGTGAGCGCGCGATCCTTGCCCTCGATGATGGCGGTTGCCAGAAGCTCTGCGCCATCGATGTCGATCGGGCCGGCGAGGAGATTGCCGCTTGCGTCGAGCAGCACGGCGGCTCCGGCGTCGTAAGCGGCCATGCGGGGCTGGCCGTCCCTGGTCGTGCCGTCGCGGATCTCGCCACGGCTCTCGGTGGCAAACAGCGCATGGCCGTTGGCAAAGGTGATCTCCGGGCGATCGCACAGGACCAGCCTGTCTTTCGGGTTCTGGCTCATGAGCGAACCTCCCTGGACTGCAGCCATTGGCGGGCGGCGTGGGTGAGCGCGTGGTCGCGCTCCGGATTGCCGCGCAGGTTGACCAGCGACAGGATGAGGCGGCAGGCCCAGCTCAGGGTCCGGCCGTCGCGGATGCCGCCGAGGCCGGCAAGCGGGGTGCCGTCGGCGGCGTTGTGGCTCGCCGTCTTCACGTCGCCCAGGATCGCCTCGCAATGGTCCTCGGCGTGGCCGAGCTCACCCATGGCAAGCAAATCGACGACCGGGGCCGGGCGGCGTCGGCTCGTCGCGGCGGCCGGGAAGGGAATGACGCGGCTATTGGTTTCAAGGGCGGGGCGCGGGCTCATGCGGTGATATCCGTGGCGATGGCGACCCTGTCGTTTCGATAGGACGCCCAGGTGGGAAACTGCTGTGCCAGCAACTGGCTGTTGCCGGCCAGATAGGCGCGGATGAAGATCACCCGGTCGAAGTGGTCGACATGGTCGACAACGTAGGAGAGCGCCGCCTGGAAGCTCGGCGGTGCGGGCGGTTTCGGATCGCCGCCAAGCCATCACGACCAGGCAGACGAACTCGGCGGCGGCGAGCGCGGTCATGATGGCGGCGAGGATGGTCATGGCGTCAGATCCCCGCGGCAAAGGCAAAGCCGAGGCCGAAGACAATCGGCGCCAGCACGGCGAATTCGACCGACCGGCTGCGCAAGCAGGCCGGCCAGGTGAGGGAAAGGAAATGGCGCTCGAGGAGGAGGGTGGCCATGGTGGCGGCCCTCTCAGGCGACGCGGCGCGTGGCGCGCTCGGCGTGGAGGATTGCGGCCTCATGGGAATAGGCGTCGATCTGCTCGTCGGTATAGCCTTCGCGCTTCAGGTCGATGCGGGAAATGCCCTCGCCTTTTTCGATGGCGAAATTGGCCATTTCCTCGGCGATGTTGCGGGTGGGTTTTTTCATCTGCGCTCTCCTTCTGGTCCCGGCCGCTTCCGCCGCCGGCCACTGGGAGGAGTGGGGTTCGGCCGGCGGCGGGTCTTGCGGTCGTCCCGCCCTGGGAGGAGGGGAGGCGGGATGGCGCAATTATTGACACGGTATATGTACCGCGTCAAGCGGTAAGAAGGTACATGTACCGCATTGAGAATTGCGCGCAAAAGAAAAGGGGCGGAATGGACCGCCCCCTTTCGCTGTTTATCTGGTGTTGAATCAGTTGATTGGCGGCTGTGTCGCCCGGTTGAAAGCGATGCCGCTGGCGACCAGCGCCGACCAGCAATTCTTGGCGAGCGCGGTCGGATCGGAAAAAACCGTGACGGAATGCACGGCATCATATCCGCGTTCGGCGGCCTGTCTCTTCATCAGCGCCAGCGCGTTTTCCCGGCTCGGAGACGGGTCCCAGAGCTTGTTCTTGCAGGACGTGCCCATGACGCGTTGCTTTTCGTCCGATAGCGCCGGGCCGGCCTCGACGACTGTGACGCCGGTCGGGTCGGCGACGGCCTGGCGTCCGGCAAGGCCTGTGTGGATCAGGCCGACATCGCTGTTTTGTGCGACGGTTCCGCAGCCCGAAAGCGTGAGCGCCGTGGCGAAGATGATTGCGGCGAGCGGCTTCATGCGGCGCGCTCGGCTGCGGCGGTCAATTCGTCGCGAACCTTGTTCTTCCATGCCGTCCCCATGCCGGGAATAAGGAAAGCGTCGACGACGAGCCAGAGTGCCACCGCGACGAGCATGAAGGCGCCGTAGTGATTTTTGCTCAGCATCAATGCGAGGCCGACCGGGCCGAGCAGGATCAGGAAGAGGGCAGAAATCGGCCTGCCGAGGTAGAAACGATGGGCGCCAAGCCCGCCGACGAAGAACCACAAGAGATAGGCAATCCCCAAGGATTTCGCCTCGTTGGTCACGCGCTGCTCGATCAATATGCGTTGTTCGGTCGAAATCGCCATGGCTTACCCTCCTTTGCCCGCTACGATTGTCGCGAGAATAGGAAGGGAAACTCCCGATGGCAACGGCAATCAGACGCCGAAAAGTTCGTTGGTTGTCAGCACACGGTGAATATCCTTGACGTGATCGCGGGCCAGATCGATCTCGGCTGCGGGATTGCGCTTGCCGATCGTCACGGTCTTTTCCGTCCGCTTGCGGTAGATCCCGAGCGAGGCTTCCTCCGGCGTGTGTTCGCCGTTGCGGCACTGGACGACGACGATGTCGCCTATGCGTGGCGGCTTGTGCGGGTTCACATAGATCAGGTCGCCCGGGAAGTATTGCGGCTCCATCGACGAGCCTTCGACATAAAGCGCATAGATATCCCGAGCGCCGATCAGGGCAGGCGGGCGGCGTACGTAGTCGACGACGCCGCCTTCGAGCTGGAAAGCGCCGCGCGCCAGCGAGCCGGCGGCGGTGCCCATGACGGGCACGTCCAGCGGCATGGTGTTGCGACCGGGAAGCGGCGGGGCCTGCGTAGCCGGCGTCGCGTCTCCTGTGATGGCTGGTGTGTCGACGCCATACATCAGCCAGGCTGCGGTCGTTTCCAGCACGGGAGCAAGGACGGCAAGGGTATCCATCCGGGGAAGGACGTTCTTATCCTTTCGGCTCCAGTTGCGAATCGCATCTGGCTTGCCGAAGGCTTTGATCTCCGCCGCGCGGCGGGTCATGTTCAGGGCCTTCAGGCGCTGATCGATGCGCTCCAGCAGCGCATGGCGGATTTGTTCGGCGTTGTCGGTGCTCATTGCGGTATCTTTACCGTGCTGGGGAAATCGGTGTAGCGGTACATAGACCGTTGACAACGAGGTACATGTACCGCATATGATGGCGCATGTTCACGATCAGCGCCCTTATGAGCCTCGTAGAATCCTACTCGAAGGCCTCCGGTCTTGCCGAGGCGACGATCTCGTCGCGGCTTTTTAACGATGGAAAGCGGCTCTCCGAAGTTCGGCAGGGTGCCGATATCGGAGTGCGTCGGATCGAACGCGCCGTTACATGGCTTTCCGCCAACTGGCCGGCGGATGCCGAATGGCCGGCGGGCGTGCCGCGTCCTGGTGATGCCATCCCGGAGGCTGCCGAATGAGCGCCGCCCGTTTCTCTCTCCTCCCTCGCCAGTCTGCGGGCCGCATTCCCGCGGCGGGGAAGACCCTGTCCCGCTTCGTCCTTGCCTCGTGTGGACGCGGCGGGGCAGGGGTTGGTTTTCAGCTGTTCCCCTCCGTGCCGACCTCCCAGTCTGCGGCGCGGCAATTCGGCCGGAGCGCGCACAAGGTTTTGCGTGGCGGACTGCTCCGGCTGTTTTTATTTGCTCTGTCCTCACGCTGTCGGCCTTCGGCCTGCGCTCCGGACGGGGCCTCGCACGGGCTCGGACGGGCTTGCGCCCTGTATGGGTGGGAGACGTCTGGCGCGGCACGGGTGCCGGGCGGCACTGGCTGGCTTCGGGGTTATGCATGCGGGCCTCCATGAGTTCCTGACCCGCGCACACTGACATTCACGACACATTCCCACGACGGGAAACGACGCCGGGTTTTACCGGCGCGGGAACGCTTTTGTCTTCACAGGAGATCAAGCCCATGTCCTTTTCCGAAGCCTGGTTCCACCGCGTGAAGGCGGCCCAGCGCGACCTGATCAAACTGGCCGGCGGGATCGAACGCGCGGCCGAGGTCACTTCCATTTCCAAGAGCCATATCGGGCGCATGAACAATCCGGCCGATGGCGAGCTGATGCCGCTCGCCGCCGTGGTCATGCTCGAGTCGGATTGCGGCCAGCCGCTGGTGACGGCCGTCCTGGCGGAAACCAACGGGCGGCGCCTGACCGACCCGGAAGCCGAGCGCGCAGCGGATGTCTCGGTGCTGTCCATGCATGCCGAGCTGATGCGACAGAGCGCGGAACTGGCCAACGGCATGGCGATCGCCATTGCCGACGGGCGCGTGACGCCGGCCGAGGCACAAAGCGTCGATCGGATCTGCTCCAGCCTGCAGGCGGCAACCTCGGAACTGCGCGCGGCACTCGCGGCCATCAAGGCCAAGGGCGGGGCCTCGGCCTCTCTGCGCGTCGTCGGCGAGGGGGATTGAGGCGATGGCCGATTGCCCCTGCTGCAAGCAAGGAATTCCGGATGATGGCGAGGTCCGGATTGATCTCGACGGCGGATTTGTTGTCGCGCACGGGGCGGTCGCACGTCTGACGGAAGGCGAATTCAACCTGTTTCTCCTGCTCTGGCAGCGTCGGCCGCGCATGGTCACGCGCGAACAGCTGATGAGCGAGGCTTACTGGCTGCGCAACGACCAGGACGAGCCGGAGATGAAGATCATCGATGTTCTCATCTGCAAGGTCCGCAAGAAGCTCTCAAGCATCGGTATCGAGATCGATACGGTCTGGGGGCGCGGCTACCGGATCTTGTCCAAAGGCGAGGTGCCGGAATGAGCAAGATCAACATGAATATCGGCGAAAAGCCGGAGTGCGCATGGGTCGACGCCGACCTGATCGATGTGGACAGCAATTACCAGCGCGAGCTGGATGGGCGCAAGGTCGAGAAGATCCTCGGCGAGTTCCACTGGGACCATTTTGGCGCGATCACGCTGGCCCGCAAGGACGGCGGGCGGTTTTCCGTGACGGACGGCCAGCACCGGGCAAAGGCGGCCCAGCTGCATCCGCGCATCGGCAAGGTGCCGGCCATGATCATCAGCCGGTCCGGCATGGAAGCTGAGGCAGAAAACTTCCTCGTGATCAATCGCGACCGCAAGGCGGTCACGCCCGTCGAGCGTTATTGGGCAGGCCTTGCCTCTGGCGACGAGATGGCGCGGCGGGTGCGCGACATCTGCCTTGCCGCCGACTGCGACATTGCGCCGGATGCCGGCACCTACAAGCCCAACCTGACGAACGCCGTCTCCGCCATTTCCCGTGCACTGGAGCGCTATGGCGACAGGGCGGTCAGGCTTTCGCTGTCAACCATCCGCCGCGCCTGGCCGAAGGACGCAAAGGCGCTGCGCGGCACGCTGATTACCGCGCTCGCCCGGATCATCGAGGCGAATGAGAAGATCGACCTGGATAGGCTGGCCGGCGTCCTTCGTCCGAAGAGCTTTGCCGAAATGACAGCTCATGCCGAGCAGCTGCGCAAGCTCTCCGGCGGCGATGCGCCGAGCGTTTTGGCCCGCACGATTTCCGAGCTCTACAACAAGGGCCTTTCCGCCAACCAGATCTATTTCGGGGCGCGGAAATGAGGGCCGAGGCTGAAACCATGCGTTCGACGCTGCTGGTCAAACAGGCCCGCATGGCCCGGGTGATCGAGCTCTTCCGCGTGCAGCACCTGTCGACCGACACGATCGCAAAGCTGCTCGACATGAGCGAGCGCGAGGTCTGCGCGCTGATCGGCGAAGCGGAAAGGGGTGGCTGGTGATGGCAACCGCGCTCGCCCCGATCGTCGAGCCTTCGGAGCTGGTCGCCAGCATCGAGCGGGCGCGGGCGCTGCTGGATGCCGGCGATGTGGAAGCGGCGCTGCTGCTGTCCACCGGCGTCTATGAGCAGGCCAAGGCGGCGGGCGGCTATGCGCAGAAGGTCAAGGCCAGCCGCGAGCTGGTCGACAAGGCGCGGGTCCTGCAGGCCGAGGCCCTGAAGATTGAAAGCATCTGCTATGTCGCCATGGCGGACGCGGTGGATGCGGCGCAGGCCAAGGGCGAGCTGGCACGGCCGGGCCGCAAGACAAATATTTCCGGCGATAATATTTTCACGCTGGAAGAGGTCGGGCTTGACGCCCAGTCCGTCCATCAGGCGCGCAAGCTGCGCAATGCCGAGCGTGCCGATCCGGGCTTCATCGACCGCGTGGTCGAAGCGCGGCTGGAAGAGGGGCTGGAGCCGAGCCGCGCCAGCCTGAAACAGGCGGCGGGGCACGCGATCGGCACCAAGACCCGGACAAAGGAAGAGCGCGGTCCGGATGCCTATTTCACCGCGCCGGAGGCCCTGCCAGTGTTGCTGGCTCTGGAGAGCTTCTCCGCGACAGTCAAGGAACCGGCCTGCGGCGCCGGGCATATTTCCCGGCCGCTCGAGGCAGCTGGATATGAGGTGCTGATCTCCGACATTCTCGATCGCGGCACGACGACGCGCCATGGCGAGCTGCAGCAGGTTGGTGATTTCCTTCTGACCGATGCCTCTGGTTCCGAGGGCGTCGATATTGTCACCAACCCGCCTTACGGGCGGCACATCATGAATCGCTTCATTGCCCATGCACTGCGCGTTCACAAGCCGCGCAAGATGGCGCTGCTGCTGAACCTCAATGCCATGTGCGGATGCGAAGACGCCGAGCGCCTCTTCATGATGGACGAATGCCCCCCGAGCCGGGCCTATGTCTTCTCCCGGCGGCTACCGATGATGCACCAGGAAGGCTGGGACGGAAACGAGGCCGGAAGCCAGATGAACGTCGCCTGGTTCATCTGGGAGCGCAATGCGGACGGCTCCTATGGCAGTGCGCCCGGAAGCTTTCAGGTCATGCGGGTGGACTGGCAGGCCTATCAGGCGATCGCGCCGCTTGCGCCCGGCGCCGGCGGCTTTGTCGCGCCATTGCGGTTCGACGGCGTGGATCCTCGGACCAAGCCAGAGGACGACGATCTGCAGCGCGAGACGCCGCGCAAGAGCCTCGACGAACGCGTTGAGGAAGAGCGGGTCCGGGCGCTCACCTGGGTGGCCGAGCAGGACGGTTTCGACGAGGCGGAAATGCGGCGCGGGCTTGGTCTGCGCCGGTCGACCGTCGACGCGCTCGTCGCCGGGTTCAGCGAGCAGGGTTTCATCACCTTCTTCGAGGATCGCTGGCGCATCACGCAAGACGGCTGGACGGCGCTCAAGGCCTCAAGCCGGGCGCTGGTCGGCTTGGCTGTCGTCGATGCGGTCGACGGCGCGGGCAAGGCGGTGGCGTCATGACGCAAAACATCGCGGGATCTTCGCCGATAGCCAGAGATGCGACAGTGGATGCGCTGCTGTCCGAAGATGCGCCTGTCGCCATCGGGGTATCAGGAGGCAAGGACAGCCAGGCTGCTGCCATTGCCACGTTCCGCCATCTCGATTCCATCGGCCACACCGGCCCTCGCATCCTTGTTCATGCGGACCTCGGTTCGGTCGAGTGGAAGGACAGCCTCCGCATCTGCGAAGAATTGGCCAGTCACCTGCAGTGCGACCTGGTCGTCGTCCGCCGCAAGGCGGGCGGCCTGATGGAGCGGTGGGAAAGTCGGTGGCTCTCAAGCCAGACCAGATACGAGACGTTGAGCACCGTCACCCTCGTCCCGTGTTGGTCGACCCCGGCCATGCGGTTCTGTACTTCGGAGCAGAAGACACACGTCATTATGGCGGATCTCAAGCGCCGGTTCCCAGGGCAGAAGATCGTCAATGTTACGGGGGTAAGGCGCGAGGAAAGCGCGACCCGCTCCAGGATGGCCGTGGCCGACGGTGATGCGAACGGCCGGGTATGGACTTGGCGGCCAATCATCGACCTCACCGTCGACGAGGTGTTTGCTATGATCGACGCCTCCGGGCTGCACCCCCATCCGGCCTACCGGGTGTTCGGCATGACCCGCGTGTCTTGCCGCTGGTGCATCATGTCCAGCATGCCAGACATGATCGCTGCGACGAAGCAGGCCGAGGGCCATGATCTCTATCGCCAGATGGTGACCTTGGAGATCGACAGCGGCTTCGCTTTCCAAGGCTCGCGCTGGCTGGGCGACCTTGCGCCGCACATCCTGACCACGGATCAGCGTGAGGGGCTGCAGCTGGCCAAGCAAAAGGCTGTCCTTCGAAAGGAGATCGAGAGCGCGATCACGAAGCCGATGCTTTACGTCAAGGGCTGGCCGACCCGCATGCTGACGGATGATGAAGCCGATATCCTCGCTGGCGTTCGCAGAGATGTGACTGGTCTTTACCGCTTCGAACCGCGATTCCTCGACAGGGCGTCCATCCATGCGCGCTACGCCGAATTGATCGAGGCGCGGGCCGGCAAGGAGGTGGCGTCATGACCCTGCCCAAACCCTCGTTCGATGCGGCCGGGCTGGCGCTGTTTCTCCAGGCCCATGTGATGCGGGCCGGGGCGCTGGCGGCCGATCTGGCGCCGGATCTTCGGGCCAATGATCCGGCGCGGCGCAATGCCGAGCGGGGCGAACGGGTGCGGCTGCGCAAGGTGGCGGATGTTTCACGCGAGATCTTCGACCTGGCGCTCGCTGGCAAGCCGGTGATGCCGGGGCATCGCCGCAGGCTCTGGCTCGCCATGGGGATCGACCCGGACTTGAGAGGGCAGGGCAGATGAGACCGGATATCGACCGCGACAAGCTGGCTAAGCGTTTTGGCGCGTGGATCGACGCGCAGGGCCTGTCCTATCGGCAGGCGGCGAGCCTTCACGAAGGGCTCAACCCCGCGATGATCAACCGGGCGCGCACCGGGCAGGTGCTGTCCGCCGCAAGCCTGCTGGCGCTCTGCCGGGCGATGGGCGCGGACCCGCTGGAATTCCTCATACTTGTCGATCCGGCCAAGCAAAAACAGGCTGTTACAGCAAAGGTTCAACGTGAAACGGAGGCGCATCCCTATGGCTGAGTGCATGAAAATCGAGATCGCGGCAAGCATGCTCAACGCCGCGCTGAAGACGCTTCGTCCGGTGATCGAAAGGTGCACCACCATTCCGATCCTGGGCTCGGTCAAGCTTGCCGATGGGCGGCTGACCGTCACGGATCTCGACCGGGAACTCTCGGTTTCGGTAGCGGCGTTGGAATTCTCCGGGGAAGGGTGCCTGGCCTTCTGGCCGCTGTTCCGGCTGGCCGGCGCGCTGTCGCGCTCGTTCGCCGAAACGCTATGCAATGACGACAGGCTGACGATCCGCATGGACCAGGGCGAGAAATTCGCTGTGATCGCCAGCCGCTTCGGGCGCTATCGCATCCCGGTCTTTCCGGCGTCGGACTTCCCGCACCTCAGCATGCCGGAGGATGGGCAGAGGATCGAGGTCGACGGCGAGGCGCTGAAACGGGCGCTCGCCTTTGCCGCGCCCTTCGCCAGCCGTGACGAGACGCGCTACTACCTGAACGGGGTATGCCTGTTCGGCCGCGCCGTGGTGGCGACGGACGGGCACAGGCTGGCATTCACCGACAATGTGAACGCGCATGCCTTCGACAACCTGATCATTCCCAATGCTGCCGTGAGGGTTCTGCTGGCCATGCCGCCGGTCGATAGCCTTGTGCTTGGGCATACGCGATTTTCGGTCGAGGTCGCGGGGCTCAGGCTGGTCGCCAAGACGATCGACGGAGCGTTCCCGGACGTGCGCCGGGTGATTCCGCAATGCGAGCAGACAAGCCGGGTCGAGCGCGCGGCACTGGCCGGCTCGGTGCGGCGTCTTTCCATGCTGCAGGGTTCCGGAATACCTTACATTTCCATGGTGCTCGACGGTGACCGCATTGCGCTGGCGGCAAGCGGTCTGGACGGGGAAGGCGGCGAGGAACTGATCGAGGCCTCGGGCGACGCGTTTGCGGCGGACTTCAACGGCCGCTATCTCGCCGACGTGCTGCGCGCCATTGGCGGGGAGAGCGTAACGATCGCGCGGACCTCTAGTGAAGACGTCTCTGTCCCGACGATCTTCCGGGGCGACGTTGACGGCGAGGACCGTTTCGTCGTGCTGATGCCGACGCGGACAAAGGACACGCTGGCAGTGGCGCGGGCGGCGCTGGCCACGCTCGACGCACGGAAGGCGGCGTGATGGCTGAGGCAATCCGATTTGCCGGCGCGAACATGGTGCTGGGCGCGCCGGAAGGGCAGGAAGAGACCTGCTCGGATCTCTACACCTATACCAACGGGGCCTGCTCTGTCTCCTGCTGGCAGCTTTCGGCCGACGAGCTGGCCGAGGTCAACCGCACCGGGCGCATCTTCCTGTCCGTCTTCTCCGGCCGCACGCAGCCGCCCGTCTTCGTCGGCGACGAAGAGGCGGTGCGCGGGCTGGTGGTCGACTATGGCGGGGTTTGGGCGAAAGGGGGTGGGGTATGAAGCCGCTCGGCATCGTGGATCAGCGCCTGAAAGGTTCATCCGCCATGGCTGGCCCTATGGACGAGATGAAAGCGCTCGCCGCCATCATCCTGTGGAATTCCGGGCACTTCGACACCTTCGATATCCACCAGGTGCTGGACGAGCCGGAAGACGCCGTGTGTCGCACGCTTCACGCGGCGCGGCATGTGGCGAAAAGGGGTGGCTGATGTCACACATGGCCCGTTTTTCGATCATTCCCGGATGGATCGTCACCGATCCTCGGCTCAAGGGCAATGATCTGAGAGTGCTCTGCCTGCTCGGACGGCACACGGACAAGCACGGATGGTGCCGGCGCAGCCAGGTGAAGATGGCGCAGCAGCTCGGCTGTGCGCGATCCACCGTGCAGGCCGCGCTCGATCGGCTGGGCGAGCTCGGCGTGGTGGAAAAGCATGTCGAGGAAAGCCGCGACGGGCGCGACAGCGCGCATTCCTACCGGGTGATCTATGACGCGCCGCCGCCTGAAGGCTATGCTTTCAGCGCATGGGACGAGCCGGAAGACGAGGAAGAAAATCCCATTCTGGCGCTTTCCGGAGAGACCCCCCCTGCCGGTATACCGGCACCCCCTGCCGACCCAGAGTCGGCACCCCCTGCCGGTCCAGGACCGGCACCTATTAACGACCCTTATCTAACGACCCCATCCGAACGGAAAGAGAGAGAGAGCGCGGGCGAGCGAGAGCAGGGAGAAGATCACCGCAAGGTCGAACGGGACTTCAAGCGGTGGTATCCGACCTGGCCGAGCTATGTGAGCGACAGCCAGCCGGCGGCGATGAAGGCCTGGGAGGCGCTTTCGGCGGAGGAGCGCGAACAGGCGGCGGCTTCGAGCGAGGCCTATGTCGCGGCGGTGAAGGCGTCTGGTCGAAAGTTCCTCTGCTCGGCCGGGGTATATCTGACTGAAAAGCGCTGGGAGAAGCTGCCGAAGTCGCAAGCGCTGGCCAAGCCGCCGCAGCTTTCCAACGCCTATAGCCGGGCATGGATGGGGCTGCATTTTGCCGGACTTGCCAAGGCGATGCGCCGGCTTTCGTTCACGCCGCTGGAAGAACGGATCATCGAGGCCGAACCGGGGAAACGCACGCTGCTCTGGGCCGACAAATGCCGCAAGCACGGCTGGCCGGAGGTTTGCGCGCTGCATGAGCGGGCGCGGGAATTCAAGGGGGTGATGGTTCCGCCAACGATTGCCGAGGCGGCGGAGCGATGCTTCGACAAGGTGCATGTCGGGGGAGCGCTCTGGGAGGCATGGAAGCGGCTGCACGATGCGCGCAACTGGCCGTTTCCGCCGCAGCCGGACAAGCTCGAATTCGTGCAGTTTCCGTCGATCGGGGCGGATGAGGACGATCTGGACGTCGCAGTCGAACGGGCGCTCACGCGCTTCTGGGCAGAGATCAGGACAGGTGGAGCGAGAGATGATGCAGCATAGGGCGATGGATGGTGTGGCGATCGTGATCACGGACAAGGCGATCGAGCGGCGCGAGCGGGCAATCGACGGCCACCAGGCGCGGGCGGATCGATTCGCGAGGATCGGGCAGGCGGGCGAATCAGACCCATGGTTTGCGCTTCGGGTGATGACCGGATGCGAGAAGGCTGTGGAAAACGCGCTGGTCGAGAAGGCGGTGGAAGCGCTCGTTCCGATGCGCAAGGGCAAGAGCTGGGAGCGTCGCGGACGCAGAATAGAGGGCAAGATGATGCCCGTGATCCATGGCTATGTGCTTGTGCGGTTCTTGGCCGATGTCTATGCATTCGAGACCGTTTCGACGGTCGACAAGGTGATCGGCTTTCTTCGCGCGGGAGAGCAGCCGAAACGGATAAGCCACGGCGAAGTCAAGCGTTTCCATCATCGCGCGGTAGAAGGGCGCTATGACTGGCAGGCCATGAGCGCGATCCGGCTGAACGCGGGCGACAGGGTGCGAATGACCGACGGTCCGTTCGAAGGAATGACGGCGGAAGTGGTGACGCCGAACAGGAAGGGACAGGGCGACGTGGTGGTGATCGTGTCCATTCTCGGCGGCGAGGTGCCCGTCACGGTGCCACTTGCCATGGTCGAAAAACTGTGAGAGTCATTCTGCCACTGGACGCGCTGATGATCCTGCTAGTGAGCCTCTGAGAACGCCTTAGAAAGCGGGGAGCAATCCCGAGGTGGTACACCGGTCAGCCCCAGCCCTGACGGCCTCCCATGCGAGGCACCGATTCAGGGCCAGTGCGAAAGCTATGCCACTTTGTTCCATTCTTATCGGCGGTCGCAGCAGAGGTTGCGATTGCAATAGAACCCGGATCATAGCACCTTCTGTTCTCAGACAATAACAGGGGAAAGCTATGTTCAATTCTTACGGTTTTGCGAAGATCCTTCAGATTGCATCAATCGTTGCTTTGATGGGCGCTGTCATCAGCGGCCATGTTCACGCCGAAGTCCGCAATCCAGATGGAAGTACAAGATCCAACGCCGACGAAGCGCGGGTGAAGGTCGAAGAATGGCGCCAGCAAGGGACAATCTCGGACGAAGAAGCGAAGAAGCATCAAAAAGAGATCGATGATGCTGAACGCTACTGGCAGATCCTCAAGGACAATGCCGCCGATTTCAAGCCCATCGGCGCTGGTGGTTATCCAGCAATCGTTGACACTGAGGATGTCTTCTTTCTTCCAAGCGCGCAGGAGCTGTTGGCTCTCTTTCATAAGACCGGTGATTTCCGCTGGTTGGCGCTCTACCACAAAAGCCTCGTGGTGAACGTCGCTAACGTCGATGAGCTGAGCACGGCCACTGCGGCATTCAGCAATGGAGAGCTGGCATCCGTCCTCGGGATTGAAAGGTCGGACCTGAAACAAGAGCTGGCCCTGGCGGAGACGCGTTTGTCGTTCGATAGCCTTATCGCCGAAGCGCAGGATCGAATGACCAACTTCGAGCAGCTGACGGCACCTAACGATCTGATCCGCACGATTAGCCGCGATCGTCTCCAGCGGTTCAACGATCGCATTCTTGGTAGTCAGGATGCTCCGTCTGCGCCAAGCGAGTAGCGGGTAGGCAGACCAGAATGAAGGGTGATCGAGAGGTCACCCTTTTTTGCATTAAAGGGTATGGGACGTTTAAAGGCGTTGAAGCCCCGCATTGGATCGCTTGCACCTCGTATCGGTCGGGCGGAAGGCGACGAGAAGGCAAGGCTTCGCGAGCGTGACCAGAACGTCAACTGGCGTGGCTGGTACAAGACCGAACGCTGGCGCAAGCTTCGCCAGCAGATACTGCTGCGGGATAACTACACTTGCCGGCAGACGAAGGTTCTCTGCATCGGCAGGTATCCGGCGCCGAACAGCCCGGTGGTCGACCACATCGAACAGCATCACGGCGATGAGCGATTGTTCTGGGACGAGAGCAATCTGCAGACGGTGAGCAAGGCTTTCCACGACAGCGAGAAGCAAAAACAGGAGCGGGCGAAGGCTCGTTGGTGATCCGTGCCGGACGGTATCCGGTCAATCAAGGAGAAGACGCCATGAGCGTACAAGCAATGTTCTACGTTAAGGAAATCAATCACCGCGCAACCAGCCAGCCCGGAGATGTGAACGTCGAGATCAAGCTGGCTGCCGCCTTCGGTGGCTACCTCAAGGGATTGCCAGAAGGCAACGGTGATTGGTCGAAGTGGACGCCGCAAGGCGAGATCGCGATGACTATCACCAACGCCGGTGCCATTGAGCAGTTCGAGATCGGCGAGGTCTATCGCCTGACTTTCGAGAGGGCGTAGGTCACAACAAGCGATAGTGTCCACAAAACCCGGATTACCTGACAAGCAGGAATTCGTGGGCCGGGGGGGGCGGGTCCAAACTCCAAAAAGCCCTCTCGCCCCGGACCCGCGCCCCCCTCATGTACGGATTTTTTTTGGATGAGTGAGAATTTTGATCTGTTTGGTCAGCCCATTCCCGACTGGAAGGGGAAGCGGGGACGGCCTCCGTATGAACCGAACGATCGCGACCGCAACAAAATCAAACTGTTGCTGGCGCTTGGCTGGTCGATCGAGCGGATGGCGAACGGGATCGGGGTCTCTCCGGCTACGGTGAAGCGGTATTTTAGAGCGGAGCTCAAGCAGCGCGACGCGATGCGGGACCGGCTCGACGCCAGGCGCTACGAGCTGGCGATGGAGCAGGCAAATGCCGGAAACGTCGCGGCGCTCAAGGAACTCGGCAAGATGGTCGACAGGTCCGACGCCATGCTGATCGAGGCACGGCTGCGCCAGGGTCACCAGGCCACGCCCGAGAAGGAAGAAAAGCTCGGCAAGAAGGATGCCGCCAAGGCGGCTGCCAAGAACGCCGGCAAGGACAGTCACTGGGGCAGTGATCTTCTGCCCGGTGCCACACACTGATGGACACCGCATGGGTGCCGGCGACGATCTGGTCGACGGCCGTTCCTGACTGGAAGGAGAGAATCCGCAACGGCACGTCCCTGATACCGGAACTGCCGCTCTTCGACATCGTGGCGGAGAAGGCGCTCCGGATCTTCAAGCGCCTCAGGGTGCCGGACATCATCGGTAATCCGACCTATGGCGAGGTATGCGGTCAGTGGGTTTTCGATTTCGTCAGGGTCATCTTCGGATCCTACGATCCAGAGACCAAACGTCGTGCGCTTCGGGAATTCTTCCTGCTGGTACCGAAGAAGAACGGCAAATCATCGATCGCCGCAGCAATCATCGTGACGGCGGCGATCCTCAATGAGAGGCCAGAGGCGGAGTTGCTGCTGATCGCGCCGACGAAGGAGATCGCCAACATCTCCTTCAAACAGGCTGCCGGGATCATACGGCTGGACGAGGAGCTCTCGAAGCTCTTCCACATTCGGGACCACCTGAAGACGATCACACACTTCAACACGCTGGCGACGATCATCATCAAGGCCGCCGCTGCCGACGTTATCACGGGGTCCAAGGCAACCTTTATCCTGATCGACGAGACCCACGTCTTTTCGACCATGGCAAAGGCAGCCGATATCTTCGTCGAGATCAGGGGCTCGCTGGCAGCGCGACCGGATGGTTTCCTTCTGCAGATCACGACCCAATCGAAGACACCGCCATCCGGCGTGTTCAAGGCCGAACTGCAAAAGGCGCGGGACGTTCGGGACGGGCTGTTCAGCTTCCCGATGCTGGCCGTCCTCTATGAACTGCCGACAGAGGATGCGATCGACGGCGGATGGATGCGGCCGAGCAGCTGGGGACTGGTCAACCCGAACCTCAACCGGTCGGTCAATGCCGACTATCTTGCCGGGGAGATTGCCACGGCGGAGCGTGAAGGGCCGGAGAAGCTGGCACTGATCGCATCCCAGCATTTCAACGTAGAGATCGGGCTCGGGCTTCATGCCGATCGCTGGCCCGGCGCAATCTACTGGGAAGGGGCGGCGGGTAGCGGCGTGACCTTCGAACGGATCCTTGAGGATTGCGACGTGTGCGTTGCGGGGATCGACGGCGGCGGGCTCGATGACCTCATGGCGCTCTCGGTGATAGGGCGCCATCGGAGAAGCCGGGACTGGCTCCATTGGGCAAGGGCCTGGGCTCATCCCGATGTCTTCGAACGGCGCAAGGAGATCGTGCCGCGGCTGCGGGACTTCGAGCGGGACGGCGACCTGGTCGTGTGCACGGAGACCGACCAGGACGTCAAAGAGATCGCCGATATTTGCGAGCAGCTGTTCTCGCTGGGGCTCTTGCCCGAGCGTGCCGGAATCGGCCTCGATGCGTTCGGGGTGGCAACACTTATCGATATCCTCGCGGAACGCGGCATGGACGGAGATCTTCTGCAGGCGGTCGGGCAGGGATGGAAGTTGCAGTCGGCGATCACGACACTGCCACGAAAACTGAAGGACAGGACACTGCTCCACTGCGGGCAACCGTTGATGGCCTGGGCAGTCGGGAACGCCAAGACCGAGCTTCGCGGATCAAACTACATCGTGACGAAACAGGCCGCAGGGGCGTCGAAGATCGACCCGCTGATGGCCACGTTCAATGCCGCCATGCTGATGTTCCAGAACCCGGAGGCGCAACAGGGCGGGCGTCTCGATGACTTTCTCTCGAACCCCGTGATGGTGATCTGATGGGCTTCCTCATCAAGGCGGTTGCTGCGCCTTTCAAGCTTTACCAGGCGATTGCCGACGAGGTGGCGAAAGACCGGCGGCTCTGGCTGAGTGACGGCAGCGCCTGGTCGCAGGTCCTGGGCCGGGAAAGCGCATCCGGGAAGATCGTTTCCATGGACAGCGCCATGCAGCTTGCCACGGTCTGGGCCTGCATCAAGCTCACCGCGCAGGCGGTCTCCTGCCTGCCGCTTGCCATGTATGAAAAGCGGGAAGGCGAGGATCATGTCCGCGTGGATGGCGGTGATGTGGGCGAAGTTCTGACTGAAAGCCCGAATGAGGACCAGACACCGCTGGAATTCTGGGAGTGCATGGTCGCTTGGTTGGTCACCTGTGGCAACGCCTATGCCGTGAGGGAGACGACCGGACCGCGTCTCACGTCTCTCCAGCCGCTGCTGTCGACCCAGTGCGCGCCGCGGCGAGATTCCGATGGCGTGCTTGTCTACAAGGTGAATGACCGCGGCAAGATCGAGACACTGCCGCGCGAGAAGATCTTTCACTTGAAGGGTTTCGGTCAGGGCCTGAAGGATCTCGATCTTGGCCTTTCGCCGATCGCCTATGGTGTGAATTCGCTCGGCTCAGCGATGTCGGCCGATGAGGCCGCCGGCAAGATTTTCGGAAACGGCATGCAGGCAAGCGGCGTGCTCTCATCCGACCAGGTTCTCAAACCGGATCAGCGGACCCAGTTGCAGGCCATCATGCAGAGCTATGCCGGCTCTTCGAGGGCCGGAAAGATGATGATCCTTGAGGCCGGCCTGACATACAATCAGCTGTCGCTCAATCCGGACGATGCGCAGATGCTCGAAACGCGACGGTTCAGCGTCGAGGAAGTCTGCCGCTGGTGGGGCGTTCCACCGATCATCATCGGCCATGCCGGCGAAGGCCAGACCATGTGGGGATCAGGCGTCGAGCAGATCCTCTTGTCCTGGCTGACTCTGGGCATCGATCCGATCTGCGACAGGATCGAAGGCCGCATCCGCAAGCAGCTTATCCGCCCCAGTGGCAATCGCCGCCTGTTCGCCGAGTTCAACCGCGAAGCGCTGCTGCAGATGGATTCGACGGCAAAGGCGAACTTCCTATCCTCCATGGTGCAGAACGGCCTAATGGACCGGAACGAGGGGCGCCGCAAGCTCAATCTCCCCAACAGGGAAGGCGCTGACAAGCTTACGGCTCAAACCAATCTGGCGCCACTTGATCGCCTCGGCGCGGCCGGCGATGCCAATTCGGCGCGCTCTGCCATGCAGGCATGGCTCGGAATCGGAAACGAAGGAGGGCGCGATGAGCGTTCGTAAAATGCCATCCGCCTCGGTCGGCGCGCGTCCCGGCATGCGTGGCGAGGTGCGCCCATCTGCACTGGATCGCTGGAATCCCGATGTGCGATCCGCCAGCGAGACGGAGGCGGAGAACACAATCTCGATCCTCGACGTGATCGGTCAGGACTGGTTCGGCGAGGGTGTCACCTCCAAGCGGATTGCCGCAGCACTGCGCGCGATCGGAACCAAGCCCGTGACGGTTGTCGTCAATTCACCCGGCGGTGACTATTTCGAGGGGTTGGCGATCTACAACATGCTGCGCGAACATCCCGCCCAGGTGACCGTCAAGGTGGTCGGGATCGCCGCGTCGGCAGCTTCCGTCATTGCGATGGCTGGTGACGAGGTGCAGATAGCCCGCGCCGGCTTCCTGATGATCCACAACACCTGGGTCATTGCCATGGGTGACCGTCACCAGCTGCGCGACGTGGCCGCATGGCTCGAGCCGTTCGACCAAGCCGCTGTCGACATCTATGCGGCGCGAGCCGGCATGAAGGCGGATGAAGTTGCCGCCATGCTCGATCGCGAGACATGGATCGGCGGTGCGGACGCTGTCGCCAAGGGATTTGCGGACAGCCTGCTCACCTCTGACGAGGTTTCCACGAAAGCGAAGAATTCAGCCGAGGGCCGCGAGCTTCATGCTCTGCGGGAACTCGAGACCTATCTGGCCATGGCGAACTGCCCGCGCTCGAAGCGCGGCGACCTCGTCGCGGCCCTGAAAGGCGGTCTGCGCGATGCGACCGCAACCAGCCAGCGGGATGCGGCTGTCATATCGGAAGTCGAAAGCCTCCTATCCACCATCCGCTCAATTTGAGGAGATATCCCATGAGCAAGAAATTCATGCCGCTGGTCGCCCTGGCGGCCCTTACGGCTGCGCGCCCGTCCGCCGTCATTGGCGCGGTCCGCAACGAAGCCAATCCCGGGAAGATCGAAGAGCTGCTGAGGGACGTGAAGAACGAACTCAGCCGCGTCAGCGACGACGTGAAGAAGACCGCCGAGCAGGCGCTCCAGCAGTCGAAAGACACCGGCAGGGCCACCGACGAGGTCAAGGCGAAGGCCGACGAACTACTGGCGACGCAGACCAAGCTCTCGGACGCCCAGCAGAAGCTTAGCGAAAAGCTGGAAGTCCTGGAGACCCGCAATCACGATCTCGAGCAGAAGCTCGCCTCGCGGCGTGGCAGCGGGCAGGACGAGCGCAAGTCGGTCGGCCAGCAGGTCAGCGAAAGCGAAGATCTTAAGATGTTCGTCAAGAACGGTGCGCGGGGCAGCGTCCGCATCGGCATCAATCAGGCGATCACCTCGGCGACCGGTTCGGCTGGCGATCTCATCGCACCGCAGCGGGAAACCGAGATCATTGGCCTGCCGCGCCGGCAGATGACGATCCGCAACCTGATCCCGGCAGGCCGGACCAGCTCCAATCTGATCGAATACGTGAAGATGATCACGCGCACCAACAACGCGCGGGTCGTGTCGGAAGGCGCGCAGAAGCCGGAATTGAACTATGTCTATGAGAAGGACGATGCACCGGTCCGCACCATCGCTCACTGGGTGCATGTGTCCCGTCAGGCCATGGATGATGCGGCGCAACTCCAGACCGAGGTGGACGGGGAACTCCGTTACGGCCTCGACTTTGCCGAGGAGCTGGAGATCCTGAAGGGCGACGGAACCGGTCAGCATCTCGAAGGACTGGTCCCTGCCGCCACTGCCTATTCCGCGCCGTTTGCGGTATCGGGCGAGACGATGATCGACACGCTGCGCCTGGCGCTTCTGCAGGCTTCGCTTGCTGAGTATCCGGCCGACGGCCTCGTCCTTCACCCGAGCGACTGGACGCGGATCGAACTCCTGAAGGATGGCGAGAACCGCTATCTTTGGGCCAATCCCCGCGGCACCAATGCACCGGGGCTCTGGGGCCGCGCTGTTCTCGAAACCCAGGCGATGGACGAGGACGAATTCCTCGTCGGCGCGTTCCGCATGGCCGCAACCATCTATGACCGGATGGACGCGGAAGTCCTGGTCTCCTCCGAGGACCGCGACAACTTCATCAAGAACATGCTGACGGTCCGCGCCGAGAAGCGTCTGGCGCTCGCAGTCAAGCGTCCCGGCGCCCTGGTGACCGGTGACTTCGGCAACGTGTCCGGCTGATCCAGCTCGGCTCTCAACAGCGGGCGGCAAAGGCCGCCCGCTTCATAGCCCGAAGGAGGCAGACATGCGGATCAAGGCATTGCGCGGCGCTCACGGCGATTATGGCAATGTACGGCGCGGTGCAATCATCGATGTCGATGACCGTCGCGCGCAACAGCTCGTCAAACGGGGGCTCTTCGTGCCGGTGCAGGATGCAGCGGAGGCCGCCAATACGGCATCCCCGCGCCCTTCGAAGGTGCGCCGCACTGGTGGCAATACTGGCGCGGCGAAACCATCGTCATCGTCGCCGGCGGGCCAAGCGCCAGAGACCAGCCGCTCGACGCGCTCAAAGGACGAGCTCGCTTCATAGCGATCAACAATTCCTGGCGGCTCGCGCCATGGGCAGACGTGTTTTATGCCTGTGACCTTGCGTGGTGGCAGCGCTACAGGTCTGATCTCGACGATATGCCTGGCCTGCGTCTGTCCGTCGACAAGGTGGCCTGCCGCAATTCGTGGAGCGTCCATCAGGTCGGCCTCAACAAGAATGACGACCGCCTCGAACTGGTCAAGTTCGGGACGGTCGGTTGGGGCGGGAACAGCGGGTTCCATGCCTTGAACCTTGCGGTTCAGTTCCTGTCGGGAGCCGGCAAGATCATCCTGGTCGGATACGACATGACGGTTGCCAACGGCCTTCATTGGCACGGGGCCCACCCGAAAGGGATGAACAACCCGCAAGCCGGAAATGTCGAAAGGTGGCGTCGCTGCATCGATCATGCGGCGGAGACAATCTCTGCACTCGGCATCACGGTCATCAACGCCAGCCCGGATTCCGCGCTGGGAAACTATCCGAAAATGGGTCTCCTGGAGGCTATGGCATATGACGCTGATCTCGCTTGAGCTCGCGAAGAAACATCTGATCGTCGATTTTGACGACGACGATCATCTGATCGAGGGCTATATCGCCGCCTCGTCTTCCTTCGTCCAGGAATACCTCAACCGGACATATACCGCGCAGAGCGGGTCCGAAGGCGCGACCGATGCGCCGGCACCTGTGGTAACGGCGGTCCTGATCCTCGTTGCGACGCTCTACCGCGACAGGACGGAGCAGCATGTCAACGCAACGCCGATGGTGCTTCCATCGACGGTCAGGATGCTGCTCGCTCCCTATCGGGATTTCTGCCCTGTGAGCGAAGGTGCCAGCGAGGGAAGCTGGACGTGATCACCGTCTTCTGTGTCCTGCGATCCGGTGGTGACTATCGGCCGGAGCATGTCAGGCGCCTGCAGATGCAGGTCAAGCTCCATCTCGGCGGCGCCGAATTCCGCTGCCTGTCCGATGTGGATGTTCCGGACGTGCAGACCTTGCCGCTCAAGCACGGCTGGCCCGGCTGGTGGTCGAAAATGGAGATGTTCAATCCTTCGATCAAAGGGTGGATGCTCTATCTCGACCTAGACAGCTCGGTCATCGGGGATCTGGGCGACATCGCCTCAGTCGAGGGGCTTACGATCATGCGGGACGTCTATCGGCCCGACGGGCTCCAGTCGTCGATCATGGTCCTGCCTCAGCATGTGCGTCATCAGGTGTGGCGCCAGTGGATCGAACGGCCCGCCCACTGGATGCATGTTTACCGGCGCGGCGGCGACCAGGCATTCCTGGAGCGGTTCTGGCTGGATAGGGCGAACAGGTTTCAGGATGTGCTTCCGGGGCAGATCGTCTCCTACAAGGCAAATATCCGAAAAGCGACGAACAGCAGAGAAAACGGCGACGGTACGATCCCCGAAGGCGCCCGCGTGGTGATCTTCCATGGAAAACCGCGCCCCTGGGATATTGGGTGGTGAAGATGAAGCCTTTCGAACAGCGCGGATCGGCGATCATACAGAGGCTGCCGAAGAACGCAGCCGTGGCGGAGGTCGGCGTCCTGCTCGGCGTCCTGTCGGAGTTCCTGCTTCGCCAGCGCAAGGATGTCACGCTGCTGATGGTCGACAGCTGGCAGACGGCGGACAAGCAGCCTGACTGCTACAAGGCCACGCGAGACGATCACGCGCTGCATACTGATCCAAAGCGGGTGCGCTCACACCGTGAACAGGCGGAGAACCGGGCCCGGCATTTTCCCGGGCGGGCGAATATCATGGCCATGACCTCGATCGAGGCCGCTGCCCTTGTCCCGGACGCCTCGCTCGACCTGGTCTTCCTCGACGCAGACCATTCGCGTGAAGGCGTCACGGCCGATATCGCGGCGTGGTTTCCGAAGGTGAAGGCGGGAGGATGGATCGGTGGCCATGACTACAAGAATTCCGATCCGCGCTTCCGCTTCGGCGTGACCGAGGCGGTCGACGAATGGGCGAGGGCCACCGGCCGGACAGTGGAGACGGATGCCAATTTCACATGGTTTTCGAAGGTGTGACGATGGCTGATCGTGGCTTCGGACACATGATCGAGAAGGTTGCCTTTGACGAGCGGGCGCTTGTCTCGGACGGTCATGGCAATGAGGAATCGGACTTTGTCGAGGCCTTCCAGTGCCGCGCCGGGTTTACCTTTCTCAGGGGCGGCGAGGCGGTCATTGCGGGGCGGCTGGAAGGTCGCCAGCCGATCGTCGTGCGCGTTCGATCAAACAGCCGGACGCGGCAGATTGCGGCAGACTGGCGAATGCGGAACCTGCGCGAAGGACAATGGGACGGTCCGTTCGGTGCTGACTATTGGAACGGTCCCCGCTACGCCGTCCTTTCCATCGCCCCGACGGAAGACCGCCAGTTTCTTGACGTTCTTGTTCAGAGCGGTAGCGCGCCATGACGATCGAGGGACTGGATCGCCTGCGGCGGAAGCTCACGAAGATCTTACCGGAGGCGGCAAAGGCGCATATCCGTGAAGCGCTCGAGCAATCGGCCAATCAGACGGTAGCCGCCATGAAGAGCCTTGCCCCTGTCGACGACGGGGATCTTCAGATGTCGATTTCGTGGACGTGGGGGGATGCGCCGAAGGGTGCCCTTGCCATTGCGACCAGCAAGGCAAAGGCCGGAGACATGCACATCACGATCTTTGCCGGCGGAGGCGATGCCTACTATGCGCGGTTCGTCGAGTTTGGAACGGCGCCCCACAAGAACAAGGGCAAATTCGCAGGTTCGCAACATCCCGGCACGGCTGCCCAACCATTTTTCTATCCTGGCTGGCGCCTGGTCAGCAGGCGGGTGAAGGGTCGCGTTACGCGGGCAGTCAACAAGGCGGCTAGGGAAGCGGCAAGATCATGAGCGTTGGTCAGGAACTCTGGAATGCAATCCGCACGGCGCTGCTGGCCGACAGTGCGGTCATGGCGGGGATTGATGCCGTCTATGACAAGGTGCCGGCCGATCCCTGGCGCGCGAAGAATGCGCATATGAGCCGGGGTCCGTTGTACGGCACACCAGATGATGCCGAGTGCATCGACGGGCAGGAAATCACGATCCAGCTCGACATATGGTCGCGAAAGCCGAACCGCTGGACAATGGACGATCAGATCGCCGCAGTCCGCAGCGCATTGCACGAACAGGAACTGGAGCTGACCGATAGCGCCCTGGTGAGCCTTCGGCTGACGCTGTGGCGGATTCTCGACGATCCGGATCCGCTGACAGTGCACGGTGTCATGCAGTTCACCGCGTTGGTCGAAACACCGGAGGGCACCTGATGGCCTGGATGCTTGTCTTTTCCGAGGGCAACTATCGGCGACCACGGTCGAAGTTTTCCTTCAACTTCAAACCCAGCCCCGTGCCGCAATCGTGGCCGCAGGACGTGGTGGAATATGCCGTCTCGAAAGGGAAGGCCGAACGTGTCGATCCTCCGAAGAGGAAGACGGGCGCAAGGAAAAGCGCAAGCCGGGCGGAATAGCCCAATCACCTGAAGCCGGGTCAAGGCCCAATTGTCAGCTGGATGTTTCCGGCTCGTTTTCACATGGAGAGAAGAGATGGCGCGCGCAGGTTCTGCGAATTTTCACGAGATGGTGCTGGAAGTCGAAACCGACGTTCCCGGCACCTATGCCAAGATCTGCGGATTGACCGGGCGAGGTGTCAACCGCAGCTCCAACATGAGCACGTCCGAAGTGCCGGATTGTGACGACGAGAGCCTTCCGGCCGCTGTGGAAACTGCTGTTCAGTCCCAACAGGTCGGAGTTTCCGGCACGGGCGTATGGGCAAGCCAGAGCCACGGCATGATGCTTGACTGGTGGTATTCCGGCGCAACGAAGAACATTCGTATCGGCCATCTCAAGGCTGATGCCGGTGACACAGAGTATGAGAGTGGGCCGGCCTATCTGGTCAACCTGAACAATAGCGCCGAACGTGGCTCGAAGGTGACCGCCGAGATCGAAATCCAGTTCGATGGCCTGCCGACCCGTACGGCGGCTGCGAGCGGCACCTGATGCGCGCAGTCGATATCACCTGGGCAGGGGGGGAGCATGCCTTCCTACTGACGATCGACCTTCTGCGAGCGCTGCAAGGCAAGTGCGATGCCGGCCCGCAGTTTATCCTTGAGCGCCTGTCGACCCGCCGGTGGCTTATCGAGGACGTGATCGAGACCATCCGGCTCGGTCTTGAAGGGGGAGGGACGTCGAAGGAGGTTGCCCGCAAGCTCGTGCAGAAACACGTCGAGGACAGACCACTGACGGAATTTGTCATGACGGCCCAGGCCATCCTGCTCGCGACCCTTTTCGGAAGCGAGGACGATCCGCCGGGGGAGGGGAAAGCGGGGGCAGCGAGCCAGAGCGCAACCCGCTCCCGCGCGGAAAGTGGCGATTTGCAAGCTTCTACCGGTGGGCCGGTGTTGTCCCCAGAGACATCGGATCGATGACGATCTGGGAATTCGCCTGCATGACCGAAGGGTTCGGCGAGGCCAATCGCAGCAAGGATTCAGCGCCGGAAATGAGCGCAGATCGGCTCTCTGATCTTGGGATTGAAGGTTTCTGATGGCAACTGAAGTAGAACGATTGATCGTTTCCCTGGAGGCCAGAACCAAGGCTTTCGAGAATGCGCTCAACAAGGCCAACGGCGTTGCCAACCGCCAGGCCAACTCGATCGAGAAGCGTTTCAAGACGATGAACAAGGGGCTCTCCTCGTCCTTTGTTGGCCTCGGTCGCGGTATCGCAGCCGCGATCGGCGGAAGCTATATATTGAGGGAAGTTGGGCGTCTGTCGGAGGCGGCTACCCGCATCGATAATGCGCTGAAAGTGGCGGGGCTTTCCGGCAAGGAACTGGAGGACGTCTATTCCGCGCTCTCCGATGCGGCGAAACGGAACGGCGCTCCGATCGAGAGCCTGGTGCAGCTCTATGGTCGCGTGGCCACGGTGCAAAAGGAACTCGGCGTTTCGACCGAGGAACTGTTGGGCTTCACCAATAATGTGGCTCTCGCCCTAAGGGTTGCAGGCACGGACGCGCAACAGGCGAGCGGTGCGCTCCTCCAGCTGAGCCAGGCGCTCGGTGGCGGTGTCGTCCGGGCGGAAGAGTTCAACTCGCTGCTGGAGGGCGCGCTTCCGATCGTACAGGCGGCTGCTGCCGGACTGGAGGAGGCTGGTGGGTCTGTCGCAAAACTCAGAACGCTGGTAACCGATGGAAAGATTTCGTCGGAGGCCTTCTTCCGTGCCTTCGAAGCGGGCTCCGTGATCCTGGAGAAGCGGGCAGCGAACGCGACGCTGACCGTGTCGCAGGCAACGAACAATCTCTATACGTCGCTGATCGACGCGGTGCGCGAATTCAACAATGCGACCGGAGCCGGCGAGAACTTTGCCAGAGCCATTGATGGCGTCGCCTCTTCGCTTGCGGATGTGGATGTTGCCGGTTTCATCGAGAAAATCCAGTCTGCCAAAGCAGAGTTCGAGAGCTTCCTTCAAAGTCTCGGCAATGCGCAGGTGTTCAAGGATCTGAACGCGGCCATGGGCATGACGGATGAGGAGGGTACGCTTCTCAATCCGGATGTCAGCGCAGCACAGGAGAAGATAGCCACGCTCGAGAGGGAGCTGGAGGTCTTGAAACCGATCGTCGAGGAAGACACGGCGCTCGGTCTGGACACTTCCGATGCATTGACCCGTGTAGCGGAGGTGCGCAGCGAGATTGCCGCACTTCGGGCCGAGCTTGCCGGGCTTTCGCCGACAATCAGCGGCTACAAGGTCGTACCCGGTTCCGGGCTCGTCGCCGTGCCCGACACCGGCGGCGGCACCAACGGCCTGATGGGGGGGCCATCGACGCGGGGCGGCGCACGTCGGCCCGTGGCCGTTGAGACTGTTTCAATCGATGACTTCGACTCGCCTTCCGGGAAGAAGAAGGGCGGCAAGTCCGGAGGCAAACCGAAGCAAAGCGAATATGCGCGAGAAATCGAACAGATCCGCGAGCGCACCGCCGCCATTCAGGCCGAGACAGCGGCGATGGCCGGCCTCAATCCGTTGATCGATGATTTCGGCTATTCACTTGAGTTCGCCAGGGCCAAACAGGAGTTGCTCACGGCGGCACAGAAATCAGGCGTCGCGATTACACCCGATGTCGAGGCCAGTATCGATGCCATGGCGGCCGGCTATGCCGAGGCAAATGCCGCGGCCGACAAACTGGCGGAGACGCAGGACAAGCTACGCAAGCGCGCGGAGTTCTTTGCCGATACGGCCTATGATGCGTTTTCGGAGCTCATTCCGCAAATCGAGACGGGAAATGAAGCGCTCGACAAGTTCGTCAACACGCTGATCGAGGCTGTGGCACAGGCCGCCTTGCTGGGTAAGGGGCCGCTGGCAGGCATCGGCGGCGGTGGCGGGATACTCGGCGGGATCATCGGAGCGATCTTTCCCTTTGCCAAGGGCGGCATTGCGGCGAACGGTCGGCCGCTCAAACAGTTTGCCGGCGGCGGCATTTCCCGGACGGCGGCAATATTTGGCGAAGCCGGGCCAGAGGCGGCAGTGCCACTTCCGGATGGTCGGCGCATTCCTGTCGACCTGCGGATTCCCGAAAGGGCCGGGCGGGATGCAAGCGAGTTCCATGTGACCTTCGGCGTTTCGGCCGACAACAACGGCAACTTGAAACCCTTCGTCGAAGACGTGGCACGGCGCGAATCCGGTGCTGCGGTCCGGTCTGGAATTGGCTCCTATGACAAGGGTCTGCCCGGCCGCTTCAGCGAGATCATGGAGAGAAACGGGTGAGTGTTCTGCTCGATTTTCCGCTGAAAACCCTGCGACCCGGTTCGATCGCCCTTTTCCCGGATTACAACACGCGACCGGGTCATGAGGCAACGAACGGAATGCGGCGCTCGCTTGGAATGTCCGGATCGCAATTCCGGCTCGTTCTCGGCGATATCGTCATGCACAGCCGTGTCGACCGGATCAGGACGCTCCGCGCCCTGATTGCCAACATGGAGAGTGATCGGTGCCTGATCCGGATACGCATTCCCGATCTCCACGGGATTGATGGGCCTTGGTCGGTCGCGACGAAAGCAGGACGCCTGGCCAATCCCGATGGCATACCGTTTGCGACGGACGTGATGTATGCGACAGGCGTCGGCCATGCGGTGCCTACCCTGGAAGCCTATTTCGCCGCTTCCGCCACCATGGGCGAGACGGAAGTCTATCTGAGTGGCGTCACCGATCTACCTGCGGGTTGTGCAATCTCGATTGACGAGTTCTGCTACATGATCGCCGGTTCATGGACCGAAGACGGGCTCAACCGCATCAAGCTTTCTCCTCCGCTGAGAAAAGCGGCAGGGGCGGGTGACGTGGTTTCTCTCGCCCCAATATTCGTCGGACATTGCGTGACCAGTGCGCCGGGATGCGAGGCATTGAGATTCGGCAAGTTCGGATCGCACAGTCTCGAATTCGTCGAGGATCTGACGCGGTTGGTGGAGGTCGTCGCCTGATGTTGTCGGAGACGATGAAACGCGTGGCGCGGGGGCATCGGGTGCACTGTGTCGTGCTGGCCGAGCTGCAGTATCTGTCGGGCACCATGTATATCCACAACGAGGGCGGGGTGCTGCGGTCGCGGGGGTTCGACGGAGAGATCGAGGCGATCGAATGGAAGGGGTTGCAGGGGCTCGCGACCGTTTCCGGTCTCGGGGCTTCGAAGATCGGGGCGTCGCGGCAGGTCACGGCCACGCTCAACATGGAAGACGCGCAGATCAAGGAATGGTTTTTCGAGGCAGGGCAACGCGAGATCAGCGGGCGGCGCTTCCGCTTCTGGCGGCAGTTCTACGACGGCGACCTCAATCCGCTCGATCCGCGTGAACATCTCTATACGGGCATTGGCGACACGCTGCGCATGAGCAAGAGCGGACCGCGATCACGCCAGATCGTGCTGAAGCTGGAAGACCGCCTCGTGCGTCGCCGCCGATCGGCAAACATGATGTTGACCCATTCCGACCAGCAGCAGCGCGATCCGGGAAACACCGGGTTCATCTATGTGCAGAAAATGGTCGACCAGACGCTCAACCTGTTCGATGCGCGAAACTGACCTTCTCGATCGCTATCTCGCCGACGAGCGCTCGCAGCCGTTCGAGTGGTCGAGCCAGGCGAACGGTGACTGCCTGCTCTTCCTGATGGGCTGGGGCGAACGGCTTGGCCTTCATCCGACGATCCGCTGGCGCGGCGCCTATGCCTGCGAGACGGGCGCGCGCCTGGCGCTGCATCGATTCGGCGGGGAAGTCGCCGCCATTACCGACGTGCTTGGACCGCCACGCATGGGGAGCCTGCCCCGGCGCGGCGACGTGGGTCTGATCCACCTTCGAGCCCGTACCTTCGGGGTCATCTGCACCGGCCATATGTGGGCCTTTCGCGCCATCGAAGGCGGCGTCGGCTATTGCCGGCTGCCTGTCGACTATTGCTGGGATACGAGGTTTTCATCTTGAAGCCGAATTTCAACTGGGACGGCCAGAACGTCGGTCCGCGCCGCATGCGCGATCCGTTCTCGATCGGCGCACTGCTGCTCAGCATTGCGCCCAGCCTTTCGGTCGGGGTTGCCAGCGCGCTCGGTATCGGGCTGACGACATTGGCGACCGGCGTCGGCTATCTGGTGTTGGCGGGTGCTGCCTTTGCGCTCAATGCATTCAGTCGCAAGCAGCCCGCCTCGGCAAAGCCGTCGGACGTGCAATCCAACATCCGGCAGGAGATTTCATCGCGGCGGCGCATCTACGGCCGATATCTCACCGGCTCGGTGATCGTGTTCGGCTTTCGGCGCGGCGAGAAGAGCTATCTGCTGCACTATATCTGCGAGGGGCCCATTCAGGGTTTCGTCTCGTTCCGTCTCGACAAAAAGCCGGTGACGCTGGACGCAAACGGTTTTGTCCAGGAGGCCCAATATATCGTCGGGGGCCGGTCGCGGGTGCAGATCCTGACCAAGCTCGGCACGATGGGCGACGGGCCATTCGACGAACTGATCGCGGCCTTTCCGGAACTCAATACGCCGCTCACGCCCTTTCGCCACCGCGGCTGCGCCATGGCGCTGCAGATCGTCGAGCAGGTGCCGCAGAAGAAGCTGCAGGATGTCTATCCGAACAATATGCCGAGCCTGCAGTTCGTGATCGACGGGGCGAAGGAGATCTACGATCCGCGGACAGAGGCCGAGGCCTTCACGGGCAATGCCGGGCTTTGCCTGCTGAACGAGATCATGGATGTCTATGGCCTGACCTCGGCGAGCAGCGACGAGATCGACTTCGAAGCGATTGCCGATTTTGCCGATTATTGCGACGGGGCTGTCGCGCTGAAATCAGGCGGCACGGAAAAGCGCTGGCGCTGCGCCGGGCCGATCGATCTTTCTGCCGAGAACGAAGCGCGCATCCAGGCCATTTCCAGCATCTGCAATGCCGATGTGTTCATCGACAGGATGGGCCGGTTCTCGGTCAGGCCAAAGCTCCGATCGACGCCGGGCATCGCGCTTCGGGCACGGAACGGTGATCATCTCAGCCTGCAGATCGAGGGCGGGCGTCCGCTGCAGAAGCGGGCAAACACGGCCAAGATTACCTATGTCGATCCGGCGCTCAACTACAAGGCCAATGAGGTGCGCTGGCAGGATGCGGCGCTGCTCGAGGAAGACGGCGCCGAATATGTCTTGCCGGTCGGCGCCACGCTCTGCCCGTCTCCGACGCAGGCGCAGCGGATCGGCAAATTGTCGCTGGCGGAGGTCAATCCGGATTTCATCGGCTCGCTGACCTCGGGCCCGCAGGCGCTGGACCTGATGGAAGACTATGTCTTCACGCTGGACCTTTCGCCGGAGGACAGCTTCGAGCGGGTGGCCTGCGCGACCGAGGTGATCGAATATGACCAGCAGGCGATGACGGTCTCGACCTCGTTCGTGATCTTCCGCGAGGGCGCCGACAGCTGGAATGCCACGGTGGACGAGCAGGACGAGGTCGTCGTTCCGCTGGAGCTGCCGGCCAATGTCAACGATGTCTCGCTCAATGTGATCGTTACCGTCGAGCTGCAGAACAATTCCGCGCCGGTGCTGAAGTTTTCATGGACGGCGGCCGGGGCGGCGACACTGCCTGACAGCTACGGGCAGGAGGTCGAGGTATCGCCGGCGGATGCCGAGGACTGGGCCGCCGCCAACGTCAACCAGGACAATAATACAGCCGTGTTCGGGCCGGTCGCCGATGGTGGTGCCTATGACTGGCGCATCCGCAACCGGTCATCGGGCAAGACCTTCGACTGGCAGGTCTCGACCGTGCCGGTCACGGTCGTGGTCGACACGGTGGCGCCGCTTTCCCTGTTGTCCTTTTCGGCCACCGACGGGACAGGGCAGTTCACTGCGAACTTCGGAACGCGCAACGACAGCCATCTGGCAACGGTTGCGATCTATCGGGTGCCGGCCGGCGGGACACTGGACGCCGGTGCGCATGAGGTCGGGCGCTATGCGGTGGCGCCGGGCATTTCCTATGCGCTGCCGATGATCTCGACGGCGGGCAGCTTCGACATCTACGCGCGTCCTTTCAATATTTCGAGCATTGCGGGTCCGCTTGCCGGGCCTGACGGCGCAACCGTTTCCTAAAAATCGCTGGAGATCATCATGGGTCTGATCAAAACGCTCGGGCGTTACGCCTGGCGCAAATTCGCTTTGGACGGGGTTTCGTCGTCGGGTTTTCACAAGCCGACGCATGCCGACATTTTCGCCTTCATCGACAAGGTGGACGAGGTGACGGCGGCGCTTTCAGCTGCGGGGAGCCTCAAGGGCGAATGGGACGCATCGTCGGGGGTGTTCCCGGGCGGGGGCGTCACGGCCAAGGGAGACACATGGCTGGTGACGACGGCGGGCATGACGGGCGGGCGGTTTTTTGCCAAGGGCGACCGGATCGTCGCCCTGGTCGTGAATGCCTCGACGAGCGTGTTTGGCGCAAACTGGGGCGTGATTCCGGCCAATGCGCGCACGGTGGTTGCCGGGGTGGACGAAGGGGCGGGGACGGCGAATGCGATCCAGGTGACGACCGAAGATGCGGTGACGGACGGCACGGTGGTGCTGTTCTCGCTGTTTCGGGCGACGGTGCCGGGAATCGTGAGCATATCCATCAATGGCGGGGTGGCGCTCGCGCTCAAGACGCCGCGCAACACGAATGCTTCGGGGCTCTCTGCCGGTCAAGAGGTTTGGTTCCGGGTGCGCTCATCGGACAACACCGCGCGGATGATCAGCGACCAGGATGTATCGGCGCTTGTTGCCCAGGCCGAGGCTGTGCTGGAGGAATTCCAGGCGCATTATCTCGGCCGATTCGTCTCCAATCCGACGACGGATGGCAACGGAAATTCGATCATCGAAGGCGCGTTCTACTGGAATACGACTTCCAATGTTTTTCGCTATTGGGACGGCGATAGTTGGGAGACGTTCCCATTCGCGACGGTTGCCGATGGTGCCATCACGAACGCCAAGCTGGCGGATGTTCCCACCGCTACCTTCATGGGCCGTACGACGCCTGGCACTGGGCCAGTGGAAAACAACACGCCGGAGCAAGTACGGAATGCAATAGACCCGGCGCTCGAGAGAAATTCCGGCTTTGTTTCCGATGGCTGGCTCAACGTGGCCGTTAACACTATAAACAAGCAAATCATGAGCCGCACGGCTCATGTGGCGAAAACTGCGTTGTCGTCCCTACAGGTAATTTTTGCCAACTGGTGGGTTGACCCCTCTGGTTATGTGGAGGCCGGTATCGGCGGATCTGCGACAATTACAGCGTCGATTGAGTACCCCATAGGCGTGTTTACGCAGGCAACATTCTCGGCTTCTGCCTCTACTGTGGTAGCTAATGGCGACCAGGTAACAACGGATGCGATCGCGGTTGACATTCCCGAGGGGGCGACATTTTGGGTGCGCTCGTTCTACGACAATCCGGCTGGCATCATTTTCCGAGGGCAGCTCGACCAGACCAATTATGGCTATGCGGAATATGGCGTCTCCGGCATTGCCGACAAGACGATGGGCGGCACGATTGTTTCATCCGGTGCATCCGCGTACATGCCGCTTGCTATTATCGGGCAGACCGACAAGCCGTCCGTCGCGCTCATTGGTGACAGCCGCACAGCTGGTACTGGCGACACGATGGACGAGACTGTCTTTGTCGGAAACCTTCATCGTTCTGTCGGAGAATATGCGGGGTGCAGCGTGCTTGCTCGCGGCGGGGATCGCGCGGACAAGTTCGTTGCTTCTCACGCCAAGCGGATCGCTTTGGTTAACTCATACGCCGACACCGTAGTCATCGCGACGGGCATCAATGACCTAACGGCGGGCCGCTCTGCGGCGCAACTCCAGGCAGACATTGAGACGATGATCGGCTATTTTCCGACCAAGCGCGTCTTCGCATGCACCATCGAGCCAGTCTCCGACAGTACGGATGGATACATCACAATCGCCAACCAGACGCCGCGCGCGGCTGCAAACAATGCTGGTCGAAATACGTACAACGCAGCGGTGCGGGCAGGGTTGAGCGGTGCGGCTGGATACTTTGAGCTTGCCGATGCTGTCGAATACCGGAGGACTGGAGTTTGGAAAGTAACATACGGCACGCCACACACGGCAGACGGCGCTCACGCGACAAAGTTCGGGTATGAGCTTCCAGCGAGACTCTGGCGCGGTAAACCAATTCAGGATTGAGAAATCGCTTCTTCGCAGGCGTATTGCTTCGGTCGGCGCGGCACGTCGCGCCAGGGCGCATGAAGGGCTGATGACGCCATTTCTCGTTCGCCAAACCATCCGCCACATGTCGGATATTGGCGAGTGGACGCCAATATCAGAGGGGCTAACGTCAGCCGGAGCGGGAACGTATTCGGTCCAGAGCGGGACGTATCGGCTGTTTGGTGATGTCTGCTTTGTCAATTTCGATGTTTTCTGGACTGCGCATTCCGGCACTGGAGGAATTGTCATCAAAGGTTTGCCGTTTGCGCCATCAAAAGTCTCCCCTATTGATGTTGTCGCAGGCAGCCTGACATTCTCTGGGCAGCTTTCGGCCTATGCGTCGACGCTCAACAGGATTGACCTGTGGTCGCAGGCAACAGGCGCCCCACTTGCTGCTGTCCCTATGGATACGGCGGCTCGTATTTGGGGGAACGGTTGGTACTTCATCGACATCTACAACGCGAACCGCGTGCCATAATTTTAATGGTCCGAATGAGATGACTTGTCATTTTCTTCCATCCACCTCTGGAACGTCGCGACCATCATGGCGTTAACGACGCGTTCATGGGTGAACCCGGAATTTATTGCCTCGCCCATAATTTTTTCGATCAATGGTGCGAGGAACTCCTCGCACTGTTCAGGCCCCAACTCAGATTTAGATGACATATCTCCACCTCGCACTGAGACGTCTAAAATTGAATGGTGTTCTTGCCGGCATGACGATCACCAACACCGCCGGCCGCCTCATACCCTTTCATGGATTGTCTCTTTCCTGTCAAGCGGATGGCTAGTTGCTGATGCGTCGGAACGCACCCTATGTACTCATATGAATAACCAGTCATCTCGATGAATTCCTTGAAGGCTTTCACCTCGTGATCCTGCCATCCTGGGTAATTGAAATACTCGTCAAAAACGATCACGCAATCATCCGCTATGTGTTCAATGAGGGTATCGAAAATTGTCTTGGTCGAAGAATACAGATCGCAGTCAATGTGGAGAAAGTTCGTTTTTTTTCCATTGAGGCGTTCAGAAGTGAATCTGGGTAGAGTTTGGTCGAACCATCCCTTTACTAGTTCGACATTCTGCCGCACCTCGGGAAGAGTAGGTACAGAAAACGTCCCCTTCTTGAAATTGCCGCGCCAGTCTTCCGGCAACCCCTCAAAAGAGTCGAAGCCGTAGACCTTGGTGCCAATTCCAATAGAATTGGCGATCAGGTTTATCGATCGACCGCTGAAAACGCCGAATTCCATTGGGGTATCGACACGACCATTGAGTAGCCCGATGGAATGAACAATGAGCTTGCCTTTGTCCTCGAAGATAGGCTTTCCGTAGAGGTGGGCATTGAAGTACGTTGCGGAGGAAAGGGCGCCTTCCAGCTTCGATTGATATCGCAAGTCGGTCATCGAACGTTTCAGATCGGTGATCTGTTGCTGACTTTGCAATACATCTGCCTTGAGGCTCAGAATGCTAGCAGAGAGCGCCTCTATTTCAGTTTTATTGGGTAGGATTCTTAGTATTGCTGCCACGGCCTCTGCAACCGCGTCCGTACTCTGCGCCGGCGGTTCGCCTTGATCATTCAGTTTCGTCGGCTTTAGCTCTGAAGAAGCGCTGACCATGTATCCTCCCCGGTCGGCTATTAACTCGTCGGGTACCAAATCAAACGGGCGGCCCGTTGTCGAGTGCCCCAGTTCAAAAAGTAATTACTGTCAATCAGCCGTTCTCCGCAACCACCACCAACATTACCAGGAGACCACCATGGATCGTGCGAAGTTATTCGCGACGTTGCGCCGTCGCGACTCTGGCGTGTTCGGCACGTCGCTCTCTCAGCCCCAGGTCGACGGGATCAATGGCATTCTCGACGCTTTCGCGAGCCATGGCGACCGGCGAAAGAAGACGCTCGCCTATGCGCTGGCGACGGTCTATCACGAAACCGGGCGTCGGATGGTTCCGGTGCGCGAGGGCTTTGCCAGGGATGACGCCGGCGCGCGGCGGATCGTCGCCAAGCGCGCCTATGGCAAGCCGGCCGGCAAGTATGGCCATGTCTATTATGGGCGCGGCCAGGTGCAGATTACCTGGATCGAGAACTACGAGCGCTCCTCGCTCGATGCCGGCTATGACCTTGTGGCCTATCCCGACAAGATGCTTGATCCGGTCATTTCCGCGCGGGTGCTGGTCAAGGGACTGATCGACGGGCGCTGGAACGGAAAGGGCAGGGGCATTGCGCATTACCTGCCGAGCGACGGGCCGGACGACCTGAAAAACGCGCGCCGCACCGTCAATATCACCGATAAGTGGGAGCTCATCGCCGGTTATTACCAGGCGTTTCTCGCGGCGATCGAGGCGGCGGGCGGCGTGCCTGTCGCCGATCCGAAGCCTCCGGCGCCAGTCCCAGCGCCGGTCGATGCGGCCAAGCCGCCGCAGCTGAGCGCGCCCAAGCCCAACGTGATCGACCAGAAGACTGGCAAGTCCGACTGGCTGACGGCGCTGATCAACGCAATTCTCGCCGCATGGAAAGGAAACAAGGCATGAAGCGCATTTTCGAAATCATCATCCGGTTTCGCACCTGGCTGGCAAACCTCATCTTCGCGCTGCTGCTCGTGGCGCCCGATCTCCTGAACTCGCCGGAGATCATCGCCATCATCCCGACCGAATACCAGCGCTGGGTGATCGCCGCCGGATTCCTCGTCAATATCTGGATGCGCCCTCGTCCGGCGGTTCTTCCGACCGATCTTGAAGCGAGCATCAGCCGGAGTCGGTGCCGATGATCGGACCATTTGACTGGATCAAGATCGGCGTCGGCGGGATTGTCGGCGCGCTCATCGTGGCCGGGCCGGTCTATCTCGCCGGCCGTGGCGACGGACGGGACGCGGCAAGGCTGGAGGCGGCGCAAGAGGCCGCGGAACGGATCACCAACCTGGAGAAGAATAATGCGAATTTCCGCAAGCTTTCGGATCGCGATCGCTGTCTTGTCTTCATGCGCGACAGCGGCCTGCCAGACAGTGCCTGCGACTGAGGGGGCGGGCTATCAGTTCGTGCGGTTCTCCGATCCGTCGGCCGCGATCGCCGCCTCGCAGGACGCGACGGCTGGGCCGGCGATATCGTCGAACAACCGCCAGTGCCGGAGCGATCCGGCCTGCCGGAAGTGAGCACGCGAACTTTAGGGCATCACATGCATTGAAAGGGGCAGGGGTCTTGAGCGACAGGGACGATGACATGACAACGGTGAAAGCGCCTGTCTGGAAATGGGAATGGAACCTCAACACGGTCGTGATCCTGCTCGGCTTCGCCGGTGGCATCGCGGCCTGGGGCGGCATGTGGGAACGTGTCAACGCGGGGAATTCCGCCAATGGCGCGGCGGTCGAGCGGATGGACAACAGACTGACCGCGATCGAAGCCTCTGTCCGTCGTCTCGATACGCAGGAACTGAGGATCACGGCCGTGGAGAAACAGGCGCAGGATGCGGCACTCGCCACGCGCATGATCGAGGGTACGCTCAATGCGCTGGCGGCAGACATGCGGGTGACGCGGGAAATCCTGCAGCGGATCGAGGCGGCGCAGAACGGGCGCTCGAACTAGGTCAGTCGGTCTGGACTTGCTTCCTGTTCTGTGTATGTTCGCACTCATGGGACGAAAACGACCAAAGCAGCTTTCCGAACTCGAGCATATCCAGTTGGTTGAGCAGACCCGCATCTTTTGCCGTGCGCTCAACGATATGTCTTCGCGTGTGGCCCCGGACAGCGACGACTACCGCGCAATCACGGCGCTCAATCATGCTGCACTGACGACGGTCAAGGTCATCACTGGCCAGCCGGCACCGTGGATTTTGCCGCCAATGGGGGCCAGCTATCCAATCTGCAATCACGACGAATAGTCCTCTCGGGCGGTTCGCGCGCCGATCAAGTGGCCAGCCCATCAATGCGAAAACCCTCGCCTTTCGGGAAAGACGAGGGCCTCGGGGGTCATTGGCCGGCTTGGGTATAGCTGGGGGGCTGGGACAGGCCGGCAGGCGCCATGATCTCACGGAGAGAGAGGCGATCATAGCCCCAGATATCAAGGGATGATCAGGCGGCCGTAAGGCTCATGGCGGCTGGCTGCGTGGTTCGGAGGGACAGCCTTATGCCCCCCTATCCTGATAGGCTGCGGATTTCGTCACTGTGCCATCCTCTGCCGGCGCAATTCCGCGCTTTTGGAGGTAAGGACATGGAAGACGTAAAAATTGTTGATCAACTCTTGAGGCAGGCTCTGGAGCGGGTAAGACGGGAGCGGCGCACACTGCTCGCCTATCTGATCGTGATGGCGATCGAGGAGAATGTCTCGCGACTCGGCAAAACGGTCGACTATTCCGCGACACAGTAGCCCGTTGTAATGCGGCCGTCGTGATAAGGCAGCGGCCGCATTTCGTGCGGTGGCTATAAATGGGGGCGCACGCCGCCACGGCCGCGTCTGTTCATGTCATAAAGATCCTGTTCACAATACAACCGATCGCACTGGCGCGGATGGCCCGCCCAGAGGTGAGACATGGTGTTTCTGAAAGCCAAATGTTTTCAATGGGACTGTTTTCGGTCCCACCATCTTATAAGCGTTTGAAACTTCTCAGTATTGATACAACTGCAGGGGTCGCCATCTCCGTTCTGTCCAGCCCGGAGACACAGACGCCAGAATGTCTCCAACGCGCCCTGCCGTGAGCTGATCCCGCTCAAGAGCCACTGGCATTCCTATGACCAAATCGGCTATCGCTGCCTGTGCATGATTCGCGTTGCGGGATTCGTCCGGTCGCGCGGCCATGGGGCTGACGTCCATTCCTTGAGACAATCTGCAGCCGTCGAAGCGGGGGCTATTCATGGCAAGTACCGGCACTACGAAGAGAAAGCCCCGCAAGCGCAGCAGCCCGGCGCGCCGGAAATCGTCCGGCGGCGGGCTTTGGCCGTGGGTCGCCGCGCTTGTCATCGTCGCCGGCGCGATCGCCGCCTATGACAATCGCCAGCATCTGCCGCGCCTGATCGCCACTTATCTGCCGAAGGTTTCGGAGCGCGCGGCAAGCAAGCCGGCCGAGACGTCTGACGGTCGGCCGGCGGCGCCGCGTCCCAAAGCCGAGCCAGCGCCCAAGCCGACCAAGCCCGTCGACAAGCGCGACAGCGGTCCGGTTCCACCCGCGCCGGTCGGTGCGGCGCCGGCCAAGTCGACAGCCGCCGTTCCCGTGCCCGGGGGACGTCCGGGCGATGCCTCGCAGGATGGCAAGGGCTTCACCGCCAGGTTCTATTTCTGCGGAACCTCGGGCCTCGACAACTGCGTCGCCTCCGGCGACAGCTTCTGGTTCCGCAAGGGACGTATCGTGCTGGCCGACGTGGTGGCGCCGGCGACCGAGAATGCCAAATGCCAGCAGGAGCGGGACAAGGGCTTTGCCGCCAAGGTGCGGCTGCGCGACCTGCTTAACGCCGGCAGCTTCGAGTTCTCCGAACTGAAGGGCCAGAATGTCCCGGCGACCGGCCCGGCCATGCGTGTCGTAACGCGTGATGGCCGCTCGCTTGGCGCTATCCTTGTGTCGGAAGGCCTAGCCCGGCCACGTTTCGGCAAGCAGCAGGCCTGGTGCCCCTGATTTAGCGCCGATCACAAGCCGTCGTGGCTGCATCCGGCCAAAGGAAAAGCCCGCGCCGTTCATGAACGGTGCGGGCTTTCCTCTACAGGCAGGGGCAGATCCTAGTGCAGGATCTGGCTCAGGAACAGCTTGGTGCGCTCGTGCTGCGGATTGTCGAAGAATTCCGCCGGCGCGTTCTCCTCGACGATCTGGCCCTGGTCCATGAAGATCACGCGATTGGCGACCTGGCGGGCAAAGCCCATTTCATGGGTGACGCACAGCATGGTCATGCCTTCTTCGGCCAGCCCCACCATGGTGTCGAGCACTTCCTTGATCATTTCCGGGTCGAGCGCCGAGGTCGGTTCGTCGAACAACATGATCTTCGGGTTCATGCAGAGCGAGCGGGCGATCGCCACGCGTTGCTGCTGGCCGCCGGACAACTGGCCCGGATACTTGTTGGCCTGTTCCGGGATCTTGACCCGCTCGAGGAAGTGCATGGCGACTTCTTCCGCCTTCTTCTTCGGCATCTTGCGGACCCAGATCGGCGCCAGCGTGCAGTTCTCGAGGATGGTCAGGTGCGGGAAGAGGTTGAAATGCTGGAACACCATGCCGACTTCGCGGCGCACCTCGTCGATCTTCTTCAGGTCATTGGTCAGTTCGATGCCGTCGACGAAGACCTGGCCCGTCTGGTGTTCTTCCAGACGGTTGACGCAACGGATCATTGTCGACTTGCCCGAACCGGATGGGCCTGCGATGACGATGCGTTCGCCGCGCATGACCTTCAGGTTGATGTCGCGCAGCACGTGAAAATCCCCGTACCACTTGTTCATGTTGACGATTTCGACCGCGACATCGGTGTCCGAGACGGTCATCTTGGTGGGTTGGACTTCAGCCATTGTTTTCCCCTGACGTTATTTCTTGTGGCCGGTATCGAGGTGCCGTTCCATGAATCCTGAATAGCGTGACATGCCGAAACAGAAAATCCAGAAAACGAAACCGGCGAAAATCAGACCGGTTAGCGGTGTGACCGGTGTCTGCCAGCCCGAATCGCCGAACGATGCCTTTACGATGCCGAGGAGGTCGTACATCGAGATGATGGTGACGAGCGAGGTATCCTTGAAGATACCGATGAAGGTGTTGACGATGCCCGGGATCACCAGCTTGATCGCCTGAGGCAGGATGATGAAGGTCATCTTGTGGAAATAGCTCAACCCGAGCGCATCCGCCGCCTCGTACTGGCCTTTGGGGATAGCCTGCAGCCCGCCGCGAATGACCTCCGCCATATAGGCCGAGGCGAAGATCGAAACGCCGATCAACGCACGCAGGAACTTGTCGATGTTGTTGCCGGGCGGCAGGAACAGCGGCAGAAGCACGCTGGCCATGAACAGGACGGTGATCAGCGGAACGCCTCGGATGAGCTCGATGAACGCGACCGAGGCGGTCCTGACGACCGGCATCGGCGAGCGCCGGCCAAGGGCGAGAAGAATGCCGAGTGGCAGCGAGATGGCAATCCCGACGAAGGACAGGACCATGGTGACCATCAGGCCGCCCCAAAGCGGCGTTTCGATATGCGACAGGCCAAAAGAGCCGCCAAGCAACAGGACATAGGCGAAAATCGGCAGGGCGATCAGCAGGAGAAGCGCATTCAGCCCCTTGCGCGGCGCCTTGGGGATCAGGAAAGGAATGAGCAGTCCGATGAACATGAAGAGGACGAGAAGGGGACGCCAGAGCTCGCCGCGCGGATAGGAGCCGAACATGAACTGCACGAAGCGGTCGTTGACATAGGCCCAACAGGCGCCGCTCCAGCCTTCCGGCTGAATGCCGCCCTGCACGGCCGTCGTGCAGACGGAACGGTCGGCGCCGGTCCAGACCGCCGAAATGAAGAGCCAGTCGATCACGCCCGGCAGAAAGTAAAGGATTGCGGCGATGGCAACCAGCGTCAGGATCGTATCCTGCACTGTTGCGAAGAGGTTTTTGCGCAGCCAGCCGATGATCGTCGATTCGTTCCGGGGGGCGGCTTCCGCGGGCAGGAACGTGTGGCGGACGAAGGCGTTATTGGTATCCATGTCAGCGCTCCACCAGGGCCATCTTTGCGTTGAACCAGTTCATGAACAGCGATGTGAGAAGGCTGATCGTAAGATAGACCGCCATCCAGATTGCGATAATCTCAACCGCTTTGCCGGACTGGTTGAGGATCGTGCCGCCGACCGCGACGAGGTCCGCATAGCCGACGGCAACCGCGAGCGAGGAGTTCTTGATCAGGTTCAGGTATTGCGAGGTGAGCGGTGGAATGATGATCCGCAAGGCCTGTGGCAGGACCACAAGACGGGTCGTCGGTCCGGATCTGAGGCCAAGCGCATGGGCCGCTTCGGTCTGTCCGCTTGGAACGCCGCGAATGCCGGCCCGCACGATCTCGGCGATGAAGGATGCGGTGTAGAGCGACAAGGCGAGATAAAGGGCGAGAAATTCCGGCCCGATCACCATGCCGCCACGCATGTTGAACGACCCCGGGACCGGGTAGTCGAATGACAGCGGAGCGCCGAGCGCCAGGAAAGCCGCGACCGGCAAGAGGACGACCAGCGCAAGGTTGACCCAGAGAACGGGTGGGCGCAAGCCAGTCGCCAACTGGCGGCGATTGGCCCAGATCGTGTAGAGGACTGCGCCGACGATGCCGGCCACAAAAGCGGCTGCGACATAGACGAACCCCTCACCAAAGATCGGGGCGGGCATGTAGATGCCACGGTTCGAAATGAAGAAGACCGCGTCGGGATTTTCCTCCACATGCTGGAAGATCGTGCGTATGGCCGGAAGCAGCGCAAGCACACCGAGATACCAGAAGAAGATGACGAGCAGCGGTGGAATGTTGCGGAAGATCTCCACGTACACAGTACTGAGACGCGAGATCAGCCAGTTGCGCGAGAGCCGTCCGATGCCGACCAGGAGGCCGACAATCGTCGCCGTGATGATGCCGAAAAAGCCGATCACCAGGGTGTTGATCAGGCCAACCTGCAACGCGCGCATATAGGTTAAGTCGCTCGAATAGGCGATCAATGACTGCGCGACATCGAAACCGGCGCGGCTGTTGAGGAAACCGAATCCCGACGTCATGTTCGCACGGGCGAGATTCTGTGCGGCATTTGTCCAGGCGAAGTAGATCACCCCCACGACAAAAAGCAGGGTGAGTGCTTGATAGATGATCTGTCTGAAGGCCTGATTGTAGAGCAGCGATACCTTCGGACGGTTGTCGCCGCCCTGGGTACGGGCGTCGGTCGCAGCCATCGATAATTCCCCTGTCGTATCGTCCACCCTTTTTTCCGGGTGTTGTCGTCCGAAAAGGGAAGGCGGATGTCGCCGCCTTCCCGATACTCAGCTTGCTGCGATCAGCGGATCGGCGGAGCGTACTGCAGGCCGCCCTTGGTCCACAGAGCGTTCAGACCGCGGTCGATCTTGAGCGGGGAGCCCTGGCCGACGTTGCGTTCGAAGCTTTCGCCGTAGTTACCGACGGCCGTGATGATCTGGACGGCCCAGTCCTTCGGCAGGCCAAGGTCGGCGCCGAGCGTGGAATCGGCTTCTTCACCGAGGAAGCGCTTGATGTCCGGATTGTCGGACTTCTTCATTTCCTCGACATTGGCCTGGGTGATGCCGAATTCTTCGGCGGCAACCATGGCGTAGTGCGTCCACGTCACGACGTCGAACCACTTGGAGTCGTTCTGGCGCACGGCCGGGCCAAGCGGCTCCTTCGAGATGATTTCTGGCAGGACCAGGTTATCGTCCGGATTGGCCATCTTCAGGCGGATCGAATAGAGGCCCGAGGCGTCCGTGGTGTAGGCATCGCAACGGCCGGCGTTATAGGCGGCGTCGGCCTCGTCCTGGGCCTCGAACACGACCGGCTTGAACTCCATGCCGTTGGCACGGAAGTAGTCGGCGAGGTTGAGTTCGGTGGTGGTGCCGGACTGTACGCAGATCGAGGCGCCGTTCAGTTCGAGCGCCGACTTCACGTTGAGTTCCTTTTTCACCATGAAGCCCTGGCCGTCATAGTAGTTGACGGCGCGGAAATCGAAGCCGAGCTGCGAATCGCGGCTCGTGCTCCAGGTGGTGTTACGGGCGAGCATGTCCACTTCGCCGGACTGCAGAGCCGGGAAACGGTCCTTGGCAGAAAGGGGCGTAAACTTGACCTTGGTTGCGTCGCCGAAGACCGCGGCGGCGACAGCCTTGCAGAGATCAGCATCGATGCCGGTCCAGTTTCCTGAGGAATCCTGCGCGCCGAAGCCAGCAAGATTCGAACCGTTGACGCCGCACTGGACGAAACCCTTGGCTTTCACATCATCGAGCGTGCCAGCAAACGCCGTCGACGCGCCCATTCCCAGGACTGCAGCGCCGAGCGCGGCTGACAGAAGAGTCTTGTTCATTTTTCCCAACCTTTTCCGTTTCTTTTGATTTCGACCGCCGCGCGCCATGTGGGTCGGCGCAGCAGGCCGGCTCGCTGCCCTCCCGGCGCGAACCCACCTATCACAGTCTTAAATGGATCGACGGTCAAGTCTTGAGGTCCGAAATTGCGGCGAAAAGCGGCGAATTGGGAATTCAGCTGGAAAAACAGGCAAAAATTGTCGTTTCCGGTCACTCGGTGATTAAAATCGAGTCGCCCGAAAGCGCTTTGAGCAGCGGTTCTGTCAATGGCAGGGTGACAAATCTCGGCTTGACCGCAAGGCTGGCGGCCTTCAGAAATCCTCTCTTCATACCTCGCAATCAGAAGGCCTCGGAGTTCATGAAGGACAGGAAAGACATGCTGGCGAACGCCGGCACGGATACGAAACTCTGCCATATCGGCCATGACCCTTCGAGTTTTCACGGCTTCGTCAACCCGCCGGTCGTGCATGCTTCGACCGTTCTGTTTCCGGACGTCCGAACCATGGAAACACGCGCCCAGAAATACACTTACGGAACGCGCGGGACGCCGACCACGGATGCGCTGTGCGAAGCGATTGACGAACTGGAGGGCTCGGCCGGAACGATTCTCGTGCCGACCGGGCTTGCGGCGATCACCGTACCATTCCTCTCCTTCCTGTCGGTCGGGGACCACGCGTTGATCGTCGATTCGGTCTATTCGCCGTGCCGACATTTCTGCGACACCATGCTGACGCGGCTCGGCGTCGATATCGAGTATTACGATCCGGATGTCGGCGCAGGCATCGAACACCTGATCCGGCCCAACACCAGGCTGGTCCACACCGAGGCTCCGGGCTCCAACACCTTCGAGATGCAGGATATCCGGGCGATTGCCGATGTCGCCCACAAGCATGGCTGCGTCGTCACGATGGACAATACCTGGGCGACGCCGCTCTATTTCCGGCCGCTGGATTTCGGCGTCGACATTTCCATGCATGCCGCGACCAAATATCCTTCCGGCCACTCCGACATCCTGATGGGCACGGTTTCGGCCAATGCGGCGCATTGGGAACGGCTGAAGGAAGCCAACATCACGCTCGGTATCTGCGGCTCACCCGACGATTCCTATATGATCCTGCGTGGCCTGAGGACAATGAACCTGCGCCTGGAGCACCATGGCCGCAGCGCCATTGCCGTGGCGCAGTGGCTGGAAGGTCGGGATGACGTGGCACGCGTGCTGCACCCCGCGCTGCCAAGCTTCCCCGGTCATGACATCTGGAAACGCGATTTCAAGGGCGCAAGCGGCATCTTCTCCTTTGTGCTTGGCGCCGATTCGCCGGCGAAGTTCAAGCCGAAGGCGAGGGCCTTCCTCGACGAGCTCTCGCTGTTCGGCCTCGGTTATTCCTGGGGCGGTTACGAGAGCTTGGCGGTCATGGTCAATCTCGACGACCGCAAGATCCGCAAGGCTCCGACCGAGGGGCCGGTCATCCGGCTGCAGATCGGGCTCGAGAACGTGGAGGACATCGTCGCGGATCTTGAACGCGGCTTCAAAGCCGCCGCCGCCGTTTGAGCGGCGAACAGGGCGTCAGCCTCTGGCGCGATAGCCGTAGAGCCAGTCGAGATCGCCGGCGAGGCTCTGCGCCGAGCGCAGTGAAAGCACGAGGTCGCGGCCGAATCTGACCGGCCCGCCGGCGTGATAGACGAACTTGTTGAATGAACCGCGATGGCGCACCCGTGTCGCTCGCGCCTTGCGGGCCGTTTCAAAACGGGAAAGCGCTTCGGGCAAGGGCAGGGTGCCGGCCACCTCGCCGGCAAGCTCGAATGCGTCCTCGATCGCCATGGCGGCGCCCTGTGCGGAGAACGGCATCATCGCATGCGCGGCATCGCCGATCAGCACCGTGTCGCGGCCGTTCTGCCAGCGCCCGGACGAAGCCTCATAGAGCGGCCAGAAGGTCGCCTGCTCGATTGAGGCGAGGAGCTTGCAGATCTCTCCGTTCCACCCGGAAAACTGGCGCAAGAGCAGGGCACGTTGCCCGGCGTTTCCGTCCGCGCTCCAGGTTTCTCCGGGGTCAATGCCGGCTGCTATCGCGACGATGTTGAAACCGTCGATCTCCTTGAGCGGATAGGCGACGAGATGGGAGTTCGGGCCGAGATAGGCCGTGACGTTGACCGGGTCGAGGAAGCGGGGTGCTTCGGCGGCCGCTGTGGTGAAGCGCCAGGCGATGTTGCCGGAGAAGCTGACTTTCGGACTGTCCTTGATCAGCTTTCGTACCGAGGACCAGACGCCGTCCGCCCCGACGATGAGATCGGGCTGCAGGCCGATCAGACGCTCGATCTCTGTTCGGTCGGGCAACTCTACCCGGCAGCCGAGATGCAGGCTGCAAAGAGGGTTGTGCAAAACCTTCGCCAGAAGAGACTGCTGCAGGGTGGAGCGATGCAAGACGCCATAGGGCGCGCCCCAGCGCTTGCGCGCAAGCTCGCCGGTCGGCACTGCCGCAAGCGGCTTCAGTGTCACGCCTGACGCGAGGCGTATCTCGTCGGGCTCGGCCCAATGACGCTCGATCTCGTCAAGCGCTCCGAGCTGGGCGAGGATACGTGAGGCATTGGGGGATATCTGCAAACCCGCGCCGACTTCGCCGAGCTGCGGAGCCTGCTCGACGATTTCCGTGCGAATGCCATGGCGCGCCAACGACAGCGCCGCCGTGAGACCCGCCACCCCTGCTCCGATGATGGCGGCGGTCTTGATCGACATGGATTGATCCGATCAGAAACGCTGGCGGTTACGCCGCCTTGACGTGGTAGACGCAGCCCTGCGGGTTGGTCTGCTCGGCTTTCAGCGCCGGATTGTAGCGGTAGAGCGTCGAGCAATAGGCGCAGACTTTTTCGTTGTCATGTCCCATGTCGATGTAGATGTGCGGATGGTCGAAGGGAGCCGACGCGCCGGTGCACATGAATTCCTTCACGCCGATTTCGATCACCTGATGACCGCCGTCGTTCTGGAAATGGGGAATGCTGTGCCCGGCCATGTTCGTCTCCGCTATGCCATTCAACGCGGCGGACCATATCGTCCTTCCATAAAAAAGTGTAGAGCCAAACGCGCACCCGCCTCACAGAAAATCCATAGCGACCGGGTTGGACCCGTCGCACACATTTCATAGTGTGGGCAAAATCGATGCCGACAGGACAAGTCCATGAATCTCAATGCGCCGTCTTTCTCACTCTTCTATCATGATAGCCTGCAACTCGCGTATTTTGACGAAGGTGATCCGACAGGGGAGCCCGTCCTGCTGATCCATGGTTTCGCCTCGACCGCCAACGTCAACTGGGTTTATACGGGCTGGCTGAAGACATTGGGCGAGGCGGGTTACCGGGTGATTGGCATCGACAATCGCGGCCATGGCGCCAGCGACCGGCCTCATGACCCAGAAGCCTATTATCCTTCTTTGATGGCCGGCGACGCGGCGGCGCTTCTCACCCATCTTGGCATCGAGCAGGCCCATGTCATTGGCTATTCGATGGGTGCGCGCATCTCCGCCTTCATGGCCATCGAGCATACGAATCGTGTTCGTTCGCTCGTGCTCGGCGGCCTTGGAATAGGGCTGTGCGACGGGGTCGGCGACTGGGACCCGATCGCCGAAGCGTTGCTGGCGCCTTCGCTCTCGGACGTCACTCATCCGCGAGGACGCATGTTCCGTGCATTTGCCGACCAGACGCATTCCGACCGCTTTGCGCTTGCCGCCTGCATCCGGACGTCGCGCGTGCTGGTCGCGCGGGCCGACATCGCAAACGTCGACGTGCCCACCCTGATCGCGGTTGGTACCAAGGACGACATTGCCGGTTCGGCGCAGGAGCTGGCGACCTTGATGCCGAATGCAACGGCGATCGACATCCCCAATCGCGATCACATGCTCGCCGTTGGGGACAAGGTGTTCAAGAAAGCGGTCATCGACTTCTACCGGCATTTGTCGGCCGTCTGAGGAGGCGCATCGCGCCATTCGGCGCGGCAATTACCGACCGATGAACCGCGGTTTGCGCTTTTCGGCAAAGGCGGCCCGGCCTTCGGCGTAGTCGGCGCTGTCGAAGGTCGCAGCGCCGATCACTTCCGCCTCGCGCAGGAGATCCATGTCCTGTTGGCAAGCTGCCCGGATCGCAAGCTTGGAGGCCCTGACCGAAAGCGGCGCATTGGCGGCGATGGTTTCCGCAAGCTTCATCGCTTCAGTCTCGAGCGCCTCGAGCGGCGTCACCTCCAAAAGGAAGCCGCACGCGAGAAGCTGCGCCGGGCTCATCGCAGCACCGGAATAGAGCGCCATGCGCGCCAATTGCGTTCCAAGCGACAGGACGAAGTCCTGGACGGCATCCGCGGGATAGGCAAGGCCCAGGCGAGCCGCCGGAACGGCGAAGGCCGCGTCTTCTGCGGCGATCCGCAGGTCGGCTGCCGCGGCAAGGCCGAAGCCGCCACCGTAGCAGATGCCGCGGATTGCCGCGATCACCGGCACCGGAGCATTGCGGATCGCCGCAAATGCCTTGCTGTTTTCGTCTTCATAGAGTCGTGCCGTAGCCGCATCCTTGCGCACGGTCGGGAATTCAGAGATGTCGGCGCCCGCGCTGAAATCCCTGTCGCCTGCACCGATAAGCACGATGACCCGGACATCGCCTTCGCTACATAGCCAATGGATCGCCTCGGGAATTGCGCGCCACATTGCGGCGGTTAGGGCGTTTTTCCGCTCGGGATTGGCAATGGCCAGAATACCCGTACCTGCCTGGCAGGCGGCGCGGATCCGGCCGGCGGCAAAATCATGCGTGCGTTTCATCAAGCGTGCCCATTTATGTTGAATCAAGGATCGACTATATAATGCCTTCGAACAGGAAACGGGGAGACCGGCAATGGCCGCAAAGAGCGAAATCCTCAAGAGAGAGCTTGTGCAGTCCATGGACCCCATCTGGGACAGCCTGCGCAGTGAGGCGAGGGCTGCCGCGGATCTCGATCCGCTGCTGGCCGCGTTCCTCTATTCGACGGTGCTGAACAACCGATCTCTCGAGGATTGCGTGATCTACCGGATCTGCGAACGGCTCGATCATCCCGATCTGCAGGCCATCCTGCTGCGCCAGACCTTCGACGAGATGCTGCGTGACTGGCCGGAATGGGGCTCGATAATGCGCGTCGACATCCAGGCCGTCTACGATCGCGACCCGGCCTGCACCCGCTTCATGGAGCCCGTCCTCTATTTCAAGGGCTTCCATGCCATCCAGACCCATCGTCTGGCCCATTGGCTGTGGAACCGCGGGCGGCGCGACTTCGCGCTCTATCTGCAGAGCCGCGCGTCGAGCGTCTTCCAGACCGACATCAATCCCGCTGCGCGTATCGGCAAGGGTATCTTTCTTGATCATGCCACCGGCCTCGTCGTCGGCGAGACGGCGCGGATCGGCGACAATGTTTCTATCCTGCACGGCGTGACGCTCGGCGGCACCGGTAAGGAGGGCGCCGACCGCCATCCGAAGATAGGCGATGGCGTGCTGATCGGTGCTGGCGCCAAGGTGCTCGGGAATATCGAGGTCGGTTGCTGCTCGCGCATTGCCGCCGGTTCCGTGGTGCTGAAGCCGGTGCCGCGCAACTCGACCGTTGCCGGTGTTCCGGCCCGCGTCGTGGGTGAGGCGGGATGTGCCGAGCCCGCGCGCTCGATGGACCAGATCTTGGCAGCGGATTGATCGACGGCCACCACAAGGCGGGGCCGGTGTACGGTTGCGTCTGCCCACGAGCGGCAAAGAATGGCCTTTGCGTCTTTACAGCGGCGGATGGCGCGTGCGACAAGCGGCCCGATTTGAACCGCCCGATGGAGAATGGATCGTGAAGCCCGAAGAAATCAAGAAACTCGACGCCTATTTCAAGCGGATGTTCAACCCGAACATGGTGGTGAAGGCGCGCCCCCGCAAGGACGACTCGGCGGAAGTCTATGCTGGCGACGAGTTCCTCGGCGTGGTTTTCCGGGACGACGAGGACGGCGACCTGTCCTACAACTTCACGATGGCGATCCTCGACGTCGACCTTTAAGCCAAGGGTTGCGGCGACGCTGATATATGTTTTCTTTTTCAAGGGGACATGGCCGACCGGCCTTCGGTCGGCTTCTATTTTGCCCAATGGCACAACCAGGACGCGATGCGGCGATGCACAAAACACTTGACTGTTTTTGTGCAAGTGCTATCTACTTGGGCACCGAATGAAACGGACCGTAAGGAGCATTGGCATGATCAACATCGACGAAGCCAACAAAAAGGGCAAGGAAGCCATGGACGCCATGACGAAGAACTATTCTGAAGTGGCCAAGGGTTTCCAGGCGATCGCGACGGAAGCTTCCGAGTATTCGAAGAAGTCCTTTCAGGACTTGTCTTCCTACGTAGAAGCGCTTGCGGGCGTGAAGAGCATCGAGACCGCTTTCGAGTTGCAGACCAATTTTCTGAAGTCGTCCTATGAGAGCTTCGTGGCCGAAGCGACCAAGATGAGCGAAATGTACGCCGACCTCGCCAAGACGGTCTACAAGCCTTACGAAGCGCCGATCGCCAAGGCCACCGGCGTGTCAACGCCCAAGGCCGCCTGATCAGCAGCCAGCAGTTCAAGAATGCAGCAAGACCGGCCGCGCCTCGCGCGGCCGGTCTTGCCATTTGTGCCGGGTGGTATAAGCCTCATGCTCCTTTTTGAGCCTGCCCGCCGAACCGCTCGCTTAATTCTGTTTGCGCTGTGCGAAGGGGGGCTTAAAATCACCGAATTATGAACTACCTTACTGAGCTAAGTGTTTGTCCGTCGCGTTGCGTCTTCGGCAGATCGGCCGGACAATTGGAGAATGAACTGAAATGATCGCCAAGCCGGTCGTCATGCAAAGCCAGCGGGACGGGGACAACGCCAATCGTGGCACCTCGGTGATCACGCGTACCAAGCCTAAGACGAAGAAACCGAACCTGTATCGCGTTCTGCTTCTCAACGATGACTATACCCCGATGGAATTCGTGATCCATGTATTGGAGCGCTTCTTCCAGAAGGATAGGGAGGCAGCCACCCGCATCATGTTGCACGTCCACAATCATGGTGTCGGAGAATGCGGCGTCTTCACCTACGAAGTCGCCGAGACCAAGGTGAGCCAGGTAATGGATTTCGCCAGGCAGCATGAGCATCCGCTTCAATGCGTCATGGAAAAGAAGTGAGGAACTGACGTGCCAACATTTTCTCCCAGCCTCGAAAAGGCGCTGCACCAGGCACTGACCTTTGCAAACGAGCGGCATCATGAATATGCGACGCTCGAACATCTTCTGCTGGCCCTGATCGACGATGCGGATGCGGCAGCGGTCATGGGGGCCTGCAATGTCAATCTCGACGCCCTGCGCAAGACCGTCATCGATTATGTCGATAACGAACTCGCCAATCTGGTGACGGGTTATGATGAGGATTCCAAGCCGACATCCGGTTTCCAGCGCGTCATTCAGCGCGCGGTGATCCATGTCCAGTCGTCGGGCCGCGAGGAGGTGACCGGGGCAAACGTGCTGGTGGCGATCTTCGCCGAGCGCGAAAGCCATGCCGCCTTTTTCCTGCAGGAGCAGGAGATGACCCGCTACGATGCCGTCAACTACATTTCCCACGGCATCGGCAAGCGACCCGGTGCATCGCAAACCCGCACGCCGCGCGGTTCCGAGGAGGGCGGCGACGCTGAGGCCAAGCAGGCCCGTGAGCAGGACGAAGGTACGCCCAAGACCAAGCAGGAAGCCCTCAAGGCCTATTGCGTCAACCTCAATGACAAGGCCAAGAATGGCAAGATCGATCCGCTGATCGGCCGCCACAGCGAGGTCAACCGCACGATCCAGGTGCTGTGCCGTCGTTCCAAGAACAATCCGCTCTATGTCGGTGATCCGGGCGTCGGCAAGACGGCGATCGCCGAGGGCCTGGCCAAGCGTATCGTTGAAGGAAAGGTCCCGGATGCGCTCAAGGATGCGACGATCTTCTCGCTCGACATGGGCACGCTGCTCGCCGGCACCCGCTACCGCGGTGACTTCGAGGAGCGTCTGAAGCAGGTCGTCAAGGAACTGGAGGACTATCCGGGCGCCGTCCTGTTCATCGACGAGATCCACACCGTGATCGGTGCGGGCGCGACCTCGGGCGGGGCGATGGATGCGTCCAACCTGCTGAAGCCGGCGCTGTCTTCCGGCGCGATCCGCTGCATCGGCTCGACGACCTACAAGGAATACCGTCAGTTCTTCGAGAAGGACCGTGCGCTGGTTCGCCGTTTCCAGAAAATCGACGTCAACGAGCCGTCGATCGAGGATGCGATCGAGATCATGAAGGGCCTGAAGCCCTATTTCGAGGACTATCACAAGCTGAAGTATACGAACGAGGCGATCAAGTCGGCTGTCGAGCTCTCGGCCCGCTACATCTCCGACCGCAAGCTTCCGGACAAGGCGATCGACGTGATCGACGAGACTGGTGCGGCGCAGATGCTGCTGCCGGCCTCCAAGCGCCGCAAGCTGATCACCGAGCGTGAAATCGAGGCGACGATCGCCACCATGGCCCGCATCCCGGCCAAGACCGTTTCCAAGGACGACGAGATGGTTCTCGCCAACCTGGAGAAGGAACTGCGCTCGGTGGTCTATGGCCAGGACGCGGCGATCGAGGCGCTGTCGACGGCGATCAAGCTCGCGCGTGCCGGCCTTCGCGAACCGAACAAGCCGATCGGTTCCTATGTCTTCTCCGGCCCGACCGGTGTCGGCAAGACCGAGGTCGCCAAACAGCTCGCCGCCTCACTCGGCGTCGAACTGCTGCGTTTCGACATGTCGGAATACATGGAGCGGCACACAGTGTCCCGACTGCTCGGCGCACCTCCGGGCTATGTCGGATTCGATCAGGGCGGCCTTTTGACCGATGGCGTCGACCAGCATCCGCATTCCGTCGTGCTGCTCGACGAGATCGAGAAGGCCCATCCTGACATTTTCAACATCCTGTTGCAGGTCATGGATCATGGCTCGCTCACCGACCACAACGGCAAGAAGATCGACTTCCGCAACGTCATCCTCATCATGACGACCAATGCGGGCGCGTCTGAAATGGCCAAGGCTGCAATCGGTTTTGGCTCGTCGAAGCGTACCGGTGAGGACGAAGAGGCGCTGAACCGCCTGTTCACACCCGAGTTCCGCAACCGTCTCGACGCGACGATCGCCTTTGCGCCACTTCCGACTGAAGTCATCCACAAGGTGGTGCAAAAGTTCGTCATGCAGCTGGAAGCGCAGTTGTCCGAACGCAACGTCACGTTCGACCTTTCGCCGGAGGCGGTCGACTGGCTCGCCACGCGTGGCTATGACGAAAAGATGGGCGCCCGGCCACTGTCCCGGGTCATCCAGGAGCACATCAAGAAACCGCTTGCCAACGAGATCCTGTTCGGCAAGCTGAAGAAGGGTGGCGTTGTCAAGGTCGGGGTCAAGAAAGACGAAAACGGCGCGGACGTGCTCGATCTTGTCGCGCTTTCGGACGTCGCACCGGTCAAGCCAAAGCGCGAAACCGAACTTGTCGAGGCCAAGGGCGAGGCTGAAGCCAAGCCGCGCAAGGCGAAGTCGAAGCCCAAGGCTGCGAGCAGCCGCAAGGACGAGATGGTTGCCGAGAGTACGCCCGCCAAGCGCGGTTCGGTTCCGAAGGTGCCGAAGAAGAAATAGGCATGATGGCCGTTGCAGGGCACCTGATGCTGGTTATCGGGTATTAGCGATATCGATGATTGACCCCTCGCAGCAATACTGCGAGGGGTTTTCCTTTTAGACGGTGACGTTCTCGTGAACTGCTTTCCAATGGGACCCCATGGCCTTGCGGCAGGCGTCGGTCCGGCGTTAGGCTTCGATGGGGACTTGAGCGGGCAGGGCATCATATGGATATCAAGGAGCAGGAGCCTCAGCATCTTTCGCAGGATGAGCGAGACCTATGGGACCATGTGACGGATCTTTGGGAGGTCGCGCGCCGGCGTGAGACCGGGCCAGTCCGCAAGCTTCTGCATCGAGACTATAGCGGTTGGGTGACGGGGTTGGAGATGCCGCACGACTACGAGGCGGCCGTCGCCTCGATCGGGCCCGCCACGCCCCGCGTCCTGCGCTACCGGCTGAAGCCGCTGAAGGTCACGGTCTTCGACCATGAGGTTGGCGTCGTACACTACAGCTACGAGGCCGATGTGGAAGCCGATGGAGGAGCGGCGAAGCACATTGGCGGCCGCTGGACCGAAATCTACAAGCGCCGCGGTAACGGCTGGCTGATGATCGCCGTCAGTGGTGGGCCGGACGGATTGAGATAGCGACGGGTGTCTTGGCAAATGCCTCTGTATCGCGCTTGGAATTGGGGGTATACGTCCTAACTGCCCTGATCATTCGGTCGGCTTGCCGTCCAGTCTCTAGCCGTACGCCGGATCTGCCGATGCCCCCAACCCATGCCGACGCCGCTTCACTTCATTGGTTCCTCAAGGGCGCGCGCGGCATTTTCTCACTGCCGGCCCTTATCCTGATGACCTCCTTTGTCGGATTTAGCGCGTTTGCACTTGAATCCGGGGTCAGCCGCGGCGAGGCCATGTTCATGACGGCGATGATCTGGGCGCTGCCGGCCAAGATGATCCTGATCGGCATGATGGCAAGCGGTGCCAACATCTTGGCGATGTTTCTTGCGGTAACACTTTCATCCATCCGCATGATGCCGATGGTTGCCTCGCTGGTCCCGGAAATGCGCGGATCACGCACACCGACCTGGCTTCTGCTGGTTTTGTCGCATTTCGTTGCGATCACCGCCTGGGTTTTTGCCATGGGCAAGCTGAAGGGTGTGCCGCGGGAGGCACGCGTCACCTATTTCGCCGGATTCGGCCTGACGCTCGTTGCTGCCAACACCATCCTGGTCGGTTTGAGCTATGGTGTCGTCTCGACGTTCCCGCCGGCTGTTGCCGGCGTCCTGTTCTTCCTGACGCCGGTCTATTTCGTCGGTTCGATCTGGGCCTCCGCCCGCCATTCGGTGGTAAGGATCGCCTTTGTCATTGGGGTCGTCTCGGGACCGCTGCTGGCGGTGATCACACCCGGGCTGGATATCCTGATTGCTGGCATCGGCGGGGGAACGCTCGCCTATCTGATCGACCGCTTCGTTGTTCGCCGACGCGCGCCCGTCGCGGCCGGCGAGGGAGCAGAACCATGAGCGCTGCCGATCTCTGGCCCTATGCCGTCATCCTCTTCGCCGGGTGGCTTGCCACCGATCTCTGGCGCTGGCTTGGCGTGATCGCCGGCAACCGTCTGGCGGAGGGGTCCGAGGCCCTGAACTGGGTAAGGGCGGTTGCGACCGCGCTGGTCATGGCGGTGACCGCCAAGCTGATCGTCTTCCCAACCGGCAGTCTTGCCGATTCGCCGCTCTGGCTCAGACTTGCCGCCGCCGGGCTCGGCTTTGTCGCTTTTCTCGCGGCCGGGCAGCGCGTCATCGTCGGTGTCGTGGCGTCTCTTGCCCTTCTGTCACTTGGGCTGGCACTGCTGTGAGCGCCGCGACCTTAGGGCATGGGCGAGGGCGCTTTTGGACAAGCGCGGCAGCCTTTGCTGGCCTATAGCAGTCTCATTTTCCGGAACCGAAAATCACAGGAACCGCCATGTCTCCGATACCCTCCGACACTGCCCCAGCCGATGCCGCCGAGCGCCGCGCCGTCAAGCCCGTGGTCTGCTATCCCGTCGAGACGCTGCCGGTGCCGGACATGGACATGCTTTGGCGCGCCCGCGAGACGCTGACCAAGGTTGACGAGGTGATTGTGCCGCCGCGTGAGGGCGCAACCTTTTCCGTGCCAAAGGGGCATTTCTTCCGCATCCTCAGCATCGACGGCCCGCAGGTCGGCGACCTCAACCTGTGGAACGCGAACGACCTCACCGAGCGCTTCTTTTCCGGCAAGACGCGGGCGCTGCACGCCACCCATGTGACGACCGGCAACCGCCTGTGGAGCACGCTTCCCAATCTCCGGCCGTTGGCGACGATCACCCATGACACGCTCGGCTGGTACGGCTTCGACGAGTTTGGCGGCAGCGTCCACGACGTCATCGGCACGCGCTGCGATCCCTACACCAACCGACTGCTGTCGGGCGGCGACTATCATCATTGCTGCCATTCCAACCTGACCCGCGCACTGGCCGGCGCGAAGGGCATGTCGTTTGGCGAAGCTGAACCCTTCGTCCACGACGTCCTGAACGTCTTCATGTGCACCGGGTTTACCGCCGACACCCACCAATACTTTATGAAGGCAAGCCCGGTTCGACCCGGCGACTATCTCGAGTTCTTCGCCGAGATCGACTTGCTGGGCGGCCTGTCGGCGTGCCCGGGTGGTGACTGCAGCGCCAAGCATTCGAGCGACGTTGCCGCCTGCTATCCGCTCAAGGTGGAGATTTTTCGACCGGACATGGATCTGCTGAAGACCTGGCCGTTCCCGGAGAGAAACGCCTATGTCAGTCCAGAATGAGACGCCTTTGCCTGCTGCGATACTCCCCGCGCTGCGCGCGATCGGTTTCGGGCTCTGGGATCCCATCGGTTTGAACGGGATCGCGAGGTATGGAGCGACAGCCCGTTCGGGGATGAATACGACCGCTACTTGCTAGAAGTCGCTGCCCGTTTTTTGCCAGGCGAGACCGACGACCACTTGGCGATCTATCTCTGTGAAATCGAGTCAGTTCACATGGGCCTAGGCATTAGCGACACAACCGCATCGCGCGCCTCTGCTGTTATTCGGGAAATCGGGCGTCTTGTCGAAGGCCTGAGGACTGGCGACCTCGGAGATACGCCCGATCGGGTTCATGCGTGGGCGCCTAGAGCGCCGCCTTGATCTTCTCGGCATTCGCCTTCAGCACTTCGATGTCCTCCATCTTGCCGGAATGGGCTTTGAGCGGCACGCCCTCGTGGCGCGGGATGATGTGGAAGTGCAGGTGATGGACTGTCTGGCCGGCGGCCGCCTCGTTGAACTGGGCGACCGTGACGCCATCGGCCTCGAAGGCTCGCTTGGCGGCGATTGCGAGCTTCTGCACCACCGGCATGAGCTTTGTCAGCACTGCCGGATCGGCGTCGAGCAGGTTCCGCGAGGCGGCCTTGGGGATGACGAGCAGGTGACCGGAGGCCTGGGGCATCGCATCCATGAAGGCGAGGGTGTCGTCGTCCTCGTAGAGCTTCACAGAGGGGATCTCGGCCTTCAGGATCTTGGCGAAGATGTTGTTCGGATCATAGGTGGGGCTGGTCATCGGGAAACTCCTGAGGTTTGGCCGTAGTTAAGGCGGCCGGCGAGAAAGGATCAAGCGGCCTATTCGTCGCTCTCGCCGTCGCGCTGCTGGCGCTCGCCGCGGCGAAAGGGCGTGTGCTCGTCGAGGATTTCGGCCATCTGCTCGACCTCGCGCCGCTCATGCTCGAGATAGTCGGCGACGGCCCGCCTTAAGCCCGGATGGGCGATATAGTGGGCCGAATGGGTGGTGACGGGCTGATAGCCGCGCGCCAGCTTGTGCTCACCCTGCGCGCCGGCCTCAACGCGTTTCAAACCCTTCGACAGCGCAAAATCGATCGCCTGGTGATAGCAGACCTCGAAATGCAGGTAGGGGTGATCCTCGACGCAGCCCCAGTGCCGGCCATAAAGTGCATCCGCGCCGATGAAGTTGATGGCGCCCGCCACATAGCGTCCGTGGCGCCTGGCCATCACCAGCAGGATGTCGTCGGCCATGCGCTCGCCGATCAGCGAATAGAAGGTCCGCGTCAGATAGGGCTTTCCCCATTTGCGGCTGCCGGTGTCCATGTAGAACGTGAAGAACTGGTCCCAGACATCCTCGGTCAGATCCGACCCGGTCAGCCAGTCGATCTCAATGCCGTGCTCCAGTGCCGCCCGACGTTCCTTCTTCAGTGCCTTGCGCTTGCGCGAGGCGAGCGTGTCGAGGAAGTCGTCGTGGTCGCGGTAACCGGGATTGAGAAAATGGAACTGCTGGTCCGTGCGATGTAGGTAGCCACCGGCGGCGAAGGCCGGCAGTTCTTCTTGCGGAAGGAATGTGACATGCGCGGAGGAAACGCCGAGCTCGTCGGCTACCTGCCGGAGCCCGGCGGCAAGCAGAGGGCGCACGTCGGCTGGATTGCGGCCTTCAGCTACCATCAGCCGCGGGCCCGTCGCCGGCGTAAAGGGAAAGGTGCTCTGCAGTTTGGGATAGTAACGGCCGCCGGCCCGCTCGAAGGCGTCGGCCCAGCCCTGGTCGAAGACGTATTCGCCGCGGCTATGGCTCTTGAGATAGCAGGGAATGGCGCCAAGCAGTTCCCCGGCGTTGTCCTCCATGAGGAGATGATGGCCGAGCCAGCCGGTTTCGGCCACAGCCGAGCCGGATTCATCGAGCGCTGAAAGGAAGGCGTGCGAGGCGAACGGATTATATCCGTCCGCGCCGCACCTGGCGCCGCCGAGCATGGCCCAGCGCTGAGGCGCAATTCCGGCAAGGGATCTTTCGATCCGGATCGTCACATCTCCTGGCATGCGGCTCCCATCAGGCGGTGGCGATGGCAACCTCGCGGGGATCAAAGCCCTCGAAGGTCATCTGGTCCGCATGAGTATAGGTATGCGCACGCATGGTTTCATCCCGGACCGTCCAGGTTATCACCGGAATTCCGCGTTCCCGCTGCGCCGTGACGAAGCTGTTGGGCAGATGCGGGGCGCAATAGGAGATGAAGTCGAGGTCGAGCTGCATGGCCTCTTCATGAGCGGCGAGCTGCTCGGGCTTCACGCCCTCTGCGGTCAGCCCGACCGGGTAGGGGCAGTCGAGCTTCTTGAGGTCCCGCAACAGCCAGTAGTCAAAGCTCATCAGCGCGACTTTGCCCTCGTAGCCCTCCAGCACCTCCACCACGGATTCGGCAAGCCCGTCATCGTGCTCGGCATCTATGCCCTTGAGTTCAATCACCAAAGGCACGCGTCCCTTGACCAGAGCGAGCATCTTCTTGAGCGACGGGATCTTGTCGGCCGTGGCGCCGATCGACAGCAGGCCCAGTTCGCCGGCGGTGCGCTCGCGCACTTCGCCGGCAATGCCGCACAAACGCTGCAGGTCATGGTCGTGGAACACCATCGGCACGCTGTCGGACGACAGCTGGATGTCGCATTCGATGGCAAAGCCCGCGTCGATGGCGCGCTGGAATGCCGAGAGCGTGTTTTCCCATACCGTCTTGTTCTGGTCGTGGAAGCCGCGATGGGCGACCGGCACGTCCTTGATCCAACTGACGTCGCTCACAGGGCGATCTCCAGGATGGCGTCGATCTCGACGGCGGCATTGAGCGGTAGGGCAGCCATGCCGACGGCGGCGCGCGCATGTTTGCCGGCTTCGCCGAGCACGCCGGCAATCAGGTTGGATGCACCGTTGATGACGAGATGCTGTTCGATAAAGCCGGGGGCGGAGGCGACAAAACCGTTGAGCTTGATGACGCGCACGATACGGGAGAGATCACCGCCAAGGGCGGACTTCGCCTGGGCGAGGATATTGATGGCGCAGAGTTCGGCGGCACGCTGTGCGTCGGCGAGAGCCACGTCCGAGCCGACCAGTCCGGTCACCGCAATCTTGCCGCCCTCGATAGGCAACTGGCCGGAGAGATAGAGAAGATTGCCGCTGATGACAAACGGGACATAGTTGGCGGCGGGAGCCGCTGCTTCCGGAAGGGTGATTCCCATGGACTTGAGGCGGCCGTCGATCGTATCGGTCATGTGCGTTTCCCGGGTCTGCATAAAATAATTGATGAGAATTCAGTCGCGGCGAAAAGCTTGTCTCGCTTTTGCCGGATCTGTTCATATAACATCGCCGCCAAGTGCAACAGGAGGATGTCGATGTTTCGTTCGAGCTTAGCCGTGGTCTTGGTTGCCGGCTCTGCCGTCAGTCTGACGGCAGCCATTGCCAATGCGGCGGTTGCCGGCGGTCTCGTTCCGCATCGGGCGGTCTATGAAATTCAGCTCAAGCAGGCATCGGAGCGATCCGGTATCGAGGGCATGCGCGGCCGGATGGTCTACGAGTTCAACGGTTCCGAATGCGAGGGCTACACGACGAATTTTCGCTTTGTCACCCGCATCGACACTGGCGAGCAGATCCGAGTCACCGACCAGCAGAGCATGACCTTCGAGAACCTCGCCACCGGCAAGTTCCGCTTCGAGACCAAGTCCTTCACCGACGACCAGATGGACAAGGACGTGAGCGGGGCTGCGGCCGATGAGAATGGCAAGGTCAAGATCCTGATCGAGCAGCCGGAGCCCCGTGCGCTCGAACTTGCGGACAGCCGCTTTCCGGCCGAACACATGCTCGAAGTGATCGAGAATGCCAGAAAGGGCAAGTCCCTTTTCGAGGCCCGCATATTCGACGGCTCGGAAGATGGCGACAAAAGCTATTTGACGACCACTATCGTTGGCCCGGCGCGCCAGCCGACATCCGTCGAAGGGGCCGACAAGTCCACGGGGCCGTTGGCCGGCCAGGCCTATTGGCCTGTCTCGATCGCCTATTTCGATGAGAAAGCCTCGGGCGACCTCCTGCCGATCTACACCCAGTCGTTCAAGCTTTACGAGAACGGCATTTCCCGCGACCTGATGCTCGACTACGGCGACTTTGTCCTGACGGGCAAACTGACGAAGCTTGAAGTGCTCGGCTCCGGCGACTGCCGCTGAAGATGCCCCTTTGCCGGGCTGAAGACGTTTTGTGGCGGGAAAAGTCTTGATTTCCCCGAGAAGTCGCTATAAGGCCACGAGCATTCCACACGCGAGACTTGGGATCGACCGGGAGAAATCCGGAAGGTTCCGCCGGTGGCATCATTGCAAAAGGTGCTGTTTGTCTCGCGGGGGTTAAACCGGAAACAGGAGAATATAAGGCATGTCACTGCCCGATTTCAGCATGCGCCAGCTTTTGGAAGCCGGCGTCCATTTCGGCCACCAGACTCACCGCTGGAACCCGAAGATGAAGCCGTACCTTTTCGGCGATCGTAACAACATTCACATCATCGACCTCGCACAGACCGTGCCGATGCTGTCGAAGGCCCTTCAGGTCGTGTCCGACACCGTCGCCCGTGGCGGCCGCGTTCTGTTCGTCGGCACCAAGCGTCAGGCGTCCGAACTGATCGCCGACAGCGCGAAGCGCTCGGCCCAGTACTACGTCAACTCGCGCTGGCTCGGCGGCATGATGACGAACTGGAAGACGATTTCGAATTCGATCCAGCGTCTGCGCAAGCTCGACGAGATCCTGAACGCGGAAGCTTCGGGTTTCACCAAGAAGGAACGCCTGAACCTCGAGCGCGAGCGCGAGAAGCTGGACAAGGCTCTCGGCGGTATTCGCGACATGGGCGGCACCCCGGACCTGATGTTCATCATCGACACCAATAAGGAAAAGATCGCGATCGACGAAGCCAAGCGCCTCGGCATTCCGGTCGTCGCCATCATCGATTCCAACTGCGATCCGGACCTGATCGACTATCCGATCCCGGGCAACGACGATGCCTCGCGCGCCATCTCGCTCTACTGCGACCTGATCGCCCGTGCTGCCATCGACGGCATCGCGCGCCAGCAGGGTGCTTCGGGCCGAGACATCGGCGGAGCCGCGGAAGCTCCGATCGAGCCGGCTCTCGAAGAAGAAGCCGGCGCCTGATGGCGCCGCGCGGCGGGGCCTTGCTGCCCTGCCGGCGTCTCCCGATTGGGATCGGCCGTCTGGAAGCCCCATGCTCCCAGGCGGCCTCGCCCCTTTGAAGATCTGCCCGCGCCTTAGCGCTGCGATCGACAAGGCGGTCGACCATATCCGTGATGGCGTTGCTTCATCACGCTGTTACATTTCCGGGTACATTTCGTCCCAAAACAGGGCGCAGGCCGCACTCCGTTGCACATGGCTGGCGCACCGACTGAACCGACAAGAGGCAAACAATGGCTGAAATCACTGCAGCACTGGTAAAGGAACTGCGCGAAAAGTCCGGCGCAGGCATGATGGATTGCAAGAAGGCGCTCACCGAAAACGACGGTGACATTGAAGCCGCGATCGACTGGCTGCGCGCCAAGGGCATCGCCAAGGCCGACAAGAAGTCCGGTCGCACCGCCGCCGAAGGACTTATTGGCATTGCCGGTGCCGGCACCAAGGCTGTCGTCGTCGAAGTCAACTCCGAAACCGACTTCGTTGCCCGCAACGACGCCTTCCAGGAACTCGTCCGCGGCGTTGCATCTGTTGCACTCTCGACCGATGGTTCGGTTGATGCGATTGCCGCCGCCAACTACCCGGCCTCGGGCAAGTCGGTCGCCGACACCATCACGGACGCCATCGCTCACATTGGTGAGAACATGACGCTGCGCCGCGCTTCGCTGCTTTCGGTCGAAGACGGTGTTGTCGCCACCTACGTCCACAATGCTGTTGCCGACGGCCTCGGCAAGCTTGGCGTTCTCGTCGCCCTGAAGTCGACCGGCAAAAAGGAAGTACTTAACGCCATCGGCCGCCAGGTCGCCATGCACATCGCTGCCACCAACCCGCTCGCGATCCGTGCCGAGGAAGTCGACGCAGCCGTCGCCGAGCGCGAACGTAACGTCTTCATCGAGCAGTCGCGCGCTTCCGGCAAACCGGACGCCATCATCGAAAAGATGGTTGACGGCCGCATGCGCAAGTTCTTCGAGGAAGTCGCTCTGCTGAGCCAGGCCTTCGTCATCAACCCGGACCTGACCGTCGGCGCCGCCATCAAGGAAGCCGAAAAGGAAGCCGGAGCACCGATCGAAGTCACCGGCATGGCGCGTCTTCTGCTTGGTGAAGGCATCGAAAAGGAAGAGAGCGATTTCGCCGCCGAAGTCGCGGCCGTCGCCAAGGGCTGATCGCCCTTTGGTCGATCGACCTTGTTAGGGAAAAGTCGGGGCATCGCGTGACAACGCGATGCCCTTCGTGTATCCGGCTTCAGAATTATCCGAGGATACAGCATGACTTCCAAACCACTCTACAAGCGCGTCCTTCTCAAAGCTTCCGGCGAGGCCTTGATGGGCAGCCAGGGCTTCGGCATCGACGTAGCGGTTGCCGACCGGATCGCCGCCGATATTGCTGACGCCCGCGCAATGGGTGTCGAGGTTGGGGTCGTGGTCGGCGGTGGCAACATCTTCCGCGGCGTGGCCGTGGCCTCCAAGGGCGGCGACCGGGTGACCGGTGACCACATGGGCATGCTGGCGACCGTCATCAACGCGCTGGCGCTCGCCACCTCGCTGCGCAAGCTTGGCATCGACACCGTCGTCCTGTCGGCGATTGCCATGCCGGAAATCTGCGAGAGCTTCACCCAATTGCGCACGCTGCATCATCTGGAGCAGGGCCGCGTGGTGATTTTCGCCGGCGGCACCGGCAATCCGTTCTTCACCACAGATTCGGCGGCAGCGCTGCGCGCCGCAGAGATCGGCGCCGAGGCGATCTTCAAGGGAACGCAGGTCGACGGCATCTATTCCGCCGACCCGAAGAAGGATCCGACCGCGACGCGCTTCGATCATCTGACCCATAGTGCCGTTCTGGAGAAGGGCCTGGCTGTGATGGACGTCGCCGCCGTCGCTCTGGCGCGAGAAAATTCCATACCGATCATCGTCTTCTCCATCCACGAAAAGGGCGGATTTGGCGAAATCCTTTCAGGCGGTGGCCGCAAGACCATCGTCAGTGACAATTGAGGGCAGGCGACCGGCCGTTTAGGCCCGCCGCCCAGGCTAAAGGAGTGCATCATGAGCGAAGGTATCGATCTCAACGACATCAAGCGCCGTATGGACGGCGCGATCAACGCGTTCAAGCACGACATCGCGTCGCTGCGGACCGGCCGTGCCTCGGCCAATATTCTCGATCCGGTGACGGTCGAGGCCTACGGCTCGCGCATGCCGTTGAATCAGGTCGCCAACGTGACGGTGCCGGAACCCCGCATGCTGGGCATTTCGGTTTGGGACAAGTCCATGGTCAACGCGGTCGACCGCGCCATCCGGGAAGCCAATCTCGGCCTCAACCCGATCGTCGACGGACAGAACCTGCGGATTCCGCTTCCGGAACTCAACGAGGAGCGCCGCAAGTCGTTGGTCAAAGTTGCGCATGACTATGCCGAAAAGGCCAAGGTAGCGATTCGCCACGTTCGCCGTGACGGCATGGACGGCCTTAAAAAGGCCGAGAAGGACGGCGTAATCGGTCAGGACGAAAGTCGTGCCACCTCCGAGAAGGTGCAAAAGATGACCGATGAAACGATTTCCGATGTCGACCGCTTGCTCGTCGAGAAGGAAAAGGAAATCATGCAGGTCTAGCATGCGCGTTTCGTTTTGCCCGCCCAAGACGCATTGAACCGGACCGAATATGTCGACAGCTGAAAACCACGCCGTTCCCGAGCATGTTGCGATCATCATGGATGGCAACGGGCGCTGGGCAAACGCGCGCGGGCTTCCGCGGACCTTCGGGCACCGCAAGGGCGTCGAGGCGGTGCGCGAAACGGTGCGGGCGGCGGCCGAGGCCGGCATTCGCTTTTTGACGCTGTTTGCCTTCTCCTCGGAGAACTGGCGCCGCCCCGAGGCCGAGATCAACGATCTTTTCGGCCTGCTGAAGACTTTCATCCGTCGCGATCTGGCCGAACTGCACCGCGAGAATGTCCGCATCCGTATCATCGGTGACAGGGCCAATTTGCGCGATGACATACGCTCTCTACTGCTCGAGGCGGAGGAGACCACTCGCGGCAATTCGGGGTTGACCGTCGTGATCGCCTTTAACTACGGCTCCCGTGACGAGATTGCCCGCGCAGCTTCCAGCCTGGCCGCTGAGGTTGCCGCCGGTCGCCTCAAGGCGTCAGATATCGACGCGCGGATGCTCGAGCAGCGGCTCGACACGAGCGATATTCCCGATCCTGACCTAATCATCCGCACCAGCGGCGAAGAGCGCCTGTCGAACTTCCTGCTGTGGCAGGCCGCCTACTCCGAACTGATGTTCGTGCCGGAGCTCTGGCCCGATTTCGGTCGCGAGGAGTTTTTTGCCGCGCTTGAGCGTTTCGGCGAGCGTGACCGGCGTTTCGGCGGCTTGTCGGCCAAGGCCGTGGCGCTGGGGTCTTAGGGCGATTTCATGAGCCGCGAACTTACCCTCCGTATCTATTCCGCCATCGTCATGGTCGCCGTCGTGTTGGCGGCGACCTGGTTCGGGGGGTAGCTTTCCGCGTCCTGGCTGGCGCCATTGGGCTATTCGTCTATTATGAATGGTCGTCGATGACCAAGCTTGCTGAACGGAGCATGCGCGGCAATGCCTTCGGCTGGTTCGCCATGGCCCTACTTGTCGCCAATATGTTGTTTGGCCAGCCGGATTTCACGGTTCCGCTGTTCGCAGGCCTTGTCCTGACAGCCCTCTTGCCGGCAGTACTCGGCAATTGGAGCTGGTGGCATGTCGGCGGAATCTTTTATTCGGGGCTGAGTGCCGTCTCGCTTGCTGCGATCCGCGGTGAAGATCAACTGGGTTTCGCCGCGATGATCTTCGTCTTTGCGGTCGTGTGGTCTACCGACATTCTGGCCTATTTTGTCGGTCGCGCCATCGGCGGGCCGAAGCTCGCGCCACGCATCTCCCCCGGCAAGACCTGGTCCGGTGCAATCGGCGGGACGATTGCCGGTGTCCTTGCGGGGATCGCGGTGGCGCTCTCCTTCTTCCAGTCGATCGGGCTGTGGGTTCCGCTGCTCGCCTTCTTCCTGTCGGTCGCCGGCCAGATTGGTGACTTGTTTGAATCCTATATAAAGCGGCGTTTCGGCGTGAAGGATTCCAGTCATCTCATTCCCGGACATGGCGGCGTCATGGACCGGGTCGACGCACTTGTCTTTGCCTGTTTCGCAGTGTTCTTTCTTGCGATAGGTTTCTCCGCAGTCGGCAAGGGGGCTGTCGACTCTCTCGGTGCTTTCCTATTCGGTCTCTGAGGCCGCAAAGCACCATGAACAGGATCAAATGATGGATCAAATCACCGCCTTCTTCGGCTTCCTTGCCGGCTACATACTTCCCTATGTCGTCGTTCTGTCGCTCCTCGTCTTCGTGCACGAGCTTGGTCACTATCTGGCTGGGCGATGGTCGGGTATCCGGATTCTGGCGTTTTCGATCGGCTTCGGGCCCGAACTCGTCGGTTTTACCGATAGTCACGGCACGCGTTGGAAGCTGTCGGCCATCCCGCTCGGCGGCTATGTGCGATTCTACGGCGATGCCGATGCGGCGAGCCTTGCCGATGGCGATGAACTGGCCGAGATGACACCAGAAGAGCGGGCCCAGACGCTGGCCGGGGCCAAGCTTTGGAAGCGCGCCGTCACGGTCGCTGCCGGCCCGATCGCCAATTTCGTAGCGGCGATCGCCATTTTCGCGGTCTTGTTTGCCACCCAGGGCAAGCCGGTTGCCGATCCGGTTGTCGCTGAGGTCAAGGACGGAAGCGCGGCCTACGAGGCCGGGGTGCTGCCCGGCGATGTGCTTGTCGCGCTTGACGGGGACCGCATCGAGACCTTTGACGATGTCGTGCGCTATATCAGCATGCGGCCGGGAATCCCGGTCGTCGTGACGGTGCTCCGGGGTAGCGGCGAGGTCGATGTCAACCTGGTGCCGCGCCGCACAGTCACGACCGACCGGTTCGGCAACGAAATGGAAGTCGGGCAGATCGGTATTATCACCAACCAGCAGTCCGGAAATTTCCGCATCGTCGAATTGACGCCGCTGCAGGCGGTCGGCGAGGGGGTAATGCAGACCTGGCATATCATCACCGGGACATTCGACTACATTTCCAACCTTTTCGCCGGTCGGATGAATGCCGACCAGTTGGGCGGGCCGGTCCGCATCGTACAGGCTTCGGGGCAGATGGCGACCCTCGGTTTCGTGGCACTGTTGAATTTGGCGGCGGTTCTCTCGGTTTCCCTGGGGCTTCTCAATTTGATGCCAGTTCCGGTCCTTGACGGGGGGCATCTGGTCCTCTACGCGCTGGAGGCAATTCGCGGTAAGCCCGTCGGGCAATACGCACAGGAGATCGCTTTTCGGATCGGCCTGGCCATGATCTTGTCGCTGATGGTGTTCGCAACGTGGAACGATATCAGCCGCTTAATTGGCTAGGCCTCGGCTTGCCATCCCTGAAAGGATTTGTTTACGATGTTTCAAACTGGTAGTGGCGATTGGGCCACGGCTGCAAATGAAGTAAATAGAATTTAACGTCCGTACTTGCTTGTAGGGTAAAAGCCGGTAAAACCACACACGGACCGGAGTCGGGAACGGCATCGGGGCAATGGAAGAAGGTTGAGAATACACATGAAGGCTGGTTCAAGATTTTTGAACGCTGTGTCGGCGATCGCGCTGTCTGCTGGTGTTGTTTCTTCGGGTGCAGGCGTAGCTCTGCTCGCGTCGGCCGCAGTTGCCGAAGCCGCCGTGATTCAGCGTATCGATGTCCGCGGTGCCCAGCGCGTCGGGGTGGATGCGGTTCGCTCCAATATCACCATCAGGCCCGGCCAGAACTTCTCCAATGCCGACATTGATGAGTCCGTAAAACGTCTCTATGCGACCGGTTTCTTCTCTGATGTACGGATTTCCGTTTCCGGCGGCACGCTCGTCGTCAGTGTGTCTGAGAATCAGCTCGTCAATCAGGTCGTCTTCAACGGCAACCGCAAGATCAAGGACGACAAGCTGCGGGGCGTGGTCCAGACCCAGCCGATGGGCCCCTACAGTGACAGCCTGATTTCCGCCGATATCGAGCGGATCAAGGAAGCCTATGCTGGCATCGGGCGTAGCGACATCGAGGTGACGACCCAGGTGGTTACGGTCGCCGAGGGACGCGTGAACCTTGCCTTCGTCATCAATGAGGGCGAGCGCACCAAGATCACCCAGATCAACTTCGTCGGCAACAATGCCTATGGGGATAGCCGTCTGGCTGCCGTCTTGCAGACCAAGCGCTCCAATATGCTGTCCTTCCTGACCCGCAAGGACGTCTATAACGAGGACAAGCTGCGCGCTGATGAAGAGGCGCTGCGCCAGTTCTATTACAATCACGGCTACGCCGATTTCCGCGTGATTTCTTCCGATGCCACTCTGAACGAGTCCGGCAATGAATATGCCATCACGATCACGGTCGATGAAGGCGAACGTTACAAGTTCGGTAACATTGCTGTCGAATCGACCGTTGAGGGCATCGATGGCGCCGAACTCGAGCGTCTCGTCGAAACGCGCTCCGGCAACACCTACAGCGCACGCGACGTGCAGAAGTCGATGGAAGCCATCTCGCGGCGGGTTTCGTCTGCGGGTTATCCCTTTGCGCGCATCGTTCCGCGCGGCGACCGCAACTTCGAGAACAATACGATCGGCGTGACCTATCTGGTCGATCAGGGCGAGCGCGCCTATGTCGAGCGCATCGAGATCCGCGGCAACACCCGCACGCGTGATTATGTCGTTCGTCGCGAGTTCGACATTTCCGAAGGTGATGCCTTCAATCAGGAAACCATCAGCCGCGCAAAGCGTCGTCTTGAGGCGTTGGGCTATTTCACCAGCGTGAACATTTCGACGGCTCCGGGCAGTGCCTCCGACCGCGTCGTGGTTGTCGTTGAGGTCGTGGATCAGCCGACCGGCTCGTTCAGCATTGGCGCAGGTTACTCGGTCGGTGGCGACGGCTTCGTGCTCGAAGCTTCGGTCGAGGAAAAGAATTTCCTCGGTCGCGGTCAGTTCATCCGCGTCGCCGTCGGTGGCGGTCTGGAAGACAGCCGTACGTACAATTTCTCGTTCACCGAACCCTATTTCCTCGGTTATCGCCTTGCAGCCGGCTTCGATGTGTTCCGCAATGAAACCAGCAGCAATTCGAATTACGACTATGAGGAGACGGGGGCGACGTTGCGCGTAACCGCGCCGATCACCGAGAACCTGGCGACCACTGTTCGCTATACCTACAAGGAACTGAAATACACGGATGATGGCGCCTATGGCGGCGATGGCGTTCGTGGCGGCGGCGACGATAGAATGTCGGATCCCTATCTCGACCTGATCGAGGGGAGCCCTTGGAAGCAGTCCATTCTCGGTCATTCCGTTGTCTACAATTCGGTCGATGACCGTACTATGCCGCGTGAAGGGATCTATGCCAGCTTCACGCACGAATATGCGGGTCTTGGAGGCGATTCCGACTTCTACAAGGTCTATGGCCGCGCCCGCTACTTCCACACACTCTCGGATGAGATGGATATCGTCGGTTCGTTGGGTGCAAGCGCCGGACACGTGGTCGCGACGGGTGATGCGCTCAATGTCTTCGATCAGTTCCAGATCGGTGGCAAGGAACTTCGCGGTTTCGCCACCAATGGTATCGGTGGGCGTGCAGACGGAGATGCGCTCGGCGGGACGACGTATATGACGGTTTCGGCGGAAGCCAACTTCCCGCTGCCGCTGTTCCCGCAGGACCTCAATATCCGCGGTGCAATCTTCGCGGATGCCGGCACCCTGTACGGCAACAAGGTGAATACCGGCGGTGCGACCGTTGAAGGTACGGACATGAGCTTGCGTGCATCGGTTGGTGCGGGCATTTTGTGGCTGTCGCCGTTCGGTCCACTGCGCTTCGACTATGCAGTTCCGGTCGCCAAGGAAGACTTCGACGAGGTTCAGAACTTCCGCTTCAGCATGGCGAACTCGTTCTAAGTCTGCAGTCCAGAACTGCTGGCAGGGTAACGTTCTGGGGCTTTGGCTGATGGAGCATAATCATTTCTTTCCGCCCCGGGCCGGGGTTTCTCTTGCGTCGCTTGCGGCGCAGATCGGGGCGGAGCTATTGGACGTGGACGCGGGCGAGCGGTTGATCCGGTCGGTCGCGCCAGTCTACAGGGCAAAGCAGGGTGACATTTGTTACATCCTGTCGCGTCGCAGCAAGGAAGAGCTGAAGACCTGCGAGGCCTCGGCTATTCTGTGCGACAAGGCGCTGAAATCTCTCATTCCCGATCATATTCCGGTGCTCTTGGCGCCGTCGCCGGCTATGGCTTTCGCCCAGGCCGGGGGCCTGCTCCATCCGGAAGCCTTGCGCCCGGTACCGGTCTCTCCGTCCCAGGGCGGGATTTCGCCCGCCGCTTTTGTCGATCCGACCGCAAGGCTTGAGCTGGACGTGCTGGTCGAGCCGATGGCCGTGATCGGCGCGGATGTCGAGATCGGCGAGGGTAGCCGCATCGGCGCTGGCACCGTGATCGGCACCGGCGTCAGGATCGGCCGCGGCTGCACGATCGCGGCTGGTGCGACGATCCAGTCGGCGCTGATTGGCAACAATGTCATCATCCACAATGGCGCCAGGATTGGCCAGGACGGCTTCGGATACGCACCCGGGCCTCGCGGCATGCTGAAGATCGTTCAGATCGGCCGCGTAATCATCCAGGACAATGTCGAAATCGGCGCCAATACGACGATCGACCGCGGCACGATGGACGACACCGTGGTCGGCGAAGGCACCAAGATCGATAATCTCGTTCAGATCGGCCACAATGTCCGCATCGGCCGCCATTGCGGCATCGTCGCCCAGGTCGGCATCGCCGGCAGTACGAAGGTTGGTGACGGTGTGATGATCGGCGGCGCCTGTGGAGTGAACGGCCACGTCACCATCGGCGACGGCGCACAGATCGCGGCGATGAGCGGCGTGCTGTCCGACGTTCCGCCGGGCGAACGCTATGGCGGTATTCCGGCTCGGCCGATGAAGGATTTCCTCAAAGACGTGGCGGCGGCCTTGAGCCAGTCGGAGAGCCGCAAACAGAAGGGTGGGAAGGAATGAACGATCAGGTGAAAACCGAGCTGGGTTCCGCCGATATTCTCGAGATCATGAAGCTGCTGCCGCATCGTTATCCATTCCTGCTGGTGGACCGGATCATCGAGATCGACGGCGACAACTCGGCGATCGGCATCAAGAACGTCACCGCCAACGAGCCGCACTTCACCGGTCACTTCCCCGACTCGCCGATCATGCCCGGCGTCCTGCTGGTCGAGGGTATGGCCCAGACCGCGGGTGCGATCTGTACGCGCAAGCAGGGCGGCGGCGGAAATCTCGTCTATTTCATGACGATCGACAATGCGCGCTTCCGCAAGCCGGTCGTGCCGGGCGACCGCGTCGAGTTCCACGTCTTCAAGCAGAAGCAGCGTGGCAATATCTGGAAATTCCACTGCGACGCCAAGGTTGACGGCGCTCTGGTGGCCGAGGCCGATATTGGCGCCATGATCATGCGCAAGGACGAGAAATGAGCAGGATCGCGCCAGGCGCCGTCATTCACCCCATGGCCATCGTCGAGGACGGCGCTGTGATCGGGGCGAATGTTAAAATCGGCCCCTTCTGCCATGTCGGGCCGAAGGCGAAGCTCGGCGACGGTTGCGAACTTCTCTCCCATGCCGTCGTCACCGGCCGCACGACCATCGGGCGCAATGCCAGGATCCATGCCTGCGCCGTCATCGGCGGCGATCCGCAGAGCATTCACCATGCCGGCGAGGAAACCACGCTGACCATCGGCGACAACTGCACGATGCGCGAAGGCGTGACGATGAACACCGGAACCGCCGAAGGCGGCGGTAAGACCGTGGTCGGCAGCAACAACCTCTTTCTCGCCAATTCGCATGTCGCCCATGATTGCCAACTCGGCGACAATATCATCCTGTCGAACAATGTCATGCTTGCCGGCCATGTGAAGGTCGAAGACCGGGTCATTCTTGGCGGTGGCTCGGCCGTGCACCAGTTTACCCGCATCGGTCGCCAGGCCTTCGTCGGTGGACTGTCCGCCGTCAGCTACGACGTCATTCCCTACGGCATGCTGAACGGCAATCCGGGTGTGCTCGGCGGCCTCAACGTGGTGGGCATGACGCGCGCCGGCATCGAGCGTTCGGTGATCCACCAGGTTCGCCGCGCCTTCAAGCAGATCTTCGACGGCGAAGCCTCGGCCCGTGTCAATGCCGCCGCCATCCGTGACGAATATCTCGATTGCCCGCCGGTTATGGAAATCCTGGATTTCATCGCGGCCGAAAGCGACCGCGCCCTGTCGTCGCCGTTCCGCGGCAAGAGCTGATCGCCGTGGCGCCGTCCGGGGCTCGCAAAGGCCGCCTGGCGATCGTCGCCGGCGGCGGCTTCTTGCCTCTCTACGTCGCCGAGGCGGCGCGCGTGGCCGGCGAAAATCCCTTCATTCTCCGCCTTCGCAACGAAGCCGACCAGCAATGGCAGGGCTTCGATTCGGCCGTCATCGGCGTCGGCGACATGGCCGGCCTTTCCTCGCTGCTGAAGGCCAACGCGATCGATCGCGTGGTGCTATCGGGCGGCGTCAAGCGGCGGCCGGCCTTCGGCGAGATCCGGGTCAACCTGAAATCGCTGCTGAAGTTACCTATGGCGGTTAAGACCTTGCTCGCCGGTGGCGACGACGTCGTGCTGAAAATGGTGATCGGCCTGATCGAGGCGCAAGGTTGCCACGTCATCGGCGCGCACGAGATCGCACCGGACCTGCTCGCCGAGACCGGTCCGATCGGTGCTGTCTCTCCCTCCGCCGACGACTGGCGCGACATCACGCGCGGCGCGGAAGCCGCCGAGGCGCTCGGGCTACTGGATGTCGGGCAGGGGGCGGTGAGCGTCGGCGGGCGTATCGTCGCGCTCGAGGGGGTTGAAGGCACGGACGCCATGCTGGAGCGCGTTGCGCACCTGAGGGCAGAAAAACGTATCTCTCAGCACCGCAAGGGCGTGCTGGTCAAACTCTGCAAGCCGCAGCAGGACGTGCGCGCCGATCTTCCGTCGATCGGTCGCTCGACCATCGCGAATGCCAGGAAGGCAGGGCTGGCCGGCATCGCCGTCGAGGCTGGCCGGGCACTGGTGATCCAGCGCCAGGCGCTGATCAGTGCTGCCGACGAGGCCGGACTCTTCGTCATCGGCATCGATCGCGGACTTGCCGGAGGAACCCCATGAGCGTAAAGCCCCTGAAGATCGCGGTGATCGCCGGAGAAGTGTCGGGAGACCTGCTGGGCGCGGACCTGATTGCCGCGCTGAAGGTCCGCCACGGGGGGGCGATCGAACTGGTCGGGGTCGGTGGCGATGCGCTCGAGCGTCAGGGACTGCGACCACTGTTCGATTTTTCCGAGCTGTCCGTGATGGGACTCACCCAAGTTCTGTCGCGCCTGCCGCGCTTCATCCGTCTGATCGGCTTGACGGCCAAGGCCATCATCGCGGCCAGGCCCGACATGCTGCTGATCGTCGACAGCCCCGATTTCACCCACCGGGTGGCGAAGAAGGTCCGCCAGGCGCTGCCCGATCTGCCCGTGGTCGACTACGTCTGCCCGAGCGTCTGGGCCTGGAAGGAATACCGCGCCAAGGCGATGCTGGCTTATGTGGACGAGGTTCTGGCCGTGCTGCCGTTCGAGCCGCAGGTGATGCGCGATCTCGGTGGCCCGCCCACGCATTTCGTCGGCCATCGGTTATCGACGAATGAGAAACTGCTGGAGACGCGCGCAGCGCGCGCCGGCAAGCGTCCAAAGCGTCTCGACGAGGCAAAGACCATCCTGCTGTTGCCCGGTTCGCGCGGCGCGGAGATCGCGGCGCTGCTGCCGATCTTCGGCCAGACAATGCGCGAGTTCGTCGAGCGCAATGGTTCGACCCGTTTCCTTTTGCCCACCGTCTCGCGCCAGGAGGCGCGTGTGCGCCAGATGATCGCCGACTGGGACCTGAAGCCGGAGGTGCTGATGGGCGAGGAGGCGAAATGGCGTGCCTTCGCCGAGGCCGATGCGGCGATTGCAGCGTCCGGCACCGTTATCCTGGAACTAGCGCTGGCCACTGTGCCGGTGGTTTCGACGTACAAGACAGATTGGCTGGTGACGATGCTGAGCCACCGCATCAAGACCTGGACCGGTGCGCTTCCCAACCTGATTGCCGACTATCCGTTCGTACCGGAATTTCTCAACGACTACGTTCGCCCGGGCAATCTCCTGCGCATGGCCGAGCGTCTTGCCGCCGATACCCTGCAACAGCGGGCCATGCTCGAGGGGTTCGATCTGGTCTGGCAACGGCTTCAGACCGAGCAGCCCTCGGGCGTCGAGGGCAGCCGCGTCGTGCTCGACCTGCTGGCGCGGCGCGGCCGGCTCTAGGCCCGCGTCATTGCCATGAGAGTAAATCTACCGCATTTTTCCGGCCTCCTTGCGGGCCCGCAGGCCCGCCAGGAGGCGCAAAGTTGACGTCTCACTGCGACAGGCAATCAGTGAGCGACTTGGCGAGATTACGCATCAGCTGGGTGTAGAGGGCAGGCCCCGCTTCAAGGGCGCCGCCTTCCGGGTCGAGCACGCCGGCCTTGGCATCGGTTCCCTCGGTCACGACGGAAACGAGCTTCGGTTCGAATTGCGGCTCTGCGAAGACGCAAGCCGCCTGAAGTTCCTTCACCTTGCCATGGATTTCGGAGATCCGCTCGGCACCCGGCATGGTCTCTGGGCTGACCGTGATCGAACCGGCGACGCGCACCTTGTAGCGGTTTTCGAAATACTGGTAGGCATCGTGGAACACGACAAAGGGCCTGTCGGCGACCGGCGCCACGGCGATCGCGATGTCCTTGTCGAGCGTGTCGATATCCTGCGCCAGGACCAGCCCGTTGGCCCTGTAACGGGCAGCATTGGCCGGATCAGTGGCGACCAGGGCGCTCTCGATCTCGGCTGCCATGGCCTTGGCATTCATCGGGTTGAGCCAGAGATGCATGTCGAAGCCGCCGTGTTCATGCTCGTGACCGGGCTCCTCGGCGGCGTGCTCTACTGCCGCATGATCCTCATGGGGATCGTGGTCGTCATGTGCCGCATGATCCGCGCCGTCGGCATTGTCTCCCTCGTCCTCGTGGCTCTCGAAGGCGCCGCCTTCGCGGAAGCGCAGGCGTACCAGGCCGGGAGCATCCTCCAACTCGACCACCTTCGCCTTGCCGGCCAGCGCGTCGAGCGGCTTCTCGAGGAAGGCTTCGAGCCCAGACCCGACCCAGAAGACCAGGTCGGCGTTTTGGAGCGCGCGTGCGTGCGACGGCTTCAGGCTGTAGGTATGGGCGGAGGCAGCACCCTCGACGATCAGTGACGGCTCGCCGACCCCTTGCATGATCGCCGCGACGAGCGAATGGATCGGCTTGATCGAGACCACCACCTGCGGAGCGGAGAGCGCCAGCGTCGGCGTGAGAAGAAGGGCGGCAGTCGAAGCGGCGAGGCCGAGCCGGGAAAACGTCATGGGTGTCTGCTCCATCTTGCGTTTGTAATGTAATAGCATTACATCAATTGCGTAATGCTATAACGTGTGCCATAGGATCATGCAACAGCAAATTTCCCCCGGGTCCGACATGTCCGCAATGATTTCGATGACCGAACCGCCGCTCGTCACACTCTCCAATGCTGGGATCCGGCGCAATGGCCGCTGGCTGGTGCGCGGTGTCGACTTTTCCGTTCGCCGCGGCGAGATCGTCACCTTGATCGGGCCGAACGGTTCCGGCAAGTCGACCAGCGCCAAGATGGCGATCGGCGTGCTTAATTCGGACGAGGGCAGGGTGGATCGCCAGCCGGGGTTCCGCGTCGGCTATGTGCCGCAGAAGCTGTCAGTCGACTGGACCATGCCGCTGACCGTCAAGCGCCTCATGACGCTGACCGTGCGGCTGACCGACAAGGAGATCGCCTCCACACTCGAAGCGGTCGGCATCGGCCATCTTGCAGGCGCCGAGGCGCAGCATCTGTCCGGCGGCGAATTCCAGCGCGCGCTTCTGGCCCGTGCCATCGCCCGCAAGCCGGACCTGCTGGTGCTCGACGAACCCGTGCAGGGCGTCGATTTCACCGGCGAGATCGCGCTCTACGATCTCATCACATCGATCCGCAACACCACCGGCTGTGGCATCCTGCTGATCTCCCACGACCTGCATGTGGTCATGGCCGAGACTGACACGGTGATCTGCCTCAACGGCCATGTCTGCTGCCGCGGCACGCCGGCCGCCGTCAGCCGCAGCCCGGAATATATGCGGCTCTTCGGCGCCACGGCCGGCCGCACGCTTGCCGTCTACAGCCACGACCACGACCATACGCACCTGCCGGACGGCCGCGTGCGCCATGTCGACGGCACGATCACCGATCACTGTCATCCAGACGACGGGCACCACCACGACCACGGACACCGAGGGGAGCCCGGTCACGACCATGCAAATGATCACACCCACGGACACGAAGGTCATGGGCACACGGACCACGGGCACGCTCATGTCCACGCTGCAGATGACGACCACGGACATCACCATGCGGACCATGGTCCTCGCGCGGCCGCAGGGCTTGTGACCCCGGTTGCGGCACCGACCAAGGAGAAACGCGATGTTTGACGATTTCTTCCTGCGCGCCATTCTCGCCGGTGTTGGACTTGCCCTTACCACCGGTCCGCTCGGCTGCTTCGTTATCTGGCGCCGCATGGCGTATTTCGGTGACACGATGGCGCATTCCGCTCTGCTCGGCGTCGCGCTATCGCTACTTTTCTCCCTGAACCTGATGGTCAGCGTCTTTCTCGTCGCGGCGATCGTGTCTCTGCTGTTGCTCGTGTTGCAGAAGCGGCAGGCGCTTTCGGCCGATGCGCTGCTCGGCATCTTGAGCCATTCGACACTGGCGATCGGTCTTGTCCTTGTCGCCTTCATGAGCTGGGTCAGAATCGACCTCATCGCCTTCCTGTTCGGCGATATCCTTGCCGTTACGACCACCGACATCGCCATCGTCTGGGGTGGCGGCGCGGTTGTGCTGGCGCTGATCGTCTGGCTGTGGCGGCCGCTCCTGGCTGCGACCGTCAATGCCGAACTGGCGGAAGCCGAAGGCCTGCATCCAGAGCGTGCTCGCCTTGCGTTCATGTTGCTGATGGCGCTCGTCATCGCCATCGCCATGAAGATCGTGGGCATCATGCTGATCACATCTCTGTTGATCATTCCGGCTGCGGCTGCCCGTCGCTTTTCCGCGACGCCGGAGGTCATGGCGATACTGGCGTCGCTGATCGGCGTCGTTGCCGTGGTGATCGGCCTGTTCGGCTCGCTGACCTATGACACGCCGTCCGGCCCATCGATTGTTGTGGCGGCGCTGATTCTGTTCCTGTTCAGTCTGCTGCCTGCACCGCGCCGGCAGCGCGACAATACAACAGCGTGAGGATGCCATGACCCAGCCGGAACTGACGAAGAACCAGTCGCTTGTCTTCGATGTGCTTTCGGCATCGAATGCGCCGCTCTCGGCCTACGGGATTCTCGATCTCCTGCGCGACAAGGGTTTCCGCGCCCCGCTACAGGTCTATCGCGCGCTTGACAAACTGGTGGAGTTTGGCCTTGTGCACCGGCTGGAGAGCATCAACGCGTTTGTCGCCTGCGCCCATCCTCTCAGCGACTGCTGCACCCACGGCACGGTGGCCTTTGCAATCTGCAACAGGTGCGGCCAGGCCGAGGAATTCCACGACCATGCGATCGACCATCGCCTCGCCGATTGGGCGAAGGCCAAGCGCTTCACGGCCGAGAAGACGACGATCGAGCTTCGCGGCATCTGCGCTGCCTGCGCGGCGTGAACCATGAATGGGATAGGCGGCCGGCCACGGGCCGGACGGCTGTCAGATTTCTTTGAGATCCCGGGCAAAACGCTGCCAGTTGCGCACGTAACTTTGGGCCGACAAGCCAAGGCCTGCGGCTGCGGCCTCGTCAAGGGTCCGCACGACACGGGCCGGAGAGCCGACGATCAGTGAATTGTCGGGAAATTCCTTGTTTTCCGTCACCAGCGCATTGGCGCCGATGAGGCAGTTCTTGCCGATCCTTGCGCCATTGAGGATGGTCGCCCCCATGCCCACCAGCGAATTCTCACCGATGGTACAGCCATGGATGATGGCGTGGTGACCAATCGTGCAGCCTGCACCGATGGTCACTGGAAAGCCTGGATCCGTATGGATCATCACGCCCTCCTGGATATTGGTCTGCGCGCCGATCACGATCGGCTCGTTGTCGCCGCGCAGCACGGCACCGAACCAGATTCCGACGTCATCGCCGAGGTCCACCTGGCCGATGACATGGGCATCGGGCGCGACCCAGAATTTGTCTGCCGACGGAACCTTGGGGGTGAGATTGCCCAGCGAATAGAGTGGCATGGCATATTCCTTGAGCGGCTGATCGGGATTCAGCGCAAGCGCAGGACGACGGGAAAACGGCCGCCATGCGATGATACATGGAGGTGTATGCTCGCCTCCGGCTGGGAATAGCGCCAGGCGCGTGCACCGTGGCAAAGCAACAAACCGATCAGATCCTTGGTCCTTGAGCCACGCTTGCGACTGAGGCCAAGGTCGGCGATCCGATAGGCTGCCTCATGCAGTGGATGCAGGCTGTGGCGGCTCTGCTTGCCGCTATTGTCCTGGGTCGGAGCGAATTCGAAGTGGTTTTCGTTCGATGCCATTTCACTTACCTCGTACGCGATACAAAATCGAGGTGAAGGGAGCGGTTTACTGGGCAGCAGCCCAGCAGCCGATCCCCATCTTCTTCAATGCCTTGCAGGTGTTGACGGCCGTCTTCTGGTCGTCGAAGCCGCCAAACCGTGCACGATAGACCTGTGCAGAACCGGTATTATAGGCGACGGTGAACGGGGTGGCTGAACGCAATACCTTGCCGCCCTTGTCCTGCGCCTTGCGCAGAAGGGTCATTGCCTGTTCCTGGTCGGGCGAGGTGCCGATCTGGACCACCCATCCGGAAGACGGTTGGGTGGAGGCGGTTGTCGTCTGGTCTATAGCGGCGGATGCCATGGCTTCCTGCTGTGCGGGTTCGATCTGGCCAGCTGGCGCGACCGAAACCTGGCTGTCCGGCATGTAGGCCGGTGCCGGCTGCGGGACCGGAATGCCCGCACGCAGTGGCTGGGGTTTCGCGCCACGGGCCATATCGAGAGCTGCTGCTGCGGCATTGTCGTTGGCAGGCGCTGCATAGGCTGTGGCAACGGGCGCTGCCTCGTAACGAGTTTGCGGCAGTGGCCCGGTGACGGGCAGTGACGGTGCGCCAAGAGCCACTTCTGGCCCGGCAGGAGCCACAGCCGTATTCATCTTGGCAATCAGATCGCCACCACCGCCTGAGCGGGAAGCCTTGGGCAGGTAGGCTTGCACCAGCTTCGTCATTCGCTCGTTGCGATTGGCGCCAGAGGGAGCCCCCATCACGACGCCCACGATGGAGCGGCCATCGACCTGAGCCGAAGTGACGAGGTTGAAGCCGGCGGCCCTGGTAAAGCCGGTTTTGATGCCATCGACGCCACGCACGGAGCCGAGGAGGCGATTGTGGTTGCCGATCGTCTGCTTGCCGAAGGTAAAGCTGCGGGTGGAGAAATAGCCATAATATTGCGGGAAGTGCTCGCGAAGCGCGATGCCGAGGCGGGCCTGATCGCGCGCGGTCGTCAGCTGTGCGGTGTTCGGCAGGCCGTGGGCGTTGCGGTAGGTCGTCTTGGTCATGCCGAGGCTGCGAGCCTTGGCGGTCATCATCTGGGCGAAGCGACTTTCCGAGCCCCCGAGAAACTCGCCAAGTGCGGTGGCAATGTCATTGGCCGAACGGGTGACGAGCGATAGAATGGCCTGCTCAACCGTGATCGAGCGGCCGGCACCGACGCCAAGCTTCGATGGCGGCTCTTTGGCAGCATTGGCCGAGACCGTCACCTTGTCGCTAAGGCGGATACGGCCGGCTTCGAGCGCCTCGAACGCCATGTAGAGCGTCATCATCTTGGTAAGGGATGCGGGATAGCGCAAGCTGTCCGCATTCTCGCTATACAAGACCTTGCCCGTCTTGGCGTCGACGACGATACCGGCATAGGTCGGCTTGGCGACTGCCGCGGAAACACTCATCCCCAGAGCAGAAATCAGCACCATTATGGCGACTGCCAGCTTGCGCATCAGGAGAGCGAGGTTAAGGCGTCGGATTGTATTGTTCACCGCAAGACTCTTCACATGCTGAATTTCGGATCGGACGCACCCCCACGCGACCACTCGCTGCGACAATACGAAAACAGCCTTACCAAGAGGTTTATAATGAATCATTCGTTGCCGCATTCGCCCGCTTTTGAAGCGTCGCGGACCTAGGCGCGCTGACGATCCTGCTGCGTATATATCCCTCAATGGCGCTGTCGATCCGCTGCCAGTCCGAGAGGAGATCGCTTGAAAAGCGATAAAGCACCGTCAGGTCACGCCCGACGTGAATGTCGCGCTGGCAATCGCTGCCGCTCGCTGGCCCGTCTGGGCCTGGCAGAAGGCAGCGAACGGCATAGTCAGGCTTGTCGTGCCGTGACCCGGTCAGCAGGATTTCGCCGTCATAACCAGCGCCGGGAACGAAGCGATGGAGCGAGAGGCCGAAGGGCCCGCTTTCCGCCGTGCCGGCAAAGAGATGGGAATAGATGGGTTCGACGCGTCCCGACATGTCGCGCGACATGGTGCTTTGCGAGAGCTGCAGGAAGATCAGCGATTGGGTTTGCGTGAGGTCGTCAAAGCGCCGGCGGTTCTCCTTGGAGTAGCCGGTCATTTCCGGCCAGAGCAGGTAAAGGTCAAGCCGTTCGGTCGCGCCGTGCTTTCTCTGGTCTGCAAAGCGGATCGTGTTGGCCGTGATGCGCAGACGATCGAGGCCGATCGAGGTGTCGAAGGTCTCGGTGCTATCGCTGTGACCTGCTAGCGACCAGCGTTCACCAAACCGATGTCCAAAGAGGCTGATGCCGAGGGAAAGGAGCGCCAATACCATGACAGCGACCGTCAGGATCGCCAGGAAGCGATTTGAGAGCAGGGGCGTGTGATCTGCAGGTTCCGTTGCGGTATCTGTCCCGTGCATGGTTCTGCCCCCAAGACTGCGTCAAGGCGATCGGCGGAGCTCGGGTGCGGCGTCGACTATGGTGCCCGGGCGATTCCTGCCATCGCGATAGGGTCGACAGTCGATGATTGTGGTTAACGTGCGGTTAAACTCCAGGGGCGCGCGGACGCTCACTGGCTCTGCAAGGCATTGCAAAGCGTTGTTTTGGGCAAGGAATAAGCCGGTCCCGCGTGGAACGGGACCGGCTTTTGGGCTCCGGTCGGGGACGGGGTCGGCGGGGGACGGACCGGGCCGGGGGGCTCTGCGGCAGTTGCGCCGCCGCGATGACCTTATTAGTTCGTGCTGACGCTACCGACTGCGGTGGCCCGCCCGTCCTGCAGCTTGACCCACCGACCCGGATGGTCGGACGACTGGCGCTTGAGGTAGGTGTATTCGGTTTCCGACCACAGCATGACCTTGTTGCGCATATTGTCGAGAATGAAGTCGCCGTGGTCGGTGCGGACGGTCAAGACCGCGTGACCTTCGCCGTTCGGCTGAAGGACGACCGTGATCAGCAAGTCTGATGCCGCAAAGCCGCGGTCGATCAGCATCTTGCGTTTCAGAAGTGCGAAATCCTCGCAGTCCCCGACCGAACGGGGATAGGCCCAGCGCTCCTCGACGCCATATATTTCCTGGTCGGTGAGTGGAGTGATCGAGCTGTTGACTGTGTAATTGACGTCGAGCAGGGTTTTCCAGCTGTCTTGGGTCAGGGCAGCCGGGCCAGTGTCGGAACTGGTGGCGACGCATTCGCCGCCATAGGTCTTGCAGAACTCGTAGTGGCCGATCGGTGGGTTAGCCTTGCCTACGATGCGCATGCTGGCCGGTATAGCCGCCGCAGGAAGCGCCAGAGCGCCGCTGATTGCGATGGCCAAGAGTCCAATTCCCAGATTTCTTGTTTTTGTCATTGGTTGTCTCCCCGTGTTGAGGAGACAATGGCAGCAATGTTTTGATTGCTCGCAAAATCACGAAGTAAAAATAGAGGTTAAATGAAATCAAAGTCGAGTAAAAAATAACGAAAACAAGTATAAAATGCAAAATTGATTTTAATTGTATTTGTCGAAAATTTGTGTCGAATTTTAACGAGCGTGACTCGCGTTGGGCGATCTCTGTCGAGGTTAAGCCATTGAAAATAAATTGGAATGAGAAGGGCGCGCATAGGTTAAAGGGGGACGGTGCCCGATGCGCGCTGGGATGCAACTTGGCAAGAAGGCGATGAAGATCCTGGGGACTGCGTGGCAAGGCACGCGCAAAGGCAGCCTCAATGCCGATCGTAAGGTTCGGCGCGCAAAAAAATAATCTGGAAAAAATGTTTGGCCGACACGGGGGGGTGCGTCCCGATGCCGGCCATGAGTGCAAGAAATGTGGGCGCCGGGGCTCTTGCTCGGTCGGCCCCGGGATACTCGTCAGGCGGGCCGCACGAGCATGTGCTTCTTCTTGCCGAGCGACAGCTTGATCACGCCGTCTCCGGTCATCTGGTCAGTACCGATCGCCATGCGATCGTCGCTGACGGTGGCATCGTTGATCTTCACCGCGCCGCCCTGCACGTGCCGACGCGCCTCGCCGTTGGAGGAGGCAAGGCCGGCGCGGACGATCAGCGAGAGCAGGCCGATGCCCGCCTCAAGGTCTGCAGCCGGAACCTCGATCGTCGGCAGGTTTTCTGAAAGTCCGCCTTCCTCGAAGGTCTTTCGGGCGGTCTCGGCCGCCTGCTCGGCGGCTTCGCGACCGTGCAGCATGGCGGTGATCTCGGTGGCCAGGATCTTCTTGACCTCGTTGATCTCCGAACCTCCGAGGCTAGCTAGCCGGCCAATTTCGGTCATCGGCAGCGTGGTGTAGAGCTTGAGGAAGCGCGGCACGTCCGCATCCTCGGTATTGCGCCAGTACTGCCAGAAGTCATAGGCAGAGAGCATGTCCGGGTTAAGCCAGACCGCGCCGTTGACCGACTTGCCCATCTTGGCGCCGGACGAGGTCGTCAGTAGCGGCGAGGTCAGCGCATAAAGCTGCGGGGTGCCCATGCGATGGCCGAGATCGATGCCGTTGATGATATTGCCCCACTGGTCGGAGCCGCCCATCTGCAGGCGGCAGTCGTAGCGCTTGGCGAGTTCAACGAAGTCGTAGGCCTGCAGGATCATGTAGTTGAATTCAAGAAAAGACAGCGACTGCTCGCGATCCAGGCGCGTCTTGACGCTGTCGAAGGACAGCATGCGATTGACCGAGAAATGCCGGCCGACGTCGCGCAGGAATTCGAGATAGTTGAGCGACCGCAGCCATTCGGCATTGTTGATCATCAGCGCGCCGCCCTGCGGGCCATGGTCGTAGTTCAGGTAGTTGGCGAACACGCGCTTGATCGAGGCGATGTTGCTCTCGATCGTCTCGACCGTCATCAACTGGCGGGCCTCTTCCTTGAAGGACGGATCGCCGACCATGCCGGTGCCGCCGCCCATCAGCGAGATCGGCCGGTGGCCGGTGGCCTGGAACCAGTGCAGCATCATGATCTGGATGAGGCCGCCGGCGTGCAGCGACGGCGCAGTGGGGTCGAAGCCGATATAGGCCGTCACGGTTTCCTTGGCGAGCAGATCATCGAGGCCGCTTTCATCGGAAATCTGATGAATGAAGCCGCGCTCTTGCATGGTGCGGAGGAAATCGGACTTGAACTTCGTCATGACCTTCAGGCTTTCTGGACTATACCGAGAACATTGAATTTTGCGGCGGCTTTAGCATTGTTTTTTGAAATGTGCACCCGTTTCAGCCATGAATAAGGTTGATGGCATTCATTCGAATCGGCGGAGAACGGCTTTGGGTGACAGGATGCGGGCGATCGGACTGATGAGCGGCACCTCGATGGACGGAATCGACGTCGCCATGCTGACGACGGACGGCCAAAGCTTCGTCGAGCGAGGGCCCTTTCTTTCCGTTCCCTATGACCCGGCCTTTCGCGATCGGTTGAAGCAGGGGCTGGAAGACGCGAAAGCAATGACAAAACGGGCCGAGCGTCCCGGTTGTCTCGGTGAACTGGAGCAGGAACTCACGCTTCGCCACGCGCGAGCAGTCAAGGCCTTCCTTGAGGCCCATGGCCTGGCGGCGGGCGAGATAGCCGTGATCGGTTTTCACGGCCAGACGGTCCTGCATCGTCCTGATCAGGCGCTGACCGTGCAGCTCGGTGATGGCCCGCTCCTTGCCCGGGAGACCGGCATCGACGTGGTCTATGACATGCGGGCCAACGACATGATGCATGGCGGGCAGGGTGCCCCGCTCGTGCCTGCCTATCATGCAGCACTCGCCGCCTCTCTCGAGCAGGCCGCCTGGCCGGTCTGCTTCGTCAATATCGGTGGTATCTCCAATCTGACCTACATCGATGACGAGGGCCGGATTCTTGCCTTCGACAGCGGGCCGGGAAATGCGCTCATCGACCAGTGGATGGAAGTCAATGCCGGCGTGCCCTTCGATCAGGGCGGCAGGATCGCGTCCGAAGGCTCGGTTCTCATGCCGCTTGCAGAGCGCTATCTCGACCATCCGTTCTTCACCACCGACCAGCGCCGCTCTCTGGATCGCAATGATTTTCGGCCGCCGGAGCCGGATGAGGCGGGGTTGCACGATGGCGCGCGTACGCTCGCCTATGTGACCGCCGCAGCGATCCTGCGTTCGGCCGGCCATCTGCCTCACCCGCCACAGACCTACATTATCAGCGGCGGGGGGCGGCTCAACCGCACCATCATGGGTGATCTTGCGGAAATCGCCGCCCGCAGTGGTGCAACCGTTTTGACGGCGGAAGAGGCTGGTTTCGACGGCGACGCGACAGAGGCGGAAGCCTGGGCCTATCTCGCCGTGCGCTCGCTGGAGCGCCTGCCGCTGACCTTTCCCGGCACGACGGAAGTCAAGGCTCCGGTGACCGGCGGTGCGTTGGCCCGCTCCGATGCACGGTTACCGTCAGCGGCCAAATAGTTTCGGCATGGTCCTGGCGAAGGCGGCGCCATCCCTCAGGCCCAGTTCGAAGGCATGCCTGAGGCCGGCGGCATCCGAAACCGTGAACTTGTTGACACGGATGTCCTCGCTCGGTCCGACCACGACCCGGTTCTGTGCCGCTGGCGGCATGCGGCCATAGCGCGTGGTGAGCAACAGCGTTCTGCCGCCTGCCGCCTCGGTCTCCGAGAGCCGGATCGTCGGCGGATTGTCGACAAGGCCGCCGTCTAGATGGGCGCGTGCGGCAATCCGGCCGACAGGCATGAAGGGTGGCACCGACGAAGTTGCCATCATCGCGTCGACCAGATCGGCAGCGGAGGAAATCTCATGGGTCGAGATCCAGACGGGTTTCAGCCCGAGATACCGGCCGGCCTTGGAATGGGCGCCACCGGTCAGGCGTTTCTCGATCTGGTAGGCGGCGATCGAGCCAAGTGCCGCCAGTCCGCCCGGCATCCATTCCGGCGGGCGCGCGAGCTGGATCAGCATCGGCGGCGCGGCCTTGAGCGCCGCAAGCTCCGCCTCGCCGAATTGCTCGGCGAGAAACTGCCGGAACAGGCCTCCGACAACCAGCGGCGACCGGCGCTCTTTCAACGCCGTCCAGTCGAGATCCGGAATATTGCGTTCCGCGAAGGTGAAGGCGGCATTGCGTACCCGCTCGCCGACGCCCGCCAGGCTCATCGCGCAGTGATAGGCGCCGGCCGACACCGCTACATAATACGAGGGGCGTTGCGGATAGCGCAGGTTCAGCGCCAGCGAGAAACCGCTCTGCCAGTAGCAGCGGTTTCCGCCGCCAGCAAAACCGATCGCATCGAAGGAAAGGGCGTCGGGCATGTCAGGTGGATCTAACGGCTGGTTGAAAAGTACCGAGGCTATTGTTCAAGTCAGAACAACCTTGCCGTGCTTTGTCAACGCTGGCGGTGCGCAATGATCCGGCGCCCCGTAGACATTTCACAGCAAAAAGCGCCGGCCTCTCGACCGGCGCTTTCAGATTTACATGCGCTCTCTTCAGCGGATCCGCTTGGCGGCTGGCTCAGGCACCAGTTCTCCTTCGAGGCGACGGTCGAGATAGTCCTCGCATTCGGTCATCAGCGTTTCGGTCTGGCCGGAGAAGAAATGGTTCGCGCCGGGAATGGTCTTATGCGTGATGAGGATTTCCTTCTGCGTCTTCAGCTTGTCAACGAGGCCCTGGACGTCCTTTTCCGGTGCCACCTTGTCCGAATCGCCATGGATGATCAGGCCCGAAGAAGGGCAGGGGGCGAGGAAGGAGAAGTCATAGGTGTTGGGCTGCGGCGCGATCGAGATGAAACCCTCGATCTCCGGACGGCGCATCAGAAGCTGCATGCCGATCCAGGCGCCGAAATTGTAGCCGGCCACCCAGCAGCTCTTCGAATCCGGATGCAGGCTCTGCACCCAGTCGAGCGCCGAGGCCGCATCCGACAGCTCGCCCGCGCCATGGTCGAATTCGCCCTGACTGCGGCCTATGCCACGGAAGTTGAAGCGCAGCGTCGTGAAACCGCGCTTCTGGAACATGTAGAAGAGCTGGTAGACGATCTGATTGTTCATCGTGCCGCCGAACTGCGGATGCGGATGCAGGATGATCGCGATCGGCGCGCTTTTCTCCTTGGACGGCTGGTACCGTCCTTCGAGGCGGCCCGCCGGGCCGTTGAAAATCACTTCAGGCATTGAAACTCCGGTCCGTGCAAATTTCTGTGGTTCCTGGACAAGCATTCCTGCCAGCTGACTTGACGAAGTCAGTCAACTTTCATAAAACCCAGTTTAGAATTGTTCGAAACTGGATCGGCTGTCCATCCAAGGTCGAACGTGTCATAGGACAAGCCCGACGGAAATTTCAAGGAAAATGCGCTTGCTGGTTGCCAGCGAGCGCGGCACGGACGCGATATGGCCAAGGAGCGCATCTATCTCGACTGGAATGCCACCGCCCCCCTGATGGCGGCGGCGCGCTCCGTCATGGTCGATGCGCTTGCTCTGACGGGCAACCCCAATTCCGTGCATGCCGAGGGCCGCGCCGCCAGAGCCGTGATCGAGACGGCCCGCCGCGAAGTCGCTTCCCTCGTCGGTGCCACGAGCGCCAATGTCATCTTCACGGCCGGCGCCACCGAAGCCGCCAATCTGGCGCTGACGCCGTCCTACCGGATGGGCAAGGCGCCGTTGCAGATCGGCCGTCTCTACGTCTCGGCGATCGAGCATCCGGCGGTGCGCGAGGCTGGCCGTTTCGCCCCCGAGCAACTCAGTGAGATTCCGGTCACCGCTGCCGGGCTGACAGATCTCGCGGCGCTGGAGCCGTTGCTCGCGGCCCATGATGCGACAAAGGGGCTGCCGCTGGTGGCGGTGATGGCGGTCAACAACGAGACCGGCATCGTTCAGCCGATCCAGGAGGCCGCGGCCATCGTACATAAGTTTGGCGGGCTGTTACTGGTCGATGCCGTGCAGGCGGCCGGGCGCATTCCCCTCGACATGGAAGAGATCGGTGCTGACTTTCTGATCATTTCCGCACACAAGCTGGGAGGGCCAAAGGGCGCCGGCGCGCTGATTGCGCGTGGGGAGACCCTGATGCCCGCGCCGCTGATCCGGGGCGGCGGCCAGGAGAAGGGACACCGAGCGGGAACCGAGAACGTTGCGGCGATTGCCGGATTCGGCGCGGCCGCAGCCTGGGCACGAACCGGACTGGAGGCGAGGAATGCGGCAATCGGCGCCTTGCGCGACCGATTGGAAAAAGGCATGCGGAAGGTGGCCCCTGATCTCGTCATTCACGGCGAGACTGTCGGACGGGTCGCCAATACGAGTTTCTTCACCCTTCCAGGGTTGAAAGCGGAGACAGGCCAGATCGCCTTCGATCTGGAGGGTATTGCAGTCTCGGCCGGATCGGCCTGTTCGTCCGGCAAGGTAGGAGCCAGCTACGTGCTGACCGCCATGGGCCGGGACGCCAAGATGGGTGCCCTGCGCATTTCGCTCGGGGTGGACACCACGCCAGCTGAGATCGACCGGGCGGTCGACATATTGGGGAGAATTGCGGGTCGCCGGAAGCTTGCCGGCGAGGCCGCATGAAAGACTGGGAAAAATTGGCAAAAACCAATTTTCTCCTTGCCGCGAGGGTGAAAAACACGCCTCTGGCGACTACATAAGAGCGGGTTTCCGCTCAAAACGTTGACAAGCTGCCGGCCTTTGATCCGGCAAGATTGGAGAACGCGAATGGCTGCCGTGCAGGAAACAATCGATCAGGTCCGCCAGATCGATGTCGACCAGTACAAATACGGTTTCGAGACGATGATCGAAGTCGACAAGGCCCCCAAGGGCCTGTCGGAAGATATCATCCGATTCATTTCCGCCAAGAAGAACGAACCGGAATGGATGCTTGCCTGGCGCCTCGACGCCTATAAGCGTTGGCTCACGATGGAAGAGCCGACCTGGGCGCGCGTCAATTATCCGAAGATCGATTTCAACGACCTTTATTATTATGCCGCGCCGAAGAGCACGGCCGGCCCGACCTCGATCGATGATGTCGATCCGGAGCTGCTGAAGGTCTACGAAAAGCTCGGCATTCCCTTGCGCGAACAGGAAATGCTGGCCGGCGTTCAGACCTCCAAGATCGCCGTTGACGCAGTTTTCGACAGCGTGTCGGTCGTCACCACCTTTAAAGAAGAGCTGAAGAAGGCCGGTGTGATCTTCATGTCGATCTCGGAAGCGATCCGGGAGCATCCCGAGCTGGTGCAGAAGTACCTCGGCACGGTCGTGCCGGTGACCGATAACTACTATGCGACGCTCAACACCGCGGTCTTCACCGACGGTTCCTTCGTCTTCGTGCCGAAGGGCGTTCGCTGCCCGATGGAACTGTCGACCTATTTCCGTATCAACGAGAAGAACACCGGCCAGTTCGAGCGCACGCTGATCATCGCCGAGGAAGGGGCTTACGTCTCCTATCTCGAAGGCTGCACCGCGCCGCAGCGCGACGAGAATCAGTTGCACGCCGCTGTGGTCGAACTGGTGGCGCTGGACGATGCCGAGATCAAGTATTCCACCGTCCAGAACTGGTATCCGGGCGACAAGGAAGGCAAGGGCGGCATCTACAACTTCGTCACCAAGCGTGGCGACTGCCGCGGCAAGAACTCCAAGATCTCCTGGACCCAGGTCGAGACCGGTTCGGCGATCACCTGGAAATACCCGTCCTGCATCCTGCGCGGCGACGGTTCGCGCGGCGAGTTCTACTCGATCGCCGTATCGAATGGCCACCAGCAGATCGACTCGGGCACCAAGATGATCCATCTCGGCAAGAACACGTCGAGTCGCATCATCTCCAAGGGCATTTCCGCCGGCTTCTCCAACAACACCTATCGCGGCCAGGTTTCGGCCCACCGAAAGGCGGAGAATGCCCGCAACTTCACCCAGTGCGATAGTCTCCTGATCGGTAACAAATGCGGCGCCCATACGGTGCCCTATATCGAGGCGAAGAACTCGACGGCGCAGTTCGAGCACGAGGCGACCACCTCGAAGATCTCCGAGGATCAGCTGTTCTACTGCCTGCAGCGCGGCATTCCGCAGGAGGCGGCGATCGCGCTGATCGTGAACGGCTTCGTCCGCGAGGTCATCCAGGAACTGCCCATGGAATTTGCAGTCGAGGCGCAGAAGCTGATCGGCATCAGCCTTGAGGGTTCGGTCGGCTGATTGCCGGCCGACCACGCTCCGCAACCGTTTCTTGGCGCTAGGCGCCGCTCTTATTCGTCCGGAAGGATTTGAACATGCTTGAAATCAGAAACCTCCATGCTCGCATCGCCGAAGACGGCACCGAGATCATCCGCGGCCTGAACCTGACGGTCAAGGCCGGCGAAGTGGCTGCCATCATGGGTCCGAACGGCTCGGGCAAGTCGACCTTGTCCTACATCCTGTCCGGTCGTGAGGACTATGAAGTCACCGAGGGCGACATCCTCTACAACGGCGAGAGCATTCTGGAGCTCGACGCAGCCGAGCGCGCCGCCAAGGGTATCTTCCTCGCCTTCCAATACCCGGTCGAGATTCCCGGCGTCGCCACCATGCAGTTCCTGAAGGTGGCGATGAACGAGCAGCGCAAGGCCCGCGGCGAAGCGGAACTGACGACGCCGGACTTCATCCGCCGCGTCAAGCAGGCGGCCGGCGAGTTGCAGATCAACATGGACATGCTGAAGCGCCCATTGAACGTCGGCTTCTCCGGCGGCGAGAAGAAGCGTGCCGAAATCCTGCAGATGGCGCTGCTCGAGCCGAAGCTCTGCGTGCTCGACGAAACCGATTCGGGCCTCGACATCGACGCGCTGAGAATCGTCGCCGACGGCGTCAACGCGCTGAAGTCGCCGGACCGCGCCGTGATCGTCATCACCCATTACCAGCGCCTGCTCGACTACATCGTGCCGGATACAGTCCACGTGCTCTACAAGGGCCAGATCATCAAGACCGGCGACAAGAGCCTGGCGCTCGAACTCGAAGCCAACGGCTACGCCGACATCATCGGCGAAGCGGCCTGAGGGGCGGGGAGGGAGTTCCGACGATGACATTGCAAGCTGCCAACCGACTGACGGTTGCCGAAACCCAGCTTATCGATGCGTATACGAGCCAGATCGGCGGGCTGCCGGGCGATGGCGACGTGCTGGTCGCCCGTGACCGCCTGTTCGACGAACTGAAGCGGGCCGGCCTGCCGACCCGCCGCATCGAGGCATGGCACTATACGGACCTCAAGGCGCTGATGCGCGGCGTGCCTGCCATCGATCCCTCGGCGATCGTCAAGGCGGTCGAGCCGATCGTTGCTGGAGCGACGGTGATGCCTATACTGCAGGGCCAAGCCAAACTTGGCTCCTTGCCGGACGGCGTCCAGGCGACCTCCTATGGCGACGGCCTTGCCAGCGGCGCCGCTGTCGGCACGCTATCCGCCCGTGATGGCGACGATACGATCGGCCGGCTGAACGGCAGTTTCGTGCGCGACGGCATTGAACTGCGCATCGAAGCCGGTGCCCGGATCGAAGCACCAATTGAACTGCAGAACGTTCACGCGACCGGCCCCGTCCACGTCCGTTTCCCTTGCCGCTTCGGCAAGGAAAGCCGCGCGATGGTGATCGAGCGCCATCTGAGCAACGGGGCAGGGGCGGCCCTTGTCTCCAGCGTCACCGATCTGAAGATCGACGACGGCGCGGACGTCACCTGGATCATCCTGCAGACGGAAGGCCGGGACGACACCCATCTCGGCCAGATCAAGGTCGAACTCGGCGCCAATGCCCAGTTCCGTCTGTTCGTCGTCAATGCCGGCGGCAAGCTGGTGCGCCAGGAAGTCCATCTGCGCACCGCAGGCGAAGGCTCGGACTTCAAGCTGCGCGCTGTCAATCTGCTCGGTGGCGAGACCCATACCGACCTCACCATGACGCTCGGCCACGACGTGCCGAACACCACATCGACGGAAATCGTCCGCAGCGTCGTGTTCGATCGCGCCAAGGGCGTGTTCCAGGGCATGATCAGGGTCGCTCCGGACGCCCAGAAGACCGATGCCCGCATGGCCTGCAACACGCTGCTGATGTCGGATGACGGCGAGTTTTCGGTGAAGCCCGAACTCGAGATCTTTGCCGACGACGTGCAGTGCGCCCATGGCGCGACGGTCACCGACATCGATCACAACCACCTCTATTACCTGATGGCGCGCGGCATTCCGGAAAAGAAGGCGCGCGGCCTGCTGATCAACGCCTTCGTGGCGGAGGTGGTCGAGGAGCTGGAAGACGAGGCGCTGGTCGAGGCGCTGGAGGGCATCATCACCGACTGGTTGGACAATCATGGCTGATCATCTCCCCGCACAGGTCGGTTATGACGTCGCGGCGGTGCGCCGCGACTTCCCGATCCTGTCGCGCGAAGTGTACGGCAAGCCGCTCGTCTATCTCGACAACGCCGCCTCGGCGCAGAAGCCGCGACAGGTGATCGACGCCATCAGCCACGCCTATTCCAGCGAATATGCCAACGTCCATCGCGGCCTGCACTTCCTGTCGAACGCCGCGACGGACGCCTATGAAGGCGCGCGGGAAAAAGTGCGTCGTTTCCTCAATGCCGGCTCGATCGACGAACTGGTCTTCACCAAGTCCTCGACCGAGGCGATCAACACGGTCGCCTATGGCTGGGGCATGACCCATATCGGCGAAGGCGACGAGATCGTCCTGTCGATCATGGAGCACCATTCCAATATCGTGCCGTGGCATTTCCTGCGCGAGCGCAAGGGGGCGAAGCTCGTCTGGGCACCGGTCACCGACGATGGTGCCTTCGACCTCGAAGCCTTCGAGAAATGCCTGACCGAGCGCACCAAGCTCGTGGCCATCACCCACATGTCCAACGCGCTCGGCACGGTCGTGCCGATCAAGGAGGTCTGCCGCATCGCCCATGCACGCGGTATTCCGGTGATGGTCGATGGTTCCCAGGGCGCGGTCCACATGCCGGTGGACGTCCAGGATCTCGATTGCGACTGGTATGCGATCACCGGCCACAAGCTCTACGGCCCGTCGGGCATCGGCGTGCTCTACGGCAAGATGGACCGGCTGAAGGACATGCAGCCCTTCATGGGCGGCGGCGAGATGATCGTCGAGGTCACCGAAGACACCGTTACCTACAACGATCCGCCGCACCGCTTCGAGGCAGGCACCCCACCGATCGTCCAGGCGATCGGCCTCGGCCATGCGCTAGACTATATCGAAGGCCTCGGTCGCGAGGCGATCGCCGCCCACGAGGAGAGCCTTCGCGCCTATGCCCATGAACGGCTCTCGGCGATCAATTCGCTGCGGATCATCGGCAATGCGCCGGGCAAGGGGGCGATCTTCTCCTTCGAGCTCGGCGGCATCCATGCCCATGACGTGTCGATGCTGATCGACCGTCGCGGCGTCGCCGTGCGTGCCGGTACCCATTGCGCCCAGCCGTTGCTTGCCCGTTTCGGGGTCACCTCGACCTGCCGGGCCTCCTTCGGTCTCTATAACACTCGTGCGGAAGTCGATGCGCTTGCAGATGCGCTCGATCATGCCCGCACCTTCTTCGCATGAGGATACGTCGATGAGCGTCAACGGAAGCGAACAGAAGCCGGATGTCCGTGAAGGCATTGTCCAGTCGACCATTCCGCAAGACGAGATTGCGCGTCTTTCCGACGACATCGTCGCCGCGCTGAAGACCGTCTACGATCCTGAAATCCCGGCCGACATCTTCGAACTCGGGCTGATCTACAAGATCGACATTGACGACGACCGCATGGTCAAGATCATGATGACGCTGACGGCGCCCGGCTGCCCGGTGGCCGGCGAGATGCCGGGCTGGGTAGAGAATGCGGTCAGCGCCGTGGAGGGTGTCTCCGGCGTCGAGGTCGAGATGACCTTCGATCCGCCATGGACGCCGGACCGCATGTCGGAAGAAGCCCAGGTCGCCATCGGCTGGTATTGATAGAAGCCAGGTCGCCCACTACATTTGGATGACTCGAAGCGCCGGGCCTTGAACCCGGTCGTGACAGGAGAACGAGATGGGCTTTCAGGTGATGACCATGACGGATGCGGCAGCAGCCCGCGTCCGCGCGATCGTCGAAAATTCCGGCCCGGGCGCCAAGGGCATCCGCGTCGGGATCAAGAAGGGCGGTTGCGCCGGGATGGAGTATACCATCGACCTCGTGCGCGAACCCAATCCGAAGGACGACCTGATCGAACGCGAAGGCGCCAGCGTCTGGGTCGAGCCCTCGGCGGTACTCTACCTGCTCGGCACGCAGATGGATTTCGAGACGACCACCCTGCGATCGGGCTTCACCTTCACCAACCCCAACCAGACGTCGGCCTGCGGTTGTGGCGAATTGGTTGAGCTGAAGGCGGCCGATCTGGCCGAACTGGCTCGCCGGAAGCATGAAGATGCGCCTGTCGCCGGCTAGGGGATCCGCAAATCGAGAATCGTCTGAAAATGGCCCGGTTACCGACCGGGCCTTTTATTGTGCGGCGATCAGACGTAGGTGCCGCGGGAAATGCGGCGCTGGCACGGAATTGTGCAAAATATGTTGAAGTTACGTACAATTTCGCATATATTGCGGAAATGGATATTGTAGACAGGAAAATCACCGCTTTGCTCGCCGAAGACGCCCGCCGTTCGCTCGCCGATATCGGCGAGGCTGTGGGCCTATCCCCCTCGGCCGTCAATGAACGGATCCGGCGTCTGACCGCCTCGGGCGCGATCAAGCGCTTCACCGTAGATGCCGATCACAAGGCGCTCGGCCTTGCGGTCACCGCATTCGTCCTCATCGGGCTCGACTACGATGCCGGCGAGGAGGCCTTCAAGGCCTTCGTCGCCGCGCATCCTTCCGTTGCGGAATGCCATCACGTAACGGGAGGCTGGTCCTATCTGCTCAAGGTCCGCTTGGCCGATCTCGCCGGCGTCGAGGCCTTCCTCGCTGAACTGAAGGCACGGCGCTTCCACGCCCGCAGCGAAACCATGATCGCGCTGTCGACCGCCGTCGAGCGCGGTTTCACCCCGGCGGAGGTTTGAATGTTGAGCCTTCTTCTGTTCGGCAAGGGCATCCTGCTCGGGCTCGCCATCGCCGCGCCGCTCGGACCCATCGGCGCGCTCTGCATTTCACGCACGCTGGAGCGTGGTTTCTGGGCGGGTGTCGCGGGCGGCCTTGGAACCGCGCTCGCCGACGGCGCCTATGCGCTGATGGCCGCCGCCGGCTTTGCCGCCTTCGCCGTCCTGCTCGACACGATATCGGTGCCACTGCAGATCTTCGGCGGCCTCTTCCTTCTCTGGCTGGGCTGGAAGAGCTTTCAGCCAAAACCGCCGGCAACCGCCGCCAGGGTGGGCGCGCGCGATCTCCTCAGCACCACGGGTGCTACCTTCCTGCTGACCATCACCAATCCGGCCACCATCCTCTCCTTTGCTGCGATCTTCGCAGGGCTGGGTTTGGCGTCGCAGGGCGACGGCTGGTCGGCGGGATCGCTCGTCGCCGGCGTCTTTGCCGGCTCCATGCTCTGGTGGGTCTTCCTCAGCGGCACGGTGGCCCTGCTGCATCACCGCCTGCCGGAGAGCTTTGCCCTCTGGGTGTCGCGGATCTCCGGTGTGGTGCTGATCGGCTTCGGCATTGTGGCGATTGCCATGGGATTTGTCGCGCTGGTCGCGTCAACGGCTGTTCTGGGCGCCTGACCAAGGCGCGGAAGAGATCTTTGAAGGCCGATCGGCTGAGCCCCAGCGCGGGTCTTTCATCCGTGTCGGCGTGATTGGGTCGCCGACACGGATGAAGAATGAACTCAACGCGAGCGGCAGCGGCCGGTTCTGGTCGTTTCCTTGTCGCCATCATCATACGCGATGCCGATCTTTTCCCCTGCGAGAGACGCGATCGTGCCGGTATACCAGTCGCCCTGGCCCTTGAAATTGCATTCGACTTTCATCCCGATCATCCAGTCATACGGACGCACATCCCCGATGGCGACCGTTTCACGGTCACCGTCGTCGTAGCGAATGGTCACCTTGCCGTTGCTGACCTTTTCGGCAACGCCCGGGAACCAGTAGCCGGCACCCTTGTAATTGCCAAGCACCCAGTCTCCCTGCGTTTGCGCCATTGTCCCCGCGCCCCCGATCGTGGAGAGCATGGCTGCAAGGGTCAGTACAGTTTTGAAGCGCATAAAACTCCCTTTCAAATGTCCAGTTTGATCGCCTGATTCAACGGAATTCAGGGATGCCAGAACGCGCTGGCTTTTCTGTTATAGAAAGCGCTTCAGACCGGCGTTGGACTATTTTGGGTGCGCGGATTTGCGTTTAGGCAATCCGGCTAGCGGCGGCGGGAAGGACGCCAGAATGGTCGGAACCGGGCCCGGCTTTTGTAGCCCGCAGTCAGCCCATCTATTGATCAATCGCGCTTGATGCGCATCAGCACGTCCCACATGTCCGCGCCGGTCTCGAACACGGAGGCATTGGCCTTGAACGACAATTCGGCGCCGATCGCATCGAGCATTTCGCTCGCCATGTCGACATTGGGGCCTCCCGGCAAGGTGGCTTCTCCCGAGGGGGAGACGGATGCCGAGGCGCCGCCATCTACGCGAGTGGAAAGCGAGGTGACGGCGCGGTCATAGCCCGGCGTCAGGGCGTTCGCCACATTGTTGGCGCTGGTCGAAAGCCGCGTCGTCTGCGCCTGCATGCCGGAGATGGCAATGCCCATTATCGCGGAGATTCCCAATGCTCTGCCCCTTACCGTTTAATCTCGTGGCACCCTAGACAGCCCAGATTAGCAAAGCTTGAAGGGGCAGAGTTGACGGATTTCGTCGCTTTGTCGGCCTTATGTACCGGAACGGGACGATCTCTCATCCGGTAGAGAAGCAAGGCAATAAAAAGGAATTAGCTGATCGCCTAATTAGCTAATTAATACGATTTATGCCTGTAGTCATTGGGCTTTAGCCGGGCGATTGCCTGTCCCCGGAAAACCGCTTCATAGCCGTGCTATTGCCAAATGCAGAAGGCCCGCCTTGTCGGGCGGGCCTTCTTCGTCATGCTGTTCTTGGTTCGGCCTTATTCAGCCGCCTCGGCGTACTCGCTCATCGGCGGGCAAGTGCACACCAGGTTACGGTCGCCGTAGACATTGTCGACGCGGTTCACCGAGGACCAGTATTTGTCGACCCGGAACGCGCCGGGCGGGAAGCATGCCTGCTCGCGCGTGTAGGGACGCGTCCACTCGCCGACCAGGTCCTCCACCGTGTGGGGGGCGTTCTTCAGCGGGTTGTCGGTCTTGTCCATGCGGCCTTCCTCGATGTCGCGGGCTTCCTCGCGGATCGCCAGCATGGCATCACAGAAACGGTCGATCTCGGCCTTGGTCTCCGACTCCGTCGGCTCGATCATCAGCGTGCCGGCGACCGGCCAGCTCATGGTGGGCGCATGGAAGCCGCAGTCGATCAGGCGCTTCGCCACATCGTCGACGGTGACGCCCGAGCTTTCGGCAAGCGGTCGGGTGTCGATGATGCACTCATGCGCAACGCGGCCGGCCTCCGACTTGTAGAGCACTTCATAGGCGCCGGTCAGGCGTGCGGCGATGTAGTTGGCGTTGAGGATCGCCACCTTGGTCGCCTGCGTCAGGCCTTCGCCGCCCATCATCAGGCAGTAGGACCAACTGATCGGCAGGATCGACGGCGAGCCATAGGGGGCCGCAGAGACGGCACCCGGACGGCCATCGGTGGCCACATGACCCGGCAGGAAGGCTGCCAGATGCGCCTTGACGCCGATCGGCCCCATGCCCGGGCCGCCGCCGCCATGCGGAATGCAGAAGGTCTTGTGCAGGTTGAGATGGGAGACGTCGGAACCTATGTCGCCGGGGCGGGCAAGGCCGACCATGGCGTTCATGTTGGCGCCGTCGAGATAGACCTGGCCGCCATGGGCGTGGGTGATCTCGCAGATCTCCCGCACCGTTTCCTCGAACACGCCATGCGTCGAGGGGTAGGTGACCATGCAGCACGACAGCGTGTCGGCATGTTGCTCGGCCTTGGCGCGGAAATCGTCGAGGTCCACGTCGCCGTTGTCGCGCGCCTTGACCGGCACGACGGTCATTCCGGCCATCTGCGCAGAGGCCGGATTGGTGCCGTGCGCCGAGGTCGGGATGAGGCAGATCGTGCGATGCGTATCGCCGCGCGACAGGTGGTAGTTGCGGATCGTCAGAAGGCCCGCATACTCCCCCTGCGCCCCGGAATTCGGCTGCATGGAGATCGCGTCATAGCCGGTCACCGAGCAGAGCTTTTCCGACAGGTCGTCGATCATTTCCTTGTAGCCGAGTGCCTGGTCGGTCGGGGCAAAGGGATGGATCTCGGAAAATTCCGGCCAGGTGATCGGCAGCATTTCTGCCGTCGCGTTGAGCTTCATCGTGCAGGAGCCGAGCGGGATCATAGCCCGGTCGAGCGCGAGGTCGCGGTCGGACAGCCGGCGGATGTAGCGGGTCATCTCGCTTTCGGCGCGGTTCATGTGGAAGATCGGATGCGTCAGGTAATCGCTGGTGCGCAGCAGACCCTTGGGAAGGCGGTAGCCAGTCTCGAAATCGGCAACGGCAAAGTCGCCGCCGAAGGCGCGCCAGACGGCTTCGAGCGTCGCCGGCCGGGTGCGTTCGTCAAGGCTGATGCCGATCCGTGTTTCGCCGATCTTGCGCAGGTTGACGCCTTCGGCGACGGCCGCCCGCAGGATCAGGCCCTGCATGTGGCCGACCTCGACAGTGATGGTGTCGAAGAAGGTCTCCGGCTCCACCGTGTAGCCGAGCTTTTCCAGGCCCTTGGCCATCAGCACGGCCTTCTGGTGAACCTGCTGGGCGATCGCCTTGATGCCCTTGGGGCCATGGAAGACGGCATACATCGAGGCCATGACGGCCAGCAGCACCTGCGCGGTGCAGATGTTCGACGTGGCCTTTTCGCGGCGGATATGCTGCTCGCGGGTCTGCAGGCTCAGGCGGTAGGCGCGGTTGCCGCGCGCATCGACCGAGACGCCGACGAGGCGGCCGGGCATGGAGCGCTTGATGGCGTCCTTGACCGCCATATAGGCGGCGTGCGGGCCGCCATAGCCGACCGGCACGCCGAAGCGCTGGGTCGAGCCGATGGCAATGTCGGCGCCCATTTCGCCGGGTGACTTGAGCAGCGTCAGCGCCAGGATGTCGGCGGCGACCGCGGCGATCGCACCGGTCTGGTGCAGCCTTGCGATCAGGCCGGTGAAATCATGGATATGGCCATGCGTGCCCGGATACTGGAAGATCGCGCCGAACACGTCGACCGGGTCGAGATCGGTGAACGGGTTGCCCACGATCACCTGCCAGCCGAGCGGCTCGGCGCGGGTCTGAATGACGGCGATCGTCTGCGGATGGCAGGCTTCGTCGACGAAGAAGGCCTTTGCCTTTGACTTTGAAACACGTTCGGCCAGCGCCATGGCTTCCGCGGCCGCCGTCGCCTCATCGAGCAGCGAGGCGTTGGCCACGTCGAGCCCGGTCAGGTCACAAACCATGGTCTGGTAGTTGAGCAGCGCCTCGAGACGGCCCTGGGAGATTTCCGGCTGGTAGGGCGTATAGGCCGTGTACCAGGCGGGGTTTTCCAGGATGTTGCGCTGGATGACCGGCGGCGTGATCGTGCCGTAATAGCCCTGGCCGATCAGCGAGACGAGCGCCTTGTTCTTATTTGCGGTCTCGCGCAGCTTGTCGAGCGCCTCGCGCTCGGTCATGGCGGCCTCCCAGGTGAGGGGAACAGCCTGGCGGATCGACGAGGGTACGGTGGCGTCGATCAGCGCGTCGAGGTTCTTGTAGCCGACGATCTTCAGCATCTCCTCCATTTCGGCCGGCGAGGGGCCGATATGGCGGCGATTGGCGAAATCATAGGGCTGGTAGTCGGTGAACTGGAATTCGGTTGGTGTGGTCATGCGATCAGCTCTTTATAGGCGGCTTCGTCGAGAAGGGCGTCGGCATCGGCAACCGTCTTCAGCTTCAGTTTGAAGAACCAGCCGGCGCCCTGCGGATCGGAATTGACCAGCGACGGGTCGTCGACGATCGCCTGGTTGATCTCGGTGATCTCGCCGTCAAGCGGACAATAAACCTCCGATGCCGCCTTGACCGATTCAACGGTCGCGGCATCCGCGCCCTTGTCGAAGGCGGCGCCGACTTCTGGCAGTTCGACGAAGACCAGGTCGCCGAGCTGCTCGGCGGCATGACTGGTGATGCCAACGGTCGCGACGTCGCCCTCGAGCTTCAACCATTCGTGTTCGGCGGTGAATTTCAGCATGTGATGTTCCTCTCTTGGTGTGGTGCGAACGATTTTCCCCTCACGCTGACCCTCTCCCCGTCAATGCCGGGAGAAGGTGGCGGAAGCCGGATGAGGGAGAGTCTCGTCATGGGTTCAACGCTTGTAGGTCGGGGCAACGAAGGGCATGGCCGCGACGGTGACGGGCAGGTATTTGCCGCGCACTTCCGCATAGATCTGCGTGCCGGGTTCGCTATGGGTGGCGGGGACGTAGCCCATGGCGATGGGTCCCTCGACGCTCGGGCCGAATCCGCCGGACGTCACTTCGCCAAGTTCCGTTTTGCCTTCGGCGTCGGCGTAGAGCCTGGCATGGCCGCGCACCGGCGCCTTGCCCTCGGGTTTCAGACCGACGCGGCGGCGGCTGGTGCCGTTCTCCAGTTCGGACAGGATGCGATCCGCACCCGGAAAGCCGCCGACGCGGGCGCCGCCGGTGCGGCGGGCCTTCTGGATCGCCCATTCAAGGCCGGCCTCTATCGGCGAGGTTGTGGTGTCGATATCATTGCCGTAGAGGCACAACCCCGCTTCCAGCCGAAGCGAATCGCGGGCACCAAGTCCGATCGCCTCGCAGTCCGGATGGTTGAGCAGGATCCGGGCGAAGCTCCTCGGCCTTGTCCGCCGGCACGGAGATCTCAAAGCCGTCTTCGCCGGAATAGCCGGAGCGCGATACGATCGCCGGGATGTCGTGGAGCGCCACTTCGCGCACGTCCATGAACTTCATGGCGTAGAGACCGGCCCAGAAGCTCGGTCAGCACCTTTTCGGCCTTCGGCCCCTGCAACGCCAGGAGGGCCCGGTCCTCGAGATAGGTCACGTCGACCCGATCGGAGAGGTGTTTCCGCATATAGGCGATGTCGGCCTGCTTACAGCCGGCATTGACGACGACGAACAGGTGGTCGCCGCGATTGGCGAGCATCAAGTCATCGAGGATGCAGCCATTGTCGTCGGTGAAGAAGCCGTAACGCTGGCGGCCTTCCTTGAGGCCGAGAATATCGACCGGCACCAGGCTTTCGAGCGCGAGCGCCGCATCCTCGTAAGTGCCCGACTTCGCCCGAATCTCCACCTGGCCCATGTGCGAGACGTCGAAGAGGCCGCACTTGGCGCGGGTGTGGAGGTGTTCCTTCAATACGCCGGCCGGATACTGGACCGGCATGTCATAACCGGCAAATGGTACCATGCGGGCGCCGAGTTCGATGTGGAGGTCGTAAAGAGCAGTTTTTTGCAGTTCGGCGGACTGATCCAAGGGGCGTCTCCGTCATTGGCGCTCGCGCGCAGGCTCAGGTCGTGGCACGGATGTGCCGGTGTCATGAGCCCCCTCTGTCCGTTTGCCTGAGATTGTTATCCCTTCGGCGCACCTTCCAATTGGGGAAGGTCTCTCTCCAGAGTTCAAATCGACGCCCTGCGGTCCTTTTGCCTGAGAGTTTCCGGGGCGGTTGCTCCTTCGGCACCGGAGTGAACCGGTTTCTCCCTGCAGGGATGCGGCCATTATCGGGCTGGACGCTTGCTTGGCAAGAGGCAAAGGTCGTGGCCGGGCAAATAATTGTCGCCCCAGCTGTGGTCTTTCGTATAGTAGCGGCGACATGCCGGCCGACGGCCGATGCAGGCGCGCGCCATTTGCGAAGGATCAAAGAACGGTGTGCCGCGTGCCGCTAAGAGTTACCTTAGCGTCGAGACGGGCTTTGATTCTCCGCTGGAAGCGGCTAATGAGGCGATCTGAGTGGAGGATGTCTATGTCGAAGCCAAGGTGGACAGGGAGCGGACTGTTGCGCATGCTGTGCGCGTTCGCTCTATTGTCGCTCGGCTTCGCCCACAAGCCGCCGCAGGTCATGGCCGCCGCTTATGCGACGGTGTCGCTGCAGTTGCCGGACGGCACCTATGCCGACATGTGCATCGGTGATAAGGCGATCAAGCATCCGCTCGTGCGCCAGTTCTGCGAAGTATGTCTGCTGGCCTCCTCGGCGCTTTTGCCGCTGCCGGATGACGGAGCCTGGCTTCTGAGCCGCTTCACTTCGCTGGAGAACCAGCTTCGAGAGCCGCAAAATCTCCCTGAACGCCGTACCACCCTGCGCCAGCGGGCGCGTGCTCCCCCTGGCTTTGCCTGATTTCGAGACGTCGACTTCAAGTGAAATCAAGTAGGTCGCGGAAGTTCGTAGTCGTGGGATGCCACGCCCGACACCGCTGGAGAACTAAAATGAACGTATTCAGGACTCTTACCCTCGTCACCCTCTTTGCTTCGGCTGCTGTCGCGCAGATGGAAGGTCATCAGATGCAAGGCCATGGCGCGATGGATGGCACGGGCATGGTTGGCACCAATCCCGGGACGATGCAGGTCGTCAAGGTGGGCGACATTGAACTCGTAGCGGGCTACACTCGCGCCATGCTGCCGGGCCAGCCTGTCGGCGGCGGATTTGTCACGATCAAGAACGCCGGTTCAACCGATGACGTACTGATCGCCGCCGAGTTGCCGGTATCGGGTCGAGTTGAACTGCACGAAATGGCCGTCGTCAATGATGTCATGACCATGCGTCAGCTGAAGGACGGGATCCCGGTCCCGGCCGGTGAGACGGTCGAGCTGAAGCCCGGCGGCCTGCACCTGATGTTCATGGATGTGAAGGAGCCTTTTGTCGAAGGCGGCCAGGTATCTGTGACGCTCACCTTCGAGAAGGCAGGCACTGCCGAACTCGTCCTGCCGGTCGGCCCTATCCAGGGCATGTAAGCCAGGTTGAACTACAGAAAGGGCCGCGGCGCTATCATTCGCCGCGGCCCTTTTTGATTCCCATGGGCGTCGTCTGTGAAAATGCGTCAGGCGGCCGAGTTCTTGTAGGCCTCGAGGGTGTCTTTGAGACTGGCCTGCGCATGAGTTGTCGGGCTTGCGGTCAGAAAGTAGAGTGCGAGTGCCGGCGGCTGCACGACGCTGATGAGCGCCCTGAGCTGGAAGTCTTCGCTGGCGGCGGCCTTCTCGGCGAGATGGCGGGTGTTCTCCTCAACAAAGGAGTTGCGCGAAGTCCGCTGTGGCGTCTTCGCGGTGTCCATCGCATAGGAGGCCGTCGTGGCCGAGACTGTGACGACCTGGGTCATAGGCTTCACCAATTCGTTTATCGATCGAACAACGTTACACGAGGCGCCTCACCGCTTCTTTAAATCGAGCGCTTGAATTTTAGTAAAATTGGATTGAGCGATAAGTGGATTGTTCAATGTTGAATTATTGCGTGCAGGAGGCGCAAGACGGCTTTGATCCGCTTGCAATTGCGGCGCAATCTGTCATTTTCCAGCTGAATTTGCGGTCCACGCGATTATTTTGACGGACAACAATTAGGCTCCCGCGCCAGTCAGGCGACAGGGGCTGTGATGGGAGGGAAGCATGATCATTCTTGTCGGCTATGTGAGCATCGAGGGGCAATCGAAGAAGATCGCCGAGACGGTCGCCGCCCAGATCGAAAAGGGTGGTGACCGCGCCATTCTGTTCAACGTCGTCACAGGGGCGGAATATGGAGTTGACCATCCGCAGGCGGTCATTCTTTGCGCCCCGATCCATGCCGGCCGCTACCCGGCCCCATTCGTCGATTTCGTCGAACGCGAGCGGGATTGGCTGAAATCAGTGCCGAGCGCCTTCGTTTCCGTTTCGCTGTTCATTCGCAGCGAGTTTGCCGAAGAGCGCGAGGAAGCAATGCATTTCCCCGACGCGCTGATGGCGCAGACCGGCTGGACGCCGGGCATGGTTCATCACGCCGCCGGCGCGCTTCGGTATACGGAATACGACTTCTTCAAGCGCTGGATGGCCAAGCGCCTCGCCGAACGCGAGGGTGCGCCGACTGACGTCAAGCAGATCCACGAATTTACCGACTGGGCGGCCCTCGCTACCTTTACAAAGGACTTCGTCGCTGCCGCCAAGGCCTGACCGAACCGCCCGCCGGTCCGGCCGGCGGGTTTCTTTTGTACGGCGTTGAATGCCCCGACGGCTAGTGAGATAGCATGACCCAGATCCTGCTCGTGGCCGCTGGAGGCGCTGTCGGTTCGGTTTGCCGCTATCTGGTCGGCGTTTGGGCGTTGCGCTTGATGGGGCCGTCCTTTCCCTGGGGCACGGTTACAGTCAATATCGTCGGTTCCTTTGCCATCGGCATGCTGGCCGAGCTGATCGTCGCCCGTTTCGGTGCCTCCGCCGAATTACGGCTCTTGTTGATCACCGGCTTTCTCGGCGGCTTCACCACCTTTTCTGCCTTTGCACTCGATGCCGTCACGCTTTTCGAACGAGGCGCCTCGCTTGCACTGATGGCCTACCTGATCCTCAGCATTGCTGCCACGATTGCTGCGGCGTTCGCCGGTATCGGCCTGATGCGTTCGTTGCTCTGACCGGTTTTCCTGTTTCCATCTTCGTTCGAAATGCTCTAAAGCCCTGCTGAAGACGAGATCTGCGGGCTTTTCCGCAGCAGTGACCGGAAGAATGGGCTATGGCAGGCATCGAACATATCACCGTGGAGGCCGACGAGGCGGGCATGCGTCTGGACCGTTGGTTCAAGGTGCATTTCCCTGGCCTGGGCTTTGGCCAGTTGCAGAAACTGATGCGCTCCGGTCAGGTGCGAGTCGATGGCGGCCGGGTGAAGACGGATGCCCGCGTGCAGCCGGGGCAGGTAGTGCGCGTGCCGCCCCTGGATGTGGATCTGAAGGTGAAGTCCGGGCCGATCGGCTCGCACGACCTTAAGCATTCCGAGGACGGCGAGCTTCTGTCGCGCATGCTGCTGCATGAGGACGAGAAGGTGTTCGTGCTAAACAAGCCGGCCGGACTCGCCGTGCAGGGCGGCTCCGGTCTGACCCGCCACATAGACAAGATGCTTGAGGCCTGGACCAGCAAGAAGGGCGAGAAGCCACGGCTTGTGCACCGGCTCGACCGCGACACCTCCGGCGTACTGGTGGTTGCCCGCACGCGCGGTGCGGCGCAGAAGCTGACCGCGGCCTTCCGCGAACGCGACACCCACAAGACCTACTGGGCGCTGGTCAGGGGAGTGCCGCGCAAGCACGAGGACAAGATATCGACCTGGCTGGTCAAGGACCAGACCGACGAAGGCGACCGCATGCGCGTCGCCAAGCACGGCGAGGATGGCGCCGATCACGCTGTTTCCTATTACCGCGTCATCGATACTGCTGCACAGAACCTCGCCTGGCTGGAGATGGAGCCCTACACGGGCCGCACCCATCAGTTGCGTATCCATGCACTGCATATCGGCCATCCGATCATCGGCGACCCGAAATACTTCATCGACGACCACAACTGGGATTTCCCCGGCGGCGTCCAGAAGCGGCTGCACCTGCATGCGCGTCGCATCGACATACCGCATCCGAACGGGGGACGCCTGAAGGTCACGGCGCCGCTGTCGCCGCATATGGTGCAGTCGTGGAACCTTTTGGGCTTCGACCAGGCGGACGGCGACAGGGAAGAGGAATGAAACTCGTCCTCTTCGATTGTGACGGTACCCTGGTCGATAGCGTCGCCTTGATTCACGAGGTGATGGTCCGGACCTTCCGCCAGTTCGGCAAGGCCGAGCCTTCGATCGCGGCGACCAAAGCGATCATAGGACTGACCCTCGACATCGCGATCGCCCGCATGGACGGCAAGCCGCATGCAGACACGGAAGCCGTAGCGATGATGGCCTATTACAAAGAGATTTTCGGCGACGTTCGCGGTGAGGTCGGTTTCCAGGAGCCGTTGTTTCCCGGCATAACCGAGCTGATCATGGCTCTATCGGCTCGCGAAGACGTGCTGATCGGTGCCGTCACCGGCAAGTCCCGTCGTGGCCTCGATATGGTGCTTGAAACCCACGGCTTTGGGTCCCATTTCTTCGTTTCCCGCACGGCGGACGACTGTCCGTCGAAGCCGCATCCGGCCATGGTCACCGAATGCTGCGACCAGACGGGTTTCGTACCGGCCGACACGATTGTCATTGGCGATGCGGTCTACGACATGCAGATGGCCAAGGCGGCTGGCGCCACGGCGATCGGCGTATGCTGGGGCTATGCGAGCGTCGAGGAATTGTGGGCCGCTGGTGCCGATGCGGTCGTCGACCGGCCGGCGGACATCCTGAATTACATACACTGAGGTTTACCGATGCGCGAAGAGTTGAGCGTTTTCATCCCCGAGCAGAGCGATGCCGATCCGGTGCGCCGGGCGCAGATCCAGATGAAGCGGCCGCAGGCCAAGCGCTTCTACACGGATGTAACGGTTGAGCCGGAGGGCGAGGCCTTCGCCGTGAAACTCGACGGGCGCGCCGTCAAAACTCCGGGCAAGAATCTGCTGGCTTTGCCGACCCGCGCCGCAGGCGAGTTCGTGGCCGCCGAATGGCGTGCCCAGGGCACTACAATCGATCCGGAAAGCATGCCGGCAACGCGCATTGCCAATACTGCGATCGATGCGGTCGCCGATCAGGCCGAGGCGGTGTTCGAGGACATCGTGCGCTACAGCGGCAGCGACCTGTTGTGTTATCGCGCAGATGGCCCGCAGGAACTCGTCGAGCGTCAACACGAGCGCTGGGATCCGGTGCTGTCTTGGTTGGCCGCAAACCATTCCGCCCGTTTCATCCTGATAGAGGGCGTGATCCATCAGGAACAGCCTGAGGAGTCCGTGGCCGCCTTCGCCAAGGCGCTGGAAGCGGAGCGGTCGCCGCTCGCACTATCCTGCCTGCATGTGATGACGACCCTCACCGGTTCGGCGATGCTGACGCTCGCGCTCCGGGACCGCCACCTTACGCTCGATCAGGTCTGGGCGCTCGCCCACCTCGACGAGGACTGGACGGACGAGCACTGGGGTGTGGATCTGGAGGCACAAGCGCGTCGCGCCAAGCGCTTCACCGAAATGGCCGCGGCCGCGGCTCTGCTCGAGGCGCTGCGCGTCACGGATTAATGCTTCGCTAACCATAAAGGTGGGACTCTTTGGCGGATTAGAATCATCCGTCCGGGGTTGCTCATGTTTGCGCGCTTCTTCAAGTTTGGCTTTGCGCTGTTGTTGCTCGGTGCTTTGGCGTCCTGCAGTCTCATCAACGGCCGGCCCATCACCCGGCCGCTCAGCTACAACGTGAGAGACGTCACCGTGATCGCCGATGCGACCGTACCGACGAGGATCGTCGCCGGTGTGGACCGTCGTGTATCCGCTGCCATTGCGGCGACACGGCCGCCGGCTGGCGCCGAGCGGGTGGTCGTTCTCGTGCGGATCGAAAGGCTCAGGTACGGCTTCAACGCGCGCCGGCATCTGCAGGCCGCCCGATTCTCGGTGACCGCCGCCTCGGTGGAGACGGGCGACCCGGTCGCAACGGGCAGCTTCCTGGTCCACAACCCGACCAATGATCCGCGTATTGCGGAGGAGCGGCTTGCCGAAGAGATCGCCAGCCGCGTGCGCTTCGCCTTTTCGTTGGCGTCGCCATCCTTGCGCAAGGTTGTCCGGCCGCCGCGCACGCAATCCACCAGGCTGAAGTCCGCTCTGGCGCCCGAGACGCCGGCCGTTGTCGCGCCGACGGCAGCGACCGCAACCAGAGCCGAGCCTACCGCAACGCTTCCGGCAGCGGTTGCTCCGCCCGCCGAGGCGTTCGAAACGAACATCGAGGAAGGCGCACGCGGAGCGGTCAAGCTCGGCGGCGCGTCGCTAGTCGTCCCCTGCGATCCGACCGAGAACAAGGACTGCTCAGCACCGAAGCCGTGAAAGCTTCGCGCTCGCTTCGATTGACTTGGGCAGGCCTTCCACCTATTTCAAATGCTACGGATGGTTTCCGATCTGCCTAAGGGGGGCTCGGAAAGCAAAAGGGAATGCGACGGCGGGGATCCAGACCGGGACCGCCAATCGCAGCCGACCCCGCGACTGTAGAGCGGCGAGGGTCTTCCGTTCGACACAGATCTCGACGAAGGATGGCGGTTCGCGTGGTGCGGACGATCCAAGGCGAGGCCTGAGCCGGAAAAGCCACTGGAGGGCTGCGCGATCAGCCGGGGCCGGACGCCTCTATCATCTACGAATCGTCCTCCCTTTCGCGTCGCATCCACCTCCGGGAAGGCAAGGAAGATCCGCCGGTGCTTATCGAGCACCACGACCCGCGAGCCAGGAGACCTGCCAACCGTGCCGGGCATCAAGCCCACACCTTGTAAAGGGGAGGCTCCCCTTGTTGCCAGCACGGAGGTTGTCGTGGCGACACTATCGACGAACGGGATCCCCGGATCCCGTGAATGCGCACATCTTGCGGTCTCGTTTAGCGAGGTCCGCTGCAGCTCGGTCGGGCAACGCCTGTCTGCGTCCGGCGGCTGGAACCTGCGGCCGCACCATGGCTGCCGCACTCTCCTTATTCCTGCCGGCAGGTGCTGAGCCATGGCTGGCAAATCCTCTTCCATTCTCGTTCTCGGCGGCGCCCGTTCGGGCAAGTCGCGCTTTGCCGAAGGTCTTGCCCTCGATTGCGCGGCTGACCTCCATTATGTCGCGACCGGTCGCGCATTCGACGACGAAATGCGCGACAGGATAGCCAGGCACCGGGCCGATCGCGGCGATGGCTGGGCGACCCACGAGGAGCCGGTCGAACTGGTCGGCCAACTCAAGAAGCTCGATGATCCGTCCCGCGTCGTGCTGGTCGACTGCCTGACGCTGTGGGTCACCAACCTGATGCTGGAAAACCATGACGTGGCGGCCCGCTCGGCCGAATTGGCCGCGTTTCTCCCGCAGCTGAAGGCAAGGGTGATCCTGGTATCGAACGAGGTCGGGCTTGGCATCGTGCCCGAAAACCGCATGGCGCGCGAATTCCGCGACCATGCCGGACGACTCCACCAACTAATCGCGGCCAGCGCCGCCGAAGTCTATTTTGTCGCGGCCGGCTTGCCGCTGAAAATGAAGGGTTGACCATGCTGCAACAGAAGATCCCCGCGACCGTCATCACCGGCTTTCTCGGCGCCGGCAAGACCACGATCATCCGCAATCTGCTGATGAATGCCGGCGGCAAGAAGATCGCGCTGATCATCAACGAGTTCGGCGATCTCGGCGTCGACGGCGATGTGCTGAAGGGCTGTGGCGCGGACAACTGCACCGAGGACGACATCATCGAGCTGACCAATGGCTGCATCTGCTGCACCGTCGCTGACGATTTCATCCCGACCATGCAGCGCCTGCTGGAACGCGACGTGAAGCCCGACCACATCGTCATCGAGACCTCCGGTCTGGCACTTCCCCAACCCCTGGTCGCCGCCTTCAACTGGCCGGACATCCGCACCCGCGTCACCGTCGACGGCGTCATCACCGTGGTCGACAGCGCCGCCGTTGCCGCCGGCCGCTTCGCCGACGATCACGACAGGGTGGACGCCGCCCGCGCGCTGGACGAAGGCCTCGACCACGACAGCCCGCTGGAAGAACTGTTCGAGGATCAGCTGACCTGCGCCGACCTCATCATCCTCAACAAGACCGACCTGCTCGACGCCGAGGGCATCGCCAGGGTGCGGGCCGAGGTGGCCGAACGCATCCACCGCAAGCCGACGCTGATCGAGGCGAGGAACGGCGACGTGCCGGCGCTGGTGCTGCTCGGCATCGGAGCGGGCACCGAGGACGATATCGAGAACCGCAAGTCGCACCACGAGATGGAGCACGCGGCGCTGCACGAAAGCGGCGAGGCCCATGACCATCATCACGACCACGACGAATTCGAGAGCTTCGTGATGAAGCTCGGCGCGATCACCGATCCGTCCGGCTTCGTCGATCGACTGAAGAGCGTGATCGAAGCCCATGATGTGCTGCGTCTCAAGGGTTTCATCGACGTGCCGGGCAAGCCGATGCGCCTCGTCATCCAGGCGGTCGGTTCCCGCATCGACACCTATTTCGACCGCCCCTGGGCCTCCGGCGAAACCCGCGAAACCCGCTTCGTCGTCATCGGCCTGCACGACTGGGATTTCGGCGCGGTGGTCGAAGCCGTCGAGAAGGCGGCTTGAGGTTTGAATAAGCGTATGAGCGCGCGGTTCACCCCCCTCTGGCCTGCCGATCTCCCCCTCATGGGGGGAGATCGGCATGCGGTACCCGCAACGACGGTGGCTGGACTTCCCGCATCTGTCAGTTCCTGGAGTGCTCGCTCGACGATGGAACGTTCGGCGAGGCTTGCCATCTTCCGATCTCCCCCCTTGAGGGGGAGACGCCCGGCAGGGCAGAGGGGGGTACCCGCGACGCTCCAGGGCAGCAATGAGGGGCATGTTACCCATGCCGTGCGCGCATGCATCTTCTCCTAGCCCAGAAAGGCTCGATCGCCGACGGAGACGAGGCCGTCGATCTCGGCCAGACGCCGGGCGACATCCTCTTCCTCTCGGCGGCCGACACAGAACTGGCCGCGATTGCCGCGGCGGTGACCGCCCGTGCCGAGGGCCCGAGTTTCCGGCTTGCCAGCTTGATAAGCCTCAGGCACCCGATGTCCGTCGACACCTATGTCGAGCGCACCGCGCGGCATGCGAAGCTGATCGTCGTCCGGGCGCTCGGCGGCGCGAGCTATTTCCACTACGTGCTCGAGGCGCTGCATGCCATGGCCCGCCGCACCGGTGCGGCGATCGCCGTGCTTCCCGGCGACGACAAGCGGGACGAAGGGCTTGCCGAATTCTCGACCCTTCCGCCCGACGACCTGTCCGCACTCTGGGCCTATCTGATCGAGGGCGGGGACGCCAATGCCCGGGCCTTCGTCGACCATGCCTGCGCCCTGATCGGACACGGCGAGAAGCCGGCCCCCGCCGCGCCCCTCCTGAAAGCCGGCATCTGGTGGCCGGGCAGGGGCGCCATCGGGGTGGGCGAATGGAAGAAGGCTTCGACGACTGCCCCTCATCCGCCTGCCGGCACCTTCTCCCCGTCGAACGGGGCGAAGGGATTTGCGGCGGCGTCGGCGTCCCCTTCTCCCCGCCTGCGGGGAGAAGGTGCCCGAAGGGCGGATGAGGGGCTATCTGGCGCCGAGCACTCCCTTGAGGGGGAGATGGCCGGCAGGCCAGAGGGGGGTGAACGCACGCCGCTGCCCGTCGCCGCCGTCTGCTTCTACCGCGCCCTCGTGCAAAGCGGCGAAACCAAGCCGGTCGAGGCGCTGATCGACGCCTTGAAGGCCGAAGGGCTGAGAGCGCTGCCGGTGTTCGTCTCCAGCCTGAAGGACGCCGTCTCGGTCGAGACGCTGCGCTCGATCTTCGCCAAGGCGCCGCCCGCTGTGGTCATCAACGCCACCGGCTTTGCCGTCTCGGCGCCGGGGGCCGAGCGGGTCTCGACCGTGCTGGACGAGGGCGGCGCGGTCGTTCTTCAGGCGCTGTTCTCATCCTCCAACCGCGAGGCCTGGGAGGCCTCGTCGCAGGGCCTCACCGCTCGCGATCTCGCGATGAGCGTCGCACTGCCGGAGGTCGACGGCCGGGTGATGACGCGTGCCGTCTCCTTCAAGGCCGCCGCCCGTTTCGATGCCCGTGTCGAGACCAATATCGTCACCCACGAGCCCGATGCCGGCCGCGCCGCCTTCGTCGCAAGATTGGCCGCCAACTGGGCGCGGCTCAGGTCGACGCCGGCTTCGGAGCGGCGGGTGGCGCTGGTCATGGCAAATTATCCGAACCGCGACGGCCGCCTCGGCAACGGCGTCGGCCTCGACACGCCGGCCGGCACCGTTGAAGTCCTGCGCGCCATGGCCGCCGAAGGCTACACACTCGACGCTCTGCCCGCCGACGGCGATGCGCTGATGACCCACCTGATGGCCGGCCCGACCAATGCGGCGACCGACGGCCGCGAGATCCGCGAAACGCTATCAGCAAGCGATTACATTAGCTTCTTCGAAAGTCTTCCGGAAAAGGTTCAGCAAGACGTCACCGCGCGCTGGGGCGGACCGGAGACGGATCCGTTCTTCCTCGACGGCCGGTTCGCTCTGCCGTTGTCGCGCCTCGGCAACGTCGTGGTCGGCATTCAGCCGGCGCGCGGCTACAATATCGACCCGAAGGAAACCTACCATTCTCCCGATCTCGTGCCGCCGCACGGCTATCTTGCCTTCTACGCCTGTCTGCGCCAGGAGTTCGATGCCCATGCGGTGATCCACATGGGCAAGCACGGCAATCTGGAATGGCTGCCGGGCAAGGCGCTGGCGCTGTCGGAAACCTGCTACCCGGAAGCCGTCTTCGGCCCGCTGCCGCATCTCTACCCCTTCATCGTCAACGACCCGGGCGAGGGCACCCAGGCCAAGCGCCGCACCTCCGCCGTCATCATCGACCACCTGACGCCGCCGCTGACCCGCGCCGAAAGCTATGGGCCGCTGAAGGACCTGGAGGCACTGGTCGACGAATATTACGAGGCCGCCGGCGGCGATCCGCGCCGGCTGAAACTGCTCAAGAAACAGATCCTCGACCTTATCGCCGATATCGGCCTCGACCAGGACGCCGGCATCGCCAGGGGCGAGGCAGAAGAGACGGCGCTCGAAAAGCTCGACGCCTATCTCTGCGACCTGAAGGAAATGCAGATCCGCGACGGTTTGCATATTTTCGGTCTTGCCCCGGAGGGCCGGCTGCTGACCGACCTGACCGTGGCTCTGGCCCGTGTGCCGCGCGCTCTGGGCGAGGGCGGCGATCAGAGCCTGCAGCGGGCGATTGCGGCGGATGTTCTTGCGAAAGAAAACCCCTCCCCAACCCCTCCCCACAAGGGGGAGGGGCTTCCACTTGCGCCGGACGCTTCCGTCGAACGTCAAGGCCGGCCACGGGTGCTCTCCCCCCTTGTGGGGGAGATGGCCGGCAGGCCAGAGGGGGATATTTCGGGCACGAACGCCGATTTCGACCCCCTCGACTGCATCATGTCCGATCCCTGGACCGGTCCGAAACCCGCCGCCCTCGCCGATCTCACCGACGCGCCGTGGCGCACCAAAGGCGATACCGTCGAGCGCATCGAGCTTCTCGCCGCACATCTGGTTGAGGGCACCGCGTCCTGCCCCGTCGACTGGCGCCAAACCCGCGCCGTGCTCGACGAGATCGAAAACTGCCTCAAACCCTCGATTATCCGCTCAGGCCCAGCGGAAATCGAAGGTTTGCTCACCGGTCTTTCCGGCCGCTTCGTGCCGCCCGGTCCCTCCGGCGCGCCGACTCGCGGTCGGCCGGACGTCCTGCCCACCGGCCGCAACTTCTATTCGGTGGACAGCCGTTCGGTCCCCACGCCTGCCGCCTACGAACTCGGCAAGAAATCGGCCGAACTGCTGATCCAGCGCTACGTGCAGGACCATGGCGAGTGGCCGACCTCCTTTGGTCTGACCGCCTGGGGCACGTCCAACATGCGCACCGGCGGCGACGACATCGCCCAGGCCCTGGCGCTGATCGGGGTCAAGCCGCTCTGGGACATGGCCTCGCGCCGCGTCACCGGTTACGAGATCCTGCCGCAGGCGATCCTCGGCCGCCCGCGCGTCGACGTGACGCTCCGCATCTCCGGTTTCTTCCGCGACGCCTTCCCGGAACAGATCGCGCTCTACGATAAGGCGGTACGGGCAGTCGCTGCCCTCGATGAGGACGAGGCCGACAACCCGATCGCCGCCCGCGTGCGGGCCGAGACCGCGCGGCTGGTGGCGGATGGATTGGATGACAAGGCGGCCGCCCGTCGCGCCGCCTACCGCGTCTTTGGTTCCAAGCCCGGTGCCTATGGGGCAGGCCTGCAGGCGCTGATCGACGAGAAGGGCTGGGAGCGCCGCGGCGATCTCGCTGAAGCCTATCTCGTCTGGGGCGGCTATGCCTATGGCGCCGGTGAAGACGGCAAGGCCGAGCGCGGCCTGTTCGAGGAACGGCTGCGCACGGTGCAGGCGGTGGTGCAGAACCAGGACAATCGTGAGCACGATCTGCTCGACAGCGACGACTATTACCAGTTTGAGGGCGGCATGACGGCAGCGATCGAGCATGTCGCGGGCAGCCGTCCGACCGTCTATCACAACGATCATTCGCGGCCGGAAAAGCCGGTGATCCGCACGCTCGAGGAGGAGATCGGCCGCGTCGTGCGCGCCCGCGTCGTCAACCCGAAGTGGATCGACGGCGTTATGCGCCACGGCTACAAGGGCGCCTTCGAGATCGCCGCGACCGTCGACTACATGTGCGCCTTTTCCGCTACCACCGGTGCCGTGCGCGACCATCATTTCGAGGCGGTCTACCAGGCCTTTGTCCTCGACGAACGCGTTCGCGATTTCATGGCGGAGAAAAACCCGGCGGCGCTGCGCGAAATGTCCGAACGGCTGATCGAGGCGATCGACCGCGGGTTGTGGACGCCGCGCAGCAATTCGGCGATGTTCGACCTTTCGCGGCTCGCGCAAGGTCGTGCCTGAAACGACAATTGGAGGATGACACGATGACTGACGAGCTTCCCGGCGCTTCACCCGAAGCCGATCTCGCCCGCCACGCGGAAAAAATGGCGAAGAAGAAGGCCGCGCGTGAGAAGATCATGGCCACCAAGACCGGCGAGAAGGGCCTGATCATCGTCCACACCGGCAAGGGCAAGGGCAAGTCGTCCGCCGCCTTCGGCATGATCTTCCGCCATATCGCCCACGGCAAGAAATGCGCCGTCGTGCAGTTCATCAAGGGCGCCATGTCGACCGGCGAGCGCGACCTGATCCTCAAGCACTTTTCCGACCTGTGCGAGTTCCACACCATGGGTGAGGGTTTCACCTGGGAAACCCAGGACAAGGCGCGTGACATCGCCATGGCGAAGGCCGCCTGGGAAAAGGCCAAGGACCTGATCCGCGATCCGGGAAATTCCATGGTCCTGCTCGACGAGATCAACATCGCCATCCGCTACGACTACATCGACATCGCCGATGTGGTCGAGTTCCTGGAGACCGAGAAGCCGGAAATGACCCATGTCGTGCTAACCGGCCGCAACGCCAAGGACGAGCTGATCGAGATCGCCGACCTGGTGACCGAGATGGAACTGGTGAAGCACCCGTTCCGCTCCGGCATCAAGGCGCAGATCGGGGTGGAGTTCTGAGCGGGGCACGTTAGCTCCGCCCACCGTGCGGACGGGTCATCGCCTTAGGATCGCCGCCGTCTCCGCATTGGCCGGAACGAAGGATTCGATCGCCAGTTCCGACAGTGTGATGTCGAGCGGCGTGCCGAATACCGTCGTCATCGACAGGAACGAAAGCACGCCGGCCTCGGTCTCGATCTCGAGCGGCACGGCGATGTCGCCGAGATTGCGCGGGACGCCCGTCACAGCGCGCCGCGTCGTCGGCGGCACCGGCAAGGCGATGAGCTCTTCTAGAAGCGCGCGCAGCACCGGGTCGCCGCTGCCGGCGATCTGCTGCTGCAGCCGCTCCAGCAGATGGTTGCGCCATTCGGCAAAGTTGATGATCCGGCGGCCAAGGCCATCGGGATGAAGGCTCAGACGAAGCACGTTGACCGGCGGCGCAAGCAGTCTTTCGTCCGTAACGCCGGCAAGCAGGAGGCCAAGGGCCGCATTGGCGCAGACCAGCGTCCAGTGGCGGTCCACGGCGAGCGCCGGGAAAGGCTCGTGCCCCTTGAGAATGAGGTCGATTGCCTCCCGGGCGGCCACGAGGGCCGGATCGTCCAGCGATCTCTGAGCGAAGACCGGCGCATAGCCGGCGGCGATCAGGATCGGATTGCGCTCGCGCAACGGCACGCCCAGCCGCTCGGTCAGATGCAGCAGCAGGTCGCGGCTGGGCGCCGCGCGCCCGCTTTCGATGAAGCTCAGGTGCCGCTGCGAGATTTCGGCGTCGAGCGCCAGGTTGAGCTGGCTTAAATGGCGGCGCCGCCGCCATTCGCGCAGGATGTCACCCAGGCTCCGGGCGGTCATGCGGCCGCCGGGACCTTGTCGAGGAAGCCGTTGACCTCCCTCAGCCGGCCGTCCTCGACGATGGCAAAGTCGGTTCCCTTGATCATCTCGTCATTGTCGGCCGGACCGAGCTTCCAGGAGAAGCGCAGGCGGTCGCCATAGCCGTCCGCAGCAAGCAGGGCGAAGCGGAAACCGGGGAAGCGGGCCTGGACGGCACTGACCAGTCCGTCGATCTCCGCATAGCCTTTTCCGGCCATCAGCGGATCGACATAGGTCGCGCCTTCCAGCCAGCTTTCTACGATCAGCGTATGGCGCCGGGCTGCGTCGGTTTCGTTCCAGACGGCGATGTAGCGTTCGGCGATGGTGTTTGCAGTGTCCATGATCTTGCTCCTTGTGGGTGCCCGGTTCGTCCAGGCAGCCCGATCATCGGCAAGGAGCGTCATAGCATCAATTACCTCGGAGGTAATGGAGGGCCGATTGTCTCGCGGCGTCTCAGAACCCCACCCAGACCCGCACCGGATTGGTCGGGTCCATCAGCAGCTTGGTGGCGAGCGCCACGCAGGTGACGATCAGCAGCGGCTTGATCAGCTTGGCGCCGTTCTTCATGGCGAGCTTCGAGCCTGCCTGGGCGCCGAGAAACTGGCCGATGCCCATCAGCAGCCCGACCTTCCACAGCACCACGCCGCTTGCCAGAAAGACGAGGAAAGCGCCGAGATTGGAGGAGAGGTTGAGGAGCTTGGTGTGGGCGGTGGCCTTCAGCATGCCGAAGCCGGCGAGCGATACGAAGGCCAGCATGAAGAACGATCCCGTGCCGGGGCCGAACACACCATCATAAAAGCCGATCAGCGGCACGAGGGTCAGGCCGAAGACGAAGGGCGTCATGCGCTGATGGCGGTCGACATCCGAAAGATTGGGCTTTAGCGCGAAATAGGCGGCGATCGCCACCAGCAGGAAGGGCATCAGCGCGCGCAGCACGTCGCCGGGCACCACGGTGGCAAGCACCGCCCCAAGGGCGCCGCCGAGCCCGGCCAGCGCCGCCATCGGCAACTGGCTCCTGAGGTCCACGTGGCCCTTGCGGGCATAGGCGATCGTCGCCGAGGCGGCGCCGAACATCGACTGGAGCTTGTTGGTACCGAGGGTCTGGAGCGGCGGGATGCCGGCGATCAGCATGGCGGGAATGGTGATCAGCCCGCCGCCGCCGGCGATCGAATTGATAAAGCCGGCCAGAAAGGCGGCGATGAACAATAGCAGCAGCGTGGAGAACAGGATTTCGGGCAAGGCAAAGGTCCGCACGGAGGGAAACGGCAGGCGGATCGCTTCGCCCGACTGCCCCTATCGCACAAACCGGACGGCACAAAAAGCCCGTTCGCTGTGCTGTTGCGCCTCAAAGGCCCGCCGCCCGGAAGTCCGCTCTCCCGCCTGGCCAGCGAAGGAGGGCGCAACTCCCGGCCGGCCGGGATCACATGCCTCTGACGAGATTACCCAGCAGCAGGAGAACGAAGGCGGCGGTCATGATCCAGAACGACGGAATCGCCGCAAACGGCAGGATATTGAGGAAAATCAACACTGCCGCGATGGCAAGCAGAACCGCGATGACGAAAACGGCCTGGGTGGGGCGGCTCAGATACATTGTATGGTGCTCCAAATGGGTGGTCCTGGGCTCAGGACGACATCGTCTAATGACGTGGACCGACCAAAGTTCCATGAGGTCGGAAATATAGTCTCCGTCCGGTCCCGTGGGCCGTCGCGTCCGTCCGAGCGCGGATGGCCCACAGAATGGCGCAAACAGGTTTGACCTGATGGTGCCGACTGGCTAAAGCTCTTGTCCATGTGCGACGGCGCCTGTTCGACAGGCTGGAAATAGTCCGGTGCGGCCGACCCAAGCAGGGGGCCAATTCCGGAGCTGTCCGTAAAGGCCATGGAGTTGCCGTCAGGTGCCGGCTCCGGCGCTTCGTACATGAGAAAACGAAGCAGGAGGCCTATACATGTCGGAAAAACTCGGAATCATGGTCTGCGGCCACGGCAGCCGAAACCAGAATGCGGCGCGCGAATTCGCCATCATCGCCGAGGCGCTGCGGGCCAGAAACCCCGACATGCCGGTGGAATACGGTTATCTCGAATTCTGCAATCCGGTGATCTCGGCCGGCCTCGACAAGCTGCGCGCCGAGGGCGTGACGCGGGTTCTCGCCGTGCCGGGCATGCTCTTTGCCGCCGGCCATGCCAAGAACGACATTCCTTCCGTGCTCAACACCTACCAGGCCCAGAACCCCGGCATGGTCATCAATTACGGTCGCGAGCTCGGCATCGACCTGAAGATGATCCGTGCCGCCGGCGACCGCATCCAGCAGGCGGTCGACGAAGCCAACCGGACGCTCGGCGTGGTCGACAAGCACGACACGCTGCTGATGGTTGTGGGCCGCGGCTCGTCCGACCCGGACGCCAATTCCAACGCTTCCAAGGTCATGCGCATGCTCTGGGAAGGCATGGGCTTCGGCTGGGGCGAGACCTGTTATTCCGGCGTGACCTTCCCGCTGGTCGAGCCGGGGCTCACCCATGCGGCCAAGCTCGGCTACAAGCGCATCATCGTCTTCCCGTATTTCCTCTTCACCGGCGTGCTGGTGAAACGCATCTATTCCTACACCGACGAAGTGGCGGCGCGTCACACGGAGATCCAGTTCGTCAAGGCGAGCTATCTCAACGACCATCCGCTGGTGCTCGACGCCTTCCAGGACCGGGTCAAGGAAATCCTCGAGGGCGCGGCGGTGATGAACTGCCAGATGTGCAAATACCGCGAGCAGGTGCTGGGCTTCGAGGCCGATATCGGCCAGCCGCAGGAGAGCCATCACCACCATGTCGAAGGCATTGGCGGCGGCCTGGAAAACTGTCCGTGCAAGGGCGATTGCGACGCCTCCTGCCGCGACCCCGATTTCTGCAAGGAGCACGGCTTGCCCTGGACGCCCGTTCATTCCCATGCCGAGCCGAACGAGCTAGAGCCGGCCTTCGACTACGCCCCCTCGACCACGCTCGGCGGCAAGTACGGCCACCTGATGAACGCGGCTCCCGACGCCGAACTCGAGGCCGTGATGAACGCGCCGTCGAGCGGCAAGGTGCATGTCCACGAGCACGGCCCGAGCTGCGGCTGCGGCCATCACCACGGCCACGAGCAGGGCCACGACGACCATCATCACGACCATACCCATGGGCATGCCCATGACCATGAACATGACGATCACGCCCATGCGCAGGGACCCGGACATGACCATGGTCACAGTCATGGCCACGGCCATGACCACGATCATGCCGGCGGCCATTCCCACGATCACGGCCACCACGACCATCATCATGCCCCGTACCCGCACGCCGACCATCCGCTCGGCCCGAAGTCGATGCAGAAGAAGAAGTGATGGGGCAGGTGGCACAATCGCTGGCGGGCGTCTGCCCCTCATCCCCCTGCCGGGACCTTCTGCCCGTCTTGACGGGAAGAAGGGGGATGAGGCCTGGGCGGTGCCATACGTTCCTTCTCCCCGCGAGCGGCGAGAAGGTGGTGGCAGCCGGATGAGGGGCGGTTCATGACGATCCTCGACTACATCCGCGATCCCGCCGAGATCTATCGCCAGTCCTTCGAGACGATCCGCGGCGAAGCGGACCTCGCGCGTTTTTCCGGCGGTATGGAAAAGCTGGCGATCCGGCTGATCCATGCCTGCGGCATGACCGATCTGACCGACGACATTGTCTTTTCCGCCGGCGCCTTCGAGGCCGGAGCGGCGGCGCTGGCCAAAGGCGCGCCGGTGCTCTGCGATGTGGAAATGGTCCGCCACGGCATCATCCGCCGCCTGCTGCCGGCGGAGAACGAGGTGATCTGCCTGCTCAACGACCCGCGCGTGCGCCCGAAGGCCGCCGGGATCGGCAATACCCGCTCGGCCGCCCAGGTCGATCTGTGGGACGAGCATCTCGCCGGCGCCGTCGTCGCCATCGGCAATGCGCCGACCGCGCTCTTCCGCCTGCTGGAGCGGCTTGATGCCGGCGCGCCGAAGCCGGCGCTGATCCTCGGACTTCCGGTCGGTTTCGTCGGCGCCGCCGAAAGCAAGGAGGCGTTGATCGCGGACAGTCGCGGCGTACCGTTCATCGCCGTTCGCGGCCGGCGTGGGGGCTCGGCCATGGCGTCTGCCGCCGTCAACGCACTGGCCGGGGGGCTCGGCGCCAATGACTGACAGAACGGCCGAAACGACACCCTGGCTCACCATCATCGGCATTGGCGACAACGGGCTTGCCAGCCTGACCCCGCAGGCCCAGGCGCTGCTCTGGCAGACCGAGACGATCGTGCTGGGCGAGCGGCTGGACAGCGTGCTGGAAGGCGCGCATCTGCCGGGCCTGAAGCGCATTCTCAGCTGGAGCGCCGGCTTTCGCGAGACGCTCAGCGAAGTGATGAGGTTGCGCGGCGCGCCGGTCACCATTCTCGCCACCGGCGATCCCATGCATTTCGGCATCGGCGCGACGCTCAGGCGTTATGTCCCGGTCGAGGAAATGGTGATCCTGCCGTCTCCCTCGGCGTTTTCCCTGGCGGCCGCGCGGCTCGGCTGGCCGCTGCAATCTGTGGCGCAGATTTCCCTGCATGGCCGCCCGCTCACCCACTTGAACCGTCATCTCCTGCCGCGCGCCCGCATCCTGGCGCTGACCTCGGATGCCTCGACCGTCATTGCCGCCGCCGCCCTTCTGGTGAAGCGCGGCTTCGGCGCCTCGATGCTGTCGGTGCTCGAGCACATGGGCGGCGATGCCGAGCGGATCACCGTGATGACGGCGCAGCAGATGCTGGAAAACACGCCGCCGCTATCCGATTTCAACACGCTGGCGATCGACTGTGCCTCCGAATCGCCGCTGCTTTCGCCCGTGCCGGGCCTGCCGGACGAAGCCTTCCGCCATGACGGACAGTTGACCAAGCGCGAGATCCGCGCCGTCACCCTGTCGCAGCTCCAGCCCTTTCCCAATGCGCTACTCTGGGACGTCGGCGCCGGCTGCGGTTCGATCGGCATCGAATGGATGCGCACCGGCATGGGCACGCGCGCCATCGCCATCGAGGGCAAGGCCGAGCGCATTGCGATGATCAGCGCCAATGCCGATGCGCTGGGCGTGCCGGATCTGGAGATCGTCGAGGGTGCGGCGCCGGATGCGCTTGAAGGGCTGGAAGAGCCGGACGTGATCTTCATCGGCGGCGGCATCAATCACGAGGGTCTGTTCGAGGCCTGCTGGGAGGCGCTCGCTCCCGGCGGCCAGTTGGTCGCCAATGCCGTGACGATCGAAGGCGAGGCGCGCCTCGCCGACCTGCGCGGCGCCTTCGGCGGCGAACTGATCCGCCTTTCCGTCGCCCGCGCCGCCCCGGTCGGCCGCTATTGCGGCTGGAAGTCGCTGATGCCGGTGACGATCTGGTCGGTGACGAAGGGGGAAATTGCATGACCCTTTTCGCCTTTCAAGACCCCCTCTGGCCTGCCGGCCATCTCCCCCACAAGGGGGGAGAGACCCGTGTCGCCAACGTGTTGCGCGGCGGCCATTCTCTCCTCGCGGACATTGCTGTTCGGGCGTTGACCTACGTCCCCCTGAGGTCGCGGGCCTTCCCGCGTGCCTGTCTCCCCCCTTGTGGGGGAGATGCGCGGCAGGGCAGAGGGGGTATTTTTCAGAAGAGCGAGGGGCGATCCTCATGACCGGCAAACTCTACGGCCTCGGCCTTGGCCCCGGCGATCCGGAACTGATCACGCTGAAGGCGCACCGCATCCTGAGTGCTGCCCCGGTCGTCGCCTATCCCGCTCCGGACACCGGCCCGAGCTTCGCGCGCCAGATCGCCGCCGCTTACCTGAGTTTCCACCAGGTCGAGGTGCCGATCGTCGTGCCCATGCGGGTCGAGCGGTTTCCCGCCCGGGAGATCTACGACGAAGCGGCCGAGACGCTATCGCGCCACCTCGATGCGGGCCTCGATGTCGCCGTGCTGTGCGAGGGCGATCCTTTCTTCTACGGCTCCTTCATGTATCTGTTCGATCGCTTGTCGGACCGTTACGAGACCGAGATCGTGCCCGGCGTGTCGTCGATGATGGCGGCCGCTGCCGCCCTCGGGCGGCCGCTCGCCGCGCGCAACGACCTGCTTTCCGTCGTGCCGGGACCGCTCGACGACGAGACGCTGAGGAGCCGGATCGACGCCGCCGCCGCCGTGGCCATCATCAAGGTCGGCCGGCATTTTCACCGCATCCGCGCGCTGATCGAGGCCATGGGGCTGACCGCTTGCGCCGGCTATGTCGAACGCGTCAGCCTGCCCGAACAGCGCGTGCTGCCGCTGTCCGCCGTGGCGGAAGACGTCGCGCCCTATTTCTCGATGATCCTGATCTACAAGGGCGGGGAGGGCTGGAATGCATCGCTTGCCGCCGCAACGCCCCGCCATGACGGAAAGACGCCATGACCCTCGCATCACAACCCGCCGTCGTCATCCTGTCCGAGGCGAGCCGATCGCTTGGCCGCAAGATCGCCGACGCAATCGGCGGCGAACTCCACGGCGCCCGGGCCCGCACCTCGGATGTCGACGTCGCCTTCGATGAGACCAGGTCCCATCTGACGGCGCTCTTCTCCGCCGGCCGGCCGATCGTCGCGGTGATGGCCTCCGGCGCGCTGATCCGCATCCTGGCGCCGCTGCTTGCCGACAAGTACAGGGAACCGGCCGTCGTCGCCGTCTCAGAAGATGGCGCCTCAGTCGTCCCGCTGCTCGGCGGCCACCATGGCGCCAACGATCTTGCCCGTACCATCGCCGCAGCCTTCGATGCCCATGCCGCGGTGACCACCGCCGGCGACGTGAAATTCGGCGTCGCCCTCGACCAGTCGCCGCAGGACTATGGGCTCACCAATCCGGCCGACGCCAAGGCCGTGATGGCGGAGCTTGTGGCCGGGGCGAAGGCGCAAGTTTTCGTCGAACTTGCGGGACACTCCCCTCTGTCGCTTCGCGACATCTCCCCCTCAAGGGGGGAGATCGCAGGTGCTCGGGGAGGCGCTCTGTCTGTCGAAAACGCTGCCCATCCGCGCGCCGGCGCAGCCGCGCTACTCGACACGGGCGATGGTCCGATCTCCCCCCTTGAGGGGGAGAGGCCCGGCAGGGCAGAGGGGGGTGTCGCCGCCTGGCTCATCTCCTCCCGCATCCCCTTCGCCGAGGACGGCACGGTGACGCTGACGGTCACTGACCGCCCAAAACACGCCGGTCCGCTCGAACTGGTCTATCATCCGAAGACGCTGGTGCTTGGCATGGGTTGCGAACGCCATGCATCGAGCGAGGAAGCAATCGCGCTCGCCGAACAGGCTTTGGCGGACAGTGACCTCGCCTGGCAGAGCCTCGCCGCCGTCGCCTCGATCGACGTCAAGGCCGATGAAACCGCGATCCACGACGTCGCCGCGCATTTCGGCGTGCCGGCCCGCTTCTTCCCCGCCGCGCGGCTGGAAGCGGAAGCGCCGCGGCTGAAGAACCCGTCGGACATTGTCTTTGCCGAGGTCGGCTGCCATGGCGTGGCCGAAGGCGCTGCCCTTGCCGGCGTCGGCAGCAGCGGCGACCTCGTCTTCCCAAAAATCAAGTCGAAGGGCGTCACCGCCGCGATCGCCCATAGCGCCGCGACCGTCGATCCGGTGACAATCGGCCGGGCGCGCGGCACACTCTACGTCGTCGGCATCGGCCCTGGCGCCGACCAGTGGCGCTCGCCGGAGGTCTCGGCCATGGTCATGGCCTCTACCGATCTCGTCGGCTACTCGCTCTATCTCGACCTGCTCGGTCCGCTCGCCATCGGCAAGACCCGCCACGATTTCGACCTTGGCAAGGAGGAGGCACGCGTCGTCCATGCGATGGAACTGGCGGGCGAGGGCAAGACCGTAGCCCTCGTCTGCTCGGGCGATGCCGGCATCTATGCCATGGCGACGCTGGTGTTCGAACTGTTCGACAAGGGCGGCATTTCGGATGCGGCGTCGCGCATCGAAGTGCAGGTCTCGCCGGGCATTTCGGCGCTCCAGGCCGCCGCCGCCCGCATCGGCGCGCCGCTCGGCCACGACTTCTGCACCATTTCGCTCTCCGACCTTCTGACCCCCTGGGAACATATCCAGCGCCGGGTTAAGGCCGCGGGCGAGGGCGATTTCGTCATTGCCTTCTACAATCCCGTGTCGATGAAGCGCCGCACCCAGCTTGCTTACGCCCGCGACAAGCTGCTCGAATACCGCCCGGCCTCCACGCCGGTCATCCTCGCCACCAATCTCGGCCGTCCGGGCGAGCATGTCCGCACCGTGCCGCTCGGCTCGCTCAACGTCGATGACGTCGACATGCTGACGGTGGTCGTGGTCGGCTCGTCGGAGAGCCGCACGGTCACGACCGGCGACGGCAAGACCTGGGTCTACACCCCGCGCGGCTATTCGGGGAAGGCGGAGAGCGGGATGAAGGAGGGGCGCGGAGAATGAGACTCACTGTCCGTGGTTCTTCCCCCTCTGTCGGCTGCGCCGACATCTCCCCCATAAGGGGGGAGACCAAGCCGCGCCCGGCGGTCTGTCATGCCCGCATTCTAGCTTCGCTGGCCTTGTCCGGATTTTCGACCATGCCGCTTGGCAGGTTGCCGGCAGTTGTGCGGTTCTCCCTCCTTGTGGGGGAGACGGCCGGCAGGCCAGAAGGGGTCTTTCATCTGACAGGGAGAACGGCATGACCGTCTATTTCATCGGCGCCGGCCCCGGCGCCCCGGATCTCATCACCGTGCGGGGCCTGAGGCTCATCGAGCGTTGCCCGGTCTGCCTCTATGCCGGCTCGCTGGTGCCGGAAGAGATCGTGCAGGCGGCGCCGGAAGGTGCGATCGTCAAGGACACCGCACCGATGCATCTCGACGCGATCGTAGCAGAGATGGAAGCCGCCCATGCTCGCGGCGAAGATGTCGCCCGTGTGCATTCCGGCGACCCGTCAATCTATGGCGCGATCGCCGAACAGATGCGAAGGCTCGACGCGCTGAACATCCCCTACGACGTCGTGCCGGGCGTGCCGGCTTTCGCCGCCACCGCCGCGCGGCTGAAGACGGAGCTGACGCTTCCCGAGATCGCCCAGACGGTGATCGTCACGCGCACCGAGATGAAGGCGTCGTCGATGCCGGAATTCGAGACGCTGGAGATCCTTGGAAAGTCGAGGGCGACGCTCGCCATCCACCTGTCGATCCGCAACCTCACCCATATCCGCGATACGCTGACGCCCTATTACGGCGAGGACTGCCCGGTGATCATCGCCTATCGCTCGACCTGGCCGGACGAACTCCTGATCCGCACCACGCTGAAGGACATGGCCGAGGAGGTGCGCAAGGCGAAGATCACCCGCACGGCCCTCATCATGGTCGGCAAGGTCTTCGGCCATGTCGAATTCCGCGACAGCGATCTCTACAATTCCGAGTTCTCCCACGTGCTGCGCAATGTGGGAAAGAAGAACAAGAATATACTGACGAAGTAGCGTCAGCCCGAGGGGCAACGCAGACATTGCCCTTTGGATTGATGCGGGTAAGCTGCAGCCATCCGAGCCTCGAAACTGCAACGAAACAGTCCAGGAAAAACATGAAGCACAAGGTCATTTTCGATACGGATCCCGGCGTCGACGACGCCATGGCGCTGCTCTTCCTTCACCACCACCGCGACATTGATCTGCTCGGCATCACCACCGTGTTCGGCAATGCGACGATCGAGACGACGACGCGCAACGCGCTGTTTCTGAAGCGCGAGTGGAAGATCGATTCTCCGGTCGCTCGTGGTGCCGGCGAAACCTTCATCCCGCACCGGGTCAGCCACGAGCCGCCGAAATTCATCCACGGCGACGACGGCCTCGGCAATATCGGCGTGCCGGATGTCATCGACCTGCCGCTCGACCCGCGCCCGGCCCATCGTTTTATCGTCGAGACGATCCGCGCCAATCCGGGCGAGGTGACCCTGGTCGCCGTCGGTCGCATGACCAATCTCGCCAATGCGCTGAAGGAAGATCCGGGCATCGTCGAACTGGTCAAGGAAGTCGTCATCATGGGCGGTGCCTTCGACGTCAACGGCAATGTCACGCCGGCGGCCGAAGCCAATATCCACGGCGATCCGGAAGCCGCCGACATGGTCTTCACCGCCAACTGGCCGGTGGTGATCGTCGGCCTCGACGTCACGACGCAGACCGTGATGACCCGCCAGCAGCTCGCCGACATCCGCGATGCGGCCGGCACCAGCCGCGCCCGCCTTCTGTTCGACCTGTCGCAGTTCTACATCAAGTTCTACGAGAGCCGCGTGCCGGACGGCATGGTCGTGCATGACAGCTGCGCCTGCGCCTATGTCGTGGCACCGCACCTGTTCAAGACGCGGTCCGGTTCGGTCCGCGTGGTCTGCGGCGGCATCGCCGACGGACAGACCATCCAGAAGCCGGACTATATGGGCTTCGGCCCCAGTGTCTGGGATCACCTGCCGAGCCAGAAGATCTGCACCGGCATCGACGCCAAAGGCGTGCTGACGCTGATCCACGACACGATCGTTTCGGTCAAGGAAGACTGATCAGCGGCCGATGATGACGACCGGCAACCCCATCTCCCGCGCCGCGACGATCTTGCCGTAGCCCGCGGCACCTCCCGAATTGCGGCAGACGAGATGGGTGATGCCGTGGGCGGCAAAGAGCTCGGCCTCACGCACCGTATCGGCGGACGGCTTGCCGAGCATCAGCACATGGTCGGCGAACGGCAGCGGTTCGGCCGGCGCGTCGACCATGCGGATGACGAAGCGGCAGTCGCTCCGGGCGACGAAGGCATCGAGATATTGCCGGCCGAGCGCCAGGAACACGGTCGCACCGGCCGGCAGCGCCTGCGCCGCCTCCTCGAGCGACGAAACCTCCTGCCAGCGGTCGCCACGTTGGCGCTCCCAGCCGGGGCGAACCAGATGCTCGAGCGCGATCCCCGTCTCGGCCGCCGCCTGGATGGCGTTTTCCGAGATGCGCCGGGCAAAGGGGTGGGTGGCGTCGATGATCCGGGTGATACCATTCTCGCGGATAAAGGCGGCCAGACCCTCAGCGCCGCCGAACCCGCCGATGCGCACCTCGCCGGGCGGCAGGACGGGGCTGGTCGTGCGACCCGCAAGCGAGGTGACCACGGCGACGTCGCCGCGCGCCACGAGTTGTTCCGCAAGGGCTGCCGCTTCGGCGGTGCCGCCGAGGATCAGCACCTTCGGATTGGCGTCAGGCGGCACGGGCAATGATCTTCCCCTTACGATCCGTGACGATCACGTCGACCTCGACCGGCGCGCCGCGCAAGGTTTCGACCGCAGTCGCGCGGGCGGCGCGGGCAACCGCGGAGGCGATGTCTATTTCATTTTCATTTGCTAATTCAAGTACTTCTAAAGCAGTGTTCGCGTGAAGCATTCGCTCCCGAACAGGCCCGGTGAGCACAGCCCCGTCGATCAGCGACAGGAGTGCTTCATTGTCCACCTGGCTGCGGGAGGAATGCAGGTCGAGCGCGCCTTGCGCCAGCTTGGCCATCTTGGCGAATCCGCCGGCAATGGTCAGCCGCGGCACCGGATGCACCCGCAGATATTTGAGCAGGCCGCCAGCAAAGTCGCCCATGTCGAGCAGCGCGCCGTCCGGCAGGTTGTGGAAGACTAGCGCGGCCTTCTCCGACGTCGAGCCGGTGGCGCCCAGCACGTGCTGCATGCCCTCGGCGCGGGCGACGTCGATGCCGCGATGGATCGAATGGATCCAGGCGGCGCAGGAAAAGGGATGGACGACGCCGGTGGTGCCGAGCACCGAGAGCCCGCCGACGATGCCGAGCCGCGGGTTCCATGTCTTTTCGGCGATCTTGTCCCCGCCGGGGATCGACACCGTGATCTCGACATCGGCCGGCAGGCCGTGCTGCGTGCAGAGCGCCTCGACCTCGGCCGTCATCATCGCGCGCGGCACGGGATTGATCGCCGGCTCGCCGACGCCGATCGGCAGGCCGGGCCGGGTCACGGTGCCGACGCCGTCGCCGGCGGCAAAGCGGATACCGCTTCCGGGCGGCATCGGACGGACCGAGGCGACTACGGTTGCCCCATGCGTCACATCCGGATCATCGCCGGCATCCTTGACGATGCCGGCCATCGCATAGCCGTCGCCAAGGGCCTCGAGCGCAAGCGCGAAGGCCGGTTCCTCGCCGCGCGGCAGGCGGATCGTCACGGGATCCGGGAACTCGCCGGTGATCAGCGCCGTCAGCGCCGCCTTGGTGGCGGCCGTCGCGCAGGCGCCGGTCGTCCAGCCGGTCCTAAGCGGGCCTTCGGGCTTGGCAATGCGGCCTTCGTCGGCCGCGGGCGCGGCGGTTTTGTCGGGTTGGCTCATGGTCCCGTTATAGGCGAGCGCGAGGCCATCCGGAAGCACCGTCAGCGGCCTTCGCGATTGCAATTTCGCCATGCGGAGCCTAGAGCATGTCCATGAGTTTCGATCCATTTTCCAAGCTTGCGACGATCATGCCCGGCCATGTCTGGCTGGCGGGCGCGGGCCCGGGCGATCCCGGCCTGCTGACCCTGCTCGCCGCCAAGGCGCTGGGCGAGGCGGACGTGATCGTGCACGATGCGCTGGTCAACGACGAATGCCTGAAGCTCGCCCGGCCGGGCGCGCTTCTCGAATATGCGGGCAAGCGCGGCGGCAAGCCGTCGGCCAAGCAGCGCGACATTTCGCTGCGCCTCGTCGAACTCGCCAAGGCCGGCCACAGGGTTTTGCGCCTCAAGGGCGGCGACCCCTTCGTCTTCGGACGCGGCGGCGAAGAAGCGCTGACCCTGATCGACCACGGCGTTCCCTTCCGCATCGTGCCCGGCATTACCGCGGGGATCGGCGGGCTTGCCTATGCCGGCATCCCGGTCACCCATCGCGAGATCAATCACGCCGTCACCTTCCTGACCGGGCATGACAGCTCCGGCGTCGTGCCCGACCGGATCGACTGGGACGCCATCGGCCGCGGTTCGCCGGTCATCGTCATGTATATGGCGATGAAGCACATCGCCACGATCAGCGCCCATCTGATCGCCGCCGGACGCTCGCCCGACGAGCCGGTCGCCTTCGTCTGCGATGCCGCGACCGCTTCGCAGCGGGTGCTGGAAACCACGCTTGGCCGAGCGGAGGCCGACGTGCTCGCCTCCGGGCTGGAGCCGCCGGCGATCGTCGTCGTCGGCGAGGTGGTAAGGCTTCGGCCCTCGCTCGATTGGCTGGGCGCACTGTCCGGCCGCAAGCTGCTCCCCGATCCTTTCGCCTCCGACGCCAAGAAGGACAGCGCATGAACGGCCTGCTGATCGCAGCGCCGTCCTCCGGTTCCGGCAAGACGACGGTGACCCTCGGCCTCTTGCGGGCGCTGAAGAAGCGTGGCGTTCCGATCGCGCCCGGCAAGGCGGGCCCGGACTATATCGACCCCGCCTTCCATGCAGCGGCAAGCGGCGAGACCTGCCTCAACTTCGATCCCTGGGCCATGCGCGACGATTTGCTGCGGACCAATGCCGCCGGCCATGCGGCGCAGGGCAGGCTGCTGGTGGTCGAGGCAATGATGGGCCTGTTCGACGGCGCGGCGGACGGCACCGGTTCGGCGGCCGATCTTGCAGCGCTCCTCGGCTTGCCCGTCGTGCTGGTGGTCGATTGCGCCAAGGCGTCCCATTCGGTTGCGGCCCTGGTCAGCGGCTTTGCCAAATTCCGGACCGACAGCCGCGTGGTGGGCGTCATCCTCAACCGGGTCGGCAGCGACCGCCACGAGACCATGCTGCGCCAGGCGCTGGCCGGCATCGCCATGCCGGTCCTGGGCGTGGTGTGCAACGATCCCAGCCTGCATCTGCCCGAGCGCCATCTCGGCCTCGTTCAGGCGGGGGAGCATGGTCAACTCGAGGCCTTCATCGAGCGCGCCGCCGTCGTCATCGAGCATGGCTGCGATCTCGACGCGCTGCTGGGTGCGGCCAAAGCACTACCCCGCGCGGCACCTTCGTCCGCCGCAACGCCGCTGCCGCCGCTCGGCCAGAAGATCGCCGTCGCCCGCGACATCGCTTTTGCCTTTTCCTATGCCCATATCCTGCGCGGCTGGCAGGAGGCGGGGGCGGAAATCGCATTCTTCTCGCCGCTCGCCGACGAGGTGCCGGCGCCGGACGCCGACGCGGTCTACCTGCCGGGCGGATACCCCGAACTGCATGCCGGAACGCTGGCCGCTGCCGCGACCTTCCGCACAGGCATGCTGGAAGCCCACATGCGCGGCGCGAGAATCTTTGGCGAGTGCGGCGGCTACATGGTGCTGGGCGACGCGCTCATCGATGCCGACGGCGCTGTTCACCCGATGCTGGGCCTGCTGCCGCTGGTCACCAGCTATGCCACCCGCAAGCGCCATCTCGGCTATCGCCGTATCGCGCCGGTGGACGCAACCTTCTTCTCCACGCCGATGACAGCGCACGAGTTCCACTATGCGTCGATCGTTTCTGAAGGCGCCGCTGACCGGCTGTTTTCCGCCGAAGACGCGCTCGGCACGTCGCTCGGAGACGTGGGCCTCCGGCGCGGTAACGTCGCCGGCTCCTTCATGCACCTGATCGACATCCGAGAAGGTGCTGCATGAGCGGCAGGATCGTCCATGGCGGCGGCATCGGTGCGGCCGCAGCGCTTTATGGCGGACAGCCCGGGGACTGGCTCGATCTCTCGACTGGCCTCAATCCATGCCCGCCCGGACTCCCGGATATCCCGGTCCGCATCTGGCATCGTCTGCCGGACCAGGACCTGCTGAACGAAACGCGCCGCGCTGCCCGGGCCTTCTATGGCTCCGGCGATATCTTGCCGCTTCCCGTTCCCGGCACGCAATCGGTGATCCAGTTGCTGCCCAGGCTCGCCGCCCGCGAAAAGCCCGCCGCCATCCTGTCGCCGACCTATGGCGAATACGGCCGCGTCCTCTCGGCCAATGGCTTTGCGGTCGATGCCGTGGCGACGCTCGACGATGTCGATCCGTCGTCGGGGCTGGTCGTTGTAGTCAACCCCAACAACCCGACCGGCAGGTTGCATGCGCCTGGAGACCTTCTGTCTCTGGCCGACCGGCTGGCCGGGCAGGGCGGCTTTCTCGTCGTCGACGAAGCCTTCGGCGACTGCACGCCGGAGACGAGCCTCGCCGGCGCGGTCGCGACGCGACCGAACCTCATCGTCTTCCGCTCCTTCGGCAAGTTCTTCGGTCTCGCCGGCCTGCGGCTCGGCTTCGTGATCGCAACCGACGACATCCTCCAGCGTTTTTCCGATTGGCTAGGCCCCTGGGCAGTGTCCGGCCCGGCACTTTCGGTGGCCGCCGATCTCCTGTCTGCCGCTCCGCAGCCGCTCCGCCGCATCATCGCCGAGCGCCGGGCGGGGCTTGGTCAGGTGCTCGACCGTGCCGGCTTGAATGTCGAAGGCGGAACGTCGCTCTTCGCCCTCGTGACCGATCCCTGCGCGGCCGAACTGCATACCCATTTGTGCCGGGCGCATATCCTCACCCGCAAGTTCGACTACGCCCCGACCTGGCTGCGCTTCGGGCTGGCGCCCGACACGGCGTCGGACGAGCGCCTTGCCGCTGCACTTGCCACGTGGAGGGAACGATGACGGTCTGGATCCTCGCTGCTCTTTTTGGCGCACTTGTTCTCGACCGCATCGTCGGCGATCCGCCGGCGCTCTGGGCGCGCCTGCCGCATCCGGTCGTGCTGTTCGGCCATGGCATTGCCTTCTTCGACCGGCAGCTCAACCGCGAGACGCTGGCACCCGCGACGCGCCGCCGCAATGGCGTGATGGCGATCGTCCTGCTGCTGGCCCTGTCCGGCGCCGTCGGCCTTCTGCTGTCCGGCCTGTTCCGGGCGCTCGGTGTCTTCGGCTTTGCCCTCGAACTCCTGGTCGTCGCCGTGTTCCTCGCCCAGAAGAGCCTTGGCGACCATGTCGCGGCTGTGGCTTTGGGCCTGCGGACAGACGGGCTGGAGGGTGGCAGGCGTGCGGTCGCGCTGATCGTCGGTCGCGATCCGCAGGCGCTCGACGAGCCGGGGGTCTGCCGGGCGGCGATCGAGAGCCTGGCGGAGAATTTTGCCGATGGCGTCGTGGCGCCGGCCTTCTGGTATGCGCTCGCCGGTCTTCCCGGCATCCTTGCCTACAAGATGCTGAACACCGCCGATTCGATGATCGGCCACAAGAGCGACAAGTACCGCGATTTCGGCTGGGCCTCGGCCCGCCTCGATGATCTCGCCAACTGGCCGGCCGCGCGCCTTTCCAGCCTGCTGATCGCCGCCGCGACCTTTGCGCTGCGGGGCGCCGCGGCGGCGCGCCGATCCCTGTCGGTGACCCTGCGCGACTCCGGCCTGCACCGCTCGCCCAATTCCGGCTGGCCCGAAGCGGCGATGGCCGGCGCGCTCGACATCCAGCTGACCGGCCCACGCATCTACGGCGGCGAGCGCGTCAGCGAGCCGATGATCAACGGTGCCGGCAGACCGGTCGCCACCGTCCGGGACATAGAAACGGGTGTCGATCTGTTCTACGCAAGTTGCACGGCCCTGACAGTGCTGCCGGCCGTTCTTGTTGCTGTGGCCCTGTTCGTCTAGAGAGAGCCGCAGACGTTCCCCTTAAGCCAATCTTATCCTTGCCGCTTAATCACATTTACTCGAAATCGGACTATAGTGCCCTGTAAGCAGCCGTCCGATGGGCGAAGACCAAGACTGGGGGAAGATTATGCGTAGATTGCTTCTGGCCATTTCGGCCGCATTGTGCCTGCTAATTCAGCCGATGGCAGCTGCAGCGAGCAACCTTGTCGCAAGTATAAGCATTTCCAGCCAGACCATGACCGTCTCGCAGAACGGTATTGTCAAGCATCGCTGGAAGGTCTCGACTGCCCGCAAGGGCTATGTCACGCCGCTTGGCAACTACAGCGCCAAATGGGCCTCGAAGAACCATCGCTCGCGCAAGTACGACAACGCGCCGATGCCTTATGCGATCTTCTTCCATGGCGGCTATGCCATTCACGCCACCTACGATCTCAAGCGCCTCGGCCGGCCGGCTTCGCACGGCTGCGTGCGTCTGCATCCCGATAATGCGGCCCGGTTTTTCTCTATGGCGTTGAACAACGGGCTGAAGAACACGAAGATCATCGTCACGCGTTGAGCTGAGCAGTGCGCCGAAGGCTCGGCGGGTCAGTCGTTCCCCGCCGCATAACGCAGGCGGCGCTTGTCCGGAACGATCACATGTCGATTGTTCTCGATGACGATGATGTTCTCCTTGCGCAGCTTGGTCATTTGCCGGCTGACGGTCTCGATCGTAAGCCCAAGGAAGTCGGCTATGTCGGCGCGCGAGAGAGGCAGGTCGAAGGTCGTGGAGTTGCCCCCGCTCTTTTCCGGATCGATATGGGTGGCGATCAGGTAGAGAAAGCTCGCCACCTTCTCCTGCGCCGTCTTGCGGCCGAGTGTCAGCATCCAGTCGCGCGCCTCGTCGAGTTCCTTCAGCGACTGCGAATGCAGCTTGCGCTCCAGCTCACGCGCTTCACCCACCATCCGTTCGACGATCGGGCGCGGGAAGCAGCAGATTTCCGTTTCGGTCGCCGCTTCCGCGGTTACCGAGCTTTCGCTTAGGAAAGGTCGGCCGAGGAAGTCGGGAGCGAACTGCAGGCCGACGATCTGTTGGCGACCGTCCGCCATCATCTTCGACAGCTTGACGACGCCGTTCAGGATATTGCTGTAGCTGCCTACACTTTCGCCCTGTCCAATGACCTCATTGCCCGCCTCGACCTTGCGGCGCGTGGAGTGTTTGTTGAGTTCGACGAGTTGGGAAGCGCTTAATGCGGCGCAAATGCCACCGTGGCGTGCCTCGCAGGCTTTGCAGACTGCCGGAGCTTCGCATTCGCCGGTTTGTTTCTTGTGCGCGTCCATGATCTTGATCCCGTCTGGCGCCAAACTGACCTTAGGTCAAGCCCGGACTTCTCTCGTCCCGAAACTTAAGAGCGATACCCCTGCCGCTTGCATAGGAACAGCCTGACAAATCTATCAGTAAATTGATCGAAGTCAAAGGCGCACGCGATCTGCGGCGATACCAAGAAGGACAAGATGACTTTTCGAAAAGCGGCGCAAATCATGCAAAATCCCCTGCTGGCCAAGTATTCCGGCTCCGTCCCACGTTACACCAGCTATCCGACGGCGCCGCATTTTCATGAGGGTGTGCACTGCGGCAAATATGCGCAGTGGCTCGGTGAACTCGGCTCGGGGCACGACCTGTCGCTGTATGTTCACATTCCCTACTGCGACCGTCTGTGTTGGTTCTGCGCCTGCCACACGAAGCACACGCTGAAATACGAACCGATCGAGAGCTATCTCGCCTCGCTCAAGAAGGAGATCGCCAAGGTCGGCAGCCTGGTCAGCCGCGATGCCAAGGTGAGTGCGCTGCATTTCGGCGGCGGTTCGCCGACAATGCTCAAGCCCGGGGACCTGATCGACCTGATGAAGACCTTCCGCGCGGCCTTCGATTTCCGCGACGATGCCGAGATCAGCGTCGAGATGGACCCGAACGATCTCGACGAGCCGCGCTATGATGCGCTGGCGGCAATCGGCATGACGCGGGCGAGTTTGGGTGTGCAGGACTTCGATCCCAAGGTGCAGAAGACCATCAACCGCATCCAGACCTTCGAGCAGACCAAATCCGTCGTCGATGCCGTGCGGGCGAGGGGCGTCCATTCGGTCAACTGCGACATTCTCTATGGGCTGCCCTACCAGACAATGCGAACGCTGGAAGCCACCGTCAACGACATCGTTTCGCTGTCGCCGGATCGGATCGCGCTTTTCGGCTATGCCCACGTGCCGTGGATGAAGAAGCATCAGACGATGATTCCGGAAGAGGCGCTGCCCGACATCGAGATGCGCTTTGCCCAGATGACCCGCGCCGCCGAGATGCTGGTCGCCGCAGGCTACGAGCCGATCGGCATCGACCACTTTGCGAGGCCCGACGACCGGCTGGCGGTGGCCGCTCGCAACGGCAGGCTGCGCCGCAATTTCCAGGGTTATACGGATGACGCGGCGGATGCCCTGATCGGCTTCGGCGCCTCCTCGATCGGACAGTTGCCACAGGGCTATGTTCAGAACATGCCGGCGACCGGCGAGTACCAGCGCATGGCGGATGCGGACGGCCTGACCGTGGTGCGGGGCATCGAGATGTCCGAAGACGATCGGATGCGGGCCCATGTCATCGAGCAGATCATGTGCCGCTTCGCCTTCTCCTTTGCCTCCGTCCGCACGCTCTACCCCGCCATTGGTGAGGCGCTGATTGCAGAGGCTCGACAATACGCCGCTTCGAATCAGGACGGCATTTGCGAGATTGTCGCGGACGAGTTTCGTCTGACCGAAGCCGGCAAGCCCTTTGCCCGCAGTGTCGCTGCGGTTTTCGATAGCTATCTCGCAACGGGCAAGGGCCGCCATTCGATTGCTGTTTAAGCAACACCTCGGCTCCAATTTCCACCGGTGGTCAAACTTCCCATTGGCTTTTAGAATCGTTTTCCCTATGTGGGACAAAGATTTTCGACATATGAGGTAATTGGCGTGACCGCTACATTCGACAAAGTTGCCGACATTATTGCTGAGACCAGCGAAATCGACCGCGAGACGATCACTCCGGAAAGCCATACGATCGACGATCTCGGAATTGACAGCCTCGACTTCCTCGACATCGTCTTTGCGATCGACAAGGAATTCGGCATCAAGATCCCCCTCGAGCAGTGGACGCAGGAAGTCAACGAGGGCAAGGTTTCGACCGAGGAATACTTCGTCCTGAAGAACCTGTGTGCCAAGATCGATGAACTGCGGGCAGCCAAGGGCTGAGCCGCCGGCAGGGCGAAGGTCTTCATGCTGCTCGAATATTTCCAGATGATCGACAAGGTCGAGGCCGTTGACCTCGACCGCGGCACGTTGAAGGCCCGATCCGTCGTGCCTGAGAAGAGCCCGGTTTTCGAAGGCCATTTTCCCGGCATGCCGCTCGTTCCCGGCGTTCTCCTGATCGAGACCATGGCCCAGGCCTCCGGCATGCTGGTGCTGGCCGCCAAGGATTTCACGGCGATGCCGTTCCTGATGTCGGTCGATGGCGCCAAGATGCGCGCCTTCGTCGAGCCCGGCGCAGTCCTCGAGATCGAAGCCCATCTCGAACACGACGGCTCCGGTTTCGCCGTGACCAAGGCGAAGATTTCAAGCGCCGGCAAGAAGATCTGCGATGCGCAGCTGAAGCTCCGCACCATGCCTTTCAGCGAAGTGCCGCTGGCCGACATCGTGCGCAAGCGCGCCGAGGAAATCGGCCTGATGGACGCCATCGCCGCCGCCCGCTAAGAGTGCGGCATCGGAGCGCCCGGCTCTGACAGTTTTATTCTGATGGATGCGAGCCCGAAAAGCCGAGGGCTCGATGCGCCGGCCGTGTCGCCGGCGAGAGGACAGCAAATGATCAAGAAGCCGAACGATGTGGTGATCACCGGAGTTGGCATCGTCACCTGCCATGGCACCGGCAAGGAGGCGCATGTCGCGCTCCTGTCTTCCGCCGTGGCAACGCCTCCGGTGCTCGAGACGGAAAAGTTCAAGCCCTATCCGGTCCACCGCCTGCCGGAGATTGACTGGTCGCAGCAGATCGCCAAGCGCGGCGACCAGCGCCAGATGGAGAATTGGCAGCGCCTCGGCGTCTATGCCGCGGGTCTTGCACTTGACGACGCTGGCATGAAGGACGACCTGGAAGCCTGCGGATCGATGGATCTGATTGTGGCGGCTGGTGGCGGCGAGCGCGACATCGCGGTCGACAGCCTGATCGTCGACGAGGCGCTGAAGCGCAATGATCGCGAGCGGCTGCTGATCGAGAAGCTTACCACGGAACTGCGCCCGACGCTGTTCCTCGCCCAGCTCTCCAACCTCATGGCTGGCAACATCTCCATCGTCCACAAGGTGACCGGCTCGTCGCGCACATTCATGGGTGAGGAATTGGCCGGGATTTCCGCGATCGAGACGGCCTTTTCCCGCATCCGGGCTGGCCAATCGACCCACACCCTGGTCGGCGGCGCCTTCATCGCCGAGCGTGCCGACATCCTGCTATTGGTCGAAGGCATTCAGGCTCATTCCACCGGCGAATGGCAGCCTTTGTGGTCGCGGCAGGCGGGCGAGGGCGGCGGTATGATTCTCGGCACGGTCGGCGCCTTCCTCATGCTGGAAAGCCGGGCGCATGCCGAAGCGCGAGGCGCACACATTTATGCAGTTCTGGAAGCAGTCGAAGGCGATCGCGGCCAGCGGGACGACGGCGGTCTGGAAAGGCGTCTTGGTCGCCTGACGAAGCTCGCGGCCGATGCCACTGCCGCAGACACGGTGGTGTTCTCCGGTTCGAGCGGCCTGCATGACTTAGCGAAGAGAGAACAGGCCGTGCTGGCCGAGAATTTCCCCGGCACGCCGGTCCGTGGCTACGGCGGTGAAACCGGGCACGGGCTGGAAGCCCAGTTCCCGCTCGGTCTGGCGCTCGCGGCACTCGCCATTGATTCCGGCGCCAAGGTGCCGCCCTTCGATCCGGCGCATGAAGCCGCCATGACCGCACCCGCCCGCCACGCCGTCGTGACCACGGTCGGCTATACGCGCGGCGAGGGCATCGCCCTCGTCTCGGCCGATGCGTGAGGAGTTGAGAGCATGACAGACAACCGTTTCAAGGACCATCTCGGCCGCCCGATCGTCGCCGTCACCGGCATGGGCGTGATCACCTCGCTCGGCCAGGGGCTTTCCGAAAACTGGGACGCGCTGACGTCGGGCAAGTCCGGCATCCACTACATCAACCGCTTCGACACCGAGGGCATGTCGACCCGCATCGGCGGCACCGTCGACTTCATCGACATCCCCGCACCGAATTCGGTCGAACGCTCCTATGCCATGGCGCGCGAGACGACGATCGAGGCGCTGGCCCAGGCCGGTCTCTCCGGCGACTTCAACGGCCCGCTCTTCCTGGCCGCACCGCCGGTCGAACCGGAATGGGCCGACCGCTTCGCCCTTGCCGAGCGCTCGCCGCCGGCCAGCCATCCCGGCGATGCCTATGAGCGCTTCCTGACCGCGATGCGACAGAAGGCCGATCCGGTCTTCCTCGAGGCCGTGCAGTTCGGCTCGATCTCGGAGCGGCTCGCCGATCGCTTCGGCACGCGCGGCCTGCCGGTGACGCTGTCGACCGCCTGCGCGTCCGGCGCCACGGCCATCCAGCTCGGCGTCGAAGCGATCCGCCAGGGCCGCACCGACCGGGCGCTCACGATTGCCACCGACGGTTCCGTCAGCGCCGAATTGGTCATCCGCTTCTCGCTTCTGTCGGCGCTTTCGACCCAGAACGATCCGCCGGAAAAGGCCTCCAAGCCGTTCAGCAAGGATCGCGACGGTTTCGTTATCGCCGAAGGGGCGGCCACTCTGGTGCTGGAATCGCTGGAATCCGCCATCGCCCGCGGGGCAAGCGTGCTCGGCATCGTGCAGGGCTGCGGCGAAAAGGCCGACCATTTCCACCGCACCCGCTCGTCCCCGGACGGTGGCCCGGCAATCGCCACCATTCATGCGGCGCTCGAGGATGCCGGTCTGTCGGACGGCGCGATCGGCTATATCAACGCTCATGGCACCTCGACGCCGGAAAACGACAAGATGGAATATGGCGCCATGCTCGCGGTTTTCGGCGACAGGCTGAAGAGCATTCCGGTGTCGTCCAACAAGTCGATGATCGGCCACACGCTGACGGCGGCCGGCGCAGTCGAGGCCGTGTTCTCGATCCAGACCATGCTGACGGGCACCCTGCCGCCGACCATCAACTACACCAATCCGGATCCTGCGATGGAACTCGACGTCGTGCCGAACGTGAAGCGTTCGGCCGATGTCTCGGCCGTTCTGTCGAGCTCGTTCGGCTTCGGCGGGCAAAACGCCAGCCTTGTCATGACGCTTGAACCGGTCTAAGGGCTCCGCCCATATGAGGGACGTCATCCTCGGCCCCGTGCCGAGGATCTACAAGCCTCGGTGAAATAGCGAAGGTCAGCAGATGCTCGGGACAGGCCCGAGTATCACGATGGACGTGGATGACGTCCTCGCCAGCCTGGTGGACCTGGAAGGAACAGGAACTATGCGCGCACTGCAACTCGTCGAAGACCGCAAGCTCGAAATCGTCGATCTTCCCGAGCCGGAAGCGCCAGGTCCGGGCGAGGTGACGCTCAGGGTCAAGGCCGTGGCGCTCAACCACATTGACGTTTGGGGCTGGCGCGGCATGGCGTTCGCCAAGCGCAAGATGCCGCTCGTCATCGGCGCGGAAGCCTCAGGTGTGGTCGAGGCGATCGGCCCCGGTGTCGGCAATATCCTGCCGGGCCAGCTCGCCGCGGTTTACGGCGCGCGCACCTGCGGCCTGTGCAAGCCCTGTCGTGAGGGCCGCGACAACCTGTGCGAAAACGTCTCGGGCGTGCACGGCTTCCACCTCGACGGCTTCGCCCAGGAAAAGATCAACCTGCCGGCCCGCCTGCTCGTACCGGCGCCACCCGGCGTCGATGCGGTTGCTGCCGCCCTTGCTCCGGTGACCTTCGGCACGGTCGAGCACATGCTGTTCGACAATGCAAAGCTCGAGCCGGGCGAAACCATCCTCGTCCATGCCGGCGGTTCCGGCATCGGTACGGCGGCGATCCAGCTCGCCAAGAAGATGGGTTGCACCGTCATCACCACCGTCGGCTCCGACGACAAGATCGAGCCCGCCAAGGCGCTTGGCGCCGATCACGTCATCAACTACCGCACCGACCGTTTCGAGGGCGTCGTGCGCAAGCTGACCAAGAAGAAGGGCGTCGACGTCGTGTTCGAGCATGTCGGCAAGGACACCTGGGCTGGTTCCATGCTTTGCTTGAAGCGCGGCGGTCGCCTCGTTACCTGCGGCTCGACCTCGGGCGTGTCGACCGACATGAACCTGATGATGCTCTTCCAGCAACAGCTGAAGCTTTTCGGCTCCTTTGGCTGCCGCATGGAGAACATGGCGAATGCCATGCAGAAGATGGCGTGCGGCATCGTCCATCCGGTGATCGACACCGAGGTGAGGTTTGAGGACATAGACCGCGCGCTGTCGCGCATGGAAGGTCGCCAGGTGTTCGGCAAGATTATCCTCAGGTTGGATTGAGCGTGAAGCTTTTCATTACCCGTCTTGTCCTGAAGTTCCGCAACTTCTCGCAGTGGGCGGTCGCGCAGTTTGCCTTTGGTTTCCTCACGCTGCTGAAGGTCCTCCCGGCTGATCCGGCGGTTAATTTCGCCGACAGGCTGATGCGCTTTGTAGGGCCCAGGACCAAGCGCCACACGCTCATGCTGACCAACCTTCGCAACGCCTTCCCGCAGAAGAGCGAGGTCGAGATCGAGGCGATCGCGATTGGCAGCTGGGGCCATATGGGCCGGCTGCTGGCGGAATATGTTTTCCTCGACCGCCTGTTCGATTTCGATCCGGAAAAGACGGGTGAAGGCCGCATCGAGGTCGCCGGGATCCCGCTCTTCCTTGATCTGCGCGACAATCCGCGCCCGTTCATTATCTTCTCCGCCCATACGGGCAATTTCGAGATCCTGCCGGTAGCCGGCGCCGCCTTCGGGCTTTATGTGACCGTGCTCTTTCGCCCGCCGAACAATCCCTACATTGGCGAGAAGATCTTCGAGTTCCGCGCCAAGCGTATGGGCAAACTCGTGCCGTCGCACGCCGGTTCGTCCTTCGCACTGGCGCGCCAGCTGGAAAAGGGCGGCGGCGTAGGTGTTCTGGTCGACCAGAAGTTCAAGAAGGGCGTGTCTACCAAGTTCTTCGGCCGCGATGTCAAGACCAATCCGCTACTCGCGAAGTTGGCGCGGCAATTCGACTGTGATGTCTACCCCGCGCGCTGCATCCGTCTCCCCGGCAATCGCTTCCGCCTCGAGATCGAGCCGAAGGTCGAGCTTCCGCGCAATGCAGCCGGACAGCTCGATGTCACCGCCACGGCACAACTCCTCAACAATAAGGTCGAATCCTGGGTTCGTGAGTATCCGGAGCAATGGCTCTGGTATCATGACCGCTGGAATATCAAGCGTAAGCTTTAGTCATGGTTGTGGTGACTCCCGCCGGTGCTTGGCCGGCATCAGGCCCGCGCTGAGCCTGACATTCTCCACAAAGAGCCGATCGCACGGAAATTCCCCAGCATTTTGAGGATTGTTGCGGGATGGTGACTTTGATACCCAAAAGTTGGGCGATTGAATGTGAGAATCATTCATGTTAACAGCGGGCATGGGTATTTGGCATCGATGCGCGCATTGGCTGTGTTTCGGCAATTCGATGATTTCTCCTTCGCGTTCCACAGGGCAGTTGTCAAAGTGAAATCAGACCTCTCCTCCCAACCCAACCTGTTGCCGCTGTTCGAGGCGGTTTCGCTGAAGAATTCTCAGCTACAGCAGGCGATCCGGGTCGGTGACGATCGTCTTGTCCGGTTGCTCGACCGCGAACTCGATCCCTTGATTGCCGCGGTTGTCGACTATCACGCCAAAGACGATGCCGAGGTGCATATGCAATTGCGCTTCGTCGGCAATTTGATCCGCGAGGATGCTGATGATCGATCCTGCGTTCAGCGGCACGCGGCCGTGCTGTCCATTCTTCTGGATCGATATTTTGGCGACAGAGGGGATCAGATCGGCCGGGCACCAGGCCTCCCACCGGCGGCCGTCTTTGAAGCTCGGATTGACGGTGAGGACACATACCTCAATGAATCAATTCTGGACAGCATGCCGGATCGTGTCGCAGTGGTCACCCACGACTACCGTTATCTCTATGCGAATCGGGCGCATGCGGAACTGTTGGGGGTGACGCAGCTCGAACTGGTCGGCCGCAATCTGTTTGATTTCATTGACGATGCCAAGGCCGCCCAGGAAATACGTCGCCAACTGGGTTGGTGTCTCTCCGGTGAACGATCGGAAGTTTCTTATTGGTGGCAGGGCGCCGGCGTGGTCGTTGCACTGCAAGGTCGGGCCGCGCCCTTGCGCACGCCGCGCGGCGACGTCATCGGCGCCATCATCACGCTGGTGGGTGAGCGGCGTCAGGCGGGGGGCATCGCAGCCTGAGACAACGGCCAGCGGCGCGCCTCCGCCTTGCCGCAGGGAAAATTGTCGCGCACGAGATACATTGGTCAATTCTGGCTGTTAGACCCGGCATCCTCCGGCAGGCGCAACAGCAGATGTTCGCGCTCGAAGGCGATGTGCCGCCGCATGCCCTCGAAAAAGCCGCGCAACATGTAGCCGACGGCCTCCATGTTCACCTCACTCCCCGAACCAAGCTTCAACAGCGTGTCGGTCAGTTCCTCGGCGAAGCACTCGTCTTCACAATGCTCGAACTTGAGCCGGTCCAGCGTCTCGCGCAGATGTGCGAGGTCCTTGCTGGCGCTTTCGAGCCAGGGAAACAGTATCCTCTCCTCGTAGTGGTGCACACCCTTGATGAGAGGACCCAGAGATTTTGCCGCGTAGATGCATTTTTGCCGATTGATGTGGGCAGGCAGCGAATCGGCGATTTCCTCCAGCTCGCTGCAAAGCGCCAACTGTTCCTCGTGTGCCCGGCGCAGCCAAGCGATTGAGCGCTGGCACGGTTCCGCACCGTGGTTGGCAGTGAACTCATCCGCCGTTGCTTCTGGGTCATTGCGCATCTTTTTCGCCTGCATTGCCTCTTCTCCCGAGTTTACCTCGCGGGACCGAGACTCAAGGAGGCTCCGGCCCAGAAATAGTCTCCCTCCACAGGATGCGCTGTGATGACACATGGTCTTGAGGCTGCAAATCACAGAGGTGGAGAGCTTAAATGCATAGTTCCTCATTCCAGTCCCTGCTTGCATTGATTTGGATCAAGGTGGATTGTGGCGTGGAATGCGAACTCTGCACGTGAGGCGGAGGGAATCCCCAGTGGGGTTTCCGTTCGTGAATGATCAGCAAGCGTTGGGGGATACCAACAATGAATTACACGTTAGAAACTATGGTGATGGCGGTCCTCGCCTTCGCCGCGCTGCTCGGGGTCGCCTTTGCCCACGACAGCCTGTTCGCGACCCATATGTGGGTTGCGTTCTTCGTGCTGACCGCCGGTACGATCATCATGCTTCGCCGCATGAAGTTCGCGCCGGTCAACGTCAAGACAGCCGCGCAGATCAAGTCCGAGTATTTTGACGAAGTGGTCAAATACGGCGTGATCGCCACTGTTTTCTGGGGTGTGGTCGGCTTCCTTGTTGGCGTCGTCGTGGCGTTGCAGCTGGCCTATCCGGATCTCAACATCGAGCCGTGGTTCAATTTCGGCCGCATGCGTCCGCTGCACACCTCCGCCGTCATCTTCGCCTTTGGCGGCAACGCCCTGATCGCCACCTCGTTCTACGTTGTTCAGCGTACCTCGCGCCAGCGCCTGTTCGGCGGTTCGCTTGGTTGGTTCGTATTCTGGGGATATAACCTTTTCATCGTCATGGCCGCCACGGGCTATTTGCTCGGCATCACCCAGAGCCGCGAATATGCGGAACCGGAATGGTATGTCGACATCTGGTTGACGATCGTCTGGGTCGCTTATTTGATCGCCTTCATGGGCACGATCATGACCCGCAGGGAGTTGCATATTTATGTGGCCAACTGGTTCTACCTGGCGTTCATCATCACCATCGCCATGCTCCATATCGTCAACAACCTGGCTGTTCCGGTATCCTTCCTCGGCTCCAAGAGCTACTCGGCCTTCTCCGGCGTCCAGGATGCGCTGACGCAGTGGTGGTATGGCCATAACGCCGTCGGCTTCTTCTTGACCGCCGGCTTCCTCGGAATGATGTATTACTTCGTGCCGAAACAGGCCAACCGTCCGGTCTATTCCTACCGTCTGTCGATCATCCACTTCTGGGCTCTGATCTTCATGTACATCTGGGCCGGCCCGCACCACCTGCACTATACGGCTCTGCCGGACTGGGCTCAGACGCTCGGCATGGTCTTCTCCATCATGCTGTGGATGCCCTCCTGGGGCGGCATGATCAACGGCCTGATGACGCTCTCGGGCGCCTGGGACAAGATCCGTACCGATCCGATCATCCGCATGATGGTCATCGCCATTGCCTTCTACGGCATGTCGACCTTCGAAGGTCCGATGATGTCGATCAAGGCCGTGAACTCGCTCAGTCACTACACCGACTGGACCATTGGTCACGTTCACTCCGGCGCACTCGGCTGGGTTGGCATGATTACCTTTGGCGCCATCTACTATCTGACGCCAAAACTGTGGAACCGTAACCGTCTGTACTCCATGCGCCTGGTCAACTGGCACTTCTGGCTCGCCACCCTCGGCATCGTCGTCTACGCCGCCGTTCTGTGGGTTGCCGGCATCCAGCAGGGTCTGATGTGGCGCGAATACGACAGCCAAGGCTTCCTGGTCTATTCGTTCGCCGAGTCGGTCGCAGCGATGTATCCGTACTACGTGCTGCGTGCAGTCGGCGGTGCCATGTACCTCGTTGGGGGCATCATCATGGCTTACAACGTGCTCATGACGATCCTCGGTTACGAGCGTCAGGAAGCTCCGATCCCCGGCTCCGTTGCCCCCGCCGCCGCCCAGCCGGCTGAATGAGAGGAAGGCTATCCATGTCTATTCTTGATAAACACAAAATCATCGAGAAGAACTCCAGCCTTCTCTTCCTTGGGTCTCTGCTGGTCGTCTCCATCGGCGGCATCGTGGAAATCGCACCGCTCTTCTACCTTGAGAACACCATCGAAAAGGTAGAGGGCATGCGGCCCTACTCGCCGCTCGAGCTGGCCGGTCGCAACATCTACATCCGCGAAGGCTGCTATGTCTGTCACAGCCAGATGATTCGTCCGTTCCGCGACGAAGTGGAACGCTACGGTCACTACTCTCTGGCTGCGGAATCGATGTACGACCATCCGTTCCAGTGGGGTTCGAAGCGTACCGGGCCTGACCTGGCCCGGGTCGGCGACCGTTATTCCAACGAGTGGCACGTCCAGCACCTGACCGAGCCGCGCGATGTCGTGCCGGAATCGATCATGCCGAGCTATGCGTTCCTTAAGACGACGCCGTTGAAGATTTCCAATGTCACGATGGAGCTGAAGGCAAATCGCAGTGTCGGCGTGCCCTATAGCGACGAAATGTTGGAGAACGCCGAAGCGGATCTTGTCGCCCAGGCCGATCCGAACGCGGATACGACCGATCTGCTGGCTCGCTATCCGAAGGCCAAGGTGGGCGATTTCGATGGCAATCCGGCCGCACTGACGGAGATGGACGCACTCGTGGCCTATCTGCAGATGCTCGGCACGCTTGTCGATTTCACCACCTACGACGACGCCACCGGCTATCGCTGAGGAGGAACCCATGGAAACTTATACGGCCATGCGCCACTTCGCGGATAGTTGGGGCCTGTTGGCAATGGCCCTGTTCTTCGTCGGCGTGGTTGTCTTCACCTTCCGGCCCGGTGGCAAGAAATCCGCCGATGACGCGGCAAGCATCCCCCTCAAGGAGGACTAAGAGATGTCTGAGAAACATATTGACGAAATCAGTGGCGTCGAAACCACTGGCCATGAGTGGGATGGTATCCGCGAACTCAACAACCCGATGCCGCGTTGGTGGGTCTGGACCTTCTATGCGACCATTGTCTGGGCGATCGGCTATACGATCGCCTATCCGGCCTGGCCGCTTCTGACGGAGAACACCAAAGGCTTGCTCGGCTATTCCAGCCGCGCTGAGGTTGCGGCTGAACTCAGCGATGCCAAGGCTGCCCAGTCCGTCAACCTGGACAGGATTGCGGAACTCCCGCTCGAGGAGATCGTTGCCGATCCGGTTCTGGCTCAGTTCGCCACCGCCGGTGGCGCCGCGGCCTTCAAGGTCAACTGCTCGCCCTGCCACGGCTCGGGTGCCCAGGGTGGTGTCGGCTATCCCAACCTCAACGACGACGACTGGCTGTGGGGTGGGGATCTCGAATCGATCCGTATCACGCTCGCCCATGGCATTCGCTATGACGGCGATGCTGATACCCGCATCTCGGAAATGCCGGCCTTTGCCGACATACTCGAGCCGGAGCAGATCAGGCAGGTCGCAGCCTATGTTGTCAGCCTGACAGGTACGCCGGCAGACGCAGCCATGGTCGAGCCCGGTGGAACGGTGTTCGCCGAAAACTGCGCCGCCTGTCACGGAGAAGATGCCAAGGGCGGTCGTGATTTCGGCGCGCCGAACCTGGCAGATGCCATCTGGCTGAGAGGCGGTACAGAAGCTGAAATCGCCGAACAGGTTGCCCGTCCGAAGCATGGCGTGATGCCGGCTTGGGGTGCGCGCCTCGGCGACGCCACGGTCAAGCAGTTGGCCGTCTATGTACACTCGCTTGGCGGCGGCGAATAAGCGAAAATGGCGACGGCCCTTTTGGGCCGTCGCATTTCGACCGCAAAGGAATGCCCTGCAATCGACCACGCCAGCGGGCGTGGTTTTTTCGTTGGGTGCCGTCAGGGGAACCCCGAAACGGAATTCGCCCCGCGCAATTCGACCGAGAAAGGCGCGCGAACAGTATTTTATAATGCAAATAGTTCGCATTGCGACGCTTCGCCGCTGCTTGATATAAGTCAAGGTAGAGTATGGTGGCGCATGGGAGAAGAGCCCGAGGAATAGAGGTCCATCGATGAATTTTCAGTCTGAGAACAATAGGGCGGGAGAGCCCGCCGAAGTGGAACGCCACGAGGCCGAGCCAATTATGTCGGCAAAAGTCCGCCGACCGCTCTACGAGGCACGCAAGAAGATTTTTCCGAAGCGGGCCGAAGGGCGTTTCCGCCAGTTCAAGTGGCTGGTCATGCTGGTCACGCTGGGCATATACTATCTGACGCCCTGGCTGCGCTGGGATCGCGGTCCCTATGCACCCGATCAGGCGGTACTCATCGATCTGGCGCACCGGCGCTTCTACTTCTTCTTCATCGAGATTTGGCCGCAGGAGTTCTTCTTTGTAGCCGGCCTCCTTGTGATGGCGGGCTTCGGTCTCTTTCTCATCACTTCCGCGGTAGGCCGCGCCTGGTGCGGTTACACCTGTCCCCAGACAGTGTGGGTCGACCTCTTTCTTGTGGTGGAACGCGCCGTCGAAGGCGACCGCAACGCCCGGATGAAGCTCGAAACGGCCCCATGGACCTTCGACAAGATTTCCAAGCGTGTGGTGAAACACGCGATCTGGCTGGCCATTGCGGTGGCGACCGGTGGTGCATGGATCTTCTACTTCGCCGATGCCCCGAGCCTGGTTGTGGATTTCGTGACCGGCGATGCGCAGCCTGTCGCCTATATCACGGTCGCCGTTTTGACCGCCACGACCTATGTCTTCGGCGGCATCATGCGCGAGCAGGTCTGCATCTACATGTGCCCCTGGCCGCGCATCCAGGCGGCGATGCTGGACGAGAGTTCGCTTGTCGTCACCTATAACGATTGGCGCGGCGAGCCGCGCACCCGCGGTTCGAAGAAGGCGGCGGCAGCCGGGCTATCGGTCGGCGACTGCGTCGACTGCAATGCCTGCGTGGCCGTCTGCCCCATGGGGATCGATATCCGGGACGGCCAGCAGCTTGAGTGCATTACCTGTGCGCTCTGCATCGACGCTTGCGACAGCGTCATGGACAAGGTCGGCAAGCCGCGCGGTCTAATCGCCTATGCGACACTCGATGAGTATCAGGGCAATATGGCGCTCGCGACCAGCAACGGTGCGACACCGATCGATCCCCGCAAGGTCCGCGATGCCGATGGCAAGTTCAGCGACAAGATCCGCCACTTTGATTGGCGAATCATATTCCGCCCGCGCACTCTGCTCTACATGGGCGTGTGGACTGCCGTTGGTATTGGCCTGATCGTCGCTCTGCTGAGCCGGGATCGGCTCGAGGTCAATGTGCTTCATGACCGCAATCCGCAGTATGTGCTCGAATCCGACGGATCGATCCGCAACGGCTACTCGGTCCGTATCTTGAACATGGTGCCGCAACCGCGCAATATCATGGTGTCGCTCGAGGGTATCCCGGACGCGACAATGAAAGTGAATGGCATGACGACCGACGACCCGCGTACGGTCACGGTCGCTGTGGAACCGGACCAGGTGACCACTCTGAAGCTCTTCCTCACCATGCCGGGCGACAAGGTCGCGTGGTCCAGCGAGGACTTCAGCTTCATCGTGACCGACGTCGATGGCCACGAGACCGCGAGATACGAAGCAGTATTCCTTGCCCCGGGAGCAAACAGATGACCACAAAGAGCGAGAAGCCATCCTTTGTCTTCACAGGCTGGCACATGCTGGGGGCGATGCTGCTTTTCTTCGGCACCATCATCACCGTCAACTTCACCATGGCCTATCTTGCGTCATCGACCTGGAGCGGCCTGGTGGTGAAGAATACCTATATTGCCAGTCAGGAGTTCAACGGCAAGGCGGCTGCCATCCGTGACATGCTGGCAACCGGGATCAAGGGGAAGCTTGAGGTCAAAGGACAGCAGATCGGCTACACGCTGACGCTGCCCGGCGAAGAGCCCGTGGCGGCCGAAAAAGTCACCGCGCACTTCAAACGGCCGGTAGGCGAGAAGCAGGATTTCCTTGCGGAGTTGCAACCGGTCGGAGCCGGACGCTACGAGGCAACCGGACCGGTTCTGCCGGGTCACTGGATTGTCGAGGTCATCGCCATCAAGGACGGTAAGACCATCATGCACGAAGCAAACCGCATTGCGGTGATCGGAGAGGCAAAATGAGCTGCTGTGCAGCGGGAACCGAAGGCGCGCTCGACATCGAGCGTGCGGGCCATGCTCTTCCGACTGCGGAAGAGCTCAGGCTCGCGAGCCGGGATCTGGGCGAAGGGCTGTTGCAGACTGATCTCAGCGTTCCCGCCGTGCATTGCGGCACCTGCATCAGCACGATCGAGCGGGCGCTCAAAGCCCGGCCGGAAGTGGAGCGCGCACGGGTCAACCTCTCGACCAAGCGCGTTTCCATCGTCTGGAAGGACAACATGGGCGATGCGCAGACCGACCCGGTCGAATTTGCCCGCGCCATCGCGGCAACCGGCTACGAATCGCATCTTTTCACCGCGGCCGAGCAGGCTTCCGACGCGCTTCGCAATCAGTTGATCCGCGCCGTCGCGGTCTCGGGATTTGCTGCGACCAACATCATGCTGCTCTCGGTTTCCGTCTGGTCGGGTGCGGATGCGTCGACGCGCGACATGTTCCATTGGATCTCGGCGATGATCGCGGCCCCCGCGCTGATCTATGCCGGACGGTTCTTCTACCAGTCAGCCTGGAATGCCCTGCGCCATGGTCGCAGCAATATGGACGTGCCGATCGCGATCGGCATAACGCTCTCCTATTTCATTTCGCTCTGGGAGACGATCCATCACGGTCCACACGCCTATTTCGACGCGACCGCCTCGCTGCTGTTCTTCCTGCTGATCGGCCGCACGCTCGACCACATCATGCGTGATCGCGCTCGCTCGGCGATCAGCGGTCTGGCGAGGCTCTCTCCGCGCGGAGCCATGGTCGTCGACGAAGGCGGTTCGCGCGAATATCGCCCGCTTGAAGATGTGCGTGTGGGAGACAGGGTGGCGGTTGCCGCCGGTGACCGTATCCCCGTCGACGGGGTGATCGTCTCTGGAGCAAGCGACATGGACGTGTCGATCATCAACGGCGAAAGCGCGCCACAGCAGGTCGCCGTTGGCGACGTCGTGCAGGCCGGAACGCTGAGCCTCACGGGTTCGCTGGTCATCAAGGCGACGGCGACGGCGAAGAATTCGTTCCTCGCCGAGGTCATAAACCTGATGGAATCTGCGGAAGGTGGTCGCGCGCGCTACCGCCGGATCGCCGATCGCGCCGCACAGTTTTATTCGCCGGCGGTTCACCTCATCGCGCTTTTCACCTTCTTCGGTTGGGGATTCTACGACGGCGACTGGAAGCATGCGATGTTGGTGTCCGTGGCGGTGCTGATCATTACCTGCCCCTGTGCGCTCGGTCTTGCCGTGCCGGTGGTGCAGGTCGTCGCGGCGGGCCGACTTTTTAAGGCGGGCATCATGGTCAAGGACGGTTCGGCGATGGAGCGCCTGGCTGAAATCGATTCGGTCGCTTTCGACAAGACCGGCACGCTGACGCTTGGCAGGCCGCGGCTCATCGACGCCGCTGGGATCGATGCCGGGGCCTTTGCGATCGCTGCGGGCTTGGCACAGCATTCGCGCCATCCGCTGTCGCAGGCGCTGTGGCGCGCAGCTCCTGTTCCGGCGCGCATGATCGACGCCGTGCGGGAAATCCCCGGTGCCGGTATCGAAGCCGCAAGTCCCGAAGGCATCTATCGGCTCGGCAGCCGCAAGTTCGCTTGCCCCGAAACGTCGGACAAGGCCGGTGACCACGCCTATTCCGAAGTCGTTCTGTCGCTCGGCGGCCGCGAGCTGCAGGCCTTCCGCTTCGAGGATACGCTGCGGCCGGGCGCTGAAAAGGCGATCGCCTTGCTGAAAGGGCAGGGCTTCTCGGTGGGAATCCTTTCAGGCGATCGTACCAGCGTCGTGGCCGAGCTCGCCAAACGCCTCGGCATCGCCAACTGGAAGGCTGAACTCGCGCCGCGTGAGAAGGCAGAGTTCTGTGCCAAGGTTCAGGCCGAAGGACACAAGTTGCTGATGGTCGGCGACGGAATCAATGATGCCCCGGCACTTGCCGCAGCCCATGTCTCGATCGCACCGGCGACGGCAGCCGACGTCGGCCGTCAGGCGGCGGATTTCGTCTTTATGCGGCAGAACCTCGATTCGGTCGCCTTCGCCATTGAGGCTTCGCACCGAGCAGGCCGGCTCATCCGCGAGAATTTCGCGCTGGCGATTGGCTACAACATAATCGCCGTGCCGATCGCCATCCTTGGCTATGCGACTCCGCTGATCGCGGCCGTTGCCATGTCGACCTCATCGATCATTGTGGTCGTCAACGCACTCCGTCTCAATCGGCTCACGCTGAAGGAAGATCCAGGCGCTGGTCAGCCGGCGGTTGGCGGCAGCTTTGCCGCGCCCAACCCAAGGCTCGCCTCATGAACATGTTGATTTACCTCATTCCGATCGCCCTCTTTCTCGGCGGACTGGGGCTCTTTGCCTTTCTCTGGACGCTGAAGAGTGGCCAGTACGAAGATCTCGACGGGGCGGCATGGCGGGTGCTTTCCGACGACGACGACAAGCCGGGGGACTGATTTTCGTCTTGAGAATTGACCTCCGTCAAAACTCTGTGACTTGTCGTCAGTGTTTCAGGATGCCACAACGTCCTCCTTTTCCATTGAAGGCGACGGGGAGCACATGGCGCAACTGGCGGAAATCGGATTGATCGGTCTCGGTGTGATGGGATCGAATTTGGCGCTCAATATCGCCGAGAAGGGCAGCCGTATCGCGGTGTTCAACCGCACGCCGTCGCGCACCCGGCAATTCGTCAGTGAAGCGGGTGCTCTTGGTGCAAACATCATCGGCTGCGAGACGATGGAAGACTTCGTCGCCGCCATCCGCACGCCGCGGCCGATCATCATCATGATCAAGGCCGGCGAACCAGTGGATCAGCAAATCGATGCGCTGAGGCTGCTGCTCTCCGGCGGTGACATCGCGATCGATGCCGGCAATGCCAATTTTCGCGACACCATCGCCCGCTTCGACCGGTTGAAGGATAGTGGGATCACCTTCATCGGCATGGGCGTGTCCGGTGGCGAGGAGGGCGCGCGGCACGGACCGTCGATCATGGTTGGCGGGACCGAGCAATCCTATACCCGCGTCGAAAAGGTCCTGACCTCGATCGCCGCGCGCTACGAGGGCGATCCCTGCTGTGCCTGGTTGGGAGAGGACGGGGCAGGGCATTTCGTCAAGACGATCCACAACGGAATCGAATATGCCGACATGCAGATGATCGCCGAGATCTATGGTATCCTGCGCGACGGCGTCGGCAAGCCGGCGGGCGAAATTGGAGCGATCTTCGGCCAATGGAATAAGGGCCGCCTCAACTCCTATCTGATCGAGATCACCGAAAAGGTTCTGGCGACTACCGATCCCGAAAGCGGCAAGCCGATGGTCGATGTGATCCTCGATCGGGCCGGCCAGAAGGGCACCGGTAAGTGGTCGGTAATCGAAGCCCAGCAGCTGGGCGTGCCGGCCACCGCAATCGAGGCGGCGGTTGCTGCCCGCAGCCTATCGGCGATGAAGACCGAGCGCGAAGCGGCTGAGGTGATCTTCGGGATGCCGCGCTATACCTTTCCGCTGCAAGACAATGCCGCGCTGCTGAAAGACCTGGAACTGGCGCTGTTTGCCGCCAAGATCGGTGCCTATGCCCAAGGCTTTGCCGTCATGGCGGAGGCGTCGCGCGAATTTGGCTGGTCGCTCCCCATGCCGACGATTGCCCGCATCTGGCGCGCTGGTTGCATCATCCGTTCGCAGTTCCTCGACGAAATCACCAAGGCGTTCACCGAGCAACCCGACGTCGCCAACCTGATCGTCACGCCGGCCTTCTCGGCCATGGTGGCCGAAAGCATGCCGGCGCTGCGCCGGATCGTCGCCGCGGCCGTCACTGCTGGCATCCCCGTTCCGGCGCTGTCCTCTGCACTTTCCTATTTCGACGCCTATCGCCAGGCCCGCGGCACGGCCAACCTCATCCAGGCGCAACGTGACTTCTTTGGTGCCCATGGGTTTGACCGTATTGATGGTCTGGATCGTCCGCACGGCCCCTGGGGTGTCGGAAACTGAGGCCCGCGCCTTGCTGCCTGCCATCGCGCCATCCCGGGATTGCTGATTCATCCCGGGATTGGGCGCGTCAGTCGGGTCGGATGGTCTGATCGTCACCGGTCAGGTCGACACGTGCCTTCACGATGGCCAGATCGCCGCGCAGGGCTCTGATCTCGGTCAGCAGTTGGGCGTTGTCGACATGCAGTGACTGCAATTCCGAATCTGTCTGGGCGTCGCTTTCTTCCTGCATGGCGGAGACGATGACGCCGATGAACAGGTTGAGCACCGAATAGGTGCTGAGGACGATAAAGGGGACGAAGAACAGCCATGCATGGGGGTGGGCCTCCATGACCGGCCGAACGATGCCCATCGACCAGCTTTCGAGGGTCATCACCTGAAAGAGCGTGTAGAAGGAAGCGCCAAGGTTGCCGAACCAATCCGGGAAGCTTGCGCCATAGAGATTGGTCGCCATCACCGCCGATACGTAGAAGAGAAGCGTAAGCAAGACGACGATGGACCCCATTCCGGGGAGCGCCGCGATCAGGCCGCCGACGACCCGGCGCAAGGATGGGACCACCGAAATCAGGCGCAGCAGACGAAGGATACGCAGTGCACGCAGGACCTGGAAGGGACCGGTAGCCGGAATGAGCGCGATCGTCACGATCACGACGTCGAACAGGCTCCATGGATCGCGCAGCATTGCGGAGCGAAAGGCGATGAAACGCGCGGCGATTTCGATGACGAAGATCGCCAGAATGATCCTGTCGAGCGCGTTGATCATCGGTCCGACGGCGGCCATGATCGTGGGGTCGGTCGCCATGCCAAGAGTGATGGAGTTGAGGACGATAACGGTAATAATGAACTGTTCCCAACGCTTCGACGTCAGGATCTGCGAAAGATAATGTCTCATGGCGGGGCTCCGAATTCTTGGCGGAGAAAAGTCAGACCTTCCTGGGATCGTCAAGCGCATTGGACCGCATTGCAGCCCAATCCACGGCCCATTTTGGGTGCGTGGCGAAAAAGCCATGCGCGCGCGTCTATTCCCCACGCACCAGCGATCATGGGGAAGAGCCTGTCAGGAGGTGTAGGCCCACGAAGAAAAGGCGCTCAGCCCTTCTTATCCTGCCATACTGGCTGACTGATGCTCTGCAGCAAGGCCGGTTCCACGCCGTCGATCCGCGCGATTACCGCCTTGGCCAGTTCGCGCCCGGCAAGGCGCACATCCTCATACGCCGTGATGATTTCGGGCCGGATCCAGTTGAGGATCGGGATCGACTGCTTGGAGACCAGATCTACGTCGTGCCCGACCCGTTTGCCTGCTGCTTCGATTGCAGCATTGACCGCGATTGTTGCGCTGCCCGACGAACAGACGATGCCGTCCGGCGCATCGTCAGAGCGCATCATTGCCTCGACAATGTCCCGTATTTTTGCGAGGGGCGTGTCGATGTTCACGGGCAGTGGCACCTCCTGGGCCCCGCTCTCCCGTAAACCGGCCACGAAGCCGGCGCGGGTATGGAAATAGTAGGTCAGCTTGCTGGGTGGTTGCAGCAGCGCAAGGCGCCTGCGGCCGCGCGCCACGAGGCGCGCAACCGCCTGGCGGGCAAAGGCCTCGTTGTCGAAATCGTGATAGGGATGCACCATCCCCGCGTCCGTGCGGCCATGGGTGGCAAAGGGAACGTTCTGCTCCATCAGCAGCCGCACCCGCGCGTCGTCCGGCTCGATGCGCGAGATGATCACCCCGTCGGCCGAGCCGGTGTCGAGGATGTAGCGCACCGGCTGCATTGGGTCCTTGCTGTGCGAATGGGGGGTGATGACGATGTGATAGGGTGTGCCCGAAAGCACCTCGGAGATGCCGAAGACCATTTGGCTCGAAAAGCCCATGATCTCCTCGTCAATGCTCAAGACCAGTGCGATTACATTGGTCTTCCCGGTTCGCAGTCTTACACCGGCGCGGTTCGGCTGATAGCCAAGTTGCCGCGCCACCATACGCACCCGCTCCTTGGTGTCGGCGCCGATGTCAGGCGCGTCCTTGAGCGCGCGCGAGACGGTGGTTATGCCGAGCCCCGTCATGAAAGCGATCGTCTTGAGGGTTGGTCGCTCCCGGCTTTCCTTCGTGAGACCTGTTCCGTCCCCCGGTTTGTCCTGATTCATGCTGTCCCCGCCGCTTCCTTGAGCCGCCATTATAGTTGCCCGAGCGGTGGCTGCAAACGCGCGCGAGCATCAATGTGTACCGAACAACAAATCAAATCTGTAACGTTACAGTAAATTTGTCGAGCAGGTTTTTGTGAAGGGAGGTATTCAGTCTGCACGCATAGAGCGAATTGAGCAGGAGGGAGCTGGCGCTACTCCCGATTTGGCCCGGAATTACCGCATTGCACGGAAGATCATGTCGCAGCACGGTAAATTCCGGAAATTATTGCGACAAAATCAGGTTGAGTGGCCTTTCTCATTTCCCGTTTTCAGGGGGCTCTATGCTGCGCCTGCGTGCTGCTTAGGGTGGAAAGCGACGGTTTAGCAAAAAATTAACCTCGCGGAGGTTGCGCCCTTAAATCGATTGTAATAGGTTTTTCCGGCAACGTTTCAGTGAGGGAGGACACTCATGAATTTTCGTAGCGTCGCGGCAGCTTTGGCCGCAAGCGCAGTACTACCGTTTTCCGTAGCCCACTCCGCCGATCTCGAAGTCACCCATTGGTGGACCTCGGGCGGCGAGGCCGCGGCGGTCGCCGAGTTTGCCAAGGCCTTCGATGCCACCGGCAACAAGTGGATCGATGGCGCGATTGCCGGCGCAGGAGGAACGGCACGACCGATCATGGTCAGCCGCATTACCGGTGGCGACCCGATGGCTGCCACCCAGTTCAACCACGGTCGTCAGGCCGAGGAACTGGCACAGTCGGGCCTGATGCGCGACCTGACCGCCGTCGCCGAAAGGGAGAAGTGGAAGGACTTTATCCGTCCGCTGAGCCTGCTGGATTCCTGCACCATCGACGGCAAGATCTATTGCGCGCCGGTCAACATCCATTCCTGGCAGTGGCTGTGGCTTTCGAATGCCGCCTTCGAGAAGGCCGGCGTCGCCGTGCCTAAAAATTGGGACGAGTTCGTGGCCGCGGCCCCGGCGCTCGAAAAGGCCGGCATCCAGCCCCTGGCGGTCGGTGGTCAGCCCTGGCAGGCCAATGGCGCCTTCGGCGTTCTGATGATCGCCATCGGCGGCAAGGATACCTATCTCAAGGTTTTCCAAGACAAAGACGCGGAAGCTGCGGCGGGACCCGATATCGCCAAGGTATTCAAGGCCGCTGACGATGCGCGCCGCATGTCCAAGGGCACCAATGTGCAGGACTGGAACCAGGCGACCAATCTCGTGATTACCGGCAAGGCCGGGGGGCAGATCATGGGAGACTGGGCGCAGGGCGAATTCCAGCTAGCCGGTCAGGTCGCTGGCAAGGACTACACCTGCCTGCCGGGTCTCGGTGTCAACGAGATCATCACGACGGGCGGCGACGCCTTCTACTTCCCGATCCTGAAGGATGAAGAAAAGTCCAAGGCGCAGGAAGTGCTGGCCTCGACGCTGGTCAATCCGGTAACCCAGGTCGCCTTTAACCTGAAGAAGGGTTCCCTGCCGATCCGCGGTGACGTCGATCTGGCGGCTGCCAACGACTGCATGAAGAAGGGCCTCGACATTCTCGACAAGGGCAATGTCCTGATCAGCACCGACCAAATGATGTCCGCCGACAGCCAGAAGCAGATGGAAGACCTGTTCTCCGAGTTCTTCGCCAACCCGTCGATGACGCCGGAGGACGCGCAGAAGCGCTTCACCGATATCATCGCCAGCGCGGATTGATCTACTCCTCCCGGACGCGCCACCGGTCCCGCCTTGGGTGGGGCCGGTGGCTGCAGGGTTGGGTGTCGGGCCTGGCTGTTGAAGGCCGGGTCATGATGCCAATGCGGATCGCGAAGAAAAGGGGAGGGACCCATGAGGACCCAGGTGCGCGCCGGTCGGCCGAACCAATTGCTGCGCAATCTCAATTCTAAGATTGCCTCCATTCCGATGATCCTCACTGCGGTGGTGATCTTCCTCGGCGGAACACTCTGGACCGTCGTCTATTCCTTCACCAATTCCAAGCTTTTGCCGAGGCTTTCCTTCGTCGGCTTCGACCAGTACGAGCGTCTCTGGGCAACGCCGCGTTGGCTGATGGCGATCGAAAATCTTGCCGTCTATGGTATCTTGTCTCTGATTTTCAGCCTCGTGATCGGTTTCTTGTTGGCCGCCCTGATGGACCAGAAGATCCGTTTCGAGAACACCTTCCGGACGATCTTTCTCTATCCCTTCGCCCTTTCCTTTATCGTCACCGGCCTTGTGTGGCAGTGGATCCTCAATCCGGAATTCGGCGTCCAGTCAGTCGTGCGCTCGCTCGGCTGGGAGAGTTTCGCCTTCGATCCGCTCTACAATCCCGACATCGTCATCTACGGCATTCTGATCGCCGCGCTCTGGCAGGGGACGGGGCTGGTCATGTGCCTGATGCTGGCGGGTTTGCGCGGCATCGACGAGGACATCTGGAAGGCGTCGCGGGTTGACGGCATTCCGATGTGGCGGACCTATCTCTTCATCATTATTCCGATGATGCGGCCGGTCTTTGTCACCACGCTGGTCATCATCGCCAGCGGCATCGTCCGCGTCTACGACCTCGTCGTCGCCCAGACGAGCGGTGGCCCGGGCATCGCCTCCGAGGTGCCGGCGAAATACGTCTACGACTACATGTTCCAGGCCCAGAACCTCGGCCAGGGCTTCGCCGCCTCGACCATGATGCTGATCACCGTCGCCATCATTGTCGTCCCTTGGGCCTATCTGGAATTTGGAGGAAAGAAGCGTGGCTAATCCCGCAACACTCAATGCGACGGCCGCCGGCTTCGACGCGGTCTCCGACAGGCTCGGCTCCGGCCCGCGCGGCCGCAAGCCCCGGCGCAGGCTCTCGTCGCGCAATATCATGGTCTATGGCACGTTGTTCGTCGCGGCGCTCTACTATCTGGTGCCGCTCTACGTGATGGTCGTGACCTCGCTCAAGGGCATGCCGGAGATCCGCCTCGGCAACATCTTCTCTCCCCCGATGGAGATCACCTTCGAGCCATGGGTCAAAGCCTGGTCCGAAGCCTGCACCGGGCTGAATTGCGACGGCCTGTCGCGCGGTTTCTGGAATTCGGTGCGGATCACCATTCCCTCCACGATCGTGTCGATCATCATCGCCTCGGTCAACGGATACGCGCTCGCCAACTGGAAGTTCAAGGGCTCGGAGGTCTTCTTCACCATCCTGATCGTCGGCGCCTTCATCCCCTATCAGGTGATGATCTATCCGATCGTCATCGTTCTGCGCGAAATGGGGATCTACGGGACACTGACCGGCCTCGTCATCGTCCACACCATCTTCGGCATGCCGATCCTGACGCTGCTGTTTCGCAACTACTTCGTCTCGCTGCCGGAGGAACTGTTCAAGGCAGCGCGCATCGACGGGGCCGGATTCTGGCAGATCTACGGGCGGATCATGCTGCCCATGTCGCTGCCGATCTTCGTCGTTGCGATGATCCTGCAGATCACCGGCATCTGGAACGACTTCCTGTTCGGCGTCGTGTTCACACGGCCGGAATACTATCCGATGACCGTTCAGCTCAACAACATCGTCAATTCGGTCCAGGGCGTGAAGGAATACAACGTCAACATGGCAGCGACCCTGTTGACCGGTCTCATCCCGCTCATCGTCTATTTCGTATCCGGCCGGCTCTTCGTCCGGGGTATCGCCGCCGGCGCAGTGAAGGGTTAAGTGCTCATGTCCAACAGTGTATCGATCAGGGATCTGTCGCTCTCGTTCGGAGCGGTCACCGTTCTCGAGGACCTGAACCTCGACATTCGCGACGGGGAATTCCTCGTCCTGCTGGGCTCGTCCGGCTGCGGAAAGTCGACGCTTCTCAACTGCATCGCCGGTCTGCTGGAGCCGACCGACGGGCAGATCTTCATCAAGGACAAGAACGTCACCTGGGAAGAGCCGAAGGACCGTGGCATCGGCATGGTCTTCCAGTCCTACGCGCTCTATCCGCAGATGACGGTAGAGAAGAACCTGTCCTTCGGCCTGCGCGTCGCCAAGGTGCCGGAAGACAAGATCCGCGAGAAGGTGGCGCGGGCCGCCGAGATTTTGCAGATCGAGCCGCTCTTGAAGCGCAAGCCGGCCGAACTCTCCGGCGGCCAGCGCCAGCGCGTGGCCATCGGCCGGGCGCTTGTCCGCGACGTCGACGTCTTCCTTTTCGACGAGCCGCTGTCCAACCTCGACGCCAAGCTGCGCTCGGAGCTGCGCGTCGAAATCAAGCGACTGCATCATTCGCTGAAGAACACGATGATCTATGTCACCCACGACCAGATCGAGGCGCTGACGCTCGCCGACCGCATCGCCATCATGAAGAGTGGCGTGATCCAGCAGCTCGACGACCCGATGGTGATCTACAACAGGCCGAAGAACCTGTTCGTCGCCGGCTTCATCGGCTCGCCGTCGATGAATTTTCTGCACGGCGAACTGGTCGAGCGGTCAAACGGCCTCGTCTTCACCACCAACGGCGTCGACTTCTTCCTCGACGGCTACGAGGCCGCCGGGCCGCTTAACCCCGGCGGCAAGGTGGTACTCGGCATTCGCCCGGAACACGTCCTGATCGACGATGAGGTGCCGGCCGGCGCCGAGACCCACGAGGCCGTGGTCGACATCGAGGAACCGATGGGCGCCGACAACCTCTTGTGGCTGAAACATGCCGGCCACGTCATGTCGGTCCGCACCTCCGGCACCCGCCGCTATCGTCCCGGCGCGCGCCTGCGCCTCGGCTTCGACATGTCGGTTGCCTCGCTGTTCGACGCCGTGACGGAGGAGAGGCTTTGATGGACACACGCAGGCCAGAGGGGGCGCTCTTGCTCCGACATGAATGATCCGGATCGACCCATGACGAATGCTCCTGACACTCCCAAGACCATCGACCTCTCCGGCGAATGGCACCTGTCCACCGCCGAGGGCGACCACGGCGCGGCGATAACGCTGCCAGGCGACGTGCATTCGGCCCTTGAGGCCGCCGGCATCATCCCCGACCCCTATTTCGGCCGCAATGAGGAGGCGGTGCAGTGGGTGGCCGAGCATGACTGGACGATTGCGCGGACATTCTTCCTCGATCACGCCGACGGTAGCTGGTACCTCGACATCGACTATCTCGACACGGTCGCCGTGGTCTTCATCAACGATGTGCCGGTGCTCTCCGCCGACAACTGCTTCCGCCGCTACCGGCCGGACGTCTCGGCCGCACTCCAGCCGGGCGAGAACACCATCCGCATCCTGCTGCATTCGTCGATCACTGCCGGCGCCGAGCGCCAGGCGCGCCAGCCCTTCTACATTCCCTATTCGACCAACAATTCGCCGATCGCCAACGGCAACATGCTGCGCAAGCCGCAATGCCATTTCGGCTGGGACTGGAACATCGCGGTGGCGCCGCTTGGCCTCTACGGCACGATTGCGCTGAAGAAGCTCGATCCGGCCCGCATCGAACACCTGGAGACCGAGCAGGTCCATCACGACAACGGCAGCGTCGACCTGCATGTCAAACTCACGCTCCATGCCTTCGAGCCGAGCGTCGTGCCGGTGCATTTCGAATTTGACGGCCTGCGCGAGCGCCTCGATTGCGGCATTCCCGCCGGCGAGACCGTGATCTCCCACATCTTTCATATCGACAAGCCACGCCTCTGGTGGCCGGCCGGCAGCGGCGAGCAGGCGCTCTACACGCTATCCGCCGACATTCCGGGCGAAACGCTGACACGCCGGATCGGCCTTCGCACCATCGCCCTCATCATAGACCCGGACGAGGCCGGCTCGCGCTTCGCCTTCAAGGTCAACGGCCGCGAGATCTTCTGCCGTGGGGCCAACTGGATCCCGGCCGACGCGCTCTTTTCCCGCACCAGCCAGGCAAAGACCGAGGACCTGCTGCAGTCGGCGGTCGCTGCCCATATGAACATGATCCGCGTCTGGGGCGGCGGCTTCTACGAGCAGGACTATTTCTACGACCTATGCGACCGGCTTGGCCTGATGGTCTGGCAGGACTTCATGTTCGCCTGCAATCTCTATCCCTGCACCGATGATTTCCTGTCGAACGTCTCCCAGGAAGTCGACTATCAGGTCCACCGCCTGTCGTCCCATCCGTCGATCGCACTGTGGTGCGGCGACAATGAACTGGTGGGCGCGCTCACCTGGTTCAAGGAGAGCCGCGACAACCGCGATCGTTACCTCGTCGCCTATGATCGCCTGAACCGGGTGATCGAGCAGGGGGTCAAGAAAGCCTATCCTCAGGGTATCTGGTGGCCGTCGAGCCCGGCCTCGGGCTATCTCGACTATGGCGATGCCTGGCATGCCGACGGCTCCGGCGACATGCACTACTGGTCGGTCTGGCACGAGAATAAGAGTTTCGCTAATTACCGAACTATCAAACCGCGCTTTTGCTCGGAATTCGGCTTCCAGTCCTACACCTCGATGCCCGTGATCGAGACCTTCGCCGACAAGGGCGACATGAACATCGCCTCGCCGGTGATCGAACTGCACCAGAAGAATGCCGGCGGCAACGAGCGGATCGCGGGCACCATGTTCCGCTACTTCCGCTTCCCCAAGGATTTTGCCAATTTCGTCTATCTCAGCCAGATCCAGCAGGGCCTGGCGATCGGTACCGCGGTCGACTACTGGCGGTCGCTGAAACCCCATTGCATGGGCACGCTCTACTGGCAGCTCAACGACACCTGGCCGGTCGCCTCCTGGTCGAGCCTCGATTACGGCGGCAGCTGGAAGGCGCTGCACTACATGGCGCGGCGCTTCTTCCAGCCGGTCAATGTCGTCGCCATCCCGAGCGAGGACGGAACGAGCATCCCTTTCTCCATGGTCAACGACACGCTGGAGGAGCTGACCGTCGACATGAACCTCTTTGCCGTCACCCTGGACGGCGAGCGCCTGCCCATCCGTACCGCCACCGGCACATGCCCGCCCGACCGCGCAGCCGAGCTTCTGACCCTCGACGAGACGGAAATCCTGGTCGACGCGCTGCTCGCCTGGAGCTTCATCGCCTCCAACGGCATGAGCGGCGAGGGGCACCTGGCGCTTCAGCCCTACAAGGCCCTGGAACTCCAGCCCTCCGGTCTGGAGACGAGCGTCGCTCCGCTCGCCGACGGAGGGTTCGAGATCACGGTCAGCGCCACCGGCCTCGCGCTCTTCGTCATGCTCGAGGCGGATTGCCCGGGCCGCTATTCCGACAACGCCTTCGATCTTCACGCAGGCATGAGCCGCCGCGTCACCTTTACCCCGGCCACGCCCCTCATGGATGGCCGGGTCCCGCAGTTTCGAACCTACGATCTCCAGAGCTGCCAGCAACTCGGCTGAGGCGATCGCCAGATAAGGACAGGACGTCACGGCGGACCCGCGTCGCACGTCCGAAACAGGAGGAATGAACCCATGTCCCAATTCGGTTTCCAGCTTTACAGCGCCCGCAATTTCCAGCCCTTCACCAATATCTATCCGCTCCTCACCGAAGCCGGATACACCCATGTCGAAGGCTATGGCGCCATGTATGCCGCCCTTGATGACGCGGGCCTCAACGCGCTGCGCGCCGATCTCGACCGCAATGGGCTGACCATGCCGACCGGCCACTTCGGTCTCGACCTTCTGGAAAGCGATCCGACCCGCGCCCTGAAGATCGCCAAGCTTCTCGGCATCGAGGCGGTCTATTGCCCCTATCTCCTGCCCGACATGCGCCCGAAGGATGCCAGCAGCTGGTTTTCCTTCGGCCAGCGCCTGCAGGAAATCGGCAAGCCGATCCGTGATGCGGGGCTGACCTTCGGCTGGCACAATCACGATTTCGAGTTCGTCACGCTGGAGGACGGCTCCACGCCGCAGGAGCAGATCTTTGCCGGCGGCCCTGAGCTGGCCTGGGAAGCCGACATCGCCTGGATCATCCGCGGCGCCGCCGATCCCTTCGCCTGGATCGAGAGCTACGGCAAGCGCATCACCGCGGTCCACGTCAAGGACATCGCGCCGGCCGGCACCAATACCGAAGAAGACGGCTGGGCCGATGTGGGGCAAGGCACCGTGCCGTGGAAGGATCTGATGGCCGCGCTGAAGGCTTACGGCGTGCGCCACTACATCCTCGAACACGACAATCCAAAGGATGTTGCCCGCCTCATCAAGCGCTCCATCGCCGCCTTCAACACCTACTGATCCTCCCACGGCATTTCACCCAATCAGGACACTATTCCATGGCACGCGAACTCGGCGTCGGCATCATTGGATGCGGCAACATCTCGACCACCTACTTCTCGCTCGCACCCCTCTTCAAGGGGCTCAAGGTGCTGGCCTGTTCCGACCTCAACATGAACGCCGCCGAGCTTCGCGCCGAGGAATACGGCGTGAAGGCCCAGACGATCGAAGACCTGCTCGCCAATGACGAGCTGGACATCATCGTCAACCTGACCATCCCGGATGCGCATTATGCGGTGTCGAAGCGCATCCTCGAGGCCGGCAAGCACGTCTACTCGGAAAAGCCGCTGGTCCTGAGCCTCGAACAGGGCGAAGACCTGCGGCGGATCGCCAGCGGCAAGGGGCTCTCCGTCGGCTGCGCGCCGGACACTTTCCTCGGCGGCGCCCACCAGCTGGCCCGCGCCTTCATCGACAAGGGCGGCATCGGCCGGATCACCTCGGGCACCTGCCACGTCATGAGCCCAGGCATGGAGATGTGGCATCCGAACCCGGACTTCTTCTTCCTGCCCGGCGGCGGCCCGATCCTCGATCTCGGCCCCTACTACATCGCCAATCTGATCAACCTCATCGGTCCGGTGAAGCGGGTTGCCGCCTTGACCTCGATGGCCAGTGAGACCCGCACCATCACCAGCCAGCCGCGCGCCGGCGAGGTGATCCCGGTCAAGACGCCGACCAACGTCCATGCGCTCCTCGAGTTCCAGAACGGCGCGACGGTCACGCTCTCGGCCAGCTGGGATGTCTGGTCGCACCGCCATGCCAACATGGAACTTTACGGCACCGAGGGCTCGCTCTACGTGCCCGACCCGAATTTCTTCGGCGGTCTCGTCGAGGCTTCCGGCCGGGACAAGGAGATCCATCCGCTGGAGAGCTGGGACCACCCGTTCGGCGTCAATAACCAGGACCATGCCAATGGCCCGCGCGCCAACTACCGCACCGCCGGCCTCGCCGACATGGCGGTCGCCATCCTCGAAGGCCGCGACGCCCGCTGCTCGCTCGACCGCGCCCTCCATGGCGTCGACGTCATGACGGCGATCCTCAAATCCGGCGAGACGGGCCAGTTCGTCACCCTCTCGACCACCTGCACCCAGCCCGCGGCGCTCGGCATCGAGGAGGCGCAGGCTCTGCTCAGGTAAGTGTACGCTTCGGATTGCAGCGGGCACCGGATCGGGCATGAATGGGCAGGAAAAGACTGCGGCCGTGCCTCGGACCGGCCCATCTGCCTGCGGCCCGCTCATCCGGTCCTTCGACCCCTCCTCTCCCCACCGGGGAGAGGGTGGCGCGTAGCGCCGGGTGAGGGGGCGGCAGCCGCGACGGTCGACAGGTGCGCCGCTGCTGCCGAGGAAGGAGACTGTCGACAAGGGCAGGGCGACGGCCACGAGAGAGCCCCGCCCCCTTGTGGGGAGGGGTTGGGGAGGGGTAATTCTTCCTCCCCGAATATCATTGGAGGAGACTTTCATGACCTGGCAACCCGCCGAAGACCGCTACGCCCGAATGACCTACAACCGCTGCGGCAAGAGCGGCCTGAAGCTGCCGGCGATCTCGCTCGGTCTGTGGCACAATTTCGGCGACGACACGCCGCACGCCCTGAAACAGTCGATCGTCCGCAAGGCCGTCGACCTCGGCATCACCCATTTCGATCTCGCCAACAATTACGGCCCCCCCGGTGGCAGCGCCGAACTCGCCTTCGGCGAAATCCTCAAGACCGATCTCGCCGGCTATCGCGATGAGCTGGTCGTCTCGTCCAAGGCGGGCTACGGCATGTGGCCCGGCCCCTATGGCGAATGGGGCAGCCGCAAATATCTGATCGCATCCTGCGACCAGAGCCTCAAGCGCCTCGGCCTGGACTACGTCGACATCTTCTATTCGCACCGCTTCGATCCCGACACGCCGCTCGAAGAGACCTGCGGCGCGCTGGACCACATCGTCCGGTCGGGCAGGGCGCTCTATGTCGGCCTCTCCTCCTACAATTCGAAGCGCACCCGCGAGGCGGTCGAGATCCTGAAGAGCCTCGGCACCCCCTGCCTGATCCACCAGCCGAGCTATTCGATGATCAACCGCTGGATCGAGGAGGACGGCCTGATCGATACGCTGGAAGAGCTCGGCATCGGCTCGATCGTCTTCTCGCCGCTCGCCCAGGGCATGCTGACCGCCAAATATCTCGCCGGCATTCCCGACGAGAGCCGGGCGGCGCAGGACAAGTCGCTCAATCGCGAGTTCCTCAACGACCGCAACGTCGAGAATATCCGCAAGCTCAACGCCATCGCCGAACGGCGCGGCCAGACGCTGGCCCAGATGGCGCTCGCCTGGGTCCTGCGCGGCGACCGCATCACCACCGCACTGATCGGCGCATCCAGGCCGAGCCAGGTCGAGGACTGCGTCAAGGCGCTGGAGAAACGGGATTTTACCGCGGACGAACTGGTCGAGATCGACATCTACGCGAAGGATGCCGACATCAACCTCTGGGCCGCCTCGGCCGAACGCAAGGGGCCGGCCCGGAAAAAGAAGTGACGCTGGAATTCGGGTTTACCCCCTCTGGCCTGCCGGCCATCTCCCCCACAAGGGGGGAGTGAGACCTCGGCAGACCGCCCGACTTCCGCTGGCAGGGAGTTGTGGCGCTTCAGGTGACGACCAAGGGAGGGTGTGACGGCAGCGGATCGTCTCCCCCCTTGTGGGGGAGATGTCGGCCTCGCCGACAGGGGGGTGTTTTCCGAAAAAATGGAGGAGAGACGCAGCATGATCCACAACCCCATCCTGCCGGGCTTCAACCCGGATCCGTCGATCGTCCGGGTCGGCGAAGACTATTACATCGCCACCTCCACCTTCGAGTGGTATCCCGGCGTGCAGATCCATCACTCGCGCGATCTGGTCAACTGGACGCTGGTGCGCCGGCCGCTGGAGCGGAAGTCGCAGCTCGACATGCGCGGCAATCCCGACAGCTGCGGCGTCTGGGCGCCGTGCCTGTCCCATGCCGACGGCCAGTTCTTTCTCGTCTATACCGACGTCAAGCGCTTCGACGGCAATTTCAAGGACGCGCACAACTACATCGTCACCGCCTCGTCGATCGATGCCGAATGGTCCGATCCGGTCTATGTGAACTCCTCCGGCTTCGACCCCTCGCTGTTCCACGATGACGACGGCCGCAAATGGTTCCTCAACATGCAGTGGAACCACCGCACCGAGAGCTATGGCGGTTCGCCCAAGCATCCTGCCTTTGACGGTATCCTGCTGCAGGAATGGGATCCGGTAGCGCGCAAGCTGATTGGACCGCTGAAGAACATCTTCCCCGGCAGTCCGCTGGGCCTGGTCGAGGGACCGCATCTCTTCAAGAGGGACGGTTGGTACTACCTGACCACCGCCGAGGGCGGCACCGGCTACGGCCATGCCGTGACCATGGCGCGGTCGCGGGCGATCGCCGGTCCGTACGAAATGCACCCGGACACCCATCTGATCACCTCCAAGGACCATCCCGAGGCGGCACTGCAGCGTTCCGGCCATGGCCAGTATGTCGAGACGCCCGAGGGCGAAGCCTATCACACCCATCTCTGCGGCCAGCCGCTACCCCCGAAGCGCCGTTGCACGCTGGGGCGCGAGACGGCGCTGCAGAAATGCGTATGGAAGGACGACGGCTGGCTCTATCTCGAAAACGGCGGTCCGGTCCCGGCGCTGGAGGTTGCGCCCCCAGGACCGGTGGAACGCATCGAGCGGCCGGAGAACATCCGTCGTGATTTCGACGACGCCGTCCTGCCACCGGAGTTCCAGTGGCTGCGGACTCCCGAGCCGGAACGCCTGTTTTCCCTTGCCGCTAGACCGGGCCATTTGCGGCTCTTGGGCCGCGAAAGCCTCGGTTCCTGGTTCGAGCAGTCCCTGGTGGCGCGCCGGCAGGAGGATCATCGCTTCCGCGCCGAGACCCGCGTCGACTTCACGCCCGACACCTACCAGCAGGTCGCGGGTCTCACCCACTACTACAATCGCCACAAGCTGCACGCGCTGGGCGTGACCCTGCACGAGAAGCTCGGCCGCGTCGTGACCATCCTCTCCTGCGCCGGTGATTATCCCGATGGCCGGCTAAGTTTCCCAGTTGATCAGGGCGTGAGCCTGCCCGATGGCGCGGTCGACCTCGCCATGGAGGTGTCCGACAACGATCTCCGGTTCTTCTGGCGACCCGCTGCCGATGGCATGGGCGAGGGGAGCGGAGAGGCCGCCTGGCAACCGATCGGCCCCGTCCTCGACGCCGGCGTGATCTCCGACGAGGGCGGCCGAGGCGAGCACGGCTCGTTCACCGGCGCCTTTGCCGGCATGTTCGCCTTCGACACCAGCGGGAGAGGCCAGCCGGCGGATTTCGACCACTTTCTGTATCAGCGGCGCTGAAGGGGAACAGGCGCCAGATCCCTCTTCGTCATGATCGGGCCCGTCCCGCGCATCTGCTACTCCACCGCTTTTCCGACGATACGGCCTCGCAGGCGCTGGCAGATCCTCGGCAAGGCCGAGGATGAAGGCGTATTTGCTGATAGGCAAAGCCAGATTACCCCAGCCGCTCGGCATGCCACTTCAGGTGATCGTCCATGAAGGTCGAGATGAAGTAGTAGGAGTGGTCATAGCGCTCGTGCATCCGCAGAGTCAGGCCGATATCGGTGCCCTTGATGGCTTCCTCGAACAGCCAGGGCTTCAGGCCGGTTTCCAGGAAGCTGTCGGCCTTGCCCTGGTCGATCAGGAACTCGGGGAAGCGGGCGCCATCCTCGACCAGCGCGCACGCATCGTATTGCCGCCACTTGGCCCGGTCGGCGCCGAGGTATTTTTCGAACGCATCCTGCGTCCAGTCGGCGGTCAGCGGATTGACGATCGGCGCGAAGGCCGAGCAGCTCTTGAAGCGCTCCGGGTTCTTCAGCGCAATAGTCATCGCGCCATGGCCACCCATCGAATGACCGAAAATGCCCTGCCGGTCCATGTCGACGCGGAAATGCTCGCCCATCAGCGCCGGAAGTTCTTCCGTGATGTAGGAATACATCTGGAAGTGTTCGGCCCAGGGGCTTTCGGTGGCATCGAGATACATGCCGGCGCCCTTGCCCATCTTCCAGTTGGTCAGTTCATCCGGCACGTCCGTGCCGCGCGGGCTGGTGTCGGGGCAGACGACGATCAGGCCGAGCTCCGCGGCCATGCGGCGATACTCGCCCTTTTCCATGACATTGGCGTGGGTGCAGGTCAGGCCCGACAGATACCACAGCACCGGCCGGCGCTCGGCGATCGCCTGGGGTGGGACGAAGACGGCAAAGGTCATTTCGCACTTCGTCGTTTCCGATTCGTGGGAGAATACGCCCTGCATGCCGCCAAAGGCGGTGTTCTGCGAGAGGATCTTCATGGGTGGATTTTCCTTTGGTCTAGCCGGCTAAAGAAACTGCAGCGTTGACGGCGGCGGCAACGAGCACGGTGTTGAAGAAATACGAGACGATCGAATGCAGGAGATTGACGCGGCGCATCGTCGTGGAGGTGATCGCTGTGTCGGAGGTCTGTGCCGTCATGCCGATGACGAAGGAGAAATAGAGAAAATCCCAGCCGCACGGATCGGGAGAGCCCGGAAACTCCAGCCCGCCGCGATTGTCGGGCTCCTCGGTCGTGGTGTCGGGACGCCAGTAGAGATGGCCGTAGTGGACGGCCACCATGGTATGAATGGTGAGCCAGCCACCGAGGACGGAAGAGAAGGCGAGCACCAGCTCAAGCGCGCTTCCGCCCGTTGGCCTGTTCAGCGCGAGGAAGAGGGAGACCACAACGACCACAACGGCACCCAGCGTCACGAGCAGGATGACTGGCGCCGGCTCGTCGGCCTCCTCGGCCTTGTCCTTGAGATAGTCGGCAGTCATCAGCGGCAGCCGCAAACCGATCAGAACCAGATAAGTGAGGAAAAACACCAGGGCGCCAGCCTCGAGCACGAGCCGTGCATTGAGGAGCGCGACCAGCATAGCCGCGACCACCGCCGCCATGAGCGCGGCGTAGAACGGCCCGTGCCGATGGTCGATCAGGCGGTCAAAACGGCTGGCCAAGTCCGATCCTCCGGTCCGCGTCTCGTGTCGAAAGTGCTTCGACTATCACGCCTTCGCCCGCCGGCAAAGCCGCTCCAGCGTTTCGAGGAAGGCCGAGCGGTCGCGCGGCGAAAAGGCGGCGTTGTAGCCCTTGCTCTCTCCGGTCTCGCGCAGGTGTGCGCCGAGATCCCGCATGGCGGTCGCCATGCCGATATTGGCCACGTCGAACACGCGGCCCGTCGGTCCGGTGACGAGGGCGCCGGCCGCAACGCAACGGCCGGCCAGCGGCACGTCGGCCGTCACCACGATGTCGCCGGTACCGGCCCGTTCGGCGATCCAGTCGTCCGCAGCGTCGAACCCGTTCGACACGATGACGTTCTTGACCATCGGGTCGCGCGAGGGCCTCAGTCCCGAATTGGCGACGAAAGTCACCTCGAGGCCGTGGCGCTCGGCGACTTTCAGGATTTCCGGCTTGACCGGGCAGGCATCGGCATCGACGTAGATCACTGAGGTCATCAATCCTTCATTCCGCCGAGGCCGAAGTGGCCCTGGCTAGTCCCGTGTCCAGATCTCTCCGGTCACCTTTTCCGAGCCGCCATAAGTCCACACGCCCTGCCAGGTTCCGTCCGACTGCTCGAAATACATGGCGATGCCGAAATTGTCCTCGGCCACATAGCCGACCGAGATCGCTGTGTCATCCTCGCTGGCGGGACCCATTTCGAAGCGCCCTTCGCCGACGAACTTGGCCCCGATCCCGGTGCCGATCGATTCCTTGCCTCCAATGTCCCACACGACGATATAGGTTTCTCCGTGCCGGGACACTTCGACTGTCCCGGTATAGTCCTCGCCGGAATCCGGATTGCGTCCGACGAGTGTGTAGCTCCCGGTCGGATCGGCCGCGGCAATACCCGGCAGAGCGAGCAGGGCAATGGTAGTCAGTGCATATTTGATCGACATGTGCTTCCCCCAATGGATTGCCGACCGGACGATCGGAACCGCCGCAATCTAGCATATTTCGGAGCCTTTGCAGGGGAGGGGGCGAACGGCCGTCCTGACTATTTTCAGGACGGCCGTGCGTAACTGCGTCAATAAACCACGACGCCGCGGATGCTCTCACCCTTGTGCATCATGTCGAAGCCCTTGTTGATGTCGTCGAGCGGCATGGTGTGGGTGATCATCGGGTCGATCAGGATCTTGCCGTCCATGTACCAGTCGACGATCTTCGGCACGTCGGTGCGGCCGCGCGCGCCGCCAAACGCAGTGCCCATCCAGTTGCGGCCGGTGACCAGCTGGAACGGACGCGTCGAGATCTCCTGGCCGGCACCCGCCACCCCGATGATGATCGACTTGCCCCAGCCGCGATGCGAGGATTCCAGCGCCTGGCGCATCACCTTGGTATTGCCGGTGCAGTCGAAGGTATAGTCCGCCCCGCCGATCAGGTCGCCGTTGCGCTTGGTCAGGTTGACGAGATAGGGCACGATGTCGTCGCCGACCTCCTTCGGATTGACGAAATGCGTCATGCCGAACTTTTCGCCCCATTCCTTGCGGTCGTTGTTGATGTCGACACCGATGATCATGTCGGCACCGGCCAGCCGCAGGCCCTGCAGCACGTTGAGACCGATGCCGCCGAGGCCGAAGACGATGGCGGTCGCGCCGATCTCCACCTTGGCGGTGTTGATCACCGCGCCGATGCCGGTGGTGACCCCGCAGCCGATATAGCAGATCTTGTCGAAGGGTGCGTCCGGGTTGACCTTGGCCACCGCGATTTCCGGCAGCACGGTGAAGTTGGAAAAGGTCGAGCAGCCCATGTAATGGTGGATCTTGTCCTTGCCGATCGAGAACCGCGAGGTGCCGTCCGGCATAAGCCCTTGCCCCTGCGTGGAGCGGATGGCGGTGCACAGATTGGTCTTGCGCGACAGGCAGGAATAGCATTCGCGGCATTCCGGCGTGTAGAGCGGAATGACATGGTCGCCCTTCTTCACCGAGGTGACGCCGGGGCCGACATCGACGACGATGCCGGCACCCTCATGGCCCAGGATCGCCGGAAACAGCCCTTCCGGATCGGCGCCCGAGAGCGTGAAATCGTCGGTATGGCAAATCCCGGTCGCCTTGACCTCGATCAGCACCTCACCGGCCCGCGGGCCTTCGAGCTGTACGGTCATGATTTCCAGCGGTTTGCCGGCCTGTGTGGCGACGGCGGCGCGAGTGTCCATGGGGTGTCTCCGTTTTTGTTGTATAGGAAGTGATCATGGCATGCCGGAGGAGTCCGCCTCAAGGGGAGGTCGGGCTTGCCCACCCGTCACGCCGTCAGAAAGAGACGACCTTCACGCGCCTTGGCGCGGCTCGATCAGCGGCACATGTCTGGCCGCGTCCCGCCCCATCTGTCCGGTGAGCCGCGGATCGTCGGTCACTTCGACCATGAAGGCATAAGGGCGAAAGCCCGAGCGCTGATAGAAGGAAAGCGCGCCCGGATGATCGAAATGGCAGGTGTGGACCCAGAACCGTTTGATCGGCTTCTCCCATGCCTTGTCGATCGCCGCGTTCATCAGCATCCGTCCGGCACCCTGTCCGATCGCGTCGGACACCAGGCCGAAATAGGCGAGTTCGCATTCGTCCGCCTTGCGGAAGTCGAGTTCCAGCAGGCCGATTCGGCGCGCTCCATCCATCAGCGTGTAGACGTGGACGTCCGGGTCGGTGAGAATGGCGTGAAGCTTTTCGTCGGGCATGACCAGCCGCGAGAACCACATCCATTCCTCGCCGATCGCCCGGAACAGCGCCCGATATTCGCCGAGGTCGGGATGGTCCCAGCGTTCGATGCTCAGGCCTGATTCGGTCGCGCGCGCGCGCTTGGTCGCCGGCTTTTCCAGCATTTCCAGGCAGGTGACGACATTGGCGATCTTGCCGGCGGGCACGGCCGAATAGCCGTCGGGGAGGAGCGGGTTCACGGAATCCATGAGCACCTTTGGAACCGCTTGGGCCAATCAAGTCAAGGGGCGTCTGGCGATGGTCATGCGGCCATATCCTCGTCGAGAAAGAACGAGTCCGGTACCTGGAGCCAGCGCCGCGCGGGCTCCACCTGCGCATGCCTCAGGCTCGAGGGCGGAAGGATGGTTTTGATAAAGGCTTGCCAGTCCGGATGGCGCAGGTGAGGTGAGGTCCCGCGATCGATCGCCGTGAGGATCTCTTCCTTGACGGGGGAGAGAAGGGGAGCTCCCTGGCCCAGCCGGTCGCGCAGGATTCGTTGCACATAGGCCACGTCGTCCGCACCGATGCCCGTCCGCAATGCCCGCCGTTTGGCATAGGCTCCACGCCCCTCTGCAAGCGCGATCCTCAACTGGTCGAGCATCAGCATCTTGAGCGATGGCGGGACGTGGCGGGCGATGTCCATCATGTGAAGAACCGCCGCAAACTCGAGTTCGCCCTCGACTACGCCGTCCTTGAACAATACACGCTCGACCCAGTCGACGTTTATCTCGTCAAGAGAGCCGATGGGATGGCAGCGATCGACGATGAAGCCCGCCATCTGCTCGACGAAATAGTCGGCCCATTCCGGGCACTTATCGGGACAACAGGCGTTGAGCGCCATCAACGTCACCACGTCGTCGGGCGTTCTGACGCCCTCCGGGAAGGTATATCTGCGCAATAGCAGGATGTCCTCTGCGGACAGCCTGCTGTTCCCGGCGACGACACATGCCGGAAAAGAGAGCCGAAACTCGCTCATCTTCCTATCCCTGTTTCATCATGAAACTGGGCGGAACATTGCCCGACAAACATTGCGTTTCCGCCAATGAAGGGGGTTAGCGAGCGTTTGACGGAAAAGCTAGAATCAACGCCTTTCGGCGGTCCGCCGCTGCTCCCGCCAGAGAATGAACAGGCCCGAGCCGACGATGATCAGGATGCCGACCCATTTTGACACAGTCGGAAAATCGTTGAACAGGGCATACCCCAAAATGGTCGCTGCGATGATTTCGAAATACTGGAAGGGCGCGAGCACCGAGAGTGGCGCCATGCGGAAGGCGCGCACCACGATCAGGTGAGCATAGCCGGAGATCGATCCGAGAATCACCAGCAGCACGAGGCCGAGCCAGGACGTCGGCAGCGAGATCGCGAAGTCGTCTTGTCCCGCGGCATTGCCGCCGATGAGCACCACGCCCATGAACAGTGTCCCGCCGATTCCGGCCATGGTCTGCATGGTGACCGGGCTATCAGCCTCGCCGATGGCCCGATTGAGAAACATATAGAGGGCATAGAGGAAGGCGCAGGCGACGGGCAGGAGCGATGTGAGGCCGAACACCGCATAGCTCGGCTGGATGACGATCATCGCCCCGCCGAAGCCGACGACGATCGCCAGCCAGCGCCGCCAGCCGACCTTTTCGCCAAGAAAGATCGCCGACAGCGCCGTCAGGATGAAGGGCTCGACGAAATAGATGGCGAAAACGTCGGCAAGCGGCATGTATTTGACCGCGGTGAAGAACATCAGGCTCGCCGCCGCGTGCAACACGCCACGCAGCAGGTTCAACCTCGGCCGTTTGGCAGACAGCGCGCTACGCCCCTGGATAGCCAGCAGGAACGGCAGGATGCAGACCATCTGGAAGAAGAATTGGTAGAAATTCACCTGACCCGGTGACATGCCCTCGACGTTCGCCATGTATTTGGCGATCGCATCCATGAACGGCAGCACCAGCATGCAGCCGGCCATCAGGGCCATGCCCTTGATCGTCGTGTCTGTGGCTGAAGGGCGGTTGTCGGACATGGCAGATGGCCTTGCTAAAGCGCCTACCAAGCACGCGTCAGAGAGTTGTTCAAGCCCGGTTGGGGCGCTTGTGGTACAGCCTCGTTGCCAAGCGTGTACACCGCCGGCGATGCCTCCGCTGGACCGGGCTAAACGTCGCGCGCGGTCGGCCCGAAGACGTCCTCGAAGGCTTCGCGCAGGCGGATGTCGACGTCCGCCATCATGACCAGCTGGCCGAGATCGACGAGGCTCGTCACGCCATAGGCGCTGATGCCGCAGGGCACGATGCCGGAGAAATGCGAAAGATCCGGATCGACATTGATCGACAGGCCGTGGAAGCTCACCCAGCGGCGCAGCCGGATGCCGAGCGCGGCGATCTTGTCCTCGGCCATCGAGCCGTCGGGCAGCGCCGGCTTTTCCGGCCGGCGCACCCAGACGCCAACCCGGTCCTCGCGCCGCTCGCCCTTGACGTTCATCTTTTCGAGCGTTCGTATCACCACTTCTTCAAGCGCCGCCACATAGGCGCGTACGTCCTGGCGCCGACGCTTCAGGTCCAGCATGACATAGGCGACCCGCTGGCCCGGCCCGTGATAGGTGTACTCGCCGCCCCGGCCGGTAGCAAAGACCGGGAATCGCTCCGGCTCGATCAGGTCGGCCTCGTCCGCGCTTGTGCCGGCGGTATAGAGCGGCGGGTGTTCGAGCAGCCAGACCAGTTCGTCCGCCGTGCCATCAGCGATCGCGGCGACCTGGCGTTCCATCTCGGCGACCGCTTCCTCGTAGGGGACGAGATCTTCGGAGATCCGCCAGCGCACCGGCGGCGATCCGGGAAGGGGGAGCATTTCGGTCGACAGATCGGTGCGCTGCATGGGTGAAAAACCTTCAATTTCCCTCTACTTGGCAAGAAAACCACGGGACTTCAAGGGCAGCCCGGGGGCGTCCGGCGCGTGCGCTCCCCTGGCCGCTCGGGAAATCGCAAAAATCTGTCATGGTGGCCTTGTGCACCGGTAATGCTTTTGGTACATGCAGCCCCGCCGGAGCAATTCGGCGCTACCAGGATGCGGTCGTGGCGGAATTGGTAGACGCGCAGCGTTGAGGTCGCTGTGTCGCAAGACGTGGAAGTTCGAGTCTTCTCGACCGCACCATTCTTCCTGTCGGAAGAATACGAAAGCCGGCTCACCGAAAGGTGGCCGGCTTCGTCGTTTCAGCCCCATGTCCGATAGACGATCAGTCCGTGTCGCGCGGCATATGCGTGTCCACACCCATCGTCGTGATGAAGTTGCGGACTTCGGAAACGCCCTTTACGCCCAACACCCGCAGCTCGATCATTCGCCGCTCCTCTGCCGTATCGACCGCGCCCCGCAGGGTAACGACGTGCCGGTCCGCATGGATGTCGAGGGCGGCAAGCAATGATTCCGGCATCTCGTCAAGAGCATCGGCGATGTCTGCCTCCAACTGGTCGCTGTTTTCGCGGTGATCGGTCTCCGGCAGTACGGGCGCATTGACCGGCCCCTCTCCTCCATCGGCAGCGACATCGGTGATGCGATAGCCGCCATTGCGCTCGCGGTCGAAGTTGGCCCCCGTCTCGCCATAGGCGCTGTTGCCGACCGGTCGGGAAGCGGCACCTGCGCCGTCGTCGTAGGGCCAGCCGTTTTCGATGTCGCGCTGCTCGAAATCGCGATAGTCCTCTTCGCGGCTTAAGTCCTTCTTTCTGTCGCCGATCGTCATGTCCTGCGCTCCTTGGCTCGGATGTGGTCCGAGATAACGCGTGACACCCGCTTTTGGTTCGACGCAGCAGCGTCAACTCACCGGAGGCCCCTTTCCCATCTGCGGATCAGCCGGTCGCGCTTCAGCCTGGAAAGGCGCTGCAGCCAGAACATGCCGTCGAGCTGGTCGATCTCGTGCTGCATGCAGACCCCGGGAAAGCCCTCGAGCCTTTGCTCATGCAAGATGCCGTCGAGATCGTGGTAGCGGATATCAATGGCGCGCGGCCGCGTCACCGTCTCCGTCGCGCCCGGCATGGAAACGCTGCCCTCGATATGCTCCATGGTCTCCGCGGAGGTCCACAGAATCTCCGGATTGACATAGTCGCGCCGGCCTCCGATCTCCGGCAGGTCGAGCACGACGAGCCGTAGCGCCACCCCGATATGTGCCGCGGTGATTCCCACGCCAGGCGCCGCCCGCAGGGTGTCATGAAGATCATCGACAAGAGCGCGTAGATCGCTATCGAAAGCCTCGACGGGGACGCAAGGGAGCTTGAGGGCTGGATCGGGAAACCGGATGATGGAACGGACGCTCACGGGTGTCTCTCTGGTGGGCGAGGCTTGCCGAGTTGACGGCGCATTCGAAGCTGGACCGCGCTGCCCCGTTAGGTTAGCAGGAACTGTTCGCAAATGCATATCGACCAGCGCGTTGCGCTAGTCGTTTGTTGACAAAGCGTTTTCCCGTCCCATTCTGCAGGGAGACGGGAAAGCCGGGCGTGAAGATCTGAAGGGCGAGGGCGCAAGCATGACCGAAACCGGCGAAGATATCCGCGTTCGCGCCGCCCCGGAGGACAGCCACGAGGATATTTACGCCGACAACGGTTCGATCCGCTCCGACTTCCTTACCCTGGTCGGCGCGGCGATCGCCGATCGCGACCTGCTGTTCCTGCGCCAGCACGTCGCGCGGCTGCACGAATCCGAACTCGGCGACCTGATCGAGGCGATCCAGCCCGACCAGCGAATCGCGCTTGTCCGCCTGCTCGGCGACGACTTCGACATGACGGCGCTGACGGAGGTGGACGAGGCGATCCGCCTGCAGATCGTCCAGCATCTGCCGAATGCCCAGATCGCCGCGGCGCTCGGCGATCTCGATTCGGACGACGCCGTCTACATTCTCGAGGATCTGGACCACGACGACCGCGAGGACATTCTCTCGCAGCTTTCGTTCACCGAACGGGTAAGGCTGCGGCGCGCCCTCGACTATCCGGAAAGCTCGGCCGGTCGCCGCATGCAGACGGAATTCGTCGCCGTTCCGCCGTTCTGGACCGTTGGTCAGACGATCGACTACATGCGCGACGAGGAGGACTTGCCGGAGAGCTTCACCCAGATCTTCGTCATCGACCCGACCTTCAAGTTGCTCGGCACCATCGACCTCGACCGCATCCTGCGCACCAAGCGGCAGGTCAAGGTCGAGACGATCATGCGCGAGACCAGCCACCCCATCCCGGCCGAGATGGACCAGGAAGAGGCGGCCCAGCTGTTCGAGCAATACGACCTTCTCTCCGCCGCCGTCGTCGACGAAAACGACCGCCTGGTCGGCGTGCTGACCATCAACGACGTGGTCGACGTGATCCAGGAAGAGGCGGAGGAAGACTTGATGCGCCTTGGCGGCGTCGGCGACGAAGAACTCTCGGACAGTATCCGGGAGACCTCGCGCTCGCGCATTCCCTGGCTGCTGGTCAATCTGTTGACCGCCTTCCTTGCTGCCTCGGTGATCTCGCTGTTTGAGGCGACGATCGAGGAAATCGTTGCACTTGCCATCCTTATGCCGATCGTCGCCGGAATGGGCGGCAATGCGGGATCGCAGACCATGACCGTTTCGGTCCGCGCGCTCGCCACCCGCGATCTTGATATTCACAATGCTTGGCGCGTCGTGCGGCGCGAGGCCGGCGTCGGTCTGCTCAATGGAGTGGTGCTGGGTATCCTGATCGGTGTCATCGCCGGTATCTGGTTCCAGGACATCAATATCGGCGGGATAATCGCCACAGCCATGCTCATCAACATGTTCGCCGCCGCCGTGGCCGGCATTCTGATCCCTCTGCTGCTCGTCAAGGTCGGCGCCGATCCGGCGGTTTCATCGGCCGTATTCGTCACGACCGTTACCGACATCACCGGTTTTTTCGCTTTCCTCGGGCTCGCTGCCTGGTGGTTCAACGTGTACTGATGGCCAAAAAATTGACTTATACGTAAAAGTCAATATCATGCCGTTTCCCTAATGAATCGGAACGGTTGTGAAGAAGTATTACAGTATAACTGAGCTGACGCGCGAATTTGGAGTGTCGACCCGCACGCTTCGCTTTTACGAAGACGAGGGCTTGCTCCATCCTGAGCGTCGTGGCCGCACAAGGCTCTACCGCGCCGCCGACCGGCACCTGCTTCAGGAAATACTGCGTGGACGGCGGATCGGTTTCTCAGTAGCCGAAATCCGCGAAATAATCCACGTCTACAAGGAACCGCCGGGCGAAATCGGTCAACTCAAGCTAATGATGAAGAAGATCGATGAGAAGCGCGACGACTTGCGCCAGAAGCGGCGCGACATCGAGGAGACGATCGCCGAACTCGATCAGGCAGAAGAGGCTTGCCTGACGCGCCTCGTGGAGATCGGCGTCGGGACCTGATCCGCCCGACGATTAGCTTCATATCCAGCGCCGCGTGCGCTGGCAGTATTTCTCGAAATCGATGCCGAAACGCGCCAGCAGATGCATCTCCTCCTTGCGGATGGCGACGATCGTCGTGACGATCGCGGCCCCGATGGCGGCGACGAAGAACCAGGCGTTGCCGGTCAGGAACCCGATTGCCAGCGTGATCAGCGTATAGCCGAGATAGATCGGGTTGCGGCTATAGCGGAACGGGCCACTGGTCACCAGCCGCTGCGCACCGCGATGCGGCATCACGGTCGTGCGGTATTCGACCAGCGTCTTGATCGCCCAGAGGTCGAGAGAGAGTGCGGCGGCGACGAGCAGCGCGCCGATCGCGTAGAACAGATAGCCGTTGGGCATCACCGAAGGCAGAATTCCGATGAAGCGATCGGCCAGTAGGGCGAAAAGGATGGCCAGTCCGTACAAGACGGGCGGCCAGGGAAAGCTGAGCGGCTTCAACCTATAGGCATTCATGGTCAGGTCCTGTCATTGACTGATGGCCGAACATTCACGCGCAAGCTCGAGTATTCGCGCATCCTGATCCGGCAAGATTGCGCCAGACTGGAGTGGGGCGAGAAGCGACTGCTGCTGCAACCGATCGAGCGTGCAGGCACAGAAGCGATTGCAGAGCGGCGCTTCCGATCCTTCGGCCAGGCAGGCGGCTTCACAGCTCGCCAGATAAGCCTCTATAGGATCCTTTGTTTGTGGCGGCGCTATGATCGAGATCAGGAAAACCACAGCTATCGACACCGGCTGGTGCAGAAGGTAAACAAGAAGGCTGTTGCGCCCGGCCAGCCTGAGCCAGCCTGAACCGGATGGCAGTCTGGCTAGCCACGCGAGCCAGCCGCGGGCCATCGCGATCCGTGCTGCGGCGATGCCGATCAGCAACGCCCCGCCCCAGGGCAGCAGAGGGACGTAGTCGTTCGAGCGTGGCAGGTGTTGCGACAGTCCGACGAAAAGCAGCGCTGGTGTATCGAAGAACTCGGACCGATAAAAGGATGGCAGGCCAATCGCAACAGCGGCGACCAGAATGATCAGCAGCGGCGGCAGGCGGAGGAACGCAAGGCCGATCAGGCTTCCGGCAGCAATTGCATGCAGGATGCCGAAAAAGATCATGCCCTCCGGCAAGGCGACTGCGGTGGCGACGGTGATGGCAAGGGCCGCGGCGGTGATCACCGCCAGCCGCTTGGCGAAGGACCTTGCCTTGATAACCGGGTAATGTGCCAGCACCAGGCTGAAACCGGCGAGGAAGAGGAAGCTGGAGGCGATCGCGCGGGCATAGATCTTGAGCCAGCCATGGGTCGCCGTGCCCGGTTCCAGATAGCCGAAGAACTCGAAATCCCAGGTGAAGTGATAGGTCGCCATGGCGATGAGGGCGAGGCCCCGCGCCGCGTCGAGCGCTTCGATCCGCCAGGGTGCCGCCGCTGGCGTCTCGCTCTTTTCAGAATCAGCAGCCACGCGCCTTCCTTCCGTCTACCTGCCCGTATCGTCCTGGATATCTGCCAGACCGTCCAAAGGTGTCCGTTTCATGGCGATCACGAGGGGGATTCGATGAGCGCGAGGCGGGCCTCGGAGAAGAACTGCCGGCGCAAGAGAACGATGAAGACGGTAAGCGAGGTCGCCATGAAGAGATAGGGGCTCGCGAACCAACCGAGATAGCCGATCGACATGAACAATGCGCGCAAGCCCGCGTTGAAATGGCTGGCGGCGATGATGTTCATGCGGATTGCAAGTTCGGCGGCACGCTCGGCGCTTTGCGGGTCTCGGCGCGTTTCGTCGGCCATTGGCAGGGCGCCGAACAGAATCGTGCAGTAGTTGAACAATCGATAGGACCAGCTGAACTTGAAGAAGGAGTAACCGAATATCGCCGTCAGGATAAAGACCTTGAGCTCGAAGGTCGTGCGTCCTCCCTGCACGACGAAGGGCAGGTCCTTTAGCACCGTGTCCACCTGCTCCGTCTGGCCGAGAAGGGCAAAGCACCCGCCGATCGCCAGGATGGAGGTCGAGGCGAAGAAAGCCGTTCCGTTCTGCAGGCCCGACAGGATCTGTGTATCGATCATCTTCAGGTCGCGGCTGAGCGAATTCATGATCCATTGCCGCCGACGCTCGGCCATGGCCTGGGTCAGGCTGGTGCGGGCGAAAATACGGCCCTGACCGGTGATCCAGGCGAAGGCAAACCAGAGCAGGCCGAACAGGAAAAGCGCGGAATAGTCGAGAATCGTCATGGCGGCTCCGAAGCAGAGGGCGCGCTTTTTATGCGGACTTGGGCCGTTCTCCACAAGCGAATTAACCAGGTCGCAAGACCTTGGTCTAAAACGGGGCAAGGGAGGTTCAACGGCGCCAGTTGCTAAGCCATTGAAGTTTATAAAATGTATGCACTCCGCGCATGGCTGTCACGCAAGGGACGCCTTGCTTTGGCCGTTTTTGCAGTTGCGAAGCCGACCGATTTTTAATAAATCGTTTCGCACGAAAGCGGTCGGGGGACGGCTTTCTGCCAACAACGTTCAAAACGGAGTCTTCATGGAAGACAGCATCCAAAAATCCTGCTGGGGCGTTACAATTCGTGCTCTGGTGGGATTTGCTGGCATTTTGTGCCTGGCTTATCTCTTTGGCAGTATCTGATCCGAAATCACGAATGACGGTTTCAGGCAGCGTGGGTCTCAAGACCCGCGCTGTTGTCGTTTTGAGCCCCGTTCATGTCGCGCCGATGAAAAAGGATGTCGGTTCGCCGCCGCATTCGCTAAGCATGTTGAACTAGCGTGAGGCAAATCAGCCTGGAGGCGGTGCAGCGACATGTTTCTTTCGGTTTTCGATGTGTTCAAGATCGGGGTAGGCCCTTCGCTTCCCATACGATGGGGCCGATGACAGCGGCTAACCGGTTTCTCGACCTGATTGCGTCCGACAGCTGGCCGCGGCCGCAGGGCGCCCAGGTCGCGGCGCTGAAAGCCAGCCTGCACGGATCGCTCGCCTATACCGGCATCGGCCACGGAACGGGCAGGGCGGTGATCATCGGCCTGACCGGCGAGGCCCCGGACAGGATCGATCCGGACCGCATGGATGCCATCGTCGCCGAGGTTGAACGAACCCATCGCGTCGCGCCGCCCGGCCACCCGGCTTACCATTTCAATCCCGCCGAAGACCTGGTGTTCGACAAGAAGGTCCCGCTGTCGGGTCATGCCAATGGCATGCGGCTCTCCGCCCTCGACAAGGACAGGCGGGTGCTGCTGACCACCATCTACTATTCGATCGGCGGCGGCTTCGTCGTAACCGACACCGAGCTTCTTGCTCTGCATAAGGCCAGGAAGGCAACGTCCAGCAACAAGGTGCCCTATCCCTTCGCCTCGGCGAAGGAGATGCTCGACATGGCGCGCCGCTCCGGCCTGACGATCGCCCAGATGAAGCGAGCGAACGAGGAGGCGGTCATGGACCGCGAGGCGCTGAATGCCGGCCTCGATCGCATATGGGATGCGATGAGCGGCTGCATCGACCGCGGCCTTAAGCAGGACGGACGCCTGCCGGGCGGCTTGAACGTGCGCCGCCGCGCCCGCTCCATCCACGACCAGTTGCAGGAGGAGTGGCGCTCCAACCGGCAGAACCCGCTACTCGCCAATGACTGGCTCTCGGTCTACGCCATGGCGGTCAACGAGGAGAACGCCGCCGGCGGTCGCGTCGTCACCGCGCCGACCAACGGGGCTGCCGGCGTCGTGCCGGCGACCATCCGCTATTACCTGCATTTCCATCCCGACGCCGACCAGGACGGCATCCGCGACTACCTGCTGACCGCCGCCGCGATCGGCGGCATCATCAAGCATAATGCCTCGATCTCCGGCGCCGAAGTCGGCTGCCAGGGCGAGGTGGGCTCGGCCTCGGCCATGGCGGCCGCGGGTCTGGCGGCCGTGATGGGCGGTAGCCCGGAGCAGATCGAGAATGCCGCCGAAATCGCCCTGGAACACCATCTCGGCATGACCTGCGACCCGGTCGCCGGTCTCGTCCAGGTGCCCTGCATCGAGCGCAATGCGCTGGGCGCCGTCAAGGCCGTGACCGCCGCCTCGCTGGCGTTGAAGGGCGATGGCCAGCATTTCGTGCCGCTCGACGCCTGCATCGAGACCATGCGGCAGACCGGCAATGACATGAGCGAGAAGTACAAGGAGACCTCGCTCGGCGGCCTGGCCGTCAACGTGGTGGAATGCTGACGGCGAATGTTGACGGCGCCAGTCGGCGGGCCGCTTTGCCCTTGACGCCGGCGGTGAGCGGACTATCACCGCCGCCATGACACTGCACATGATCAAGCTCTGCGTCGGCGCCGACAGCCTCGACGATCTTCGCGAATGGGTGGCCGAGCGCGCTCTGGTCGCGGTTGCGGCCGGCCTCGAACCGCAGTCGAGCCATGTGACGCGCATGGTGCCGAAGCGTATGGACGAACTGCTCGACGGCGGATCGCTCTACTGGGTCATCAAGGGCCAGGTCGCCGCGCGCCAGACGCTGCTCGACATCAAGACCTTCACCGGCGCGGACGGGATCACCCGCTGCGAACTGGTGCTCGGCCCCGAAGTGATCGAAACCGCGCCGGCGCCTCGCCGCCCGTTTCAGGGCTGGCGCTACCTCGAGCCGGACGCCGCCCCGAGAGACCTGAACGCCTCGGGCGCCAATCTCGAGGACATGCCCGAAGACTTGAAGCGCGAATTGGCTGAGCTCGGGCTGCTGTGAGCGCTCCTGCCGTGCGTCCGCACCAATCCTCGATCATCAAACAACCGGCCCGGCAAAAGCCGACACCCTTGCGGACGGCGCCTCACGAGGCTATCTGACGCCGCATGACGATAGCACCGCTCTTAAGCCCGGGGACGAAGATCTTCGCGGTCGCCCCGATGATCGACTGGACGGACCGGCATTGCCGGTTCTTCCATCGGCGCTTGAGTAGCCGTGCGCTGCTCTACACTGAAATGGTGGTGGCCGATGCGATCATTCACGGGCATCGCGACCGCCTCTTGGGCTTCTCGCCGGAGGAGCATCCGGTGGCATTGCAGCTCGGCGGGTCGGATCCGGGAAAGCTTTCCGAGGCGGTGCGGATTGCGGCGGATTACGGCTATGACGAGATCAACCTCAATGTCGGCTGCCCGTCCGACCGGGTGCAGTCGGGAACCTTCGGCGCCTGCCTGATGCGCGAGCCGGAGACGGTGGCGGCCTGTGTCGCGGCGATGACGAAGGTGGCGAGCGTGCCGGTGACGGTCAAGTGCCGGATCGGGGTGGACGACCAGGCGCCGGAGGCGGTGCTGCCGGATTTCCTCGCCCGCATGGTGGCCGCCGGCGCCGATGCGATCTGGATCCATGCGCGCAAGGCCTGGCTGCAGGGGCTGTCGCCGAAGGAGAACCGCGACATCCCGCCGCTCGACTACGATCTCGTCTACCGGATGAAACGGGAGAACCCAAAGGTCTTCCTCGGCATCAACGGCGGCATCGACACGCTCGACAGGGCGGTTGGGCATCTCGAGGTGATGGACGGTGTCATGCTCGGCCGGGCCAGCTATCACAATGCCACGCTTTTGACCGAGGTGGATGAAAAAATCTATGGCGAACCGGCCAGGGCGCCCGACTGGGACGCGGTGCGCGATACGATGATCGCCTATGCCGATCGCGTCATGGGCTCTGGCGGGCGGCTGAACCATGTCACCCGCCACATGATCGGCCTGTTCCAGGGCTTTGCCGGCGCGCGGCGCTATCGGCAGATCCTGTCGGACGCCACCAAACCGGCGGCCGGGCCGGAGATCATCGCCGAGGCCTTTGCCGCCGTCGACATTGCCGGCGGGCCGAAGGTCATGCCCGAAACGCGACAGCCAAGCGCAATCTAGAGCCTGCTGAAGCGCGTTCCAGTCTCTCACGCCTTGCCCCTGCGGGGGCTTTTTTCGACCCATCAGCCGAATTTGCATCCCCTAGCGTCAAGCAATTCCGCCAAGGGTAGGCGCCCAGCCGAGCGCCGAATGCAGAACGGCGCCCCGAGGGACGCCGTTCAAAAAGATCATCGCCGGGTGGCGAACAGGCTCAGAAAGCCTGGATGTTGACGGCCTTCGGGCCCTTGCCCATGCGGTCCGGCTCGGTGTCGAACGACACTTCCTGGCCGTCGCGGAGCGTCTGGATGCCCGAAGCCTGGAGAGCGGAGATGTGGACGAATACGTCCTTCGCGCCGCCTTCCGGGGTGATGAAGCCGAAGCCCTTGTCCTGGTTGAAGAATTTTACGGTGCCCTTGGTGGCCATGGGAGAGTTCCTTTGTCCCTTTTGTCTGGTTTTCCCCACGCCCGGCGAGCCGGAAGGGGGGGCGGCATGCCCTTCAGTGTGACGGGCTAGTCGGAGTGGCGATATCGGGGAAAGAACGTCTACCAGCGGGAGAAAGCCCCCAGGACCGCAGGGCGGTCGTCTTAGTCGGTCCAGTCTCCGGGATCATTGGTTGCCCGAACGCGATTTTTTTAAGGGCTTTTTCCACAGTTGGCAAGGGAGAAAATGTGGGCGCTGCCGTGGCAGTTGTGAGGCAAGCACCTGAATCCATTAAGATTTGAGGGGTGCTCGGGCGCCGCGGCCGGCGGCGGCGCGCGGCTGCGGCCATGCGCGCGGGACAGCACCCACGTTTGCCGCCCGCCGGGCGGAGGCTTCCCTCGCCATTCTTTGGACAAGCGGCCTTGCGACTTGAAGCGGGCGCCCGGACGCTTTACCAGACATGCGGGGGCCAATGAAGACATGCCGAGGATGCCTGCGCCGTGATCGATCCCTATCAACAGCTCGAACTGGAGCGCGACGCCGACGAGGCGGCGGTCAAGGCCGCCTACCGCAAGATGGCCAAGAGCGCCCATCCCGACGCCGGCGGCGATCTCGACCGCTTCGCCGCGCTCACCGCGTCCTACGAGCTGCTGAAGGACCCGGTGCGCCGCAAGGTCTATGACGACACCGGCTACGACCCGCAACTGGCCGACGCCACCGACCTCAAGGGCCTGATGATGCTGGAGACGCTGGTCAACGAGATGATCCTCGACGAGCGCGCGCCCGGCAGCTTCGATCCGGTGGCCGGCCTGCGCCGCAAGCTGACCGACGATCTCCTCAAGGCCCGCTTCCATATTCTCGAACTCGAGCGCCACCGCACACGGGTGCGCCAGCACGCCGACCGCATCGGCCGGCGGCCGGAAAACGACGTGCTCGGCTCCATGCTGCGCGCCCGCATCCAGTCGATCACCGACGCCATCCGCGCCGCCGAAACCCAGATCGCCGCGATCGAGCGGGCCTATGCCATGCTCGAGGGCTATTCCTACGAGCTGGAGGCGGTCGCGCCGCCCAAGGCCGAGGCCGAGGCGGCGGAATAGGGGCCGGCCGGGACGGCGCATCGTTCCGATCATGCGCTCTCACAGTGTCCAGGGCAGACCCTTGAGCATTTCGCGCGGCACGCCGGCAACCACGGCGCGATAGGCCTTGAGCGCGTCGCCCTCCAGAAGCGCCGGCAGTTTGTCGCGCCGGCGCCGGATCCACCGGCGGACCACCGGCCGGTTGTCCGGATCATCGCACAGCACGGTGGCGACGATCTCGAGGGCGGCATCCTGCAGCTCGCGGGTCTCCGGATCGGGCGAGGGGTGGGGTTCGGCGTCCAGCAGCAGGATGATGAGCGCCGCCCGCACCCGCGTATAGAGCGCTTCGAAGCCGGCCCGCTCCGTTTCCGTCAACTGGTGGACGCACCAGGGACGGAAGGGGGCCGTGTCGGGGTCGACATAGCGGCAGGCGCCGCTGCGCCAGCAGGCGCGGACCGGGCAGGCGCGCACCGGCACGCCGAGCAGTTCCGCCGTGCGCGCCATCAGCGGCTCCCGGATGTCATCGTCGATCTCGGGGACTTTGGGGTCCGGCAGTTCGACGGCATCGTTCATGGCTTCTCTCCCTTGCCCGGCCTTGCCGGCTCCCGCCGTCCGGCGGCCCCTCGTTGCGCGCCCTCAGCCAAGGGCACGGGTTTTCGCCGGCCGGGCCTCTCGCCCTCCGGTTTCTCCGGTCTTCTTCATTCTCCCGGCGAGCCGGGACGGACGGGGCGCTGTCAGCTGCCTCGTAAGATTAGTTTATATGGCACCTTCCAGCGCCCCGTTCGGCGGTTTTTGCCCCGCGACTTCGATCTCTCTGCGGCGCCGGCCCTTGCCGGGGATTTTTCAGGCAGGCCCGGTTTTCACCGGCGGACGCCCGCACACCCTCGACAACCCGGTCTTACCACCATGCCACGCCACACAGGCGCTCCCGGCGCGCTGTCAGGGCCGGCAAGGGTTTGGGCTGTCCAAAGCCTTCACCCTTGCCCCCACGTCGCCAGGGGGAGACCATTTTCCGCGGACCCCGAAGGACCGGGCCTGCGATCGCCCGAACCCCTCAGCGCCGATCCCACCTCGCCGGGCACGCACACCCGGTGTATCCGAGGGCGGGACGGGGGCTAGTGTAAGCGCGGGGGATGAGGGCGGGGAAATGGCGGGGGGCGGGGTGTTGATTTTGTTGGGGGAATTGGGAAGTTTTTCCCTTTCTTTTCCGCGATAGCCCACAATCTGCCTGGCCATGAAATGACTACTATCTTGCACTTACATCGCGTGTGATTTTGAAAGCACTCACTGCGATTTGCCATAGAACTCGGCCAACACCTTTTGAGCGTTTTTTCTGACTGCTTCAGGACTGTTCGTTAGTCCGGATTTTATCAGCGCAGAAACCGATTTATTCTTGATGTCTAGTAAAGCAATATTTGTTTCATCGACAAGCTTGGCCCACTGAGCCGCCGGTTTGCTATCGTGAAGCTTAATAAGCACCTGTGTGTCCGTAGGTAGTACTTGGTTAAGGTAATACTGCCACCGGTCCGCAGTGAAGCGGTCAACAATTTTCTTGGCTTCTGCGGCCGCAGCCCATGAAACCCCATAGCGGTTACCGAGAATAATAGAAAGCAACGCAGTAGCGCATGCGGGGAAAGCTGGAGTTGGAATAGTCGTTCCAAGTTTAGCTAGATTTTTAACCGGAGCGTGTTCGTTGTAGAAATTATTCATTCCCTCATGCGCGCGCATTACTTCATCTGCGGCTTTGATGAAAGTGTCACTTCGGAGATTTTCTGGTACAAAGTCGAAACCTCTTACTTTTAGTAGGACGCTTTTCAGTCCGCTGACCGACGTCTTTTTTCCGTCCGAGTAAACCTCAGCGTATGTATGACCGATCTGCCATTTTTCCGGATCGCGCAAGGTACTCCATATGGAGGGCACTATGGTGTTGGTGTTAGCCAACACATGTTCGAGCTGTGCTCCTGTCTTTTTCTTCGTACCATTCATCAGAACACTTATCGTGAGCTTCAAAAAGAAATAAGGCGACGATCTAAGCATTTCGATCTTGGGGTCGTCCTTATCGATGGTTGCACCTTCGAGGGCGCTCCTAAATTCAACGAACTTCTTGGCGACCTCCACTTTTGGACGCCCGAGCACCCCTTTCACGCACGCTTTGAGGGCAGCCAGTGCCTCTGAATGATCAATCTCTTCGTTAGCCGCTTCCGTCATGTCCAGTTTGGAAAAATGCGTCACGATCTCATATGTATGTCGAAGTCGCATCGCATCTGTTGATGATACCACACCCAGTTCTTCCGCAAGACGAAGCGCATCGCGCGTCGTAAGGACGTCCTCGATATCATCGTCTTCGTTGACGTCGGTGCGCCCCAGCATCTCTCCAATGAGGCCTATGCCGACTGTAGAAAGCTCTTTCCGCAGGGCAGTTACCGTCTTGCCCCAGAGGAAATTGATTCCCATCTCATAGAATTCGGAGTCAAATGCGGCAACGATCTGTTTGCGATCTCTCGGGCCGAGTTGAGGGGCGTAGGTGACAATTTCGGCAGGCAGCTTCGCTGACGACGGCAGAATCTGCCCACTATCCGGCTGCCACAGCGCTAACTTGCTTTCCATGCTCATATTCCCTGAAACTCTGTCCAACCGTCTTGCGATTGCATGAACGCTGCGGACAGTCCATTCCCTACTCTTGATGCAAGCGTCTTGAAAGCTCGCCGACGTGCGCCTCCAACGACTGCGTTTTTTTTGGGAATGCTTGTAAAGCAGTTGTAACCTAACAGCGCGCCGCAGTTATTAAATAGCACAATCCCGTCTGAGGCGAACATGCCCTTTACCAAGTCAGATTTAGTGTTCAAGTACGGCTCGCTTGAATCGTCATCCCACATCTGCGCAATCAGCCTAACGAAATTGATTGGATGAGTAAGGATAACTCCATCAGCGGCAAGGAAGTTTGGAGTTTTTGTGCTGCTGGACACAGCCACAAGTGAGCCGTGTGACGCCTGAAGAGAAGAAGATAAAATTTTAAAAAGATAACTTGTTAGCGCTTCTTTTGTGTCGTCTGGTGCATTTCTTGCTATGGCCTGAATGAGACTATCGAGATGCTTTAGCGGTGGATCGCTCCCTTCCTCACGATTGTTGAGGAAGATATAGTGAGATTTCTTGAAGTTAGATTTTAGCTCTATGCACTCTTCTGCGATTTGAAAGAGCTTTATAAGAACGAGGTCCGGAGAGCCTTCGCTCATAAGGACACTATCTACTGGAACCGCAATAGACCGTGTTGAGCCCCTGAATAATCCGAATTCGATCGCCCCTGGCCGTATCTCGCTGATGTAAATGAGCCAAGTTTCACTAGCTAGGGGCGCACACCTTTTTAGAGCTTGTTTGATTCCGCTGGAGCTTGTATCGGCAGCCCCAATTGTGATTTTCTCTCCATCTGGCAACATAGACATTGCCTTATCAATGTCATTAGTCAAATACACTTGTGGAGATAGTCTCACGCCCTCTTCTTTGTAGTGGGCCAGCAGAACGATCAATTCTGCAAGGTGAATCACCGGATTCACTATGGCTAATTTACTAACAGCGCAGAAATCGCTGACGGCGCCCACCAAGTGGGTGCGGAATGTTATGTTCTGCACCGGTCTACCTCTTTCAAGATTACCAATTTATCTTGGAATATAACACCTCTAAGTAGTTATCAAGCTGTTGAAAAACAAGGAACGTCAACGTCCCTGTCGCCCCGTCCTGCCCTTGGTGCGGCCCTTTCCCTTTTGGTCGGTCGGGTGATCGTGAGGGCCGGTGCGGGTTTGGTGGCGCCACCTCTCCCCTTGTGGGAGAGGTTACAAAATCAACAGGTTAGCCGAAGGCTAAGGGTTAGATTTTGTTGGTGAGGGGGTGTGCCTGCAAAACGAAAGACCCCCTCACCAAGTTCGCCTCGCCAATCGGCTTCGCCTCTTGGGGCGAACTATGCTCTCCCTCGTTGGGGAGAGGAGGCTGCCGCGTCAGGTCTTACTTGACCGGCTTCAGCGAGTTGATGATCGCCACCAGGTCGGTGGCGTGTTTTTCCTGTTCGCCCTTGGTGCCCCAGTAGGTGATGACCAGCAGCTTTTCCGGGTTGGGCTGGACGATCGACATGCCGATCGACACCGGGCCGTCCTTGTCGGTGCCGTCCCAATCGAGATTGACCATGTCCATGCCGTTCAGCTTGTCGGTCGACTGCTTGAGGCTGGCCGCATCGACGGTGACGCCGTTCTCGGTGAGGAAGTCGGCGGCGTCGTCGATGACGGCGTCGGTGGTCTTGGCGTCGGCGACGTCGATGAAGAAGTAGATCGCCTCGTCCGGCGAGGTGACCTCGGCGCCGGTGTCGGTTTCGTCCAGCGTCCAGCTGTCCGGCACGGTGATCGAGGCGATCGGCGAGTCGGACGGGAAGGACAGTTCGCCGGCCTTTGCGGCGGTGGTCAGGAGAAGGGCGGCGAAGGCCGCGGTGGCGAGGGTTTTCATGGGCGTGCTCCTTGGGCGGGCCGGATTGTTGCGGGCGCCACCATAGCCGATGAGCGTGAACGGCGCGTGGCCCGGCGCGGGCGAAGCGGCGGGATTTTGCCGCTTGGACCGAAAAAGGTCCGGGTGGGCAAGGGGCGGGGCAGGGCCGTGGGGCCGGGTCGGATGCGGCGAGGGCCTTGCCCCCCAATGCTCCCCATAAGGGGGAGGGTGCCCGTCCTGCCCGGCGGCCGAAACCCACCTCTCCCCTTGTGGGAGAGGTTACAAAATCAACGGCTTAGCCGAAGGTTCAGTGTTGGATTTTGTTGGTGAGGGGTGATCGCCGAGGTTCGGTCTTGCCCCCTCACTTGGAATTTCTAGCACTTAGCTTTGCTAAGGTGCTGAAATTCCATTCTCCCCCACCGAGGGGGAGAAGGTCAGCGTCCCGGCCGGCCGGTCTTGCCCTTGGTGCGGGTCTTGCGTTTCTGGTCGCCCGGATCCTCGTAGGAGCCGGCGCCGGGTCTGGCGCGGATGATCGGGCGGGGGTCGTCGGCGGCGGGCCGGGAGACACCCCCCTCTGTCGCCTTCGGCGACATCTCCCCCTCAAGGGGGGAGATCGGACCGCGGTCGGGCTCGATCTTCGGCTTCTGCGGCAGTTTGCCGGGCACCGGCTTTTCGGTGCGGCCCACCGTCATTTCGTCGAGGCTGTTCTGGCGGAACAGGCTTCTGGATGCCGGCGTCGGCATGTCGGTCCCCGGGCCCATGTCGTCGAGCGTCGGCTTGGCGAAGTAGGAGGGCGAAGCACTGTCACTCTCCCCTTGAGGGGGGAGGTGGCTATCCCGCGGCCGGCCGGTCTTGGAGCGGCCGGAGAGCGAGATGCGGGGTTCGCCGCCGCGTTCCAGTTGCCGTGCCTCGTCCTTGGCCATCGGGTCGTCCATGGCGGCGAGTTCGACGGCCTTGAGGCGCTTGATCTCGTCGCGCAGCCGCGCGGCGGCCTCGAAGTCGAGGTCGGCGGCGGCGTCGCGCATCTGTTTTTCCAGCGCGTTGAGATGGGCCTGGAGGTTGGCCCCGACCAGATGGCCGTCATCGGCAAAGCCCTTGCCGGCGACGCCGGAAATGTCGGCGCGGACATGGTCGCGCTCGTAGACCGAGTCGAGAATGTCGGAGATATGCGCCTTGACCGATTCCGGCGTGATGCCGTGCTCGATATTGTAGGCCGTCTGCTTTTCGCGGCGGCGCGAGGTCTCGTCCATGGCGCGCTGCATCGAGCCGGTGATCCGGTCGGCATAGAGGATGACCTTGCCGTCGACGTTTCGGGCGGCGCGGCCGATGGTCTGAATAAGGGACGTCTCCGAGCGCAAAAAGCCTTCCTTGTCGGCGTCGAGGATGGCGACGAAGCCACATTCCGGAATGTCGAGGCCCTCGCGCAGAAGGTTGATGCCGACCAGCACGTCGAAGGCGCCGAGCCGCAGGTCGCGGATGATCTCGATGCGCTCCAGCGTGTCGATGTCCGAGTGCATGTAGCGCACGCGGACACCCTGTTCGTGGAGGTATTCGGTGAGGTCCTCGGCCATGCGCTTGGTGAGCACGGTGACCAGCGTGCGGTAGCCGGCAAGCGCCGTCTCGCGGATCTCGCCGAGCACGTCGTCGACCTGGGACTTGGCCGGGCGCACCTCGACCGGCGGGTCGATCAGGCCGGTCGGGCGGATGACCTGTTCGGCAAACACGCCACCGGCCTGTTCCATCTCCCAATTGCCGGGCGTGGCCGAGACCGCGACCGTCTGCGGCCGCATGGCGTCCCATTCCTCGAAGCGAAGCGGGCGGTTGTCGAGGCAGGACGGCAGGCGGAAGCCGTATTCGGCCAGCGTCGCCTTGCGGCGGAAGTCGCCGCGATACATGCCGCCGATCTGCGAGACGGAAACGTGGCTCTCGTCGATGAACAGAAGCGCATTGTCGGGGATATATTCGAACAGCGTCGGCGGCGGCTCGCCGGGGCGGCGGCCGGTCAGATAGCGCGAATAGTTCTCGATGCCGGCGCAGGAGCCGGTCGCTTCCAGCATCTCGATGTCGTAGCGGGTGCGCTGTTCCAGCCGCTGCGCTTCGAGCAGGCGGCCGCCCTTTTCCAGCTCGGCGAGGCGAACCTTCAGTTCGTCCTTGATCGACTTGATCGCGCCGTTCAGCGTCGGGCGCGGCGTGACATAGTGCGAATTGGCGTAGATCTTCACCGACTTCATCTCGCCGGTCTTGTGGCCGGTCAGGGGATCGAACTCGGTGATGGCGTCGATCTCGTCGCCGAACATGGAGATGCGCCAGGCGGCATCCTCAAGGTGGGCCGGGAAGATCTCGATGGTGTCGCCGCGCACCCGGAAGGAACCGCGGACGAAATTGATGTCCTGCCGCTTGTATTGCTGGGCGACGAGGTCGGCGAGCAATTGCCGCTGGTCGAGCCGGTCGCCGACATTCATCTCGAAGGTCATGGCGGTATAGGTCTCGACCGAGCCGATACCGTAGATGCAGGAGACCGAGGCGACGATGATGCAGTCGTCGCGCTCGAGGATGGCGCGGGTGGCGGCGTGGCGCATGCGGTCGATCTGTTCGTTGATCGACGATTCCTTCTCGATGAAGGTGTCGGAGCGCGGCACATAGGCTTCCGGCTGGTAGTAGTCGTAATAGGAGACGAAATATTCCACCGCATTGTCGGGGAAGAAGTTCTTGAACTCCGAATAGAGCTGGGCGGCGAGCGTCTTGTTGGGCGCGAGGATGACGGCCGGGCGCTGGGTCGCCTCGATCACCTTGGCCATGGTGAAGGTCTTGCCCGAACCGGTGACGCCGAGCAGGACCTGGGTGCGGTCGTCATTGGCCAGGCCCTCGACGAGGTCCTTGATGGCGGTCGGCTGGTCGCCGGCGGGCTGGTAGTCGGAGACCATGCGGATCGGGATGCCGCCCTCGGACTTGTCCGGCCGGGCCGGGCGGTGCGGCGTCCAGATCTTGCCGTCCTTGAACAGCGGATTGCCGCTTTCGATCAGCGAGGACAGCGCCTCGACGGTGGCGGTGACGGCGCCGGGCGCGAGCGTGCCGGCGTCCTCGAGGCTGACGTCCATGCCGGCGACGGGATTGAGGCCGGCGGCCGCCCGGGTCTTCGGATCCGACGAGACACCCATCGAGGTGCCGCGCGAGGATTTCGCCATGGCCACCTTTTCGCTGTGCTTGCGCGCCTCGATCTCGATCTTCTTGCGATGCTTGCCGGCCTTGGAGGCGAGCTCCCGCTGGCTCTCGACGGTCGACGCCTCGGCCTCGGCCTCGAGCTGCTTGACCCAGTCGGAGACACTGCCGGACAATTCGTTCGCCGGGACTGGCCGATCCTTCTCGCTTCTCTCGAAGGGCGTCCCGGACAGGGGCGCGCCATCGAACGGTGCCTGGGGCGCCTCCGCGAAACCGGAGGGGGCGGAACGATCTCCAGCGGGCGCTTGTCCTTGCCGTTCTTCGCCCGGACGGACGGCGGGATTCTTCGGTGATTTGGCCATGCGGCGAATATGGAGAATCCCGCCTGCAAAGAAAAGGGGGCGGCGCGTCAACGATGGAACAAAAGTGAAACGTGTAATCTATTGCTGACAGGAACTGTCATGCGGCAATTGCAGGGCCGCAATGCGATCGGCTCGCCGTTACGCAACCGCGCGGCGGACTTCGCTCTTGGCGCGGCGGGCGATCCAGGCGATGAGGGCCTCGACCGGCATCGGGCGGGCGAAATGATAGCCCTGGGCAATGCGGCAGCCGAGCATTTCGAGCACGGCGGCATCCTCCTCGGTTTCGACGCCCTCGACGACGATGTCGAGCTTCAGGGCATGGCCGAGACCGACGAGCGCGGCGATCAGGTCCTGATTGGCGCGCGATCCCGCGACGCCCTTGGCGAAACTGCGGTCGATCTTCAGGCGGTCGACCTTCAGGCTGATCAGATAGGCGAGCGACGAGTGACCCATGCCGAAATCGTCGACGGCGAGCTTGTAGCCGGCGGTTTCCAGCTGCTTGAGCTGTTCGCCGGCTCCGTCGGTATCGAGGATGGCTTCCTCGGTGATCTCGATCTCCAGGCGCGCCCGGTTGATGCCGTGCAGCGTGGTCACCTGTTCCAGCATGTCCGCGACGGAATAGATGGCAAACTCGAGCGGCGAAACGTTGAGCGCCACGGTCGCTTCGGCCAGGTCGAGCGCGGGCAGGCGTGTGAGCAACTGACAAACGGCGGTTGCGACGTGGCCGGTGAGTGTCTCCGTCAGATGAAGCGACTGCGCGGCCGCGACGATTTCCGGAGGCGACACGAAGCCGAGCTGCGGGTGGTGCCAGCGGATCAGCGCCTCGAAGCCGGCAATCTCTCCGGTTTCCAGATCGATCTGCGGCTGGAACCAGGTCTCCACCCCGCCGGCTTGAATGGCGGCTGCCAGATCCTGTTCGACCAACCTCTGGCGGTCGGCGAGAGACTTGAGGCCCGGATCGAATTCGCGGATCTGCCGGCGTCCCTTGCTCTTGGCGTTGTAGAGCGCCATGTCGGCCGACGCCAGCAGTTCATCGGCGCTGGAGGCGTGGTCGGGGAACGTCGCCAGGCCCATGCTCAGCGCAATGACCGATTGGCTGCTGCCGAAGGTGATCGGTGCGAGGCTTTCCTGCAGCAGTGCCTCGGCATGATCGCGACAACGCCATCTGGCGTTGGGACCGGCAACGATGATGGCGAACTCGTCGCCACCCAGGCGGGCGATCAGGCCATCGTCGCGGACGGTCGCGCTGAGGCGCTCGCCGACTGCGCGCAGCATGGCGTCGCCGGCACTGTGGCCGAGGGTATCGTTGATCTGCTTGAAGCGGTCGAGGTCGATCAGCAGCAAGGCGACTTCGCCTCCGATGGCCTTGGCCCTGGCGATGTCGCCCAGCAGACGTCCATTGAAGTGCATGCGGTTGGCGAGGCCCGTGATGGGGTCGCGGTTCGCCAGCACTTCAAGCCGGGAATTCTTCTGCTGGATGTCCAGATTTGCGATCTCCAGGGATTCGGCGAGCGCCGTCGCCTCGAGCTTCGCGACTTCGTTGCTGACAAAGACCCTTTCGGCGGAACGGTTGCTCTGGACCATCACCAACAGTAGACCGAGCACGTCCAGCGCCAGGATGATGGCGTGTGAACCACCTTGATAGGACAGCCATGCGATGATCGACAGCAGGATCGGGACGGAGAAGGCCATCGACAGTTGCGAATAGCCTATGCCGCGGATCATCGACCCGGCCGCTATGCCGACCATGATCAGGCAGATCGCCGCATCCTTGCCAACCGCGGTGAAATCGTTGACGCAGAACGGCAACGCGGCCCAGGCCAAACCGGACAAGAGGGCGCCAATAGTCATGTGTCGCAGGGCAAAGTCCGGGTTGGTGTCAATATAGTTGAAGCGCACCAGGCGGTATGCAGCGACGGCGCGAATGACCGCTGCGACGATTGTCGCTGCCAACCATCCCATGATGGCAGGCGAGAAGCCTTGAGTGAGTGCAACGATCAGGACAGCGGACAAGGAGATCGCGACATTGAAGACCAGCGTCGACCGCAGCCCGCCAACGATGTAGGCGGCTTGCGCCCCTCTTGTCGCGGGGCCGAACTTTGCGTTGGAGGTCGATGCTTGCTGTCTCAAATACAATATCCGATTGAAAACTGCTGTGCTGTAAAAAAAAGGAAGGGTCTCCTATCTCCCAAGGTTGCACCATTCTGATAAAATTCATTTAACGCTGCGGACGATTGGTGTTCGCGCTGCTCCAGGCATGTTCCGTACCTGTACTTGTGGTTGTGAAGCGGGACCTGAGAGCCGTGGCCGGGACTGGCCAGAAGTGGCCAGGACGGAATGGACGTGGCCCGGTGATTGCGGCAAGGTCTGCCTCTCATCGACGGATTCGTCGCCGGTACTCGCGCCACGTTCAGTGCCGGAGATCGGCGGGTCCAGTCATCATTCCAAGGATTTCCAATGCCGACCTTTAGTCCCGCCGCCGTATGGCCGATCGTTATGCTGGCGCTTTCCAACGTGTTCATGACCTTCGCCTGGTATGGCCACCTGAAATTCAAGGGCTCGGCACTCTATCTGGTGGTGCTGGTGAGCTGGGGTATCGCCTTCTTCGAATACTGTCTGGCCGTGCCCGCCAACCGGATCGGTGCGCAGGTCTATTCCGCGGCGCAGCTGAAGACGATCCAGGAGGTCATTACACTACTGATCTTTTCCGGTTTCTCGGTCTTCTGGATGAAGGAATTGCTGACGATCAACCACTTCCTCGGTTTCGCGATGATTGCCGGCGGCGCCGCTCTGATCTTTCGCGCGTGAGCGGGTAGGGGGAGGCATAGGCTGGTGGCGGAGGAGTCCCGGGAAAAGCGCGACAAAGTAACGGCAGTCGGGGTGCCGACGCGACCTTCTGATATCCGCAGCCGCACGAGAGGGATGCGGAATGGTGGATGGTGGGGCGAGCAGGGCGGTCTTCGCGCCCCGGAAGGCAGGGGGCGGCGGCGCTGGCGATTATTCGGCCGGCACCGGCGTTGGCTTGCCCTGGTCGTCCAGCGCAACCATCACGAAGGTCGCGGCCGTGACCTTTTCCATCGTGTGGGTCAGATAGCGCTGGGCCCAGACCTCCACCGCAAGCTTGATCGAGGTGCGGCCGACCTTGGCGATATCGGTATAGACGCACAGCGTGTCGCCGATCTTTACCGGCATGGCGAAGGCCATTTCCTGGACGGCTGCGGTGACCACGCGACCGCGGGCCCGTTCGGCGGCACGGATGCCGCAGGCCAGGTCCATCTGTGCCATGACCCATCCGCCGAAGATGTCGCCGGCGGCATTGGCGTCGCCAGGCATGGCGAGTGTCCTCAAGGTGAGTTCGCCGGCCGGTCCTGCTGTACTGTTCATCCTGTTTCCTGTCCGATGTCGCCCGATCCAGGTTGTGTCCTGCAGAAGGAATTGCCCGGCGGAAAGGGTGAGATTAGGCAATTGCCTTTCCTGCGGCAACACGCTGTCTCGCGGCCTTGTGTCTAGGTAAGCCTCCCCCAATTTAGGGTATCGTCGTTTATCGATTTCGTAAGTTTCTCATGGAATCATGGCCCATGAATATTTGGGGGAGTTCCTACCGTGAAGAATTTGAGCATATCTGTAAGGCTGTATCTGTTGGTGGCGCTGGCGCTGAGCGTGCTCGTGGCGACTCTGACCTTCAGCCTGTTCCATTCCTATAATTCGCTGGCGGACGAGCGCCGTGCCGGCCTTGCCGCAATCGACGAAACGGCGCTCGCGGTCTTCGCCAAGTACCACAAGATGGAACAGGACGGGGCGCTCAGCCGCGAAGAAGCGCAGGCCAAGGCACTCGAGGTCGTTGCCGCCATGCGCTACGGCACGGACGGTTATCTCTGGGTCAACGACATGCAGCCTGTGATGGTGATGCATCCGATCAGGCCGGAGCTGAACGGGAAGAACCTGAGCGAGAACAAAGACCCGAACGGCAAGCATATCTTCCTGGAATTCGTGAAGACGGTAAAAACAAGCAAGGAAGGCTTCGTCGATTATTACTGGCCGAAGCCCGGTTTCGAAGCGCCTGTCCTGAAATTCTCCCACGTCGTCGGTTTCGAGGCTTGGGGCTGGATTGTCGGCACCGGCGTCTATGCCGACGACCTGGCCGCCATGTTTAACACCAATGCCTGGTGGTTCGGTGCGATCATCGCGGTCAGCGTGATCGTCATCCTTTCCTGCGCCTATGCCGTGGTTCGCAGCGTCGTTCGTCCGATCGGCAGGCTGAAGGATGCCATGGGCCGGATCGCCGAGGAAAAGGTTGACACTGACATCATCGACGCTGGCCGCAAGGACGAGATCGGCGGCATGGCCGACACATTAATCGTACTGCGCGACTCCGTGCACGATCGCATCACCATGCGCGGTCGGGAAGCCGAGCAGCAGCAGCGGCTGGACGCCGAGCGGCAGAACAACGAGACCGTTCTGCGCACCGCCTCTGAGCGTCAGGATCAAGCGATCCACCAGATCGGCGACGCGCTGGAGCGTCTGGCTCAGGGCGACCTGACGGTCAATGTCGGCGAGATCAGCGCCGAATACGACAAGCTGCGCCGCGACTTCAACGCCGCCGTGGCAGCGCTCAGCAGCGTCATGGGCTCGATCAACCAGACGAGCAACGTGGTCAGCGACAGCGCCGGCAACATCAGCGAAGCGACCAACAACCTGTCGCGCCGGACCGAGCAGCAGGCAGCCGCCCTCGAGGAGACCGCAGCTGCGCTTGACGAGATCACGGTTGCGGTCCGCACCGCCTCGGAGCGTGCGAACGAAGCTCGCGACATGGTCGCCGAAACCAAGAAGAGCGCCAACCGGTCGGGCGAGATCGTGCGCAACGCGGTTGATGCCATGGGCCGCATCGAAAGCTCTTCGGCGCGCATCAACCAGATCATCTCGGTGATCGACGAGATTGCTTTCCAGACCAACCTGCTGGCGCTCAATGCCGGCGTCGAGGCGGCGCGCGCCGGGGAGGCCGGTCGCGGCTTCGCCGTCGTTGCCCAGGAAGTGCGCGAACTCGCGCAGCGCTCTGCCAATGCGGCGAAGGAGATCAAGACGCTGATCAGCGACTCGGCCTCCGAGGTCGGGAACGGCGTGGCGCTGGTACGCTCGACCGGCGAGGCGCTGATCGAGATCGAAAAGCTCGTGAACCAGGTCAACGACCACGTCACCAGCATCGCCACGGCGTCTCGCGAACAGGCAACCGGCCTTCAGGAGATCAATACCTCGGTCAACCATATGGACCAGATGACCCAGCAGAACGCCGCCATGGTCGAGGAAACCTCGGCCGCCGGCCAGACGCTGGCGGAGGAAAGCCGTCACTTGCGCGAATTGCTGTCGCGGCTCAAGCTGGATGCCCAGGTTTCGTCGCAGCCGAGCCGTCGTCACGCGGCCTGAGGTCTGGCGGAATGAGAAATGGGCGCCGGTGGGTCATTCCCGCCGGCGCTTTCGTTTGTCCGTTCGCTTGGTCGGCGCGCAGCATAGGTTGATGCCAAGCGGTGCAGATCCGGCCGAGGTCCGCCTGGAAAAGTTGGACAAGCACTCGGTTCGTGGCATCATCGCGCGTTCGATCAAGGCCAAGGGGGTGGCGCATGCGAAACATCCTGATCATCCAGGGGCATCCGGACGATAGTGAAGCCCACTTCTGCCATGCGCTGGCCGATGCCTATGCCGCCGGTGCGGTGTTGGCCGGCCATTCCGTCGAGCGGCTCGAACTGGCGGCGATCGACATAAGGTTTCTGCGTTCGCAGAAGGAGCAGGAAGGCGTCACGGTCGGGCCTGACATCGCTGCAGCGCAGGCGCGGATCGCCAAGGCCGACCATGTCGTTCTGATTTTCCCGCTCTGGCTCGGCGGCATGCCGGCGCTGGTCAAGGCCTTCCTTGAGCAGACGCTCAGGCCGGGCTTCGCCTATGGAAGCGACGGGGGGCCATTCAAGGGCGCGATGCTCAAGGGCCGCTCGCTCAGGATCGTCATCACCATGGGCATGCCGGCCTTTTTCTACCGGCTGGTCTATGGCGCGCACAGCCTGAAGGCGATGAAGGTCGGCATCTTCCGTTTCGTCGGCTTCAAGCCGATCCGGGCAAGCCTGATCGGCAATGTCGAAAGCAAGGATGGACGCGCTCGGCAGAAATGGCTCGAACGGATGAAGGCGGCGGGGGCGGCGGCCGAATAGCGGGCGGGCAGGGTGCCTAAACCAAGGCTTAACGGCCTGGTGCTAGCCTCAGGTGCAGCAGAGTGCCGGTCTCCGGTTGCGGCAGAGTGGTCATCCGTATGGCGTATTCAACCTTCCTGCAGCGCACCGCGCTGGTCATCGTACCGGCTGCCTTGCTTGTCTCCTGTATCGGTGACGTCATGGGGCCGCCGGTCAAGATCGGTGCCGCGCCTCCCTCCTTATTGTCTCCGCCTCGACTTGAGGGCCGCGTCGCGGACGACGAACTGCTCGGTCCCGTCGGAGCGCCTGTCGCCTCTACAGCGGGATCCTCGCGCACCTACCGTGGCTCTGCGGCGGCAGACTATCTCGATACGCCGAACCTTGCCGGGGTGAGCCGTAAAGAAGATGACCCGCTCGGTGTCGACGACCCGCGAAGCAGCACTGGTATTGCCGGCTCGAACGCGCCGGCAGCAACGGTCGATCAGCAGTCGGTCATGCTCGAGCCGTCTGGGCAGCAACCCATGCCGCAGACAGATGCCTATGCCATCCCGGAGGAGGGCGTGAATATCGATGCCGAACTCGGCGTCGGCGGCGAAGATGTGCTGGGCGTGGGCGATGCCGCAACGCCGGCGCCCCGGGCACCGGTTGCCGCGCAAATCATCGTGCCGCAGGGCGCCATGGCGATCGCCGAAGGGCAGACCAGCCATACGGTGGTCGACGGCATCGGCACCGACAATCCCACGACCCTATTGCCGCCGCAGGGGCAGGCGGCCGATCCGGCGCTTTAGCGGAGGCCGTGAAGCAGGGCTCCTAAGCACCATGATAAAAAGCCGGCGCGAACGCCGGCTCTTTGACCGTGTGACAATGGGGCGGGGGACATTGCCGCCGGTCGCAAAGGAATGGATCAAAATGCCTGTCTGAAATGACTGTATCGAAATCTGGCAAGGCCTGCGGCGCTTCTTGAGGCTGGGCTTCTGCAGGGGGCGTACCGCTTTGCGCCAGCCTGTCCTTGCCTGATGCGGACGATAGGATAGAAGCATCACGGATTGATGACAGGCGCGGGCCCTTGCGGCGTTCGTGCCGGGAAAGGACCGCTGCGATGCCGCCTGTTTCGGAATTGATGATGTTTGCCGGCCTGCTGGTGATAGCCGGCGGCGTGGCGGGGCTACTTGCCGGCGTCTTCGGCATCGGCGGCGGCGCGGTGCTGGTTCCTGTGTTCTACCAGGTCTTCGCGCTCGTCGGCATCGACGATGCGGTGCGCATGCATCTGGCCGTCGGCACGTCGCTTGCCATTATCGTGCCGACCTCGCTCAGGTCCTTTGCCGCACACCGGCGGCGGGGCGCCGTCGACATGCAGCTGCTGAAGGGCTGGATCATCGCCGTGCCGCTCGGGGCGATCCTCGCCGCGGTAATCGCCGCCAAGGCGTCGAGCGAGGCGTTGCGGCTGATCTTTGCAATCATTACCCTGCTGCTCGCCTTCCGCATGATGTTCTTCTCCTCCCGCTGGCACCTCGGTACCGATTTGCCGGGCGAGCCGACACGCTTCACTGTCGGCACCGGGATCGGCGTGCTCTCTGGCCTGATGGGGATCGGCGGAGGCGTCCTCAACAATACCTTCATGAGCCTCTACGGAAGGCCGATTTACCAGGCGGTGGCGACCTCCGCCGGCGTCGGTGTCCTGATCTCGCTGCCTGGCCTGTTCGGCTACATCTGGGCTGGCTGGGGCGAAGAAGGCCTTCCGCCGCTGTCGACGGGTTACATCAACTGGATCGCCGTTGCATTGATCATTCCGGTCACGTTGATCGTCGCCCCCCACGGCGCGAAGCTGGCGCATGCAATGAGCAAACGCCAACTGGAGATCGGCTTCGGCCTGTTCCTGCTTTTCGTTTCGGGCCGCTTCTTCTACAGCCTCTACGGTTGAATCGGCATCGCTGCCGGCGTCAGGCGAGGACGCTGGCGCGGTTCGCGGACTTGGTGAGCTTGCGCTCAGCGCGCTCCTGCTGGGGCGAGCGATTGAAGAGTTCGCGATAGCATTTGGAGAAGTGCGAGGCGGAAACAAAGCCGCAGGCGACTGCTACCTCGACGATCGGCATGGAGGACTGCACCAGCAGGTGACGCGCGCGGTCGAGCCGGATCTCGAGATAGTAGCGTGCCGGCGAGCGGCCCATTTCCTGGCGGAACAGGCGCTCGATCTGGCGACGCGACAGATCGGCATTGTCGGCGAGCTGGAGCAGGGACAGAGGCTCGGCGAGGTTGTTTTCCATCAATTCGATGATCGACAGCACCTTGGAATTCTGTACGCCGAGACGGGCCCTGAGCGGCAGGCGCTGGCGGTCGGTTGGGCTGCGCACCCGGTCGGTCAGGTGCTGCTCGCAGACCCTGTTGACCAGGCCCTCGCCAAAATCCTCTCCAATCAGATTGAGCATCATGTCGAGCGAGGCGGTGCCGCCGGCGCAGGTATAGAGATTGCCGTCGATCTCGTAGAGATCGGCATAGACTTCCGCCTGCGGGAAGGACTCCGAGAAGCCCGGCAGGTTTTCCCAATGAATGGCGCAACGCTTGCCGTTCAAGAGCCCGGCCTGGGCCAGAACATGGGCCCCGGTGCAGAGACTGCCGACAGCTATGCCCCGGTTATAGGCCTCGCGGAGCCAGGCGTTGACCGACTTGTTGTGGAATTCCTCGACATAGACCCCGGAACAGACGATCACCATGCTCGGGCGGTTTTCGCCCGACAGGTAGCGGCGCTCGTCAGCCAATGACGAACTGGCCTCCATGCCGATGCCGCTCGACGAATTCACCTTCTGTCCGTCGGTGGAGGCAAGGCGCCATTCGTAGGCCTGATAGCCTAGCATGCGGTTGGCAATGCGCAGTGTTTCAATCGCACCCGCAAAGGGCAGGAGCGTGAAATTGGGGACGAGAAAGAAGACCAGTGAACGAATCCTGGTCGGCGTCTTGTTCATGTTTGATGCCCAGTGTTCCCGCTTGTTTTCACCATTCCTCGCGTGGCAGGCGTCATGGCGATGTTCCGAATGCGTCACGCATCATTACAAACACGGCAGAATAGCGCGGGAAGGACGAAACTGCGATCTCCTCGACCCACTTTTCTCATTGCGACCTCGGCCGTCGTGACAAGAGTTTGGCAAATGACGCATCAATTTGAAACACCGACCGAATTTCGGGCAAGCGCCGAGAATTGGAATAGACGCGGCTCGGCCTGTTTGCGACGTGGCAGGCTGACCACGTCGCATGAGGCGTCAGAGGTTACGTGCCGGCCGGTCGATGGGCGGCCAGCCCAGATCCTTGCGCAGATCGAAAGGCAAGGATTCCAGTATTCTGGCGTTCGCTCGACGCTCGCGCCAGCGGCGTGTTGCCCTGGCCGCCGTCATCAGCACTGTGATGGAATTCGCGACCGTCGGCAAACGGCGGCTTCCTAAAATGATCCGGCTGTCAAAACCAACGATGGTCATCGTCTTCATCCTTTCCAACGGCCCATGGGCACAGGGGTTTTGCTCGCGTTGCATTCATCATTCAAGCGAATGTTTATGATGTGATCGATCTGTTTTTGTGGTGTGTTCGTTGCGTCGGGCTGACCGAATACCGCTCCGGTGGCCAGCCGATATCGCGTTTCAGTTCGGGAGGGAGAGACGCCAGCTGGCGGAGCGCTACGCGCTTGCGGCGTTCGGCGGGGGCTTGCAAGACGCCGTCTCGCAAGCGGCGGGTCATGTGGAGCAGGGCTGCAATCAACATCGTTGCCTCCTTTTTTCTCTTGATGGTTGCAGGATGCACCCTGATTGACATTCAATCAAACGCGATGATATCGTCTTTAGGATCAGTTTTATTGAAGGATGTGCGCCAATGACCCTGACCATTCGCCAGCCCCTGCCGCTGCTCGACAACGATATCCTGCGCACCTTCGTGGCGATCGCAGAAACCAGCAGCTTTACCCTTGCGGCGGACCGTGTGTTCCGCACGCCGTCTGCCGTCTCCATGCAGATCAAGAAGCTGGAAGAACAGCTGAATGCGACGCTCTTCCTGCGCGATGCGCGCTCTGTGACACTGACGGAGAGCGGCGAGACGCTGCTGCCCTATGCCCGGCGCATGCTGGCGCTCTCCAACGAGGCGGTTGGACGCTTCCGTATGCCGGAAATGAAGGGCGTGGTGCGGCTCGGCGCGCCGGACGACATCGGCGAGCGCTTCATGCCGACTATCCTGCGGCGCTTTGCCGAGATCTATCCGGCGATCATGGTCGATCTGACGGTCGATACCTCCGGGCAGCTGAGACGCCGGCTGCAGGAACAGCGCCTCGATCTCACACTGGTTAATTGCGCGCCCGGCATGGTGAGCCACGACGGCGAGGTGATCCATACCGAGCAGTTGGTCTGGGCAGGCGCCAAGTGCGGCACCGCGCATCTGCGCGATCCCTTGCCGGTGTCGATCTGGGAGGATGGCTGCTGCTGGCGGGCCGATGCGCTTTCGCGACTAGACCGCGACAAGCGCCCCTATCGGATCGCCTATCTGTCCGCCCATACGATGGCCCAGCGCGCCGCCGTGATCGCCGACCTGGCGGTGGCTCCTCTGCCGCGCAGCTACCTGACGGACGACATGACGGCGCTCGGGTCCAAGCAGGGGCTGCCGGATCTCGGCTCGTTCGAGGTACGCTTGCTGACCGGCAAGGAAACGAGCGACCCGATCCGTGCAGTCGCCGACAGCGTACGGTTCGCCTTTTCCGAGATGATCGGGATTGCGGCGTGATGAAGCGGCGAATGGGGCTTTCGTCACTCACGAGGTGACTGACTGGCCAGGCGCAATTCTGCCAACAAGCAAAGAGGCCGGACGAACAGCCGGCCTCCTGCCTTGATCGATCTTGAATTCAAAGCTTCTTGTTGATCGTGTCGGCGACCTTGTTGGCGACATCCTTCGTTGCGGCCTTCAGATCACCGACCGCCTCCTGCACATGCCCCTTGGCTTCCTGGGCCGAGCCTTCGGCCTGAAGGCGCTCGTTGCCGACCGTCTCGCCGATCTTCTGCTTGATCGTTCCGGCCGCCTGATTTGCGAGGCCTGCCGTCTTGTCGCTCATGCTTCCCATGGTGGTCGCTCCCTTGTGGCCGATGAACCGAACCGTCTCAAACGGCTTGCCATGCCACATTCTGGCTTGGTCAGCCTATACCAGTTGACCCGCCGGTAAATTGACAAAGATCAGGGGAAGGCGGGAAACGTGATGCCGCCTGGAACTGATACCTCCTCGGGATCAGCGAATGCCGTCATTTCCCTCAATGCGTTGCCTCGACGCCGAGAATATGTCCCAGGCGGCGATGAACATGGCCGCGATGACGGGACCGATGACAAAACCGTTGAGACCGAAGGTGGCAATGCCGCCCAGCGTGGAAATCAGCACCACGTAATCGGGCATCTTCGTATCCTTGCCGACCAGGATCGGGCGGAGGAAATTGTCCACGATACCGATGACGAGCCCGCCGAATGCAATCAGGATGACGCCTTTGCCTATGGCGCCGGTCGCCAGGAGATAGATGGCCACCGGAACCCAGACAAGGCCGGAGCCGATCGCTGGCAGCAGGGAAAAGACCGCCATCACCACCGCCCACAGCAGCGGGGCGCCAATTCCAAGGAGCCAGAATATCAGCCCGCCGAGCGCCCCTTGCAGGAGCGCCACCAGCAGATCGCCCTTGACCGTGGCGCGGATGACGACCGTGAACTTTTTCAGAAATTCCTGCTTCTGCTCCAGGCGCAGCGGGATGGCGTAACTTATTCTTCTGTACAGCAGGCCCTCGTCCCTAAGCAGGAAGAACAGCAGGTACAGCATGACCGCGATATTCGCCATGAACTGAAATGTACTCTGGCCGATGACGATGGCCTGGTTGGCGATATACTGGCTGCCATAAATGAGGCCGGTCGTTATTTCACCCTGCAGTGCCTCGAGACTGACAAGTCCGAAGCGATTGAGAAGGTCGGTGACCCATTGCGGCAACAGGGCAAAGACCTGACGGAACAGAAGAGCGAGATCGATTTCGCCAGACTGGATGCTGGTGTAGAAGCCAACTGCCTCCCGTGTCAGCGAAGCGGCAACCAGCGCCATCGGCAGGATCAGTATCACGACGATGACGAGAATCGTGAGGACGGCAGCAAGGTTTCTACCCAGTTGCGTCGAGCTCAAAATGCGTCTTTGCACCGGAACGAAGAGGATCGCTATGATCGTTCCCCACAGGATCGCCCCATAAAAAGGCCAGAGTATCCATGCGAAGGCCAGCGAGACGGTGATGATCAGCAACAGAAAGGCATTGTCTTCGATACTGCGCATGCTGGAGGTTTCCTGATATCGGCCTGTGGCGTCGGGAGGTCTTCCGCAGGGCGCGAATTGCCGGCCGGGCAACTGCGCACGGCGACAGTGTTACGCAGCATGCAAAGTCGGCGCAACGGGTGTCCGCCTACTCCCGGCTTCTGCGCCGTCTGCGACCGCCACCTTCGCCGTCGCCGTCCGACAGGATCTTGCGTTCAGGGAGCGTAACGACCGAAGCGAGCCTGGGGAAGGGATCGACCTTGTTGGGCAGCGCCATGGCGTCGATGAACAATTGCTGGAAATGCGGTTCCAGCGCGGTTTCGATCTTTTCGATCCGGGTTACCGTGTCCTCGATCTCGCGTCGGTGGTCGCGGTTCAACAGCGCCATCAGCGCGCCGGTACCGGCGGCATTGCCGACCGCCTTGACCTCCGCAAGGTCACAATCCGGGATGAGGCCGAGCACCATGGCGTATTTCGGATCGATGAAGGAGCCGAAGGCACCGGCGAGGCGGATGGTGTCGACGGTCTCGACGCGGAGCTTTTCCATCAAGAGCTTGATGCCGGCATAAAGGGCGGCCTTGGCGAGCTGGATGGCGCGCACGTCGTTCTGGGTCACGGTGATATTCTGCGCGCCTTCGTGCAGCAGGTAGGAGAAGGTGCGGCCGGTGGCAAGGATGCGCGGGCTGCGCGTCGCCATGGCGCCATCGACGACGCCGTCGGCGGAGATGACGCCGGAGAGATACATTTCGGCCACCACCTCGATGATCGCCGAGCCGCAGATGCCCGTAATGCCGGTGCTTGCTGCGGCCTCGGCGAAGCCGTCCTCATCCGACCACTGCTCGACGCCGATCACCTTAAAACGCGGCTCCAGCGTTTCCGCATCGATGCGGACGCGCTCGATGGCGCCGGGGGCGGCGCGCTGGCCGCAGGAGATTTCCGCGCCCTCGAAGGCCGGGCCGGTGGGCGAGGAGGCGGCAACGGTGCGTTGACGGTTACCGAGTACAATCTCGGCATTGGTGCCGACATCGACCAGCAGCATCATGCGGTCCTGGCGGTGCGGTCCTTCGGCGAGCGTCGCACCCGCGGCATCCGCCCCGACATGGCCGGCGATGCAGGGGAGCAGATAGGTGCGGGCGCCGGGATTGAGGACGAGCTCGATGTCGCTCGCCGGGCACGAGACCGCCCCGGAGACGGCAAGCGCGAAGGGCGCCTGACCGAGTTCGGTCGGATCGATGCCAAGGAAGAGGTGGTGCATGATCGGATTGGCGACGAACACCGAATCGAGAATGTCGGTGCGGGCGACGCCGCCTTCTGCACAGACCTGGTCGACGAGTTCGGAGACCGCCTGGCGCACGGCCTTGGTCATGGCTTCCCGGCCGTCCGGGTTCATCATGACGTAGGAGACGCGGCTCATTAGGTCCTCGCCGAAGCGGATCTGCGGGTTCGAGGCACCCGAGGAGGCGACGACGCGGCCGGACAAGAGCGAGACGAGATGCATGGCGATCGTCGTCGAGCCGATGTCACAGGCAAGGCCATAGGCCTCGTTGTGCAGGCCGGGCCACAGCGCGACGATCGAGGGGCGCTGGGTTTCGCTGTCGCGGTGGATGGCGGCCGTGACCGTCCAATTGCCCTTGCGCAGGATCCTCTGGACCTGAGGCAGAAGATTAGGTTCTACTTGCAGGTCGCTGTATCCCCAATCTTTTTCCAGCATGACCATCATGCGGTCGAGATCACCGAGCGGCTTGTGCATGTCGGGCTCGTCGACCTCGACATAGCAGAGATGGACGGCGGGATTGCGTTCGATCACCCGGTCGCTGGCGGCCTTGCGCACCACCTGGGCGTTGACCACGGCATCCTGCGGCACGTCGACGACGAGATCGCCCTCGATGGTCGCGGAACAGGAGAGGCGGCGGCCTTCAGGCAGCGTGCGCACCTCGGCATAGCGCTTCTCCTTCGGGCCGACCGGCGAGATGTGGTCGGCGGACGAGGTGATGCCATGCTTGGCGAAATGGCCCTCCTGGACCTCGATCTGGCACCGCCCGCAGGTGGCCCGCCCGCCGCATACGCTTTCGACATAGACGCCGAGCGAACGCGCCGCGTCGAGCACGGTCGTGCCAACCGGGAAGCGACCACGCTTGCCGGACGGCATGAAGAGGACGAGGGGATCGGCGGGCTTATCGTTCATCAGTTATGCGCTCTCGCAAACACGGGTGGAATTACCCCCTCTGGCCTGTCGGCCGGAGGGGGACTTTCAGGATCACTCGCTTGCGCCACCGCCGACGCGCGCGGCGCGCCCGCCACGGCGGCCGCCGCCGGTGGAGGCGGAGGCGGGTGAAGGAGCGGCAGCTGCGCCACCTTCGGCCGGCTTGTAGTCACGGTAGGTCTTGATCCAATTGTAGCAATTCTCGTCCGTGCCGTTCAGCACGTTGGCGGCGCGCACTGCCTCCATCTCCTGCGGGCGGCACGGGTTCATGATGGCCGACGTCATACCGGCGCCGATCACCATCGGGATGAAGCCGGCGTTGATGCCATGGCGGTGCGGCAGGCCGAAGGAGATGTTGGAAAGGCCACAGGTGGTGTTGACCTTCAGTTCCTCGCGCAGACGCCGGATCAGGGCGAAGACCTGCAGGCCGGCTGAGCCGATCGCGCCGATTGGCATGACCAGCGGATCGACGACGACGTCACAGGGCTTGATGCCGTAGTCCATGGCGCGCTCGACGATCTTCCTGGCCACCGCGAAGCGGACGTCCGGGTCCTGGGAAATGCCGCTCTCGTCGTTGGAGATGGCGACGACCGGGACATTGTACTTGGCGCACAGCGGCAGGATGGCTTCGAGCTTTTCCTCTTCGCCGGTCACCGAATTGACCAGCGGCCGCCCTTTGGCGACCTTCAGCGCCGCCTCGATGGCGGCGGAGACGGAACTGTCGATCGACAGCGGCACGTCGACCAGCCCCTGGACGATTTCCATGGTCCTTACCAGCAGGCCCGGCTCGGTCTCGTTCGGGTTGACCGAGGTCACGCCGGCATTGATGTCGAGCATGGTGGCGCCGGCGGCGACCTGTTCCAGCGCATCCTTGATGACGGTGTCGAAATTTCCCTCGATCATCTCTGCGGCGAGCTTCTTGCGGCCGGTCGGATTGATCCGTTCGCCAATGACGCAGAAGGGTTGGTCGAAGCCGATGATGATCTCGCGGGTAGCGGATGCGACGATGGTGCGGGTCATTGTGGTTCTCCGGTCGGCCACTTGGGCAAGGTCTGGGACAAGGTCTGGCGGGCCTCAAATTGGGTTCAGGCGTGCGGGGCCAAGTGCGCCGCGCCGCTGGTCAGTGCGAATTTTTCTGTTGGTGCTGGGCGGCGAGCCCGGCCATCTGCTGCTGGTCCTCGACCTTTTCCTCGCGGATATGCTCGAGCCGGTCGGCGACCATGGCGTCGGCGGCATTGGCCTCGCGCGTCCACGGCTTGCGGCCCTTCAGCACGCCCAATTCATGGACGATCTCGGCGACATATTCCTCCTGGCGATAGGCCATGACATGCATGCCGGAAATGCCCTCGATCTCCTTCACCTCGTTGATGATGTCGATGCAGAGCTGCTTGCCTTCGCGTTTCTGGTCCTCGGCGCCTTCGAGGCGCTTGATGACCGAATCCGGAATGTGGATGCCGGGCACGTTGGAGCGGATCCACTTGGCCGTCTTGGCTGAAGCCAGTGGCCCGACGCCGACCAGGATGAAGCACTTCTCGTGCAGGCCGAGATCGCGCACCTTCTTCATGTATTCGCGGAACATCGGAACGTCGAAGCAGTACTGGCTCTGCACGAACTGCGCGCCGGCCTCGATCTTCTTGGCAAGCCGGTAGGGGCGGAAGTCGTAAGGCGGGGCGAAGGGATTGATGGCCGCTCCGAGGAAGACCTGCGGCGGGGTCGAAAGCTTGCGGCCCGAAAGGAATTTCGATTCGTCGCGCATGGTGCGCACGGTTTCGAGCAGCGACATGCAGTCGAGGTCGAAGACCGGCTTGGCGCCCGGCTGGTCGCCGGCCTGCACGCCGTCGCCGGTGAGGCACAGGATGTTCTGTACGCCCATGGCAGCCGCCCCGAGCACGTCGCCCTGGATGGCGATGCGGTTCCTGTCGCGGCAGGCGATCTGCATGATCGGCGCATAGCCCATGCGGGTCAGAAGGGCACAGATGCCGACCGAGGACATATGGCAATTGGCGCCGGAGGCATCGACGGCGTTGATGCCGTCGACCCAGCCGTCGAACACCGCGGCGCGCTCGAAGACGTCCTGCGGGTCGGCGCTGTCCGGTGGGTTGAGTTCGGCGGTGACGGCGAATTCGCCGCGCCTGAGCACCCGTTCCAGCCGGCCGCGCGAGGAATGGCCGGGCAGGGGATCGAGCGGCGCGCCGGGATCTTGCGGGTTGATGTCCGGGCTCATGGTTTCTGTTCCGACGGGGTGGTTTCGCGGATGGCTGCGGCTTGCGCCGTCACCCGTAGCCAGGAGGAGGTTTCGCGCAATGATTGATTGACCGGCTTCTGCACCGCCATGATCGCGTCGCCATGGACCATGGCGCGCGAGCCCGACCAGGCCTGCACCCAGACGCAGGGCATGTCCGGCTCGACCTCGCAATGGCCGTTGGCGCGAACGCCGCCGCAGGGGCCGTTGCGCAGTTGTTTCGGACAGTTCATCGGGCAGGACATGCCGGTCGACGAGAGCACGCACTGGCCGCACATGCGACAGTCGAACAGCAGGCCCTTGACGTTGCGCTCGACGAAGGTCACCGGCCGCTCGACGCGGGCATAGCCGAGCTTGTTCCACAGCGGATGCAGGACGAGGAAGGCATTGGCGAAGCGGCCGTAGAACCATTCGAGGAAACGCGAATGGCGGACCGACCACAGCCGGATCGTGTAGGAGCGGCGGGCGCGCCGGTTGGGTGAGACGCCGCCCGGCGTATAGGCGCCGGTGGCGGCCTTGGCGGCCGGGGTGGCATTGCCAGGCATGGGGCCGGGAGCGGGTTTACCGTCAGCCATTCTCGTGGCCTCCGGCATGAACGAGGGAAAGGAGACGAGCCTTATCGTAGGCCGACTCGAGTTCGGCGGCGGCCTTGTCGGCCTCCGCCTCGAGATCGTCGCCGACCGGCAGCGGATCGCCCTTGCGCCATTCGGCGAGATAATCGTCGCTCTCGGCGGCGCCGGAACGCATGGCGGCCATGTCGATCGCCTCGGTGAAGCGCAGCGACAGCGCGCGCTTGGCCGTTGTCCTGCCCTGCTTGACGATGACCTGGGCGGGTATGTCGCGCCAGTAGACGATGATCCTGTCGGCCATGTCCTTATACTCCCCTTTTCATGCACAATGCACAGGGCGAATGCAGCAGACTGCGCTTGCGACGACGTCGCATAGAGCGAAAAGCGACGTGGCCAAGAATTACCAGATCTTGCGCCGGAAGCCGTTGTTAAGCCAGGTCCAGAGGGTCGGCGGATAACGCAGTACCGATGGACCCTCCGCCTGGTAGGGCAGAAGCCTGCCTTGCACCGCATCATCGATCGATTGCACCGTGATGTCGATCGCCGCGACGGTCAGGACCAGGGGATAGGTAGCGATGAAATCACCCTGGTCCGGCAGGGTGCGAACCTCGTAGAGCGAGCCGCCGGTATCCGTGCCGGCATCGACGAGATGGAGCGTCGCGCCGAAATTGGCGGCATCTTCCTCGGCGAGCGACCAATAGCCGCCCATCTGGCCGCGATAGTTGGGATTGATTCCCGCGTGGAGATTGATGACGGGGCAGGGCATGGCGGCCAGTGCCGCTCGGGACATCAGCCGTGTGCTGACAAGAAGGATTGCCGCGGGCTTCAGATCAGCGACGAGGGAAATGGTCTCGGCATCGTTGATCGAGGCGACGTCGTGGATTGGAATATCCGGCGCGATGGCCGGAGAGAGGCCATTTGACTGGAGAAGCGCGTCTATCCGCCTTTTGGCGAGCGGGCGCAGCAGACGAGCGGCGATCATGGTGCCCATCTGGCCGAGCGCATTGGCCCAGCCGACACGGCGCGCCCTGCGACGGGTGAGCGCCCATTTCCCTTCCGGCTGCTCGCGCACGACATGAAGGTTTGGAAAACGCCGCGCGAGTGCGTTGATCACGATCGCCGGATTGGGCCCGCCTGCGGTCATGACCATGACGGTTGCGGAAGAGAGGTTTGTTGAACCTGGTTCACTCATTTGGAAAGGCCCTCCCGATCAGAACACCATGAGCAGAACAGCGCCAGCGGTATAGATCACGAATGCGGCAACGACGATGGAAAGCACGCCGACAAATGAACCGACCAGCACGCCGATGCCATCGCACTCCGAATGGGCAAAACCAATGATGGCGAGCGCCAGCGCAGGGAGCCAGTTGCCGAACGGGATCGGCAGGAAGACGGTGATGGCGAGCACCAGCGCAAAGATGCCAAGCAGGCGTTCGGAAAATCGTGTTTCAAGGAACCAAAATCGCGGTTTTACCCATGTCTCCGCCCGCCGGAGCCAAGGGAGGATGCGGTTGACGACATTCTGAAAGGTAGCGGTCGTCACGCCGTAGTCGCCGATCCGGCGTGGCAGGTAAATGCGACCCTGGGGGGACGCGAACATCTGCCACGCGACAAAAATCAGGGGCAGGCCGAGGAGGATTGTAGCGCCTGGCGGCATGGGGACGAGGTTGGGCACGGAAAAGACCAACAGGAAGGCACCGAAGGAACGGTCCTGAAGGGCGATCGCGACGTCACGGATCGTGATGCTGTCATCGCTGCGACGCGAGAGCCGCACGAGAAGATCGGACAGATGCTCCGGTTTCTGCCTCTCGCCGGAGGCGGCGAATGGACCCACGTTCGCTCCTACTTCATCGGTCATTGTTTCTTGCCTTTTCATTCTTCCGACGACGTGATCTCATTCTGTTATCGACTGATTGCAGAGGTATTAAGGTGACGTGCAAATCATTGCGCATGAAGAACTGCGCGACCGTCGGCCTATACGGCTGAGGCAATCCAAACTGCCAGTCTACACGGGAAAGCGGACCGCGCATGAGATTTGTCGCCTTGATTTCGGCGAAAGCCGGTGCAATGGACGCCAGCGTTCTATTTTTCCATTCGGGAGACGTTCGATGACGGTAAGACCGGTTCTTTCTGCGGTGGCACTCGGCCTTTCTCTGGTCTTGCTCACCGGCTGCGGCAACACCATTCGGGGCGTTGGCCGCGATCTCGGCAATGCCGTGGACGCGACACAGGACGCCGGACGCAGCGTCGTCAATTCGGTAAAGTGAAGAAGATCATCCCGCCTTGTTCATTGGCGCTTGGAGTGCCCGTAGCGCCGGCTCGAGGTCGCCGTAACCGGTAAAGCGGTACTCATAGGCGAGGCCGAGATAGTCGGCCGCCCATCTGGCCTTTTGCTGCAGTTCGAGATCCTCGGTCTGCGCCAGATAGACAATCTTCGTGTAGTTGCCGAACACCATGTCGCGCAGTTCCGGGTGCTTGTCGAGCTTCAGCGGCTCTATGACGAAGGCTTCGAACTGGCGCGTAATCAGGTCGGTCAGATAGAAGGCCGTGAATTCGTGCTCGCATTGGCCAAGGAACTTCTCCGTGCCGGAGAAGAAGGCATAGCAGTGCGGTCCGGCGATCCGCTCGATGCCTTCCGCCTCGCAGATCTTGTCGATCTGGCCCTGGGTCCCGCATTCGGCATAGCCAAGGAAGATGCGCCCGTAACCGGCGGCCCTCGCCGCGGCGATCTTTTGACGAAGCGCCGGTGCGATCTTTTCCGGATGGACATGCCAGATCGCCGGCAGGCATTCGAGGTCGATATGATCCATGCCGTTGGCATTGCAGATGGCAACGATCTCGCGGGCGATCGCCCCGCATGCGATAATCTGAACCTTTTCCGCACTCGTGCGTTTCATGGTCGTATTCTCGACAGATTTCATATTTGCGCACCCAACCTGGAGCTTTTTATCATGAATACCCGGAAACTCACCCTCTTGGCGGTCCTCGTCGCTTCCGCGTTTGGCCTTGCTTCCTGCGGCAATACCATTCGCGGCATTGGCAAGGACACCGCCAACACCGTCGATGCCACACAACGGGCCGGACAAGACATCGGGAACGCCGCGAACTGACCAGCCTTGGCAGACATGAAACAGCCTGCCGGGCTTGTCCCCCGGCAGCATCCCCAATAATTGGAGCTACGGGAGACCGGAGCATGACACTCGACGCAGTCGCAAAGTTCAGCGCCGCCTATATCCTAACCGTCATAGTGTCCGCCGGCGGCGTGAGCCTCTGGGACGGTCTTCATCCCCGTGCGACCGGGTCCAGCGGTCCAGCCGTTGACCTTCTCGTCGCCGACCACTGATCGCGGTCAGCCTTTTGGCGATAGGCCTCAGCCCTGACCTGCCAGGCTGTTGTGCTTGCGGGCGATAAACTCCTTGGCGGTTTCGACCGCAACGGCGGCATCGCGACAATAAGCATCGGCTCCGACCGCCTTGCCGAATTCCTCGTTGAGCGGCGCGCCGCCGACCAGCACGATATAGTCGTCGCGCATGCCCTTTTCCTTGAGCGTGTCGATGACGACCTTCATGTAGGGCATAGTCGTGGTCAGAAGCGCCGACATGCCGACGATATCGGGCTTCTCCCGCTCGATCGCCTCGAGATAATTTTCCACCGGATTGTTGATTCCAAGGTCGATCACATCGAAACCGGCGCCCTCCATCATCATGCCGACCAAATTCTTGCCGATGTCGTGGATGTCGCCCTTGACGGTGCCGATGACCATCTTGCCCTGCTTGGGGGCGCCGGTTGCCGCCAGCAGCGGGCGCAAGATCAACATGCCGGCTTTCATCGCATTGGCCGACAGCAGCACTTCCGGTACGAAAAGTATGCCGTCGCGAAAGTCGATGCCGACGATACGCATGCCCTCGACCAGCGCCTGGGTCAGGATGTCATAGGGGACCCAACCGCGTTCGAGAAGGATATGGGTCGCCTCCTCGATTTCCTCCTTGAGGCCGTCATAGAGGTCGTCGTGCATCTGCTGCACGAGTTCATCGTCAGAGAGTTCCGAGAGAATGATTTCGTCGTCAGACATGGGTGCCTCCCGGCTGGTGGTGCGCGAATATGGTAACGCAGTCGAAAAGACTGCCTCATCGGCAATTAAACCTCAAGCCGGCGAAAATCTCCCTTCGAAAACGACGTCGCTCACGGCGAAAAGCGACGGACGGCGAGATGCGGCTGGCGCGATGTCTGTCTCATGCAAGTGGTTGGCGCTTTAAGGAATGTCTTCCATCGAAATTCGAATAGCATATTGATGAAAACAGTGCGCCAGCGCGCGACATAGAGGAACGCAAGATGGACGAGACGACATCAGAGACCGGCGCAGGCGCTGGCCGCCGCACCCGCAGCGAAGGTCGCGGCGCAGCCGCTAGGCGCGCATCGCGCACCGGCGGTGGCGCGGGGCCGTCGATGCCCTACATCCAGCGCAAGATCCCCGTCTACGAGGTGCTCGACGAGGAAGGCCTGCAGATCATCGAGCGCAATGCGGACGTCATTCTCGAGGAGATCGGCATCGAGTTCCGCGACGATGCGGAAGCGCTCGACATGTGGAAAAAGGCCGGCGCCGACGTGAAGGGCGAGCGGGTGCATTTCCCCAAGGGCCTGTGCCGCGAACTGCTGAAGACCGCGCCCTCCGAATTCACCTGGCATGCCCGCAATCCGGAGCGCAGCGTGCGGATCGGCGGGAATGCCACCGTGTTTGCCCCGGTCTATGGTTCGCCCTTCGTGCGCGACCTCGACGGCAACCGCCGCTATGCGACGCTCGAGGACTTCCGCAACTTCGTCAAGCTCGCCTATATGGCGCCGTCGATGCACGCGTCGGGCGGCACGGTCTGTGAGCCGGTCGACATTCCGGTGAACAAGCGCCACCTGGACATGGTCTACAGCCATATCAAATATTCCGACAAGCCGTTCATGGGTTCGGTCACCGCACCGGAGCGGGCCGAGGACACCGTGGCCATGGCCAAGCTGGTGTTCGGCGACGATTTTGTCGAGAACAATTGTGTCACGCTGAACCTCATCAACGCCAATTCGCCGATGGTGTTCGACGAGACCATGTTGGGAGCGCTGAAAGTCTATGCGCGCCACAACCAGGCCTGCGTGGTGTCGCCTTTCATCCTGTCTGGCGCGATGAGCCCGGTGACGGTTGCCGGGACGCTGACACAGATCCTTGCCGAAGTGCTGGCCGGCGCCGCTTTTACCCAATTGGTGCGCCCCGGTGCGCCGGTGCTGTTCGGCACGTTTGCCGCCTCGATCTCGATGCAGTCCGGCGCGCCGACCTTTGGTACGCCGGAGCCGGCGCTGGTGTCCTATGGCGCCGCCCAGCTGGCGCGTCGCCTCGGCCTGCCGTTCCGTACCGGCGGCTCGCTCTGTGCCTCCAAGGTTCCCGATGCGCAAGCCGCGCATGAAAGCGCCAATACGCTCAACATGACGCTGCTCGCCGGCACCAATTTCGTGTTGCATGCCGCCGGCTGGCTCGAGGGCGGCCTGTCCGCCTGCTACGAGAAATTCATGATCGACCAGGACCAACTCGGCATGATGCAGAAGATGGCGATGGGGGTCGACCTTTCGGATGACGGCCAGGCGATGGACGCGATCCGCGAGGTGGGCCCCGGCGCGCACTATCTCGGCTGTGCGCATACGCAAGCCAACTTCCAGACGGCTTTCTACCGCTCGGCGCTCGCCGACAACAATTCCTTCGAACAGTGGGAAATCGAGGGAAAGAAGCGGATCGAGGACCGCGCCAACGCGCTCTGCCGCTCCTGGCTCGATACTTACGAGGCCCCGCCGCTCGATCCGGCAATCGATGAGGCGCTGACCGCCTATATCGCCGGGCGCAAGGACTCCATGCCCGACGCCTTCACCTGAAGGGATCCCGGTCCCGCCAGGGAGCAAGGCGGAGCGACCAAGGTCGCGGACATGATCCAGGAGTCGGTCTGGCGACCGCACTACAAATACGAGGGGCCGCGATGAGCGGCCTTTCGCGTCTGCACGCGGAAATCGCGGCGGCGCTTGCGCCGCACGGTCTGCATCCGCGGGGCTTCGCGCGCTTTCCGGGCGGCGCGGGCGGACCGCTGCTCGACGATGGCCGGTCGGCGTGCCTGGTCCTGTTGATCGGCAATGTCGGCGGATCGATGTGGCGCCCGTTCTGCGATTGGCGCGCCGCGGAGCCCGGCCGGGCAGGGGCCAATCCGCTCGACAACTGGTCGAAGGCGGTGATCGGCGCGATCGCCGCCGGGATCGGCGCGACGGCCTTCTATCCGTCGGACCCGCCTTATCAGCCATTCCAGCGCTGGGCGATGTTGGCCGAGGGCTTGAAGGCTTCGCCGCTTGGCATTCTCATCCACCCGGCCCTTGGCCTCTGGCATGGCTATCGCGGCGCCTTGGGGTTTGCCGAGCATGTGTTCGAGGGAGAAGCCAGTTCAGGCCCAAGCCGACCGCATCCTTGCGACGGCTGCACCGACAGGCCGTGCCTGGCGGCCTGTCCGGCCGGGGCGGTGGCGGCGGACCGCTTCGATGTCGCGGCCTGCCGGAAGTTTCTTGCGTCGGATGCGGGAAGGGAAGGCTGCATGGACAAGGGTTGCCATGCCCGTGCCGCCTGTCCCGTCGGATCAGGTTTCCGCTACCCGGAAGGCCAGTTGCGCTTCCATATGGAAGCGCTCGGCCCGCCTCCCGGCTAGCTGGGTGTCAGGCGGCCTTGGCGATCGGCGCCCTGCGGGTCGCCGCTGCCGGGCGGGCGGTTTTTTGCGGCATCAAGGCCATGACCTCGTCCGCGAGGCGGGAACCATTATCCAGCGCCTTGACCAGGTTGGACACTTCCATCGGGTTCATCGCCTGTAGCAGTCCTCCCTTGTCGAAGACGTCGCGATAGGCGGCCCGCTCGGCGATTGCGGTCGAAAGCGTGGCGATGCCGCGGTCAGCGAGGAAGTCCTTGGCTGCCTGCAGCGCGCGCGTGGTCACAGCGGCATTGACGCGGGTCAGCACGACGGAATGCGGAATGCGCACGCCGCAGGACTGGTCGAGTTCCTTCAGCAGTTCGAGCACTTCGGCGCCGCCATGGGCGTCCATCGCGCACCCCTGGACCGGGATCAGCACGTGATCGGCCAGACCGACGGCCTTGGCGAGCAGGGCATCGTGGCTCGACGGCAAGTCGATGAGGATATAGCCGCCGCGCTTCTTTGCCCTGGCGGTTGCAGATTCGATCGTTTCTTCGTTGACCGAAGCAACGGAGATCAGGCTGCTTGCGCCGGCGATCGCGTGCCAGCGGCTGATCCAGCCGCGCGGATCGGCATCGAGGATGGTGACGCGGTTGCCGCGGCCGGCAAGTTCGCTGGCGAGAATGAGGACTGCGGTCGTCTTGCCGGCGCCGCCCTTGGTATTGGCAAATGTCAGTACTGGCATATCTTTTCCTTCATGAAACAAAGGTCCGAGCCAAGTCATTGCTCCAAGCCGCAGCGAAATGTCTCATGCTGCCTCGAACGACATCGTTGGCAGCGGTGGTTAATGAAGTGTAAACGGTTGCGGTCTTTCGTTAACTGCTTGAATACCGCTGAGCCCTGTCTCGTTGATGGCACGACATAAATTGCGCTCACAATCCACTTTACCTTGGGCCACTCATGCGTCTGATTTTAATTGTGTTGTCTCTGCTTCTTTCTTCGGGCCTAACGCGCGGCGCGACGGCGGGGGAGACCTGCGAGGCCAAGGTTGAGGGCGGGCTACGCTATACGCTGTGCAGCTTCGATCCGGCGGAATCCGTGATCCGAATCTATCACCGCAACCCCGCAGGACAGCCCTTTGGCAGCTTTGATTCCCTGATCAGGCAGTTGTGGAACGAGCGACATACTCTGATCGCGGCGATGAACGGTGGCATGTATCATGCGGATCTGTCGGCGGTCGGACTGTTCATCGAGCACGGCATCGAGCGCCAGGCGATCAGCACCAAGGGTGGCTGGGGAAATTTCCATCTGCTGCCGAACGGCGTGTTCTGGCTCGAGGATGGTAAGGCCGGGGTGACGGAGACTTCACGCTTTACCGACCGAGGGTTGAAGCCAGACTATGCGACCCAGTCCGGGCCGATGCTGGTGATCGACGGTGAGATCCATCCGCGGTTTCTAGCCGACAGCGACAGTCTGAAGATCCGCAACGGGATCGGTGTGGACGAAAAGGGCAGGGTGCACATGCTGATCTCGGAAGTGCCGGTGCGGTTCTACGACTTCGCTCTCCTGTTCCGCGATGGGCTCGGCTGCCGCAATGCCCTCTATCTCGACGGGACGATTTCAAGCCTCTACGCCGCCAGCACCGGGAGGCGCGACCATCTCTTTCCGCTCGGCCCGATCATCGCCGTGATCGGCACCCTGCCCTGAGATAGCCGGTGCAGATCACTCAGACCGCAGCCTTGGGATAGGCGCGCTCGAGCCCGCCAGAGCGAACCAGGCCATCACGCAGGGCGAGATAGGCGGGATGCTGGCTGGATCGGGCGGCTTCCATCAGGCGAATCTGCAGCCTGGCCGGCGCGGCATTGCCGAGCCATTCCCCACAGCGCTCGAGCTTGAGCGTGTTCAAGAAGCGTGCAGCGCTCGCGCGGTCGAGATAGATTGCAATGCCGACGAACAGGATGTCGTCAAGGTTGGGGTTCTCGAACAGAAGTTGAAGATAGGACTTGTCGGTTTCGTTCAATCCACCGAGCTTGTCGGCGATGCTGTCCGATGATGTCTGGGTTTGTGGCATATAGGCCTCCTCTTGCTTGGCATATCGAAAAGGGCTGGATCGTGCACGATGACGTACCGGGCGCGGGAGGACACGAACGAACCGAGACGCGCTTCTGCAAATCGTGTCGCATTCGAGGCTGCAGTTCCGTGAATTCGTGAGGGCGATCCTGGCGCGACCCTATTGGGTGAGCCTGTACCAAGGCTGGCGTTCGGGGCGCGACGAACGGAGTGGTATCAGTCGGCGGCGCCGGCTTGAATGGAAAGCTGGACGCCGCCCTGATGGGCTCTGACAATTCCGGTTCCGTGATGCAAGCCCAATTGATGGGTTTGGCCTGAGCCGGTAACGAAGGCGCGGTCAGCCGCGGCGGCGGGTGCGCCGGCTGCTTTCCTGGGCGCCGGATTCCGTCGCGGTCTTGTTGCGCAGCGGGCCGATCTTCTCGACGATCGTCTCAATGGTCGGGCGCGGTCCCGGCGTATAGCCGTCGATTGCGGCGCGCATGGCGGCGAGATGGCCGCAGGACGTCCCGCAGCAACCCCCGATGATCTTTGCACCGGCATCGCGCGCCAGCCTGGCATATTCGGCCATCAGCGGCGGCGTGCCGGAATAGTGGATCTCCGTGCCGCGGAATTCCGGGATGCCGCAATTGCCCTTGACGATCACGGTCGCAGCCGGATCTGCGGCGGTCATGTCCAGCAGGCTTGCGAGAATGTCGGAGGCGCCGACGCCGCAATTGGCGCCAACGGCAAGCGGTCCGCCGCCGATGTCTTCGGCGACGCCATGAATGTCCTTGGGATCGAGCCCCATCATCGTCTTGCCGGCCGTGTCGAACGAGCCGGTGTAGGTATAGGGCAGGCCCACCTTGACGGCGGCTTCGGCCGCAGCCCGGATCTCGTCGGCCGAAGACATGGTCTCGATCCAGGCGACGTCGACGCCGCCGGCCTTGAGGCCCTGCATCTGCTCGGCAAAGGACGCGACCGCTTCGTCATAGGTCATGGCGCCGAGCGGCTGCAGAAGTTCGCCGGTCGGTCCGACGGAACCGGCGACGATGACCTTGCGCGGCGCCTTGTCGGCAACGGCGCGGGCGATCTCTGCCGCCTTCTTGTTGAGTTCGAAGACCCTGTCCTGGGCATTGTGCAACTTCAGCCGGTAGCGCGTGCCGCCGAAGGAATTGGTGAGGACGATGTCGGCGCCGGCGTCGACGAAATCCTGATGCAGCCTGGTGATCTTCTCCGGCTGACTTTCGTTCCACAGTTCCGGCGCCTCGCCAGCCTCCAGTCCCATGGCAAACAGGTTGGTTCCGGTGGCGCCATCGGCGAGCAGCACGCCCTTCTGCGCCAGCAGTTCTGAAAGCGGATTGGTTGCGGTATCCATGGGATGTCCTTCGGATCGGATTGAGGTTCGATATAAGATGCGCAGCGCCGGATCTGCAACGTCCAAATGCGACAGGCCAGGCCGCCATGAGATGCGCGGCCCGGCCTGTGTGGCGATGATGATCTATTCGGCGGCGACCTGCCGATCGAGATGACTGGTGGGCGTCACCATGGACGAGATGATCGCCGAAAGGTCGACGGTCCCGATGGGCGTGCCTTTTTTGTCGACGACATGGGCATCGGTCTGTCCCGCTTCGGTCATGGCGCGTGCGGCAACCTCAAGGACCGTGTTGCTCTTCAGCGGCAGGCCGACCGGAGGCCCCTCGAGCGGCGACATGATGGTCTTCACCTGGATGACCCGCGCGCGGTTCACTTCCTTGACGAAGGCCGAGATATATTCGTCCTCCGGGCGCAGGACGATCTGCTGGCCCGTGCCCTGCTGCACGACCTCGCCATCGCGCAGGATGGTGATCATGTCGCCGAGGCGCAGCGCCTCGTCGAGATCGTGCGTGATGAAGACAATGGTCTTCTGTAGTTCATCTTGCAGATCGAGGAGCACTGATTGCATATCGACCCGGATCAAGGGATCGAGCGCCGAGAAGGCTTCGTCCATCAACAGGATGTCGGCATCATTGCTCAGTGCCCGGGCGAGACCGACACGCTGCTGCATCCCGCCGGAAAGCTGGTTCGGATAGTTGTTCTCGAAACCGGCCAGGCCGACGCGTTCGATCCAGTAGGCGCCTTTTTTCTCTCGCTCGACACGTGGCATTCCCTGTATCTCGAGGCCGTAAACAGTGTTTTCCATCACCGTGCGGTGGGGCAGGAGAGCGAACTTCTGAAACACCATGGCTGTCTTGTGGCGCCGGAAATCGCGCAGCGCCGCCTGGGACATCTGGCAAATGTCGACATCCTCGTAGAGGACCTGGCCGGCGGTCGGATCGATCAGCCGGTTGATATGGCGGATCAACGTGGACTTGCCGGAGCCTGAAAGGCCCATGATGACCGTGATGCCGCCAGCGGGCATCGAAATGTTGATGTCCTTGAGGCCGAGCACGTGATCATGCTTGTCATTGAGCTCGGCCTTGGTCATGCCCCCCTTGACCAGATCGATGTAGTCTTCGCCATGGGGTCCGAAGATCTTGTAGAGTTCGCGGATTTCAATGCCGTGACTAGCCATGGATGACCTCCGTGTGTTTCTGGAGCCGCTTGCCGAAGGCCTGACTGGTGCGGTCGAACATGATGGCGATGGCCACCAGGGCGAAGCCGTTCAGGAAGCCGATCGTGAAGAACTGGTTGGTGATCGCCTGCAGGACATTCTTGCCCAGCCCGCCGACGCCGATCATCGACGCGACGACGACCATGGAAAGCGACATCATGATGGTCTGGTTGATGCCCGCCATGATCGTGGGCAGTGCCAGCGGTATCTGCACATTGAAGAGCTTCTGGCGCGACGAGGAGCCGAAGGCATCGGCTGCTTCCAACACCTCGCGATCAACCAGACGGATGCCGAGATTGGTAAGCCGGATCATCGGCGGGATTGCGTAGATGACGACGGCGATCAGACCTGGCACCTTGCCGATGCCGAAGATCATGACGACGGGGATCAGATAGACGAAGCTCGGCATGGTCTGCATGACGTCGAGGATCGGATTGACCATCGACTGCGCGCGATCCGAGCGGGCCATGAGGATACCGATTGGAATACCGATGACGATGGCCATCAGGGTACAGACGGTCACCATTGCGAGCGTCACCATCGTGTCTTCCCAAAGGCCGATCAGGCCGATGGCGATCATGGCGACAATTGTACCGATGGTGATCCGTACGTTGCGGCCGGTGAAATGAATGATGGCCGCCAGCGCAAGCAGGAACAGGATCCAGGGCGCATCGACGAAGAGGTCCTGAAGCCAGTTCAGGAACCATTGCAGTGGTTGGACGGCCGCATCCAGCGTATCGCCATAGGCGCGCACGAAGGACTTGAAGCCGCTGTCGACGCTCTTCTTGAACGCTCGCAGAAGGTTGTTGTCGATGGACGGAAATGTGCAGAGCAGTTCGGGAAGGTAACTGCATATACCAGAAGCCATGTCATGGTCCCCCTTTAAAGCCCCGTCGGTCCGCCGCGCTTCACGCATGGCGGACCGCCGATGACACGAAACCGAAGGCAGTTGGCCAGACGGCAAACATCAACGCGCGCGGGCACCGGTGGTGGTGCCCGCGACGGGTATTCAGAAATGAGGCAGCCCGTAGGGGCGGCACAATGAAGTCGATAGTGGCGGGGTGAAAACGTCACCACCGCGCAGCGGCAGGATCAGAGGGCCGCCTTCACCTTCTCGGCGACGTCTCCGGGAAGCCAGGCGGTCCACATGTCCGGATAGGTCTTGAGGAAGTATTCGGCGCCTTCCTCATTGGTGGCCTGGTTCTCGTCCATCCAGGCCAGGACCTGGCCGACCGTCAGGTTGTCCCATTTGCGCGTCTTCACGTAGTCCATGGCGACGCTCGCCTTTTCCGCAAACTCCTTGGTGACGACCGTGAAGACGTCGGACACCGGGTAGGAGTTCACCTTCGGCTCGGGGCAATCGGCAACCGCCGTGCAGCTGTCCCACTCCGCCTTGTCATGCTTCACGCCGAAAGAGAGCTTGACCATTTCGTATTTGCCCAGGATGGCTGTCGGCGCCCAATAGTATCCGAGCCAGCCCGTCTTCTTCGCGAAGGCGCTGGCGATCGAGCCATCGAGACCGGCGGCCCAACCTGTGTCAATCAGCTCGAAACCCTTCTCCTTGGCGCCGATCGCCCTATAGAGATTGGCAGTTGAAATCTGGCAACTCCAACCTGACGGGCAATTGATGATGGCGGCTTTCGAGGGATCTTCCGGAGCCGGGAACAGTTCCGGATGTGCGAGGGCGTCCTCCACGGTCTTTATCTTGGGATTGGCGTCTGCAATGAACTTCGGAATCCACCACCCCTCGACCCCGCCATCGCTCAAGATCGGCGCGAGTTGCAACAGCCGCCCCTCGGCAACGGCCTTCTCCAGCGGCTCGCGGGCTGAGTTGACCCACATTTCCGGCGCCATATCCGGTTGACCCTTCTCGTTCATCGAGGTGAAGGTCGGCATCGTGTCGCCGGTCACGAGGGTCACGTCGCAGCCGTAGCCGCTCTCCAAAATTATCTTGTCGACATGGGCGGCGATACCGGCTGAGGCCCAATTCATCTCGGCAATCGAAATATTGCCGCAGTCGGCGGCCTGGGCGGCGCCGGTCGCGGCATAAAGTCCGGCGGCAAATACGGTGGATGCCAGGAGTTTCTTCATGGTGCAAGACCTCCAAGTCTCAATTTCTTTCGCAGCGTTATAGTTTAACCGTGCCGGCGCGCTGCATGGCCAGGCGATTGGTGAAGTTGAATGGCACAAGGCGCAAGGTGAAGCACCTCAGCGCAAAACAGATGTGCGATGACGACGAGTGGCCACGCAAAAACCGCATGGCTTTGAACGAGCCTGACCTCAAGCCGACCTTTGTAGGGTAGGCTCCCGGTCGCGGAAATCAACTGTCCAGGGCCACAAAAATACAATGGACGACGACAAATCTACTCTATGTCGCAATATGTTGTGCCGCCATGCGCCCGTCTCCGGCCCCCGTTCGCCCAACTCGAAAGCGCCATGAGCGAGATGGAGCTGATTGTGAAAAGGCTGTGACGCCAGCGACTTGCACGGATCGTTGGGGGTCGGGGCAGGGGCGGTGGCGAGGAGCGCGCAGGTCGTCCTCGGCCTGGCGCGGCTGCCATAAACCTTATGGTAAGGTTGTCTGGCTAATTGTGTCGGTGAGGCAGCCATGCCGCTCGCGTCCCGGTCAAGGTAGTGCGTACCGGGCGCGATTTAACCCGGCGAAGAAGCGCCGGGCGATTCGTGCGAAAGTCTTGGAGCCGGTCTTTCGGTTTGGGTCTAATATCGATGGCTTGACCGCGCGTCGCCGGCATGCAACTCCGCACGGCCGGTCCGAGTGCCACCGAATCCACCATCCGTCGACAAAGGCGCAGACCGTCAAGAGGACGAGATCTCCATGGCGAAGGCTGTGATGTTGCAAGGCACGGGCTCGGACGTCGGCAAGACGGTCCTTGTTGCCGGCCTCTGCCGGCTTGCCGCCAATCGCGGGCTAATCGTCAGGCCGTTCAAGCCGCAGAATATGTCCAATAATGCCGCAGTCGCGGACGACGGCGGCGAGATCGGCCGGGCCCAATGGTTGCAGGCGCTGGCCTGCCGGGTGCCCTCGTCGGTGCATATGAACCCGGTCCTGCTCAAGCCCCAATCGGAGACGGGAAGCCAGATCATAGTGCAGGGCAAGGTGTTCGGGCAGGCCAAGGGGCGCGACTACCAGAGGCTCAAACCGCAACTGCTTTCCGCCGTGCTGGAGAGCTTTGAAGCCGTGAAAGCGGGCGCTGACCTGGTGATCGTCGAAGGGGCGGGTTCGCCGGCCGAGATCAATCTGCGAGCAGGCGATATCGCCAACATGGGTTTTGCCACGCGCGCCGGCGTGCCGGTCGTGCTGGTGGGCGACATCGACAGGGGTGGGGTGATTGCCTCGCTGGTCGGCACCCACACGATTCTGCCGGAGGAGGATCGTCGGCAGATCGTCGGCTATATCATCAACAAATTCCGTGGCGACGTCAGCCTGTTCGACGAGGGGATCGACGCCATCGGCCGGTTCACCGGCTGGCCATGTTTCGGCATTGTACCCTGGCTGAAGGCGGCCGGACGGCTGCCGGCCGAGGATTTGGTCGTGCTGGAGCGTCTGGCGGCGGGGCGGCGGCGCGCTTTGAAGATTGCCGTCCCGGTGTTGTCGCGTATCGCCAATTTCGACGATTTCGATCCGCTCGCCGCCGAGGCTTCTGTCGAACTCGCCTATATCCGCCCCGGCGAGCGTTTGCCGCTTGATGCCGCACTGGTCATCCTGCCGGGGTCGAAATCGACGATCGGCGACCTCGAGGATCTGCGCGCCAACGGTTGGGATGCCGATCTGGCAGCCCATGTCCGACGCGGCGGTCGGGTGATCGGCATTTGCGGCGGCTATCAGATGCTCGGCAGCAGCGTCTCGGATCCTCTCGGTCTCGAAGGGGAAAGCCGCACGGTCGCCGGCCTCGGGTTGCTCGATGTCGATACCGTGATGGCGCCGGAAAAGACGGTGCGAAACAGCCTCGCCCGGTCGGGGGAATTCGATGTGGATCTATCGGGCTACGAGATCCATCTCGGGGTGACCGAAGGACGGGACTGCGCGCGCGCGGCGGTCATCATCGATGGACGGCCGGACGGAGCGCGCTCGCCCGACGGGCGCGTGATGGGCACCTATCTGCATGGTCTGTTCTCAAGCGATTCCTACCGCGCACGACTTCTGGAGAGTTTCGGCATCAGTGGTGGGGGAGGCGACTATCGCGCGAGCGTGGAGAATGCGCTCGATTCACTGGCGGAAGAGCTGGAGATGCGGCTCTCGCCCGAATGGCTTCGCCAATGGATAGGTTAGGGGCGGCCAAGGGCGGCCATAGGTGGCAGCCCCGTCCGACGGTCATTTTTGCGCGGCGACATCCATCGGCGAGGCCATGAGCTCATTCTGGCCCATCGAGTTGTCGTTGTATTTAAACGCCAGGATGCTGAGCACCGAGGCAATGATGACTAGGAATATGGCGCGCATTATTTGCTCCTGATGCTCTCTCCTATAACGACATTGCGGCAAAACTGGTTCCGGTCCACCTAAATGCATCGGTAAAATCCGAACGGATCCCGGCTATATTTTCGATCCCGGTCCTCAAAGACAGAGGCATTTTAACCGAGCAGAACCATATCGTCCATCGGTTCGGTCGACCAGGCGGCGATCGGGGAAGACGCCATTACCCTCCACTCGGTCCATAAAGAACTGGAAACGTCTCGACAGGCCGCGATCGCGACGATCCCCATCTGCGTCTGAGCTGCTCCGATCCCCAAAAGCCGGTAGGAAAAGGGGTCTCAGGTCAGGAGCAGACGACCTGGCAAACCATCGACAACCCGTTCGGCCCGAGGTTGTCACCCATGTCTTAGGGACAAACGGTTACCTATGTCTTCGGTATGGACGCGGATGGGGTGGCGGAGGAGGTGGGATTCGAACCCACGGTACGGTCTCCCGCACGCCGGTTTTCAAGACCGGTTCCTTAAACCGCTCGGACACTCCTCCGGACCATCGCCTTATGCGCAAAGCGGCGACGCATTGCAAGACCATTTGCACGAACCGAAGAGCAGCCGAATGCCACCGACACTGGATCGTCCAGTCGTCTCGGTACAAACAACTTCGGCATAGTATGACGCAGTAATGATTAGGGATGCATTAACCATAACAGGAACACTCCCGAACAATCGAAACCACTTGTTCGCAATTCTGCCATCTTCTCGCCGAATTACTTCATGGTTACAGGACGGTCAGCCATTTGCTTTAGGGCAAACGGCGGCGGCAGGGGGCCGTGACCGGAGCAATGGCAAGTGGGACAGATGAAATTCAAGGTCGGCGGCAGAACTCTGGTCAGCGGAGCCAAATGGCTCGCATTGCCGTTCCTCTGCGCCAGTCTCGCGTCCTGCGCAACGAGCGGCGATAAGGGCACCACGAAGCAAAAGCGCTCCAAGGAATATTTCTCCGAAGCGGCATATGGCGTGAAGGCCAGTCCGCGTGTGGTGAAGAGCGGCCCGGTTCCCAAGGGCGGTGGCCGCTACATGGTCGGCAAGCCTTATAACATCAAGGGCAAGGTCTATGTGCCCAAGGACAATCCGGACTACGACAAGACCGGCATTGCTTCCTGGTACGGTTCGGCCTTCCATGGTCGCCAGACGGCCAATGGGGAGCTCTACGACCAACATCACCTGTCCGCCGCCCACCCGACGCTGCCGCTGCCGAGCTATGCGCGCGTCACCAATGTGCAAAACGGCAGCTCGGTGGTCGTACGCATCAATGATCGCGGACCTTTCCATGCCGGCCGCATCATCGACCTGTCGAACAAGGCCGCCGACCTTCTTGATATGCAGCACAGCGGAACCGGAACGGTGCGGGTGCAATATATAGGGCCGGCGCGGATGGACGGTCACGACATGCCCTATCTGATGGCATCCTATATCAAGAAGGGAGACCGTTCGCCGGCGGTCAATCCTGAGGGCCAGATCGCCAGTGGCGTCATGGTCGCCTCTGCCGACAATTCGGCGATGCCGACCGGCCCGTCCTATGCCGTTCCGACCATGACCAGTCTTGCCGGTCCTACGCCTTCCGCGTCCTATTCGGCCTCCGGGCAGGAGGTGGCATCAAACGGCGTCTTCGACGGCATGTTCATTCTGCCCGAATACGGTCCATTCCCGAGTGAGAGGCCGCTTGACGGCCAATACTGGCGTCCGACTTCAGCCTCGGCCTATGCCGCCGAGATGCCTGTCGCGCCTGCGGCACTTGCCTTCGACGCGATTATGGTGCGCAATGACGGTCTGACGGAGGCGTCGATTCTGTCTTCTGTCGCGCGCGGCGCCACCAGGCTGTCCCCGCGTCGCTAGACACGAGGGCAATCGAGCCGCCGCTGATGGGGTTCGAGGCGCTACGGCGATGAACAGAAGTGACCATGCGACATAGCCTTGCCCTAGCCCTGCTGTTTTTCGCCTTTTTCGTTGTCAAATCTGCTCACGCCCAGAATGCGCCGGCTCGTCAGTTCGAGACGAAGGCCGCTCAGGTGCTGATGATCGAGGCATCGACCGGCACAGTGCTGCTTGCCAAGGGTGAGGACAAGCCGCTTGCGCCGGCATCGCTCGCCAAGCTGATGACGCTTGAAGTGGTGTTCAATGCCATCCGGCGCAGCGCGATCAGCCTCGACACCGTTTACAGCGTGTCGGAACATGCCTGGCGCACGGGCGGCGCGCCGTCGCGGACCGCGACCATGTTTGCGGCTTTGAAGTCGCAGCTACGCGTCGAGGACCTGCTCAGAGGCATTGCGGTGCAGATGGCGAACGACGCCTGCATCATCCTGGCCGAGGGCATGGACGGCAGCCAGGAGAAGTTCGCCGCCCGGATGAATGATCGAGCAAAGGCGATTGGTCTTCGGACCAGTCATTTCGCCAACCCGACGGGTCTTCCGCATCCGGATAACAGCACGACATTGAGCGACATGATGGTGCTCGCCCGCCACCTGCAGTCGACATATCCGGAATTTTACGGCCTTTTTTCAGAGCCCGAGTTCGAGTGGAACAAGATCCTTCAGCGCAACCGCAATCCACTCCTCAACCGCAGCGGCGGCGTGGACGGGCTGGCCTCCGGTTTCTCTGAGGATAGCGGCTATGCCCTGGTGACCTCGGCCGAACGAGATGGCCGCCGGATGTTTCTCGCCATTGCTGGGCTGCCGAGCGACCGGGAGCGGACCCAGGAGGCCATTCGCCTGCTCGATTGGGGCTTCTCCGCCTTCAAGATGCGCAATCTCTTTGACCCCGGAGAGACGATCGGAGCGGCGAGCGTCTATGGTGGGGACAAGGCGAAGGTGGATCTTCTCGCGACAGGTCCTGTCGACGTCTATGTGGCTGCCGACGATCCCGAGCGCCTGCAGGCGCGGATCGTCTATCGCTGGCCACTGCGGGCACCGCTCGACGCCGGTTCAGATGTCGGGGTCTTGAAGATCTCGCAAGGAGAACGCCTCCTGCGGGAAGTGACGCTGAAGAGTGCGGAGGCCGTGGGCGAGGGGACGCTTCGGCAAAAGGCCGGTGATGCCCTGTTCGAACTCCTGTTCTTCTGGCTTTAGGGCTTTCGAATGCGGTTTCGCGGCCCTAAGTAATGCGCTAAACAGGGCGAAACGACCGTCGCGGCCGAAAGAGCAGGGCGACGAGCCGAAAGAGCAGGGCGACGAGCCGAAAGAGCAGGGCGAAGAGATTGTCGACGGGTGCCGGATTGTTCGTGAGTTTTGAAGGAGGCGAAGGGGCCGGCAAGTCGACCCAGATTCGCCGCCTGGCCGACGTGCTGCGGCACAAGGGCCATGACGTCATAACGACTCGGGAACCTGGCGGTTCGGCCGGCGCCGAGGCGTTGCGCCATGTCTTGCTCTCCGGCGCGGCTGAACCTTTCGGCATCCGCATGGAAGCGATGCTGTTCGCCGCCGCCCGCAACGACCACGTCGAGACGGTGATTCGTCCGGCGCTCTCCAAGGGCTTCGTCGTTCTGTGCGACCGTTTCATGGATTCCTCGCGCGTCTATCAGGGTGTCACAGGCAATCTCGAGGTCGAATTCATCGATGCGCTGGAGCGCATCGCGGTCAACGGCGTCATCCCCGATCTCACGCTGGTGCTCGACCTTCCCGCAGCCATCGGGCTGGAGCGCGCGCGGGGCAGGCTTGCCGCCGAGGCGAGTGAGGTTACTGCGCCGGATCGCTTCGAGAGGGAGGAACTCGATACCCACGAAAAGCGCCGCCAGGCCTTTCTCGACATTGCCGCTGAACATCCCGAGCGCTGCCGGGTGATCGATGCCAATAGAACCGTCGGCGAGATTGCCAAGAGCATCAACGAGGCCGTCCAGCCTCTGCTCGCCCGTCTCAAGCCGGCGGTCCAGCTGGAAACGGTTGGCGCAGAATGAGCGAGGAACGCTACGGCGTGCTCGACGGGGCCATTGCGCCAGCCATCAACACGCGGCTTTTCGGTCATGAAGCGGCAGAAGAGTTTCTGGCGCGCACCTACAGATCGGGCAAGGGGCACCACGCCATCCTGATCGAGGGGCCGGAAGGTATAGGCAAGGCGACGCTCGCCTTCCGCTTCGCCAATCATGTGCTGTGCTATCCCGACCCGCAAACGGCTCCCGAAATCATTGGCGATCCAGATCCGGCGTCGCCCGTCAGCCGCCAGATCGCTTCGGGCGCAAGCCACAACCTGCTCTATCTCACCCGTCCGATAGACGAGAAGACCGGCAAGACGCGCACCGCGATCACCATCGACGAGGTGCGGCGGGCAGGGCATTTCTTCTCGCAGACCTCAGGCACGGGCAACTGGCGTATCGTCATCATCGACCCGGCGGACGACCTCAATCGCAACGCCGCGAACGCTATTCTTAAGATCCTGGAGGAACCACCCAAACGAGCGATGTTCCTCGTTTTGTCCCATGCGCCGGGCAAGCTCTTGCCGACCATCCGGTCGCGTTGCCTGCCGCTCAGATTGACGCCCCTTTCGGACGATGCCATGCGCCTGGCCCTTGGCGCGCTCGGACTGGCGGTCCCACAGACACAGGCGGAAACGGTACTCGCGCTTTCCAAGGGAAGCGTCGCCCAGGCGCTGAAACTCGCCAACTACGGCGGCGCCGACATCATCGAAGCCTTCCGCAAGTTGGTCGGCGAGCAGGGGGCTACCGCGCGCAAGACCATGTACAAGCTCGCGGAGGCCATGAGCGCGAAGGACAGCGACGTCGTCTTCGGCTTCTTCACCGAACACCTCGGAGAATTTCTGGTGGAACAGGCGCGCGCGGCAGTTCTTGTCGGCGACCTGGCGCGCGCCGAGCACTATGCCCGGCTTTCGTCGACGGTCACGGAGCAACTGGCGATCGCCAGCGCCTACAATCTCGAGCGCAAGCAGACTATCCTCGACATTCTCGCCGTCGTTACCGCTTAGATCGCCGGTCCCAGGCCTAGTGCTGCGCCATCATCGTGGCGCAGGGCAGGGCTTCGATAAAACGCCTGTTTCTAAAGGCGCAAGAATGCTCTAAGAACCGGCGATACTCCCACAGGCGCAATCGACGCGGATCATAAAACCGACCATGAACGACACCTACTTCATCACCACAGCCATCGCCTATCCGAACGGCAAGCCGCATATCGGCCATGCCTACGAGCTGATCGCCACCGACGCCATGGCGCGGTTCCAGCGGCTCGACGGAAAGGACGTCTTCTTCCTCACCGGAACGGACGAGCATGGCCAGAAGATGCAGCAGACGGCGCGGGCCGAAGGCATTGCGGTCGAGGATCTCGCCAAGCGCAATTCCGACGAATTCCGCGAAATGGGTCGGATGCTCAATTCGTCGAACGATGATTTCATCCGCACCACCGAGCAGCGCCACCACACGACGGTCCAGGAAGTCTGGCGCCGGATGGAGAAGAACGGCGACATCTACAAGGACAGTTATGTCGGCTGGTACTCGGTTCGCGACGAAGCCTATTACCAGGAGGAAGAGACCGAGGTGCGCGCCGATGGCGTGCGCTACGGGCCGCAAGGCACGCCGGTCGAATGGGTCGAGGAGGAGAGCTATTTCTTCCGCCTCTCGGCCTATGAGGACAAGCTCTTGAAGCTCTACCAGGACCAGCCCGATTTCATCGGTCCGAACGAGCGCCGCAACGAGGTGATCTCGTTCGTGAAATCCGGTCTCAAGGACCTGTCGATTTCGCGCACCACCTTCGACTGGGGCATCAAGGTTCCGAACGATCCCAAGCACGTCATGTATGTCTGGGTCGACGCGCTGACCAACTACATCACCGCGACCGGCTATGTCGAAGATGAGGATGGCCCGCGCGCCAAGTACTGGCCGTGCGACGTACACATCATCGGCAAGGACATCATCCGCTTCCACGCCGTCTACTGGCCGGCCTTCCTGATGTCGGCGGGCCTGCCGCTGCCCAAGCGCGTCTACGCTCACGGCTTCCTGCTCAACAAGGGCGAGAAGATGTCGAAGTCGCTCGGCAACGTCGTCGACCCGGTCGACCTGGTCAACCATTTCGGCCTCGACCAGGTGCGCTATTTCTTCCTGCGCGAAGTCTCGTTCGGACACGATGGCAGCTACAGCGCCGAGGCGATCGCCACCCGCATCAACGCCGACCTCGCCAACGGCATCGGCAATCTCGCCTCACGTTCGCTGTCGATGATCGCCAAGAACTGCGACGGCAAGATCCCCGCGCCCGGTCCGCTGACCGACGCCGACAAGGCGATGCTTGCGATCGCCGACGCCATGCTCGCCACCTGCCGCGCGGAAATGGCCGAGCAGGCGATCCACAAGGCCGTCGCCACCATCATCGGCACGGTCAACGAGGCCGACCGCTATTTCGCCGCGCAGGAACCCTGGGTGCTGCGCAAGACCGACGTGCCGCGCATGGAAACCGTGCTCTATGTCACGGCCGAAGTGGTGCGCCAGATCGCCATTCTGTTCCAGCCGATCATGCCGGATTCGGCTGCGAAGCTCCTGGATCTGGTCGCCGCGCCCGCCGACAAGCGCGATTTCGCCGCGCTCGGAGAAGCCGGCCGTCTGACGCCCGGCACCGAGCTTCAGGCGCCGGCGCCGGTCTTCCCGCGCTACGTGGCACCGGAAGCCGAAGCAAAGGCCTGATGACGCGATGCTGATCGATACCCATTGCCATCTCGACTTCGCCGATTTCGACGCGGAACGCGACGAACTGGTCGCCCGTGCAAGAGAGGCTGGCGTCGCCCAGATGGTGACGATCTCCACCCGGGTGAAGAAGCTCGACACGCTGCTGGCCCTGACGGAACGCTATCCGGGAGTCTTCTGCTCGGTCGGCACCCATCCGAACAATGCCGACGAGGAACTGGACGTCACGGCCGACGACCTCGTCCGCCTGGCCAAAAGTCACGACAAGATCGTCGCCATCGGCGAATGCGGGCTCGACTATTTCTACGACACGCAGAAGCCGGAAGACCAGAAAACCGGGTTCCTGCGCCAGATCGAGGCCTCGCGCCGCACGCAGCTGCCGCTGGTCATCCACAGCCGCAGCGCCGACGAGGACATGGCGGCGATCCTGACCGAGGAAATGGGGAAGGGGGCCTTCCCTTTCATCCTGCACTGCTTCTCGTCCGGTGAAGCGCTGGCAAAGACGGGCATAGAGCTCGGCGGCTATGTATCCTTCTCCGGCATACTGACTTTTCCGAAGTCGACGGAGTTGCGCGACATCGCCAAGGGCCTGCCGCTCGACCGGCTGCTGGTCGAGACTGACGCGCCTTATCTGGCGCCGAAGCGCTGGCGCGGCAAACGCAACGAACCGTCCTATGTGGTCAACACGGCCGAAGTGCTGGCCGAGACCATGGGTGTCAGCGTCGACGAGATGGCGCGGATCACCACAGAGAATGCCTTCCGTATCTTTTCCAAGATGCCGAGGCTCTGAGCATGATCTATCGCCGCCGCTTCACGATCCTCGGATGCGCGTCGTCGCCGGGCGTTCCGCGCATCAACGGCGACTGGGGCGCCTGTGATCCGAACAATCCGCGCAATCGGCGCACCCGCGCATCCTTCATGGTGCAGCAGATCGCGCCCGACGGCGGCATGACCACCGTGATCGTCGATACCGGGCCGGACTTTCGCGAGCAGATGATCGCCGCCAAGGTGCAGCATGTCGATGCGGCGATCTATACGCATGCCCATGCGGACCATCTGCACGGCATCGACGACCTGCGCGGCTATTTCGTCATGCAGAAGCATCGCATTCCGATCTATGCCGAGGCCGACACCATGGCGCGCATTCGACAGGGGTTCGGCTATTGCCTCGATACGCCGGCCGGTAGCAACTATCCGCCGATCGTCCTGCCGATCGTCATCGAGGATCTGTCGCGCCCGCTGGAGATCACGGGCAAGGGCGGTAGGATCCGCTTCCAGCCGCTTGTCCAGCAACATGGCGACATTCCTTCACTGGGTCTCAGAATCGGCGATGTTGCCTATTGCTGCGACGTCAGCGATTTCCCCGACGAGACCGTTGCCAAACTGAACGACCTCGACGTGCTGATCATCGACGCGTTGCAATACCGGCACCATCCGAGCCATCTGTCGCTGGAACAGGCGCTCGGCTGGATCGAACGGCTGAAGCCGCGCCACGCCTATTTGACCCACATGCACATTCCGCTCGACTACGAGACGGTGATGGCCGAGACGCCGCCGCATGTCGAGCCGGCCTATGACCAACTGGTGTTCGAAACCACAGTCGAACTCTGATAGGCTTGTCCAAGGCTTCAGGAACCAGTCGTATATCATTGGTAACATGACGGAAACGTGGGAAGGAAGAAATCATGAACTGCATCTTTATCCAGGTTCGCTGCCGTCCGGGAAAGACCTACGAAGTCGCCGATCGCATCTACGAGAAGGAAGTGGTCTCCGAACTCTATTCGACGAGCGGCGAATATGATCTGCTGGCCAAGATCTACGTTCCCAAGGGTGAGGATGTCGGCCGATATGTGAATGCGATCTTCGTGGATATTCCCGATGTCGATCGCACGCTGACGACGCTGACATTCCACGCGTTCTGACATTGACCAAGGTCATGGTGCTTTGCGCTGCCGCAGCCGATTGACTGACGCTAAAGTTCCATAATCTATCTTATGCGATCCTATCGTGTGGGTTGGCCCTGTCCGATCCAGGGCTTCCCTTGGGTTTATCCGCAGGGTTCCCCGGCATCAGACAAACGGCCGGTCCGCCAAAATCTCCTCCGCCTCCTCACGTTCCATCGCCATCACCCTTCGGCCGATCTCGAAGCCGAAGCCGTTGCGGGCGAAAGCGGAGAACTCCTTCGCCCGACGTTTGTCGTCGACCTCGACGTCAGGACGGCGGAACGGACCGAAGGCTCGTTTGCGGGCAAAGACCAGGGCCGAGTGGAAATCGTCGGTTTCTTCCAGCGCCTGCTGGACGATCTCGCGATCGATGCCCTTCTCGATCAGCTTGCGGCCGATGGCGCGCTTCGACTTGCCGCCGCGCGCCGACGAGCGCGTGCGGATCTCGGCATAGGCCGTATCGTCGAGCGCCAGCATGGTGCGGCCGAACTCCACCGCCGCGGCCGAGAGAGCCTTCACCTGCGCCTCCGAAATACCCTCGAACTTCTGCCTGGACTTGCGGGCGATGGCGTCGGAAAGTTCTCGCTCGGTCATCATCCGGCGCGACAACCGATAGAGCGTAGAATTGCGGGACCAGGCCAGCATGCGGGGCGTCGGCACCAATGCTTCGATCTCGCCCTCTTCCACCGTCAATCCGCCGTCTCCATATATCGAATATATTCGATATTGATCGCCTGCGACACTGTCGTCACCCTGCGCACGCACCGATCTGCCCATTGTTCGGCATCCGGCAACGGTTTGTAGCGAGCCTGAGACGTTTCGCCAAGCGTCGGCGTGCCCTATGTGTAGTCTCCACGCAACCCCGGAGAAAGACACACAATGCTCGTCAACGGAAAATGGACGGCCGACTGGCAGCCGGTACAGGCGACCGACGCCAAGGGCGGCTTCGTGCGCCAGACTTCGGGTTTTCGCAACTGGGTGACCGTCGACGGCGAAGCCGGACCGACCGGTACGGGCGGTTTCAAGGCCGAGGCCGGCCGCTATCACCTCTATGTGGCGCTGATCTGCCCCTGGGCCTCGCGCACCCTGATCGGCCGCAAGCTGAAGGGCCTCGAAGAGGTCATCTCGGTCTCGGTGGTCGAGCCCGTGCTTACCGATTTCGGCTGGCGCTTCGGCGATTTCCCCGGCGCCGACCGCGATGCCGTCAATGGCGCGACCTACCTGCACGAGATCTACACCAAAGCCGACCCCACCTATACGGGCCGCGCCACCGTGCCGGTGCTGTGGGACAAGAAGACCGGAACCATGGTCAACAACGAGTCGGCCGAGATCCTCCGCATGATGAATTCTGGTTTCGGAGCGCTGGCGAAGCATGAAATCGACCTCTACCCCGAAGCGCTGCGCGACGAGATCGAGGCGCTCAACGCCGAAATCTACCCGAAGCTCAACAACGGCGTCTATCGCGCCGGTTTTGCCACGACGCAAGGCGCCTACGAGGAAGCCTTCGGTGACGTGTTCCACATGCTCGACACGCTGGAAGCCCGGCTGTCCGACGACCGCGCCTATCTGAGCGGCGACCAGTTGACCGAGGCGGATATCCGGCTGTTCGTCACGCTCGTCCGCTTCGACGCCGCCTATCACGGCCTGTTCAAGTGCAACCTGCGGCGTCTTGCCGACTATGCGGCGCTGTCCGCCTACATGCTGCGCATCCTCGCCCTGCTCGGCGTGCGCGAGACGGTCAGCATCCCGCACATCAAGCACGGCTATTACTCGATCAAGGCGCTCAATCCGAACCGGATCGTGCCGGTCGGTCCGGACCTGCCCGGCCTCGATCCCGTCTCGCTGCCGAGGACCTGATCATGCAAGATGCAACACGCCTCGTGATTTTCCTGCACGGGGTGGGTAGCAGGGGCGCGGACCTGCGGCCCCTTGCCGGCCGCTTGCGCGACGCCCTGCCCGGCACGGCCTTTGCCGCACCCGATGCCCCCTTCCCCTTTCCTTACGGCATGGGCCATCAGTGGTTCAGCATTGCCGGCGTGACCGAGGATAACCGGGCCAGCCGCATCAAGGCCGCGCGCGCCGATTTCGACCGTGTCATTGGTGAGATAATCGAGACACATGGATTTGCTGACAAGCTCGACCGCGTCGCCTTCGTCGGCTTTTCGCAAGGCACGATCATGGCGCTCGACGCGCTTGCATCCGGACGTTGGCCGGTCGGCGCGATCGTCGGTTTCTCCGGCCGCCTCGCCTCGCCGCTTCCGCTTTCGCCGGGCCAGGCGACGCCGGTCCTGCTCGTCCATGGCGCTGCGGATTCGGTGATCCCGGCTGCCGAGACAGTCAAGGCCACTGCCATTTTACAGGGCCTGGGCGTTGACGTCGAAAGCCGGATCCTTCCGGGTGTCGACCATACGATTTCGGCGGAAGGTATTGAACTGGCCGGGGAATTTCTCGCCGGCCGGCTCAGCGACTAAGGCACGTTCGCCGGACTTCCAGCCGACCCGCCAGCAGGTGATCGCATTGCCGCGGCGCAAAAGGCCCCCTCTGGGCTGCCGGCGTTTGTCACTGCAATCGATTCACAGGATCGATTGCTCCGCTGCGCGGACCGTTCCGCACCCCCCACGAGGGGGGAGAAGACGAGTGGTTCGCTCCGCGCTCGACGTTAGCCCCTCCCCCTTGTGGGGAGGGGTTGGGAGGGGAATTGGGGTTGAATGCGGCGCACGGCCAACAAGCGCCGTCGGTTCTCCCGCCGCCCCTTCACACCGGATCGATGTCGCCCCGTGCCCACATCTCCTGTGTCTCCGCCTTGAAGTCTTCGAAGCGGCCTTCCTCGATCGACTTGCGGATGCCCTGCATCAGTTCCTGATAGTAGGAGAGGTTGTTCCACGACAGGAGCATGCCGCCCAGCGCCTCGTTCGAGCGGACCAGGTGATGCAGATAGGCGCGGGAATAGTCGCGGCTGGCTGGACAGTTCGACTGGTCGTCGAGCGGCCGCATGTCCTCGGCATGACGGGCATTGCGGATATTGACCTTGCCGCGGCGGGTGAACGCCAGGCCGTGGCGGCCGGAGCGGGTTGGCATGACGCAGTCGAACATGTCGATACCCTCGGCCACCGATTTGAGGATGTCGTCCGGCGTGCCGACGCCCATGAGGTAGCGCGGCTTTGCCCTCGGCAGGACCGGCAGCGTGATGCCGAGCATTTCCAGCATGACGTGCTGCGGCTCGCCGACCGCCAGGCCGCCGACCGCATAGCCCTTGAGGTCGAGCTGCTTCAGGCCCTCGGCCGAGCGGACGCGCAGGTCCGGAATGTCACCGCCCTGGACGATGCCGAACATCGCCTTGCCCGGCTGTTCGCCAAACGCGACGCGGCAGCGCTCGGCCCAGCGCAGCGACATTTCCATCGCCCGCTCGATGTCTTTCGGTTCGGCCGGCAGCGCCACGCATTCGTCGAGCTGCATCTGGATGTCGCTGTCGAGCATGCCCTGGATCTCGATCGAGCGTTCCGGCGACATGTAATGGGTCGAGCCGTCGACATGGCTCTTGAAGGTCACGCCCTGCTCGTCGAGCTTGCGCAGGCCCGAGAGCGACATGACCTGGAAGCCTCCCGAATCGGTGAGGATGGGCCCGGGCCAGCGGATCAGCTCGTGCAGGCCGCCGAGGCGCGCCACGCGCTCCGGACCGGGGCGCAGCATCAGGTGATAGGTATTGCCGAGAATGATGTCGGCGCCCCCTTCCCTGACCTGGTCGAGATACATCGCCTTGACCGTCCCGACCGTGCCGACCGGCATGAAGGCCGGTGTGCGGATTACGCCGCGCGGCATGGAAATCTCGCCGAGGCGGGCCTTGCCCGATGTGGCCTTGAGCTTAAATTCGAAAGATGGGGACATTTTTTAGTTCTTCACTAATGCTGGGATGACCGGGGAGATTTAGTCGGGGGAAGTGTCGTTGAACACGTTCCGCCAAGAGATAGCAAAAACAGATCGCCTCTCTCGCATCGTTGCGTAAGATAAGCTCTTCAGGAAACTCTACATCTGGCCAGCGCCTTACGATTCTCAACTTGCGTTGAAACAGTGAGTATTCGCTGTCCGGGCCCTTATCGTGCGTAAAATTCACTCGCACCCTGTTAAGATGCTGTAGGCGCGAAACCAAAAATGGATCCATCAGATTCAGTTTTTCGAGTTCGGATAATATGTTTCCGAGCCCGCGCTTTGTCGTGTGGTCTCGTCCCCTCATCTCCAATGCATCCGTGAGGAGCCTTTCTACGAATGCTACAGCGCAAATAATCGTCGCGGCATCCATACCATTGACGAAGCAGCCGGTGACTTGTCCCAGAAGGATATGTCCTTCCATGTCGAGCAATACGTTTTCAACGGGATCTAAGTGCTCAATCAGCCAGTTACTTCGATCTATCATTGTCTGACGTCTGGAAAGCAATTCGTATTCGACGCACAACTCGCCGGCTGAGATATCCGTGTAGCCTTCTTGTCCGAAAAGATCGCAAGCTCCTTTGAGCACCTCGTTAGCCCTTGTCCCGGAAGAGCAGGCTGGTATCGCCATAGGAATAGAATCGGTAGCCGTCCGCGATCGCGTGGGCGTAGGCCGCCCGCATGGTGTCGAGGCCGGCAAAGGCCGAGACCAGCATGAACAGCGTGGATTTCGGCAGATGGAAATTGGTCATCAGCACGTCGACCGCCCTGAAGCGGTAGCCCGGCGTGATAAAGATGTCGGTCGCGCCGGACCAGGGCAGGATTTCGCCCGCCTCGGAGGTGGCGCTTTCGAGCAGGCGCAGCGACGTGGTGCCGACCGAGACGATCCGCCCGCCGCGGGCCTTGACCGCATTGAGCGCCGAGGCGGTGGCGCGCGAGACCTGGCCGATCTCGTGGTGCATCTTGTGGTCGGCGGTGTCTTCGGCCTTCACCGGCAGAAACGTGCCGGCGCCGACATGCAGCGTGACGAAATGGCGCTCGATCCCGGCGGCATCGAGCCGGGCAAAGAGGTCGGGCGTGAAATGCAGGCCGGCGGTCGGGGCGGCAACAGCCCCCTCCTCCTTCGCGTACATGGTCTGGTAGTCGGTCCGGTCCTTCTCGTCTTCGTCACGCTTGGAAGCGATATAGGGCGGCAGCGGAATATGGCCGACAGTGGCGATCGCCTCGTCGAGAGCGGCGCCGGAGAAGTCGAAGCGAAGCGTCACCTCGCCCGCTTCGCCCTTTTCCTCGATGACGGCGCCAAGCGTGCCGAGCAGGCAGGCATTGCCGGAATGGCCGAATTCGATCCGGTCGCCGAGCTTGATGCGCTTGCCCGGCCGGGCAAAGGCCTTCCAGCGGCTGGCATCCATGCGCATATGCAGCGTGGCGGAAACCGGCGTGCGCTCCGCCCCGTCGCGCAGCCGCACGCCTTCGAGCTGGGCCGGGATGACCTTGGTGTCGTTGAACACCAAGGCGTCGCCGGCTTTCAGGAAGGATGGCAGGTCGCAGACCCGGGCGTCTTCGAGCACCGGCGCGCCATCCGGCCGGACGACGAGCAGCCGCGCCTGGTCGCGTGGGCTCATCGGCCTAAGTGCGATATTCTCGTCGGGAAGATCGAAATCGAACTGGTCTACGCGCATCGCGACGGCAACTCCTCAAAACGCGAAAACCCGCCCCGGCGCGATACGCCGGGGCGGGTCACCAAAGCAAGCCCGATCAGGCGTCGGCGGCGACCTTCATCGAAACGATCGAGTCGGGATCGCGCACCGGTTCGCCCTTCTTGACCTGGTCGATGACGTCCATGCCCTCGATGACCTGGCCCCAGACCGAATACTGCTTGTTGAGCCACGGCGCATCGGTGAAGCAGATGAAGAACTGCGAATTGGCCGAGTTCGGGCTCTGCGAGCGCGCCATGGAGCAGGTGCCGCGCACATGCGAGGTGGCCGAAAATTCGGCCTGGAGGTCCGGCTTCTGCGAGCCGCCCATGCCGGCGCGGGCCGGATTGAAGCTGTCGGAACCCTGCTTTCCGAACTGCACGTCGCCGGTCTGCGCCATGAAATCCTCGATAACGCGGTGGAAGACCACACCGTCATAGGCGCCTTCGCGCGACAGTTCCTTGACGCGTGCGACATGGCCGGGGGCCAGATCCGGGAAGAGCGCGATCACGACCTTGCCCTTGGTCGTTTCCATGATGATGGTGTTTTCCGGATCCTTGATCTCGGCCATGATATTTCTCCTCTTTGGGGCGGATGCCCGATTGTTACTGCTTGCCGACGGTGACCTTGATCATGCGGTCGGGATCGGAAACTTCGCCGTTGCCTCCCTCGCCGCGCTTGATCTTGTCGACGAATTCCATGCCGGACACGACCTTGCCGACGACGGTATACTCGCCGTTCAGCGGCGGATAGTCGGCGAACATGATGAAGAACTGCGAATTGGCGGAGTTCGGATCCTGCGAGCGGGCCATACCGACGACGCCGCGCTCGAAGGGAAGCTTGGAGAACTCGGCCGGAAGATCAGGCAGCTTGGAGCCGCCGGTGCCGGCGCGGCCGGCATTGAAGCCGTCCTCCATGTCGCCGAACTCGACGTCGCCGGTCTGGGCCATGAAGCCCTCGATGACGCGGTGGAAGGCGACATTGTCATACTCGCCCTTGGAGGCCAGTTCCTTGATTTGCGCGACGTGCTTCGGTGCGACCTCGGGCATAAGCTCGACGACGACCGGACCGTCCTTCAACTGGATGGTCAAGGTGTTGTCCTCCGAGGCGGCGATCGCCGAACCGGCTGTTGCGACGGCAATGAACAGGGCTGCGGCAATTTGAAAGAGTTTCATGATCACTCCAATGGCTTGAACGACGATCAGCGCGAGAGTTTGGACTTTAGCGCATAGAGGACGGCGGGCGGCACAAAGGCACTGACATCGCCACCCATGGAGGCGATCTGGCGTACCAATGTGGCCGTAATGGGCCGCGAGGCGGTACCCGCCGGCAGGAATACGGTCTGCAGGTCCGGCGCCATCTGGTGGTTCATGCCGGCCATTTGCATCTCATAGTCGAGATCGGTGCCGTCGCGCAGGCCCCGGATCAGCAGCTTGGCGCCATTCTTGCGGGCCGCATCGACAGCGAGGCCATCAAAGGCGACGACCGAAACGTCGCCGGCGCGCTCGGGCAGGGTCTCGGCGATGGCTGTGCCAATCAGGTCCGCGCGCTCCTCATAGCTGAACAGCGGCTTCTTGCCGGGATGGACGCCGATCGCGACGATCACCTTCGATACCACGTTCAGCGATTGCACGAGCACATCGAGATGGCCGTTAGTCATCGGATCGAATGAGCCGGGATAGAATGCGATCGTCATGGGCGCCCGAAAATTGTTTCGACGCCTTTTGTCATGGAAGCGCGAGGGCCGCAAGTGATTTGGGCCCGATCCATCCCTGCCCTGCGGATGAACGACGAATGAATGTTCCGTTCAAGGCGGCTTCAGTCCGCATCGTTCATATTCCTCCAGACTTGGCACGCAGACATGCCAACGGTCGCATGCAAGGGGACTCATATGCTCGCGCTTCTAGCCATTTTTGCCGTTCTCGCAGCTCTTTTCACCGAGCTCGGCCTGCTGACCCTGCGCGCCCATCTCGAGGCCGAAGGACCATCGGCCATCCGCCTCTTTTCGCGAAGATGAACGCCAGATGAATGGAGCGTTAAGACACGTTTCAGATCGCCTTCACTAAAAACGATTGAATGGTGCGGAACGTTTGTCCGCGCCGCGCATTTTCACGGTTATCCAAGCCGAAAAAATCCGAAAGGACGACTTAGATGCACGACAAGGTTACGATGATCAATCTGGTGTGGGTCGGCATGATGACGGCGATGCTCGCCACCTCCGCCACCTTCTACATGAATGACAAGGCCGACGCGAACAGCTACGGCCCGCAACTGGCGTCCAGCTATTACCCGCTGCACCGCTGACCGCCGGCGGATAGACGCCTATTGAAGAAACTGCCGAAGCAGGAAGGATTGAAAGAACATGTTTACGAGCCTGACCGTTCTGGCCGCCTTGATCTGCGGCATGTTCCTCGCTTCCGTCGCTTCGACGGTCAACGCCCTTCGCCGTGAAGACGACGAATTCCGCGCACTGAAGAAACGTCAGCGGGTCTTCTGACCCCTGCCTGCCGAGCAGCCTCATGGCTGACGTCGCAGGTGCCCCCCCAAGACACCCTCAAGTTCCGATTGCCTCCAACGAAAAGGCCCGCCGTTTCCGGCGGGCCTTTTCGTCATTCTTGGGTGTCGGTCGCTGCGGGGGGCTCCGCCACGTCCGGCACGGCCCCCTCGGCGACGTCCGGCACGGGCCCCTCGCCTGCCAGGGCCTCTTCGAGTTCGCCCTCGTCTTCGCCTTCCGGCTCGCTGATGCGCTCGACCGAGACGACCTTTTCATCCTTGGCGGTCGAGAAAATGGTGACGCCCTTGGTGGCGCGGCTGGCGATACGGATGCCGTCAACCGGGACTCGGATCAACTGGCCGCCGTCGGAGACGAGCATCAGCTGGTCCTTGTCTTCGACCGGGAAGGCGGCAACCAGTTCGCCGATTTCCGCCGTCTTCGACGTGTCGGTGGCACGGATACCCTTGCCGCCGCGACCGGAGATGCGGAAGTCATAAGACGACGACCGCTTGCCATAACCGCGCTCCGAGACAGTCAGGACGAACTGCTCGCGTGCCTTCATTTCCTCATAAAACTGCTCGTCAAGCTGACCTTCCTCAGTCACCTCTTCCCCGACGAGCGCGATGTCCTCTTCATCCACGCCACTCGCGCGACGCTCGGCAGCCGAACGCTTGAGATAGGCGGCACGCTGCCATGGTTCGGCATCCACGTGATGGAGAATTGTCATCGAAATCAGCCGGTCGCCCTCGGCGAGCGAAATACCGCGCACGCCGATGGAATTGCGACCGGCAAACACGCGGACGTCATCGACGGAGAAGCGGATTGCCTGGCCAAGCGCCGTGGTCAGCAGCACGTCGTCCAGTTCGGTGCAGGTTTCCACCGACAGGATCTCATCGCCCTCTTCCTCGAGCTTCATGGCGATCTTGCCGTTGCGGTTCACCTGCACGAAGTCGGAGAGCTTGTTGCGACGAACCGTGCCCCGCGTCGTCGAGAACATGACGTCGAGGTTTTGCCAGCTCGTTTCATCCTCGGGGAGCGGCATGATCGTGGTGATGCGTTCGCCGGGCTCCAGCGGCAGCATGTTGATCAGCGCCTTGCCGCGCGAGGTCGGCGTACCGATCGGCAGGCGCCAGACCTTTTCCTTGTAGACGATACCGCGCGAGGAGAAGAACAGAACCGGGGTGTGCGTATTGGCGACGAACAGGCGGGTGGCGAAATCCTCGTCCTTCATCGCCATGCCGGAACGGCCCTTGCCGCCGCGGCGCTGGGCGCGATAGGTGGCGAGCGGAACGCGCTTGATGTAGCCGGCATGCGACACGGTGACGACCATGTCTTCGCGGGCGATCAGATCCTCGTCGTCCATTTCCAGGCCGCCCTCGATGATCTCGGTGCGGCGCGGCGTGCCGAATTCGTCACGCACGGCGGTGAGTTCGTCCTTGACGATGGTCTGGATACGGACGCGCGACGACAGGATGTCGAGATAGTCGCTGATCTCGCCGCCGATCTTGTTCAGTTCTTCGTCGATTTCATCGCGTCCGAGAGCCGTCAGGCGGGCGAGGCGCAGTTCGAGAATGGCGCGCGCCTGCTCCTCGGACAGATTGTAGGTCATGTCCTCGTTGATGCGGTGGCGCGGATCGTCAATCAGCAGGATCAGGCTCTCGACATCGGACGCCGGCCAGCGGCGTTCCATCAGTTGTTCGCGCGCCGTCTGCGGATCGGGCGCCTGACGGATCACGCGGATCACCTCGTCGATATTGGCCACCGCGATGCCGAGGCCGACCAACACATGGGCGCGGTCGCGCGACTTGCGCAGCAGGAACTTGGTGCGGCGGCTGACGACGTCCTCCCGGAAGGAAACGAAGGCGCGCAGCATGTCGAGCAGCGTCATCTGTTCCGGCTTGCCGCCGTTGAGCGCAACCATGTTGCAGCCGAACGAGGTCTGCAGCGGGGTGTAGCGATAGAGCTGGTTGAGGATGACGTCGGCATTGGCGTCGCGCTTCAGTTCGATCACGACGCGATAGCCTTCGCGGTCGGATTCGTCGCGCAGGTCGGAAATGCCCTCGATGCGCTTGTCGCGCACCAATTCGGCCATCTTCTCGATCATCGTCGACTTGTTCACCTGATAGGGAATCTGCGAGATGATGATCTGCTCACGGTCGCCGCGCATCGGCTCGATGCGCGCAACGCCACGCATGATGACCGAGCCGCGCCCGGTCTCATAGGCGGACCGGATGCCGGAACGACCGAGGATCATTGCGCCGGTCGGGAAGTCCGGGCCTGGAATGATCTGTATCAGATCGGATAGCTCGATCGCCGGATCGTCGATCAGCGCGATACATCCGTCGATCACTTCAGCCAGGTTGTGCGGCGGAATATTGGTCGCCATGCCAACCGCGATGCCGCCGGCGCCGTTGACCAGCAGGTTGGGGAACCGTGCCGGAACGACGGACGGTTCCTGCATCGTGCCGTCATAGTTCTCACGGAAGTCGACAGTATCCTTGTCGAGGTCATCGAGCAGCGAATGGGCAACCTTCTGCAGGCGGCATTCCGTGTAACGCTGGGCCGCCGGCGGGTCGCCGTCAACCGAGCCGAAATTGCCCTGGCCGTCGATCAGCGGCAGCCGCAGCGACCAGTCCTGCGCCATGCGGGCCAGCGCGTCGTAAATCGCGGCATCGCCGTGCGGATGGTATTTACCCATCACGTCACCTGTGACGCGCGCCGACTTCACATATTTCTTGTTCCAGTCGATGCCCATTTCGCTCATCGAAAACAGGATGCGTCGGTGCACCGGCTTCAGACCGTCGCGGACGTCGGGAAGTGCGCGGCTCACGATGACGCTCATCGCGTAATCGAGATACGACCGCTGCATTTCCTCCATGATGGAAATCGGCTCAATGCCTTGCGGATACTTGCCGCCGCCGGGAGTGTTTTGCTCAGTCAAATCAGGTCACGATCTTTGTTCGGAATCACTGCGGAGTTTATAGCTGAAAGGGCCGGAAAGCGCCAATTTTGCCCGGACTCACAAGGCGGTTATAAACAGCCTTTTGGGGCGTGGGAAAGGCCGGCCGATCAAGAACTTGCCAAGGGCGTGCGGCTGGCATTTAAATGTTCCGGCAAAGCGGGGGAATAACCATGATCGGCACGGATTCGATGATCAACGCCTTCACGACGTTGCTGGTCACGGTCGATCCGCCGGGACTGGCGCCTCTGTTCCTCGGCCTGACCCAGGGCATGACCCGCGGCGAGCGCAAGCAGGTCGCGGTGCGCGGTTCGCTGATCGCCTTCGCCATCCTCGCCGTCTTTGCCCTGTTCGGCGCCAGCATTCTTGGTGCGCTCGGCATTTCCATGGGTGCTTTCCGCATCGCCGGCGGCCTGATGCTCTTCGTCATCTCGTTCGAGATGATTTTCGAGAAGCGTAACGAGCGTAAGGAAAAGACTACCGATGCCGCAATCACCAAGGACCACATCCACAATCTGGCGGTTTTTCCGCTGGCAATCCCGCTGATCGCCGGACCTGGCGCGATCTCCGCCACCGTGCTGATCGCCGGCACGATGGACGGCATGGCCGGCAAGATCCAACTGATCGGCGTCATCGCCGTCTGCCTGGCGCTGGTCTTTGCCGCACTGATCCTCGCCGAGCGGCTGAACCGCTTCCTCGGTGTCACCGGCCGGGCGTTGCTCACCCGCCTGCTGGGCGTGCTGCTGGCGGCGCTTTCGGTGCAGTTCGTGGTCGACGGTGTGAAATCGGCCTTCCCAGGCTGACGCGAGGGATGGCCGAAGCTTGACCGCCGCCTGTGGGCAAACTCAGCGCTGCGCCTTCAGGATGCGCTTCCAGATCGTGCCGCCGAGGTAGCGGTTGAACACGATGAAATAGGCGATGACCAGCGCGAACAGGATAAGCGCCGGCAGCCCGTTCAACTGGAACCCCTCCTCCGTGCGTCCGCCCGCCACCGATGCGACGGCAAAGCCGAGCACGAAGAAGGCGGTGAAGAAGTCCAGCAGGAAGGCCAGGATGATGCGCCATGTCGCGGGACCGGCCTGCGGTTTTGTCTCTTCCATAGTGATACCCCCTAGTATCCATCGTAAATCATGCATTTCAGACCGGGCTTCCCGCCGAACGCCCACAACAAAAAAGCGGCGCCGAAGCGCCGCTAGACATCAGAACGGGATGTCATCGTCGAGATCGCGGGAGAAGCCGCCCGATGGGGGTGCGCTTGCCCCTCCCCGCTGCTGGCCGCCGCCGCGCTGGGGTGCCGGCGCGGCGTAGTCGTCGCCACCGCCGCTATAGCCGCCGCCGAATTCGCCGCCGCCGCGCGAGCCGCCGGCAGCATCGCCACGACCGCCGAGCATGGTCAGGTTGCCGTTGAAGCCCTGTAGCACGACTTCGGTCGAGTAACGGTCCTGGCCGCTCTGGTCCTGCCACTTGCGGGTCTGCAACTGGCCTTCGATATAGACCGTCGAGCCCTTCTTCAGATACTGCTCGGCGACCTTGCAGAGACCTTCGTTGAAGATCACCACGGTGTGCCACTCGGTCTTTTCCTTGCGCTCGCCGGTGTTCTTGTCGCGCCAGCTTTCCGACGTGGCGATACGCAGATTGGCGATCGGCCGGCCATCCTGGGTCCGGCGGATTTCCGGGTCGGCGCCAAGATTGCCGATCAAAATTACCTTGTTGACGCTGCCAGCCATACTACTCACCTTGCTGCCGCCATCATGCGGCTCCGAAACAGAGAAATCCGCCCACCTTAAACCAAACCATCCTGCGGTTGGGTGGCGATCGGGGTTAATCCACAACGAAAATGTTCTTTATTTGTTCTAGTAATGCACTAGGATGCTGTCAATAGAATCATTTTGCCACCCTTTAATCCACTCCCGGCGCTCGACAGGGGCGCGGGCGTCACTAAATAAGGAGAGCCCTCCTCCCGAGCGCCCTCCCTGCAGAGCTTTGTCCAGTCGAGACCAGTCCCTATGAGCGATTTGAAGCATATTTCCATCCGCGGCGCGCGCGAGCACAATCTCAAGGGCATCGACCTCGATCTGCCGCGCAATTCGCTGATCGTCATGACCGGCCTGTCCGGCTCGGGCAAGTCCTCGCTCGCCTTCGACACCATCTATGCGGAAGGCCAGCGCCGCTATGTCGAGAGCCTGTCGGCCTATGCCCGGCAGTTCCTCGAAATGATGCAGAAACCGGATGTCGACCAGATCGACGGCCTGTCACCGGCAATCTCGATCGAGCAGAAGACGACCTCGCGCAATCCGCGTTCGACGGTCGGCACGGTCACCGAGATCTACGACTACATGCGACTCCTGTTCGCCCGCGTCGGCGTGCCCTATTCGCCGGCGACCGGCCTGCCGATCGAGAGCCAGACGGTCTCCCAGATGGTCGACCGAATCCTGTCCTTCGAGGAGGGCACCCGCCTCTACATCCTGGCGCCGATCGCGCGCGGCCGGAAGGGCGAGTACAAGAAGGAACTCGCGGACCTGATGAAGAAGGGTTTCCAGCGCGTCAAGATCGACGGCCAGTTCTACGAGATCGCCGAGGCGCCGGTGCTGGACAAGAAGTACAAGCACGACATCGACGTGGTCGTCGACCGCATCGTGGTCAGGCCCGACATCGCAAGCCGGCTGGCCGACAGCCTCGAGACCTGCCTTCACGTTCTGTCCGACGGGCTGGCGATCGCCGAATTCGCCGACAAGCCGTTGCCGCCCGAAGAGACGGCGGCCGGCGGCAGCGCCAACAAGTCGCTCAACGACACCCACGAGCACGTGCTGTTTTCGGAAAAGTTCGCCTGCCCGGTTTCCGGCTTCACCATTCCGGAGATCGAGCCGCGCCTGTTCTCCTTCAACAACCCCTTCGGTGCCTGCCCGACCTGCGACGGCCTCGGCTTCCAGCAGAAGATCGACACCGCGCTGATCGTGCCGGAAAGCCAACGCCGGCTGAACGACGGCGCGATCGCACCCTGGGCGAAATCCTCCTCGCCCTATTACGACCAGACGCTCGATGCGCTCGGCAAGGCTTTTGGCTTCAAGCTTTCGAGCAAGTGGTCCGATCTCAAAGAGGCGGCGCAGAAGGCGATCCTCTACGGCACCGAGGAGAAAATCGACTTTCATTATGCCGACGGCGCGCGCTCCTACACCACGACCAAGACCTTCGAGGGCATCGTGCCGAATCTCGAGCGGCGCTGGAAGGAGACCGACAGCGCCTGGGCCCGCGAGGAGATCGAACGCTACATGTCGGCGGCCCCCTGCCCGTCGTGCAACGGCTTCCGCCTGAAGCCCGAGGCGCTGGCGGTCAAGGTCAACGGCCTGCATATCGGCCAGGTGACAGAGATGTCGATCCGCGTCGCCCGCAACTGGTTCGTCGACCTGCCGGAAAAGCTGACGGCCAAGCAGAACGAAATCGCCGTTCGCATCCTGAAAGAGATCCGCGAGCGCCTCGCCTTCCTCAATGACGTCGGCCTCGACTATCTGAGCCTGTCGCGCAATTCCGGCACCCTCTCGGGCGGCGAGAGCCAGCGCATCCGGCTTGCCTCGCAGATCGGCTCAGGGCTCACCGGCGTGCTCTACGTGCTCGACGAGCCGTCGATCGGCCTGCACCAGCGCGACAATGCGCGCCTGCTCGATACGCTGAAGCACCTGCGCGACATCGGCAATACGGTCATCGTCGTCGAGCATGACGAGGACGCGATCCTGTCCGCCGACTACGTCGTCGACATCGGCCCGGCGGCCGGCATCCATGGCGGCGAGGTGATCGCCCAGGGCTCGCCGCAGGACATCATGGCCCATCCGAAATCGCTGACCGGCAAATACCTGACCGGCGAGCTTGGCGTCGCCGTACCCTCCGAACGCCGCAAGCCGAAGAAGGGCCAGCAGGTCAAGGTCGTCGGCGCGCGCGGCAACAATCTGAAGAACGTCACCGCCGCCATCCCGCTCGGCGTGTTCACCGCCGTCACCGGCGTCTCGGGCGGCGGCAAGTCGACCTTCCTCATCGAAACGCTCTACAAGGCCGCCGCCCGGCGCGTCATGGGCGCGCGCGAAAACCCGGCCGAGCACGACCGCATCGACGGCTTCGAGTTCATCGACAAGGTCATCGACATCGACCAGTCGCCGATCGGTCGCACCCCGCGTTCCAACCCGGCCACCTATACCGGCGCCTTTACCCCGATCCGCGACTGGTTTGCCGGCCTGCCGGAAGCCAAGGCCCGCGGCTACCAGCCCGGCCGCTTCTCCTTTAACGTCAAGGGCGGCCGATGCGAGGCCTGCCAGGGCGACGGCGTGATCAAGATCGAGATGCACTTCCTGCCCGACGTCTACGTCACCTGCGACGTCTGCCACGGCAAGCGCTACAACCGCGAGACGCTCGACGTCACCTTCAAGGGCAAGTCGATCGCCGACGTGCTGGACATGACGGTCGAGGAAGGCGTCGACTTCTTCTCCGCCGTGCCGGCGGTGCGCGACAAGCTGCAGGCGCTGTTCGACGTGGGGCTCGGCTATATCAAGGTCGGCCAGCAGGCCAACACGCTGTCGGGCGGCGAGGCGCAGCGCGTCAAGCTGGCCAAGGAACTGTCGAAGAAGTCGACCGGCCGCACGCTCTACATCCTCGACGAGCCGACCACCGGCCTGCATTTCCACGACGTCGCCAAGCTTCTGGAAATGCTGCAGGAGCTGGTCAATCAGGGCAATTCCGTGGTGGTCATCGAGCACAATCTCGAAGTCATCAAGACCGCCGACTGGATCCTCGACTTCGGCCCCGAGGGCGGCGACGGCGGCGGCACGATCGTCGCCGAGGGCACGCCCGAGGATATCGTCAAGGTCGAGAAATCCTATACCGGCCAGTTCCTCAAGGAACTGCTGGAGCGGCGGCCGCTGAAGAAGCGCCAGGCGGCGGAGTGAGCGATGAGCGAAACCCTTGAACTTGTCCGTGCGCTGGTAGAGCAAGACAAGTTCCGGGCTTCGCTTCATGCCGTGCAGGAACTGGTCGATGACGGGCTTCTGATCGAACCGATCATTCGTGCCATTTCCACGGCGATTGTCGTCGAAGACTACCCTGAATATCATAAAGGACCGGCGGTTCTGGTTCTTCAGTTCGACGAAGCTGGTGAGCCGATTCATCTGGTCTGGGGAGTTCCGAAGGGCCAGAGTGAGCCTGCGGTCTTGGTCACCGCCTACCGTCCCGATCCGCAACGCTGGGACGCGAGTTTTACACGGAGGCGTCAGCGATGACCCATAGATCAGTGCAGCTCATTCGTGAAGGTGAACACCTCGCAGAGGTTCCCGTCGAGGCTCGAGGACGTCGGCGAGTGGGGAGCGTCGATGGGGTATGCCGAGATTGCCAAGCTCGATCGGGTGCGCCGGGCGCTACGGGCCGGCAATATCCGTGGAGCGCTGGAGGAGGCAAAGGTCTTCCGGCTGGTGCCCGAAGGTGGTGACGAAGTCCCGGTGCTTGGTTTCGGCGAAGATCCGCAGAAGCCGATTGAGCGTTAGACCTGAATGAGGATAGCTTCATGACCAAATCCGGCACAATCCGCACCGGCATCGGCGGCTGGACCTTCGACCCTTGGGAAGGCAGCTTCTATCCGGAGACGCTGGCCAAGAAGCGGCAGCTCGAATTCGCCAGCCGCGAGCTCACCGCAATCGAGGTCAACGGCACCTATTATTCCAGCCAGAAGCCGGCGACCTTCGCCAAATGGGCCTCGGAAGTGCCGGAGAATTTCGTCTTCTCGCTGAAGGCCAGCCGCTTCTGCACCAATCGCAAGGTGCTGGCCGAGGCCGGGCCGTCGGTCGAGAAGTTCCTGACCCAGGGCATTACCGAGCTTGGGCCCCATCTGGGTCCGATCCTCTGGCAGTTCATGGGCACGAAGAAGTTCGAGCCGGAAGATTTCGAGGCCTTCCTGGCGCTCCTGCCGAAGAACCAGGACGGGATCGCTCTTCGTCATGTGGTCGAGCCGCGCCATGAATCCTTCCAGGTGCCGGAATTCGTCGCCCTTCTGGCGAAATACGGCGTGGCGGCGGTCTGTGCCGATCATCATGACTATCCGATGTTCGCCGACCCGACGACCGATTTCGTCTATGCCCGGCTGCAGAAGGGCGAGGACGATATTCCGAGCTGCTATCCGCCGAAGGACATCGAAGCCTGGGCCGACCGGCTGAAGACCTACGCCCGCGGGGGTACGCCGGACGACCTGCCGGTCATCGCCCCGGAGCGGGCTGTCGACAAGGCGCCGCGCGATGTCTTCGCCTTCTTCATTTCGGGCGGCAAGGTCAATGCACCGAACGGTGCGCGCGCCCTGCAGAAGGCGGTCGCCTAGGGCCGTTTGCTGCCGTCGACACCGGCATGTGCATCAAGTTGTGACAATGGCGATTCTGGACTAGCGTCTGTCGCTTGGCCGGGCGCGCTCGACGCGGATTCGGCTGACGCTCACCAGCTTTGCCGGGGCATGTCGTCGCATGCGATCCGGCCCACTTGCTCCGGGAATGCCGCATGTCAGGGATCGTCGTCTTCATCAATCTCGCCGGAGCCGTCGCTCTGCTGCTCTGGGCGACCCGCATGGTGCGCACCGGCATCGAACGCGCCTATGGCAATCTGCTCAAGGAACGGCTGAGGCTAGCCATCAGCAATCGCTTTTCGGCCGCGGTTGGCGGCTTCTTCTTTGCCATCGTACTGCAGAGCGCCACCGCCGTCGCCCTGATCGTCTCGTCCTTTGTCGCTGGCGGTTATGTATCCACGGGGATCGGCGTCGCCACCCTGCTCGGCGCCGATCTCGGTTCTGCCTTTGTCGTTCGCATCCTGCGCTACGATCTTGCGCTGCTGATTCCAGTCCTTCTGCTGATGGGTACGATCGCCTTTCGCGCCTCGGAGCAGCGCAACTGGCGCCAGGCGGGACGCATCCTCTTCGGTTTGGGCCTGCTATTGCTGTCGCTCCGCCTGATCGGCGAAGCCTCCGACCCGCTGCGCTCCAGCGAAATCCTGCCGCTGGTGTTCAACTACCTGTCGCGCGACTGGATCACCGCCTTCCTGCTGTCGGCGCTGCTCGCCTGGGCCTTCCATTCGAGCGTTGCGACCATCCTTCTGTTCGCCTCGCTCGCCGACCGTGATCTGCTACCGCCCGCTTTGATCATCCCCTTGGTGCTCGGCGCCAATTTCGGCGCGGCTGTGATCGGTGCGATCCTGACCAAGAATGCCGAGGCTGCCGCCCGCATCGTACCGCTCGGCAATTTCGTCATCCGCGGCTTCGGTACGCTGGCGGCACTCGCCCTGCAGTTTGCCGTCAGCCTCGATCCCCTGCTCTTTGCCGCCCGACTGGGCGATGCCGTGGTGATGATCCACCTGGCGATCAATGCCGCGGTGCTGATCTTCGGGCTGCCGTTCAGCGGCATCGTGGCGCGGGCGCTGGAGGCGGTACTGGCCAAGCCCACGGCCGAAACCGTGGTTCCGTCGCGGCTCTCCGTCCTCAATCCGGCCGACCTCACCAATCCGCGTCAGGCTATCAGCAACGCGACGCGCGAGGTGCTGACCGTCTGCGAAAAGACCGAGATCATGCTCAACTGGATCATTGAGCTCTACGAGACCTGGGATCCGAAGAAGATGCAGGCCATCGAGGCCCTCGACGACGAAATCGATGAAATTCACCGGGACATCAAGTTCTATCTCGCCCGCATATCGCAGACGGCACTCGACGAGGCGTCGGCCGCCCAGTGCCAGTCGCTGCTCGGCACGACGATCAAGATCGAGCAGGCCGCCGATATCATCTCGCAGAACATGCTGAACCGCGTGCGCAAGAAGCACGACCGCAATACCACCTTCTCGCCCGAGGGCTGGTCGGAACTGACGGCCATGCACAACGAGGTGGTGAAGAACGCCCGCCTCGCCTTCAACCTGCTGGTCAATCGCGACGTGGAGCACGCCCGCCAACTGGTGGCGCGCAAGGAGGCAGTGCGCAATCTGGTTCGAATCAGCGAGGAGCAACATCTTCAACGGCTGCGCGACGGCAATGCCGCAAGCTTCGAGTCCAGCTCGCTGCATATCGACACGATGCGCGATCTGAAGGAGATCAATTCGCTGTTCGCCTCAATCGGCTATCCCCTGCTCGAGGACGAGGGAATGCTGCGGCGTAGCCGGCTGCTTTAGGCGTGAACTCTTAGGCCGCAGCCGGTTTGCGGCCCAGCCATTGCGGATTGTAGACGTTCATTACCAGGCCCACGACAATCAGGACGGCGGCCACGATCCGCAGGGTCCCGAACGCCTCTCCGAGCAAAAGGGCTGAAGACGACATGCCAAAGACGGGAACGAGCAGCGAGAACGGTGCGACGGTTGAAACACCGTAGCGGCTGATCATCGCCCCCCAGATGGCGAAACCGAAGATGGTCGCGACATAGGCGACGAACAGTACCGCGCCGGCGCCCGCCAGATTGATGTTGCTAAGAGCGGCGAGATCGCGGTCCCAACCCTCGAACAGGACCGAGATGATCAGAAGCGGGATCGGCGGAATGAGGCTGACCCAGACCATCAGATTGAGCATGTGAACATTGCCGGCCTTCTTCATCAGCATGTTCGATGAGGCCCAGGCGATTGCCGCGGCAATGACGAGGGCGAGGCCTGTTATGGTGAAATCGCCGTCGATGGACGATGCGATGAGCGCGATGCCGGAAAAGGCGATCACCATGCCGGCGAGTTGTAGCGGTCTTGGCTTGGCGCCGAAGACAAGGAAGGCGAGCAGCACGGTGAAGAAGGCCTGCGACTGCAGGAGCAGCGAGGCAAGGCCTGGCGGCACGCCGACATCCATGCCGATGAACAGGAAGGAAAACTTGACTACGCCCAGCATGAGGCCAATGCCGATGATGATCCGCCAGGGCACGTCAGGCTTGGGGATGAAGAAGACGAGCGGCACGGCCGCGAAGAAGAATCGCAGCGCGGAGAAGAAGAGCGGCGGAAAATTGTCTAGCCCGAGCCGAATGACGACGAAATTGAAGCCCCAGAGGGCGGCGACCAGCACCAGCAGCAAAACATGAACGGGCGTCATGCGACTCTCTCCTCGACCTTTTAATCAGCGATACGACGATCTCGGGTCTCAAGGGAAATGCATTGTTTTGATGCCAGTGTTCAAAATGCGTGATGGGTTCTGGGTCGCGAGGCTCAATGATCGCCGGAGCGGTCCTTGTAGACAAAGAAGTCATAACCGACCATGCCCACGGTCAGCAAGATCATCGCGGCGAGATCAAGCCGCGGCACCTTCAGTAGCAATATGCCGACAAATCCGACAAGCACGAGAAATGCGATGATGGACAAGAAGCGGTTCATGGTCGGTTGTCCTCCCCGGAGGTGGAAATGTAGTCGGAAAGCCAGCGGGCGGTCCGGAGCAATCGCCCGTCGTCGCCTCGCCGCCCCACCAGTTGAACGCCCATTGGCAGGCCGTTCTCTGCCTCGAAGACCGGCAGGGTGATGGCCGGCGTGCCGCAAAGCGTCCAGAGGCCGTTGAAGATCGAGTCCCCCGTGCTTTCCAGGCCGGCAGGTGCCGGACCTGGCGCCGACAGCGTCAGGATAGCATCACAGCGATCAAAGATCTCGGCCAGACCGGCATGGAGCACGTCGCGCCAGTCGAGCGCAGCGAGATAGTCGCGCGCCGATATGGCATTGCCGGCGGCAAGGGCCGTGGCAATGGTCGGCGAAAGACTGGCTTTGCCCCGCTGCTCGTAGCGGTAATAGCATTTGGCCATTTCAGCCAGATTGATGCGCTCGCGGATGGCCGGGGCATCGGCAAAGGCATTCGGCAGGGCCGCCTCAAAGCAGTGGTCGCCCAGCATGCCCGCCAGTTCCTCGATGGCGGCGCGGCTCTGGTCATCGGCGCGCTCCCAGAACGGCGTCTTCAGCAAGGCAAAGGTCGGCTTTACCGGAGCATCGCTGCGCGCCAGATGCAGAAGCCGGGGATGCGGCGCCGGCGCTGTGTCCCGATCGAGGAGATCGTGACCGAACAGCACCTCCGCCAGCATGGCCGCATCTTCCACCGAGCGTGCAAAGACACCGACGGTATCGAGGCTTGGCGATTGCGTGAGGATACCGGTGCGCGGTATCGCGCCGAAACTGGCCTTGTAGCCTATCGTGCCGCAGAAAGCGGCTGGCCGGATCACCGATCCGCCGGTCTGGGTTCCGACCGCAAGCGGCACCATTCCGGCAGCCACCGCCGCGGCCGAGCCCGACGACGAACCGCCTGGCGTGTGGTCGGGATTGACGGGATTGCGGGTCTTGCCGGGGTATAGATAAGCCAGTTCCGCCGTCACGGTCTTGCCCATGATGATGGCGCCGGCCGCCTTCAGCCGCTGGACCACCACTGCGTCTTGCTCCGGCATCCGCCCGCTGTCGAATGCGCAACCGTTTTCCGTCGGTATCCGGGCAGTATCGATGATGTCCTTCATCGCCACGGGAATGCCGTGCAAGGCGCCGAGCGGCCGTCCGGACATCCTGAAGACATCCAGAGCCCGGGCCTGATGACGGACAAATTCGGCGTCGAACCAGGCCCATGCCTGCACAGTTTCGTCCAGCGCCTCAACACGGGCAATGCAGGCCTCGGCCAGGTCGATTGCCTTTAGCGCTCCACCGGCGATGCGATCACGCAAGGTGACCGCATCAAGCGACAGCAGCGCCTCGTCACTTCCCATAAAACAACTCCGGCAAGTAGAAGACGATTTGCGGGAACTGGTACATCAACAGCATGGCGATGAAGACCATACCCAGGAAGGGCATGACGCCCGCGAAAATCTGCGTCAGCTTCACATCCGGCGGCGCTATCCCCTTCAGGTAATAGGCCGACATGGCCATTGGCGGAGTCAGGAACGAAGTCTGCAGATTCAACGCCACGAGAATGCCGAAGAACAGCGGATCGATCCCGAACATATCCAGCAGCGGCAGGAAGATCGGAACAAAGATGATGATGATTTCCGACCATTCCAGCGGCCAGCCGAGCAGGAAGATGATCAACTGTGCCAGCAGCAGGAACTGTAACGGCGTGAGGTTCAGACTCTGTACGAATTCGCTGATGACCTGCTCGCCGCCGAGATATGAAAACACCGACGAGAAGGTGTAGGAGCCGACGAACAACCAGCAAACCATCGCGGTCGTTCGTACCGTCAGATAGACGCTTTCGCGCATCCGCTGCCAAGTCATCGCCCGATAGACCACCGCCAGCAGCATGCCACCGAGCGCTCCGATGGACGCGGCCTCTGTCGGCGTAGCCAGGCCAAACAGGATCGACCCGAGGACCGCGAGGATCAGAAAGGCCAGCGGGAAAAACGAGGTCATCACCATGATGACAAGCCGGCCGAACGGCACGTCCGGAACTTCTTCCGCTGTCGGTCGAGGAGCCACGCTGGGCTGTAGGATCGAGCGGCCGATAACGTATGCAAGATAGAGCCCGACCAGCGTGAGCCCCGGCAGCAGCGCCCCGGCGTAGAGCCGCACGATCGAAACGCCCGAGGCTGCCGCATAGACGATCAGCATGATCGAAGGCGGTATGAGGATGCCGAGCGTGCCGCCGGCACAGATGATCCCGGAAGCAAAGGATTTGTCGTAACGGGCTTTCAGCATGGCCGGCAGGGCCAGCAACCCCATCAGGGTCACCACGGCGCCGACGATGCCGGTCGCGGTTGCGAACAACGCGCAGGTGATCAGCGCCGCAACCCCCATGGAGCCGGGCATGTTTTTCGACGCGATGTTCAGCGTGGTGAACAGGCGGTCGACGATATTGGCGCGTTCGACGATATAACCCATGAACAGGAAGAGCGGGATCGCCGTCAGCACCTCGTTGGACATCACCGTGAACGTCTGGTTGATGAACAGGTCGAAGATGCGATTGTTGAACAGCCCCTCGAGCCAGAGCGTGGTGTTGTCCCACCAACCTGCGCCTTCGGCGAGGCGGTCATAGGCGCGCCACATCCGGCCCGCGTCGAAATAGGCGTAATAGCCGAAGCCGATACCCATGGCCATCAGCGTAAAGGCAATCGGAAAGCCAAGAAAGACGACGAGAATAAACAGGCCCAGCATCAGCAGGGCCACTTGCGGATCGGTCATATGTGGCCCCCTGCCTCGGCTTCGGTGACTTTCTTCAACAAGAGGTCTTCCGTTTCCTGAATGTCTTCCTCCGGCTCTACCCAGTAGCCGTCGCGAATGCAGGCGATGCAGCGCAACACCTGGGCTATGCCCTGGATGAACAACAAAATTCCGGCGGCGACGATAATGGCCTTGAACTGGTAGATCGGTATGCCGGCAGGGCTGTTGACACTCACCTCACCGTAGCCCCACGAACGCGCGGCATACTTCCATCCCGCCAGAATGAGAGCAGTGACGCCCGGAAAGAAGAAGATCAGGTAGAGCACAAGGTCGACCACGGCCTGGGTACGGGGCTGCCAGAGGCGATAGATAAAATCGCCGCGCACATGACCGCCGCGCGACAGCGTGTAGGCACCACCCATCATGAAAAGCGAGCCATACATGATGAAGGAAACGTCCAGCGCCCAGGGGGTCGGGCTCTTGAGGACGTAGCGTACGAAAACCTCATATCCCGTGCCGAACGACATCAGGATGATCAGCCAGGCAAACGCCTTGCCGAACCATGCCGACAGATCGTCGGCGAAGCGGATGAATGCAACCATCGGGGCGAGCTTCCCTCTTGACCGGACAAACCCGGCAGCACTGCGCTGCCGGGGCCTCAACAGTTCGAATGGTCAGTAACGGCTCAAAGGGCAAGCTTGCCCGGGAAGTAGTGTTCGTAAGCGAGCGCATAGTCGGGCGAGTTCATGAGCTCGTAGTAGGTGACGCGCTCGACCCAGGCGCGCTGGCTGTCGAGAACCTTCTTCATGAAGGCATCCTTCTCGAGTTCGGTAATCAAGGCGTCCCAGGCCTTCAGCTGTGCGTCCAGGATATCGGTCGAGGTTCGGCGCACGTTTACGCCGCTGTCCTTCTCCAGCTTCTGCAGATCGGCGGAATAGTTGTCCATGGCGATGGCGGTATTGGATGTAGAGGCCGCCTCGACGCTGTAACGCAGGATCGCCTGCAGGTCCGGATCCAGGTCTTCCAAGAAGTCTTTGTTGAACAGGAACTCGAACGATTCCGACGCCTGATGGTAGGACGACAGATAGTAGTTCTTGGCGACGTCCTGTGCACCGAAGCGCATGTCGGATGAAGGGTTGTTGAATTCGAACGCGTCGATCACACCGCGCTCCATCGCCGGCACAATCTCACCGCCCGGAAGCTGCGCAACCGACATGCCCATCGACTGCATGAGGTCGGCGGCCAGGCCAACGGTGCGGTATTTGAGGCCCTGAATGTCGGCGACCGAATTGATCTCGTTCTTGAACCATCCGAACGGCTGGGCAAACATCGGGAAACCGAGCAAGCCGACGACATTCAGCCCAAGAACATCCTGAACCAGCTCACGATAGAACTCTTCGCCGCCGCCCGCATTGAACCATGCCAGCATGGTGGTCGCCGATCCGCCGAAGACGGGTCCCGTGCCGAACAGCGAGGCCGCCTTGTGCTTGCCGTACCAATAGACGGGCACCGAATGGGCAGCGTCAAGGACGCCGTCACTGCATGCATCAAGTACCTGGAAAGCGCCAACGATGGCGCCGGCTGGAAGGAGATCGACCTTCAGGCGTCCGCCGGACATCTTCTCGACCCGCTCGGTGTACTGGCGGGCGAAATCCATCCAGATGTCCGATGCGGGCCAGGACGTCTGCATCTTCATGACGATCGGAGCCTGAGCCAGTACCGCCGGCGCCGCCAAGGCGGTAGCCGTTGCTGCACCACCGCCCAAAACTGTTTTCTTTAGAAAAGAGCGGCGCGAAACCGTCGAATCTTCAAATTTCTGCATGCTTTCCTCCCAGTTTTTTCGGGCATCTCCCAATGCCCTCCTCGCCAAGGACATCTCCCAATGTCCGTTCCCAAGGAATATTATCAATTAGCGAGTGAGCCAATACAAGACGTGCACGAATATATTTAGATAGGTGAATATTATCAACAATTTCGCATGGTTTAGAACGATTTTATAGACGCTGCGACAGGATGTATTTTGCAGTGCAGCGCGCTTGGGTATAGCAGCAGTGATCCATATCGGCGCTATTTGTCGTGTCGATTTGCCGTCCGAATCCGGTTGCGCATCCATCAGTGTGGACCGCCTCATGCGACGTGGATGGTGACGATTGCACCGATGCGCGGCGCTATCGGTCAAGCGGTCTTATGCCATCGGCCAGGGTCTCGGCTGTCAGCCCCTCGCCCGCCCTTCTACCGGCCTCGCCATGCAGCCAAACGCCCGCCGCGGCTGCTTCGAAGGCCGGCATGCCCTGCGCCAGCAGACCGCCGATGATGCCAGCCAGAACGTCGCCTGATCCGGCGGTTGCGAGCGATGACGGCGCATTGGTATTGACCAGCGCCCGCCCGTCCGGTCCGGCAATCACGGTGTCGGCCCCCTTGTAAACGAGGATCGCATGCGCTCGCGCAGCCGCGATATGGGCCATGTCGATCTTGCTGGCGTTGGTGTCCGACGCGATGTCCGGGAACAGCCGGGCGAACTCGCCTTCGTGCGGTGTCAGGACCAGACGGGTCTCATCGCCACCAAACGCCTCGAACAAAGGACGCGGGTCTTCGCGGAAGGACGTAATGCCATCTGCGTCCAGCACGAGGCGCCGATCCTTGAGTGCAAGGGCGAAATCGCGCGCCGTCTGGCCGACGCCAAATCCCGGCCCGAGCACGAAGGCATTGTGGCGCGCATCCTCGAGATAAGCGCCAAGCGCAGAAAGATCCTCTACCGCTTTCAACATCACGGCGGTCAGTTGCGAAGCGTTGGTTTGTAGCGCATCGACCGGCGAGGCGATCGTGACGACGCCGGCGCCAGCCTTCAGCCCAGCAGTCGCCGAGAGTCGCGCGGCGCCGGTCGCTGTCGCAGGGCCGGAAAAGACGGTTAGATGGCCTCGACGGAACTTGTGGGCCTCAAGGTCGACGGAAGGCAGCAGATGGGACCAGGCGGCCGGGGTGTTGACCCGGAAGCCCTCCGCCTCGTGCGCGATGATACGCTCTGGGATGCCGATATCGAAGACTTCGACCGATCCGCAAAGCTTGCGGCCCGGCAGCAGTACATGACCGGGCTTGCGCGTCATGAAGGTTATGGTGTGCAGTGCCTGGAACGAGGCACCGAGCACCCTGCCCGTCCGGCCGTCGAGCCCGGAGGGCAAATCGACGGCGATGACCGGCAACCCGGCTTCTCCGACCTTGGCGATGACCGCTGCTACGATGTCTGGCACAGTGCGATCGAGGCCGGCGCCGAAGATCGCGTCGATGATCGCGTCGCCCTGTCGAGGCTCGTAGCACTCAAGCTTCTCACCGGGGATTGCACAAAGTGAAAGGGCCAGTGACGCATCGCCCTTGAGGCGCGCCCGATCGTCAAGGAAAAACACGGCGACCTCGCAGCCCGTATCGGCAAGCGCCCGTGCTGCGACATAGCCGTCCCCGCCATTGTTGCCGGGGCCGCACAACACGACGAAGCGCAGTGCTCCGGGCAAGAGCCTGAGGGCTGCCGCTGCGACGGCCCGGCCTGCCTTTTCCATCAGGCCAAAGGAATCAATGCCCGACCGCGCTGCTGCCTGATCGGCACGTCCCATCGCAGCAGGTGTCAGCAGCCAGTTTTCACGATCGCGTTTCATCCCACCATCAAAGCAGATTCCACGGCAGCGGGGAATGGAAAGCGTGCTCAAGTGGCAAATGGTGAAATAATGCGCATATGCACAAATGTTGCCCTTCCAGTTGTGCTGAAATGTGTGGCAGGCGGTCATTTGCCGTTTTGCCTGCGACGAAAGAACCGCGCGAAAAATTAGTTTTTTGGCAAAATGGACTCGCGTTTTGCCCTGTCTTGCGCGAGATTTCGATTGGAAGCGCGAAATTTTACCGTTTTCGATCGCAGTTTGCGCCAAAACTGGCACGTTACATGCATCGAGTTGGCCGAGCGGGACTTTCCGCCATGTTGAGGGAAGCGGAGATATATTTTCTCATGAAAAAGATCGAAGCGATCATTAAGCCTTTCAAGCTGGACGAAGTGAAGGAAGCCCTTCAGGAAGTCGGCCTGCAGGGTATTACGGTCACGGAAGCCAAGGGCTTCGGCCGGCAGAAGGGCCATACTGAATTGTACCGCGGTGCGGAATATGTGGTGGACTTCCTGCCCAAGGTGAAGGTCGAGGTCGTCCTCGCCGACGAAAACGTCGAAGCTGTCATCGACGCGATCCGCAATGCCGCCCAGACGGGCCGGATCGGCGACGGCAAGATTTTCGTTTCGAACGTCGAGGAAGTCGTTCGCATCCGTACCGGTGAAACGGGCGTCGATGCCATCTAGTCGGTCTGTCCCGCCCTGCGGGACCGGACTTCATCATCGTCATCACACTCAAGGAATTCAAAAATGACGACCGCACACGATATTCTGAAGCAGATCAAGGACAACGACGTCAAGTTCGTCGACCTGCGCTTTACCGACCCGAAGGGCAAGCTGCAGCACGTCACGATGGACGTCGTCTGCGTCGATGAGGACATGTTCGCCGACGGCGTCATGTTCGATGGCTCCTCGATCGGCGGCTGGAAGGCGATCAACGAGTCCGACATGGTTCTCATGCCCGACCTGGATACGGTCCACATGGATCCGTTCTTCGCCCAGTCGACCATGGTCATCATTTGCGACATCCTCGATCCGGTTTCCGGCGAAGCCTATAACCGCGACCCGCGTGGCACCGCCAAGAAGGCCGAAGCCTACCTCAAGGCATCGGGCATCGGCGACACCGCCTTTGTCGGTCCGGAAGCCGAATTCTTCGTCTTCGACGACGTGAAGTACAAGGCCGATCCATACAACACCGGCTTCAAGCTCGACTCGACCGAACTGCCGTCGAACGACGACACCGACTATGAAACCGGCAACCTCGGCCACCGTCCGCGCGTCAAGGGCGGCTATTTCCCGGTCCCGCCGATCGACAGCCTGCAGGACATGCGTTCCGAAATGCTGACCGTGCTCGCCGAAATGGGCGTCGTGGTCGAAAAGCATCACCACGAAGTGGCCGCTGCCCAGCACGAACTCGGCATCAAGTTCGACGCGCTGGTGCGCAACGCCGACAAGATGCAGATCTACAAGTATGTCGTGCACCAGGTCGCCAATGCCTATGGCAAGACGGCCACCTTCATGCCGAAGCCGATCTTCGGCGACAACGGCTCGGGCATGCACGTCCACCTGTCGATCTGGAAGGACGGCAAGCCGACCTTCGCCGGCGACGAATATGCGGGCCTATCGGAATCCTGCCTCTACTTCATCGGCGGCATCATCAAGCATGCCAAGGCGCTGAACGCCTTCACCAACCCGTCGACCAACTCCTACAAGCGTCTGGTCCCGGGCTATGAAGCGCCCGTCCTGCTGGCCTATTCGGCCCGCAACCGTTCGGCCTCCTGCCGTATTCCGTTCGGCTCGAACCCGAAGGCCAAGCGCGTCGAAGTCCGCTTCCCGGACCCGACCGCCAACCCCTATCTCGCCTTTGCCGCCATGCTGATGGCCGGCCTCGACGGCATCAAGAACAAGATCCATCCTGGCAAGGCCATGGACAAGGACCTTTACGACCTGCCGCCGAAGGAATTGAAGAAGATCCCGACCGTCTGCGGTAGCTTGCGCGAAGCGCTGGAAAGCGTTGACAAGGATCGCAAGTTCCTGACCGCCGGCGGTGTGTTCGACGACGATCAGATCGACTCGTTCATCGAGCTGAAGATGGCCGAAGTCATGCGTTTCGAAATGACCCCACACCCGGTCGAATTCGACATGTACTTCTCGGCCTGACAAGGCGTGGACCGGCTCTCCAGTGGATGGCCGGTCACCTGAAAAACGGAACCGGCACGGCCCGATGGGCCAAGCCGGTTTCTTGTTCCTGGCGTGCATTCGCGGCATAATTCGGTAATTTCAAATTGTTGCGTCTGTTTCCTTATGTAGCGATTTAGGATTCAACCTCATGAATTGTGCCCGATTGAGGTGGTTGCCGATCAGTCAGCCGAGCGGGCGCCCAAGGTCTTACTGCTTTCCAAGCCGACAAGGTCTCTGTGGTCGTCGCTGATTGGCCGGCCCCCGGCCCGGCACTATCCTCCCTGCTCCGAAAGATCGCTGTCCTCGATGCCTCAATCCAATGCCTCCTCAGGTGCGAGACCCCTCGACTGGGCCCTCTTCCTTTTGGCGCCCGTGTTCTTCTCTTCGAATTTGATCTTCGGCCGGGGCATCACGGGTGACATTGCCCCCTTCACCACCGCATTCCTGCGCTGGGCAGGATCTGCGCTGATCATCTTCCCCTTCGTCTATTCCGAGCGTGCCCTGTGCCTCGCTTTCGTCAAGTCTCACACCGCCATCTGGCTCGTCCTTGGCATCCTTGGGATGGGGATCTGCGGAGGCTTCGTCTATTGGGCGCTGACACTGACGACAGCGTCGAACGCGACGCTCATCTATACGACCTCTTCGTTGTTCATCATCCTGCTGCAATGGCTGTTCCAGGGGCGCAGGATTTCATCCGCCGAAATCATCGGCATGGTTGTCGCCTTTGGCGGCGTCGCGGTGATCGTTCTCAAGGGCGATTGGACTGCCCTCCTCCACCTGCGATTCAACATCGGCGATTTTGGCATTCTCGCTGCGGCAATCGCCTTTGCGCTCTATTCGCTACTGTTGCGCCATCCGGCGGTCCAGGCCATGCCGCCCATGCCGCTCTTCGGGCTTTTGGCGCTGTCTGGCACGCTCGTCCTTATTCCGCCGGCACTCTATGAGGTTCTGACCGGCGGTCTGCTGCCGGATACGACGAGCGATTGGACCAAGCTTCTCGGCATCATCCTCTTTGCCTCTCTCGCCGCCTTCTACTGCTTCCAGCATGCGGTCCGGGTGTTCGGCCCGGCAATGGCCGGCGTAACGCTTTATCTCATGCCGCCCATGGCGATCATCATGGCGGTGCTATTCCTGGGTGAGCGGTTCCAGGCGTACCACGCCGTCGGGATCGTGCTGGTCATGGGTGGATTGGTTCTCGCGACCGCACCCGGTCGGCGCGGCGGCAAGCCTGCGGCCTGACGGCGAAAACATGGTCAGGTCTTGATGTTTTGCGGTTCCCTCCCCAAATCCATGGGGAAAGGAAGTGAAGCCCATGAAACACAGCAGCGCAAAATTTGGCATCGGGGAAGTTGTCCGTCACAAGGTCTTTCCGTTCCGCGGCGTCGTGTTCGATGTGGATCCGGAATTCGCCAACAGCGAGGAGTGGTGGAACGCCATCCCGGCAGAAGTGCGACCCGCGAAGGATCAGCCCTTCTACCACTTGCTCGCCGAGAATGACGAAACCGAATACGTCGCCTATGTCTCCGAGCAGAATCTGGAAAAGGACCCCAGCGGAGAACCGTTGCGCAACCCTCAGATACAGCAGATCTTCGTGCTGGAGCAGGCCGGACGCTATAAGCCCAAGGCGAGCTTCGCGCACTGAGGGATCTCGCAAAGGAACGTGGCGGATCGCCGGAACGCAATGAACCAAAAAGAAAGGCCCGCATCGCGGGCCTTTTTCATGTCTGAGAGAAGCGAATGATCAGTTGCCCTGTTTGGCGGCGTCCTGAGCGTCGTTGATCGCCTTGTTGCGCTCTTCCTGCTTTTTCTGCATGGCTTCCTGCAACAGCCGCTGGCGCTCTTCCGCCTGTGACTGCGACATGGCCTCGCCATCATAGGCGCCGGTGAACCCCTCGAGCGCGATCTTGATCGGGTTGGGAGCGCGGCGGAAGTTGACCGAGGTGAACACCACCTCATTGCCCTTCTTCAGGCTGGCGATGACAGCGTCTGTCAGCGGCATTTCTGCCGTGCAGCGGTCCGGAAGGCAGACGGCATAGTCGAGCTTGGTGCCCTTGGCGCCATCGATCTGCATCATGATGCCCGGCGGGATAAGGCGTGCCGACGGAACGGTTACCTGCAGGATCTTGCGGTTGACCTTGCCTTCGACCGAGATCAGGCCAACGGCCGTGATCAATTGGCCGTTCTGGGCGACCAGCTGGTTCTGAACGACGCAGACATCGGCCTCCTCCTGCTTGGTGCAGGTCTTGAACCACTTGGCCTGGCCGGCCGCTGCTGGTGCGGCGGCGTCCTGGGCGCTGACAACCGTCGGGGCAGAAGCCGCGCCGAGGGTCAGAACGAGAGCAGACAGTGCCGTCCGCGTAGCTTTGGTTGCATTGAACATCATAACCTAATCCGTCTCCTGAAAACCGACATCGGGCACTTGTAAAGGCCGCGACACTCGCCGGTCGTGCTGCCTGTCAACTGTCGTCGAAATGAGGCAAATACATGACCTTGGCACCCGGATCCCCTGTTACATCGCGAAGTCCGGAATATCCAGTCTTTCTTTGGGGGTATACGGGAGCAACGCGGCTTTTTGCATGGCGATGTGTTTGTATTATGGTGTTCATGCTAGCTTCGCTGAGATTCTCGGACCTCGCTGAAAGGATACTTCGTGCGCCGCATCGCCCTCAGCCTGCTTTTTCTCGCCCAGTGCACTCTTGCCCACGCCGAGCCCATGCATGGCATCGCCATGCATGGCGAACCGGCACTCAGCGCGGACTATAAACATTTCCCATACGTCAATCCGCAGGTGAAGAAGGGTGGCAAGATCAACTACGGGGTCGTCGGTACCTTCGACAGCCTGAACTCATTCGTCCTGAAGGGAATGCGCACCACGGCACGCGGCATATGGGATCCGGAGTACGGCGCCCTGTTCTACGAATCGCTGATGACGCGCTCGAGCGACGAGCCTTTCTCGCTCTACGGCCTACTTGCCGAAACAGTCGAATGGGACGAGGACCGCACTTTCATCCAGTTCAATCTCAATCCGAAGGCGCGCTGGCACGACGGCAAGCCGGTGACGGCCGAGGACGTGATCTTCTCCTTCAATCTGCTACAGGAGAAAGGCCGCCCACCTTACAACAAGCGCCTCGCGGTCGTCGAAAAAATGGAGAAGGTCGGTGAAAATAGCGTCCGCTTCTCCTTCAACGAGCTGGCCAATCGTGAGACGCCGCTGATCCTCGCCATGTCGCCGATCCTGCCAAAGCATGCGGTTGATCCGGAGATTTTCGACCGGAGTTCGCTCGAAATCCCGCTCGGATCCGGGCCCTACAAGATCGGGTCGATCAGGCCCGGTGAGAAGATCGTCTACCAACGTGATCCGGACTATTGGGGCAAGGACATTCCGTCGAAGATCGGCTTCGACAATTACGACGAGATCTCGGTCACCTATTTCCTCCAGGATTCCACGCTGTTCGAGGCCTTCAAGAAGGGCGACATCGACATCTATCCCGAGGGCGACTCTGGCCACTGGGCGCGCGCCTATGACTTCCCAGCGGTCAAGAACGGCGACGTCGTGAAGGAGGTTTTCCAGCCAGGCCTCCCCTCCGGCATGCTTGGCTTCGTCTTCAACACCCGCCGGGCAATCTTCGCTGATGCCAAGGTGCGCGAGGCCCTATCCTACGCCTTCGATTTCGAGTGGGTGAACAGGAACCTTTATGGCGGAGCGTTCAAGCGTAGCCAGAGCTTTTGGCAGAACTCGGCGCTCGGCGCGTTCGGCAATGCCGCCGATGAACGCGAACTGGCGCTTCTTGGGCCCGCCAAGGAACGGATTGCCCCGGAAATACTGGCGGGAACCTATGCCATGCCCGTTTCGGACGCTTCAGGCGCTGATCGCAAGATCCTGCGACAGGCCGTCTCGCTGCTGGCCGAGGCGGGCTACGCTATCAAGGGCGGGAAGATGGTGGATGCCTCGGGCAAGCAGCTTTCCTTTGAAGTCATGACACAGAACGAAGGCCAGGAGAAAATGGCGATCGCCTATCAGCGCGCACTGGCGCTGATCGGCATCCAGATGACCATCCGTACCGTGGACGACGCCCAATACCAGTCACGCTCGAACAGCTTCGACTACGACATGATCGTCAAGGCCTATACCTCGTCGCTGTCGCCCGGCGCCGAGCAATTCAACCGCTGGGATTCGTCGTCGCGCGATGCCCAGGGCAGTTTCAACTATGCGGGCGTCGCCGACACCGATGTCGACCGCATGATCGACGCGCTGGCCAATGCCCGCAGCATGGAGGACTTCCGCGCCGCCGTGCGCGCCTACGACCGGCTCCTGGTCGCCGGGCACTATGTTGTGCCGCTCTACCATATCGGAGAGCAGTGGCTTGCCCGCTGGCAGCATATTGCCCGGCCGGAGCGGAGCCCTCTCTATGGCTACCAGCTTCCAGTGTGGTGGGATGCCCGCGCACAATGATAGAGCTGTTCAGTCGTTTCGGGGCGGTTGCCGCAAGGGAACCGGTTGAAATGTGCCGCGATTGCCCTTACGTGGCAGCGATCGGTCATTTCGGCCCTGAGCCGCCCGGAAAGGAAGCACCATGGAACGCATCACCATCGACATCGTCTCGGATGTCGTCTGCCCTTGGTGCTATCTGGGCAAGGCGCGCCTCGATATCGCCATTGGCGAGGTGCAGGACGAGATCGGCGTCGACGTCAACTGGCGCCCCTACCAGCTCAATCCCGACTACCCACCGGAAGGCGTCGATCATCAGGCGGCGCTCGCTGAGAAGCTTGGCGGCAAGGACAACATGGATCGCGCCCACGACCAGTTGCGCGAACTCGGCTCCGCGGTCGGCATTGTGTTTGATTTCGGCGCCATCAAGGTCGGACCGAACACGCTCGACGCGCACCGTCTGATCCATTGGGCGGGCGTGGAGGACCGGGAGATACAGAACCGCGTCGTCTCGGCCCTGTTCAAGGCCAACTTCGAGGAGGGCCGCAATGTCGGCGATCCGTCCGTACTGCTCGATATCGCGGAAAAGGCCGGTCTCGATCGCGCCCTTATCGACGCCTTGCTGACCGGCGACGCGGACAAGGCTGAAGTGCTGGGCGAGATCGAAGCAGCCCGGCAGATGGGCGTGAACGGCGTTCCCTTCTTCATCTTCGACCAGCAATATGCAGTGAGCGGCGCGCAGACGCCGGACGTGATCGCGGGAGCGCTGCGCGACATCGCCCGGATGAAATCCGAGGCGCTCTCGAAACTCAATTGACGCGCTGCGGGAAGCTTCGTAAGCACGGCTGATCTCCTTCCTCCCGGGACATTCTGCCGTGCGCTCCGATCTCATTCTTCGAGGCATTCTCATCGCCTTTACGGCCTTTGCCGCCTATGCGGTGTCCGATGCCTGCGTGAAACTCATCGAGGGGCGCGTCAGCCCCTTCGAATTAGGCTTCTTCGGCGCCGTCTTCGGCATCGCCGCCCTGCCCTTCCTGATGAAGCGCGGCGATCGCTGGCAGGACGTGCTGGCCACCACCAATCGTCCGCTGTGGCTGCTGAGGTTCTTTTCCGCCGGCGCCGGAATCATCGGCAGCGTTACCGCCTTCACCCATCTGTCGATGGCCGAGGCCTTCTGCCTGATCTTCCTTCTCCCCTCCTTCGTCACCATCATGTCGGTGGTGTTCCTGAAAGAACCGGTTGGCATCCGCCGCTGGGGTGCGGTGATCATCGGCTTCATCGGCGTTCTCGTCGTGCTGCGCCCGGGTTTCCGCGAACTTTCCATAGGTCATGTCGGCGCCGTCTTCGCCGGCCTCGGCGGGGCGTTGTCGATCGTCATTTATCGCGCCATCGGACCGTCGGAAAAGAACATCTCGCTTTATGGCGCAGGCCTGCTCGGCGGGCTCGTCATCTGCGGATTGCTGATGCTCGGCGATTTTCGCTGGCCGACGGGCCAGGAATGGCTGCTGCTCGCCGGCTATGGCCTGCTCGGAGCGCTGGGCAACGTCCTTTTGATGTACTCTGCCTTCTACGCGCCTGCCGCCGTTGTCGGACCCATCCAGTACAGCCAGATGCTGTGGGGTATTCTTTTCGGCTACCTGATCTTCGGCGATCGCGTCGACCTGCCCATGGTGGCCGGCATCGCGCTGATCATCGGCTCCGGTCTGCTCACCATCTCGCGAGAGCGCACGAAGGGCGTCGCCCTGCCGCTTGCGGTTGCCGGTAAGGACGAGGCGGCGCTGGCAATCAAGCCGGAAGACGAGACCGCCGCCCCGTTATAGCGTATCCGCACCGGATCAGGCCTTCGCCAGTTCCGCCAGATGCGTCATCACCACCGCCGCGCCGGACAGGCGCTTCTCCGGGGTCGGAAGATCACGGGTCAGGAACACACTCTGGTCCGGACGGATCTTCGCCATCGACCCCTGCTTGGCGATATAGCCGACCAGGGCTGCCGGGTTCGGGAACTGCTTGTTGCGGAACTGCACGACCACGCCCTTGGGGCCGGCCTCGAGCTTCTCGACATTGGCCTTGCGGCACAGCGCCTTGATGTAGACGACCTTCAGGAGGTGCTGGACCTCGATCGGCAGCGGTCCGAAGCGGTCGATCATCTCGGCGCCGAAACCATCGATCTCGTTCAGTTCGGTGATCTCGCCAAGCCTCCGGTAGAGACCGAGGCGCAGATGCAGGTCCGGCACGTATTCGTCGGGGATCATCACCGAGGTCCCGACCGAAATCTGCGGCGACCAGCCGCTGTCAGTGACTTCGTCGATGCCCTTCACCTCGGCGACCGCCTCCTCCAGCATGTGCTGGTAGAGTTCGAAGCCAACTTCCTTGATGTGGCCGGATTGCTCTTCACCGAGCAGATTGCCGGCGCCGCGAATGTCGAGGTCGTGGCTCGCCAGCTGGAAGCCGGCGCCGAGCGTGTCGAGCGATTGCAGCACTTTCAGGCGACGCTCTGCGGTCGTCGTCAGCACCTTGTTGACCGGCAGCGTGAGGAGCGCAAACGCCCGGACCTTGGAGCGGCCGACGCGGCCGCGCAACTGGTAGAGCTGAGCCAGGCCAAACATGTCGGCGCGATGCACGATCAGCGTATTGGCGGTCGGCACATCGAGACCGGATTCGACGATGGTGGTCGACAGCAGCACATCATAGCGGCCGTCATAGAAGGCGTTCATGATGTCTTCGAGTTCGCCCGCCGCCATCTGGCCATGGGCGACCGCGACCTTCAGTTCCGGCACGTCGGAGGCCAGAAACGCCTGGATGTCGGCAAGGTCCGCCAAGCGCGGGCAGACGTAGAAGCTCTGGCCGCCGCGAAAATGCTCGCGCATCAGCGTCTCGCGGATCACCAGCGGATCGAAAGGCGAGATGAAGGTGCGCACCGCCATGCGGTCGACCGGCGGCGTGGTGATCAGCGACAGTTCGCGCACGCCGGTCATGGCGAGCTGCAGGGTGCGCGGGATCGGCGTCGCCGAGAGGGTGAGCACATGCACGTCGGTCTTCAGGTCCTTCAGCCGCTCTTTGTGCTTGACGCCGAAATGTTGTTCCTCGTCGATGATCAAGAGCCCCAGATTGGCGAAGTTGACGCCCGTGCCGAGCAGCGCATGGGTGCCGACGACGATGTCGGTCTTGCCTTCGGCCACTTCCTTCTTGACGAGGTTCAGTTCCTTGGTGCCGACCAGACGCGAAGCCTGCTGAATGCGGATCGGCAGCCCGCGGAAGCGCTCGGTAAAGGTCTTGAAGTGTTGCCGTGCCAGCAGCGTGGTTGGCACGACGACGGCGACCTGGATGCCGTTCATCGCCGCGATGAAGGCGGCGCGTAGCGCCACTTCCGTCTTGCCGAAGCCGACGTCGCCGCAGATCAGCCGGTCCATCGGCCGGCCCGCGCCAAGATCGCCGCGCACCGCTTCGATGGCGTTCATCTGGTCTTCGGTCTCGTCATAGGGGAAGCGGGCGGCGAACTCATCGTAAAGACCTTCCTGGGTGGTCAGCACCGGTGCCATGCGCATCATGCGTTCGGCGGCGACGCGGATGAGCGCGCCCGCCATGTCGAGCAGCCGCTTCTTGAGCTTGGCCTTGCGCATCTGCCATGCGCCGCCGCCCAGCTTGTCGAGCTGTGCATCGCTGAACTCCGAGCCGTAGCGCGACAGGAGATCGATGTTCTCGACCGGCAGGAAGAGCTTGGCGTCGTCGGCATAGCGCAGCTCGAGGCAGGCATGCGGCGCGCCGGCCGCCTCGATGGTGCGCAGTCCGACGAAGCGGCCGATGCCGTGCTCGGCATGGACGACGATCGAGCCCTCGTCCAGTCCTGCCACTTCCGAGATGAAGTCGGCGGCGCGTTTGCGGCGCTTGGAGCGGCGCACCATGCGGTCGCCGAGAATGTCCTGCTCGCCGACGATGACGAGGTCGCCGGCTTCGAAGCCACCCTCCAGGCTGAGCACGGCTGTCGCCGCCTCGCCCTTCTTCAGTCCGTCGAGATCCTTGAGCGCCGAGACTGGCTTGAGGTTGGCAAGGCCGTGTTCGTCGAGCACCTGCAGCAGGCGGTCGAGCGAGCCCTCGGACCAGCCGGCGATCAGCACCTTGGAACCGGCCGCGCGCTTCTCGGCAATGTACTTCACCGCCTGGTCGAAGACGTTGGTGCGCGTATTGCCCTCGCCCGTCTCGATCGCTGTCTTGGCCCAGCGCGGGCCGGGACGCGCGGCGATCTCGATCACCTTGCGTGCCTCGCCGTCATGCTCGGCAAACGGGGTGAGCCGGAGCGGCGCATGCGTATCCAGCATCCGGCCGAATTCGCCGGCGCCGAGATAGAGCCGCTCGGGCGGGACCGGCTTGTAGGGCGTTCCCTGGGACAGGTGACCCTTGCCGGGCGTGCCGGTGTTCAGCCGCGCCTCGTAATAGTCGCGGATCAGCTTGGCGCGCTCCTCGGCCGCCTCCCGCACGGTATGGTCGGTGACGATACGGAAGCCCTGGAGATAGTCGAACACCGTGTCGAGATGGTCGTGGAACAGCGGCAGCCAGTGTTCCATGCCGGCATAGCGCCGGCCTTCGGATACGGCCGCATAGAGCGCGTCATCGCGGGTGGCGGCGCCGAACAGCGAGAGATAATTCTTGCGGAACCGGCTGATCGAATCCGGGGTGAGCGTCACTTCGCTCATCGGATGGAGATCGAGCGAACGGGCCTGACTGATGGTGCGCTGGTTGGCCGGATCGAAGGTGCGGATGCTCTCCAGCGTGTCGCCGAAGAAATCGAGGCGGACCGGCTCCTCCGAGCCCGGCACGAAGACGTCGAGAATGCCGCCGCGCACGGCGAATTCGCCGACCTCGCGCACCGTCGCCACGCGCTCGAAACCGTTGCGCTCCAGCCGGGCGGCGATGTCGTCCATCTTGATCTGGTTGCCGGGGCGGGCCGAGAATCCGAGGCTGTCGATCACCTCGGCCGGCGCCACCTTCTGCAGCATGGCATTGACGGTGACGAGAACGATCGCCGCATGCGGCTTCTTGCCATGGGCGACGAGGCCGGACAGCGCCGTCAGGCGTCGCGCCGACGTATCGGCCGAGGGCGATACGCGGTCATAGGGCAGGCAGTCCCAGGCCGGAAGCGTCAGCACCGGGATTTCGGGGGCCGCGAAGGACAGGTTCTGCTCGATGTCGGCCATGCGCTGGCCGTCCGACAGTATATAGGCGACCGGCTGGCCGAGGCGGGCGAGTTCCGCCAGCACGAAGGCGTCCATGCCGTCCGGCACATGCGAGACGGTGAGCGCGGTTTTTGCCGCCGCGATCGTCCTGGTATCGAGAAGCGAGATCATTCCGAGCGTCCGAGCCCTTCCACGGTGACAGGCGAGAAATCGGGGCGACAAGCGGCGATGCGCTCGAACAGCGGGGTCTGAAGATGCGCGGGCACAGGCGAAGCGCCGGTGATGTATTTCACCAGGTCCTGGTCCTCTTCGCTCATGATGCGCTCCAGCTCGTCGAGCGTTGCGTCGTCCATGGTGGCGATCTCGGCCTCGGCGAACTGGCCGAGGATCAGGTCCATTTCGCGGATGCCGCGGTGCCAGCAACGGAACAGGATGCGCCGGCGGCGCGGATCGAGTTCTGCACTGCTGAGGATCAAACCGGTCATATGCAATCACCTTCCTGTTGATGCGCCTCTATAGCGCCGTCCCAGCCGCTTGTCAGCCTTGCCAAGCCGGTAATTCTCGGCGCATTTTGCCAGCCATCATGCGGCCAACGCTTCTCGACCCCCTGTTTGCTTCCGTCGCTTCGCTGTCCGGCGTCGGGCCGAAGCTTGCGCAATTGCTGGCGGGCCTGCTGGGCCGCGAGGATGCCGAGGACGCCCGCGTCGTCGACCTGCTCTTCCTCGCCCCCTTCCGGCTGATCGACCGGCGCAACCAGCCGGGCATTGCGCTCGCCCAACAGGGCGCGATCGTGACGATCACCGGACGGGTCGACCGCCACCAGCCGCCGCCGCCCGGCAAGTCCAGCCTGCCCTACCGCGTCTTCCTGCACGACGAGACCGGAGAGCTGGCGCTCACCTTCTTCCGCGTCAAGGGCAACTGGCTGGACAAGGCCTTGCCCGTCGAAGAGACGATCATCGTGTCGGGCAAGGTTGACTGGTTCAACGGCCGGCCATCCATGGTGCATCCGGACCTGATGGTGAAGGCGAGCGAGGCGGAGAACATGCCGCTGGTCGAGCCGGTCTATCCGCTGACCGCCGGGCTTTCGCCCAAGGTGCTGCGCAAGCAGATCGAGCATGCGGTGGAGCGGGTACCGGAATTGCCCGAATGGGCGGATCCGGCGCTCGTCACCCGGCAGGGATTTCCGAGCATCCGCCAGAGTTTTGTTGACCTGCATCATCCGCGCGACGAAATGGACGTCGATCCGCAGGCGCCGGCGCGGCGCCGGCTCGCCTATGACGAATTCCTCGCAGGCCAGGTATCGCTCGCGCTGGTGCGGCAGAAGCTGCGAAAGGTGCCGGGCTCGCCGGTCAAGGCAACCGGCGAGATCTCGGGCAAGATCCTCGCTGCCCTGCCCTTCTCACCGACCGGAAGCCAGACGCTCGCGATCGCCGACATTTTGAAGGACATGGCCTCCGACACGCGCATGCTGCGGCTGCTGCAGGGCGACGTCGGCGCCGGCAAGACGCTGGTCGCCCTGCTCGCCATGGCGGCGGCCGTCGAGAGCGGTGGCCAGGCGGTGCTGATGGCGCCGACCGAAATCCTGGCGCGCCAGCACCATGCGACAATCTCGAAATTTGCCGCGAGCGCCGGCCTCAAGGTCGAGGTGCTGACGGGCCGCACCAAGGGCAAGGAGCGCGAGGCGATCACCGAGCGGATCGCGTCCGGAGAGGCGCAGATCATCATCGGCACCCATGCGCTCTTCCAGGACACGGTGAACTACAGCAACCTCGTGCTGGCCGTCGTCGATGAGCAGCACCGTTTCGGCGTGCACCAGCGCCTCCGCCTGACCGCCAAGGGCATCTCCCCGCACATGCTGGTGATGACGGCCACACCCATTCCCCGCACGCTGGTGCTGGCCGCCTTTGGCGACATGGATGTCTCCAAGCTGACCGAAAAGCCGGCCGGGCGAAAGCCGATCCAGACGGTGACGGTGCCGAGCGAGCGCACCGGCGAGATCGTCGAACGGCTTCGCGCCGCCGTCGCCGATGGCAAGAAGGCCTACTGGATCTGCCCGCTGGTCGAGGAATCCGACGTGTCCGAACTGATGTCGGCCGAAGAGCGCTTTGCCGTTCTCGAAAAGGCGATCGGCGCGCCGATCGGCCTTGTGCACGGCCGGATGAGCGGACTGGAGAAGGATGCGGCCATGCTCGCCTTCAAGAACGGCGAGACGCGGCTCCTCGTCGCCACCACCGTCGTCGAGGTCGGCGTCGACGTGCCGGACGCGACGATCATGGTGATCGAGCATGCCGAGCGCTTCGGCCTTGCCCAGCTGCACCAGTTGCGCGGCCGCGTCGGGCGCGGCGACGAGGCATCCTCCTGCATCCTGCTCTACAAGGGGCCGCTAGGCGAGACCGGCAAGGCGCGCCTGTCGATCCTGCGCGACAGCGAGGACGGTTTCCTGATCGCCGAGGAGGACCTGAAGCTGCGCGGCGAAGGCGAATTGCTGGGAACGCGACAGTCCGGCACGCCAGGTTTCCGCATCGCCAGCCTCGAGGCCCATGCCGACCTGCTGGAAATCGCCCGCAAGGATGCCGCCTACCTGCTCGAACGCGATCCTGACCTCATGAGCCCGCGTGGCGAGGCCGTACGCACGCTGCTCTACCTGCATCGCCGCGACGAGGCGATCAGGTTCCTTAGGGCGGGGTAACGACGGTCGCTGCATCTTCGGTGGCGGCGGCCTTGTACTCCGGTGTCACAAGACCAGCCGAGATCAAGAGCTTCACGCCCTCTTCCGGCGACATGTCGAGAAGCCGCAACTTGCTCCGCGGAACGAACATCAGGAAGCCGGCGGTCGGCACGGGCGTCGGCGCCAGGAACACCGCCACCATCTCCTCGCCGTCTTCGCCCAGTTTCGCGGCAATCTCGCCCTTAGCGTCGGTCGAGACGAAGACGAGCGCCCAAGTGCCGGGAGACGGAAATTCGATCAGCCCGACCTTCTTGAACGAACTCGACTGCTCCTTCAGCACGGTCTCGAAGATTTGCTTGGTGCTCTTGTAGACGGTACGTACCAGCGGCATGCGGTGCAGAATCGACTCGCTATAGGCGACGATTGAACGACCGATCAGGTTCTTGCCGAGGAAACCGATCAGTGTGATCGTCGTGAGCGCGATCAGCAGGCCGAATCCCGGAATGGCGAATTGGAGATAGCTCTCCGGATTATAGCGGTTGGGAATGTACGGCTTCACCCAGCTGTCCGCCCAATGGATAAAGGACCAGGTCAGCCAGACGGTGATGGCGATCGGTGCACAGATGATCAGTCCGGTCAGGAAATTTATCCGGATACGTGTCGCCAGCGAGATGCGCTCGAGACTGCCGTTCGTCATATCGACCCTATTCTGCGTCGCCGAAGAATGCCGGATGGAAGGCGACAATGCCGGACGGAACTTCGCCGTGCAAGGTCAGCACGAGGAAAAATTCCGGAGGCACGCCGGTCGTCTGCAACTCCCGGCGGACAACGAATCCGAAGCGATTATAATAGGCCGGGTCGCCCACCAGTGCGCAACCCGAAGCCCCTTGTGCCTTGAGCACGCCAAGGCCCTCCCGGATCAGCGCTGAGCCGATGCCGCTCTTCTGCCGACCGGGTGCGACGGATACCGGTCCGAGACCGTACCAACCGCTATCGCCGCCCGACAGCGTCACAGGTGAGAAGGCGACATGGCCGACGATCTCGGCCCCGTCCTCGGCGACCAACGAAAGAGTGAGCATGCCGAGCCGCCGCAGCCGCTCGATGATCAGCGGCTCCGTCCCGTCGCTATGCGGATGGCCGGTGAAAGCCGCCGCGGTGAGTGCGCCGATGGCCGCTTCGTCCCCCGGCGCTTCCGGCCGGATCCTCATTCGACGGTCACCGATTTTGCCAGATTGCGCGGTTGGTCGACATCAGTGCCCATGAATACGGCGGTGTGATAGGCGAGCAGCTGGATCGGCAACGAGAAGACCATCGGCGCGATGATCTCCGCGACATTCGGAAGGATAATGGTCGCCATGGTTTCCAGCTTGGAGGCGGCGGCGCCTTTCTCGTCGGTGATGAAGATGATCCTGCCACCGCGGGCGGCCACTTCCTGCATGTTCGACACGGTCTTCTCGAAGAAGCGGTCGTGCGGGGCAATGACGATGACCGGCATGTTCTCGTCGATCAGCGCGATCGGGCCGTGCTTCAGCTCGCCAGCGGCATAGCCTTCGGCGTGGATATAGGAGATTTCCTTGAGCTTCAGCGCCCCTTCCATGGCCAGCGGATAGCTGGTGCCGCGCCCGAGATAGAGCACGTCCTTGTATTTCGACAGGTCCCGCGCCAGAGCCTCCATCTGCGGCTGGATGGCGTTCAGCACCTGGCTCATGATGCGCGGCATCTCGGCCAGGCTCTTGACCAACTGCCTTTCGTCATCCGCCGAGATCGTGCCGCGCGCCTTGCCGGCGGCGATCGCCAGCGAGGCGAGAACGGCGAGCTGGCAGGTAAACGCTTTGGTCGAGGCAACGCCGATCTCCGGGCCGGCGAGGATCGGGAAGATGGCATCAGCCTCGCGGGCGATGGTCGATTCCCTGACGTTGACGATGGCCCCGATCTTCAGGCCCTCGTCGTGGCAGTAGCGCAGCGAGGCGAGCGTATCGGCAGTTTCGCCCGATTGCGAAATGAACAGGGCCGCCTGGTCCTTCGACAGCGGCATTTCGCGGTAGCGGAACTCGGATGCGACGTCATTTTCGACCGGCAGGCGAGCATAACGCTCGAACCAATACTTGCCGACCAGCCCGGCGAGATAGGCGGTACCGCAGGCGGAGATCGCAAGGCCGCGCAGCCCCTTGAAATCGATCGCTTCGTTGATTGGCTTCACCGTATGGCTATGGAAATCGACATAATGCGACAGCGCGTGCGAGATGACCTCGGGCTGCTCGTAGATTTCCTTTTCCATGAAATGGCGGTGATTGCCTTTGTCGACCACGAAGGCGGTCGCCTGGGAGATCTGGTGCGCGCGCTCGACCGGATTGCCGGAAAAATCGATGATCTCCGCGCCATTGCGGTGAATGATGGCGCAGTCGCCGTCGACCAGATAGGCGATCTCGTTGGTGAAAGGTGCCAGCGCAATCGCGTCCGAGCCGAGGAACATCTCGCCCTTGCCGAAGCCGACGGCGAGCGGAGGCCCGAAGCGGGCCGCCATGATGGTGTCCGGATCGTCGGCGAACATCACCACCAGCGCATAGGCGCCCTTGACATGGTTCAGCATGGCGAGCATGGCGGCGCGATTGTCGAGGCCCTTGCGGCGGTACTTGGCGATCAGCTGGGCGACGATCTCGGTGTCGGTCTGGGTGGTGAACACCGCGCCCTCGGCCGTCAGCTCGTCGCGCAACTCGGAGAAGTTCTCGATGATGCCGTTGTGGACGACGGCAACGCCGTCGACGAAATGCGGATGGGCGTTCGTCTCGTTCGGCACGCCATGGGTCGCCCAGCGGGTGTGGGCAATGCCGATCGTGCCTGCGAGCGGCTCGGCGTCGAGCTTCTTTTCCAGGTTGAACAGCTTGCCCTCGGCGCGGCGGCGATCCATCACACGGTCGTGGATCGTGGCGACCCCTGCGGAATCATAGCCCCGATATTCGAGCCGCCTCAGCGCATCAACCAGGCGACCCGCCACCGGTTGGTTACCGACAATACCGACAATGCCGCACATAGAGATCTCCGTCTGGCTTCATCCTGGCGCCAGTCCTAATGGTTTTGCCGATTTGCGCAATGCGCGCGCCGGTCACATTCGGTTTCGCCGCGTTACGCAACTGCAGCAATCAGGATTTCGCGCTGCGAGATGCCTTGATCGCTTCGTTGCGAGCGCGGATCGCCTTGGCCCGTTCCGGCTTGATTTCCTGGCGGGCGCGGCCGAGCGCCAGCGCATCGGCGGGCACATCCTCGGTAATGACGCTGCCGGAGGCAACGAAGGCGCCGTCGCCGACCGTGACAGGTGCGACAAGCGCGCTGTTGGAGCCGATGAAAGCCCTTTCCCCGATCCGCGTCACGTGTTTGTTCACGCCGTCGTAGTTGCAGGTGATGGTGCCGGCGCCGATATTGGCATGGGCGCCGATGAAGGCGTCGCCGATATAGGTCAGGTGGTTGACCTTCGCGCCCTCGCCAATCTCGGCCTTCTTGACCTCGCAGAAATTGCCGACCTTGGATCCGGTTGCAAGATTTGCGCCGGGGCGCAACCGGGCGAAGGGTCCGACGGTTGCACCGCTCGCAACATGGGCACCTTCGAGATGTGAAAAGGCGTGAATAACGGCGCCACCTTCGACGGTGACGCCCGGGCCGAAGACCACGTTGGGCTCGATCAGCGCATCCTGGGCAATCTGGGTGTCGTGGCTGAGGAAGACTGTCTCCGGCGCGATCATCGAGACACCCGAAACCATGAGTTCCTGCCGGCGCCGCTCCTGCCAGAGCCGTTCGAGCACGGCAAGTTCGGCGCGATTGTTGCAGCCGGTCAGTTGTTCCTCTGGAGCGTCGACGGCAACAGTGCGCCCGCCGAGCGCGCGGGCGATTTCCACGATGTCTGTGAGATAATACTCGCCCTTGGCATTGGCATTGCCGATGCGGGTGAGCAAATCCAGGGCCCTGCGTCCGTTGATTGCCATCAGGCCGCTATTGCACCAAGTCACTGCCCGCTCTGCTTCGCTTGCATCACGTTCTTCGCGGATCGCCACCAGTTCTCCATCCTTGACGAGGAGGCGGCCGTAGCCTGTCGGATTGGCCGTGTGAAAACCGATCACAGCTACGTCATGGCCATTCGCCAGAGCTGCGCGCGCAGCTATCAGCGGTTCCGAGGTGATCAGCGGCACATCGCCATAGGCGACGAGAACGTCATCATAGCCAAGGGCGATTGCCTCGCGTGCAGCGAGAACCGCATGGCCGGTACCAAGGCGTTCGGTCTGAAGAAAGGGGCTGACGTTGACGCCGGCGATGCTCCCGGCCTTGACGACCTTTTCGGTGTCCCGTCCGACAACCAGCGCAACGTCGGTGATGCCCGACGAAGCGATGGCGTTCATCACATGGGCAATCATCGGCAGGCCGGCCACAGGATGCAGCACCTTGGACATGGACGATTTCATTCGGGTGCTCTCGCCTGCGGCGAGGATGACGGCGAGACAGCTGCGGCTCATGGTTACTCCCAGCGAGTGGCACGAGATTTGAGAATGTTGTTGTTTGTCCGTCTCATAGCAGCAAGGCACACGGGGAACAAACAGCAAAAAGGGCGCCGAACCGCGACGCCCTTCTCAAAAATCATTGCAGAACGAATTATTGCGGCAGCTTGTCGTCAACGCCTGCGATGTAGAAGTTCATGCCGAGCAGTGTGCCATCGTCGGCTTTCTCGCCGTCCGTCAGCCAGTCGGTGCCGTCCTGCTTCTTGATCGGGCCGGTGAAGGGATGCAGTTCGCCGGACTTGATCTTGGATTCGATGTCCTGCGCCAAGGCCTTAACGTCATCCGGCATGTTGGTGTATGGCGCCATGGTCAGGATGCCGTCCTTCAGGCCGTCCCAGATCTGTTCCGACTTCCAGCTGCCGTCGAGGATCGCCTGGGTGCGCTTGATGTAATAGGCGCCCCATGTGTCGACAATCGCCGTCAGCTGTGTTTCCGGACCAGCCTTGATCATGTCAGATGCCTGGCCGAAAGCCTTGATGCCACGCTCGGCGGCAACCTGCATGGGAGCCGTCGTATCGGTGTGCTGCGTCAGGATGTCGACGCCCTGGTCGATCAGTGCCTTGGCCGCATCGGCTTCCTTGCCGGGGTCGAACCAGGTGTTGGCCCAGACAACCTTGACCTTGAAGTCGGGATTGACCGACTGCGCGCCGTGCATGAACGAATTGATACCCATGACCACTTCCGGAATCGGGAAGGAGGCGATGTAGCCGGCGACGCCCTTTTCAGACAGCTTCGCGGCGATCACGCCCTGAATATACCGACCCTCGTAGAAACGGGCATTGTAGGTCGCAACATTGTCGGCGGACTTGAATCCGGTGGCATGCTCGAACTTCACGTCGGGGAACTTGGCGGCGACCTTGATGGTCGCGTCCATGAAGCCGAATGAGGTGGTGTAGATCAGCTTGCAGTCGGAGCGGGCAAGCCGCTCGATGGCGCGCTCGGCGTCAGGACCTTCCGGAACGCTTTCGAGATAAGGCGTCTCGATCTTGTCACCGAAATGGGCCTGCAGTTGCTGGCGGCCGATATCGTGAGCCTGGGTCCAGCCGCCGTCGGTAGTGGTGCCGACATAGACGAAGCAGATCTTCGCCTTGTCCTCGGCCTGAGCTGAAGCCGCAAATCCGACGAGAACTGCGGCGCTTGCAGCCAGTGTGATGAGTGACTTTTTCATGGGTAACCCCTTCTGGTTGTTGATAAAGATTTCTGACTTAGCGGTCCGGCACGAACGGTTTGCCGAGCGAGGCCGGAGTATTGATCAGCGTTGTGCGCCGATTTTGGGAGATTATGACGAGGACCACAATGGTCGCGGCATAGGGTAGCGCTGAAAGAAATTGCGAGGGCAAACCAAGGCCGAACGCCTGGGCATGCAACTGGCCGATCGTGACGGCGCCGAATAGATAGCCACCGGCAAGCAGCCGCCAGGGGCGCCAGGAGGCGAAAACCACCAGCGCCAGCGCGATCCAGCCGCGCCCCGCCGACATGTTCTCCACCCATTGCGGCGTGTAGACGAGCGACAACTGGGCGCCGGCAAGCCCGGCGCAGGCGCCGCCGAAAAGAACGGCGAGATAGCGGGTTCGAATGACATGAATGCCGAGCGTATGCGCCGATCCATGATTGTCGCCGATCGCCCTGAGTTTCAGGCCCGAACGTGTGCGGAACAGGAACCAGTTCACGCCGACGACCAGCAGGATGGAGAGGTAGAAGATGAGATCCTGCTTGAACAGCAGAGGCCCGAGAAAGGGAATATCGGCGAGAAGCGGAATGGTGATCGGCTGAAGCTTGACGCCTGGAACGCCAACAAAGCTCTCACCCAGCATGCCCGAGACGCCAAGGCCGAGAATGGTGAGCGCGAGGCCTGTGGCCACCTGGTTTGCCACCAGCGACAGGGTCAGGAAGGCAAAGAGCAGCGAGAACGCGGCGCCGCCGACTATGCCCGCGCCCACGCCGACCAGTGGCGATCCACTCATCTGCGCAACCGCGAAGGCGCAGACCGCACCGATGATCATCATCCCCTCGACCCCGAGGTTGAGCACGCCGGACCGCTCACTGACAAGCTCGCCCATGGCCGCGATGACGAGCGGCGTGGACGCCGTGATCACGGTTAGCAGGATGGCTTCGATGATCATCGGGCGGCTCCCCCGAGCACTGCCCGGCCTTTGCCGAACAGGAGTTTGACGCGGTAATGGATCAGCGTGTCGCAGGACAGGACGAAGAACAGCAGCAGGCCCTGGAAAACGCGCGTCACCTTGTCGGAGACGCCGATCGACAGCTGGGCGCCTTCACCCCCGAGATAGGTCAATGCTAGAACCAGGCCGGAGGCGATGATACCGAGCGGATTGAGGCGGCCGAGGAAGGCAACGATAATCGCCGTGAACCCATAACCCGGCGAGATTGACGGCTGCAGGTGGCCGATCGAGCCGGACACTTCGGAAATACCGGCAAGCCCGGCGAGAGCGCCGGAAAACAGCATGGAGAACCACACCATGCCCCGCGACGAAAAGCCGGCGAACCGCCCTGCCCGTTCCGATTGGCCGAGCACAACGACCTGGAACCCCTTCAGCATGTAGCGCATCATGAACCACACACCGATTGCTGCGATGATGGCGAAGGCGAAACCGTAATGCGCGCGGCCGGAGGCCAGCATTTCCGGCAGCACGGCTTCCGTGACGAAGGCCCGGCTCTGCGGGAAATTGTAGCCGGCCGGATCGCGCCACAGGCCACGCACCAGCCAGTCGAGGAAGAGCTGGGCGATATAGACCAGCATCAGGCTGGTCAGGATTTCATTGGTGTTGAAGCGGGTCTTCAACAATGCCGGGATCGCGGCATAAAGCGCACCGCCGACCATGCCCATGATCATCATCAGCGGCAGAAGGAGCGGCGAATGCCATTCGTAAAACACCACCGGCAGGAACGAGCCGGAAATGGCGCCAATGGTGAACTGCCCCTCCGCCCCGATGTTCCAGTTGTTCGAGCGGTAGGCCACGGAGAGGCCAACGCCGATCAGGATCAGAGGCGCCGCCTTGATCGCCAGTTCATGCAATGACCAGACCTCGAGCAGCGGCTCGATAAAAAAGCTGTAGAGCGCATCGACCGGATCCTTGCCGAGCATGGCGAACATGATGCCGCCAAAAACGACGGTCAGCAGCAGCGCGATGAGCGGCGATACGATCGCGAAGAAGCCCGACATACCAGGGCGGCGTTCGAGTTCAATGCGCATTCGCCGTCTCCAAACCATGCATACCGCCCATCAGGAGGCCGATCTTCTCGCGCGTCATCGTTGCTGCCGGATAGATCTCAGACAACCGCCCTTCCGATATCGCCGCGATCGCCGTTGCCACCTCGAAGATTTCGTCGAGATCCTGGCTGATCACCACGACGGCAGAACCGGCACGCGCCAGATTGACGAGCGCCTGACGGATACGGCTCGCGGCTCCCGCGTCGACGCCCCAGGTCGGCTGGTTGACGACGAGCACCGCCGGCTGGCGGTCGAGTTCGCGGCCAACGATAAACTTTTGCAGGTTGCCGCCCGAGAGAGAACCAGCCAACGGATCGCTGCCGCTCATGCGGACGTCCATTGCCTCACAGATACGTAGCGACGCGGTTCTCACCGTGTCGTGGCGGATCAGTTGCAGCCCCCCGCCGGACAGAAAAGCCTTGGCATCGGACTGGTTGCGCGCGAGTAGAAGATTGTCAGACAGCGGCAGAGTCGAGACGGCGCCGTGGCCGTTGCGCTCCTCGGGAACGAAGCCAGCGCCCAGCAGGCGCCGACCGGTAATGCCGAGACGCCCGACCGAGCGTCCGCGAATGCGCACAGCGTCATTGTCTGGACTGGTATATTCGCCCGACAGCGCATCAAAGAGTTCGCCCTGGCCGTTACCCGCCACTCCAGCGATCGCCAACACCTCCCCCGCCCTGACACTCAGCGACAGATCCCTGAGCGGCATGCCAAAGGGCGTACGTGGACGCAGGTTGAGATGGCGCACTTCCAACTGGACGTCCCCTGTCGTCGCCTCCTCGTCCCGCATCACGCCTGCCACCTCGCCGCCGACCATCATGCGGGCGAGCGAAGGGGCTGTCTCTTTGCGAGGATCACAGGTCCCCGTCACCTTGCCATGGCGAAGCACGGTGGCCCTATCGCAGATGCGCTGCACCTCCTCGAGCCGGTGACTGATATAGAGGACCGAACGGCCCTCGGCCTTGAGCTTGAATAGCGTCTCGAACAACCGGTCGGCCTCCTGCGGCGTCAGCACGGAGGTCGGCTCATCGAGAATGATGAGCTTGGGGTTTTGCAGCAGCGCCCGGACAATTTCGATCCGCTGGCGCTCGCCAACCGATAGGTCCGCGACATGGGCTGCAGGGTCGAGCGGCAGCCCATAGGCCCTGGAGAGCTCGGCGGCTTTCTGGGAAAGCTTGTCAATCGAGATCGTCTCATCCAGCGCAAGGGCAATGTTCTCGGCGACTGTCAGTGCCTCGAATAGGGAAAAATGCTGGAAAACCATGCCGATGCCGAGCTTGCGGGCGGCCGCTGGCGAAACGATGTCCCGGGGCTGCCCCTCCCAGAGCACACGCCCCGAACTTGGCGCAAGGATGCCAAACAGCATCTTGACCAGCGTCGACTTGCCGGCACCGTTTTCGCCGAGCAGCGCATGGATCTCGCCGTGGCCAATCTCAAGGTCGATGCCGTCGCAGGCGGCAAAGCTGCCGAATAGTTTGGTCAGTCCCTCGACGGCAAGAAGTGGTTCAGCCTTCGTCATGTCACCCTTCGGCACTATTTCCTCTCGCGCTCGCACCGCAGCCCCCAAGCGTACCGTTCAAGCGACAAGAGGGTATTGATACGCGCTTTGCGCCATCCGGCAACCGACCCCTGCAACTTTTTTGCACTTGCACACCGTTGAGGCATTCAGGCCTAGCTCTTGCCGAGCGAGGGGAACATCTGCAGCACCCCGCCGATGACGTAGAGATAGATACCGGTTGCGACAAAGACCAAGCTTAGCCAGTCGGGGATCTGGAAATGCATGAGCAGCGCATAGCCGCCAAGGGCGCACCAAAGAAAAAACACGGCAAGATTGACCGGCCGAAGGCGTTGGACGCGGACCGGATGGAGGAAATGGATCGGAAGAAAGGTGAGGATGACCGAGGCGATTACCACGACCAGCGCCGTCGTCGCGTTGGCATCGATCACGAACAGGGTGAAAACCACCATGTTCCATACGACCGGAAAGCCGGAGAAAAAGTATTCGTCGGTCTTCATGCCCATGTCGGCATAGTAGATCGCGCTAGACACCACGATCAGCCCCGCAGCCACGAAGGACCATGGCTCGCCGATCATGCCGCTCTGATAGAGCGCGAAGGCCGGCAGCAGCACGTAGGTGACATAGTCGATGATGTTGTCGAGCGTGTCGCCCGACCAGTTGGGCAGGACCTCCTTGACCCGAACCTTGCGGGCGATCGGACCGTCGATGCCATCGACCAAAAGCGCAAGGCCCAGCCACCAGAACATATCGACGAAACGATGCTCTGCAGCCGCGACCACGCCGAGAAAAGCGAGGAAGGAACCGGAGGCTGTCAGGATATGGACGGAGAAGGCACGGATTTCCGCGTAAGGCACGCGCCGATAATTGAAGATCTTCATCTGCGGTTTTTGCCCCGTTCTTCACCCTCCGTTTTCGTATCGACCGAAACCGCATGTTTTGCAACTGCGTAGGCAAAGGATGAACAGAATTACGCCTCCCTGTCGCGCGCCGTCAAACGAGCTGCGCCAATTCGGCTTATGGATTTCCGCCGCTGCGCGCTCTAAATAGGGTCGAAATAGCAGAGGTGCGTGACATGAGAGATTTTGATATCGCCGTGGTCGGCGGCGGGCTTGCGGGCTCCATAGCCGCCATCGCGCTTGCCCGCGGCGGTCGACGCGTCGGCCTTGTCGCGCCCAGGCCCGGCGAAGAGGACAGTCGCACCACCGCCCTGATGGACCAGTCGATCAGGATGATGGAACGGCTCGGCCTGTGGGAGGCCGTGCGCCCCGCAGCAGCGGCCCTCTCCACGATGCAGATCATCGACGGCACGAACCGGCTGCTGCGCGCGCCGGTCGTCGCCTTTCGCAGCGCGGAGATTGGACTGGACGCCTTCGGCTACAACATGCCCAACAGCGCCCTGCTAAAGGTTCTAGCCGACGCCGTCGCCGCCGAGCCCAACATCACGCTCTTCGCCGTCGCCGCCAAAGACATCGCCGTTGGTCCGAATAAGGTGGTGGTTACGCTTGAGGGGGGCGAGAGCCTGGACGCCGCTTTCGTCGTCGGCGCGGATGGGCGCAGGTCGCTGGTTAGGGAAAGCGCCGGTATCGGCGTCAAGACCTGGTCCTATCCCCAGACGGCGGTCGTCGTGAACTTCGCCCATAGCGTTCCGCACCGGAACACCTCGACCGAATTCCATGGCGAAAGCGGACCTTTCACCCAGGTTCCGCTTCCCGGTCAGCGCTCCAGTCTCGTCTGGGTCGTCGATCCGAAAAAGGCCGACCGACTGCTTTCGCTGACGAAAGAAGAGTTGTCGCTGGCGGTCGAGTGCCGGATGCAATCCATGCTGGGCAAGGTTTCGGTCGAAGACGGGGTGCAAGCCTGGCCGCTGTCCGGGATGACTGCCAATCGCTACGGCAAGGGTCGCGCCGCCTTCATCGGCGAGGCCGGCCATGCCTTCCCGCCGATCGGCGCGCAGGGTCTGAACCTGAGCCTGCGCGACATCGCAGCGCTCGAGGAAATCCTGTGCGACCGGAGCGGCCAGCCGATCCCCGCTGAGGCAGGAGATCGCTTCGACCGCAAGCGCCGCGTCGACGTGATCAGCCGCACGGCGAGCGTCGACCTGCTCAATCGCTCGCTGCTGTCGGGCCTCCTGCCGGTGCAGATACTGCGGGCGGCGGGCCTGCAGGTGCTCTCCAGTGTCGCGCCGCTTCGCCATCTGGTGATGCAGGAAGGTGTTGCGCCCGGGCGGGCGCTGACTTCGTTCCCGGATTTCCTACGGGAAAAGATCCGGCGGTAGGATGCCGTTGGTGATGGCGTAGAGCAGGCCTGAGACAGACAGCACCGACAGCACCGTGGTGATCAGGATGGTGGCCGAGGCGCGCTCCTGCCAGACGCCGTATTGCTGGCCGATGACGAACACATTGGTCGCCGTCGGCAGCGAGGCGAGCAGCACGGCGGTGAAGATCCACAGCGGATCGAAATTGCCGACCAGCCCGAGCACGACATAGACCAGCAGCGGATGAAGCAGCAGCTTGATTGGCACGATATAGCCGATCTCGGCGGGAATGCGCTTCAGCGGTCGAAGCGCGAGCGTCACGCCCATGGCAAACAGCGCGCAAGGAGCCGCCGCCTGGGCGAGATAGTCGATCAGCCGTTGCAGGGCGAGCGGCGGTTCGAATTGCAGGCCAGCGGCCAAAAAGCCGATCGCGGTCGCGATTATGAACGGATGATAGGCGATCTTCTTCACGACATCGAGCGCCACGCGGGAACGCGGCCTGTCGTCACCGCCGGCCAACGCCATCAACGCCGGCGCGGCGATGAAATGGGCGGCATTCTCGAAGCAGAAGACCAGCGCCACCGGGACCGCCGCGGCTTCCCCGAAAGCGAGAAGCGCAAGGCCAGGCCCCATATATCCGATATTGCCATAGGCGCCGGCCAGCGCCTGGATCGTGCAGTCCGGAATCGAATTGCCACGGACGAAACGGCCGATCAGGAACACAAGAACAAAGATCGTATAGGTGGCGGCGAGCGACGCGGCGATGAAGTCGATCCGGGTCAGTTCCTCGATCGGCGTGCGCGACACCAGCTTGAAGAACAGCGAAGGGAGCGCGATGTAGATGACGAAGAAGTTGAGCCATCCGAGCGCTTCCGCCGGCTGCCGGGTAATTCGGCCGGAAACATAGCCGATCAGGATCAGCCCGAAGAACGGCAGCACCAGTGCGATAATGTCTCCCAAGCCGCCACTCCTCGCGCCAAAGGGCCGTTCGCATACGACCCATTGCCTTCGGCCTTAGCCGATTTGCGACAGGATTGGAAAGGTCTGCTGGAACCAAATCGCCATATCGGCGACGAAACCGAAGATGAAGGCAAGGCCGGTGAGCACCAGCAGCCCGCCCATGACCTTTTCCACGACGCCGAGATGCTTGCGGAAGCGCGTGAGGAACCGCATGAAGGCACCGGAGAATGCGGCGGCAATCCAGAAGGGAACCGCGAGCCCGAGCGAATAGACGGCCAGCAGCATGGCCCCCTCACCGACCGTTTCACGTGCAGCGGCAACGCCGAGGATCGCGCCGAGCACCGGGCCGATGCAGGGCGTCCAGCCGAAGGCGAAGGCAAGGCCCATGACATAGGCGCCCGACAACGTCGCCGGCTTGCCGCCGCCGGAAATGCGCATCTCGCGCGACAGGAGGCCGATTCGGAACACCCCGAGAAAATTCAGCCCCATGATGATGATGATCACGCCGCCGATCTTGGCGAGAAGATCGAGGTGCTGGCGCAGAATCGTGCCGATGGTCGAGGCACCGGCACCCAGCGCCACGAACACGGTGGCAAAGCCGAGTGTGAAGGCAAGCGCAGACAACATGACCGCGCGGCGCGCCTGACGGTCCTGCGCAGCGACCCCGCCGCCACGGAACTGCTCGACCGAAATCCCCGCCATGTAGCAGAGATAGGGCGGAACGAGCGGCAGGACGCAAGGCGAGAGAAAGGAAAGCGCCCCGGCGAAAAGCGCGCTGAGCAGCGAAATCTCGGCAATCGACACGAAGGGAACTCCATTTGCGGCCTTGTGGCGCCTTCCTAGCGCTCTCCCCCCTCGGTTGCCAATCACCTTTCCGTTCGCTGCGACAATTGAGCCGACCCTTGCGCGTGGTCGCGAAAAATTTCGGTTGACCCGCAAAGGGCACCTGCCTATGTAACCCTCACTTCCACGGGGACGCCTTGTCCCCCATTGGGAGAGCGTAGCTCAGCCGGTAGAGCAACTGACTTTTAATCAGTAGGTCCAGGGTTCGAACCCCTGCGCTCTCACCACCATTCTCCCTCACAACTGCGATTCGACCGGCAAGAATCCGATCAATGTCGCGACGAACCTGCGCCAATAGCTTGCCCCCGGCTCGTTGTATTCCGGCGCAACACCCGCTTCACCTTTCCAGGTGAGCGTGCCGTCTTCCAGGACAAGGCGATAGCTGTGACTCGGCCCGATATGGGTGGCGAATTCGCGGCGCACCTCGGCGGTCAATTGCGGGTCGCTGAACAGCACCCCCATTTCCGTGTTGAGCGAAATCGACCGCGGATCGAAGTTGAACGAACCGATGAAGCCGGTCCGGTCATCGACGGTAAAGGCCTTGGTGTGGAGGCTTGCATTGCTCGACCCGAACAACGAAATGCGGCCCGGCGCGCCCTCCGCCCTGAGCTCGAACAGACCGACGCCACTCTCCAGCAGGCTCTTCCTGTAGGGTGCATAGGCGCCGTGTACGGCGGCGACGTCTGTCGCGGCGAGCGAATTGGTGAGCACAGACACTTGCACCCCGCGCGCGACCAGACGGCGGAGCATGGAGACCCCTTCGTCCCCGGGGATGAAATAGGGCGAGGTGATCTCTACATTCCCGGTCGCCGAGTTGATGGCCGGATCGATCGTCTGATTGAGCCAGCTCTGCTGCCCGACATCGAAAACCTTTTCAGGCGGGTCTGAAACCACGTCCACATGCGGTGTCCAGTGGAACGGTGGCTCAGCGGCCCGTGCCGCGGCTGCGCCCGCGAGACTGTCAAGGCGCGAGAGGTAAAGCTGCGCCGGCTCGCTCGCGGCCATGTCCTCTAGCCTCGTCCGCAGCTTGGCAAGGCTGCGGTGTTCCGGGTCCGACAGGCTGCGGATCGGCAGCACCACCGGGCTGTTCCAGAAGCGATCGAAGATCGCCGCCGTCTCGTCAACCGCTGGCCCCACCATGGCAACGTCGAGATCGCGGAAATTGGCGGTGTCGGAGGCGCCGAAATAGGCGTCGCCGACATTGCGCCCGCCGACGATCGCCACCCGGCCATCGCCGATGAAGGCCTTGTTGTGCATGCGGCGCGTAACCGTCACAGCCCGGAGAATCATTTCCAGGCCCCGCCTCAATGCACTGTCACGGCTCATGGCCGGGTTGAACAACCTGATCTCGATGTTTGGGTGGCTGTCATAGGCCGAATAGACGTCGTCCCCGTCCCGCGAGTTGATGTCGTCCAGCAGCAGGCGCACCCGGACACCGCGATCGGCCGCAGCCAGGATCTCCCGGCCGAGCAACCCCCCGGTCAGGTCGTCGCGCCAATAGTAGTATTGGAGATCGAGGCTGCGGCCGGTGGCGCGCGCGACATGGGCCCTGACGGCGAAGGCCTCGATATTGTCGGAGACGAGCCTGAGGCCAGACATGTCGGGATGTTCAGCCGTCTGCGCTGCGACGGCGCGGTCGAGATCAGTCACATTCTCCGCAACGGGCAGCGCCTGAGAGGGCGCCCCCCTCGCCTGTACGGCAAACCGCCCGTAGACATAGACGGTGACCCAGGACGCCAGGGCGAACATGACCAAGCCGATCAGGACAAATTTCGCGACGCGCAAGCTCGACCTCCGGCTCTTCACTGCAGCGCTGCATGAACGCACAGCTTAGGGGAAGGGTTCGAAGCCGACCACAAATAAAACGTGGAGCGTCAGCGGCTGCCCCGCAGCGCGGCGGACGGCGCCGCCCGCGTTACCCGCCATGCGGGATAAAGTGCCGCCAGCGGGCCGACCGCCATCACCCAGAACATGGCCTCGCTGACGATACCGAGGCTGAGATAGGGCTCGAGCAGGCCTGCCGAAATCCGCAGCCAGGACACGAGGTGCATCGCCGCAACCCCGAGGCCGACGCCGATCACGCTGCCGATCAGGCACATCATCAATCCCTCGACCACCACGAGCAGGCGAATGCGGGCGGGCGTCCAGCCGATCGCGGCGAGAATGCCGAATTCCTGCACCCGTTCCGAAACCGACATCAGCAGCGTGTTTGCCACCAGAATCGACGAAGCAAGGATCATCACCAGCGACACCGCCGAGGTGATGGCGTCGACCGTCTTGACGAAGTCCATGTTTTCCGTGAACTCGGCGCTGTCGCTGACCTCGATCGTGGGCGAAACCTGCGCGAGCGCCGCTTTGGTCGCCGCAGCCTTCCCGGGGTCAACCGGGCGCGTCAGACGGATCTGCACCAGCGAAACGCTGGCCGGGCGGCCGAGCAATTCCTGCAGGCCGGAAAGCCGGGCCACCGCGACGTTCTGGTTGAAAACCGAATCCGGAACTGAAATGCCCGTAATCCGAAAGGGCTCGTACTGGATCAGAATCTCGTCGCCGACAGTCTTGCCGAGCGCTTCCGCAACGGTACGCCCAAGCACGACCTCGCGGTCACTAACCGGCGGGGCCCCCTCTGCGAGCACCAGCGAGGGCCATAGAAAGCTGCCGTCCGGCCAGCCCGTGACGAAGATATTCGCCTCGTCGTCAACCGCGGCGATCGACAGTACGATACCGGCCGCCTCCTCGACCCCCGGCACAGCATCGAGCCTGGCGACGAGTTCCTGCGAAATAGAACTGCTGACGAGGCTGTAGGTGCCCCGCTGGCTGACGACATAGTCTCCGCCGACATCGCCGACGCCCTGCGCATAACTGTCCTGAAGACCGCGCGTCAGACCGGTCAACGCGACGAAACTTCCCACGGCCACTGCTATACCGAGCACGGTCAGCGTCGAGCGCAGCTTCTGGGACAAGAGATTGCGGGCGGGCAAGGTGAGCAAGTTCATGTAGTTGCCTCGGATACAGACTGGCGGCGAAGGTCGGAGACGATACGGCCGTCGACCAGTTCAACCCGCCGGTCGCAACGATCGGCGATCATCCGGTCATGGGTGACGATGACCACGGTGATCGCCGCGTTTCGCTGGAGGTCTTCGAGCAGATCGATGATGTCGGCGCTCGACCGGCTGTCGAGGCTGCCGGTCGGCTCGTCGGCGACGATAAGCTCCGGACGATTTGCAAGCGCGCGCGCGATCGCGACCCGTTGCCGCTCGCCGCCCGAAAGCTGCAGCGGATGCTGGCGACCGCGTGCGCCGAGACCCAGCCGCTCGAGTAGTTCCGTCACCCGCTCGCGCCGGACGCGGGCAGAAATTCCCTGCCACAGCATGGCGAGTTCGATGTTCTCCGCCACGGTCAACGACGGGATCAGGTAGAAGGACTGGAAGATGAAACCGATCCGCTCTGAGCGGATGCGCGCCCAATCTGACCTTCCGCGCACGACCTCGCCGTCGAACAGGACTTCGCCGTCACTTGGTTCCTCGAGCCCGCAGAGCACGTCGAGCAGAGTTGATTTGCCGCTACCGCTAGGGCCAGTCACGGCGATGAAATCTCCGCGTGACACGAAGAAGGAAACGTCATCGAGGGCAATAATGCGGCCATTGTCATAGACACGGCGGCAATGACGCAGTTCGACCAGGTGCGACATGGAGGGGCTTTCAGTTCTGGCCGTCACGCTCGGCACGCAGGCTCCGGGTCAGCGCCGCCAGCGAGCCGCCGAGTGCATTGAGCCGCGCGGCATAATCGTCGCGCCGGGCGACCGTGAACGACGCACCGTTACCAACGAGATCAAAAAGGCAGAAAGAACCGCCGCACGGCCGCATTTTCCAGTCAAGGCGTCGCGCGCTGCCGTCACGCCGGATCTGCGAAGTCAGAACAACCACGTCCCGAGAACCGAGCGGTTTCGCGTCGTTGATCCGGAGCCGGTCATCGGGACGGATGCGGCGATCAAGTTCGATGGCCATGACATCACGCAGGACGAGCCGGAAATCGCGCCGCTCGGATTCGCTCGCGCTGTCCCAGGCTTTGCCGGCAACCTTCCGGGCTATCTCACCGAGGTCGAGGTGGCGCTCGAGAACGGGTGCGAGCTTCGAGGCGGGGCCGCTCGCGGATGCGACGGTCAAGGCATGAATTTTCTCGACTGCGCCGATCGCGCCCTTCACATTAGCTGCAGTCGCCGCCGGGCTTGCCACAGCCATCAATGTTACGAACCAGACCGCAGCAAAGAATACACGGCGCTCAAATTTTTCAGGACGCAGATGACGTCTGCAGTTCAACCTAAAGTACATGCAAGCCCCAGTAAGTACAACGAAAGACGAGTCTGGCCAGAATTTTACTTTTTCAATATGCGAATCATACCATGAACTATTCATGCGCCAACTTGACATCATAAGTACGCTACCTCTAATGCGCAAAGAAAAAGTCCTCAGCCGATGAATTCGGCTGAATTGTCGCGATGGCAACAAAGGGTAGCCCGCGTCTCGTATTGCTATGCTGGTATCGGTGATGACAATCGACTGGAATGCGCCGATTGCTGGTGCCTATTGCGAAAGGACGGAACCGGGCTTTTGGGGCGAGCCTCTGAATGCAGGCTCCAGTCTTCTCGTCGTCGTCCTAAGCCTCCTCGCACTCATTTATGTCGTGCGGACCCGTTCCATCTCCCCTGGCCTAATCACGCTGATGGCGCTCGCGGTGGCGATCGGGATCGGCTCCTTTCTCTGGCATACTTTTGCGACTCGTTGGGCCGAATTGGCCGACGTCTTGCCGATCTGGGGTTTTGTAGCCCTCTTCGGTGGAGCCTTGTTGCGCAAGTCGCTGCGCCCGCCCTTCGCGCTCCCATTGGCAACTGTGGCCGGCGTTTTGGTCTTCGTCGCCGGACTGGGGCTTTCGATGCGCGACACGCAAATGGTCGGGGATACGGTCAGCGGTTCGACGCAATACCTGCCAGCAATCTTCGTCGTCCTGGCGACTGGCCGCATGGTGTGGAAGGAAAGACATCCCTCCCTACGCCTGATCACGCTGTCGACTGCGCTCTTCGTCCTCTCATTTATCTTCCGCAGCCTTGATCTTCCGCTATGCTCAATCGTCCCGACGGGCACCCACTTCCTCTGGCATGTCACCAACTGCCTTGCCTTCGGCGCACTCCTGACCGCGCTGGTCCGTTATCCGCTGCCCCAGCCGGGTCCGAAGTCCTGAATACTGCCAGCGTGGCTGTCGGCCTGATTTTCTCTATTAACAAGAATTAACTTCGCTTCCCGGGAAGCCTGTGAGAAACAAGCCGTTAGCGAAAACTGTCGGTTGGGCGGGGATATTTTGGAACTGCAATTTGTCGAGACTTGACACCGGTCAACAACAACACTGCATTTCCGACAATACACTTGAAAACCGAAGGCTGAAAATGGACGACACATGACCAAAGACCCCGTGACGACCCCATCCCCCGCACTCGACAAGGAAAGCGCCGAACTGGCCGCACTGCTTGGCAGTTCGCACAGACGCGGAAGCCGCTCGCGGTGGATATGGCGGGCACTCGGCGCCGGCGTGCTGATTGCCGGCGGCTATGCCTATTGGTCCTACAGCACTCAGGCAACCGCCTATACCTATGCCACTGTTCCCGCGAAAAAGGGCGACCTGACCGTAATCGTCACGGCTACGGGCTCGGTGGAGCCAACCGTCCAGGTGGACGTGTCGAGCGAACAGTCAGGAACGATCCGGGAGGTGCTGGTCGACTACAACAGCACCGTCGCCCGCGGCGAGGTCGTTGCCAGACTTGATACGGCCAAGCTTGAAGCCAACGTCAAAAGTGCCGAGGCAAGTCTTCTGGCCGCGAAGGCAAGCGTCGCCAAGGCGGATGCGGAAATGAAGTCGGCCAAGGCGACCTTTGACCGGTTGAAGGCGCTCGTTGTCAGCAGGGTCTCAACCCAGCAGGAACGGGACGCGGCCGGATACGCCTTCGAGGCGGCGGAGGCCACCAAGGCGAGCGCCGAGGCCAATGTGCTCTCCGCCGAAGCGGAACTCGAACAGGCCAGACTCAATCTCTCAAAGGCAACGATAGTATCGCCGATCGACGGTGTCGTTCTGTCGCGCAACGTCGATCCCGGCGCAACGGTTGCTGCCTCGCTTGAGGCGCCAACCCTCTTCAAGATTGCCGGCGACCTGAGGCAGATGGAACTGCAGGTCGACATCGATGAGGCGGATGTCGGTCAGGTAGATGTCGGACAGACGGCGACTTTCACCGTCGATGCCTTTTCCGACATGCGATTCCCGGCGGAGATCACATCGGTGCGCTACGCCTCCGAGACCGTCAACGACGTGGTGACCTACATGGGCATCCTCAAGGTCGAGAACGACCGGATGCTTCTCCGCCCCGGCATGACCGCGACCGCCGACATCGTCGTACAGTCGATCGCGGATGCCCTGCTCCTCCCCAACGCCGCCCTGCGCTACACGCCGCCGGAAAGCGTGACGCAGACCAGTTCGAGCAGCGGCGGCATGTTCAGCCTGTTCCGCCCGCCACGAATGGGATCGATCAGCGCGCCCGAACCGGAGGGCAACGAGCGCACCGTCTGGCTGATGAAGAACGCCGTTCCCACAGCCGTCAATATCGAGATCGGCGCCAGCGACGGACAGAACACCGTCGTCACCAAGGGCGACATCGCCGAAGGCGATCTGCTGATCATCGACGCGACGGCAAAGAAGGGCTAAGGGCGCGACATGGCAGGCCCTCCCCTCATCGAATTCCAGCAGGTCTCGAAGACCTACGGCCGTGGCGAAGCGACGATCCACGCGCTCGACGGCGTTGACCTGGTCATCGAGAAGAACGAATTCGTCGCGATCATGGGCCCCTCCGGCTCCGGCAAGTCGACCGCGATGAACATTATCGGCTGTCTCGACGCGCCGAGTTCCGGAGAATATCTGTTCCAGGGTATACGCACGTCCGGGCTCGACCGCAGGCAGCACACGCTATTGCGTCGCCACATGCTCGGCTTCGTCTTCCAGGGGTTCAACCTGCTCGCGCGCACCTCGGCGCTCGAGAACGTGGAACTACCTCTCGTCTACCGCGGGATGGAGGCGGGCGAACGCCGCCGTCTGGCCAGTATAGCCCTCACCCAGGTCGGACTCACCGGCCGCGAGCACCACACGACCCAGGAACTGTCGGGTGGCCAGCAGCAGCGCGTCGCGATCGCGCGGGCAATCGTCACCAGCCCCAAGGTGCTGCTCGCCGACGAACCGACTGGCAATCTCGATACCAAGACCAGCAAGGAAATCATGGAACTGATCGTGGGCCTGAACAAGGAGCACGGTATCACCGTCATCATGGTCACGCACGAGGACGACATAGCAGCCTACGCCAAGCGCCACTTGCGCTTCCTCGATGGCCGCCTGCATTCGGACAGCCAGAATGGAAAGGTCGCCGCCGATGTTCTTTGAGACCGTGAAACTTGCCCTTCGGGCCATCAGCCGCAACATGCTGCGTTCCTTCCTCACCGTTCTCGGTGTCGTCATAGGGGTCGCGGCCGTCATCGCCATGGTGACGATCGGCAATGGCACAACGGCGCAGGTAACGGCGGAAATCTCCAAGCTCGGCACCAATCTTCTGTTTGTCCGTCCGGGAAAGTTCGGCCCAGGGCGCGCCAGCGCAGAGGCGAAGAAGTTCAACGAGCGGGATGTGCGTGCGGTCAGCGAACAGATTGCAGGATTGCGCGCGGTTGCCGGCGTCAACCAGTCGAGCCAGATGGTCATTTACGGCGGCGAAAATCATCAGACGACCGTAACAGGAACGACAGATGACTATTTCATCGCCCAGGACTGGATCATCGCGACGGGCCGCAGCTTTCTTGCTTCGGAGGAGCGCGGCGGTCAGGCCGTCTGCGTCATTGGCGAGACGGTGCGCAAGGAGCTCTTCGGCTCCACGCCGGCGCTGGAGCAGAAAATCCGCGTCGGCAGCGTGTCCTGCGAGGTCATTGGCACGCTGGTCAAGAAAGGCCAAAGTGGCATGGGCAGCGACCAGGACGACATCGTGGTGATGCCGCTCAAGGTCTTCCAGCGGCGGATCGGCGGCTCGACGGAAGTGTCGAGCATGGTTCTCTCCGCCGAAGACGGCGTTTCGACCTCGAAGATACAGGCCAATGTGGAGCGACTGTTGCGCGAGCGGCGCAAGATCATCGCCGGGCGCGAAGACGACTTTTCCGTCAATGACATGACCCAGATGGCCTCGACGCTGACCGGAACGACAACACTCATGACCGGCCTCCTCGGCGCGGTTGCCGCCGTCAGCCTCTTGGTGGGCGGCATCGGTATCATGAACATCATGCTGGTCTCCGTGACCGAACGGACCCGTGAGATCGGCATCCGGCTGGCGATTGGTGCGGTGGAGCAACAGGTACTGATGCAGTTTCTCGTAGAGGCGGTGACCCTGTCGATCGCCGGGGGAATCATCGGTATCCTCCTCGGTCTCGGTCTCGCCTATGGCGCAGTCTCCTACATGAACGTGCCCTTCGTCAGCAGTCCTTCGATCATCGCGCTGGCCTTCGGTTTTTCCGCCGCAATCGGCATGGTCTTCGGCTATTTTCCGGCACGCCGTGCGGCCCAGCTCAACCCGATCGAAGCGCTGCGACACGAGTAGCTGGCCGGCCGGCGGCATCGCCGCTGCCCGCCGGCATCCACCATCCTCGACGCGCGATATCCCTTCGGCGACTGCCGCCGACGCGCACCCGCTCCAACGCTCCAACTGTTATCGAGTTCATCATTTGGCGCGCCGCAACGGCTGATCCCCAATGTTCGCCGCCCTATCCTGATATATCAGCAAGTCTTGCCATCCTGAATGCGACATGTCATCATGTAATATATCAGTGGAGGTATGAATGACCGCGACTGTCGGCTCGCAGAGTCACCTCGCCTATCTGGCGCTGGAACAGCGGATCGTCACGCTGAAGCTGAAGCCCGGCGCACTGGTGAACGAGCGGCAGTTGATCGAACTGTCCGGCTACGGGCGAACGCCGGTTCGCGAGGCAATCCAGAAGCTCGAATGGCAGGGCCTCATCGTGGTGCGCCCGCGTGTCGGGCTGCAGATCGCCGAGATCCAGCCAGCCGATCACAAGGCCATTATGGCCGTTCGCCTGAAGCTCGAACCGCTGCTGGCAAGGCTTGCGGCTGAGAATGCCATCCAAGAGCAACGTACCGCCCTGCTCGACTGCGCCAAGGCCATGACAGCGGCAGCCACAGCGGGCGACTTCGACGCATTCCTCAGCGCGGACAAGGAATTCGACGAGATCATCGAGGAAGCCTGCACCAACCGCTTTCTGATTTCGGCCGTTGCACCACTGCAATCCCATTCTCGTCGCATGTGGTACGCCGGCGCTACGGTCGAAAAAATGGACCGCTCAGTCTCGCTTCATGTTGCGGTGATCCGTGCAATACAGCAGGGCAATGGGAAGGAGGCCGAGGCAGCAATGGAGGCCCTGATCGGCTATCTGAGCGAAACCTGAGGGCTGCCGTCGCCGCTGCAACGAAAAACGCCCGGCATTGACCGGGCGTTGAACTGCAGCAAATGCACAAGTCTCAGCCGACGAAGGCCCGCTCGATAACGAATTCTGCCGGCTTGTTGTTGGCCCCTTCCGTGAGGCCCGCCTTTTCCAACACAATCTTGGTATCTTTCAGCATGGCGGCGGAACCGCAGATCATCCCCCGGTCGACCGCCGGGTCGAGCCGAGGTACGCCCAGATCTTCAAACAGCTTGCCGTTTTCGATCAGTTCGGTAATGCGGCCCTGAAAGGGATAGTCTTCGCGGGTGACCGTCGCATAGTGCCTGAGCTTGTCGCCGACAATCTCGCTCAGCATTTCGTCCGCCTTGATCTCGTTGATGAGATCGAAGCCGTACTTCAGCTCGGCCACTTCGCGGCAGGTGTGGGTGAGGATGACTTCCTCGAATTTTTCATAGGTCTCGGGGTCGCGGATGAGGCTGGCGAACGGCGCGATGCCGGTGCCGGTCGAGAACATGTAGAGGCGCTTGCCAGGCGTCAGCGCATCGAGCACCAGCGTGCCCGTGGGCTTCTTGCGCATCAGCACCTTGTCGCCCGGCTGGATCTCCTGCAGGTGCTGGGTCAGCGGACCGCCCGGAACCTTGATCGAGAAGAACTCGAGCTCTTCGTCCCAGGACGGGCTTGCAATCGAATAGGCGCGGTAGATCGGCTTGCCCTCGACCATCAGACCGATCATGGCGAACTCTCCGGAACGGAACCGGAAACCCGCAGGCCGGGTCATGCGGAAACGAAACAGCCGATCCGTGTAATGCGTCACGCTGAGCACGGTCTCGGCATAAACGCCCTCAGGGACGATCAGTTCCGCGTTTTCGGTTTTGACGGGAGCATTCATGCGTCTTTGGTTCCTATGGTCGCCTGACTGACGTTCACTGGCAGCCCTATACCGCAACTTGCGCGGACGACAAAGCCGGCAATTCGCCGCGCCCTGCGTTTCGCCGCCTCAGTCGGATGCCTCAATCGAGGACCGCTTTCCTTGACCTCTATCAAGTCAGTCAAATTACATCTCGATTTCGTAATGTTCTACGCGTCGCGACCGCCGATCCGGCGCCAGCTGAAGCCACCGGCTTCGTTGGCGAGCACTGCGGTCGGCTGGTAGCGTTCCGCGATCCCCGGCAGGCGGTTCTCGGCCAGACGGGCAAGCGCTGTCGGGTTTGACACGGCAAAGCTGGTGAAGCCGGTCCGCAGCATCAGCGGGATCGGATCGATCAGCACGTCGCCCACAGCCCTGACCTCGCCCTTGTAGCCGAGGCGCTCGCGCAAAAGCGTCGCTTGGCTGAAGCCTCGGCCGTCACTAAAGGCCGGAAAGGCGATTGCCACCAGAGCGATGCGATCGAGATAGGGCTCAAGCCGCGTCACATCGTCGGCGGGCCTCAGCAGAACGCCAAAGCCGCTTTCGTTGCTATGCTCGGCAAGCTCGAGAAAAGCCTCGATGCCGACGACGGCGCGTTCGCCCTCGCTTGCCTGCACCTCGTCCGTCTCGAGCACCCAGGGGTCGTTCTCGACGAATCCGGTCTCATTCCAGATCTTGATCATGTCATCCATTTCTCAGGCCGCTTCCGCCGTCTTGCCATACAGGGCTTCCTTGAAGGGCTTCGGGCCGACCCGACGATAGGCGTCGATGAAGGTTTCCTTCGGTTCGAGGCGCAGGCCGAGATATGTGTCGACGATGGTCTCGATCGCGTCGGTCACGCGCTCCGGCTCGAAGCCGCGGCCGATGATCTCGCCGATCGAGGTGTTTTCGTCGCCCGAGCCGCCGAGTGTGATCTGGTAGAGTTCGGCACCCTTCTTCTCGACACCCAGAAGGCCGATATGGCCGACATGGTGGTGGCCGCAGGCATTGATGCAGCCGGAGATCTTGATCTTTAGCTCGCCGATCTCGGCCTGGCGTTCGGGCGAACCGAAGCGCGTCGAGATTTCCTGTGCGACCGGGATCGAGCGGGCATTGGCCAGCGCGCAATAATCCAGCCCCGGGCAGGCGATGATGTCGGTGATCAGGCCGGCATTGGCCGTGGCAAGGCCGGATGCCTCCAGCGCCTGATAGACGGCATAGAGATCGCCAAGCGCGACATGCGGCAGGATCAGGTTCTGCTCATGGCTGACGCGGATCTCGTCGAAGGCCAGCCGCTCGGCGACGTCGGCAACCACGTCCATCTGCCCGTCGCTGGCATCGCCCGGCGTGCCGCCGATGGGTTTGAGCGAAATCGTCACCATGCCGTAATCCGGATGGCGATGCGGCTGGACGTTCTGGGCGGCCCAGGCGGCAAAGGCGCCGTCGGCCTTCTTGGCGCGGGCAAGAGCTTCCCAGCCATCGGCGCGGTCGGGCAGAGCCGGCGGGGCGAAATAGGTCTCGATCGCGCGGATGTCGCCTTCTGGCAGCTTCAGTTCGCTCTCACGGATCTGTGCGAACTCGGCCTCGACCTGGCGCGTCACTTCCTCGACGCCCGTCTCGTGCACGAGGATCTTGATGCGGGCCTTGTACTTGTTGTCGCGCCGGCCGTGCAGATTGTAGACGCGCACGATCGCCGTCACATAGGTCAGCAGGTCCTCTTCCGGCAGGAAGTCGCGGATCAGCTTGGCCACCAGCGGCGTGCGCCCCTGCCCGCCGCCGACATAGACGGCAAAGCCCAGCTCGCCGGCTTCGTTCTTCTTCAGGTGCAGGCCGATGTCGTGCACCTGGATCGCGGCGCGGTCGCGCGGCGCGCCGGTGACCGCGATCTTGAACTTGCGCGGCAGGAAGGAGAACTCCGGATGGACGGAGGACCACTGGCGCAGGATTTCGGCATAGGGCCGCGGATCGGCGACCTCGTCGGCGGCGGCGCCGGCGAAATGGTCGGCCGTCACATTGCGGATGCAGTTGCCCGAGGTCTGGATCGCGTGCATCTCGACGCTCGCCAGTTCGGCCAGGATGTCCGGCGTGTCGGAGAGCTTCGGCCAGTTGTACTGGATGTTCTGGCGGGTGGTGAAATGGCCGTATCCCCGGTCGTAGCGACGGGCGATGTGGGCGAGCATCCGCATCTGCTTCGCATTCAGCGTGCCATAGGGAATGGCGACCCGCAGCATGTAGGCGTGCAGCTGCAGATAGACGCCGTTCATCAGGCGCAGCGGACGAAACGCGTCCTCGGCAATCTCGCCCGAGAGACGGCGGGTCACCTGGTCGCGGAACTGCTCGACGCGGGCCGAAACGAAGGCGTGGTCGAATTCATCGTAGCGGTACATGGAAATCCTCAGGCGGCAATGAAGGCGGGATCGGCGAAACCGTGGCCGTCCGCATAGGCAATGGTCGGGCCTTCGGCGCGGATGCGCTCGCGCAGACGCAAGGGCCGTAGCAGACCGCCCTTCTCCTCGACCTCGACGACGTTGACATCGAGAACCACGTTGCTGGCAAAGGCCTTGCGGCCGGCATCCTCGAGCGCCGCGACCGCTTCGGCATGACGGGCCACAAAGGCGTCCTGGAGCTTTTCGGTCCACCGGCCGTTGGCGTCTAGCCAGACGGCGATGCCGTCGCCCAGGCGATTGGCGGTCAGTACTTTGTCTGCCATGTCATGTCCTCTCGAAAGGGGCAAGGCTGGCGATCGTGCCGCGCAGCGGTTCGGAGCGGGTAAAATTGCCGCCGGCAACGGCATCTCCGATGATCACCATCACCGGGCCTTTGAGTTCGTCGCGCGCTTCGAGCGCCGGCAATTCGGCAAGTGTGCCGTGCAACAGCCGGCTGTCGCGCCGGCCGGCATTCTCGACGACCGCGACGGTCGTGTCTTCGGAAAGCCCCGAGGCCAGGCGGGAGGCGACGGAGGCGGCATTGCTGCGGCCCATATAGACGGCGACCGTGGCACCCGACAGCGCCAGCCGCGCCCAGTCCGGCAGGGTCTCTCCATGCAGGTCGTGGCCGGTGGTGAAGACCAGTGAGGATGCGACACCCCGCAGCGTCAGCGGCAGCTCGAAATCGGCAGCGGCGGCGAGAGCCGAAGTGATGCCCGGCACGACCTCGTAGGCCACGCCCGCGTCGCGCAGCGCCGCCATTTCTTCACCGGCACGGCCGAAGACCAGCGGGTCGCCGGATTTCAGGCGCACCACGCGCTTGCCCTCGCGGCCGAGTTCAACCAGGAGATCGTTGATCTCATCTTGCGACTTCGAATGGCAGCCCTTGCGCTTGCCGACCGGAATGCGGGTGGCGTCGCGGCGCCCCATGTCGATCACGGCCTGCGGCACCAGCGCGTCATGCACGATCACGTCGCATTCCATCAGCAGCCGGTGGGCGCGCAGCGTAAGCAGGTCCTCCGCGCCCGGTCCGGCCCCGACCAGGAAGATCCGGCCTTCGGCCTTCTCGTTGACGGCGTCCTTGAGCAGCCGCGTCGCGCGGCGGCGGGCATCGCTGATCTCGCCGGCGTCCACCGCATCGGCCACGTCGCCCTTGAAAAACGCGCGCCAGAACAGGCGACGCACCACCCCGCGCGGCAAAAGCCTGTCGACGGCGCCGCGATAGCTGTTTGCCAGGGTGGCAAGCCGGCCAAGCGAACGCGGCAGCAGGCGGTCAATGTCGGCACGAATCATCTGGGCAAGCACCGGGCCTGCCCCTTCCGTACCAATGGCAACGGCGATCGGGGCCCGGTTGACCAGAGCGGGCGTATAGAAATCGCAGAAGTCCGGCTGATCGACGGCATTGGCCGGGATGCGGCGGGCGCGGGCAGCCCGGACGATGGCACGGTCCAGCTCCGCATCGCCGGTGGCGGCGAACACCAGAACAGCATCCTCGACCTGGGCGGGGGCAAAGCTGCGGGCCACCGTTTCGATGTCGTGCTCGGCGAGATAGGCCGCATAGTCGGCGTCGGGCGCTTCGGCATAGGCTATGACCCGCGCCTGGGTGTTGCGCAGCAGGCGGGTCTTGGCAAAGGCTTCCGGCCCGTTGCCGAACACCAAGGCAACGGCGTTCGCGACCTTGAAGAAGGCCGGAAATACCGAAAGTCGCTGTTCGCTCACGTCCATGCCCGATTCCGCATTGTGGAAGACTGTGCCACTATCCCTGTATTCGCCAAGGGATTGAAGAAACAGGAATCCGTCGGGCTTCGGTGATGGATATTTCTTTGCTAGGCTTTCGCGGGAATAGAGCAAATCTCACCGGGCCGCATCGACCGGACGCGGCAGCGCAGCAAAACCCACGGGATAACGGCGCCGCGGACGAAAATTGCGTCTTTCACCAGCCATGGCTCGCCGATAGGATCGGGCCTCAGCCAGCCAGGAGACAGCCTTGACCGCCGCCGACATCACTCGCCGCCTGCTCGACGTCATCGAAGACGATATCCTGCCGCTCACGGAAAAGGGCGTGGCCGCCGGCAACAAGGTGTTCGGCGCGGCGATCCTCAGGAAATCCGACCTGTCGCTGGTGCTGGCCGAGACCAACAATGAGCTGGAAAACCCGCTCTGGCACGGCGAGGTCCACACGCTGAAGCGATTCTACGAGCTGGGTGAGCGGCCGGCGACCCGAGACCTGATCTTCCTGTCGACCCACGAACCCTGCACCATGTGCATGTCGGCAATCACCTGGGCGGGCTTCGACAATTTCTACTATTTCTTCAGCCATGAGGACAGCCGCGACGCCTTCGCCATCCCGCACGACCTGAAGATCCTCAAAGAGGTTTTTGGCCTGGAGCCGGGCGGTTACCGCAAGAGCAATGCCTTCTGGAATTCCTACGCCATCGCCGATCTGGTCGCGGTCAACGACGACTCCGAGACCCTGAAGGCCCAGTCGAAGCGCATCCGAGCCGTCTACGACCGGCTCTCGCAAGAATACCAGTCCGGCAAATCCGACAACGACATTCCGCTCAACTGAGCACCCAGAACAGAGACCCGCATGGAACCCTCCAAGGACATCACCCGCCTGCTCGACATCATGGCGGCGCTGCGCGAACCCGAAACCGGCTGCCCCTGGGACGTGGTGCAGACCTTCGAGACGATCAAGCCCTACACGATCGAGGAGGCCTATGAAGTGGCCGACGCGATCGAGCGCAACGATCCGGATGATCTCTGCGACGAACTCGGAGACCTGCTGCTGCAGGTGGTGTTCCACGCACGGATCGCCGAGGAGGCCGGACTGTTTACCTTCGGCGACGTGGTCGAGGCAATCACGAAAAAGATGATCCGTCGGCATCCGCACGTCTTCGCCGTGTCGGACGCTTCGACCCCGGACGCCGTCAAGCTGCAATGGGACGAGATCAAGCGGCAGGAAAAACAGGAACGCGCCGAGCGCCACGCTGCCCGCGCCAGAGCTTCCGACAAGCCCATGCCCGACGATCCGAAGGCCGGCTTCCTCGGCTCGGTCCAACGCAGCTTCCCGGCGCTGACCGAAGCCCTCAAACTCCAGGAACAGGCCGCCAAAGTCGGTTTCGACTGGTCGGAAGCCGAGCCGATCCTCGACAAGATCGAGGAAGAGATCGGCGAACTGCGCGAGGCACTGAGGGCCGGCGAGCCGGACAAGATCGCCGACGAACTCGGCGACCTGATCTTCGCGCTCGCCAATATCGGCCGCCATGTGAAGGCCGATCCGGAACAGGCTCTTCGCGGCACGAACACAAAATTCCGCAGGCGCTTCGGCTATATAGAGCGGACTCTTGAAGCAAACGGTGAGAGTCTGCAGGCCGCGACGTTGGAGCGGATGGAGGAGCTTTGGCAAGCGGCAAAGGGGATGGAGACCCGCGCGCCGTTCCAATCTGACTAGGACTGTGCCAGAGTCGTCTTGATCTTCCGCGATCGAGTGAGCATTCCTCGACACTCTGAGACCAGAGCTTCTAGCTCATCAGTGTACCGTGCACGGTAATGGGTATCGCTGTTCCTAGCGAACGATGGGAGCGGATTGATTGTCACGCCACCAAGAAGGTGGTCCATGTCGAGAGACACTAGCACTATCGCTCGCATCGCAACGATGCAGCCGTCTTGGATCTCATGCTCTTTAACATCGAGTTCTTCAACTCTGCGGAGTAAATCTTCATCTGATAACGGGATCGGATGAGATTTCTTATGCACCAGCCCATTTCTAAGTCGAACCAACGTCTTTAGATGGTCGTGCGATGGACGCCCAATCGGAATTTCTCGCTGCGCGACCAACCTGGGTACGACTAGCCACTTGGAAACTAAATCCATTTTGTCGAGATTCGTTTGCACGTAGTCGTCACCAAGATGCCAAGCGGCATAATCGTAGATTGCTGCCTCCAAACACATTGAAGCAAACACTATAGTGATGACGGCAGATGCAGTGGAGGCCGATCGTTGCCTTCTGACATCCTCGTACTCGCTACAAGATGCATCATCGAGGTCGCCCGGGCGATTGACCAACTTGAGTCGATCCATTGAGGTGGCCTCCCTGTCACGCGAGGCCACAAAGTCGCCAAAAGATCGGACACAGATCGAAAAATAGAAGCCTTGCGAGCAGCCTATCCTTCCGCCGTCCGGCGTAGAAAAATCGGGTTGGATTCTCTTGCCGCCCATACAAAACCCACAGATCCCGCCCTAAACACCGCCTAATTGACCTGTCTGTTCAACAGCAACTCTAGCTGCCATGCGGTAGTCACGACACTCTTTTCTGTCAGAGTCCGACGCCTACCGCTCCCAGTCTTCCTTTTCCGCCTTCTGACCGCTGCCGAGCTTGCGCTCCAGCTCATCGGCCTGGCGGGCGGTCAGACGCAGGTCGAGGCTGACGGAGCCATCCTCGTGGTCCTCGCGGCCGTCGACCACGGCGTTCTCGTAGGCCCAGGAGATCAGCGCCTGCTTGTCGGCCGGAATGACGATCGTTGCCTCGGTCAGCACGCCGGACAGCCTCTCGGAGATCACGTCGAGCAGGTGGTCGACGCCTTCCCCGGTGATCGCCGAGACGGTCATGACGTTTTCACGGGTCGCCGCCTTCTGCAGCAGCGCATCGTGCATTTCCGGCTCCAGCCGGTCGATCTTGTTCCAGATCTCGATGATGCGCTCGGACTTCTCCTTGTCGTCGATGCCGAGGTCGGAGAGAATGCGCAGCACGTCACCCGCCTGCGCGCCATTGTCCGGATCGGACATGTCGCGCACATGCAGGATGAGATCGGCTTCCAGCACCTCTTCCAGCGTGGCGCGGAAGGCGGCGACCAGATGCGTCGGCAGGTCGGAGATGAAGCCGACGGTGTCGGACAGGATGACGGTTCGCCCATGCGGCAGCTTCATCCGCCGCAGCGTCGGATCGAGCGTGGCAAACAGCATGTCCTCGGCCAGAACCCCTGCCCCGGTGATCCGGTTGAACAGCGTAGACTTGCCGGCATTGGTATAGCCGACCAAAGCCACGATCGGATGCGGCACCTTGCGGCGCTTGGCGCGGTGCAGCTGGCGGGTCCGGACCACCTGCTCGAGCTCGCGCTCCAGCTTGATGATCTTGTCCTGCAGCATCCGGCGGTCGGCCTCGATCTGGGTTTCGCCCGGACCGCCCATGAAGCCTGCACCACCGCGCTGTCGTTCAAGGTGGGTCCAGGAGCGCACCAGGCGGCCCTTCTGGTAGTTGAGGTGGGCAAGCTCGACCTGCAGCGTGCCTTCCTTGGTGGAGGCGCGGCGGCCGAAGATCTCAAGGATCAGGCCCGTGCGGTCGATGACCTTGGCGTTCCATTCCTTCTCGAGATTACGCTGCTGCACCGGCGTCAGCGGATGGTCGACGATCACCAGGCCGGCATTGTGCTGGTCGAGCTTCTCGCCGATCTCGGCGATCTTGCCGCTGCCGAGCAGGGTCGCCGGGCGCGGCTGGTTGACCGGCACGATCAGGCCCTCGCCGATCGTCAGGTCGATCGCGCGGGCAAGGCCCATCGCCTCTTCCAGCCGGGCTTCGTTCGATCGGCTCGGTGCGACCACGCTGTTGTCCGAAGCGGCAGCGGGCGCCGCATTGCGGCCCTGCTTGAGGACCGGAACGATGACGACGGCACACATGTCATCCCGGGGCTTTTCCTCCTCCGGGATGATCGACTCGTTTTTCGTGTCTCTGGTGGTTATGGCTTCAATCCTGTGACGAAGAGTTCTCTTCGCTTTCGAACATCTGCATCGGCTGGCCCGGCATGATGGTCGAGATGGCGTGCTTGTAGACGAGCTGCGAATGGCCGTCGCGGCGCAGCAGGACGCAGAAGTTGTCGAAGGACGTGACAACGCCCGTGAGCTTCACGCCGTTGATCAGGAAGATCGTCAGCGAAATTTTCTGCTTGCGAACGGTGTTGAGAAATAGATCTTGCAGGTTCTGAGAACGTTCCGCCATGGCGCCGCTTCTTTCTTTTTTGCCGGCCTTTTGCGCCGGTGTAATTATTGTTCAAGCTTGTCAGAAAGGTAGGGTTGTCCCTTGCAAGCCCCTTATCTGGAAGTTGGTATCAAATCGCCGTCTTTTCCGCAATGTCGAAAAAGGCGGTCCGGATCTTCTCGGAAAATGTGCCCGGATGCCCGTTGCCAATGGTCTGTCCGTCGATCTCGACGACCGGAAAACAGATACTTGTTGCCGCGGTGATAAACACTTCGCGGGCCGCGAGCATTTCGTCGCGGGAGAATTCGCGTTCGACCACTGGAATGGCAAGGCTCTGCGCCACATCCTTCAGGGTCGTGCGGGTGATGCCGCGCAGGATGCCCTGCTCGGCCGGACGGGTGACGAGATTGCCGTCGCCGTCGACGATCCACACATTGGTCGCCGCCCCCTCGGTGACCATGCCCCGCGCATCGACATAGATCGCCTCCTGCGCGCCGGCCTCCTTGGCCGCCTGCCGGGCGAGCACGTTGGGCAAAAGCCCGACGGTCTTGATATCGACACGGTCCCAGCGATTGTCGGCGACCGTAATCGCCTTGAGGCCGTTCGCGTTCTTCGCCGCAATGACCGTCGGGTCGGTGCTCTTGGCGGTAATAACGATCGACGGCGCCGTGTCTGGTGCGGGAAAAACATGATCGCGCCGCGCCTCGCCGCGCGTCACCTGCAGGTAGAACAGGCCGTTCTTCACCCTGTTGCGCCGCGCCACTTCGCGAATGACGCCCACCAGCGCCGCGCGCGACATCGGCGACGGGATGCGGATTTCATTGAGCGAACGGTCGAGCCGGTCGAGATGGCGCGAAAGATCGACGATCATCCCGTGGCGGATCTCGCAGACCTCGTAGACGCCATCGGCGAACTGGTAGCCGCGGTCCTCGATGTGCACGCCTGCATCGCCGTGCGCAAGATAGCGGCCATTCACATAGGCAATTCTCGGCATCTTCGCCCGTCCAATCGGTTTCTAGAAATACTGGATCGAAACGCGGAACATCTGCTCGACGTCGCGCACCGCGTCGGCCTTGGCAAACAGCACCACCCGGTCCTTGGCCTTGATTTTCAGGTCGCCGTTGGGCCTCAGCACCGTTCCGTCGCGATAGATCGCGCCGATACGAATACCCGGCGGCAAATGCAGGTCGCGGAAGGCGACGCCGACCAGCGGAGAGGTCTCCAGCGCCTCGGCCTCGATCACTTCGGCCATCCCCTTCTGCACGGCATAGACGGATCGGATGCGGCCCTTTCGGACATGCTGGAGAACACGCGAGATTGTTACAGCGCGCGGATTGATATGATGGTCGATGCCGATCGCGTGGGTCAGATCATAGAAGCTCGGGTCGTTGATCAGGACCATGCCGGCCTTGCAGCCCAAGCGCTTGGCCATTGCCGCGCTCAGGATGTTCGTCTGGTCGCTATTGGTCAGCGTCACCATCAGATCTGCATCCTGGACATCGGCCTGTTGCAGGATGTTCTGATCGAGTGCCGACCCATGCAGCACGATCGAATTGCTGAGCTTGTCCGACACCATCACGGCCCGCGCAGCATCGCTCTCGATGAGCTTCACCTTGGTCTTCGGCTGTACATCCTCGATCGCCCGGGCGACGTAATAGCCGATATTGCCGGCGCCGGCGATCACCAGTCGGCCCGCTTCCTGTTCCTCGTGTCCGAACAGACCGAGCGTGCGCCGGGTGTGTTCGCGTTGGCAGATGACATAGGCAAGATCGCCGACCAGCAACTGGTCGGTGGAGCGAGCCACCTGCAGCCGGCCATTGCGATAGATCGCAGTAACCGTCGCCATGAGGTCGGGAAAGAGCTGGCTCAATTGCTGCAGCGGCGTGTTGAGGACCGGGCAGTCCTCCATGCACTCGATCGCCACCATGGTGATGTGATCGTCGGCAAAGCGGACGATGTCTGTGGCGCCGGGGAAGGAAATGCGCCGCAGCACCATCTTGCCGACCTCGATCTCCGGCGAGATCGTAACATCGATCGACATGTTCTGCCGGCTGAAGAGATCGGAATATTCCGGCCTCAGATAATTCTGCGCGCGGATACGGGCGATCTTGGTCGGAACCGAAAACAGCGCATGCGCCACTTCGCAGGCGACGATATTGACCTCGTCGTAAAGGGTCACAGCGATGATCATGTCCGCCTGATCGGCGCCGGCCTTGGCAAGCATATCCGGATGGGCGCCATGGCCCACATAACCGCGGACGTCGAGCGTCTCGGTAATATGCGTGACGAGCGAAGCAGAGGTGTCGATCACCGACACGTCGTTGTCCTCCTGGGACAGCCGCTCCGCGATACCGTAGCCGACCTGTCCCGCTCCGCAGATAATGACTTTCATGAGTGCTCTTTCGAAGAAGCGTTGACCTGGCGCGGAGCCACGGCGTCCGGCCCCTTGTGCCCCTTATACGCCAAGCGATTTCAGTTTGCGATGGAGTGCTGAGCGCTCCATGCCGACAAATTCGGCTGTCCTTGAGATGTTGCCGCCGAAGCGGTTGATCTGCGCGATCAGGTAGTCGCGCTCGAACATCTCACGCGCTTCTCGCAGCGGCAGAGTCATGATGTGGGTATCGGTGCGCGCCGAGATTTTCGGCAGCATGTCGGACAGATCCTGCGGCAGCATTTCCGCGGTAATGTGCGTGTCCGCGCTATCGCTCTGCGCCAGGATCATCAGTCGTTCGATATTGTTTCGCAATTGCCGGATATTGCCCGGCCAGTCGTTTGCCTGCAGCACCGCCATCGCATCGTCGCCGATCTTGCGCGCGCGAATGCCCGCCTGCTCGGAAATCTGGCGCATGAACATGTCAACCAGGAAAGGGATGTCCTCACGCCGCTCCGCGAGCGCCGGCACTTTCACGGGCACAACGGCCAGACGGTGGAACAAATCCTCGCGGAAGCGCCCCTCCGCAATCTGGTTTTCGAGATTGTAGGCCGAGGAGGAGATGATCCGGACGTCGACCTTGACCCGCTTGGACCCGCCGACCCGCTCGAACTGCTGCTCAACCAGCACACGAAGGATCTTGTTCTGCGTCTCGCGCGGCATCTCACCGATCTCGTCGAGATAGAGAATGCCGCGATGCGCTTCTTCCAGTGCCCCGATCCGCCGCGGCTGGCCGGGCGCCCCCTCGGTGCCGAACAGCGCCATTTCCATGCGCTCCGGCGTGATGGTCGCGGCATTGAGCGCCACGAACGGGCCACCCACCCGGGTCGAGCGTTTGTGGATCATGCGGGCAACGAGTTCCTTGCCGGAGCCGGACGGCCCGAAGATCATGATGCGGCTGTTGGTCGGGGCGACCTTCTCGATCGTCTGGCGAAGCTGCGATACCGCGACCGACGTGCCGATAAGCTCGGCTGCGTCACCGGTGCGCTTCTTCAGTTCGGTGACTTCCCGCTTCAGCTTCGAGTTCTCGAGTGCACGCTCGGCAATCAGGATCAGGCGATCCGCCTTGAACGGCTTCTCGATGAAGTCGAAGGCGCCGCGTTTTATGGCTGAAACGGCAGTCTCGACATTGCCGTGACCGGAAATCATCACAACCGGAAGGTCAGGATGGCGGCTCTTGATTTCATCCAGCAGCGAAAGCCCGTCGAGCCGGCTGCCTTGCATCCAGATGTCGAGGAAGACAAGACGCGGCACGCGATCGGAAATCGCCACCAGCGCACTGTCGGCATCATGAGCGGTGCGTGTTTCGTGTCCTTCGTCACTGAGAATACCCGAAACGATCTCGCGGATATCTTCCTCGTCGTCGACTACCAAAATGTCAGAGGCCATGGACCATTTCCCTATTGCTTTCGGCTTCCATGGCGTCCTGGCCTTCGAGCCGCGGCAGGACGATGCGGATCATCGCCCCCCTGCCCCGGTCAAACTCCGCCGGCGCATCGTGCAGCTCGAGCTGTCCACCATGTTCTTCGATAATCTTCTTCACGATGGCGAGACCCAGGCCCGTACCCTTGTCGCGCATCGTCATATAAGGTTCCAGGATGCGATGGCGGTTCTCCACCGGAAGACCGCGGCCATTGTCGATCACATCAACCACGAAGCGATCGTGTTCCCGGTCGAACGAGGACCGCACGAGCACCTTGCCCCCATCTGGCAAGTCCTCCCGCGGCACGGCCTCGATCGATTCGACCGCATTCTTGATGAGGTTGCCAACTGCCTGGCCGAGCATGCGAGCGTCGAAACTGCCCTCGAGCGACTCGTCTCCAAATTGCCGCTCGAAGCTGATGTCGTGATTGCCCATTTCGCGCAGGAACACCGCGTCGCGCAGAATGTCGCGCAGATCGGAACGTTGCTTTGCCGGCTTCGGCATACGGGCGAAGGCGGAGAACTCGTCGACCATGCGCCCGATATCCTCGACCTGCCGTACGATCGTATCCGTGCACTGGTCGAAGACAACGCGGTCGTCGGCGGCGATCTGCTTGCCGTAGCGGCGTTTCAGCCGCTCGGCCGAAAGCTGGATCGGGGTCAGCGGGTTCTTGATCTCGTGCGCGATGCGGCGCGCGACATCGGCCCAAGCGGTGGACCGCTGGGCGATCACCAGGTCGGTGATATCATCGAGCGTAATGACGTAGGAATTGGCCGAGCCGCGCGTCTCCTCACGGGTCACCTGGACGTTCAGTGTTCGCTCCTTGCCGCCCCGAATCAGATTGATCTGTTCACGATACTCTCCGCGATGGCGCACCGTGGCCTCGGCGAGTACGCGGTCGACCTCGGGCGCCACAAGATTGAGTTTCTTGCCGATCAGTTCCTCGGCCGCCACGGCCAGAAAATACTCCGCGGACGGATTGACGATCGTGATCACCCCATCGTCCTCGACGCCGATGACGGCCGCGGTCACGCCGGACAGAACCGCCTCGATGAATCGGCGACGGTCGTCCACCTCGTCCTTGGCTTCTAAGATCTCATCACGCTGTGTACGGATCTGCGAGATCATCTTATTGAAGGTCCGCGAGAGGCTGCCGACGTCGCCGTCGGCGACGCGCACAGGAACGACAACGTTCAAGTCGCCCGATGCAATACTGTCGGCCGCACCAATCAACAGACGGATCGGCCGCACGATCCGGTCCGCGACCGCGATCGCGGTCCAGATCGCGGCCAGCAGAACGATCAGGGCAAAACCGAGATAGAGTACGGCGAAGGCAATCTGCAGTGTCGTCCGACCGGCTTCCATAGCCTTGTACTCAGCCGTGTTCTCCTCCATCAGCCGCATCGCCGCCATGACCTTGGGGTCCACAGCGCGGATCGTGTAGAGGAAGGTTCCGGAAATCGAATCAAGCTTGATGATGGCCCCGACCAGATTGGTTACACCTGGCGGAATGAGCGTCGGCTGGCCGGCCGCTGCACTCTCGAGTGCATCTTTCGGGATCGCCGGCAGGGGTTTGTCGGTCGCAATTTCCGCCTGGTCGATGGCCGAACCGTCCTGCCGCACCAGAAAGGCACCGAGCAGTCCGCGCCCCTTGGCCTGACGGGTCAGCAATTCGACGAAACCGGTGCGGTCGAGATAGTAGAGCGCGCGGTTGCGTTCCAGGTCGTTCGCCATCGACACGGTCTGGCCCTGAAGATAGCTCGCATTCTCGAGCATATAGGCCTGGGCGATGTTCATCGACGAGGAAACGATCGACTGGGTGCGGATCGAAAACCATCGGTCGAGCCCGACATTCAGTGTGATACTGGCAAAGATCGCCACCAAAATGGCCGGCGTGATCGCGACGATCGAGAACAAGACGACGATACGCACATGCAGGCGCGCCGCAGCCCGGCCCTTGGTACGCGCCCGCACGAGCCGAGTGACCTCGCGGCCGATCAGGAACATCAGTCCGACGATGAACAGCGAGTTGATGATCGCCGAGGCAATCAGAACGTTCGACGTCGGCTCGATCGGCGTCAGTCCGAGCAGGACAGGCAGGGTGAAGCTCGCGCTCGCCAAGGCACCGCCCGCGAGCGCCAAACCCGGCAATGCAAAGGATGCGCGGCGATCCTGCGTCAGTGCCGGATCGCTATCCGGGACGGATTCGGCCATTTGCCTCATCATTAACAAGAACTCCCGCGCTCTGCGCATGACGAGCTTTCCCGATTGAGCGCAGAAGACGATGACCGTGACAGTCACGGCCCCGTGTCCATTGAGCAACGTATTGTGGCGAAAATGCAACGGGCCTTGCCGGCTTGTCAAGCCGAACGCGAACTACGGTAGACCGACACACCGAGCTCACGGATCTTCTTGCGCAGAGTATTGCGGTTAAGCCCGAGAAGATCGGCCGCCTTGATCTGATTGCCGCGGGTCGCCGTCAGCGCCGCAAGAATAAGTGGATACTCCACTTCGTTCAGCACCCGATCGTAGAGCCCGGAGGGCGGCAGGGAATCGCCGAAACCGGCAAAATAGCTGCGCATGTTCTCCTCGACAGCCTGAGCGATCGTCAGTGGCCCAGCAGAAGCGCCAGTCTTGGAGATCGGACTGTCGGAAATGTCCGCGCGCAGCTCCTGCTCGACGATCTCGCGCGAGATGACGTCCTGCGGATAGAGCGCCATCAGCCGGCGCACGACGTTCTCCAACTCGCGGACATTGCCCGGCCAGGAATAGGCCTTGAGCACATCCAGCGCCTCGTTGTCGAATTGCTTCGGGTCCAGGCCTTCCTTTTCGCCCTCCTGGGTGAAGTGGCGCACAAGATCCGGAATATCCTCCGCCCGGTCGCGCAGCGGCGGCAGCCTGAGCGGGACGACGTTGAGGCGGTAGTAGAGGTCCTCCCGGAAGAGGCCCTGGTTGATCGACTGCTTCAGGTCCTTATTGGTCGCAGCGACGATGCGCACATCAGTACGGATCGGCGTGCGCCCCCCGACGGTCGTGTATTCGCCCTGTTGCAAGACGCGCAGAAGACGCGTCTGGGCATCCATCGGCATGTCGCCGATCTCGTCAAGAAACAGCGTGCCGCCTTCGGCCTGTTCGAAGCGGCCGGTCGAGCGGGTCTGCGCACCGGTGAAGGCGCCCTTCTCGTGACCGAACAGCTCGGACTCAATCAGGTCGCGCGGGATCGCCGCCATGTTGATCGCCACAAACGGCCCGTTACGGCGCTTGCCGTAGTCATGCAGCGCGCGGGCCACCAGTTCCTTGCCCGTGCCCGATTCGCCGGTGATCATCAGCGTCAGGTCGGTCTGCATCAGGCGCGCCAGCACGCGGTAGATTTCCTGCATGGCGGCGGAGCGGCCGACCAAGGGCATCCCGTCCTGCGTGTCGTCGTCGAGCCGCGCCGGCTTCTTCTTCGGCTCAGCGAGCGCGCGTCCGATGATGGCGATCAGTTCGGTAAGGTCGAACGGTTTTGGCAGATAGTCGTAGGCGCCCTTCTCCGACGCCTTGATCGCGGTCATGAAGGTGTTCTGCGCACTCATCACCAGGACCGGCAGGTCGGGCCGCGCCTTCTTGATGCGCGGCAGCAGGTCGAAGGCGTTTTCGTCGGGCATGATGACATCGGTGACCACCAGGTCGCCCTCGCCGGCCGAAATCCAACGCCACAGCGTCGCCGCGTTGGAGGTGATGCGGACATCATAGCCTGCCCGCGTCAGCGCCTGGTTGAGAACCGTGCGGATGGCGGCGTCGTCGTCAGCGACAAGAATCGTGGCAGTCATCGGGTGCTTCCTGTGGATTTCGCCGGAAAGGAGTTGTCGAGCGCGATGTCCTTGGAGACGGGCATCAGCACGCGGAACGTGGTTCGGTTGGCCTGGCTTTCGCATTCGACGATGCCGCCATGGCCGTCGATGATCTTGGCGACCAGCGCCAGCCCCAGGCCGGAGCCGTTGGTCTTGGTGGTGATAAATGGATCGAACAGGTGCGGCAGCAGGTCGGACGGAACGCCAGGGCCATTGTCATGCACGCAGAATTCGAGCGGCAACGAGATCTTTTCGCGCGTGCCCGCCACTGACAGCCGAATGCCCGGCCGATAGGCGGTGGTCAGCTGGATTTCGCCGTCCGGGCGGTCCCCGACCGCTTCCGCCGCATTTTTGATGAGGTTGAGGAACACCTGCACCAGCTGGTCGCGGTTCGCATAGACCGACGGGAGTGAGGGGTCATAGTTTTCGGTGATCTTGATATGCCGGGCGAAGCCCGCCTTGGCGATCGCCTTCACATGGTCGAGCACCGAATGGATGTTGAGCGCGATGCGATCCACCGGACGCTCGTCGGAGAAGACTTCCATCCGGTCGACCAATGAGACGATTCGGTCCGTCTCGTCGCAGATCAGCCGGGTCAACGGCCGGTCCTCGTCCGGCACCGATGTTTCGAGAAGCTGGGCGGCACCGCGAATGCCCGATAGAGGGTTCTTGATTTCATGTGCCAACATCGAGGCAAGCCCTGTCACCGAGCGGGCCGCCGTGCGGTGCGTCAGCTGCCGGTCGATCTTGTCGGCCATCGAGCGTTCCTGCAGCACGACGACGACGCTTCCCGGCTGGCTGAGCACCGGCGCGACATAGAGGTCGACCAGCTTCTCCTGTCCGAGCCGCGGCGAACTCAAATCGACGCGATATTCGTTGACCGGGGCGCGGCGCTCGCGCACCTGGTCGATCAGCGCCAGCAGCGGGCTGCCGAAGGGAATGAAGGTCGAAATGCGATAGCGTGCCAGGTGGCTGGCGCTTGCCCCGAAGAAGGCCTCCGCCTCCCAGTTGGCAAACGCGATGTGGCCATCGGAATCGACCATGACGACCGGATGCTGGATGGCATTCAGCACCGCCATGGCCACGCCGTTGCTCACGTTTTCCTCGGTCATGCAGCCTCCCGCCGGCGATCCATATCCATTGCCGCATCCGCGAGGCATCGCGCCAGCGCCTTTGAGACGAAGTCCGGATCCCGGGATGTCATGATTTCCGCCTTTTGCGCTGCCGGAACATCCGGCGCGAAACGCTCCAGATACCAGCCGACATGCTTGCGGGCGTGCCTGACCCCGACATCCGCGCCGTAGTGGCCAAGCATCGCCTCGTAGTGCCCGGCCGCGAGGTCGGCGATCTCGTCGCGCTGCGGTCCCGCATGGCCGGCGACCCAGCCGGCATGCCACGGCCGTCCCTGGCAGGCGCGGCCGACCATCACGGCATCGGCACCCGAACGGCGGCGGATTTCCTCGGCATCCTCACGGGTCTCGACATCGCCATTGGCGACGAGCGGCACGGAGATCACATCGCGCACGGCGGCGATCGCGTCCCAGTCGGCCTGTCCCTCGTAGAACTGCATGCGGGTGCGGCCATGCACGATGATCATCTGCACGCCGGCCGCTTGCGCACGCGCAGCGATTTCGGGAGCGTTCAGCGAATTTTCGTCCCAGCCCAAACGCATCTTCAGGGTCACCGGAACCTTGACCGCACGAACCGTCGCCTCAATGAGCGACAGGGCGTGATCGGGATCGCGCATCAGTGCCGAGCCGGAATAGCCGCCGATCACCTTTTTCGCCGGGCACCCCATGTTGATGTCGATGATGTCGGCGCCATTGGCCTCGGCGATCCGCGCCGCCTCCGCCATCCAGTGTGCCTCCCGGCCGGCAAGCTGGACCATGTGCGGCGTCAGCCCCGCACCTTTCAGGCGCGACCAGGATTTAGCCGCATTGTGCACCAGTTCCTTGCTGGCGACCATCTCGGTCACGACCAGGCCGGCGCCAAAACGCCAGGCGAGCTGCCGGAACGGCAAATCGCTCACACCGGACATCGGAGCCAGGATCACGCGATTGCGGATCGCGATCGGACCGATCTCGAACGGTGACTGCAGTGCGCTTGAACTCAATTGATTATCTTTCAGGCATTCGAGGTATATGCACGATTTTTAGCCATTAAATCTCGCCTTGCCAAGGGCTTTCCTCGAGCCTGCAACTAAATTCGAACGGATGCTGGAAAATCGATCTGGCAGCCAGTAGACCACACCCACGAGTTTTCTATGTCAAGGCCGGACACTGCAATGCAGCAATGCACGAAAACAGCCATCGGCATCATTGTCGTCGCCGCGGGACGCGGCGAGCGTGCCGGCTCATCTGTCGAGGGACCCAAACAATACAGGCGAATTGGCGGAAAGCCGGTGATCGTCCATACGCTGGAAAAATTCCTCGCCTGGCCGAAGACGGCACGCATTGTCGCGGTCATCCATCCTGATGATACCGCACTTTTCGAGGATGCCCGCAACGGACTGTCCGGCGGGGTAGCCATCGATGTGTGTCTCGGCGGCAGGACGCGCCAGCAATCGGTGCTGGCGGGCCTGAGGGCGCTGTCCGGCTCCGGCATCACCCATGTGATGATCCACGACGCCGTGCGCCCCTTCTTCGACGAAGAGCTTCTCGAGCGGATCGCCGTGGGGATCGAGGCCGGCGAAACCTGCCTTCTGCCCGCAATGCCCGTCACCGACACGCTGAAGCGGGGCGATCCGGCCGGGCTGGTGGTCGAGACCGTCCCGCGTGCCGGCCTGTTCGGCGCCCAGACCCCGCAAACCTTCTCCTACCCTGCGATACTTGCGGCCCACGAGGCCGCCGCAACATCCGGGCGGGACGATTTTACCGACGACGCCTCGATCGCCGAATGGGCGGGCCTGCCGGTGCGTCTGGTCGAGGGCTCGCCCGACAATGTGAAACTGACGCTGCAGAGAGATATCGCCATGGCCGATGCCAAGCTCACCCGCCAGAGCCTCCCAGACGTGCGCACCGGAAATGGCTACGACGTCCACCAGCTCGTGCCGGGCGACGGGGTCACGCTCTGCGGCATCTTCATCCCACACGATCAGGCGCTGAAGGGTCATTCCGATGCGGATGTCGCCCTGCATGCCCTGACCGATGCGCTGCTCGCCACCTGCGGCGCCGGCGACATCGGCGACCATTTCCCGCCCTCCGATCCGCAGTGGAAGGGCGCGCCGTCGCGTATCTTCGTCGAACATGCCGCCCGGATCGTCCGTAAGGCGGGGGGCACGATCATGAACGCCGACATCTCACTGATCGCCGAGGCGCCGAAGATCGGCCCGCACCGCCAGGCGATGCGCGAAAAGCTCGCCGAAGTCTTGGCGATCTCGCTCGAGCGCTGCTCGGTCAAGGCAACCACCAACGAGACCATCGGCTTCATCGGCCGCCGCGAGGGCATTGCCGCGATCGCCACGGCAACCGTCGTCTTCGCAGGAGACGCCTGATGAACCTCTATCCGGCCGACATCGAAGCCATGGCGGCCCGGATCATTGCCGCCTTCGGTGCGCGCAGGCTGACGCTCGCCACAGCCGAATCCTGCACCGGCGGCCTGATCGTCGGCGCGCTGACCGAGATCTCCGGCTCGTCCGCCGTCGTCGACCGCGGTTTCGTCACCTATTCCAACCAGGCCAAGATCGACCTGCTCGGCGTCGGCCCAGAAACGCTGGAGCGCTACGGTGCCGTGTCGCGGCAGACCGCCATGGAGATGGTCGAGGGGGCGCTGGAAAGATCTGGTTGCGGCGTGGCCGTGGCGGTCACCGGCATTGCCGGTCCGGACGGCGGTACGGCGGAAAAGCCAGTGGGTTTGGTCCATCTGGCGGCGAGGTCCCGCAACGGGGCCCGCCTCCACCGCGAAATGCGCTACGGCGACATCAGCCGCTCGGAGATCCGCCTCGCGACGGTTCGCACTGCGCTTGAAATGCTGATCGAGGCCGCGGGCTAAGATGACCGGGGCGAGATGGATCGCGCAGACCGTCCGCACCGCGCTGAAGACAGCCATGGCGCTGTGCCTGATCGCGTCCGCATCTTCCGCCGCGCCCTCCCCCTATGCTTCCGGCTCCATTGCGCCGACAGCCGACCAGGCGACGCTCGATCGGGCACTCACCGCGTTTTATGGTCAATGGAAGTCCACCTATCTCCGCGAAGACTGCGGAGATGGCCGCGTGCTGGTGCGGACCGACGGTGACGGCAAGCCCACCCATGGCGGCTCGGCCAAGGCGACGATCACGGTCTCCGAGGCCCATGGCTACGGCATGCTCGCAACCGTGATGATGGCGGATTTCGATCCCGATGCCCATCACCTTTTCAACGGCATGGTGCGCTTCTTCCACGACCATCCGGCAAAGTCCGATCCGGGCCTGATGGCCTGGAACCAGGTGGAGGACTGCACGGATGGCGGCGAGGACGTTGGCGGCTCAAACAGCGCGACCGACGGCGATCTCGACATCGCCTATGCGCTGCTTCTGGCCGAGCGCCGCTGGGGCAATGGCGGCTCGTTCGACTATGGCGCCGAGGCGCGGCGCGTGCTGACCGCCATCCTCGCCCATGAAGTCAATCAGCCGGGCAACATCCTGCTGATCGGCGACTGGGCGAAGTCCGGCGACGACGCGACCTATGCCGCGACGACCCGCTCATCCGACTTCATGCAGTCGCATTTCGCCGCCTTTGCCGAACGCACGGGTGACCAGCGCTGGCTCGACCTGCGCGACGCGATCTATGGCGTCATCACCACTGTCGGCCAGAAGTACTCCCCCGGCACCGGCCTCATGCCCGATTTCATCGGCGGCCTGCCGGACAAGCCGAAACCTGCACCGGCCGGCTTTCTCGAAGGCGATCATGACGGCGCCTATTCCTGGAACGCCGCCCGTTATCCCTGGCGGGTCGGCCTGGACTTCCTGCTGACCGGCGACGAGCGGGCGCTGAAGGCGCTCCGCCCGCTGAATACCTGGGCAAGAGAGGCAACCAAGGGAAAACCGGAGCGTTTCGCCGACACCTATCGGCTGAACGGCAAACCGGTGCCCGACGCCGGCCACGACCAGATGGCCTTCGTCTCCATGCTCGCCGTATCCGCCATGATCGATGCCGACAACCAGGACTGGCTCGACGCCCTGTGGGCCTCGATCGAGAAGAAGACGGTGGCCGAGGAAGACTATTTCGGCAATACGCTGAAACTGATGGCGATGATCGCCGTCACCGGCCACTGGGCCAAGCCCTGATCCCGCTGGTCGCAGTCAGTCGGTGTAGATCTTGTCGGCCCGGGTCTCGAAGGCTTCGGCGAACATGCGGAAGGCGCGGTCGAACATCGAGCCCATCAGCGCGCCGAGAATGCGGTTCTTGAACTCGTAGTCGATGAAGAAATGCACCGAGCAACCGCCGTCGCGCGCCATCTCGAAGCGCCAGCGATTGTCGAGATAGCGGAACGGCCCCTCGATATACTTGACGTCGATGGCAAGTTCCGCCGGGTTCAGCAGCACCTGGGTGGTGAATGTCTCGCGGATCGCCTTGTAGCCGACCGTCATGTCGGCGACCAGCAACTCCTTGCCGTCCCGCTCGCGCCGCGAGCGGATGGTCAGCGCCTCGCACAGCGGCAGGAATTCCGGATAGCGTTCCACATCGGCGACGAGAGCGTACATCCGTTCGGGAGAATGCTTGACGGGGCGGCGGGTTTCGAATTGCGGCATGCGCGAGAGCTAATGCCCTGACGGGATCTTGGCAAGTGGTTCGCCACCCTGCCCCGCGGTTTTAAAGTCTCCGGAGAGGCTCATCGCTTAGCGGCCGGCACCGGCTCGCCCGGTCGCGGATTGCCGATGGGGAACCATTTCCGCTTGGCAAGCCCGAGCTTGACGCCCAGATCCTCGAGGATCCACGGAATGACCTGCTTGCGCCCCTTGACGAAGGGAAGAGCCGCCGTGTCGAGATGAATGAACGGCAGAAACGGGTTGGGGCGCTGCGACGCATAGATTTCAACGCGGATCGACGGCCGAGCCGACGCGCCGCGCGCGTGGAAGCCGAAAGTATCACCGACCACCAGCGTATTGGCCGGCACGGCGAATACCGTCGGTTCGGGCAGATGCAGGTACTTCAGCTCGTCGCGGGTGAGCCGGAAGGCGCCGCCTCCATGCTTGCGTGCGGCAAGGATGCTCTTGCGCTTGTGCCAGGCAAGCCGACGCCGCGTCAGCCTGTGCGACCCTTTCACATAGGTGAACGGCCCTTCGTCGATCGGCACGTCGTGCAGGAAGAACCACGCCTTTACGGTCGAGTGGAACGTGTCCATGTGCAGGTTGGTCTGCGGATCCTTGCCCTTTTCCTTGGGCGAGGCATCGGCGAAGATCGTCTGCACGCTGATCACCGGCTCGACATCGAAGCCACCGACGTAGCGGATCAGGTTGGTCCATTCCGGGCTTTCAAGGAAGGCCTTGACCGCCGGCAGCTTGGCAACCACTTCCGGCGTCAGCGGCGTGCGCCGGGTCACGGCATTGCCCTCGTACATCTCCCGCGCGGGAACCTGGAGGCCTTCGATTTCGGCCACCAGCTGACGGAACTGTTCCGCCGGCACCAGGTCGCGCTTCTCGACATAGCCGTTCTCGGCATAGGCCTGCCGATCGGCTGGCGCGACCAAGTGCTCGAGCTTACGGCGGCGATAATCGACCATGCGGGCCGCAGTCTTGACGCGCCACACGTGCAGCCCGCGCCGGTTGAGCGCCTCGCTGCCGATGATGGGATTGTTGGAAAAGGACTTCTCCCCGGTCAGGATCTGGATCGCGTACCAGGGGGAGAGCAGAATGTCCTTGAGCTTGAACGCCATGCAAGGCTCCTCGATCAGTCGAACCTGAGGCGCGCAACCTAGCGTCGTTTGCCAAGCCTGTCGACTATCGGCCGGCCCAGAGTTTCTCGCGATTCGCCTTGAGACGGGCGAAATCGTCGCCGGCATGATGCGACGAGCGCGTCAGCGGGCTGGCCGACACCATCAGGAAACCCTTGGCATAGGCAACAGTCTCGTAGGACTTGAATTCATCCGGCGTGACGAAGCTCATCACCTTGTGGTGCTTGCGGGTCGGCTGCAGGTACTGGCCGATCGTCAGGAAGTCGACGTCTGCGACGCGCAGGTCATCCATCAGCTGCAGCACTTCGTTGCGCTCCTCGCCCAGCCCGACCATGATGCCGGACTTGGTGAACATCGTCGGGTCGAGTTCCTTGACCCGCTGCAAAAGCCGGATCGAGTGGAAGTAGCGTGCGCCTGGACGCACCGTCAGGTAGTTGCCGGACACGGTTTCCAGATTGTGGTTGAAGACGTCGGGCTTGGCGGCGACGACGCGCTCCAGCGCGCCGGGCTTCTTCAAGAAGTCGGGCGTCAGGATCTCGATCGTCGTCTCCGGCGAAGCAGCGCGGATGGCGAAGATCACCTTCTCGAAATGTTCGGCGCCGCCATCGTCCAGATCGTCCCGGTCGACCGATGTGATGACGACGTGGGAAAGCCCCATCTGCTTGACCGCCTTGGCGACGTTCTCCGGCTCGGCCATGTCCAGCGCATTGGGCTTGCCCGTCGCGACATTGCAGAAGGCGCAGGCGCGCGTGCAGATCTCGCCCATGATCATGAAGGTGGCGTGCTTCTTGTCCCAGCACTCGCCGATGTTCGGGCAACCGGCCTCCTCACATACCGTGACGAGCTTGTTGTCCTTCACGATCGACCGGGTCTCCGCATAACCCTTCGACGTTGGCGCCTTGACGCGGATCCATTCCGGCTTGCGCATCACCTCGGTATCGGGCTTGTGCGCCTTTTCCGGATGCCGGATGCGGGCCTGGGGATCGTTGATCTTGTCGAGAATGGTAACCACGTGTCGTTACTCCGCGCCGCGTCTGCCGGGCGCTCTTAGCATTGATGGCTGTAGGTGAAAACCAGCGTGTCGTTCGTGGTGCGGCCGGTCGGTTGGCAGCGTTCCATAACCTCGCGGCGGCCACGCATGGTCACGCGCGTCTGGCTTCGGTCGACCGGGCCTTCAACATAGTACTCGAGCGGTGTTGTGGGGCAGTATTTCGAAAAGACCCGCGCCGTGCCCGAGTAGCGGCCGCCGACATTCGAACCGTTGAACAGCAGCGTGCCATGCGTTACGCCCGCGCCGCGCATGGTCTGCCTCGGATATTCATAGTAGAAGGCTCGCTGATTACCGCTCGCCTTGAGCCGCATCAGCGATCCGTTGTGCACCCAGCAACTGTCTGCAACAGCAGCGACCGGCATAAAGGCAAGTGCAAACATGCCCCCGGCGAGCAATGCGATCCGTCTGACCATCCCTGCAAACATGCCCAACCCTTTCCTTGTCATCCTTTTTGTGCGCGCTAGCGCCGGATGAGCTTGACCACAAAGAGCAGAAGACTGGCGCCGACAAAACTGGTCACCAGGAAGCCGAGCCAGTCGCCGGCGACCATGACACCGAAACGCCGGAAGATTGCAGCGGCGACGACCGCGCCGACGATGCCGATAATGATGTTCATGATGATGCCAAAGCGCATGTTCAAGAACTTCCCCGCCATCCAGCCAGCGAAACCGCCGACGATGATGGTCAGGAACCAGCCAATTTCAAACCCCGCCATTGCCAACTCCTTCGGTCGATAGTCCGGCCACCTATATAAGCGGCGGAAACCGGCGCCACAACTCGCCTTTAGGCGTTGAGCGCGCGGCCATAAGCATCAAGCACACTTTCCTTCAGCGTCTCGGAAATGGTCGGGTGCGGGAAGACCGTGTGCATCAGCTCCTCCTCGGTGGTTTCAAGATTCATCGCCACGACGAAGCCCTGGATCAGTTCGGTCACCTCAGCGCCCACCAGATGCGCGCCCAGCAATTCGCCGGTCTTCTTGTCGAAGATGGTCTTGACCATGCCCTGGTCCTCGCCGAGCGCGATCGCCTTGCCGTTGGCGACGAAGGGGAAGCGGCCGACGCGGATGTCGCGGCCTTCGGCCTTCGCCTTGGCTTCGGTCAGGCCGACGGAGGCGACCTGCGGATTGCAGTAGGTGCAACCGGGAATCTTGGCCTTGTCCATAGGATGCACATTCGGCAGACCGGCGATCTTCTCGACGCAGATGACGGCTTCGTGCTCGGCCTTGTGGGCCAGCATCGGCGGGCCCGCCACGTCGCCGATCGCATAGAGGCCCGGTACGTTCGTCTTGCCGTAGCCGTCGATGGCGATGAAGCCGCGATCGGTCTTCACTCCGAGCGTTTCGAGCCCGATATTCTCGATGTTGGCCTGCACGCCAACCGCCGAAATCATCCGGTCAGCCGTGATCTTCTCGACCGTTCCGTCTTTCTTCTCGACGTGCGCCGTGATGGAATTGGCCCCCTTTTCGACCTTGGCGACCTTGGCCTCCAGCAGGATCTTCATGCCCTGCTTGTCGAACTGCTTCTTGGCGAAGGCCGAAATTTCGGCATCCTCGACCGGCATGACCTGGCTCATCACCTCGACGACAGTCACGTCGACGCCCATGGTGCGGTAGAAGGAGGCGAATTCGATGCCGATGGCGCCCGACCCCATGACCAGCAGCGATTTCGGCATGGCATCCGGGTTCATCGCCTCGAAATAGGTCCAGATCAGCTTGCCGTCGGGCTCGATACCGGGCAGCGCACGCGGGCGCGCACCGGTGGCGACGATGATGTGCTTGGCGGTATAGGTGCCCTCGCCCAGCGTGTTCTTCGGCAGGGGAGCCTGCGGCTGGACGATCGTCTTGGTGGTCTTGGAGACGACGACTTCGCCGGGCTTGGTCAGCTTCGCCTCGCCCCAGATGATGTCGACCTTGTTCTTCTTCATCAGGAAGCCGACGCCGCCGTTCATGCGCTCGGCAATGCCGCGCGAGCGGGCGATGATGGCTTTCAGGTCCGGCGTCACCTTGCCTTCGAGCGTCAGGCCGTAATTCTTGGCGTGTTCGGCGAGGTGCAGGACTTCCGCCGACCGGAGCAAGGCCTTGGTCGGGATGCAGCCCCAGTTGGAGCAGATGCCGGCGAGGTGCTCCCGCTCGACGATGGCGGTCTTGAAGCCCAGTTGGGCGGCGCGGATCGCGGCAATGTAGCCGCCGGGGCCGGAGCCGATAATGAGAACGTCATAGGCATTCGACACTGGTCTTCATCTCCTCTTTGGCGGTGTGGGCTCCACCAAACGGCAGAGCCCTTCCGAGGGATGAAGCCGAGCCGCTCAGCCCTTGGTCAGCATCCCGTAGATTTCATCCTTCAGAACCATGCGCTGCTTGCGCATGGTTTCCATCTCCACGTCGCCCACCGGCTCGACTTCAGTCTCGGCGCGATGGACGGCGCGGTTCACATCGCGATAGTCTTCGAGCATCTTGGCAAAACGCTCGTCGCTGAGCTTGAGGGCATGGATCTTTTCCGCATGCTCGGGAAACTCATCGTGGATTTCGTGGGGCGTATTCGACATTCGGTATCTCCTGTGTTGTCGGCCGATACCTCTAGCTTATTCACCCGAAATTTCCACCCCCTTGATCCTGGTCAACTTTCACCGGCCGTTGCGTCAAATTCCCAACATCATGCGGACGACGGGTTCGAGACTGCGACCAATCGCGCGGGTATTCTCCGCATCGAGATGGATGCCATCGAGCGCGCTCGTTTGCGCCACCGAACCCGCATCGAAAAAGCCGCAGCCGGTCTCGTCGGCGAGATCCCGGTAGAAGCTTGCCAGCATCGCAGATTCGTCGCGCGCGTCGCGGAACATGGCGGCGAAATGGGTATTCGCTGTCTCGCAGACCGCCGGTGGCGCGACGATCAGGATTTCGGGCACCTCAAACCCGAAGCCCCAGTCGTGCAACCGAATCAGCTTGATCAGCCGGTCGATGCCCTTGGTGGCGCCGATCGCCGTGCCGGCGATGCCGCGCTTCATGTCATTGGTGCCGAGCAGCAGGATCACCAGATCCAGCGGCTTGTGGCTCTCCAGCACGCTCGGCAGCAGCTTTACGCCGTTTCTCTCGCAGTCGGCGAGATGATCGTCATAGGCGGTGGTCCGTCCGTTCAATCCTTCGGCGATGACGTTGACCTGCGGCCCGAGAGCCGCAGCAAGTACGCTCGGCCAGCGATCCTCGTAAGAATGCCGTTCGATCGTCTGCGGATTGTAGCCCCAGGTCAGGCTGTCGCCGAAGCAGAGCACGGTTTTCATAGCAAGGCGCCTCCGTGATCAGACGAGCATGCCCATCGGGTTTTCGATGTAGCGCTTGAAGGCGCCGAGCAGTTCGGCCCCGAGCGCGCCATCGACGCAGCGATGGTCGGTCGACAAGGTCACGGACATGACCGTGGCGATCTTCATCTCGCCGTTCTTCACAACAACCCGCTCCTCGCCGGCGCCGACCGCAAGGATCGTCGCATGCGGCGGATTGATGACGGCGGCGAAATGCTTGACACCCATCATGCCCATGTTCGACACCGAGGTGGTGCCGCCCTGATACTCTTCCGGCTTCAGCTTGCGGTCCTTGGCGCGCTTGCCGAGGTCCTTCATCTCGTTGGAGATCGCCGACAGGGTCTTCAGTTCCGCATGCCGGATGATCGGCGTGATCAGCCCGCCCGGGATCGACACGGCGACGCCGACATCGGCATGACGGTGCTTGACCATGTTGGTCTCCGTCCAGGAAACATTGGCGTCGGGCACCTCCGTCAGCGCCATGGCCATCGCCTTGATGATCATGTCGTTGACCGACAGCTTGTAGGCCGCGGCCCCTTCCTTGCGCGGGGCTGCGTCATTCAACTGGGCGCGCAGGGCCAGCAGTGCATCCAGCTCGCAATCGACGGTGACGTAGAAATGCGGGATGGTCTGCTTCGACTCGACCAGCCGCTTGGCAATGGTCTTGCGCATGCCATCATGCGGCACGAGCTCGTAGGAACCCGGCTCGAACAGCTTGAGCACGGCGTCTTCCGACGCACCCTTCGCCATGGCCGGTGCCGGAGCAGCCAGCCCTGGAGCAGTCGATGCGGCCGGAGCAGCCTTGACGCCACCACCGGCAACGGCCTTCTCGACGTCGCTCTTGACGACGCGGCCATGCGGACCCGAGCCAGACACGGCGGAGAGTTCGACGCCGGCCTCTTTGGCAAGACGACGGGCAAGCGGCGAGGCGAACACGCGCTCGCCGGACTTGGCGACGGGTGCTGGCGTCGAAGGCGCCGGTGCCTTGTCGGTGATCGGTGCAGAGACGGCGGGCGCCGCATCGGCCTTTGCCGGAGACGCTTCCGCCTTGGCCGGGGCAGCCTCGGCCTTTGCCGCTAAGGCAGAACCGCCGCCGGCTGCGGCGGCCGCGACGTCTTCGCCGTCGGCCGCGAGGATGGCGATCAAGGCATTGACCTTGACCCCTTCGGTTCCCGCCGCAACGACGAGCTTGGCGACCGTTCCCTCATCGACGGCTTCGACTTCCATCGTCGCCTTGTCGGTCTCGATCTCGGCGATCACGTCGCCGGACTTGACCTTGTCGCCTTCCTTGACCAGCCACTTGGACAGATTGCCCTCGTCCATCGTGGGAGAGAGCGCCGGCATGGTGATGTTGATCGGCATGTTAATCCTCCGCCCACACAAGTTCAAACTGCGCAAGTTCTTCCGGATGCTCCATTATCCAAGCCACTCGCTCGGGCGGAACCTCGATATAACCAGCAACGTCTTCGAGCCATCCATCAACGGCGCCGATCACACCAATCTCTTCTCGCGGAACCCCGACGATCACCTCGGTTTCCTCAGTCTTAAGCAAAGCCCAAAACACGATTCGTTCCAGAAGCGGATTGTCTTTCGTTCCAAGCACCCTGAACCATGAACCGGAAACAGGCATGATCTGCTTTACAGACGACTTCGGCATCAGCCCGACCCCTTACTTGTAGCAGACGGTTTTAACCGCCTCGACCACTTCGCCGACATTCGGCAGAGCGAGCTTTTCGAGATTGGCGGCATAGGGCATCGGAACGTCCTTGCCGGCGATCGTCAGGATCGGCGCATCGAGATAGTCGAAGGCCTGCTGCATCACGCGGGTGGCGATTTCCGTGCCGACGGACGACTGCGGATAGCCTTCCTCAACGGTGACCAGGCGGCCCGTCTTCTTGACCGATTCAATCACCGTCGGCAGATCCATCGGCCGGATGGTGCGAAGATCGATGATCTCGACGTCGATGCCGTCCTTGGCCAGTTCCTCGGCGGCCTTGACCGCATAGGTCATGCCGATGCCGAAGGAGACGATGGTGGCATCCTTGCCCACCTTGTGGACCCGCGCCTTGCCGATCGGCAGGACGAAATCATCCATCTTCGGCACTTCGAACGAGTGACCGTAGAGGATCTCGTTCTCGAGAAAGATGACCGGATTCGGATCGCGGATCGCGGCCTTCAACAGGCCCTTGGCGTCGGCCGCCGTATAGGGCTGGACGACCTTGAGGCCCGGGATATGGCTGTACCAGGAGGCGTAATCCTGGCTGTGCTGGGCGCCGACGCGGGCGGCCGCCCCGTTCGGGCCGCGGAACACGATCGGCGCGCCCATCTGGCCGCCCGACATGTAGAGCGTCTTGGCGGCCGAGTTGATGATCTGGTCGATCGCCTGCATGGCGAAGTTGAAGGTCATGAACTCGACGATCGGGCGAAGGCCGGCCATGGCAGCACCAACGCCGACGCCGGCAAAGCCGTGCTCGGTGATCGGCGTGTCGACCACGCGCTTGGGCCCGAATTCCTGCAGCAACCCTTGCGTGATTTTGTAGGCCCCCTGGTATTCGGCGACTTCCTCACCCATGATGAAGACATCGGGGTTGGCGCGCATTTCCTCGGCCATAGCCTCGCGCAGCGCCTCGCGCACCGTCATCGTCACCATTTCCGTGCCAGCCGGAATGTCAGGATCGGCGGCGACATCGACCTTGGGGGCGGCCGGAGCCTTGGCCTGACTGGGAAGTTCGTCCGTGGCCTCGCGGGCCTTGCCGCCGGCGGCGCCGGAGGTTGCGGCGGGCGTGTCGGCGTCGGCCTTCGCAGCCTCGGTCGGCTTTGCGGCGCCGAGGTCAGAAGCGCTTTCGCCATCCTGCAGCAGGACGGCGATCGGCGTGTTGACCTTGACGCCCTCGGTGCCGGCGGCGATCAGCAGCTTGCCAAGAACGCCTTCATCGACCGCTTCCACTTCCATGGTCGCCTTGTCGGTTTCGATTTCGGCGATCACGTCGCCGGACTTGACCGCGTCGCCTTCCTTCTTGATCCACTTGGAAAGCGTGCCTTCTTCCATTGTCGGAGAGAGGGCGGGCATGAGAATTTCGATCGGCATGGGTTCCCTCCCCGATTACAACAGAATGTCGGTGTAGAGTTCGGACACATCCGGCTCCGGATCTGCCTGGGCGAAATCGGCACTGTCGGCGACGATGTCGCGCACATCCTTGTCGATCGCCTTCAACTCGTCCTCGCTGGCCCAGCCCTTTTCGAGAAGGCGCGCCTTAACCTGTTCGATTGGGTCATGCTCGGAGCGCATCTTCTGCACTTCATCCTTCGATCGATACTTGGCCGGGTCGGACATCGAGTGGCCGCGATAGCGGTAGGTCATCATTTCCAGGATGACCGGCCCCTTGCCGGCGCGGCAATATTCGACTGCCTGCTCGCCGGCGGCCTTGACCGCACGCACATCCATGCCGTCGACCTGAATGCCCGGAATATTGAAGGAGACGCCGCGCTGGGCGAAGTTCGTCTGGGCCGACGCGCGCGACACCGAGGTACCCATGGCGTATCGGTTGTTCTCGATGATGTAGATCACCGGCAGGTTCCACAGACGAGCCATGTTGAAGCTCTCATAGACCTGGCCCTGGTTGGCCGCGCCATCGCCAAAATAGGCCAGCGATACATGGTCATTGCCGCGATACTTGTTGGCAAACGCCAGACCCGTGCCGAGCGGCACCTGAGCGCCGACGATACCATGGCCGCCGTAGAAGTTCTTCTCCTTGGAGAACATGTGCATCGAGCCGCCCTTGCCCTTCGACAGACCACCGCGGCGGCCGGTCAGCTCACCCATGACGCCTCGGGCGCTCATGCCGCAGGCAAGCATATGGCCGTGATCACGGTAGCCGGTAATGACCTGGTCGCCATCCTTCAGCGTCATCTGCATGCCGACAACAACCGCTTCCTGGCCGATATAGAGGTGACAAAAGCCACCGATGAAGCCCATGCCATAGAGCTGGCCGGCCTTTTCCTCGAAGCGCCGGATCAGCAGCATCTCACGATAGGCCTTGAGCTCCGTGTCACGATCGAATTCGGCAATTGCTCCTTCGCTCAAGTCCTTCTTGGCAGGCTTGGCCGGGGTCTTGCGACCGGTAGCAGTCGCGGCTTTTCGCGGCGCCATTCATCCCTCCCTGGGGTTATTTCGGGTCTTTGTTTAAAAGCAGAATAGGCAAGAAAGCGCCGACGGGCAATGCCATAAATGCATAGCTCACATACAAGGGAAATGTTTGTATTTAAACTGGAATTTGTAATTAACCTGATTTCGGTTAATTCGGCTCGCCGTCAAAAATGACAATCTCGTCCGGCCGCGACATGTTGAGTTGATATCGCGCCTTTTCATCGATCATGTCGCGCTCGAGCGAGCCGTCACTCAGCAGTTCGACCTGCCGCTCCAACTGCTGGCGATGGCCGACCAGTTTGGCAAGCTCGCCACTGCGGGCCAACCGCTGACGCTCGAATTCCTGCGCTGCCCGCAGGCCGTAGTCGCCGTGGATCGAATGATAGCCGAAATAGGAAAGAAACGCGATGGTGACGGCGGGCAGAATGAATTGGCCGAGTTTTCTCTTCTTATGGTGCCTGGTCCACATGCCGATGGTGCCCTGAAACGCAAAACTATGGCTTCAAATTATCGACTAGTGCTTAACCGATCGTTGACCGTAACGACCCAACGACAAAAAAAGCCGCGCCCCTTGCGGAGCGCGGCCTGTGAACTCCCGAATTGAGCGCGATCAGGCGCGCAGGATCGACGTCCCGGCGTAGCGAGCCTGGGGACCGAGCATTTCCTCGATGCGGATCAGCTGGTTGTACTTTGCCAGGCGATCCGAGCGCGACAGCGAGCCGGTCTTGATCTGGCCGCAGTTGGTGGCGACCGCGAGGTCGGCGATCGTCGAGTCCTCGGTTTCGCCCGAACGATGCGACATGACGGCCGTGTAGCCTGCCTTGTGTGCCGTTTCGACCGCGTCGAGGGTTTCCGTCAGCGAGCCGATCTGGTTGACCTTGACGAGGATCGAGTTGGCGACGCCCATCTTGATGCCGTCGCGCAAGCGAGCCGAATTGGTGACGAACAGGTCGTCGCCGACCAGCTGGCACGAATTGCCGATCTTGTCGGTCAGCGCCTTCCAGCCGTCCCAGTCGTCCTCGGCCATGCCGTCCTCGATCGAGATGATCGGATATTTGGCGGCCAGCTCCGCGAGATAGTCGGCCATGGCTTCCGGCTCGAGCGTGCGACCCTCGCCCTCCATCACGTACTTGCCGTCCTTGAAGAACTCGGTCGAGGCGCAGTCGAGCGCCAGATAGATGTCTTCGCCCGGCCGGTAGCCGGCCTTCTCGATCGACTTCATGATGAAGTCGAGCGCTTCCGGCGCGCTCTTCAGGCCGGGGGCAAAGCCGCCCTCATCGCCGACATTGGTGTTGTGGCCCTGGGCCGCCAGTTCCTTCTTCAGCGTGTGGAAGACTTCCGAACCCATGCGCACGGCATCGCGCATGTTGTCGGTGCCGACCGGCATGATCATGAATTCCTGGAAGTCGATCGGATTGTCGGCATGGGCGCCACCGTTGATGATGTTCATCATCGGCACGGGAAGCACATGGGCGTTGGGACCGCCGACATAGCGATAGAGCGGCAGGCCGGTGGCTTCGGCGGCGGCCTTGGCGATGGCCAGCGAAACGCCGAGGATGGCATTGGCGCCAAGGCGCGACTTGTTCGCCGTGCCGTCCAGCTCGATCATCAGATTGTCGATCTGGATCTGGTTCTCGGCTTCGAGACCGCCGATCGCGTCGAAGATCTCGGTATTGACGGCCTCGACGGCCTTTTCGACGCCCTTGCCGAGATAGCGGCTGCCGCCGTCACGCAGTTCTACGGCTTCGTGCGCGCCTGTCGAGGCGCCCGACGGAACAGCCGCACGTCCCATGCTGCCGTCTTCGAGATAGACATCGACCTCAATGGTCGGATTGCCGCGGCTGTCGAGAATTTCGCGGCCGATAATGTCGGTGATGGCAGTCATGGGAGCCTCCCTGCTAGTGGGTCGGATTGAGGATGGCCTGTCTTAATCGATGATGCGGAAAATACAATGGCAGCGACATGACAGAAGCCAAAAGGCAATGCGGACATTCGTCCCAATGCAAAACGCCGGCCTAAGGGCCGGCGTCTGCAAGGAAGGATTGCCGCTGAAGTCGCGGTCAGGTAGCCTTGGCGATCGCGTCGAAGGCCAGCAGCTTTTCCAGCAGGCGCTTCATCTGGCTGATCGGCACCATGTTCGGACCGTCCGACGGGGCATTGTCCGGATCCTGGTGGGTCTCTATGAACAGGCCGGCCACGCCGACGGCGACCGCGGCGCGCGCCAGCGTCTCGACGAACTCGCGCTGGCCACCGGAAGAGCCGCCCTGGCCGCCCGGCTGCTGGACGGAGTGGGTGGCGTCAAACACCACCGGCGCGCCCATGGCCGCCATGATCGGCAGCGAGCGCATATCGGACACCAGCGTGTTGTAGCCGAAGGATGCGCCGCGCTCACACAGCATGACATTGGCATTGCCGCTGGCATTGATCTTGTTGAGGACGTTCTTCATGTCCCAAGGGGCGAGGAACTGGCCTTTCTTGACGTTGATCGCACGGCCGGTCTGGGCAGCGGCCACCAGAAGATCGGTCTGGCGGCAGAGAAACGCCGGGATCTGCAGAACGTCGACCGTCGGCGCAACCAGCCGGCAGTGCTCTTCGGTGTGCACGTCGGTGAGCACCGGGAAGCCGTATTCCTTCTTGAGATCGGCAAAGACCTCCATCGCCTTTTCCAGGCCGATCCCGCGCTCTGCAGAAAGAGAAGTGCGGTTCGCCTTGTCGAAGGACGACTTGTAGACGAGGCCGAGCCCGAGCTCGCCGCAGATCTCCGAAAGCTGGCCGGCGATCATGAAGGCGTGATCGCGGCTTTCCATCTGGCAGGGGCCGGCAATCAGCGAGAATCGCTTGGAATTGGAGAAGACGACCTTGGCGGTACCTTCGCCGACGACGACTTCGGAATGGGTCGGATTGCTCATCAAACTTCCTCGAAAACGAAGGGCACGCCCTGCCCCGCCTCATGCGGAACGATCAGACGCGCGCCGTGGCGGCTGAATGCGATGCCCTTAGCAGCGAGCAGCCGCTCTGTCACGCCGATATCGGCAACCTTGACGATTAGCAACCGGCCTTTGAGCCCCCGTCCGCAATCCTTTGTCTCGAGCCCGAAATAGCCGGCAAGCCCGGCCGGCGTCAGCGCCTCGACCTTGGCATTGGCCGATTGCAGCGACAGCCCGAAGGAATGGGCCTCGACTTCGCGCTGCTCGAATACCTCTTCCAGCAGATACTGGAAGTCGCTCGGATTGTCCTCGCCGAGCACGACGGTCGATAGACCAAGCGCGCCGTTCTCGTGCCGCGCCAACGCGCCGCGGTCCGCCGGCAAGGGATTGACCCGCTCGCAGGCAAACAGGAAGAAGTCGGGCGCCCGCAGGTCGGCCGCGAAGGCAAGCTTGAACCCGCCCAGGACATCTGATCCGTCCGCCATCTTGAACACCCGCTCGAAGTGCAGAATCGGACTGCCGGAAAAACCCGCCGCAGCGAAACGCCGGTGATCGGCCTCGGCATCATCGGTCTTGACGACGATCGCCGACAGCCCTTCCGGGCCATTGCGGAACCGGAACGCCAGGTCGCGCGCCACGAACATGTTTCCAGCCTTGGCCGCCGCCTCGCATTCCTCACGGCTGGCGACGGAGAGCGGCTCGAGATAAGTGTCGTCGGCGAAGAACACACAGGCATTCTCGGTGCCGAACGGATGGCGCGCATCGGCCGCCACGGTGAAGCCGAGCTGGCTCAACCGACCGCGCGCCGCCTCCAGCGAGTGGACGGGGAGGACGACATGGTCGAGGCCTCGCGCTTTGTTCAATCCGGACATCCCATACCCCCTTGTCAGGCACTCGCCATCGACGGGATGATTTGCGCCATTTGCCTCTCGATGGCAAGCCGATCCGCTATCGCCTCGCCACGCCCGGAGCCAGATCAGCGCGTCCTGTACACGCAAAGCGCCGTGATCAAAAAATTCACCATTCGCACTGCAGACTTCAAGGGATCTTTGGTACTTGCGGAACACAACTGGAACAGATAGTGTATGTTCCGTATTTGTTTCACAATTGGGGCACCGCAACATGCTGACGCGCAAGCAACAGGAACTGCTTCTTTTCATCCACGAACGGATGAAGGAATCCGGCGTCCCTCCATCCTTCGACGAAATGAAGGACGCGCTGGATCTCGCCTCCAAGTCGGGCATCCACCGTTTGATCACCGCCCTTGAGGAGCGCGGCTTCATCCGGCGCCTGCCAAACCGCGCCCGTGCGATCGAGGTGATCAAGCTCCCGGAAGCCTATTCGCCGAGTCTCCAGCCGCGCCGCGGCTTTTCACCCAGCGTGATCGAAGGCAGCTTGGGCAAGACGCCCGTGGCGGCGCAAAAGCCCGTCGAGGACACGTCGAATTCGGTCAGCGTCCCCGTCATGGGCCGTATTGCCGCAGGCGTTCCGATCTCGGCGATCCAAAACAACACCCACGACATTACCGTTCCCGCCGAAATGCTGGGATCCGGCGAGCATTATGCGCTCGAGGTCAAGGGCGACTCGATGATCGAGGCGGGCATCCTGGATGGCGACACGGTCATTATCCGCAACGCCTCCAATGCCAATCCGGGCGATATCATCGTCGCCCTGGTCGACGATGAGGAGGCAACCTTGAAACGTTTCCGCCGCCGTGGCGCGTCGATCGCACTCGAAGCGGCGAACCCGGCTTACGAGACCCGCATTTTCGGCCCGGACCGCGTCAAGATCCAGGGCAAGCTGGTCGGCCTCATTCGCCGCTACCACTGAGCGCACTTAACTCTGCCATGCTGCTCGGCTGTGCTTCCGGCATGGCCGGGTTGACACCCTCCCTCTCTGAATCCGGGACGAAGCTGGCGCTACGCCAGTCGTAGCGTCGGTGGATCGACCAGGGACGGGTCAGGCCTTCGAAAGATGTGGTGAGCGTCATTTCGCCGGCTTCGCGTCGTCCCAGATGGATTTCGACGGCCCCGCTGCGACGCATTGTTTCAGCAGTAAGGAGCCGGGCGCCCGAGCGGCAGGACGAAAAGGCGACGCGCCGCGCCGATACCACGATATCGGCCACATCGCAGGCGCCGCCGACAAAAGCGGCCTCTTCCACGGTGGCGATTGTCCAACCGCTATCAAGCCGCGCCACGCACCAGAGCTTCCCTTCGCAAATAAAACGGTCTTCCCCGCCCTCGGTCACGGCCTCTTGCATCCGATCGCGCGCCGCCCGGATTTCCGCCTCCGACCACTGACGCCGCTGCACCGGCTGCCGTCTGTTCGGTGGAGCGCCGGGCACCGGCCCGTTCGCGGCCGTTTTTGCGCCGAGGTCTGGTGAGCCGGGAGGCGGCCCGGTCGATGAAACACTTCGTTCCTCGGGTCTCACATGCTCGTCGATTCCGAGCGCTGCCTTCCACTGATCGAAGATGAACCGAGGCGGGCGGGCTCGATTGGTCGCGATGCTGTCCTCCGACACGCGCAGGCCGACAAGCTGACCGTCTTCCGCAATCAGGATATCGGCGGCCGGCGGCGCAGGACCCCGCGCAAGGAACGCGATCACCGCCGCGAGCAAGACAGTGCCGGCATGCCGCAGTCGCGTCCGTAACAACGTCATCAGAAGAAGGCCGATCGACGCAAGCGGCAGAAACCACGCGGGCATCCGCGCAAAGCCGATCGGCTCGCCCCAGCCGGCCACCGCATGCGCAATCGCGAGGACCGATCTCAACCCCCATCCCATGATGGCAAGGAAGGGCGCATCGAGACCAAAGGGCATCAACAGCATAGCCAGGAGACCGGCGGGCATGACGAGGATCGAGACGAGCGGCATTGCCGCGAGGTTTGCTTCCAGACCATGCGGCGCCAGACGGTGGAAATGGGCGATGGCGAAGATGGCGGTCGAGAGACCACCGATCAATGAGGTGAGAAACGTGCCGGCGATGAACTTGCCGCCTTCACTGAACGATCTTACCCCGGGAAATGCCAGCCTGATCCCGCTCCGGCGCTTGCGGCCGCGCCATGCAGCATAGCCGGCGATCAGAGCCGCGGTCGCGGCAAAGGACATCTGGAAGCCCGGCCCCATCACGGCAGACGGCGTCACCGCGATGATGATGATCGCGGCGACGGACAGATTGCGCAGGCTGATCGCCGGACGGTCGAACAGCACCGCGATCAGCATGATCGCCGTCATCAGGAAGGCGCGCACCGCGGACACCTGAAAGCCCGATATGAGAAGATAGGCGAAAGCCGCGACGAGCGCCCCGGACGCGGCGATTTTCTTGATCGGAAAGACTTGGGCCAGGCCAGGAAAAAGGCTGAGCGCCATCCGCAGGCCGATGAAGAATATTCCCGAGGCGAGCGCCATGTGGAGGCCGGAGATGGCCACGATGTGTGCGAGCCCCGAAAGACGCAACGCCTCGGTGGACTCCTTCGTCATCGCGCGCCGATCGCCGGTGATGATCGCGGCGGCAAATGCGCCGGGATCGCCCCCGATGACCGCGCGGATACGTGTCGCAATCCGGTCACGCATGGCAAACAGAAATCGGTCGCTCGCCTCCCACAGGGTCTCTCCGCTCGTGTCCGCTTGTCCCCTCGACTCACGCGGCGCGCCGAGGAAAAAGCCGACTGCGCCGATGCCGTCGAAATAGCTCGCGAAGGCGAAATCGTTGAGCCTCGGTAACGCCGGTCCCGACGGTGGCGAAAGGCGCGCCCGGCCGACAAGCGTCTGGCCGAGCGATACCGGAGCCTGGCTGCCCCGCGCCAGAAGCGCTACCCGCTCGGGTGGCCGTTTCAGCCGTGGTTCCGCGGTCGATATCAGGCGCAAGACATAGCGCCATTCACCCCTCGGGCCGGCCTGCCGCCGCTCGACCACGCCCGTCACCACCGTCGTTACGCCGGCATCCAGTATCGTCGTCGCCGCCCGCCTTGCCTCCAGATCGGCCAGCATCATGCCCACCAGCAGGAGCGCTCCGGCACCGAGCAGGCGAGCGGCGAAACGGTATCGGCTTGCGGAAAGCAGGCAGCCTCCGCCGAAGACAGTGGACAGAAGGGCCAGGGCGGTCGTGGATGGTGGATGCCCGAGGCAGAACCAGATGACCGCGCCAGCACCCAGGAAGACCGGTAGGAAGTAGAAGAAGTGGCCGTGATCGCGTTCCCGAACCAGCGCCACGCCAAACCGTTCGCCGCCATGGGCAATCGCCGCGCGCAGGCGGGATGAGACTGTTGCTGTACCGTTACGGCGGTGCATACCGGCTCTCACCGGAGCAATATCAGCCATCGCCGGAGGCGCTGCGCCGCCAGCCTCAGTCAATCCGGCACCTCGATCGGTGACCACCGCCACTTTCCGCCCCCCGGATCGCCCCCCTCGTCGCGGAATCTGAATAAATCCGAGGCGGCGCCTTGAGGCGAAGGTTAGCAAGCGATGCGTGTGCAGGAAAGCCTTTTCCCGTCAGAACCCCTAAATCGATTTAGGTTAATTGATTTTACATCATAACGGCTTTTGCGATGCACAATTTGCCCTTTGGCTAGCTTGGCATTAACGTTCGTATCATATAGCTACAGGCTACGTTTCACCCAAGGGCGCCTTTTCGGACGCCTTCTCGCCAATTCCGGAGGATTAGCATGACGGACAAGAGCGCTACTTTGAAACTCGGGGAAAAGACGGTCGATCTGACCGTGCGGGCCGGCACGATCGGTCCGGAAGTCGTCGATATCGGCGCGCTTTACAAACACACCGGCGCCTTCACCTATGACCCGGGCTTCACGTCTACGGCGTCCTGCGAATCCAAGATTACCTATATCGATGGCGACGAAGGCATTCTGCTGCACCGCGGCTACCCGATCGAGCAGCTCGCCGACAAGGGCGATTTCCTCGAGGTCTGCTATCTGTTGCTCTACGGCGAACTGCCGACCGCTGCGCAGAAGAAGGACTTCGACTATCGCGTCACGCACCACACCATGGTGCATGAGCAGATGAGCAAGTTCTTCACCGGCTTCCGCCGCGACGCCCATCCGATGGCCGTCATGGTCGGCACGGTCGGCGCGCTTTCGGCCTTCTACCACGACTCGACCGACATCACCGATCCGCACCAGCGCATGGTCGCATCGCTGCGCATGATCGCCAAGATGCCCACGATCGCCGCCATGGCCTTCAAGTACCATATCGGACAGCCCTTCGTTTACCCGAAGAACAATCTCGACTACGCCGCCAACTTCCTGCACATGTGCTTCGCCGTGCCTTGCGAGGAATACAAGGTCAATGCGGTGCTCGCCCGCGCCATGGACCGCATCTTCATCCTGCATGCCGACCATGAACAGAACGCCTCGACCTCGACCGTGCGTCTTGCCGGCTCCTCGGGCGCCAACCCGTTCGCCTGCATCGCGGCCGGCATTGCCTGCCTCTGGGGCCCAGCCCACGGCGGCGCCAACGAAGCAGCCCTGAACATGCTGCAGGAAATCGGCACCGTCGATCGCATTCCGGAATACATTGCCCGCGCCAAGGACAAGAACGATCCGTTCCGCCTGATGGGCTTTGGCCACCGCGTCTACAAGAACTACGATCCGCGTGCCAAGATCATGCAGAAGACCATGTACGAAGTGCTGGAAGCGACGGGCCAATCGGACGATCCGCTGATGCAGGTGGCACTCGAACTCGAGAAGATTGCGCTCAACGATCCCTACTTCAAGGAAAAGAAGCTCTACCCGAACGTCGACTTCTATTCGGGCATCACGCTTCGTGCGCTCGGCTTCCCCACGACCATGTTCACCGTCCTCTTCGCGCTCGCCCGCACCGTCGGCTGGATCGCCCAGTGGAACGAGATGATCGAGGATCCGCAGCAGCGCATCGGCCGCCCGCGCCAGCTCTACACCGGCGCGCCGCAGCGCGACTACCTTCCGGTCTCGCAACGCTAAGCACTGCAAAGCCCACAAGACAGAAAAGGCCGGCGGAACGCTTCCGCCGGCCTTTTTTAATTGTCGGCCCCAGTGTCCGCCTTCAAGGTCTTGCCATAAGTTGCCGGCGGTAGATGAGTTTCTCCACTTCGCTAACCAGCAGTAGGCAGGACGCCAGCCCCAAAAGGATCAGCCATTCCTTGAGCGTGATCGGCGCAATTCCGAGAAGATCGTTCAGCCCGGGCACATACATGGCCGCTATATGCAAGGTCTGCGTGGCGACGATACCAACCAGCAGGAAGGGATTGGAGGCGAGCGACTGGCGAAAGACCGACCGCCGCTCGGAGCGGCTGTTGATGCACTGGAAGTTCTCGAACAGCACGAAGAGCACGAGCAGAAGATTGCGCGCGGTAAATTCGCTGACGCCGGTCGAGAGCAGCCAGTAGAACATCGCGAATCCACCGCCGCCCATAACCAGCGTCGCAACCACGATGCGGCGGACCATCAACGGGTCGAACAGCGATTCTTCTGGCTTGCGCACCGGCCGCTCGAGCTCGTCGCCTTCGGCCGGTTCGGTCACCAGGGCGACGTCCTGTACGCCGTTGGTCACAATATTCAGCCAGAGCAGTTGCACGGCCGTCAGCGGCATGGGCGTACCGAGGATCATGGCGAGCAGGAAGATCAGAACCTCCGCTGACCCGGTCGCCACGACCATGTACACCACCTTTCGGATATTGCTGTAGGCCACCCGCCCTTCGCGAATGCCGGCGACGATGGAGGCGAAGTTGTCATCGATCAGGATAATGTCGGCGCTCTCCTTGGCGACGTCCGTTCCGGTCCGGCCCATGGCAACGCCGACATGTGCGTGCTTCAGCGCCGGCGCATCATTCACCCCGTCGCCCGTCACAGCCACGTAGTGGCCGTTGCGCGCTAGCGAGCGAACGATGGCCAGCTTGTGGTCGGGCTTCACCCGGGCAAAGACGCGCACATGACGTGTAAGTTCGTCGAGCGCCTGTTCGCTTGTCGCCATCGCCGCCGCCACATCTTCGCCGCTCGCCACATCGGCGGGTGCGAAAATGAGCCCCGCCTCGCGCGCGATCACCGTCGCGGTCCTGGGATCGTCGCCCGTGATGACCACCACCTCGATGCCGGCGGTACGGCAGGCAGCAAGTGCCGCCGACGCCTCCGGGCGGATCGGATCCTGCATCCCGGCAAGGCCGAGAAAATTCAGATCGATCAGCATGTGGTGGCCGTAATCGTCGTTGCCGTTACGCGCCATTCGCCCCTCGGCAAAGGCCAGCACCCTGAGTCCCTCGCGCGCCAGCGCATCCATCTGGCGATGCAGGAGCCCGTGATCCATCGGCACCGCCCGGTCGCCGACCTGCATCGTGCTGGACATCGAAGCGAGCATTTCCGGGGCACCCTTGACGAATATGTGCAAGTGGTCCGCATCCACATGGAAGGAAGCCGCATATTTCAGTTCCGGCTCATAGGGGATGCGCTTCTCCAGCCGGTATCTTTCCATTAGCTCCGGCTTGCTGACGCCACCCTTATGGGCCGCGGCCAGCAGCGCGACGTCGACGGTGTCCCCCATCGGATCGAATCCGCCGGCGCCGTTGCGCCCCGGTCCCAGTTCCCCCTCGTTCGGAAGTGCCGCCGCCCGCAGCAGGCGCTGAACCGCCGGGCTCGGACCTTTGTGGTCTCCGTCACCGTTGCGGATGCCGCCGGCAGTCGGATCTGCTCCGGTGTCGAGCAACCACTGGCTTTCATCGGGCAGCCGGATATCCGTCACAGTGAGTTCGTTGAGCGTCAAAGTACCGGTCTTGTCGGTTGCGATCATTGTGCAGGACCCAAGCGATTCGACCGCCGGCAGGTTGCGCACGATGACATTGACCTTGGCCATGCGGCGCATGCTGATCGCGAGCGCCACGGTGATGACGATCGGCAGCGCCTCCGGGATCGCGCTGACGGCAAGCCCGATCGACATGTTGAGCAGATCGCCCAGCGCCATCTGGCGCCAAAGCCCGACCGCGACCAGGAATGCAATGGCGACCCCGACGGCGATCGCGATCAGCCGGGTGAACTCTTCCATGCGGATCATCAGTGGTGGCTTGGCCGTCGAGCGCTCCTGGATCGCGCCGGCGATGCGCCCGAGCTCCGTCTGGCTTCCGGTGGCGACAACCAGACCGCGCGCGCGCCCCCGTGTCACGATCGTACCGGCGAAAACCGGATCTCCCTCTTCCTTCGAGACGGCCCGCGACTCGCCCGTATGCGCCGCCTCGTCGCATTGCAGCCCGCTCGCCTCGATCAGGCGGATATCGGCGGGCACACGCTCGCCGGATTCGAGAAGCACGACATCATCCGGAACGAGGCCGGCCGCATCAATGACCTGTCGCTGACCGTCGCGAATTACCGTGGCATGCGGCTGCTCGAGCGCGCGCAGAGCATCGGCCGACTTGCCGGCGGAATACTCCTGGATCGCCCCGACAATCCCGTTGATCATCAGCACGACAGCGATGAACATCGCGTCCGTGATCTCGCTGATCAACATTGACAGGACTGCGGACGCCATGAGGATGTAGATAAGCGGACTTAGGAACTGCAGAGCCAGAACCTTGATGAAAGGCGTGCGGCCGGCGATTGGCAAACGGTTTTCGCCGAACCGTTCCAGCGCGCGCGCCGCTTCGGCACTGGTAAGCCCATTCATGGGCGGCGTCACTTCGCTCTTCGCGCCAACCGTCTCTGCCATTCCTACCCCAAATATTCAAATGCGACCGAAGCGCCGTCTAGTTGTACCCGATATCGACTCCAACGGTATTGCGACATTGTGAAATATGCGAACATGCTCCGGCTTTGCAAAGCAGCCGCCACGAACGATTTTTCGCCAAGCTGGCGTTCCATGCAGCGAGCGTGTCGGCACGAGCCTTTTCGCCGAACATGCCTTCATTTCCGCAACGGTTTGTTTTATGGAACGTCAACCGCTTCGCGGTCTGCGAAGAGCTGTAATGAGGTGAATGTGTTCCGATGCTGGAAGTTCTGAGAAAAAGCGCCCGTACCCTGGTCGCAAAAATACTGTTGCTCTTGCTTGTCGCTTCATTCGGGGTCTGGGGCATTTCCGCATCTCTTTTCGACGCGGCAACCGACACGGTCATCAGCGTAGGCGACCAGCAGGTTTCCGCAAGCGAATTCAGCCTCGCCTACCAGCGTCAACTTTCAGAACTCAGCCGCCGCTTCGGCACCCAGCTCACCACCGAACAGGCCAAGGCCTTCGGGGTCCCGAATCAGGTCTACGCCCAGCTCGCGGCCGGAGCGGCGCTGGACCAGCTGTCCCAGGACATGAATCTCGGCTTGTCCAAGGATCGCCTCGCCCAGCTTATCGCCGAAGATCCTGCGTTCAGGACGGAAAGCGGCCAGTTCGACCGCAATCTCTTTACCACGCGCCTTCGCAATGCCGGGCTGCGCGAAGACGACTATATCCTTGAACGCTCCAAGGTGGCGATCCGTAGCCAGATCGTCGAAGCGACCTCAGATGGTTTCGTCGCGCCCAAGACCCTTGTCGATGCGCTCAAAGCCTATCGCAACGAAAGCCGCGATGTCAGCTATGTGCTGCTGAACAATGCCCATATCGATCCGATCAAGGCGCCCGACGAAGCGACGCTGGCGGCATGGTTCGAAGCGGTCAAGGCGCGGTACCGCGCGCCGGAATTCCGCAGCTTTTCCTACGTGAAGCTCGAACCCGCCGACATTGCCGACAAGGCGGCGATTTCCGACGAAGCCATCCGTCAGGATTACGAGGCACGCAAGAAGAACTATGAAATCGCCGGCACCCGTACGATCGAACAATTGAGCTTCGAAACCCGGGAAATGGCCGAGGCAGCGCTCGCCGAACTCAAGACTGGGACGAGCTTCGATCAGCTGGTATCCGACCAGGGCAAGACCGCGAGCGACGTGCTGCTTGGCGAATTCTCGCGCGACAGGCTGCCCGATCCGATCCTCGCGGACGCCGCCTTCGCCATCACCGCGGAAGGCGCGACGACGGATGTCGTTGACGGCGCCCTCGGCCCCGTCATCCTGCGGGTCACCAACATCAAGGAAGGCCGGACACGGTCGCTGGACGAGGTCAGGGAAGAAATCCGTGAGGCTCTGGCAGAAGCGGCCGCGGTCGCGGACATGACCACAGTATATGACCAGTTCGAGGACTTGCGGGCCGGCGGCTCCACGCTCGAGGATTCGGCAAGTCAGTTGGGGCTCAAGCCGATCACTGTCAAGGCAGCGGACAGAACCGGCAAGGACGAGGACGGCACCGACGTGCCCGACCTGCCGGAGCGCGACGCCCTTCTTGCCGAAGTCTTCGAGACCGAGGTCGGTGTTGAGGCGCTTCCGCTCAATATCGGCAATGACGGCTATATCTGGATCGAAGTGAAGGACATCGTCGCCGAGCGTGATCGCACCCTCGATGAGGCCCGGGAAAAGGCGACTGCCGACTGGACCGCAGAGCAACAGAAGACCGCCCTCGGCACCAAGGCCGAGAGCCTGAAGGAGCGTGTTGCCAAGGGCGAGTCGCTCGACGTTATCGCAGCCGAACTCGGCATCGCGGTCGAAACCAAAGCCGGCATCCGCCGCCAGACGGAGGACGCGGTCCTTGGCCCGGCCGCGGTGACGGTGGCTTTCGGCGGAGCGGTCGGCTTGGTTGCCAGCGCACCGGGCGCTGATCCGGAGACCCAGATCCTGCTCAAGGTGACGGACGTCAGGGACCAACCGTTGACGGATGCGCTCGGCAATGCGGATGCGCAGACCAATGAGATCGCCACGGCCGCCGGCGACGACATCCTCGACCAGATGGTCCGCCGGCTGCAGGACGATTACGGCGTGACGATCAATCAACAGCTCGCCGAACAGGCCATGGTTCGCTGAGGACGGGAGAGCAAAACACATGTCCGGTCTGAAGCCCTATATCGCCAAGGTCGCCAACCGACAGGCGCTCACCCGCGAAGAGGCGAGCGGCGCCTTCGAAGTGCTGATGTCGGGCGAGGCCAGCATGGCCCAGATCGGCGGCTTCCTGATGGCGTTGCGCGTGCGTGGCGAGACCGTCGACGAAATCGCCGGTGCCGTTTCGATCATGCGCACCAAGATGGTGCCCGTCGAAGCCCCGCCTGATGCCATCGACATCGTCGGCACCGGGGGTGACGGGACGAATACCTACAACATTTCGACACTGGCGGCTCTGATTGTAGCCGGCGCTGGAGTTCCTGTGGCCAAGCATGGCAACCGCGCCCTGAGCTCCAAGTCGGGTGCGGCCGACAGCCTGTCGGCGCTTGGTGTGCGCCTCGACATCGATCCGGAAACCATTGCCCGCTGTATTCGTGAAGCCGGCATCGGCTTCATGTTCGCACAGCTCCACCATCCAGCCATGCGCCATGTGGGTCCGGCCCGCGTCGAGCTCGGTACGCGCACGATCTTCAACATCGTCGGCCCGCTATCAAGCCCCGCCAACGTCAAGCGTCAGCTCTTCGGCGTCTATTCGCCAGAATGGTTGCTGCCCGGCGCCGAGGCCCTGCGCGACCTCGGACTGCAGAGCGCCTGGGTCGTCCACGGCAGTGGTCTCGACGAGGTGACCACCACCGGCCCAACCCAGGTCGCAGCGCTGAAGGACGGCGAGATCACCACATTTGAACTGACGCCGGACGATTTCGGTGTGCCGACGGTACCGCTCGAGGCGATCAAGGGCGGCGACGGCGCATTCAATGCGGCGGCCCTCAAGGCCGTTCTCGACGGCGAAAAGAATGCCTATCGCGACGTGGCGCTCTGCAATGCCGCCGCTGCGCTGATCGTCGCGGGCAAGGCAACGACCGTTCACGAAGGCATGGCGCTAGCGTCGCAATCGCTCGACAGCGGCTCCGCCGCCCGGGCGCTCGACAGGCTGATCGCCGTTTCCAACCAGGCACCACGGGACTGAGACTGAAGCCATGGCGGACATCCTCAAGCGTATCGAAACCTACAAACGCCAGGAGATCGCCGCAGCGAAAGCCCTCCGCTCGCTCGCCGATCTCAAGGCGCTTGCCAGCGAGCAGCCGGCCCCGCGCGGCTTTTATCGTGCACTTGCTTCGCGTCGTGAGGCCGGTGACTTCGGCCTTATTGCCGAGATCAAGAAGGCAAGCCCGTCCAAGGGCCTGATCCGCCCGGATTTTGATCCGCCGGCATTGGCCGCGGCCTATGAAGCCGGCGGTGCGGCCTGTCTTTCCGTTCTCACCGATGGCCCGAGCTTTGAAGGTTCGCTCGACTATCTGGTTCAGGCCCGAAACGCCTGCGCGCTACCGGCGTTGCGCAAGGATTTCATGTTCGAGCCCTATCAGGTCCACGAGGCCCGCGCCTTTGGCGCCGACTGCATCCTGCTGATCATGGCCTCTCTTTCCGACGACGAGGCCAAGCGTCTCGAGGACGAAGCCCTCGGCCTCGGCATGGATGTGCTGATCGAAGTGCATGACGAGGCGGAACTCGAACGCGCCGTCAAGCTTGTCTCGCCGATGATCGGCATCAACAACCGCAACCTGCGCACCTTCGAAGTCAGCCTCTCGGTCAGTGAACGGCTCGCCCCGATGGTGCCGGCCGACCGCCTGCTGGTCGGCGAAAGCGGCATCTTCAGCTTCGACGACTGCAAGCGTCTCGAAACCTGCGGCATCACCACCTTCCTGGTCGGCGAGAGCCTGATGCGCCAGCCTGACGTCGCTGCCGCAACGCGTCTTCTTCTGACGGGCCAGTCCCCGGCGCAGGTCGCCTGATGGGCGGCCTCACCCACATCAACGCCGCAGGCGAGGCGCATATGGTGGACGTCGGCGACAAGGCCGAGAGTGCACGCAGCGCCACCGCCGAGGGGCATGTCAGGATGGCGCCCGCGACGCTGGCGCTGATCCGCTCCGGCAATGCCAAGAAGGGCGACGTGATCGCCACGGCCCGTATTGCCGGTATCATGGCCGCCAAGCAGACATCGAACCTCATTCCGCTCTGCCATCCGTTGATGCTGACCAAGGTCACCCTCGACATCGAAGAAGACACGGCCCTGCCCGGCCTGCGCGTCACCGCGACCGCCAAGCTGACCGGCAAGACCGGCGTCGAGATGGAGGCGCTGACCGCCGTCTCCGTGGCCTGCCTGACGATCTACGACATGGCCAAGGCCGCCGACAAGGCGATGGAGATTGGCGGCATTAGACTTCTAGAAAAGACCGGCGGCAAGTCGGGTACATTCCACCATCCGGAGGCAGGCTGATGTCATTGCTCGCGGTCGAGGACGCCCAAGACAGACTGCTAGAGGCCGCAGTGCCGATCGACCGACGCGAGACGCTGGCGATCGATCAGGCAGACGGTCGCGTGCTAGCCGAAGGAATTGAGGCGCGCTTGACGCAGCCGCCCTTCGACGCGTCCGCCATGGACGGCTATGCGCTTCGTGCCGCAGACGCCCCTCAGCCAGGAGCCACATTAACGGTGATCGGTACATCGGCTGCCGGCCACGGCTTTGACGGCACGGTTGGTCCCGGAGAGACAGTCCGCATCTTCACCGGCGCACCGGTGCCCGCCGGTGCCGATACCGTCCTGATCCAGGAAGATGCCGAAAAGCTTGAAGGCCATGCCATCCGCACGACCTTTCCCGTGACGGCGGGCCGGCATATCCGACCGCGTGGACAGGATTTTGCCGAAGGTGAGACCGTGCTTTCGGCCGGCACCCGGCTCGATTTCGGCCGGCTGATGCTGGTCGCGGCGATGAACCATGCGACTGTCGAGGTCTTCGCCCGGCCAAGGGTCGCCATTCTCGCGACCGGCGACGAACTGGTGGCGCCCGGCACGCCGCCTGGTCCCCACCAGATCATCGGCTCCAACACCTTCGGCATCGCCGCCCTTGCGCGCCAGGCCGGTGCCGAGGTGATCGATCTTGGCATCGTGCCCGACGATCGTGCCGAGATCACCGCCGCGATCGACAAGGCCAGGAGCGCCGGCGTCGATGTTCTCGTCACGCTCGGCGGCGCCTCGGTCGGCGATCATGATCTCGTCCAGTCGACCCTTCTCGCCGCCGGCATGCGCCTCGATTTCTGGAAGATCGCCATGCGTCCCGGCAAGCCGCTGATGGTCGGCGAACTGGACGGCATGCATGTGCTCGGCCTGCCAGGCAATCCGGTCTCGTCCATGGTCTGCGGCCTCTTGTTCCTCGAACCGCTGCTCGCCAAGCTTTCCGGCCGGGCACCCATGTCCCGCCTTGCCACTGCCCGGACCGCGACCGTTCTTGCCGCGAACGACAAGCGCCAGGACTATCTGCGGGCCCGGCTGACGCTCGACGCCAACGGCCTGTTATTGGCAGAGAGCTATGGCAAGCAGGATTCGTCGATGATGAAGATCTTCGCCAATTCCGACTGCCTGATCATCCGCCCGCCGCACGCGCCGGAACTGCCGGTCGGAGCCGAGATACCGGTGCTCCTGCTGCGCATGATCGAGCGCTGAGGCGCGAGATGGCCGATCCGCAGAGCGCGCCTGTTGGGCGTCCGGACGTGCGGCTTCTTGCCCCGTCCGCCCTGATTGGACTCGTCGTCGGCGCAGCGGTGCTGCTGGCCACGCTGCTCATCGAACCGCCCGCTGGATTGTCCACGCAAGGCTGGCATACGCTGGGACTGGCACTTCTGATGGCAATCTGGTGGTCGACGGAGCCCATTCCGATCGGCGTCACGGCGCTTCTACCGCTCATCCTGCTGCCGTTGATCGGACAGGGCGACATCAACGCCGCCGCCGCACCCTATGCCAATCCGCTGGTCTTTCTGTTTCTCGGCGGTTTCCTGCTCTCCGCCGGCGTCAAGCGCTGGGGCCTCCATCGCCGCCTCGCCTATTCCGTCGTGCAGGCGATCGGCACCGAACCGCGCCGGCTGGTGCTCGGCTTCATGGTCGCCACCGGCCTGATTTCCATGGGGATCAGTAATACCGCCGCCGTTGTCCTGATGCTTCCGGTCGCAAGCTCGGTGATCGCCGTGTTCACTGACGCTCATGGCGACGAGAGCACCGATGTACATCGCTTCTCGCGGGCCCTGCTGCTCGGCCTTGCCTATGGCGCCAGCATCGGCGGCATCGGCACGCTGATCGGCACGCCGCCGAATGCGCTGCTCGCTGGCTATCTTTCGGAGAGCCATGGCATAGACCTGTCCTTCGCGGCCTGGGCGGCCGTCGGCATTCCGCTCGTTCTCGTCTTTTTGCCGCTTGGCTGGCTGGTGCTGACGCGCGTCGCCTTTCCGGTGAGCGCCGCATTCTCAGCCTCGATGAGAGCCGACGACGCCGTATCGAAACTTTCGAGCGGCGATCCGGCCAGTCCGGCCGAATGGCGCGTCGGCATGGTGTTCATGACGGCGGCTGCGCTGTGGATCACCCGACCGCTGCTGAACGGCGTGCCGGGTCTGGAGAACCTCAGCGATCCCGGTATTGCGCTTGCCTGCGCCCTCGCCCTCTTCCTCATCCCCAACGGCCTCGCCGGTCGAGGCCAGTTCCTGTTGCGCTGGCAGGACGCCCAGCAGATCCCATGGAGCGTGCTGCTGCTGTTCGGCGGCGGGCTTTCGCTCGCCTCGGCAATGGACAGGAGCGGGCTTGCCCAATGGATCGGCGCAGCACTGAGCGCCATCGACGGCCTGTCTCCCTTCGCCTTCCTGCTGCTCCTGACGCTCACCGTCGTCCTCCTGACCGAACTTGCCAGCAATACGGCAACGGTCGCCGCCCTCCTGCCGGTGGTCGCCACCATGGCGGCAGCGACTGGCATCGACCTCGTCGTGCTGGCCGCAGCCGTTGCCTTGGCCGCAAGCTGCGCCTTCATGCTGCCGGTCGCGACACCGCCCAATGCCATCGTGTTTTCCACCGGCGAACTGCGCGTCGCCGACATGATGAAGGCCGGCCTCTACATGAACATTCTCTCGGTCTTTCTGGTCGCAGCCGGCGCCTTTCTGCTGGCGCCGGTCCTTGCGGCCCTCGGCTGACGATCAGCTTTCGGGCGTCAACGTGACGGAGGTACCGGTGGCGGCAAGGTTGAGACCAAGCTGACCGGTGACGCTGACCGTCTGCAGGTGGATCGAGCCGGCAGTGCCGCCGACCAGGATATTGGCGCCGATGCCGGCACCGACGGTCGCCTCAGCGCTCGCGCCCTGATAGAGCCCGGCAAGCGAGCCATGGTGATAGCCGGCGGTCGGGGCGAAGACGGCCCACACCAGCTTGGAGCGCGTGGTGAAGCCGATATCGACGCCCATCTTGCGGATCGTGCCCGAATATCGGTCGAGGGCCTCGCCGCCCATGGCGGAGGAAAAGACGCACTCTGCCTGCTTGGCCGAACCGATCACATAGCCGACGCCGCCGCCGACGTCGCAAGTGAGGTAGCCGATCTTGACGCCACCGACCCGGTCGGTTTCCTGATAGGTCGGTACGGGATCGCGCGCCGTGACCGTGTCGGCAGACACGGCCATGCCGGCCGACATCAGCAGGGGCAATGCGGCGATCGCCGTCGTGATTGTCTTTTTCATATGGGAATTCCTTCTGTCATTTCATTTCCGCCTGAGCCGGTCGGCTTTATGCAGGGGCGGACCTTGGTCAACGCACGTGGCCAAAGAATGATCCAATAGCGGCGCTACCACGGCGTTTGGCCAGCCGGGAACGCCGGCCAGGCCTTCGCCCTCCGGTTTCGCTCTCATTTCCTTGTGCCCAAGGTCAACTTGAGCGGACGGGGCGCCTCAGGCTGCCTCGTAAGGTAAAAAACAAATGACACCCTGCGGCGCCCCGTTCGGCGGTTTTTGCCCGCGACTTCGATCTCTCTGCGGCGCCGGCCCTTGCCGGGGATTTTTCAGGCAGGCCCGGCTTTCACCGGCGGACGCCCGCACACCCTCGACAACCCGGTCTTACCACCATGCCACGCCACACAGGCGCTCCCGGCGCGCTGTCAGGGCCGGCAAGGGTTTGGGCTGTCCAAAGCCTTCACCCTTGCCCCCACGTCGCCAGGGGAGACCATTTTCCGCGGACCCGGAGCCTGGGATCTTGCGTCTCTCCCCCAAACCCCGCGCCGGCCCCGCCTCGCCACAACGCCTTGTGGTGTATCCGCGACGGAACGCGATGAGTTTAGATCGAGGCGAGAGGGCGGGGATGAAATTGTCGGTGTGGCTTTGATTCTCTTGCGGAATCGGTCGAGTTCTTCCCCGCTTATGGGGGAAGGCTGCGGCCGGATGCTGCAAAGCTTGGCGGTGTGGACCGATATTCGCTATCCCGACACTAAAAAACCCGGCGTCTCCGCCGGGCTTCGCATCCTCAAACTCGGCCGATGTAAACGCCGTAATCGCTCATTCGGCTCTCGAGCCTGTCGATGGGCGTCACCTTCTGCCCGCAAGCGGCAGAAAGACGACACGACCTATTTCAGACCAGTCGGCTCTGCTCCACTGCAGCTTCGATGAAGCTCTTGAACAGCGGGTGCGGGTCGAGCGGGCGGGACTTCAGTTCCGGGTGGTACTGGACGCCGATGAACCACGGATGGTCGGGGTATTCGACGGTCTCCGGCAGCAGGCCATCCGGGGACATGCCGGAGAACACCAGGCCGCAGGCTTCGAGGCGATCCTTGTAGTCGACATTGACCTCGTAGCGGTGGCGGTGGCGTTCGGAGATCTCGGTCGAGCCGTAGATCTCGGCGATCTTTGTGCCCTTCTTCAAGGCAGCCTTATAGGCGCCGAGCCGCATGGTGCCGCCAAGGTCGCCGGAGGCGGCGCGCTTTTCGAGCGCATTGCCCTTCATCCACTCGGTCATCAGGCCGACGACCGGCTGGTCTGTCTTGCCGAATTCGGTAGAAGAGGCCTTCTCGATGCCGGCCAGATGCCGGGCGGCTTCGACGACCGCCATCTGCATGCCGAAGCAGATGCCGAAGTATGGCACCTTGCGCTCGCGAGCGAACTGGGCCGCAAGAATCTTGCCCTCCGAGCCACGCTCACCGAAACCACCGGGCACGAGAATACCATTGACCTTCTCAAGCCAGGGTGCCGGATCTTCCTGCTCGAAGACTTCCGACTCGATCCATTCGAGCTTGACCTTGACGCGATTGGCGATGCCACCGTGATAGAGCGCCTCGATCAGCGACTTGTAGGCGTCTTTGAGGCCGGTGTACTTGCCGACGATGGCAATGGTCACCTCGCCTTCCGGCGTGCGGATGCGGTTACTGACCTCTTCCCAGGCATCGAGACGGGGCTTTGGCGCCGGCTCGATCCCGAAGGCGGCCAATACCTCGTTGTCGAGGCCTTCCTTGTGATAGGCCAACGGCACGTCGTAGATATTGGCGACGTCGAGCGCCTGAATGACGGCGGAGGCGCGCACATTGCAGAACAGCGAGAGCTTGCGGCGTTCGGCTTCAGGGATTTCGCGGTCAGCGCGCACCAACAGAATGTCGGGGTGGATGCCGAGCGCCTGCAGTTCCTTGACCGAATGCTGGGTCGGTTTCGTCTTCAGTTCGCCAGCCGCGGGGATATAGGGCATCAGCGTCAGGTGAACATAGACGGCGTTGCCGCGCGGCAGGTCGTTACCGAGCTGGCGGATCGCCTCCATGAAGGGCATGGCCTCGATGTCGCCGACGGTACCGCCGATCTCGCAGATGACGAAATCATAGTCCTCGTTGCCTTCGACGACGAAGTCCTTGATCTCGTTGGTGACGTGCGGGATGACCTGGACGGTTGCGCCGAGATAGTCGCCGCGGCGTTCCTTGTCGATGATGTTCTTGTAAATGCGACCGGTAGTGATGTTGTCGGTCTTGGTGGCCGAACGCCCCGTGAAGCGTTCGTAGTGACCGAGGTCGAGGTCCGTCTCGGCGCCGTCATCGGTGACGAAGACTTCCCCATGCTGGGTCGGGCTCATCGTGCCGGGATCGACGTTGAGATAGGGGTCCAGCTTGCGCAGACGAACGCGGTAACCCCGCGCCTGCAGCAATGCTCCGAGTGCCGCGGCCGCTATTCCTTTGCCAAGAGAGGAAACCACGCCGCCAGTGATGAATACATATCGCGCCATGGGCTTCACCGGTTACCGTTTAGAATTCGATTCCGCTAGCCCAAAATCAGCCTTTACCCACTTTTTTCTTAAGCGGGGCGGAATATGCACAAAAGAAAACCGGCGGACCCGAGAGCCCGCCGGAGCGATGAGAAGTCTGGCGATCAGTTGCCGGTGGGTACGGCGGACGGATCGGCCTGCGGCGCGGCTGCACCGTCGGCGGCCGGAGCCGGGGTCGTCGCCGGAGCCGGAGCGGCGCCCGGAAGCTGGTCCAGGACATTGCCCGACGGCGCCGATGTTCCGGCTGGAATACGGTCGAGAATGTCGGTCGGCTTCGATTCGTAACGGGCGAGAAGACCCAGGCCCAGCGAGGTTATGAAGAACAGCGTCGCCAGGATCGCCGTGGTGCGGGTCAGCGCGTTCGCCGTACCGCGGGCCGACATGAAGCCGGAGCCGCCGCCGACACCGAGGCCGCCGCCTTCAGAGCGCTGGATCAAAACAACGCCGACAAGCGCCAGCACGATCATGAGATGAATGACAATCAATACGGTCTGCATGAATTTTCCACCTGCCCGCGACGGGCACAATCAATCGGTTGGGCGCTCTTTACATGAGAGGCCACGGCAAAGAAAGCCCCTAGGGGCAGCAACCACCGCCTTTTCAGGCGGTAAGTTCCTCATAGACGCGGTATATGGCGAGGAAATCCGACGCTTTCAAGCTCGCCCCACCGATCAGGGCGCCGTCAACATTGGCAACGCCCATCAGTTCCTTCGCATTCGAAGGCTTGACCGAACCGCCGTAGAGAATGCGCATCTTCTGGCCTTCAGCACCGAAGCGCTTGACCAGTTCGGTGCGCATGAAGGCATGGGCCTCCGCGACATCGGCGGTGGTCGGGGTGAGCCCCGTGCCGATCGCCCAGACCGGTTCATAGGCGATCACGGTATTCTTGGCAGTCGCCGCATCCGGCAACGAGCCGGAGAGCTGGCGCTTGAGGATGTCGAGCGTCTGGCCGGCCTTTCGCTCGTCGGCCGTCTCGCCGATGCAGATGATGGCGGTGAGTTCGCTGGCATAGGCGGCCTCGGCCTTCGCCCGCACCAGATGGTCGGTCTCGGCATGGTCGGTGCGGCGCTCGGAATGGCCGACGATCACATGGGTGCCGAAGCAGTCGGCGATCATTTCCGCCGAGATGTCGCCGGTATGGGCACCCGAGGCGTTCTGGTGGCAATCCTGCGCGCCGATCGCAAGCGGGCTGTCGTCGCAGAGCGCGGTCGCCACATAGAGCAGCGTGGCCGGCGGGCAGATCAGCGTCTCAACCTTGTCCGAAAGCGGGCCTTTCACGCCCTCGGCCATGGCCTTGATCTGGTCGAGCGAGGCCCGCGTGCCATTCATCTTCCAGTTGCCCGCGACAAGCGGACGGACATTTGGTGTCGTCATGGTCAAAACCCACCCCAGCTATGATAGGCCGGACCTAGCAAATCGAGGGGGCGATGAAAAGCGCGGCGGCGGCGTTTCGCCTGCAAATCGCGCGATATGGTGAAAATCAGACGCGGTATTGCGCCATGAATTAGCAACGCCTGCGTGCAGCCGCCTCATCACCGCGCCATCAACAGCCAATTGAGGATGGTACGCCAGTCACTCATGCGCACCGGCGTGCCGTGCGAGCCGGTCTCGTAAAGGGTGAAGCGGGTCGGGTAACCGGCCTTGTGCAGCCGGTCGTAAAGCGCGATCTGGTCGGCTGACGCGTAGACGCTGTCGCGGCTGCCATGGGTGAAGAACACCGGCAGTTTCGCCTTGTGCGCGGCGCTGCCGACAAAGGCCGGGTCCGGCGCCCCGCCGAGAATGGCAAGCCCAGCGAGATTGGCAACCGTGCCCGCGTCGCGCGCTGCGCCCCAGCAGATGAAGCTGCCCATGGAAGCGCAGGCGAGCACCACCGGCCTGCCGGGCGATCGGGCGGCGGCATGGGCGATCAGGCCAGAAATGGCGGTGACGCCCGCAACATCGAAGGAGGTGACGGAGGGGGCGTAATAGACCCCGCCATTGCTCACCGCGAGGTTCTTCAGCCGGTTGAAATTGCCGCCGAAGGAGAAATCGTTGGTGCCGAGCCGCCGGTCGCCGCCGCGGCCGTGAATGAAGATTACGGTGAAGGCAGCCCCGTCCGCCTGGCCGACGCGGGCGACCTCAAGATTGCCGGAGGGCAATCGCAACGTTTCGTTGACCTGCTGACGCCTGACGCCGAGATCGACATATTTCGATTTCACCCGCCGCTCGGGGATCTGGTCGCGGCCGTTGATGTCGCGCAGTTCCTGATAGTCGATGACCTCGAAATTGCCGCCGTCGCGACGTTCAAGCACGGTCTGTCCGGAGAACAGCGCATCCTTATAGGGCTGGATCGCTTCGGCTCGCGCCGTGCCGCCCGCAAACAGCAACGACAGGCCCACCAAAACGGCCCCCTTGCGGAAATGAGCTGTGGACATCTGCATGGAAGCGGGGTCTCCTTCCGGCAATTGGCCTTGCCTTCCTCAACGCGGACACGCAAAGCTTCACTGAATTACACGCGGCAGCCTGCCGGCAAAGTCGCGCCTGCCCCGCCTTTCTGGCATGATCCCGCTGATTCGCAAGAGCGACGCAGGCGAAAGGCAGCTTGCGACGCCCGGCCCCTGCCGACGAAGCTGACGCAACGGACAGATTATTGAACGACGCCATGGACGACAACGATCTTTTCGCCGCCCTGCCGCTTGTGACGAAGCCGGCGGAGGCCCCCTCGCCTGCGGTCACGCCGAAGGCCGAGGCACCGCGCCCGGCGGCCGCCACGCCCAAGGCCAATGCCACATCGAGCGAGAGCGAATACGGCGCCTCGTCGATCCGCGTGCTCGAGGGGCTGGAACCGGTGCGCATGCGTCCCGGCATGTATATCGGCGGCACCGATGAGAAGGCGCTGCACCACCTGTTCGCCGAAGTCATCGACAACGCGATGGACGAAGCCGTGGCCGGCCATGCCGACTTCATCGACGTGCATCTCGATGGCGAAGGTTTCCTGACCGTTACCGACAACGGACGCGGCATTCCCGTCGAATTGCACCCGCAGGTGCCCGGCAAGTCGACGCTCGAAGTGATCATGACCAAGCTGCATGCCGGCGGCAAGTTTGACGGCAAGGCCTATGAGACCTCCGGCGGTCTGCACGGCGTCGGCGTCTCGGTCGTCAATGCGCTGTCCGACCTGCTCGAGGTCGAGGTCGCCCGCAATCGCAAGCTCTACCGCCAGCGCTTTTCGCGCGGCGTGCCGCTCGGCGGGCTGGAGGAACTGGGCGAAGTGCACAACCGCCGCGGCACCCGCGTGCGCTTCCACCCGGATCCGCAGATCTTCGGCGACCATGCCAAATTCGAGCCGGGCCGGATCTTCCGCATGGCCCGCTCCAAGGCCTATCTGTTCGGCGGCGTCGAGATCCGCTGGTCTTGCGATCCGGGCATGGTGCCGGAAGGCGGCGACATCCCGGAGAAGGCGGTCTTCCATTTTCCCGGCGGCCTGAAGGACTATCTGGCCGCCACGCTCGGCAAGGAATTCACCGTCACCCGCGAGATTTTCGCCGGCAAGACCGAAAAGACCGGCGGCCATGGCGCCATGGAATGGGCGATCACCTGGTACGGCGGCGACCCGCTGGTGCATTCCTACTGCAACACCATCCCGACGGCTGAAGGCGGCACGCACGAGGCCGGCCTGCGCATTGCGCTGACCAAGGGCCTGAAGAACTATGCCGAGCTGACGCAGAACAAGCGCGCCAAGGAGATCACCACCGACGACGTGATGATCTCGGCCGTCGGCATGCTGTCGGTCTTCATCCGCGAGCCGGAATTCGTCGGCCAGACCAAGGACAAGCTGGCGACCGTCGAGGCCCAGCGTCTCGTCGAAAACGCGCTGCGCGATCCCTTCGACCACTATCTCGCCGACAATCCCAACGAGGCGGCCAAGCTGCTCGACTGGGTGATCGAGCGCGCCGAGGAACGGCTTCGCCGGCGCAAGGAAAAGGAAGTCAACCGCAAGACCGCGGTGCGGAAGCTGCGCCTCCCGGGCAAGCTGGCCGACTGCTCGCAGAACACCGCTGAAGGCGCCGAACTCTTCATCGTCGAAGGCGATTCGGCCGGAGGCTCGGCCAAGCAGGCGCGCAATCGCGCCAACCAGGCAATCCTGCCGCTGCGCGGCAAGATCCTCAACGTCGCCAGCGCCGGCCGCGACAAGATGACCGCCAGCCAGCAGATCGCCGATCTGATCCAGGCGCTCGGCTGCGGCACGCGGACGAAATACCGCGAGGAAGACCTGCGCTACGAGCGCATCATCGTCATGACCGACGCCGACGTCGACGGCGCGCACATCGCCTCGCTGCTGATCACCTTCTTCTACCAGGAAATGCCCGAACTGATCCGCGGCAGCCACCTCTATCTCGCCGTGCCGCCGCTCTATGTCATCCGCCAGGGTGCCAAGAGCGTCTATGCCCGCGACGATGCCCACCGCGCCGAACTGATGGAGACGGTGTTCAAGGGCAAGAAGGTCGAAGTCGGACGGTTCAAGGGCCTCGGCGAGATGATGCCGGCGCAGCTCAAGGAAACCACCATGGACCCGGCCAAGCGCACCCTGCTGCGCGTCGACATCGACGATGTCGATTTCGAGGGCACGCGCGACGCGGTGGATGCGCTGATGGGCACCCGGCCGGAAGCGCGCTTCCGTTTCATCCAGGACCGGGCGGCCTTTGCCGAAAACCTGGACATTTGAGCGACGACCAGTAGGGCTGACGGGACGATGAAGCTCTCTTATGGCGCAATCATCGTATTGGCCGGTGAGGTCCTCTTCCACGCCGGCGCCAAGGCCGCAAGCCACGAACCCGCCACGGCTCCCGATGCCTGGACAATCGAGAAATGCGCTCGCTACGGCCGCGCCTTCGAGGCGTTGGTGAAGGTCTTCGACGAGCAGGGCACTACCAAGGACTTCATCCGTGGCAATCGCGACTTTATCGCCGCCGGCTGTTCGAACGGCGCCGACATATGCCCGACATCCGAACGCGATATTGAATTCGCCAACGCGCTCACGCTTCTGGCGATGAACGCTGGCGCGGCAAGTTCCTTCTTGCCGTTTGTGTGCCGCCGTTCGCCGACGACGCACGCTTCACCGTAAGCGTCTTGCGTGCCCGTGGAGAATGCCCCATATGCTTGGCAACACAGAAACCGGACCCGGATATGACGTGAGCAAGGCCGAAGAAACCAAGCTGCAACGCGGCCCCCGCTGGCTGGGGCCGACCACCCCGAGCAGATCCGCTCTCATTACACCCATCTCGGCCGCCCGCTGGCTACTGGTGCTGATCGTTATTGCCGCGATCTACTTCTTCCACGGCTTCGTCGTCCCAGTTCTGGCGGCACTCGTGATCGCATTTGCCAGCTGGCCGCTCTACCGCAGGCTTCTCGAAAGGATCGGCGGCAATACGACGATCGGCGCAACGCTCGCGCTGCTTGCCATCCTCGCCTTCCTCATCATTCCGATCGGCATCGCGATCGCCTATACGGTCGAGGAACTTCGCCAGTGGATTGGCTGGGCGCTCGAAGTCAACCGGATCGGCTCCCCGGCGCCGGAATGGATCGAGCGGCTTCCCGGCGTCGGTGAATGGCTGGCGGCCAAATGGCGCGAGCACGTCGGTTCACCGGGCGCGATCGGTGAATTGATCCAGATCGTCAGCGGCGCCAATATCGGCAATATCTACCGTGCCCTGATCGCCGCCGGCGACGGTGTCTTCCACCTGGCGCTGACCTTGCTCTTCATGCTGATCGCGCTGTTCTTCGTCTATCGCGACGGCTCGAACTTCGCACGCCAGCTGGACCTGCTGGGTGAGCGAATCCTGCCGACCCGCTGGGAGCGCATTTCGCGTGTCGTCCCCGCCACGATCAGTTCGACGGTCACCGGCATGACGCTGATCGCCATCGGCGAGGGCATCGTGCTCGGCATCGCCTACTGGCTGGCTGGCGTCCCCTCGCCCGTGACGCTCGGCGTCCTGACCGGCATCATGGCGCTGATCCCCGGCGGCGCGCCGCTCTCCTTCACGCTTGTCTCGATCTATCTCGTCGCCAGCGGCGCCTATATCCAAGGTATCGCCCTTTTCGTATGGGGCACGGTCGAACTCTTCATTGTCGACAAGACGATCAGGCCGCGCCTCGTCGGCGGGCCGATCAAGCTGCCCTTCCTGCCGACCTTTTTCGGCCTGGTCGGCGGGGTAAAGACCATGGGATTCCTTGGCCTGTTCCTCGGGCCGGTGCTGATGGCCCTGATCGTCTCGATCTGGCGGGAATGGATCCGCGAAGTGGCGCTGGCCGACCCGGCGGAGACCGGCGCTGCCGGACTTGCGAGCGAAACTGCGGCGGGCGCATTCATCGCGGAACCGCAGCAAGCCGACGTGCCCCCGGCCCACGCGCGCAGCTAACCGGCTGGGCAGAGTACGCATGCCTGAGCGGTCTTGCTTTGGCTGCAATCCTTTGTTTGAACTCGTTAACAGCCACCACGATGCGCTCACTCCAGCAAGACCGGAAGAGACCATGCAGACCGCCCTCATCGTCATGACCATCCTCGGCTGCGACGACAGCGTCACCCAGTGCCACTACGTCGCGACCGCACAGGAGCATTTCGTCTCGGTCGCCCTTTGCGACGCGGCCTCGGAAACGATCCTGGCCGGCTATTCGGGCGCCAACTATCCGATGCTCGTCGCCGTGTGCCAGCCACCCGAAAGCCAGACGGCTGATTTGGCTCCGCCTCCCGAGGGCTCGGCAAAGGCGGAAATGGCAGATCCGGTCCCCCTTCCCGGGCCCGCAGCGACTTTGCCGGAAAACGAACGCCAGTCGCTCGCCGCCCGCGCCGTCGACAAGATTCGCAAGGTCCTTCCCGACACGCAGGATGTCCGCATGGTCTTCGAGACCCCGCTCCACGTCGTCGCTGACAGTTACTCCTGGGTAGCCAAGAAGATTTCGCCTTAACGCAGGCGGGAGCTGACGCCGTTTTCAGGCGACAAGCGCCAGACCGGTCGCATAGTCGCGAGCGCGACGCCGTTCCTCGGCAAAGGCAAGCTTGGCCACCATGTCCATGAGCTCGCCGCAGACGGCGATTTCGTACCGAGCTTCCTGAAGGCGCTCGACAAGCAAGGGCGCAATGTTGTCCGTCTCCTCGCCGGCACTCTGGACCGCATTGCGCCACAGCAGTATGGCTTCGACGAAGATTGGGCTGATATCACGCACCAACCCGACCGATTCGAGTAGAGCGCGCACGGCATGATAACGCGCCGTCGCTAGGATGGAGCGAACACGTCGCTCTTCGACGCCCGACAAGATCGTCACCGCCGAGGCGAAGAAATCCGTACGCCCCAGGCACAATGCGTGCATCAGGAAGGCCGGCGTCAGGCGGCCTTCGGAGCGCAATTGGTCGACCAGAACCGGCAGCTCGTCGATGCTGACCGTGCCGAGGATGGCGATCGTCGCGGCCCGTCCCGCCTCGCGCGTCACCCGTTCGATCCGGCGCGCGCCGATCGCCGCGCGGACGAAAGCGGAGCCGGACAGAGCCTCGGCAACGAACTGGACCAGCAATTGGCGAACGGCAGCCGGCAGATCGGCGCGATCGAGCAGAAGCGCGCGCACGCTCTCGTGCGCGCCATGCCGTTCTGCAATGCGCTTCAATGTCAGTCGCGCAATGCTCACATTGGGATTTTCAAGAAGTACGACGACCTCTTCCGGATCGCCGATTTCGGCTAGGGCCGCAGCAACGCCACGCGACAGGCCGGGTCTTGCGGCGATCAACGCGCGCGTCGCGCAACTGCCGCGACCGGCCAGATCCACAAGATCCGAATCGGTCAACACCGGGGATTTCAGGATCGGCAATGCGGCGATTTCCGGCTGATCCTCGGCGAGAGACACCATCAGCGCACGCGGAGCATCGCAAGAACCGGCAAGCGCCTCGGCAAGCGCCATTCGGACATGCGGTGACGGATCATCGAGCAGGTAGGTCATTGCGACATGAGCGGCTTTCCGCTCGTGTGGCGCCATCGCCGAGCGCAGGTAGGCCCTTGCCAGCGCATTGGCAGCACGCGCCCGGTCCCCTGCCTTTGCCGTTTCCACCCACCGAAGAAAAGCCGCCACAATCACAGAAAAACCCAATCCCCGAAGAGAACAACGCATGGCCGATCAGCCATGCTTCACGCTAGCTGGAAAACGTTTAAGATTTGGTTCACCATGTTCGTTAACCGCGAGGTCCCATTGCCCGTCCCCTCAAGCCTCAGCATCGCCGGCAAGTCCCTGCATTCGCTTCTCGTCGTCAAAACGCCGGAACCCGACAACCCGCCTGCCACCGCGGGGGCGCTTGTCATTACGACCGGTCAGACGATTTCGGATTGGCAGGCCGCGGCGTTGTTTCTCACCCGGAACCGGCAAGGCACCGGCGGAACACCGCTCCTCGTTCTCGTCGATTCGACGCTCGATCACGACGCGCTCGACGAACGACTGGAGATCCTCATGCCGGCCCGCCCCGATGGCATCATCCTCACCGGCATCCGCGAAGGTGCGGATCTGCAGAGACTGGATGTCGCGCTCTCTGTGGCAGAGGCTATGGCGGGACGCGAACCCGGCGAGACGTCTGTCGTCGCCATGATCGGCGACAATGCCGCGGGCCTGCTTGCCGCGGGAAACTTCGCCGACCGGACACCGCGCCTTCGGGCCCTCGGCCACAACGCCACGGCCCTTGCCGCAGCGCTTGGTGTTGAGAACTCCCCGCACCATCAAAGTGCGGACGGCTCTCGCGCGCTCGGCCGTGGACTGACCATTCTCGGCGCAGCAAAGGCCGGCGTGGCGGCGCTGGACTGGCTCGCCCCGACGCTTGCTGGTGATGATCTGCAGCGCGCCTGCATAGAGGCCCGCCACGCGGGTTTCGCGGCGCTGATCACCGAGAGCCCGCACCAGTTGGCGGCCATCACCGCCGCCTACGGCTGATACGGCTTGGCGGGCGGCTGCGGCCGATGAAGCTCGAAGGTAGGCTGCACCTCGGCATAGTCCATATAGCCGAGGCGCGTGACGGGCCGGGCAAGCGCCACGTCGAACCGCCCGTCCCGGATGACCCGATCATCGATATGTATGGCAACCACCTGGCCGAAGACCGCATGGCTATCCGAAGCGCTGCCGTCGATCGTCTTCAATGTGTGAACCTCGGTGACCCGGCATTCGAGCACTGCATAGGCCTCGCCGACGCAAGGCGCATCAACCAACCGCCCCATGACCGGCGTCACGCCGGCAATCGCGAATTCGTCTGTGCCATAAGGGACGGCGACCGACGAGGCATTGACTGCCTCAATCAGGTCGGCGCTGGCATAGTTGACGGTGAACACGCCGGTTTCAGTCGCATTGCGCAGCGTGTCCTTTCGCCCGCTCGAGGAGAACATGACGATCTTCGGCCGGTCGCTGACGGCATTGAAGAATGAGTAGGGCGACAGGTTGAACGATCCGTCCCGTCCCTGCGTACCGATCCAACCGATCGGTCGCGGTGCGACGATCGCCTTGAAGGGATCGTGCGTCAGGCCGTGCCCGTTGCTCGCGGTCTCGTAGAACATCAGGCCTCGCCGCCCACCCAGGTGACAACATCGCCCAGCGCCGGACGCGGACGCTCGGTGATCGGGAAAGTGGTCGAGCCTATATGGATGAAGCCGGCGACCTTTTCGTCCGGTTTGATGTCAAGCAGCGGATGGGCTCTTTCGTCATAGGCGAACCATTCGGTCAGCCAGTTCGACACATAACCGAGCGCATTGGCGGCCATCAGCAGATTGAGGCAGACGGCGCCGGCCGACATGCGTTGCTCCCATTCCGGGATTTTGGCATGCGGGCGGGCCGTGCTGATCACGCCGATCACCACGGGAGCGCGGGTGAAGCGGGCGCGCTCGACGGCGATCATTTCTTCGGAAAGGTCGGGGTTCTTGTCCAGCGCCATCGCCAGGAGTGCTTCGCCGATCTCTGCGCGCGCCGCGCCGCGATAGACGACGAACCGCCAGGGAGCCAGTTTGCCATGGTCCGGAACGCGCACGGCGAGGGTCAAGATCTCCTCGAGTTCGGCAGTCGTCGGACCCGGCTCGCACATCTGGAATGCCGGCACGGAGCGTCGCACGGCAAGATAATCGATCAGCTTCACATCATTTTTCATATTCAGACACTTTCAGGGCTATTCTGGCGGCAGCGACGTCTTGAAATTGCCACCGCATTGGGATTGAACTTGCTGCCATTGCAGAGGAAGTCAACCAGTTGTGCCATCCATGAACGACCAATTCCGCCCAGCCCGCTTTGTGTACATCGTGGCCGCGATGTTGCTCGCATTCACGCCGGCCCATGGCCAGGATGCATTCAAGGCGTTCAAGCAGCTGGACGGCTCGGTCAAGATGCCGAAACTGAACGCCTTCTCACCCAATCTCGGCGAGACGATCCAGCAGACCCTTTCCCGCAATGTAAGCCTGGAGGCACGGCTGACGAGCGAGGGTGAGTCGATGCAGCAGGGTCTGTCCTGGCGGGTATTCAGCCCGATTCCGGGCGCCGACGGCAAACTGCCGCTGCTGGCCAGCGCCGAGGGAGGTTCTGCCGACTTCCAGCTGGCGCCGGGAGACTATTTCGTCAACGTCACTTTCGGCCGAGCCGGCGCTACCAAGAAACTGTCCATCCCGCGTGAAGGCGACGTGGAAAAGCAGGTGATGGTGCTCGACGCCGGCGGCATCATCCTCAACGCGGTCACCGGACCAGACACGCGCATCCCGGCAAAGGACCTCAAGTTCGACGTCTATTCGTCCGAGGCCCAGGCCGATGGCGAACGCGGCCTGGTCTTGGCCGACGCACCGCCAAACGCCATTGTCCGGCTCAATGCCGGAACCTATCACATCGTTTCCGAATATGGCTCCGTGAATGCCGTGGTGCGCGCCGACATCAAGGTCGAGGCCGGCAAGCTGACCGAGGCCGTGATGCAGCACAATGCTTCGCAGATCAATCTCAAGCTCGTGTCGGAGCCTGGCGGCGAAGCGATTGCCGATACCGCATGGTCGGTGCTGGCGGGTTCGGGCGACATTGTCGCGGAGAGCGTCAGCGCTTTCCCGGTCATGGTGCTGGCGGAAGGCGAATACACCGCCGTTGCCCGCAACAAGGACAAGATCTACCAGAAGGATTTCGCGGTGAAGGCCGGCCGCAATGAAGACGTGGAAATCCTGCTAACGCAATAGTCGGCGACCTCGTTTCGGACTGTGGCTATTGGCGCGCTTGGTGCCGGGCCACAGACGATCGCCATAGCTACCGAGCACCTATAATCACCTCCACAACGTAAAAAGACCGCCCGAAATCCAGGCGGTCTTGGCTGTCGAACCTTGGTCGGGCGAAGCGCCGCTTCGCGTGTCGCCCACCCCGTTTGTGTCAGCCCCTGGCCGCCTTGGCGGCAAGCTTGCGCTTCAGGTCCGGCGCTGTTGCCTCGGCGCTCAGCGAAGCGATCGCCTCCTCGAGCGTCATCGACACCTGATCCTGCGAGCCGAGACGGCGGATGTTGACGGTACGCTCTTCCGCCTCCCGCTTGCCGCAGACGATGATCACCGGAACCTTGGTCACTGAATGCTCGCGGACCTTGTAGTTGATCTTCTCGTTGCGGAAATCGGTATCGACGATAAGCCCCGCTTCGCGCAACGCCTCTGCGACCTCCTTGCCGTAGTCGTCGGCGTCCGAGGTAATCGTCGCGACGACGGCCTGGAGTGGTGCGAACCATAGCGGCATATGGCCGGCGAAGTTCTCGATCAGGATCCCGAGGAAACGCTCCATCGAACCACAAATGGCACGATGGATCATCACCGGCTGGGTCTTTTCCGAGTTCTGGTCAATGTAGAAGGCGCCAAAACGTTCCGGCAGGTTGAAGTCGACCTGCGTCGTGCCGCACTGCCATTCGCGGCCGATGGCGTCCTTCAGCGTATATTCGAACTTCGGACCGTAGAAGGTGCCCTCGCCCTCGTTGATGCCGGTCTTGATGCGGCCGCCCGATTCGGACGCCATCCGCTCCAGCGAGCGGCGCAGGATGTCCTCGGCGTGATCCCACATGGCATCGGTGCCGACGCGCTTGTCCGGACGGGTCGCCAGCTTGACCACGACTTCCTCGAAGCCGAAGTCCTTGTAGACGGACATCATCAGGTCGTTGATCCGCATGATCTCGGCTTCGAGCTGCTCCTCCGTGCAGAAGACATGCGCGTCGTCCTGGGTGAAGCCGCGCACGCGCATCAGTCCGTGCAACGCGCCGGAGGCCTCGTAGCGATGGACCGCGCCGAACTCGGCGAGCCGTACCGGCAGTTCGCGATAGGACTTGAGCCCGTGCTTGAAGATCTGCACATGTCCGGGGCAGTTCATCGGCTTCAGGGCGAAGATGCGCTGATCGGCCTCCTTGTCGTCGGGATGGGTGAAGGCATGCGCTGACTTCACGGCAAACATGTTCTCCTGGTACCAGCCCCAGTGGCCCGAGGTTTCCCAAAGCGACTTGTCGAGGATCTGCGGCGCGTTCACCTCCTCGTAGACGCCCGAAAGCTGTCGACGCATATAGGCGGTCAGCGTCTGGAACATGCGCCAGCCCTTGCCGTGCCAGAAGACGACACCCGGGCCCTCTTCCTGGAAATGGAACAGGTCCATTTCACGGCCCAGCTTGCGGTGGTCGCGCTTTTCGGCTTCCGCCAGGATGTGCAGATAGTTGTCGAGCTGCTCTTGGTCCGCCCAGGCCGTACCGTAGATGCGGGTCAGCATCGGATTGTTGCTGTCCCCGCGCCAATAGGCGCCGGCTACCTTCATCAGCTTGAAGGCCGTGCCGATCTGGCCGGTCGATGCCATGTGCGGACCACGGCAGAGGTCGAACCAGTCGCCCTGGAAATAGATCTTGAGGTCCTGGTCGGCCGGGATCGCGTCGACCAGTTCGACCTTGTAGGCCTCGCCCTTGCCGGCAAAGACATCACGAGCCTTGTCGCGCGACCAGATCTCCTTGGTGAACGGCTTGTTGCGCTGGATGATTTCCTTCATCCGCTTTTCGATCTTCGGCAGATCCTCGGGCGTGAAGGGCCAGTCCTCGCGGGTGTCGGGATGGACACGCTTGAAGTCGTAGTAGAAGCCGTTTTCGATCACCGGACCGATGGTCACCTGGGTACCGGGCCACAATTCCTGCACCGCCTCGGCCATGACATGGGCCGTGTCGTGGCGGATGAGTTCCAGCGCACGGGGGTCCTGCCGGGTGACGATCTCGATCGCACCGGTTTCGACCGGATCGGAAAGGTCGCGCAAGGTGCCGTCGAGCGTGATGGCGAGTGCCTTCTTGGCCAGCGACTTGGAAATTGCTTCGGCAACCTCGTGGCCGGTCGTGCCCGCGGGGTAATCGCGGACGGAACCGTCGGGGAATGTGAGGGAAACGGATTCTGACATGGTTTTCTCCTTATCCAGTCCCGCCAACCAATGCGGGTGGTAAAAAAAGGCCGGCTTGGCCGGCAATCAACGCGTCGCGTGATACCGCCAAAGAGCCTGAGAGTAAAGATTGTGTTCGCGCGTCAGATCTTCCAGAAGGCGCGCGCCTCTTGCGGCAATCGGTCAAGCATACGCTCGAACGCCTCGGCATCGACATGCCGACGCAGAACGCTGGCCACATCCGCGATCGCGGTCTCTGTCGAGAAATTGTGATCGGGGCGAAGCTCCCTCGCTTCGCGCGTCATTTCCGCGCGCGAAGCGAATTCCCTGCGCGGCTCGTCGAGTTCCCAGTCGCTGACGAAGATGGCCCGCAGGACCGGAGGCAGGACGCCGGCAAAGAGGACAGCCTCGGACACGCTCAATCGACGACGAAAAACCTGCAGCACGGCTTGCAGCAAAGTGTAGGTCTGGTTGGTCGTCGCAAGCCCCGCCTGGTCGCGCAGTTCCAGCATGAAGGCATCGAAATCCGCCGAAGCCTGACGGTACTCCATCGGCATCGTCATCCGGCCTGCCCCTCGCTATCCGATGGCTTCCGCCCCGCCTGCCAATAGCGCCACGGCGCCCACCAGCGGAAATGCGGATCGAGCTTTTCCGGCACGGGATCGACGCCCCAGGTGCCGCCTGGACCGCAGCGCCCGACGCGAAACAGCGTCAGCCACCCACCCGACCAAAGGCCGTGGCGGGCGATCGCCTCGTAGCCGTATTCGGAACAGGTCGGCATGTGCCGGCACGAGCTTCCGACGATGCTCGACAGCGTCAGTTGATAGAGGCGGATGAGGCTCATGCCGAGCAGCCGGTCCGGGGTCTTGGCGAACGGTCCCGCGTAGTTGCGCGAACGGTTTCGACCATCCGGCTCTCCGCCGGAATGCCGGCAATCGGGCGAATTGCACATCTCAGCCGGCCACCGCGACGGCCGCGTCCTTTGCCTCGATCTGGTCGAGACAGTCGACCACTGCCTCGAAGGTCAGCATGGTCGAGGCGTGGCGGGCCTTGTAGTCCTTGACGGGTTTCAGAAAGCGCATGTCCGCGAAGCGGGCAGATGGCCCCTCGCCGCCTTCTTTCAGCATGGCGAGCATGTCCGCGCGTGCCTGTCGAATCTCGTCCGGCGTCGCGCCGACGATATGGCGCGCCATGATCGACGACGAGGCCTGGCCCAGCGCACAGGCCTTGACCTCATGGCTGAAGTCGGTCACCCGGCCGTCGGCCAGTTTCACGTAGACCTTGACCCGCGAACCGCACAGTTTCGAATGTTTCTCGGCGCTGGCATCGGCATCGGCAAGCTTGCCGGTCCGCTCGATATTCCCGGCAAATTCGAGGATCCTGGAATTATAGATGTCATCCATGGTCAGCCTGGCACTTTCTTCAATCGGGCTATACGCGTTTTGTGAACCAGCAGATTGTCACCGTCTGCGCGACACTGTGTTGCGTGCGGTTTCCTTCACACTTCGCAAATCGCTATTATATGTAAGGTCAGAACTCGGTCCAAACAAAACAAGCGCAAATGCCTGCACAGGAGCGAGAATCGCAAAATGGACTTGCCAAGATGAACCGAGTTACGCATTTACAGGCGGAAAAGTCGAAACAGGCGGTCCGAGACATCAAGGACCGGGAGACCATGGGCATGGATGCCATCGTCAAAGAACTCGCCCCACTAACCCAGCGTCCGAGCCGCGAAGAGGCGGAAAACGCCGTGCGGGTTCTGTTGCGCTGGGCCGGCGACGATCCTGAGCGCGAAGGCCTGCTCGACACGCCGAAGCGCGTCGTCAATGCCTATCGCGAGCTCTTTGCCGGCTATGACGCCGATATCGAAGACGTTCTCGGCACGACCTTCGGAGAGGTCGCCGGTTATGATGACATCGTCCTGGTTCGCGACATTCCGTTCTTCTCGCACTGCGAACACCACATGCTGCCGGTGATCGGCAAGGCACACGTGGCCTACCTCCCCGACGGCCGCGTCCTTGGGCTTTCGAAGATTGCCCGCGTCGTCGAGGTTTTCGGCCGCCGCCTGCAGACCCAGGAAGCCATGACGGCCCAGATCGCGGCCGCAATCGATGAAAGCCTCAACCCGAAGGGCGTCGCCGTCTTCCTCGAGGCCGAGCATATGTGCATGGCCATGCGCGGCGTACAGAAATCCGGCTCCACGACGCTCACCACGACATTCACCGGCCGCTTCAAGGACAATGCCGTCGAGCAGGCACGTTTCATGTCCATGGTCCGCGGTCGCTGACCCCTCTGTCCTTCGGAATTCCCTAATGGCTATCGATTTCGATCCGCCGCCTGCAGACAAGCACACCCTCGAAGAGGACGGACGCTTCACGCCCAAGTTCGATGCGAACGGGCTTGTGACCGCCGTGGTTACCGATGCGCGTGACGGCGAATTGCTGATGGTCGCACATATGAACGCCCAGGCCCTGGCCTTGACGCTCGAAACCGGCATCGCGCATTATTACAGCCGCTCGCGCGACAAGATCTGGAAGAAGGGCGAGAGCTCGGGCAATCTTCAGACGGTCCGGGAAATCCGTACCGATTGCGACCAGGACGCCGTTTGGCTGAAGGTCGATGTCGCCGGCCACGATGCGACCTGCCACACCGGCCGGCGTTCCTGCTTCTATCGGAACGTCAAGCTGGCTGATGGCGTCCCTTACCTTGAAATCACCGACAATCATCGTCATTTCGATCCCGACGCCGTTTACGGCGAAGCGGACAAGGCCTGAGCGATCGGAGTCAAACGTCTCCGTTCGGCCATTAAACGAATTGGTAAGCATCCGGTGCGCTAATGATGTATTGGAAGCGTTCAGCCATGAAGGTGTGCGGAGATGCTGAACTGGAGTATGAGGAACGGCACGACGGCGCGTTCGGTGCAACCGACCGCCAATGGGCCGACGATTGGCATTCCACCGGTGAAAGAACCAGCCAAGCCGAAGAAGACCAAGATCGCGCTGGCGCTCGGCGGCGGCGCCGCGCGCGGTTGGGCGCATATCGGCGTTCTGCGCGCGCTGGACGAAGCCGAGATCGAAGTCGGCATGATTGCCGGCACCTCGATCGGCGCCCTTGTGGGCGGCTGCTACCTCGCTGGCAAGCTCGATGAGCTGGAAGCCTTCGCCCGCTCGCTTACCATGCGCCGCATCGCCTCACTGCTCGACCTGACGATCGGTGGTGGTGGTCTGCTGGGCGGCATGCGGCTGACCAAGCGCATGCAGGAGCATATCGAAGGCCTGATGGTAGAGGATCTGCCGAAGCCCTTCGTCGCGGTCGCCACCGAATTGAACAGCGGCCATGAGGTGTGGATCGACGGTGGCAATCTGATCACCGCGCTACGCGCTTCCTATGCGCTTCCAGGAATTTTCGAACCGGTAAAATGCAACAATCGGACACTGATCGACGGCGCCCTGGTCAACCCCGTGCCTGTTTCGGTCTGCCGCGCCTACGAGCAGCCGCTGGTGATGGCCGTCAATCTGCAATACGACGTCTTCGGCCGTTCGGCGGTTGTGAAGCATCGCGCCAGCGAACTCCCCGACACCCCGAATGACCTTCCAAAGGACCATCACAAGATCGGCCTGACAGGCGTCATGGTCCAGGCCTTTAATATCATCCAGGACCGTATTTCGCGCGCCCGTCTCGCCGGCGATCCGCCCGACCTTGCGCTCCATCCGCGCGTCAACGAGATCGGCCTGTCCGAATTCCACAAAGCCGGCGAAGCGATCGATCGCGGTTATGAAGAAGCCATGGCTCGCATTGGCGAATTGAAACGCATGCAGGAAGCCTTCGCCCGCTAGCGCCCCTCCCGCAGGGCGCCAGCGGAACGATGTGCTGCCGGGGACCGAACGGTCTCGCCGTCAGCTCGCGATATAGGCCTTGATCTGCTCGGCTTCTGTCTCGACCTCGCGAATGCGCGACTTCACCACGTCACCGATTGAAATGATGCCGCACAGCTTGCCATTTTCCTCGACCGGCACGTGGCGAAACCGCCGGCTGGACATCATTTCCATCAGTTCGTTGACCGAGCTGTCTTCACGGCAGCGATGGACATCGGCGGTCATCATGGCGGAGACGGGCTGATCGAGCGCGCTCGCGCCGCCACGACCGATTGACCGGACGAGATCGCGTTCGGTAAAGATGCCGACAATGCGGTTCTCCATACCGACGACCACCACCGCGCCGATCTTGTGTTCATCGAGTATCCGGGCAGCTTCGGTAAGAGTGACATTCGGACCGATGGTCACGACGTCACGGCCCTTGACGTCCAGTATGCTCCTGACTGACGTAGACATTCACTCCTCCTTCGCATTCATTGCGCAACGGCCGCGACCGCAAATCCTTTATGCGGCCGCGACGGAGAAAATGGTGCCTGTTATCTCAGCGGAAAGCAATATACCTGCAATGCACCTAAAAGGCTCGGTTGCGCGCCGGTCGAGGATCGAACGGGGCGAACAGCAGGAAGCCGAACAGGAAGCCGCCGATATGGGCATCCCAGGCGATCGTGCCGGCAAGGTCGCCAAACAATGGCAGGCCGAAGGCAATCGCCAGATTGCCGGCAAACCAGGCGAGAATGAAGACCTGCACGGTGCGCAAGGACAAGGCACCGGCAATCGACAGCAGAGGCGGCTGAAAACCGAGATGGTGCGACACCGCAAGCACCGAACTCCCGAAGGCGAACCGGCAGGCAGCCCCCATCAACCCTGACACCACGCCGGAGGCGCCGATCATGATCGTCGGCTGCCCCCAGTTGAAGCCGGCATGAACGGCGGCGCCGGCCGCCGCCGACACGATCCAGAAGGCTGCGAACCGCGCATTGCCGATGCGCCGCAGGACGGGCGTGCCGAAGGCGGCAAGCCACAACCCGTTGAAGGCGAGATGTTCGAGACTGCCGTGCAGGAACGAATAGGTAACCGGCGTCCAAAGCCATTCATAACCCTGCTCGGACAGCGGATAGACATAGCGCAGCGGCGAAAAGCCGAAGTTGACGGCAAGCCATTCGGCCGCAAAATTCGAAAGAAGCAGCGACTGTACCGCGTAGATGGCGCCAAGCCCGACCAGGGCGACCAGAATGCCGGTCGGCAGGTTGAACACCGGGACGCGCTGCGGCTGCGAATCACCCTCCCGTTCGGGAGGACCCTCGCCATTGGGCGATCTCGGGGGCAGTTCATCCATGCGGCACATACCTTCAAAAATTCGTTGAAGCTGCATAACCGACGGCCGGCATAAAAAAAAGCCGTCCGAACATGCCGGACGGCCTAACGGGTCCCACAGGACCGAACCTGTACCCGAAAATTGGTGCCGAAGGATAGCCTTCGGGAGTTGATGCTTGTCACTTGCCACAGCCGACCCGAGCCCGCAACGCTCAGAAAGAATTAACCTTAATCCCACAGTATGAGCGCGCAGACATCAAGGATCGCAGCGCTGCGCAAAACGTTATGTTAACGGCTTGCCGGTATTTCTTTAACGCTAGACGAATAATTTAGAAACCACACCATGTATTCTTCTCAGGCAGCGCAGAACGGCGGTCTTGTCTCTCCTGCCCTAAGGCGGGCATTTCAACGCGTCTCCGTGAGCCTGCAGGGCCGGCTGATGCTTGCAAACTACGAGGAGTATGTCTGCAAGGTGGTTGACATGTCGCCGGGCGACGTTCGTTTCGCCTGCGCCGGCTGTCCTGCTCCCAATGAACGGGTGATTGCGTATATCGACCATCTCGGCCGGATCGAGGGAACCGTCATCAAACTCGTCGAGGGCGGTTTCGTGATGTCGATCAACGCGACGGGACGCAAACGCGAGAAACTTGCCGCGCAGTTGACCTGGATCGCCAACAAGCACGAACTGGGCCTGCCCGAAGACCGCCGCCACGACCGCCTGACGCCGCGTGTGACGCGGACCGAGCTTCCAGCTCGAGGATGGACGCCGGTATCCCTGCCGTCTCATGGACCTTTCGCTCTCAGGCGCAGCGGTCGACATCGAAATCCGCCCGCCGATCGGCACCGCCGTCCAGCTCGGCAACATGCGCGGCCGCATCGTCCGCCACTTCCTCGAAGGCGTGGCCATCGAATTCCTCACTCTGCAATCGCGCGAAGCCCTGACCGAGTGCCTCTGAGGCGGACGATCGTCCCCAAGGTGCCAGACGTCAGCGGAATTCGAAGATCTGGCGGAACACGCCGGGCGCGATGATCGACAGCGGATTGATCACCAGTTTCGGCTGTTCGGTGGCGCCCGTCAGCTTGAAGGTGATGCCGAGCAGGCCGCGGTCTCGGCCGTTGCCGAGCAGGATGCCGATCACCGGCAGTTCGCCGAACAGACGGTTCAGGCCATAGGCCGGCATGAAGGTGCCGGTCAGGTCGATCTGAGCGTTCGCGTCGCGCACCAGCCCCTGGAATGTCGCCCCGATCTGCTCGCCGCGAACCACGCCATTGTCGACGCGAAGTGATCCGTTGCTATAGACAAGCCGTGCGAAAGCGCGCTGAAAACGCGCCGAGCTGACGTCGATGTTTCTCTTCACCGCGGTATTGAGGCTGCGGCCATCCGTACTGGCGGGCGTCGATACGATCGACTGCAGGCGCTGTTCGTTCTCGACCCGGAAATCGCGGACGTCGAGCGATCCGCTCCAACTGCCATTGGCCGACTGGGACAGCTTGAGGTTCATTAGCCCACCGATCATGCGATTATAGAGGTTAATGAAGCGCGCCAGCGCGCCGGCATCGCTGCTGGTCACGGAAAGCTCGCTCAACTCCCCCGGGTTGCGCATCTTCGCCACCACCGCCTGCCGGTTCTGCGTCACGCCGGAAATGTCGAGCGCCGTCGTCCTGCCGCCGCGTGCGCCGTAAAGGATGGACACACCGGAGAGCACCTCGTCACCAAAGCCGACCACGCGATCCAGTTGCCCCTTGATCTGCAAAGCCAGCGGCTTTTCGCCGGCACCGCCGGAGCCACCACCAGGCGATTTCAGCGTGGCAATCAGCGAGCGCACATCCGCAGACTTGCCCGACACCGATACGTCGTAGCCGCCCTTGCTCTGGCCGATGACCAGGGCAAAATCGTCCGAAGGAGCCAAGCGCATCCGGCTAAGGTCGGCCGAAATCAGGCCCTGCTTGCCGACGACGAGGGAACCGATGGCACCGAAGCCGTCGCCGTCCAGGACGAATTTTTCGATCGTCGTGCGCGCCTCGCTTTCGATAACCTCGAAACTGGCCTTGGCGGGAATCCCCTGGCCCTTCGACCAGCCGATCCATGGCACGGTCAGGGTCGCCGACGACAGGTCGATCACCGCCGCCTGGCGCTTCTCGTCGATACGCGACAGTTCGACGGTGATCGGGCCGTTGACCAGATCATCAAGCCCGGGCACGAAGCGCCGGCGCTCTTCATTGTCGAGCCGAAGCTTGACAACGCGCTCACGCGCCACCGGGTCGTTCTTCTCGATCGGCTCCGTCACCCGAAGCTCCATCGGCACGCCGTCAATCTTTGCCTTGCCTTCAAGCCGGGCCGCCATAGGATCGACGTCGAGCCTGCCCTCCAGATCACTGATCGTGCGGCCGGAGTAGGGCTTGGCGACATCGACATTCGCAAGGTCAAGATGAGCCTTCCAGACCGGTTCCGGTGGATTCTGGTCCGAGATGAGACCGAGCCGCACCTGCGCTTCACCCGTCACGTTGCCGGTGAAGTCCTCGACCGCGAAGCCGGCCCGCTCCAGAGCGCGAATCGGCCTGAACGAAACGAGTTCGGCAACGGCATCGGCCGAGCCCGAGACCGCAATGTCGAGGTCCGCCATCAGCGGCTTGCGATAGATATCCTCAAGCTTCAATTCACCCCTTTCGACTTTCACCGTCCGGTTCGACGGGAAATAGGACGCCGCCGAATGAATGGTCGCGACGACCTTGCGGCCCGACAGATCAAAATGCGCCGAGGTATCCCGCAGCGGCGGGATTTCGCCGGTGACGTTCATGCGTACATCAACGATGTCGAAACTCACGCGCAGTTCGTTTTCGTCGAGATGCAACGGCTTCGGATCGACCGTCAGGCGGTCCTGCGGAATGAACACTGAAACCTGCCCGTTGGTGATCGTGCCGCCGAACAAATTGGCAAGCACCCAGCGTCGCGGCTTCTCTGCGATCCAATAGGGCCACAGCTGCTTGACCACAGCGGTCTTCATATCCCGGATCAGGGCATCGAAGCGCACCTCGGGACCGGTTCCGACGAAACGGATGCCGAGCGAAGCGTCCATCGTCCCAGACGGCGTCGAAACCGTGAAGGTATCGAACTTGAGCTCGTTCTTCTCATTAAGGTAACGGCCGAAGAGTTTGAGCGAAAAAGGAAATGGTGCCTCGCCCGCAGACGGCACATCGGCTCGCCCCTCGCTCACAAGAAGGTCGATACCGAAGCCCGACGCGGTCTCGACATTGCCCGGCAGACGGTCGAGGTCGATCAAACCGCCGGAGAGCGGCAGCACCATCGGTCCGAATTCGGCCCGAGACGACGACAGTTCGAGCGTGTCCTTGGTGAAGTCGTAGCCGAAGTTGAGACGCGCCCGTGTCAACTCCTGCGCGATGCCGTCCGAGTAGATCGTACCGCGGTCGATATTGGCGATCATGTTTACAGCGGGCCGCCGCCCCTCACCCGCCCGCTTCGCCGAAATTGACACCTCGGCCGACCCCTCGAGACCCTGACGCGGATTTCCCGCAGCACCACGCTTCAGCAGGAATGGGGTGAGGCGGACATCATCGAGTTGCAGGGTGAACGACTGCGCTTTCCCGTCCGTGTTGACGGTCAGAGCCGAGATCTCGGTCTTTTGTCCGTTCACCGAGACCGTGCCCAAGAAGGAGAGCGAATTGTCTGCGCCCCGCTCCATCGCGAGGTCTTCGACTGCAATCATCAGCGGACGGCCATTGATCCCGGTCGTCGAAACTTCCAGCCCGCCGATCCGCATCCGGTCAAGTCCAGCGCTGGCGATGAACGTCTGTATCTGGTCGAGTTCGAGGAAGGCGCGGTCCAGAACGGTGGGAATACTGTCGACACGCAGGTTTTCGAGATCGATCGGCGGCCCTGCCGGAAGAAGGCGGGCATCGAGCGCCACCCCCTGGGTCACGATCTCCTTGACCTTGAACTGGCCAGTGAGAAGGGCGATCGGGTCGAGCACCATGCCGACCGATTCCGTGAGGGCCAGCGGGTTTGAACCACCCTCGGGCAGGATCGCCACATTGCGTGCTTCCAACGCAATCTGGAAACTGTCGGAAAAGCGGATTGCCGTGTCGCCGATTTCGGCCCGGAAACCCGGAGCTAAGGCCGTGTTCAGAACCGTTCGGGCACCATTCGAGAGCGCCGTGTCAAGTGCACCGCTCTCTACGACCGCGAAAACGCCGCCAGCGGCCACGAGCACAAGACCGACAATGCCGAGGACATAGCGCAGCAAGCGCCGAACAAGCGTCGAACGCGGCGGGCAATGAACGATCAATGGATCATCGACGCGCGACGACGGAAGTTCGTGCAGGCGAACGATGTCCTGCCTGCGAAACCGTACCTTTTCGCCCCGGATTTCTCCCATGTGCCGGCGATTGTCTCCGTCGATCGATGCCGCTATCACAGTCGCGCGTGGACGACTGCGTCGCGGACTATATATCGAGTACGCCGACAATCATCCATAATGCGGGCAAAAGAAAGGTTTTCCCATGGCAGATTTGGCAACGGGCGACATGGCTCCGGATTTCACCCTGCCCCGGGACGGCGGCGGCACCGTTTCGCTGGCCGAGTTTCGCGGTTCTCCGGTGGTGCTGTATTTCTATCCGAAGGACGATACCAGCGGCTGCACCACCGAGGCGCTGGCATTCACAGCGCTGGCAGATGAATTCGCCAAGGCCGGTGCCAAGGTGATCGGCCTGTCACCCGACCCGGTCAAAAGCCATGACAAGTTCGTCGCCAAGCACGGCCTTTCGGTGATTCTCGCATCCGACGAGGAGAAAGCCATCCTGTCCGCCTACGGCGTTTGGAAGGAAAAGAGCATGTATGGCCGGACCTATATGGGCGTCGAACGCTCCACCTTCCTGATCGACCGCGACGGGCGCGTCGCCGCCGTGTGGCGCAAGGTCAAGGTCGCCGGCCATGCCGAAGCGGTTCTGAAAGCGGTTCAAGGGCTCTGATGGCAGGTTGCGGCCCGGTCCAGATCGCATCGCTGCGTGGCGGCGCCACCATGGCGATCGTCAGCGCGGACCTCGACGAAAAGATCGAACTGGCGCAGGAGACCGCGCGGCGCTGGCGTGAGCGCCGCCTGTCGCTGCGCTCGCCGCTCGACCCGGAACTGCCCGAACGGCCGGGCCGACCCGAAAAGCCCCTGCTCGTGCCGCCAAAGGCCACCGAAAAACGCTCATTGCATACGCTGCCCGGGCGCATTGCCATGCTGCACGCGCTCGCCCATATCGAACTCAACGCCGTGGACCTGGCGCTCGACATCGTCGCGCGCTTCGCTTCCGAGCCGGTGCCGCATTCGTTTTTCGACGGCTGGATGCGCGTGGCCTTCGAGGAGGCGAAGCACTTCCGCATGGTGCGCGAACGCCTCAATGCGCTGGGCGCCGACTACGGCGACATGCCGGCCCATGACGGCCTGTGGCAAGCCGCCCATTCCACCCGAAACGACCTGACAGCACGCCTAGCCGTGGTGCCGCTGATCCTCGAGGCGCGCGGTCTCGACGTCACACCCTCCCTGCAGGATAAGATGCGCGAGACCGGAGACATCGATAGCGCAGAGGTGTTGAAGGTGATCTACGAAGACGAAAAGGGCCACGTTGCCGTCGGAGCCAAATGGTTCCGCTTCCTCTGTGCGCGCGAGAAGAAGGATCCGGCCGCCACCTTCAAGCAATTGGTCCGGGCCAATTTCCGTGGTGCCCTGAAGGCCCCTTTCAACGACGTGGCTCGCGCCGAGGCTGGCCTCACGCCCTCCTTCTATCGGTCACTGACTGCCACCAGCAGCTGAGAACCTGATCGAGCCCTTCACCTCGCTCCGATTTAAAGAATGTTAACCTTAACCATATGTAATCACATCAAGCTTCAGTCGGATCCGGCCTGAGCAAGATGGGAGACACCTGTGGCGGGCAAGTCAACAAACCAGATCTTCGGCAAGCGTCGGCAACAACATGTTGTGATCCTGGCGAGCGGCGACAAGATTTGCCACATGACCGTGCGTCCCTGGATGGCGGCGGTCACCGTCTGCTTCGTCGGCGTCATGGCGATCGGCTATCTCGGTGCAACCACCTATCTCGTCTTCCGCGACAACCTGATCGGTGCGTCCTTGGCCCGACAGGCCCGTATGCAGCACCAATACGAGGATCGGATCGCAGCGCTTCGCGCCCAGGTGGACCGCGTCACCTCACGCCAGTTGCTGGATCAGCAGGTGGTCGAGGACAAGGTCGAAAAGCTTCTGGAACAGCAGGTGGCGCTCGCTTCCCGGCATGGCCGTCTGGATGCCCTGCTCGACCGCGCGCAAGCAGTCGGCGAATTGCCCGAGGCCGGCCCACTGCCGACCGTCAGGCCGGGTCCGTCAAACAGGCAGGCGAGCCTCTCGGGCGGCATCGACGCAATTGGTGACCTTCTCGGAGGTGGACCGAAGGCAGCCCCGCAGAAGACGGCAGCGCTCGGCTATGTCCCGCTGACCGATACGGTCGCCGACCGCGCCGACCAGCTTTTCTCCCATATGACACTGTCGCTGAAAGACATCGAGCAGGACCAGATCGACCGAATCCAGCGCTTGACCAGCGGGGCGACAGAAACCGCCGAAAAAATCTCCGGCATATTGCAGCGCAATGGAATTCCCCTGGACATGACGAGCCCAGTCACTCCCGACGAAGCCATCGGCGGCCCCTATCTCGCACCACAGTCATCAGAACCGTTCAACGCCTCGCTGAACGAACTCGATGCGGCGCTGACCCGACTGGAGGACGTGCGCGACACCGCAAGGCGGCTTCCCTTCGCCAATCCCGCTCCCGGCAAGGACATCACGAGCCGTTTCGGCAACCGACCGGATCCCTTCCTCGGCGGCCTTGCCATGCATGCCGGCATCGACTTCCGCTCTCCGGTTGGCGGCGAGATCAAGAGCGCCGGCGCCGGCAGGATCATGGCCGCCGGACCGGCTGGCGGTTATGGCAACATGGTCGAGATCGACCACGGCTTTGGCCTGACAACCCGCTACGGACATATGTCGCGCGTGCTGGTCAAGGCCGGCGATGAGGTGGAGAGCGGCGACGTGATCGGTCTGTCGGGCAACACGGGGCGCTCGACCGGCCCGCATCTGCACTATGAAGTCCGCCGCAATGGTTCAGCACTCGACCCCATGCACTTCCTCAATTCCGGCATGAAGTTGACCACGCTCATCAATTGACGGGCCGGCGCCCGAGCGCGGTATTGAAGCGTCCTCCAGCATCCTCGAATATCTGATGCCGGCCGCCGGCTTTACTGCACGCGCCAGCGCCCCTCGCCGCCCGTTGTGACAAATCACCCCACTATTCACCATTTGTTACTGCAAAAGCCGCAGTTTCCTTGACTTTCAAGGATTTTGGCCCTATTCCGCGCTGACGTTGTCGCCCGCACCACGGGCGGCCTAATTGCGTTCGAAAGAACCGGAACGGAATAGATTCCCCTTTGACCACATTTGCTGACCTTGGCCTGAGCCAAAAAGTACTTTCAGCCGTCACCGACGCCGGCTACACCGTGCCGACGCCGATCCAGGCTGGCGCCATCCCGTTTGCCCTGCAGCGCCGCGACATCTGCGGCATCGCGCAGACCGGCACGGGCAAGACCGCATCCTTCGTACTGCCCATGCTGACCCTGCTCGAAAACGGCCGGGCCCGCGCGCGCATGCCGCGCACGCTGATTTTGGAGCCGACCCGCGAACTGGCCGCCCAGGTCGCCGAGAACTTCGAGAAGTATGGCAAGAACCACAAGCTGAACGTCGCACTCTTGATCGGCGGCGTGTCCTTCGAGGAGCAGAACCGCAAGCTCGAACGCGGCGCCGACGTGCTGATCTGCACGCCCGGCCGCCTGCTCGACCATTGCGAACGCGGCAAGCTTTTGATGACCGGCGTCGAGATCCTCGTCATCGACGAAGCCGACCGCATGCTCGACATGGGCTTCATCCCGGACATCGAGCGAATCGCCAAGATGATCCCGTTCACCCGCCAGACGCTGTTCTTCTCGGCCACCATGCCGCCGGAGATCCAGAAGCTGGCCGACCGTTTCCTGCAGAACCCGGAGCGAATCGAAGTTTCGCTGCCGTCTTCGACGGCCATCACCGTGACGCAGCGCCTCGTCGCCGCCCACAACAAGGACTACGAGAAGCGCTCGACGCTGCGCGACCTGATCCGCGCCCAGGAAGACCTGAAGAACGCCATCATCTTCTGCAACCGCAAGAAGGATGTCGCCGACCTGTTCCGCTCGCTGGAGCGCCACGGATTCTCGGTCGGCGCCCTGCACGGCGACATGGACCAGCGTTCGCGCACCAACATGCTGGCGGGTTTCAAGGACAATCAGATCACCCTGCTCGTCGCCTCCGACGTCGCGGCGCGCGGTCTTGACATTCCCGATGTCAGCCACGTCTTCAATTTCGACGTTCCGATCCATGCCGAGGACTATATCCACCGCATCGGCCGCACCGGCCGTGCCGGCCGCTCCGGCGCCGCCTTCACGCTGGTGACGCGCAGCGACACCAAGTATCTCGACGCGATCGAGAAGCTGATCGGCCGGCAGCTCGAATGGCTCGACGGCGATCTCACCTCGCTGCCCGCCATGGCGGAAAGCCAGGACGAGGGCCGTGGCCGGCGCGGATCGCGCGACAAGGACAAGGACAAGGACCGGGGACGTGAGCGCCGCGGCGGTAAAAAGACCGAAGCCCGGGCCGTCATAAAGGACGAAGCCGTCAAGGCACCTGAAGTAGAAGAAGTCATCGAACCGGTAAGGACCGAACCAGTGAACATCGAGCGCAAGGCAGAGCGGCGGCCCACTCAAGGTAACCGTAGCGCGCGGTCCAACCCGGCCAATGACGATCAGCGCGAGCGCCGCCGCAGCCACTATCGGGACCATGACGACGGCCCGACTCCGGTCGGCTTCGGCGACGAAATCCCGGCTTTCATGCTGATCGTCGCCGCCGCAAAGTCTTAAATGGCAAAGCCCGGCATCGACTTCCCCGGTGTCGGCGTCGGTCTGGCGATTCTTCGCGACGGCAAGATTCTGCTCTGCCGCCGCATGAAGGCGCCCGAAGCCGGCTTCTGGAACATTGTCGGCGGCAAGGTGGATCACCTTGAACCGGCCGAGGCTGCGGCTCGCCGGGAGGCCGAGGAAGAAACCGGCCTGTCGATCGGTGCGATCGAATTCGTCACCACCAGTGAACAGATCATCGACGCCGATCGTCAGCACTGGATTTCTCTGCTTTACAAGACCACGGACTTTCAGGGCGAACCGCAGTTGACCGAGCCGGACAAACTGTCCGCCCTGGATTGGTTCGACCTCGACGCAATGCCGGAGCCGTTGTCAGCCTTTACCCGCACCCTGCTGCCGTTTCTTCGCTGAGGCCCGGGGCTTTGCTTGTTTGGGTCTTGCCGGCTTGACCTTCGCCGCCTCGGCCCTCAGCCCCGCCTCGAAGGCCAGTCGCACCCATTTCGCCATCTCGTCCGGATCGTCATAGGCCTCCTCCGGCACCGACCAGTAGGGCATGGCGACCGGGTTCTTTCCCTGCCGCTGATAGACCCACTGCCGCGCGCGCGCCACGACAAACTGCGGCGCCGTCTGCTCATCTGCCTTCAGCATGAACTCGTCGAACAGGTAGAGCGCGATGATCACGCCCTGATGATAGATGCCCTTGCCGCTGAACATGCGCTTGATGTCGACGGCCCCGAGCGACGAGAACATGTCTTCGATCGCGACATTGTCCATCCACCTACCCCTTCAGAATGCCGCCGGCCGCAATGACGGCCTCGGGCGTATCGACGTCCAGCCGGGCGCCGACGCCGATCTCGACATCGACGATCGGCAGGCCGGCCGTCTCGATGATCGGCCGGGCGCCGATGTCGCCCTCGAGCGATTTCACCGCCTCGAAGGTCGGGCGCGGCAGGATGACAGGATTGCCGCGCTTGCCGTCGGCCACCGCGCGCACGATCGAACGGCCGGACGATGAACGGAACGCCGACACCAGCGCATGAAGATCGGCGACCGATACGCCAGGCATGTCGGCCAGCATGACCAGCACGCCATCGGCGCCGCCGGCATTGGCCGCGGCAAAGCCGGCTTTCAACGAACTCGCCATGCCGCTCGCATAGTCGGGGTTGTCGATGCAGGTCACATCAAGCCCCATCAGGCTCCCGGCAATCTCGTCGGCGCGATGGCCGGTCACGACGATGACCTCGCCGGCGCCCGCCTCAAGCGCGATCCGCGCCGAACGGCGCACAAGCGGCTCGCCCTCGAATTCGGCCAGCAACTTGTGCCGCCCGCCCTCGCCCATGCGGCTCGACCTGCCGGCGGCGAGAAGCACGGTCGCCACCTTGAGCGGCCGACGTTCGGCATCGGTCGCCAGTTCGCGCGGCAGCGGCCGGCTTGGGATTTCCATCAGCAATCCTCCGACCCCCAGCCCCGTCAATTCATAGGATGTGGGCGTTTCGCCGGCCAGCAGCCGGTTCAGCACCCAGTCGAAGCCGTTTTCCTTGGGCGAGCGGGCGCAGCCGGGCGCACCGATCACCGGAACGCCGTCGACATGGCCGAGCACCAGCAGATTGCCGGGATCGACGGGAAGCCCCACCTGATCGACCACACCGCCGGCCATGCGGATCGATTCGGGGATGACGTCGACGGCATCGCACATGGCCGAGGCACCGAAGACGACGATCATCGGCGGCCGGGCATCCTGATTGCGCAAGGCGTTCTCGATCGCCGCGGCAACCGCTTCGGCCCGATGCGCGACCCGTTGTTCGGCTACCAGTTCGCTCGACGAGGGGCCAAGGCGCTGTTCGAGCACCCGCGCGGTCTTGTCCATCACCGAAGATTTCAGCGACGGCAGTTCGGTGGCGATCAGTTGGACGGCATGGGGCCGGTAGGATTTGAGCCGGAAGGCGGCACCTTCGGTCAGGATCGCCCGCGCCCGCTCGACACTGTCGCCGGAAACGGCAAGCGGGATGATCTTGACGGTCGCCACCAGATCGCCGTCGCGCACATCGCTGTGGTCGGCGAGACAGGCGAGCGTGATCGCCGGATCGACACGGTTGAACCGGTCGACCAGCGCCCTGTCGGCAACGAACAGGCCGTTGCAGGTGGCGTGGAAGTTGACGCGGCCGGTGGAGGCCGGGGTGAGGCGAAGATTGGCGGGATCGATCACCGAGGCGCAGCGCTCCGCCGCCTCGTCCTCGCCAAGATCGCCCGCCTCCATACGACAGGCGATCACGCTGGCGATGCCCGCATCGCCCAGTGCCGCTATGTCACCGGCAGCCAGCACATGCCCCTTCGGCAAACGGCCAGAGGCCAGCTTCACCGCATGGGCGAGGATCAGGCCCTCGGCATCGCTCGTGGCGAACTCTCCGAAGATCATGCGGGCTCGCCTCCGGCAGCGGAGAGCGAGCGCCGGCGGAAAGCCTGGATGACGTCGGCCAATGTGGCGACCGCGATCTCGGCCGGGGTCGCGGCGCCGATGTCGATCCCGACGGGTGCCGAGATCCGGGCGATCTCCGCTTCGGAAAAGCCCTGCGCCATCAGCCGCTCGACCCGCTTCGCATGGGTCTTGCGGCTGCCGAGAGCGCCGACATAGAAACAGCCGGCTTTCAGCGCCGCGGCGATCGGATAGTCGTCGATCTTCGGGTCATGGGTGACGGCGACCAATGCGCTGTAGCGATCGAGCGGACGCGCAGAGAGCACGTCTTCCGGCCAATCCGCAATGAGATCAACGCCGGAGAAACGTTCGGGCGTGGCAAAGGCGGTGCGCGGGTCGATGATCGACATGTCATAACCGGCTATGGCCGCCATCGGATAGAGCGCCTGGCTGATATGCACCGCGCCGATCACCACAATGCGCGGCGGCGGCAGGTGGACATTGAGGAAGAGCATGCGCCCGTCGATCTCGACGGAGCCGGACTTGCCGGAGCGGAAGCGCCCCGCGATCTCCTCGCCGAGCGCGCCCTCGACGGCATTTCCCTCGACCACCACACGGTCGTGGCCGTCGGCCAGATCGGTGACGAGGATCGCTGCCTGCCGTTGCGCCCGCGCCGCGTTGAGCGCCTTGAGACTGGAAAGCTGCATCAGGAAAGCCTCTCGACAAAGACGCGGATCTTGCCGCCGCAGGAGAGCCCCACCCGCCAGGCGGTTTCATCGGCGACACCGAACTCAAGCATCTTCGCCTGACCCGACTGCAGAACGTCGAGCGCCTCGGTGATGACCGCACCCTCGACGCAGCCCCCTGAGACCGAACCTTCGAAACTGCCGTCCGCGTCGATCACCAGATGGCTGCCGACCGGGCGGGGCGCCGAGCCCCAGGTCTCGACCACAGTGGCGACCGCCACCCGGCGCCCCTGCCCGATCCAGTCCTCGGCGATGAACAGCGGATCCCTTGTCTGCATGTCGGTAGTCATGGCAGCCCTCTGAGTTGGCGAATGAGACGGCGCGGATCGGCCGAACCGTTGATCGGCCCGGACAGCGCCGCGACCAGATCGGCCAGCGAATTGAGATTGTGGACCGGCCGCAATTCATCGACATGCGGCAGCATGGCCCGCACGCCGCGCGCCCGCGCCTCGAAGCCTTCGAAACGCAGGAGCGGATTGAGCCAGATCAGCCGCCGGCAGGACCGGTGCAGGCGATCGGTCTCGGTGGCGAGCAGTTCCGCCCCTTCCCGCTCCAGCCCGTCGGTGATCAACAGCACGATGGCGCCCTGCCCCAGCACGCGCCGCGCCCATTGATGGTTGAACTCCTTCAGCGTCTCGCCGATCCGCGTGCCGCCCGACCAGTCCCGCACCGCATCCGTGCACTGGTCGATCGCGTCGTCTGGATCGCGGTTGCGCATCTGCCGCGTCACATTGGTCAGCCGCGTGCCGAAGACGAAAGTGTGCACGCGCCTGCGGCGCTCGGTCAACACATGGAGGAAATGCAGGAAGATGCGGGTGTACTGGCTCATCGAGCCGGAAATGTCGGCGAGGATGACGAGCGGCGGCGGCTGGCGGCGGCGCTCGCGATATTTCGGCAGGATCAGATCGCCGCCGGTGCGCATCGCCGCCCGCATCATCGCCCGCGGATCGACCGTGCGCGCACGAGACGTCGGCTGGTAGCGCCGCATCGGCACCTGGTCGAAGGGCATTGTCATGCGTTCGATTTCCCGCCTGGCCTGCGACAGCTCCACGGCCGTCATCTGGGCAAAGTCGGTGCGGCGCAGGACTTCGCTGCCGGAGACGGTGAAGCGGGCATCGATCTCAATCTCCGGCTCGTCGCGCTCGCGGCTCTGGCGCTCGCGCTCGGCAAACAGCGCGTCGCTCACGCGCGACGAGCCGGCCTTGGCCTTCTCCCGCTCGCTGCTGTCCAGCGCCACCGGCGACATCATGGCGATCATCTTGTTGACCAGGTCGCGCGAGCGCCAGAACAGGCGAAACGCCTCGTCGAACACCGGCTGATCCTCATGCCGCTTGACGAGCACAGCCGAGAGTGCGGCATGGAATTCCTCGCGCGAACCGATGCCGACCGCATCGATGGCGGCGATCGCATCGGCAACCGCTCCGGGACCGGGCTTGAGCCCGGCGCGACGCAGGACGCGGGCGAAATAGACGATATTGTCGGCGAGCCGTCCGTCACCGATCGGCGGCGCCACCACGACAATGCCCTCCCCGGTTCCCGGCGTCTGCATGGCCTAGCCCGCCGCCAGCAGTTCGGCCTTGACCTCGGAGAGCACCTTGTGGCCCTCGCCGCCCTGGATCCGGGCAATGTCCTCCTGGTATTTCAGCAGCGTGCCGAGCGTGTCGGCAATGGTTTCCGGATCGAGCGCCAGCCGGTCGAGCTCGGTGAGCGCGGTCGCCCAGTCGATGGTCTCGGCAATGCCGGGGTTCTTGAACAGGTCGATGGTGCGGATCTTCTGCACATAGGCGACGATCTGGCGCGACAGCTGCTCGTTGCAGCCCGGCACCTTGCGCCGGATGATCGCCAGCTCCTCGGCCGCCTTGGGATAGTCCACCCAGTGGTAGAGACAGCGGCGCTTCAAGGCATCGTGTACCTCACGGGTGCGGTTGCTGGTGACGATGACGATCGGCGGCTCGGAGGCCTTGACGGTGCCGAATTCGGGAATGCTCACCTGGAAGTCGGACAGCACCTCGAGCAGGAAGGCCTCGAAGGCCTCGTCGGTGCGGTCAAGTTCGTCAATCAGGAACACCGGCGCGCGACCCGGCTCGCATTGCAGCGCCTGCAGAACGGGACGGCGGATGAGGTGGCGCTCGGAAAACAGATCGTGTTCCAGCCGGTCGCGGTCGGTAATGCCGGTTGCTTCGGCAAGCCGGATCTCCAGCATCTGCGCCGGATAGTTCCATTCGTAGACGGCGGATGCGACGTCGAGGCCCTCATAGCATTGCAGCCTGATCAGCGGGCGATAGAGCGCCTTGGCCAGCACCTTGGCGACCTCGGTCTTGCCAACCCCCGCCTCCCCCTCGAGAAAGAGCGGACGCTGCATGCGAAGGGCGAGGAAAAGCACGGTCGCCAACGGCCGCCCAACGAGATAATCATGTTGCGACAAGAGATCGATGACGGCATCGATCGATCCCGGCAAGCCAGTTTTTGACGCTTCCGCCATTGTTCCTCCCCTTGATTGAGGAGAAGCTTACAGGCTGCGATAGCCGCGGTCCAGATAGATGAGCGAGGCCTCTCGCGGGCCGAAATGCACCGCCTTGACCTCACCGAACAACACGGTATGGGTCGCCGTCACCTTGCTGTCGGTGACGCGGCAATCGAAGGAAACGATTGCATCGGACAGAACCGGAGCGCCAGTGACCAGCGTCTGCCATTCAGCCAGCGCAAACCGGTCGTCTGCCGGCATGCTGCCGAAACCGGCAAATGCGTCGGCAAGCGGCTGATGATGGGCAGCAAGCGAGTTGAGAGCGAATGAACCGCTCTCGAAGAAGACCGCGTTGTTCGGATTGCCGTTGTTGAGGCAGACGAGCAGGCTTGGCGGACGGTCGGAAACCGAGCAGGCCGCGGTAACGGTCACCCCCCGCCTGACGCCCTCGTACTCGGTCGTGGCGATCTGCACATGGCCGGCATAGCGGCTCATCGCTTCCCGATAGATAACCGGGTCCAACTGCTGGGTATTCAACACTCTCTTCTCCGGCGCGCTTCGGGGCCTTGCTGGCATATTGCATGACTATATGGCCGCCAAGGTTTACGTTTTCCACAACGCATCGGATTTTTTGCCCCGTGTGCCGCGGGCGATTGACGTTGCCGTTCCCTGCGTCCTGCGGATAGGATGCCGGCCACCGGTCCGAAGAACAGGAAAACCCGCCCGAATGCTCCGCCGAATGCTGCTGTCCGTCCTGCTCGGCCTGTCCCCGGCCTTTCCGGCCCTGGCCGATGCGCCGAGGATCGCGCTTGTTGCGCCGCAGACCGGCCCATTCTCCATCCTGGGCGCGCAAATGCGCGACGGTGCAGCCCTGGCGGCGCGCCAGCAAGGGATGGAGCATGTCCTCGTCGAGGAGAATTGTCAGCCCGGCAGCGGCCCCGCGATTGCCCGGCAGATCCAGGAATCAGGAGCGAAGGCGGCGATCGGCTTTCTCTGCTCGGAATCACTTGATGGGTCGCTTGCCATCCTCAAGGACGCTGCCATTCCGGCCATCACCCTGTCTGTACGCTGGAAGGGCGTGATGGAAGATGCCTTGAAGAACGACTGGCCGCTCTATCGCATGGCCCCGTCAACCGACGACGAGGCGGAAAGGATCACGGAGGTCATCCTGCGCGACTGGTCGGGCTCCGCCTTCGCACTCATCGAGGACGGCACGATCCACGGACGGGAACTCACCGAAACGATCCGCAACGCGCTCGAGGAACGCGGACTAAAGCCCGTCTTCACCGATACCTTCCGCCCCGGCCAGGAGCAGCAGGTGGCGCTGGTGCGCCGGTTGAAGAAGGCCGGCGCCAGCCATGTCTTCGTCGGCGGAGACCGCAATGACGTGGCCGTCATCGCCCGCGACGCCGCCGCCGAGCGCATTTCCCTGACGCTCATGGGCGGTGATAGCCTGAAGGCCTCGGATCAGGCGGTTCCGCTTGCTGAAGGCGTGTTGGCCGTCATACTGCCAGATCACGCAAACCAGCCGGCCGCGCAAAGTGTCGCGGCGGATATGAGGGCAGCGGGGATCGAGCCCGAGGGCTATGTTCTGCTGGCCCATGCCGCCGTCACCGTGGTGGCGCAAGGCGTCGGCGCCGCCGGCGCGCTCGGTATGCCTCTGGCCCAGGTGATTGGCGAGACCCATGCCGACACCGTAATCGGCCCGATCGCCTTCAACGACCGTCACGAACTGGGCGACAACCCCTATCGCCTGATGGAGTGGCGAGACGGCCGGTTCGTCGAGCCTGGCGCTACGGCGCAATAGCCGCCGACTGCTTCCGTCTTCAGAACTGGTAGGGCCAGAAGGCCTGGCTGAAGACACCGCCATCGACCCAGAGCGTCTGACCGGTGACGAAAGCCGCCTGCGGGCTTGCGAGAAAGAGCACCGGCCCGGCGATGTCGGCGGGCGTGCCGACCCGGCGGAGCGGCGTGACACGTCCCCAGGTTTCGGCATAGTCGGGCGCCTCGGTTCGCGTCCGTTCGGTCTCGATGGCGCCGGGCGCCACGCAATTGACGCGGATGCCATGCGGCCCGAGTTCGACCGCGGCAACCTTGGTGAACTGCTCGACGCCGCCCTTGGACGCAGTATAGTCGACCAGGCCGGGAAAGGCATGCTTGTTGCAGCCGGAACCGATATTGATGATCGCCCCGCCCTTGCCCGCAGCGACCATGCGCCGGCCCACTTCGCGCGTATTGAGAAAGCAGCCCTTGAGATTGGTGCGAATTACCGCATCCCAGCGCTCTTCCGAAAGGTCGAGCAGCGGCGACCAGGTCTGGATCCCGGCATTGTTGACCAGAACATCGGGTACATCGCCAAACCAGTCCGACGCCTCGTCCATCAGCCGCGAGACGGCAACGCCATCGCCGACGTCGGACGAAAAGCCTCGCACCCGGCCACCCGCGGCGGCGGCCTGCGCGGTGACCGCCTCTGCGGCGGCCTCATCGTCGAAATGGGTGAAGGCGACGTCATAGCCTGCCTCGAGGAAAGCGTTGACGAGATGGCGGCCGATGCCGCTGCTGCCGCCGGTGATGATCGCATGCCGTCCCATTCACTTCTCCTCGATCGCAAGCGACAAGAAGTGACCAAGGTTTTGCAGCCGGTCAAGACTGAGCGAGGCGCGCATCCCCTCGCAGTGTTGCCGGTGGTCGGTCCCGGTGCTATGGGCAGGCCAAATGCGCAAAACCGTCCATGATCCCGGAGCCCAGCCCATGACCCGCCCCCTTCTCATCGCCCCTTCCATTCTTGCCGCCAATTTCGCCAAGCTTGGCCAGGAAGTGTCCGACGTCGTCGAAGCCGGCGCCGACTGGATCCACCTCGACGTCATGGACGGCCATTTCGTGCCGAACATTTCTTATGGGCCTGCCGTCATCAAGGCACTGCGGCCCTACACCAAGGCGGTGTTCGACTGCCACCTGATGATCTCTCCGGCCGATCCGTTCCTCGAGGCCTTCGCCGATGCAGGCTGCGACGTGATCACCGTGCATGCCGAGGCCGGCCCACATCTGCACCGCTCGCTGCAAAAGATCCGCTCGCTCGGCAAGAAGGCCGGCGTATCGCTCAATCCGGCAACGCCCGTCTCGGTCCTGGAACATGTCCTCGACGACCTGGACCTGATCCTGATCATGAGCGTCAACCCGGGCTTCGGCGGCCAGAAGTTCATCCCCCAGGCGACCGCCAAGCTCGCCCAGGCCAATATGCTGATCGGCAACCGGCCGATCGACCTCGAGGTCGATGGCGGCGTGACCGCAGAAACCGCTCCGCTGGTGACCGCCGCCGGCGCCAATGTGCTGGTCGCCGGATCGGCCGTCTACAAGGGTGAAGGCGTTGACGACTACCGCAAAACGGTCGACACTTTGAGAAAGGCTGCACTGGAGGGGCGTCGTTGACAGTATTGCGGACATGGCTGGTGGCGAAGGCGGCGATGATCTTCGCCGCCGCACCGGCCGTTGCCGGCGATATCGCAGCTTTGCAGTCGATCGGCTTTTCGGTTGACGGCAGTGTCTACGCCTTCGAGGAATATGGAATTCAGGACGGTTCCGGCTTTCCCTATTCCAACATCTACGTGATCGACACGGTCAAGGATGTCTATCTGCCCGGCACGCCGATCCGCGTGCGCCTCGACGACGAGAATGCCGGCCTGTCTGACGCGCGACGGGCGGTGATGGACAAGGCACAGCCGCTGATCGAAAAGTACGAGCTCGGCAACAATCCCGGCAGCCTCGTCGCCTTCAATCCGGTGAGCGAGATGGGCGTGGAAAAGCACGAACTGCGCTATCTGGATTACCCGGCCGACCCGGCCTTCGGGCAACCCTACACCTTGAAGATCGAGGAATTCTCCGTCGCGCCTGGCGGTTCCTGCGTCGGCCAGATCGATGCGCTGGCCGCGTTCCGCCTGAGGCTGACGGAAAAGGACGGAACCCCGGCGAACGCGCTCGTCTACGAGGACAAGAGCGTGCCGGCCAGCCGCGGCTGCACCGTCGGCTATCGCCTCGGCGGTGCGGTCACCTATTCGCCGCTCGGCGGAGCGGCCCTGCACATGGCGCTCGTCCACGTGCTCAGCCGTGGCTTCGAAGGCAATGACGGCCGCTGGATCGCCGTCCCGGTCCGCCCGTGACGCGCCAGTCCCCCGCTCTGCGGCGTGTATCGGGATTTCGCGCACGACTGGCCGCAAGCCGCCCGCCGATCGCCGAATGGCTGGTCGGCGCGCTGCTGTGGGCCTCGCTGATCACGCTGTCCGTAACCTTTTCCGCCTATGGACTGCATCGCCTGCCCAGCACCCACAAGACGATCGTGCTCGGCCTTTATTTCTGCGGTGCGGCACTCGCCTGGCTCGCCGCCCTGCCGCTGATGCGCTTCGCCAGCCTCGCCCGACCGCCAGAGACGCGCTTTGCCGCAGCCTTCCTCTTTCTCGGCACCGGCACGGCCGTGTTGACTGCACTGCTGTTTGCCCTGCACTACCGGCAGTTCTATGCGCAATGGCATCAGCCATTCGGCACGCGGATATGGTTTTTCCAGTTCATCTTCACCTTCGCATCCGCCGTCTATCAATTCGCCGTGCTCGGCCTCCGCCATTATCTCCCCTTTGGCCTGATCCTGTTGATCGGTGCCAGCATCCTCCATGCGCGCCGCAGCCGTTGAGATTGCCGCCCGTCTTTGCTAAAGCGACGCCAACTCCAGCCGTAAAGTGAGAACGTCCGATGATCCCGCGTTATTCCCGGCCAGAAATGGTCGCCATCTGGTCTCCCGAAACCAAGTTCCGCATCTGGTTCGAGATCGAGGCCCATGCCTGTGATGCCCTGGCCGAACTCGGCGTCATCCCCAAGGAATCCGCCAGGACCATCTGGGAAAAGGGGCGCGCTGCCAAGTTCGACGTCGACCGGATCGACGAGATCGAAGCCGTAACCAAACATGACGTGATTGCCTTCTTGACCCATCTCGCCGAATTCATCGGCCCGGATAGTCGCTTCGTCCACCAGGGCATGACCTCGTCTGACGTGCTCGACACCACGCTCAACATCCAGTTGGTGCGCGCCGCCGACCTGCTGCTCGCCGATATGGACCGCGTGCTGGCGGCCCTGAAGACCCGCGCCTTCGAGCACAAGGACACGGTCCGCATCGGCCGCAGCCACGGCATCCATGCCGAGCCGACGACGATGGGTCTGACGTTTGCCCGCTTCTACGCCGAGATGAGCCGCAACCGCGCCCGTCTCGTCAACGCCCGCGCCGAGATCGCCACCGGCGCCATCTCGGGGGCCGTCGGAACGTTCGCCAACATCGACCCAAGCGTCGAGGAGCATGTCTGCGAAAAGCTCGGCCTGATGCCGGAGCCGGTTTCGACCCAGGTCATTCCGCGCGACCGTCACGCCATGTTCTTCGCCACGCTCGGCGTCATCGCCTCGTCGATCGAAAACGTCGCGATCGAGATCCGCCACATGCAGCGCACCGAGGTTCTGGAAGCGGAGGAATTCTTCTCGCCCGGCCAGAAGGGTTCGTCGGCCATGCCGCACAAGCGCAACCCGGTGCTGACCGAGAACCTGACGGGTCTCGCCCGCCTGGTGCGTATGTCGGTCGTGCCGGCCATGGAGAACGTGGCCCTGTGGCATGAGCGCGACATCAGCCATTCGAGCGTCGAGCGCGCCATCGGCCCGGACACCACGATCACGCTGGATTTCGCCTTGAACCGCCTAGCCGGCGTTATCGAAAAGCTGGTGATCTACCCCGAAAACATGCTGAAGAACATGAACAAGTTCAAGGGGCTGGTGATGAGCCAGCGCGTTCTCCTGGCCCTCACCCAGGCCGGCGTCAGCCGCGAGGACAGCTATCGCCTCGTGCAGCGCAACGCCATGAGGGTCTGGGAGCAGGGTGCCGATTTCCTCGAGGAACTGCTCGCCGACAAGGAAGTGCGCGCCGCCCTCTCGGAGGAAGAGATCCGCGAGAAGTTCGACCTCGGCTACCACACAAAGCACGTCGACACGATCTTCAAGCGGGTCTTCGGCTGATATTCGGCCCTGGCGGCGGGTCCTGACCCGCCGGTCACCAATCTTGTCGCGTCCACGTCTTCGCGGTGCCAGCCCGCAGCGACGCTCAGATGCCGAAGGCTGCCGGCGCCTCGCGTCTTCTGCGACCGCCTGCCGACCGTATCGAGCCCTGAGACAAATTCGCGCCGCCGGATGGCCACACCCTTGACGCAACACGCGCCCGACCGCAGATAAGGCGACATGAAAGCATCCGACGCCGATATCCTCATCATCCCGGGTTATACCAATTCCGGCCCCGAGCACTGGCAGACGCGCTGGCAGTCAAGGCTGTCGACCGCGCGCCGCGTCGAGCAGGCGGAATGGTCGAAGCCCGTGCGCGAAGACTGGGTCGCCCGCCTCGTCGAAGAGGTGAATGCTTCTTCGCGTCCAGTGGTGCTCGTCGCCCATTCGCTCGGCGTCCCCACCGCCATCCACGCCGTGCCCCACATCGCCGGCAAGGTCGCCGGCGCGTTTCTCGTGGCGCCGCCGGACGTCGCCAATCCGGCAATCCGGCCCAGGCACCTGATGACTTTCGGGCCGTACCCGCGCGAACCGCTGCCCTTTCCGTCGATCACCGTCGCCAGCCGCAACGATCCCTTCGGCACATACGAGCACGCCGACGACATCGCCAATGCCTGGGGTTCCCTTCTGGTGGATGCGGGTGAATCCGGCCATATCAATGCCGATTCGGGCCACGGTCCCTGGCCCGAGGGCACGATGGTCTTTGCCCAGTTCCTGGGCCGGCTCTAAGCCGAGGCCCCACCGAACCGATAACGATCGACGGCGGGCCGGTCTCTCATCCAGCGCCTGGATTGCCCTTGCCACGCCCATCAAGCAGACTTGGCGCCGAAGGGCGCCAAGGAATTTCCTTCGACGTTCGCGGCGATTACTCGGCCTGAACCTGTGCAACCGCTACGGCTAGGAGTTCCTGCATCTTGGCACGGACCTCTTCGTCGCTGACGGCCACGCCGCCGGACTTCAGGTCGCCGCTGACCTTGCGAAAAACGTCCTCGTCGCCGGCTTCCTCGAAATCGGATGCGACAACCTCCTTGGCATAGGCATCAAGGTCGGCCTTGCCGAGCAGGCCGCCAGCCCAGAGGCCGAGCAGCTTGTTGCGCCTTGCCTCTGCCTTGAAACGAAGCTCCTGATCGTGTGCGAACTTGTTTTCAAAGGCCTTTTCGCGATCACTCATGCCGCTCATCTGCATCTCCCAAAATATGCCGCCACCATGCGGCTTTCTACCACCCATAAAACAAAAGGTGGTCCAAAGTGCAATGCAAACTTGGTCGAATCACCAAGCGCGAATACGCTTTGGACAATTTCCCAGCGGGCGACAACTGTTGCATTGTGAAAACCCGTCTTTTCCGCTATGGGACCGCTTCAACACTCCACTCGCGTCCCGTGCGAGACGCCAACAACAGAGAAAAACCAGCCATGAACCGTCGCCGCCGTGTTTACGAAGGCAAGGCCAAGATCCTGTACGAGGGTCCGGAGCCCGGCACGCTGATCCAGTTCTTCAAGGACGATGCAACCGCTTTCAACAAGAAAAAGCACGAAGTCATCGACGGAAAGGGCGTTCTCAACAACCGCATTTCCGAATATCTCTTCACGCACCTGAACAAGATCGGCATCCCGACCCACTTCATCCGCCGCATGAACATGCGCGAGCAGTTGATCAAGGAAGTCGAGATGATCCCGCTCGAGATCGTCGTGCGCAATGTCGCCGCCGGCTCATTGGCCAAGCGCCTCGGCATTGAGGAAGGCATCGTCCTGCCGCGCTCGATCATCGAATTCTACTATAAATCGGATGCACTGGCCGACCCGATGGTGTCGGAAGAGCACATCACCGCCTTCGGCTGGGCCAATCCGGCCGAGCTCGACGACATCATGGCGCTCGCCATCCGCGTCAACGACTTCCTCTCCGGCCTGTTCCTCGGCATTGGCATCCAGCTCGTCGACTTCAAGATCGAATGCGGCCGCCTTTACGAGGGTGATATGATGCGGATCATCCTTGCCGACGAGATCTCGCCCGACAGCTGCCGGCTGTGGGACGTCGAGACACACAAAAAGCTCGACAAGGACCGCTTCCGCGAGGATCTCGGCGGCCTGCTCGAAGCCTATCAGGAAGTGGCCAAGCGCCTCGGCATCATCAATGAAAACGAGCCACTGCGCGGCACCGGCCCGGTGCTGGTGAAGTAGAAAAGCTCAGGGAGACCAAAAGAGTGATCAAGGCACGCGTGACCGTAACCCTCAAGAACGGCGTTCTCGATCCCCAGGGCAAGGCGATCGAAGGCGCGCTCGGCGCACTCGGTTTTTCAGGCGTCGGCCATGTCCGCCAGGGCAAGGTCTTCGATCTCGAGCTCGAAGGCTCGGACAAGACGAAGGCCGAAGCTGACCTGAAAGCCATGTGCGAAAAGCTCCTCGCCAATACCGTGATCGAGAACTATACTATCGCCATCGCCTGAAGGATGAGGAGCGGTGGGATGGCCGACCAGACACAGGAACTGATGTTTGAGATCCTGCGCAAACTGCAAGCCGACATCACGACGATCAAGGATGGTCAGCGCGATACGCGTCAGGACATTGCCTCGCTTCGTAACTACATGCATCTTCTACAAGGCGATTTCAACAATATGCGCGGAACGATGACGCAGGTTCTCGACCGCCTCGATCGCATCGAAAATCGCCTGGAGCTGCGGGAGCTCCAGGAAGCACAAGCAAGGTTTGAGCCCCACCCATGAAATCCGCCGTTCTGCAACTTCCTGGCCTCAACCGCGACCGCGACATGATCGCCGCGCTGACGAAGATCTCGGGCCATGCACCGGTCACCATCTGGCAGACCGAGACGAGCCTTCCGGATGTCGACCTGATCGTCATTCCGGGCGGCTTCTCCTACGGCGACTACCTGCGTTGCGGGGCGATTGCCGCCAGGATGCCGGTCATGCAGGCCGTCAAGGCCGCCGCCGAACGCGGTGTCAAGGTGCTCGGCGTCTGCAACGGCTTCCAGATCCTGCTTGAGGCGGGCCTCCTGCCCGGCGCCCTGATGCGCAACGCCTCGCTGAAATTCGTCTGCAAGGAAATCAAGCTCGAGGTCGTCAACGCCGAGACCGATTTCACCCGCGCCTATGCCAAGGGCCAGATCATCCGTTGCCCGGTTGCGCATCACGACGGCAATTATTTCGCCGACGCCGAGACGCTGAACGCGATCGAGGGCAATGGCCAGGTGGTCTTCCGCTATGCAGACGGAACCAATCCGAACGGCTCGATCAACGATATCGCCGGCGTCATCAACGAAAAGGGCAACGTCCTTGGTATGATGCCGCATCCGGAAAACCTGATCGAAGCGGCCCACGGCGGCAATGACGGGCGCGGCCTGTTCGCCTCCGCCCTCGACGTAATCGCCGCTTAACCAGACCGATGATAGAAGGCTGGGCTAACAACCGGAAAGCACCCCGCATGCGCCCTGCCCTCAGCCTTCTCGTTCTGCTTTCGGTCGCCGCCCTCACCGCCTGCCAATCCAAGCCCAGCCCGTCGCCCACGCAAGGGCAGTCGGCCCTCGACATCATGGAACGGGTCGCCGTCGGCGCCAATAATTGCTGGATGAAGTCCGGCGATCCGGCCTTTAAGGCCTATTCCATGGCGCCCGAACTCAATTCCTTCTCCGGCAAGCCCCGCATCCTTCTTGTGCGCAAGGGTTCGAGAGACATCCGCCCGCTGCTCGTCGTCCAGGCCGAAGGCAGACCGCCACGGCTCGACGCATTCGGCCCGATGATGAGCGAGCCGGTCGCGGCTCGCATTGCCGCCGATGTCCGTCGTTGGTCGGGCGGCGCCAAGGGCTGCTGACAGCAGACGGGTGCGACGAAAATCTCAGCGTCAAATGACATGATCGCCATCGCGCTTCACGATTGCGTGTGCTAGCGTCTGCCACGATCTCACCTGATTCCGAGCCAGTTCACATGATCTCGAGCAAGTCGACCCGCCTGAGCCAGGCACTTGTCCTGGCAGCTTTCTCTTGCTGCGCCGTTTTCCCCTCTGGGGCGAGCGCCGCGGACTGGTCTGTCAAGGAAGTGCGAGCCGGCGTGACCGGGTCGATCCAGGCACGCAGCACCTTCGAGCCGGGCTTCTTTCCAACGGTCGCGCTCTATTTCGATCCGCTCGAATCGGCAAGCGCCGCATCCTGGCAGGACACATTCCTGCGGCCGCGTCTTCACGCCGGCGTGTCGATCAGCAGCGCGGGTGCGGCCAGCCAGATTTTCGCCGGCCTCAACTGGACCGTCAACGTGACCGATCGCTTCTATCTCGACCTCGGCTTCGGCGGCACTGTCCACAATGGCGACAACAAGGACGATGGAACCGACGGTCCGAAACTCGGGTGCACCCTTTTGTTCCGGGAATATGCAGCGGCCGGCTTCCGCCTGACCGACACGCTGGACATCGTCGCATCGATCGACCATTCGTCCAATGCCGACCTTTGCGCACCGAACGACGGTATCAGCCACGCCGGCCTTTCACTCGCCTACAAGTTCTGACGCTACCCACCCGCCGAACAGCGTAGATACCGCGTGCCACCGCAAGCCGCGATCACCTTCGCTCACCCCTTCTGGGCTTCGGCCACTCCCGTCACAACATCAAGAGCCGCGATTTCTGGACCTCCCGCTCGGCGTCCACACGGGTCAGGCCGATGTCCCGAAGTTGGTCGTCGCTGAGTTCATGCAGCGCCAGGCGCCCCGCCCGCTTCATCTGCCAATGGCACAGCCCCTGCCATAGTATCGCAAAGAACGTCTTCCGGCGTGTCGGCGGGAACAACATGTCACCGGAAGAGCGAAACAGCGTCTCGCGGACATAGCCGTCCGGATAAATTGTATCGATTGATCTCATGTAGCGCACCGCGTCGGTCATATTGAACCTCATATCTACGACACATATCGATGCAATCGCTCTACATTGACCAAATTCGCGAGGCAATGTACTGCATTGTCATGATGACAAATTGGCTTCCCGACCTTCAGCAAGGCAAAGGCCCGATCTATGTGCGGCTTGCCGACCAGATTGAGACGGCGATTGCCGGTGGCACCCTGCCCGCCGGCGCGAAGCTGCCGCCGCAGCGCAATCTCGCCTATGACCTCGGCATCACCATTGGCACGGTGAGCCGCGCTTACGGGCTGGTCCATGAGCGGGGGCTGGTCAATGGAGAAGTCGGACGCGGTACCTTTGTGCGCGACACGCACGATGCGCCGCCCGAGGCCAATCTCGATCCGGTGAGCGCCGCCCTCGCCGGCACCCGGGCCATCACGCCGCCGCCGGGCAAGATCCGCTTTGACAGCACTGCCGCCCCGGCGGTGGGCCAGGACACCTTTCTGCAGAGCCATATCGCGGCCATCCTGCGCGATCATCCGGCCGATATCGGCAGTTATACGCGCAGCTTTCCGGACCACTGGTTCGCCGCCGGCTCTCGCTGGCTAAGCAAGGGCGGCTGGGTGCCTGAGCCGCGCAACATCGTTCCGACGCTTGGCGCCCATGCCGGCATCATGGCGGTCATCACCGCCGTGACGTCGCCAGGCGACAAGGTCGTGTTCGAGCACCTGACCTATTCCCAGGTCAGCCGCGCCGCCGGGCTTGCCGGACGACGGACCATCCTCGTCGAGAGCGATGCCGAGGGCGTCCTGCCGGAGGACTTCGAACGCGTCTGCGCCCAGCAGCATCCGAAGGTCGCCTTCCTCATGTCGTCGGCGCAGAATCCGACACTGGCAACCATGCCGCTCGAGCGCCGCCAGGCGATCGTCGACATCGCCCGCCGGCACAATGTCTGGCTGATCGAGGACGACCTCTATGGCGCCATGTCGCCGGAGCCCTTGCCGCCGCTTGCCGAACTCGGCCCGGAGCGCACCTTCCTGGTGGGAGGCTTGTCGAAATCGGTCGCGGCGGGCGTGCGGGGCGGATGGGTCGCCTGCCCGCCGCACTTTGCCCAGCGCGTGCGCATCGCCCACAAGATGATGACGGGCGGCATACCCTTCCTACTCGCCGAACTCTGTGCCCGGTTGGTCCTCTCCGGTGACGCGGCGCGCATCCGCACGCTCTGCGCCGAAGAGATCGCCGCGCGAGAGGCGCTGGCGTGCGAATACCTCTCCGGCTTCGACTTCGTCTCGCATCCGGCCGTGCCCTTCCTCTGGCTGGCCCTGCCCGATCCGTGGCTCTCGGGCACCTTCAAGAATGCCGCGCTGACCGAGGGCGTGCTGATCGACGACGAAGACGAGTTCAAGGCCGGCCGCTCGGAGAAGGTCCTGCATCGTGCCCGCATCAGCTTCTCATCGCCGCAGCACCGTGATGAGATACGCGCCGGCTTTGCCATTCTGCGACGCCTTCTGGAGAATGGCGGCGCCGGCTACGACAGCATTGCCTGACCGATGAGGCACACGACTAGCGCCGCCTCGTACCAAGGTTTGCCCCCAGCCTGTTGCTACCGGCATTTTTCCTGTCGCACCATTGCGATACATGCGCTAAAGAAGCGCCCAAACCCCGACTTGCGGCAGGCACATCAGGACCAGCGATGACGATCCCCAACACGATCCAGATCACCCCCGAACTCATAGCCTCCCACGGCCTGAAGCCTGACGAATACGAGCGGATCCTCGACCTGATCGGCCGCGAGCCGACCTTCACCGAACTCGGCATCTTCTCGGCCATGTGGAACGAGCACTGCTCCTACAAGTCCTCGAAGAAATGGCTGAAGACGCTGCCGACCACGGGAGCGCGCGTCATTCAGGGTCCCGGCGAGAACGCTGGCGTGGTCGACATCGACGACGGCGAGTGCGTCGTCTTCAAGATGGAGAGCCACAACCACCCGTCCTATATCGAACCCTATCAGGGCGCCGCGACCGGCGTCGGCGGCATCCTGCGCGACGTCTTCACCATGGGCGCCCGTCCGATCGCGGCGATGAACGCGCTGCGCTTCGGTTCCCCCGACCATCCGAAGACCCGCCATCTGGTTTCCGGCGTCGTTGCCGGCGTCGGGGGCTACGGCAATTCCTTCGGCGTCCCGACCGTCGGCGGCGAGGTCGAGTTCGACCCCCGCTACAATGGCAACATCCTCGTCAACGCCTTTGCCGCGGGTCTTGCCAAGTCGAACGCCATCTTCCTGTCCGAAGCCAAGGGTGTGGGCCTCCCGGTCGTCTATCTCGGCGCCAAGACCGGCCGCGACGGCGTCGGCGGCGCGACCATGGCATCGGCCGAATTCGACGAGCAGATCGAGGAAAAGCGCCCGACCGTGCAGGTCGGCGACCCCTTCACCGAGAAGTGCCTGCTGGAAGCCTGCCTCGAACTGATGCAGACCGGCGCCGTCATCGCCATCCAGGACATGGGCGCCGCCGGCCTCACCTGCTCGGCCGTCGAAATGGGCGCCAAGGGCGACCTCGGCATCGAACTCGACCTCGACAAGGTGCCGGTGCGCGAAGAGCGCATGACGGCCTATGAAATGATGCTGTCGGAAAGCCAGGAGCGCATGCTCATGGTGCTCGAGCCCTCCAAGGAAGAGGTCGCCAAGGCGATCTTCGTCAAGTGGGGCCTGGATTTCGCCATCGTCGGCCACACCACCGACGACCTGCGCTTCCGCATCCTTCACCAGGGCGAGGAAGTCGCCAACCTGCCGATCAAGGATCTCGGCGACCAGGCACCGGAATACGACCGTCCCTGGGTCGAGCCGAAGACCCCGGCGCCGCTGGCCGAAAACGACGTACCGCAGGCCGACGTGGCTGATGCGCTCATCAAGCTGGTCGGCTCGCCGAACAATTCCTCGCGCCGCTGGGTCTATGAACAATACGACACGTTGATCCAGGGCAATTCGCTGCAACTGCCGGGCGGCGATGCCGGCGTGGTGCGCGTCGACACCCATCCGACGAAGGCGCTGGCCTTCTCCTCCGACGTGACCCCGCGCTATGTCGAGGCCGATCCGTTCGAAGGCGGCAAGCAGGCGGTTGCCGAGTGCTGGCGCAACATCACCGCGACCGGCGCCCTGCCGCTGGCGGCCACCGACAACCTCAACTTCGGCAATCCGGAGAAGCCGGAAATCATGGGCCAGCTCGTCTTTGCCATCAAGGGCATCGGCGAGGCCTGCAAGGCGCTCGACTTCCCGATCGTCTCGGGCAATGTCTCGCTCTACAACGAGACCAACGGCCAGGCCATCCTGCCGACCCCGACGATTGCCGGCGTCGGTCTCCTGAAGGACTGGGCCAAGATGGCGCGCATCCGCTTTGCCGCCCAGGGCGAGGCCATCCTGCTCGCCGGCGCGCCGTCCGGCTGGGGCACGCATCTCGGCCAGTCGGTCTATCTGCGCGACATCCACGGCCGCACCGACGGCCCGGCGCCGCATGTCGACCTGGCGCATGAGAAGAAGGTCGGCGACTACGTCCGAGGTCTGATCGAGGACGGTCTGGCAACGGCGGTTCATGACTGCTCGTCGGGCGGCCTGGCGCTTGCCGTCGCCGAAATGGCGATGGCCTCGGGCATCGGCGCCACCGTCAACGCGCTTGACGACGCCGATCCGATCGCGGTCTTCTACGGCGAGGACCAGGGTCGCTATGTGCTGACGGTCACCCAGGACAATGTCGATGCGGTTCAGATGCGCGCCGAAGCAGCGGGCGTCTTCTGCCCGTGGATCGGCCGCACCGGCGGTAACAATGTCGTGCTGGGCGACGCCCGTCCGGTCGCAATTGAGGAATTGCGCTCGGCGCATGAATTATGGTTCCCTCGCTACATGGAAGGCAGCATCGCCTGAGGCGGTGCGGCGACAATTGCAGGAGAACTGACCATGGCCATGAAACCCGGCGACATCGAAGACCTCATCAAGGCCGGCATCCCCGGCGCGAAGGTTGTGATCCGTGACCTGGCAGGCGACGGCGATCACTACGCCGCAGAGGTCGTGGCGGAAGCGTTTCGCGGCAAGTCGCGGGTCCAGCAGCACCAGATGGTCTACGACGCCTTGAAGGGCAATATGGGCGGCGTGCTGCACGCCTTGGCCCTCCAGACCTCCATACCGGAATAGGCGTCGGGGAAGCGGCAGATGGCTGATCTCGTCAGGGAAGTGATCGACAAAGTCGTCCAGGGTGTGCTCAAGGAAATCTTGAAGAAGACCACCGGACGAGGAACGACGCGTCGCCGCAAGCGGCAGACCCGCTCGGCCACCACCGGACGTTTCGTCAAGAAAACGAACAACACCCGCAAGCCGGCCAAGAAGCAGGTGAGCCGCCGTCGCACGGCGGCCGGTCGCAGCCCTCAGCGCAGCCGCTGACGGGCGGCAAGGCAGTCATGCATCTTTGCGCTCTGGCAAAGACGGCGACGGCTTGCTATCTAGAATGCAGGATTGAGACAGCGGCCCTTGAAACCGCATGTGAAAGGATATGCCATGAGCGCCCAGGATTTTATCGCCAACGAAGTGAAGACCAATGACGTGGTTCTGTTCATGAAGGGCACGCCGCAGTTCCCGCAATGTGGTTTCTCCGGCCAGGTCATCCAGATCCTCGATTACGTGGGCGTCGACTACAAGGGCATCAACGTGCTCGCCGACGACGAGATCCGCCAGGGCATCAAGGACTATTCCAACTGGCCGACCATTCCCCAGCTCTACGTCAAGGGCGAGTTCGTCGGCGGTTGCGATATCATCCGCGAGATGTTCCAGGCCGGCGAACTGCAGAAACACTTCCAGGACCAGGGTATCGCCGTTCGCGGCGCCGCCTGACCCGTCACCCGCTTTTCGCGGGTTTCGTCATTCAATCATCTTTTTCAAGGCGTTGCCCCAAGCAACGCCTTATCTCTGTTTTGGATTTTGCGCTATGACTACAACGTTACAGCCGGCGCCCGCCAATTTGCGCGGAATGGGCCGGGTCGAATTCATCGCCATGATGGCTTTCCTGATGTCGCTCAACGCGCTCGCCATCGACATCATGCTTCCCGGTCTGCAACAGATCGGCAGCGCACTCAACGTCGAGAACGAGAACCACCGCCAATATGTGATCTCGGCCTATCTGATCGGCTTCGGCATTGCCCAGTTGTTCTATGGGCCGATCGCCGATCGCTTCGGCCGGCGTCGCCCCATGCTGTTCGGCCTCGCCATCTATATCGTATCGTCACTCGCCGTGGTCCTTGTCCCGTCCTTCGGCGCCCTGCTCGCCCTGCGCTTCATCCAGGGCATCGGCTCGGCCGCGACCCGCGTCATCACCATCTCGATCGTCCGTGACGTCTATGGCGGACGACAGATGGCCGAGGTCATGTCGCTGATCATGATGGTTTTCATGGTCATCCCGGTGATCGCACCGGGCACCGGCCAGGTGATCATGTTCATGGGCCACTGGCACTGGATTTTCGTGTTCATGGCGGTGTCGGCCTTGGTCGTCGGTTTGTGGATGTATGTCCGCCTGCCGGAAACACTGACGGCCCAGGACGTCCGGCCGTTCACCGTCAAGTCGATCTACCAGGGCTTCCGCATCGTGCTCACGAACCGCATAGCACTCTGCTACACGATCGCCAGCACCTTCATCTTCGGCGCCCTGTTCGGCTTCATCAACTCGGCCCAGCAGGTCTATGTCGGCATCTACGATCTGGGCGTGTGGTTTGCCGCCGCTTTTGCCGGTGTGGCCCTGTTCATGGCGCTGTCGTCCTTCGTCAACGCACGCCTGGTTGGACGCATCGGCATGCGGCGCCTGTCGCATGCCTCGCTCATTGGCTTCATCGCCATCAACTTCGTCTGGCTGGTGGCGCAGGTGCTGGGGCCACAGCCGATGCCCTTCCCACTGTTCATGGTATTCTTCTCGCTCGCCATGTTCCAGTTCGGCTGGATCGGCTCCAACTTCAACTCGCTCGCCATGGAACCGCTCGGCCATGTCGCGGGAACGGCATCCTCTGTCCTCGGCTTCATGGGCACCGTCGGCGGCTCGCTGATCGGCGCGGCCATCGGCCAGGCCTATGACGGAACGGCACTGCCGATGGTCGCCGGCTACTTCATCGTCTCGGTGATCGGTCTGGTCTTCGTCCTGATCGGCGAGCGCGGCGTGCTGTTCCGCCAGCAGAACAAGCCCGTCTGACGACCAGACCCCGCCCCCCGTCCGAACGAAGCCGGACGGGGCCCGGCGATCGTCGAATATCTCCGGCCCCCCGATGGCATCCGCGCCCTATCCGGTTGCCCTTGCGTGCCTACGCTCCTGCGTAGGGATGCATATGCTTATCGACATTTACAGATATGCAAGATGATTCGTGCAACATCGATCGTGCGTGCTGCATCCTTCGCCATTTGCGGAGGTCATCCCCTTGTCGGAGCCATTTATGCTGAAACTCAAGATTAGCACCAAGTTCAATTCTCTCCTCTTCGGCGGCGCGCTCATCTCAGCCGTCGCCGTCGCCGGAACGGTCGCCACGCTCAGCACCCAGTTTGTCGCCCAGGCGATGCAGGACAAGCTGGCAAGCGTCGAGCTGCAGTTTCAATCCGAACTAACGGCGTCCCAGCGCGCGGCCACCATGCTTGCCCTGCTCACCGCGGAGCAACAGAGCGTGAAGCAGGCCATGGCGGCAGGCGACCGCGACGGCCTTGCCCGTGAGTTCGGCGGCGCCTTCAAGTCGCTCAAGGAAACCTATGACGTCCGTCAGTTCCAGTTCCACCTGCCACCGGCAATCGCCTTCCTGCGCGTCCACAAGCCGGAACAGTTCGGCGACGATTTGTCGAGCTTCCGCCAGACCGTCGTCCAGGTGAATAGCGAAAAGAAACTGCTGAGCGGTCTGGAAGGTGGCGAGGCCGGCATCGGCATTCGCGGTCTGGCGCCGATCGCGCTCGACGGAAATCATGTCGGCTCGGTCGAATTCGGGCTGAGCCTGCACAGCGGCTTCGTCGACAAATTCACCAGGAGCAGCGGCCATCCGGCAGCCATATTCGCGGTCGGCAAGAGCGGGCTCGAACAGATCGGATCCACCCTGCCGAACGGCATGGATGCGGCGAAGGTCTTCGATCTTGGCACATTGCTCGGCAAGCGGACGGCATTCGACATCATGCCGGAGACCGCCGGTGCCTTTGCCGCACTCGCCTTTCCGGTTCAGGATTTCTCCAACAACACGATCGGCCTTGCAGTCATCGCGGTTGACCGCGCACAATACAATGCCATCGCCGCGACCGGTCTATGGGCCGCAGCCGGCGTCTTTGCCCTGATGCTCCTGATCGCTGCAGCCATCGCCCTGATCAGCAAGCCGATGGTCTATCGCCCGCTGGCACGGATGACCGACTATATGGGCCTTTTGGCACGCGGCGACCTGAAGACCGAAGTCCCCTATGTCGGTCGTGCCGATGAGCTCGGCTCCATGGCAAACGCGGTCGACATCTTCCGCAAATCGGCCCTGCGCAACATCGATCTCGAGAACGAGGCTACGGAAAATCGCACTGCCAGCGAACAGGAACGCACCCGCACCGAGATCGAAAAAGCCGAGCAGGCACGCCGGCTGCAGGTCGCCGTGGATGGCTTGGCCCAAGGGCTCGACCGTCTCGCCAAGGGCGATCTCTCCTTCCGCATCGAAGTTCCCTTCTCCGGTTCGCTCGAAACACTGCGGCAGGACTTCAACCGCTCGATGGAAACGCTCGCCGGCGCCCTCGGGACGATTGCCGACAGTTCCGGCAACATCCGCCAGGGCACGTCCGAGATCCGTGGCTCGACCGACGATCTGTCGCGCCGCACCGAGCAGCAGGCAGCCTCGCTCGAGGAAACCGCAGCCGCCCTCGACCAGATCACCACAACAGTCAAGGCTGCCCATCGGCGTGCGGAAGAGATCGGCCGCATGGTGGGCGAGGCAACCAGCGTGGCAGGAAGCTCGGAACTGATTGTCGAGGAAGCAGTAACGGCCATGGGCGAGATCGAATCCTCATCGAACCAAGTGAACCAGATTATCGGGGTGATCAACGACATCGCCTTCCAGACCAACCTCTTGGCGCTGAACGCCGGCGTAGAGGCTGCCCGTGCGGGCGAGGCCGGAAAGGGCTTTGCCGTCGTTGCCCAGGAGGTCCGCGAACTCGCTCAGCGCTCGGCCAGTGCAGCCAAGGAGATCAAGACCTTGCTGGAACGATCCGAAGCGCATGTCCAGTCGGGCGTGACCCTTGTCACCCGTACCGGCGAGGCCCTGAAGAAGATCGGCCAGCAAGTTGCGACGATCAACGAAAATGTGCGTGCCATGGTCACTTCGTCGCAGGAACAGTCCGCGGGATTGCAGGAGATCAATACCGCCGTCAACCAGATGGACCAGGTCACCCAGCAGAATGCCGCCATGGTCGAGGAAACGACGGCCGCCGTCCATTCCGTCTTCAGCGAGACCGAAACGCTGAACGAAGCCCTGTGTCGCTTCCGCCTAGACGGCCAGCAGGGCTCAGGCAACGTTACCTACAGAGCAGCCTGACGGTCTCACTCTGTCATACGAAACCCGCGCGGCTCGCACCGCGCGGGTTTGCCATGGCCGTTTTCCGTCTCAGACGGTAAACACCTTGTCGCGCAGTTCCTGCCAACTCTCGCGGTCCGGCGCGATCAGCAGCCCGCCGTCGAAATTGTGCGGCAGGTAGGGCGAGCCGTCGAGACGGGCGACATGGGCGCCGGCTTCTTGCGAGATCAGCGTGCCGGCCAGGTGATCCCAGGGCATCAGCTTCTTGTACATGAGGAAATGCAGGTGGCCGGCAGCAAAGGTGCGGTATTCATGCGCCGAGCAGCGGTAGCTGGTGAAGAGACGGACCTCGGCCAGGTTGGTGAGGATCTGCCGCTTGGCCGCGGTCTCCATGTAGGTGAGCGCAGCAATGCCGACCATCTGGTCGAGCGGCACGGCAGGAGCGACTGCCATCTGTACCTGAGAACCGTCGGCGCTGCACATCCACGCGCCAGACCCCTTTTCGGCGATCAGCCAGTCATTGCCCATCGGATCGTAGATGATGCCGGCGACCGTCTCGCCCTTGGCAACGACGCTCAGCATGACGCCGAACAGCGGCAGGCCGGCGGCATAGTTGAACGTACCGTCGATCGGATCGACGATGACGGCGAGGTCAGCGGCGGCGAGCTTGTCGAGCAGCGCCGGGTCGGCTGCGACCGCCTCCTCGCCGATGAAAACGGCGTCGGGCAAAGCTTCGGCAACGCGCTGGCGGATCAGTTCTTCCGCAGCCTCGTCAGCCTCGGTGACGAGGTCGATGGCGTCGCTCTTCATCCGGACGTCGCCGTCGCCGAGCTTGCGGAAGCGCGGCAGGATTTCCATCGCCGCCGCCTCCTGGAGCGCGTTGGCGAGCGCCGCGATGTCGAGTTCAGCCATGGTCAGACGTCCTTTGTCGCAAGGGAGGAAAAGTCGAAGAGTTTTGGATCGAGCAGATGCGAGGCGTCGACATGGCCAAGCGCCCGCAACATGGCAGCCTTGCGGCCCGGCATCTTCGCCTCGATGCCCGCCAGCATCTCCTTCATCGCATTGCGCTGCAAGCCATCCTGGGAGCCGCAGAGATCGCACGGGATGATCGGAAACGCCATGGCAGCAGCAAAGCGCTCAAGGTCGTCCTCGGCGGCATAGGCGAGCGGACGCAGCAACATCAGGTCGCCCTCGTCGTTCAAAAGCTTGGCCGGCATGGCCGAGAGCCGCCCGCCGTGGAAGAAGTTCATGAAGAAGGTCTCGAGGATATCCTCGCGATGATGACCGAGCACGAGGGCATCGCAGCCCTCCTCGCGCGCCACCCGATAGAGATTGCCGCGGCGAAGACGCGAGCAGAGCGAGCAATAGGTGCCACCGGTCGGCACCTTTTCCTTCACCACCGAATAGGTGTCGCGATATTCGATGCGATGTTTGACGCCGATCGACGTGAGATAGTCCGGCAGCACGTGCTTGGGGAAATTCGGCTGGCCCTGGTCAAGATTGCAGGCGATGAGTTCCACCGGCAGCAGCCCACGCCATTGCAGGTCGAGCAGGAGCGCCAGCAGGCCATAGGAATCCTTGCCGCCCGAAAGGCCGACCAGCCAGCGCTTCTGGCCCTTGAGCATGTCGAAATCGGTGATCGCCTGGCGCACCTGCCGGATCAGCCGTTTACGCAGTTTGTTGAAGCCGACCGAGCGCGGCGCCTGGCCGAAGACCGGATGCACGCCGTCATCCTCTTGCGCAAGAGGATCGATATCGAGACTCATGCGAGCGCTCCCTTTCCCCTGTCTGCCCTGGCGATCCGCCAGCCGTCGAAGTGTTTCAACGCTTCGAATTCCACCGCCCGCGCCGCCACCAGCCGATCGCGGAATTTCAAGAGATCGTCCGGCATGCCCGGATGGCACATCACAAGGGCACCCTCTGGCGCCTTTGCGGAAAGCGCCGCCATGGCCATAGCGAATGTCCGGGGCGCGTTCCAGTCATAGAATCCGGCCAGCGGTCCCTTCACGGCAAAACCGGCGGCCGTCATCTCGGCCTCAAAGCCGCGCGCCAGAAGTCCGACAATTGCGACCTTGACCTTCACTGCCCACCCCTCGGCAAGCGCCGTCGACGGCGCGCCGCGCAGCCATGGCGTACCGGAAGACACAAGATGGGCTCGGCGCGTGCTTAGCCAATGCCGCACCTGGGGCAGGAAATGCACATGCTGGTGTCCGTCGATGTAATCGGGCATGCGGCCCATCGCCGAGACGAAGGCCTGGAGCTGCGCATCCAGCTCGCCCTCGAGCGATGGCACATCGATGCCATCCGTGTAGCTGGCACGGATCAGTCGGCTAAGCGCCGGCATCCGGCCCGCACCGAACGGTCCGGCTCCGCTCAAGGGCGGAAAATCCGTCAGCGTCAGATGCAAGCCGATGGCGACCTCCTGGCTTTCGGCCATGGCCTTCAGCCGTTCCGCCGCTTCGGGCCATTCGGGAAACAGCGTCATGCATCCGGTTCCGGATAGCTTTCCAGCTGCGATCAGCGTGCGGATGGCATCGTCAACACCCGGCGCCAATGCGTAGTCGTCGGCAACCAGCACGATGGTTTTGCGGCCGTCTGGCTGTCGCGGCGAGGCCGTCATGCCTTGCCATCCGGCGCATGGATCTTACGGACGAGATAGAGCGGCCGATCCTTCACCTCGCTGACGGCCACCCAGACATATTCACCCAGCATGCCGAGCAGCGCCAGATTGAAGCCGCCCAGCACCAGGATCGCCACCATCAGGCTCGGATAGCCGGGCACGTCGATACCGTGGAACATGACCTCGAACAGGATCTTCAGTCCATAGAGCAGACCGGCGACGCCGATCAGCGCGCCAAATCCCGACATGATGCGCAGCGGCAACGCCGAAAACGAGGTGATGCCCTCAAGGGAGAGGGCAATCAACGCCAGCCGCGACCACTTGGTCGAGCCGGCAGTGCGGGCATCCGGCGTGTAATAAATGCCCGCCTGCCGGAAACCCGTCCAGGCATAGAGCCCCTTGTTGAACCGGCGTTTGTCGCGGACCTTCAGCAAGGCATCGGCGACGCTGCGGCGCATAATGCGGAAATCGCCGGCATTTTCCGGAATATTCACACGCTGGCGCAAATTGACCACCCAGTAGAAGAAGCGGCCGGCAATGGCCTTCTTCAGCGAATCGTCCTTGCGGTCGTCGCGGATCGAATAGACGACATCCAGCTCCGGATCCGCCATGAGCTTGTCGATCAGCTCAAGGCAGACGGCATAGGGATGCTGCATGTCGGCATCAACCATCAGCACATAGTCGCCCCGGCTTTCCTCGATCCCGGCAAAAAGCGCGACCTCCTTGCCGAAATTGCGGCTGAGCTCGACAATCCGCCAATTGCCGCTGAGGCTTTCACGATAGCGCACAATGCTATCGTCGCTGCTGCCGTCGTCCACGAGGATCACTTCGAGATCAAGGCCATGGCGGGTTTTCACCTCCTCGCCAAGCTCTTGCGTAAAGGCGGCAAATCCAGCGGCGGAATCGCGCTCGTTCAAAAAGGGGGCGACAATAGTCAAGAGGGCCATTCATGCCTCCGCCGGCTGAGGACTGGGATTTGTCAGGCTCTATAATCACCGCGGCGCACAATAGCCAGAGCATTGGCGCAACAGCGGTTCGAATCACCGTGGCCCGCGCTGCATCCACAATACGCCGAGCCGCAAATCGATGACTTACCCGGCCGACCTTTCTGGTTTAGGAGAAGACCGTCGTCATAGGGAGAAAAGGCCACCGCATGTCAGAGGAAAAGCCGCTTGGCACGAAAGTCCTGCGTTTCCTGACCGTCGGCGTCGCCAATACCGCCATCGACTTCGCCATCTTTGCGCTTGGCCTGAAACTTGGCCTGCCGCCGCTCGCGGCCAATGTTCTGGCCTGGGTGGTGGCGGTGACTTTCTCCTATGTGGTCAATGCCAACTGGTCTTTCGATCGGCAGAGACGCCATAGCGAGGCGCTGCCGCGGTTTGTCGCCATGGGCGCCGTCATCTCGCTGCTCGTTTCGTCCTTCGCCGTGGGCTTGCTGACTGATGTCATCGGCCTCTGGCCAGCCAAGATCGGCGGGACGATCGTCGCCGCGATCCTGAACTTCATCGCCGCGCGCTGGTCGATCGAGAACCGTTTCGGCCGCTGATGCGCTTCAGGGGATAGGCGGTGCGATCGTGACGACGAAGGGCCATTTACGCGCCTCGTCAAAGCCCGGCACGACGAAGGGGATCGTCACCAGATCGGTCCGACCCGGCATAATGGACTCTACAGACTGCTGGCACACGACATCCTGCTGCCGGCAGATGATCATCGCGCCGCGCCGGTCAAGTTCGGCCCGCTCGAGATAGCCCTTGGATATCGCGAGCGAATTGGCTTCGAGCGCAATCGGGGCATAGCGCGAATAGAACGACATGGCGTTGGCGAGCAGGTCTTCGCCGGCCATGACGGCCCCCGTCGGACCGCCGCCATACAGCAGCCAGTAGCCATCGAGCATGCCACTCATCCGCTCCAACGGCACCATCATGTTTTTCTGCACCGTCGGACGAATGCTCTCCTTGTAGATCGGTGCGGAGATCAACAGGGCTGCGCAGTACAAGCCGAAGACATAGAAGCCGCGCCGCATGTGGCGACGCAGCAGGTCAGGTGGCAAGAGCAAGCCCACCATAACCAGGATAGGTACATAAAGCGGCAGCACCCAGACGACACTCAGCTGCGCGCCGGCAGCCGCAGCCAGTACCACCGTCAATAACGTCGGCAGAACGCCGAAGGCAAGCAATGCCCGCCCGGCAACCGTCTGCTTGAGGCTCCCCAGACGCGCGAGCCAGAGCGGCGGATATCCGTCTTTCGGCGATCGAAAGATCAGAGCCAAAGCAAGCGCCGGCAGGAGATAGGCGAGCATGCCGATCAGGAACCGCGCCAGACTGTAAAGGAAGTCCAGGGTCAACCCGTCACCCTGCGTGGCCGCATAGGTAATCGGCCGAAAATCATTGTCGACCAGCCAGACCAGATGCCCCGCAAAGACCGCGATCGACGCGACGGCCGTGATCAGCCCGAAGGAGGAAAACAGGATCGCGCGTGCTTCCCGGTCTACCAGCGCATGAATCAACAGGGCCGCGATCAGCACCACCGAATGATATTTCGTCAGCATGGCGATGCCGGCCAGCACGCCAAGCGCCAACGCGTCATACCAGCGCCGCGCCTCAAGCCCTCTCAGATAGAACAGGAAAGCCGCCGCCCAGATCGGCGTCATTGCCGAATTGGCATTGTACTTGATCGCCTGGAACGAAAGGGGAGGAATGAGAACCGCGCAGAGAATGACGAAAAGCTGGAAATCGGCGTTTCCATAGCGCGCCGCGATCCGCCACAGGCAGAAAAGCGCCACGGCGACGTTCAGTGAGGCAAAGGCGTAATAGGCCAGGTCGGTATGCGGCAGGACCGAAAACCAGGTTGCGACGGCCCAGCCGAAGAACGGTGGGTGCTTGAAATAGCCCCATTGCCAGAGAACACCCCAGGCATAGTTCTCCACCATGTCGCCCCATTCGTCGAGATTGAAACGGGACCAGTCCGCATGCAGCGTCAAGACGATGGCAAACACGACGATTGTCACGACGATCGCCTTCGTCTGCCAGTTCTGTCCTCCTAGACTGTCATGCCGCATTCTGGAACTCCGTTTCTATCGCGCATACCACCCTGCCAAAGGCGATGGCGTAACGGCTTATCCGAAGACATCACGTTGTGCGACCCTGTTTGCCCGCAAAAATATCGTGGCGAACGAAGGCATGTGTTGAACTGACCGGAAAGGCCCGGCGAGACTATTCGAACACCGACCAACCGGTGCGCGCCGCGAGCATTTCGAGCGCGACCGAGCCGAGCGCCGAATTACCGACCTTGTTGAGCCCCGGCGACCAGACGGCGATCGAGGCCTTGCCCGGCGCGATCGCCAGAATACCGCCACCGACACCGCTCTTGCCCGGCAGTCCGACATGGAAGGCGAAATCGCCGGAGCCGTCATAGTGACCGCAGGTCAGCATCAACGCATTGATGCGCCGCGCACGCTTCGGCGAGACGACCGAATAGCCGCTGATCGGATCATGGCCGTGGGCAGCGAGGAAAAGTCCGGCGCGCGACAGCTGCCGACAAGTCATGGCGATGGCACACTGGTGGAAATAGACGCCAAGCACATGATCGACGTCGTGGTTCAGGTTGCCGAAGGAGCGCATGAAATTGGCAAGCGCGTAGTTGCGGAACCCGGTTTCCGTTTCCGATCTGGCCACCGCCTTGTCGATGCTGATCGCTTCATCGTCAGCGAGATAGCGAACGAAACGCAGCACCTCTCCAATCGCCTCCTTCGGCTGGTGGCCGGCCAGAACCAGATCGCAGACGACGATGGCCCCGGCATTGATGAAGGGATTGCGTGGTATCCCGTGCTCATGCTCGAGCTGTACGATCGAGTTGAAGGCCGTGCCGGACGGCTCGCGCCCGACCCGCTTCCAGATCCCCTCGCCGGCCTTGCCGAGCGCCAATGTCAGCATGAAGACCTTGGAGACGCTCTGGATCGAGAACGGCGTGCCTGCATCGCCTGCGGTATAGACCTGGCCATCGACCGTCGTCACGGCGATGCCGAACTGCTTCGGATCGACCTTGGCAAGCTCGGGAATATAGCCCGCCACCTTGCCCTCGCCGAGCCGCGGCAAGAGCTCCTGCGCAATGCCGTCAACGATCGCCTGAAGGTCCATGGACTTCCTCTCTCGACCCGGTGTCGCGCCTCGATAGTGGCCGCGAAATGGTGTGGTACCAATAGAAAAAGCCGCCCCGAAAGGCGGCTTTCCAAAATCCGATCACACAGTGATTAGCGCGAATAGAATTCGACGACCAGCTGCGGCTCCATGACGACCGCATAGGGAACGTCCGACAGGCTCGGAACGCGAACGAAGGTGGCAACCATCTTGTTGTGGTCGACTTCGACGTAGTCCGGAACGTCACGCTCGGCGAGCTGAACCGATTCGAGAACCGTGACCAGCTGCTTCGACTTCTGGCGAACCTCGATCACGTCGCCGGGCTTGCAGCGATACGAACCGATGTTGACCTTGACGCCGTTGACGGTGACGTGGCCGTGGTTGACGAACTGACGGGCAGCAAAGACCGTCGGTACGAACTTGGCGCGGTATACGATCGCGTCGAGACGCGATTCGAGCAGACCGATCAGGTTCTCCGAGGTGTCACCCTTGCGGCGGTTGGCTTCGTCGTAGGTCGCGCGGAACTGCTTTTCACGCAGGTCGCCGTAGTAGCCCTTCAGCTTCTGCTTGGCGCGCAGCTGCACACCGAAGTCCGAAAGCTTGCCCTTGCGGCGCTGGCCGTGCTGGCCGGGGCCGTATTCGCGACGATTGACCGGGGACTTCGGACGACCCCAGATATTTTCGCCCATACGGCGGTCAATTTTATACTTGGATGAAGCGCGCTTGCTCATCGTATTTCCTTTACAACAGGTTACACCGGTTTGTTGCCAAACCGGATCAAGGAAACACGCCCTCCTCTGAACTTCTTTTTTGGAAGCTCTGACAGGCCTCTCACATAAAGCGTATGGAAAGAGCCACGGGACATGTCAAAGAAAACACCGGGCGTCAGGCCCGGCGTTGGTGCGGTCTCTACTGAGGTGACGTAGAAATGTCAACGGTTTGGCGCGAAAATTACCCGGCGGGCGTCGTTTCCATCGCCGTAGCCAACCGAAAGCCCGCGTGACCACCGCTACATATGCGGCGGCAGCCTGCCGTGACAATCCCCCGCAGACACCAAGCACATTCACGGCAGCCGCGCGGAAGGCTATAGCTAGTTGAGCCTCACAACTCCAAATCGGATGCGCCCATGACCGACACCGTCCTCGACCGCCTTCTCCGCTACGTCGTGATCGACACCCAGTCGGACCCGAACTCCCCCACACAGCCCTCGACCGAAAAGCAGAAGAACCTCGGCCGGCTGCTGGTCGAGGAACTGCTGGCGATCGGCCTGAATGACGCCCATCTGGATGAACATGGCAATGTCTATGCGACCCTGCCCGCCAATGTCGACAAGCCTGTGCCCGTCATCTGCTTCTGCTCACACATGGATACTGCGCCCGATTTCACCGGTACCAACGTCAAGCCGCAGGTGGTGCGGAACTACGCCGGCGGCGATATCCGCCTTTCAGGAGACACCAGCCAGGTCATCCGGCTTGCCAACAATCCGGAACTGAAGGACCAGATCGGCCACGATATCGTCACGACCGACGGCGCGACCCTGCTTGGCGCGGACGACAAGGCCGGCATCGCCGAGATCATGACGGCCCTGCAGTTCCTCACCGCCAATCCCGAGATCCCGCACGGCACGGTGAAGGTGCTCTTTACCACCGACGAGGAAATCGGTCGTGGCGCCGACAAGGTGGACCTGAAGAAACTGGGCGCCGACTTCGGCTACACGCTGGACGGCAGCACCGTGGGCGAGATCGAGGACGAGACCTTTTCCGCTGACGGCGTGGACATCGCTATTTCCGGCGTCGCCATCCATCCCGGCACAGCCAAGGGCAAGATGGAGAACGCCATCAAGATCGCCGCCGAGATCGTCGCCCGCCTGCCAAAAGACCAGGCGCCGGAGACGACCGAAGGCCGCCAGGGCTTCATCCATCCGACCGACATCGCCGGCTCGATGGAAGGCGCGAAGCTGAGCTTCATCATCCGCGATTTTGACGACAAGGGCCTGGCCGAGAAGGAGGCCGTGCTCGAAGAGATCACCCGCGCAGTCATGACGTTCTATCCCGGCTCCACCTACACGTTCGCGGTCAAGGAGCAGTATCGCAACATGAAGGTCGTGCTCGACCAGCATCCGCAGGTCGTCGATCATCTCATCGAGGCGGTGAAGCGCGTCGGGCTGAACCCGGTCCGCCACAGCATCCGCGGCGGCACGGACGGCTCCCGCCTGTCCTTCATGGGCCTGCCCTGCCCCAATATCTATACCGGCGGCCATGCCTATCATTCGCCGCTCGAATGGGTGAGCCGGCAGGACATGGAAAAGGCGGTGGAGACCATCGTCGAACTGGTGAAGGTCTGGGAGGAACAGGCCTGAGAAGACGCCCTGCTTCAATGGGAGAAGACCGCGGCTATCGATCCTATTTTCGGCCGGCAAGCTCCGACCGTTCAGGCAAGGGCTCGGATTTCGAAAGCTGCCATGGCCATTTCCCCTCGATCTCGACCTCGAGCGAGAGACTGAGGAAGGTCCTGATCAGCACGATTCCGGCGAGCACGGCAAGACTGTCCAGACCGGGCTCGATAGCCACCGTATGAATAATGTCGGCCGCGACGAGAAGCTCGAGGCCCACCAGGATCGCACGGCCGAGCGTGGAACGAAGCGCGCGATAGGCGCCCTCCGCGGCCCGGTCGCGGATATAGTTCGCGCCGGCAAAAATGATGCCGATGACGATCACCCCGACCCCGACCATCTCGATCGCCAACGTCGTGCTTTCGAGAATTCGCGAGAACGTGGTATCCATCGGTCAGCCTTTCAAAATGGGAGCACTTTCGCCATCTTAACCGTTCACCCGGGGATTGACGACTGCGAGACCCGCGTCTTCGAAATTGATTTCGTCTCGAACTACGGAGGCAGCCGTGACCCAGGATCGCTTCAACCTCGAACGCTTCGTCGATGCACAGGCGCCGGTTTATGCCGAGGTGCTCGCCGAACTGCGCAGGGCACGGAAGGCAAGCCACTGGATGTGGTTCATATTTCCGCAGATCGAGGGGCTCGGCGGCAGTCCCATGGCGATCCGTTACGCCATCTCGTCGATCGCCGAAGCCCGCGCCTATCTCGAGCACCCGGTCCTCGGGGCCCGGCTCAGGGAATGCTGTGACATCCTTCAAGGCCTTGACGCCAGGGACGCCAAGGCGATCTTCGGCTACCCGGACGTGTTGAAGCTACGCTCGTCGCTGACGCTATTTGCCCGCGCGGCAGCGCCGGGCGACACCATCTTCGATGCCGTGCTGGAGAAATACTACGACGGCAAGCCGGATCCGCAGACGCTGGCGCAGATCGGATAGCCCTGCCGGCTACTCCGCCGCCGAAGGAACGTCGCAGTCGTCCGTGGCATTGGGATCGCCGGGAGCCGTCTCCACCTGCAGGTCCGGGAAGGCAACGATGCGCTTGCCGGCAAAGTCGGTATGGACGACGATCAGGTTGTGTTCCTCGAAATAGCCGAGCAGACGCCGGGCGCGGCGCGCCGAATGGGTGCCGTAGGCCTTGGCTATGCGCTGGTCGGAGGGGCAGGCCTCGCCGCCAATCGCGGCGCGCGCCATCAGCAGGAAGACGCCCTGCAGATCGTCCGAGATACGCTGCGACAGTTCGAGCGCCATGGCCCAGGATTCGCCGCTCGCAGTCTCCTCGTCGACGCCGGAGCGGGCGATCGCCACGCGGCGGCGGAATTCACCCATCGCCATAGGCGGGCCTGCGACGCGGCGCATGCGGGCCCGCACCAGGAACTCCTGATAGAGAACGGAATCGGTGCGGTAGGCGGCCTGCGGATCGGCAAGAATTTCCGCCAGCACGTGGGCGAGCTTATCCTCGCGCTCCTCCAACGACATTTCCGGCACCGACGGCCGACCTTCGCCGGGGCTAACAGGCCCGCTCGCGGCCGGCGCGGCCTTAGACAATTCCGCAAGAATGTCGGTCGTCGGGCGCGGCGCCGGCGGTGCGCGCCGGACAATCGGCCGGGTGAACTCTTCTGGATCCGGCGTAAAGATCAGGTCCTCGACATCCTGCGGTGCATTCGGCAGCGGCATCAGCTTCGGGCTGGACGAACGCGCCGAGGTCTCGACCGTGCCGATGACGATCGGCAGCGGCCGGCGCGACAAGGCCGGCCCGAGCGCGACAAAATTGCCGCGCTTCAGGTCGCGGAACATCTCCGCCTGGCGCCGGTCCATGCCGAGCAGGTCGGCGGCGCGCGCCATGTCGATGTCGAGAAAGGTGCGGCCCATCAGGAAGTTCGAGGCTTCGGCCGCGACGTTCTTGGCGAGCTTGGCGAGGCGCTGCGTGGCGATCACGCCGGCAAGCCCGCGCTTTCGACCACGGCACATCAGGTTGGTCATCGCGCCGAGCGACATCTTGCGGGCGTCTTCCGAGACGTCGCCGCCGACCGAGGGCGCGAACATCTGCGCTTCGTCGACCACGACCAGAACCGGATACCAGTATTCGCGCTCGGCATCGAACAGACCGTTGAGGAAGGCGGCAGCGGCGCGCATCTGCTGTTCGATGTCGAGGCCTTCGAGGGTCAGGACGCAGGAGACGCGGTGCTGGCGGATACGGTTGGCGATCCCGGCAAGCTCGGCTTCCGTGCGTTCGCCATCCACCACCAGATGGCCGAACCGGTCGGACAGGGTGACGAAATCGCCCTCGGGGTCGATGATGACCTGCTGAACCCATTGCGCCGACTGTTCGAGCAGGCGCCTGAGCAGATGCGACTTGCCCGATCCGGAATTGCCCTGCACGAGAAGACGCGTGGCCAGAAGCTCCTCGATATCGAGCTTGGCCGGCTCGCCGCCCGACAGCGTCCCCATATCGATTCCGACCTGCACCAATACCACCTCGTATCATCATGCGCTGGCTGGGCGAACGCCTCGCCCCGCGAGCCACAGACTGCCTTAGCAAATAAATCGTGAATCGGCGTAGATAAAGACCCCGCCATCAACAGGCAATTATGCCTCGGGGCCCGGCGATTCAAGCACCGATCCAATTATGGCGCGTTGCGGACAAGGGGAAGGTCGTGGCGTGCCGATCGCTCGGGACGGCGCCACCGCGACGGTCCGGGAGGGCTTCGGCGAGAGCATACCGCCGAAGCCCTGCCGTGGTTTGTCACAGCCGGATGTCCCAGGCGTTGAAGCGCTGCGGGCGCTGCCAGGTTTCCGGCGGCAACAGGCCGATGTCTCGCAGCATGTAGTCAGACAGACCTTCGACCGAATTTGACCTCCGGCGCCGCTTCCAGGCGACGTAGACCAGGGCGCGAGCCGACGCCCAGACACCGAATTTCCGGCACAGGTCATCGACCGCCGCCATGGGATTGTCCGCAATTATAGATTGTTCCTTATACATAGCTTTTCCGCCCCGGTGCAGCGATGCAACCAGGTCCTCTCGATGGAAAACAAGGGTGTGAAACGAGCGGGAGAACGCAGCTATGCGTCTCGGCGACCGATCACGTCAATTTTGTTGAAATGGCGCCAGACGCCGGGAATCCTGGACGGAAGACCGTTCAGGCGGTGGTTCGCGACCCCGGAGTGCAAAGCACCGAGAGAAGGAACACCAATCCGCCAGCAAGGCGCATGAATGCAAAATGATGTGACATCAACGCCTCCTGTGTTTGAGTTGCGGACGACCAAAAGTTCTCACAAGACAAAGCAACCGACAAGTGCGCAATTGCGGATTGCAAACATCGGCGGATCACAGTTGCAGATCGGCAACAGGTGGCGAACCGGCCGCCACGACGAAGGCGGCGGCCGAAAACGGTCAGCTCGAGGGCTCACCCACCGGTGATACCAGCAGCTTGTCGATGCGCCGTCCGTCCAGGTCGATCACCTCGAAGCGCCAGCCATTGGCCTCGAAGCTCTCGCCCAGATCGGGAATGCGCCTCAACTTGGCGATGACGTAGCCCGCAACCGTCGTATAGTCCGGATCGTCCTCAACGGGGATGCGGATGCGGTCGACGAATTCGTCAATCGGCGTCCAGCCGGCCACCAGAAACGATCCGTCCTCACGCTGGACGAGCGATGGTTCCTCGTTGTCATCCTCGTGAAAGGCACCGGTGATTGCCTCCAGGATATCGCCGGAGCTGATGATCCCTTCGAAATGGCCGTATTCGTCATAGACGAGAACCATATGCACCGGCGTCTTGCGGATCGCCTGGATCACGTCGACGGCACTGGCCAGATCCGAGACGATCGGCACTTCACTCATCAGCGAGCGAACGTCGAAGTCGGCATCCAGCACAATTGAATCGTAGACCCGCCGGGTAAACAGAACGCCGACAATTTCATCCGAATCACCGGAGCGTACCGGCAGACGGGAATGGCTGGCATTGCGGATCTTCTCACGCACCTGGTCGGCCGTATCATCGATATTCACGAGTTCCACATCGCGCCGCGGCGTCATCAGCGCCCGCGCGGTGCGGTCCGCAAGCCGCATGACGCCCGAAATCATTGCCGATTCCTCGGTCTCGATGACGCCAGCACTCTGCGCCTCGGCAAGCAGCGACTTGATTTCCTCGTCTGTCACCGTCCCCGCGGAAACGCCGCGCTGGCCAAGAAGCGCAAGCAGCAGGCGTCCGGAATTGTCGAGCAGCCAGACCAGCGGCGCTGCGACCTTCGAGAGGAGCAGCATGGGCGCGCCGATCTTGGCCGCCACGATCTCGGGGTTGCGCAGGGCAATCTGCTTGGGCACGAGCTCGCCGACGATCAGCGACAGGTAAGTGATCATCACCACCACAGAGCCGACGCCGAGCGTATTGGCCAGATTGTCGGACAGCCCCTGCTGGGCCAACCATCCGGCCAGTCGCGCGCCGAGCGTGGCGCCGGAGAAGGCACCCGACAGGACGCCTACCAGCGTGATGCCGATCTGCACCGTCGACAGGAATTGACCCGGCTCCTCGGCGAGCCGCAAGGCGATCGTCGCACCGCGATTGCCCTGTTCGGAAAGCACTTTAAGACGGCCCGTACGCGAGGAAACAAGCGCCATCTCGGACATGGCCAGGACACCATTCACAAGGGTGAGCAACGCAACGATCAGAATTTCCGTGAACAAGATAAGCTCGAGGCTCCCGTGAAATCGCGGCCCGTCCGGCAGCGTTCAGGACCACTACCATGTTTGCTCGCCGTTCTCCAAATCTACGGCAGTCAATTCAGCGGTCCGGCGGGGCTTTCAGCAAGGGGCCGGCGGTGTCGAGACCGAAGCCTTGCATCAGGCGACGTGTGGAAAAATCGGGCTTTCCCGAGGTGAAGACGGCAAAATCGAAGCCTTCCGGGTGTTCTGCCCCCTCGATCAGCGGCACCAGCCGGCGGGCCTGGCGCGCAATCGCCTCGGCCGGATCGAGCCAGTCGACAGGCCAGGGAGCAAGACGACGAAACACATTGGCGAGAAACGGATAATGGGTGCAGGCAAGCACGACGATGTCGGTGCGCGCGCCATCGTTCTCAACGAAACAGGGGGCAATTTCGGCCAGTACCGCCTCGTCGGACACCGGTTCACCACGGATATAGGCTTCCGCCATCCTTGCGAGGTTTTCCGAGCCCACCAGCCGGACATGGCACCGGGCCGCAAAGGACTGGATGAGATCGCGGGTATAGGCGCGCTTCACCGTGCCGGGGGTGGCGAGCACCGAGACCAGTCCCGAACGGGTCCGCTCGGCCGCCGGCTTGATCGCCGGGACCGTGCCGATGAAACGCATGTCGGGAAATGCGTGGCGCAGATCGGCCCCGGCCAGCGTGAAGGCGGTGTTGCAGGCGATGATCACAACTTCGGGATCATAGATAGCGAGCAAATCGGCGAAGAGGTCGAGGATGCGCTGTCGAAGCGGCGCTTCCTCCCAGCCGCCATAGGGAAAGCCGGCATCGTCGGCGACGTAGATGAAGCCGCGCTCCGGCATCAGGACACGCGCCTCCCGCAGCACGGTCAGACCACCGATGCCGCTGTCGAAGATCAGCACCGGCTTCGGTTCATTCCCGATCTGCGCCATCGTCCGCCCCGTCCCCATCCTGCCAAGGCCCAGCCTTACCGCGCGGGCTCTTGCGGCTGTATCGATCGAATGTGGCGAAAACGCCGCGCAGGATGCTGATCTCCTGCTCGGTGAAGGCCCGGCGCGTCAGAACCGCGCGCAGATTGTCGATCATCTTCGGCTTCTTGGTGGCGGGCCGGAAGTAGCCGCGTGCATCGAGGGCCTCCTCGACGGCTTCGACCATGCCGAACAACTGCTCCTTGGTCGCCGGTTTCTGCTCGAGCGGCTGGAACGAGGTTTCGGCCAGATCGTCGAGGCCGCACTTCATCCACTCATAGGACATCAGCAGCACCGCTTGCGCGATGTTGAGCGAGGCAAAGGCCGGATTGACCGGAAAGGTGACGATTTCGTCAGCCAGCGCGATCTCCTCGTTGGTCAGACCCCAGCGCTCGCGCCCGAACAGGATGCCGGTCGCCTCGCCCGCCTTGAAGCGCGAACGCAGCGTCTCGGCCGCCACAACCGGCGAACGGACCGGCTTGAAGCCGTAGCGTTCGCGCGCCGTGGTGGCATAGACGAAGTTGAGGTCGGCGATCGCCTCCTCCACCGTATCGAACACGCGGGTTCCGTCGATCACATGGTCGGCCTTGGAGGCGGCCGAACGCGCCTTTTCGCTCGGCCAGCCGTCGCGCGGATTGACCAGGCGCAACTCCGACAAGCCGAAATTCGCCATCGCGCGGGCCACCATGCCGATATTCTCGCCAAGCTGCGGTTCAACGAGAATGATCGCGGGACCTTCGGTCAGAAGTTCGCGTTCGCTATTGGTGCCTGACATCACGTGCCTCAAGTGGAGTTCGCGGCTTCACTGGCACAAAGCGTTGGAAAAATCAAAACGCCGAAAGGCACAGGACCACCCAGGCCCCCGTCACACTGAAACGACGGTGCGGCTATTGCGCCGCGATCGTCTTCAACTCGTCCTTGATCGAATTGCCCGAATTGCCATCGACGACCGGATAGATGTCGTCGATCACCGGCCGTCCGCCCTCATCCTGCACGTGGAAAATAAGAACCGTGTCTTCCTGATACTCGGGACCGTCGCCGAAGCACTTGCGATTGTTGAACAGCGCCGTCACCTGACCGTCGCCATCATCCTCGACGCGGATGTTCTCGAACGCGCAACCGTCCTGTCCGCCGGCGATCGGGTCGTAATCGAAGGGGGAGCCGGTGGTCTCGCCTTCCGGCGGATCATAGGCCGGATGCTTGGAGGCCTCGCGGTAGGCACGAACAAAGTCCGCACTGAACAAGCGGGCGAGACGGCTTTCGCTGAAGACATCCTCGCTTGTCGGGTTTTCCGCAGCCCAACTGCCGGCCGCGACGCCGATGACTTCCTTGACTGGCGCAGTCGGATCCGCCGCCTGGCAGGCACCGGCGGCAAGGAGGAGCAAGGCAATTGCGGCAGCGAGAGACTTCATGGCGATTTCCTGAAAAGAGCGAGAATGCTGGGCGCCAATCTAGCCGACGCCTGGCCAAGCACCAAGCGCGCGATTGGCGGCAATACGGCCAAAGTTGGTGCATTTTTGTCAACGAAAAGGCCTTTCAACCGGGCTCGGAGCTTTGCGTTCCTGATCCGGAATGCTATAGGCGCTGCCAGAGAGCAAACAGGGACCCTCGTCCCTCCCCTAGCTGCGAGGATACTCATGAAAAAGATCAAGGTTGCCAATCCCGTCGTCGATCTCGATGGCGACGAGATGACCCGCATCATCTGGCATTTCATCAAGGAAAAGCTGATCCTGCCCTATCTTGATCTGCAGATCGAATATTACGACCTCTCGGTCGAAAACCGCGACGCCACCAATGACCAGGTCACGATCGATTCCGCCAACGCCATCAAGAAGCACGGCGTCGGCATCAAGTGCGCGACGATCACGCCGGACGAGGCCCGCGTCAAGGAATTCAACCTCAAGGAAATGTGGAAGAGCCCGAACGGCACGATCCGCAACATCCTCGGCGGCGTCATCTTCCGCGAGCCGATCATCTGCAAGAACGTGCCGCGCCTGGTGCCCGGCTGGACCAAGCCGATCGTCGTCGGCCGTCACGCCTTCGGCGACCAGTACAAGGCGACCGACTTCAAGTTCCCGGGCAAGGGCACGCTGACCATCAAGTTCGTCGGCGAAGACGGCGAAGTGATCGAGAAGGAAGTCTACAAGGCCCCGGGCGCCGGTGTCGCCATGGCCATGTACAACCTCGACGAATCGATCCGCGATTTCGCCCGCGCCTCGATGATGTACGGCCTGATGCGCAAGTGGCCGGTCTACCTGTCGACCAAGAACACCATCCTCAAGGCCTATGACGGTCGCTTCAAGGACATCTTCGAAGAAGTCTACCAGAACGAGTTCAAGGCTCAGTTCGACGAGGCCGGCATCATCTACGAACACCGCCTGATCGATGACATGGTCGCCTCGGCGCTGAAGTGGTCCGGCGGCTATGTCTGGGCGTGCAAGAACTACGACGGCGACGTGCAGTCCGATACGGTAGCGCAAGGGTTCGGCTCGCTGGGCCTGATGACCTCGGTCCTGCTCACCCCGGATGGCAAGACGGTCGAAGCCGAAGCCGCCCACGGCACCGTTACCCGCCACTACCGCCAGCACCAGAAGGGCCAGGAAACCTCGACCAACTCGATCGCCTCGATCTTCGCCTGGACCCGTGGCCTCGCGCACCGCGCCAAGCTCGACGACAATGCAGAGCTCGCCCGCTTCGCCACGACGCTGGAAAAGGTCTGCATCGACACCGTCGAGAGCGGCTTCATGACGAAGGACCTGGCGCTGCTGATCGGTCCCGACCAGCCTTGGCTGTCAACCACCGCCTTCCTCGACAAGGTCGACGAGAACCTGCAGAAGGCCATGGCGGCCTGAACCATCCGGTTCACCGCCACCGCTTCAAGGAATGATGAAAACCCGGCTCCGCGCCGGGTTTTCTTTTTTGCGCCAGGGCGTCTTGCGAAGATCGGCGAAGGCTGTTAACAATTAGAACATAAAGGGAACGCAAACAAGGAGGGAGAAGGCATGGCCGATCTGACGCTCTATACCAATCCCATGTCGCGCGGGCGGATTGCCCGCTGGATGGTCGAGGAAACCGGCCAGCCCTATGACACAGTGTTCGTACCCTTCGGCCCGGCGATGAAATCGCCCGACTACCGGGCGGTGAACCCCATGGGCAAGGTGCCGGCGGTTCGCCACGGCGACGTCGTTGTGACCGAATGCGCAGCGATCTGCGCCTATCTGGCCGACACTTTCCCGGAGGCTCGAACTCGCGCCGCCCACCAACGCGCGCGGCGGCTATTACCGCTGGCTGTTCTTCGCCGCCGGGCCGCTGGAGGCGGCGGTCAGCAATCGCAGCCTCGGCTTCGAGGTTCCCGACGAAGGACGCAGGATGATCGGCTATGGCAGTTTTCAGGACGTCATGGACACGCTTGAGATCGCCGTTTCGACCAATCCCTTCGTCGCCGGTCAGGCCTTTACCGCAGCCGACGTCTATGTCGGCTCGCACATTGGCTGGGGCCTGCAATTCGGATCGATCGACAAGCGGCCGGCCTTCATCGACTACCTCGCCCGGGTCAGTGACCGGCCTGCCTTTCAGCGGGCAAAGGAGAAGGACGACGAGGCAATGCGCGACATCCAGCCTGAAAACTGAACGATAGTCTTAGAGAAATCCCCCTCTGGCCCGTATGAATACTAGCGATGAACGAGCCGACTCTGTTTAGATGCGGTGATTGAACGTAATTGTGCCATCGGGGGGATAGCATGACCGACGCTTTCATACCGAAATCCATCGACGTGTTTCGCGAAGGCTATGACTTCAATCGGCTGCGGGCCGATGCCATTGCCGGACTGACCGTTGCGATCGTCGCCCTGCCGCTTTCCATGGCGATTGCGATCGCCTCCGGTGTGACACCGGACCGGGGTCTCTATACCGCGATTGTCGGTGGTTTTCTCGTCTCGTTGCTCGGCGGCAGCCGCCATCAGATCGGCGGTCCGGCCGGTGCCTTCATCGTCCTGGTGGCCACCACGACGGCAACCCACGGCGTCGAGGGCCTGATCGTCGCCACCATGATATCCGGCGTCTTGCTAATGCTCGCGGGACTGCTCCGGCTCGGCGATTACGTCAAGTTCATCCCCTACCCCGTCACCGTCGGCTTTACAGCGGGTATCGGCGTCATCATCTTCGCCAGCCAGATCAGCGAACTGCTCGGGCTCGCGCTCCCGGTCAAGGAACCAGGCCCTCTGGTCGAAAAGCTCCCTGTCCTCTTTGATGCACTTCCGTCTATCAGCGTTGCCGCAGCCGGGATTGCGGCACTGACGATCGCCACCATACTCGTGCTGCGCCGGCTGCGCCCGACCTGGCCTGGCATGCTGATCGCCGTCGCGCTTGCCTCAGTCGTCACCACGCTTTTCAGCCTCGACATTGGTACCATCGGATCCCGCTTTGGCGGCATACCGCGCGGCCTGCCGGTGCCGCATATGCCGGTGTTCTCCCTCGACCTCGTCCGCGCCGTCCTGCCGGACGCGTTTGCCTTCGCCCTGCTCGGCGCGATCGAATCGCTGCTCTCGGCGGTGGTCGCTGATGGCATGACCGGCCGGCGCCATCGTTCGAATGTCGAACTAATCGGCCAAGGGGTCGCCAACATCGGTTCCGGCCTTTTCGGCGGCTTCTGCGTGACCGGCACGATTGCCCGTACTGCCACCAATGTCCGCGCCGGTGGCACAAGTCCCGTCGCCGGCATGCTGCACGCGCTCTTCATTCTCGTCTTCATGCTGGTGGCCGCACCGCTTGCCAGCTATATCCCCCTTGCCGCCCTGGCGGGCGTTCTGGCCGTCGTCGCTTGGAATATGATCGAGCGCCCGGCCTTTGCTGCGCTGATCCGAACGTCGCGAGGCGACGCCGTCGTGCTGCTCGTCACTTTGCTTCTCGTCGTCTTCCGCGACCTGACGGAGGGGATCATCGTGGGCTTCACCCTTGGCGCCCTTCTCTTTATCGATCGCATGGGGAAAAGCGTCACCCTGGTGCCGCATGACGTGGAGAAGGAGCGGCCGGTCGACAATCTGGATAGCAACACCGTCGTCTACCGCCTCGGTGGGGCGTTCTTCTTCGGCGCGGCAGCCACCGTCGGCGCCGTTCTCGACCGCATTGCCGACCAGTATCGGAACTTCGTGATCGACTTCTCAGGCCTGCATCTGATCGACTCGACAGCGGCCAACGTGATCGCCGGAACGGTCCGTAAGGCACGCCGGGCCGGCGTCACCGTCTATATCACCGGCGCGGAGCCTGACGTGCGTCGCATGCTCGAGACCCACGAAGTACAGGGCGCCAACGTCGTCTATCTGCGCTCGGTAAGCGAGGCCCGCGCGATGATTGCCGCCAAATTGGACTGATGCCGATCGCCAAGCCGCGCACGGACAAAGCCCCGACAAGGCATGCCATACAGGCGCGCGCTGCGGCGGTCGCTCAGGAGGGGCGCCGTTCGGGGCACTTGCCCCACCCTCTCCTTTTAAGTTGCTTTCTGTCGGCAGGAATAAAAAACGGGCGTGGAATTTGCCCACGCCCTCTTATTCAAGCTTTGCAGCGCCCCCTGACCTCGACGTCAGGAAGAGGGACCAACCCAGGCGCTCAGCCGGCCAGCGCGGCGGCGATGGCCTCGACCGCGGCCTCGGCATTGGTGCCGTCCGGACCGCCAGCCTGGGCCATATCGGGACGGCCGCCGCCACCCTTGCCGCCGAGAGCGGCAGAGGCAACCCTGACAAGGTTGACGGCACTCACCTTGCCCACCAGATCCGCCGTGACCGCGACAACTGCGCTTGCCTTGCCGTCGTCCGATACACCGATCAGCGCCACGACGCCTGAACCGAGCGAGGTCTTGCCGTCATCGGCCAGCCCCTTCAGGTCCTTCGGGTCGACCCCGTTCAGCACTTTGCCGATGAAACGGACGCCGTTGACCTCGCGAACCGACTCTTCCGCCGCCGCCTGTCCGCCGCCCATGGCAAGCTTGCGCTTGGCATCGGCGAGTTCGCGCTCCAGCTTGCGCCGCTCGTCGATCAGAGCCTCGACGCGCGTCACGACCTCCGCCGGCTGGACCTTCAGCGTCGTGGCCAGTTGCTTCACCCGTTCGTCCTGATCGGCGAGGTAGGCGCGCGCCGATTCGCCCGTTACCGCCTCGATACGCCGCACGCCAGCGCCGACGGCGCTATCGCCGAGGATGCGCACCAGGCCAATGTCACCGGTTGCACCGACATGGGTACCGCCGCAAAGTTCGATCGAATAGGGTTTTCCGGCCTTCGGGCCGTGGATCGCCGTGCCCATCGACACGACGCGCACTTCGTCGCCGTATTTCTCGCCGAACAGCGCCATCGCACCCTCGGCTATCGCGTCATCGACGCTCATCAGCCGCGTCGTCACCGGGGCGTTCTGCACGATGATATCATTGGCCATGTCTTCGACGATCTTGAGCTCTTCGGCGGACATGGGTTTCGGATGAGAAACATCGAAGCGAAGGCGCTCCGGCGCGACCAGCGAGCCTTTCTGCGCCACGTGTGTACCAAGGACTTCGCGCAGTGCCTCGTGTATCAGGTGCGTTGCCGAGTGGTTGGCCCGCAACCGCGAACGGCGGGCGTGGTCGACCGTCAGGGTGACCGCGTCGCCGATCCGGATCGTACCATCGGAAACCGTCGCGATGTGGACGAATAGACCCTCACCCTTCTTCTGCGTGTCGCTGACTGCAACGCTTGCACCGTCGCTGGAAATCACACCGGCATCGCCCATCTGACCACCGGATTCGCCGTAGAAAGGGGTCTGGTTGACGACGAGCTGGACGCTTTCTCCCTTGGCAGCACTTTCGACCGCAACTCCGTCACGCACGATGGCCTGGACCTGGCCCTCGGCCGTTTCCGAGGAATAACCGAGAAACTCGGTTGCGCCGTGCTTTTCCTTGAGCTCGAACCAGATGCTCTCGGTCGCCTTGTCGCCAGAACCGGTCCAATGGGCACGCGCCTCGGCCTTCTGGCGCTGCATCGCGTCGTTGAAGCCGGTTAGATCGACGCCGATGCCGCGCGCGCGCAGGGCATCCTGAGTCAAGTCCAGCGGGAAACCATAGGTGTCGTAGAGCTTGAAAACGGTCTCGCCGTCGAGCGTGTCGCCCTTGCCGAGCGTGTTCGTGGCATCCGAGAGCAGAGTGAGACCCCGCTCCAGCGTCTTGCGGAAGCGAGTTTCCTCGAGCTTCAGCGTCTCGCCAATCAGCGCTTCGGCACGCACCAGCTCCGGATAGGCACGGCCCATCTGCTGAACCAGAACCGGCAACAGCTTGTAGATAATGGGTTCGCGTGCACCGAGCAATTCGGCATGGCGCATAGCACGTCGCATGATGCGGCGCAGCACGTAGCCGCGCCCCTCGTTCGACGGAAGCACGCCATCGGCAATCAGGAAGGCCGAAGCGCGCAGATGATCAGCGATGACGCGGTGGCTGGCGCGACGCTCGCCCTCGGCCGGCACGCCCGTGAGATCCACCGATGCGTCGATCAGGGCGCGGAACAGGTCGATGTCGTAATTGTCATGACGCCCCTGCAGGACAGCCGCCACACGCTCGAGACCCATGCCCGTGTCGATCGAGGGACGCGGCAAGTCAACGCGCTCCGTCTTCGTCACCTGCTCATACTGCATGAAGACGAGGTTCCATATCTCGATGAAGCGATCCCCGTCCTCTTCCGGCGAACCGGGCGGGCCGCCCCAAATATGGTCGCCGTGGTCGTAGAAGATTTCCGAGCAGGGACCGCACGGACCGGTATCGCCCATGGCCCAGAAGTTGTCGCTGGTCGGAATGCGGATGATGCGGTCGTCGGAAAGGCCGGCGATCTTCTTCCAAAGGTCGAAGGCTTCGTCGTCGGTATGGTAGACGGTGACCAGCAGGCGCTTGCGGTCGAGGCCGAACTCCTTGGTGATCAGGTTCCAGGCGAGCTCGATGGCGCGTTCCTTGAAATAGTCGCCGAACGAAAAATTGCCGAGCATTTCGAAGAAGGTGTGGTGACGCGCGGTATAGCCGACATTGTCGAGGTCGTTGTGCTTGCCACCGGCGCGCACACATTTCTGCGCGGTGGCTGCCGTCGAATACGGCCGCTGCTCGAGCCCGGTGAACACGTTCTTGAACTGCACCATGCCGGCATTGGTGAACATCAGCGTCGGGTCATTACGCGGCACGAGCGGGCTCGATGACACGACCTCATGGCCGTTCGCCTTGTAGTAATCGAGAAATGTCGACCTAATGTCGTTCACGCCACTCATGTCATGCCCTTCATTCAGGCCGGGAGCCGGCCAATCCGCGAAAATCAATGGCTTTTATCGCCCGCCATTCCCCCTGTCCAGCCGCACGACGCAAAACCGGCCACACCTCTTTCGATATGTGGCCGGTCTTTGAACAGCAAACTGAAATTGCGCCGGAATTACTCGTCGCCGCCGGCCGCCTCTTCGCTGTCCGGGCCGCCGTTCTGCAGGAACTTTTCGGCAATCAGGCCGGCATTCTGACGAAGCGCCAACTCGATTTCCTGGGCAAGCGCCGGGTTGTCACGCAGGAAAAGCTTGGCGTTCTCGCGGCCCTGGCCGAGACGCTGGCTGTTGTAGGAGAACCACGCCCCCGCCTTCTCGACGATGCCGGCCTTGACGCCGAGATCGACGAGCTCGCCGGTCTTCGAGACGCCCTCGCCATACATGATGTCGAATTCGACCTGCTTGAAGGGCGGCGCCATCTTGTTCTTGACGACCTTGACGCGGGTCTGGTTGCCGACCACCTCTTCGCGATCCTTGACCGCGCCGATACGGCGGATGTCGAGACGGACCGAAGCGTAGAATTTCAACGCATTACCGCCCGTCGTCGTCTCCGGCGAACCGAACATGACGCCGATCTTCATGCGGATCTGGTTGATAAAGATCACCATGGTGTTGGAACGGGAAATCGATGCCGTCAGCTTGCGCAGCGCCTGGCTCATCAGTCGGGCCTGAAGACCTGGCAGGCTGTCGCCCATCTCACCTTCAATTTCGGCCCGCGGGGTGAGTGCGGCAACCGAGTCGATGACCAGGACATCGATCGCGCCGGAACGCACCAGTGTATCGGTGATTTCGAGCGCCTGCTCGCCGGTATCCGGCTGCGAGATCAGCAGGTTCTGCAGGTCAACGCCGAGCTTGCGCGCATAGACCGGATCGAGCGCATGTTCGGCATCGACGAAGGCGCAGATGCCGCCCTTCTTCTGTGCTTCTGCAATCGTCTGCAGCGCCAGAGTGGTCTTGCCCGAGCTCTCCGGGCCGTAAATTTCAATGATACGCCCCTTCGGCAACCCGCCGATGCCGAGCGCAATGTCGAGGCTGAGCGAACCGGTCGAGATCGTCTCGGTTTCGACCACGCTCTCGTTTGCGCCGAGTTTCATGATCGAGCCCTTGCCGAACGACCGTTCGATCTGCGAGAGCGCTGCCTCCAATGCCTTGCTTTTGTCCACCGATTTGTCCTCTACGAGCCGCAAAGAATTTTGTGCCATCTGGTCCACCTTTAGGTTATTGAAGCCGCATAGGCAATGAAGCAGCCGATGGCGCACATGTACATGTTTTGTTCTCGTTTGACAAGAGCCGAACACCGCGTTGGAATCACGTTCGATTCCACGCCATGTTCGCTTTTTGTCCGCATTGCTGCCCATGCAGGCTTCGCACCCGCCGCGGCGCTTCGGCTTGGCATTTTCCGGGCCGTTCGATTCGCTCCACTGTACCACTTGAAAGCGAGCCCATGAGCATCGATGTTCTCGTCCTCGGCGGCGCCCATATCGACCGGCGCGGCAGGCTCGACGGTCCGACCCGCATGGGTGCGAGCAATCCCGGCAAGTGGCTCGAGGAACCCGGCGGCGGGGCCTTCAACGCGGCCTGCAATCTCGGCCGGCTCGGGCACCGGGTCAGGCTCGTCGCTCCTCGCGGCGGCGACGCCAGCGGCGAACGGGTGGCGGCAGCGGCCGAACAGGCCGGGATCGAGGATTGCCCGGTCGTTTTTCTCGATCGCGCCACGCCGAGCTATACGGCCATTCTTGAAAGCGACGGCAATCTGATCGTGGCGCTTGCCGACATGGCCCTCTACGACCTTTTTTCGGCCCGTCGCCTGCGCAGCCGGTCCCTGAGGGACAGTTTGATACTGGCCAGCCACGTGCTGTGCGACGCCAACCTGCCTGGCGAAACGATCGCCGCCCTTGCCTCCGCCGCCAACCATCTCGGCAAACCTGTTGCGGCGATTGCAATTTCTCCGGCCAAGGCGCTGCGGCTCACGCCCTCGCTGCAAAGGCTGGACCATGTCTTCATGAACGCCGCGGAGGCCGAAGTCCTGGCCGGCGCCCGTGCCCGTCAGCCCGCCGACTGGCCGGCCATGCTGCGCGATGTCGGCTTGCGGGCCGGGACGGTGACCATGGGCGCCGGCCCGACCGTGGCCTTTGACGAAAACGGCGCAGCCCTGCTGACCCCACCACAGCTGGACGCCATTTCCGATGTGACGGGTGCGGGCGATGCCTTCGCCGCCGGCTTCCTGTCAGCCAGGATTGCCGGGGAGACAATCGCCGATGCCCTGCGCCAGGGGACGGCTTGCGCCGCGATCACCCTGATTTCGCCACACGGCACGGAGAAAGATCTCAATAACGAACTCCTAAAGTCGGGGCTGGCCCTTGTGGGAGAGGCCGCTATCCTGTCATGACACGCGCTCGAGAATCCTGGATACAACCATGACCAAATCCATTTCCCCCATCCTGCCGATCGTTTATTCAGCCGAGGTCGTCGCCGCGAAAGCGCGCGGGGCACCGATCGTTGCGCTCGAATCGACGATCATCACCCATGGCATGCCCTTTCCAGGCAATCTGGAAATGGCACGCAGCGTCGAACACATCGTGCGTCAGCATGGCGCTGTGCCCGCCACCATCGCGGTGATCGAAGGCGTTCTGCATATCGGTCTCGAACCGGCGCAGATTGCCGCCCTTGCAGAAATGCGTGAGGTGATGAAGCTTTCGCGGGCGGACATCGCCTTCGCGCTGGCCGAACGGCGCACCGGTGCGACGACAGTCGCCGCAACCATGATCGCCGCGGCCCGAGCCGGCATCTCGGTCTTTGCCACCGGCGGCATCGGCGGTGTTCATCGGGGCGCCGAGGAGAGCTTCGACATTTCCGCCGATCTGGAGGAACTGGCGCGCACGGCAGTAATCGTCGTCTCCGCAGGCCCCAAGGCGATCCTCGATATTCCCAAGACGCTCGAAGTACTCGAGACACGAGGCGTCCCGGTCGTTACATTTGACAGCGAGGAATTCCCGGCCTTCTGGTCGCGCGTCTCCGGCCTGAAGAGCCCTCTCACCCTGCCGAGCCCGGCAGCGATCGCCAATTTCCAGCGGATGCGCGAACAGCTCGGCATCGAAGGCGGCATGCTGATCGCCAATCCAGTGCCTCCCGAATACGAGATCGCGCGCGAAGAAATGGAGATCTATATCGGCCGGGCCCTGGCGAGCGCCGAGCGCGAGGAAATCTCCGGCAAGGAGGTCACGCCCTTCCTGCTCGACACGATCTTCCACATGACCAGCGGGCGCAGCCTGAAGACAAACGTCGCCCTGGTCGAGAACAATGCCCGCCTGGCAGCCGAGATTGCGGTGGCGATGAACAGCTGACAGTCATCGAACGGTCCGGCCGCGGGCTCAAGTGATGTAGCCCAATCGGACCGCCTCGGTCAGTGCATGTTCGAGGCGGTCGGTGCCGAGCTTTCGGCAGAGCGACCCATGAAGATAGTTGACCGTGCGCGTCGACAGTGAAAGCCGCTGGGCAATGGCCGCCGTGTCGAGACCGGCAGCCGTCATTATCAGGCACTCGATTTCCAGGCTGGACATGCCGGTCTGCTGCCAGCCGCGTAGCTTCTCCAGCGCCTCCAGACGGTCCAGAAGATGGATTGACAGGAAACTGAATTCATCCAGTTCCGCTGGCGACAGGGGCGCGCGCTCACCGTAGACCCCGAAAATATGCTTGCGCCCGTCAAGCGTCGGCAAGGCTGCATAGGCGCCCTGGCTCATGCCGTGCCCTTCAAGCAGCGTCATCAGCCGCCCGACCTGCGGAGAGGCCATCGCCTTCTCCGTCAAGTCGCTCACATGCCATTGGTAGACCAGCCGGTCGGAAGTGTCGAAAATGCGGATCGGCGCGGCCGGAAGGCCGCCGATGGCATCGAAGCCGTCGATGAAGGTCGATGGAACATTGGTGAGGACAAGATGCTCCCGAAGAGAGCCACTCGATACGGACCGTGCGGCAAAAAGCTTGAAATAGTCGAACCTGAAACGCCGCAACAGAAGGCCGATCACCGTCCCGATCCCAGCCAGGCCATCTGCCGCCTGGATGCGGATGAGCAGATCCCTGCCGCTGTCGTCTGGAACTCCGTTCCCGTCCATCGCACCTCAACTACACGCCATATTGCAGTTCTGGCGCCGTGTGCACCCGAACCGGTCAATTCACCAGGTTTGCGCCCCGTGGCCACGCAATCGGCGAATTGACCAAAACCATGAGCAGTAGGCCAATGAGCTTGCCAAATGTCAATTTGTTCCGTCGAGCATTTCGCGAACGGCCACGGCCAGTTGCTTGAGCGAGAACGGCTTTGGCAGGAAGCCGAACTTCGCGTCGGCCGGCAGGTTGCGAGCAAAGGCATCCTCGGCATAGCCGGAGACGAAGATGAACTTCAGGTCCGGATACTTCTTGCGCAGCTCGGTAAGCAGCGTCGGACCGTCCATTTCCGGCATGACGACGTCGGAGACGACAATGTCGACGGCACCGTCGAGCTCTTCCATGATGTCGAGCGCCTCTACCCCGGAGCCGGCCTCGTGCACGGTATAGCCGCGGGTTTCAAGCATGCGCTTGCCGCCGCGCCGGACCGCTTCCTCGTCTTCCACCAGCAGCACCACGGCCGACTTGCCGGTCAGATCGGCCGGCTCAGCCGGTGCCGCGCTTCCCGCCGCCTGCGCAACGGCACCCGCGTGTTCGCCACCGCTGGCAGGTCCGGTGCCGGACGTACCGTCGGATACGCTCAGCGGCAGGGCCTCGGGGATATGGCGCGGCAGGAAGATACGGAACGTCGTGCCGCGCGCCATTTCCGATTCCGGATAGATGTAGCCGCCAGACTGCTTGACGATGCCGTAGACCATGGCAAGGCCGAGGCCCGTTCCCTTGCCCACTTCCTTCGTGGTGAAGAAGGGCTCGAAGATCTTGTCCATGATTTCCGGCGCGATGCCGGTTCCGCTATCGGCAACTTCCACCACAACGAATTCCGCCTCCGGCAGGTCGCGATAGTCGAAGGCCGCAGCCTCGGTCGGTGAGATATTGCGGGTGGTAACCGTGATCGTACCGCCGTCCGGCATGGCGTCGCGGGCGTTGACGCAAAGGTTGATGAGCACCTGCTCGAACTGCGACAGGTCGGTCTTCACCGCCCAGAGATCGCGGCCGTATTCCACCTTCAGCTTGACATTGCTGCCCGAGATCAGGCGGTCGACCAGCATGCGAAGATCGCCGATCACGTCGGTCAGGTTGAGCACGGTCGGCCGCATGGTCTGCTTGCGCGAGAAGGCAAGCAGCTGGCGCACCAGGACCGCCGCGCGGTTGGCATTGCGCTTGATTTCCATCAGGTCGGCAAAGCTCGAATCCGACGGCCGCGCCTGCAGCAGGAGATGGTCGGAGGAGAGCAGGATCGCGGTCAACACATTGTTGAAGTCATGCGCGATACCGCCGGCAAGCGTGCCGACCGCATTCATCTTCTGCGTCTGCGCCATCTGCGTCTCGAGCGCCTTCTGATCGGTCACGTCGACCGCGTAGACGATCGCCGCCTCTTCAGGCGCCTCGTCGCTCTGGTCGATCACCGCATTGACGTAGAAACGGAAATGTCGCGTTTCATTGACCGGGTGACGGCTGTCGATCGGGGCGATGTCGACCTGCCGATCCTTGGCCGCGGCCAGAGCCTGATGGAAACGTTCCCGATCACTCTCATGGAAGACCACTTCCAGCTGCCCCCCGCGATCGACGTCGTCGCGACTGACCATGTCTGAGAAGAGTTTCATGAATGGCGCGTTGGTGCGCAGGATCCGCCCGTCGCCATCGACCGAAGCGATGGCCATCGGCGTGTTGTTGAAGAAACGGGTGAAACGCATCGAGGCAATCGACGCAGACTGGTCGGCACCGCCCTCCTGCCGAGCCAGCACGATCGAGCGGCTCTCGCCGGGGGCACCGTCACGCGCCGAACGGACCCGATGCACCAGTCTGACCGGGAGGCTCTGGCCGTTGACGCGCCGCAGATCGAGATCGAGCGTCTCTGTCTTCGACTGGCCGGGCTCGGCCTGCACGGAATTAATCAGCGCCATGCCCTCGCCGGCCACCAGGTCGGCGATCGTCATCGAGCCCGGGCTGAACTGGGTGAGATCGACGCCAAGCCACTCCGCCAACGTGGCGTTCAGGTAATAGATTTCGCCCTTGCGGCCGGCGGAGAAGAATCCGGCCGGCGCATGGTCGAGATAGTCGATCGCATGCTGCAGTTCCTTGAAGAAGCGCTCCTGGTCGTCGCGCTCCGAGGTGATGTCGCTGATCTGCCAAATATGCAGTTTCTTGCCCAGGCTGCGCTCGCCGGAAAGTAGGCGGGCCTTCAGCCGATACCAATGGGCTCCCGATCCGTTAGCGGTGTGGGTACCGAGCGGTTTCAGCAGGCGGAACTCCTCGTAGCCCTCTCGCCCTTCCCTCAAGCCGTTGGTTAGCCGATAGAGCGCTTCGCTCGATTCGCGATAGCGCGACAGCAGAGATTCGAGGGATTGCACCTCGGTCGCCTTCCTGGCGCCGGTCATGCGGCCATAGCCGGCATTGGCATAGACGACACGCCCATCCTCGTCGGTGATCAGGATGCCGTCGGGCTGGCTGGCGAGAAAGCTGCGCGCCAGCGTGTCCGAGTGGGATTGCGGCATCACCTCGACGAAACCGATAACCGCCGCAACGATGAAGAATATCCCCATCATGGCGAGGATGCCGAGAATTCCGAGCACGATCTCGTTGTCGAGCTGCTCCTTGAAGAGTACGAAAGCGACCGCCGCCGCCAACAGCACAAAGGCCAGCAGGATGACGCGCAGCGCCGTTCCCGAACGCGCCGCGCGATCCACCAGGGGACCCTCGTTATCTCCGCCCTTCGGCTCTCTTATCATGTATGCCTCGTGCTCGAGCCCGGATATCGCGTCGCCGCCTGAAGTGTGTCAGGGAATCGGGGCGTGTAGAACTCTTTAGCAATTTGCGGCAGCCGCAAAAAGCTCCGAGCCGGCATAATGAGTCGGGCAATACACAGCAATTCCCACAGGAATGCCTCATTTAACAAAGATCATTCACCTTTTTCGCGAAGTGCCAGCCCAAGCCGGCCTCAAGCCCTTGCGAGATTGCGAAATGGACAGTCTTCTGCCAGAAAGCGGAAAAAGGGAGAGCGCGACATGATTGACGAACTGGTGACCGCCTACGGGAACCGTTTTCTGGTCGCTGCGCTCGGCGTGAGCCTCGCGCTTTTGTGCCTATTCATCGTGCTGTGGCTCCTGCGCAACCGCGCACCCTCGCCCTTTGTTCGCGGCGGCCGCAATCGCCAGCCCCGGCTGCAGGTTCTGGATGCCGCAGCGGTGGATGCGCGCCGGCGGCTGGTGCTGGTCCGTCGCGACAATGTCGAGCATCTGGTGATGATCGGCGGCCCTACCGATATCGTCATCGAAAGCGGCATCGGCGATGAGCGCGCCTATCTCTCGGCCACCCCGGTCGGGGGTGCGGCAATGCAGGTGACGGGCGATGCGGCCGAGACACAGCTGCCGACTCCGGCCGTGGTCCCGCGGGCACTTGAGCAACGCGAGAGCCCTCCCGCACCGGTGGCGAAACCCGAACCATCCGTAGCGGCCCGTCCGGCTGCCCCGTCCGCCGCGGCAACGGCCCCGCCGCAAGCCACCTTGTCCGCGCCGCCCCCGCCGCGACCGCCGGTTCGGCCCGCTATGGTCCAGGAAGCGCAACCGCAACCAACGGCCAGGGTAGAGCCGCGTGCCATCGAGGCTCCCCGGCAGGACGTGACGCAGCCGGCGGCCGGCGGGCCGGAACGGGCGTACCGCATAACTGAGAGCCTGGAGGCCGAGCGGCCGGTGGCACCATCGGCGCCGGCGCCCTCGCCGGCAGCGCCACCGTCGGCTTCGCCGGTCGCAGCCGCCAGACCTACTGCGGAAATCGCTCCGCCCAGCTCACCGACCAGCGAGAATAGATTCGCCCCTGCCGTTCCGCCCCTGGGTCCGGCGAATGAAACGAGAAAAATGGAGACTTCGGCAAGTTCCGCCGCCCCGGTCGCCGCAGCCGCGGTGATCGCCCCATCGATTGGTGCCCCCGCTCTCGCCTTGTCGAAACCGGCCGCCGAGGAGACCACGATTCCACAAAGCGATGCTGCCGACATCCTGGAGGCGGCTCGCCAGCGCGTTCTTTCACCGGCTGCCGAAACCCCGGCTATCGGCCGTCCTTCCGGCCCTCCTTCGGCATCGACCGAAGTGCCCGAACGGAATCGCGAGCCGAGCGAATTTGAGCGCGTCCTTGAGGAGGAAATGGCACTGCATCTTGCCGCCAGCGAGGTCCCGGCGAAGGCACCGCTGGCTTTCGAGCCGATCCTGCCAGAAACGCGCGCCGACCGTCCGGTCGTACCGCCAATTGCCGCGCCGATACGCAGCGACGAGTCACGCCCGAGCGCCACCACGGCCGAGGAGCCCGACCTGCAGGACGAGATCGCACGCATCTTCGGCGAGATGTCGGCCGACCGCCGATGATTTCGCCTAACGAGAAATGCCGGCACAGGCCGGCATTCTCCCCCGGCATCAAGGCCGATTCTGCTTAAAAACTAGACGCGTCCAGCGCTGCCTATTCGTCGCGATAGACCTTCTCGCGCCGCTCGTGGCGCTCCTGCGCCTCGATCGACAACGTCGCGATCGGCCGTGCGTCCAGCCGCTTCAAGCCGATCGGCTCACCCGTCTCTTCGCAATAGCCATAAGTTCCGTCATCGATCCGCTGCAGGGCTGCGTCGATCTTGGAAATCAACTTGCGCTGCCGGTCGCGGGCACGAAGCTCGATGGCACGATCAGTTTCGGAGGAAGCCCGGTCTGCAAGATCGGGATGGTTGGCGCTCTCTTCGGCAAGGTGACCGAGCGTTTCACGCGCTTCCCTAAGGATGTCGTTCTTCCATGCGACGAGCTTGGCACGGAAGTAAGCTCTCTGGCTCGCGTTCATGAACTCATCGTCTTCCGAGAGCACATAATTGCTAAGATTGATCTTCTCACTCAACGCGATTCTCCTGAAGAACATCTCAATGGCGGGCTGTATATCCTTTCAATAACCGGGGTTCAAGCCTAATGGCCGCGTATTAAGCCATTTTTAAATCTGTCATATTTTTAGGCTAAAGGCATATTTTTTAACCACTATTTTCGAATTCGGCAGTCAGGCGCCCTGAGAAGCCTCACGCTGCATACACTACTGTGGTCTAATCGGTTTGAACGGCGGTTGACGGACCTCCCCGACAAAAGCTAGTTCAGGATAAGAAGCCCAGTCGCGGAATTTCCTCGGATGACCCTCCTTGCCTCGCCCCCTGAACGCATCTACCTCCTGAGGCATGCAAAGTCCGGCTGGGCCATGCCCGGCGGACGGGACTTCGACCGCACCCTGGATCAGGCCGGTTGTGCAGAGGCGGCTCAGGTCGCCGAAGAGGCGGCCACGCGCGGCTATCGCCCCAGTCTGGTACTTTCGTCATCGGCGATGCGGTGCCGACAGACGGCCGAGGCTGTGCAGCGCGCGATCGACGGCGAAACCGAGTTTCGCTACATCGATGAACTCTACAATGCACCGGCCGAAATCTACACCGACGCCCTTGATCGTTTGGACAGCGCCCCCTCGGTCATGGTGGTCGGTCACAATCCGGCGATCGAAGAACTGTTTGCCAGGCTCGTCGGGATGGATGTCGTCAACCGCACGATCCCGGAAGGCTATCCGACCGCCGGTCTGGCAGTCCTGGATCGCAGCGGCGACGGTGACCGATGGATACTGCACGATTTTCTCGTCGGTTGAACGCCGCCGCGACGACCGCTTGACGCCCGCGACGATCCGGCGCCGGTCCCGTTCTTGTTTCCGCGCCGGTAAGCTTCCTATATGACGGGACGCACATCACGCAGGGACGAATGAATTGCCGCCATCCTTGACCAGCCTGACCGACGAAGCCGCCATCGCGTTCGACAATATTGCCGACCGCGCCGCCAATCTCGTCAATCCGACGCTGCGCCTCGGCGTCACCGGCCTATCACGCGCGGGAAAGACGGTTTTCATTTCCTCCCTGGTCCACAACCTTCTGCATGGCGGACGGCTCCCCCTGTTCGAGCCGGTCCGCTCGGGTCGCGTCAGCGCAACACGGCTGGAGGAGCAGCCCGACGACGCCGTACCGCGCTTCCAGTATGAGGATCATATCCGTGCGCTGGTGCGAGACCGGGTCTGGCCGGATTCGACGCGCGCGATTTCGGAACTTCGGCTGACCATCGAGTACAAGAGCGCTAGCGGCTGGAACCGGATGTTTTCGCCCGGGCGGCTGTCGATCGACATTGTCGACTATCCCGGCGAATGGCTGCTCGACCTGCCGCTGCTCGGACAGGACTTCCGCCAGTTCAGCGAGGCGACGACCGACCTTGCCCGCACCGGCATACGTGCCGAACTGGCGCGCGATTGGCTCGACCTGTGCGCTGCGATCGACATGGACGCGCCCGCAAACGAGATGGTGGCGCGGCAACTGGCGACCACGTTCACCACCTATCTGCGCGCCTGCAAGGCCGACGAGCGTTCGCTGTCGACCCTGCCACCCGGCCGTTTCCTCATGCCCGGCGATCTGGACGGCTCTCCCGCGCTGACCTTCGCGCCCCTCGTCGGCATACCAGAGACGCGCGCGCCGAAGGGATCTCTGCGCGCGATGATGGAGCGCCGCTACGAGGCCTACAAGTCAGTCGTTGTGAAGCCCTTCTTTCGCGAGCACTTCGCCCGGCTCGACCGGCAGATCGTGCTGGTCGACGCGCTCCAGGCGATCAATCGCGGTCCGGAAGCCGTGCAGGATCTCGAGCGGGCACTGGCCGACGTGCTCGCCTGCTTCCGCGCCGGCACGAACAACATGCTGACCTCGCTGATCCGCCGACGGATCGACCGGGTGCTGGTCGCCGCCACGAAGGCCGACCACCTGCACCACGAAAGCCACGACAGGCTGCAGGCGATCACGCGCCGCCTTGTCGACAGGGCGATCCAGACGATCGGCATGTCGGGCGCCGGCATCGACGTCATGGCGATCGCCTCGGTCCGCGCGACCCGCGAAGCAACCGTCAAGCGCGACGGCCACGAGCTGCCGGTGATCGTCGGTACACCGATCGAAGGCGAGAAGGTTGGGGCCGATCGCTTCGACGGCATGCGCAAGACCGCCGTTTTCCCGGGCGATCTGCCGGAAGACCCACTGGCCTTCTTTCGCTCGATCGACGAAGGCGCCGAGCATCTGGACCTGCCCGATCTCGACATCGTTCGTTTCCGCCCCCCGTTGATCGAGGAAACCGCCGGCGGGATCACGCTTTCCGTGCCGCATATCCGGCTCGACCGCGCCATGCAGTTCCTGTTCGGAGATCGCCTCGCATGAAAAGGCCACCGCTTTCGCCAGAGGCCCCTCGCCGTCATCCGGCTTCCTTCGCCGTCGAACCGGAGGAAACGACCGCTCCGAAGAACATAGGCCCGAGGGCGCCGCAATGCTTCGACGACGGCGTCGAAATCGTGCCCGACGAGGCCGACCCCTTTCTCGGCGCCGAACTCGACGCGATCGACCCGATTGCCATCGCAAGGCCGCATCGCAGAGGCCTGTCTCTCGGCAAGATCGCCGCCGGCGCTTTCGGCCTGCTCGTCTCGCTGGCGATCGGGCTCTGGCTCGACGGGTTGATTCGCGACCTGTTCGCGCGATCCGACTGGCTCGGCTATGCCGCCATGGCCGTGCTTGCCGTCGGCCTTCTCGCACTCTTCCTCCTGCTGGCACGCGAGGCCATAGGCCTCTACCGCCTCGAAGCTGTCCAGAACCTCAAGGCCGACGCTGAGAAGGCCGCGGCGGAAGGGCGAAAACCCGCGGCCAGGGCTCTTGTCCGGCAATTGACCCGCCTTGTTTCATCGCGCCCGGAGACCGCCCGTGGCCGGGCGACGCTCGAAGCGACGGAGGACGACATCATCGACGCTCCGCAGCTGATTGAACTTGCCGAACGCGAATTGCTGGCTCCGCTCGACATGAGGGCGCGCGGCCTCATCCTCGGCGCAGCAAAGCGCGTGTCGGTGGTTACTGCGGTCAGTCCGCGTGCCATCGTCGATCTGGCCTATGTGCTGTTCGAAGTCTTCCGCCTGGTGCGCGCCATGGCCGAGCTCTACGGCGGACGGCCGGGTACGGTCGGCATGCTGCGGCTCATGCGCGACGTCATCGCACATCTCGCAATCACCGGATCGATTGCCGTCGGCGATGGTCTGGCCCAGCAGATCCTCGGCCACGGACTCGCCTCAAGGCTCTCGGCGCGGCTGGGCGAAGGCGTGATCAACGGTCTGATGACCGCGCGAATCGGCATCGCCGCCATGGATCTCTGCCGCCCCCTGCCGTTCCGGGCCGTGAAACGACCCGGCATCGGCGATTTCATCTCGGACCTAACGCCCAGCATGACCGGCAAACCCACCCAGGCCGCGAAGTAGGAAAGAGCCGGTCTCGCGTGCCCTCTTTTGCCGTTGCCCGCCGCGCCATTTGCGGCTAGTGCAATGATGCGTTAACCATTCCCAGGGTAGTCTGCCTGCGGGTATTCTGGTTGCTCGTACCAAGGTAAGTCGATGTCACATCGTTTCATCTCGCCATTCGGCCGCATCATCGCCATGTCCGTCGCCGCAATGGTTGCCTCGGCACCCGTGGCCGATGCCGCATCGCGCGACAAGCGCTTTTTCCAATCGGTCGCCGGTGTCTGGAAAGGCCCGGGCGAGATCGTAGCCGGCAAGTACAAGGGCACCAAGTTCACCTGTAGCCTCACCGGCCTGCCAGCCGACGGCAACCTGACAGGGCTGACGCTCGACGGCACCTGCCGCGTCGGTGTATTCTCCCAGCCGATGAAAGCGACAATTTCCGAGGTCGGCGGCAAGTACCAGGGTCAGTTCCTCGACGGCGCGGAAGGCAAGGGCCTCGACATCGTTTCCGGCGCCGTGACCGGCGATCGCGTCGTGATGGGTATCAACCGCAAAAAGCTGAACGGCGCCATGGTCGCTCGCCTGCACAACGACAGCGCCTTGAACATCACGATTTCGGTCAAGGTCGAGGATCGCATGATACCTGTGATCGGCCTGAAGCTGAATCGCCAGGCCGAAGCCTACGCCGGCGCGATCAAGAACTGACGCGCTGTCGGCCCCAGTCGCCAGCCGATTAACTATTCCTCAGCCGCGCCACCAGGCGCGGTTTTCGTTTGCCACCACAATCCCTTCGGCACCGGTCGCGGCCAACCAATCCGAGACCGCCCTTCCCTTCACCTTGAGGTCGCCAGCGATATCGGCGAGCGGCATCAGGACGAAAGCGCGTTCGGTCATGCGCGGATGCGGTACGGTCAGCGCGTCCTCGGCGATTTCCAGCCCGTCAAAGGTCAGAACATCGATGTCAATGGTGCGCGGGCCCCAGCGCTCGGTCCTGATCCGCTTCATGTCGCGCTCGATCTCCAGGCACGCTTCGAGCAGTCGCAGCGGGGAAAGCGTCGTTTCGATAGTCGCACATGCATTGTAAAAGTCGGCCTGGTCGATCTTGCCCCAGGGCGGCGTACGGTAGAGTCGCGACACCGCCGTTACCCGGCAATCCGCGCGCGCATCGAGCCGGCGCAGCGCAAGCGCCATGGCCGCAACCGGATCGCCGATATTGCCGCCGAGCCCGAGCGTTGCGCGACGCCAGCCGTCCTCAATTGAAATGCTCAACGCTCACCTGCACATAATCGAGGATGCCTGGAACCGGAGCGCTCGGCTTGCGGACAGTGATCTTCGCCCGCCGGATCATAGGGAAGCGAGTGCATAGCTCCTTGGCAATTGCCAGTGCCAGCGCCTCGATCAGGTAGCGTCGGCTATTTGTGACCGTATCCTCGATCACCTTGAAGGCGATCCCATAGTCGACAGTGCCGTCGATATCATCATTCTCGAGCGCGGTTCCGGCTGCAACGTCGAACTCGGCATCGATGAAGAAGCGCTGGCCGAGAAACTCTTCCTCGGCATAGACCCCGTGACGGGCGAAGAACGCGCAATTCTCCAGCGTGATTGTGTAGATGTCCGTCATAGTGCCTGTTCCTTGCCGGCTTCTCGTTGCGCCGCGATCATAGCATCGGCGATCGCCAGAGCATCCCGGTTAATCGCGACATTGTGCACCCGGAAAACCGAAGCGCCCTTCATCCGCAAGAGCACAGTGGTCGCGGCGGTCGCCGCATCGCGCTCGCCTGCTTCCCGGCCGGTCAGCGTCCCGAGGAAGCGCTTGCGCGACGTCCCAACCAGGAGCGGATAACCGAGCGCCAGCAGTTCGTCACAGCGCGCCATCAGCGCCATGTTCTCCTCGACCGTTTCCTTGGCGAATCCAAAACCAGGGTCCAGCACAATCGTCTCGCGGGCCACCTTCGCCGCAGCGGCGATCGCCAGCGAACGTTCGAGGTAGTCGAACTGGTCGGCGACGACATCGGCCAGCCGGTCGCGGCCTCGCCCCGTGTGCATGACGCACAGCCCCGCTCCGTATTCCGCGGCGATCGCCGCAATCTCCGGTTCCCGCTGCAACCCGTGGACATCGTTGATGATGTGAGCACCGGCCGCGATTGCCCGACGCGCCGTGTCGGCGCGGTAGGTGTCGATCGAAATCAGCGCATCTGTCTCGCGCGCCAACTGTTCGATCACCGGCAGGACGCGATCCTGCTCCTCAGCGGCGCTTACCGGTGTTGCACCCGGCCGGGTTGATTCACCGCCGATGTCGAGGATCTCGGCACCATCGGAGAGACAAGAAAGCGCGTGTTCAACCGCCCGGTCCACACTGAAGTGCCGCCCCCCGTCGGAAAAGGAATCCGGCGTGACGTTGACGATCGCCATCAGCCTGCCCTTAGCCTCAAGCGCGATTCCGAGCCCGTGGGCCGCGCGCCAGTATCCGGTCGTTGCCCTGATCACGCTGCTGTCCTTCCCGGCGAGAATTTGCTTGTGCTGATATTGCACTTTCACAGCCTATGCCCCAAGGTCGCGGCGAATTCAACTTAGCGAGCCATCAAGAATGAAGACTGAACGCCGTTTAGGCGTCCTCACCGCCGCCGCAGCACTGTGGCTCGCTCTGAGCGGCACGACCGAGGCCGAAACAATCGTCCGCAAGTCGATCTCCTATTTTCAGATCGGCGGCACCACCGCGGAGGAACTTGACCGCGAGCTTGAGCGCCGAGGTCCGATGACCCGTGCCAGCGGATCGCGTCATCCAGGTGCGACGCAAATCAAGTTCGGCGGGGAACTGGGATATGTGGAGTCTGCGGGGCGTTGCCGGGTCGGCAGTGTCGATGTGACCCTCGACACGCGCCTCGTCCTGCCCCGCTGGAAGAACCGCAAAAGGGCAAAGGGCGATATTGCGCTTATCTGGGACGCCTTGTCGAGCGACATCAAGCGCCACGAAGAACGTCACGCGGAGATCGCGAGGGACTATGCCCGCCGGCTGGAAAAGACGCTGAAGTCGCTGCGCCCGCAACGGGACTGCGAGGCCATGCAGGCAAAGGTCACCGAGGCTACCGACAAGGTCGTCGCCGCGCATGACGCCGCACAGATGCGTTTCGACCGTGTCGAAGCCGTGAACTTCGAGAAGCGGATGATTCGCATCCTCGATTATCGGGCGAAACAGAACTCCCCTAAAAACTAAGGTGGTTCAGCCTATTAGACAGGCAAAAATGCCACAGAGCTTGCGCGAAACTTGCACGCGAGCCTGTGAATAACTGGCTATTTCTCGGTGTGGTACTTGAACAAACGCTGAAATATAAATGTCATAACACTCAGTCGTTCACGTGTTGGGTTCCCGAGTTCTCCCTGGCGCATCCAGGAGCCACAGGTGTTCCTCCCTCGCCTGATCATGGCGATGCGCCCTCCTGCCTCGCTCGTCGCTTGTCGATGAGCGAGGCTTTTTTTGCCGAAGATCAGCCCTGGCGTTCAGGAACGCGCACAACGAGACCGTCGAGCGTCGGCGTGACCTTGATCTGGCAGGAAAGACGGGAATTGGGCTGAACATCCACGGCAAAGTCGAGCATGTCCTCTTCCATAGGCGAAGGAGCCCCAACCTTCTCGGTCCAGGCCTCGTCGACATAGACATGACAGGTCGCGCAGGCGCAGGCGCCGCCGCATTCGGCCTCGATACCGGGAACGGAATTGCGCACGGCATTCTCCATGACCGTGGATCCTTCGTCCGCAGCGATCTCAAAACGCGTACCGTCGAAAGCGATGATGGTGAGTTGTGCCATGATGAGGTGTCCAGACTTCGCCGATTGCAAAAAACCGCGAAGTCATCACCCAAATCCGGCGGGCAGTCAACATTACGACAACCGAATTTCCGCTAGCTCTACCGCATTGCACCAAGGGAACCGTGCGCACGCAGAGCGCTCAGCGGCAGAGCTTCAGGATGAAGTTCTCCGCCTCGATCACGCTCGCGGCGACCGTGGCGAGTTGGCCGGCATCCGCACCCTCACGCTCGACCGCCTCGGCAGACCGCAGTACGGCGTGGGCCCCGACTGCCCCGGCAGCATTCTTCAGACGCGCAGCGATCGTCACTCTGGCCGCGGCCTCGACTTCGTTGGCGAGAGCCTGGAGGCAACCGCGGGCCTGGCGGGCAAAGATCTGCAGGATTTCGATTTCCACCGCCTTGTCGCCCTTGGTCCTTGTCGCCAGTTGAACGAGGTCGATCGGACGATCTTTCGAGGGGCAACGCCCACCGGTATTCTCGGGGGCTTCGAACGCAATACTGGGCGCAGCCATGGGTCGATTTCCTTCTTGAGGCTATTTGTGATACCTGCATCCTTCGGGCGACAGCGTCCATTTCCGGTTAAATAGGGAGCGATGCCCCGGCAAAAACTTAGGATATGGTTAACAACGCCTAAACGGTGGAACCATATGGTTTTTCAGGCGCTAATTTAGTTTAAATGCTGTTAACAATCTCCCCAGCGCGTTAGGAATGCCGCCCCCACTTAATTGTCTCTGCATTCTGAATGTGTCACTACGATACGCATGGTAAGGCTAAGGGGTGGAATCCTTTGCCCTCAAGCCGGATGGTGATAGGAAACAATCATCGTGCTCATAATTTGGAGCAGTTCCGGTGGCGTATTCCGAAGGAGATTCCATCTGGCGTGGCGGCAGGATGGGATCCCCGTAATAAGCGGTTTTGCCAAATGCCCGGCCTCGATTGATCCAGGGTAGCAGGCAAGACGGCTCAATAGGCTTGGTAACGAGGCGTAATCCTATGGCGAACAAAAAGACGGTCGAGTCGATTGACGACAGCGCGTTCCAGGCGCTTGAAGCGGCTCTGAGGATCGATTTCGACGAAGAGGAGACGTCAGCCGGCAAAGGCAGGCAGGCGTCAGACGCACCGGAGGCCAAAGTGTCTGAGTCCAGCAACCAGCGTCCCGTCGCATCCACGAAGCCGGCCGACCGCCGTCCGGCCCGTGGCGGCGAGCTTGCGCCCGAAATGGCGCCGAGAGCACCCGCCTTCGAGCCTGCCAACGACGCCTCGCGCCGCAGCCCGGCAGCTATCATGAAGACCCTCGAAGGTGCGTCCATGCGTAGCGCGATGCGCAACGCCGCGATCGTTTCGGCACTATGGGTCCTGGGCGCCGTCGGCCTAAGCCAGCTTCTCTACGGCAGCCAGATCTGGCAGGCGCCGAGCGTGGCCGATGTCGTTGCAATGCCGGGCGTGGTCGCGATCTTCATCGGGACCATCATTCCGGTCATGCTGTTCTTCGCCTTTGCCATCATGATGGCGCGAGCCCATGACCTTCGCAATGCCGCACGGTCGATGGCGGAGGTCGCCCTTCGCCTCGCAGAGCCTGAGACGGTTGCCTCCGAGCGCATCATGACCGTCGGCCAGGCCGTACGCCGCGAGGTCTCGGCGATGAACGAGGGCATCGAGCGCACGATTGCGCGCGCCACCGAACTCGAGACGCTGGTGCATTCCGAAGTGAACGCGCTCGAGCGCAGCTATTCCGACAACGAATTGCGCGTGCGCGGGCTCGTCCATGAACTCGGCTCGGAACGCGACGCGATCGTCAATCATGCCGAGCGCATTCGCAGTTCGATCGTCGGCGCCCATGAACAGCTGAAAGAAGAACTCTCGCTGGCGACCGAGGAGATCGCGGTCCGCCTGGCCACTTCGGGCGAGGCGTTCGCCTCGCTGATCGATACCCGCGCCGCCGCCCTCATGGAAAAGTCGGATGCCGCCGCCACCTCGATCGGCAGCCTGCTATCCAGCAAGACCGAAAACCTGGTCCAAACGCTCAGCGCTTCGGGCATCTCGCTTGCCAGCGAGTTCGATACCCGCCTGCAGCAACTGACCGGCACGCTGCAGCAACGCGGCCGTGAACTGCTCGGTGAATTTGAGACCCGCGCCTCGACGCTCGACGCCAATACCGAAAAGCTCAACACGGCACTCAGCGAACGCGCCCGTCAGCTTAACGAGACACTCGCCGAGCGCACCCGCGAAATCGCCGAACGCCTGACGAGCGGAGAACAGGGTATCACCAGTTCGCTCGAGGACGTCCTGGCCAAGCTTAATGCCACACTCGACAACAAGGGCGCCGCCTTCCGCCAGAGCCTGCAATCGAGCGCCGACGATGCGATCGTTGACCTCGACCTGCGCTCCGGCCTGTTCGAGGATCGCCTCCAGGCGACCATCGGTCTTGTCAATACCGCCTTCGACGAGCGCGTCGCCGAATTCGCCAGCGCTTTCGACCAGCGCGCAGGCTCGCTCGACAGCAAGTTGATGGAAAGCCTTGCCCGCATCAACGAGACGGTCACCGGCGGCTCCGACGCGATCGACGGCATCCTCAACTCCAGCATCGAACGCCTCGGCTCGAACTCTGACCGACCAGTCCTTCGCGCTTGCCACCGCCGTCGGTACCGGTCAGGAACTGATCGACGACGCGCTTTCCACCCGCGCACAGGAAATCGCAAACGCCATGTCGGCCCGCGCGCTGTCGCTCAGCGAGAGCCTGGAAAACGCCGAGAAGCGCATCGACGCCGTGATGGAAGAGCGCAGTGGCGCCCTCTATTCGGCTCTCGCCGACAACCAGTCGCGCTTCGAGGAAACGCTTGCGACACGCGCCGAAACCATCGTCAACGCGCTTTCAGGCAATCAGGAGCGCTTTGCCGAAACCCTCGACACCAAGAGCCGCGAGATCGCCGATACCTTGGCCAATGGGCAAAAGCGTCTGGACGAAACGCTCGACGGCCGTGCCTCCTCGATCATCGAGGCCGTATCCGGCACGGAGGACCGCCTCGCCGACATTCTGGACAGCCGCAATCAGGCGATCGCATCCACGCTCGCCTTGGGCCAGCAGCGCCTCGAACGAGACGCTCGACGGCCGCGCCTCCTCGATCATCGAGGCGGTATCCGGCACCGAAAACCGCCTCGCCGACGCCCTCGACCGGCGCACCGCGACGATCATCGACACCGTAGCCGACGCAGACAAACGCATCGAAGCCGCCTTTGCTGACAAGGCCGAGGCGATCCGCAGCGCCTATAACGAAAACCAGGACCGGCTCGACCTGTCGCTGGCCGGACACGCCACCTATCTCGCTTCCACGCTGGAGCACGCCGGCGAGCAGCTGGAAAAATCGCTCGGGGAAGGTTCGGGCCGTATCGGCGAGACCCTCGCCACCGGCCTTGCCGGCATCGACGGCAAACTGACCGACACCCATGAACGGATCCGTGCGACACTCGAAGAGCGCGGAAACGCCATCGACCTGACCCTGCGCACCGCCCACGGCCAACTCGATACGATTCTAGCCGAGCAGGGCACCGCGATCGGCGCGTCGATTGCCGCAAGCGCCGGCATGCTGGAAATGACGCTTGAGGAACGTGAAGAAGCCCTTCGCCGCGCCATCGACGAAAGCGGCAAGACGCTCGATGAACGCCTGCGGGGCACCACCGGCGCACTTGTCGGCCAACTCAGCGAGGCCGCCAACGAAATCACCCGAACCGCCGAGGATTTCTCCGGCCGCATCGAACAGTCGGTCGGCGGCATGTCGACCCGCCTCGATGACACCAGCAGCCGCATTGAACTCAGCCTGGAGACCCTTGAGGAGCGCATCAAGAACGGGCTCGACGGGGTTGAAACCCAAGTCGGCGACGCCGGCGAGACGTTCGCCAGCCGTCTCGCGGAGAAGGTCTCCGATCTGGAGCGCGTCGGTGGCGAGGCTGTCGACCGCGTCGCCCGCGTGCTTGACGACGGAACCGCGAAGGTCGCAGAAACCTTCGACGGCCGCACTGCTCAGATCGACGAGCGCCTGTCGACCATGGACCGCGCCCTCAATGTCGGCCTCGACAACGTCAACCGCACGATCGAAGGCAAGGCCGCGGGCCTCGCTTCCGCCCTGCGCGGCGCCGTGGCGGATGCTGCCCGCGAACTGGACGGCGAAGCTCAGCGCTCCGTCGAACTGCTCAACCAGACCGGCGCGCAGTTCGCCGAACGGATTGGCGAACGCACTGCCGAGCTGAGCCGCACGGTCGAGGAAAAGTCACAGGATCTCGCCAATCGGATTTCCGAGACACAAAACCGTCTCAGCGGCCAGGCCGCTGCAGTGGCACAGACCTTCTCGGAAGCCGGCGATGCCATCGCCAAGAAAGTTGCCGAAGCGGAAACCCTCGTCGGCGACCAGATTTCGGTCCTTTCCGGCACCCTGTCCGAAGCCGGCTCGGTCCTGGAAGCCCGCGCCGCGGCGATCCGCGAACAGCTTTCCGGCAATACCGCGGAAATCACCTCGACCATGGATGCCGTCGAGAAGGCTCTTGAGGCGCGTGGCAACACGATCCGCACGGTGCTCGACGAGCGGACCCGTGAACTCAATTCCATGCTCGCCTCGCGTTCGGCGGAACTGTCGCGCCTGATCGACGAGAAGGCGTCCCCGCTCATCGCCGACTATGCCGAGACTGGCCGGACCGCCGCCGAGCGGATCACCGAAGCCGCAGCCCTCAGCGCCGAGCGCTTGCGTGCCGAAAACAATGCCATCGTCGAGGCGATCAGCAGCCGCGCCGACAAGGCCGCGGAAACCATCGATGCGGCCGAGGTCAGCCTGACCGAGAGTGCAAGCCGTTTGATCGAGCGGCTCAGCGAAAGCAACTCGGGCCTTGCCACGATGATCGAGCAGGTCGCCGCCAATATCGCGACGGCGGACAACCATCTCAACCAGACCACCGAGCGCTTTGCCGAATCCACGTCCAAGGCCGCGGACCTGCTGCAGACCTCGGGTCGCCTGCTGGACGGCAAGCTCGAGCGGCTGTCCACCGTTTCCGGCGAGACCCTCTCGCAGGTCACCTCAATCGTCGGCCGTTTTGGCGACCACTCGAAGGTGCTGAGCCAGGCCTCTGAGCTGCTGTCGGCCGCCCAATCCAACCTCGTCGGCACGCTGGAGGAACGCCAGCAGGCGTTGCGCGATCTTGCCGTCGGTCTCGTCAAGCGCTCGGAAGAAATCGAGACGACAATGCAGAACCTCGGCAACATGGTCGAGGGCGCTTTCGAACGCGCCGAACAGCGCTCGGGTCAGGTCGCAGGAAACCTGCGCCAGAGCATTCAGACGTCCTTTGCCGATATCGGCAAGATCCTGTCCGAAACCGAGAAGCAGGCACTGTCAACGGCAGGCAACATGCGCGGTGCGTTGATGTCGGCCGGCGAAGATGCCAATCGCGCGATCGAAAAGACACTCTCCGAGGCCGAAAAGCGGTCCGGCGACTTGGCCGACCGCCTGCGCGGCGGGCTGTCCGCTTCGCTTTCCGACGTCGACAAGCTGCTCGGCGAGGCCGGGCGCAAATCCGACGGCGCCGCCAACCATCTGCGCGAAGCCATGCGTGAAGCGGTCGATGACGCCGTTGGCCGCTTTGCCGGCGCGACCGACGAGATCCGTCGCTCGGCACAGGACATCCGCAAGGAACTGGACCTGACCCGCAGCGAACTGAAGCGCGGCGCGTTCGATCTTCCCGAAGAAGCCAAGGAAAGTGCCGCCGCCATGCGCCGCGCCGTGTCCGAGCAGATAAAGGCGCTTCAGGACATTTCGCAGCTGGTTGGCCGCTCGACCCAGGTCCTTGAGATCTCCGCACCGGTCGCCCGCAAGCTTTCCGAAGCAAAGCCCGCAGAAGCCCCGAGGGCGGCCACTGCTCCGGCTCCCGTTGCCCAACAGCCGGTCGCGGCTCCGGCGCCCGCCAGAGTTGCCGCGCCCGCACCCGCGCGCCCGATGGAAGCGCTTGGACTGCGTGGAAGCCTCAACCCTGCGCCGACGCCGACTGCCGCCGCTCCTGCCGCCGGCGTTCCTTCCGGTGGCTGGATCAGCGACCTCCTGCGTGGTGCCTCGCGCGACGAGCAGGAGGAACGGACTGCCGCCCCGGCCCCGCGCGCCGCAGCGCCGCGCCCGACAGCCGATGCCCAGCCCGCTCCGCGCCAGACCGACAACCGCAATCCGCGCCACATGGTGGAATCGCTGAATTCTCTGTCGGTTGATATTGCCCGCGCAATCGACCACGACGCCTCTGTCGACCTGTGGCGCCGCTACCAGCGCGGCGAACGCGACGTGTTCACCCGTCGTCTCTACACGCTGAAGGGGCAGCAGACCTTCGACGAGATCAAGCGCAAGTATGACCGCGAGCCGGAATTCCGCGTCGCCGTCGACCGCTACATCGCAGATTTCGAAAAGCTGCTCGGCGACGTCGCCCGCACCGACCGCGACAAGACCGTGACCCAGTCCTACCTGACCTCGGACACCGGCAAGGTTTACACCATGCTGGCCCACGCAGCTGGCCGGTTCAGCTGAGACCCATGGCGCCGGCGCACAAAGCCGGTCCAGACAGCATGACCATAGCGAAGAGCCCCGGCGCCTGAATGGCCCGGGGCTCTTTTTATTGCTGAGGAGAATGGGGGGAGAGCGATCAAGCGGTAGTGCCGCCCAGACCGGCACGATGCCCTTAGAGCGTTTCCTGTCTAGATTGAAGCATTCTGCCGGAGTAGGTTTTTGTCAGGGCAAAGGCGATTGGCGAAGGGCATACCCCTTGGTACGTCCGAGCCGATCGTCTTTGCCCTGGCGGAAAGATGCCCGGCCCTTCGGGTTGGCTGAAACGGGCCGCCTGATCGCCCGGCCGGCTTGGCCGTAGGGCGTGGCTACGACGCGCGCCGGCCGGGCAACCATCCGACTCCGTTTGAGCCAACAGAATGCTTCAATCTAGACAGGAAACGCTTGTCTTATGACTATTTGTGCTTCTTCGTGAGATAAGGAAGCGCCGGAGAGGACGGCCATCCTCTTCCGGCGATGGGGGACGGATCGTGGAAATGCAGGCCGCCATTCATCGAGTGCCGGGCCGAGCTAGAGTGTGATCGCCCCCATCTTTTCCAATCGTCCTGAACGGATACCCGAGTTTCGGGCTCGGATGACAAGCATAGGAGGCGGAAAAGATGACGGATATTACCATCGGCGCGGACATCTCGAAAGACCATATCGACCTGCACAGCCTGCCAGACGGTCAAAACTTGAGGGTGGGCAATGACCGCAAGGGTTTTGCGGCCATTCTCAAATGGATCGGCGCAAAGAGCGTGGAGCGCATCGTCTATGAACCCACCGGCCCCTACCACAAGGCCTTCGAGCGCTTCATGGCCGCAAATGGCTTGCCGCTCTCCAAGGTCAATCCCCGCCTTGCCCGGCGCTTTTGCGAAGCCACCGGCAGGCTTGCCAAGACGGACCGGATCGATGCCGAACTGCTGGCCCGCTACGGGACGCTTCTTGAACCGCGCATCCTGCAGGCCAATACACAAGACCATAATGATCTGAAAGAGTTGCATATGGCGCGGCTGGCGCTCGTCAAAGACAGGACCGCCGCGAAGAACAGGGCCAAGAACCTTTCCAGCCCGCTGCTGAAGAAACACAACGTCGAAAGGCTCAGGCAGATCGAGCGCCAGATCAAGGCCGTGGACGAAGCCATCATGGCCTTGATTGCCGAGGACGCATCCCGCAAGGCTAGGTTCGACATCCTCGTCTCAATTCCGGGCGTGTCACAGGTCACGGCTTTTACACTTCTCATCGAGATGCCTGAACTGGGCGAACTGGATGAGAAAGCCGCAGCCGCACTCTCCGGTCTTGCGCCGGTGAGCCGCCAGTCCGGACGATGGACCGGACGCGCTTTCATTGCTGGCGGCAGGGCCATCGTCCGCCACGCGCTCTACATGCCCGCCCTCGTCGCTTGCCGCTTCAACCCAGATCTCAAGGCAAAATACGACGACCTCGTCAAAACAGGAAAGCCACCCAAGGTCGCCATTACAGCCATCATGCGAAAGCTCATCCTCCTGGCAAACGCACTTCTGCGAAACAACAGGAAATGGATCCCAAAACCCGCTTGATCAAAACGGATACTCTAGAGTTGCGCCAGCGTCCAGGCAACGATCTCGGCGCTCACGCGTCCGAAGGCCCGGTCCATGGCGCGGATATAGGCCTCGTTCGATGTGCCTGTCGCAGTTTCACTGGCGCTGAACACCCTCTGCGACTTCACCGTACCGTTGCGATCGTTGAGCAGCTTGACCGAGATCTCAACGACGCCACGATCTGCCCCGACCGTGTCGACCTCGAAAGCGCGCACGTCGCTGATCAGTTGATAGTCGATGGCCAGCCCCTGCCCGGGCTTGCCGACGCCGGCCAGTTTGCCGGTGTTTTCGAAGGCTTCAACCAGTTTGGCCTGCACCATCCGTGTCAGCTTGTCGCTCCACTGAGAATTCGACAGATAGCGGATCTCGGAGGGCGAGACGCGCACGAGGACATTCTCGCTGTCCAGAGCCTTGAGCGCCGAGGGATCGGCGACCAGCAACTGCCGGCTACGAACCGGTCCACTGCTCCTGACGTCCGGTGCCGCCGTAATAGCGAACGTATCGTTCGTGGCTTTCGAGCCGCAGCCCGAGAGCCCCGCGACCAGCAGCGACAAAAGCAGCACCGATCTCCATTCCGTCATTCGATGTGCCGTCATCGCGCTTGTCCCCATTTGAACCTTGCCCATTGCGGTGATGAGCTTCATCGGCGCGTCCGCCCGTCATATTGCTTGACGTTTTCCCCGCCGAACAGCAGGCGCTGCGGATCGCGATCGAAATTGGTAATCGCATCGTTGAGACCACGCACCGTCTGGCGCGTATCGGTTACGAGCGACTGAATGTCCCTGAGCCCGGTATTGGAGAAGCGCGCCAGATTGTCGGCGATCGGGCCGATCCTTGAATTCAGGTTGTCGGCGGCGCCGCGGATCGATACCAGCGTATTGCGGGCCTCGGCGCTGAGCGAATCCGCCTCACCCGAGCCGAGGAAGGCATCGACCTTGGTCAGGATACCGTCGATCTGATCCGAGGCATTGTTCAGCTTGTTGGCAAGCTGGGTAAAGTCGGTAATCGCCTGGTCGATGTCTTGGGTCCGGTCGGTAATGCTCTGGCTCAGGTCCTTGAATCCGCTGATCGCTTCGCGGGCGTCGGCGGAAGCGACCGAGACGTCGTCCATCACCTTGCTGATCTTCTGGGCATCGACGGCCATGAAGATCTCGTCGACCCTGGCCAAGGTCTTGTCGGCATTCTCGCCAAATTTCTGGAAGGTCGATGCCGTATCGCGGAAAGTCTCGATGGCCGGACCGATCTGGTCGGAGGCATCGGCGAAATTGCCGGTGAAGGCCTCGGTATTGGTGAGGATCTTGTCGATCTTCTCCGAATTGAGCGCCTTGAACAGGCTCTCGGCCGCGCCGAGCGTCGAGTCGAGCCGGCCGGACAGGCCGGAGACCGAATCCGACAGCGCACTGACGCTTTGCAGGAACTTGTCGATACCATCGGCATTGTCGGCCAGCGACTTGGAGAAAGTCTCGGCGTTCTTCACCGTATTGGTCAACGGGTCACGGGCGTCGGTGATAAAGCCCTGCAACTGCCCGATCGCATCATCCGCCCGCTTGAGGATCTTGTCGGCAGTCGCCAGGAGGTTGGTGACGCTCGACTGGTCGGCCAGAAGCACCGCGGGCTCGCCCGTGTCGAGTGCCTTGGCCAGGATGTTTTCGTCCGTCGCACTACCGCCGGACAGTTCGATATAGGCCGCCCCGGTCAAGCCCTGGATCTCAAGCACCGCTTTCGTCGAGGCGGTGACCGGCGCATCGGCGCGCACCTCGGTAAAAGCCACGGAGAACTGCGGATCATCCTTGTCGATGTAGAGGCTCCGAACAGAACCGACGGCAATGCCGTTGAAGCGGACCGGCGAACCGATGCTGAGCCCGTTGGCCGAGCCTGGGATACGGATCGTGAGCGGCGCGAGCGTCCCTCCGCGGCCGTATTCGGCCATCCAGAAGACGAAGCCGAAGGCGGCTGCGATGACAAGTACCGCAAAAAATCCGACGATCGCGTAATTGGCTTTGGTTTCCATCAGTCAGTTACTCTACCGGATTTTGCCGGGTTCGCCGGCCGTGGAATGGAACGGGCCCGCTTGCCCCTGAAATAGGATTTGACCCACGGATCCTCGCTGGCGAGCATATCGTCTATGCTGCCTTCTACCAAGACGCGCTTTTGCCCAAGAACGGCGATGCGGTCGCAGACCGAAAACAGGCTGTCGAGGTCGTGGGTCACCATATAGACGGTCAGGCCCAGCGTGTCGCGCAGTCTTGCGATCAGCTCATCGAATTCGGCCGCGCCGATCGGGTCGAGACCGGAGGTCGGCTCGTCGAGGAAGACAAGATCCGGATCGAGTGACAGGGCGCGTGCAAGGGCTGCCCGCTTGATCATGCCGCCAGAAAGTTCGGACGGGTATTTGTCCGCCGCATCGGGCTCAAGGCCGACGAGATCGAGCTTCAGATAGGCGAGTTCGTCCATCATCCATTGCGGCAACTCGAGATATTCGCGCATCGGCAGTTGGATGTTTTCCTTGACTGTGAGCGCCGAAAACAGCGCGCCTTGCTGGAACAGGACGCCGAGCCGTGTGTCGAGTTCCATGCGCTCGCGTTCATTGACCGTGTCATAATCTGAGCCAAGGATCTCGATCTTTCCCGACCGGCGGGGCAAGAGCCGCAGCACCGTTCGCATCAACACCGACTTGCCGGCGCCGGACGCTCCGACGAAGCCGAGGATCTCGCCGCGATAGATATCGAGATCGAGGTTTTCGAGCACGATCTTGCTGCCGAAACCGACCGTCAGTCCCTTGACCGACAACACCTTTTCACGCTCGTCCGCCACCTGCGTCTGTTCGTCCATCCCGCCCCTCAAAAGTCAATCGCCGAGTAGAACATGGCGAACAGAGCATCCACGAGGATGACGACGAAAATCGATTTCACCACGGCCGCCGTGACATGACGGCCGAGCGATTCGGCGCTCCCGCCGACCTTCATGCCCTCGACCGCCGAGACGATGCCGACGATCAACGCCATGAACGGTGCCTTGATCATACCCGATGCAACGGTCGAATAGTCGACCGCCGAATGGAGGCGGGTGGTAAACACGTCGAAGGTGATCCCCGAATAGCTCCACGCCACCAGGGCCGCGCCGTAAAGCGCGGAGAAGTTGGCCAGGATGGTCAGCAAGGGCAGGACGATCGTCAACGCCACAAGCCTCGGGAAGACGAGCACGCCGATCGGATTGAGGCCGATGACCTTGAGGGCATCGATTTCCTCACGCATCTTCATCGAACCGATTTCAGCGGTGATCGCGCTCCCCGAGCGTCCTGCAACCATGATCGCCGTCAGCAGCACGCCGATTTCGCGTAACTGCAGGATGCCGACAAGGTCGACGACGAAGATCTCCGCGCCGAAATAGCGAAGCTGGAAGGCGCCCTGCTGGGCGATGATCGCGCCAATGAGGAAGGACATCAAGGCAACGATCGGCACCGCCCGGACACCCATATGGTCCATCTGGTTGACGACCGATGCCGGCGAGATGCCACTGGCGCGTCCGAGCTTGGTCTGGGCTCCGTGCACCGCAGACCCAAGGACGAACATCATCGCCACGACATCGAGCCAGAGATCGACAATGACCTTGCCTGCTGGCGCAAACATCCGCTGGAACAGCGGCCCCTTGGCCGGCGGCGGGGGTGGACGCTTGACGTCCTCGGGAAGAACGCGCAGCAGTTCCCGCATCGCAGGCGTTCCGCCAGTCAGCGTGACCTCGGTGCCTTCCTTCTTGCGAGCTGCAACAAAGCGGCGCAGGAGCCAGGCACCCGCCATGTCCATGTCCGATACGCCACTCAGATCGATCTCGAACGACTTGCTTGCATCCGCCGGAACCAGTCGGCCATTATTCTGCAGCAGCACACCAAGGCTGTTGTTGCGCCACGCGCCGGACAGGCGCAGGCAGTGCCTCTCGCTCGACAGTTCGTCGATGTTAATCGCGGCGCTTTCTGGGTGTACGGACTTCAATGTTCTGACAACTTCCCCGGCCTGCGCAACGTGAGCCGCCCCAGACCGGGCAGCGGCGCAAATCACTTGAAGGCGCAGTATAGCCACACGGGCCGGCAATGAAATCCTTAAGAAAGCGTTTATCGGGACCAGTCACCCCGAAGCCACAGCTTCCACGTAGAACTTACAACAGCGCTGCGCGCAGGATAGGTCAGGCCGCCTGAGCATCCTTTTCCTTGGCCGTCGCTGCGCCAAGCGCCACCGGACGCGGCAGGGCAAGAGGAGCGATCGTACTCGCAGACGCGCCGATGCGGTGGCCCCAGGAAATCAGCTCCAACCGTCCGTCGGGATGCTCGGCGATCGCGGTACAGCTCTCAACCCAGTCGCCGGTGTTAACGTAGTGAATGCCGTCGATGTCCTCCATCACCGCGTGATGAATATGCCCGCAAATCACGCCGTGAACGTCATTGCGCCGGGCCTCCTCGGCGACAACCCTCTGGAATTCACCGATGAAATTGACCGCCTGCTTGACCTGCAACTTGGCCCAGGCCGAAAAGGACCAGTAGGGCATTCCGAGACGGCGGCGGATGGCGGCAAGCAGGATATTGATGTTGATCGCCATATCATAGGCCCAGTCGCCGAGATAGGCGACGAGGCGAGCGTTGCGCACCACAACGTCGAATTCATCACCATGCAGCACCAGGTATCTCTTGCCATCGGCCGTCTCGTGGATCATCCGCTCGGCCACCTCGATGCCACCGAAATGCGTGCCGGGAAAGCCCCGCAGGAATTCGTCGTGATTGCCCGGGATGTAGACGATGCGGGTGCCCTTGCGCGCCTTGCGCAAGAGCTTCTGGACGACATCGTTGCAATCCTGCGGCCAGTACCAGCTTCGCTTCAACCGCCAGCCGTCGACGATATCGCCGACGAGAAAGATCGTCTCGGCCTCGTGGGTTCGCAGGAAATCCAGCAGGAAGTCTGCCTTGGCCGCCTTGGAACCGAGATGCACGTCGGAAATGAACAGGGTTCTGAAGTGACGAATTTCCGAATCTGTATTCACGGTCTTGGGCCTCTCGCTTGACGAGCCTTTGCCCTTTTTTCAAATCAGACTCGTATTTCAGGAACATGACAGCCCGCAAATCCGCGCCTGACAGCGTGCCGTCAGGCCGGCCCCAGCTGCGGCAGTTCACACCGGGCAATCTCCGCCGCCTCCGTGCGCTCGATCCCAAGCGCCACGAGCATGAGTTCCGCCACCTCGCTGCCGGCGTCGCGCCAGCTCTTGTAGCCTTCCTGAACCAGCATCATCCCTGACAGGGTTGCGCCTCCGATCGCGGCGACCATCGCCGTGACCTGATCCGGGGCAATTGCGTAGCGACCGTTTTCGATCGCCTTTGCCATTTCATCCGCCAGCGAGGCGGTCAACAATCCACGCAGCGACTTGTTGCTGAAGCCAAAATGCACGATGAAACGGCCCCACTGCGGCTCTTCGTGGGCCCGCCGAATGAAAAGCCGGATGCCGCAGGCAAGGCGACATGCCGGATCGGCAAGGCCGTCGATACTTGCTCGCACACGTTCCTGCATCTCACCCGCGAGATCGCCGGCGACCTCCTCAAACAGGCGGTCCGGGTTGGGAATGGCGTTGTAGATCGTACCGCGTGCGACGCCCGCCTCCTCGGCAAGATCGCTGACGTTCACCCGGCACACGCCCAATCGGGCGAACAGGCGCATCGCTGCCTCATGGATGCGGCATTGGACGACAGACTTCACGGTCGCACTCCCTCATGAATCCATTCTTCGTAGCCCATCAAGCGGCCCTAAGCCAAGGCCTGCGGCCGACCATTGATCATCCCGTTGCATCATATAACGACGTTGTTGACATTTGAACATATGTGTTCAATATAGATCATATTCGTTCACTTCCCAAGCGGCCGATGCAATGCATTCGACAGCATCGAGCCATCCACCCAGGAGTACAGATCGTGGAAAAGATTCTCGTCGCCTTGCTTGTAACCGCCGCTCTCGCGGGCTGCTCGCAGACAACCCGCCCGGCCAATGAGAAGCAGGCTGCTTGTGCATATGCCCGCCTTTCCCCCGAGGAGTGCGCCAAGTCGAAATACGGCTACCGTGGCACGACTCAACCATCGATCGTGTCGCCCTCCATCTGAGCGCACCAATGCTATTGAGGCGCGACTGAAGGCAGGCCCGGCGCTCCCCCGCCGGGCCTTTTCCATCTGTCGGCAGGCATTGCACCCGACAAAATCGGTGCGCGCAGTGACCGGGTACTCCCAGTCCGGTTCATTTGGTGTATGCAGGAATGCACAGCAGTGAACGAACCGGATACGATAAACATGGACACCAACGACCAGACCAAGCCGGCAGCCGCCACGGCCGACCTCGACGAACAGGCACTTTTCTACCATCGCTATCCGCGACCGGGGAAAATGGAGATCCAGGCGACCAAGCCGCTGGGAAACCAGCGCGACCTCGCGCTTGCCTATTCGCCCGGCGTCGCTGCCCCTTGTCTGGCCATACGGGATGAACCAGACACTGCGGCCGACTACACCGCACGCGCCAATCTGGTCGCCGTCATTTCCAACGGCACAGCCGTCCTCGGCCTCGGCAATATCGGCCCGCTCGCCTCCAAGCCGGTGATGGAAGGCAAGGCGGTTCTATTCAAGAAGTTTGCCGGCATTGACGTCTTCGACATCGAAATCGACGCCATGACGGTCAACTCGATGGTTTCGACCATTTCCGCCCTTGAACCCACCTTCGGCGGCATCAATCTCGAGGACATCAAGGCGCCGGAATGCTTCGAGGTCGAGCAGCAATTGCGCGACAGGATGAATATCCCGGTCTTCCATGACGATCAGCACGGCACAGCAATCATCGTCGCCGCCGCGATTCTCAACGGGCTGGAACTGGCCGGCAAGAACATCGAGGACGTCAAGATCGTCGCCTCCGGCGGCGGCGCGGCGGCGCTCGCCTGCCTCAATCTTCTGGTCATCCTCGGCGCGCGGCGCGAGAACATCTGGGTGCACGACATCGAGGGCCTGGTCTATGTCGGCCGGGAAGTGCTGATGGACCGCTGGAAATCCGTCTATGCGCAAGAGAGCGACAAGCGCACGTTGGCCGACTCGATCGATGGCGCAGACGTCTTCCTCGGGCTCTCGGCCGCTGGCGTCCTGAAGCCCGAATTGTTGGCGAGAATGGCTGAAAAGCCGCTGATCATGGCACTTGCCAACCCGACGCCGGAGATCATGCCGGACCTCGCCCGTGCAGCGCGTCCCGACGCAATGATCTGCACCGGACGTTCCGACTTCCCGAATCAGGTCAACAATGTCCTCTGCTTCCCCTACATCTTCCGGGGCGCGCTCGACTGCGGCGCAACCACGATCAACGAGGAGATGAAGATGGCGGCCGTGCGCGCCATCGCAGCCCTTGCCCGCGAAGAGATTTCCGAAGTCGCCGCCCGCGCCTATTCCGGCGAGTCCCCGACCTTCGGCCCGAACTACCTGATCCCCTCGCCCTTCGACCCGCGCCTCATCCTGCGCATCGCACCCGCCGTTGCCAAGGCGGCCGAGGAAAGCGGCGTCGCCCGCCGGCCGATCGCCGACTACGATACCTATCTCGATCAGTTGAACCGCTTCGTCTTCCGCTCCGGCTTCGTCATGAAGCCTATCTTTGCAGCGGCGAAGAAGGCATCCGAAAAGCGCGTGATTTTCGCCGAGGGCGAGGACGAGCGCGTGCTGCGCGCCGCCCAGGTCCTGCTCGAGGAAGGCAGCGGCAAGCCGATCCTGATCGGCCGCCCGCACATCATCGAGAGCCGCCTCCAGCGCTTCGGCCTTCGCATCCGTCCGGGCGTCGATTTCGATCTGGTGAACCCGGAGGACGATCCGCGCTATCGCGACTATGTAGAGGACTATTTCACGCTGGTCGGCCGCGCTGGCATCAACCCCGAGGCCGCCCGTACCATCGTGCGCACGAACAGCACCGTGATCGGCGCGCTCGCGGTCCGACGCGGCGACGCCGACGCCCTGATCTGTGGGGTCGAAGGCCGCTTCGACCGGCATCTGCGAGACGTCGCCCAGATCATCGGCAAAAAGCCCGGCGTCCGGGCCTTTTCCGGCCTCAGCCTGCTGATCTCGCAGCGTGGCGCGATCTTCTTCACCGACACCTTCGTCACCTACAATCCCTCTGCCGCCGAAGTCGCCGAAATGGCGATTCTGGCGGCCCAGGAAATCCGCCGCTTCGGCATTACGCCGCGCGCAGCACTACTCACCCATTCGAACTTCGGTTCGCGCGATTCCGAAAGCGCCCGCAAGATGCGTGAGGCGCTGGTGCTCATCCGCAGCCAGGCGCCCGAACTCGAGGTCGATGGCGAGATGCAGGGTGGATCGGCCCTGTCCGAAGCCCTACGCAAGCGCGCCATGCCAGACAGCACCCTGACCGGCGAGGCCAATCTGCTGGTTTTCCCGAACCTTGATGCGGCCAACATCTCGCTCGGCATTATCCGCACGATGATGGATGCCCTGCATGTCGGCCCGATCCTGCTCGGCGCTGCCTTGCCCGCGCATATCCTGTCCACCTCGGTCACCTCACGCGGCGTGGTCAACATGGCGGCGCTGGCCGTCGTAGAGGCGTCGCAACCGGACTGATAAGGTCCTGACCTGCAGCTGGTGCGCGGCAGTGCGAGGCCCAATGCAAAATAAAGCGGCCTCACCGGGCCGCCCACCATCCGAAATACCGGCTGGACATCGCGGCCCTCGGCGAACACTCTTGGCCCGTATTATTATAGGGTTTCAGGAATGACGAACCAGGACGGCTATTTCAACGTGCTGGACTGGCTGCAGGACCAGAAGGTCGTGCGCCCGCTCCTGTTCTTCAAGAAAATGCAGGTCGCCTTCGGGATCAACCACCTTTTGTATATCGACGCTGTCTGCACGCCGGGGGGCATAAAGCCACACCGCCTGTGCCACACCTTCGACCCGGCGGCGGTGAGCACAGTGCGTGCGCTCGGGCCGCACGTCTACGAACCGCCGCTGCGTCAGGCGCTTGCGGCCATCCGACCTTTTGACTGGAACCACCTGCCCCCGGGAACGCCCGCCCGCGACGGCCTCGACAAGATTGCCGCAAGCCTCGCCATAAGTCCGACCGGCGTCGCCTATCCGCTGATCTCGCGCGAAGGTCGGCAGGCCCTGCTGGCGATCCATATCGACGCAGAAGCCTGCGAATGGGGTCGGTTCCGTCGGCTCCATGATCGCGACCTGCAGGCGCTGGCCATCGAATTCCACGCCGCCCTGATCAAAGGAAACCGCGCCGATCGAACGGTTGAAGGGGCCGCTCTGCGGCTCACACGGCGCGAGCGGCAGGCGCTCTACTGGGCAGCGGCCGGCAAGAGTTACTGGGAAATCGCCGTCATCCTCGGCATCACAGAGCGCACGGTACGCTACTTTATGTCGAACGCCCGGCGAAAACTGAATGTCGTGTCCAACACCCAAGCGGTGGCCGAGGCCGCCTGGCGCGGATTGCTCCCCGGCCCTGACTTGCACTGAGCGGCCTGAACTTCGCTTCGCCCAATATAATCCATAATTGCATTATCGCGACCTGTCGCTACCGACAGTTTCAATTTTTGCGCGCTTCGCCATCTTTCAGTCGCCTCGACAAACAAGGGAGACTGGAATGATCCGGATCATCACTGGCGCCAATCGCAATGACTTTCCCCAGGAAATCGCCGCCATGCACCGGCTGCGCAAGCGCGTCTTCCACGATCTGCTCAAGTGGGACGTGACGGTCAGGGACGACTGGGAAATCGACCACTACGACGATGCCAATCCCATCTACGTCCTGTCCTATTCGCCTGAGGGCATGTTGCGCGGGTCGCTCCGGCTGCTGCCGACGCTCGGTCCCAACATGCTCGACGACACCTTCCCCATACTCCTGGGCGGGCGCCCGCAGATCCGCAGCGGGGCGATCTGGGAATCGAGCCGCTTCTGCATCGAGCCGGAGATCTCGCAGGACCGCGCCTCGAACCAGGTAACCATCGCGGCGGCCGAACTGATGTGCGGCGTCGGCGAGCTTGGTCTCTCCTCCGGTCTCAGCCATATCGTCACTGTGACGGACGTGTTCCTGGAACGCATGTTCCGACGGATGGGATGTCCTGGCGAGCGCATTGCCGAACCACACAAGATCGGCTCGGTCTATGCTGTCGCGGTTGCCTGGGAGGTGACACAGGACCTGCTGCAGCGGATGAAGGCGGTTGCACAGATCGACGGACCTGTGCTGGCCAAACCGACCGCTCTCGAACCGGCACGCGCCGCCTGACCCCTCCTCAACCCTTTGCCGAAGCGCTACGCCTGCCGCGGCGCTTCGGCATTAACACAGATTCGTGTTCCTGATTGGCGCCTCCACTCTCGCAAACTAGAGTGAAAGTGTTATTAGGCCTCCAACGTAATCCGTACGTTGAACCACGCCGAACGGGGACGCGACTTGCACCGACGCGGAACACGATTGCTGTTGACGCTTGCCGTCACCTTGACCCTGCAGCCGATGGCGGCGCGGGCCTCGGTGGTCTGCGAGAATTTGCGCCTGCAACTCGCCTCCCAGCCGGAAGTCGTCGCCGACACGAGCGAGATGCGTCGCTACGCCAGCGCCATTGCCCGACAGAACATTGAAATCCGCAAGGCACGCTATGACATGCGGCGCTTGCGCTGCGATGGTGCCATCGTTGAATATCGGGCCGACGGAACGAGCCAATGCCGACAGCTCTCCGCGGCCCTGACGCGCATGGAAAGCAACAAACGGATGCTATCCGAGAAGCGCGACGCGCTGCGCCACGGAGGCGCTGGCATCAATCCCGTGCGGGAGCGACTGCTGGCAGCACTTGAAGCCAACCACTGCAATGAAACAGATCAGCCTGAAACGCCGGCGCCTTCGCCGCACAGCTTTTCCCGCCCGGGCGCCGCACCGGGAAACTATGCAGAGGGCGACCAGTCCGGCCTCTTCCCGGCATATGCCAGGCATGGAAGCTTACGGACACTGTGCGTCAGGACCTGCGACGGCGCTTTCTTCCCCATTTCGTCGAACACCTCGCCGCTCAACTTCCATCGCGACATCCAGATCTGCGAGCAGATGTGCCCTGACACTGAGACGGAACTCTACTACCACGCCATGCGCACCGAAGAGAGCGCCGACATGGTTTCCGCCGAGACCGGCCGGCCCTATCGGATGCTGCCGACCGCATTTGCATACCTGAGCCGGCCAAGCGGCGAGGACCCATCCTGCGGCTGCGATCTTGCCGCCTATCATCGCCGGATGCAGAACCAGGGCGTGCAAGGCAGATCCGTCCGAGGCAACGACAAGGCTGTTCTGGAGATCGGGCCATCCAGCTCGAATAACTCGACGCCGGACCAGTATTCTCCGCCGGCAGCATCACAGCCGCCGGAGCGGATCTACGACCCGCAAGCCGCCTCCGTACGCCAGGTTGGCCCGACCTTCCTGCCGACGACGACCAAAAACATCGATCTGCGAAAACCTGCCCTGCCCGGCCCTCAGCCGATCCAGCAATAGCCGCCAGCCCGCGGCTGATGGCTGGTCTGACCCGACGATGAACGGAAACGGCCGGACAAGAGCCCGGCCATTTCCTGGTTTCTGTCGCGGACTGGATTACCCTCAGGCGGCACGGGCCCGAGCCGGTACCGATGCGCGTCGACCGCCGCCGATCTCGAACTGCCCCAACTGGGTAAAGAGTTCCTCTGCCTCCTGCGCCAACTTGTGGGCGGAAGCGGTGGACTGTTCGACCATGGCCGCATTCTGCTGGGTCACCTGATCCATCTGGTTGATGGCACCGTTGATTTCAGACAGGCCGGTGGCCTGTTCGTGGGCTCCGGTGACGATCGCGCCGATGTCGCTGTTGATTTCCGTGACATTCGCCTGGATCAGGCTGAGGATCTCACCCGACTGGTTGACCAGCGAAACGCCGGAGGTGACAGCCTCGCTCGCTCGCACGACCAGAGCGGTGATTTCTTTCGCTGCATTGGCCGAACGTTGAGCAAGCTCGCGGACTTCCTGGGCAACGACCGCAAAACCCTTGCCGGCATCACCGGCGCGGGCCGCCTCGACGCCGGCGTTCAGCGCGAGAAGGTTGGTCTGGAAGGCGATCTCGTCGATGACGCCAATGATCTTGCCGATCTGCGACGAACTCTCCTCGATATTGCCCATTGCGGCGATGGCGTTGCGGACGATCTGGTCCGACTGCTGTGCCTGCCGGTTGGCCTCCGCGACCTTGCGGCTTGCACTGTCGGCGATCGCCGCCGAATTGGTGACCGTCGTGGTAATCTCGTTGAGGGCGGCAGCCGTCTGCTCGAGGGCTGCAGCCTGCTGTTCGGTGCGGCGAGCAAGGTCGTCGGAAGCAGACCGCATCTCGGCCGAGCTGGAGCGGATCTCGTGCGAAACGCCCGTGATGTCGACCATGGCGGCCTGGAGCCGGTCTGCCGATTGGTTGAAATTCGTCCGCAGGCGATCATATTCGCCGTCGAAACTCGTGGTGATCCGCGACGCCAGATCCCCCTGCGCCAGCCGGTCAAGGGCCTCAGCAAGGGCATCGACTGCCGTCTTGGTACGATTGAGTTCGGCAATCCGTTCCGCATCACTCATCGACTGGATCTCGGCGACACGGTCGCGGTTGCGCTGTTCTTCTGCCTCGGCGTCGCGACGGGCGATGAGGTTCTCGCGGAAGTTCCTGAACGCGCGGGCGAGATCGCCAATTTCATCGGCACGGTCGACCCCGGCGAGTTCCACATCGACATGTCCCTCTGCCAGCCGGTTCATGGCGGCGGTTGCCCGGTTGAGCGGGCTCAGCAGCCGGCGCATGACGAAGACTGCAAGCCCGACACCGCAGGCAAGCACGAATACGCCGAGCGCCGCCAGAACGAAAGCCATGTCACGCGACTGCTCGCGGGCCCCGGTGATGTCCGCCCCGGCCTTGCGCGTCTCCCGATCCACGACCGCTGCGACAATGGCGCCCGTGGCCTCGATCTCCTTTTGAAGGGCATCGGAGAAGCCGTCGAAGCCGCCCATCAGCCTGTTGCCCTCCGCCGGTCCGCCGGCGATGAAGGCATTGGCCATCTGGACACCTGCTTTATGAAAGTCGCCATAGCGGTCGGAGAGTAGCTTCATGGCGGGAACGAGTTCGGGGGCCTGCAATGCGACAGCCAGGTCGTTGATGCGCTCGATCAGTTTGGCAAGGCGCGCTCCTTCCTGCTCAGCAAGCAGGAAGCCGTCGTCCAGGCCGTCCAGGCCCTGTGTCGCCGAAATGTCGGTGAGGGATTCCTGAGTGCTGACGATCGCCAGTTCCACGTCCTTCTGGCTGGCGATCAGTTCGCGCAGCAGCATGCCGGCCTTACTCTCTTCCTCGTAAAGGCCAATGACCGCCTCGAGTTGCCGCTGACCGGCTATATCGGAAATGGCAATCACCGAGACACTGACGAGCACAAGAGCGCCAATGCCAGCCGAAACAGCCTTGCCGAGGCGGATTTTGAGAAGATTCATGTTGACCCCAATTGCCTATGAAGAGTGGAAACAGCCTCACCGAGCCATTCGGTGCGCAATACTTGCATCATGCAATTGGTGGAGAGAACTCCCAGGCAGGGCTAGTTTTAGCCCAGGATATTTAACGCATGTTAAACATAGCGGTCGAGAGCGACATTGCTGCAGAATACGATCAAAAGCTTACGTCGCATCAGGCTGCCGCAGGTTTCCCCAGACTTCGTCGAAGACAAGCTCCTCGAGCGGCAGCTTTTGCCGCCAACCCTTCAGCGCCAGTTCCGGTTGGTCGTAGAGCCGGTCGACATAGCCGATGCAGAACCAGCCGATCACCTCGACATGGGCCGGTATGCCAAGCAGGGCGCGGATGTCCTCCTGGTGAAAGATGCTGACCCAGCCGACGCCAACACCCTCGGCCCGTGCCGCGAGCCACAGGTTCTGCACGGCACAGACGGTTGAATAGCTGTCCATCCGCGGATTGTGGGTGCGCCCCAGCACGACAGGACCGCCGCGGGTCGGATCGCAGGTGACGCAGATGCCGACTGGCGCCTTGCGGATCCCCTCCAGCTTGAGTCGCATATAACTGTCGCGGCGCTCGCCCGAAAACAATTCGGCCGCCTCGCCATTGGCCTTGGCGAAGGCACGCCACACCGCCTCCCGGCGCGTGGCGTCCCGCACCACGAGAAAATTCCACGGCTGCATGAAGCCGACAGAAGGCGCCGCATGGGCAGCCTCCAGAAGGCGCGCGATCAGCTCTTCCGGCAACGGATCTGGCAGGAACTGGTCGCGCACGTCACGGCGGGTACGGATCGCCCGGTAGACGGCCTCGCGCTCTTCGCTCGAAAAGGCGCCAGCCCGGACGAGATGGTCGTTCGGTTCATCGTGCATCGTCATATCCCCAACAATGCGCACGACCGCCCGCCGTCCGCGCGGGCAAAGCCTATCGTGTCAGGCCGGTCTTCTGACTCCGGATCCTCCGGCCGCCCCTGCCTTCCCGGTTGAACAACCAGTGGCAAATCACTGAAAGGATTCCAGATCCTTCCCGGCGGCGGCCGTCCCCGTCACAGCGTTGGGCACGTTCCGGACTTGGCATGGCGCCGCACCGAATTCCCGATTCTCCCGCCGTGAAAGGCAGGCACCTGACGCGGATAGTTACTACAGATCGTGGCTCGCAAGGCAAGCGGCCCGACGCGCGGCAAGGTCACCCGGCTGTCGGAAAATAGCGCACGTAGGCGATCTCCTCGCCATCCGGCGACCAGCACGGGACGTTGATCGTGCCCTGCCCGCCGAACAGTTCGAACAATGTCTCCAGATTTCCGCCGTCCGCATCCAGGAGGCGCAGCCGCACGTCAAGATCGCGTGGATGGTCAAAGACATCCGGGCCGTAGGACAAAAGCAGGACCTTGTCGCCCTTCGGCGAGGGATGCGGGAACCAGTCACCGAAGGCACTGTCGGTGATCCGCTCGGCCGCCCCGCCTTCGGAGGGCACGCGCCAGATCTGCATCCGCCCCGAGCGGCTGGAATTGAAATAGATCCATTTCCCGTCCGGCGAATAGTCCGGACCGTCGTTGCGCCCCTCGCCGAAGGTGAGCCTGGCCTCCTCCCCGCCATCGACGGAGATCGTGTAGATGTCGAAGATCTCGTCGCGAATGCCGCAATAGGCCAGCGTCCGGCCGTCCGGTGACCAGCCGTGCCAGTAGGAGGGCATATTCTGCGTGACCTGACGCGGCTCGCCGCCCTCGACCGGCAGGATGTAGATGCAGGATTTGCCGTGCTCCACCTTGTCCGACACCACGAGCCATCGGCCGTCGGGTGAAATGCCGTGGTCGTTATTGCAGTCGGTGGCGAAGTCGGTATCAATTTGCTGCGGCGCGGCACTGCCATCCACCGGCAGGCGATAGAGCAGACCGTCGCCGTTGATGATCAGCGATGCGCCGTCCGGGCTCCAGTTGGGTGCCTCGACCAGTTGATCCGACTGCCAGACCACGCGGTGCGTGCGGCTGCGGATACTGTAGATCTCGACGGAACTGCGCATCGCTTCGCCCTCGTCAGGCCGCAGACGCTGGGATCAGCGGTCGCGGAAGCGGTTGGTGATCGGATAGCGCCGGTCTCGTCCGAAATTCTTGCGGGTGATCTTCACGCCCGGCGCCGACTGGCGGCGCTTGTACTCGGCGAGGTAGAGCAAATGCTCAACCCTGTGGACGGTGGCGATCTCGTGGCCACGCGCAACGATTTCCTCGACCGACATTTCCTTCTCGACCAGGCATTCGAGGATATCGTCCAGCACCGGATAGGGTGGCAGCGAATCCTGGTCCGTCTGGTTGGGCCGAAGCTCGGCCGAAGGCGCCTTGGAGAGGATATTGGCCGGGATCACCTCACCCGACGGGCCGAGTGCGCCTGGCGGCACATGCTTGTTGCGCCACGCGGCCAGCGCATAGACCTGCATCTTGTAGAGGTCCTTGATCGGATTGAAGCCGCCGTTCATGTCGCCGTAGAGCGTCGCATAGCCGACCGACATTTCCGACTTGTTGCCCGTCGTCACGACCATCGAGCCGAACTTGTTGGAGATCGCCATCAGGATCGTGCCGCGCGTGCGGCTCTGCAGGTTCTCTTCGGTGACGCCGCTTTCGGTGCCCTCGAACATGTCGGAGAGCGCCGAAAGAAAACCCTCGACCGGCTCGGCGATCGGCACGGTGTCATAATGGCAGCCAAGCGCCCTGGCGCAGGCGGCGGCGTCGGCCAGCGATTCCTGCGACGTATAGCGGTAGGGCAGCATGATCGCCCGCACCCGCTCTTCACCGAGCGCATCAACGGCAATCGCCGCACAGATCGCGGAATCAATGCCGCCTGAAAGGCCGAGCACGACGCTCTTGAAACCGTTCTTGTTCACATAGTCGCGGAACCCGAGCACGCAGGCGCGATAATCGGCCTCTTCCTTTTCCGGGATGCGCGACATCGGCCCTTCGCTGCAGCGCCAGCCATCGGCTGCGCGCTTCCAGGTGGTGACCGAAAGGGTGGCCTCGAACTGGCTCATCTGGAAGGCAAGGGTCTTGTCAGCGTTGAAGGCGAAGCTCGCACCGTCGAACACAAGTTCGTCCTGCCCCCCCAATTGGTTGGCGTAGATCAGCGGCAAACCGGACTCGATCACCTGCTTCAGCGCCACCTGGTGGCGGATATCGACCTTCTCGCGGAAATAGGGCGACCCATTCGGAACGAGCAGGATTTCGGCACCGGCCTCGGCCAGCGTTTCGCACACACCGAGATCCCCCCAGATGTCCTCGCAGATCGGGATCCCGATGCGCACACCCCGGAAGTTGACCGGACCTGGCATCTCGCCGGCGTCGAAGACGCGTTTCTCGTCGAACTCGCCGTAGTTCGGCAGATCGATCTTGTCGCGGGTCGCAATGACCTTGCCGCCATCCAGAACGGCAACGGAATTGTAGCGGCCCTTCTCGTCCTCCCGCGGGAACCCGATCGCGACACCGGGGCCGCCATCGGCTGTGTCGGCGGCAAGCTGTTCGACCGCCACGCGGCACGCCCTGAGGAAGGCCGATTTCAGCACGAGATCCTCCGGCGGGTAGCCGGAAATGAACAGCTCGGTCAGGAGCAAAAGCTCCGCGCCTTGCGATGCGGCTTCAGCTCGGGCCTCGCGGGCCTTGGCAAGATTGCCGGCGACGTCGCCGACAGTCGGATCGAGCTGCGCAATGGCGATGCGAAGGGTGTCGGGACGGGTCTGATTTTCGCTCATGACCATCGTTTAGCGCGTGGCGCTCACCTTCGCAATGTCGGGGATCCAAAGCAGTGTGCCGCATTGCAACATAGGACGGTAAAATTGCGGGAACAAACGGCCGGCAGGCTCGGTTCATGTAGCGTTCATGACGGTTATGTGACAGCTGTGCGACAGATTTATTAAGCTTCTTTCGATTGCTGGAGAGTGCGTTGGCTGAGATTGTCTCCGAGCGTGGAGTGTCCATTGCAGGTGCCGTCAACGAGGGCCGGATTGCGGCACGCTCGCAGCGCGCCGTCGCCTTGCGCTTCACGGTCAGGCACATCAATACGCTCTTGCTTGCCCTGCTCACGATCATCCTGACCGAGTGGCTGGCGCGCGGAACGCTGACCGGCGTCTCCGACTATCTGCTGTCTCCAGCCCGTCCCGGCATGGTTGCCGTGCTGACCGTCTTTCTTCTTTTCGTCGCCACCGACGCCCTCTTCGGCCGCGCCTACCAGTCGGCACTGATCCTCGTGCCGCTGGCACTCCTACCGGCCTTCCTGTCGCTGCAGAAGCAGCAATACCTGTCGGACCCGCTCTATCCGAGCGATATGCTCTTCGGCCGACAGATTGCCGAACTCGTCCCCGTCATGTTCGCTGCCAGGCCCCTTGCGGCCATCGGCCTGGGCCTTGGCGTGCTCGCCCTGTTGGCCTTGCTCGCCTATCTGCTGGTGCTCGGGCGCCGGCACTTTCCGTCGCTTTCGCCCGTATCGAAGCTGGTCCGGCTGCTCGTCGCCCTGCCGCTCATCGGCGGCTTCCTGTCGCTGATGAATCCCAGTTCATATTCCTATATTCGCGACCGGCTGAACATCATCCCCATGATGTGGGACCAGCAAGAGAACTATCGCCATAACGGCTTCCTGCTGGCCTTCGCCTTCAACGTGCCGATGGCCAATGTCCAGGCACCGCAGGGCTATGGCGCCGACGTAATCAACGACATCGCCCCGGAGCGGATGCCGGCAACCTTCTTTGGCGGCCGCAATGCCGATGTGATCATGGTCATGAGCGAGTCGCTCTGGGACCCGACGCGCCTTTCGAAGACGACGTTCTCGCCCGATCCGATGCCAACGATCCGCGCCAATTCATCCGGCCATCTGTTCTCGCCAGAATTCGGCGGCATGACAGCGAATGTCGAATTCGAGGCGCTGACCGGGTTTTCCAATGCCTTCCTGCCCTATGGCAGCATCCCCTATCAACAGTATGTGCGCCGCCCCCTGCCCTCGCTCGCCACCTTCTTCGCCTCGAAGGGCTACGTGACCCAAGCCTTCCACCCGTTCCAGAGCTGGTTCTGGAACCGCGGGAATGTCTATCAGTCGCTCGGTTTCCAGTCGTTCATGTCGGAAGAGAACATGCCGGTCATGGACAAGCGTGGCGCGTTCACCTCCGACGAGGCCCTGACGAAGGAAATCATTCGCACCGCCGACCAGACCGAGGAGCCGTTCTTCTTCTTTGCCGTCACGTTGCAGGGCCATGGTCCTTACGAGAAGAACCGCTACGCGAAGAATACGGTCGATGTGCAGTCGGCATCGCTGACGCAGAAAAACCGCGACAGCCTCGCCACCTACGCTCAGGGCGTCCGCGAAGCCGACAGCAGCCTTCAGGCCCTGATGGACTGGGCCAAGAAGCGTCGCCGCGAGACGATTATCGTGTTGTTCGGCGATCACCTGCCGCCGCTCGGCCATGTCTACACCGAAACCGGATACATGCCGGACGTGGTCGCCACCCGCAAGGCTTCGGTCAGCGTGATGAAACGCGAACACGAAACGCCGCTGGTCATATGGTCGTCAAAGCGCGGCGTACAGAAGGACCTTGGTTCGGTCAGCCCCTCGCAGCTGCCGTACTACGTGGTTCACCTGGCCGGCTACCGTCACGCTTTCTATACCGGCGTGCTTGGTCGGCTTAGCGAGCGCTATGCCGTCGTGGACCGCCACCAGCTGATCGAGCGCAATGATCGCGCCCACCCGGATTGGGCGACGTCCGGCGAACCGATCGACCCGCTGATCCGCGAATACCGCTACCTGCAGCACGACCAGATGTTCGGCGAAGGCTTCGGGACCGGGCGCTTCTTCCCCGAACAGTCGGAGCGGTTGGAAACGCCATCCAGCTGAGCAGGTAAGACGTCGCAGAGGCTGCCGATTACGGCTCTCCGCCGTGGCGGCTCTTCGGTCCCAGCTTGCCAAGGCTGCGTAAACCGGCCATTGACACAAAACGGATAAGGAAATTGTTTAGCCAGCAGCCAGGTTTGCTTGCTGCGCCAATATACCGGCCCCGATTGCTTGCAGACCGAAGATGTTCAAGACCTTTAGCAAAGCGTGAAAAGCCATGCGGCCACTGACCCGCGCCGAGATCGCCGCCCACCCGCTGTTCCCGACGATCGAGAAACAGATAGCCGAACACCTGATCGGCATACACCTGCGCACGCCACGCCTGTCGCGGCTGAAGGCATCGCATCGTAAATGGCTGATGACCCATTCGCTGTTCGCCCTGTCCTTGCAGCGCCGGGACGACGACCCCTTGTCGGGGCTGACCGCCACCCGCTTCGTCGAGATCGTCATGAAGCTTGGAGCCGCAAGCCGCAACACGGCGACCTCCTTCCTTGCTGAACTGGTCGCCTACAAGTTCCTCCGCGACGTGCCCAATATCCCGGACCGCCGCGTGCGCGTGCTGGAGACCACCGAAGCCGCCTATGACGCGATGAGTGGCTGGTTCATGGGGCACATGGCCTGCCTCGACCGGCTGGACGGCGGCAAGCGCGAAGAGCTTGCCTCAGTCGATCCACGCATCTTCCGCATCGCCCAGCCCTTTTCCGCCGCCCGTCTGGCGGAAGATCCCATCTGGCGCGATCCCCCCGACAGCATCGGCCATTTCCTCTGGTCGGATCTCGGGGGCATGGTACTCCATGGCCTTATCGCCCGGATTCCCAGCGCTCCGGACCCGGCGGACAGGATCGAGATCGGCCGCCTGTCGCTCCCCGAACTCGGCGAGGTCTATATGATCTCGGCAACGAACCTGAAGCGCATGTTCAAGAAGGCCGAGACCGAAGGCCTGCTCGGCTGGGATTTGCCGCGCCGACGCGGATCGCTCTGGCTGTCGCACCGTTTCGTCGGCGACTATTTTCAATGGCAGTCGGCAAAATTCGCGGCGCTGGATCAGGCGTTCCACCACGCGATCGACGAACTGGGTATCTCCGTGAGCGCAGCCACTCCTCAGCCGCTGCTGGCGGAGGCGGGCCTGCCCGCCTGATAGGCCGGCAGTGTGGCGCCGATCTCGTAGAAATCGCCCTTGTCCGCACAGAAGATGTGATAGCCGCCGACCAATCCGCTCGGCTCGTCGAACGCTCCCGCCATGACCGAAATATGGTCGCTGCCATCGCGCAGCCAGAAAAGCGCCGAACCGCAGGTGCTGCAGAAACCCCTCTGGGCCCCATCGCTCGACCGATACCAGCGCACCATGTCCTCACCCGTGACCTTCAGGCGATCCCGCGCCACGTCGGTGGCGGCGTAATGGAGCCCCGTCTGTCGCCGGCACTGCGAGCAGTGACAGAACACGACCTCGCGGACCGTCCCCTGCGTGCGCAAGCGGACGGCACCGCACAGACAGGCCCCGGTTCTTAACTCATCCATTCAGCGCTCCCAACCTGGCAAAAAGAGACCGGGCCAGCTTGGTGAAGCCGGCCCGGTGGGTCAAATGCGCTTATCTGAAGGTAAGCTTCAGCCGTTCGCCACCATCATCCGCTTTTCGTCGCGGCCACCCTTCATCCGCTCGGCGAGCAGGAAGGCCAGTTCTAGCGCCTGGTCGGCATTGAGGCGCGGGTCGCAATGGGTGTGGTAGCGATCCTGGAGTGCTTCGGCCGTCACGGCACGGGCGCCGCCGGTGCATTCCGTCACGTCATTGCCGGTCATCTCGATGTGGATGCCGCCCGGATGCGTTCCTTCCGCACGATGAATCTGGAAGAAGCTCTCGACTTCCGACAGGACGCGCTCGAATGGACGGGTCTTGTAGTTGTTGAGCGTGATCGTGTTGCCATGCATCGGATCGCACGACCAGACCACCTTGCGCCCTTCGCGCTCGACGGCACGAATGAGGCGCGGCAGATGCTCGGCGACCTTGTCGTGGCCGAAGCGGCAGATCAGCGTCAGGCGGCCCGCCTCGTTGTTCGGGTTCAGGATGTCGATCAGGTTCAAGAGATCGTCCGCCTGCAGCGACGGGCCGCACTTCAGACCGAGCGGGTTCTTGATGCCGCGGCAGTATTCGAGATGGGCATGGTCCGCCTGGCGCGTGCGGTCGCCGATCCAGATCATGTGACCGGATGTGGCGTACCAGTCACCCGAGGTCGAATCCACCCGCGTGAGCGCCTCTTCATAGCCGAGCAGCAAAGCTTCATGGCTGGTGAAGAAATCGGTTTCGCGCAGGCTCGGATTGGTCTCGGAGCTGATACCGATCGCCTTCATGAAATCCATGGTCTCGGAAATCCGGTCGGCGAGCTTGCGATAACGCTCGGCCTGGGGGCTATCCTTGATGAAGCCGAGCATCCACTGGTGCACGTTGTCGAGATTGGCATAGCCACCCATGGCAAAGGCGCGCAGCAGGTTGAGCGTCGCCGCCGACTGGCGATAGGCCATGATCTGGCGGTCCGGATTGGGAATCCGCGATTCCGGTGTGAACTCGATGCCGTTGATGATGTCGCCGCGATAGCTCGGCAGCTCGACGTCACCCTGCTTCTCGATGTCGGACGAGCGCGGCTTGGCGAACTGGCCGGCGATACGGCCGACCTTGACCACCGGCAGCTGCGCCCCAAACGTCAGGACGACGGCCATCTGCAGGAAGGCGCGGAAGAAGTCGCGGATGGTGTCGGCGCCATGCTCGGCAAAGCTCTCGGCGCAATCGCCGCCCTGGAGCAGGAAGCCGTTGCCTTCGGCGACATTGCCGAGCGCCTTGGTCAGGCGACGAGCTTCGCCGGCGAAGACGAGTGGCGGAAACTTGGCGAGACGCGCTTCCGCATCGGCAAGGGCGCCCAGGTCCGGATAGGCCGGAACCTGCTTGATCGGCTTGCTGCGCCAGCTGCTCGGGGTCCAATTCTGTGCCATGATCGTCACCTGCTGTTCGAAATAGGACGGCCTCCTCCCGGCCGCTTTGGATCGGGGGCTTATAGACCCTAATATTTGCCTTGCAAAGCCGAACTTGAAGCCCTAGGCGCGACGATTCTTTATCTTTGGCAATAAGACGAGCACGCGTCTCGCCAAGTCTCACCATGCACGAGCCAAAACGGCGCTGAAGACCCGCTTGCCTTTACATGGACGTAAACGTAAGCTTTTTGCTCGCAAGGCGTAGAGATGGAGGAGATCAGCCATGCAGGATCGGATTGGCATCGCGCGCGAAGAGGTGACGTTTGCCGCGGAGGACCGGTTTCCTCTCGCCGGAACACTGTTCCGTGGCACCGGTGACGGTCCCCTCGCCCTCATCTCCTCCGCCGCGGCCGTACCGCGTGGCATTTACGCCCGCTTTGCCCAACATCTGGTGGCCGATCGCGGCTTTCGCGCTGCCATGACCTATGACTACCGCGGCGTCGCGGGCTCCCGCATTCCGCGCGGCTGGAAGGCGAGGCCGAGCATGGCCGACTGGGCGGAAAAGGACATGGCCGCGGCCGTCGACCATCTCGAAGGCATTGCGCCGGGTCACCCGATGGTGGGCGTCGGCCAGTCTTTTGGTGGCCAAGGGCTCGGGCTCTGCAACCGCGCCAACCGGTTCGACCGCTACCTGATGGTGGCCGTCATGTCGGGGCACTGGGCCTACACCGCCGAACCCTACAAGGTCTTTGCTACGATGAATCTTGTCGGCGTACCCCTCGCCTTGCTGACCGGCAGGGTGCCCGGCTGGACCGGACTTGGCCAGACGCTGCCCGGCACGGTCTTCCGCCAATGGGCCCGCTGGGGCCGCTCGCCGGATTATTTCTTTGCGGACACGAAGATGGATGCGGCCCGCCGCTTTGCGGAAGTCCGAACCCCGATCCTCTCCATCGGCGTTGAGGACGATCCGTGGGGAACGCCGAAGGCCCAGGAAGCGATCCTCAGCGCCTATGTGAACGCGCCCGTAGAGCGCGTGCGCGTATCTCCTGTAACTACCGGCCAGCCAATCGGCCATCTCGGGTTTTTCCGCCCGGCCTTTCGCGAGACGCTCTGGAAGCCGGCGATCGATTGGCTGTCCGACAACCGGTCGAAAAACTCAGCGATCGCGTCGTGAACGCGGCAAATCACTGATTCAAAACGATTAACCCAGGCATTCTGGCGATTCGCACCGCGGCTCGATGGAGGCTGGCGTCCATCGAGAAATTGTCATATTCTAATTCTTGGACGTGATGAGAGCGTTCGCGCCTGAAATGCCTGCAGCAAGCTTCACGCCAGCTTCGAGATCTATGAGCGGCATGAATGTTGGCTGTACCCGCGTGTTAGTAGCGATCATGAGGATCTGTTCGATGGCGTATGATTGGAGTGGAGTTCGTACGAGGCGTATCCGGCGACTGAAATTTGCGGTCGCATCCTGTATCGGGCTGATGGTGCTGGCAGCACCGGTCCTGGCCTTCACCTGAAGAAATTCTTTGATTTTGACGGAACCGCCATCGCGTTCCGGCGTTTGTGTATTGCCGGTCAGGCGCTATGGCGCTTGTCCGAGGTTCCTTCCGCATGAATTGCCCCGTCTCATTGACGGGGCATTTTTCGTTCATGCCCCTGCCTTCGCTTAAGCCAATACGTCCAAACCTATACCCGCTCTCCGTTCTTGATCCGGTAGCTCGGATTGTACATCGTCACCAGCTCTTCCGCCGCAGTCGGATGGACCGCCATGGTCCGGTCGAAATCGTCCTTGGTGCAGCCGGCCTTGAGGGTGATGCCAAGAATCTGCGCCATCTCCCCGGCATCGTGACCGAGGATATGGGCGCCCACCACCTTGCGGTCGGCAGCATTGACGATGAGCTTCATGATGGTCTTTTCATTGCGGCCGGAAAGCGTCGCCTTCATCGGCCGAAACTCGGCGCGATAGACCTCGACGTCGACGAAGCGCTTGGCGGCCTCGTCTTCGGACATGCCGACGGTACCGATTTCCGGCTGGGAGAAGACCGCCGTCGCGATCAACTCATGATCCGGCGAGGTCGGGTTGTTCTTGTACTCGGTCTCGATGAAACACATCGCTTCGTGGATCGCCACCGGCGTCAGTTGCACCCGGTCGGTCACGTCGCCGAGCGCGAAAATGCTCGCAACATTGGTCCGCGAGTACTTGTCGACAACGATCGCACCGCGCTCGTTGATCTCGACCCCCGCCGCCTCGAGCCCAAGTCCTTCGGTATAGGGATCGCGTCCAAGCGCCAGCATGACCTGATCGGCAACCAGTTCGCCACTGTTCTTCGTGGCCGCGACCAGCCGACCGTCGGCCCCCTTGCTCACCTGCTCGATGATGTCATGGCATAGGATGCGAATGCCCTTGGCCGCCATCGCTTCGTGCAGGCCGCGCCGCATGTCCTGATCGAAGCGGCTGAGGATTTCCGCGCCGCGATAGATCAGCGTCGTCTCAACGCCAAGACCGTGGAAGATGTTGGCGAATTCGACCGCGATATAGCCGCCACCGGCAATCACGATCGCACGCGGCAGTTCCTTCAGGTTGAAGGCTTCGTTGGACGAGATGCAAAGCTCATGGCCCGGCAACGCTGCATGCGGATTGGCGCCGCCGCCAACGGCGATGACGATCCTTTCCGCGGTGACGATCTGGCCTGTCTTCACCAGGCGAACGCTATTCGGGCCGGCAAGTTCGGCACGGGTTTCGAAGATTTCGGCGCCCGCATTGTCGAGGCCTTTGCGGTAGAGACCTTCGAGCCGCGCGATTTCCTTGTCCTTTGCAGCAACCAGAGCCGGCCAGTCGAAGCGGCTCTCGCCGACGGTCCAGCCATAGCCAGCCGCATCCTCGAAATGCTCGTGAAACTGGGAGGCATAGACGAACAGCTTCTTCGGCACGCAGCCGCGGATCACGCAGGTGCCGCCGAAGCGGTATTCTTCGGCGATCGCGACCTTCTTGCCGAGCGCGGCGGCGACACGCGCGCTTCGCACCCCGCCGGAGCCGCCACCGATCACGAACAGATCATAGTCAAAACCGGACATGGCGTATCTCCTTGCAGACAAAGTGCGGACAGTGGCGCTGATATAAGATGCGAGGGTCGCAAAAGAAAAGCCCGGAACGAATTCCGAGCTTAGCGTTTCTTTGCCGATAGCGTGTGATCAGGGCTTGGCCGCCGGCTCGGTCGCACCAACCTCCTTCAGCATGGCTTCATTGGCCTGCTTGTCGAGATCACGGGCGATGCCCGCTGTCCAGATATCCGCGGCCTTCATCAGTTCACGCATGGCGATGGGCCCGTCCTTCAGCAACTTCTTGCCGGCGTCGCTGGTATAGAAGGCGGTCATTGCATTGAGTTCCTCGGCGGAGAATGCCTTGGCATAGACCAAAGCTGCCTCGCGCTCGAGATCGCCTCGGCGCGGCGCGAGCTTCAGCGCTTCCGAATCCACCGTTTCCGAGATCTTGTCCTGCAAATTGGGATAGGCCTGGATAAGCTGGCTCTTCAGCCGATCTGACACGCCCGGCAGAATGTCGTCGAAGCGATCGGTCACGCCAAGCGCAGCGATTGCCGCGCGGGCCGCCTGCACATGCTCGGCCGGCACTTCCTGAGCCCAGGCAGCGCCGCCCAGAAAAAGGCTACCTGCAATGACGGTAGCAGATGCGAAACGTCCCAAACCCGAAAATCTGACCATGAAATCCATTGCTCCTGTCTAGTTCTTTGCGTCGATGACCCGCGCGCCCGCCGGACCGGCAATAATGGCAAGCGTGGCCAAATCTATGAATAGCCCGTGTTCGACAACACCCGGAATGGTATTGAGCGCGATAGCCAAGGCCTCTGCATCAGGAATACGGCCAAATGATGCGTCGAGAATGAGGTGTCCACCATCGGTCATGAAGAGCCCGTCGCCGGAGGTACGCAACGCCATTTGGCCGGTGAGCCCCAACCGTTCGGCCGTCTTCTCCACTGCAATGCGCGTGGAGACCTGACCGAAGGGATTGATTTCGATCGGCAGCGGAAACCGGCCGAGCGTATCGACGACCTTGCTCTCGTCGGCAATCACGATCATGCGCGCGGATGCCGCAGCGACGATTTTCTCGCGCAGCAGCGCTCCGCCGCCGCCCTTGATCAGGCGCAAATGGCCGTCCACTTCGTCCGCGCCGTCAATGGTGAGATCCAGCTGCGGCAGTTCGTCGAGCGACTTCAGCGGCACGCCCAGTTCGACACAAAGACGCGCGGTGCGCTCGGAGGTCGGTACGCCCTCGACCTTGAGGCCGTTCGCCACTTTTTCCGCCAGAAGCCGCACAAACTCCTCGGCGGTGGAACCGGTGCCGATGCCAAGACGCATACCGTCTTCGACGTGCTCCAAAGCCACAGCCGCAGCCTTTATCTTCATTTCGCGGGCGTCCATGCGCCAAAAGCTCCTGTCCGTTTCGTCGTCAGCTGTTTACACGCCTCGTCCGTCAAACGAAAGCCCCTTTGCAAAGCCGCTCTAGCAGTTGCGTTTTGCCGGGTTTTCGCCTACCGCGCTAAACCAATCCAGTAAGCCCCCAAAAAGCGACGGAGCCTGACCTTGTTGAATCCCACGATCGTCTTCGACCTGGACGGCACGCTCGTCGATACGGCCCCGGACCTTGTCACCAGCCTCAACCATACGATCGCCACGGCCGACCTTGCGCCGGTCGGCTACGAGGACCTCACGCATCTCGTCGGTCAGGGCGCCCGCGCCATGATAGCCCGCGCCTTCGCGCTACGCGGTGCGTCGCTCGCCGAGGAAGATCTGCAGCCGCTGCTCGACCGCTTCATCGCCCACTATATGGCGGGGATGCCGGGCGAAAGCCGGCCCTACCCCGGCCTCGTCGACGCGCTTGAACGTTTGAGGAAGGCCGGCTTCCGTCTCGCCGTCTGCACCAACAAGATGGAATCGCTGGCCGTGCCGCTGATCGAGAAGCTGGGGCTCGCCCACCATTTTTCCGCGATCGCCGGCGGAGACACCTTCGCCGTGCGCAAGCCAGATCCGGGCCACATCATCGCGACCATTGAACGGGCCGGCGGCGACCCGCAGATCGCGGTAATGGTCGGCGACAGCGTCAATGACATCCTCGCCGCCCGCAATGCCGGCATCCCGTCGATCGTCGTGCCGTTCGGCTATTCGGACATTCCGATCGCCGAGCTCGGCGCAGACAGGCAAATCGATCACTTCGACGAGCTGACCCCGGCTCTTCTCCAGGAATTGATGCGCAAGTAGAAAAGGGCGGGGCTCGGACCCCACCCTTTCTGTCGCTCAGCCTCGCGGCGCGCGAGCGTCGCTGGTTGCCTTTAAGGCCTTGCGGGTCGCGTCATCGCGCCCGTAGACGTCGTCAAAATAGTCGACCCCGCCGTCCTTGGTCGGCCAGGCAGTGAAATAGGACACATAGACCGGGATCTTCTGCGGCACTTGAACCGCGCGGTTCTGGCCCGACGCGATTTGCTTGGCGATTTCCTGGGTCGTCGTGCCCATCACCGCCGCCGCCATGGCGCGCGGCTCGGCAAGGCGTACGCAGCCATGGCTCAGTGCCCGCATGTCGCGCTGGAAGAAACTCTTGGACGGTGTGTCGTGCATGTAGATGGCGTGCGAGTTCGGGAACAGGATCTTCAGCTCGCCAAGGGCATTGTCGCCCCCTGGCGGCTGGCGCACGTTAACGCTGTGGGTCGTGTTCCAATCGACCTGAGTGGACGACACCTTCCGGCCCTGGTGGCTGACCTCATAGCCGAGGCGATCGAGATAGGACGGATCGCGGCGGAGCTTCGGCAGCATCTCGTTGACGATGATCGACTTCGGAACACCCCAGTAAGGATTGAACTCGACCGTTTCGATCTGGTCCTGGAAGAAATAGGTCTGGTTTGCCTTCGAACCGACGACCACGCGCATGGCCAGCTGCTCGCGACCTTCATCGAAATAATAGGCGGTATAGGCGGGTTGGTTGATGAAGACATAGCGCTGGCCCAGATCGTCCGGCAGCCAGCGCAGCTGCTCCATGGCGATCATGAGCTTGTCGATCTTCTCGGCGTTGCTATGGCCGGTGAGCGCCCGGATCGTCGCCCGACCGACGACGCCATCCGGCTTCAAACCCTTTTCCTTCTGGAAGGCCTCGACCAGGGTGACGAGCTCCGGCGTATACTCCGGTGTCCCGGCATAGCCCGCAAGAACCACGGCGTGCCCGGCCTTGAGTTCATCCGATCCTTCGACCTTGATCGCAGCGAGGATGCTGGAGAGTTCCGGATTGCTCTGGCCGGGCTTCAGCAGAGTGTCGGGCGCGATCGCCAGACGGTCGCCAGCCTCGCTGTCGGCACGCAGCCGGGCAAGCTCGGCTCTCAGAGCCTGGAACTGCACATTGTCCGGATCGCGCGAGCGCAAATAAGCGGCTACGTCGGGGCTCAGCCGCAGCATGTTGAGGAGCGGCTTGAGATTGACCGTCTTGCGCTTGAAGTCATGGTAGCCGGAGATCTTGTTCGGATCGATCCGGCCCCGCACCGTGTCGGCGATATAGGAGAGCAACTTTGCCGACAGGGCCACCTCGAACCGGGCGAGATCGCGGGCAAGCTTGTCCGGATCGGACGGATCGGTTGTCTCCGCCGGTTGCGCGAGCGCATAGTCTTCCGGCGCGAGCCCGACATCAGCGGCCCGTGCAAGCCCATCCATTGCCTGCCGCGCCCGATCGGTGATGCCCGTGTCGGTTACCCAGATGAGCGGCTTGCTTTCCTTGTAATAGGCCTCGACGGCCGCGGCAATTTCATCCGGTGCACGCACACCGGCTTCGCCGAGAAAGCGCCGCAGCTGCGGTGCCGCAGTCGTCGCGTCGGTGTCGGCAGTCGGAATCGCGATCAGACGTGTCGCCTCGGCCTTGTAGGCATAGTAGCGGGGACCGGCGACCCTGGGCAGCGGCTCGGGGTCGCCCATCTCCAGCCCGCCTCGAGCCTGAGGCTCAAAGACCGTCCTTGAGCCGGGCCTCTCGCTGGATTTGCCCGGCCCGCCGCGCAGCAGATCCAGGAGCGTGGCCGCCTCGGCTGCCTGGGGAAAGGCATTGAGGCCCGTTATCGCAGCAAGCACTGCCGTTGCCGCGATTGTCTTATAGGTTTTCATTCTCGCACTCGTTCCAGATCTGTCGTCGCGAAGCAGTGAACCGGCCGCCGCCGTTCAGGGAACGGATCACTATCCGAAACGCTTATCATTGAAAAGTTGTCGGCACCGAGGCGGCGAAGCCAACTGGCTTAAGATTTGTGTGAATCCACAAGTACCAGTCTGCCGACAATTCGCTCGACGTCTTTGAAACTACTCGGTAAAACTCTGTTGTCGAACGCCAGAAACATGTACGGCCACAGAACCGGCAGGCGGTTGGCCGCACCGTTTTGCCGGGCCGCGTGCCAAATATGACACGTGGTTCGCCGACTCGCCGGGCAGAGGGCTTGCTCAGGCCGGGAAATAGCGCCGCGTGCCGTTGGCAATCGCCACGAGAGCCAACATGGCCGGCACTTCGACCAGCACGCCGACGACCGTCGCCAGCGCGGCGCCGGAATTGAGGCCGAAGAGACTGATCGCCACCGCAACGGCAAGTTCGAAGAAGTTCGACGTGCCGATCAGCGCGGCTGGCGCCGCCACATTGTGCGGCAGGCGCCAAAGATAGGCCCAGCCATAAGCGATGGCGAAGATCAGCACATTCTGCAGCAGCAGCGGAATGGCAATCAGCACGATCACCAAGGGCGAAGAGACGATCGTCCCCGCCTGGAAACCGAACAGGAGCACCACGGTCGCCAGGAGCCCGATGATCGAGAAGGGCTTGAGCGCTCCGGTAAAGCGGGCGACAGCCTCTCCGTCATGACGGGCATCGAGCTGACGACGTGTCAGATAGCCCGCAACAAGCGGAATCACGACGTAAAGCACCACCGACAGCAGCAGCGTCTCCCAGGGCACAATCACCTCTGTGACGCCGAGCAGAAAGGCCGCGATCGGCGCAAACGCAACGACCATGATCAGATCGTTGATCGAGACCTGGACCAGCGTGTAATTCGCGTCCCCACGTACCAGTTGGCTCCAGACGAAGACCATGGCCGTGCAGGGAGCGACGCCAAGCAGGATCATGCCGGCAATATATTCCTTCGCGTTCTCGGGCGAAACGAGCCCGGCAAAGATGTGCTCGAAGAACAGCACACCGAGAACGGCCATGGTGAATGGCTTGATCAGCCAGTTGACAACCAGCGTCACGCAGAGGCCCTTCGGCTTGCGCCCGACGTCCTTCAACGAGGCAAAGTCGATGCTCACCATCATCGGGTAGATCATCACCCAGATCAGCACGGCAACGACCAGGTTTACGCTCGCATATTCGATTGCCGCCACCGCCCGGAACAATCCGGAGAAGGACAGTCCGAGGCCGACTCCGGCGGCGATGCAGAGCGCGACCCAGAGCGACAGATAGCGTTCAAAAAAGCCGAGCGGGGATGGTGACGAAAGCGTGGACATGATGGAAAGACCGATCGTTCTGGGATGTTAAGGCGAAACGCTGGGCCTCAGGATCGGCCGATGTCGCTGATCCGCTTCTGCAACGCAAGCCTGTCGAGGCTGGCGATCGGCAGATTGACGAAAATGGAAATGCGATTGTTCAGCATGCGATAGGCGTCTGCAAAGGCAAGCGACTTCTCCGTATCGCTTCCCTCGACCGCCGCGGGATCCGGGACACCCCAATGAGCGGTCATCGGCTGGCCGGGCCAGACAGGGCACGATTCGGCGGCGGCAGAGTCACAAACCGTAAAGACGAAATCCATCCTAGGCGCGCCGGGAGCGGCAAATTCGTCCCAGCTTTTCGAGCGTAACCCGGATGTTTCATGGTTTGCCCGCTTCAGAAGCTCGATCGCCATCGGATGAACATCGCCCTTGGGGTGCGAGCCGGCGGAATAGGCCGTGAAACGCCCCCGCCCCTCGCGATTGAGACAAGCCTCGGCGAGGATGGAACGCGCCGAATTGCCGGTGCACAGGAACAGAACATTGAAATGATCAAGGGTCATGGAAGCCTCCTAGCAACGACAGGTGATTTCATCGAGGACCGGACGACAAATCTCCGGTGAGCCGCCGCAGCAGTCTTCGAGCAGGAAGCACATCAGCCTACGCATAGCCTCCAGGTCGGCGCGATAGCGGATGTGCCGCCCCTCGCGCTCGCTGCCCACCAGCCCGGCATTGGAAAGCACGGTCAGGTTGGCCGAAAGAGTGTTGGCGCGGAAATTGAGCGCCGTTGCAATATCACCGGCGTTGAGACCGTCAGGGGCGTGACGGACCAGCAAACGGAAGATCGCCAGCCGCCCTTCATGACCAAGCGCCGAAAGCGCGTCGAGACTCTGTTTCGCATCCATATTTCCAGAAATCATGAATTGTCGAAGTTTGCAAGAGGGTCTTGCCGCGAAATCAATATGAACTCGGCGTTCAAACATTGAGCCCAGCCATTGCCCATAACCGGGCGAAGGCTAATTATCCCGTGACGAAACAGATTGAGGACAGGGACACGATGATGAGCAGCACCCGCACCGAAACCGACACATTCGGCCCGATCGACGTGGCAGCCGACCGCTATTGGGGCGCTCAAGCCGAACGCTCCCGCGGCAATTTCAGGATCGGATGGGAAAAGCAGCCCCTCTCCGTCGTGCGCGCGCTCGGCATCGTCAAGCAGGCGGCGGCGCGCGCCAACATGGCGCTCGGCGTCCTTGATCCAAAGATCGGCAATGTCATCAACGACGCCGCGCAGGAGGTGATCGACGGAAAGCTCGACGAGCATTTTCCGCTGGTGGTCTGGCAAACCGGATCCGGCACGCAGTCCAACATGAACGCCAACGAGGTGATCTCCAACCGGGCGATCGAAATGCTGGGCGGGGTCATGGGCTCGAAGAAGCCGGTGCACCCCAACGACCACGTCAACATGAGCCAGTCGTCGAACGACACCTATCCGACGGCCATGCACATTGCCTGCGCCGAGCAGATCGCCCACCACCTGATTCCGAATCTGAAGCACCTGCACCAGGCCCTTGATACCAAGGCGAAATCCTTCGCCCACATCATCAAGATCGGCCGCACCCACACCCAGGACGCGACCCCGCTGACCCTCGGTCAGGAATTCTCCGGCTATGCCGCCCAGGTCGCCTCGGCGATCAAGCGGATCGAACTGACGCTGCCGGGTCTCTTCGAACTGGCGCAGGGTGGCACCGCGGTCGGCACTGGCCTCAACGCGCCCATCGGCTTTGCCGAAAAGGTGGCGGGGGAGATCGCCACCATCACCGGCCTTCCCTTCGTCACAGCCCCGAACAAGTTCGAGGCGCTCGCCGCCCATGACGCCATGGTCTTCTCGCACGGTGCGATCAACGCCGCCGCCGCCGCCCTGTTCAAGATCGCCAACGACATCCGCTTCCTCGGCTCCGGCCCGCGCGCGGGCCTGGGCGAACTCTCGCTGCCGGAAAACGAACCGGGCTCGTCGATCATGCCGGGCAAGGTCAACCCGACCCAGTCGGAGGCGCTGACCCAGGTCTGCGCCCATATCTTCGGCAACAATGCCGCCATCACCTTCGCCGGTAGCCAGGGCCATTTCGAGTTGAACGTCTACAACCCGATGATGGCCTATAATTTCCTCCAGTCGGTGCAATTGCTCGGCGACGCGGCCCGCTCCTTCACCGACAATTGCGTAATCGGCATCGAGGCGCGCGAGGACAATATCAAGAAGGGCGTGGAGAATTCGCTGATGCTGGTGACCGCCCTCAACACCCGTCTCGGCTACGACACCTGCGCCAAGATCGCCAAGACCGCCCACAAGAATGGTACGACGCTGCGCCAGGAAACGGTCGGCGGCGGCTATCTCAGCAACGAGGAGTTCGATGAACTGGTGCGGCCGGAACTGATGATCGGACCGAAGTGAGCCGTGCTGCGGCAAAACGGGCGGGCCCGGCGACGGGCTCGCTCCTGTCAAATCGATTTTATCGGGTCGGCCCGGATTTCAATCCATTCAACCGGTTCGCTTACCCTTTCGCGGCATTGAATTCTTCAAATCTAGCCCTTACACCACCGCCATCCGACAACCTGCCTCCGAAAGGCTTTTGACTGATGGCTGATGCTCTCTTTCCCCTCGGCGAAGACACCACCCCCTACCGCAAGATTTCCTCCGATTACGTATCCGTCGACAGCTTCAAGGGCCAGGAGGTCCTGACCGTCGATCCGGAGGGCCTGCGCCTGCTTGCCGAGACGGCCTTTGCCGACATCAACCATCTGCTGCGCCCGGGCCATCTCAAGCAGCTCGCCTCGATCCTTTCAGACCCCGAAGCGACCGACAATGACCGCTTCGTTGCCTATGACCTTTTGAAGAACGCCAATATCGCGGCAGGCGGCGTGCTTCCGATGTGTCAGGACACCGGGACCGCGATCATCATGGCCAAGAAAGGCCGCCGTGTCTGGACCGAGGGTGGCGACGAGGTGGCGCTCGCCAAGGGCGTGATGGACGCCTATGAGAACAAGAACCTGCGCTATTCGCAGTTGGCGCCGCTGAAGATGTTCGAGGAAAAGAACACCAGGACCAACCTGCCGGCCCAGATCGACATCTACGAGGAAGGCGAGGACGCCTACAAGTTCCTGTTCATGGCCAAGGGCGGCGGCTCCGCCAACAAAACCTATCTCTACCAGGGCACGCCCTCGCTGTTGACCCATGACCGGATGATCGAGTTCCTGAAAGACAAGATCCTCTCGCTCGGAACGTCGGCCTGCCCCCCCTATCATCTGGCGATCGTCATCGGCGGCCTGTCGGCCGAGATGAACCTGAAAACGGTCAAGCTCGCCTCGGCGCGCTATCTCGACAGGCTGCCGCCTGAAGGCTCGGAATCGGGCCACGCCTTCCGCGATCTGGAGATGGAACAGGAAATCCACAAGCTGACCCAGTCACTCGGCGTCGGCGCCCAGTTCGGCGGCAAGTATTTCTGCCATGACGTGCGCGTCATCCGCCTGCCCCGCCACGGCGCCTCGCTGCCGATCGGGCTCGGCGTCTCCTGTTCCGCCGACCGCCAGGCGCTCGGCAAGATCACAAAGGACGGCATCTATATCGAACAGCTGGAAGCCGATCCGTCGAAATACATGCCCGACATCGACGAGGCGGCACTGTCCTCCTCCGTTGTCAAGATTGACCTCAACCAGCCGATGAGCGCGATCCTGGCCGAGCTGACCAGGCATCCGGTCAAGACGCGCCTGTCGCTGACCGGCACGATCATCGTCGCCCGCGACCTTGCCCATTCCAAGATCCGCGAGCGGCTGGAAAAGGGCGAAGGCATGCCCGACTACATGAAGAACCACCCGGTCTATTACGCCGGCCCGGCCAAGACACCGGCCGGCTACGCCTCCGGTTCCTTCGGCCCGACGACCGCCGGCCGCATGGACAGTTACGTCGACCAGTTCCAGTCCTTCGGCGGCTCGATGGTGATGCTGGCCAAGGGCAACCGCTCGCGCGCCGTGCGCGAGGCCTGCAAGACGCATGGCGGCTTCTACCTCGGCTCGATCGGTGGCCCGGCCGCGCGTCTGGCCCAGGACTGCATCAGGAAAGTGGAGGTGCTCGAGTATCCGGAACTCGGCATGGAGGCCGTATGGAAAATCGAGGTTGAGGACTTCCCGGCCTTCATCGTGACCGACGACAAGGGCAACGACTTCTTCCAGGAATTCAACCTCGGCTGAGCCGGATGCGGAAAAAATGAACACACGAGGGCGGCGCGAAAGTGCCGCCTTTTTACTATCGGTGTTTTTATGCGTTTATTTTCAGAACCTTACACTTCCTCTGCACTGGTTCCCCAAAATATTGCGGACTATTTCTCGCGCGTCGGACATTAAATATTTCCAAACAATTTTCGTCTAACTATTGGAAAGGATCGTGGATCCCAGAAGTGAATGGAGTTCGCCGATGAGCACGGCAACGACGCCGAAGGCGCAAATTCCCGATATATCGGCGCAGATCACCTTTGCGATGCGCAGCATGGGTGTTGCTCCGATTCCGCGGAACTACGAGCTTTTCTATGAGGCCTATATCGGCTCCAATCCGACCCTGACGAAGGAGCTTGCAGCGCTCGGCTGTAGGGCAACGCAGGATGAACTCGACCAGATCGGCCAGCAGTATTTCGGCGACCACCAGACCCGAGTCATCGAGAACGCCCATTCCAAGATCATCAATGAACTCGATGGACTGCTGCGCCTGCTGAAGCAGGAACAGACGTCACTGGAGAGCTACAACAAACTGCTTGGCGAGACCTATTCCCGCATCAGCACGAAGAACAACACCAGCGCCGACCTCCTGCGCAGCGCGATAACCCTGCTGTCCGAAGCGACCGGCGACACCATGGCCCATGGTGAGCAGACGGTCGAGCAGGTCAGTCAGAAGTCCCATGAAATGGACCAGGTCCGCAAGGAACTGGACGAATACAAGCGTATCGCCAACACCGACTCGCTGACCCGCATCGCCAATCGCCGCGCCTTCGACGAACGCCTGGCGTCGATCTACGGTGCCACGAGCAGCGCGCCGCTGACCGCCCTCGTGCTTGCCGACATCGACAACTTCAAGAAGATCAACGACACCTATGGCCACCCTGTCGGCGACAAGATCCTCGCAAGCGTCGCCACCGTGATCCGCGCCCATGTGCGCAAGGACTGTTTCGTCGCGCGCACCGGCGGCGAGGAATTCGCGATCATCGTCGAGGGCAACACGGCCGAGGAGGTCAACGTGATGTGCGAGCGCGTGCGTACCGCACTCGAAGCGACGCCGTTCAAGAACTCGAAAACCGGTGTGAACTACGGTCCGATCACACTTTCGCTCGGCTTCTGCATGGCCGGCGAGGCCGAGGATCCGGGTGAACTCTACGCCAAGTCGGACATTGCGCTCTACTGCGCCAAGAATGCCGGCCGCAATCGGACGAGGATCTTCGAGGACGGCATGAAGAAGGACTTCACCAAGAGCTGGCTAATCTACAAGCGGTAGCGACTGGCAAAGGCTCACGGACAGGCGGATATGCCGCCAGCCTTGGCGATCGCGATCAGTTCCGGCCGGTACTCGAAGTGCATGGTGTCGTAATGATACCACCGGCCGCCCCAGATGAAGCCGTGTCGCTCGAACGCATCGACGATCTCCATCGGAACCTTGTTGGCATAGTGCGGTACCTTGCCCGGCTTGCCACCCGACCAGACCCAGTAGTCGGCATATTTGGTGTTGATGTCGATCGCCGCCCCGAAGCTGTGCACCGACATGTTGGGAGCGTTCGCCACCTTGCGCCAGTTGAACGTGCCGGCCGAGGGCGAAAGGTACTTTTTCAATTCCGGTCTTGATGCCAGTTCCTCGCGAACCCTTTCCAGAGCCGCAGCCGCGCCCTGTCTCTTCGTCACCCGGACATTCCCGCCGAACCAGGCCACCTTGACCAGTGAGCGTTCCACGTCGCGCGCCGACGCCCCGTAGAGCCGCATCAACAACGGATCGCTGCGGATACGCCCCGGATCGAAATTGACTTCCGGCTTCGTTTCGCAGGGCCCGACCGGATAATCCTGCGAAAGGCTGTCCTCGACATCGCCCTGGGCCAGCCTGGCGAAATGGTCCTTCGCGGCGCCGTCATCGATGAGAAGCGGCTCACCGCCATCGCGGAAGATCAGATAACCGTCCTCGATGCCGCTGATCGTTTCGGGATAGGCCTCAACGAGAAGCCGCAGTTTCTCATCCAGCCCGAGTTCGCCGTCAAGGGTAGTCCCGGCCGCCAATACAGTTGCCAAACACGACACCACCAAAAGTCCAAGGCGCTCCATGCGCTCCCCCTTGCTCGCTACCCAAATCCTGCAAGAAAACCTTGCATGGGGGACCTGCTCTGGCAATGTGTCATGCCGCCACCGCGGCGAACCGGCGCCAAGGTCTCCTGACCTTACCACATGGTCTTTGCGGCGCGCTCCGGCCATTCACGATCGTAGCTTTCCTTGTCGAAGTCGGCTTTTGCCGCCCGCAGCAGATCGCCGGGCGTTGGCAGGCTCTGCGGATCGGCAAAACTCTCGGGGTTCCACAGGTCGGCCCGCATGATCGCCCGGGCGCACTGGAAATAGACCTCATCGATCGTCACCAGCACGACGGTGCGCGGATGTTTCCGGTCCATCTCGAAGCTGGCGAGCAGGTCCGTATCAATCGAGACGACCGCGCGGCCGTTGACCCGCATGGCGGTATTCGAACCGGGGATGAGGAACATCAGCGCGACGCGCGGGTCCCGCACGATGTTAAGAAGCGAATCGACCCGGTTGTTGCCGCGCCAGTCCGGTATGGCGAGCGTCCTCTCGTCCTCCACCCGCACGACAGAGCCATGATCTCCGCGCGGCGAGCAGTCGAGCCCCTCCGGCCCGACGGTCGCCAGCGCCATGAACGGCGATGCCTCGACCATCCGCCGATACCCCGCCGTGAGCGTCGGCGTTACCTTGATGAGCGATGCCTCGGAGGCAGCGGGATAGATCTCCTTAAGCGCTTCTGGGGTTCGGATGATCGTCATGGCCTCTCCTCCGGGGTCTGTCGCAACCGGCGCGACACGAGCCGCAGCATCCCCTACGGACAAACCTTATCAGAAGGATGACGCCGCACGCAGCCTTGCTGTTTCGACGGCTTCACCGGCCAAGCCGTCTCCGAGAAGAAAGTCCGCGACGGCGGCGATCACCTCCGGCGCGCTGACGATGCGGCGATGCCCATGCCCGTTCGCCCAGTGATGTCGGATGAGCTCGGATAGGCCAAGGTAGCGCCTGGCCTGATCCGCACCGACCTCCTTGTCGTCCTCCGCATGGACGACCAGCAGCGGCTTGGCGAGTTTGAGCGCGATCGGCACTCCATCCAGCGCCTCCACCGGGCAGCCAACCCGCCGCTGCGCCCTCTTGGCGAGAGCGACTGCCGTCGCGGGCGTCAGTCCAGCCATCCTGGCAAAGCTATCGAAAACATCCTCAATTCGCGACGGCGATCCGATTACGGCGAGCCGCCTGGCGGAAAAGGCCGGGATGCCTGGAAAGCTTCCGCCGGCGGCCGTCATCAGCGCGGCCCCGCCGAACGAATGGCCGACCGCCGCATCGAAGGGGCCGAAACGTTCCTCAACCGCAGACATCGCCACCGCCGCCATGCGCATGTCAAGGATTCGGCCGGACGAGCGGCCGTGACCCGGAAGGTCGAGTACGAAGACTTCCGCTCCAGCTTCCCTCAAGCCCATGGCCAGATCCGCCAGGTATTCGGCCCGCGAGCCCCAGCCGTGCACGACGAGAATGCGCGGAGCCGAACAGCTTGGACTGCCTATGCGATGGACGCCGACTTTCGCCGACCCGTAGTGGACTGCCAACTTTTCGGCCATGGCTAGCTTGCGCGCGCCCTCGGCGAAGGTCTTCTTGGCCTTGCCGGTCGTGGGACGCCTGGGCGGGGTGCGACAGAAGAGGGCAAGCGCCGCCCGGCTCGCGAATTCGGGGGAAATGCGCCCGAGCGAGGAAAAACCGAATCGGGTGACCTTGGCTGCAAAGGATGGCATAGTCGGACTCCCCAAAAATGTTCAACTATGAACAATAAAGTACAACGATGAACAAAAATCAAGCCCTGCCCTGGGATCACCCGCGCTTCAAGAGCTGGGTCACTGTCGGTCGCGCCTGCCAGCTCATGCAACAGGCGCTGACGCGGGCGCTCGCGCCGCTGGACATCAAGCCACCGCATCTCGATATACTCGTCAATCTCTATCGCTTCGAAGCGATCTCGCAGCAGGAACTGGCCCGCAAGCTTCTCGTCGGACGCTCCAATATGAGCATGCTCCTGCCGCAGATGGAAAAGCGCGGCCTGATCGAGCGGCGCCCGGACGCCAAGGACAAGCGGATCCTGCGCCTCTTCCTGACCGAGCAAGGCCGCGAGCTGACCACCCGCGCCATGGCGATCCAGACGGAGCTGATCGAACGGACACTCTCAGTGACGCCGATCGACGACTGCCTCTTGATGGCGACGACAATGGAAAAGCTGATCACACGGCTGATGAGCGAGGAAACGGCCAGCGATTGAGCCGGCAATCGGTGCGCCTTGGACCGTATCGGTTCAGTGCCGGTCGCGGCTCAAGCCCTTCTGCGCCAGTTCGCGCTCGTAGTCGGCAAACTTCGCCTCCCCGGTCTGTCCGAGTTCCCGCAGATAGCTCCAGGTGAAGATGCCGCTGTCATGCCCGTCGTCGAAGGCGATCCGCACCGCATAGTTTCCGGTCGGCGCCACAGCGGAGATGGCCACTTCCCGTTTGCCGGGCACAGTGACCTTCTGGTCGGGCCCATGCCCCTGCACTTCTGCCGACGGCGAAAGGACCCGGAGCATCTCGGCGGGCAGCGTGGCCACGAGCCCGTCGTTGAATGTCACAAACAACACGCGCCGGTCCTTCGACACTTTCAGCTCGCTTGGCCAGAAATCGCTCATCTTTGCATCCGTCAATTGTCGTGTGATATCGAGAACTATGCCTGCCTCTTGTGCAGCGCAAGACATTTTGCCGACGGGTCGAGCACCCATTTGCTTGACGCAGCGCGCCATGGTGACCATCTTGAACTCATAAATGGGAGGTCATGCTTTGAATTTCAGTGCCGGACCATGGCAGAACGCATCCGCGCTTGCGTCAAACGACGCGCCGATGATCGACCCCTTCGGGCGGGCGGTGACCTATCTTCGCGTATCGGTCACCGACCGCTGCGATTTCCGCTGCACCTATTGCATGGCGGAAAACATGAACTTCCTGCCGAAGAAGGACTTGCTCACTCTTGAGGAGCTCGACCGCCTGTGCACGGCCTTCGTCGCCAAGGGCGTGAAGAAGCTGCGCCTCACGGGCGGGGAGCCGCTGGTGCGCAAGAATATCATGTTCCTGATCCGCAGCCTTTCGCGTCACCTGCAGAGCGGCGCTCTCGACGAACTGACGCTGACGACGAACGGTTCGCAGTTGACGCGCTTTGCAGACGAACTGGCTGATTGCGGAATTCGCCGCATCAATGTCTCGCTCGACACGCTCGACCCGGAAAAGTTTCGCGCGATTACCCGCTGGGGCGAGTTCGACAAGGTGATGGAGGGCATCCGCGCCGCCCAGAAGGCCGGCATCCGGGTCAAGCTCAATGCCGTCGCGCTCAAGGGGTTCAACGAGGACGAAATCCCCGAACTGATGCGCTATGCGCATGGTAACGACATGGACCTGACGCTGATCGAGACCATGCCGATGGGCGAGACGGGTGAGGATCGCACCGATCGGTACCTGCCCTTATCCCTTGTCCGGCAGCGCCTCGAGGAAAGCTTCACGCTGACGGACCTGCCGCTCTCGACCGGCGGCCCGGCCCGCTATGTGGCGGTCGAGGAAACGGGCGGCAAACTTGGCCTGATCACACCGATGACGCATAATTTCTGCGAAAGCTGCAACCGCGTGCGGCTGACCTGTACCGGCACGCTCTTCATGTGCCTCGGCCAAGACGACGCCGCGGATCTGCGCACTGCCCTGCGCGCCTCCGAAGACGACGCCTATCTATCGGCCGCGATCGATGAGGCCATCGGCCGCAAACCGAAGGGACACGACTTCATCATCGACCGCGACCACCGCCGGCCCGCAGTCGCCCGGCATATGAGCGTGACCGGCGGATGAACTTCCGGCAGCCCATTTCCGCCGACATCTTCACCTCGACGCGTCGCATACTCCTCTTTCTTCGTTCGCTTCTCCGCCAGTCTTGAACGGCGATTTCGTATGATCGCGGCTTGCGCTAGAACGGACCTCCCATATTCCAGGAATTCGCGTAGATGGCATTGTCCAGTAATACCAAGGGAGCGCTGCTGATGGCGCTCGCGATGGCGGGCTTCACTTTGAACGATGCGCTTAGCAAGGCCGTCACCCCGCTCATGAATGTCGGCCAGTTGATGTTTGTGCGCGGCGCGCTCACCACAATCCTGGTCTATCTTGTGGCCCGTCACATGGGCGCGCTCGGCCATATTCGTATGCTCATGCAGCCGATGGTCCTTCTGCGCATGCTGTTCGAGACGCTGGCGGCCGTCACCTTCCTGAGCGCTCTCGGCGCGATGCCGCTTGCCAATGTCTCATCGATCCTCCAGTCACTACCCCTCGCCGTCACCCTCGGTGCGGCATTGTTCCTCGGCGAGCCGGTCGGTTGGCGCCGCTGGCTGGCGATCGGTATCGGCTTCCTCGGCGTGCTGATCATTATCCGGCCCGGACCAGAGGGGTTCACCATGGCCTCGCTCTACGTGTTGACGAGCGTCCTATTCGCCGCATCCCGCGACCTGGTCACCAAGAAAATCGGTGCCCACATATCCTCCCTGGCGATCACGCTCAGCACCGCCGCCGGGATTACCCTCGCCGGCGCAGCGCTGATCGTTCCCTTCGGCGGCTGGCAGCCGATGAGCGGCTCGACCTGGCTCATTATGACCCTCGCCGCGTGCCTTATCTTCGTCGGCTATCTGGCGATCGTCATGGCCATGCGCACCGGAGAAATTTCCTTCATCGCCCCCTTCCGCTACACCAGCCTTCTCTGGGCGGTCGCACTCGGCATGATCTTCTTTGGTGAAGTCCCCGATATCTGGATGGTCACGGGCACGATTGTCGTCATCGGTTCGGGCCTTTATGCCTTCTACCGCGAAAACAAGCGCCGGGCCGAGGCCGCGCGGATTGCCGCCACCCTTCTGGACCCGACAGCGGCGCCAGGGCGATCATCCGGGCCATGAGGCAGCAGGGAACGATACCTTGAAGACGACACGCTTTCTCGATCCACACTCGCCCCCGCATATCGTCACGCTGGTCGCGGTCGCCGGGCTTTCGGCGCTGACGATGAACATTTTCCTGCCGTCGCTGCCGAGCATGGCGAGCGACTTCGGCGTGTCCTACGGCACGATCCAGATCCTGATCTCCGGCTATATCGCGATGACGGCCCTGAACCAGCTCGTCATCGGCCCCTTGTCGGACCGCTTCGGGCGGCGGCCAACCATGCTCGCAAGCCTCGCCATCCTGCTGGTCGCGACCCTCGTCTGCATGGTGGCGACCGACATCTATACGCTCGTCGCCGCGCGCATGCTGCAGACAGCAGTGGTCACCGGCATCGTCCTGTCGCGCGCCATCGTGCGCGACATGGTGCCGATGAACGAGGCCGCCTCGATGATCGGCTATGTCACCATGGGCATGACGATCGTGCCGATGATCGGCCCGACGCTCGGCGGTGTACTTGGCGACGCTTTCGGGTGGCGGGCCAATTTCGTGGCGCTCTTTGCACTCGGAGCCCTGGTGCTGGCGCTGGTCGCGGCCGACCTCGGCGAAACCAACCGCAATCGCAGTGCGAGCTTCTCCGCCCAGTTCAAGGCCTGGCCCGGTCTACTCACTTCGCCGCAGTTCTGGGGCTATACCGCGGTTGTGACCTTCACCTCCGGCGCTTTTTTCGCCTTTCTCGGTGGCGCCCCTTTCATCGGGGCGACACTGATGGAAATGAGCCCGAGCATGCTCGGACTCCAGTTCATCTTCGTGGCGTCCGGTTATATGGTGGGCAATTTCGTGTCCGGTCGCTACGCACGACGCTTCGGCACATTCGCCATGATGCTGGCGGGCACGGTCGCGCTCGTCATCGGCACCCTCGTACCGATCGCTCTCCTACTGATCGGCGCAAAATCGGCGCTGGCTTTCTTCGGCCCCCAGGTGATCGTCGGTTTCGGCAACGGGCTGACACTGCCGAGTGCCAACGCCGGCGTGGTCAGCGTGAAACCCCATCTCGCCGGCTCGGCTTCGGGCCTCAGTGGTGCAATCGCCATGGGCGGCGGCGCGGCAACCTCCCTGTACGCCTCGGCAATCCTCAGCGTCGAGACGGGCGCCATGCCCCTGCTCCTGGTGATGCTGGCTTGCGGAGCCCTTGCCCTCGCGGCCATCTCCTACCTGCACTATGCTGATCCGAGTGACAGTTGGAAAAGCGAAGAGGAATGATGCAAGACCGCCGTCCCCCTGCCCTGATCCTCGCCGGCGGCCTGTCGCGCCGCATGGGCCGCGACAAGGCTTCCACCGACTTGGCCGGCACGGCGATGATTGCGCGGATCGCCGAAAGGCTCCTGCCCCAAGTGCTGACGCTGGCGATCAACGCGCCAGATGGCTTTTCTCTGAATCTGGACCTACCGCTGGTACCGGATACGGTTCCCGATCGACCGGGCCCGCTCGCTGGCGTTCTGGCAGGCCTGCGCCACGCAGCCATTACGGCCCCCGACACGACCCACTTGCTGACAGTCCCGGCCGATACGCCGTTCTTGCCATGCAATCTCGCCTCGGAGCTTTGCGCAATGGCGGACGACCCCGCAAGCATCGTGCTGGCCGCCTCCGCCGGCCGGATCCATCCTGTCGTCGCCCTCTGGCCGCTTTCGCTCGCCGACGACCTGCAAGACTGGCTGGCCCAGCCGCAAAACCGCCGACTGCAGGCCTATATCGCCCGCCACCCCTCGATTGCGGTCGACTTCCCGCTGATCGAAACGGCGATCGGCGAACTCGACCCATTCTTCAACGTCAACACGCCGGACGATCTCGCGTCGGCCGAGCGTTTTCTCCAGGTACTTCCCCAATGACCGATCATCCCCGCATCTTCGGCATCTCCGGATGGAAGAACTCCGGCAAGACCGGACTTGCCGTCCGCCTCGTCGAGGAATTCACCCGGCGCGGCTATCGCATCTCCACGATCAAGCATGCCCACCACGACTTCGACATCGACAAGGTCGGTGCCGACAGCTACCGCCACCGCCAGGCCGGTGCCCATGAGGTGGCGCTCGTCTCGGGGACGCGCTACGCCATCATGCACGAACTGCGCGGGGCCGCCGAGCCGGACTTCAAGGAGATCCTCGCCCGGCTCGGCCCCTGCGATCTGGTGCTGATCGAGGGCTACAAGCGCGAACCCGTGCCGAAGATCGAGGCCCGTCGGCTGGAGGCGAAGAATCGCGAGCCGCTGGCGCCGAACGATCCGCACATCGTCGCCATTGCTGCCGACCATGTGGTCAGTGACCAAGGCCTGCCGGTCTTCGACCTCAACGACACCCAGGCGATCGCCGACTTCATTGCGGAGATTACAGGCCTGCCAGTTCGCGACCAGTGAAAACCGCGCAAGAAAGAGGCCGCCGGATCATCTCCGGCGGCCTCGTCATTTGCACGATCTGCGCGGGTTTGGCGCCTATCGGTTGGCGGTCGTTGCCGGACGCACCAGCGAGGTGACGCGGCGGATGGCAACGCGACGGTTCTGTTGTTCCGCCTCCGCCGTGCGGATCTTCAGGTAACGCTCGCCATAACCCTGGATCGATAGGTTTTCCGGCGGGATGCCATAGACCTCGGTCAGGAGGTTGGCGACCGTCTCGGCACGCTGGTCCGACAGGATCAGGTTCGACCGGTCGGAGCCCACCGCATCGGTGTGACCTTCGATCAGGAAGGTTTCGCCCGGATCCTTCGCCAGGATCTCTTCCATGGCTTTGGCCACGTTGCGCAGCGTCTTGGCCTGGGCCAGCGGCACCTCGGCCGAGCCGGTCGGGAAGGTGATCGTGTCGAGGTCGATACGGCGGACCTTGTCACGAATACGGGCCGACGACTTCACCTCGTCGATCGAATAGACGCGTTCAACGCGCTCGACAGGTGGCTGGGAAAGGAAGTCGTAATAATCCCGATCCGGCGCGCGGGACGTCGTGACGATATAGTCCTCAACCGGAATAGTCAGACGCATGGGCGGCAGGCTGTAACCGATGTCGACATAGATATGCGGCTCATTACGGTCGGCCTCGGGTGCGTAGAACAAGACATATTCGTCACCGCGCGAGGTGAAGCGCGAGCGCAGGATGATGTCGCCGTATCTGTTGTAGACCGTTACCAGGCGCGAACCGTCATTACGCTCGATCGTTTCGCGAACCCGGCCACGCGAGAGTTCCTCGTAGTAGGTCCGCTCTTCATCATAGCGCAGCCGCGAACGGTCGTTGCTGCGAACCACTTCGCGATTGCCGATATTGATGATCGTGCGGTTATCGATTTCCTCGATCACCCGCACTTCGTTCACCTGATTGACGATATTCGTCTCGTTGTTGATGGTGGTGACATTCGTAACATTGCTGATGTTGGTCACGTTGTTGATGACCGTGGTCGGCACCTCGAAGGTCGGGACGTTATCCGTTGCCGTACCCTCTTCCGCGACGATCGCCTGCATCACCTGCGGTTCGAACTGCGGCGCCTCTCCCTGTGCCTCGACATCGCTAGTCGGTGCAGCAATGACCGGGGCCTCTTCGCGAAGCAAGGTGCGCACATTGCGAATCTCGACATCGCCGGTGTTGTCGGCATCCTTGTCGCTGTCGAGAACGGCAGCGCCCTGCTCGACCGGTAGAACGACGGTTTCAGACGTGCTGGAGGGATCCTCGGCGATCTGAGCCTTTTCTTCCTCGGTCCGCTCATCGATTACATTGACGACCGGAGCATCTCTCGGTGCCTCGACTGCCGGCACGAGAACCTGCTCTTCGGTCTGCTGCGCGTCGGGCGCTGGCTCAGCCGTGGACTGGTCCTGCGGTGCGACCGGGGTCTCCCCCTGTGTCGCATCCTGAGCAGGCTTCATCTCCTCATTCGTCAACGGGCTTTCAGCCGGCTGTTCGGTCGGCGCGGACTGTTCGGCCGGAGCCGGTTCTGCTGCGGGAGCTTGATCGGCAGGAGCCGCTTCGCCAGACGGAGCCTCCGGGGCTGGGGCCGGCTTATCAGCGGGCACTGCCTCCTCGGCCGGGCTCTTTTCCGGCAAGGGGCAAGCATCGGCGGAAGCCGCCTGCGAGCCATCGACACAGGTCACGGTTTCCGTTGCCGGCTGTTCCGCTGCCTTCTGGGCGTCCTCGGCGGCCTGCTGTTCGGCTGCCCTCTGGGCCTCTTCGGCAGCCTGCTGGTCAGCAGCCCTCTGGGCTTCTTCGGCGGCCTGCTGTTCGGCAGCCCTCTGGGCTTCTTCGGCAGCCTGCTGGTCAGCAGCCCTCTGGGCTTCTTCGGCAGCCTGCTGTTCGGCAGCCCTCTGAGCCTCTCCCGCGGCCTGCTGTTCGGCAGCCCTCTGAGCCTCTTCCGCGGCCTGCTGTTCGGCAGCCCGCTGAGCATCTTCGGCAGCTTGCTGTTCGGCAGCCCTCTGGGCCTCTTCGGCAGCCTGCTGTTCGGCAGCCCTCTGGGCCTCTTCGGCAGCCTGTTGTTCAGCAGCCCTCTGCGCCTCTTCGGCAGCCTGCTGTTCAGCGGCCCTCTGGGCCTCTTCGGCAGCCTGCTGTTCGGCAGCCCTCTGAGCTTCCTGGGCAGCCTGCTGCTCAGCGGCCCTTTGGGCATCGATCGCATCGCAGGTCGCCTGATCCGCGGCCTCACTACCGTCGCTGCAGGTCACGGCTGCCTGAGCGAGGAGCATTCCGGCAGGTACGCCGGGGGTGGAGTGACTAGCGGCGTCCTGCGCACGCATCACCGCCGCGGCTGTTACCGGGTCGATCATGACAGCTGCCGATAAAACCGGCACTGCAACGGTGGCGAACAGTCTGGATCTCAAATTCATATTTGTTTCCTTGCCAAGCGTGTGACACGTTGAGAGTGTTGGAGGAGCCAATGGCAAGGCGGCTTTCTTATGGCCGCCCAATTCTCCCGCTCCGGATCGGGCAGAACATAGTTATCGGCGAATTAACCTTGGCTGAACGAAAAAGTTTCATGCCATCGACGCTTTTCCCGATGTCCTGACGATCAGCACCGTCTTCCCACTATTGTTCAACTGTACAATTTTTTGCGGCGGCGCGTCTTTGCAGTTGATTTTCCCCGAAAAAGAGTAGGAATATCTCGACAGGAACGACACCGCAGTGTCGCCCTTGCCCTGTTCAGCGCGGGAACCACAACAACCGCGCGAACGACCAACAGAGAGGATCTCATGCGTATTTCCACACGTTTCTTCGCCGCCGCATCGATTGCCGCCTTGTCGCTATTTGCCGGCAGCGCGATGGCCGAGGGCGAAAAGCTGATTATCGGCACCGAAGGTGCCTATCCGCCCTTCAACAACCTGGAATCGGACGGCTCGCTGGTCGGCTTCGACATCGATATCGCCAAGGCTCTTTGCGATGAAATGAAGGTCACCTGCGAATTCGTCACCCAGGATTGGGACGGCATCATCCCGGCACTCCAGGCCAAGAAATTCGACGCCATCATCGCCTCCATGTCGATCACGCCGGAACGCAAGGAAAAGGTCGACTTCAGCGAGAAGTACTACAACACCGGACCGGCAATCGCCGTGACGAAGGATTTGCCGATCACCGACGTGGCCGGCCTGAAGGGCAAGGTTATGGGCGCCCAGTCGTCTACCACACACGCCAACTTTGCCGAAAAGGCCTTCGCCGATTCCGAACTGAAGCTCTATCCGACCACGGACGAATACAAGCTGGACCTCGAAGGCGGCCGCATCGATGCCGCCATCGACGACGTCGTCGTCCTGTCGGAATGGGTCAAGTCGGAAGCCGGCGCCTGCTGCAAGATCCTGACCGCGCTCACGCCCGACATCGAAATCCACGGCCCGGGCGCAGGCATTGCTGTGCGCAAGGGAGAAACCGAACTTGCCGCCAAGTTCAGCGCCGCAATCAAGGCGATTCGGGACAACGGCAAATACAAGGAAATCAACGACAAGTACTTCGATTTCGACGTTTACGGCGAGTAAGCGTTGAAAATCTGAACCCGGAATGGCGGAAGGCTTGCACTTCCGCCATTTCTGCTTGAAAACGAATGACAATAATTTGCGGCTCGAACCGCAGAGGGGAAATTCAGCATGAGCGGATTATTTTCCGCCCTCGGGTCTTTCTGGGCCTGGTTCCAATATGCCTTCGATCCGCTGTGCGGGCCGGTCGGCGTCTTCACCATCTTCGGCAGTTCCTCGATCGTCGCCTGCGGCGCAACCGGCTGGGGCGACGAGATCGCCTTCGGCGTAAAGGTGACCGTATCCCTGTCGCTGGCGACACTGCCCATCGGGTTAACAATCGGATTTCTGGTGGCGCTCGCCATGCAGTCGCAAGACAAGACACTGCGGCTTGCAGGCGGTATCTACACGACGATCTTCCGTGGCCTGCCCGAACTGCTGACGCTGTTCATTGTCTATTACGGCGTACAGATGGGCATCCAGTCGATTCTCACCTGGTTCGGCAATAACCAACGCATCGAGATCAACGCCTTTGTCGCCGGCATGATCGCTCTGTCGGTCGTCTTCTCTTCCTATTGCTCCGAGGTGCTACTGTCGGCCTTCCGCGCCATTCCCAAGGGCCAGTACGAGGCCGGCGATGCACTCGGCTTCCATCGCGCCCGGACCATGCGGCTCATCATTCTACCGCAGCTGATCCGCATCGCCTTGCCGGGTCTTGGCAATCTCTGGATGAACCTCCTGAAGGACACCGCACTGGTCTCGATCATCGGCCTTTCCGACATCCTGCGCCAGACCGGCATTGCTGCCAAGGTAAGCAAGGAACCCTTCTTCTTCTACCTGCTTGCCTGCGCCCTGTTCCTCGTGCTCGCTGTCCTCTCTTCGATCGGCATCAGCGCGATCGACCGCTGGAGCAACCGCGCCGGAGACCGTCGATGAGCTACGCCACACAACTTATTCCGCCGCGCGCCGCCCCTCCGCAACATGTGCGCGCGCTCAGCGGATCGCGCGTCATCGGCCTTGCCGGTCTCGGCCTCTGGCTCCTCCTGGGACTGGCTCTTGCCTATATGATGGTCAGCAACTGGGACACCGACAAGTTCGTCAGATACGGCCCGCGCTATTTGTCGGGACTCTGGGTCACGCTGACCCTCGTTGGCACGTCGATCGCATTGGGTGCACTACTTTCTATACCGATCGCCTTTGCCCGGATGTCGACCAACCGCGTCCTGAACGTAGTCTCCTACGCTTATGTCTACGTTTTCCGGGGCACGCCGCTGCTCGCCCAGATCTACATGATCTACTACGGCCTGGGTTCGTTCCGTCCGCAGATCGAGGCGCTCGGCCTGTGGTGGTTCTTCCGCGAAGCCTGGTATTGTGCGCTCCTGTCCATGACTCTCAACACGGCGGCCTATCAGGCGGAAATCCTGCGCGGCGCAATCCAGAGCGTGCCGCGCGGGCAGACGGAGGGTGCCAAGTCGCTGGGCATCAGCCCCTTCGTCACCTTCCGCAAGATCATCCTGCCACAGGCATTGATCGTGGCGCTGAGACCCTATGGCAACGAGATCATTCTGATGATCAAGGGCTCGGCGATCGTCGCCGTCGTCACCGTGCTCGATCTGATGGGCCAGACCCGCTACACCTTCTCGCGCACCTTCGACTATCAGGCCTATCTGTGGGCGGCGATTTTCTACCTGTCGATCGTCGAAGCCATGCGCCACATCTGGGCGGCCATGGAAGCGCGGCTGACGCGACATCTCCAACGCTGAGGGTCGTCCGCTCAAGCGGAAAGCCTGGCAGCACTTCGAGAGAGCGGCTGCCAAGCCATTGGTTCCGAACAGAAATTCGGGACCAGAACTCCCCCGTTAAGCTTCGATTAACCTTGCGGTGCTTCCCTATCTATAGGCCGCTCCCTGTGGTGCGGCCGATCGGTCCGCCGCAGCGGAACACCGCCGGCTCCGGTCCTCTGAAAAAGGGAACGAAGACGAGGTCGTCATGAACCACGATATGGAAATGATGTTGAAGGGCTACGGCCTGACGACGGCGCAAATCCTCTACCGCCTGCCCGACCATCCGGCGCTGCTCCAGACCTACGTCTGGCAGCATTATGATTTGGCGCCCGACTTCCCCGAGATGAAGGGTTTTCTCAAGTTCTGGCAGGAGAAGCTCGACGGCCCGCTGCATTCGGTGCGCTACGTGCACCAGCAGATGATCGCCGCCCATGAATGGCGGGCACTGAAGGGCGAATTCATCCTGCACTGATGCCGGTCAGACATGGACCTCGCCATGGGAAAACTCACCATCGTCGGATTTGCGGTGCAACGCTGAGTAGATCACCGCGCCCTGCAGCAGGCCGACGGCCAGCAGAACGACCGAACCCGGCAATGGGCCGAGCGCCGCATTGGCGGTGAGTTCGCCGAATGATTGGATGAATTCGGCAGACGGCGCGTCCGGCAGCAGCTTGGGGCTCGAAATCTTCAGTGCCCAGGCGAGCAGCAGGATGAGATACATCCACACATAGTTGCGGCGGATGCGGCGCGTAAATGCCTCGTGGCGGCTCATCAGGAAAACCGGGTTGCGCAGGCTCTTGGCGATCGCCGCCGCCCAGTCCGGATTGAGTTCGGCCTGCGGATTGAGCGCCTGGGCGAAATAGTATCGCTCGAGCTGCCGCACCCGGGCGCGGTAGACATCGAAGAAGCGATAGCGCCGCGCCTCGATTGTCAGGAAGACCGAGATCAGCAACATGGCGAACAGTATCACGCCATGATGCGAGCTCGGTGTCGACAGGGATACCGACAACAGGCCGGCGACAACCGTCATGGCCCAGTTCGACGTACGGTCGATCCGGTCGCGCCAGCTCGTCATCCGACCGATTTCGCCCCGGTAATAGTGGATGATCATATTGGCCTTTTCGGCCGAAGTCGCCGGCAGGGCCGGAGCCGTACCGTGCAAGACCCCGACCACCGGGTCAACAGTGTTCTGATCTTCCATGTCGCAGTCCAATCGCCTCGCTGATAATCGTGGTTACCGTGACGAACGAGGCACGGCAAGGCCGTGTTCCCTTGGCCTGCATTGCCAAATCCCGGCAGACGCTTTAGAGGCTGGCCCAACGGGGCGCCGGTTGTCGGCGCCTGACGAGTGGAGTTCCCCATGGCCAAGATCGACGAAGACGCATTGGCAGAAGCCTACAATCGGGCACTCGCGCTTGAAAAGGCCGGTGATATCGACGCTGCCGTCAAGGCCTATCAGGAAGTGCTGGCGATCGATCCGGAAGACCATGGCGGCGCATCCGTCCGGATCGCCTCGCTTGGTCGCGGCGAGGCCCCGCCGAAGGCGCCCGACGCCTATGTCGAAACACTGTTCGACCAGCACGCCGAGGCCTTCGAGGACATTCTCGTCGAACAGCTCGGCTATGCCGTCCCGGCCATGGTGCGCCAACGGCTGCAGGCGCTCGAGCTCGGGCCCTTCAAGCGCATGCTCGATCTCGGCTGCGGTACGGGACTGACCGGGGGCACGCTGCGCGACATGGTCGAGGACATCACCGGCATCGACATTTCGGAAAACATGGTCGAGCTCGCCCATGAAAAGGACCTTTACGAGACACTCTATGTCGCCGAGGTCGAGGACTTCCTCGAGGACAATGACGAAGAGCCCTTCGACCTGATTACCGCGACCGACGTGCTGCCCTATCTCGGCGCGCTCGAGCCCCTGTTCTTCGGCGCTGCCGAGAACATGGCCGACGGTGGCCTGTTCATCTTCTCCTCGGAAACGCTCGATGCCTCGGATGCACGGACCTATGCCGTCGGCCCGCACCAGCGCTTCCTGCACTCCGAAGCCTATATTCGCGAGCGGCTGGCCTCGACCGGCTTCGAAATCGTCGAAATCTCGGAGATCAACGTCCGCATGCAGGACGGAAACCCGTCTCCGGGTCACTTGGTGATCTCACGCCTCAAGCGCTGAACCGATTGCCGATCCTGTGATTTGGTGAGAAGCTGACGGTGCACGCCGGAGCCGGCGCAGTCGCTTCTCATCCAAGGTCCCCCATGATCCGCGCCATCCCTTTTGCCACCCTGATCTGTCTTGCCGGCCCGGCTCATGCCGGCGGCGATCCCGTCGCGGGCGAGGCCGCCTATGCGCAAGCCTGCGCCCGCTGCCACAGGATCGTTGCGGCCATCGTGCCGATGATATCCGGGGCCGATGCAGCAGCAAAGACAGCCTATCTCGAAGATTTCCTCGCCGGACACAAAGCGCCCGACCCGGCCATGCGCGCCGACCTGATTGCCTACCTTCTTGAAGTTTCCGGTCACTGAGGACGACTACGCCCGCCAGCCGGCTTTTCCTCCGCCGTGCGATGCTCTAATCCTGTCGGTGAGAAACACGAGGCAGGAGGATTGAGAATATGGCCAAGGTGGCATTCATCGGACTGGGCGTCATGGGTTACCCGATGGCGGGGCACTTGAAGACGAAGGGCGGACATGACGTCACCGTCTACAATCGGACTTCCGCCAAGGCGGCGAAATGGGTCGCCCAGTTCGGCGGAAATTCGGCCGCAACGCCGGCCGAAGCTGCCAGGGACGCCGACTTCGTCTTCACCTGCGTCGGCAATGACGACGATCTGCGCTCGGTGACGCTCGGTGACAATGGCGCACTGTCCGGCATGAAGTCCGGTGCGATCCTGATCGACAATACCACCGCATCGGCCGAAGTCGCCCGCGAGCTCGCCGCGGCAGCCGTGGCAAGGGGCCTCGGCTTCGTCGACGCCCCGGTCTCCGGTGGCCAGGCCGGTGCCGAAAACGGCATGCTGACCGTCATGTGCGGCGGCGATCCGGAAACCTTCGGCAAGGCCAAGCCGGTGATCGACTCCTTTGCCCGCATGGTCGGGTTGATGGGACCGGCCGGCGCCGGACAACTGACCAAGATGATCAACCAGATCTGCATCGCCGGCCTCGTCCAAGGGCTCGCGGAGGGGATTCACTTTGGAAAGAAAGCCGGCCTGGACATTGAAAAGGTTATCGAAGTCATCTCCAAGGGGGCTGCCGGATCCTGGCAGATGGAGAACCGCCACAAGACCATGAACGAGGGCAAATACGAGTTCGGCTTCGCTGTCGACTGGATGCGCAAGGACCTCGATATCGTTCTGTCCGAAGCCCGCCGCAACGGCGCGGCCCTGCCCGTCACGGCTTTGGTCGACCAGTTCTACGGCGAAGTCCAGAAGCTCGGCGGCAATCGCTGGGATACGTCCTCGCTGCTCGCTCGGCTGGAAAAGAAATGACGATCTCGCCCGGATCGGCGGTCGATGAGATCGTCGCCTATCTCCAGTCACTACGAAACGAGGCCAACATCGCCGGCCTGGCGCGTTACGGCATCGACACCACGACAGCGCTTGGCATCACGACGCCACAGATGCAGGCGCTGGTCCGGCAACTGAAGCGCGACCACCGGAGGGCGCTCGCCCTCTGGCGGAGCGGACTGCGCGATGCCCGCATGCTGGCGATCCTGACCGCCGATCCCAAGGCCCTGACAGAAGATGAGGCGCGCAGATGGGCCGGCGACTTCAACTCCTGGGAGGTCGTCGATACCGCAGCCGATCTCTTCACCGAGACGCCCTACTGGCGTGATCTTGTCGAGGAATTCGCCGCCGACGATCGCGAGTATGTCCGGCGCACGGCTTTCGCCATGATCGCCGGCGCCACTGTCCACAACAAGAGCGAGCCGGATCAGGCCCTGCTCGCCTATCTTCCGCTGATCGAAAAGCATTCCACAGACCCGCGCAACTTCGTCCGCAAGGCAGTGAACTGGGCGCTGCGCAATATCGGCAAGCGCAACCACGCCTGCCACGCCCCGGCGCTGGCGCTGGCCCAGAAGCTGGCGGCAAGCGGCGACAAGACAGCCCGCTGGATCGGCAAGGATGCCGTGCGCGAACTGACGAGCGAAAAGATCCTCAAGCGCCTGAAGCCTTGACGGTCGCAGCTGCTCTCAGTCTTCGGAATGCCTCTGATTGTCGATCAGCATGTAATCGAGCGGCAGTTCCGTCGTGTACTTGATCTGCTCCATGGCAAAAGCCGAGGAAACGTCGCGGATCTCGATCTTGGCGATCATCCGCTTGTAGAAGGCGTCATAGGCGGCAATGTCCGGCACGACGACGCGCAGCAGGTAGTCCACGTCGCCGCTCATCCGATAGAATTCTACGACTTCCGGGAATTCCGCCACGACCTCCGAGAAGCGCTTCAACCATTCGATCGAATGGCTGGACGTCCTGATCGAGACGAAGACGGTGACCTTGGTATTGACCTTGACCGGATCGAGCAGCGCGACGCGGCGACGGATGATGCCGTCTTCCTCCATCTTCTGGATGCGGCGCCAGCACGGCGTGGTCGACAGGCCGACCTTTTTTGCCAGGTCGGCGACGGCCAGCGTCGAGTCTTCCTGGAGGATGCGCAGAATTTTTCGGTCGAGTTTGTCCATGCCATAGCCTTTCGAATAATTTTGTCGATATAGCCCAAATTCCTGCAACGCAAAGAAAAATGTTTCAACGGATCAACCTTTCCACCTCGGATCTGAGCACCGGCAGCACTTCCGCCTCGAACCAGGGATGGCGCTTCAGCCAGCCGGTGTTGCGCCAACTCGGATGCGGCAGCGGTAGAACCTTCGATCCCTCGACATTGCCCTGCCAGTAGTCGCGCCAATGCTCGACCGTCTCGGTCATCGTCTTTTTCCTGCGACTGCCGAGATGCCAGGCCTGCGCATAATGGCCTATCGCCAACACAAGCTCGATCTGCGGCATCGCCGCCATCACCGTTTCGCGCCAGTGCGGCGCGCATTCCCGGCGCGGCGGCAGGTCGTGGCCGTTAGCATTGTAGCCAGGGAAACAGAACCCCATCGGCACGATGGCCAGGCTGTTACGATCGTAGAACGTGTCGCGATCAACGCCCAGCCACTGCCGCAACCGGTCGCCCGAGGCATCGTTGAACGGCAGGCCGGTCTGGTGAACCTTCAGCCCCGGCGCTTGGCCGGCGATCAGGATGCGGGCGCGGGATGAAATTATCGCAATGGGTCGCGGCTCGTGCGGCAGACGCTTGCCTTCCCCGCCGGCAGGACAATCGCGACAGATGCGACAGGCGGCAATGGCCCGCCTGAGCGGGTCAAGCCTTTCGTCCATGCCCTCACCAAAGCAATCAATCATCGCAACGACCGCTCAGAGCGCCGCACTCGGCCGTTGGCGGACGGCGTTGAACCAGCGCCACACATGGGTGAGTTCCTCCGGACAGGAGATCTTCGCCGGCTTCATGAATTCAAAGGCGATCATCGCCGTGATATCGGCGATCGTATAACGTGGCCCGGCGACGAATTCGCGGGTTGCCAGCTCTGCGTCAAGGAAGCGCAGGAAGTCGAGCACCTTCGGCTTGTTGGCCTCACCCCAGGCCGTCACCTGCGGTACTTCCCAACCCGCCATCGCCGGATGCAGGTGGCGGAAGGCGGCAGCGACCGACGCTAGAAACATCAGTTCGGCGCGCCGGTTCCACATCTCGACGATCGCCTTGTCCTTGGCATCGATGCCGAACAGCGGCGGATCCGGCTGAACCTCCTCGAAATAGCGGCAGATGGCGACCAACTCGCAGATCACCGTCCCGTCGTCGAGTTCGAGGATCGGTAGCCGCTGCAACGGATTCTTCGCCGTGATCTCAGTCGACTTGTGCCCGAGCGATCCCATGTCGACCGGCACGGTCTCAACCTCGATCCCCTTTTCCTTCAGGAATACAGTCACCCGCCGTGGATTGGGCGCCCGCCCGCCGTCATAGAGCTTCATGATACCTCCCGCCATTTGCCCTCAGTTGACACCAAGCCAGCGCCGGATGAAAGCCCAAAAGCCTGCCTCAGGTTCCGCCTCCCCGGTCTCCGGCGTGTGCGACAGCTGATGCTCCCGCCTCCAGTCCTCCGGCCGCTGGAAATAACCCGCCCACAGGCCGAGCCCGTCGCGCTTTGCCGCTGCCTCCGCAGCCCCATAGTCACCGTAGGACACGGCATATCCCTCGCGCACCATCGCCGCGTTGACGTCCACATCGCCGGCGTTGCACCGCACCAGAAGCCGGTCGTAACGGTCGCGCTCGCTGCCCGCGCATGAAAACTCGCCTTTCCCCGCCCATAGAGCGAGCCGCCGCCGCGCGGCATCGTCGCAGGCGACAGCACGATCATTCGTGTCGCACCGCTGGCCGATCTCGGGCGCGTCGATACCCTCGAGCCGCAGGCGCGCGCCGTCCAGAACCAACGTATCGCCGTCGATGGCAACAAAACGGCCGGTCAAAATCTGCCTGTTATCCCGCTCCAGCTTGGCGACGATCAGGATCCCCAGAAACAGCATTGAAAAACCAACGACCACATCGCGCAGCAGGCCCGTTCTCGCCTTCACAATTTGGCCCATTTCAACAACGAATCCTTGGCAATCATGGAAAACAAAACCTTTTCCGACAGCATCTTCTTAAGGAATCCCGGCTAGTCTCGCCTGATCCGTGGCAAACAATTTTCCGGCATATGAGTAAAGGCGTCCCGACCTCGACAGACAAGAACATCGTCGACCTCTCGCGCGGCCATCGCAACAAGGCCGTGGCGAAGGCGGTCCGTACGACGCGCGAACGCTTGCAGTCCAGCCAATCGGGGTCGATGCAGTTCGAGAGCGAAATGCTCGCCATGCACGTCAGCGCCTCGCTGCAGGGGGCCGCGGTCATGCCGATCATCATATTGATGGTCAGCGGATTCGGCGCCTATATCAATCCTGACCCGACGCTTTTCCTCTGGACGCTGGCGACGCTGACCGTCCACGCCCTCAACATCATCCTCGTCAAGCGCGCCTCGATCCAGGACCTGTCGACCGCCAACATTGTCAAATGGCGTCGCGTACTCCTCGCCGGACAGGCGGCCATGGGTGTATGCTGGGCCTTCTTCTCGTTGCAATCCTGCGCAAGCTGCGGCGGCGACACCTTCGTTCTCTACAAGGGCGCGGCCCTGCTGATCGTGCTCTCGGTCACGGCCATGTCGAACATGCTCCTGCGCCAGGCGGTGCTGTTCGGCTTCCTGCCGACGGTCGGTGCGCTCATCTTCCTCGCCGCAACCTCCCGCCAGCCGCTCGACATCGGCATCACCGCGCTTGTCACCACTGCGCTCGTCTTCTTCATCTACATCACCAGCCGCCTGCACCAGGCCAACCTCAAGCTTCTGTCGTACCAGACCGAGAAGGACGATCTGATCGCCGAACTGGAAGTGGCCAATTCGCTCTCCGACGAGGCGCGACGCCGCGCCGAGGAAGCCAATCTGGCCAAATCACGCTTCCTCGCCTCGATGTCGCACGAGTTACGCACGCCGCTCAACGCCATCCTCGGCTTCTCCGAGGTCATGGCGACCGAAGTGCTCGGACCGCTCAACAATCCGCTCTACAAGGAATATTCCGGCGACATCCATCGCTCGGGCCAGCATCTGCTCGACCTGATCAACGAGATCCTCGACCTGTCGCGCATCGAAGCCGGAAAATACGAGCTGAACGAGGAGGTGGTATCCTTGCTTGACTTGGCGGAGGACTGCATCGGCATGGTGCAATTGCGCGCCAAGGCAAAGAACATCACGATCGACGAGCAGTTCGAGCCGGACCTTCCAGCCGTATGGGCTGACGAGAAGGCCATGCGCCAGGTCGTCCTCAATCTCCTGTCAAATGCGGTCAAGTTCACGCCGCAGGGCGGCGAGGTCCATGTCAAGGCGGGCTGGACGGCCGGCGGTGGACAGTATGTCTCCATCCGCGACAATGGCCCAGGCATTCCCGAAAACGAAATCCCGATCGTGCTCTCCGCCTTCGGCCAAGGGTCCATCGCCATAAAGAGCGCCGAACAAGGCACCGGCCTCGGGCTGCCGATCGTCCAAGCAATTTTGGCCAAGCACGGTGGTGAGTTCAAGCTCAAGTCAAAGCTGCGCGAAGGCACGGAGGTGATCGCCATCCTGCCAGCGCACCGCGTGCTGGAAAGCCTGCCGGCCTTTTCGGAAACTCACGCCGTCGAACCTCGCAGGCGCCAGTTCGCCTGACCGAGCCATCGGCGGAACACCCGCCGCAAAGGTTGACTGATTTCTTTCGTGCGTCCCGGATGCAACCCGAATATCCTGTGCCAAATCCAGAGATTCGGGAAATCGTTGATGAAGAGAATGCAGCTTGCCTCCCTGCTTGCCTTGATGTTCACGGCCGTGCTTGGGTTTTCCGCCCGTGCGGAGCAAGGCGCAACCGAGCTGACCGTCATGAGCTTCAACGTCTGGGGCGGCGGCGCCAACGAAGGAAAGGACGTCGCTGAGACGGCGGCCGTGATCCGTGAGACCGGCGCCGACATCATCGGCATCCAGGAAACCAAACCCGAGCCGGACGTGTGTGACGCGGACGATTGCGTGCCGACCGGCCCGAGCATCGCCAAGGATTTGGCAAAGGCGCTCGGCTTCTTCTACTACGAGCAAACGAAGGCCAATCCCGCGCTCTGGGCCAATGCCATCCTCAGTCGCCACCCGATCGGCAAGGCGACGGCGAATGATCTCGGAGTCGAGATCGACGTGAACGGTCGCAAGGTGCACGCCTTCAACATCCACCTGACCGACTATCCCTACCAGCCGTACCAGTTGCTCGGTATCGACTACGGACCTGCCCCCTTCCTCAAAACCGCCGACGAAGCCGTCAAGGCAGCAAGCACGGCACGCGGCCCAGCCGTCGATCTGCTGATGAACGAACTCAAGGAAGCCGAGGCCTCCGATGCAGTGCTGCTATTCGGCGACCTCAACGAACCGTCCTACCGCGACTGGAGCGAAGCCGCCGTCAAGTCCGGTCGCCATCCGATGGTGGTGAAATACCCCACGGCCTTGCGTATTGAACAGCAAGGTGGCTTCACCGACCTCCTGCGCGCGGCCCACCCCGACGAAGTGGCCAAGCCCGCCTTTACCTGGACGCCGATGACGGAGGCCAGCGATCCGGACGACCATCACGACCGCATCGATTATATTTTTGCCCGCGCCCCGAAGCTCGAGACCCTCAGCGTCTCCATCGTCGGCGAAAAGGCGCCGGAGGCCGACATAGTCGTCACGCCCTGGCCATCCGACCACCGCGCCGTCGTGGCCAAGCTGCGTTTCTGATCAGAAGAACACCACGTAGCCGGCATAGAGGCCATTGGCGAGGAGCAGGCAGAAGACGGCAAACGAGCCTAGATCCTTGGCATTGCGGCCCACCGTCGAGATTTCCGGCGATATACGGTCGACCAGTTCCTCGATCGCCGTATTGATCGCCTCGATCGCGAACAGCACCAGCATCAGGACGATGAAGGTGACATATTCGCCATAGCTCGCACCGACCAACGCGAACAGCCCGACGCCGGCCACCAGCGCCAGCAATTCATGCCGAAATGCGGCCTCACCGATCAGCCGTCGAAATCCCTGCAGGGAATAGCGGCCGGCTGCGAAGAAATGCGCCACGCCCGTCTTCTTCTCGATCACCGCCCGGGGTTTTTCCGCGAACCCTTTCTTACGCGCGCCCTTAACCATCCTTGGTCGACACCCCGGCGGCTTCGAAGGTCGCCATGCCGGAATGGCAGGCGGCCGCGGCCTTGACGATGCCGGCGGCAAGCGCCGCGCCCGTGCCCTCGCCGAGCCGCATGCCAAGCGCCAGAAGCGGCGTCTTGCCGAGCTTCTCAATCGCCTTGAGATGGCCTGGCTCACCGGAAACATGGCCGATCAGGCAATGATCCAGCGCAGAAGAATTGGCCGCCTTCAGGATCGCCGCAGCCGAGGTCGCGACATAGCCATCGATCAGCACCGGGATCTTCTGCACCCGGCAGGCGAGGATGGCGCCCGCCATGGCGGCAATCTCGCGCCCGCCGAGCCGGCGCAGGACCTCCAACGGATCATCGAGATGCTCCTTGTGGAATTCGACGGCGGTCTTCACCGCCTCGATCTTGCGCTGCAGGACTTCACCTTCAGAACCGGTACCCGGACCACCCCATTCCTCGGCCGTGCCGCCGTAGAGTGCCAGATTGATCGCAGCCGCAATCGTCGTATTGCCGATGCCCATCTCGCCGATGCAAAGCAGGTCAGTGCCGCCGGCGATCGCCTCCATGCCGAAGGCCATGGTCGCGGCGCAGTCGCGCTCGGAAAGCGCCGGCTCGCAGGTAATGTCGCCGGTCGGATAGTCGAGCGCCAGGTCGAAGATCTTCAGGCCGAGATCATAGGTCACGCAGATCTGGTTGATCGCGGCCCCACCGGCGGCAAAGTTCTCGACCATCTGCTGCGTCACCGACGACGGATAGGGCGTGATGCCGTGCCTGGTCACACCATGATTGCCGGCAAAGATCGCCACCAGCGGACGCGTGACCGCCGGCGGCCGCCCGGTCCAGGCGGCAAGCCACATGGCGATTTCCTCGAGCCGGCCGAGCGAACCGGCCGGCTTGGTCAGCTGCCGGTCCCGCTCGCGCGCCGCCACCAGTGCCACCGTGTCCGGCCCGGGCAGGTCGCGCAACAGGGCACGAAAATCGTCGAATGGCATGCCGGTCACGGTCATGAGCAAGGCTTCCTTGTAATCTACGTCCAAATCGGTCTTTGTTGGCTCCTCTAATACGGACCGCGCCTTGCCGCAACAAGCCAAAAAGCGGTGCGCGCCGTCGTCTTTGAAATGGAGCAACCAGATCTCATGGATTGGCGCGACTATATGATCGATACCGCCCGGGCGGTGTCCTTTCTCAGCCGGATCACCGTTCCGGCGAACGTCTTCGACGGCCATGACGGAAGCCTCTCGCGCGGCGTCAGGGCCTTTCCGCTGGCAGGCATGCTGATTGCGCTTCCCGCGGCCGCAACGCTATTCCTCATGCTGGTCCTGGGTGCGAGCCCCCTGCTCGCCGCCTTTGCCGCGCTTGCAGTACAGGCAGTGGTGACCGGTGCGCTGCATGAGGACGGACTGTCGGACGCCGCCGACGGCCTCGGCGGGGGACGCGACCGGGACCATGCGCTGGAAATCATGAAAGACAGCCGGATCGGCTCCTATGGAGCGGTCACCCTCCTCCTCGCCTTGGGATTGCGCGCCGCGGCGATCGCAGAACTCGCAACGCATCTCGGCGCGCTCGGCGCGGCCCTGAGCCTGCCCGCCGTCGCGGCCCTTAGCCGCGCGCTGATGGTGTGGCACTGGTCGGCCCTGCCGCCAGCGCGCACCAGCGGCCTGGCGTTCGCGGTCGGCACGCCGCTCAAGTCCTCTCTCAACCTGGCCCTGATCTCCGGCCTCGCGATTGCCGCCGTCCTGCTGGTGCCAACGGCCTCGCTGTTTGCCTATTTCCTTGCCGTCGTCATTGCCGGACTCGCTGCCTCCGCCTTCACCGCCAAGGTCCGTCGCGCGCTTTCCGGCCATACCGGCGACACCATCGGCGCGACCCAGCAAGTGGCCGAGATCGCGGCACTTGCGGCCCTTGCCATGGCCACCTGAGCACCCGATATAATTTCGGACCCAAACCCAAGGCCGCACGATGGAATCACCCTGCACACTCGTCTGTTCGATTGACATGAAGACCGGCTACTGCTTTGGCTGCGGCCGCACCGGTGACGAGATCGGCAGCTGGACGGGCTACACAGACGCCGAACGCCGTTCGATCATGGCAGCCTTGCCGGCCCGCCTTGAGACCGTCGAGCGCAAGCCGCGCCGGGAGACCCGTCGTACGCGCATGGCCAGAGAGCGCGAGATGAACTGATGCAGCTGATCCTGGTTCTTGCCATTCTCGGCTTTGGCCTCGCCGTGCTTGTCTTCAACCACGACACCGGTCAGAGCTTCGGCATGGACAACGAGGAGTTCGGCCAATTCGTCCGGCTCCTTCCCCTCGCCGCGCTCCTGTCAGTCGGCATCTTCGCCTCGCGCCGTTCGCTCGGCCAGAGTGCCCGCCAGCTTGCAATCTGGCTGCTGATCGTGCTGGCGCTCGTCACCGGCTATCTGTACCGCATGGAACTGCAGGCGATCGCAGACCGGCTGGTCGCGGGGCTCGTACCGGGTCGTGCAGTGGTCATCACGACAAGTGACGGTCAGACCGAAGTGATCCTGCACAAGTCGCTCGGCGGCCATTTCGAGACCTCGGTGGATATCAACGGCGTGCCCGTTTCAGTCCTGATCGATACGGGCGCGAGCACAGTGGCGCTCCGTTACGAAGACGCCATGCGTATCGGCATCAATCCCGCCAACCTCGCGTTCACGCAGGTCATCATGACGGCGAACGGCCAGGCCTTGGCGGCGCCGGTACGCCTGCGGCAGGTTGCCCTCGGCCCGATCCTGCGCGAGGACGTCCGCGCGGCCGTCATCGAGGAAGGCCGGCTCGGCCAGAGCCTTCTCGGCATGAGCTTCCTGTCAACGCTCGGATCCCTGCAGATGCAGAGCGACGAACTGCGCCTGCGCGATTGAGCTCGCTCAGGCGCGCAGCTTGTAGCCGGTCCGGAACACCCAGGCGAGAAATCCGAGGCAGGCGGCGAGGAACAGGCCGATCATGGCCAGGCTGATCAGCGGATGCACATCCGACACCTCGAAAAAACTCCAGCGAAATCCGCTCACCAGATAGAGCACCGGATTGAAATGGCTGACCGTCTGCCAGAACGGCGGCAGCACGCTGACCGAATAGAATGTCCCGCCGAGGAAGGTGAGTGGCGGAACGACCAGCATCGGCACCATGCTCAGTTGCTCGAAGTTCTTTGCCCAAATGCCGATGATGAAGCCGGCCAGGCTGAAGGCGACGGCCGTCAGCAGCATGAAGAAGAGCATCAGGATCGGATGCTCGATGCGAAGATCCACGAAGAGTGTGGCGGTCGCGAGGGTGATCAGGCCGATCATCATGCCCTTGGTCGCTGCCGCACCGACATAACCGATCAGGATTTCCGTCATGGCGATCGGCGCCGAGAGAATCTCGTAGATCGTGCCCGTGAACTTCGGAAAATAGATGCCGCTCGAGCCGTTCGACACACATTGCGTGATCAACGTCAGCATAATCAGACCCGGCGTGATGAAGCCGCCATAGCCGACGCCATCGACCGGCTCCATGCGCGAGCCGACAGCCGCGCCGAAGACGATGAAGTAGAGGGCCGTGGTGATGACCGGCGAAACCACGCTCTGCAGCAGGGTGCGGCGCGTGCGCGCCATTTCGTAATAATAGATCGCCTTGATCGCTTCGAAATTCATCTGCCTTCTCCGATCAGGGAAACGAAAATGTCCTCCAGCGAGGTCTGGTGGGTCGACAGGTCGGCGAAGCCGATGCCGGCCGCCTCGACCGCTGCCAAAAACCGCGCGATGCCGCCGTGATTGCTCTCGTCGTCATACTGGTAGACCAACTGCTCGCCGGTCTCGGACAGCGAGAGGTTCCAGGCGGAAAGCGCCTCGGGTATCTCGCTGATCGGTGCCTTCAGCTCGATGCTCAGCTGCTTGCCGCCGAGCTTGCGCATCAGCGTGTCCTTGTCCTCGACCAGCATCAGCCGGCCGCGGTCGATGATGCCGATGCGATCGGCAATCTCCTGCGCTTCCTCGATGTAGTGGGTGGTCAGGATGATGGTTACGCCCCCCTCCCTCAAGCGCTTGACCAATTGCCACATGTCCTTGCGCAGGCTCACGTCGACGCCCGCCGTCGGCTCATCGAGGAAAAGGATGCGCGGCTCGTGCGACAGCGCCTTGGCGATCAGCACGCGCCGCTTCATGCCGCCCGACAGCTCGCGCAACGCGTTGTTGCGCTTCTCGAACAGCGTCAGTTCGCGCAGCAGGTTGTCGATATGCTCCGGCGCCGGTTTCTTGCCGTTCAACCCGCGCGAGAAGCTCACGGTGTTGACGACGGTCTCGAACATGTCCGTCGTCAGTTCCTGCGGCACAAGGCCGATCATCCCGCGTGTCTTGCGGAAGTCCTTGACCACGTCGTGACCGTCCACCGTGACCGAGCCTTCGCTTGGATTGGTAATGCCGCAAATAATCGAGATCAGCGTCGTCTTGCCCGCGCCGTTCGGCCCGAGCAAGGCAAGAATCTCTCCCTCCTCTATGTCGAGAGAGACGTTGTCGAGCGCCTTGAATCCGTTGTCATAAGTCTTGGACAGGGAACGCACGGAAATGATCGAGGCCATGGCCGGAGACTCCGTGTGAATTGAGGATCGTCAAGCCAATATAGGCAGCGGATCCACTTTTACCAGCACGACCCCGCCACCATGCGAGCATGGCGCGCAAGCGTCGTGCACCGAGCGAATTTCAGTTGACGCTGGCCGCCATCTTGAGGAGCGTATTGTCGGAATAGACGCGATTGCGACCGTACTGCTTGGCGAGATAGAGGAACTGGTCGGCTGCGTTGAGGTAATTGCTGAAGTTCTCCAGACCGGCAACCTCGGCAACACCAATCGAGGCGGTGACAGCTATGTCGCTATCGTCGAGCGCCACGCGCAGGTCCGCCACGCAGGAGCGCACGGTCTCGCAGAATTCGCTCGCCGCTTCGCAATCCATACCCGTCAGCAGAATGCCGAACTCCTCGCCGCCGAGGCGTGCCAGAAGATGGTCGCTGTCGTCCATCAGGTCCGACAGGCGGGTGGCGACTGCTTTAAGCACACGATCGCCGATCTCGTGCCCGTAGGTGTCGTTGAGCTGCTTGAAATGGTCGATGTCCAACATCGCCATGCTGCAGGCCTCCCCCCGCTCGAGGCAGGTTGCAACCCTTGCCGGTCCTTCATCGAAGAAATGGCGCCGGTTGCGCAGCCCCGTCAGATAGTCGCTGAAGGCGGCCAGCCGAAGCTGCCGCATCTGCGATAACGTCTCGATATTGTGACCGATGCGGCATTGCAGTTCCTCCACCACGAAGGGGCGATAGACGAAATCGTTGGCGCCGGCCTTGAGGAAGCTTGCCGACAACAGTCGATCGGCCGAGGACGAGATGCCGATGATCCGCAGCCGGTCCGACCCATACTCACGGCGAATCCGGCGCGTCAGCTCGTAGCCGTCCATGTCCGGCATGTTGTAGTCTGTGACGACCATGTCGATGCCTGGATGGCGAACCAGCATCTCTAGGGCTTCGCTGCCGGACGTCGCCTCGAAAACTTGGAACTGCTGGACCTTGAGCAGATCGGTCAGCATCTTGCGCGCCGAGGCCAGATCATCGACCACCAGAACCCGGACATAGCGATTGGCGAGGATGCGTTCGACGGCGGAAACCACCATGTCGACGGCGCGCTCATTGTTCTTGATGACATAGTCGGCAACGCCGCGCTCCACCAGCCGCTCCCGCATGTTGCGGTTGAAATCCGCGGTGAAGACCACGGCCGGGATCCCCATGCCGACCACTTCGTCCAGGATCTGACCATCCGGTGAATCCGGAAGGTTGAGGTCTACCACCGCAGCATCGAAGGCTTGATCGGTCTCGCTCGCCGCCTCGTGGAACGCTCTGGTCGATGCGCAATGCGTGACCTTAAACCCATGTTCCTTCTCGAAGCGATGGCACAACAAGGACGAAAACGTGCGGGAGTCTTCGATGACCAGAACATGCGCCCGCTTGCGCGAAACGGCATGATACCCGGAGGACGGCTCGCTCAGCAGTGACATTGTTTTCACTTTCGAAAATCAATCTTTTTCACAAGTACGCGGCGTGCAAGCATGTCTCCGACCCGAAGCTGCGGGGGCCGGCATTGTCGTTGGGCTGGCGGTCCGGCAGGTTACTTGCGCGCCGTTGCCGCCCTGATCTGCACCAGAGTGTCGAGGTTCTGGTTCACACGGCAATAGAACTCCTCGTCAATGAACGGACGCAGCATGAAGTCATTGCCGCCGACCTTGAGGAAGCGGGCCGACAGCAGACGATTGGTCGAGGACGACACACCGATGATCCGAAGCTCGTGGCTGCCGCGCGCCCCGCGGATGCGCCGCGTCAGTTCGAAGCCGTCGATATCGGGCATGTTGTAGTCCGTCACGACAAGGCCGATGTCGGGGTTGGATTTGAGTATCTCGAGCGCCTTGGCGCCGCTTTCGGCCACGCTCACACGGAAGTTGTAGCGCTTGAGGCGGCTGGAGAGCAGCGCGCGGGCCGTCGGGCTGTCATCGACGATCAACACATGGTGGCGATGATTGGTCAGGAAGCGGTAGACCGACTCGGCCAGCATTTCGACGGCGAAAATATTGTCCTTCAAGATGTAGTCGACAATGTCCTTGGAGAGCAGCTTTTCGCGCGTCTGCTCCTGAAACGTGCCGGTGAACACCACAACGGGAATATTCAGGTCGATCAGGTATTCGAGCGCCTCGCCGTTTTCCGCGCCAGGCAGGTTGATATTGGAGATTGCCAGCGTCACGGGGTCGTCAGACAGCTCATTCGCGGCCTGGAGATCCTCGAAGGTACGGCAGATCTCAACGTCGATGCCGAACAACTCGTTCATGCGCGTGCTGATCATGGACGTGAAGACATTCGAATCCTCGGCGACGATGATTCGGACATCGGGAAAAGTTTCTCCAGAATACTGCATTCCGGAAATGCCTAGAAAAGCCATGACACGCCTTTAACCTGAGAAAACTGCTAGAAAATTAGTCAATACGATTTGCAGAACCGTTAATCGAACCGGCATGATCGAAGCATGGGGATATTAATTTGCACTGAAGGAGGGGCGACCAGTTCTGCCCTTTTTTGATCTTTGCCTGTTTTCCGGCAGACTTCACCAGCGTCGCTGTGTCCTGGGGGCGGGCGAAAGCGCGTGTCGGCCGGAACGGCACATCCGACGCGACAGTACAGACCTCAGGCGCCCGGGTCTGACCGTGCGCGCGAAGTCTGCTGAATTGGCAGGGAAATTGTATTTGCCGGCTACTTGATCGTGGCCGAGCCGTCCTTGATCTCAAGGGTTTCGCCACCGGCTAGACCGATGCGGTCGCCGTTCGGCAGCGTCACGAAACAGCCCGACGGGCAGATCGTTTCCGAAGCCCCTGCATCGACTGTAACTTCGGTGCGGTCGCCGTCTTCGACAATCACCAGCACGACGGCTTCTGAGCCGGCGTTGTTGACCGATGCCGCCCAGGCACCGCTCGCCGCACCAAAGAAAACCACTGCGCCTGCCAGAAACTTCTTCATTCCTTCATGCAGCGCCCCCGGCGCCGTCCTCTCGTTTCGTCCGACCGTCGGTCCGTTTCGACCGCGCCAGACATGCCGTTCCTCTATGCCCCCAGCCCTGAACGCCGGCTGAACGTGCCGTTCATGGCGTGATCTTGTCATCATCCGGCGGAACACGCAAACCGCCCGGCCTTGCAGGGCGTTCCTTCCCCCTGCCGTCCAGAATGCGGCGATCCTCCTCATCCAGATGCAGGTAAACCTCACGGTGCGGATAGGGCATCTGGATGCCCTCCGAGCGGAAGCGCTCCAGGATCGTCACCCTCAGCTCGTTTCTGACCGGCAGGCCGGCAAGCACGTCACCGATGAAGCCTCGCAGTTCGAAATCGAGCGAAGATGCGCCGAAACCATTGAAGAGCACCACCGGCTCCGGATTGCGCAACAGGCCCGGATGGGCGAGCGCAATCTCCATCAACAGTTCCATCACCCGGCGTGCATCGCTGTCATAGGCGACGCTGACGGAAATTTCGATACGGCCGAGCTTGTTTCGGTGGGTCCAGTTTCCGACCGGCGCGTTGATGAGTTCCGAATTCGGCACAATGATGGACTGGCGCTGAAAGGTCTCGATCTCTGTCGCGCGCACCGAAATGCGGCGCACGAATCCCTCCGTGGTGCCGGTTGACACCCAGTCGCCCACCTTGAAGGGGCGTTCGGCGAGCAGAATGAGGCCGGACACGAAATTGGACACGATGTTCTGCAGGCCGAAGCCTATCCCGAGCGAAAGCGCGCCGGCGACCAGCGCCAGGCTCGACAGGTCGATCCCCGCAGCCGAAATGCCAATCAGGCCGGCAATCCCCGTACCGAGATATCCGACCCCGGTCTTGATCGAATTGCGCACCCCGGCATCCACCTGCGAGCGTGCCATGACGTTTCCGTCGAGCCATTTCTGCAGCCAGTGCGTGGCAATCAGGCCCAGGCTGAACAGCAAGACGCCGCCCAATATGCCGAAGATCGAGATGCGGATCGTGCCGATATTGATCTCGGTGAAGATGTTGACCAGCCAGATCTCCAGGTCGCGCGGCTGGAAGCCCCAGGAGATCAGAATGATTGGAAGGCCGACCGACAGTGCAAACAGGTAAATCAGAAGGCCAGCGGCAATGCCCGCCTGATCGAGTGCCACCGGTTTCAGGTCGAAACGCTGCTGGAGATGCCTGCCCACCCGCGTCTCGCCAAACTGGTTCGGTGCCGAGATCGCCTTGCCGGAGAGAATGCCGATGTACATCGTCGCCACGACAGCGCCGGTCACGACGATCTGGGTCGCAAGAAACCGCGATAGCCCGACATAGCCGATGGCGCTGAGCATGATCAGCCCAATCCCGATCACGCGGAAAAGCACTGCGATCATCTTGGGCCAAGGCCGGCCACGCTCCGACGGATCGCCGCTCTCACCAACCACCGGACGCAGGAAGGAGACGACAAGGATGATCAGACCCACGACCACGGATGAGACGAAGCTCTTCATCACGGTGAGCACGACCGGCGAACTCAGCGTCTCGCTGACCGCGCCGAGCACGTAGTCAAAGCCATTGACCACCGCCATCGACAGCACGGCAAAGTTCAGATCGCGTGCGCCCTTGTTTGACAGCCTCACCAGACGCCAGCTCGGCGCTTTTGGCGCAAGCACCGCGCGCGCCAGCATCGCGACGAAGAAGACAAGTCCCGCAAAAGCGAACAATGCCGCCGCGATCGGTGCGATGTCCGGCCTCAGGACATTGAATGTGTCGAGGAAGAAGAAGCTCGTCACCAGGAAGGCACCAAGTGCCAGCGCCGGCAGGATTGTCGACCAGAAGGCCACGGAGAACCGGCTCATGTAAGCGGGCTTGCTCTGGGCGGGATCCCGTCGGATCAACTTGCCGAACAACCGGTATTCCGCAGCGATCAACACCAGCGCCAGAATGAGCGAGAGCATCACCGCCGTGCCGAGCGGCACGCGCTTGTATTTCCAGATAAACGAATACCAACTGCTGACAGTACGCTTGAAATCATTGAATTCAGACGAGAAAACATTGATGGCGTCGTCTATCACGTCACCGGAAATCTCGGTGTGCTCGAATAGGCGCTCGGTAAACAACGCGCGCCTGAGATCCGTAATGGTGTCGGAAAAGTCGGAAGCCCTAATCGACAGATCTTCCGCGTGCCCGGTCAGTGTATTGATTTCGAGACGGATCGCATTCAGCCGGTTGCGCTCCTCGGTGACCTCGAACGTCTCTTCCGGCATGCCCTCTGCCGGCGGATCGCCAAGTTGCGCCAGCCGGGCCTTGACGTCGTTGAAACGCGGCCTCAGCTCGACCGATATCTTCAGCATGTGCCGAATGAGCTCGTCCGCCTTGACCTTGATGTCGACCAGGGCCGCGTCGTCGCTCTTGCGCGCCTCGACCAGCGCCAGCAGCGATTCGAGTTCCTTCTCCGCCTCCGCGATCAGCGAGCGCGCGCGCTCGACGACATCGCTGCGCGCCGGCGGGGTTTCCTGAGCGGACAAAGGTGTGGCGCCAACGGCGACAACAAGGGGCTGGAAGGCCAGCACCATGGCGATGGCACACGAAAAAAAGCGGCGGGTGCGAAACAAGATCGGTCCTTGCGCTAGTCGAAATCCTGCGCGGACCATAGTGATTGTTTTGGCCAAAAGAAAGAACGCGCCGCGGACGCCTTGGCGAACGACGCCGGGCGTTCCGAAGGACACCCGGCGACCAGATCGGCAGCATCGCGGCTCAGGCGCAAGCCATCTTCTCACGCAGCGCTTCGAAACGCTGCAACTGGTCGGACAGCAATGCCTTTTCCGCATCGCGACGGACGAAGACCTTGAACATGGCCCGGCCGTCCGCGTTCATGAACCAGACCGAACATGACCGTCGACCATGGAAGCCGCGATCGACGAAAGCGATCGAGACGCACCGATCCTTGCGGATATGCCCGCCGATCGGGCTGTCGCCGTGAATGTTGAACCAGCCGTGGCCCTCGCTCCCCTGGGGCAACGCCCCCTCCACTTCCAGAACGATATCATCCGTATGGACGATCATCAGGACATCGCCCCAGGAGGCCATGTCCTGCCAGATCGCCAGGAAATGCTCTGAAGGGACCAGGATCGAAGCTCCGGCCGGAAGGAGGGCCAGGATTTCCGCCGGACTAACGTCCGCCTGCGCGGCGATCGCCTCGACGACGCCGTCAGGTTTTTCGGCGAGCGCGGCCAGTGCCCGCTCCGCGCGTTCTTTGCTGGTCACCGCCTTGTCCATCGCCGATCTCCTCAAGCTGCCTCGTCGATCCGCTTACCGTCGCGGTCCTCGTGGATGATGACCTCGAATCCCTCGAAATGCGGGCCGGACAGGTACTGAACCTTCGACTCGCCGGCGCGGGCATGGGCAGCACGGAACTGGTCGGACTTGGTCCAGTCCTTGAAGTACTCCTCGTTTTGCCAGACGGCATGCGAGGCATAGAGCGTATGGTCCTCGGCCTTGGGGCCTTTCAGCATGTGGAATTCGACATAGCCGGGCACTTCGGCAAGGCGACCCTTGCGGTTCGCCCACATCGCCTCAAAAGCCTCCTCATGGCCCGGCACCACACGGAAACGGTTCATTGCAATAAACATCGTCGAAATCCTCTCGTTGATCTGAAGGCGTCTCTGGTCGGGACAAGCGGCGGCATTCCCTTCACACCGCAGCCGCCTTTCCGGCAGCCACGCCGTGTTGCCTTGGTATTAAAACTTGTGTATTTGTGTCAAGTTAAATGTCGCCGGCCACGGCGCGTCGCATTTCCCGATTGTCTACCGGCCCCGAGCCGGCCGGTAGCACTCCCGTATTGGCAATAGGATTTCTCAGCATGTATCAACTTGGATCGCTCGGCATTACCGCACGGACGCTCGCCACCCCTCTTCTCCTGCTTGCCCTGACCAGCGGCGCGGCCCTTGGCCAAACAATCCCGCGGGACGCGAAGCGCATCGTCTCGATCGGCGGCACGGTAACGGAAATCATCTTTGCGCTCGGCGAGCAGGAGCGCATTGTGGCCGTCGACAGCACCAGCACCTATCCGGCCGAGGCAGCAGACAAGCCCGATGTAGGTTATATCCGCCAGCTCTCCGCCGAGGGCGTGCTGTCGCAGAAGCCGGACCTGATCATCGCCGAGGCTGGCGCCGGTCCGGCCGACGCGATCACCATCCTCAAGGCGAGCGGCCTGACCATGGTGTCGATTCCAACCCCGCCCGAGGCCGAGGCGATTGCGGGCAAGATCCGCGCGGTCGGCGCAGCGGTCGGCAAGTCCGCCGCTGCGGAGAAGCTGGCGATCGACGTCGATACCGGACTGGCAGCGCTCAGCCAGAAACTTGCAGCGATCGACGGCCCGAAGAAGCGCGTGCTCTTCGCCCTGTCGCTCTCCAACGGCCGCGTCATGGCCGCCGGCACGGAGACTTCGGCCGACGCAATCATTCGGCTCGCCGGCGGAATCAACGCCGCAGGCGCGGTTTCGGGCTACAAGCCTCTGAGCGACGAGGCGGTGATCGCCGCCGCCCCCGACGTGGTGCTGGTCATGGACAACCCACAACTCCACCTGTCGGCCGGTGAGGCCTTCGCCCTGCCCTCACTCCAGGCGAGCCCGGCGGCAAAGGCAGGCGCGTTCATCGCCATGGACAGCCTCTACCTGCTCGGCCTCGGGCCGCGCACGCCTGAGGCCGCCTTCGATCTCGCGGCCAAGCTCTATCCGGACGTCTTCAAGCCATGAGCGCAATCGCTTCGTTGATCGGGCGGCATTCCGCGCCCGGCGACCGCGCCGGGCTCGCTATCGTCGTCATCCTTCTCCTCATTGCACTGCTGGTCGCCGCGGCCCTGGTATCGCTGGTGAGCGGGCCAACCGGTGTCGGCCTGAGCGATCTGCTCGCCTACATCGGCGGCGAAGCCGACAGCCTCGCCCCCCATGACCGCATCATCCTGGAAGCGGTCCGCCTGCCGCGCACCGCCATGGGGCTTCTGGTCGGCGCCGGTCTCGGCCTGTCGGGCGCCATGATGCAGGGCCTGTTCCGCAATCCGCTGGCCGATCCGGGCATTGTCGGCGTGACCTCGGGGGCGGCCTTCGCCGCCGTCTGCGCGATCGTCCTCGGCGGCACGGTGCTCGCCCCGCTTCAGGCGCTTTTCGGCAACCAGTTCCTTCCGCTCATGGCCTTTGCCGGCGGTCTCGCCAACACCTTGCTGCTCTATGCCATCGCCACGCGCAACGGACAGACATCGACGACCGCACTCATCCTGTCGGGCATCGCCATCGGCGCCATGAGCGCCGCGGCGACCGGCCTCCTGATCTTCGTCGCCGACGACCGTGCCCTGCGTGACATCACCTTCTGGTCGCTCGGCTCGCTCGGCGGGGCAACCTATGCCAAGGTGCTGGCCATCCTGCCGTTCATCCTGCTGGTCATGCTGGTCTTGCCCTTCGTCGCCCGTGGTCTCGATGCCCTGGTGCTCGGCGATGCCGCGGCCTTCCACATGGGGGTGCCGGTGCAGCGCCTGAAACGCCTGTCCATTCTCGCAGTTGCGGCCGCCTGCGGCGCGACAGTCGCGGTCGCCGGGTCGATCTCCTTCGTCGGCATCGTCGTGCCCCACTTGCTGCGGCTTGCCATCGGGCCCTCCCACCGCTTCCTGCTGCCCGCCTCGGCACTCGGCGGCGCCGGTCTGCTGCTGCTCGCCGACAGCATCGCCCGGACAGTGGCCGCACCGGCGGAACTGCCGATCGGCATTATCACCGCCATTCTCGGCGCGCCGGTCTTCCTCATGCTGCTGCTCGGCCGCAATGGCCGTGCCGCGATGGAGGGGCCTTGATGATCGCCGCACAGGATGTCAGCATCATCCGGGACGGCCGTGCTCTGATCAGCGAGGTCGATCTCATGCTTCGCCCCGGCGTTTTCACGGTCGTGATCGGCCCGAACGGCGCTGGAAAATCCACCTTGCTCAAGGTCCTGTCCGGAGAAATCTCTCCCGACCGCGGCGCAGTCCTCTGCCACGACCGGCCGCTCTCACGCCTTTCCGCTGTCGAGCTTGCAGCAGATCGCGCCGTTCTGCCGCAATCGACCACCCTTGCCTTTCCATTCACCGCGCTCGAAGTCGTGCGCATGGGCGCAATCGCCCATGGCAGCCTAAACCCGACACGCGCGGCCCGCTCGGCACTTGCCCGCGTCGGAATGGATGGCTTCGAGGCACGGCCCTACCGCGCACTCTCCGGCGGCGAGCAGCAGCGCGTGCAGTTCGCTCGCGCCCTCGCCCAGGTTCCCCATCCCGTCGAAGGCGGACGCGCGCGCGCACTCTTCCTTGACGAGCCAACATCCAGCCTCGACATCGGCCACCAGATCAGCGTGCTGGAGACGGCCCGCGACTTCGCCCGGCGGGGCGGGGCGGTCCTCGCCATCCTGCACGACCTCAACCTGGCGGCGGAATTCGCCGATCACCTCGTCATCATGCACCAGGGCCGCATCGTGTCGGAAGGCGCGCCGCCTGTGACGATCGACGACCGGGTCATCTCGGATGTCTACGGCATCAGCGGAGCGGTCGGTCGTTTGCCCGCTGCGCCCATCCCCTTCGTCCTGCCGCAGTCGCGACATGCATCCACGGCATAACCCGGCTAACAAAGTTATCCACAGCTTTCCACAGGCAGAGACGCGCAACAGGTGCCAAAAATCGTGAACACCAAGGGAACATCGCCCTGAAAACATGAGAACAAAAGAGCATTTGAATATTCGGATTAAAGCATCCGCCCGGCGAGACAGCTCGCTTTCTCAATAGCCGGCGAAGGACTTTCCAGCACCCGGCGATTTGAGTTTCCAGGAACAGCAGAAGCACATGAAAGGCCGCCAACCCGATGGCTGGCGGCCTCTGCGCATGCGAAGAAGCTTACTCGTGAATCGTGTATGAGCCCAACGCGCAAAGGTCCTGGCTGTCTTCCGTCGTGTCGAGATCCGAGCCTTCCTCGAATTCGAATCGCATGTCGTACTCGCACTGGGTACGGCCGTCCGCGATGGTCAGGCGAATGCTCTCGCCCGGCTCGAGGACCTGGCTTCCGAAGACGTCGTCCTCCCAGCTTCCGACGCCCACCGGCGATGTGTAGAAGCGCGTGAGGACCGAGTTCGTGCCGTTGGTCAGCGTGAAGACCAGATCTTCAGCCTGGGCCGCGGTCGAAAAAAGGACAGTGGCCAGCAGACCAGCGACAGGAAATAGACGTTTCATATAACTGCAATGCTCCATACCCGAAATTGGGCGTCACCACATATCCGCAGCACACGTAACGAAGCAATCACTGCCGCCCGGAAAACGCTGATAGAACCAATAATAGCCTGATTGCCACCTGCCCCAGATCCGGAAGAGAGACGCCGCTCTCGCCGTCTGCGGCACAAGCAAGCAGCACGAAGCCAGCCCTGAACGGCCTGCGACACAACTTTAAAAAATAGGCAGATCTGATTGAAAATGGTGGGTGATGTAGGGCTCGAACCTACGACCCGCTGATTAAGAGTCAGCTGCTCTACCAACTGAGCTAATCACCCGACCAACGCCTTCCGGCGGTGTGAGAGCGCGTATAAACAGCATCACCGATATTGTCCAGCACCGAGACGAAAAAACTTCGCCCGACCATCAAAAAAGATTCAAGGGCCAGCAATGACCAACTGTTTTCAAAGCTCCAGAACTCCGGTTGCGATGCGCACGGCCTGCCCGCCGATCCGCGCCCGGCTGATCGCGCCATCCTTGGTGTCGATGTGCAGATGGATGTAGGAGGGCCGCCCCATCTCCACGCCCTGCTCGACCATCAGCGGATGATGGCCATCGGGAAGTCCATCGAAATGGTGGATCGCGCCGGATAATGCCGCGACCGCCGATCCGGTCGCCGGATCCTCCACGATGCCCATGTCGGTGGAGAACATGCGCGCATGGAATTTCGCGGCATGGTGCACGCCGCCGCGACAATAGACATAGGCCGAGGTCAGCGATCCCTCGCACAGCGGCGCGATGCGTTCCCAAAGCTGCGGGTCGAAATCGAGCGCCTCGATGGTGCGCAGATTGTGCACCGGCACCATCATGAACGGCACGCCAGCGCTCCACACCGACGGGACATGGTTTTCGAAGCCTATGTCGGTCACCTTCAAGGAGAGAGCGTCGGCGATCCCCTGGCGGTCCGCTGCAAGTTCGTAGCGTGCCGAGGAATTCGGCAGGTCGAATTCGGCAAAGCTCGCCTCTCCGTCGCGCAGGCTGACGGCACAGCGCACCGGCCCGACATTCTCCTCCAGCACCGAGACGAGGTCGAGACCGCCGCTGTCGGTGCCGTAGGCCCGCTCGGCGAGCGCAACCGCGGTGCCCACTGTCGGATGTCCGGCGAAGGGCAGCTCACGCACCGGCGTGAAAATGCGAATCCGGGCGGAATGCGCGGCATTGCTGGCCTTTTGCACGAAGACCGTCTCCGAAAAATTCATCTCCGCCGCGATCGCTTGCATCGCCGCCTCTGTCAGATCCTCTCCATCGTAGATCACCGCCAGAGGATTTCCGGCGAGCTTCCGATCGGTGAACACGTCATAGATGGAATAGTGTCGTGCCAAAGGATCCTCCGCCAACATCGATCGATCTGGCCACGAGACTGCCCGACCTTGCGCCCTCGCGCAAGCAAGCGATATCAGCGCCTTCGCTGGAAGAACCAGTCGAGAACCGGCAGCATGGCCGCACTGTAGGGATGCGCGCCAGGATCGGCACTGCGGATGGCGACCGCGCCGGCAATCTCCTTCTCTTCGTCGACCGCCATATGCGCTGCGATACGTTCCAGGATCTCGGCGGCGGCGAGATCGAAATGGTAGAGCCGCACAACGGTCAGCCGCCGCCGACCATAGGTGGCAAAAAATCGCCCGTCGGTCTCAGCCTCGGCAAGATCAAGACCGGTTTCCTCGCGCACCTCGCGCGCCATGTTGCCGGCGATATCGCAATGGCCGTCGACGATGTCGCTCGGATCGAGTGAGCCGGCCGCGCAATAGACCTGGCCGCGATTGACCGTGTGCTCGGCCATCCTGACCGCAATGATGGCGCCATCAGCCGAGACGATGACCGGCAGGCCGAAGACATGATAGCCCCCTTCCCCGAGCGGCTGCCTGCGCCACCAGAGGAAGGTCGAATAGGGAACGACATAGCCCTCGCCCGTTACCACCCCTTCGCGCAAGGTCAGCCGGTGCTGGAACACCATTGGGCCGTCGAAGAGCGCCGGATTGGCGGCGATCTCCGCAACCCAGTTGGCCGCGGCGGCCTTTTGGTTCTCAAGATGGAACGGATGAGCGCCATAGAGCACGCGCAGCCGCACATCACGCAAGGGGAAGATCTGTCGTCCAGCAGGCAAACCGGCCGAATCTTCGACGGGCTTTCCAAACATCAGAGATCGAGCTCCATCACGATCGGGCAGTGATCGGAGGCCTTCGGCCGGTCCCAGCCGATGCGCGGATAGCGCTCGACGTCCTGCCCGGGAGGAAAGGGGGTACGAAACGGCTGGCCGCTACGGATGATGTCCGGCGTCTTGCCGGCATTCCGGCGGGCGAGCGCCGGCGACAGCCAGAGATAGTCGAGCTGGCAGAGGTGCTGTTCCTCCGGTCCACGCGCATGGTAAAGCGTCCAGCGGTCGAGCGGTTCGCGCCGCAGCATGACGTTTTCGGCGAAACCGTCCGCGGAAAAGACGTCAAGCGCGCTTTGCAGCTTGCCGCTGTGCGCAAAACGATAGCCTTGGCGGCGCTCGCCGATCACGTCGATACGCTCCTGATAGTCGTTCATGTCGCCGCAGATCACGAAGTTCTTGTCCGCCGTCTCCCCCTTGCCGAATCGTGCCTCGATGATGTGGCGGATGGCTTTCGTCTCCGCCTCGCGCACCGGCATGCTGTAGCTTCGCCCGTCGACCCCGTCGCGGCCGTTGCTCATCGACTTCAGATGCACGACGTAGAGCGCCAACGGCCGACCGCCGATCTTCAGTTCGAGTTCCAGGCAGTCGCGCTTGAAGATCCTGTCGTCGGGCTTGGCGGTGGCGGCAAGCTGCGGGGTGAAGAGCTCGAGGTCGTCATAGGTCAGCGCCGCGTGGCTGCGGATATCGACGATCTCGATCTTCTCCCCGTCATGCGTCTCGTCACGCATCATCACGCCGACGTCGATGCCGCGGCTGTCATTGCCCTCGACCAGATATTTGTGGCGATAGCCGGAGCCGACCATGCGGAACAGATAGCCGTACTCGAACGCCTTCAGCGCCTCCATGCTGTCGACCTCCTGCAGGCAGAGAATGTCGGCAGCGGTATCGGCGATCGCCAGCGCCGAGAGCTGGCGGGTGTCGTCGGTCGAGGCAACGACGCGGGCCGCCTCCAGCCGCTCGTAGTCTTGCTGATTGCGGACATCGAAGAGATGGAGCACCCGGTCCTTGCGCAGCTGGTTGCGAAAGCCGGTGAAGTCGAACCGCGTCATCAGGTTCTCGATATTGAAGCTGCCTAGCCTGAGCGCCATTCTTGTCGTCCCCGTGAAATTGCGCCCCAACCTAGCGGGGCATCGCCCTGCAAGATAGGGCCACGCGGCAACGGCGTTCCATGCACGGCCCAGAATTCGCCATTCCATAAGATCCCCTTGTTGTCCTATGGTCGCTTAATCAGCATGACCTGGGAGATCTTCATGCGCCGCATCCATTCGTTCCTGGCCGTGCTCGCCATCGCCTTCGCCGTCTCGGCTCCGGCCCTCGCCGACAGCTTCGGCGCCATCGCCTATTCACCCACGACCCGCGCCGATGGCTGGTCGCATTCCTTCTCGACGCGCGCCGATGCCGAACGCCGGGCCATGCGCGAGTGCTCGAGTCGCGCCCGCGATTGCCACGTGGCGATCTGGTTCAAGAATGCCTGCGGCGCCCTTGCCATCGGCCCAACCGGATGGGGTTCCGGCTGGGGCAACGATCGCCGACGCGCCGAACTCGAGGCGATCGGCGTGTGCAACCGGCACAGCGCCGGCTGCGCCGTAACACGCTGGGTCTGCTCCGGCGCCCCGTAGTCGCAATCTCAGAGCCGCCAGCCGGCGCTGATCGTCACAGCCACCCGGTCGCCTTCGGCGCAGACGGTCCGGCTGTACGCCCTCAGCAACTGGCCGTCGCCGAGCTTCAGCCTGAGCGCGTAGCGCTCGCCTTCGAACAGCACGCCGATGACATCCGCCGGAATGCCGTCGCCGCCAAGCACGACATCCTGCGGCCGCACCAGGACATCCATCTGCAGTCCGCCTGGCACGCGATCGACCAGCAGCGCTAGAATCGCGTCCCACCCAAGATCACGCCGGTCGGCGCCGCGGTCTGGAAGGGTGAGGATTGCCCCCTGCCCGATCAGCCCGCCGACCAGCCGGCCCTCCGGCCGCGCATAGATCTCGGCCGGCGGCGCCACCTGCAACAGCCTGCCCTCCGACATCACCGCAACATCGGTGGCCAGCGCCATGGCCTCCGCTTGGTCATGGGTGACATAGATCATCGTCGCGCCGGATCGGGCATGGAATTCGCGGAAAGTCTCCTCCATCTCCTGGCGCAAATGCCGGTCGAGATTGGCGAGTGGCTCGTCGAGCAGAACCACGTCCGGAGCCGTCACCAGACAGCGCGCCAGCGCCACGCGCTGCCGCTGGCCACCGGACAGATCCGCCGGCCGGCGCTCGGCATAGGCTTCGAGCCGCACGGCCTTCAGCGCATCCGTCACCTTCTCCCGGTAGCGCTCGCCGGAGATCCCTCGCACCTTCAGCGGATAGCCGACATTGTCAGCCACCGTCATGTGCGGCCACAAGGCATAGGATTGGAAGACCATGGCCATGTTGCGCCTTTCCGGTGGAACGACACCACTCGCATCGGCCAGAACCCGTTCGCCCAACAGGATCGAACCGTCACTCGGCGTCTCGAACCCGGCGATCATCCGGAGCACGGTCGTCTTGCCGCAGCCCGACGGCCCGAGCAGCGCCAGAAAGCCGCCCTCCCTGATGTCGAGCGAGACATCGTTCACCGCCGGCTTGCCCGTACCATAGTCCTTCGAGAGCTTGTGCAGGATCAGTTTCGCCACGGGACGACCCCTTTCGGCAGCCGCGCCGCCATCAGTTCGAGCAGCAGCATCAGCACCACGACCATCAGCACCACCAGCACGGAAAGCGCGGATGCAAGGTCATAGGAACCGCTGTCGTCGAGATTGTAGATCGCAACACCCAGTGTCTGGGTGCCGGCAGACCAGAGAAGGGCCGAAACGGTCAATTCGTTGCAGGCGATGAGGAACACCAGGATCACCGCAGCACCGGCAGCCGGTGCGATCAGCGGCACGATCACGTCGAACAGCCGCCGGTAGAAGCCCGCACCGGACAGCCGCGCCGCCTCCTCGAGTGCGGGATCGAGCTGGCGAAGTGCGCTCACCACCGGCTTCAGCCCGACAGCGAGGAAGCTCGCGAGATAAGCCGCGAGAATGATCCAGATCGTTCCGTAGATCGTCACACCGAGGAAGGGCAAGGGGGCGGCGAAGACGAGCACGAAGGCGACGGAAATGACAATGCCCGGCAGCGCATAGGGGATTTCGATCATCGCCGAGAGCAGTCCCGTCCAGCGGCTTGCGCCGCGCGTCAACGTGTAGCCGGCGAGCACGCCAATGACCAGCAGGACGAAAGATGTCGTGCCCGCGAGGAAGATCGAATTGGCAAAGGCCGTGCGGGTCACGGTCTGGCGGAAGAGAATTTCCTCATAGGCCGACAGCGAGGCTGTCTTGAGCGACAGCACGACACCATAGGCCGGCACCAGAGAGGCGGAGACGAGCGCCGCAAACGGCGCAATCAGCATGATGAGCAGCAAGAGCCAGAGGAATGCCTCGAGGGCTGAGCGCCAACGGCCGAGACGGAAGGTCGCCGATGCGCCGGAGAGCCCGATGACACGGTAGTCCCGGCCCCTGAGCGCCCGTTCCTGAATGTGCAGACCCGCCACCGCCATCAGGCCGATCATCGCCGACAGGACGGCAATGTCACCGAAGGTATTGCCGCCGAAACTTGCCAGCCGCGAATAGATCAGCGTCGGCAACGTATAGATCTGCGCCGGCAGGCCAAGGATCGCCGGAATGCCGAAATTGCCGACGCCCGAGACGAAGGCGATCGCCGCGCCGGCGACAATGCCGGGCAGCGACAGCGGCAGGATGATGTCCTTCAGGACACGGAAGGGCGAGGCCCCGGCGAGCTTGGCGGCCTCGATGCCGTCGCGCGGCAGCGCCAGAAGGCCGGCCCGCAATGATAGATAGACGAGCGGCGCATGCTGGACGCCATAGAGCAGCGCAATGCCGCCGACCGAATAGAGCGGCTGCGGGCTTCCCATCGGCGGAGCGATGCCCAGTGCCTTCAACAACGGGCTCGACGGACCGGACATACCGACCCAGGCCAGCGCCTGCACCTGCGGCGGGATCATCGTCGGCAGCATGAACAGAAAGCTAAGCAGCCATTTTCCGCGCACGTCGGCCAGCGTCAGAGACAGGGCGAATAGCCCGCCGATCAGGACGGCAGCGACCATGCCGAAAAAGGACGTACTGAGCGTATTGACCGCCGCCGACCACACGGCCGGCTCCTTGAGGAGGTCGAGGGCGCGACCAGACAACAGTGTGGAAATGCCGGCGGCGACGAGCCGCGCCAGCGGCAGGATACACAAAAGAGCAACGAAGGAGACGACAAAAGGAAACAGCCAGCGGGGCTGGCTGTTCGCTTTGGCAAGGGAATACGCCATTGATCCGTGCGATCAATTGGTGCCGAAGATGCCCGAGAAGGTCTTCAGATCGGCTTCCGTGGCCTTGAGGGCAGAAGCTGCATCGATCGGCAGCACCTTGATGCTCTCGCGGGCCGGGAAACCTTCCGGAACAGACATTCCGTTGCGGGCCGGGATATAGCCAAGCTTGAGGAAGCCTTCCTGACCCTTTTCCGACAGAACGTAGTCGACGAACTTCTTCGCGGCTTCGGCGTTCTTGGTCGTGGAGAGGATGGCGACCGGCTCGGTGACGGCGGAGACACCCTCTTCCGGGAACACGAATTCGACCGGAGCGCCCTTGGCCTTTTCGCGGATCGGCATGTAGTCGACGACGACGCCATAGGCCTTCTCGCCCGAGGCGACCGACTTCAGCACGGCACCGTTGCCGCCGGCGGCAACCGCGCCATTGGCCTGCAGCGCCTTGTAGTAATCCCAGCCGAGCCCGGAGACTTCGGCAATCGTCTGCGCATGGATCAGGGCGGCGCCCGAGGTCAGCGGGCTCGGCATGGCGACGAGGCCCTTGGCTTCCGGCTTGGCGAGATCGGCCCAGCTGGTCGGCTTCATCGTGGCGGCGGTATTGTACATGATGCCGGTGGTGATCAGCTTCGTCGCATAAAAGGCGCCGTCGGCGTCATAGAGGCTGGCGTCGTAATTGGCAGCTTCCGGCGACTTGTAGGCCATCAGCTGGCCGGCTTCCTTCATGCGCTGCAGGGTGACTGTGTCGGCGATCAGCAGGACGTCGGCGGCCGGCGCACCGGCTTCGATTTCCGCCATCAGCTTGGCCATGATCTTCGGTGTGCCGTCGCGGACCCAGTCGACCTTGATGTCAGGGTTTTCGGCCATGAAGCCGTCGACGGTCGCCTGTGCGTCCTCGTTCGGCTGGCTGGTATAGAGCACCAGATTGGCGGCATTGGCAGAGGTCGCCAGAATGCCGACGGCAACGAGCGCGGAAAAGGCGGAAAGCAGGTTCTTCATGGAAAGCATCCTCGTTCTTCAAATGAGGCCCGATGCATAACCACACACGCTTGACAGTCATGTGACAGCGGCGGCCCCGCTCTGGGGGCGAAGCCCTCGCGTTTCGCCATCCACCCGCGCATCTTGCCCAATGAAGGACAATTGCCTGACTTTTATCGGTGGGGCTTCGCCTTGTTCCGCGCAGAGCGATTGAAGTCGCAGGCGATTCCTGCAATGGCGGATTTCACACCTTCTTTGATGATGAACCGAGAGTACCAGGATGAACACCGGCGGAAATTGGCGGGCGCGCTTGCGCTATGAGTTCGACAAGAGCATGGCCGGAGGCGCTGTGGCGCTGATCGGCTGGCTCGCCCTGATTTCTCTGGTGGTCATCTCGCTGGCCGGCGCCTTTCTCGCCATTACCGGCATCGCGCCGGAAGGCGGCGAACCGGTCTCCTTCATCGAGGGCACCTGGGCATCGCTGATGCGCACCTTCGACGCCGGCACCATGGGCGGTGACCAGGGATGGGGCTTCCGCCTCGTCGCGCTCGCCGTGACGCTCGCCGGCATCTTTGTCTTCTCCGCCTTGATCGGCGTCATCAGCTCCGGCCTGGAGAACAAGCTCGACGAGCTGCGCAAGGGCCGCTCGCGCGTGCTGGAACAGGATCACACCATCATCCTCAACTGGTCGGCCTCGATCTTCGACGTGATTTCCGAACTGGTGATCGCCAACCAGAGTCGCCGCCGGCCGCGCATCGTCATCATGGCGAACAAGGACAAGGTCGAGATGGAGGATGAGATCGCCACCAAGGTGGCCGATCTGAAGAACACCAAGATCATCTGCCGCAGCGGCGACCCGACCGATCTCTACGACCTGGATATCGTCAATCCGCAAAACTCGCGCTCGATCATCGTACTCTCGCCGGAGGACGAGGATCCGGATTCGCAGGTCATCAAGTCGGTGCTGGCGCTGGTCAACGATCCGAAGCGCCGCCCCGAGCCCTATATGATCGCCGCCGAGATTCGCGACGCGCACAATGCCGAGGTCGCCCGCATCGTCGGCGGCAAGGAATTGCAGATGGTGCTCGCCGACGACCTGATCTCGCGCATCGTCGTCCATACCAGCCGCCAGTCCGGCCTCTCAGCCGTCTATTCGGAACTGCTCGATTTCGACGGCTGCGAGATCTACACGCTGGAACAGCCCGCTCTGGACGGCAAGCCCTTTGCCGCAGCCGTCATGGCCTATGAGAACTGCACGCTGATCGGCCTGTGCGACCGCGCCGGCAATATCCACCTGAACCCCGCCCCGAACCGGCTGATTGAGCCGGGTGAACGGGTGGTGATCATCGCGGAGGACGATGCCTCGATTAAGACCTGGGGCAACGAGGTTACCCTCGCCAAGGAGGCGATCCTGCCTGCGGTGAAGCGTCCTGTCGGGCCGGAACGGACCTTGGTGCTCGGCTGGAACCGCCGCGGCCCGCTCATCGCCTCCGAACTCTGCCGCTATGTCACCCCCGGCTCGCATCTGACGATCGCCGCGGACACGCCGCAATTCAAGGCGGACATGGCCGGTCTGCGGCTGCCGAACGGCAATATGGCGATCGAGTACCACCAGATCGACACCAGCAGCCGCACCGCCCTCGATCGCCTGGACATCCCGAGCTACGACCACGTCCTGGTGCTGGGCTACAGCGACGACATGAGCATGCAGTCGGCCGATACGCGCACGCTGATCACCCTTCTCCATATCCGCAGGATTGCGGAGCGGGCCGGTTGCCACATCAATGTGGTGAGCGAGATGACCGACGTGCGCAACCGCGAACTGGCCGAAGTCACCCGCGCCGACGACTTCGTCGTCAGCAACAAGCTGGTTAGCCTGATGCTTGCCCAGGCCTCGGAGAACGAGTTCATGGCGGCGATCTTTGCCGAACTGCTCGACGAGGACGGTTCAGAAATCTACATGCGCCCGATGAGCGATTATGTGGCGATCGATCGTCCGGTGAACTTCTTCACAATCGCGCTCGCGGCGCTGCGCCGCGGCGAGATCGCCATTGGCCACCGCCGCCAGCGCGAAGACGACGCCGACACCCGCAATCTTGGCGGCGTAACGGTCAACCCGTCCCGCTCGGTTCCGATCCAGTATTGTCCGGACGACATGGTCATCGTGCTCGCCCGGGACTGAACGGCGGCCGGGCCTAGAGGGTCGCTGCAGTAACCCGCCCCAGTTCGCCGCCGACGGCCGGCCGACGTTTCGCCCAACGGCGGAACAACGCCTGGCCCGGAAGCTCGACGTAGCGATAGGTGAAATGGCTGACAAGCACCACGGTTGCGAGGATGGCCAGGGCAAAGAGGTTGGCCGCAAGCGGCGAGAGCGTGAGTTCCAGGTGGCGCGCATCGCCTTCCGCGACGTAAGTGACAAGGTCGAGCCCCGTCAACCGCTCGGTCAGCGCCACCACATTTCCGGCGCGCATGATGATCCAGACATGCACCACGTAGATCGACAGGGAAATCGTACCGAAATAGACGAGCAGCCGGCTGCACATCAGATCTGAGACATGGCCCTTGCCATAGGCGAAGACGACCATCAGCAGCGTGAAGACGAGCGGCAGCGCGACGGCGAAATCCGTGGCGCCGAGTATGACCTGCAGTCCGAACAGACCAGCGAGCCCGGTTATTTCGAGAACCGTGAATACCGGCTTGGGAAGGCTGGAAAAGGCTTCGCGCCCGTTCAAGACTTCAAAGGCGCGATAGGCGATCGCACCGGCCGAAAAGCCGAGGATAGACCGAAACACGCCGTAGTCGTGATAGGACTTCATTCCCTCCGGCGCGACCGTGACCAATACGAAGACGGAAAAGGCAATCCCGGCCACTGCGAAGACGAGAAAGTGCCGGCGCAAGACAAGTAGCGCGATCGCGAAGACAATATAGGCCGCCCACTCCGTCGACAGGCTCCAGGTCGGGAAGTTCCACGTCGGCATCTCGTGGACGTTCCAGGCGTGGGTCAATGTCAGATGGGTGAAGATCGCCTCCACCGCCTTGTCCCCCTCGAAGGGCACCCTACCCTGCTGCCCCAGCGAACCGAGCACGGTTGCGAACGCGATCTCGGTGACGATGAAGACCATCAGCATGACGAAGTGGATGGGATAGATACGCCCGAGCCGCTCGACCAGGAAGCGGCCCGTGCCGTATCCGTCAAGCAGCCGCTTCTCGTAACCGGCGACGATGACGAAGCCGCTGAAGACGAAGAACAGATCGACGAGCGTGTCGCCCGTCGCGCTCAGGCCGGACTGGCGCAGCACCGTCGCCGCCGGCACGTGCGCCAGAACCACGAGCAGCGAAAACAAGCCTCTCAAGCCGTCGAATGCCAGGAACCGCATGAAATCCCCCCGGTCTCCCATCCTCGCCGTTAGCATGTCACGCAACCCCGTGCCTCTTCAACGCCGGGCTGTGCTCGCCCGGCCGGTTTCTTCGAACAAGGTTAAGCAGCGGCGGCACCGCAGCGGTGCGGACCGGCTGAAAGTCGGCCTGGAAGATGGGGCGCGGACGTGCCAGACGATCAGGCACGGGGGCGGCGTCCATGCCACCGCCGCTGCATGACGACCTCCACGGTCCTCAGGCGGCCACGGCGCTCGCTCCGCTGATGAGCCGACCAAGCCGTCGGATGCCCTCGTCGATCATCTCTTCGTTGGCGCAGGAAAAGGATAGCCGCAGCGTATTGGCGCCCGACCGGTCGGCGAAGAAGGCCTGGCCCGGAACGAAGGCGACCTTTTCGGTCTCGACCGAGCGTGCCAGCAGTTCGGCCCCGTCCATGCCCTCCGGCAGCGTCACCCAGATGAACATGCCGCCTTCCGGCTTGGTCCAGGTCGTGCCGGCCGGCATGTAGGTTGCCAGCGCCTTGAGCATGGCATCGCGGCGCGCACGATAGGCCGTCCGGATCTTGGCGACCTGCGCATCGAAATGCCGCTCGGCGACATGGGCGATGGCGATCTGGTTGATCGACGAGGAATGCAGGTCGGCCGCCTGCTTCATCAGCACCAGCTTGCGGATGACGGTCTGGTTGGCGACGACGAAGCTGACCCGCAGGCCCGGCGCCAGCGTCTTGGAGAAGCTGCCGCAATAGACGGTGCGCGTGTCCTCGATCGAGCCTTTTTCGGCGATTTCGAGCGAAAGGATCGGCGGGACCGCCTCGCCGTCATAACGCAGCGTCTGGTAGGCCGCGTCCTCGATAACGGCGATTTCGAGGTCTTCGGCGAGCTTCCAGCAGCCGCTCGCGCGCCGCCCTGTCGACCGTTTCGCCGGTCGGATTGGAAAAATCGGCCGAGAGATAGGCGAACTTGACCGCCCCGCCGAGGTTCTCGGCAGCGGCCCTGTAGCTCTCGGGCGTGCGGTTGCCCGTCAGCGTCAGCTGGTCATAGTTCGGCTCGTACGCGTTGAAGGCCTGCAAGGCGCCTAGATAGGTCGGCCAGGTGACGAGGGCCGTGTCCTTCGGCGACAGGAACAGCTTGCCGAGATAGTCGAGCGCCTGCTGCGAGCCGGAGGTGATGAAGATATTGTCGACCGAGCAGGGAATGCCGACCTTCTCCATCTCGACCTTGAGCCATTCGCGCAGCGGCCTGTAGCCTTCGCTGACCGAATATTGCAGCGCGGCCGCTGCCTGGTCGCCGCTGAAAATATCGGCATAGGCCGCCTTGAATGCCTCATCGGGAAATAGCGCCGGATCGGGAATGCCGCCGGCAAACGAAATAATGTCGGGCCGCTCCAAAAGCTTCAGCAGTTCGCGGATTTCGGAGGCGCGCATGTGCGCCATGCGCGTCGCAAAGACATGTTCCCAATTCAGCACGGGGGTTTCCTCGGCATTTTATCGTTGAGGGTCAAAATGACCCACGAGAGAAGTTATGTCAATAATACTGACCTATCGCACCGGCCAACGAAAGGGTTTTCCGTCCCGCGACGCGATTTCCCCAATTGCCCAGCCGCCTCGAGCATGTGCCGAACGTCATTTTTTGCACCAAACGTGCATAGCAAAGGCCGGGAAAGTTGCCCTCCCCGGCCCTCAAATCCTACTGCCTAGTGGCTACTGCCTTAGTTGACCGACTTGTCGACCAGCTGGTTCTTGGCGATCCACGGCATCATGGCGCGCAGCTTGGTGCCGACTTCCTCGATCTGGTGGCTGTCGTTCAGGCGACGGATGCCCTTGAAGCGGGCGCCGCCAGCGCGGTATTCCTGCATCCAGTCACTGGTGAACTTGCCGGTCTGGATGTCGGTGAGAACCCGCTTCATCTCGGCCTTGGTCTCGGCGGTGATGATGCGCGGGCCGGAAACGTATTCACCCCATTCGGCGGTGTTCGAGATCGAGTAGTTCATGTTGGCGATGCCGCCTTCATAGATCAGGTCGACGATCAGCTTCACTTCGTGCAGGCACTCGAAATAGGCCATTTCCGGCGCATAGCCGCCTTCGACCAGGGTTTCGAAGCCGGCGCGGATCAGCTCGACCAGACCGCCGCAGAGAACGACCTGTTCGCCGAACAGGTCGGTTTCGCATTCTTCCTTGAAGTTGGTCTCGATGATGCCCGAACGGCCGCCGCCGACGCCGCAGGCGTAGGAAAGCGCCAGTTCGAGCGCATTGCCCGAAGCGTTCTGGTGAACGGCAACGAGGCAGGGAACGCCGCCGCCCTTCTGGTATTCGCCGCGAACCGTGTGGCCCGGGCCCTTCGGCGCGATCATGACGACGTCGAGCGAAGCCTTCGGCTCGATCAGGCCGAAGTGAACGTTGAGGCCGTGGGCAAAGGCGATGGCAGCGCCGTCGCGGATATTGCCGGCGATGTCGGCCTTGTAGATATCGGCCTGCAGTTCGTCCGGGGTCGCCATCATGATCAGGTCGCCCCACTTGGCGGCGTCGGCCACGGTCATGACCTTGAAGCCGTCGGCTTCGGCCTTCTTGATGGTCGGCGAACCGGCCTTGAGCGCGATGGCAACGTTGGCGGCGCCCGAATCCTTGAGGTTCAGCGCATGGGCGCGACCCTGGGAGCCGTAGCCGACGATGACGACATTCTTGGCCTTGATGAGATTGAGATCGGCATCACGATCATAATAGACGCGCATGTTAAGTTCCTTCCCTATGCTTGTCGGTTGTTGTGGCTGTCATTGACCGGCTGGCCGGAACGGGTCGCCCCGTCGCGGCCGGCCAGAACCTTTTCCGTGCCGTAGAGCGCGAGGAAGGCGTTGACTGCCTTCTCCGCCCGGGCAGCGAAACTCTTTGTCTGCGGCATGTCGCCCAGCAGCATGCGCACATGCATGTCGGAGACGATCAGGCCGTATAGCGTACGATAGGCCTCCTCGCCGTCGGCGAAGCGCAACAGGCCGTCGCGCTGTCCGGCGTCGAGCAGCGCCCGCGCCCGCCGGTCGATCTGCCGGCGGCCGCGCTCGAGCAAGAGCGTGCCGAGCTTCGAGCCGTCGCGGTTTGTCTGGCCGATCGCCAGCCGGTTGAGCGCCAGCGACACGTCGCCGGCCAAAACGTCGAGCAGGTCGTGGGCAAAGATCTCCAGATGTTCGGTCAGGCTTGCCGCCGTCAGCCGCTCGCCCGGCCGCTCGAAAGTGCGCACCTTGCTCGCCTGAAAGGAGATCATCGCCGACAAGAGCCCGTCGCGATCGCCGAACCACTTGTACAGGCTTTCCTTGGAGCAGTTGGCCGCGCGCGCCAGCCCGGCCGTCGTCAATGCTTTATCGCCACCCTCCACCAGAAGCCTCAGGGCTTCGGCGAGAACGGCGCTCTGGCGCTGCGTGAATTCGGCGTTGGCGGTTTCGGTCTGCACGATTGACATCTCTCAAGTACCGTACGGTACGGTTCTGTTTAAGGGCAAAATTTGGCTCCGTCAAGAGGCTCTGCGTCCGCCGCAAGCCGCCGGCAGCCGCGGTTTTGACGGTCATCACATTTATTTGAACGTAGTGTTTCATAACAATTTCTGCGTCAAGAACCCGACCTTGGAGGTCCTGCTAATATTCTGTTTTTACATCAATATTACGACCTATAAGCAACCTCGTACGCATTGCAAGTCATCGAACTATATGGTTCGATTGTGCGCAATCATCTATTGCAATTGGCGAGGAGGAGGCGCAAATCATGTTCATCGAACCACACAGTTCGACCCAAACAACACAGAGTGCAAAGAGGAATTTGATCATGAAAATCGCAATTGCAGCAGCGCTCGCTACCCTCGTCGCCGCACCGGCAGCCTTCGCCCTCCAGCCGATCCCCGGCTCCATCACCTATGGTGGCCACGAAGCCCGGCTCGAAAAGGCCCCCGCCGGCTCCAACTTCTTCCATGTCTTCTACGGCCCGTTTGGCGAGGAAGTCCGTGAAGTCTACCAGGTCAACGCCGACCGCACCGTCTCGCTGGTGTCGCGCACCGTCGCCAACAACGACTGACCCCTGCTCCCGACTGAGGACCCCCGCCCTCAGTTCCACAACCTAACGAAGACCTGATGAGTAGCTATGCCATCAGGAAATGAAATCAAGGAGACATCCCATGAAGACTATCATCGCAGTCACCGCCGTCGTCGCTTCGCTGGCCGGCGCATCCACCGCCTTCGCTCTGGAACCCACCAACGGCAGCGCCGCTCCGGTCCATTCTTCCGGCAACATCGACCGTACGGTCGTCGGCTCTATCACTCCGGTGATGGGCGCGAAGACTAACCGCGCGCCGGTCGACAGCGGTAACCTCAATGTCATCTACGGCTTCGACTCCGGTCGCGGCGTCACCGTCGGCACGCCCTCCGACAAGTAATCTCGTTTCGCGTAACCAAGCCAGCGACACATATGCCGGCATGTCCGGAACATTAACAGGCCCCGAAGCGCAAGCTCCGGGGCCGTATCATTGGGTTCAGCACCTTATCCCATTTTTGGCCTTTGGCGAAGGTCGCTGACGGCGGTATGCCTTAAAGGCAGCCCCAATAGAGGAACCACCCCGATGCAGCCGCGCCGAATCGCCCTTCTTTTCACCCTCGCCTTCCTCGCCCTTCCGCAACTGGCATTCGCCAAGGAAAATCGCTGCGGCTGGATCCAGAACCCGACGCCCGGCAATTACTGGCTCGACGACAGCGAGGGCATGTGGGTCCTCCTCACCCAGGGCTCCGACGAGGAGCCGCTCGGCATGGAGAACTTCCCCGACATCTCCACTGGCGACTATGTCGCCTCCAACGGCAATTACGGCTACACCTGCGGCTGCATCCAGGCCGAGACCGAACGGAACAGGGACAGCCAGGATTTGTCCGCCGGCCGGATTACGGCGATCTACGGCGTGAAACTGCTGCCGCTGAAGACATGCCTGGCCGATACCGCCCTGCCGAAACCGGAGTGAGCTAGACTGCGTGGTCGACCGGCACGGCCGACCCCGCCTTCAGCGTTTCCATCGAGATGAAAGCGGACACATCGAACAGCTCGATCCGCTTCACCAGCCGCCGGTACACCACGTCATAGTGCTCGACCCGGGGCAGCACGATCTTCAGGAGATAGTCGTAGGAGCCGGTCAGCCGATGCGCCTCGACGATCTCGGCGAGATCGCTGATCGCCCGGCGAAAGCTCTCGATCCACTCATCCGAGTGATGCGCCGTCTTGACCAGTGCGAAGACGGTGGTCGGCACGCCGACCCGCTCGCGGTCCAGCACCGCGATGCGCCGCTCGATATAGCCCGACTCCTCCAGCCGCTGGATGCGCCGCGAACAGGCGGATGGCGACAGCGCCACCCGCTCGGCAAGTTCGGCGATGGGAACCGAGGCGTCCCGCTGCAATGCATCCAGAATCTTCCGATCGCGATCGTCGAGCACTTGAGACCCACCTTATAGAATGTTGATGCATTCAATGTGCAGGATCCCGACGGATCGCGCAATTGGTACGCGTCACCCTCTGCACTTTTCGCAAATAATGCAAACCGTTTGCCCAAAGGCTTGGCCATAATCCCCGACACCAACCAGGGGAACAAGACTATGAAGACAATCGGACTGATCGGCGGCATGAGTTTCGAGAGCACGGCGGTCTACTATCGCCTCATCAACGAGATGGTCCGCGCCGAACTCGGCGGCATCGCCTCGGCGGAAGTCCTGATGCACTCGGTCAACTTCGCCGAGATCGTCGGCTACCAGAAGGCCGGCCGCTGGGATCTCGCCGAGAAGCGCCTTGCCGATTGCGCGCTCGGGCTTCAGGCTGCAGGCGCCGATTGCATCCTGATCTGCACTAACACCATGCATCTCGTTGCCGACGGCATCGCCACCCGCCTCGACATCCCCCTGCTCAACATAGTTGATGATACGGCCGCGGCCATCAAGGCCGCCGGCTTCCGCCGTCCCCTGGTGCTCGCCACCCGCTATACGATGGAACATGGCTTCTACACCGACCGCATGCGCGCGCTTGGCCTTGATCCGCGCGTGCCGGATGCCGAGGACCGCACGATCGTTCATGATGTGATCTTCGAGGAACTCTGTGCCGGCACGGTGAAGGAAACCTCGCGCGAGGCCTATATCGCCATTGTCGAGAAGGCCAGGCTGGCCGGCGCCGATTGCGTCATCCTTGGTTGCACGGAAATCTGCCTGCTGCTCGATGCCGATGCGCTGCCCCTGCCGGGCTTCGATTCGACCACCATCCATGCGCGCGCCGCCGCCGATTTCGCGCTCAGCGCCGAACCCGCGCTGCGGGTTGCCATTTAGTTGACTGCGTCAATCATATGATTGTCAATGACCAACTGCAATGCTAGTGAATCGGACCTCACGAGGAGGTCCGATTCATGCTGGAAGCCCCAGACGCCGCTACCATCGAGGCGATGCGCGCCTTCAACCGGTTCTACACCGACCGGATCGGCATCCTCGACCGCGCCTATCTCAAGGCCGACTACACGCTGGCGGAAGCCCGCATCGTCTATGAGATCGGTACGCGGGGACAGGTTCTCGCCGTGGAACTCGTGCGCGACCTGCGCCTCGACCCGGCCTATCTCAGCCGCATATTGAAGAAGTTCCGCGAGCGGGACATCGTCATGGTCGCACCGGACCCGGCCGACCGACGAAGCCAGCGTCTGTGCCTCACCGACAAGGGGAGGACCGAATTTGGGACTCTGGCCGAGCTCTCCCGCAGCCAGTTGCGCCAGATGGTGGCGCCGCTCGGCCCGGCCGAACTGGCTGCCCTCGTCGAGGCAATGGCCACCATCACCCGCCTGATCGAGCCCGGCGCTAGCGCCCACGCCACCCCGGTCCTGCGTCCGCACCGTCCGGGCGACCTCGGCTGGATGATCCAGTCGCAGACCGAGTTCTATGTCGGCACATTTGGCTGGAACGGGCGCTTCGAGGCGCTGGTCAGCCAGGTCGCCGCCGATTTCCTCGAGCGCTGCGACGCAAGACGCGATCATTGCTGGATCGCCGAGCGCGCCGGCATCCGCATCGGCTCGGTCATTGTGATGGACGGCGGCGACGACATCGCCAAGCTCAGAATGCTCTATGTCGATGCGGCGGCCCGCGGCCTTGGGCTCGGCAAGCTGCTGGTCGAGCAATGCGTGCACTTCGCCCGCAATGCCGGTTACCGCCAGCTCACGCTCTGGACCAACGACATCCTGCACACGGCGCGCCATATCTACGTCGCCGCGGGCTTCCGGCTCGTCGCCGAGGAAAGGCACAGAATGTTCGGACCGGAACTCAACGGCCAGACCTGGACGCTCGACCTCTGACGGCAGAGAACCTCAGGGATTGCGTTCGTCGTAGCTGCGGCGCGCGTCCTTGACGGCCAAATAGTTGACCTCCGCCCATTCGAGCAGCACGCACAGTGCCCTGAACAGCGAATGCCCGAGATCCGTCAGCCGATACTCGACGCTCGGCGGCTTGGTCGGAAACACCGTGCGCAGCGCATAGCCGTCGCGCTCCAGATCGCGCAAAGTCTGGGTCAGCATGCGCTGCGAAATGTCCGGCACCAGCCGCCGGAGTTCACCGAAACGATAGGGCTTTTCCGAAAGCGCCAGCAGGATCAGCGTCGACCATTTGCCGCCGATGTGATCGATCACCGTGCGCACCGGGCAGTTCTCCAGCTTGGGTCCGTCACCCCCGTATCCGGCGATCTTTTCTTCGAAACGGGTGATGGCGACGGTCATGGCGGTTCCCTATCGGTAAGGTGGGCACCAAAAACTGCCTTCTTTACAAGCGCTCGTCAATCTCCATTTTAGCGTAACTCTCATTTTGAGAGCAGCTATTCGTTCGGCAGCACCTGCCGCCATTGCCAAAGGAAAGACCATGAGCAAGATCCTCGTCACCGGCGCCGCCGGCCATCTCGGCCATCTAATCATCAAGCACCTGATCGAAAGCCAGAAGCTTAGCCCGTCAGACATCGTCGCCGGCAGCCGCGACACCGCCAAGCTCGCCGACCTGGCGGCCCTCGGCTTGGAAACGCGCCGCGTCGATTTCGACGACAAGGCCTCGCTCGAAGTCGCGTTTTCCGGTATCGACCGCCTTCTGATCGTCTCCACCGACGAACTCGGCACGCCGGGCAAGCGCCTCGTGCAGCACAGCGCCGCCGTCGAGGCCGCCAAGACCGCAGGGGTCGGGCGCATCTTCTACACCTCGATGCCGCAGCCGGACGATTCGGAGATCACCTTCAAGGGCGATCATCTCGGAACGGAACAGGCGATCAAGGCTTCCGGCCTCGCCTACACCATCTTCCGCAACGGCTGGTACATGGAGAACCTGTTCATGAGCCTGCCGCAGGCGCTCGCCAGCGGCCATTGGTACACCTCGGCCGGCAATGGCCGAATCGCCCACATCGCCCGCGAAGACATTGCCCGCGCCATTGCCGCAGGCCTCGCCAAACCGGCAGAAGGCAACGCGATCTACACGCTGACCGGAGAGAAGACCTATACGACGGAAGAAATCGCCGCGCTGGTGCGCGACGTGACGGGCAAGCCGCTCACCGTCGTCAACCTGACCGATGCTGAGCTTGCGCAAGGCATGACCGCCGCCGGCGTGCCAGCGCCCTTCATCCCGACCTTCGTGTCCTTCGACGCCAATACGCGCGAAGGCAAGATCGCCATGGCGACGGCCGACGCCGAGACCCTGTCGGGCGTCAAGCGCGTGTCGCTGAAGGACTTCCTCGAAGCCAACAAGGCCGCCATCGGCTGACGAGCCCCCCGGGCGGGACCGTCCTGCGCGCGGAACCGCCTTCCGCCGTCAGATCGTCTGGCCGCAGGCATGGCGAAAACGGCGTACCGTTTCCGCCATGCCGAACTCCAGCGCATCGGCCGTCAGGCCGTGGCCAATCGACACCTCGGCCAGCTTCGGAATGCGCTTGATGAGGGCCGGAAGATTGGCGACCGTCAGGTCATGGCCGGCATTGACGGCAAGACCAACGGCCAGCGCCGCATCGGCCGTGCGGCCGAGACGGTCGATCTCTTCGGCTGCCTTGTCCGGATTGTCGTAACTGCCGCCATAGGGGCCGGTGTAAAGCTCGATCCGGTCGGCGCCCGTCTCGCGCGCCTGTTTCACCGCCTCGGCATTGCCGTCGCCGTCGGCAAACAGCGAAACGCGCATGCCCCTGCCCTTCAGCCGCGAGACGACTTCGGTCAGGAACGACCGGTTCCTGGCGAAGTCCCAGCCATGGTCCGAGGTCGCCTGGCTCGGATCGTCGGGCACCAGCGTCACCTGCTCCGGCTCGGTCGCCTCGCACAGCGCCAGGAATTCCTCGGTCGGATAGCCCTCGATATTGAATTCGGCTTGCGGAAACGCGTCGTCGATCAGCGCCCGCAGGACGGGAAGGTCGGAAAACCGGATATGCCGCTGATCGGGACGCGGATGCACCGTCAGACCACTCGCGCCGGCTTCGAGCGCGATGCGACCGAGATGGGCGACGTCCGGCCAGGGCAAATCCCGGCGGTTGCGCAGCATGGCAATGGCGTTGAGGTTGACGGAGAGCTTGGCGGGCATACGGCAGTATCCATGAGGGGTGGCATTCGTCCGATCACCATTTAGGCGATCGCGAAGAGGAAGGCCAACGAGAATCACACATGCTTTCATTGAGGAAACTGATGGATGGACCGCGCTCCCTCTCCGACTTGTCTTGCGAACCATCCCTCTGTGGCCTTGACGGCCTCTTGCGATCGATGCGCCGCGCTTTCCGCCGGGCATTCCTCAGGCTCCCTCGGCTCGACAATCGCGTTTGCCAAACCGGATCAAGCCGACTACTCTGAATTTCACAAATCTGTTGCAGCCCAACCTGAAACAGGTTGAGCGGCATGGCGTCTGGGAGGATGCGCCAAACCGGTCTCCGCACATATGGGGATCCTCGAATATCGCAGACTTGATGCAACGCTGGACGGGGGAGGTCATGGCGGACGGATCGGAATATCTGCAGGTCGACAGTCACCGGGCCGACGGCACACCAGCCGATGCCATATACCTACCCGACATCCCCCTGCCCCGCGACATCCCTGAAGAACCGGTCCCCATCGCCGACATGGCCGAGATCTTCGGCGTCACCCACCGCACCCTTCATTTTTACGAGGAAAAGGGCCTGATCTCCGCCAGACGCATCGGCCTGATGCGCGTCTACGGCCGCAGGGACATTGCCCGCATGGCACTGATCAACGCCTGCCGCGAGGTCGGAATGCCAGTCGCGGGCATCCAGGACCTGATGGATTCGCTGAGATCCGCCCAATCCAAAGCCGAGGCCAACGAAATTTTCGAAGAAGCGCTTCTTGCCCGCAAGCGCGAGCTAACGGCAGGTCTCTCGGCGATCCACCGCCAACTGCAGCAACTGGCCTCCCTCCTGTCGCACGACGTTATCGATGGACAGTCCGCGCCCACGGTCGCGCGCGACACGTTCTCATTGACCGACCTCGAGCACCGCTGCCTCGAATTGATGGCCGAAGGCTATGCGCCGCTGCGTGTCGCACGTACCCTGAAGCTGACCAGCTCGCAAATCTCGGCGCTTGAGGCGACGATCATAAGCAAGCTTGAGGCCAATAACCGCTTTCAGGCTGTCGCCAAGGCGGTCCTGTTCGGCGTCGTCGCCTCGTGAAAATTGAAATTCGTCAAACATGACAAGGATTTAACGGGACACGCAAGCGTCGGCGGACTAATTGGGACGTGTACTAAACAAATCAAGGGTCACTCCCATGCCTGCCTACCTCGCCCGTTACGCTACCCCTTTGACGACCGGCCTCTTCATGGTCTCGCTCGTCTCCGGCGTCGCGCTCTTCTTCCACTTCGGCTCCGCCGCCTTTCACAGCATGCACGAATGGCTGAGCATGGTGCTCATCCTGCCATTCGTCCTTCACATCTGGAAAAACTGGCGCCCGTTCCTCTCCTATTTCAAGCGGCTGCCGATGGCGATCGCGCTCGGTGTCTCGCTTGTCGCCGGCCTCGTCTTCGCCTGGCCGGCCATCACCGGCACGGCAACCGGCACCAATCCGCAGGTCGCGATGATCCAGCTCGTGACCAAGGGCACGCCGGCCCAGATAGCCCCGCTCCTGGGCCAGTCGGAAGAATCCTTGATCGCCACGCTTAAGGAAAAGGGCTTCACCGCGGCTGAGACCGGCAAGTCGCTGGTCGACATTGCCACAGCCTCTGGCAAGGGCGAGCGCGACGTCGTCATGACCCTTGCCATGGTGAAACAGTAAAGGCCACGGCAGACGCTCACCTGACGATGGTGAGCGTCTCTGCCGCGCGGGTCACCGCCGTATAGAGCCACCGCTCGCGCGTATCGCGAAACGCCCAGCTCTCGTCGAACATCACGACGTCGTTCCACTGCGAACCCTGAGCCTTGTGCACGGTCAGCGCATAGCCATAGTCGAATTCGTCGTAACGCTTGCGGGTCGCCCACGGGATCTCAGCGTCGACTTCTTCGAAGGCCGCCTTGAGCAACTTGATCTTGGCCGCCCCGCGATCCATGTCGTCGTCTTCCGGCTTGATCAGCAGGTTGATGCCGGGTTTTACAGTCTCGCGCGACGAAGTCATCACCTGCCACAGCGAGCCGTTGAGCAGCCCCTTTACCTGGTCGTTCCTCAGGCACACCAGCTTGTCGCCGGCCTGCGGGTAATCGACGGTGAATCCCTTCAGCTCGCGCAGCCGCTTGTTGTAGCGTCGCCGCGTCTTGTTGGTGCCCACGAGCACCTGATCGGCGCCGAGAACCAGCTCCTGCGTCACCTCGTTCTTCGAGATCACCTTGGCGGTTCCGTAGTCCCCATACATGATTTCCTTGCCCTCGCGTACGTGCATGGCAAGCTGGATGATCGGATTGTCGCGGGCCTGGCGATGAATGTCGGTGAGCAGATAGTCAGGCTCCTGATCGGTGAAAAAGCCGCCCCCGGAGACCGGCGGCAACTGGCCGGGATCGCCAAGCACCAGGATCGGCGTGCCGAAGCTCATCAGATCCCTACCCAACTGTTCATCGACCATCGAACATTCGTCGATGACAATCAGCGCGGCCTTGGCGAGCGGGCTCTGCCGGTTGATGGAGAACATCGGCGCGATCGATGTCTTGCCGGTTTCCTCGTCCTCCACGGCTTCCTCGCCGCGCGGACGGTAGATCAGAGAGTGAATGGTCCGGGCATTGCTCGCGCCGCGCGAGCGCAGCACCTGTGCAGCCTTGCCGGTGAAGGCGGCAAACAGCACGTCTCCATCGACATGTTCGGCAAAATGCCGGGCAAGCGTCGTCTTGCCCGTGCCGGCATAGCCGAACAGGCGAAAGACCGGCTGCTTGCCCTCCTTCAGCCACTTTGCAACGGCTTTCAGGGCTTCGTCCTGCTGGGGTGCGAACTGCATCCTCTGGTCTTGTCAGGATTCGGCGAACAGAAGCAACCGATAAAACCCCGCAGCAACGAATTGCACGGGGAGTACGGTTCCCTACCTCTCGGGTACCAACCGGTTCTTGACGATCAGGCGCAACTGCTTCTCCGTTTCAATAATGGCGAACAGGGCGACGCCAATACCGATGATCACCAGGCCATCGAAGAACGGAACCGCCTCGGTCGCGAAAACCCGCTGCAATGGCGGCAGGTAGGTGATGGCAAACTGGCCGATCGTCACAAGCCCCACGGTCAGCCACACCACCTTTGTTCCACGCACGGCCTTCCAGGTCAGCGATGTGCCATAGAGGTTGCGGATGAAGAACAGATTGAAGATTTCCATCACCACAAACGTATTGACGGCCATCGTCCTGGACAGCTCGAGCGAATACCCACGGTCCTGTGCGTAGGTGAAAATGCCGAATACACCCGCAAGAAACAGGATGGAGACCAGGATAACGCGCCAGACCAGGTCGCCGGATAGAATGGCATCGCCCCGCGGCCGCGGCGGTCGCCGCATGGTGTCCTCCTCCGTCGGCTCGAACGCCAGGGCAATACCCAGCGTGACTGCCGTGATCAGGTTGATCCACAGGATCTGCACCGGAGTTACCGGCAAGGTGAAACCAAACACGAGCGCCACTATGATCGTGGCGGCCTCACCGCCATTGGTCGGAAGGGTCCAACTGATAACCTTCTTGATATTGTCATAGACGGTCCGCCCCTCGCGCACGGCGGCGACGATCGAGGCGAAATTGTCATCGGCCAGAACGAGTTCCGCCGCTTCCTTGGCAGCCTCGCTTCCCTTCAGGCCCATGGCTATGCCAGCATCCGCACGTTTGAGCGCCGGTGCATCATTGACCCCGTCGCCCGTCATGGCGACGATCTTGTCCTGCGCCTGCAGCGCCATGACCAGCCGCAACTTGTGCTCCGGACTGGTGCGGGCGAAGATGTTGCACGACCTGACCGCGCCCTCGAGGTCGCGGTCGTCCATCTGCTCGAGGTCGGCGCCCGTCAGCACCTCGTCCGGATTGTCGAGACCGATCTGCCGCCCGATCGCGGAAGCAGTCGCGGCGTGATCGCCGGTGATCATCTTGACCTGGATACCGGCCAGCCGGCATTCTTCGATTGCCTCGATCACTTCCGCCCGCGGCGGATCGATCATGCCGACCATGCCAAGAAGCGTCAGCCTGCCGTCGACGCTTTCGTAGCCGAGGACGGTATCATCGGCATCAAGCTCCACCGTTCCAAGCGCAAGCACCCTCTGGCCTCTTGCAGCCACCTGGTCCACCTTTTGCCGCCAGAACGGAAGATCCACCGGCTCCTCGCCGCCGTCGGCCCGTCGTTGGTTCGCCGCCATCTCCAGCATGCGCTCCGGCGCACCTTTGACGAAAGCGATGACCCTGCCGGTGTCCTCGCGGCAAAGCACTGCCATGAACCGACTGCGGGAATCGAAGGGGATCGTATCGATCCGCGTCCAGCCGGACAGGCCGTTTTCCTGGCTCTTGCCCAATTTGCCCGCGAAGGCCAGAAGTGCGCCCTCCATGGGGTCGCCTTCCACCGCCCATAGGCCATCATGTTTGCGGATATGCGCGTCATTGCACAAGGCACACGACAGCGCCAGTTCGGACAGCAGGTCCTGCTCCCCGGCCGCGTCCTTGCCATCCCTTGTGATGGCGCCACTGGGCTCATAGCCCGTTCCCTCGACGGTGTACTCGCCGGCAGCAGCCACCGCCGATGCGACCATCATTTCGTTGCGGGTCAAGGTACCGGTCTTGTCGGTGCAGATGACCGACACGGCACCGATTGTCTCGATCGCCGGAAGGCGCCGGACAATGGCATTGCGCCGCGCCATGGCCTGCACGCCGATCGCAAGGGTAATGGTCAGAACCGCAGGCAGACCTTCCGGGATCGCGGCAACCGCAAGCCCGACGACGGCCATGAATGTATCGCCAAACTCGAGATGCTCGACAAAATAGCCAAACACGAGCAATAGGGCCGCAATGATGAGGATCAGAACCGTCAGCCATCTCGCGAAGGCGTCCATCTGGCTCACCAATGGCGTCGTCAGTTCCTCGACATCGGACAACATGCCGCTGATCCGCCCGATCTCGGTTCCCTGGCCCGTCGCGATGACGACGCCTCTACCCTGACCACCGGTCACCAGCGTTCCTGAATAGGCCAGCGACAACCGGTCGCCGAGCGAGGCATCGACCGCCACAGGGTGGCTGCGTTTTTCCACCGGAACCGATTCTCCGGTCAGTATGGCCTCCTGTATCGAAAGCGCATGGGCCGACAGCAGTCGAAGATCAGCGGGCACCTTGTCTCCCGCTTCGATCAGGACAACGTCGCCCGGCACGATCTCCTCGCCGACGACCTCGCGCCGCGCGCCGTCGCGCAGCACCGAGGCATGCGGTGCGAGCATGCTGCGGATGGCCGCCATTGCCTGCTCCGCCTTGCCCTCCTGCATGTAGCCGATAACAGCGTTGACGATGACGACGGCGAGAATGACGGCTGTATCGATAAAATGGCCGAGCGCGAGCGTGATGACGGCGGCGCCAATAAGCACATAGATCAGCAGGTTGTGGAATTGCAGCAGGAAGCGACGCAGCGCACTGGGTCGCGGCGGTTCCGGCAACCTGTTATGGCCGTATCGTAAAAGGCGTGCTGTGGCTTCTTCGGCGCTGAGGCCGCCGGCCGATGACTGGAGCGCATCCAAAACCTCCCTGGCCTCGATGGCGTGCCAGTCTTGCGATGGAGTGCGTTCTGCTTCTGATGTCATCGTCATTGGCCTCTCTTGCCGTTGCGCTCTCTGATGGAGATCATCACGCCGGAACCTAGCCAAAGATGGACCACGAAACAAACCGAACCGGGCGATTTCTCGTGACCTGAATGAAATGTGATGGAGATCAGCAAGCCAGCCAAGATCTCGGCGTGCCGTTATCTCTTCGACGTCGCGGGGCTTTGGGCCTCAGCGCAGCATCGGCCAGAGGCTGGCGACGAGGAGCACGGCCATGGTGATGTTGAACCACTTGAGCCGCACCGGCACGGAGAGCCATTCGCGCAGGACCGAACCGAAGCCGGCCCAGGTGGAAACACTCGGCAGGTTGACCGCGGCAAAGACCACACCGACGATGAAGACGCTCCAGAGGTAGCTCCGCTCATCGACATAGACCGCCATTGCGGTCACCGCCATCACCCAGGCTTTCGGGTTGACCCACTGGAAGGCCGCAGCCCCGAGGAACGTCATTGGCTGGCCGCTCGAAGTCCCCTCGCCCAGCGTCCGCGACGAACCGATCTTCCAGGCGATGTAGAGAAGATAGAGCCCGCCGGCGATCTTGAGCCCCGTATAGAGAATGGGCACGGTCGCCAGCAGCGCACCCAGGCCGAGGCCCACGCCAATCAGCAGCGACAGGAAACCCGCTCCGATGCCCAGCATATGCGGGATCGTCCGGCGAAAACCGAAGTTCACGCCTGAGGCAAACAGCATCATATTGTTCGGCCCCGGTGTGATCGAGGTGGCGAAGGCGAAGGTCATGAGCGCGGTCAATGTCGCGGTATCCAAGAAAAGTCTCCCGTAGAACCCGCGGCACGATAGTCTCGGACGCGGCGTCCCGCCACCGTCGATTTGTCACCGATGCAATCGGCCAAGGATTGAAACCGTGCGACGCTTGGCTAAGCTGGCGAAATAGAAGGAGTTGAGAAACCCGATGCACGACCCGATCCCGACCGTGACCCTGCCCTCTGGTATCCAGATCCCGGCGCTTGGCCTCGGCACTTGGCAGATGGGCGAGACGAAGGCTCGCGCCCGCGACGAGATCGACAGCCTGCGGCTCGGCATAGACCTCGGCATGACGCTCATCGACACCGCGGAGATGTATGGCGAAGGCGGAGCGGAACTCATCGTCGGCAAGGCGCTGGAAGACCGCCGCGACGAGGTCTTCCTGGTGAGCAAGGTCTATCCATGGAACGCCAGCCGGCAAGGCACGATCGCCGCCTGCGAGGCCAGCCTTCATCGACTCGGCACCGACCGCATCGACCTCTACCTGCTGCACTGGCGCGGCGAACACCCGCTGGCCGAAACGATCGCCGCCTTCGAAGAGCTGAAAGCCGCCGGCAAGATCGGCGCCTGGGGCGTCTCCAATTTCGACACCGCCGACATGGAGGAACTGTTCTCCCTGCCCGATGGCGTGAATTGCGCTGCCAACCAGGTGCTCTACAATCTGTCGCGGCGCGGCATCGAACACGATCTCCTTCCCTGGTGCCAGGCGCGCGGCGTCCCGGTCATGGCCTATTCGCCGATCGAGCAGGGCCGGCTCGTCCACCATCCCCAACTCATCCACATCGCCAAGGCCTATCAGGCCACCCCCGCCCAGGTGGCCCTCGCCTTCCTGCTGGAACGCGAGGGCGTGATCGCCATTCCGAAGAGTGCAAACCTCCGGCGCGTGCGCGAAAACCGCGACGCAGTAGACCTCGATATCTCCGACGAGGATTGGGCCGTCCTCGACGCCGCCTTCCCACCTCCGGCGCGCAAGATGGCGCTCGACATGCTGTAAACTTATGCCCTTAAAGATCGTCCACTCGCCATGAAGCCAATGAGCTGAGAACCTAAATACCAAGAGGCCGGCTACAGGCTGGACATTTCGGTAGTTTCCTAATTATAGAAACCCCACCAAAGAGGAACCCGACAGGAGCGCAGGCTTGAAAAAGCAGACGAAGAAGGGCGCAGCCGCCAGCCTCGACGAACGTCGCATACAGCAGGTTTTCCAGGCGCTGGCCGCCGCGCCGCGCCGCGCGATCCTCCAGCATCTCGCCGCCTCCGGCCTCACCGCCGGCGAGATTTCCTCGCGCTTCGAGATGGCAAAACCATCCGTCTCCCAGCACCTCTCCATCCTCGAAACCGCCGGCCTGATCAGCCGCGAAAAGCGTGGCCAGTTCGTCCACTATGCCCTGATGCGCGATACGCTGGACAAGGTGCTTGTCGGTTTCGTCGAGGAGCTTGGCGCAGCCGGTTCGGAAACGCCGCCGCCGGCGAAGACAAAGCCCGCCAGGCCCGTCGGCACCGCTAATGCGAAACCCCGCAAGGTTGCAGAGATCGAAACCGAAAATGCCGAGGCTGAAACCGGCGAGGCAAAAGCCAAGCCGGCACCGGCCCAGATGTCGATGTTCTAGCGCACAGCCGTCCCGCCGGCATCCATGCATCGCTGACCGACGAACGCAAACGGGCGCCTCATAAGCGCCCGTTGCCGTCTTGTTCGACCGTGCGGACGATCACATGCCCTGCGGGCCACGGTTCATCGCGGCAATCCCGGTGCGGCAGATTTCGTTGAGACCCAGCGGCTTCATGATCGCCACGAACTGGTCGATCTTCGACGACTTGCCGGTGATCTCGAAGATGAAGTGCTCGACGGTCGCGTCGATGACCTTGGCCTGGAAGGCGTCGGCCAGGCGCAGCGTCTCGGCGCGGGTCTCGCCGGTGCCGGCCACCTTGACCAGCGCCACTTCGCGCTCGACCGGCCGCTCCTGGCCGAGATCGCGGGCGCGCACCGTCAGATCCACCACCCGGTGAACCGGGATGATCCGCTCGAGCTGCGCCTTGATCTGCTCGAGCACGCTCGGCGTGCCGCGCGTCACCACGGTGATGCGCGACAGATGCGCCTCGTGTTCAGTTTCCGAGACCGTGAGGCTTTCGATGTTGTAGCCGCGACCGGAGAACAGGCCGATCACCCGGGCGAGAACGCCCGGTTCGTTGTCGACCAGGATCGAGAGCGTATGGTTTTCGACGGCGGCGGTTTCCTTGGCGATGAAATAGGCCGAACCGGTGGGCTGCTGATGTGCGTTCATGTCTCTGTTCCTATTTCAATCGTCAAACCAGCTGGCGGCCCTTGGCGTCGATGGCGTTCGCCACCGCCTCGTCGGTCGCCTCGTCCGGGAGCAGCATTTCGTTGTGGGCCTTGCCCGACGGGATCATCGGGAAGCAGTTGGCAAGGTTGGCGACGCGGCAGTCGAAGATCACCGGCTTCTTGACATTGATCATCTCGAGGATCGCGTCATCGAGATCGTCCGGCTTCTCGCAGCGCAGGCCGACCGCGCCGTAAGCATCGGCGAGCTTGACGAAGTCCGGTAGCGCTTCGGTATAGGAGTGCGACAGACGGTTGCCGTGCAAGAGCTGCTGCCACTGGCGCACCATGCCCATGTACTGGTTGTTGAGGATGAAGATCTTGACCGGCGCCTCGTACTGCACGGCGCAAGACATTTCCTGGATGCACATCTGGATCGAAGCATCGCCGGCAATGTCGATGACGAGGCTTTCCGGATGGGCGATCTGCACGCCGATCGCCGCCGGGAGGCCGTAGCCCATAGTGCCGAGACCACCCGAAGTCATCCAGCGGTTCGGCTGTTCGAAGCCGAAATACTGCGCCGCCCACATCTGATGCTGGCCGACTTCCGTGGTGATGTATGTGTCGCGGCCCTGCGTCAGCGCCGACAGCCGCTCGATGGCATATTGCGGCATGATGACGTCCTTCGACGGCGTATAGGCAAAGGAATTGCGCGCCCGCCACTTTTCGACGCTCGCCTTCCACTCTGCCGTCTGGCCGGCCTCGGGCTTCTTTGGCAGGGCACGCCACAGGCGGACCATGTCTTCCAGCACGCGGCCGACATCGCCAGTGATCGGAACGTCGACCCGGACGTTCTTGTGGATCGACGACGGATCGATATCGATGTGGATCTTCTTCGAGTTCGGCGAGAACGCGTTGAGGCGGCCGGTGATGCGGTCGTCGAAGCGCGCGCCGATGCAGACCATGACGTCGCAGTCATGCATCGCCATGTTGGCCTCGTAGGACCCGTGCATGCCGAGCATGCCGAGCCAGTTCTTGCCCGAGGCTGGATAGGAGCCGAGCCCCATCAGCGTCGAGGTGATCGGGAAGTCGGTGAGTTCGACGAGTTCGCGCAACAGCTTGGAGGCTTCCGGCCCGGAATTGACGACGCCGCCACCCGAATAAATGATCGGCCGGCGCGCATTGGCCATCAGTTCGACGGCGGCGCGGATGGCGTTGATATCGCCCTGGACCTGCGGCTGGTAGCTCTTCTGGATCGCATGGTTTTCCGGCGGCGTATAGGTGCCGGTGGCAAACTGCACGTCCTTCGGCACGTCGACCAGCACCGGTCCGGGACGGCCGGACTGGGCGATGCGGAAGGCCTCGTGGATGATGCGGGCCAGATCGTTGACGTCCTTGACCAGCCAGTTGTGCTTGGTGCACGGCCGGGTGATGCCGACGGTGTCGCATTCCTGGAAGGCATCGGAACCGATCAGCGAAGTCGGAACCTGGCCCGAGATGCAGACCAGCGGAACGCTGTCCATCAGGGCGTCCTGCAGCGGCGTCACCGCATTGGTGGCGCCCGGCCCGGAGGTCACCAGCATGACGCCGACCTTGCCGGTGGAGCGGGCATAGCCTTCGGCCGCGTGGCCGGCACCCTGTTCGTGGCGCACGAGAATATGCTGGATCTCCTCCTGCTGGAAGATCTCGTCATAGATCGGCAATACGGCCCCGCCCGGATAGCCGAAAATATGCTCGACGCCGTTATCCTTCAGCGCCTTGAGGACGATCTCGGCGCCCGTCATCTGATTGTCTTTGCCCGTCATGCCTCTTCCCGTCTCATTCTGTCTTGCTGGATTGCCCTGGATGGAGTTGCTACCCCGGTTTCGGCCATAAAAAAAGGCCCCCTTGAGGAGCCCGTCTGTAGCGCATGGGTGGCTGTCGCCGGGTGGTTACACCACCCTGCCCATGCGCTTTCCCACCACAATAAGGATCTGTGAAATGTTCATGTTCAGATTGATAGACACAAATGGAACATGCGTCAACGCACAGCCGGCCAAAAACTTGCGGCGAAACGCCGTCCCGGTGTCCGCTGCTGGCAGATTTCAGGTGAGAACTATACGCGCTGTTAAAGCCTGCGACACTATACTGCGCCCGGACCAGGGAGTAGCCTTTGCGCAATCATGATCTCCACACGTCCGGCCAGGCCGGAGAGCAGGATCGCCGCGACCAGCTGGCGCGGGGAAACCGTTTCCTCGGCCGCGTCGTCGCCTGCAACGGTTCGCGCGCAACGATCGCGGCAATAGCCGAGGACGGCGGCACGGATCTGACCGAACTCTGGTCGGTTGGCCGGCTGATCTCGATTACCGTCGGCAAGAACCGCGTCGTGGCGCTCGCCTATTCCATGCAGACAGGAACCAAGAACTGGGGCGAAGGCGAGGACAACACCTTCCTCATCGAGGTCGAACTGCTCGGCGAAGTGCATGTCGGCGACGACGGCGGCGAGTTCTTCTCGACCGGCATCTCGCGCTATCCTTATCTCGGCGCCATTGCCCATCGCATCCGCGCCGCCGACCTGCTGCGCATCTACGACACCCGCAAGGGCGACACCGCCGTCATCGGCAAGCTCACTCAAGACGAGTCGATCGACGCGACGATCCACGTCCCCTCCATGCTGTCGAAGCACTTCGCCGTGGTCGGCTCGACCGGGGTGGGCAAGTCGACCGCCGTCTCGCTCCTGCTGCGCAAGGCGATCGAGAGCGACCCCAAGCTGCGCGTGCTGATCCTCGACCCGCACAACGAATTCGCCGCCGCCTTCCCCGAACACGCCGTCGTCATCGACACCGATACGCTGGACCTGCCCTTCTGGCTGATGCGGCTCGAGGAATTCGCCGAAGTCCTGTTCCGCGGCCGCCCGCCGGTCGCCGAAGAACTCGACATCCTGCGCGACCTGATGCCGGAGGCCAAGCGGGCCTTCCGCGGCAACGAGAGCGCGCTGATGCGCCGCTCCGGCGACAAGAGTTCGATGACCGCCGATACACCGGTGCCCTACCGCATCGCCGATCTTCTGGCGCTGATCGACGAGCGCATCGGCCGGCTCGAGGGACGCGGCGAAAAGCCCATGCTGCGCTCCTTGAAGATGCGCGTCATGGCGGCGATCAACGACCCGCGTTATCATTTCATGTTCTCCAACAACACGATCAGCGACACGATCATGGAGACGATCGCCCATATCTTCCGCATCCCGGGAGACGATCGGCCGATCGCGACCTTCCAGCTCGCCGGCATTCCGTCGGAAGTGGTCAATTCCGTCGCTTCCGTTCTCTGCCGCATGGCCTTCGAGCTGGCGCTCTGGTCGAACGGCGCGATCCACATGCTGGTCGTCTGCGAGGAAGCCCACCGCTACGTACCCGCCGATCCCAATCTCGGCTTCTTCCCGACCCGCCAGGCCATCGCCCGCATCGCCAAGGAAGGTCGTAAATACGGCGTATCGCTCGGCATCATCACCCAGCGTCCCGGCGAACTCGACCAGACGATCCTGTCGCAGTGCTCGACGCTCTTTGCCATGCGCCTTGCCAACGACCGCGACCAGGAGATCATCCGCTCGGCCATTCCCGATTCGTCGATCTCCACCACCAGCTTCATCTCCTCGATCGGCAATGGCGAAGCGATCGCCTTCGGCGAGGCCATTGCCGTGCCGATGCGCATGCGCTTTTCGCGCGTCGACGAAAGCCACCTGCCGAAGGCGAACGGCGTCACCGCCAAGGTCTCCGAGGACAGCCCCGACACGGTCGACCTTCGCACCATCGTCAGCCGCATGCGTGCCATTTCCGGCCCCGACATTTCCGCCTTCCAGCAGAGCTTCGACGCAGGGCAGTCCGGCACTGAGGACGAAACGGACGAATACTCGCCGGGCGGATTTGCCGACGAGCTACCGAGAGCGGCAGCGCCCGAGAGCGAGCCCTTGCCCAATCTCGGCCGCGATGCGAGCTTCGAGGAGATCCGTCAGGCCCTGATGACGCCGCCGCCGCAATCGGTCCCACCAGCCCAGCGCCCGCCGGAACCGGCATTGCAGCGCCCCTATGCGCGGCTCGACACCCCACAGCCCGACGTTGCCCAGTTCGACAGGCCGCGGCTTGATACCCCGCCCATCGAACCCTACCGCCCGGACATGCTGCCGCGCACCGCACTGTCGGAGGAGCCCGCCCGCTACGCCCGCCGCTTCGAGGATCCGTCGGAGACGGTCCGGGAGCCTTATGCCGCCCGGCCCCAGCCGCAACCGCCGCTGGACCGGAGCGAACCCGCCCCGTCGATCCGGCGCGAACCCGGCTCGTCGTTGCGCGAAAGCATCCTGAAGAAGCCATTGTCGAGCCTTTACCGGAAGGATTGAGCGACAAGCTCAGCCGATCCTCTCCCAGCTCTCGTCCATCTGGTTGCGGAACCACGTCATCTGCCGCTTGGCATATTGCCGAGTGGCGGCCGAGGCCGTCTCGACGACCTGATCCGGCGTCATCTCGCCCCGCAGCAGGGCGGCGATCTGCGAAACGCCGATCGCCTTCATCGCCGGCATCTCCGGCGAAAGCCCAAGCTTGAGCAGCGCCTCGACCTCCGCGACCGCGCCGTCGTCGAACATCCGCGCGAAGCGGCGGTTGATCCGCTCATGCAAGAGCTTGCGGTCTGGCAGCTTGACGATCTTCTTCGCCCGCTCGGGATCGACGATCACCGGCCCGCCCTGCCCCTGGAACGCGGCAATCGACCGGCCGGTCGCCTGCAGCACTTCCAGCGCCCGCACGATGCGTTGTCCATCCTGGCGGCCGAGCCGCGCGGCCATGGCCGGATCGCGGCTTTCGAGCTCCCGGTAAAGCGCCTCCGGCCCCTCCGCGATCAGTCGCTCACGCAGGTGCGTGCGGATCTCGGCCGGAATGGCCGGCATTTCGTCGAGGCCGCCGGTCAGCGCCTTGAAATAGAGCCCGGTGCCGCCGACGATCACCGGCAGCGCGCCCTTTGCCTTGAGATCCGCGACCAGCGCCGCCACTTCCCGCAGCCAGTCGCCGGTCGAATAGGCAGCACCCGCCGGCACATGGCCGTAGAGATGATGCGGCACGCCCTCCATCTCCTCTTCCGACGGACGCGCGGTCAGCACCCTCAGCGTATCATAGACCTGCATGCTGTCGGCATTGATCACCTGGCCGCCGTGCCGCTTTGCCAGTTCCAGCGCCAAGGCGGACTTGCCGCTGGCGGTCGGCCCGGTTATCAGGATCGCGTCGATATCGTTTTCAGGGTTTTCCATCATGGCCTTCGTTGCCACGCTTCTCGCCAATCCGTCAAATCCGATCCTTGAGCCGGCGCTTGCCGAGCGCGCCGCCGAAAGCCTCGCGGCCTCCGGTCTCTACTGGCTTGCCGACGGAATCGCCTGCGACATCGTGCTGAAGGACGGGACGGACGAAAGTGCCGCCGAAGCGCAGCTTCGCGCGCTGATCGGCGATCGGAAGATCGACGTCGCCGTGCAGGACGCCGACACGCGGCGCAAGAAATTCCTGATCGCCGACATGGATTCGACCATGATCGGCCAGGAATGCATCGACGAACTGGCGGCCGAAGTCGGCCTCAAGGAAAAGGTGTCGCTGATCACCGCCCGCGCCATGAACGGCGAGATCGCTTTCGAGCCGGCGCTGCGCGAACGGGTCGCGCTGCTGAAGGGCCTGCCGATCAAGGTTGTCGACGAGGTGATCGAAAAGCGCATCACGCTGACCCCCGGCGGCCTCGAACTGATCGCCACGATGAAGGCCAAGGGACATTACACCGCGCTCGTCTCCGGCGGCTTCACCGTCTTTACCGCACCGATCTCCGCCCGCCTCGGGTTCCACGAAAATCGCGCCAACATTCTTCTGGAAAAGGACGGCATCCTGACCGGCGAAGTGGCCGAGCCGATCCTCGGCAAGCAGGCCAAGGTCGATGCACTGGTCGACATCTCCGCCCGCCTCGGCATCGGCACTCACGAGGCGATTGCCGTCGGCGACGGCGCGAATGATCTCGGCATGCTGGAGCTTGCCGGCTCCGGCGTCGCCCTTCATGCCAAGCCCTCGGTCGCCGCCCAGGCAAAGATCCGCATCGACCACGGCGACCTGACCGCCCTGCTCTACCTCCAGGGCTACCGCAAGACCGATTTCGTTACGCCCTGAGCAGCAACGGTAAGCAGCCATGGGACTGATCCTCGAAACGCCACGTCTGATCCTGCGCAACTGGCGGGACGACGATCGCGACCTCTTTCGCGAGATCAACCGCGACGCGAAGGTGATGGAGTTCTTTCCGTTTCGCCGCTCAGCCGAGGAAGCCGATGGCCTCATGCAGCGCGCCCGCGCCATGATCGAGGAGACCGGGCTCGGCCTCTATGCCCTGGAATTGAAGCAGGACGCCGAGCCGATCGGCTTCTGTGGCCTGTCGAAGGCGGGACTGTTCCCGGTCCTGCCGGAGGAGACGATGGAGATCGGCTGGCGTCTGGCGACCCGCTTCTGGGGCAATGGCTATATCACCGAAGCGGCAGGCGCTCTCGTCCAATTCGGATTCAAGGCCAAGGGCTTGTCCGAAATCGTTGCCTTCGCGGTTGAAGCCAACAGGCGTTCGACGGCGGTCATGGAGCGGATTGGCATGCACCGCGACGCGGACGGAGACTTCGACCATCCGCGCGTACCCGACAGCCATCCGCATCTGAAGCGGCATGTGCTTTACCGGATCAGCCGGCCGGACTGAACGGAGTACAGATCATGTGCAGGTTGCAGCCCTATTCCAGCGGAATGGCGACGTGGCGCAGATTGCCCTTGGCGTCGGAAATCATCACATAGGCATTGCGCCGACCCTCGCTCTTCAAGGCGCCGAGCGTCTCCGCAGCCGCTTCCGGCGTCTCGACGAATTCCTGTGCCACCTCGACAATGACCTGACCTGGCTCCAGCCCCTTTTCCGCCGCAGCAGACCCCGGCTCGACGGCGGTGATCACCACGCCCTCGACGCTCTCGGCGATCGAATAGGTCTTGCGCGCCGCATCGTCGAGCGGGCCGAGTTCGATGCCGATCGCTCCGAGAATCGCTGGCAAAGGCTCACCCTGTACGCCCGGCGATTGCTGCTCGCCCTCGTCACCCGGCACCGTTTCCTCGCCCTCTCCCTCGCCTTCCCCCGGCGGCAGGACGCTGTCCTCCGGCGCCACAGCCACCTCGGCCGCCTTCTCGTCTTCCAGCCGTCCGAGCTCAACGCTCATCTTCTGTTCCTGGCCGTCGCGCAGGACCACCACTTCAACCTCGGCACCGACCGCGCTCTCGGCGACGATCCGCACCAGGTCACGTGTGTCATCCACGCTCTTGCCATCAAAGCCGATGATCACGTCGCCGACCCTGATCGGGCCGTTCTCGACCGGACCGCCCTTGACGAGTCCGCTTACCAATGCGCCGCGCGCCTTGCCGATCTTGAGACTTGTCGCCACTTCGTCGGAAACCGGCTGGATACGCACACCGAGCCAGCCGCGCCGGGTCTCGCCGAACTCGATCAACTGCTTGATGACGTTCTCGGCAAGTTCGGTCGGCACCGCGAAGCCGATGCCGATCGAGCCGCCGCTGGGCGAGATGATCGCCGTGTTGATGCCGATCACCTCGCCGTTCATGTTGAACAGCGGGCCGCCCGAATTGCCCTTGTTGATCGCGGCATCGGTCTGGATGAAATTGTCGTAGGGGCCGGCGTTGATGTTGCGGCCGCTGGCCGAGATGATGCCGACGGTCACCGAACCACCAAGCCCGAACGGATTTCCGATCGCCATGACCCAGTCGCCGATCCGCATCTTGCGCGAATCGCCGAACTTTACGGCGGTTAGCGGAGACGGAGGCTCGACCTTGAGAACCGAAAGGTCGGTCTTCGTGTCGGTACCGATCAGCTTGGCCTTGAGTTTCGAACCGTCCGGGAAGACGGCCTCGATGTCGTCGGCGCCTTCGATCACGTGGTTATTGGTGACGATGAAGCCGCTCGGATCGATGACGAAGCCGGAACCGAGCGAATTGACCCTGTTGTTGCCGCCCTCTTTGCCGCGGTTCTTGAAGAAGTCTTCGAACAGTTCCTGGAACGGCGAGCCCTCCGGCACCTGCTGCACTGGCCCTTCGCCCTCTTCCTTGACGCTCTGCGAAGTGGAGATGTTGACGACCGCCCCCAGCAGACCTTGTGCCAGGTCGGCAACCGATTCCGGACCCTGGGCAAGGGCGGGAGGTGTCGAACCGAGCGAACCGAAGGCCAGGGCCGTACCGAGCAACAGGGCCGGGATGAGCGTGCGGGACTTGGCGGCGGTCCGGGTCATGCGGTCTTCCTCTCGCGAACAGGCGTCTTTTTTGGCCGAAGCATAAGGCGGAAAGATGAAAGGGGAAATCAATTTCAGCGGAGCAGCCGCCTGCCGGGGCTAGCCACGCACCAGCCAGACGAGCCCGACGCCGCAGGTCACGGAGATCAGGCCAGCGAGCCGCAAGTGCTCCGGTGGAATTGTCGGGAGCAGGCGCGCCATCTGGACAAGAAATCGAGGGGCCAGTGCATAGACCAGCCCCTCGATAATCAGGAATAAGGCAAAACCTGCGAGCAGATCCGCCATGGCCGACGTCAGTTGCCGACGGCCGGCGCGGCGTCTGCGGCCGGAGCCGCCGGCGCAGCAGGAACCGCCGGTGAAGCGGGAATTCCGCCCTGCGCCTGGTTGAAGAAGCGGAAGAAGTCGGTATCCGGCGACAGCACCATGGTCGTTCCGGTGCCGCCCAGCGCCCCGCCATAAGCCTGCATCGAGCGATAGAACTCGAAGAAAGCCTCGTCGCGACCAAAGGCTTCGGCGAAGACCCGGTTGCGTTCGGCGTCACCCTGACCACGCAGGATTTCCGAATCGCGCTGCGCACCCGCCTGCAGCTCGACGACCTGGCGGTCGGCGATGGCGCGGCGGCGCTGGCCCTCTTCGTTACCGCGGGCGCGGATCAGTTCGGCTTCGGCCAGACGTTCGGCCTTCATGCGCTCGAAGGTCTGCTGCGAGACTTCCTGGGTGAGGTCGGTCCGGCGAATGCGCACGTCGGAAATGGTGATGCCGAGCGATTCGGCGTCGACCCGGAGGTCGTCACGAACTTCCTGCATCATCGATGCACGCGCATCCGACAGCGCCGCCTCGAAACCACGCAGACCGTAGACACGACGCAGAGACGCGTCGAGACGGGTGCGCAGACGCGCTTCGGCCGAATCCCGGTCGCCCGAAACCGTTTCGCGGAAGCGGCGGGGATTGGTGATCTTGTAGACCACGAAGGCATCAACCTCGTAGAACTTGCCGCCCGAGACCTGGACACGGATATTGTCGAGGTCGAAGCGCAGGGCCTGGTCCGGAACATATTGAACCCGATCGGCGTCGGCGAAAGCAAACGGCAACTTGAAGTAAAGGCCCGGCTCGGAGTGGACGGCCTTGATCTGACCGAAGCGCACCACGACGGCCTGCTGGCGCTCATTGACGACAAAGACCGACGAATAGACCAGCAGCAACAGGGCGGCGAGTCCGATCAGGACATAAGCGAGACGATTGGACATGATCAATTGCCTCCCTGAGTTTGGGTCTGGCCCATGCGGCCGAGTTCGTTGAGCGGCAGATAAGGCACAACGCCCTGTTGCTGATCGCCCAGGATAACCTTGTTCGAGCTTTTCAGAACCTGCTCCATGGTTTCGAGATAGAGGCGCTTGCGGGTGACATCCGGTGCCTTGCTATATTCCTCGTGAATATCGACGAAGCGCTGCGCCTCACCCTCGGCTTCCTTGACGACGCGGTCCTTATAAGCGGCCGCCTCTTCTCGGATCTGTGCGGCCTGACCACGTGCCTGACCAAGTTGCTGGTTGGAATATTTATTGGCTTCCTCGACAAAGCGGTCCTCGTCCTGCTCGGCGCGCTGGACTTCGTCGAAGGCGTCAGCGACCTCGCGCGGCGGAGCCGCGTCTTCGATCGCCACCGCATTGATCGAAATGCCGGAACCGTAGCTGTCCATCGTTCCCTGCATGATCGCCTTGACGTCGGCAGCGATCTGCTGACGAGCGTCGCGGAAAATGTCCTGGGCCGGACGACGGCCGACGACTTCGCGCATGGCGCTCTCGGCGACCTGCTGCAAGGTCACCTGCGGAACCTCGATATTGAACAGGAAGGATTTCGGGTCGCTAACGGTGTAGAGGACCGAGAACTGGACGTTGACGATATTCTGGTCGCCGGACAGCATCAGGCCAGCGCTCGACGAGGTCGAAGCCTTGGCGCCGATGTTCTGCTGCTGTTCGGTCACCTTGGTGATCTCGACGGTCTCCAGCGGCCAGGCATGGAAGTGCAGGCCAGGCATGGAGATTTCTTCCTTCGGCTTGCCGAAGCGCAGTTCCACGCCGCGTTCGTCCGGCTGAACGGTATAGATCGCTTGAACCATCCAGAATGCGACAAGCACCAGCGCCAGGATGACGATCACGCCACCGTTGAAGCCACCGGGCACGATGTTCTTCAGCCGGTCTTGGCCACGCCGGATCAGATCTTCAAGATCCGGAGGCGTATTGCCGCCGCCGCCACGCGGCCGGTTCGGCCCCTGCCCCCAGGGGCCCTGATTGTTACCGCCGCCACCGCCGCCCCATGGGCCGCCGCCGCCGTTCTGATTGCTCCAGGGCATTCATACCTCTTAGCTTGTTGTCGCTCCCGATCCCTACGCGGCTGCCTATCGGCCCCGCGCGGACGTTAGTCCCGTTATAGGGATCGGCATCCTTGCTTTCAACGGAAAGCACTTAACTTCTTCGCGAGTGATGAGAAATAGTGCGTTATGCCGCCCATCGTCGGCGATAAACGGCGTAGCGCGTCGGATAATTATCCTTTTCGCCGGCCGGCACCGCCATTTCCTCGATCATCTCGAACACCGCCGGGTCGATCGCCGGAAACAAAGTATCACCATCGACTTCGGCTTCGACATGCGTGACATGCAGTTCGTCCGCGAGCGGCAGTGCCTGGCGATAGACCTCACCGCCGCCGGCCACGCACACGACGTCGACACCCGAGGCGATGGCGATCTCCTTGGCCCTGGCAAGTGCCTCTTCCAGGCTGCTGAGGGTCTCCACGCCCGGCATCTCGATCGCCGGACCGCGGCTGACGATCACATGCGGACGTCCGGGCAAGGGCTTGCCGCCCACCGACTCAAATGTCTTGCGCCCCATCACCAGCGGCTTGCCGAGCGTCAGCGCCTTGAACCGCTTGAGGTCGGTCGACAGCCTCCACGGCATGTCGCCGTCGCGGCCGATCACGCCATTCTCGGCCATGGCGACGACGATGATGATCTTGGGATTGCCCATGCACTGTCCTTCCAAGCCCGCCGCCCGCAGTTAGACGGCGATTGGCGCCTTGATGCTTGAATCAGCCTCATAGCCTTCAAGGCTAAAGTCTTCGAATTGAAAGGCAAACAGGTCGCGGACCTGCGGATTGAGCCGCATGGTCGGCAGCGTCTTCGGCGTGCGCGAAAGCTGTAGCTTCGCTTGCTCGAAATGGTTGGCGTAGAGATGGGCGTCACCCAGCGTATGGACGAAGTCGCCCGGCTTCAGGCCCGTCACCTGTGCCACCATCATCGTCAGCAGCGCATAGGAAGCGATGTTGAAGGGCACGCCGAGGAAGATGTCGGCCGAGCGCTGGTAGAGCTGGCAGGACAGTTTTCCGTCGGCGACATAGAACTGGAACAGGCAATGACACGGCGGCAGCGCCATTTCGTCGACTTCGGCCGGGTTCCAGGCGGAGACGATATGCCGGCGCGAGTTCGGGTTCCTGGTGATGCTCTCGACCAGATTGGCGATCTGGTCGATATGGCCGCCCTTGCCGTCCGGCCAGGAACGCCACTGTGCGCCATAGACCGGCCCGAGGTCGCCGTTCTCGTCGGCCCATTCATCCCAGATCGTCACGCCGTTTTCCGTGAGATAGGCGATATTGGTATCGCCCTTCAGGAACCACAAGAGCTCGTGGATGATCGAGCGCAGGTGGAGCTTCTTGGTCGTGGTGACCGGAAAACCTTGCGAGAGATCGAAGCGCATCTGGTAGCCGAACACCGAGCGCGTGCCGGTGCCGGTGCGGTCGCCCCGGTCGGAGCCCGTCTCCATCACATGGCGCAAGAGGTCGAGATACTGCTTCATGGTGTTGCCGCCGATTCCTGTTCGACGGCAACTTTAGCGCCCGCGGCCCTCCGAACCAAGCCGGTCGAGCGGTTTATCCAAGCTCGCGTCAGAGTTCCTCGAGCTTGCCGAGTTCCTTGGCAACAAGGTAGTAGAAGGTCACGCGCGACTTGCTGTTGTCCTTCGCCATGATGGTGCAAACCGTATCGACCGCCTTGTCGACCGCCGGACCGGTCACACCGAGCTTCTTGCCACACCACTTTTCCTTGACGCGGGCGAGTTCATCCGGATCGGACGCGGCCACGAGCGACGAATCGCGGTTGCGCAGGGCAATTCCGAGGTGACGCACGATCTTGTTGACCACCGCCTCGTCTGCCCCCGCGTCGTAATGCTTCACGTCTGCGAAATAGTCGGTCATGGCTTTCTTCCTCTCGCTTGGCGCGGGCGTCTCATGCGCGCCCGCTTGATCAGCAGAATGTGAGAAGCGGTCGCAGCCGTCAAGTCGCTTGGCTCCGCGGGTGGAAAACCCGGGAGATACGCCACCGCCAATTGAATTTCGCCCGGAATCCGGCGATGAAAGGGGCTGGGCACGGACGGTGGATCGGGCAAACGGAGGCACATGCGAAAATGGCATTCAAACGACTGATGCTGGCGCTGCTGACGGCACTCGCCATGACGAACACCCCCCTTCCCGTCCGCGCCCAGTCTGCTGCGCCGCATCACCTCGTCGGCACGTGGAATGTCGATGCCGGCGGGCCGGTCGGCAAGTGCCAGATCGAGCTGCAGAGCCACACCTTCGCCGGACGTTTCGCCGCCCGCTCTATCCTGTGCATGGGTCCGCTCGCCTTCGTCAACGGCTGGGCGCCCGAGCGCAATGGCTTTGCCCTAATCGGCATCGACGGCCGTCCGATCGCCAGCTTTTCTCCCGCGCGCGGCATCATGACTGGCCGCCTCGCCGACGGCTCGCTGCTCGTCATGCGGCCCGCCCGCGGCCCACGCACCGATGCCATGCAGCCGCCGGACACCGGCGCCAACCCCTGCTACCTCCGCGAGGACACCGGCAGATGCGTGCGCCCCGAAGACACGGTGGCTCCGCGTGGACCGCATCCGGTCCAGGTGCGGATTACTGGCTTGATGAACATCCGCCGCGAACGCAGCCTCGAAAGCCAGGTTGTGGGCCAGGTGAAGGCTGGCCAGTGCATCATTGTCAACGCCTGTTTCGACACCAGATGGGGCGTTCGCTGCGAGATCCCGATGGACGGCGGCGCGACCCGCGGCTTCATCCTGAAGTACTACGAGAAGAACGGCCGCGACTATGTCGGCTTCGTCAATCGCTGCTGACGAAAACTTCCTTGTGGTTTGCCCTTTTCATCGGCGCCCTAACCACCTATATCTGTCTTGCCGGGGCTTGCTCCGGCTATGGCGATAAACGGTCGATGTAATAAGCCTATTGGACCCGGGGGCGGTACCCGGCGCCTCCACCAAAAACCGGTCGGTTCCTGAAGACCGGCTTTTGATGGGGGCGAAATAGGATCGACAAGGGTGTAAAGATCGAACTTTTGCTCGGCATGATACCGCCGTTATCGGGTCACAAGTGTAGTTGCAAACGACAACAACGCTAAGGGTTATGCTCTCGCTGCCTAATGGCGGTGCGGGAAATCCGAACTAAGCCCTCAAGGTTAGCCCCTTGAGGCGGGGTCCGAAGGCACCTGGCAACAGAAGCCTTCACCTTCCCTCCTTTGCCTACCTTCCTCTTTTCAAATCGTGTAATATGCTTTGTCATGACTCGGGTGACGGGGGCTTTCCCCGGATGCGGCGTCGTGGCATATAGCCGCGCGAAAACGCCAAGTAAAAGAAAGACAGGATCATATGGAGAACGACCATATTCGCTACGACATTCTGGCTCAGGACGCCCTGCGCGGTGTCATCCGCAAGGTTTTGACCGAAGTCGCAGCCACCGGCCGTCTTCCAGGTGACCACCACTTCTTCATCACCTTCCTGACCGGCGCGCCGGGCGTGCGCATCTCGCAACACCTGAAAGCCAAGTATGCCGAGCAGATGACCATCGTGGTCCAGCACCAGTTCTGGGACCTCAAGGTCACCGACAGCCAGTTCGAGATCGGCCTGTCCTTCTCCGACACGCCGGAAAAGCTGGTCATCCCGTTCAACGCCATCCGCGGCTTCTACGATCCATCCGTCAACTTCGAACTCGAATTCGACGTGCCGTTGACCGAAGAGAACGAGGAAAGCGCCGAGATCACCGCCTACCCGGTATCGAACGGCGAGCGAAGCGTGGATCAGCCTGAGCCGAAGACCGGCGACGAGGAGAAGAAGCCCGGTTCCGTCATCTCGCTCGATTCCTTCCGCAAGAAGCAGTAGGCTTCAAGCAGACCTTCAGCGCCGTCGCCCGATGGCGCGCATCGTTCGGGGATGAGAGGCATGAGCGCAGACGTCGTCAATCTCCGTCAGTTCCGCAAGATCAAGGCCCGCTCGGAAAAGGAAAGACAGGCGGAACAGAACCGCCTGTCCTTCGGCCGTACCAAGGCGGAGAAGAACCTGACGGATGCACTCAACGCCAGGGCAGAAAAGACGCTCGACCAAGGCCGCCTCGACAGGTCCGACGACGATTAGCCTGAAGACGAATTGCCCGACCAGCAAAAACGATTCCCGATCAAGCACCTGCGCCGATTTCCGGATTCAACTTGCCAGGCACTTGAATCAATCTCCGAGCCAGAGGCGCGATGATCCGCAAGCACTCGATCACCCTGCACGGCCACCGCACCAGCTTCTCGCTGGAACAGGAGTTCTGGGACGAACTGCAGGCGATCGCCATCGAGCGCCAGATCCCGCTTGCTACCCTCGTCGCCGAGATCGACGAGAAGCGAGACCCGCGCACCAACCTCTCCTCCGCCGCCAGGCTCCATGTCCTGGCGCGCCTGAAGGCTGCGCTACGCCATTGAAGAGACCCAGTTCGGCGAGCGCTACACCTAGGTCTGAGCGCCGTCCCCGGCGATGAATGTTGAAGGCGGCCAGCAGGGGCCGCCTTTTTTCATGGCTGCGACACGGGCTTGGCTGGGCACTTGTCCAGGCGCGTCGCCCCTTCATCGAGCGCGCCGGAGACCGACAAGGACGTGAGCGCCTCGCCGTCCCGTTCGTAGACATGGCGGTCCAGCCAGAAATCGGCCTCGCCCGAACAGAGCAGGTCCACCACCAGGCTGTCCTTGAGCACGGTCGCGGCGCCAAAATTGCAGCCGAACTCATAGCCCCGAACCAGCGCCTTGCCCTTGGCCGCATCATATTCGAACGTCAGCGGCCCCATGTTGCAGGAAAACTCCGTGTCCGGATCCGCATGGGCAGGCGCATAGCCGTCCTTGGCGCTCGCAAGCTCGCGGGCAAAGGCATTCACCTTGTCGTCGAGCACCGCCCGGGTCTTATAACCCCAGTTCTGCAACCGCCATGCGGCCGCCTCGGCAAAATCCTGGAAGCGTTTCTTGCCCTTGCAGGCCGTGCTGTCGTCGCAGTCGAGGAAATAGTCCTCCATCTGCCTGTCGATCTCCTCCAGCGTCATCAGTTCGAGCGCTGCGGGGAAATAGCCGAGCAGCGCCGCATTGCCGAGCGCCCCGGCGCAAACGCCGGCAGTCGACTGTTCGAAGCAGGCCCGCATCGATGCCGTCAGGCGCCGCTCGACCACCGGGCGGAAAGCGTCCTCCCGCGTCACATCCGTCGCCGCCCCGTCGCGCAAGGCCATGATCTTCACCGGCGGCGCGGATTCGGCATAGCTGGAGAAGACATAGAGAAAACGGTCGTCGCCAAGGTCGAACTCGACATTGCCGTCCCCGTCGAGATCCGCCGCAAGCACGCCGAAACCATCGAACGTGCCGAGTTCGACTGTCTTGACCGCATCGTCGCTCGCATGGGCAAGGGTAACCGCCGTGCAGCAATGCGCCCCGCCACTGAACGACGAGAACACCACGCCCGGCTGCGCCCATTGCAGGGGATAGATACCGATCTGGCCCCGCGCCATGTCGTCAGGCCCGGTCTCGAGCCGGATCGTCGCCTCGCCCTTGTCCTTGTGCCGGACCTTGAGCACCGCCGTCGCCGTGCCCTCGTCATTGTCCTCGCCACTCAGCGTCAACGTCCAGTCCTCGCCGCGATAGATCTTGCCGAAATCGGCGCGGCTCCAGTCGACCATCATGCCGGAGCCGATCGTCACCTCCTGAGGCTCGGCCACCTCCTCCGTCTTTACCTGACCGAAAGCACCCCGATCGAGCGCCCGGGCGCAATCGGCCATCTGCCGGATCGTGTCGCTGGAGCCTGAGAGCGAATATGGGCCGTAGCTGACATTGTCGACGGTCAACCTCATCCGCCCGGCATCGCGCAGCGCGGCCATGAAGCTCGCATTCGGATTGGTGAGATAAAGACCGCCGGAACCGTCCGTGACATTCGCCCGCATGGTACCGGTCCACCTGCGGCGATCGGTGTGCACGACGATGTCGTAGTCCTGTTCGTTGGTCAGCCAGCCGAGCTTGCTGCTGGCGACCAGCACGACGACGACATTGCTGTTCGGTCGGATGAAGAACAACCCCTCCTTGCCGTCCTTCGGACTGGCGATGCAAACCTTGTCCTGACGATCATAGGCCACCGTCCAGCCGCGGTTCTCGGCGAACGGCTGATAGCGCTCGTCCGCCAGGCCTGGGCCGGAGGCCGCAAGCACCAGGAACAGCGAAAGACAAGAAATGAGCGCGCGAAACATGATCCAGACCCCTCCACCCTGCATGGCCCCACCAGCAAGTCATTCCAGACTAGGCGAGCGTTTTGCCACAGGCAAGAAGCTGCGCCGTCGCAGCCTTGCGCGCTCGCCGGAACATCCGCCAACCAGCCGTACGAATTCGATTTGGCCTCAGTGTGCCTAATTCACACCAGGCAGACCTTCGAATTGCAGCTCGACCGGGGGAAGCGCGCCCCCGCGCGTCACGCCCTCAACCGGCGGAAGAGCATCGCCGACCGGTGGTACAGGCTGCTCGGCGGCTTCAGCGGCCTTCCGGCGCGCTTCCTCTGCTGCCCGACGATCCGCCTCGGCCCTCAGCCGCACCTCTTCCGCAAGCCTTGCCCGCTCGGCTTCCGCCGCGGCCCTGGCGCGCTCCTCGGCGCGGTAGCGATAGAGTGCTGCCTCGCGGCGCAGCCTTTGCTTCTCCAGCACGTTGGATTGCAGCGTCTCGACCCTGCGGCGCTCGCGCTCGAAGGCCCGCTGCGACAGGAAATTCGCAAGATCGCCGACATCGAGCTTGCGCTCTGGCTCGGCAACGTCGCCTGACAGCAGGAGCCGCAAGGCAGGCTCCGCGCCAGCCAGCGCCTCGTCACCCGCCTCGAAAGCGACGCGAATGTCTGCATCCGTCCGCCACTCGCGCAGATCAACCCGCACGGTCCCGTCGAGCTTTGCCGCCTCATTGGCGAGCGCAAATGTTGTGGCGCGCAGGATCCCGTCGGTAATGTTGAACGGAAGTTCGACATTGACAAAACTGCTCGGTGCGCTTGCAAGCAACGGATCGACAAGTTCCTCGACCTTGTCCGCGGTGATTTCCCCTTCGATCGCGTCCGCCCGGGGCAAAAGCTTCGGCAGCAAGCCGGCATCGAGCCGCCGCACGGTGAGCGCCGCGATCTTGACCGCACCGGAGCCATTGGTCGCCTTGAGCAGATCCCTGACGCTGCCCCCTGTCGCCTCCGCCACGAGGTCGAGGTCGAACTTGCCCTCCAGAACGGCCGCTGAATTTACCGGCCCAAGCACCCGTTCTGCATCCCCGAGATCCGCCTGGCGCAGCGCGATGCGTCCCTGGTAGAAGCCGTTGCCATCGGTATTGGCGACCATCAGCCGCCCGCTCATCGTGCCGCCAAGCCACTGCCCTGCCGCATCCTCGACAATCAACTGACCACCTGAACCGGTGAGCTTTGCGGAAAAATCGGCGATCGGTCCGTCGATACCCGGTAAAAAGCTCTTGGCCGTCAGATCCACGGCGAAGTCGAAATCATTGCGGGGCTTCGGCAGAGGCGTCGTCAGCAGTTCACCCGTTGCGCCGTTGCTGACCGGTCCGAGCACGCCTTCGGCCAGCCAGGCGAGATCGACACTGTCAAGGGCGACCTGCCCTGCGAGTTTCGGCACGGCGCCATTCCAGTCGATGACAAGCGTGCCGGCCATACGGTTGCCAGCGGCCTCGGCATCGATCGCCGAAAGCTCGGCCTTGCCCTCGCCCAGCGTCAGCTCGGCGCCAAGTCGCGCCGCCAGGCCTGTCCCGCCCTGGGGCAACAGGACGCCGGTCATCATCAGATAGGGCTCAAGGTCCGGGCTCTCCAGCTTGATGGTCCCTTTCCCCTTCGGAAAGCCAGCCGCTGCGAGACCGATCCGGCCGCGTGCGGCAAGCGAGGAGCGTCCCGCCGAAAGGGTCAGCACTGCATCGGCCGGTCCGTTGCCGGCACCGGTCACGCTGAATTGCAGCCGTCCACCCTCGCCGCCGCCGATCGGCAGCGGATCCAGGCCGGCCTGTCCGAGCAGAACCTGCGCCTCCGGGTTTTCCAGCGTCGCAGCGAGATTGACCTTTGCGTCGCTGGCAATCCGCGCCAGATCGTTGACGCCATAATCGAGGGTGATGCGGCTGCCGTTGGCGGTGCCGGCAACCTTGACCGCCATGCCGCCGCCGGCCGCATCGCCAAAGACGAGACTGGCCGTAAGATTGCTGTCTGCATACCAGGGCGCACTTTCCACCAGCCGCGCCCCGAGCGGATGCGCCGGCAGGCGTTTGGCGATCAGCGCAAGGAACGGCCCCGGATCGGCGGCGGACAAAGCCACCTGGGCCTTGCCCGAGGGCGTAGCAACCGGCCCCTTGACCGTTCCGCTCGCCCTGAGGTTCGCGCCCGCCACGTCGCCGATACTCAGCCGGTCGACGACGAGGCTTGCGCCGTCATAGGTGAAGATTGTCTCCACATCGCTCGCCTCCATGCCGTAGCCGGTCAACCGCCCGACCTTGAGGCGCGTGGCGATCTTCTCGGCGAGCAGCGCCTCATTCGCCTCCTCGCCGACAATCAGGCTGGCGACGGCACGGGCCGCGTCGAGATCGATCTCGTTGCCGCTAAGGTCGATCGACAGCGTGGCCGCCGCCTTGTCGAGCGACTGGCGTTCGAGCCGGCCGTAGAGCAGCGCCGACCCGAGCGCAAGTTCGAGCTTCTCGAAACGCTGGATCTGCGGCGTCAGGTTGACCGCAGCGGAAAAACCCAGGGACTTCAACTGGCGGATGGCGGGGTCGACGCTGCCAGAAACCCAGGTCGAAAGACCCGAAGGCTGCGTCGAGGCGACCAGCAGGTCGCCGTTGAACGAGGGTGCAGTACCCAGCGTCAGGCGTCCCTTGGCCTCCACCTGCGTGCGGCCCGGCAGGACCACCACCGCGCGCTCGACGTTCCAGCCGCGTCCGTCCGGCCTGACGTCCAGGGTAACGTCGCGCAGAACCGTATCGCCGGCAACGATCGCCGGCAGCCTGAGCGTCGCCTTGCCCGGCAGGTTCGGAATGGGAATTTGGCTTGCCATGGCGACCAGCATGTCGAGGCGTTCGCGCACCGAACCCGCGGCATTGCGGGCCGTCTTGCCCTTCGTGCTCTCATTGGCCAGTCGGTTGACGTCGACCTGTTGGCCCTCGGCCGTCAGCAGGAATTCCGGATTAAAGCCGGTGTCCAGCTTGGCCTCGCCGATGACGACATAGGGGTCGGCCGCATCGCCAAGCTCGAACCGGTAGGAGGTCAGGGCGATGCGTTCATTGGTGAGTTCGAACTCACCCTTGGCGCGCGGCGGTAGCGTCTTCGGCTCGCCCCTGGCGGGCTCCGTGCCCTTCCAGCTCGCCTGGAACTGCCCCTCATAACTCGGCTTGCCCGATTTCAGTCTCAGATCGCCGTCGAGTTCGATGTCGACGGGCCGGGTCTCGGGCTGCAACCGCAGTCTCAGCGAAATGGCATCGGCGCCGACTTCGGGCTGCAGGCTGGACAGGAAGAATCGCCCGGCCTCGCCGTCAAGCGCCGCCCGTCCCTCGACCGACCACGGCCCGGCCAGCGAACGCGCCGACATGTCGGCGTCGAGACCGGTAATCTTGCGTGTGCGGCCGGTCTGCTCATCGATGAATTCGATCTCACCGCCGACGACCGTGACATTCTCGAGCACGACGGTGCGCGCCGGAATGTCGGCGCTGCTGCCACGCAACCAGTCGAGCGTGCCGTCGGCGGAGAGCCGGATGCGCGCCTTCGGCTCCTCGATGCGCATGTTGAAAATACGGGCCTCGCCGGACAAAAGCGGCGCGAGTTCAGCATCCATGGAAAAACGCGCCACATGCACCAGCGGCTTGCCGTCCTTGTCGGCACCGACCGTTACGTCATGCAGGGTAACGGAGGGGAATGGCAAAAGGCGCGCATTCACCTCGCCGAGCACCGTGACCTTCTTGCCAAGAATGCGGCTCGCCTGGCTCTCGAAGTCCTTGCGGAAATCGGTCCAGTCGACAAACAACGGCCCGAGCAGCGCCGCAAACAGCGCCACAACCAGCAGCCCGCCGAGGAAAACCAGTATGCGTCCAAGCACGTCCTGCGACTCCCATCACTTCCGGCGCAAAGGTAATGCAATTCCCTGCAGGAGCAAGCCGCAAGGGCCGCACTTCACATGCGGAAGATCTTGCCGGGATTGAAGATATTGTCCGGATCGAGGCTTTTCTTGATCGAGCGCATGAGCGGGATGGCCGAGCCGAGCTCGAGTTCGAGATAGCTCATCTTGCCCTGCCCGACGCCGTGCTCGCCGGTGCAGGTGCCCTCCATCGCAAGCGCCCGGGCATTGAGGCGTGCCATGAAGGCCTCCGACTTGGCGAGATCCGCCGGGTTCTTGTCGTCGAACAGCATCAGCACGTGAAAATTGCCGTCGCCGGCATGCCCGACGATCGGCGCCAGCAGCCCCGTTTCGCGAATATCGGCCTGGGTCTCGGCGACGCAGTCGGCAAGCCTGGAAATCGGCACGCAGACATCGGTCGATAGCCCGTTGAGTTCCGGCGCCAACGCCCGGCCCGCCCAATAGGCATTGTGGCGCGCCTTCCACAACTGCGCCCGCTCCTCGGCATTGGCGGTATAGCGAAACGCGTCAGAGCCGAATTCGGCCGCGATTTCCCGGAACTGCTCGGCCTGCAATTCAACCGTCTCCTCGGTGCCGTGGAATTCGACGAACAGCGTCGGCTTTTCCGGATAGGAGAGCTTGGAATAGGCATTGACCGCCTTCATCTGCATCTCATCGAGAAGCTCGATGCGGGCAACCGGTATGCCCATCTGGATGGTCATGATGACGGTGTCGCAAGCCGCTTTCAGGCTCGGGAAGGCGCAGACGCCGCCGGAGATCTTCGCCGGAATGCCCTGCAGCTTCAGCGTGATCGAGGTGATGATGCCGAGCGTGCCCTCGGCGCCGACGAAAAGCCGCGTCAGGTCGTAGCCGGCCGACGACTTGCGGGCGCGCTGCGCCGTCCGGATCTCCTCGCCGTCGGCGGTGACCACGGTCAGCGCCAGCACATTGTCCTTCATCGTGCCGTAGCGCACCGCATTGGTGCCCGAGGCGCGCGTCGAGGCCATGCCGCCGATCGAGGCATTGGCGCCGGGATCGATCGGGAAGAACAGGCCGGTGTCGCGCAGATAGGTGTTGAGCTCCTCGCGGGTGATGCCCGGCTCGACGGTGCAGTCGAGGTCCTCGGCATTGACCGAGAGCACCTTGTTCATCCGGGTGAAATCGACCGAAATGCCGCCGCTCGGCGCATTGATGTGACCTTCGAGCGAGGAGCCGGTGCCGAACGGGATCATCGGCACCTTGTGCGCCGCGCAGGTCTTGACCACCGTCTTCACGTCGTCGCTCGTCTCGACGAAGACGACGCCGTCCGGCAGTTGCGCCGGCAGATAGGACGTGGTGTGGCTGTGCTGCTCGCGGAAGGACTGGCCGGTCTGGAAACGCTCGCCGAACCCCTGTTTGAGGATGCCGAGCACGGCCGTGATCCCCGCCTCGTTGCGAACCCCTGCGACGACATCCTTCAAGGCCATGCGAACTGTCTCCCCCTCTGCCATCTCGGCAGTATGCTCACCAAAACAGGGCCGAGCTATGGCCAAGTCGATCCCGCTTGTCCAGTGCCTCGCCTGTGGCCGCCAACCGTAATGCACAAATCCGCTGGCTCATAGTATTGCGACGCCACAACGCGATGGGCTAGATGGCGCCCATGAGAACTTTCCTCAAAAGCCTCGCCATCGTCCTTGTGCTCATCGGCGCCGCCAGCGGCTATGTCTGGTGGAACTACGATGCCGTCGTGACGATGATCCTCAAACCCCAGACTGCAACCGCCGGCGACATCACCGAGGAGAGCTTCGGCCTCGTCACGGCCGACGGCCGGCACTTCGCGCTTGGCGATCTCGAAGGCGCGCTTTCAACTTTCCCGCCATCCGCCGATGCAGCCCCGCGCCCGCTCGTGCTCTTTGTCCACGGCTTTGGCCCCGATCCGGACGGCGCATTCGGCCTCTACACGATGGGCGAACTGGCAAAGGGCGCGAACGCCGACGTTTTGATGTTCAACTGGCCGTCCTGGATTTCGATGACCGAGTTCCCGGTGCTGAACGCCAAGGCGGCGAGCGAACGGCTGACCATTCTGCTACAGAACATGGCCGAACTGCGCGGCCCCGGGAAGGCGCTGGCGGACCGCCCGGTGATGATCGTCGGCCATTCGATGGCCGGCGAAGTCTTCCGCCATGTGGCTGAGGCAGCGACCGATCTTCCCAAGGGACTGGTCTCGCGCATCCTCTTCGCCGTCCCGGAAACGGCGCTGCCCGATCATCGGCTGTGGATGGAAAAGCTCGGATTTGCGGATGAGGTCTTCGTCTTCGTCAATTCGGACGATCCAGCCCTCCAGGTCACCACACGCATGTACAATACCGCCCGGCTTGGCCGGACGCTGACCAATCTCGACGGTTCGCCCGAACCGCTGGCGCAGAATGTCGACTACATCCTGCTCGACCCGGAAAGCTGGCGCCACTATTTCTTCGTCTCCGGCCAGCGCAGCGAGGCGATCGACCAGATCTTCGCCGACATCCTGAAGACCGGCGCCCCCGCCCTGAAGAACGATTACCTGCGGCCCGAGCCCGCCGGCAATGTCTTCGTCGTGGTCGGTCCGGGCGCCGAAGGCAGCTGACGCCGGCCCTCTATTTCAGTGTCTCGCCAAGGAAGGCGAGCAGCCGTCGCCAGTGCCGCTCGGCACCGGCCTCGTTGTAGACGCTGTGGTCTGGCACGCACCAGCCATGGGCCATGCCGACGTAGTTCTCCAGCACGAAATCGACCCCGGCCGCACGAAACGCCTGGACAAGAAGCGCCGCCTGCTCGGGTGTGAACGAACCATCGACGCCAGCCGCACCGACGTGGACGCGCGCCTTGATTGAAGCGGCCCTCAGATGCGGGCTGTCCGGCTTGTCGCTCGCCAGATTGCCGCCGTGGAAGCTCGCCGCAGCGCCGATCCGGTCAGGATAGGCTGCAGCGGCCGAGAGCGCCCGAGAGCCGCCCATGCAATAGCCGACAACGCCGGCCGGCCCGCCAGCACCGGCATCGGCCAGCGCATCGAGGAAATGCGCCGTATCGGCCGCCGTCATGGCCTGGCTCGTGCCGTCGATCATCGCGCGCAATTGGCGCCCGCTCGCCTCCTCCTTGAATGCCGTCCCGGCATCGAACGGACCGTAGGCGCCGAAGCGGTAGAACAGGTCCGGCACCAGCACGGTATAACCCTCGCGCGACAGCCGCGCGGCCATCTGGTCGAGTGCGGCGCGAAGCCCGAAGGCATCCATGTAGAGGATCACGCCCGGGCGGATAATGGCCGGGCTTGCAGCATCAGGTAGGAACAGCCCGGCCTTGGCGATACCGTCGGCGGTCTGGATGTCGATGGCATGCTTGGTCATGAAAGGCTCCTCCCCTCTGTCCGCATGGCGCGCAGATCGTCACTCGGCCGCCTCGATCGCCGCTGCCACCTGCATTTCCTTCTGCAACCGCTTCTCCTCATCAGCATGCGGCTTGGAGAAGCGCGCGAGAGCGAGGTAGGCCAGGGGCGTGACATAGAGCGTCACCACCGTGGCGAAGCCGAGCCCGCCGACGATCACCCAGCCGAGCGCGATGCGGGCCTCGGCCCCTGCCCCTTGAGCAAGCACCAGCGGCACGCCGCCGAGAATGGTGGCGATCATCGTCATCAGCACCGGTCGCAGACGCAGATTGGCGGCATTTTCGATGGCTTCGCGCACCCCCTGCCCGCGGTCGCGCAATTGGTTGGCGAATTCAACGATCAGGATGCCGTTCTTGGCCATGATCCCGACCAGCATGACAAGCCCGATCTGGCTGTAGACGTTGAGGCTCGTGCCGGTCAGCAGCAGCGCGAAGACCGCGCAGGCCAGGCCCAACGGCACCGTCGCCATGATGATGATCGACGACAGCACGCTCTCGAACTGCGCCGCCAGCACCAGGAAGATGATGATGATGGCAAATCCGAAGGTCGAGGCCATGCCGCCGCTGTTTTCGCTGAGCGTGGCTGCTTCCGCGAGCGGCAGAACCCGCGCCCCCGTCGGCAGATGCGGCTCGGCGAGCGTTGTCGCCTTCTCCAGTGCCGCCCCGAGCGAAAGCCCTTGCCCCAGTCCGGCGGTGATCTGCACGGCGGCAAGCTGTTGCTGACGGGCGAGCGACGGTGCCACGGCCTTTTCCTCGAGCGTCGCGATCACCGACATTGGCACGGTCTTGCCGTCCGCCGTCCTGAGGAAGATGTTTTCCAGGTCGGTGGGATCGTCGATCGGCCGCGTCGTCGAGGCGAGCTTGACCGGATAGGCTTCGCCGTCGACGAAGACATCGCCGATCGAACGGCCGTCGAGCAAGGATTGCATGGCTTGGGCCAGCCCGGTGATGTCGATGCCGAGATCGGCGGCCCGCTCACGGTCGATCGACACGCCGAGCTGGGCCTGGCTGATATCGTTCGACAAACGGGGATTGTCGAAACTGCCGTCTGCCTCCAGATCGGCCACCAGTTTGATCGCCGCCTCGGTCAGCTGTTCATGGCTCGACCCGACAAGGGCAAATTGCAGGCCGCTGCCGCCGCCGCGAATTCTCAGACTGTTCGGCTGCATGGCAAAGGCGTTGACGCCGGGAATCCCTTGCGTCAGCCGTGTCATGTCGCGCACGATTTCATCCTGGCTACGATCCCGCTCCCCCCAGGGCGCCAGCGTCAGCACCATGAAGCCGCTGTTCTTGCTGCTGCCGAAACCGGAGATTGAAAAGAGATTGGTAACCTCCCCGCCGTCGCGCAATGGGGTGAGCACCTCCTCGATGCGTCGCATCTGGTCCTGCATGTAATCGAGGCTCACGCCCTGCGGCGCGGATACGCGCATCAGGGCCACCGCTCGGTCTTCACGCGGCGTCAGTTCGTTGGTGATCAGCGAAAAGGCCGCAAAGGCGATAAGGGAGAAGGCGATTGCCACGGCGGCGACCACGATCGGCGCATTGAGACAGGCGCGCAATGTTCTGCTGTAGAATGCGGCAAATGCATTACCGAAGCGCGCGAGCGGGCCGGCGTGCTGCTCGATCGCATGCGCTGTCAAAAGACGCGAGGCCAGCATCGGGCAAAGCGTCAGCGCCACGATCGACGACAGCGTCACGGCAAAGGCCAGCACGAAGCCGAACTCGCGGAAGAGCCCCCCCACCTGTCCCGGCAGGAAGGAAAGTGGGACGAAGACCGCCGCAAGCGTCGCGGTCGTGGCGATGACAGCGAAGAATACCTCGCGCGTGCCCAGCACGGCCGCAGCGCGGGGGCCGAGCCCCTGGCCGCGCCGGCGCACGATGTTTTCGAGCACCACGATCGCATCATCGACGACGAGGCCGGTCGCCAGAACGATGGCGAGCAGCGTCAGGATATTGATCGAGAAGCCCACAAGGTAGAGGGCCGCCACGGTGCCAATCAGCGAGACCGGCATGGTGATTGCCGGAATGATGGTTGCACGCCAGTCGCGGAGAAAGAGAAAGATGATGCCGACGACGATCACGGCGGCCAATACCAGCGCGGTGATCACCTCGTCGATTGCGCCTTGGATGAACACCGCATCATCGCTGGTGATGCGCAGTTCAGTCCCGGCCGGCAGCTCCGTCTGCAATCGCGCAACCATGTCCTTGACGCCGTTCGATATGCTCAGCGTATTCGATTGTGCCTGGCGGATGATGCCCATGCCGATACCGGCCTTGCCGTTCGAGCGCAGGGCGGTGCTGGAAAGATCAGGCCCGAAGGTGACCGTCGCGACATCGCCGAGACGCACATTCCTGTCGATGATCAGCCTGGTGAAATCCTCCGGCGTTTTCAGGTCCGCCGTCGCCCTGACGACAATGTCCTGCGTCGTGCTGGTGATCGAGCCCGCCGGCACGTCGAAGGCTATATTGGAAAGCGCCGATGTCAACGAGGCCACGGTCAGTCCCCGGCTCGCCAGCGCCGACTGGTCGACGTCGATGCGGAAGATCTTGTCCTGATCCCCGTAGAGCTCGACATCGGCAACGCCGTCGACCGATGCCAGGCGGTCGATAATCTCGTTGTCGACCAGCAGCGTCAGATCCTCGAGGCTCATCCGGTCCGAGGTGACGGCCAGCCGCATGATCGGATCGCTGTCGGAATCCGCCTTTACGATGCGCGGCTCATCGGCATCGTCAGGAAGCCTGTTGGTCACGCGGGCGATCGCGTCGCGCACATCGCTTGCCGCAACGTTGAGGTCGGTCGAATCGGAGAATTCCAGCGTCACCCGGCTCGAACCGAAGGAGGAGGTCGATGAAATGGATTTCAGCCCGGCGACGCGGGCGACCGCGCCCTCGACCACCGTCGTCAGCTGCTGGTCAATGGTTTGCGGCGCGGCGCCGTCGAAGGAGGTCCGGACCGTGATCACCGGTCGATCGACATCGGGCAGTTCGCGCACTTCGATACCATAGAAGGCAGCAAGACCCGCCACCACCAGAAGCGCATTGGTCACCGCCGCAAAGATCGGCCGCCGGATGAACAGTGCGGTAAAGCCCGCCTGCTTGTCCGGTGTCGGAGCTGAGGCGTGGCCCGGCGCCGATCCCTGCGTTTCGCTTGCGGCACCCGTGCCGCCCGGGAGTTCCGTCTTCTCGCTCATCGGCTTGCCACCGGTTGTCCGCCTTCGGCGGGTGTTGCCCCTGCCTCGTCGCCCAGAATTTGCACCGGCCGTCCGGCCCGCACGCGTTGAATGCCCTCGGTCACCACCCGTTCGCCCTCGGCCAGTTGCGCCTCGACCAGCACGGCATCCGGATTGCGCTGGACGATCCGCACCGCAACCTTCTCTGCCTTGCCGTCGGTGACCCGCCAGACAAAGGAGCCATCGCTGTCCCATTGGACTGACAGCGGATCGACAGCCGGATAGCGCTCGCCGTCGAAACTCATCTGCACGGTGAACGCCATGCCGGCGCGCAGATCGTCGTTCTCGTTGGGGATCCTGGCGCGGATCCTGAGCGTCCGGCTCGCCTCATCGATGCGGTTGTCGACCGCCTCGACAGTGCCCTCGTAGAGCTTGCCCGGCCGCGCCACCGGAGTGGCCGTCAGTGGCTGGCCGACCTTGATAACCGGAGCGAAACGCTCGGGCACCCAGAAGTCGACGAGCAGTTCGGAGCGGTCGTCCAGCGTGGCGATCGCCGTCGAACTGGTGACATTGTCGCCCGGATTGACCGTGACGATGCCAGCAACCCCGCCAATCGGCGCGATGATCGCACGCCGGCTGAACTCCAGTTCGGCACTCGCCAGCGCCAGTTCCGCCGCTTCGAGCGCGATCGCCGCATCGAAGGCATCGATGCGCGAGACGGCGGATCTCAGGTTGGTGTAGAGCTGGTTCTTCTCGGTCGCGCTCTTCAGCGCCACCTGCGCCTGGTCGCGGGCGATCCGCTGCTCCTCGCTTTCGAGCCGCGCAATGACCTGGCCCTTCTCCACCCGGTCGCCCGAATTGATCGCGATTTCGGCCAGCATCCCCGAAACCTGCGGCATGACCGTCACCGACTGGATCGCGTCGCCGGTCCCAAGCGCGGTGAGCCGGTCGTTGACGGTGCCGATGGCGACAGGCTGCACCACCACCAGCGTCGCCGCGCCAGCGCCCGCGCGGCGATTGCCGTTGGCCTGTCCCTGACCCGTCGCCTGACCCGGCTCACCCGGCGTTGCGCCCTCTTGTCCGGCCGGCGCCACCAGAGCGACAACGCCCTCCGGCATCCCGATCCGCCGCAATACGCCATCGGCGCCCGGGACAAACCAGACCCACAGAAGGATACCGGCGGCGACTGCCAAGAAACTGAGGGTCAACTGCTTCCAAAATGCCATTAGGAACTCCAGCCTATGCCGCGCTCGATGCGTCTCGCCTTGCGGACGCAGTGCAGTCATGAGGCGAATTGCGGATCATCGAAGCGGCAATATTTCGCTGCAAGGCACAAACGGCAAGGCGGAAAGACCAACATTACGAAATTGTCATCCGCCAACCCGCGTGCACACGCGGGCACGGAGCCCTCGGCACCCCGCCTTGGACGGCGGCGCCCCGAACTGACAAAGAACGGCGATTGCCTGCGGATAGCAGCCTATTCGGAATGAAAGGAGAACATCTTTTCTGGCCTTTCCGATCCGAATCACTACATTGGCCGCATGACTGACGGTTTTGACGACATACCCTTCTTCGACGACGAGGAACCCGCCCCGCGCAAGCCCGCCGAAGGCCGTGCCCCCGCCTCCACACCCGCCGCCGGCGGCCTGGGGCTCGCCGCCCGCGCCATGGCGGCGCGCGACCAGGCCCGTGTGCCTGACTATCTCGCCGGCCTCAATCCGGAACAGCGCGAAGCCGTGGAAACCCTGGACGGCCCGGTCCTGGTGCTGGCCGGTGCCGGCACCGGCAAGACCCGCGTGCTCACCACCCGCATCGCCCATATCCTGGCCACCGGCCGCGCCTTCCCCAGCCAGATCCTTGCCGTGACCTTCACCAACAAGGCCGCCCGCGAGATGAAGGAGCGCATCGGCATGCTCGTCGGCGGCGCCGTCGAGGGCATGCCCTGGCTCGGCACCTTCCATTCGATCGGCGTCAAGATCCTGCGCCGCCATGCCGAAATGGTGGGCTTGCGCTCCGATTTCACCATTCTCGACACCGACGACGTGATCCGCCTGATCAAGCAGATCATCCAGGCCGAGGGCATCGACGACAAGCGCTGGCCGGCCAAGCAGTTCGCCCAGATGATCGACGGCTGGAAGAACAAGGGCCTCGATCCCTCGCAGATCCCCGAGGGCGACGCCCGCGCCTTTGCCAACGGTCGCGGCCGCGAACTCTACGCCGCCTACCAGAACCGCCTGAAGACCTTGAACGCCTGCGACTTCGGCGACCTGCTGCTCCACCCGATCCGCCTGCTCCGCGCCAATCCGGACATCCTGAAAGACTATAACGAGCGCTTCAGATACATCCTGGTCGACGAGTACCAGGACACCAACACCGCGCAGTACATGTGGCTGAGGCTGCTGGCACAGCGGCCGGGCAAGAAAAACCCCTCCCCAACCCCTCCCCACAAGGGGGAGGGACTTCCCGCGCGGAACGGTCCAACCTCTCCTTCCAACGCGTCGCCCCTGGCAACCTCGTTCAACGATCAATCCGCTGGCGGCCTATCTGCTGGACCAGACGGGGCGGCGCGGCAGCAAAGCCCCTCCCCCTTGTGGGGAGGGGTTGGGGAGGGGTCTTCTTCTGACAGCGCCACCGTCAACATCTGCTGCGTCGGCGACGACGACCAGTCGATCTATGGCTGGCGCGGCGCGGAGGTCGACAACATCCTGCGCTTCGAAAAGGACTTTCCCGGCGCCAAGGTCATCAAGCTGGAGCGCAACTACCGCTCGACCGAGCATATCCTCGGCGCTGCCGGCCACCTGATCGCCCACAATGAAGGTCGCCTCGGCAAGACGCTGTTCACCGACCGGGTGAACCCGGACGACGAGAAGGTGGTGGTGCACGCCGCCTGGGACAGTGAAGAGGAAGCCCGCGCCGTCGGCGAGGAGATCGAACGGCTGCAGCGCGGCGATGCCGACGGCAGGAAGCACGCTCTCAACGACATGGCGATCCTGGTGCGCGCCTCCTTCCAGATGCGCGAGTTCGAAGACCGCTTCGTGACCCTCGGCCTCAACTACCGCGTCATTGGCGGCCCGCGCTTCTACGAGCGGCTCGAGATCCGCGATGCCATGGCCTACTTCCGCCTGGTCTGCCAGCCGGCCGACGACCTCGCCTTCGAGCGCATCGTCAACACCCCGAAGCGGGGCCTCGGCGACACCACCATCCGCACGCTGCATGACTATGCCCGTGCCCGCGACGTGCCTATGCTGGCCGCGGCCGTCGACCTGATCGAGACCGACGAGGTCAAGCCCAAGGCCCGCAAGGCGCTGTTCGACGTGATTCAACACTTCCGCCGCTGGTCGGAACTGCTTGAAACGGTACCCCATACCGAGCTTGCCGAGCAGATCCTCGAAGAGTTGGGCTATACCGACATGTGGAAGAACGACAAGTCGGCCGAAGCGCCGGGACGGCTGGAAAACCTCAAGGAACTCATCCGCTCGATGGAGGCCTTCGAGAGCCTGCGCGGCTTCCTCGAACACGTCTCGCTGGTCATGGACACCGAGCAGAATGCCGAGATGGACGCCGTGTCGATCATGACGCTGCATTCGGCCAAGGGGCTGGAATTCGAGACGGTCTTCCTGCCCGGCTGGGAGGAAGGCCTCTTTCCCCACCAGCGCTCGCTCGACGAAGGCGGCCGCTCCGGCCTCGAGGAGGAACGCCGCCTCGCCTATGTCGGCATCACCCGCGCCAAGCGTCGCTGCCACATCTGGTTCGTCTCCAACCGCCGCATCCATGGCCTTTGGCAATCGACCATGCCGTCGCGCTTCCTCGACGAACTGCCGGTCACCCATGTCGATGTTGCCGAAAGCGAACAGAACTATGGCGGCTACGGTCGCGGCGGCTACGGCCAGTCGCGCTTCGACAAGGCCGATCCCTTCGCCAACAATTATTCCACCCCCGGCTGGAAACGCGCCCAGGCCAACAAGTCGGACGCCACCCGCGACAACTGGGGCAACCGCTCCGGCCACGCCGTCGAGCGCATCGGCTATGGCGAGTCAGGCCCGAAGGCCCGCACTATCGAGGGCGAACTGGTGGCCAAGTCCACCACCACAGAACCTTCGCGATTCACCGTCGGCGACCGCGTCTTCCACATCAAGTTCGGCAACGGCAATATTTCGTCGATCGAGGGCAACAAGCTGACCATCAATTTCGACCGCGCCGGCGAAAAGCGCGTGCTGGACGGGTTTGTGGAGAGGGTTTGAGGGAGGCATCACCCGGACTGCGCTTTGGGCTACCCCCTCTGCCCTGCCGGGCATCTCCCCCTCAAGGGGGAGATCGAACGCTAACCGGCCCCGAGACGCCCGACTGGAAACAGGCCGACACAAACGCGTCCGCGCCGATCTCGGAAAACCTCACCCCCGCGCCTCTTGCCCCCGATGCAACCACATCAGTTCCATCTGAACGGCGGCCTGGAAATCCATGATCTCGGCCCGCATCTCCTCTTCCGGGCAGCCGAGCGCCAGAAGTTCGGCACCGAGCGCCCGGCACGTCGTGCGCCAGAAATCGACGGCGGCCGGGCCATGGCAATTGTCGAGTTCCACGGCCGAGCGGCGAACGAGGTCGCGGCGGCTGGCGAGCGGAAAGAAGGCAATGGACGGGGTGGCTTGGCCGATCATGGCGTCGTTACTCATGCGTTACATCCTCACGTTGACAAAACACCTTTAGAATCAACGTGGTTAATGTTCCGTTTCGCCCGACGTCCGAAGTCTCGCAAAGGGAAAGACACACGCCAGGCATTCGCGCCCGGAGGCCCGCCCGCCTGCCGAAAGTCGTCGCAAACACGCCTCACGCTGAGGTGTCCGGGCAACGCGAGGGCCTCGAAGCGTCCGGCCGCAGGCGCCGCCTCCCCGCCATCGCCCCAAATCCGGGGATGAAAAAACCGGAAACGACAACAAATTCAGCGCTGGCCTCCTTCATTCATCCCCGCCCTCTCGCCTCGATCTAAACTCATCGCGTTCCGTCGCGGATACACCACAAGGCGTTGTGGCGAGGCGGGGCCGGCGCGGGGTTTGGGGGAGAGACGCAAGATCCCAGGCTCCGGGTCCGCGGAAAATGGTCTCCCCCTGGCGACGTGGGGGCAAGGGTGAAGGCTTTGGACAGCCCAAACCCTTGCCGGCCCTGACAGCGCGCCGGGAGCGCCTGTGTGGCGTGGCATGGTGGTAAGACCGGGTTGTCGAGGGTGTGCGGGCGTCCGCCGGTGAAAAGCCGGGCCTGCCTGAAAAATCCCCGGCAAGGGCCGGCGCCGCAGAGAGATCGAAGTCGCGGGCAAAAACCGCCGAACGGGGCGCCGCAGGGTGTCATTTGTTTTTTACCTTACGAGGCAGCCTGAGGCGCCCCGTCCGCTCAAGTTGACCTTGAGCACAAGGAAATGCGAGCGAAACCGGAGGGCGAAGGCCTGGCCGGCGTTTCCGGCTGGGCAAGGGGCCGCCCCGCGTCGATCTCGCCCCTTGATCCCGCCGCGCCCCCTTGCCATCTTGCATCCGAATGAAAGGACGATGACCATGACGAAGGCCCTGCTGTTGATCGACATCCAGAACGGCTTCTGCCCGGGCGGCAATCTGCCGGTCGCCGACGGCGATCAGGTCGTGCCCGTCGCCAATGCGCTGATGAAGGACGGCCGCTACGACCTTGTCGTCGCCTCGCAGGACTGGCATCCCGTCAATCACGGCAGCTTCGCCTCGCAGCATCCCGGCGCCAAACCCTTCGACATGGGCGAACTCTCCGGCAAGCCGCAGGTGCTGTGGCCCCACCACTGCGTACAGGACACCTCGGACGCCGAGTTTCATCCCGGTCTCGACCTCTCGGCCATAGCCCACATACAAAAGAAGGGCGAGAACCCTGCCGTCGACAGTTATTCCGCCTTCCGCGACAACGACCGGGCCGCGCTCACCGGGCTTGCCGGCTACCTCAGGCAAAAAGGCGTCACCGAACTCGATGTCATGGGTCTTGCCACCGATTACTGCGTGAAATTCTCGGCGCTCGACGCCATCGACATGCTGCCCGGCGTCAAGGTCCGCTTCATCGAGGACGGCTCGCGCGGCATCGACCCGCAAGGCGTCACGGCAGCGATCGAAGAGATGCGCGCGGCCGGCGTTTCGATCGTCTCGAGCAAAGATATCCTCGGCGGTTGAGCTATCCTGGAGAAGCCATCCGGCCACGCCCGAAAACGCCCTTCCCCCTTCGGCCGATTGATTTCCCCGCCCATCCACGTTAGGGGACCGGCGCGCCATAGGGTATTGCGGAGGACCGATATGGAGACAGTCACCACCATCGCCGAACTGAGGGAGCGCCTTGGCCCCCACCGTCGTGCCGGCCGCGCGATCGGCTTCGTGCCGACCATGGGCTACCTGCACGAGGGACATCTCGCGCTGGTCGGCCGGGCGAAGGCCGAAAACGCGGTGACCGTCGTCTCGATCTTCGTCAATCCGCTGCAATTCGGCGCCAATGAGGACCTTGCGAAATATCCCCGCGACCTTCAGCGCGACAGCACCCTGCTCGAACAGGCTGGCGTCGATGTCCTCTTCGCCCCCGGCGTTGCCGACATGTATCCCCGGCCGATGCAAACCGTGGTTGACGTACCGAAGCTCGGCTCGGAACTGGAAGGCGCCGCCCGCCCCGGCCATTTCGCCGGCGTCGCCACCGTCGTTACCAAGCTCTTCAACATCGTCCAGCCCGACGCCGCCTATTTCGGCGAGAAGGATTACCAGCAGGTGGCGATCGTCCGCCGCATGGTGGAAGACCTCGCCCAGCCGGTCCGCGTCGTGGCCGTCCCGACCGTGCGCGAGGCCGACGGCCTCGCCTGTTCCTCGCGCAATGTCTATCTCAGTCCCGAACAGCGCGCCGCTGCGGTCATCCTGCCAAGGGCGCTCGACCAGGCCGCCCGGCTGATCCGCTCCGGCCTTGACGACGTCGCAACGCTCGAGGCGCAGATCGCCCAATTCATCCGCGCCGAGCCACTGGCTGAGCCCGAGGTGGTCGCCCTGCGCCACCCCGAGACCCTCGCCGAGATCGACACCGTCTCCGGCCCGGTCCTCTTGCTGCTCTACGTGCGCATCGGCCAGACGAAGCTGCTCGACAACCGGGTGATCGACATTCAATCCGAAAACGGCATGGAGGCCGCCTGACATGAGCACACCGCCCCGCCAGAAGCGGTTGACGCCGGCCGACATCACCGCCCTCAAGGGCGTCCGCCCCGCCGTCTGCCTTACCGCCTATACCACGCCCATGACACGGCTCTTCGATCCGCATTGCGACCTGCTGCTGGTCGGCGACAGCCTCGGCATGGTGCTCTACGGCATGGATACCACGGTCGGCGTCACCGTCGAGATGATGATCGCCCATGGCCAGGCTGTCATGCGGGGCGCCAGCCGCCCTTGCGTCATCGTCGACCTGCCGTTCGGCGCCTATCAGGAATCGAAGGAACAGGCCTTCCGCACCGCTGCCCGGATCCTGAAGGAAACCGGCTGCGACGGCGTCAAGCTCGAGGGCGGCGAGGAAATGGCCGAAACCGTCGCCTTCCTCGTCTCGCGCGGCGTGCCGGTGTTCGGCCATGTCGGACTGATGCCGCAGCAGGTCAACACCGCCGGCGGCTATCGCTCCAAGGGCCATAGCGATAAGGAAGCCGACAAGATCCGGCGGGATGCCCGCGCCATCGACGAGGCCGGCGCATTCGCCATCGTCATCGAGGGAACGGTCGAGCCACTCGCCCGCGAGATCACCGGCTCGGTCGCCGCCGCCACCATCGGCATCGGCGCCTCACCTGCCTGCGACGGCCAGGTTCTGGTTTCGGACGACATGCTCGGCCTGTTCAACGATTTCAAGCCGCGCTTCGTCAAGCATTTCGCCGACCTCGCGGCTGTGATCTCAAAGGCGGCGGAAGACTATGCGACGGAAGTCCGCGCTCGCAGCTTCCCCGGCCCGGAACATACGTTCCAGGTCCGGCCGAAGAAATAGCAGACATAGCAGACCCGGCAGACCCCGGGGCTCAGGTGCTGGGCGACTGCTCGAGCTGGTAGATCGCGTCGTTGATCGCTTCGATCTGGTTGGTGATGACGGCCTGGGCGTCGTAGAGGCCGCGGTTGTAGAAATGCGCGCTGATCTCGCCCGCGAAAAACTCCAACATGCCTTCCGCCTCGAAGCGCCCGACGTCGAGTTCGAATTCGGAAAGGAAATAATCCCTCACCCGCGCAACGATCGCCGCTTGATCTTCACTGGAAAAATCGAGTTTCGGCAAAGGTCCGTTCCTTGTGTTGTCCCCATCGTCCCGGAAGGTAGCAAACTAAGGCGACATGTCAGGGGAATCAATCGATCCATCAGGCTTATTTGTTTGCGATGCAAAGGGCTTGGCTCTATTGGCTCCTAACAAAACAGGGTAGGACGCAAGATGAATTCCGACTATACCGAGGGCCTGCGCGGCAGCGTGCCGATCCTCGTCTCCACGATCCCCTTTGCAGCCCTTTTCGGCGCCATCGCCGTCAGCAACGGCCAGACGGTCGCCGAGGCAACGCTGATGAGCGCGATCATTTTCGCCGGCGCAAGCCAGCTGGTCGGTATCGAATTGTTCGGCCATTCCGTGCCCGTCTGGGTCATCGTGCTGTCGATCTTCGCCGTCAACTTCCGCCACATCCTCTATTCGGCGGCGATCACGCCCTTCATCACCCATTTTTCGCCGGCCCAGAAGGCACTTTCGTTCTTCCTGCTGACCGACCCGCAATTTGCCCAGACACTGACACGCGGAGAGACCGGACGAAGCGTGTCCTTTGCCTGGTACATGGGTTTTGCCACGACGATCTATGTCGGCTGGGTCGGCGTCAGCGCGATCGGCGCCGGTTTCGGCAAGCTCATCGGCGACCCGAAATCGCTTGGCTTCGACGTCCTTCTGCCGATCTATTTCATGGGACTGGTGTTCGGTTTCCGCAAGCGTTCGAATTTTCTCGCCGTGGTCCTCGTCAGCGCCCTGGTCTCGGTTCTCGCCCAGCAGGTGGTCGGCTCGCCGTGGCATGTCAGCATCGGGGCGCTTGCCGGTGTCCTTCTCGCCGCGCTCCTGCCACCGAAGGCCGCCAAAGCCGCCGACGGCGCCGAAGCGGAGATCAAGGCATGAGCGAGCTCTTCACGCCCTACATGACCCTGCTGATCCTCGCCGGCGCGGCCGCCACCTACCTGACGCGGATCGGCGGCTATCTGCTGATCAGCCGGCTGAAGAGCGTGCCGCCGCGCGTCGATGCGGCGCTCAACGCCGTGCCGGCCGCAGTCCTCACCACGCTCGTCGCCCCGGCCTTCTTCTCCGGCGGCATCGACGTCAAGGTCGCCATGGCGGTGTCGCTGGCGATCGGCCTCGGCTTTTCCTCCATCCCCATGCTGATCGGCGGCTGGATCGCCGTGATGATCATGCGTCACCTGGTCGGCTGAAACGGCTCCGTCACGCGCTCCAGCCAGGCCCTGGCCTTCGCGTCGTGTACCAGCGGCATCAGCTCTTCGCGGGTCTTGGCATGGTAATCGTCGAGCCAGCGCAGTTCCTCGTCCGTCAGCAAATCCGTGACGACAAGATACTTGTCGATCGGCACATAGGTGAGCGTCTCGAAGCTCATCATCGGCATATCGCCACCCTCGACCGGCTCCAGTTCGCGGACATAGACGAGATTCTCGATGCGGATGCCGAAGGCGCCGGGCCGGTAGTAGCCGGGCTCGTTGGACAGGATCATGCCGGGCAGCAGTTCCTGGGTGGAAAGCCGCGAGATGCGCTGCGGCCCTTCGTGCACCGAGAGGAAGGAGCCGACGCCGTGGCCCGTTCCGTGGGCGAAGTCGGCACCGGCCTTCCACAGCGCGATCCGCGCCAGCGGATCGAGATCGCAGCCGCGCGTACCCTTGGGAAAGCGCGCGGTGCTGATGGCGATCATGCCCTTCAGCACCAGCGTGAAGAAGCGTTTCTGCTCGTCGGACACGGCGCCGATCGCAAGCGTACGGGTAATGTCGGTCGTGCCGTTGACATATTGCGCGCCGCTGTCGATCAGGAATAGCTCGCCCGAATTGAGGCTGCGATCGGTTGTGGTCGTGACGCGATAGTGGATCACCGCGCCATGCTCTCCGGCGCCGGCGATCGTGTCGAAGGAAATGTCCTTGAGCGGGTTCTGCATCCGCTCGCCGACCCGTGCCCGGGCCGCCTCCAGCGCCTTGGCTGCCTCGATTTCGGTGACGGTGCCGGGATGCTGATCGTCGAGCCAGGCCAGGAATTCGACGACTGCCACGCCGTCCTGCAGATGGGCCGCCGCCGAACCGTTGAGCTCGACGCTGTTCTTCACCGCCCGGGCGATTTTCGCCGGATCGGCGCCCGGCACGACCGTGCCGCCGTGGCCGCGAATGAGTTCGACAAGGGCAAAGGGCGCAAGTTCCGGGTCGACGAGGATGCGCTTGCCCTCGACCGCGAGCTTTTCCAAATGCGCGACCAGCATGCGCGGGTCCAGTTGCTTGCACAGCTGGCCGAGATAGGCCTCCGCCTCGATACCGGTCTTGCGCTTGTCGAGGAAGAGTTCGGCCGTCCCGTCGGCCCTGATGATGGCCCGCGCCAAAGGATGCGGCGTGTGCGGCACGTCGCTGCCGCGGATGTTGAAGATCCAGGCAATCGACGAAGGATCGGTAATCAGCGCCGCTTCGACCTGCTTGTCGGAAAGGTCGGCGGCGATCGTGGCGATCTTGTCCTTGGCGAGCACGCCGGAATATTCGATCGGCTGGATCACGACGGGACCGAGCGGCTCGGCCGGACGATCCGTCCAGATCGCGTCGAGCGGATTGGCGGGCAGGACGATGAGTGCACCGTCCTGCTCGGCGAGCGCCTTTTCCAGCCGCTGCACCTCCTGGCCGGTGTGCAGCCACGGATCTATGCCGAGACGGAAGCCCTTGTGCGCATGCTTGGCGATCCACTTGTGCGGCGGCTCGCCGACCAGATCGCCCGGCGTGAAAACGGCGGGATCGACCTGTTCGGCCAGTTGCGTCACATAGCGTCCATCGACGAAGACGATCGCCTTTGCCGTGGTGATCAGCGCCTGGCCAGCCGATCCGGTGAAACCAGTGAGCCAGGACAGCCGCTCGGCGGATGCCGGCACATATTCCCCCTGATATTCATCGGCGCGCGTCACAAGGAAACCGTCGATACCAAGCTCGTCAAATCGCGCCCGGAGCGCCTCGACCCGCTCGCGGCCGAACTCAGGGGTAGAGGTGACATCGAATGACTGGAACATGGCAGGCGCTTCCTCGGGATTAGAATCTGGAACGATCCTTATAGCAAGCCGTGCCGATCCTGCACCATTCCAAAAGCCCGCAGGCGCGCCGCGCCCTCACTGATGCTGCAGTGCGCCACAAGAGAGGCATCGCGCCTAATTTCTGGTCAAACAATCGGCAACATGGGCAAAAATATGCCCCACTCATGCGCCAAACGCATAACACCCATGTAGCAAGCCCTATCACTCAAAGCGTTTGCAGCGCCTATATTGCATTTAACGAACAAGTAATCGCAACCACTGCAAGGAACATGGCAATGGCAAACACCTTCTTTCGCAATGCCTTTCAGCGCTTCGTGGCAGCACGTGAACTGCAGGCGAACCGCTACATCAACGGCGCCTTGATGAACCTCGACGACGAAACCCTGAAAAACCTGGGAACGACCCGCGAAGAACTGCGCCGCAAGGGCATCCGCGCTTCGGCCTTCTGAGCCTCGACTGCCGGACAGGCGGAATAGGCAGTGCAACGACATCAAATACCTGCTGGTAGCTCTCCTCCCAAAGCTCGCAGGTCCCGATCAGGCAACTGATCTGAAAAAGGCGGCATCCCGGATGCCGCCTTTTTTGATTTCCTGTTGCGCGCCTGCCATGCATTTTGCGCAATTGTGCAGCGCGAAAGAGTCCGGCCTTAAACCAGCCCTCGGCCGTGCCGCAGATGGAGCGTCACCCAGCCATTGCGCCAGATGGTCTTCACATGCGCGAGGCCAGCTCCATTGTAGGCGGCAATGACCTTCCAGCGCTGGCTTGCGAGAATCCCCGAGAGAATAACGGAGCCGCCGGGCGCCAGATGCACGGCGAGTTGCGGCGCCATCTTCATCAGCGGGCGGGCGAGAATATTGGCGATGATCAGATCGAACGGTCCGTATTGGCCAAATGCGGTCGAATGGAAACCGGGCGCGACGCGGAACTCGATCCCCTCGATGAGGCCATTGCTGCGTGCATTTTCTCTGGCGACGCGCACGGCGACGGGATCGATGTCGGTTGCAAGCACGGGGATGTGCTTCAACTTGCGCACCGCGATCGCCAAGACGCCGCTGCCGGTGCCGAGGTCCAGCGCATTGCGCACCTTCCGCGACCGCACCACCTCGTCGATCACCTCCAGGCAGCCGGCCGTGGTCCCGTGATGGCCGGTGCCGAAGGCCTGGCCGGCCTCGATCTCGATCGCCAGATCGTTCACCCGCACCTTGTCGCGGTCATGCGAGCCGTGGACGATGAACCGCCCTGCCCGGACGGGCTTCAGCCCCTCGAGCGACTTGGCGATCCAGTCGATGTCCGGCAGCACTTCCCTCTCGATGGCGAGATCGGCAAAATCGACGGCAAACAGGTCTTCGAGCCGGACGCGGATCTCGTCCTCCTCGTCGGTCATCATGTAGACGGAGGCTTCCCAGACATCGTTCTTCTCGTCCACCTCGGTGGTGGCAATCGCCAGATCCTCTTCACCGAAGCACAGCGTCATCAGATCGAGGATTTCCGTCGCCCGCGCTTCGGTCGTGCTTACATAGAGGCGGATTTCACTCACGGTCGGTCATCCTGTCGCAAAGGGAGAGAGCGGGACCGCGCTGAAACGCCGCCCGGCGCTGGCGCCTGCGGTACAACGCGACGCCGCCAATGGCAACAGGTGAGCAATCAGAACGCGTCCGCAGTCAGCCCTTGGCGAGGTTCTCGAGCTTCTTGATCGCCACGTCCGGATTCTCGCCATAGGAGATGGTGCCGACAAAACGCCCCTCCTTGTCGAGCAGGAAGACCGAAGCGGTGTGGTCCATGGTGTAGTCGCCATTCGGATCCTTCTCGTCGAGCGGGATCTTCTTGGCATAGACGCGGAAGCCTTTGACGACCTCGCCCACCTTTTCCGGATCGCCAGCAATGCCGATCACGCGGTCAGTGACGTTCGAAATATAGCCGCCGAGCATTTCCGGCGTATCGCGCTCCGGATCCACCGTGACGAAATAGGCCTGTAGTTTCGTCTTGTCGGGATCGACCTTGGTCAGCCAGCCATTCAGCTCGAACAGCGTCGTCGGGCAGACCTCGGGGCAGTGGGTGAAACCGAAGAACAGCGCCGTCGGCTTGCCGCGGAAGGCCTGCTCGGTGATCGCCTGGCCGTTCTGGTCGACAAGCGTGAACGGCACGCCGAACGGCGCCTCGGCGATCTTGTCCTTGGTGTCGGTGACCGCCAGCGTCAGCCAGCCGAGCACGCCGGCAAGCACGACGACGCCGGCCCAGAGAATAATGCGCAAAGTCTTCATCGAAGGTCAGATCCCTTTGGAACGACGGCAGGAAGGTATCTGCGGATACGTCGATCCGTGCCGAAGTGCAAATCAACTCGCCGTTTCAGCGTCCGGGCGCGCCGTTTTGTCCCAGGAGCCCGGCATAAATGTGGCCTAGAGGCAGGAGGAGAGGCCGTTCTCGGCGTAGGTCAGCACAATATCAGCGCCGAATCGCATCCAGCCGGCAAACACGGCAGCAGAGAGCAGACCCGCACCGGCAAGCAGGGCGGCGATCAGCAAGGCATTCAGCGGCTTGGGCGCAATGTGGTCCATTCGCCATACATAATGGGGGCCTTGCGCCTGTGAAAGGGGAAAGTTTTTGCCGACCGCAAGAAACTTGATGAATAACAAGGATTTTCTGCCAGCCTGCATCCATTCTGTGATTCAACCGAATGTCTTGGGAGGGACGAATGGAGGAACAGGTCATTCCGGCGGCACAGCAGCCCAAGATGCGGATCAATCGACTTGAGATGAAGGACGTGACGGGGGCACTCGCCGACGGTATGGGGGACTTTCGACGCTATCCGATGTTCGGCCTGTTCTTCGGTGGAATCTATGTCCTCGGCGGCATTTTCATCGTCACCGTGCTCAGCCTCTACCATCAACCCTGGATGATCATTCCGGTTGCCATCGGCTTCCCGTTGATCGGCCCCTTCGTCGCGGTCGGTCTCTACGAGATCAGCCGGCGTCACGAGCGTGGCGAGCCGATCAGCTGGCGCGGCGTGCTGACCGAAGTGTTCCGGCAGCGGGAACGCCAGCTCTCCTGGATGGCATTCGCGGTCCTCTTCGTTTTCTGGATCTGGATCTACCAGGTGCGGCTGCTGCTCGCCCTCTTCCTCGGCTTCAAGATCCCCGCCTCGCTTGCTGCCTTTGTCACGGTGGTGACGACCACGCCCGAGGGCATATTCTTCCTGCTGGTCGGCACGGTGGTTGGCGCTGTAATCGCCACCGTGCTCTTTTCGCTGACCGTCATCTCCATGCCGTTGCTGCTCGACCATGACATCGATTTCGTCACGGCCATGCTGACCAGCATCCGCACGGTCGTCGAAAATCCCGCACCGATGCTCGTCTTCGGTCTGGTCGTCGCGGTGACGGCATTCCTCTCCCTGCTGCCGTTCTTTGCGGGCCTTCTCGTCGCCTTGCCGGTGCTCGGCCATGCAACCTGGCACCTCTATCGGCGGGCAATCTCTGCCGTTTGAGATGCCCGGCCGGTCGGCAAGGGAAAGGACGCCCGGATTCCGGACGCGCAGCGCGAGACGCGTCTACATTATCCATTGCTTAACGGCTATTTGCCATTGTTCAATCGCGAGATGACCGGATCGGTCATTCGGACATAAGGTCCGCCGGAACAGCTGAACAATCTTCCTGGCCTCAGCATGCAAACGGAATTGTCGACGCCCTGCATCTGCCGACTGCGGGAGCGTCGACAAGGTCGCAGGGACATTCAACCGAAATGCTGTCGCCCGCGCCGCAAGCCAGGGTACCACAGTCTAAAACTGGGAAGTTTTGAACATGAACAATGCCATCAAGCAGTCCGGCGATCACCTGGAAATCGTGTCCTTTCACCTCGCCGAGCAGGAATTCTGCATCGACATCATGGCGATCCGCGAAATCCGCGGTTGGGCGCCCGTGACCCCGATGCCGCATACGCCGCCCTACGTGCTGGGTCTCATCAACCTGCGCGGCGCGGTGATCCCGGTCATCGACATGGCCTGCCGTCTCGGCATGAAGATGACCGAACCGTCGGAGCGCGCCGCCATCATCGTCACCGACATTGCCGGCAAGCTGGTCGGCCTGCTGGTCGAACAGGTTTCCGACATGATGACGATCAAGGGAGAAGACCTGCAGCCGGCACCGGAAATCATTCCTGAAGAACAGCGCGCCTTCTGCCGCGGCATCGTCGCGCTGGAGAAGTCGATGGTCTGCTTCCTCAACCTCGACACGGTTATCGCCGACGAGCTTGCCCAGGCCGCCTGATCGCCCCTGATACCTTCGATCTTCCCACCCATGACCCCGCTGACGCGGGGTTATGGGGCGTTTTTGCATGTGATTTGGTTGACTGTCGCGACAAGCCCCCCGCCGAAACGAATTGCGCCCCGGCCATGGAAAGCCCGGAGCGCAACCTTGTTCGGAGTTCGAGGCTGCAACCCCTCGATTGGCAAGACATGAACAGCAAACAAACGCATGGGGTGATGCACTCGTTTTCCGATGCCTTTTGCAAGCTTGCCAAACTTTAGCCTGCAGCGAAAGTGACGTCGCCGCAAAAAATGAACAATTGGCCAAGCTCAGGCTGACCAATTTTGGGCAAGACCGCACCACTTCGGCAAGGAACGGTTAACCAGAGCCCCTGCTATCCTAAGCGCTTAAGGCTTGCCCTTCGTCCAGGTGACGGGTTGGTCGAACAGCGGAACGGTCGAGATCGCCATTTTTGCCGAGCCATCCACCACCTGTCGCGAGTGGATCAGGTAGATCAGCGTATCGTTCGCCTTGTCGTAGATGCGATTGACGACCAGTTGCTTCCAGATCAGCGACATGCCTTCGCGGAACACTTCCTCGCCGTCCTTGGAAAGATCGATGTCACCGATCTCGATCGGCCCGGTCTGACGGCAGGCGATCGAACTGTTGGACGGATCCTCGAACCAGTTCCCCTTTGACAGCCGATCGATGATTGACCGGTCGAAATAGGTGACGTGGCAGGTGATACCCTTGATCTTTGGGTCCCTGACCGCCTCGATGACGATGTCGTTGCCGACCCAGTCGACGCCGACTTCCCCCACCACTTCAGCGCTGGCCGGTGCGGCAAGGGCGGCAAGGGCGACGGTGGCGGAAAGCGCAAGGGAGCGGATCGACATGGCAAATCTCCTGGGGTGACTGCAATCTAGATAAGCGCGGCAAGCGACCTTACAAGGCCGGCTCGCGCTTTCGGATGCGGCGCACCGAGCAGGCCTCGTAGCCGCCGCGGAACAGCCGGCCGGCGGCAATGCCGATCAGGCCCGGAAGTTCCGCGAGATGGGCAGCACCCGCCTCACGCGCCATGGCGATCGAGGCCAGCGCGCAGACGCGCGCATCCTCGGCGGCATTGTGGTGCAGGAAGCTGACGCCCAGATGGGCAGCGAGACTGTTCAGCCGATGCGAGCCGAGATCCGGCCACATGCGTTGGGCCATCTTGACGCTGCACAGATAGGACAGTTCCGGATAGGGCTGGCGATAAGCGTCGAGGGCGCTGCGCCAGACAGAAAAGTCGAAGGCGGCATTATGGGCGATCATCATGGCACCGGCGAAATCCTCGGCGAACTCGTCCATCACCTCGGGAAACTCGGCCGCATCCTCGACATGCTCCGGACGGATGCCGTGAATGGCGATGTTGAAGGGCGAGAACCGCATGGACTTCGGCCGGATCAGGCGCTCTTCGACCCGAACGACTTCGCCGTCCTCGATCCAGGCAAGCCCCACCGAACAGGCGCTGCCGCGTTCTTCGCTCGCTGTTTCGAAATCGATGGCAATGGTTTTCAAGGCTGGCGATTCTCCGAATGCGATGGTCCTTGTCTGGGTCATAAGGCTTCCCCGCAAGCTTGGCAAACACGACATATCCTCGCGGCCCGGCCCGACGACCGGGCTCTAACGCCCGTCTTCGCCCGCATTTCTCGCCTTTTTCAGCGCTCCCCCTATACAATTCAGCGTTTGCCGGATAGGAACACCGCAAACATACCCGCAATCGGCGGGCGCGGTGCATTGGCCCGCTCCAGACATCCAATTCGAAAGACTTAATTCCATGACAGAATTCAACGGCATCGTGGCGCCGATCGCAGAGGCATTGTCCAAGCGCGGTTATGCGACGCTGACCCCGGTGCAGCAGGCCATGCTCGACCCGGACCTCGAAGGCGCGGACGCGCTGGTATCGGCCCAGACCGGCTCGGGCAAGACGGTTGCCTTCGGCCTTGCCATTGCGCCGACGCTTCTGGCCGGCGAGGACCGCTTCGGCCGCGCTGGCGCGCCGCTGGCGCTCGCCATCGCGCCCACCCGGGAACTGGCCATGCAGGTCATGCGCGAGTTGGAATGGCTCTATGAGAAGACCGGCGCGGTCATTGCCTCCTGCGTTGGCGGTATGGACGTGCGCAACGAGCGCCGGGCGCTGGAGCGCGGCGCCCATATCGTCGTCGGCACGCCGGGCCGCCTGCGCGACCACATCACCCGCCGGGCACTAGACCTCTCCGGCCTGCGCGCCGTGGTGCTGGACGAGGCCGACGAAATGCTCGACCTCGGCTTCCGCGAGGACCTCGAATTCATTCTTGATGCCGCACCGGACGATCGCCGCACGCTGATGTTCTCGGCTACCGTGCCGCGCTCGATTGCAGACCTGGCCAAGAGCTACCAGCGCAACGCCAAGCGCATCGCAACGGTGTCGGAGCAGAAGCAGCATATCGACATCGAATATCGCGCCTTGACGGTTGCCAATCCCGATCGCGAGAACGCCATCATCAACGTGCTGCGTTTCTACGAAGCCCGCAACGCCATCGTGTTCTGCTCGACCCGCGCCGCCGTCAACCACCTGACGGCCCGGCTGCACAATCGCGGCTTCTCGGTCGTGGCGCTGTCCGGCGAACTGTCGCAGAACGAACGCACCCACGCGCTACAGGCCATGCGCGACGGCCGCGCCCGCGTCTGCATCGCCACTGACGTTGCCGCCCGCGGCATCGACTTGCCCGGCCTCGAGTTGGTGATCCACGCCGATCTGCCGACCAATTCGGACACCCTGCTGCACCGTTCGGGCCGCACCGGTCGCGCCGGCAACAAGGGCGTGTCCGCCCTGATCGTGCCGATGAGCGCAAGGCGCAAGGCCGAACGCCTGCTCGCCGGCGCCAACGTCCAGCCGACCTGGGTCCTGCCGCCGTCGGCCGACGACGTGCTGGCCCGCGACGACGAACGTCTGCTTGCCGATCCGGCCCTGTCGGAGAAGATCAACGAGGACGAAGCCCCGTTCATCGCCACCCTGCTTGCGACCCACGGCGCCGAGCAGGTGGCCGCCGCCTTCCTGCGCCTGCAGCGCGGTAATCGTTCCGCCCCGGAAGACCTGATCCCGGTCAACCTGGAGGCCGGAGCCAAGCGCCGCGAGCCGGACTATGCCAATCCATCGAGCGCCGCGACCAAGCCGCGTTCGGATTTCGGCGGCAGCACCTGGTTTTCGCTCTCGGTCGGCCGCCGGCAGAATGCCGAGCCGCGCTGGCTGATCCCCATGCTGTGCCGCAACGGCAACATCACCAAGGCGGTGATCGGCGCGATCAAGATGCAGCCGGAAGAGACATTCGTCGAGATCGCCGAAAACGGCGTCGAGGGCTTCCTCGCCGCCCTCGGCCCGAACAAGACGCTGGAGCGCGGCATCGTCGTCAAGCGTCTCGACGGCACGCCGAACTTCAACGCCCCGCCGAAGGAGCGCCCGGCCCGCGACGCCAAGCCATTTGCCGAGAAAAAGCCGTTCGGCGACAAGAAGCCTTACGAAGACAAGAAACCCTACGGCGATAAGCGTGCCATAGACGACAAGAAGCCTTGGGCCGACAAGCCCGCCCCGGCGGCGACGCGTAACCTGCCCGACGACCTGGCCAAGGCCGATGCCGAAGTCTGGGGCGACGTTCCGGCCAAGCCCGCCCGCGACGAATGGAGCAGTGAAAAGCCCGCCTTCAAGAAGAAGCCGAAGGGCGCCTCGAACGCCTACGACAAGCCAGCCAAGCCTGACTGGGCCGGAAAGCCCAAGGGCGACAAGCCCGTCTATGCAGCGAAGAACGACAAGCCCGCTTATGCAGCAAAGGGTGACAAGCCGGCCTATGCAGGCAAGCCCAAGGGCAAGTTCGACGATCGCGGCCCGGCAGCGGGTGCGAAGAAGAAGAGCTTCAAGCCGAAGGGCTGATTTCCGCTCGCATGTGACGTCATTGCAAGGCCCGTGCATTCCCATGCGCGGGCCCTATCGTTTGCCGCGTCGCCCGCCCGGCGCGGCAAAGGCTGCGATCGTGCAATTGCCCCTCACCCCAACCCTCTCCGAGCAGGCGGGCAGAGGGAATCCCGAGCCGACCTCTTGCCCCGTGGTCCGTATCGCCAGACCCGCCCCCCGCCGTCCGCCGAGAGCGGCCATGGAACAATCGCCCCGCCTCGGCGTTGTCGAGCGCGCAAGAATGAAGCGGGGGCGGCATGTCGGATTTTGCAGTGCAGGGCCACGATCCGGACCGGCAACGTAAGGCAAGGACAGCCTTTCTCGCCGGCATGGGGCGCGGGCTCGCCGGCGCCCTGCTCTTTGCCCTTCCCATGCTGATGACGATGGAAATGTGGCAGCTCGGCTTCTACATCGGCCGTGACAAGCTGTTCCTGCTTCTCATCATCAACCTCCCGCTGCTGATCATCCTCTCCCACCACATCGGCTTCGAGGAAACCTTCGGCTGGCGCGAAGATCTTCGCGACGCGATCGTCGCCTACGGGATCGGCATTGCGGCGAGCGGCCTCATCCTCACGCTGTTCGGGCTGCTGAAGCCCGACATGCCGGCAAGCGAGGTGCTTGGCAAGATCGCCGTGCAGGCCGTTCCCGCCAGCATCGGCGCCATGTTCGGCCGCAGCCAGTTGACCCGCGACGAGGACGAGGCGTGCGAAAAGCCAGAATTGCGGAAGCGGCCGGCAAGCTATTTCGGCGAGCTTTTCCTCATGGCAGTCGGCGCGCTGTTCCTTTCGCTCAACGTCGCGCCGACGGAGGAGATGATCCTACTCTCCTACAAGATGACCGCTTGGCACGCGCTCGCGACCATTCTCCTGTCGATCACCCTGATGCACGGTTTCGTCTACGCGGTGTCCTTCGAGGGCGGCCACGAGCTTTCGCCGGAGACTCCCTGGTGGCACGCCCTGATCCGCTTCACCCTGCCCGGCTACGTCATCGCGCTGACGATCAGCCTGTTCTCCCTGTGGATCTTCGAGCAGGTCGATGGCACCGCCCTGACCCCGCTGATCTTCGCCGTCATCGTGCTCGCCTTTCCCGCCGCGATTGGCGCCGCCGCCGCCCGGCTGATATTGTGAGGAAGATATGAGCCCCTCCCATCACCCCCACCACACAGAAGCCGACAATCCGCACTGGATGGAGTGGCTGACCGGCTTCGTCTCGGCTGCTCTCATCGCCACGCTGATCGGCTATGTCGGCTGGAATGCACTGAGCGAGCGGATGGAACCACCGGAATTCGCCATCGAGGCGACCGGTATGGAGCGCATGACGGGCGGCTACCGCATCACCTTCGACATCGAGAATCGCGCCAATACCACAGCCGCGGCCGTTGTCGTGCGCGGGGAACTTGTGCGGGGCGAAGAGAGTGTCGAGACGGTCGACGTCACCTTCGACTACGTGCCCGGCGAATCCCAGTCGAGCGGCGCGATCCTGTTCACGACCGATCCCGGCAGCGCCCAACTGACGCTCCGCGCGATCGGCTATACCGATCCGTGAACGGCGCCCTCACCCGCCGATCAGCGCCAGCCACTCGTCTTCGGTCAGAACCGCAACGCCAAGCTCCTGCGCCTTGGCGAGCTTGGAGCCCGCATCGGCGCCGGCCACGACATAGTCGGTCTTCTTCGACACCGATCCGGCAACCTTTGCGCCCAGGCTCTCGGCCCGCGCCTTTGCCTCATCGCGGGTGAATTTTTCCAGAGAGCCGGTGAAGACGACGGTCTTGCCGGCGACCGGGCTACCGCTAAGGACCGGCGCCTCGGCGTCGATCGGGGTCACCTCCTGCAGCAGCCTGTCGACCACTTCGAGATTGCGCGGCTCCTTGAAGAATTCGACAATCGAGGCGGCGACCACCTCGCCGATGCCGTCGATGGCGTTGAGTTCGTTCCAGGCATCGCCGAACATCGGCGCGGCCGCCTTCATCGCCTCGGCAAAGGCACCGTAGGAGCCGTAGGAGCGCGCCAGGAGCTTGGCGGTGGTCTCGCCGACATGCCGAATGCCGAGCGCGAAGATCAGCCTGTGCAGGGCGATCTCGCGGCGTGCGTCGATCGCATCGAACAGTTTTCGAACGCTGACACGGCCAAAACCCTCGATGTTCTCGAGCTTGACCAGCGGCGAGGCTTCCTGCCGGCGCCTCAAGGTGAAGATGTCGGGCGCGGTGCGGATCTGGATCGCCGGATCCTCGGCCTCGAAGAAGAAGTTGACCTGTTTGGTGCCCAGCCCCTCGATGTCGAAGGCATTGCGCGAGACGAAATGCTTGATGTGTTCCTTGGCCTGGGCCGAACAGACGAAGCCGCCGGTGCAGCGGGTGACCGAATTGAGCTTGCCGGTCTTCTCGTTCTTCTCCCGCACGGCATGGCTGCCGCAGACCGGGCACTTGGTGGGAAACGCGTAAGGCTCGGCCCCGGCCGGGCGCTTTTCCAGCACCACGTCGAGCACCTGCGGGATCACATCGCCGGCCCGTTGAACGATCACCGTGTCGCCGACACGGATGTCGTGATCGTCGGGGCGGATGCGCTCGCCGGAATTGCCGATGCCCTTGATGTAGTCGGCATTGTGCAGCGTCGCATTGGTGACCACGACGCCGCCGACCGTGATCGGCTCCAGCCGCGCGACGGGGGTGAGCGCTCCGGTGCGGCCGACCTGGATGTCGATCGCCTCGACGGTAGTGAAGGCTTGTTCGGCCGGGAACTTGTGGGCAGTCGCCCAGCGTGGGCTACGCGAGCGAAAACCGAGGCGTTCCTGCAGGTCGAGCCGGTCGACCTTGTAGACGACGCCGTCGATGTCATAGTCGAGATCGGCGCGGATCAGGCCGATCTGGCGATAGTGGTCGAGCACTTCGGCGGTCGATGTCAGCCGCTTCATTAGCGGATTGACCGGGAACCCCCATTCGCGGAACTTCTCCACCATGCCCATCTGCGTGTCGGCCGGCATGTCCGACATCTCGCCCCAGGCATAGGCGAAGAATTTCAGCTTGCGGCTGGCCGTCACCTTCGGATCGAGCTGACGCAGCGAGCCGGATGCGGTGTTGCGCGGATTGACGTAAAGGGGCTTGCCCTCGGCCTCCATCTGCGCGTTCAGCGCCAGGAAGGCGCTTTTCGCCATATAGACCTCGCCGCGCACCTCGACCACGGCCGGCGCACCGGCCGGCAATTGTCGCGGGATTTCCTGGATGGTCAGGATATTGGCGGTGACGTTTTCGCCGGTCGTGCCGTCGCCGCGGGTCGCCGCAGTCACGAGGCGGCCGTTCTCGTAGCGGATCGACATGGAGAGACCGTCGATCTTCGGCTCGGCGGTAAAGGCGATCGAATTGTCCGGCAGGCGTCCAAGGAAGCGGTAGACCGAGGCGACAAAATCGGCGACGTCCTCGTCGGAAAAGGTGTTGTCGAGCGACAGCATCGGCCGGGCGTGGACGACCTGGGCGAAGGTCACCGAAGGCGCGGCGCCGACACGTCGCGACGGGCTGTCGGGCCGGATGAGGGCTGGAAAGCGCGCCTCGATCGCGTCGTTGCGGCGCTTCAGTGCGTCATAGTCGGCATCCGAGATCTCCGGCCGGTCCTTGCCGTGATAGAGCGCGTCGTGACGGGCGATCTCCGCGGCCAGCCATTCAAGCTCGGCTCTCGCCTGCTCCTCGCTCAGATCCTCGACTGCGATCATATGCTCTGCCATTGCCCCCGCTCCGAATGTGACTCGACGGTCTTAGCCGAATTTCTCCGGATGAAAAACCGTGGTCGCGTATCCAGACGGATTGCTTAAGCCAGACTGCCGGCGCCGAGGTCGATCCGCGCCAGAAGCGGCAGGTGATCGGAGGCCTTGCGGGCGAGCGGCGTGTCGTGCACCGCCATTTCGGCGATCAGATCGGTCCGGTTCGCCATGATCCGGTCAAGCGAAAGCACCGGCATACGGGCCGGATAGCTGGGGATCGGGGCCGGCAGCGGTCCGAAGACCGATTCGAGACGGGTGAGCGCCGATCCGGGGCCGAGGCGCCATTCGTTGAAATCGCCCATGAGCAAGGTCGGCCGCTCCTCGCGCCGCCCGATGATGTCGAGGATGGTATCGGCCTGCTGGCGGCGCGCCCAGCGCAGGAGACCGAGGTGGGCGGCGATGATTCGCAGTCCCTCGCGCAACTCGATATCGATCTCCGCGACCAGTGCGCCGCGCGGCTCAAGCCCCGGCAGGGCCACCTGATGAACGTCGCGCACCACGCCCTCCTTGAACAGCAGGACATTGCCGCGCCAGCCATGGGATTTCGGCTTGTGCAGCACCGGCACCGGCATCAGCCCGGTTTCCAGCCTCAGCCGCGGCAGGTCGAGCAGGCCGGACCGCTCGCCGAAGCGCTGATCGGCCTCCTGCAAGGCGATCACGTCCGGGTCCATCTCGCGGATGACCTCAATGATCCGCTCTGGATCGAAGCGTCCGTCGGTGCCGACACATTTGTGGACGTTGTAGGAGGCGACCAGCATTGAGCCGTCCCGCTCTTCCCTCGTCAATCGGTTGTGGATGCGCTTGGACCGGTTCTTGATCGCGGCGAGCGCCGCCGAGGTCAGGGTATGGCTGGTCTTCGTCATTTCATTTCCATGCAGACTGCGCCCTTGCCGACGGTGAACGGAGCATAAGGCGTGACGAGGAAAAAACCACGCCCGTTTCTGGATCTCGGCAGTATTTCAAAAAGACAGGCCTCCATCATAGATAGGGCGAGCCGAGCCAAAGGACACGGTCGAACAGACGGAAAACGAACGGACGCTGGCGCAGTTCCTCCAGCGAGACAGGGTCGGCATCTTCGAGGGCGGCATCCAGGCGCGCCTCGATCGTCGCGGCGAAAGCCGGATCGAAGACCTCGATGTCGATTTCGAAATTGAGCCTGAGCGAGCGCGAATCGAGATTGGACGAGCCGACAAAGGCCCATTGGCCGTCGACGGTGAGCAGTTTCGAGTGATCGAAAGGTCCCTGGGCGCGGAAGATCCGGCTGCCGTCCTTGAGGATCTGGTCGAACTGCGCGGCCATGGCATGGCTGACGATGGCGAGATTGTTCTGTGCCGGGATGATAATGTCGACGGTAACCCCGCGCCGCGCCGCCGTGGCCAGCGCTCCGAGCAGGATATTGTCGGGCAGGAAATAGGGAGACATGATGCGGATCGATTTCTCCGCCGCGGAGAAGGCACCCATCAGCATCTTGTGATTGGTTTCGAGATTGGTGTCCGGACCGGAGACCACCGTGCGCACGAAGCTTGGCGTGCCGGGCTTTGCCGCAAAGGGCGCGACATTCCAGATCTCGCCGTTGAGGATCTCGCCCGTTTCAAAATGCCAGTCCTCGGCTGCCACAGCGAATATGTCGGCGACCGCGGGGCCGGTCAGACGGAAATGCGTGTCGCGCGCCGCCTCGTCGCCCTCGAAGGCCGCGCGGATATTCATCCCGCCGAGAAAAGCCATGGCACCGTCGACCACCAGGATCTTTCGATGCGTACGCAGGTTCGCATAGGGAAGCCTGAGCCCCATGATGACCTTGCCGTTGAAGGCGGCAACCTCGACCCCGGCGTCGGTAAGATAGCCGATGATGCTCGGCACGCTGTAGCGGGCCCCGACCGCATCGATGAGGACGCGAACCGCCACGCCGCGCCGGTGGGCGGCTATCAGGCAGTCGGCAACGCGCAAACCCGCAGCATCGCGATCGAAAATATAGGTCTCGAGGACGATGCTGCGCTCCGCGCCGTCGATTGCCGCGCAGAAGGCGGCATAGGTCTCGGCACCGGAAGCGAGCAGGTCGATGCGGTTGCCGGAGGAGAGCGCGTGCTTGGCGACCCGATCGCCGAGCGTCTTCAGACCGGCCATACGGCTGCCGAAACGCGCTACCACCTCATCGCGCGACACGCCATAGTGCGAAAGCGTCCGCCACAGCTCATCGAGATGCAGCGCGCGGCGCGAAATCAGCGACTTGCGGCGGATGCGATTGATCCCGGCGACCGCATAGATCAGCGCGCCGAGCAAGGGCGACAGAACGATGACGCCGACCCATCCGATCGCCGATCGCACCTCGCGCTTGGTCATCGCCGCATGGATGGCCGCCGCCGCCCCCATCGTCACCGACAGGAAAGCGAGAATATACGGCCAATAGGGAGACAGGGCTTCGAACATCGTGCACCGAGGGAAACAGGTTTGGTCATTGAATGCAATCACCGACCCAAAGGTCCGCGAGCCCTCAGTTTTCTCCGGCAAGCAGGCGCGCGGCGGCAGCCCGCGCCTCGTCGGTGACCGAGGCACCGGCAAGCATCCGGGCGATCTCCTCGCGCCGATGTTCCGGTTCCATGGTCGCGACGCGGGTGGCGATCTTCTCGCCGCCCTCGCCCGTCGGCCCCTTGGAGATCAACAGATGTGTGGCGGCACGGGCTGCGACCTGCGGGGCATGGGTGACGGAGAGCACCTGCACTTTGGCGGAGAGCCGCTTGAGGCGCTGGCCGATCGCGTCGGCGACGGCTCCGCCGACGCCCGTGTCGATCTCGTCGAAGACCAGTGTCGGTGCCGAACCGCGATCGGCGAGCGCCACCTTGAGCGCCAAAAGGAAGCGCGACAGTTCGCCGCCGGAGGCAACCTTCATGATCGGACCCGGGCGCGTGCCCGGATTGGTCTGGACGTGGAACTCGACCGTATCGATACCATCGGCCGTTGCGGCATCCGCAGCGCTCGTCACCTGGGCCATGAAGCGTGCCCGTTCCAGCTTCAGCGCCGGAAGCTCGGCCATCACCGCCTCGGAAAGCGCGGAGGCGGCATTGTGTCGCTTGACGGACAGAGCCTGGGCGAGATGGTCGTAATGATTTTTTGCCTCGACGACGGCAGCCTCCAGTGCGCCGAGCTTCTCCTCGCCGGCGTCGAGTTCCGCCAGATCGGCGATCATCTTTTCGGCAAGGGCGGGCAGTCCGGTCACTGGTACGGAATATTTGCGGCCCGCGGCGCGCAAGGCAAACAGCCGCTCTTCCACCCGCTCCAGTTCATTCGGATCGAATTCGGTGCGCCTGAGCGCCGCCTCGACTTCCATCTGCGCGTTGGCAAGGTTGTCGAGCGCGCTGTCGAGCAGTTGCACCGTGTCCTCGAGCAGGCCCGGCGCCTCGTGGCTCTTGCGCTCAAGGCGGCGGACCAGCGAGGCGATCAACGGTACGGGCGAGGCATGGCCGTTGAGAAACTCCGTCGCCTCGGCAATGTCGCCGGCGATCCGCTCGGACTTCTGCATGGCGGTGCGGCGTTCGGCCAGATCCTCCTCCTCACCGTCGCGAGCAGAAAGCGTCTCCAGTTCCTCGACGGAAGCCCGGAGATAGTCGGCTTCACGCGCAGCCGCCTCGACACGGGCACGATGGGATTTCAGCACCCGGTCGGCCTCGCGCCAGCGCCGATAGCTTTCGCCGAGGCTGACCGCCTCGTCCGACAGACCGGCAAAGGCATCGAGCAGCATGCGGTGGGCATCGGTGTCGACGAGCGCCCGGTCGTCGTGCTGGCCATGGATTTCGACAAGTTGCTGGCCCGCCTGACGCATCAGTTGGACCGAGACCGGCTGGTCGTTGATATAGGCGCGGGTGCGGCCATCTGCGGACTGGATACGGCGAAAGATCAGATCTCCGTCGTCATCGACGCCATTGCCGCGCAGAAGCGTGCGGGCCGGGTGGCTCATCGCAACGTCGAAGACCGCAGTCACCTGCCCCTTGTCTTCGCCATGGCGAACGAGCGAACCGTCGCCGCGCCCGCCGAGCGCCAGCGACAGACTGTCGAGCAGAATCGACTTGCCGGCGCCGGTCTCGCCGGTCAGAACGGACAGTCCGGCCTCGAAGGCAAGATCCAGCCGCTCGATCAGAACGATATCGCGGATCGACAGCTGGACCAGCATGGAACACTCATCTCGCGTCTAGGAAAGAGGGTCAGCTCCCGACAAGGATCTTCTTGCCGGCCCTTGCGATCCACGAACCCGAATTCTCGCGCGGCTCGAGGCCGCCGGACTTCAGGAGCTTGTAGGAATCGGCATACCACTGACTGTCGGGATAATTGTGACCGAGCACCGCCGCGGCCGTCTGGGCTTCCTGTACCACGCCCATGGCGTAATAGGCCTCGACGAGACGCGCAAGCGCTTCTTCAATCTGGTTGGTGTTCGGATATTTCTCGACCACGACGCGGAAGCGCGAAATCGCCGCAAGATACTCCTTGCGCTCCAGATAATAGCGCCCGACCTGCATTTCCTTGCCGGCAAGCTGATCGCGGGCAAAGCGGATCTTGGCCTGGGCGTCATCGACGTATTCCGAGTCCGGATAGTTGTCGACCACCTTCTGCATGGCGTCGATCGTTTGCATCGAGGTCTTCTGGTCCTGCGTCACGTTGACGATCTGCTTCCAATAGGAAAGACCGACGAGATACTGCACATAGGCGGCATCGTCCGAACGCGGATAGAGATTGAGGTAGCGGTTGCCAGCGGTCACGGCGTCGGTATAGCGCGCCAGGCGGTACTTGGTGAACGTGCTCATCACCAGCGCCTTCTGCGACCATTCGGAGAAGGGATGCTGTGCATCGATCGCGTCGAACTTGCGCGAAGCCTCGACAATATTGCCGGCCTTGATATTGGCCAGACCCTGGTTGTAGAGCGTTTCCGGCGGATCGGTTTCGATGCCAAGCTTGGTGATATCGATATCAGGATCGGATTGACACGCCGTAAGCAGCGCGCCGGACACCGTCATCATCACACATATACTGGCAATACGCGCGGCTTTATTCACAACGACCGACCCTACATGACTCATTCGACAGTTCCCGATTGCAGCGCCGCTAGAAAACAGTCGCTTTTAACACGCGTTTCTAGCCATAAAAGCAGTATGAGAGCAACGCAATGATGGCGATTTAACGCATTTTTGTGGCGGCGGGCGGTGAAACCCGGAAATGGTCGCCGAGGCTGGGCGGCACCTGGACAAGCTGAAAAAAGTAACTGCACAAAAAAAGGGCCGAGGACATGACGCCCCGGCCCCAGCTTGGAGGTTATTGAACGCTCACGCCGACCATGGCGCGAATTCCGGCACATTGACGGCAACGAATTCACGCGCCCGCGCCTGCAGGCTGCGCGCCGGGGCTTCAACGACCTCGTAGGCGGTCGGATCGCTCAACAGAGCCTTGAGCGCATTGGCGTTCATCTTGTGACCGCCACGGTAGGAGCGGTAGCAACCGATGAACTGTGCACCGGCAAGCGCCAGGTCGCCGACAGCGTCGAGCGTCTTGTGGCGGACGAATTCGTCCTTCTCGTAACGCAGGCCCTCGACATTGATCACCGTGTTGTCGTCCGAGATGACGACCGAATTCTCCAGCGAGGAGCCAAGCGCGAAGCCGGCCGCCCACAAACGTTCAACGTCGCGCATGAAACCGAATGTGCGGGCACGCGAGAGCTCGCGCTTGAAGGTGGAGGCGGTCAGATCACCTTCCCACTTCTGGCGGCCGATCAGCGGCGTGTCGAAATCGATCTCCACCTCGAAGCGCGTACCGTCATAGGGACGGAACTCCGACCAGGAAGCACCCGACTCGATCCGGACCGGCTTGGTCACACGGATATAGCGGCGCTTGACGCCGAGATTGACGATGCCGACCTCTTCGATCGCATCAATAAAAGCTTCCGAACTGCCGTCCATGATCGGCATTTCGGCGCCATCGACCTCAATCACCAGGTTGTCGATGCCGAGCGCATAAATCGCCGCCATCACATGTTCGATGGTCGCGATCGAATGGGCCGGCGAGAACCCGAGAACAGTGCAGAGATCGGTATTGCCGACCTGCGAGGAAACCGCCTTCAGCTCGGTTGCGCTGCCATCGTCATGCTGGCGCACGAACACGATCCCTGCACCCGCCTCGGCCGGAAGCATGTTAAGCGTGACCTGGCGCCCCGAATGGACACCAATACCTGTCAAGCTGAGGGGAGTTGCGATGGTTGTCTGGAAACCCAGCAATGCGATTGCCATAAAAATTGCCTTTAGCGATGCAGCCCGCCCCTGCCTTGAGACAAAACGTTGCGGCTGCTCTTGTCATTTCCGGAATGGGAATCACCAGCAGTTGCCGTCCATACCCATTTCCGATGCCATACATACGGACAGGGTCCTGTCGTTACAAATCACTGTTTCTTTCGCTTTGTAACGAAACTAAGGGACTGACAAAGAAGAGAAATAGTTCCGTTTCGCGGGGGAAAAACACAAAGGGCCCGGGTCGCAAGACCCGAGCCCTTGATCACTGAAAGCGTTCGATCAGTTGGATTGGCGGCGAAGGAATGCCGGGATTTCCAGCTGGTCGTCCTCGTTGCTCGAACGCGACGGGGGCGTGGCGCGACCCTGGTCGTCAAGCTGGCCGCGACGCGGCGCATAGAGGCTGGCTTCCGGCGAAAGAGCGCGACGCTGCGGAGCGGCCGTGGCCGGTGCAGAGGCGGTCATATCGGCGGCGGGTTCTTCGTCCTGATGGCGGCCAAGCGAGTTGGTGATCCGCTTCAGGAGACCCATCGGACCGCGCTCGTCCTGGGCAGCGGGAGCCGCCATATGGGCGCGGTGATCGATTTCCGCACGCAGCACGGGCGGGAAATCTTCCACCTTCGGCATCCGAACCTGATCGACCGTCTGGCGGACAGCCGGAGCAACCGGTTCGTGACGAACCGGCGCCGGCGCAAGCGGAGCCTGCATCTCAGGAGCCGGGCGGCTCATGACAGGTGCCGGAGCGGCAACCGGTTCGACCGGCATGCGGACGGCGGGCTGTGCTTCGGCAGCCGCCGGCGTGGCGAACAGCCGGCTCTGCGGGCGGAATTCCATCTCGGCGGCCGGCTGCGGTGCCACGGCGGTCTGACGACCGATGGCGATTTCCAGTTCCCGTTCCATTTCAGCTTCGGCCGAACGGATGGTTTCTGCCACCGGGTCGATGGTCTTGGGTGCCTGCGCCATTGCAGGCTGCACTGCGGCCGGAGCAGAAGCTACGGCCGCCGAAGGACGGATAAGGGGCTTTGCCATAGGAGCGGCGTCGCGGCCGGCCATCGCATTGGCTGCCCGGTCGATGCCGGTCGCAACCACGGAAACGCGGATGAGGCCTTCCAGCGCTTCGTCGAAGGTCGCACCGAGGATGATGTTGGCGTCCGGATCGACTTCCTCGCGGATACGGGTTGCCGCCTCGTCGACTTCGAACAGAGTCATGTCGCGACCGCCGGTGATGGAGATCAGCAGGCCCTGGGCGCCCTTCATCGAGGTCTCGTCCAGCAGCGGGTTGGCAATCGCGGCCTCTGCGGCCTGCATGGCACGGCCCTGACCGGAAGCCTCGCCGGTACCCATCATGGCACGGCCCATTTCGCGCATGACCGAACGTACGTCGGCGAAGTCGAGGTTGATCAGGCCTTCCTTGACCATCAGGTCAGTGATGCAGGCAACACCCGAATAGAGAACCTGGTCGGCCATGGCAAAGGCGTCCGCGAAGGTGGTCTTGTCATTCGCGATGCGGAAGAGGTTCTGGTTCGGGATGACGATCAGCGTATCGACCGACTTCTGCAGTTCCTCGATACCGGCTTCAGCAAGCCGCATGCGGCGCTGGCCTTCAAAGTGGAACGGCTTGGTAACGACGCCAACGGTCAGGATGCCCTTGTTGCGGGCAGCCTGGGCAACAACCGGTGCAGCCCCCGTACCCGTACCACCGCCCATGCCGGCAGTAACGAAACACATGTGAGTGCTGTTGAGATGGTCGATGATTTCGTCGATGCATTCTTCCGCGGCAGCGCGGCCGACTTCCGGCTGAGAGCCGGCGCCGAGGCCTTCGGTGACGCTGACGCCGAGCTGGATGACACGGTCGGCCTTGGTCATGGTCAGGGCCTGGGCATCCGTGTTGGCAACGACGAAGTCGACGCCCTGGAGGCCAGCGGTGATCATGTTGTTGACAGCGTTGCCGCCGCCGCCACCGACGCCGAAGACGGTGATCCGAGGCTTCAGCTCGGTGATATCTGGCTTTTGCAGCTTGATGGTCATTTCAGACTTCCTTCTTTCTCCGGCCACAGCGCCACGCCGGCCATTGTCAATTCACCTGTCCTCACCAGGCAGGACCGCGGGCGGCCGGCCTGGTGAGAATTCAAAAGCTTTCCTTCAGCCATTGGCCCATGCGGGCTATCCGGCTGTTTCCGTTGCCGAAAGGGGAGAACAATCCGCCCTGCCCGGCATGCGTTTCCTGATCTGCGACCTGCGGATAGATCATCAATCCGACTGCGGTCGAAAAAGCGGGGCCCTTGGCCGCGGCCGGAAGGCCAGCGACACCCATCGGGCGCCCGATTCGCACGTTGCGGGCCAGAATGCGGCGCGCCGCCTCCGGCATGCCGGTCAGCTGGCAGGCGCCGCCCGTGAGGACGACTCGCTTGCCGACAACGGGCGAGAAGCCCGACTTCTGAATCCGATCGTGCAAGAGTTCAAGGGTCTCTTCGATGCGCGCGCGAATAATCCGGGTCAGAAGTGCCTTCGGCACCTGTAGCGGCTGATCGCGGTCATCTTCGCCGATCGGTGGAACCGAAACCACATCGCGCTCGTCGGCACCATTGGACAGCGCCGAACCATGGACAACCTTCAGACGCTCGGCATCCTCGATGCGGGTCGACAACCCGCGCGCGAGATCGGTTGTCACGTGATGGCCGCCGATGCTGATGGCGTCGGTGTGGATGAGCTTGCCTTCCGCGAAGACCGAGATCGTCGTCATGCCGCCGCCCATATCAATTGCCGCGCAGCCGAGTTCGGCCTCATCGTCGACCAGAGCTGCAAGGCCGCTGGCATAAGGGGTTGCGACCACGCCTTCGACCGTCAGGTGCGCGCGATTGATGCAAAGTTCGAGATTGCGCAGCGCGGCCCGCTCGGCGGTCACGACATGCATGTCGACACCCAACTCGTCGCCAAACATGCCGAGCGGATCACGGATGCCTCGCTCGCCATCGAGCGAGAAGCCCGTGGGCAGCGAATGCAGCACGGCACGGTCATTGCCCTGGGACTGCTGGCCGGCGGCGACGAGAACCTTCTTCAGGTCGCTCTCCTCGACTTCCTGGCCACCAAGATCGATGGTCGCGGTATAGACGTCGGAAGCGATGCGGCCGGCAGAGACGTTGACGATCAGGCTTTCGACCGTCAGGCCTGCCATGCGCTCGGCTGCATCGACAGCAAGGCGCACAACGCTCTCGACCGCATCGAGATCGGAAATCACGCCGCACTTGATGCCGCGCGAACGCTGGTGGCCGATGCCGATGACCTCGACATTATGGGTCCGGCCAGGAAGGACCGAGCTTTCCCTGCAAGGCGTCAGCCGGCCGATCATGCAGACGACCTTGGTGGACCCGATGTCGAGCACGGAGACCACATGAGCGCGCCTGGACGAAAGCGGCTTGATGCGCGGCAGACCGAAATGTGAGCTCCCGAAAGAACTCATATGCTCTGCCCCGCCTTCTTCAGCATCTTGCGCCGCTCTTCGAGGGCGGCGAGACGACGCTCCTGCGCTTCGGGCGTCAGCTGGATGGTAGTGCGATCGGCAAGGCGCATATCAATGGCAGCGATGTCGCGAGCCAGCAGTTGCTGCTCGGCATCGAGACGCGACAGCTTGGCGAGCGCGGCACCGACATCATCTTCCGGCAACTTCACGACCACCCCGTTGTCCAGATGGATATCCCAACGACGGCCAGCGACGCGGACAAAGGCCTTTACCCGCGAGGCAATGTCGGGAAACCTGGCGAATTCCAGCTCGACAGCGGCTGCTGCCGTCTCGGCATCGCGCCCGACGAAAAGCGGCAGGGAAGCAAACTTGTTGTCACGCAGCGGCGCAATCACGCTACCGGACTTCTCGATGAGCGAAAGCTCGGTACCATGCTGCCAGATGCCATATGCCTGACGCTCGCGCAGGACGACCTCGACGGCACGGGGATAGACCTTGCGAACCTCGACCGATTCGACCCAAGGCATATCGGCAAGGGCCTGACGGGCAACGGCGATATCGAGCCCCAGCAGGCTGGTGGAACCATCCAGGCCGAGCAGCTGAAGAATGTCGATTTCCGACGTCTGCCGATTGCCGGAGACAAGCACATCCTCGACAGCAAAGCCGGCGCCGGTCGTGACAGCTTGAACGACGGCAGGACCATGCCCACCGACAATGATTCCGTAGAAGGCAACGGCCGAATAGAAGCCGGCGAGCGAGACCTTGCCGGCATGCTGCGGAATGGCAATCCGACCCGAACACAGGCTGACGACGAAGCGCACGACGCGGCGCATCGGCCGGGGCAGCACACGCCCCTCGACGGCAGAACCGGAGGCAACACTGTAGCGCCCATCCATATCCGCAGACCTATCGCCGTTCACCGCAAACAAGACGCATCCTCCACAATCCAACGAACAAACTCACCAAAACCCAGGCCGGCATGAGCGGCCATCTCAGGCACCAGAGAGGTCGGAGTCATGCCGGGCTGGGTGTTGATTTCCAGCCAGATCAGCTCGCCATCCTCGGAGGAACGATCGTCGTAACGGAAGTCTGAGCGACTCACTCCGCGACACCCGACTGCCTGATGCGCCTTGAGGGCCAATGATTGTATTTTTTGGTAAATTTTCGGTGAAATTTCCGCAGGAAGTACGTGACGGGATCCGCCGGCAACATATTTGGAATCATAGTCGTAGAAGCTATGCCCCTGCGGCACGATCTCGGTGACACCAAGCACCTTGTCGCCCATGACGCCGCAGGTCAGCTCACGACCGGCAACATAGTGCTCCACCATGACACGGTCGCCGTAACGCCATTCACTGGACCTCAGCGACTGAGGCGGATGCGCCATATCCTCACGAACGATGACAACGCCGAAGCTCGAACCCTCATTAACCGGCTTGACCACGTAGGGCGGCGCAATCGGATGATCGTTGCCGATGTCGAGTCGAGACATGACCTTCGCCTCGGCCACCGGCACACCGGCATTGGCGGCGACAATCTTTGCCTGCCCCTTGTCCATCGCAAGCGCCGAGGCAAGGACTCCCGAATGGGTGTAGGGTATCTGAAGATATTCGAGCACGCCCTGGATAGTGCCGTCCTCACCGAATGGACCATGAAGCGCATTGAAGGCGACGTCCGGACGAAGGTCTGCAAGCACCTGACCGATAGAGCGATCGACGTCGATCCGGGTGACGCGATAGCCCTCACTTTCAAGGGCATCGGCGCAGGCATTCCCCGAGGAAAGCGACACCGGCCGCTCCGAAGAAAGTCCACCCATCAGGACGGCTACATGCTTGCCACTCATCAACGCCCCCGCAAATCGCAAATCAACCACCGGACACCTGGCGCCGACGAAGTCATCCGACGGGGCCACCAGCCATTGTTTAGTTAGACGACATTAAGGTTAATGAAGTGTTTACTTTGGTTAACCGGGCGGCGTGGGAGCGCGTTTTTCTTGATCGGCGAGATGCGTTGAAGACAGGCGTAAAGGCTTGAAACAGCGCCTGTTCGCCGTTCCATGGCGACGGTGTGTCACTTGGGAGAGCGCGGTGTGAAGGCAGTTGGAGGGTCAGCGCCAGGGCGACCGCGCAGCTCGAGCGCGAATCAACGCCCCCCGTTGCGGACGCTTCGATTGCCCCTCGCCTGGCGACGGGCACAAGGCAATCCACCTGGGAGCCGATCCTCCCCGCACGCGCCCCTTATTCGGCCGTTGCGCCGAGGAACGGCTTGATCTCGCGGCCGGGCATGAAGATGCCGAGGCGCTTGATTTCCCATTCGAGTTTGATGCCCGAATGCTCGAAAACGCGCTGGCGCACGGTCTCGCCAAGATACTCGAGGTCGTAGCCCGTGGCGTGGCCGATGTTGATCATGAAGTTGCAGTGCAGCGATGACATCTGCGCGCCACCGATCATCAGGCCGCGGCATCCCGCCTGGTCGATCAGTTCCCAGGCCGAATGGCCATCCGGGTTCTTGAAGGTCGACCCACCGGTCTTCTCCTTGACCGGCTGCACCGTCTCGCGGTGCTGGCGCACCGCATCCATGTCGGCGCGGATCTTGGCCTTGTCCTCCGCATACCCCTCGAACAGTGCGCTGGTGAAGATCAGCCCTTCCGGTGCCGACGAATGGCGATAGCTGTAGCCCATGTCGGCCTTGCTGAGCACATGGACATTGCCCTTGCGGTCGACGGCCTCGACCTCGATCAGACGCTCGGCGGTCTCGCCACCATTGGCACCGGCGTTCATGCGAACCGCGCCGCCGATCGAACCGGGAATGCCATAATAGAAATGAAAGCCACCGATATTGTGGTCCATCGCCATGGCGGCGATGTGCTTGTCCGGGCAGATGGCACCGGCGCGGATGCGGTTTTCGCCGGCCAGCTCGACCTGGCCGAAGCCCTTGGCGGAGAGACGAACCACCACGCCCGGAATGCCGCCGTCCCGCACCAGAAGGTTGGAGCCGACGCCGACCACGGTCAGCGGCACGTCTTCAGGCAAGAGCTTGAGGAAAGTGACGAGATCGTCCGTATCATGTGGCTGGAACATCAGCTCGGCGAGGCCGCCCGCCTGGAACCATGTGACGCGATCCATCGGCGCGTCCGGCGTCAGACGACCGCGCAATTGATCAACACCCGGCCCGAGAGAGACCAGCAACTTTTCTCCATCCACCTGTTTCATTCAAGACTTTCCCGAAAACGCTTCCAGTTCGCGCGGCAATGCTGCCGCCCACTGGGTGATGTTACCTGCTCCCGACAGAATCACGAAATCACCCGGTTGTGCAATGCCCGCGACAATCGGCGCGAGTTGGTCGGATGACGCCAGATAGCGCGCATCGCGATGACCGCCGGCGCGGATGCGCTCCACCAAGGCTTCCGCATTGACGCCTTCGATCGGGTCCTCACCGGCAGCATAGACCGGGGCGAGCAACAGCGTATCGGCATCGTTGAAGCAATTGGCAAAATCCTCGAACAGGCTCGACAGGCGCGAAAAGCGATGCGGCTGGTGGACGGCAATGATGCGGCCCTGGCAAGCTTCGCGGGCCGCCTTCAGCACCGCCTTGATCTCGACCGGATGGTGGCCGTAGTCGTCGAAAACCTGCACGCCGTTCCAGGTGCCGGTCAGCGTGAAGCGCCGCTTGACGCCACCGAAGGACGAAAGCCCCTTGCGGATCGCCTCTTCCGGAATGTCGAGCCGGTTGGCGACGGCGATTGCGGCGCAGGCATTGGCAATATTGTGCCGACCTGGCATCGGCAGCCGGAGGTCCTTGAAATTGAACACCCGGCCGGTGCGGCGGCGGCGGATCTCGACGTCGAAGATCGAATGCGTGCCCTCGAGGCGCACATTCGAATAGCGCACGTCGGCCTGGGGGTTCTCGCCGTAGGTGATGACCTTGCGATCCTCTATCCGGCCGACCAGAGCCTGCACTTCGGGATGGTCCAGGCACATTACACCGAAGCCGTAGAACGGCACGTTCTCGACGAACTGGCTGAAGGCGACCCGCACGGCGTCGAAGGTTCCGTAGTGATCCAGATGCTCCGGGTCGATATTGGTGACGATCGCCACCTCGGCCGGAAGCTTGAGGAAGGTACCGTCCGATTCGTCGGCCTCCACCACCATCCACTCGCCCTCGCCCATGCGGGCATTGGTGCCATAGGCATTGATGATGCCGCCGTTGATGACGGTCGGATCGAGCCCACCGGCATCGAGCAGTGCGGCAACCATCGACGTCGTCGTGGTCTTGCCGTGCGTGCCGCCGATGGCGATCGCATTGCGGAAGCGCATCAGTTCGGCCAGCATTTCGGCCCGGCGCACGATCGGCAGCAGCTTTTCCCGCGCCGCGACGAGTTCCGGATTGTCCTTTCGGATCGCGGTCGAAACCACCACGACCTCGGCATCGCCGATGTTTTCAGCCTTGTGGCCGACGAAGACTTCTATGCCCTTGGCGCGCAGGCGCTGGACATTGGCGCCATCGGCCTGGTCAGAACCCTGGACCCGGTGGCCGAGATTGTGCAGCACTTCGGCAATACCGCTCATCCCGATCCCACCGATGCCGATGAAATGGACGAGCCCGATGGACGTCGGCATTTTCATGAATTGGCTCCCTTTACCTGAGCGATACCCTTGCCTGCGGCAATAGACTCAACGAGGTCTGCGAGCAAGCGCGATGCATCGGCCTTGCCAGCGGTTTTGGCCGCCGCCGCCATCTGCGCCAGCCTGTCCGGTTCCTGCATGGCGCTACTCAACAGCTCCGCCAGACGCTCGGGCGAAAGCTCCGACTGGGCAATGACGCTTGCGCCGCCAGCCGCCGCCAGCGCCGCCGCATTGGCAGCCTGGTCGTGATCGAGTGCATAAGGGTAAGGCACGAGGATTGACGGCCGACCGATAACCGAGAGCTCGGAGACGGTCGAGGCACCCGAGCGAGAGATTACCAGATGCGCGGCAGCGATGCGCGCCGCCATGTCGTTGAAGAAGGGCGAGACATCGGCCGGAATGCCAAGCTTCTCGTAACAGCCCTTGACGCGTTCGGCATCCTCGGGGCGCGCCTGCTGGGTGACCGTCAGGCGGTTCCGAAGCGCATCCTCAAGCAGGCTGATGGCGTTCGGCAGGGCTGAAGAGAAGAACTGCGCGCCCTGGCTGCCGCCGAACACCACGAGGCGGAACGGATGGCCCAGCTGCGAGGCCGAATAAGGTACGGAAGCGGCGGCAATGACCGCCGGCCGCACAGGATTACCGGTCACCACGGTCTTGTCGGCAAAGGTTCCGCCCTCGGGAAGGAAGCCGCCGGCGATCGCCTTGACGCGCGACGCGAGCGCCTTGTTGGCGCGGCCCATCACGGCATTCTGCTCATGCAGCACCGTCGGCACGCCGAGACCTGCTGCTGCCAGGAGCGGCGGCACCGTCGGGTAACCGCCAAAGCCGATCACCGCGATGGGCTTCAACTCACGGATCAATTGTTTCGCCTGACGGAAACCCTTCCAGAGAGCGAGTAGCGCCCGGGTAACGGAAACCGGATTCTTCGATCCGATCGTGGCCGAGGCAACGGTGTGGATCGCCACTGCCGGGAAGGTGCCGGCATAGCGCTCGGCGCGACTGTCGGTCACCAGATGGACCGAATACCCACGCTCGGCGAGCAGATGTGCCAGCGCTTCCGCAGGAAAGAGATGGCCGCCGGTACCGCCGGCGGCGAGCAGAATGATGCCCTTTGTCATTTTGTGGCTTACTCCGCCGGAAGGCCGTGAACGGCGCGAAAAAGGCTGCGCTCCTGCGCCCGTTTTTCCGGCCGACGCCGGGTCAGCGCGAGGATGAATCCGGCGGTGATGCAGATTGCGATCATCGAGGAGCCACCATAGGAGATGAGCGGCAGCGTCATGCCCTTGGCCGGCAAGAGTTCGAGATTGACGCCGATATTGATCATCGACTGGGTGCCGATCAGAAGCACAAGACCAGCGACGGCAAAACGGTTGAAGTCGTTGCGTTCCTTGAAGGCATGGCTGAGACCCCGGATCACCAGAAAGGCAAAGATCGACACCAGAACCATACAGAAGAAGATGCCGAACTCTTCCGCCGCGACCGAGAAAATGAAGTCGGTGTGGCTGTCGGGGATGATGCGCTTGACGATCCCCTCGCCCGGTCCCTGGCCGAACCAATCACCACGGATGATCGCCTGGCGGGCGGTATCCACCTGGAAGGTGTCGCCTTCGCCGGTCAGGAAGCGGTCGATACGGCCCGCGACGTGCGGCAAAGTCATATAGGCCCCGAAAACACCGACGACGCCGATGCCGCCGAGCAGGGTGATCCACAGCCAGGGCATGCCCGCCATGAAGAACATGCCGCCCCATACGGCGGAGATCAGGATGGTCTGGCCAAGGTCGGGCTGCGCGACCAGCAGGGCAGCGACGATGCCGAAGAGGATAATGGCGAAGAGGTTGCCGGGGATTTCCGGCTGGCGTGCATGTTCCGCAAACAGCCAGGCACAGATGACCACGAAGGCCGGCTTCATGAATTCCGATGGCTGGATCGAAAGGCCGGCAATGGTGAGCCAACGGCGCGCTCCCTTGACCTCGATACCGAAAAACAGCGCCGCCACCATCATCAGCAACGAGGCCGCCAGGATGACCATGGCGGTGCGGCGCACCTGGCGCGGGGTGAGGAAGGAAAGCCCGATCATCACGCCGAGCGCGGGCAGCATGAATGCGGCATGGCGCTTGACGAAGTGGAAACTATCGAGGTTGAGGCGCTCGGCAACGGCGGGCGACGCCGCGAAAGAGAGCATGAAGCCGATCGCCATCAAGAGGATGAAGGTGATCATGAACAGGCGGTCAATCGTCCAGAACCAGTCAGCGACCGGACCTCTCTCAACGCGGCTTACCATGTCAATTGCCTCCTCTGGGCACGTCGACCAGCATCGCAACCCCTTCGAGGGCCGCGACGTGGCCGACGAAGGCATCCCCTCTGACTTCGAAATTCTTGTACTGGTCGAAGCTTGCGCAAGCCGGTGATAGCATCACGGCAACCGGACTTTCTTCCGCCGCCGAATCCGCTGCGGCATGCGCCACCGCCTGGGCGAGCGAGCCCGAGATTTCGTAAGGCACGGAATTGCCGAGCGTCGCGGCGAAACCGGACGCCGCCTCACCGATCAGATAGGCCTTGGCAATGCGGGAGAAGAGCGGCGACAGGCTGGCGATCCCGCCTTCTTTCGGCAGACCGCCGGCGATCCAGTAGATCCGCTCGTAGCTCGACAGTGCAGGTGCTGCCGCCTCGGCATTGGTCGCCTTCGAGTCGTTGACGAAGACGACATTGCCGCGCTGGCCGACCGGCTGCATGCGGTGTTTCAGGCCGGAGAAGGATTTGAGCCCCGCCCTTACCTCGTCGGCAGACACGCCGACGGCGAGGCATGCGGCAATCGCTGCCGCCGCGTTCTGGGCATTGTGCGCCCCACGCAGCGTCTGGATGCCGTTGAGATCGGCGAGCTCAGATGTCGCTCCGCCATGCGCCTCGATGATGCGATGTCCGTCGTTGTAGAAGCCGTCGGCAAGCGGCTGACGCTTGGAAATGCGCACGACCTTCGTGCCCGCCCGCTCGACGCGGTCGGCGATCAGCTCGCAATGGCTGTCGTCCACGCCGATCACCGCCGTCTCGCTGCCGGCAACCAGACGCTCCTTGATGTCGGCATAGTGCTGAAGGGTACCGTGGCGGTCGAGATGGTCGGGCGTCACGTTGAGCAGGATGCCGGCGGTCGGATTGAGCGTCGGGGCCAGATCGATCTGGTAGGACGAGCACTCGACGACGAAGAAGCGCCCGGCCTTGGGCTCATCCAGCGTCAGCACGGCGCGGCCGATATTGCCGCCAAGCTGGGTGTCGCGGCCGGAAGACTGGAGAATGTGGGCAATCAGTGCCGTCGTCGTCGACTTGCCGTTCGTGCCGGTGATGGCGATGAAGGGACAATGCGGAGCATGCGCCCGGCGCTCACGCACGAAGATCTCGACATCACCAATGACCTCAACGCCAACTGCGCGGGCAAGTTCGACCGACCAGTGCGGCTTCGGATGGGTGAGCGGCACGCCGGGCGAGAGTACCAACGTCGAAACGCTCTTCCAGTCGATCCCACGTAGGTCTTCGGTCGAAAGTCCCTCGGCCGACGCCTTTGCGACGCTATCGGGATTGTCGTCCCAGCAGGCGACGTCCGCACCGCCCGCCACCAGCGACTTCGCCGTGGCGAAGCCCGAGCCGCCGAGGCCGAACAGCGCTATTCTCTTGCCCTTGAAGGTGGTGGCCGCAATCATTTTGCCCTCACCTGAGCTTGAGGGTGGAAAGGCCGAGCAGGGCGAGCCCCACGGCGATGATCCAGAAGCGGATCACCACCTGGCTTTCGGTCCAGCCGAGCTTTTCGAAATGATGGTGGATCGGCGCCATAAGAAAGACGCGCCGGCCGGTCAGCTTGAAATAGCCGACCTGGATGATGACCGACAGCGTCTCGGCAACGAACAGCCCGCCGATGATCGCCATAACGATCTCGTGTTTGGTGGCAACCGCGACCGAGCCGATCAGACCGCCTAGCGCCAGAGAACCGGTGTCGCCCATGAAGATTGCCGCCGGCGGAGCGTTGAACCACAGGAAGCCGAGGCCGGCTCCGATCAAGGCGCCGAGCACGACGGCGAGCTCGCCGGTGCCGGGAACGAAATTGATCTGCAGATAGTTGGAGAAGACCGCGTTGCCGGTCAGGTAGGCGATAACACCAAAGGAAGCGGCCGCAATCATCACCGGCACGATGGCAAGCCCGTCGAGACCGTCCGTCAAGTTGACCGCATTGCCCGCCGAAACGATGACGAAACCACCGAACACGATGAAGAACAGGCCGAGGTCAATGCTGAAATCCTTGAGGAAAGGAAAGGCGATCGAGGAGCCGAAGGTCGAGCCCTGCGCACCGGAGCTCAACGCCGTTGTCATCATGAAATAGACGGCGATGCCGGCGATCACGAACTCTATGCCGAGACGGGCCTTTCCGGAAAAGCCCTTCTCCGTCTGCTTCGTCACCTTGAGGTAGTCGTCATAGAAGCCGATGGCCCCGAAGCCGAGCGTGACGAGCAGGGTCGCGACGACGTAAACGCTGGACAGATCGGCCCACAGCAGCGATGAGACGACAATGCCGGCAAGGATCATCAGCCCGCCCATGGTCGGCGTTCCCGCCTTCTTGAAATGGGTCTGCGGCCCGTCAGCACGGATGGGCTGGCCCTTGCCCTGACGGACCCTGAGCGAATCGATCATCATTGGGCCGAAGAGGAAAACGACGAGGGCGGAGGTAAGGAGCGCGGCTCCCGTGCGGAACGTGATGTAACGGAACAGGTTGAAGAATTGAAACGTGTCCGACAGTTCCACAAGCCAGATTAGCATTGAAGCCCTTTCCAAAAGCCCGGATTAAATTTGGCGCCCCGTGTCGTGGAATGCCGGATACTTGTCAAGGAGCGCCGAAACAATCCTGCCGAACCCCAGACCGAGCGAAGACTTGACCATGACGATGTCGCCCGGGGCGACTGCGCCGGTGACGAAGGCAGCGAGCTCGTCTGTGGATTGGCGGTACTCGACATGGACACTGTCCGGCAAGGCGTCACGTAGCGCCGCCATTTCCGTTCCGGCAAGCCAGACGTGCTCGATACCGGCAGCGAGCAAGGGGCTCGCCAGATCGGCATGAACTTCGCCCGAGAACGCGCCCATTTCGAGCATGTCGCCGAGCACGGCGATGCGCCGCCCCTCTCCGTCCGGCTGGGCCGCTGCGAGCACGGCGATCGCCGCGCGCATCGATGCCGGATTGGCATTGTAGCTCTCGTCGATCAGTGTGAAGCTGCCGCCGTCGATCGAAAGACGGTGACGCGCACCACGACCCTTGATTGCCGAAATCTGTCCAAGCGCTTCAATCGCCGCGTCCATGTCGGCCCCGACCAGCGAAACCGCCCCGAGCACCGCCATGGCATTTTCGGCAAGGTGCCGGCCCGGCGCGCCGATGATGACTTCGCGGGTCTCGCCACCATGGTTGAACCAGACGGTCGAAAGCTCGGCCGCACCGTCGAATTCGGCGAGCCGGAACTCGGCCTTGGCATGCTGGCCGAAGCTGTGGATGTTGTCGATGCCCGCCGCCTGCGCCGCCTGTTCGAGAAAGTCGAACTGACTGTTGTCGCGATTGAGGATGACGTCCCCACCGGAAGCGACGCCTTCGAAGATCTCGGCCTTGGCGGCGGCGATTTCCTCGATGCCCGTGAAATTGCCGAGATGGGCAGGTGCGATTGTGGTGATGATCGCCAGGTCCGGACGGACCATGCGCGAAAGCGGCCCGATTTCCCCGGGATGGTTCATGCCGATTTCGAACACGCCGTAGCGGGTGTCGACCGGCATGCGGGCGAGCGTCAGCGGCACGCCCCAGTGATTGTTGAACGAGGCAACCGCGGCATGCACATTGCCGGATGGCTCAAGCGCCAGCCGCAACATTTCCTTGGTCGTGGTCTTGCCGACCGAACCGGTCACCGCGATGATCGTCGCGGAGCTTCTGTCACGGGCCGCCAGCGCCAGTTGCTGCAAGGCGCCAAGCACGTCGTCCACGACGATCATCGGCACGGTCAGGCGGCCAAGCGCTGGAAGCTTGGCTTCGGCAACGACGAGCAGCGAGGCGCCGTTGGCAACCGCAAGGCTCGCGAAATCATGACCGTCGACCCGGTCACCCTTTATGGCGAAGAAAGCCTCGCCCGGCGCAACCGTCCGGCTGTCGATGGATATGCCGGCAATCCCCGCAGGCAGCGTCCCGAAGGGCCGCCCCGCCATGGCCTCGATCATTTCCTGCGACGTCCAAAGAAAGGTCAATGGTCGAACTCCTCCAGTGCTTTGCGCAATTCCGCATGATCCGAGAACGGCAGCGTGACATCGCCGATGGTCTGGCCCTCCTCATGCCCCTTTCCAGCCACGATCAGCGTGTCGCCCGAGGACAGCATTGCGACACCGGCGCGGATCGCCTGCGCCCGATCGCCGATTTCGATTGCCTTGGGTGACGCCGCCATGATCTCCGAACGGATGACCGCCGGCACTTCCGAGCGCGGATTGTCGTCGGTGACAATGACGATGTCGGCGAGCCGGCAGGCGATCTCCCCCATGATCGGGCGCTTGCCCTTGTCGCGGTCACCGCCACAACCGAACACGGTGATCACCCGCCCCGTGGTGAACGGGCGCACCGAGGCCAGCACGTTTTCCAAAGCATCCGGCTTGTGGGCATAATCGACATAGGCGAGCGCCCCCGCCTTGGACTGGCCCACCAGTTCCAGTCGGCCAGAAGCGCCCTGAAGCTTTTCCAGCGCCTTCATAGCAGCGGCCGCCGAAACGCCTGTGGCGATTGCAAGGCCCGCCGCGACCAAGGCATTGGCAACCTGAAAGTCGCCGGCAAGCGGGATGTGAACCTCGAAGATCTCGTCACCGTAATGCACCTCCGCGACCTGCTTGTGGCGGAAATGCTCGACCCGCTTCAAAGACAGGAAGGTGCCGCCACGACCGACAGTGAGCACCTTGTGGCCGGCTTCGGTTGCGACGCGGATCGCCTCTGCCGACCATGGATCATCGGCGAAGATCACCGCCGGCGAACCCTTGGGCAGCAAGGTATCAAACAGCCGCATTTTCGCGGCCATATAGGCCTCCACCGTCGGGTGATAGTCCATGTGGTCGCGGCCGAGATTGGTGAAGGCGGCGGCGGAGAGATTCACGCCGTCGAGGCGACACTGGTCGAGGCCGTGACTGGAGGCTTCCATCGCGGCATGGGTGACACCCTCGTCGACGAGTTCGGCAAGCAGCCTGTGCAGGCCGATCGGATCCGGGGTTGTCAGCGAACCGTAGTCGTTGCGCCGCGGGGAGACGACGCCGGTCGTTCCGATCTGCGCGGCGACATGGCCGGCCTCGGCCCAGATTTGCCGGAGGAAGGAGGCGACGGAGGTCTTGCCGGCCGTACCCGTGACGGCGACCATGGTAGCGGGCTGGCGACCGAAAAAGTTTGCCGCAGCAAGCGCCAGGAAACGGCGCGGATTGTCCACAACAATGACCGGAACAGAGGCGGTGACGGCATGCCCGGAAACGATGGCGGCAGCGCCGCGAGAAACCGCATCGGCCACATAGGCCGCACCGTCGGCCCTGGTACCGGCGAGCGCCACGAACAGCATGCCGTTCTCGACCTTGCGGCTATCGGCCGACAAACCCGTGATTTCGATGGCGCCGGCCGCATCACCGGCCTTGCCGACCTGATCCCGAAATTCCTCGCCCGCCAGATCCCGCAACAACATCGATATTTGTCCACTTCTGGGAGGCGAAAGTCCCGAATCGCCTCCGGATTTCAAATTTGCTCAATAAGAAACGAGCAGGGCAGAGCCGTCTTCTCCGAATTTCGGTTCTACACCGAGAATTGCGGCGCTTCTGCGGATGATCTCGCCCACCATCGGCGCAGCCGATGTCCCGGCGAGTGCGGCGCCATTGCCCTTGTCCGTCTTCGGCTCGTCGATCACAGCCAGGACGACATATCGCGGATTGTCGATCGGGAAAGCAGCCAGGAAGGCGTTGAAGTTCTTGTCCCCGACATAGCGACCATTGACGACCTTGTCGGCCGTCCCGGTCTTGCCGCCAACGTTGAATCCTTCGACGCGCGCATTGCGCCCCGAGCCCTTGACGCCGTTCAGTTCAAACAGGTAGCGCATGTCCTTGCTGGTCGACGGCTGGATGACCTGTTTGGCGACCAATTCGGCCTGTTCGCGGGTGCGCGGCAGGAAGGTGGGCTCGATCAGCTTGCCGCCGTTGACGAGCGCGACTGCGGCGACCGCCGTCTGGAACGGCGTGGTCGAGACACCGTGTCCAAACGAGATGGTAATGGAGTTGAGTTTCTTCCATTCGCGCGGCTGCGAGGGCATGGCGACTTCCGGTAGCTCCGTCTGTACCCTCGTCAGCAAGCCGAGCCGCGTCAGGAACTCCTTATGTCCTTCGGTGCCGACGATGTCGGCGACCTTGGCCGTGCCGATGTTGGACGAATACTGGAAGATCTCAGGAACAGTCAGAATGCGGTTCTTGCCGTGGAAGTCCTTGATGGTGAAGCCGCCGATGCGGATCGGATAGCGGGCGTCGAAGGAATCGTTGAGCGACACCTTGCCCGAATCGAGGCCCATGGCGATCGTGAAGGACTTGAATGTCGACCCCATCTCGAACGTGCCGTTCGACATGCGGTTGAGCCAGCCTTCCTGCGCGCTTGCCGCCGGATTGTTGGGGTCAAAGTCAGGAACAGAGACCATGGCGAGCACCTCGCCGGTATGGACGTCCAGCACGACCCCGCCGGCGCCCAGCGCCTTGAACTTGTCGACGGCATTGACCACCACGTCGCGCAGGATGTGCTGCACCCTGAGGTCGATCGACAGCTTGACCGGCTCGAGTGGCGAATCGCCCGTCATGCCGAGGTCGCGCAGGTCAGCGAGCCCCTGACTGTCGATGTATCTCTCCATTCCGGCCATGCCGCGGTTGTCGATATTGACATAACCGACGATGTGAGAAGCGGTCGTGCCACCGGGATAGAAGCGGCGTTTTTCCGGCCTGAAACCGATGCCCGGAATGCCAAGTGCAAGGATCTGGCTCTGTTGCTTGGGCGTCAGCTGGCGACGAAGCCACTGGAAGCGGGAGTTCGGATTGGCGAGTTTCCTGTAGGTCCCTCTGATGTCAAGATCGGCAAGGACAGTCGCAAGCTTCTCGACCGCTTCGTCCGGATCGACAATCTTGTGGGGTTCTGCAAACAGCGAGACGGTGCGGATGTCGGTCGCCAGTACTTCACCGTTACGGTCGAGAATGTCCGGCCGTGAAGCCATCAGCCGGTCGGCCGGCAGGATGCTGGAAGTCACTTCGGGCTGGGCGTAGCCGTATTGCACCAAGCGGCCACCAATTACGGCATAGGCGACGGTGAATGCCGCCATCATCAGGCCTACCCGCTTGCGGGCGAGTTGCGTCTTGCGCTTGGCCGTGCCCTTGAAGGCCGCCCCGTTCATGGACGTCCCGCCGCGTTGCACGTCGGTCGAGAAATGCGCCTGGCTCTTCAACAGCATGATTCGCGATAGGAACGTCATCAGGGCTTCACCGATCCAGTTGTTATGAGATCCGAAACCGGGTCCCTGCTTTGCTCGCCTTGGGCGACTTCCGGTTTCGGCAATTGTTCCTTCGTCATGGGCAGCTCGACCGGCCGCGCCAACTGCTCAGGCTGCGTCGGCATAAGCTGCAGTTCCTCGCCATACACCTTGAGCAACCGCTCCAGCCGGTTCGGCTGCGTCAACAGGGCCCAATCAGCCTTGAGCAGGTCGATGGTGTCCTTCTCAAGCTTGATCTCGGCTTCGAGGCGACGGACTTCCTCGAACTTGATATCGGTATGATGCTTGATCTGGTAGGTGACGGTCGCCGCCGCCGCCATGGAACCGATCAACAGGAGGTCGAAGGTCCTAATCATCCATCACGCTCCGATCTTGTCGAGACTTGCGAGATCCGGCAGGTCGAAGATCGACATGTCGGCACGCTCGGCCGGCGCCGCAGTCCGAAGGCCGGCGCGCAGCTTGGCGGACCGGGCGCGCGGATTGATCTCCGCCTCGGCGTCGCTCGCGGCGATCATTGGCTTGCCGATCGGTTCGAAGGTGGCCGCGCGCTCTTGCACCATGGGCAGATGGCGCGAACCCGAAGCCTTGCCGGAACGCTCGGAGAAGAACTTCTTGACGATCCGATCCTCCAGCGAATGAAAGGTGACGACCACCAGCCGACCGCCGGGCTTCAACGCCTGCTCGGCGGCAAACAGCGCCTGAGCAAGCTCGCCAAGTTCATCGTTGACGAACACACGTAGCGCCTGGAAGACCCGGGTCGCCGGATGGATCTTGTCCTTTGCCTTGCGCGGGGTGACGACTTCGATCAGGCCGGCGAGATCGCGGGTGGTGCGGAAGGGCTCCTTTGCCCGCTGCTTCTCGATGGCGCGGGCGATGCGCCCGGACTGCTTTTCCTCGCCCAGGAAACCGAAGATGCGTATGAGATCGCCAACCTTGGCGCGATTGACGACGTCAGCAGCGGAAACGCCGGCGCCCGACATGCGCATGTCGAGCGGCCCATTCCGCTGGAAGGAGAAGCCGCGCTCGGCCTCATCTATCTGCATAGAGGAAACACCTATGTCGAGCACGATACCGTCCAGCCCGCCTTCCGGGGCATAGTCGGCAAGATGGGAAAATTGCGTGTGATGGAGCGTCAGCCGACCAGCATGCGCGGCGACAAGCGCCTGCCCGGCCGAAATTGCCGTCGGGTCCCGATCAAGCGCGATGACCTCGGCGCCCGCATCGAGAATTGCCGCCGTATAACCGCCAGCCCCGAAAGTACCGTCGAGAATGACCTTCCCCGGACCCGGCTCGAGCGCCGCCAGAACCTCGGAGAGGAGGACCGGAATGTGGCGAACCGGTCCGCCACCGGCATCAGAAGAACCTCCGCCTGGATTCGCCGCCATTCCGTTTCCCCGTCCTATGAAGACTGCAGCCCTCGCGGCCTGCGCGCTTCCCTCGCCGCCGCCTGCGCCTCGTGAAACGCCTGCGGCTGCCAAAGCTGAAAATGATCCGAGCGCCCGACGAAACAAACCTCCGTCGTGATGCCGGTGAAGTCCCGGATGAAATCCGTGACCATGAGACGCCCCTCGGCATCGAGCCTCATGAAGACCCCGCCACCATGAACCAGCAGCGACATCTCGTTGCCTTCGCGCGCAAACGGATCCTCCGCCGAAATCTGCCGTTCGTAGCGATCCAGCAAGTCGGGGCCACCAATGCTGATGGCCGGAAAGACGAAATCCTGGATGCAGTAGAGATCCCGGATATCGCGTTGCGCCAGCACAGCACGGAATACCGCAGGCACGGAAACCCGGCCCTTCGCATCGATCCTGTTTATCGCATTGGACAGGAAGCGGTTCATGACAATCGACCGCGCTCCCCTCTAGCAGAAGACGGCCAGGCCGCCACTGCAAACTCGACTCCACTCGCACCGCCCAACCGCCCGGTCGAGCCGGATGCCACCCCTGGCACCTGACCACAGACCCGTTCTCCGATGCGATTTCCGGGACTTCGATCAGCCCCTCAACGGTACAGTTATGGGATAGCATGGGACTACATGGGCGTCAATGGGACAGAGGGCTTCGCGATCGCGTCAAGGATTCAAATATTGATAAGCGGTTAAGCTTAACGAATGGTTAGAATCGCCTTTCCCATCAGCGCTTTATCGTCCCTTGACCTTGACCGGAGCTGGACACCCGTCAGACAAGTTTGTGATGCCTTTTCAAGGCACTGGATTTCCTGGTTGAATCGCTGGGGGAATTGGTCGGAAGAAGAGGAAAAAGCGCCAGTTGGCCTGTAAGCCGGGTTCTGTATGGCCCCGGTTTCCCGGAACGTGGCAGCCATTCATCTGGGACAGTATTTGCACACTGCCTCACGCAACCCACCCGGATGACTGGCCCGGAAACAGGCTGTGGCCGCGCTTGCGCGTGACCCGCGTCATCCCTATTCGGTCTTGCTCCCGGTGGGGTTTACCGTGCCGTCCCTGTTGCCAGCGACGCGGTGGGCTCTTACCCCACCCTTTCACCCTTACCTCGCGAACGAGGCGGTTTGCTTTCTGTGGCACTTTCCCTGAGGTCGCCCTCGCCGGACGTTATCCGGCACCGTATTTCCGTGGAGCCCGGACTTTCCTCACCCTACCGCCTTTCGGCATTGGTAAAGCGCGGCTGCCCGGCCAACTGGCAACGCGTGCATAGACGAGCGGATCGGCGATTGCCACCAAAAAGGAGTCCGTCATGGCCGCACGTCGCCGGATAGTGAACAATCAGCGGAAAGCGGGTCGAAAAACATCGCCATAGGCGGCCTCCTCGAGAGCGCCCGCCTCAAGCAGCGCCGCCCCGAGCCGGCCGATTTCGTCCGAACTCTTCGCCGCCGCTCCGCAACCGCCGGTCAATACGGCAATGCGCTCGCTGGCAAATCCGATTGCCGGATAGTTGCTCGGCGTAAACGACGTGACACAAGCCCCCATGCTGAGCGGCGCGTGAACGAGATCAGGAATGAGCCCTTCAATGATGCGTTTGAGGTGATCGCGGGTGCTGGCTCTGCCGCCGCTACGAAACCAGCCGCGGACATCCGGCTCTGTATCGAGCCTGAGATCGTCGGGATCGCCGCCGATCTTCAGATAGGTCTTGCCGTCCTGGTAGCGCACCGGCGGGAGGAGGTAGATGTGATCCTGCGGATCGTCGGGCTGATGGATCAGAGACGGCATGCCGGCATAGCGGGAAAGCTCGTGCTCAGGGATTTCGAAGAAGGCGACGGTGCGCGCATAAACCGATAGATCAATCGGCTTCGGCAAGAGATTCTCCGCAATGGAGAATCCGCCGGCGGCGAGCAGCACCTTCTCGCCCGTCACCTCGCGCCCCTCCGCCGTCGTGACCAGGACGCCGTCGCCGGCCTCACGGCTACTGACGACGGTTTCGGCAATGATGGTTGCGCCATTCCGCTGCGCCAGACGCGACTGCGCCTCGACCAGACGGCGTGGATTGACATAGCCGGCATTGGCAGCCTCGAACACGCCCTCGCAGCGAGTGCCGAAAGAGAAATACGGAAAGCGCTGGGCCAGTGTCCCGTGGTCGATTAGTTCGGCATCCGCACCAACCCGTTCTGCAGCAGTGCAAATATCGGCGACATAGGGATCACGCCCGCCGCGTTTCGGCCCTACCATCAGGCAACCGCTATCGTGGAAGAAGTCGATCCCGCTCTCTGCTGCGATCGCGCCGTACCGGGCGATCGATCGATTGGCGAGCAGCGCCCAGACCGGGTCGGGATCAATGGTGCGCGTGATCCGGGCCTCGTCGTAGTGGCTGGCGAAGACGCCCCCGTGCCGGGCGGGATCCACAGGCTCGTCTGGCCCGATCAGCGCGACACCATCCGTTCGCACCGCCAGATGGCGAGCAGCGGCCGCACCCAGCATGCCGCGACCGATGACGATGTACTTGAAGCGGTCAGCCATGCCATGTCCCCTATCGACGCAATTGCCGACAGCTTTTGCCGATCAAGGCGTTGCCGGCAAGTGCGGAATTGGAGATGGAGGACACGGTGTCCAAATTCCGCTGCTGATCAACAGACGACGCTGTCATGGAGACTGCGCGACGACGGCGATTCTGCCGCCATGTGCTGCGTCCAACCGAGGATCCGGGATGGAATCACGGCCAGCGCTTTTCACACCCTGGCCGTGCCTTGCGATTTACGAAGCGATCAGCGCCAGCACTTTGCCGCAATAGCGCTTAGACACCGGGTTCATCCGCTTGGCGCCATGGCCGGCATTGTATTTCAGGATGGTGGAGCACGTCTGGCCATTGCCCAGATCATGCGCCTTCGACAGGTATTTCATGCCGAAGCGGATGTTGGTTTCAGGATCATACAACCCTTTGGATGAGCCGGAATAGCCCATCATGCGCGCCGTCGCCGGCTTGATCTGCATGAGTCCGATTTCACCGGCGCTGCCGCGCGCCTTGGGATTGAAGTTGCTTTCGACCCTGACGACCGCATGGGCAAGTGCCACCGGAACGCCGTAGGTCTTGGCGTATTTGGAGATCAGGCTCGTGTAGGGGCTCTTGGAGAAGGAAGGCGCAGGATAGCCGGCCTCGCGGTTCACGGTCTTGAGCGGAGCCCTGAAGCTACGCTCCTCGTCGCCGGCCGAGGCCGTCATGGACGAGGACAAAAGAATACCGAGGCATGCCGCAGCAGCAACAATTCGCTTCATCATGTAAAAGTCAGTCTCCGAACCAGAGAGGCGGGCGAACGTCCGTTCCGGACGCAAATCTTCCTCGTTCGTCCTACCCGTCAGGTAGGCCGCCGCCCATGCCCTCATCGTTGATATTTGCAAACACGGTCCGCAAAAACTGGGTGCCCGTGCCGCCGTTCAGTTCGTTCTTTAGAGCGGCGAAATAGGGAATTCGTGTGGCAGTGCAACAAATTGGCGTTTCACGCGTTTAGCGGACAGCGCGAAATCCGATGTCTTTCGCCTGCAATTTCAGGCGTAGCGCGGCAGCGTGGCAAGCAGCCGATGCAGGGTCTCGATCGTCGACATATCGGCGATCCCGTCGACGCGTTCAGGGCGGAAATGGCGCTGGAACGCGGCCACGACGCCTTCGGTCTTGTCGGAATATTCTCCTGTTATATCAATGTCATAGCCGTAGAGAGACAGCATCGACTGCAAGGCTTCCACCGGCTGCCCGTGGTCGCCCGTCTGGAAGAACCGCCCACCCTGCACCGGTACCGGCTCGACAAAGTGACCGACGCCCGCAGCATGAAGCCGTCCCCAAGGGAAATTTTCACCCGGATCGACCTTGCGAACCGGCGCCACATCGGAGTGTGCCAGCACCCTTTCCTGGGCGATACGTTGCCTGCGGCCGCAATCGAGACACAATTCAATGACGGCTTCGATCTGCCGATCGGGAAAACCCGGCAGCCCGGCGGGGTGCCCGCCATTGGCGATCTCGATGCCGATCGAGCGCGAATTGATGTCGGTCTCGCCTGCCCAGAAGCTTTTGCCCGCATGCCAGGCGCGCCGGTGCTCCGGTACCATCTGAACGATCCGGCCATCCTCATGGACGAAATAGTGGCTCGATACCTGGCTTTGCGGATCACAGAGCCAGGCAAGCGCACCATCATGCTCCGGCATTCCGGTATAGTGCAGGATAATCATGTCAGGGCGCGAGCCGCCTGCCCGCTCGCCGAAGTTGGGCGACGGCATCACGGTGGCGCCGGGGAAATCGGCGGGAAATGAGTTCATGCGGCGCGGCGTTCTTTCTCGATCGCCGAATAGGCGGCATTGAGCTTGGCCATACGGTGGTGGGCCACGGCATGGAACTCGCTCGGCACGCCGCGGGCATGCAGCCGATCAGGATGATGCTCGGCGGCAAGCGCGCGATAACGCTTGCGGATGGTGGCGAAATCGTCGGACGGCTGAACGCCCAGCACGCCGTAGGGATCGCCGTCGAGATGCAGGTGCCGCTCGGTGATCGTCTGGAAGCGTTCCTCTGTAATTCCGAAGATTTCGGCGATGTGCGAAAGGAAGTCCATTTCCTTCTCATGCATCAGGCCGTCGGCCTTGGCGATGTGGAAGAGCGCGTCCACGATGTCCTCGAGTACAGGGCAGAAACTGTCACAGGTCCGGCAAAGGCCGGCGAGCCTCTGGGCATAGGCCTCGTAACCTGCCACGTCCTGGCGCGCGAGATTGTAGAGGCGTGCGACATTCTTGGCTTCTTCTTCCGGAAAGTCGAAGATGCTGCGAAAGGCATCGACCTCGGCCGCGGTCACAACGCCGTCCGCCTTCGCCATCTTTGCAGACAGCGCGATGATAGCCACGGAGAAGGAAACACGGCGGCGCGTTTCGGGATCGCCCTCGAAAACTGTGCGGACCGCCTCGACCATACCCGACAGGACGCTGCCCGCTGCATCGCTGATAGCGCCCAGCAGACGATCCCACAACGATGCGATCTGTTCGCAGGCGAAATCGATAATCATCCATAAGCTTGATCAAAAAACACCAGAAAAAGCAAGTCAGGCAGGCCGCCAGCGACATTAAACTTTCTTCACATTCGATGCGAAATGCTGAACCAGGGGCGGCAGGTAGCCCGTCCCATGCTCGGCCTCACCCCAGGCCTGCGGTCGTTGGCCGGCGCTTCCCTATTGTCGATTGCGAGACTGGCGATCTGTGGACCTTCACCGGGTCGCGCAGATCGGGTCCAGGCAGACCTTCGCCACACTGCTGAGCATTTTCACAAGCCCGCTCGGCAAGCAGGTCAGCATTGAAACGATTATATTCGCAATCGCCGTGACCTCCATCATTTGAATGGGGTGAAAGCCCCGTATTTCCTGAACTTTTCCCTTTACAGCCCTATCCTTCTGTCGCATCCATTCGCGCGGAAAATCTGAATGCGAACGGCGCCCGCAGCGGCGTCGAAGGAGGATCGATGGCCAAACAGAAAGTTGCAATGCTGACCGCCGGCGGCCTGGCGCCATGCCTCTCGTCCGCGGTCGGCGGACTGATCGAGCGCTACACGGACATCGCGCCGGAGATCGAGATGATCGCCTATCGTTCCGGCTACCAGGGCGTGCTGCTTGGCGACCGGATCGAGATCACCAAGGACATGCGCGAGAAGGCTCACCTGCTCCACCGCTATGGCGGCTCGCCGATCGGCAACAGCCGCGTCAAGCTGACGAACGCCACTGACTGCGCCAAGCGCGGCCTGGTGAAGGATGGCGAAAATCCGCTTCGGGTCGCGGCCGAACGCCTCGCCGAAGACGGCGTGACCATCCTGCACACCATCGGCGGCGACGACACCAACACGACGGCCGCCGACCTTGCCGCCTATCTCGGGGCCAACGGCTATGACCTGACCGTCGTCGGCCTGCCGAAAACCGTCGACAACGACATAGTACCGATCAGGCAGTCGCTCGGCGCCTGGACGGCCGCCGAAGTCGGCGCCCGCTTCTTCGACCACGTCTCGAACGAGCAGAGTGCCGCCCCGCGCACCCTGGTCATCCATGAAGTCATGGGCCGCCATTGCGGCTGGCTGACCGCCGCGACGGCGCGTGCCTACATCAACCGCACGCGCAACAATGAATATATCGAAGGCTTGATGATGAACACCGAGCTCAAGAACATCGACGGGCTCTACCTGCCGGAAACCCATTTCGATCTCGACGCCGAAGCCGAGCGCCTGAAGGAGATCATGGACAGGAGCGGCTATGTGACGCTGTTCGTCTCGGAAGGCGCCTGCCTCGAGGAGATCGTCGCGGACCGCGAGGCCGCCGGCGAGGAGGTCAAACGCGATGCGTTCGGCCATGTGAAGATCGACACGATCAACGTTGGCAACTGGTTCCAGAAGCACTTCGCCAAACTGCTGAAGGCCGACCGCTCGATGGTACAGAAGTCGGGCTACTATGCCCGTTCCGCACCGGCCAATTACGAAGATCTGCGCCTCATCCAGAGCATGGTCAACCTCGCCGTCGAAAGCGCGCTCAACAAGATCTCGGGCGTCACCGGTCACGACGAGGACCAGGGCGGCCGCCTGCGCACGATCGAGTTCCCGCGCATCAAGGGTGGCAAGGCCTTCGATCTCGACACCCCGTGGTTCCACGAGGTCATGGACTATATGGGTCAGAAATTCCGCCCGGCCAATTGACGACAAGGACGAAAGCTGGCTTGCTCTTCAAGTGGAGGACTGGATAGATGTCACTTGAAACCTGGCTGGCTTTCGCTGCCGTCGCGGCGCTATTTCTTGCATCGCCCAGTCGCGTCACGTTTCTCGTCGTATCCTACGCGCTCGGCCAGGGACGCAAGTCACTGTTCGCCACCCTCCCCGCACTTGTGGCCGGGGCGTTCGTCGTGACAAGCGCGACCCTGCTCGCCCTGGCTGGCTTGCTTCACACCGTGCCGGAGATCCTCGACCCCGTACGCTGGCTCGGGCCCGCTTATCTCGTCTATGTTCTTGTTCAACTCTGGCGCACTCCCCGCGGGCAAGGGCCCATCGCGGACAACGACAATCTGCCCGAGAAGAAACCACTGCGAATCATGCGCCACGCCTTTGCGGTGACCGCGTTCAGCCGATGGAACTATGTCTTTGCCGCCACCTTGCTGACGCAATTTTTGCGCCCTGGCGCGTCGATGACGCAGGAGGCGGCGGCACTGGTCGGCACCGTCCTCACACTCGCCGTGGTGGTCTGGATCGCCGTAGCGCTCAGCGCAAGACCCATTCACCGCCGCATGCGACAGCGCATTCCCAAGCGCTTGACGAGCCGCCGCCACGACCCAGTCCTGATCGCCTCCGCCTCGGTGATTGCCGGCTATCGCAAGCTCGCTGCCTGAACCGATAGTCAGCTTGCCGCAATTTGGCCCATCCATTATGACAACGGAATGTTAACGGAGGGCGCTCGCTTGGCGTGCCGCCCGGGGATTGATTGGGAAGCCGGCATGTTCGCAAAGAAAAACTACGGATGGCATTTCGGCCTCGCATCCGTCCTGATCGCCGGTCTGGCCGGCTGCACCAGCAGCATGGAAGAAGCCGCAAAACAGGAACTGAAGGCCAATCCGGTCGCCGGCAGCACTGCCGGACAGGTCCAGACCTCTGCCGTCGAGGCGGCCAGCACGCTTCCTGCACCAGCCGATCCGAATGCACCGGCCGAACTCGCGCCGATCATTCCCGGCACGGCCACCCCGGCACCCATTCCGACCTTCAAAGCGGTCGCTCTGACACATCCGGCTGCGAGCCCGGCGGCGATCGCCATGGCGGCGGGGCAGGAAAATATCGCCATCCAGACTGCGGCAATGCCGAATTCGCCGAATACGGTGACCACGCTGCAGATGTCGACGGATACCGCCGACCCGGCCGTGCTTCCGCCGGAGGTGACCGCGCAGCAGACGATCGTGCCGGCCGCCAAGCCCGCCGGCACTCCCCTCGCCTATGCCTCACCCTCGGCCGCCACATCGCTCGCCGCACTCGACTCCCAGTTCGATGTCACGCCGCCGGGTCCTGCCCCCTTGATCGAAACGATCACGCCGCAGACCTCCGGTCCGACCGTAATCAACGCGCTGATCAAGAAATACGCGGCGATCTACCAGATGCCGGAAGCGCTGATCCACCGCGTGGTCAACCGCGAGAGCACCTACAAGCCGACGGCCTACAACAATGGCCACTACGGCCTTATGCAGATCAAGTATGCGACCGCCAAGTCGATGGGTTATGACGGCCCAGCCTCCGGCCTGTTCGACGCGGAAACCAATCTGAAATACGCGATCAAGTATCTCAAGGGCGCCTGGCTCGTCGCCGACAAGAGCCATGACGGTGCCGTCCGGCACTATTCCCGCGGTTTCTATTACGATGCCAAGCGCAAGGGCATGCTGCACGTCCTGCAGCCCGATTTCATGTGATCGACCCTTGCTGACCTTTGCCACGTCGCCGGCTTTTTTGTAGGATTTCGGCGCGACAATCACCTCCCTCGCCCCACTCAGCGGAGCGCGTCGGCAACCGCCTTCACCAGAGACTGCGGCCGGTAGCCTAGTTTCGACGGGGTGAGCCCCAGGCGAACGACGACGAGCCGCTCGGACGGTATGATCGCGACCGCCTGCCCATCATGTCCCAGCAGCCAGAAGGTCTCAGGCGTCAGGCCGAAGCGCTCGTCAGGCTCGTCGCCCGGCCCCACCTGCCAGGCCTGGATTTCGGTATAGCGCCCGCCGGACGCGGCCGTCGGCCGCTGCATCGCCGCGACGAACCCCTCCGGCAGCAGCCGCTCCCCGTTCCACACCCCGTCGTCGACGAGAAGCTGGCCAAAGCGCGCCCAATCCCGGGCAGTGGCATAGAGATAGGAACTGCCGACGAAAGTGCCGGCGGCATCGGTCTCCAGTACCGCGCTCGTCATGCCCAGCGGATCGAACAGGGCCTTGCGCGGATAGGCGAGCGCCTGCCCGGGGTCGGGAAGCCGGCTCATCCAGATACGGGCGAGCAGCACGCTGGTGCCCGATGCATAGCTGAATTGCTCACCCGTGCCGGCAAGCACCGGCTTTAACAGGCTGAAGCCTGCCATGTCCGGCTCGAGATAGAGCATGCGGGTGACGTCGGTGACGTCGCCATAGTCCTCGTTGAACTCGAGTCCGCTTTCCATCGCCAGAAGGTCGCGCAGCCGGATCGATGCGTCGGGCGCATCGCTCCATTCCGGGAAGAGCCGCGTATCGTACAGACCGAGGCGCGCCTCCTTAAGCAGCCTGCCGACAATCGCTGCATTGACGGTTTTTGCCATCGACCAGCCGAGCAAGGGTGTAGAGGCGGAGAATCCCTGACCATAGGCTTCTCCGACGATCCGTCCGTCCTTGACGACCACGACGGCTCGCATGCCGGGACCGCCGAGGTCCGCGTCGGAAAGAAGTGTGGCAATGCGCCCATCAACCGGCGTGGTCCCCTCGCCCTCAGGCCAGGGCGCACCGGTATCCGTGACCGTACGGGGCTCAGCTTCCGGCGCGACGACGGTCAGCGCGGCATCGAGGTCACCATCCGGAACGCTGGCGCAGCCGAGGCCTTCCCGATGGACGGCTGTGCTGGCGGCAAAGACCCCCAGCATCCGCGCCGTGACGATCCTGTTCTCCGTGTCGACATCGACACCGACCAGCTTGAGCAACGGATGGCCGGGTGCCTGGACGTCGAGTGCCAGCACCGCCTGGGGATCGCGTCCGGCGAGGAAAACATTGGAGCAGACGATCTTTGCCGCATAGCCCGTGCCGACCCTCAGAAGTTCGGGCGGAGCAGCCGAGAGCCAGACAATCACGCCGGTCACCAGCATGATGAGAGCGAGCACTCCTCGCCTCAGCACCTTCACGAGCAGCCGCATAAAACTCTCCTCTGCCGATTTCGACCCATGCAAGCAGGAATTGCCGCAGCAGGAAAGCCAGTAATGCCATCTTCACGCCGCTTGCTCACTGCTATTTGGCCGACGATGTCGGTCCGGACCAACCAACAGCCCGCGTCATTAAACTGTAGCAGTGCGCGGCTAAACGCCATCAACGTTCAATGGATGGCTGACACAGATGACCGATGTTGCGCCCGATGCCGGCTTTCGCAAGAACCATAAACTGAAGAACGCCTTGCTCCAGCACAAGCCGCTCAGCCGCGACGGTCTGTCGGAGCGACTGTTCGAACTCCTGTTCTCCGGCCTGGTCTATGCCCAGATCTGGGAGGACCCCGAAGTCGACATGGAGGCCATGGAGCTTGGCGAGGGCCATTCGATCGTGACGATCGGTTCGGGCGGCTGCAACATGCTCGCCTACCTGTCGCGCCACCCCTCGCGGATCGACGTGGTCGACCTCAATCCGAACCATGTCGCGCTGAACCGGCTGAAGCTTGCCACCTTCCGCCACATGCCGGATCACGAGACCGTGGTGCGCCAGTTCGCCGGCGAGAGAAACCGCACCAACAGCCGCAATTTCGACCGCTACGTCGCCCCCAATCTCGATGACTGGACGCGCACCTATTGGAACCGGCGCGGCCTCGACGGCAAGCGTCGCATCGCCGCCTTCGACCGCAATTTCTGCCGCACCGGCCTGCTCGGCCGCTTCATCGGCGCAGGGCATCTCTTGGCGCGCCTGCACGGCGTCGACCTGACCGAGATCACCAAGACGAAATCGCTCCGCGAGCAGCGCCAGTTCTTCGACAACCGTATCGCGCCGCTGTTCGAAAAGCCGCTGATCCGCTGGATGACCAGCCGCAAGAGTTCCCTTTTCGGCCTCGGCATTCCGCCGCAGCAATATGACGAACTGGCCAGCCTCTCGGAAGGCGGCACGATCGCCCCCGTTCTGCGCCACAGGCTGGAAAAGCTCACCTGTCACTTCCCGCTGAAGGATAACTATTTCGCCTGGCAAGCCTTTGCCCGCCGCTATCCGCAGCCGCACGAAGGCGCACTGCCAACCTATCTCAAAGTGGAGAACTACCCGGCGATTCGCGCGAATTCTGGGCGGGTGACTGTCCATCACGCCAGCTTCACCGAACTGCTGACCTCGAAGCCGGCCGGCAGCGTCGATCGCTACATCCTGCTCGACGCCCAGGACTGGATGAACGACGAACAACTCGCCGATCTGTGGGCCGAGATCACCCGGACCGCCGCCCCGGGCGCCCGCGTCATCTTCCGCACCGCAGCCGAAAAGAGCGTGCTCGATGGACGCCTCTCGGATGCCCTGCTCAGCCGCTGGACCTATCACGCAGAGCGCTCGCAGGAGCTGAACAAGCAGGACCGTTCGGCAATCTACGGCGGCTTCCACATCTACGAGAGGATGGCCTGATGGTCGTCCCCTCGACCGAGCCCCGCCTCAATACCGAACACGCCGCGCGCATGGACGGCATGTATCGCTACCAACGGCACATCTACGATCTGACACGCAAGTATTACCTCTTCGGCCGCGACCGGATGATCGCCCGCCTCGACGTGCCGCGCGACGGCACGCTGCTGGAATTCGGCTGCGGAACGGGGCGCAATCTTCTGCTGGCACACCATATCTATCCGGCGGCCCGGCTCTACGGGCTCGACATTTCCGCCGAAATGCTGGTCTCGGCCAGAGCCAATTTCCGCGGCAAGCCGGTCAAGCCAATGCTCGAGGTGGCGGATGCCACGACCTTCACCGCCGCGACCTTCGACGTCGAAGGCTTCGACCGGATCATGATCTCCTATGCCCTATCGATGATCCCGGATTGGGAAAAGGCGATCGACGCTGCGCTTGCCGCGTTGAATCCCGGCGGTTCGCTGCACATCGTCGATTTCGGCCAGCAGGAGCGCCTTCCCCGCTGGTTTCGCGGCATGCTGCAAGCATGGCTCACCCGTTTCCACGTCACCCCGCGCGCGACACTGAAGGCGGTGCTCGAAGCCAGGGCCGATGCGGTCAAGGGGCGTCTGGAATTCGAAACAATCGGTCGCGGCTATGCCTGGCATGCGGTCATTCGCACCTCAATTGCCTAAGACCAGTTGAAAATAACCGATATTTAAGGATGATGGAGACAAATGGAGGTTCGCGCCTCTCTTGTGCTTGCGTGGGCGCGCGCCACACCGGGGCATGACCTCAAGTTAGATTTATTGGATGTTCCATGCGGTGGCTTCTTTCTGTCCTCCTGCCGATCACGCTCACTTTCAGCGGTTGCACCTCCGCCAGCTATGACCTGCTGGAGACCGCATCGATTGCGGCGCCGCGCTTTGAGGACAAGGACCCGCAGGATTTCGGCGGCAAGACGCCGCACAAGCACAATGTGCACGGGATCGACGTGTCGAAGTGGAACGGCAACGTCGACTGGGTGAAGGTTAAGAAGTCGGGCGTCGCCTTCGCCTTCATCAAGGCGACCGAGGGCAAGGACAGGGTCGATTCGCGCTTCGAGGAATACTGGCGCCAGGCCGCAGCCGCCGGCATTCCGCATGCGCCCTATCACTTCTATTATTTCTGCTCCACAGCCGACGAGCAGGCCGACTGGTTCATCCGCAACGTGCCGAAGGCATCGATGCACCTGCCGCCGGTGCTCGACGTCGAATGGAACCCAACCTCGCCAACCTGCACTTACCGTCCGGGCGCCCTGACCGTACGCTCCGAGATGAAACGCTTCATGGACCGCATCGAGGCGCATTACGGCAAGCGGCCGATCATCTACACCTCAGTCGACTTCCACCGCGACAATCTCGAAGGCAGCTTCCAGGATTATCATTTCTGGGTCCGCGCGGTCGCGCAGCATCCGGAGGAAATCTATCCGGCCCGCCGCTGGGCTTTCTGGCAGTATACGTCCACTGGCGTCGTCCCGGGCATCAAGGGCAATACCGACATCAACGTCTTTGCCGGCACGGAGAAGAACTGGAAGAACTGGGTCGCCGCCACCTCGAAGCACTGACCTTCGTGGCTTCGCCGCGAAAAATGTCGCGTTCAGGGTGGTTTTTCCGCGACGATCTCGCTTTCGTCAAAAAGTCGGCCAATATCGTCTCTGTATCGTTTCGCCCGGCTGTGCCTCGCGACCGGGTCGATTAGCAAAGCCATTCACCGCCAGCCTCGCAAGGATGCTCCCATGAAGTCCACCTCCCGCCTCGCTCTTGCCCTGACCGCCTTTCTCGCCACGAGCTCTCTTGCCGCTGCACAGCAGTGCGGCGGCGATCTTGGCGCTTTTCTTGAGGGCGTGAAGGCCGAGGCAGTCGCCGCAGGCGCGTCGCCCGAGGCTGCGGAGGCGGCACTCGCCGGTGCGCAAATCGACCAGAAGGTGTTGTCGCGTGACCGGTCGCAGGGTGTCTTCAAACAGACCTTCCTCGAATTCTCGCAGCGCACCGTCAGCCAGTCCCGGCTCGACATCGGTCGCCAGAAGATCAAGCAATATGCCGAGGTCTTTGGCCGTGCCGAACAGGAATATGGCGTTCCGGCGGGCGTGATCGCCGCATTCTGGGCGATGGAAACCGATTTCGGCGTTGTCCAGGGCGACTTCAACACCCGCAACGCGCTGGTCACACTCGCCCATGACTGCCGCCGTCCCGAGCTTTTCCGTCCGCAGCTCCTGAACCTCATCACCATGGTCCAACACGGCGATCTCGACCCGGCCACCAACACCGGTGCCTGGGCCGGCGAGATCGGCCAGGTGCAAATGCTGCCGAAGGACATCGTCGCCTTCGGCATCGACGGCGACGGCGATGGCCATGTCAACGTGAAGCAGAGCGCCCCGGACGCCATCCTGACCGCGGCCAAGTTCATCGAGCATCTTGGATTTCGCCGTGGCGAGCCATGGATCCAGGAGGTCGTCGTTCCTGAAAATCTCCCCTGGGAAAAGTCGGGCTTCGGTAGCAGTATGACCGCCGCCGATTGGTTCGCGCTCGGCGTACAGCCGCGCGACGGCAACACGGGCTTCGGTGCACTACAGGCCTCGCTCGTCCTGCCGCAGGGCCGCAAGGGACCGGCCTTCATCACCTATCCCAACTTCAACATTTATCTGGAGTGGAATCAGTCGTTCATCTACACGACCTCGGCCGCTTATTTCGCCACGCGGCTGATGGGCGCCCAGCCCTATCAGAAGGGTAATCCGGAACAGGGGCTCGACGACGCAGCGATGAAGGCCCTGCAGACCAAGCTGCAGGCCATGGGCCATGATGTTGGCAAGATCGACGGCATCCTCGGCTCCGGCACGCGCGTCGCCATCCAGAAGGAACAGCAGCGCCTCGGCATGCCTGCCGACGGCTGGGCAACGCCAGCCCTTCTCGGCGCGCTCTGACGCGGCCAGGGGCGGTGCAAGTCCTTGCGCCGCCCACAACGTGCAACGATCGTTGACAGGCAGCATATTTCGGGTGGTCCGGTTTACGCCCTTAGCCTAAACCTCGCTCCAGTTCTTTCCCCTGGAGCCTGCCCATGCCGTCCGTCGCCCCGCCCCGCCTCAATGCCACGACCTGGTCGTTGCTCGCCCTGCTCGGACTGATCTGGGGCGGCTCGTTCTTCTTCGGCCGGGTCGCGGTGCCCTATGTCCCACCGGTGACGCTCGCCTTCCTGCGGCTGTCCATCGCTGCATTGGCGCTGCACATCTACCTGCATGGGCGCGTGGATCTCTACCGCTCGCTGTGGCAGCGCTGGCCGGCCTTCCTTCTGCTCGGCCTGATCAACAACGCCATCCCACACACACTCATTCTCTTTGGCCAGACGGAAATCGGCGCGGGCCTTGCCGCCATTCTCAACGCCACCACGCCGATCTGGACCGTGCTGATCGCCAACCGCCTGACCGCCGACGAGAAGCTCTCATCCGCCAAGCTCGCCGGCACGCTGCTGGGGTTTGCCGGCACCGCCGTGCTGATCGGCCCGAGCGCGCTGAACGCCAGCCACATACCGCTCTGGGCCCTCATGCTGCCCATTGCCGCGGCGATTTCCTATGGCTTTGCCGCGACCTATGGCAAACGCTTCCGCGATCTGCCCGCGCCGGTGACAGCGACCGGCCAGTTGACGGCGTCCTCGCTCATCATGCTGCCGGCCGCGCTGCTGGTCGACCATTCCTGGCAAATTCCCTTTCCCCCGCTCGAAGCCGTCGCCGCGATTCTGGCGTTGGCGCTGATCTCCACCGCATTCGGCTATATCCTCTTCTTCCGCATCATGGCCCTTGCCGGCGCCACCAACGCATCGCTGGTCACGCTGCTCGTGCCGCCGAGCGCGATCCTGCTTGGCGCGCTGTTCCTCAACGAGACGTTGGAGCCCCTTGACCTCGCCGGAATGCTGCTGATCGGCGCGGCCCTGCTCGTCCTCGATGGCCGTCTGCCGGTGTTTCGCCGCAGCGCAACATAAGTGGCCAAAGCACCGCGCTGTGCCTATTGGGAGCGGCTCGCGAGCTTTGCCGATCACGCTTGTTAAGCAACATTAACAAACGCTGAAATTAGACAAGCGGTTGAATTTTCTACAAAAGGCCAAGGGTGCGACAAGTTATCCACCGTCTGCAACGGCACTGCAGCACATTAATCGCTTTCCTTGCGACACAAATCCGACATATTATCTAACGGTCAACACAAGGAGGCAGACATGGGACTTACAAACTCTCTCAATGTCCTGATCGTCGGTGCGGCGTTTGTGTTCATTGCCACAATGCTGTTCATCTGAACCACATGAGTTGAACAAGGCCTCGAAGGAACCGTCAGCGGTCAGGCCCCGAACAAGCCAATAGAGCTTTCCAGTTTCATGAAGAAAGGCGCATCATCCGTTCGGAGATGCGCCTTTCTCGTTTTGGCCGGAGGGCATTTACGTCACGCCGCGGCACCCGCCCCTTCGCTCGCCCGGCCCTGTGGTTCGAGACCGAGATTGTGAAGCGTCGCGCTGACCAGAGCCGAGCGGTTCATCGTGTAGAGATGGAAATCACCAACGCCGCGCCGCAGGAGGTCCTCGACCTGCTCGGCCGCCACTTCAGCCGCAACCTCGGCCCGGGCCTGCGGCTGCTCGTCTAGACCGGCGAAACGCTTGTCGAGGAAGACCGGAATGGTCGCACCGCACATCGAGGCGAAGCGCTTCAACTGGTTGAGGTTCTGGATCGGCATGATGCCGGGGACGATCGGGATTGAAATGCCGGCCGCCCGCACCCGCTCGAGGTAGCGCTCGAACACATCGTTGTCGAAGAAGAACTGGGTGAGAGCGCGGCAGGCGCCATTGTCCACCTTGCGCTTCAGCATGTCGATGTCTGCCGCCTCGTTCGGGCTTTCCGGGTGCTTTTCCGGATAGGCCGACACCGAAATCTCGAAGTCACCCAGTTCGCGCAGACCGGCGACCAGTTCGGCGGCATTGGCATAGCCACCCGGATGTGGCTGGTAGGCCGTGCCCATGCCGTCTTGCGGATCGCCCCGAAGTGCTACGAAGTGCTTCACGCCGACGGCGCGGAACTGTTCGACCACCTGGTGCACCTCCTCCTTCGTCGCCCCGACGCAGGTCAGGTGCGAGGCGGTGCGAAGCGGCGTCTCGGCAATCAGCCGCTTGACCGTCTCGTGGGTCGGTTCACGCGTCGTGCCCCCTGCGCCGTAGGTCACGGAGACGAAGTCAGGGGCCCAGGCGCAAAGCTCGTCCACCGTCTTCCATAACTGGTCAGCCATGTCCGCCGACTTGGGCGGAAAGAACTCGAAGGAGCAACGCAGGCGCTGGCCGGTCGCGTCTTTTCGATCGTGCATGATTGCCATTCACCTGCTCCCGGTCTGGTCGGTGGTCCCGTTGTTGGTCGCTGCGGAGGACTCGGCGCCCTGGCGGGCGAGCCAGATGGTGACGGTCAGCCCCTTGCTTGCGGAGCTTCCCGGCGGCAGGTCCACGGTCTTCTCGACCGTCAACCCATACTTGGACAACCATTCGGCCATGGTCTGGTGCGAGAAGCCGAGCCGCAGATGCGCATGCTCGTCGCGCAGATACTCGAGCGAATGCGGTGCAAGGTCGATGATGACCAGCCGCCCGCCGGTCTTCAGCATGCGGCTCGCTTCGGCCAGCGCCAGTTCGGGCTGGACGAGGAAGTGCAGCACCTGATGAATGATGACGATGTCGTACTCGTTGCCGTCGAGCGGCAGGTTGAGGATGTCGCCATGACGCACCGACGCCTTGAGAACGCCAGCCTTGTCGAGATTGGCGCGCGCCACAGCCAGCATGTCGCGGCTGGCATCGATGCCGGTGGCGCGGCGGTAGCTGTTCTGCAGAAGTTGCAGAATCCGGCCCGTGCCTGTGCCGAGATCAAGCAGCGCATCGACGGTATCCGTGCCGATGAGTTCGAGCAGCTTGGCCTCGACGGCGGTATCATCGACATGCAGGCGCCGCAGTTCGTCCCATTCAGAGGCATTGAGCTTGAAATACTCCTGGGCACGCTCGGCGCGGGTCCGCTTGACGGCAGCAAGACGTTCACCATCACGCAGGAGCACGGCATCGTCCTCGCAGGTGGCCGCCAAGAGGGTATTGGCGAGCGCTGCGGCATCACCGTCCTGCTTGAGCCGGAAATAGGCCCAGGCGCCCTCCTGATAACGGTCAATGAGACCGGCCTCGGTCAGCAGCTTAAGGTGACGGGAAATGCGCGGTTGGGATTGACCGAGAATGTCGGTCAGGTCGGTGACCGTCAGGTCTCCCGCCGAAAGCAGCGCCAGCAGTCGCAGGCGCGTCGGCTCCCCAGCTGCTTTCAGAAGCTCCACCAAGGCATCGACGCCGAATTTCATGTTTGCCGCCATAACGTACCCAATCAAGATATAAACATATCTTTATGTCGGCACGGCGGCCTGTGCAAGAGCAAATCATCTACCGACGGCGAAGATTCCACGCAGCAGGGGATCAACCACAGATTTCGGATTCAAAAAAGGCGACTGCGCGTGGCAGTCGCCTTTCCGATCTAATCACCAAGGACGGATTGTCAGAATTCCTGCCAATTCTCGCTCTGTTGAGCCAGCGCCGCATTGCCCTGGCTGGCGAACACTGGACGAGCTCGGCTCGGCATTGGCCGCGGAGCCTGGGGAACCGGCCGCTGCGCGGAGCGAGCGGGACCGGTATCGGTGGCCTGAACGGATTGCCGAAGCTCATGGCCCGTGCGGAAGCGCGACAGGAGTTCCGCTAGCCGCCCGCTCTCCTGGGCGAGGCTGGCGCCTGCAGCATTCATCTCCTCGACCATCGCCGCATTCTGTTGCGTCGCCTGGTCCATGTGGTTGACGGCGGTGTTGACTTCGCCGAGACCGACGGACTGTTCCTGCGCCGCCGTCGAGATCGCCCCCATGTGGCTGTTGATAGACAAGACGAGTTCGGCGATGGACGAAAGCCCCTCACCCGTGTCGTTGACCAAGCGGACGCCTTCACTGACTGCGGCTTCGGAATTGCCGATCAGCGCCTTGATCTCCTTGGCGGCATTGGCCGAACGCTGCGCCAGTTCGCGTACTTCCTGCGCGACCACGGCAAAGCCCTTGCCGGCATCACCGGCACGAGCGGCCTCAACACCGGCGTTCAGCGCCAGCAAGTTCGTCTGGAAGGCGATTTCGTCGATCACGCCGATGATCTGCCCAATCTGGCGGGACGAATCCTCGATGCGGCTCATGGCTGAGACAGCATTGTTGACGACCTCGCCGGACTTTTCGGCGCGCTGGCGGGTGGTCTCTACCAGATCACGGGCTTCCGCGGTGCGTTTGGACGTGGAGACGACATTGGAAGTGATCTCCTCAAGAGCCGCGGCAGTCTGCTCAAGCGAGGCAGCCTGCTGCTCGGTGCGCTTGGCGAGGCTGTCCGACGCCTGCGAGATCTCGCCCGATCCGCTGGTCACGGTGCCGGCGACCTGGCCGACGCTCTGCATGACCTCGCGCAACTGGCGCACCGACGTATTGAAGTCGTGGCGCAGAGCCTCGAACTGCGGCGCAAACTCTTCCTCGATCTCGGTCAGGAGATCGCCAGCGGCGAGCCGCTGCAGGCCGGCAGCCAGCGTGCTGGTCGCACGGCTCAGACGCGCTTCGGCCTCGGCTTCGGCCCGCGCCTGCATCTCGGCACGCTCGCGTTCGGCGGCGATGCGGTTCTGCTCCGCGCTTGCCTCCAGTTCCGCGTTGCGGATCGCCGCCTGCCGGAACACTGCCACCGAGCGAGCCATGCCACCAATTTCGTCGGCACGTTCAGCATAGGGGATCACGCTTTGCGTGTCGCCGTCGGCCAGCAACTTCATGCGCTCGCCGATGCGGTTGATCGAACCGGACAGAACGCGGGCAATCACGATGGTAAGGCCGATCACGGCCAGTACCGCCGCGGCCACCCCGGCAATCAGGACCATCAGACGCGTCTGTGCCGCAGCCGACTTGTCTGCGATCATCTGGGTCATGCGCTCGCCTGTCCGGGCAATCAGATCGGAGACGAAAATACGCCTGTCGTCATGAGCTGCGATCCACGCCTCAAGCTCGCCCTCGGACGCTGTATAAGGCTCATTCGTCAGCATCGCCTGGCGCAGCGTTTCAATCCGCCTGCCGGTCGGCTGTTGGAAGTAGGCACGATAGTCGGAGACGAGGTCAGCGGGCACGGATTCGGTGACCACCTTGTCATAGGACTTGATCAGCATATCGCTGCGGTGGACCATGGCGAAAGCGGGCGGTTCCAGCGTGCCGGCCTTGAGATAGGCCTGGCCGAGGCGATTGAGCATCTGGTAGGCGTCGCTCACCTGCATGAAGGCAAAGTAACCGGAAATCGCGGCCGAAAGCTCGTGGTCCTCAGAAAGGGTGGCAGCACGGCGGGTCAGTTCCGAACCCGCGGCAACGATCGGCTGCACGATCTCAAGGGCGAGCAGCGGCGCGGCGGTGCCGTCATCGGTCTTGGTGCGATATTCGGCCAAGCGCGACAACTTTTCGTCAAAGGCCCGCTTGAGCAACTCAAGGCCAGGATCATCGTAGCCCTGGGCCAGAACCTCGCGATAGCTCGCCTCGATCGAAGCAGCGACCGCATCCGTCCGGGCTCGGCGTTCAGCCCGCTGGGCCGCCGACGCGCCGGTTTCGGCAGGACCGGCCAGGCCCATTGCAATACCGCTCTTGGCGAGATCGGCGAGCCGCACGGCCCGCAACAATTCATCGCTCTCGCGGTAGGAGATCAGGCTGAGCCAACCACCGAGCACGAGCACGGCAACTAGGGGCACAGCCGCTAGGCTAGTCAGAAGACTGCGGAAAGATAGGGTTCCGAGTAAAGTGCGCATCCAAATCCTCTTGAAGATATTTCCAGGTCGTCATGACTGTGGCGAGTGACCGGAAAAAGGGGGGCATGGCACTCCGATAAAAAGCATGCTGCGCAAATCTTGAGATTGTCTTTATGTGACGACATAATTCGCAGATCAAGCAAGCTACCGCAAACCCGCGCGACGCAAGCGCGCGGGCCTCAAGCCCAACAAAAAACCCCGGCGAACCGGGGTTAATCGTTGGATTTCCTTGCTTAGCGCGTCAGGCGCTTGTAGCTCATTCGCGTCGGATTGAGCGCGTCGGCACCCAGGCGACGGACCTTGTCCTTTTCATAGTCCTCGAAGTTGCCTTCGAACCACTCCACGTGACCATCGCCTTCGAAGGCGAGGATATGGGTCGCCAGGCGGTCGAGGAACATGCGGTCGTGAGAGATGATGATCGCGCAGCCGGCGAAGTTTTCCAGGGCGTTCTCGAGCGCGCCGAGCGTTTCGGTGTCGAGGTCGTTGGTCGGTTCGTCGAGCAGCAGCACGTTGCCGCCGGCCTTCAGCATCTTGGCGAGATGCACGCGATTGCGCTGGCCGCCGGACAGGTTGCCGACCTTCTGCTGCTGGTCGCCACCCTTGAAGTTGAACGCTCCGCAATAGGCGCGGGAGTTCATATCGAACTTGCCGAGCTTGATGATTTCGGCCCCGCCGGAGATCTCCTCCCAGACGGTCTTGTTGCCGTCCAGCGCGTCACGGCTCTGGTCGACGTACCCCAGCTGGACGCTGTCGCCGATGCGGATCGTGCCGCTGTCGGGCTTCTCCTGGCCGGTGATCATGCGGAACAGCGTCGTCTTGCCGGCGCCGTTCGGGCCGATGACGCCGACGATACCGCCCGGCGGCAGCTTCATCGTCAGATCCTCGATCAGCACGCGATCGCCATAGCCCTTGGTGACGCCGTCCAGCTCGATGACCACCTGGCCGAGACGCTCGCTGACCGGAATGATGATCTGCGCGTCGCCGGGACGAACGTTGGCAGCGGCTTCGACCAGTTGCTCGTAGGACTTGATACGCGCCTTGGACTTGGCCTGACGAGCTTTCGGGCTGGAGGCGATCCACTCCTGTTCGCGGGAAATGGCCTTCTGGCGGCCGGCCTCTTCGCGGCTTTCCTGCTGCATACGCTTGGCCTTGGCCAGCAGATAGGCCGAATAATTGCCCTCGTAGGGGATGCCACGGCCACGGTCGAGTTCGAGGATCCAGCCGGTAACGTTGTCGAGGAAGTAGCGGTCGTGGGTGATCATCAGCACGGCGCCCGGATAATCGCGCAGGTGCTTTTCCAGCCAGGCGATGGTCTCGGCATCGAGGTGGTTGGTCGGTTCGTCGAGGAGCAGGAGGTCGGGCTGCGAGAGCAAGAGCTTGCACAGCGCCACGCGACGACGCTCACCGCCCGACAGGCTGGTGACATCGGCATCGCCCGGCGGGCAGCGCAGCGCGTCCATCGCCATCTCGACCTGATTCTCCAGATCCCAGAGGTTCTGGCTGTCGATGACGTCCTGGAGCCTGGCGCCCTCGTCCGCCGTCTCGTCGGAATAGTTCATCATCAGTTCGTTGTAGCGCTCGAGGATCGCCGTCTTCTTGGCGACGCCTTCCATGACGTTTTCGAACACGGTCTTGGACGGGTCGAGATGCGGCTCCTGCTCGAGATAGCCCAGCGTCGCGCCTTCGGCCAACCAGGCTTCGCCGGTATATTCCTTGTCGAGACCGGCAATGATCTTGAGAACCGTCGACTTACCCGCGCCGTTCGGACCCAGAATACCGATCTTGGCATCGGGGTAGAAGGACAGGTTGACGTTTTCGAGGATCTTCTTGGCGCCAAAGGCCTTGTTGAGGCCGGCCATGTGATAGATGAACTGACGTGCCATCGTGTTGAATTGCTCCGCGGGCGTGAAGGGGATTTGCCGCTATGTAGGCGAAAGCGCCTGCGGGGGCAATGCGGAAGGCTGCGATACCGGGCTCTTTTCTGGCCTGACCTGTCACCCAGCGGCCTGTATCTGCGCCATGCGAGCACTCTGCTCACCACCAGCGCCTCGTCCTCAGGTCCCGACATGAATATTTCCTTTGCCGCCCTTGACGATGCCATTTAACCCTTGGTGCGGCGAGGGAGAACGAAAATGCCATTTGTAAACGCCCACCGGCTGGCCACGATCAGCGGCGCGCAACTGACCTATCATCATCAGGCGGCATCCGCGCCGGCAAAGGGCATCGTCGTCATCTGCCACGGCCTGGCCGAGCATTCGCGCCGTTATCAGCGTTTTGCCGAGGCGCTCTCTGCGGCAGGCTATCACGTCTTCGCCCACGACCACCGTGGCCATGGCGAGACGACGGCGGTCGACGCGCCGATCGGCCGTTTTGCCCGGCGCGAGGGATGGAGGCTCGTGATTGCCGACACGCTGGCCATGCGCGACTTCGCCGTCGAACGATTTCCGGGCCTTCCGGTGATCCTCTTCGGTCATTCCATGGGCGGGTTGATCGCGCTCAATACGGCAACGGACCATCCGGACGCTTTTGATGCCTTGGCCGTGTGGAACTCCAACTTCAATCCAGGAACTGCCGGTCGCATCGCCCAGATGGTTCTGGCGCTCGAGCGCATGCTCAAAGGCTCGGATGTGCCGAGCCTCATCCTGCCGCGAGCGACCTTCCTCGCCTGGGGCAAGCGAATTCCCAACCGCCGAACCGATTTCGACTGGCTGTCGCATGATGCGGCCGAAGTCGACGTCTATGCCCGCGACCCTCTCTGCGGCTTCGACGCGAGCGTCGCGATGTGGCGCGACGTGTTCACCCTGACCTTCCGCGGCGCCTCGCATGCACAATTGAACCATCTGCCGAAATCGATGCCGATCCATCTGGTCGGCGGTGGAGAGGACCCTGCGACCGACAATGCCAAAGCCATCCAGTGGCTGAGCAAACGGCTCAGCGGTCTTGGTTTTGCTGCGGTCACCACCCGGATCTATCCGGACATGCGCCATGAGACTATGAACGAGATCGGCCGCGAGAAAGCCATCGCCGACTTCATAAGCTGGTGCGACAGCATCACCGCCCGAGCTGCAGCGCGGCTTGCCTGAAGCCCTCGCGATGCCGAAACGGAATGATCCCATGAGAGAAATTCAAGTGCTTACCATCAAGGCCGAAGCTATAGGTAGACCAACAGGATTTTGTTCGTGAAACCGCGAGCGCACGGCTAGCCGCGTTCCGCACCGCAAAAGAGCATAGCCCGCGATGACCACCCCACCCGGACACCCCGCGCAGGCCCTGCCCGCCCCGTCCGCGGATGTGACAGTCGGTCTCCTTCTCATGGTCGCAGCGGTGCTGATCGCTCCCTTCATCGACATCTTCTCCAAGCTCGCCACCGAGACCACATCGCCCATGGAGATCACCGCGGTGCGGTTCCTGCTCCAGATGGTGTTCATGATGCCGATATTTTTCTGGCGCCGACGCCTGCCACGTTTCTCCATGGCCAATACCGGCTCTCATATCGCCCGCGGCGGTCTGATCGCGCTCTCCATGGTCTGCTACGTCACAGCGCTTTCGGTCATGTCGGTTGCCGACGCCCTGGCAATCTTCTTCATCGAACCGATCATCCTGACCGTGCTGTCCAGCATATTCCTCAAGGAAACCATCGGCTGGCGCCGCTACAGCGCCTGCGCCGTCGGTTTCGGCGGAGCGCTTTTAATCATTCAGCCGACTTTCAAGGAAGTGGGCTTCATCGCGCTCCTTCCGGCCGTCTCTGCCTTCTGCGTGGCCGTGTTTGCCATTCTGACACGTAAGCTTGCCCACCGCGAGGATCCCTGGTCGATGCAGATCGAGACCGGCTTCTGGGGCCTGGTAATCTCGCTGGTGGCGATAGCCCTCTTCGGCCGGAGCATGCCTGCGATATTTGCCCCGAGCCTGCCGGATCTCACCAGCATGATGTGGATGACCGGCGTCGGCCTTGCCGCAGCGGTCTCGGGCATTTTCGGCGTCTATGCCTATCGCTCGGCACCAGCCTCCACACTCGCTCCGCTGCAATATCTCGAAATCGTCACCACGACGATCTTCGGCTGGCTGGTGTTCCGCGAATTCCCCGATGCCATCAAATGGCTGGGTATTGCCATCATCATCGGCTCCGGCCTCTTCATCATCTGGCGGGAGCGCCGCTTCACCTCGAAGCCCGTCTCCGAAAACGCCACGCTTGCGCCATGACAGGACATTCCATGACCGATACGCAACCGAAGAAACCGCCGCTCGCCGGCATCCGCGTCCTTGAACTGGCCCGCGTTCTCGCCGGCCCCTGGGCCGGCCAAATGCTCGCCGACATGGGCGCTGACGTGATCAAGGTGGAAAACCCGGACGGCGGCGACGACACCCGCGCCTGGGGCCCGCCCTTCGTCGAGGGCAAGGACGGCGAGAACCTGTCTGCCGCCTATTACCATTCGACCAACCGCAACAAGCGCTCGATCGCCGTCGACCTGAAGACCGAGGAAGGCCAGGAGATCGTCCGACGCCTCGCCGCGACCTCCGACGTGCTGATCGAGAACTTCAAGCTCGGGGGCCTGAAGAAATACGGCCTCGACTATGAAAGCCTGAAGGCAGTCAATCCGAAGCTCATCTACTGCTCGATCACCGGCTTTGGCCAGAACGGCCCCTATGCCGAATTCGCCGGCTATGACTATATCGTCCAGGGCATGTCGGGCTTTATGTCGATCACCGGCGAGCCGGACGGCCAGCCGATGAAGGCAGGCGTGGCGATCGCTGACATCTTCACCGGCATCTATGCCGTCACCGCCATCCAGGCCGCGCTGATCCACGCGTTGAAGACCGGCGAAGGCCAGTTCGTCGACATGGCGCTGCTCGACGTCATGTCGGGGGTGCTCGCCAACCAGAACCTGAACTACCTCATCTCGGGCAAGGCCCCGGTCCGCCTCGGCAATGCCCATCCCAACATTTCGCCTTACGAGGTCGTGCCGACTGCCGACGGCCATCTGATCCTTGCGGTCGGCAATGACGGCCAGTTCAAGCGGCTCTGCGCCATTCTCGGCATTGCCGGGATCGCCGAAGACGAACGCTTCGCGACCAACAAGGCCCGCGTCGCCAACAAGACCGAGGTCCGCCGGATCGTCACCGCTGAGACGGCGAAGTGGATCAAGCGTGATCTCCTGACCGCCTGCGAGACCAATGCCGTCCCGGCTGGCCCGATCAACTCGATCGCCGAGATGTTCGATGACCCGCAGGTTAAGGCCCGCGACCTGCGCATCGAACTCGAGGATGCCGACGGAAACGTCATTCCGGGCGTACGCACCCCCATCGTGCTGTCCGAGACGCCGCTGCGCTACGAGCGACCGAGCCCACGGATCGGAGAACACCAGCAAGAAATTCTCGCCGAACTGGCAGAGATCGAAAGGGAGAGGAACCAATGAAAAAGACTGGCGGGGAACTGATCGTCGAGGCACTGAAGGCCAACGACGTCGAGCGCGTCTCCTGCGTGCCCGGCGAAAGCTATCTGGCCGTTCTCGACGCGCTGCGCGACAGCGGCATCGAGACGCTCGTCTGCCGCCAGGAGGGTGGCGCCGCGATGATGGCCGACACCTGGGGTCGGCTCACCGGCAAGCCCGGCATCTGCATGGTGACCCGTGGTCCAGGCGCGACCAATGCCACCGCCGGCCTGCACATCGCCAAGCAGGACTCGATCCCGATGATCCTGTTCATCGGCCAGGTCGGTCGCGACATGCGCGAGCGCGAAGCCTTCCAGGAGGTCGAGTACCGCCGCGCCTTTACCGAATTCGCCAAATGGGTCGGCGAGATCGACGATGCGCGCCGCATCCCGGAATTCGTCACCCGCGCCTTTGCCGTCGCCACCTCCGGCCGCCCCGGCCCGGTCGTGCTCTCTCTACCGGAAGACATGCTGGTGGACGAGGTCGAGGCGCCGGCCGCCAAGGCCGCCATGCCCGTCGAAGCCCATCCGGGCCCCGCTCAGATCGAGCGGTTGGGCGAGATGCTTAGCACCGCCAAGCGCCCGATCGCCATTCTCGGCGGCACGCGCTGGACGAAGCAGGCCGTTTCCGATTTCGAGGAATTCGCTACTCGCTGGAAACTGCCGATCGGTTGCTCCTTCCGCCGCCAGATGCTGTTCGACCACCTCAACTCCTCCTATGCCGGCGACGTCGGCATCGGCATCAATCCGTCGCTGTCCAGGGAGATCAAGGAGGCAGATCTCGTGCTCTTGATCGGCGGCCGTTTCTCGGAAATGCCCTCCTCCAGCTATACGCTGCTCGACGTGCCCTACCCGTCGCAGACGCTGGTGCATGTCTATCCGGATCCCTCCGAGCTCGGCCGCGTCTATCGCCCGGACCTCGCCATCTGCGCCGCCCCGGTCGAGTTCGTCGGCGCGCTGAAGTCGCTGAAAGCGCCGGAACGGCCCGTCTGGGCCGCCCGCACCGAAGCCATGCACGCCGCCTATCTTTCATGGTCGACGCCGCCGACCCAAGGCCCCGGCCCGGTCCGCATGGGTCCGATCATGGACTGGATCGAGGCCAATACGGCCGAGGACACCATCTTCACCAACGGCGCCGGCAACTACGCCACCTGGGTGCACCGCTTCCACCGCTTCCGCGACTTCGCTACTCAGGCAGCCCCGACCTCCGGCTCGATGGGCTACGGCCTGCCCGCCGCCGTTGCCGCCAAGGCGCTGCATCCGGACCGCGAGGTCATCTGCTTTGCCGGTGACGGCTGCTTCATGATGCACGGCCAGGAATTCGCCACCGCCATCCGCTACGACCTGCCGATCATCGTCTGCCTGGTGAACAACGGCATCTACGGCACGATCCGCATGCACCAGGAGCGCGAATATCCCGGCCGCGTCAGCGCGACCGACCTCACCAACCCCGACTTCGCCGCCTTCGCCCGCGCCTATGGCGGGCACGGCGAAACCGTCGAGGCAACGGAAGACTTTGCTCCCGCTTTTGAGCGCGCCCGCGCCTCCGGCAAGCCCTCGATCATCGAGATCAAGCTCGACCCGGAGGCGATCACGCCGATGAAGACCTTGACTCAGATTCGCGAAAAAACCTGATAAGCCATTCGGATCAAACGAGAAAAGGCCGGGAGCGATCCCGGCCTTTTCTTTATTCTGAACATCAAGCGCTTATCAGATCGCCGCGGTGACGATGAACTCGACCTTGTAGTCCGGGGTCGCCAGCGCCGCTTCGCTGGTGGCGCGGGCCGGCGGGTTCTTCGGGTCGATCCAGGCTTCCCAGACGGCGTTCATTTCGCCGAAGGTCGCCATGTCGGAGAGGTAGATGATCGTCTGCAGGATCTTCGACTTGTCGGTGCCGGCAGCGGCCAGCAGGCGGTCGACTTCGGCCAGAGCCGACTTCGACTGCTCGGTGACGGACGTGCCTTCACCGACCTGGCCAGCCAGATAGACGGTGTTGCCGTGGACGACAGCGCCGCTCATGCGGGCGCCCGGCTCGATACGCTTGATGGTCATGGGAAATACTCCTGTTGGACGTGATGGGACGGAAAGGGAGAATGGCGAGCGAAAGTCGCGACGGCTTGCTCAGCCGCGCAGGTGCTGGCTCTTCTGATAGGTCGCGGTCGAACGCGCGCCGGAACGGCAATAGCCGAGCATCGGCCGGTCGAAATCGTCGAGCGCATCGACCATGCCGGAAATGGCGTCGGGCGTGACGCCCATCGGACCGACCGGCACATGGGCGATCTTCAGGCCCAGTTCCTCGGCGCGCGCCGCGATCTCGGCAAAGGTCGGCTGGCCGGCCTCCTCGCCATCCGGGCGATGGCAGACGATGGACTTGAAGCCGAGCGCCTTGATCGTGTCGAGATCGGCAACCGAGATCTGGCCGGTCACGGAGTATTCATCGTTGATCTGCGAAATGTTCATGGCGTGCTCCCTGCTTGCGAGGGGCAAACATCTACGATGGGCGTGCCCGGTCGTCAATCGCCGAGCAACCCGTTCCACGGCCCATGGCAGCGTCAGACGAAAGCGAAGGCGAGCCCGTATTCCCGGCTCTCGCCCGGCGCGAGATCGACCATTTCGCCACGCTCCGCGAGCTTGGCGCGCGGCTCCCAGCGATGCGAGACCGGCTCGATGCCGAGCACATGAGCCGGCGCCGCCTGATTGCGCCAGACCTGCAGGAAGGGCAGCGTGTCGGTGCGAAAGCGCACCAGGAGGGTCTTGCCGCCGATCGCTGCGATCGGACCGAGACGGACCTCCGCCCATCCGCCCTTGCCGGCCGGAACGCAGAAGACACCACCATCGCCTTCACCGAAAGCCCAGGGGAAGCCGCCGCCGTCCAGCATGGCACCCTCGAGCCGCACGCCGTCGTCGAAATGCCTTGCTCCGAGGTTCATGTGGTACATGAGGAAAGCCGGGAAAGCCGTCGTGCCGATGTTGGTCACGATATCGACAAGGCTCACCTCGCCGCTCTCGCCATGGATCCTCCAGCAGCGCTCCAGCCGCGCCCGGCCACCGTCAGCCAGCCTGACGTCGACGACAGCGCGGCATTCGGCGTCACTCCCCTCACCCGACAACGCCACATCGCGTGCCGGATGCGACGAGAAGGAGCCGTGCAGCGGATACACTCCCACCTTGCCCCCGCCGATCGGTTCGGGATGGCGGATATGGTCTGGACCGCAGGTGAACAGAAAGCCTTCGAGCGAATGATTGATGCGCGGATCGCCATCGTCCGGGATCGCCCGACCGGGCGCCAGATCCACGCCACCGACGACGCAGGAACCGACATCCAGAACGGAGCCCTCGTCCAGCGTCAGTATCGGTCCCTTGCGCCCCTTGAACTCCATCATGCCGCGGTCTCCTCGTTCAATGGCGGCGGCGTCATGATCTGCCCGCTCGACATCATCCCCTCCACGCCGGACAATCCGTCGTCGACAGCCTTGAGGTACGGCAAATCGGTCGCGCTCTCAAGCCAGCACCGGTAGCCGGAAGCGCAGGACTTGAGCTGGGCGTAGTTCTCCATGCCCGACATCCTCGGCGCCAGCAATCGAACTGGCCGACCGTCACCCCAAGCGACCAGGGAACAATCGATCGCGCCACCAGAAAATCCTCCCGCTAGCGCAGCTGAACACAAGAAATGTGCACCTAGTCGTTTGCCAAGACAGCCGAGCCGGCATGTCCCCCGGTGCCGGAATTTAAATCAATATTCATCATGAATTCACCTCTTCCACACTAGTGTCAAATTTGTCGCGTTTGTCGAATGGGCAAAAGAAGGAGCGAATCTTGGTCGACATGCTGAAAGCGGGCGTGATTGTGGTTTCCGTCGCGGCTCTGCTGGCCGGTGCGAGCACATCTGTCGTGGCCAACGAACCCTATGGCTACCGCAACAATTCGGTACTGCTGGTTTCGCCGGACGGCGATCTGCTCGACTTCACGCCGGAAGCGGGAGAAGTCGTGATCAGTCGCGACCGGATGGGCCGGCGCGTCCTGATCGATCGCTACGGCAATCTGGTGGCCACCGAAGTGCCTGCCGAAACCTATTTTCCGCGCCAGCGCGAGGCTCGGGCGCCCGTCTACGACGACTTCGGTTCCCCGCCGCCCGGATGGGAGGACGACGGAATCGTGACCGGCACAATCCCCTCGCCGAACGTGATCGATCGCCAGCCGCTCGACGAGCCGATGCCAGACATGCCTTACGGTGGACCGGACATGGCGCCTCCGGTGGATCAGACACCCCTGCGCACCGTCACGCCCGATATTCCGGTCAAGAGCAACCTGTCGCAGCTGGAAATCACCGCGCTGCAGGTCTTTCTCGACCGCGAGGGAATCTCGCCCGGCGTGATCGACGGCAAGATGGGTCAGAACGTCAACAAGGCCCTGGTCGCCTGGCAGGAAATGACAGGGGAGACGATCGACCCGAACAATGCAGAGGACGTCCTCGAGCGCCTTCGCCTTTCCGGCGGACTGGCGATCACCTCCTACACCATCACGCCCGGCGATGCGGCCGGTCCCTTTGTCGCCGCCATCCCAGAAGACTACGCCCAGAAGGCGCAACTCCCGGAACTCTCCTATACCTCGACCGCGGAAAAGCTGGCCGAGAAGTTCCACATGGACGAAGCCTATCTGCGCGCGCTGAACCCAGGCGTCGATTTCACCATACCGGGCACGATCATCAAGGTCGTGGCCCCTGGCGAGGCGAAGAAGGGCGAAGTGGCAAGGATCGTCGCCAACAAGGGTCTGAAGCAGGTCTTTGCCTACGGTGCTGACGGTGCGCTGATCGCCGCCTATCCGGCCAGCATCGGCTCCGCCGACACCCCCTCGCCGTCCGGCATCGTCACCGTCGAGCGTATCGCCTTCAATCCGGGCTATACCTACAATCCGAAAATCAACTTCCAGCAGGGAGCGAACGACAAGATCCTGTCAATTCCGCCAGGCCCCAACGGCCCAGTCGGTACGGTGTGGATGGCTCTCTCAAAACCGACCTACGGCATCCACGGCACACCCGAACCGTCCAAGATCGGCCGCACCCAGAGCCATGGCTGCATTCGCCTGACCAACTGGGATGCTACGGAACTCGCCAAGATGGTGAAGCCCGGCGTGACGGTAGAATTCATCGACTGAACGGGCGAGAGCCCCGACGCACTCCACGCTTTCCCAAACGAAAAGAGCCGCCGGATCGAAATCCTGCGGCTCTTTCACTACGCTGCTCGGGAGGAGTGGGAGGAGAACTAAGCAGCGTTTCGAACGAGACGGAGCAGACGGCGCGGTTCCTGGCTCCGGATGACCTTGATCGGCAGCAGGCGACGCACCTCTGCGGCGAAGGCCTGCACATTCTCATGAGCCTTGTCGAGATTGCTAATTCGCGCCGCATCCATGCTGTAGAGCGTGCCGCCGCAGTCAAAGATCTCGCGAAAGGCGCTACGTTCAACGATTGGCGTATCCATGACATTGACCCCGCGCGCGGAGAGCAGGCCCTTGATGGCGAGGAGCGCGCGCGTCGTTACCATCGAGGCTACGCGGGTCAAGACGACCGAGTGGGCAATCTTGAGACGGCCCGCGCTTTCCATCAACGCGATCAGATCGAGGATCTGCGCCGCACCCTTGGCGTCCATGGCGCAGCCCTGCACCGGAATCATCACGTGGTCGGAAAGTCCGATCGCGGTGGTGACGATGGCATCCCGGGCGCCGGCGAGATCGATGATCGTGTAGTCAGCGGTACGCGACAGCTCGCGCAGATGCCCCTGGATCGATGCAACCGAAACTTCTGAAATCACCTCGATATTGTGCTGCGGCCCGGAGCTTTCATGCCATTGCGTGATCCAGCGCTGCGGGTCGGCATCGAGGATACCGACGCGATAGCCCTGATGGGCAAGTTCGGTCGCGAGCAGCAGGGCGGCCGTGGTCTTGCCGGCTCCGCCCTTGGCATTGGCAAATGAGATGACTGGCATGCTGCTTCCTCGAAAGGGTATGAACCGAGCGTCTCATCGCTCTCGCCGGCACCTTTGGCTCATGGTGTCAGTAAATTCATCCTTGCTAATTATAGTTAACAAATCGAAAAGAAATGGCCGTGCCCACCTCCCCAAAAATGGTAGTGCGGCCTCTTCATCCTCCTGATCGGCATAGAAAAAAGCCCGCAGCACTTTCGATGCCGCGGGCCTTGACATTTATTGAACTCCGGTCGCTCAGAAGCAGTCGAGGAACAAGGCCTTGGTGTTTTCCAGCGTCATCTTCACCGGATTGCCACCGCAGCTCGGGTCCTCGATCGCCATGGCGGTTAGTTCATCGATGCGATCGGACTTGATGCCCATGGCGGTCAGGTTTTCCGGTACGCCGAGTTCGGCCCGCAGCGACAGGACATAGTCGTAGAAGCCGTCGAAGCCTCCGGCAATGCCGAGATAGGCGGCCGCACGCGCGATCTTCTCTTCGATCTCGGGGCGGTTGAACCGCAGCACCGGCGGCATGACCACGGCATTGGTCATGCCGTGATGGGTGTTGTAAACCGCGCCGATCGGATGCGACAGGGCGTGAATGGCGCCGAGCCCCTTCTGGAAGGCAACCGCACCCATGGCGGCGGCCGACATCATATTGGTGCGTGCCTCGATGTCGGTGCCGTCCTTGTAGGCGCGCGGCAGGAATTCCTTGACCAGACGCATGCCCTCGAGCGCAATGCCCTGGGACATCGGATGATAGAAGGGCGAGGAATAGGCTTCCAGGCAATGGGCGAATGCGTCCATGCCAGTGCCGGCGGTGATCATCTTGGGCATGCCGACGGTCAGTTCCGGATCGGCGATCACGACGCCCGGAAGGAACTTCGGATGGAAGATGATCTTCTTCACATGGGTCTTGGAATTGGTGATGACCGAGGCGCGTCCGACTTCAGACCCCGTACCGGCCGTGGTCGGCACGGCGACGATCGGCGCGATGCCGTCAGAATTGGCGCGGGTCCACCAGTCGCCGATGTCTTCGAAATCCCACACCGGACGCGTCTGCCCGGCCATGAAGGCGACGCACTTGCCAAGATCGAGACCCGAGCCGCCGCCGAAGGCGACGACGCCGTCATGACCACCGTCCTTGTAGGCCTTGATGCCGGCTTCGAGATTGATTTCGTTCGGGTTCGGATCGACGTCGGCGAAAAGCCCACGACCGAGGCCGGCTTCTTCCAGCACGTCAAGCGCCGCCTGGGTGATCTGCATCGGCGCGAGACCCCGGTCGGTGACTAGAAGCGGTTTCTTCATGCCAAGCGACTTGCAGGCGTCCGCCAGTTCCTTGATGCGGCCGCGCCCCATCTTGATGGCGGTGGGATAGCTCCAGTTTGCGACGATGTTCATTTCGTGACCTTCTTGAGGTGGTAGGATTTCGGGCGGGTGAGGTTCTGGAAGCCGAGGACCGAGAGCGAGCCGCCCTTGCCGGTGTCCTTGCAGCCGGTCCAGCACAGTGCCGGGTCGAGATAGTCGGCCCGGTTCATAAACACGGTGCCGGTCTCGATGTCGTGGCCGATGCGGGCGGCCCGCTCGGGATCCTGCGTCCACAGCGAGGCCGTCAGACCGTAGGGGCTGTCGTTCATCAGCGAAAGCGCTTCCTCGTCATTCTTGACCTTCATGATGCCGACCGCCGGACCGAAGGTTTCGTCCTTCATGAAGGACATGGAATGATCGACGTTCACCAGGATCTGCGGCATCAGATAGGCATGCCCATCATCCTGCGGGAAGCGCTTCGGATCGACGAGCGTTTTCGCTCCCTTGGCCACGGCCGCGGCGATCTGCTCGCGCACATGCGCGGCAAAACGGCGGTGCGCCATGGGGCCAAGGGTCGTTTCCGGATCGAGCGGATTGCCGAGCTTGTAGTTCGACACCCAGGCGACCGACTTTTCGACAAAGGCGTCGTAGAGGTTCTCGTTGACGTAGATGCGCTCGATGCCGCAGCAGCACTGGCCGGAATTGTAGGTGGCGGCATCCATCAGCGTGTCGACGGCTGCGTCGAGATCGGCATCCTCCATCACATAGCCCGGATCCTTGCCGCCGAGTTCGAGGCCGATGCCGGCGAAGGTGCCAGCCGCGGCCCGCTCGATCGACCGCCCGCCCTCGACGGAGCCGGTGAAATTGATGAAGTTGAACTTGCCGGTGGCGATCAGCGCCGAGGTGGTGGCGTGATCGAGGAACAGGTTGACGAACACGTCGTCGGGAACGCCGGCCTCGACGAAGGCGCGCACCATGCGCTCGCCGACCAGCAGCGTCTGCGTGGCATGCTTGATGACGACGGTATTGCCGGCCATCAGGGCGGGCGCCACCGTGTTGATCGCCGTCATATACGGGTAGTTCCACGGCGCGATGACGAGCACGACGCCGTGCGGCTCGCGCTCAATGCGGCGCTCGAAGGTCGCGCTGTCTTCAACCACCAGGGGCGCAAGGGAATCCGCCGCGATAGATGCGACATAGTTCGAGCGCTCATTAAAGCCCTTGAACTCGCCACCGTAGCGCACCGGACGGCCCATCATGTGGGCAAGTTCGGGCACGACCTCGTCCGCCATCTCGTTAAGGCGGGCAACGCCTTTCAGCACGAGCTGGACGCGCTCCTCGAGCGGGCGACGCGCCCAGGCCTTCTGCGCCTTGCGGGCGCGCGCCACCGCCTCGCTGGCCGCTTCCAGCGACATGGCCGGACGCTCGGCGTAAACCGATCCGTCGATCGGCGAAATGCATTTGATCATGGTCATTTTCAGTTGCTCCTTGAAAGCCTCGCCAGCCAGTAGCGCGAAGTCGGATCACGCGCCATCTGCCAAGATGGCGCAACCGGCTCGCCCCGACCGGACCGCGCTGACGCATGTCCGGTGCTTGCTGGCACGAACGCCCTCCCCGGTCGAACCGTGAAGGGCCGTGAAATTGTCATACTGCCAATCGCGCGGCAGGAATATCACCCGAAAGGGATAGGCGGCCAGCCAGCTCCGTGCTGCCGGCCGCGCCGGATCAGGCGCGTTCGAAACCCCTCGCCACCTCCCAGTCGGTAATTTTGCGATCATACTCCTCCTGCTCCCATTCGGCGGCGCGCACATAGTGCTCGACGACATCGTCGCCGAACGCCTGCCGCAGCAGTCCCGATCCGTTCAGCGCAACGGCCGCCGAACGCAGCGTGCGCGGGATCTCGCGAACTTCGCGGGCGCCATAAGCATCGCCGACGAAGGCCGGCTCAAGCGCCAGTTTGCGTTCGATCCCGTCGATGCCGGCGGCCAGCAGCGCCGCCATGGCGAGATAGGGATTGATGTCGGAACCGCCGACGCGGCATTCGACGCGGATGGCCTTGCTGTTCTCGCCGCAGAGCCGGTAGCCGGCGGTGCGGTTGTCCTTCGACCAGATTGCCTTGGTCGGTGCAAACGTGCCCGCCATGAAGCGCTTGTAGGAGTTGATGTAGGGAGCGAGGAAATAGGTGATCTCGCTGGCGTGCGACAGCAGGCCCGCCATATAATGCTTCATCAGCTCGGACATGCCGTGTTCGCCGTTGTCGTCAAAGAACAGCGGCGTCTTGCCGTCCGCGCTCCACAGCGACTGGTGGATATGCGAGGACGAACCGGCGGCATTATAGTGCCACTTGGCGAGGAAGGTGATCGCCTTGCCGCGCTGCCAAGCGATCTCCTTGCAGGCATTCTTGATGATGACGTGGCGGTCGGCCATTGTCAGCGCGTCGGCATAGCGCACATTGACCTCGCCCTGACCCGCCGACGCCTCGCCCTTGGTGTTCTCGACCGGGATGCCGGCGCCCTGGAGCCCGTTGCGGATCGCCCGCATCACGTCCTCTTCCTTGGTCGTCTGGAAAATGTGGTAGTCCTCGTTATAGCCGGAGGCGAGTTGCAGGTCGCGATAGCCCGAGGCGCGCGCATCGTCATAGGTCTGGTCGAACAGGAAGAACTCCAGTTCGGTCGCCATGAAGGCCTTCAGTCCCATGGCTTCGAGCCGCTTGACCTGCTTCTTCAGGATGGCGCGCGGAGAATGGGGAATGTCCTCGTGGGTGTGGTGGTCCAGCACGTCGCAGAGCACGAGCGCCGTGCCGTCGAGCCAAGGCACGCGCCGCAGCGTCGAAAGGTCGGGCTTCAGCGCATAGTCGCCATAGCCCTTCTCCCAACTCGTCGCCTTATAGCCCGGCACGGTTTCCATTTCCATGTCGGTGGCCAGCAGGTAGTTGCAGCTGTGCGTTTCCTTCCAGCCGCTGTCGACGAAAAATTGCGCATGGAACCGTTTGCCCATCAAGCGGCCCTGCATATCGACCATGCAGGCGAGAACGGTGTCGATGCGGCCTTCGGCAACATCCTTCTTCAGATCGTCAAACGTGTACTGCGCGGCCATCGGAAAATCCTGGTCTCAATCTGACCGGGCGCCAGCCCGGAATGGTTCTGGTTTGGCGTGATCCGGGGAAAGCAGCCCCGGATCACGGTATTTGGTGCCTGCTCGATCAGCCGTAGCGGTAGGGCTTGCCGGCCTTTTCCATGTCGGAATTGTACTTCTTGAGGATCTCGACGACCTTGCCCGTGCGTGGCGTCTGCTTGGCGACCTCTTCCCAGAAGACATGCGCGGCATCCTCGACCGTCTTCCACTCGGCATCGGGAATGCTGGTGAGTTCGAGACGTCCGCCCTCGGCACGAAGCTTCGCCTCGCCGCCCCAGTACCAGTGCAGGCGGTGATAGTGCGAGCTGTCCATGCACAGGTTGAAGAGCGTCTTCAGATGTTCCGGCACCTCGTTCCACCGATCGGCATTGGCGAAGAAGGAGCCGGCCCAGCCGCCCGAGACGTTGTTGGTGAGGAAGTACTTGGTGACGTCCACCCAGCCGGAGGTGAACACTTCGGTGATGCCCGACCAGGCGATCGCGTCGATCTCGCCGGTCTGCATGGCGACAGGCACGTCCTCGAACGGGATGGTGACGGGCACGATGCCGAACTGCGACAGGAACTGACCGGCAGTCGGGAAGGTGAAGACGCGCAGCCCCTTCAGGTCGTCGAGCTTGGTGATCGGCTTGTTGGTGGCGAAGTTGCAGGGATCCCAGGCACCGGCCGAGAGCCACTTCACGCCCACTTCCGTGTAGGCCTCATCCCAGATCTCGGCGAGGCCGTATTCATAGAACAGGGTCGGCACATCAAGGCTGTAGCGCGAGGCGAAGGGGAAGTAGCCGCCGAATACCTTGATGTCGACCGGCGAGTTCATCGAGTCGTCGTCCGACTGCACGGCATCGATCGTGCCGGCCTGCATGGCGCGGAACAGTTCGCCCGTGGGGACAAGCTGGTCGGCGGTGAAGAGCTGGATTTCCATCTCGCCATTGGCGGCCTTGTTGAAGGCGTCGACCGCGGGACGAACGACGAATTCGGCAAGTGCTGCACCTGCATAGGTCTGGAGACGCCAGGTAATCTTCTTGTCCTGCGCCCGGACATAAGGCGCGGCGAGCGCGACCGGCGATGCGGCGGCGACCAGCCCGGCCTTTTTGAGAAAATGTCTTCTGCTGTTCATGTCTGTTTCCCTCTTCTGCTTCTTTGAACCGTGACCCGCCGGCCATCGGCGGATCCTGTACGCAACGGGGCCGTTCAACCGGACCTCTTGGATTGTTGATTTCCACTCACCCCCGGACGTAGACGTGCTGCGGCAGCCACAGCGCGATCTGTGGGAAGGCCATGATAATGATCATGCCGATGATCATGATCGCGACGAACGGGAACACCGAACGGTAGATGTCGACCAGGGATATCTCGGGCGGGGCCATGGCCCGCATCAGGAACAGGTTATAGCCGAATGGCGGTGTCATATACGCGATCTGGCAGGTGATCGTGTAGAGCACACCGTACCAGATCAGGTCGAAGCCAAGCTTGCCGACCAGCGGGATGTAGAGGGGCGCGACAATGACCAGCATGGCGGTATCGTCAAGGAACGCACCCATGATCAGGAAGGAAAGCTGCATCAGGATCAGGATCTGCCAGGGGCTCAGCCCCATCTCGCCGACCAAGAGCCCTTCGAGCGCCCTGACGGCACCCAGTCCGTCGAAGACCGCGCCGAAGCAAAGTGCGGCGAGAATGATCCACATGAACATGCAGGTGATGCCGAGCGTCTGCTCCAGGACGCGGTTCCACACCGCCCATGTCAGGCGACCTTTTACCCAGGCCGCGAACATCGCACCGAGCGCGCCGACGGCGGAACTCTCGACGAGGCTGGTCACGCCCATGACGAACAGGCCCATCATCAGGAAGAAGATGAGAAAGGGCAGCACCCCGGCACGCGCAAGCTTGAGCTTGTCGACAAGCCGCATCTCCCGTTCCTCTTTGGGAAGGGCCGGCCCGAGGGCGGGATTGATCTGGCAGCGGATGATCACGTAGACGGAGAACAGGAAAGCAAGCAGCAGCCCCGGCATGACGCCGGCAAGCCACAGCTGGCCGACCGGCTGGCGGGCGATCATGCCGTAGAGCACCATGACGACGCTGGGCGGCACGAGAATGCCGAGTGAACTGCCCGCCTGGATGACCCCGGACACCATGATTTTGTCATAGCCGCGGCGCAGCAGTTCGGGCAGCGCAATGGTCGCGCCGATCGCCATGCCGGCGACCGAAAGCCCGTTCATCGCGGAGATGACGACCATCAGGCCGATAGTGCCGAGCGCAAGCCCCCCACGCAAACCGCCGAACCACACGTGGAAGGCCTTGTAGAGGTCTTCGGCGATGCCGGATTCGGACAACATATAGCCCATGAAGATGAACATCGGCAGCGTCAGCAACGGATACCACTTCATCAGTTTCATGCTGGCCGAAAAGCCAAGCTCAAAGCCGCCATTGCCCCACAGGAAAGCGGCCGCGACCACACCGACAAAGCCGATGGCGGCAAACACGCGCTGTCCGGTCAGCATCGACATCATCATCGACGAGAACATCAGAAGGGCGATCATTTCATAGCTCATGCGAGCGGCCTCCCGATCGCCACGGCCACGTCCTTGATCAGGATCGACGTCGCTTGAAGGAATGTCATGAAGATGCCGATCACCATGATGATCTTGATCGGCGCCATATAGGGCGACCAGGCCGAGTAACTCGTCTCGCTGAATTTCAGCGCGTAGGTCGTGCTGGAGACCCCGCCGTAGAGCAAAAAGAAGAGGTAGACGAACAGCATCAGAACGGTGACCACGTCGACAACCGCCTTGGTCTTCGGCGACCACCGGCCGTAGAGCAGGTCCATGCGAACATGCGTGTCGAGCTGCAGCGAATAGGCCCCGCCGAGAAGGTAGTAGGCCGCCATGACGAATTGCGCCATTTCCAGCGTCCAGTGCGCCGGCAGGAACAGCGATTTGGAGATCGACGAATAGAGCAGAATGCCCATCAGCAGGAAAATGCCATACATCACGATACGGCCGACACGCCGATTGAAGGCGTCCACCACCCGCACGTAGGTCTTGATGGCGTCAGGCATGTACGCCACCCGCCTCTGTCACACAGGCCACGGCCGGCCCATGCGGCGCAAACTTTCTCTCTCGTCGTATCGGCATCCGCTCCCCTCTTCTTATAAGACCATGCCAGAAATCGGTGTCAGCTCGCTTCGGACGAAAGCATCTCCATGCTGCTCCGCAACAGCCCCGCCAGATAGTCGGCAACGACCCTCTGGCCGCCCTCATCACGAATAAGATCATTTCTGACCTCGATCATCACATTCAAATGTCCGTGAGGCAGCGCGTGCAGCCTGAGACTATGGGTAACGCCGTCTTGAGGTCCATAGGGTTCGTTGCGCGCCACCCGATAGGCTCCGCCTGCCGAAGCTGCCAGCATGCAGTCAGCCAGTCGGCTATCAACATCGTGCAGAATGCCGATCTCGACGTCGCGCTGCCTGCCCATGTAGACGGGTGTGAAACTGTGAACGGTGACCACAACGGTCTTTCTGCCAAGCGTCCGGCGCTCGGCCAGGATGGTCGAGATCCGATCATGGAAGGGGACGTAGATCGCCGCGGTACGTGCATAGCGCTCAGCGGGCGACAGGTCGTGATTTCCTGGAATGTCGTGGATTTCGCTCTTCTCCGGCATCGCGGCGAGCGATTCCGGCGGTCGGTTGCAGTCATAGACCAGTCGGGAGAAACACTGATGGACGAGCGTCCCGTCGAGCAGGGCCGACAGGCGCTTGGCAACGTCAAGCGCACCCGGATCCCAGGCGATGTGACTGACCAGCGCATCGGCATCAAGGCCGAGATTGTCGGCCCGCTCCGGCATACGACGCGACGCGTGCTCGCAGACGAAGAGGCAGGCACCTGCCCCTTCGGGATTATCGACGGCCACGGCTTCGCCGTCCGCCTCAGTCAGTATGTCCGACCTCATCAGCATGCGGAATTCCCCCCCGCGCCTTTACGGCAGCCCTTATCATTGCGAAGAGAATTCTTCACGATTGCGGCGCTGTCAACGGGTTCGTGAAAAATTCTCTTCAAATTGCACATTGACAGAATTGTGACGGCCAAGTTTAAATCGCCAAGAGACTGGCAGAAGACCGGTCCGAGGGGAAAACAGACCTTTGACGAATACGCCGAAGACAGTGTCGGACGTGATCCGCGCCCATTTCGATGGGCTGACGCGCGCTGAGCGCCAGCTCGCGGAGAGCCTGCTCGACAACTATCCGGTCTCCGGTCTCGGCTCCATCACGACGGTCGCAGAGAATGCAGGCGTCTCGACGCCGACGGTCGCGCGTATGGTGCAGAAGCTGGGATACAAGGGCTATCCGGAGTTCCAGGCGCATCTCCATCACGAACTTGAAGCCACCCTCTCGAGCCCGATTGCGAAGCATGACCGCTGGGCGTCGAATGCCCCAGGCACGCATATCCTCAATCGCTTTGCCGAAGCCGTGATGAACAACATGCGCCAGACGCTGAGCGAACTCGATACCGCAACCTTCGACGAAGTCGCCAAGCTGCTGGCAGACCGCAAGCGCAGCATTTATTTCGTTGGCGGCCGCATCACGGGCGCGCTGGCGGAGTATTTCTTCGCCCACATGCAGGTGATCAGACCGAAGACCACTCTGATGTCGTCGAACACCAGCGCCTGGCCGCAGCATATGCTGAACATGAGTGCCGGCGATGTTCTCGTGATCTTCGATATACGTCGCTATGAGGATGATATTGCGACGCTGGCAAACGTGGCCCGGGCCGGCGGCGTCACTATAGTGCTCTTCACCGATCACTGGACATCGCCCGTGGAGAAATATGCACAGCACAGTTTCAAGGTCCAGATCGAGGCACCATCCGCATGGGATTCCTCGGTGGTCACGCTGTTCGTCGTCGAGGCCCTGATCGAGGCCGTGCAGAGTTCCGCCTGGGACGAAACCCGCGAACGCATGAACACGCTGGAGGGACTCTTCGAGCAAGCCCGGCTGTTTCGCAAGCCACGCTGAAAGAAAGCAAGGGGGGAGAGGAGAAGACGGAAGCACGAGCCAGGATATTCATATGCGGCATGCGAAGTCGCGGAAAATCATCAACCGGGCCCGTCACATAACTATCATGCAAGCTGAATAACAGTCCGCATCGCTCTAGTAGAACCAACAAGGAGAAATCCAGTGACCACTCATCTTCGCCGCATTCTCTCGCTGTCGACCGCCATGGTCGTCGCCTCCACCTCGCTCCTCTTCGCCGAACCGAGTGCCGAACTGATCGAAGCCGCCAAGAAGGAAGGCATGCTGACCACCATCGCCCTGCCCCACAGCTGGTGCGGTTATGGCGACGTCATCGCCGGTTTCAAGGCAAAGTATCCGGAAATCCAGGTCAACGAACTGAACCCGGACGCCGGCTCGGCTGACGAAGTCGAAGCCATTAAGGCCAACAAGGACAACACGGGCCCGCAAGCTCCGGACGTCGTCGACGTCGGTCTCGCCTTCGGACCGCAGATGAAGGCCGAAGGCCTGCTGCAGCCCTACAAGGTCTCGACCTGGGACGAAATCCCGGACACCATCAAGGACGCCGAAGGCTACTGGTATGGTGACTATTACGGCGTATTGTCCTTCATCGTGAACAAGGACCTCGTCGAGAACACCCCGGCCGACTGGGCCGACCTTTTGAAGCCGGAGTATGCCGGCCAGGTCGCACTCGCCGGCGATCCGCGCGCCTCGAACCAGGCCATCCTTGGCGTCCTCGCCGCCGGCCTGCACAAGGGAGCCAAGCCCGGTGAAGAATTGGGCAAGGCTGGTCTCGAATATTTCGCCGAGCTGAACAAGGCCGGCAATTTCGTTCCGGTCATCGCCAAGGCCGGCACCATCGCCCAGGGCGCCACCCCGATCGCCATCGCCTGGGACTACAACGTACTGGCATGGCGTGACGAACTTGCCGGCAACCCGCCGGTCGAAGTCGTCGTCCCGAAGACCGGCGTCCTCGCTGGCGTCTATGTCCAGGGCATCTCTGCCTACGCTCCACATCCGAACGCTGCCAAGCTCTGGATGGAATATCTCTATTCGGACGAAGGCCAGAACCTGTGGCTGAAGGGCTATTGCCACCCGGCACGCTTCAACGCCATGGTCAAGGCTGACAAGATCCAGAAGGAACTTCTGGACGCCCTGCCGCCGGCTGAAAGCTACGAAGCCGCCGTCTTCCCGACCGTGGAAGAGCAGAACGCCAACAAGACGGTTGTGACCGGCGGCTGGGACAGCGTCGTCGGCGCCAACGTCCAGTAATCAGGCCAACAGCCTGTTGCCCCGGCCCGACCCGTTCGGGCCGGGGCTTGCGATACCTGGAGCACCCGCCATACTGTGGCCCAGGTGCATTCACGCCCTTAGCGAAGATCCGCGAACATGAACCAAGCCCCTCCCGCGCGCCGACTGCGCCTGCCGCTCACCTGGCTGGGCCTCCTGCCATTCGTGGTCTTCGTGACGATGTTCCTGGTGCTGCCGACGATGCACATCGTCATCGGCGCCTTCCAGACCCGTGACGGCGCGTTCACGCTTCAGAACCTGATCGATCTCAACTCGGGTACCATCCCCTCGAGCTATTGGATCTCGATCAAGATCTCCGTGGCCTCTGCGGCGCTCGGGAGTCTCATCGGTTTCGCCATGGCCGCCGCCGTGATCTTCGGCGCGGTGCCGCGCTGGATCAAGTCGCCCCTTCTGACTTTCTCCGGCGTTGCCTCGAACTTCGCCGGCGTGCCGCTCGCCTTCGCCTTTTTGGCAACCTTCGGGCCTGTCGGCCTGGTCACGGTATTCTTGCGCAACAATTTCGGCATTGTCCTCCAGCGCGATCTCGGCTTCAACATCCTGAGCTTCTGGGGCCTGACAATCACCTACCTGTTCTTCCAGATCCCGCTCATGATCCTCATCATCACGCCCGCCCTCGAAGGCCTGCGCCGGGAGTGGCGCGAAGCCGCCCAGGTGCTCGGCGCGACCACCCTTCAATACTGGCGCATGGTCGCCCTGCCGATTCTCTTTCCCGCGATCCTCGGGACTTTCGCCTTGCTGTTCGCCAATGCCTTTGGCGCTGTCGCGACCGCCATTGCGCTGACCGGCTCGAGCCTCAACATCGTGCCGATCCAGCTCTACGCACAGATCCGTGGCGACGTGCTGGGCAATCCGCATCTCGGCTATGCCATGGCATTCGGCATGATCGTGGTCACGGCCATCGCCAATGTCCTCTATATCTGGTTGCGCATTCGCGCCGAGAGGTGGCTGAAATGAGTTATTGGGCACGTATCGTCGGTTGGGCCGCCCTGATCTTTGGCCTGCTCTATTTCATCGTACCGCTGGGCGGCCTGTTTGAATTCTCGTTGAAGGCCCGCCGTGGTGTCTATTCATTCGACGCCTATGCCAAGGTGCTGGCTGACCCGCAGTTCCAGCAGACCTTCACTTATTCGGTCATCATGGCGCTGGTGACGATCGCCATCGGCGTGCTGCTGGTTGTGCCAACCGCCTTTTGGGTCCGGCTCAAGATGCCCTGGGCCAGACCCTATGTCGAATTCCTGACCCTCCTGCCGCTGGTCATTCCGGCGATCGTCGTCGTGTTTGGCTATATCCGGCTCTACAACACATCGAGCTGGTTGCCGCTGACGGGGTCGGTGTTCGGAACCAACCTGCTGCTTGCCTTCGGCTACACCATGCTCGCACTGCCCTACATGTATCGCGCAGTCGATACCGGCCTTCGAACGATCGACGTCGCAACGCTCACCGAAGCGGCACAAAGCCTGGGGGCCGGCTGGGTGCGCATCCTCGCCCGCATCATCCTGCCGAACGTGGTTCCCGCGGTGCTGTCCGGCGCCTTCCTGACCTTCGCCATCGTCATCGGCGAATTCACAATCGCCGCCCTGCTCGACCGTCCGGCTTTTGGTCCATACCTGCAACGTATCGGGGCCAACAAGGCTTACGAACCTTTCGCGCTGTCGGTTATCGCCTTCGGCATTACCTGGGGCTGCCTCGTATTGATCCAACTTGTCTCACGGCTGCAAAAGACCGGCCAGCGCCCCGCTTGAGGATAGATTTATGGCATTTTTGACCCTGACGAATATCCAGAAGTCCTTCGGGGCGGTCAAAGTCGTTCACGACTTCAACATGTCGATCAACAAGGGCGAATTCGTCTCGTTCCTCGGGCCGTCCGGCTGCGGCAAGACGACGATTCTACGGATGGTGGCCGGCTTCGAGATCCCCACGGGGGGCACCATCACCATTGACGGCAAGGACCAGTCACGCCTAAAATCGAACCAGCGCAATATCGGCATGGTATTTCAGGCCTATGCGCTGTTTCCCAACATGAATGTGTTCGACAACGTCGCTTTCGGACTGAAAGTGGCCGGCAAGCCGAAAGACGAGATCAAAAGCCGGGTCACCGAGATGCTGAAGCTGATCCACCTCGAGCATTTGGCGGATCGATATCCCTATCAGATGTCCGGCGGCCAGCAGCAGCGAGTGGCGCTCGCCCGGGCGCTTGCACCCAAACCGCAGGTGCTCTTGCTCGACGAGCCGCTCTCGGCGCTCGACGCCAAGATTCGTGTTTCGCTGCGCGAGGAAATCCGCCAGATCCAGCGCCAGCTCGGCATCACCACGGTCTTCGTCACCCACGATCAGGAAGAGGCCCTGTCGATCTCCGACCGCGTCGTGGTGATGAACTCCGGCCACGCCGACCAGATCGGCACGCCCTTCGAGATCTACAATCGTCCCTCCACCCGCTTTGTCGCCTCCTTTGTCGGCACGCTCAACCTGATCGAAGCCAAGGTCGTTGATCCTCAAAACAGCACCGTCGCGATCGGCGATCTGACTGTTGCGCTAAAGGAAAAGATCACCGTTCCAGCCGGCAGCACGGTTCAGATCGCAATGCGCCCAGAAGCCGGCTCTATCCTTGCCGGCGCCAAGGGCGACACAACGCTGACCGGTCAGGTCGTGTCGAGCCACTTCCTCGGCTCCGTCATCCGGACCCGTATCAACGTCGCCGGCAATACCGTCTCCTTCGACATGTTCAACGACCCAAGCATCACGCCGCCGGCCATCGGCGATACCGTGTCGCTGAAGATAGACTCTGCGGATCTTCTTATCCTCCAGGCATGAGGTGGAAAAGCCCGCGAGAATGGCGAAGACACGTCGTTACGGCGAGCCATAGGGCCCTCTGACCAAAAACTGATCGCCGGCGCGCGGGAGTTCCACGCGAACGATCCACTTTGTTTACGGAATCATGGAAACATGGAGACCGGTTCGATTGGATGCGCGAGGATCAGCGAATGTGGAAGAAGGACGGAGACGATCTGCCGGTTTCTGCCACCCGATTCATGGACGAATTCATGCGTCTCAAGCGCGGCTCGGTTAGCCGGCGCCACTTCCTCGGCGTCACCGGCCTCGGCCTCGCCACGGCGGCGCTTGGCGGGCCATACGGCCGGCCTTTCATCGGCCATGCCGCCGCCCAGGACCTCGGCCAGCACGTAAATCTCAGTTCCTGGCCGAACTATCATGATCCGGCAACCTTCGAAGCCTTCACTGCCGCCACCGGCGTAGCGGTCCACCTGAGCGTGACGAACTCGAACGAGGCGGCGCTGGAGAGACTGCAGAGCGGTGCCGCCGACTGGGACCTTTTCGTCCCAACCAATCACACGATCTCCACCTATGTGGGTCTCGATCTGATCGAGGAACTCGACCTTACCCGCCTCAGCAACTACAGCGCCGCCAGTCAGAACCTGCTTTTCACATGGGCAGGGCAGGTTTCCGGCAGGACCTATGCCGTGCCAAAGAACTGGGGCACCACGGGCATGGCCGCCAATACCAACAAACTCAGGACGCACATCGCGAGCTGGAAGGAATTTTTCGACACCGCAATGAACGAAGGCAGCGGCCGCACCGTAATCCACGACTACCAGTTGACGACCATCGGCAGCGCGCTGGTATCCCTCGGCTACTCCTTCAACTCGATCGTGCCGGCGGAACTGGCCGAGGCGGAGAAGCTTCTTCTTGAAGTCAAGCCGCACCTGCTTGCGATCGATAGCGACTATCAGGCCACCATGCGCGCCGGCGATGCCTGGCTGGCCATGTGCTGGACCAATGACGGCCTGCAGCTGAACCGCGACATACCCGAAATCGAGTTCGTGCTCGGCAAGGATGGCGGCGAAATCTGGACTGATTATTTTGCCATTCCGAAGGCGGCGTCGAACAAGGTGGCTGCCTATGCCCTGCTCGACTTCCTGATGGATCCAACGGTGGCGGTAAAGGAGCACATAGCCAACGGCGCGCCAACCACCGATAGCCGCGTCCTTGCCCTCCTGCCCAAAGAGATCCGCAGCAACCCGATCATCTATCCGGACGAGGCCGCCCTCACCCCGCTGGAGTTCGCGGCCGCGGTGACTTTGACTGATCCCGGTCGCGTCGACCTGATGGCTCGCTTCAAGGCGGCATGAACGGCACCGCGCATCCGCAAGAAAGCAAATCCGGGCACGAAGGAGCGATCACAACAGTCGCCGCGGTTCACCGTTTGCGATTCTGGCTCAAGGCCTTATGGGCATCGCCTGAATCGGCACGGTAAGGACTTGAATCAGTCTCTCAACACCAGAAAACAATCTACGAGCGGCACTTTCTGAGCCCTCAGCGATCACGCAACCGCTTCATCCCGAGGCGCCGGCACATAGTTCAACACTGGCCCGAGCCAGCGCTCGACCTCGCGGACCGGCATATCCTTGCGGCTCGCATAGTCCTCGACCTGATCGCGCTCGACCTTGGCGACGCCGAAATAGTAGCTGTCCGGATGCCCGATATAGAGGCCCGAGACCGACGATCCGGGCCACATGGCCATGCCCTCGGTGAGCTTGACGCCGGCCTTCGCCTCCGCATCGAGCAGACGGAAGAGCGTAACCTTTTCCGTATGGTCGGGCTGGGCCGGATAGCCGGGCGCTGGGCGGATGCCGGGATAGGTTTCGGCCACGAGTTGATCTGGCGTGAGGTTCTCGTCGGCCGCATAGCCCCAGAACTCGCGCCGCACGCGCTCGTGCAGACGCTCGGCAAAGGCTTCGGCGAAACGGTCGGCCAGCGCCTTGACGAGGATCGAGGAGTAATCGTCGTTAGCCCGCTCGAAACGCTCGGCAATGGCGATCTCCTCGAAACCGGCCGTAACGACGAAGCCGCCGACATAGTCCGCGACGCCGCTTGTCGCCGGCGCGACGAAATCGGAAAGCGCAACGTTGGGCCGGCCGTCGCGCTTCGACAATTGCTGACGCAGCGTGAAGAAGGTCGCAAGCTCCTGGCTGCGGCTCTCGTCAGTAAACAGGCGAATGTCGTCGCCGACCGTATTCGCCGGCCAGAAACCGATAACAGCCCGCGGACGGAACCACTTCTCCTCGATGATCTTGGCCAGCATGGCCTGGGCATCGGCAAACAGGTGCCGCGCCGCTTCACCCTGTTTCTCGTCCTCGAGGATTGCCGGATAACGTCCCTTCAATTCCCAGGTCTGGAAGAACGGCGTCCAGTCGATATAGCGGGCGAGTTCCGCCAGGTCATAATCTTCGAACACCTTCGTCCCGAGGAAGCTTGGCTTGACCGGCTTGTAGCTGGACCAGTCGAGCTTGACGGCATTCTCCCGGGCCCGCGCCAAGGGCAGGCGCTGCTTTTCCGCTTCGGCGCGGGCATGAGCCTCGGCCACCTTGGCATATTCGCTACGCACGCCATCGGTATAGGCCTGCTTGCTGTCAGGCGACAGCAGCGCGGACACCACGCCGACGGCGCGGCTGGCATCGGTCACATAGACCGCCTGCCCCGCCTTGTACTGCGGCGCCACCTTGACGGCCGTGTGCACGCGGCTGGTGGTCGCCCCGCCGATCAGCAGCGGGATGGAGAATCCCTGCCGCTCCATTTCGGCCGCGACATGCACCATCTCGTCGAGCGACGGCGTGATGAGGCCCGAAAGGCCGATGATGTCGACCTGCTGCTCGCGCGCCACTTCGAGGATCTTGGTCGCCGGCACCATGACGCCGAGGTCGATGATCTCGTAATTGTTGCAGGCGAGTACGACGCCGACGATGTTCTTGCCGATGTCGTGCACGTCGCCCTTGACGGTCGCCATCAGCACCTTGCCGGCGGCCTCGCGCTCGCCGGTCCCGCCATTGGCACGCTTTTCCTCTTCCATGTAGGGAAGCAGAACTGCGACCGCCTGCTTCATCACACGGGCGGATTTGACCACCTGCGGCAGGAACATCTTGCCGGCGCCGAAGAGGTCGCCGACCACGTTCATGCCGGCCATCAGTGGACCTTCGATGACATGCAGCGGACGATCGGCCTTGAGCCGCGCCTCTTCCGTATCGGCCTCGATGAACTCGGTGATGCCGTTGACAAGGGCGTGCTCCAGCCGCTTCTCGACCGGAAGCTCGCGCCAGCTCATGTCCTGGGTGCGGGCCTGCTTCTCCCCGGTGCCGCGATAGCGCTCGGCGATCTCCAGCAGGCGTTCGGTGGAATCGTCCCGGCGGTTGAGAACCACGTCCTCGCAAGCCTCGCGCAGGTCCGCATCGATGCTCTCATAGACCGCCAGCTGGCCGGCATTGACGATGCCCATGTCCATGCCCGCCTGGATGGCATGGTAGAGGAACACGGCATGCATCGCCTCGCGCACCGGCTCGTTGCCACGGAACGAGAAGGACAGGTTGGAGACACCGCCGGAAATATGCACCAACGGCATCTTCTGGCGAATGGTGCGGGTAGCCTCGATGAAGTCGACGCCGTAGTTGTTGTGTTCCTCGATCCCGGTCGCGACCGCGAAGACGTTCGGGTCGAAGATGATGTCTTCCGGGGCAAAGCCGGCCTCTTCGGTCAAGAGCTTGTAGGCCCGTTCGCAGATCTCGACCTTGCGCTCATAGGTGTCGGCCTGGCCCTTCTCGTCGAAGGCCATCACGACGACTGCCGCGCCGTAATTGCGGACCAGCTTCGCTTGGGCGATGAAGGCTTCCTCGCCCTCCTTCATCGAAATCGAGTTGACGATCGCCTTGCCCTGCACGCATTTGAGCCCCGCCTCGATGATCGGGAACTTGGAGCTATCGATCATCACCGGCACGCGGGCGATGTCCGGCTCTGCGGCAATCAGGTTGAGGAACTCGACCATGGCCTTTTCACTGTCGATCAGGCCCTCGTCCATGTTGATGTCGATGATCTGCGCGCCGTTTTCCACCTGGTCGCGGGCGACCACGAGGGCCGCTGAAAAATCGCCGGCGGTGATCAGCTTGCGGAATTTCGCCGAGCCCGTGACATTGGTACGCTCGCCGACATTGACGAAGGGGATTTCCTTGGTCAGCACGAAGGGCTCGAGGCCCGACAAGGCCATGAACGGCCGGTGCTCGGCCGGACGACGCGGCGCCTTGCCGGCGACGGCCTCGGCAATCGCTCGAATGTGTTCGGGCGTCGAGCCGCAACAGCCGCCGACCACATTCACCAACCCCTCCTCGGCGAAGCCTGAGATCTGCCGGGCCATGTCCTCCGGGCTCTCGTCATACTGGCCGAATTCGTTCGGCAGTCCGGCATTGGGATAGGCGCAGATGAAGGTGTCGGCGACGCCAGACAGTTCCTGCAGATGCGGCCGCATGGCGTCGGCCCCCAGCGCACAATTGAGGCCTATGGTGAAGGGGTTGGCGTGGCGCACCGAATACCAGAAGGCAGACGGGGTCTGGCCCGACAGCGTGCGGCCGGAGAGATCGGTGATCGTGCCCGAGATCATCACCGGCAATCGGACACCCTTGGCAAGAAAACGCTCTTCACAGGCAAAGATCGCCGCCTTGGCGTTCAGGGTGTCGAAGATCGTCTCGATGAGGATGATGTCGGCGCCGCCGTCGATCAGCCCGTCGATCTGCTCGCCATAGGCGAGGCGCAAGTCGTCGAAGGAGACGGCGCGGTAGCCGGGATTATTGACGTCGGGCGAGATCGACGCCGTGCGGTTGGTCGGACCGATGGCACCCGCGACGAAGCGGCGTCGACCGTCCTCGCGCTCGGCCCGGACTGCAGCGCGGCGGGCGACCAGGGCGCCGTCGCGGTTGAGGTCGTAGACCGCATCTTCCATCTTATAATCGGCCTGGGCGATGCGGGTGGATGAGAATGTGTTGGTCTCGATGATATCGGCACCGGCCATCGCATAGCGGAAGTGGATTTCCTCGATCGCGTCCGGCTGGCTGAGGATCAGGAGGTCGTTGTTGCCCTGCTGGTGACAGGCGCAGCCGATGAAGCGCTGACCGCGAAAGGCGTCCTCGTCGAGCCCGAGCCCCTGGATCTGGGTGCCCATGGCGCCGTCGAGGATCAGGATGCGTTCGCTGGCCGCCTGGCGCAGCGCCCGCATGACCTCAGCCCCATCCCGATTGGCACCTTCCTGGCCGAACAGTGAATCGAGCATGAGCGTACTCCCTTGTTTCAAACGCGACACAGCCAGATCACATAAAGATATCTTTATGTCAACATACGAATGGCCTTCGCAGCTCATTTACCCTGCACACCGGCACTGCTGGAGAAACGCGCGGACGCGGTGACAAGGGTGCAAATTGCCGGTAAGAATTTCAACCGATTAGAACGCCTCGGGAGGATTGCCATGTCAACGCTCACCACCTTTTCGGCCTTTGCTGAAAACTGGAGCGGCCGCCCCTACCATCGCAGATGGCTGCTGGATCAGGCCAACGGCCTGTTCGACTTCTTCCAGTATGGCAGCATCAACCCCAAGGGCGGTTTTCACGAGCTGACGCGCGACGGCAAGCCGCTGTCCACCGACAATCCGGTCCGTGGCATCCATGCCAGCGCACGCATGGTCCACTGTTTCGCCATCGGCGATTTGCTGGGACGCCCAGGGGCCGCGGACCTTGTCGACCACGGCATGCAATTCCTCTGGAAACACCACCGTGACGAGACCCATGGCGGCTATTTCTGGCAGGTCCACGACACGGGCGCCGCCAACGCCTCCAAGCAGGGTTACGGCCATGCCTTCGTGCTGCTGGCGGCTTCCTCGGCGAAGACGGTCGGCCACCCCCTTGCCGACCGGATGCTTGCCGACATCACGGAGGTGATCGAAACCCGGTTCTGGGAGGACAAGCACGGTGCGATCGCAGAGGAATTCGCGGCCGACTGGCAGCCGGTGCCAGGCTACCGCGGCCAGAACTCCAATATGCACCTGACCGAGGCTTTGATGGCGGCCTTCGAAGCGACGGGCGAGCACCGCTATCTCGACAAGGCGACGAGCATCGCCGACCTCCTGATCCGCCGTCGTGCAGCCGAACAGGGCTACCGCGTGCCCGAGCATTTCGACGAGGCCTGGACGATCGACCGCATCTACTACCACCCGAACGAAATGTTCCGTCCGGCCGGCACCACGCCCGGCCACTGGCTAGAATGGGCCCGCCTGGTGCTGCAGCTCTGGGTGCTGGGTGGCAGGAAGCACGACTGGATGCCGGAGGCGGCGCGCGGCCTGTTCTTCCAGTCGATGTCGCTCGGCTGGGACAAGGACAGGGGCGGCTTCTTCTATACGCTCGATTGGGAGAACGTACCCGACAAGAAGATGAAGCTATGGTGGCCGCTCTGCGAGGGCGCCGCCGCTGCCCACTTCCTTAACCAGCACCTGCCCAGCGAATTCCACGAGGAAAGCTACCGCAAGATCTGGAGCTTCATCGCCCACAACAGCCTCGACCACGCGCATGGCGGCTGGCACGAGGAACTGACCGAGGATCTTGTCCCGTCGACCACGCTCTTCGCCGGCAAAGGCGACATTTACCACGCATTGCAAGCCTGCCTCATCCCGCTCTTTCCGGCGACCGGCAGCTTGACGCGCGTTATCCGGGAGACCGGCGGAGCCTTGTAAATCCGCCGACACCCACGGGCGCCTCTTACTCCTGACGCTCCTCGACCAACGTTCCGTCACTCACCATGTCGCTCGGATGAAGAATGACACGATCGCCCTCCGCCAAGCCGCCGATCAGTTCCGCCACCTCGTCATTCATATGGCCGATCTCGACCGGCATCTGCCTCGCCCGGCCGTCGCGGATGGCGAACAGGCTCCACTGGCGGCCATCGCGGAACAGCGCGCTGATCGGCAGTTGCAGCGTCTCGTCGCTCTGCCAGAGCGTCAGGCGCGCATAGACACGGAAGCCGTGCCCAAGGCGCGGATCCTTGTCCACCAGATTGAGCACCAGATTGACCCGCTGCTCCTCGATCCCGAGCGCCGAGACTTTGGTGAAGCCGGCTGGATCGATGCGGCGTACTGTCGCTGACAGGACTTTATCACCGCCCCAGTCGGAGATCTCGGCCTTGGCGCCTGGCGCGATACGCACGGCATCCGAAGACAAGAGGTCGACAGTCACTTCCATGTCCTCCGGGTCTCCGATTTCCGCGATCTTGGTACCGACAGCCACCGGCTGCTCGCTCTTGGCGAAAACCGACAGCACGACGCCGTCGATGGGAGCTGTCAGATAGACACAGCAACTGGTTTCGCGTTTACGGTTCGGATCGCTCGGCGGAATGAGCCGCGCTTCGGCACTCGCAAGCTCAGCCTTGCGCAACTCGATTGCAGCCATGGCCGAGCTTATCTGCGCCTCAAGCACGTCCACATCGTTGCTGGCTTTTTGCAGCTGGCTCTGGGCAAGGAAATTCGTCTTGGCGAGCGTTCGTGCCCGCTGCAGGTTGTCGCGCGCGAGATGCAAGTCGGACTGCAGGCGCTTGAGATCGGTCTCCGCCATCGCGACCGCGGCCCGCGACGCATCGCGCGCCGCGATGAGCTCCGCCTGGCTGCGACTATCGATCAGCGGCGGATCGAGCGGGTGGATCGCCGCCACCACGGTGACGCCCGCCTTCACCGTGTCGCCCTCGTCAAGCACCGTGCGGGCCAAATGCCCGGCGATCGGCGATGACACCGCATAGACCTCGCGCACCCGCGTCACCCCTTCCTGCGAAACCGTGACCCGCATCGGCCCGCGTGTCACCACGCCGACATCGACCATCTGCGGCTTCTCCCGGAGCGCATAGGCAAAGCCGGCAACCATCGCGCCGACCGCGACGACGCCCATGACACGCTTGATCCATTTTCCCTGCATGGGGCTACTCCCTGGATTTCAGAACCGCGATGAGGTCGAGTTCATCGATGCGCCGGCGCACGATCAGCGCCGAGGCCAGCGATGCCCCAAGAACCACGAGGCTCGCAATGGCAAATGTCGATGCGTTGATGAAGAACGGTATGCGGAAGAGATCGCTCTCGATCCCCTCCACGACCAGCCTGGCAAAGCCGTAGCCAAGCAGCCAGCCGAGCGGCTGGGCGGCGAGGATGACCACCGCAAGTTCGGTCATCAGTACGCTGGAGACTTCCGCCGGCGTAAAGCCGAGCACGCGGAGGCTCGCCAGCTCGCGCGCCCGCTCCGAGAGCTGGATACGCGCCGAATTGTAGATCAGGCCGAAGGCGACGATGACGGCCAGCGTCGTATAGACGATCTGGATCATCACGATGTTCTCCTCGATGGTCGCCCGGAAGCGCTCGCGCGACAGCCCGATCAGCATGACGAAGGCCAGCGCCGGTGTATTCTTGATCTCGGCAAAGAGGGCTCCCTTCTCCAGTGCGTCTAGCGAGACACGCGCGCCAGAAATACGCCGGCCGTCGCCGACCAGCCGGTGCAGCGCCTCGATATGCATGTAAGCGTCGATGCCAACCAGGCTCTGGCTGATGCCGGTCACCGGAACCCTTATCTTGCGGTGGTCGCGTTCGACCAGCTCGACCTCGACGCTGTCGCCGACCCTGACGCCGAGCGCCTCGGCGACGCGCCCGATCAGCAGGATGCCGCTCGGCGGCGGCGGAATGGGCCGCATGTCAGCATCCATGATGCGTCCGAGATCGGTGTCGCTGCCGACGCCGAAGATCGTCAGGTCCTTCTTGTTGTGGCGGTTGCGCAGCGTCACCGAAATGGCGCGAAACGGTTCGGCGCGCATCACGCCCGGCAATTGCCGCACGGAATCAAGGGCCGCCATCGACCTGTCCTGATCGAAATAGAGGCTCGCATCCTGCCGCTCCATGCGGAAGAAGATCTCGTCGACCATGTAGCCGATGGCATCCGCCGAAAACATCGAGACAACCAGCAGCGCGACGGAGAAAGACACCCCGAGCGAGGTGAGGAACGAGCGGACCGGCGCCCTGATGATCTGCCTGAAGGCCATGATGGTCAGCTGAGACAGGAACTTCGGCCCGCGTCCGTGCCCCTTGAACAGCGAGCGGAAGCGAAGCGGCGCAGGCGGCTGCATGGCGACGGCCGCAGGCAGCACGACCACGGCCCAGATCGCCCGGATCGCCCCGGCAAAGGCGGCCGCGACGCAGATCCCCGCCGAGATCGCATAGAGGTCGAAACTCTCGCGGAAGATCAGGAAGGGGAAGGAAAAGAAGCGCGCATAGAGCTTGGTCATTTCGCGCCCGGTCCAGTTTCCCGCCAGAAAGCCGATCGCCACGCCGATCAGCGCAATGACGATCGTGAGTTTGAGATAGTGCCACGCCACCTCGGTCTCGCGATAGCCGAGCGCCTTCAACAGGCCGATCTGTTCACGCTCCAGCGTGATCAGCCGTGTGAGGATCATGTTGACCAGGAAGGCGGCGACGAACAGGAAGATAGGCGGAATGACCGCCGCCATCGCGCGCAGCTCATCGAGTTCGTTGGCGAGAAACGTGTCGGAGATCTGGTCTTCGCGCCCATAGGCGCCACGTCCGCCATACTGCTCGAGCAGGTCATCGATGGCGGCCGTGGCAACGTCGAGGTTCGTGCCGCGCAGTGTCGAGAGCACGACATTGTTGAAGGCGTCGCCCATGTCGAAAATGCCTTCGAGGGCCTTGCGCGACATGTAGAAGACGCCGAATTGCCGCGGATCCGGGACCATGTCGCCGGGGCCGATCGTGTAGATATATTCCGGCGACAGCACGATGCCGGTGACGGTCAGCACCTGCTTGCGGCCGTTCATCACGGCGGCAAACCGGCTCCCCTCCTTGAGGCGATGCGCCTTGGCGAAGCTCTCGAGCACGGCCGCCTCGTTGGCGCGCCCCGGTTCGGGGAGCCGGCCGCTGCGGATATAGAGACGGTTGACGCCCGGCTGGCCGCTGTCCGGCAGCGAAACGGCCACGCCGGTCGCCGGCTCGACCATGCCTTCGATGTCGAGCATCACATACTTGACGATGCGAAGCTCCAGCCCGCCGATTTCCTCGATCGCCGCAAGGCGGTCGCGCAGGTGCAGCGGCGCCCGGTTGGCCTCGGCAAAGAGATTGGCAAAGCGATAGCGCTCGTAGAAGACGTCGCGCGTCTCTTCGAGCGAACGGTAGGAGCCGATGGCGATGATGATCGTCGCAACGCCGCAGGCCATCACCAGCGCCACGGCGAGCACCTGGGCCCAGAGCCGGAGCAGGTCGCGGTAGAGCTTGCGGTCGAGCATCGACATGGCGCTACCAGCTCACGGCGGAGGGCGGCAGCCGCACCGCATTGGTCGAGGATTCCTCGATCCGGCCGTCGCGGAAGGAGAAGACGCGATGGGCGATCTGGCGGATGGCGGCATTGTGGGTGATGATCGCCATCGTCGTGTTGAATTCCTCGTTGACACGGCACAGGACCTCAAGCACGAGCACGCCGGTCTTCGAATCGAGCGCCCCGGTCGGCTCGTCGCAAAGCAGCACGTCCGGGCGCTTCACAATAGCGCGGGCGATCGCCACCCGCTGCTGCTCACCGCCGGAAAGCTGCGCAGGGAAGTGATCCATCCGATCCTTCAACCCGACCATTTCAAGCGCCTCGCCGGGATCCATGGGATTGCTAGCGATTTCGGTCACCAGTGCGACATTTTCATAGGCCGTGAGGCTCGGGATAAGATTGTAGAACTGGAAGACGAAGCCGATGTGATCGCGGCGAAACTGCGTGAGCTGCCGTTCGCTGAAGCCGGTCAGTTCGTGATCGGCGCAGCGGACAATGCCCGAGGTCGCACGATCGAGCCCGCCCATGATGTTGAGCAGCGTCGACTTTCCGCTGCCCGAGGGACCGAGAAGGACTGCCATCTCACCGCGTTCGAGCGTGAGATCGACCCCACGCAGCGCCCAGACCTCCACATCGCCCGTGTGATAGGTCTTCGTGACATCGTCAACCTGGAAGAGTGTCTCAGTCATACTGCACCACCGTGGACTCGCCGTGACGATAGTGCAAGCACATCCCTCTCGCGTTGACATCTGTCAACATATTAACGGGCGCTTGCGCATGGCGAGCCGGCCTCGGATCGCGCCGCGCAACGCCCGCTCGACCCGCCTCAGCGGCGGAGACCGGAGCATTTGAGTTCAGAACCGGAAATAAACAATCCCTACGAATTCCGCCGGGGACAATGAAAGGATTAGGCGTTAGAGTGAATTGTCTCGGGAACAATTTCCCTTGGCGAAGTCTTTGGTGGATCTCAGCTATTTACCCTCGGAGGGACTATGAAGCCCATTTTTCTTGTTGCTGCTGCCCTGTTCGCCGCCCCGACCTTTGCCTTGGCCCAGGCGCCCGGACTCGAAGAAACATGCGCCATCGTTGCGCGAAATTTCGAGATGGTCAAAGCGGTGAAGCTTGGCGTGACCCAGTCCTTTCCGGAACTGACACCACCGGGCGTCCGGATGACCTATTCCACGAAACTCGACGCCGAGGACGCGAACATCACTGATACCATCGAATGCCAGTTCGAAAAGGCGAGCGCTCCCTTCAAACTCGTCAAGTTCTGCCTCAACAACACCTGCTACACCGCCGACGAGAAGAATCCGGAACGCCGCCGCCGTTTCGAGGAAGCTCAGTCTCTGCTCGCCAAGCAGAACTGAGGTTCGTTTTGGTTGATCTCGATCTTCTGCGGGCCGACCTCTGAGGAGCGTGTCTGGACTATTCGCTTGTCCACGTGACAGCCGTGGCAAAGATATAGCCAACCCCGTATATGGTGCGAATATGCTTGGTCTCCTTCGCGTCCTCGGCAAGTTTCTTGCGAAGGCGCGAGACACGGACATCCACGCTTCGGTCGAAGGGCTCCTCGCCATTTGAAAAAAGCGATTGCAGCAGAAAATCGCGGCTTATCACCCGGCCCTGGGTATCGAGAAACACACGCAGCAACTCGGCATCGGCCCGCGACAACTGCTGGGCCACGCCATCAGGACGGGTCAGCACGAGGTTGCGAAAGTCGCAAGTCCAACGACCGAAATGGCCGACCTGACGCTGGACGGAACCCGGCGAACCGTCGTCGCGCTCCAGTGAAAGCCCCTGCCGTTGCGTGCGCCTGAGGACGCACCTCACGCGCGCCACGAGCTCGGCCGGGTCTATGGGCTTGGCCAGGTAGTCGTCGGCCCCCTGCTCCAACCCTTTCAGTTTCTCACTGAGAGAGGCCCGTCCGCTGACCACGATTGTCGGTATGCCTTCGGAGCCGAGCGCCTCTCCCAGAAGGGATAGTCCATCGCCATCGGGAAGACCTAGATCAATGATGCACAATGTCGGTCTGCGCCGCTGGAGCGCCAAACGAAACTCTTGCAGGCGCCGATAGTGCTGGACGATGACGCCTGCCTCTTCCAACGCGCGGCAGAATACCGAAGCAACATCGGGCTCATCTTCCAGAAGGTAGATAAGGTCATTCTCATACAAGGACACGGTCCTCCGACTGGGGAGTTGCGACACTGGCAGGCGCGCTCAGCGCGCCGGCTATGGCGGCTGCGTCAACGGGCTTGTGCATAATGGAAACACCGGCTGGCAGCGTGCCTCGCATGGCGTCCGCGCCATAGCCGGACAGCAAAACGATGGGCAGGCAGGGCCGCAGGCGGCGTGCTGCATTTGCCAGCAAAATGCCGTTCATCACCGGCATGGAAACATCCGAAACCACAGCAGCTATGGCAGGAATATTCTGCAGCAGTTCAAGCGCCTCCGCTCCATTCTCGGCCTCGAGGACCTGCGCGCCCGCAGCGACAAGGTCACGGCGCATGACCTTTCGGACCTCCTCGTCATCATCGACCAGAAGAACGAGCACACCTCGAATTGCACTGTCGCCCAGTTCCGCTGCGGCCTCGTCTGCCTGCTCCTCGTTCTTCGGATTCTGGTCCCTTGCCTGTGGCAGGCTCAGCGCAAAGCGCGTTCCCTGACCGGGCTCGCTCTCCACGCAAATCGACCCCCCTGAATCGCTGGTGAACCCCTGGACCATCGTCAGCCCGAGACCGCTCCTTCCTTCAGCGCTCTTGGTGGAAAAGAAGGGGTCGAATATGCGTGACCGCACGGCCTCGTCCATTCCCGCACCATTGTCGGCGACTGTGACCAGCACTGAGCCGTCCGGACCCGCGGCGGTTTCGATCACAATCGTCCCGCCCTCGTTCATAGCGTCTGCGGCATTTATGACGAGATTGATGAGGCTCGTCTCCAGAAGAGCAGGATCGACAAAGGCGACTGGGGTATTTTCGGCAAACTTGAGCACCAATTGTGTGTCTTCGCCGATGGAAGGGCGAACCAGTTTGGCGATATCACGTATGCATTCAGGCACATCCACCCGCGCAGGCGATACCGGCTGTCGCCGCGCAACGGCGAGAAGCCTGCGCATCAAATCGGTTCCCCGACGCGTCGCGCGGATCGCAGGTTCCAGCATGTCGCGCCGTAGGTGCTCATCCTCGATACGCTCCCAGAGCGGCTTGAGATTGCCGAGAATGATTGTCAGCAGATTGTTGAAATCATGGGCAATTCCCGACGACAGCTGGCCCAACGCTTCCATTCTCTGGGCCTGCAGCAGAGCCGCAAAGGCCATCTTCTCGCGGGTCACATTCACGCTTAGCACGTAGAAGCCACTGATGCCCTGGGCTGCGGAGCGGTCGGGGCGCAGGAGCGTGCGCGTCTCGAGTGTCCGCCCATCGGGAAAGCGGATCGGCGTATCGAATGTCTGCGGCTCGCCGCGCGCGGCTTTCTCGAAATAGGGTTCAACATGGGCCCATGTCTCCGGCGAAAGGATCTCGCGCTCGAAACGACCAATGATCTCGTCCGGCTGCTTTTGATAGGCGCGGGCGAACCGTCCATTGACGAAGCGGAAGACGCCGGAGAAATCCACATAGGCGATCCCCGCGGGTACCTCGTTGGCAATCAGGCGCAAACGTTCTTCGCTCTGGCGCAACTCCTCGGTGCGCTTGAGGATGCGGCGCTCAAGCTCGAGCTCGCGCCTGCGCTGGGCGGTGATGTCAGAATAGACCGTGGCAAACCCCCCATCCGGCAGAGGCCAGCCGGATACATTCAGGACGACGCCGTTTGGCCGCACCCTCTCAAGCGTATGCGGCCGGAACTCCCACGCAGCGCGCACGCGTTCCGCGACCATGGTTTCCACATCGCCGGGTCCGTACTCTCCGCGCATTGCATTCCACCGGACCATGGCCTCGAAGGAGGTACCGGGCCTGGACAATTCGGCAGGCAGATCGAGGAGCTTACAGGCTCGCGCATTGACGAATATCAATTTCAGATCGGCGCCAAACAGGGTTAGCCCCTGGTCGATGCGGTCCAATCCAGCCTTGAGTATGTCCAGCTTGCTGTATTCCAGCTCTGGTAGTTCAGCCGTCATCTGCTTCCTCCCAACAGGCGACGCGCCAGACTGGCAGAATTCTGGCGCTCTTGCCAAGCCAATAAGCGGGAATGGAGAATGGATATGCGGATGGGCAGAAAAACTCTGGTAACAATTGTCTTCAAAATTGCAGTCAGCGCGCAGTCGCTTCAATGCTGCGCATGATCGACCGGGCGAACGGGAGGAGTGCGCTTGGCAGAACATGATGATGCTATCCTGCGGGTCGAAGGCGTCTCGCTTCAGTTTGGCGGCGTGAAGGCACTGAGCGACGTATCGTTCAAGGTCCGCAAGGGCGAGCTGTTTTCTCTGATCGGCCCGAACGGCGCCGGCAAGACCTCGATGCTGAACTGCATCTCGGGGCGTTACAAACCGACGAGCGGTTCGATCACCTGGAGGGGTGCGGATCTCCTGCGACATCCGATCAACGATCGGGCCAATCTCGGCATCGGGCGAACATTTCAGAACCTTGCGCTGTTCGGGCATATGAGCGTGCTCGACAACATTCTCGTGGGCCGCCACCACAAGCTGAAATCCAACCTTGTCAGCGGCATGCTCTACTGGGTCGGGCGAGCGCGCCGCGAAGAGCTCGAACATCGCCGCTTCGTCGAGAACATCATTGATTTCCTCGAGATCCAGCACGTCCGCCACGAGCCGGCGGGCACCCTCTCCTATGGTCTTCGCAAGCGTGTGGAACTGGCCCGTGCCATGGCGATCGAACCGGATCTTATCCTGCTCGATGAACCGATGGCCGGCATGAACCTCGAGGAAAAGGAAGACATGGCGCGCTTCATCATCGGGCTGCAGCAGGAGTTCGAGATGACGACCATGATGATCGAGCACGACATGGGCGTGGTGATGGATCTATCCGACCATGTCGCCGTCCTGGATTTCGGACGTGTCATCGCCGCCGGCGTGCCCAAGGAGGTGCTGGCGAATGAGCATGTCAAGAAAGCCTATCTCGGCGAGGACGACGACGAGCTGCAAAGGTTGGCTGACGAGGATGAGAGGGCGATCGCATGACCTCCCCTCGCCTCGAGATTTCCGGTGACACTGTCAACTGGCCCGAACTTGGCGCCGAACTCAAGGACTCCGCCCGACTAAAGACACTTCCCCGGCTGTTAAGCCACAACGCCCGAACCTTTCCGGAGGAGATCGCCCAGCGCGAGAAGGAGTTCGGCATCTGGATCAGCTACAACTGGGCAGAGGTGGAAGGCCATGTCTCCAGGATGGCCGCAGGCTTCCTCGATCTGGGCCTCGCCCGCGGCGAAGTGGTCGGCATCATCGGCGACAATCGCCCGGAGTGGGTCTGGGCGGAGGTGGCTTCCCATGCCTGCCGGGCCATGAGCCTTGGCATCTATCGCGATGCCCTCGAGGAGGAAATCCGCTTCCTGGCCGGTCATGCCGAACCACGGATCATCGTGGCGGAGGACGAGGAACAGGTCGACAAGCTGCTGAACCTCGCAGAGGCGATCCCGTCGGTAACGGCAATCATCTATACAGATCCCCGCGGAATGAAGAAATATGACGATCCGCGCCTCATCTCCATCGAGGAACTGGAGGCCCGGGGTCAACGGGTGCTCGATGCCGATCCGGGCATGTGGAATCGCATGGTCGATGAAACCGATGGCGCTGACGTCGCCGTCCTGTGCACGACTTCCGGGACGACCGCGAACCCGAAACTGGCGGAATGGACCGGAAATGCCTTCCTCGGTCACGCCGCAGCCTACCTGCGCGCCGACCCACACGGGCCTGAAGACGAATATGTTGCCGTGCTCCCCCTTTCATGGGTGATGGAGCAGATGTATTCGGTCGCGTGGAGCTTCCTGGCGCGCATGAAAGTCAATTTCCCCGAAGACGCGCAGACCCTGATGAAGGACTTGCGCGAAATAGGGCCGACCTTCGTTCTGCTCTCCCCCCGCGTGTGGGAGAGCATCGCCGCAGATGTCCGCGCCCGTATCATGGATACGCAGCCGTGGAAGCGACGCATTTACAACTGGGGTCTCGCCCAAGGCCTTCGCACGTTGGACAAGGGCGCACGCTCCGCCGCCGCCGATCTGCTGCTCTTCAGGCATCTGCGCGATCGTCTGGGGTTCTCCAGATTGAAATCCGCAGCGACGGGGGGCGCCGCCATGGGCCCTGATACGTTCCGTTTCTTCCAGGCGATGGGCCTGCCCCTCAAACAAATCTATGGCCAGACCGAAGCGCTCGGCGCCTACGCCATCCACCGGGCTTCCGACGTGGACTATGAGACAGTCGGCTATCCCATGCCTGGCTGCGAACTCGCGATCCGTGCTCCCGATATCGAGGGGGTCGGAGAGATCCTCTGCCGGCATCCCAACATGATGCCTGGATACTACCGCAATCCGGAGGCCTCGGCCGAGAGCTTCACGGAAGACGGGTGGTTCCAGACCGGTGACGCCGGCTACCTGACCGAAAAAGGCCACCTGGTCGTAATCGACCGCATCAAGGATCTCGCCACGACATCGGTAGGGGCACGCTTCTCTCCGCAGTTCATCGAGAACAAGTTGAAGTTTTCGACCTATGTGGCCGAGGCCGTGATCCTGGGCAAGGATCTTCCTTACCTCTCGGCGATCATTTGCATTCGGTACCCTATCGTTTCCAAATGGGCGGAGGAGCGCCGGATCTCGTTCACCACCTATTCGGATCTCGCGAGCAGATCAGAGGTCTATGAACTCCTGCGCGGCGAAGTGGAGCGCGTCAACGCCACGCTGCCACCCCAGCAGCGCATCGCCCGCTTTATCCTTCTCTACAAGGAACTGGACGCCGACGATGGAGAACTGACGCGCACGAAGAAAATCCGGCGGGGCGTCATTACGGAGAAATATGCCGACATCATCGGGCATATCTACGCAGGCGACGCCCACGTCGATATCGACACGGTCATTCACTTCCAGGACGGCAGCAAGCAGCGGGTGGTTACCACCCTCGCCATCGAGACGCTTCGCGACCTGCCCGGCACGCAGAAGAAGGAGACGAAGGTCGCATGAGCTCATCACTGTTCGTCCAACTCCTGGTCAACGGCATCATCGTCGGCATGCTCTACGGCATCGTCGCCATGTGTTTCGTGCTGATCTACAAATCCACTCAGGTGGTGAATTTCGCACAGGGCGAATTCGTCGTTTTGGGTGCCTGGGTCTGCCTCTCGCTTGTCGTATCCATGGGCCTTCCGTTCTGGCTCGCGTTCATTTTCACCCTCGTCTTCATGACGATCTTCGGCGTCGTGGTGCAGGTTCTCCTGCTGCGCCCGCTCGTGGGCGAGCCGGTAATCTCGGTCATCATGGCGACGATCGGGCTTTCCACCTTCATGCGTGCGCTGATGAACTGGGTCTTCGGCAACAACGCGGTGAGTTTCCCGCCGGTCTTTGGCCAGTCCACGATCGAGATATTGGGCCTGCGAGTGGAGACAGCCTATGCCCTCAGTCTTGCCTTGTCGGTCAGCGTGATGGTCCTGTTCTTCTTCTTCTTCCGCTATTCGCGGTGGGGATTGGCCATGCGGGCAACCGCATACAACCAGCAGATCGCGCAATCGCTGGGTGTCCCCATCGGCCGCGTCTTTGCCATGGCCTGGGCCATTTCCGCCATCGTGTCGGCAATCGCCGGCGTGGTGATAGGGCTGGTAAACGCCGTCTCCAACTCACTCGCCTTTATCGGGATCAAGGTCTTCCCGGCCGTCATCCTCGGCGGACTGGATTCCATCGTCGGTGCAATCATCGGCGGACTGACGATCGGGGTTCTCGAGAACCTCGCGGAATACGTCGACGGGCAGTATTTCCACGTTGGAAACATGTATGCCGTCGCTCCGTTCTACGTCCTTCTCATCATTCTCATGATTAAGCCTTACGGCCTGTTCGGCACGCCGAACATCGAGCGGATCTAAGCGATGACACATGTACCCAATCCAAGACCCACCGGCGATTTTCGAACCTCCTACGCGGCTGACCGCACATTGTTCTCGACCAAAATCGAAACTCGGGCGGTTTTTCTTGGCATTGCTCTGGTTGCAGCTGCGCCACTCTTTTTCAGCGACTACATACTGAGCCAGCTCATCATGATCGGCATCTACGGGATCGCAGCGCTCGGGCTGAATGTCCTGACGGGCATGACCGGGCAGATCTCCCTGGGCCATGGTGCGTTTTTCGGCTTTGGCGCCTTTGCCTCCGCCTGGTTCGCTGCCAAGGGCGTTCCCGTGGTTTTCGCCATACCCATGGCCGGTATGCTGACAATGGCCGTCGGCATGATGTTCGGCATTCCGGCAGCACGCCTCAAAGGGCTCTATCTCGCCATCGCCACCCTCGCCAGCCAGTATATCCTGGAGGACTTTTTTGCCCGCGCGAACTGGTTCACCGGAGGAACGTCCGGCTCTCTCGCGGAGACCGCCAGCATTTTCGGGTTTCAGTTGAACAGCGATACGCGCTATCTTTACCTCGTCCTCTTCTGGGTTGTCGTCTCGTTCGTCGGCGTCGCCAATCTGGCCCGCACACGCGATGGCCGTGCGCTCGTCGCGATCCGGGACCATTATCTCTCCGCCGAGATCATGGGGATCAACCTGACGCGCTACCGCATTCTTTCCTTCGGAATCTCCTCGTTCTTTGCTGGTGTTGCAGGCGCTCTCTATGGCCATTACCTCGGCTTCGTCTCGGCGGAGGGCTTCACGATCATCCTGTCCATCGAATTCCTGGCAATCATCATCATCGGCGGCCTTGGCTCGGTTTCTGGTTCTCTGCTTGGGGCAGCATTCATCCTGCTGCTGCCGCAGGCCATGGAAATGCTTGCAAGCACGCTGGCGCTCGTGGTGCCGGCGCTGACGCAGGGCACTGCCTACATCAAACAAATGAGCATAGGCGCGGCCATCATCCTCTTCCTGGTGCTGGAACCGCAAGGGCTGGTCCATCGCTGGCGGCTGATGCGCGCCAGTTGGAAACTCTTTCCCTTCTCGCACTAGGTGGAATTACCGGCCTGCTCGGGGAGGAGCAGGTCAATTTGGGGGATCACGGCGGTCTTCGCGGCACCGCCGACCGGTCACAACCGTCAGCCGCGATTGGGAGGAACCAAAATGACGTTGCTCGGGAGACTGCCTTTAGCCGCAACTATTGCGGCTGGGTCATTGCTGATTGGCACATCCGCCATGGCGCAAGACAATGAAGTTCTCGTTGGCCATCTGGCCGACTACACCGGACCGACCGGCTTTGTCGGCAAACAATATGGTGCGGGTGTCTCTGACGCCTTCAAGCAGATCAATGCCGATGGCGGTGTCGACGGCACGAAAATCCGGCTCGATACCGTGGACTACGCCTACAAGGCTCCTGAAGCCATCGCGCTTTACAAGAAGTGGGTCGGCCAGGGAATGGTCGCCCTCCAGGGATGGGGAACGGCCGACACAGAAGCCCTCATCAGTTTCGTCACGCGCGACGAGATCCCCACCATCTCCGGCTCCTATTCGGCGCATCTTACCGATCCGCAGGGAAAGAACCCGAACACCAAAGCGCCGGCTCCCTTCAACTTCTTCTACGGCCCATCCTATTCGGACACTTGCCGTGCCCTGGTGCAGTGGGCGTCCGAGGACGCCAAGGCCAAGGGGATCGAGAAACCGGTCTTTATCCACACCGGCGATAACCACCCCTATCCGAACGCACCGAAGGAAGCGTGCGCCGCCTACGCGAAGGAACTCGGCCTTACGGTTGCCAACCCGGTTGTCGTTCCGATGGCACCCGGCGACTTCAAGGCACAATGCCTGACGATCAAGGAAACGGGTGCGAACTACGTCTACATGGGCAATCTGGGCGGTTCCGTGGTCTCGTTGATCAAGAGCTGCACCACGGTCGGCGTAGAGGCAACTTATATGGGCAATCCCTGGGCCGGAGACTACCTGACAGTGGAAGGCGCAGAAGCGCAGGGACTTATATTCCCCTCCGCCACGCCCTTCTACGATGCAGACGTACCCGGCATGGCCTTCGTCAAGAAGATTGTCCAGGACGGTGCAGGGCTGGTCGGCGACCGGCCGACGCACCACTACATGCGCGGCGTCTGCTCGGCCTACTACATGAAGGAAGCGATGGACTGGGCGAAGGCCAATGGCGGCCTGACCGGCAAGAACATCCGCGACGGCATGTATCAGCGCAAGGACTGGGTCCCGGCCGGCCTCGAAGGTGTCTGCACCCCGTCCACCTGGACCAACGAGGATCATCGTGGCCTCACGCAAGTCACCATCAATTCAGGCTCCATGAAGGACGGCAAGGCCGTGATTGACAAGATCGCGACCATCGAGCTGCCGCGCCGCGACGACTGGCTCGGCCAGTAACAGCAAGAAACCGTGGGCCGGTGCCGATGGGCATCGGCTCACGCCAACGCTGGCTTGCATGAAGGAATGAACCAATATGACCGCCGCAATGGAACATCCTGCAAAACCCGCTGCCCGGAGCGAGGTCAGTGGACTTCTGTCCGTCAACAATGTCGAGGTGGTCTTCAATGACGTTATCCTGGTGCTTCGCGGGGTATCCCTCGAGGTCCCGCAGGGAAAGATCACGGCACTCCTGGGGGCAAACGGCGCGGGCAAGTCCACGACACTCAAGGCAATCGCCGGTCTGCTGCGCACGGAAGACGGTGAAATCACCCGCGGCAACCTGACGTATGAAGGCCGAGACGTGACCCACACGGCACCGGACCGGAAAGTACGCGACGGAATCTTTCTCGTCATGGAAGGACGCGGGATCATCCAGGATATGACCATCCGCGACAATCTGCGGCTCGGCGCCTTCACTCGCAAAGGGGCGGATGTAGAAGCCGAGATTGAAGAAGTCTACCGGTTCTTCCCGAGGCTCAAGGAACGAAAGGGGCTGGCTGGATATCTGTCCGGCGGCGAGCAGCAGATGCTGGCTATCGGCCGCGCCATGATGGCCAAACCAAAGCTCATCATGATGGATGAACCGTCCATGGGCCTATCGCCGCTGCTGGTGAAGGAGGTGTTTGGCATCATCCGCCGGCTGAATGAGGAACTCGGCATTTCGATTCTGTTGGTGGAGCAAAACGCCAATATGGCGCTCAAGGTCGCTGACTACGGATACATCATGGAAAACGGCAAGATCGTGCTTGATGGAACCGCCGCCGAACTGGCGCAGAACGAGGACGTGAAGGAATTCTATCTGGGCGGTGGCGAGCGACGATCATTCCACAATGTCAAGAGTTTCCGACGCCGCAAGCGTTGGCTTTGAGCAGCGACCGGAGATGACGATGACCGATTTTTACGACAAACTCGAAACCCGCTCCCCGGACCAACGCGAAGCCGATCTCCTTGCACGGCTGCGCGATCTGCTGGCGCACGCCACGGCACATTCTCCCTATTATCGTGACAGGATGAGCAGTTCGGACGCGGCCGCCATCACGGAACGCAAGGCACTTGCCGGCTTGCCGATCTTGCGCAAGTCGGACCTCCCGGCGCTTCAGGAGGAGAATTCGCCGCTTGGCGGACTTTCGACCATCCAGCCGGGCCAGTTCCGGCGCCTTTTCCTTTCACCGGGCCCAATCGTCGAGCCGGAAGGTAGCAAGGAGCATTGGCGCATGGCTCGGGCGCTGCATGCGGCAGGCATCCGGTCGGGCGATCGGGTGTTGAACACCTTCGCTTATCATTTGACGCCCGCAGGTTTCATGTTCGATCACGGCTGCGCAGAGATCGGGGCCACCATCTTTCCCGGAGGGGTCGGCAATACCGAACAACAGGGTGAGGCCATCGCAAAGCTCGGTCTGACGGCCTATGTCGGAACACCGGATTTTCTGAAGATCATTCTCGAAAGGATGGACGAAAGCAGCCGTGACGCCTCGACGCTCCGTCGGGCGCTGGTCACCGGAGGCCCCCTCTTTCCTCATTTGCGCGAATGGTACGAGGCACGCGGGATCGCGGTCCGCCAGTGTTACGGGACCGCAGAACTCGGGCTCATAGCCTACGAAACGGCCGGTCCGGCGGATGGTATGATTACGGACGAACAAGCGCTCGTCGAAATTGTCCGTCCCGGCACGGGTGACCCGGTCGAAGAAGGCGAAGTCGGAGAAGTCGTCGTCACAACCTTCAACCCGCTTTACCCACTGATCCGCTTTGCCACGGGGGATCTCTCGGCCTTCATGTCTGGACCATCGCCTTGTGGCCGGACAGCGCCACGCCTGAAGGGCTGGATGGGACGCGCCGACCAGACCACCAAGGTGCGCGGCATGTTCGTTCACCCGGCACAAATCGCACGCCTGATCAAACCGCATGACAACATAGGCCGCGCGCGGCTGGTCGTCACGGAGGAAGACGGGCGCGACCAGATGACGCTTCATGTCGAATGTGCGGAAGAGGCAAATGGCCTTGCGGAACATCTCTCGCAGGCAATACAGGTCGAATGCCGCCTTCGCGGCAGGGTCGTTATCGAGCGCCCGGGAACCTTGCCCAATGACGGGAAGGTCATCGATGATCGGCGCTCGCTCGGCGTATAGGGTACGCTCTAAGCCGGAATGCGCTTCGGCATCGCGATAAAGCGCTTCGCGTTACCTGCCAAGCCTCTCTCCGTTCGCGCAGGCGGAGACTTCGTCCGATGTTCCCTTCTGTGCCTGCGAATTATACGCTTGGGGCCATCGATCAGAAAAAGCCTCGGAGAAATATTTAGCGAAATCAATTGACTTAAGCGACGTAGGGAGAGAGCCTCGGGTCACGGTGCGGGCATCTATCTGTCAACCGTAGGAAAGTTCCGATCGACCTTTCGAAACCGCCATGCACGGCAGGTTTCCTGGAAGTCGGCACCAAGTTGGGCAACGCCGTTACCGGCAAGAGCCAGATACTGGAGGGAATGATGTTGAAATCCATGCGCAAAACACTCCTGGGCGCGACGCTGATTGGCGCATCGCTTACCACGCACGCTTATGCGGAAACGACGCTGAATGCGCTCTTCATGGCTCAGGCCGCCTATAGCGAGGCGGATGTCCGGGCGATGACCGATGCCTTCACCACGGCCAATCCGGACGTGAAGGTCAATCTGGAGTTCGTGCCCTATGAAGGCCTGCACGACAAGACGATCCTCGCCCAGGGATCTGGCGGCGGCTACGACGTCGTTCTGTTCGACGTGATCTGGCCGGCCGAATATGCGGCCAACAACGTGCTGGTGGATATCTCCGACCGCATCACGCCGGAGATGAAGAGCGGGGTTCTACCGGGAGCGTGGACGACCGTTGAATACGACGGCAAGCAATATGGCATGCCCTGGATTCTCGACACCAAGTATCTGTTCTACAATAAGGAAATCTTGGAAAAAGCCGGCATCGAATCGCCGCCGAAGACCTGGGAAGAATTGCGAACCCAGGCGCAGACGATCAAGGAAAAAGGACTTCTGGACGCGCCGATCGTCTGGAGCTGGGCTCAGGCGGAGGCCGCCATTTGTGACTACACCACACTGGTCAGCGCCTATGGCGGTAGTTTCCTGCAGGACGGCAAGCCCGCATTCCAGACCGACGGCGGCCTCGATGCGCTGACATACATGGCGGAAAGCTATAATTCCGGTCTGACCAACAAGAATTCGAAGGAGTTCCTGGAAGAAGACGTCCGCCGCGTCTTCCAGAATGGGGAGGCAGCCTTCGCCCTCAACTGGACCTATATGTACAACCTTGCCAATGATCCGAAGGAAAGCAAGGTCGCCGGCAAGGTGGGCGTCGTGCCCGCTCCGGGCATCGAAGGCAAAAGTACCGTCTCGGCCGTCAATGGTTCGATGGGCCTTGGCGTAACCACGACCAGCAAACATCCGGACGAGGCCTGGAACTACGTCGCCTTCATGACATCCCAGGAGACGCAGAACGCCTATGCGAAACTGAGCCTGCCGATCTGGGCATCGTCCTACGACGATCCAGCCGTCACGGCCGATCAGGAAGAGCTCATCGCGGCTGCAAAAGTGGGCCTGGCAGCCATGTATCCACGTCCGACAACACCTCGGTATCAGGAGCTCTCGGCGGCGCTGCAGCAAGCAATCCAGGTAACGCTGCTCGGTCAGGCGACACCGGAAGAGGCCTTGAAAGCCGCCGCTGAAGACAGTGGCCTGTAATTGGTCAAGGCAGGCCTGCAGTGTCGGTTTCCGACGCTGCAGGCCGGCCAAAAGGCCTCACCGGCAGGCAATTCTGTAATTAGCGTCGACTAGGTTCTTTCGCATGTCCAGCACATGGATAACAACACGGGCATGGCTCCTCATGCTGCCGCTTCTGGTGGTGATGATTGCGGTCATCGGTTGGCCAATGGCGGACACCATACGGCTCTCCTTTACCGATGCGAGGCTGGTCGGCAGTCAGGGCGATTTCGTCGGTCTTGCGAACTACGAAAGGATGCTCGGCGGCTCGAGTTTCCAGAAAGCGCTTGTCACAACCACACTGTTTTCGGTTGTTTCCGTTGCGGCAGAAATTGTGCTCGGCGTGCTTGCGGCGCTGCTGCTCAATCAGAAATTTCATGGTCGGACGTTATTGCGGGCCTTGATGATCCTTCCGTGGGCGCTGCCGACGGTCGTCAATGCCACGCTCTGGCGGCTGATCTACAATCCCGAATTTGGTGCGCTAAACTCCGCCCTCATCCAGATCGGCATGCTGGACGCCTACCGCTCCTGGCTCGGAGAGCCCGGCACGGCCCTGACCGCCCTTATCGTCGCCGATTGCTGGAAAAACTTTCCCCTCGTTGCGCTGATCGCCCTGGCAGCCCTTCAGGCTGTCCCGCGCGACATTACGGCCGCGGCGATGATGGATGGCGCAGGTGCATTCGCCCGGTTCCGCTTCGTCATTATGCCTTATCTCGCCGGCCCCTTGATGGTGGCACTGGTGCTGCGCACCATAGAGGCTTTCAAGGTCTTCGACATTATCTGGGTGATGACACGCGGCGGTCCCGCAAACAGTACGCGTACATTGTCGATACTCGTTTATCAGGAGGCTTTTTCCTTCCAGCGGGCCGGATCGGGCGCGTCGCTGGCTCTGATTGTCACCCTGCTCGTTACGGTGCTGTCGCTGATCTATGTGGTCCTGGTCCGCAAGAGTTCGGAGATGGGCTGACATGGAACGCAGAAGCCTCACCTTCACGATATTCATCCATCTGAGCGCCCTCTTGCTTGCGGTGATCATACTTGCTCCGATGCTCTGGCTGTTTGTCATGAGCATCTCGCCAGCGGCCGACCTGACGGCAAAGCCGCTAAACTGGTGGCCAACGGCGATCGATCTGTCGCGCTATCAGTTCCTACTCTCGCGGATCCCCAATAGCGCCGGAGCGGCCTTCACCGCATCCCTGATCAACAGCATCATGGTGGCCGGAATGGCGACGCTTGCAGCTCTTGTCGTGGCTGTTCCTGCCGCCTGGGCAGTCTCGCGCACCCCATCGGTCACCTGGTCCCTTTATGCGGTCATTGCCACCTATATGCTACCGCCTGTCGCGCTTGCGGTTCCTCTCTATATGGGGCTGGCGACATTCGACATGCTCAATACCGTCTACGGATTGGCTCTGGTCTATATGACGATACTGGCGCCGTTCACCACATGGCTGATGAAATCAGGCTTCGATTCCATTCCGCATGAGATCGAAAACGCAGCGATGATGGAGGGCGCGCGCCTTGATCAGATCTTGCGAATGATCACCTTGCCGCTCGCTGCCCCGATCATGGCGACGGCCGCCCTGTTCGCCTTCCTGCTCGCCTGGGACGAGTTCTTCTACGCCCTGCTTTTCACCTCCGATCAACGTTCCAAGACCCTGACCGTCGCCATTGCCGATCTCGCCGGTGGCCGGGTTTCCGATTACGGATTGATCGCAACGGCTGGTGTCCTCGCCTCCCTTCCGCCCGTGGTGGTCGGCCTCGTCATGCAGCGTGCCCTGATTGCCGGGCTGACGACGGGCGGCGTCAAAGGATGACCATGAACTCTATGTCAAACCGCCCAGCGGGACTGATTGCCATCGAAAACGAAATGGCGCACCAGCACGCGGATGCTCTCGCCACGTTCATGGCAGCAGCCCCGCTTGCCGAAAACATCGCCGCGTCCCTTCGACGGACTGGCCGGCTCCTGCTGCTCGGCATGGGTGGCTCCCATGCCGTCGGACGCGCAGTCGAGCCGCTCTATCGCGATCTCGGCATTGACGCCATCGCCTTGCCGCTGTCCGAGCAACTGGGGCAACCCCTGCCGATTGCCGGTCGCACAATCATCGTGACGTCGCAATCCGGCGAAAGCGCCGAAGTCCTGCGGTGGTTCGCCGTGGTCGGGGAGCAGCCGGATACTTTCGGGCTCACGCTGGAGGGGGGCTCATCGCTGGCCCGCAAAGTCCCATGCCTGGTTGGCGCTGGCGGTACCGAACGGGCCTTCGCCGCAACGCGGAGCCTGACGGTGACATTCGCCATGCACATGGCGATATTGGCGGCACTCGGGCAAGATGCCCAGCCCGCCCTCGCCGTCCTGAACACGCCACAGGCTCCAGATATCGGCACCGCCCTCGACGCAATGTCGGGTGTTATGACCATTGTCACCTCCGGCCGGCGCCTTCAGGGTGTCGCCGAGGCGATTGCGCTCGGCCTGACCGAGCTTCTCGCGTCTGCCCTGCTTTTCGCTCGAGGGGGGCCAGTTGCGCCACGGACCTATGGAAATGCTCGGGCCTTCGGTCGGCGTCCTCCTGTTTCGCGCCCGCGACGAAACCGCAGCCCTGGTGGCGGGGATGGCCGCCTCCGCTTTCGAAGCGGGCTCCCCCGTTGTGATTTTCGACACATCCGGCGATCCACCGGCTGACGATGTCGTGACCATTGGCCTCGGGCAGGCGAGCGGAATGGCTGCAATCCTGGCCATCCTGCCTGTCGCGCAACGTTTCATGGTTGCCTTTGCGGCGAGCCGGGTTGCCGATGTCGGCACGCCCGTCCGCTCCACCAAGATCACACGGAGCGAGTGACCAATGCGTCCGCTTGCAGTCATAGGCAATGTCAATGTCGACCTTATTCTCGGCCCCACCGAGCCCTGGCCGGCCGCCGGCACCGAGGTTATCGTGGATCATGACGAGCTACGCGTGGGTGGCTCTGCCGGTAACACGGCCTTGGCCTGGACGGCACTCGGGGTCGATTTCCAGATAGCCGCGAGTGTCGGGAATGACCAGTTTGGGCTCTGGTTGCGCGATGCCTTCGCCGAGCAGGCAAAGGACTGGCCGGTCGAACCGGCCAGCACAACGCTTAGTGTGGGAATTACCCATCCGAACGGCGAGCGGACGTTCTTTACGACACGAGGACACCTCCCGCTCCTCAGCTTCGCGCAAGTGCAGACCATGCTGGATGTTGAACGCCTGCGTGGAGGCTATGCCCTGCTTTGCGGCAGTTTTCTCACGGATTCATTGCGCGACGACTATGACGACTTTTTTGACTGGGCAGATGCGAAAGGGATCCACGTGGCGCTGGATACCGGCTGGCCCCTCGACGGCTGGACAGAAAAAAACCGCGCCGCTGCGACCCGCTGGCTCAAACGCAGCCGCTGCTCCCTGCTCAACGAGGTGGAAACGACCGCTGTTGCCGGATGCAGCGACCCGATCGAGGCGGCGCGCCGCCTGAAAAGCCTGATGCGGCCGGATGCAATCGTCGTGGTCAAACGCGGCGCCGAGGATGTGATCGCGATAGATGCCGATGGCACACTTGTGTCGTTCAAGACGCCGCGTGTCAAAGTCGTCGATACCATCGGAGCGGGCGATGTGTTCAATGCCGCCTTTCTCACAGCCCTTTGCGCCGGCAACGCACTTGACGTCTGCCTGTCGCACGGCGCCCGCGTGGCGTCCCAAGCGATTTCCACCGCGCCCCGTCGCTATGGCGGCCCCGACACAATTTCCATGCTGGAGGCCATTGATGAGCGCCCTTGAAATCCGGGACATCCGCAAACGCTTCGGCCAAGTCGAAACGCTGAAAGGCATCAACATCTCGCTCGACAGCGGCGAGTTTCTCGTTTTGCTCGGAGCGTCCGGTTGCGGCAAGTCGACCTTGCTCAACATCATCGCCGGTCTGACCGAGCCGAGCAGCGGAGATGTGCTGATCGACGGTCGATCGGTGCTTGGCGTCCATCCCAAGAACCGCGACATCGCAATGGTTTTCCAGTCCTACGCCCTCTATCCAAACATGTCGGTTGCGCGGAATATCGGCTTCGGACTGGAGATACGCAAAGTGCCGGAAAAGGAGCGAGAGAAGGCGATACTCGATGCAGCCACGCTGCTGCAGATCGAGGACCTTCTCGATCGCCGTCCTTCGGAACTGTCCGGCGGACAGCGCCAGCGCGTCGCGATCGGCAGGGCACTGGTGAGAAATCCGCGGATCTTTCTGTTCGACGAACCGCTGTCCAATCTCGATGCGAAACTGCGCATGGAAATGCGCGTGGAACTGAAGCGGCTCCACGAGAAGATGAAGACCACGGTCGTCTATGTTACCCACGACCAGATCGAAGCCATGACGCTTGCCACACGCATCGCGGTCATGCGCGCCGGCCGCATCGAACAGATGGGTACACCCGAAGAAATCTACAACCGCCCGGCAACGCTCTACGTCGCCGGCTTTGTCGGCGCGCCGCCGATGAATTTGCTGGATGCCACCATTTCGAACGGACAGTTGCAACTGCGTGGTAGCGAGGAAACGATCGCCATGCCATCCCGCCTCGAAGGATCCCTGGCGGAAGGCCAGCCCGTCTGCATCGGCATCCGCCCCGAAAGGCTCGCACTGGACGATCGCACACCGCCAGGACGCGGGATCAAGGCACGCATAGAACTCATGGAGATGACCGGACCGGAATTGGTCGTCATGGCCAAGGTTGGCGACCAGCGCCTCACGGCCTGCCTTCCTCCCAACAGCCCGATTACCAACGAATCCGAACGCCTTTTTGCCTTCGACGAGGACGCGCTCCATGTTTTCGACCCGAAGAGCCAGCAGGCACTCTAGCACTTGCGGCAGGGCCGTCCTCTTCGCAATGGTCTGAAGGTTCGCTGCTTGGCGACTTTCCCACTGTCCTCATCGCCAGAGGATGGGACGACTGTAGGGACCGGTGAACAAACCGATCCTACCGGAAAACACTGATGGCCACCCTGTCAACACCACCACCCCCTGGGACACGATCGGATTGAACCGACGCCCCGTCCAGACTCGGTTTCCGCATCGCGGCACACGGCGAATCTTGACTTGCCGGTCGCTCACGCTGCGGAGTAATGAGTAAAGACGGCCGTACTGCCATCCTCATTGATCAGGAATACGTCATAGGCTTCGCGCTCGGATTCCGGCCCCATACCAGGCGAGCCGTAAGGCATACCGGGTACGGCGAGGCCGATGGCATCCGGGCGTTGATCAAGCAGACGACGGATATCGCTCGCGGGAACGTGGCCTTCGATCACATAGCCCTCGACACGCGCAGTGTGACAAGAGGCCATCTCCTGCGGGATGCCGTGGTCCAGCTTATAACGCATGAGCAGGTCCCCGGCCCTGGGCTCTGTCGTAACTGCGAAGCCGTCGTTTTCGAGTATCTCAATCCAGGACGAGCAGCAGCCACAGTCCGGGTCCTTCAGCACATGGACGGCCGTTTTGGTGCCTTGCGCCAGCGCCCGCAGGGGCGATGCCGCCAACAACGCAGTTGCGCCGATGAGGATCGCGCGGCGCGCGAGATTATCTTGGGTCATCTGGTTTCCTTCCAAGTTGGATGTTGCATTGGTTTGCGCAGCAGTTTGCGCCAATGGTCGTGGTCAAAGATCGACCCGCCTGAGCCTCAGGGCATTCGCAATCACCGAGACAGAGGACAGGCTCATCGCCGCCGCCGCGATCATGGGCGAGAGCAAAAGGCCGGTGACGGGGTAAAGTAGCCCTGCTGCGATCGGGACGCCAAGCGCATTGTAGGCGAAGGCGAAAAACAGGTTCTGCTTGATGTTAAGCAGGGTCGCACGAGCCAGCTTGCGTGCTCGCACGATACCCATCAGATCGCCTCCCAACAACGTAATCCCAGCGCTTTCCATTGCGACATCCGCGCCTGTTCCCATAGCAATACCGACATCGGCGGCGGCGAGTGCGGGGGCGTCGTTCACGCCGTCGCCCGCCATCGCGATCTTATGGCCATCGCGACGCAACTGGTCGATCAGGTCTTTCTTGGCCTCAGGCAGGACACCCGCACGCACTTCGTCGATCCCGAGCTTGAACGCCACCGCCTGCGCCGTGCGTTCGTTATCGCCCGTCGCCATGATGACACGCAGCCCCTGGCCGTGAAGTTCCCTGATCGCCTGTGCCGTCGACTCCTTGATCGGGTCGGCCACCGCCACGATGCCGGCAAGCGCACCATCGACGGCGATGAACATCGCCGTCTTTCCCTCCGCGCGCAAACTATTGGCCCTTGCTTCGGCCTGCGCCGTGTCCAGATGCATCTCACGCATCATCGCAGCATTGCCGAGCGCCACCGCGCGTCCGCCGATCCTGCCGCGCACGCCCTTGCCAGTGACCGCCTCGAAATCCTCTGCCTCCTGACGCTCGGCACCCCGCCCTGCGGCTCCCTCAACGATCGCTTCGGCGAGCGGGTGTTCCGAACCGCGCTCCAACGCTGCGGCAAGCGACAGAAGGTCCGTCTCTGGCAAATCTACCAGGGTAAAGATATCCGTCAGCTTCGGCTTGCCCATGGTCAGCGTCCCGGTCTTGTCAACGATGAGCGTATCGACAGCCGCCATGCGTTCCAGCGCTTCGGCGTCCTTGATCAGCACGCCAGCCTGCGCACCACGTCCCGCCGCCGTGGTGATGGAGATGGGTGTCGCGAGACCTAGCGCACAAGGGCAGGCAATGATCAGCACCGAAACCGCCGAGGCGATGGCGAAGACCAGCGCGGGCTCCGGGCCGAAGATCAGCCAGACGACGAAGGCGACAATGGCGATGGCCACCACAGTCGGCACGAACACCGCCGACACCCTGTCCGCCAGCCCCTGAATGGGTGCGCGCGATCGGCGCGCGTTCGACACCATCGCCACGATCTGCGCCAGCACCGTCTCGGACCCGACCTTTCCAGCCTCCATCACCAGAGAGCCGTTCTTGTTGATCGTGGCCCCGGTCACCGCATCGCCGGGGCCCTTTTCCACTGGCATCGACTCGCCGGTCAGCATGCTTTCATCGAGGGACGATCGGCCCTCGATCACCTTGCCGTCGACCGGGATCGCATCGCCGGGTCGCACCCGCAGGCGATCACCTTCCATGATGTTTTCCAGAGGCGCATCATACTCGGATCCGTCCGACAGGATGCGCCGCGCGGTCTTGGGCGCCAGATCCAGTAGCGCCCGGATCGCATCGCCAGTTCGTTCGCGCGCGCGGAGTTCGAGAACCTGCCCCACGAAAACCAGCGCGACGATCACCACCGCCGCCTCGTAATAGGTACCGACGCCGTGGCCCATCCGATAGGCATCGGGAAACACCCCGGGCAGGAAGGTCGCCACCAGCGAATATAGATAGGCCGCTGCCACGCCAAGGCTGATGAGCGTCCACATGTTGGGAGAACGGTTCACCACCGAGTCCCCGCCACGCTTGAAGAAGGGCAAGGCAGCCCACAGGATGATCGGCGTCGCCAGGACAAACTCCAGATAGCCTGCGACCTGATGCCCGATCCAGTCGCGCACCGGCAGGGCGACCAGTTCGCCCATCGTCAGCACGATGAGCGGCACTGCCGCAGCAGCCGAGATCCACATTCGGCGGGTGAAGTCGGTCAGCTCCGCGCTGGGTTCATCCGAGGGCAACATCGGCTCCAGCGCCATGCCGCAGATTGGGCAGGAACCCGGGGCGTCGCGTATGATCTCAGGGTGCATCGGACAGGTATACTGGACGTTCTCAGCAATGGGTTTCTGGTGCCCGGCCGCCCGACCGGAGGCGTAGAACCATGGATCGGCTTCGAACTCCGTCTGGCACCTGTCGGAGCAGAAATGATAGGTCTCGCCTTGGAACTGCGCGCGACGCCCGTCGGGCTTGACTGCAACCGTCATTCCGCAAACCGGGTCCTTCGCCGCGTCGGCCCCATCCGGAATGTCGGCTTCCGTGTGGTTATGGTGCTGTTCCATATCGCTTCGCCTCCAACTTTCGGATCCATCTTGGGGCTTCCCGCAATGGGAAGGTCAAGAGACATTATCGATGATCGATGATCGATGATGGTGGCAGCATAATCGAGGCGGAAATCCACTTAGCAAAACGCCCGAAACTGTTCAGACAAACCGAGCCAGTACTCTCCACTCAATCTCTTCAGCTCGCGACAATCTCTACAAAGGGTCCGTTTTCTTTGCGCGGCGGCAGGTCAGCTTATCGATGCCGCGCTCAGTTTTGCGGCGAGGGCTGGAACAGAAGCTTGATGAATGTCCTGAACACGAGCAACTGGCTTGCCAGCGTGTCCGGCTCCTTCAATGCCTTCGACATGACGATGCCGCCTTCCAGCACCGTGGAGACCATATCAGCGAGCCGGTCGACGTCGACGGTCTCGCGCGGCGGGTAAACATCGATGATCTCCTGGATCAGGCCGCGAAATCGTGTCCGCCAACGCAACACCGCCAGACGGTTTATGTCCTGGATCTCGCGGTCGAACAGGCGTTCGTAGTAGCAGCTGGTCGCCACCAGGCAGCCCGGATGGCCGTTCGGCAGGTCCGAAAGCAGTTCCGCCAGGAGCTTCAGCCCCAGCAGGAAGGATTGCAGCGGATCGTCCATCAACTCCCCGGCGCGCCGGAAAATGTCGTCGAATATCCGCTCGTCCGCATCGATGTAGCGGTTGAGCAGCGCCTTGGCGAGTTCGTTCTTGTCCCTGAAATGGTAGAAGAAGCCGCTCTTGGTGATGCCGATCTCGACGATCAGTTCCTCGATCGACGTGGCGCCGAAGCCCTTCGCCAGAACGGCGGCCTCGGCCACCTCCAGGATGCGATCACGCGTTTCCTTGCCCTTGCGCATCTTGCGCTCCTGTACCGCGGGTATGGTTTCAAAGCGCGCTGGCTTATCGAATTCCCACGCCTGTTGGCTCAGTTGGCTCGCAAATGTCTGATTTCAAAGAGTAACACTGATTTTGTCTAACAGTATACCGCAAGTCTTCTAGTTTCAAAACAGTCCAGACGGCAAGAATCCCATCGTAGCGCTGGCCAAGCGAGGCCAGAGAACCACTGAACTGGGATGGACAACATGACGACAATCTACAGACACGACTTGCCACAGCTCAAAGGCGGAGCGTTCCTCACCGATGGTGGGATGGAGACGACGCTGATCTTCCACGAAGGCGCCGACCTTCCTCATTTTGCTTCGTTCGTGCTCCTTGCGACGCCGGAGGGGCGCAAGCAGACCGAGGACTACTACCGGCGTTACCTCGACATTGCCGCGCGCCACGGCTCCGGCTTCGTCCTCGATACGCCGACCTGGCGTGCCAGCGCCGATTGGGGCGACAAGCTTGGCTATTCCGCTGATGCACTGCGAGCGGTCAACGAGGATGCCGTCAACCTGTTGGTGGACCTTCGGGCCTTGTACCAGAAGCCCGGCGCACCAATCGTCATCAGCGGCGCCATCGGTCCGCGCGGCGATGGCTACAAGGCTGGGCGGATGACGGCCGGCGAGGCCGAAGCTTATCATGCCGAGCAGATTGAGGCTTTCGCCGGCACCGATGCCGACATGGTGACGGTCTTCACGCTCACGAACGTCGAGGAGGCAATCGGCATCGCCCGCGCCGCCCGGCGGTTGGCCATGCCCTGCGCCATTTCGTTCACCGTTGAGACCGATGGCAATCTGATCACCGGCCAGACGCTGAGGCAAGCGATCGAGGCCGTTGACGCGGCGACCGGAGACTATCCGCACTATTACATGATCAATTGCGCCCATCCGAGCCATTTCGCGGAAGTTGTCGCCAGCGGCGAGGACTGGCTGAAGCGTATCGGCGGCATCCGGGCCAACGCCTCGAGGATGAGCCATGCGGAACTCGACGAATCCGAGACGCTGGACGATGGCGATCCGGCCGATCTCGGGCGGCGCTACCGCGAACTCACCCGGCAGATGCCGCATGTACGCGTGCTTGGCGGCTGCTGCGGCACCGACCACCGGCATGTCGCGGCGATCTGTGAGGCCTGCCTGCCGGAAATGCGACTGAGCGCCTGACGGGCGCCATCAACAGAAGGAAACGATCATGACAATCATCCATATGCGCGGACGCGGCAGATTGCGGCGCCTGATCGGCCGCTGGCTTGGACGCGGCAGACCCGAACGGCCCGACCTCGACCTGATCGAATTGGAAGGACTGGATGGCCACCTGATGCGCGATATCGGTCTCTTGCCGGCCCGTGACCGCATCATCAGCCGGGACGTCTTTCGGTAACGTTCATAGATTCCGCGTCGGTGCCCGGCGGCGCCGACCGGCATGCGACCATCCGCTGGGCTGGATGGATGACGCATCAGTCGCCCCTAACTCAAGACACCAGAAAAGAGACTGACATGACCATGACCACCAGACTGGCGGCCGTTGCGGCTGCCGCCATGGCCGCACCCGACAAAATAATCGCCCACTTCTTCACCACCGCGGCAGGAAGAGGCCCCGAATTCACGCGGATCGGCGATTCCCCCAATCGAAATCTGACGCTAGCGGGAAATCTTTGCTGGAAGGTGAATCCGTTTTCACGTTTCCATAAATACACTTCAAGCCTCTCATTCTGGCTCGAACGTGTACGCTGCCGTGTATTTCGCCGTGTAGGTTGAAAGAAACGCCCTAACGATTCCTGTTTAAAATCAACGATTTACGGAAATGGTGGGCCCGGAGGGACTCGAACCCCCAACCAAGCGGTTATGAGCCGCCGGCTCTAACCATTGAGCTACAGGCCCATCACGGCAAAGATGCCGCAGGTCGTGGGCAATGGCACCCGCGCCTAAGGCGATCGCTCTAAAGCAATTCGCCACAGGCGACAAGTCTCCGCCGCAATGGCTTCACAATCAACCGTCATCAAGGCAAGTGTTAGGGACGCCAATCCGAGGAATCACGATGAACCATTTGCAGACCACGAGGCTCGCCCTCGCCGCCACCCTCTCCTGCGCTCTTTTCCTGCCACTGCCCGCCCTCGCCGCAGAGCAGGAGATCCGCGAAGCAACCATCAACGTCTCGGGCGAAGGCGAGGCAGCGATCGCGCCGGACATGGCCGTGCTCTCCTTGAGCGTCGTGCGCGAGGCCGAGACCGCCGAGGCCGCGCTGAAGGCCAATAGCCAGGCCATGGCCGAGGTGTTCGCCGATCTCAAGGCGAAGAATATTGCCGAGCGCGACATGCAGACTTCAAACTTCTCGGTCGACCCGCTCTATCGCCAGGACAAAGCCGACGATGGCGCATATGAGGCGCCGGTCATCATCGGCTATCGTGTCACCAACGGTCTGACGCTTCGCGTGCGCGATCTGACACAGCTCGGCGCACTGATCGACGCGGCGGTAAAGCTCGGCGTCAACCAGGGCGGCGGCATAAGCTTCACCAACGACAATCCCGACGCAGCCATCGCCGAGGCCCGCAAGAAGGCGGTGGCCGCAGCAATCGACAAGGCAAAGATTCTGACCGAGGCCGCCGGCGTCAAGCTCGGTCGCGTGATCGAGATCAGCGAGAACTTCGCCCGTCCTATGCCGCAGCCGATCTATCGTGCGGCCATGGCCAAGGAAATGTCCGATGCGGCGCCGATCGCTTCCGGCGAAAACGAATATACGGTGACCGTCAACATCACCTATGCCATCGCGCAGTAGACCCAGCGAAACCCGATCCAGCGCGACAAACGCTCGGGCCTGCCGAACAACACAAACGAGCAGGCCCGCCGCATGGCGGGCCTGCTCTTATATCGACCGCCCTTAGTAGCGGATCACCGGGCAGCCGCGCGCATTGGCGAAAACCATGCGATCGAATTTGCCGTGGCGGAAGCCGGCGACAACCACGCGGCGTGGCGTGACATTGTCGACCCGCGCCTGGCGCAGGCCGCTCCAGCGCGCTTCTTCCACGGCGCGCCGCGGGGAGCAACCCTGCGGGCGATGACGGCGCGGCTCATGGCCCCAACCGGGGCGGTGACGGTCGCGTTCGTAGCCGGGGCCACCCCCGATATAAACGCCCCAGCCGATGTCGGAGGCGGCGGCAGTCGATGCTGTGCCGACGGTGCCGATCGTGGTGGCGAAGGTGACGAGGGCGGCAAATCCCAGTCTTGCAAGCATTCCGGTCATGGGTTCTCTCCTCTGGCTGCCCGGTCTCGGCCGGGTAAAACTCCCGCTCTCATCAGCGATTGGGAAGAGAGTGCCAGAGGCGCCCTGAACGCGAACCGAACCGCTTATTCAGGAACTGTTCATGGGCAATACTTGGCGGTTCTCGATCCCGGAACGGATACCTCAGCCGGCAATATGCAGAACGATTTCACGTCGATGCGGCCGGTCACGGTGCTCGAAGAGATAGAGTCCCTGCCAGTCCCCCAGAAGCAACCGCCCGTCCGAAAAGGGAATGCCGAGCGACACCTGCGTGAGGGCCGCCTTGATATGTGCCGGCATGTCATCCGGCCCCTCCTGGCGGTGTTCCATCCAGTGCATGGCGGGATCGGAAGATGGCGGTACGAGCCTTGCGAAGAAGGCCCTCAGGTCTCGTTGGACGGAGGGATCGGCATTCTCCTGGATCAGCACGGAACAGGACGTATGGCGCACGAAGATTGTAAGCAGCCCCTCGGCGGCATCCTCTTCCTCGAGGAACGCCTCAGTTTCGCGGGTGAACTCATAAAGCCCCTGGCCCTCGGTCCTGATCATCAGCCGTCGCAAGGCCATCCGCCCCTCCGTCATCGTCTGCTTTCACCTTTGGCGTAAGGCGGAATATGGCCCGCACCCGGCGAACGTCAAGTCAGGTGCCTTCCACATCGCCTCGCGCCTATCCGCTGCCCCTGCATAACGTCGGCGCGGCCTTTTCGCGGCGAACGCCAGGCGCTAGACTTGCTGTGTTGCACCGAGGATGAGGATCAGGAACATGACGAACGATCGAAACCTGCTCGACACGTTGGCAGGCCAGGAAGACGCCCTGGTGTTCAGAGCTTTCGACGAAATTACCGCGATCGAGATCGGCGAGCACCTGATGCGCGCCGCGCGTTCCGGTGATCTGCCGGTGGTGATCAATATCCGCACCGCCGATCGCGTGCTCTTTCACGCCGCCCTGCCCGGCTCCACGCCGGACAACGACGAATGGGCGCGCCGCAAGAGCAATGTCACGCTGCGCTTCCACAAGTCGTCCATGCGGGTCGGCGAGAATTACCGGCTGAAGGGCAGAGAAATCTGCGTAGAACTCGGCCTGGATCCAATCGACTATGCGAGCCACGGCGGCAGCTTTCCGGTGCGTGTCACCGGTACCGGCGTCGTTGCGGCCATTACCGTCTCGGGTCTCGCCTCCGAGGACGACCATGGGATGATCATCCGCGTGCTCGAGGACTATCTGGCGGACGAATAGCGCCTTTCCCGGGCGCTGGACGATCAGAGTGCGGTCGACATGTAGATGCTGAGCCGGGTCAAATGCTCGTCTTCGCTCTCGAAAACAAGGACGCAAGGCAGTGAAAACCGCTTTCCTTTTTCCATCGACGCGGCGCCGCTATGGTCGCGCCCGTCGATCGTACCGTCGAAGGCGCCCCGCAATCCAGCTTCATCGATCATGCTGACGCCGTTGGCAAAGCGGGCATCGTGGCGCAGGAGAAAGGCCGACAGGGTATCCCGCAACGAGCCGAAGCCGATCACGCGCTTACCATCCGGCATATCGAGCACCGCCTCGGCATCGAAAAGCGCTTCGATCGCGGCAAAGTCGCGCTGATTGAGCGCCTCAATGGCCTCAGACATCTGTTGCCGGATCGGCATTGGCAAAATCCTCCTGCTGAAATCTAAGAAGGACTTAGGGCGCGCCGGGCATTTCGGCAATGATGGGCAGTCGCCGCCCGATCTCAAGGGGCTTCCGGCGGCACCAGCATTCTGCGCCCAATTTCCAGCACCGCGCGGTTGAGCGGCCGGAGCGCGGACGCCACAGACCGGCTCCAATGCCAGTAAAGCGGGACATCATAGGGACTGTCTGGCTTGAGCGGCACGAGCTTTCCCGCGGCGAGGGCCTCGGCCACCAGGGCATCCGGATTGAGCCCCCAACCCAGCCCAGCGATCGTCGCGTCGACGAAGGCCTGCGACGACGGCAGCCAATGGGTGGGCGGCACGATCCCGTCGCCGATATTCGCCGCGATCCAGCGCGCCTGCAGCGTGTCCTTGGCATTGAAGGTGAGCGAAGGCGCGCAAGCCAGCGCCTCGGCGGTCACGCCGCCTCGAAACCAGCGGCGGATGAAATCCGGGCTGGCGGTGGCGATATAGCGCAACCGCCCGAGCGGACGGCAGTCGCAGCCCTGCACCGGCACGTCCGAGCCGCTAACCGCCGCCCGCACCTCGCCGCGCCTCAGCCATTCGGCACTGTGCTCCTGATCATCGAGCACCAGGTTGAACAGACAATCAGGTAGCGCCGCCATGGCGGGCACGAACCAGGTTGCAAGACTGTCGGCATTGACGGCGACGCGGATGGTCGGCGACCGTGCGCCGAACTCCACCTGCCCCATGTCCCGGGCCAGCGTGCGTTCGAGAAGCGTCACCTCTTCCGCATGCCGCGCGAGCCGCAGCCCCGGCTCCGTCGCCCGGCATGGCTGGCCCCGAACAACGAGCACGGAGCCGACTTTTTCCTCCAGCAGTCGGATGCGCTGCGAGATTGCCGACGGCGTCACCCCGATCTGGCGGGCGGCCCGTTCGAAACTTCCGGTCCGGATCACAGAGGCAAGCGCGTCCAAAAGCGCATAGTCGAGCATTGATTAAAATCTCTAATCCAGTGAAAGAATTATTAGCTTTGCTAATCTCAAGACCCCAGCTAGTCAAGGAACCTCCAGTCACGGAGCCTGCCATGCTGATTGCCTCTACCGCCGGTTTCTTCCTCGGCCTGAGCCTGATCGTCGCCATTGGGGCACAGAACGCCTTCGTGCTGCGTCAGGGTCTACGGCGCAGCCATGTGCTTTCCATCTGCCTCACCTGCGCAGCGTCGGACGCGGCGTTGATCGCGGCCGGCGTCGGCGGGCTTGGAAAGGCCATTGGCGCCCTGCCCTGGCTCCCTCCGCTTATGCGCTACGGCGGGGCGGCCTTTCTCGCCTACTACGGCCTTCGAAGCCTGCGCGCGGCGATGGCCGGCAATGCGGCGCTCAAGCCGGAAGGCGAGGTCGAAGAGAGCCTTGCCGCCGCTCTTCTGACCTGTCTCGCACTGACCTGGCTCAACCCGCATGTCTACCTCGACACGGTGGTCTTGCTCGGGGCGATCTCGACCCAGTACCCCGGCGAGGGGCTGGCCTTCGGTCTCGGAGCAACGGCTGCCTCCTTCCTTTTCTTCTTCTCGCTCGGTTTTGGCGCGCGCTATCTCCGTCCGCTCTTCGCCCGCCCAGCCTCATGGCGGGTGCTCGACGGCCTGATCGCGCTGGTGATGGGAACGATCGCCGTCAGTCTCGTGTGGAACACCTGACCGGACATCGATCAAGGATGGGCGATTGCGCGCAACCGGTGTAGGTTCCACATGGCTGTTTGCAATGGATGCGTCTGATGTTCCTCACCAATCACGACATGGTCGATCTCATCGATTTCCGTCACGACCTCCACCGCCATCCGGAGATCTCCGGTGAAGAAGAGGAGACCGCGCGCCGTGTGGCAGCCTTTCTTGGCCCCATGAGGCCAGCCAACGTCCTGACAGGACTCGGCGGCCACGGCTTAGCGGCAGTCTTCGAGGGCTCCGAGCCCGGCCCCACCCTTCTCTTCCGCTCCGAACTCGACGCCCTGCCGATAGAGGAAAAGACCCGGGCGAGCTATGCCTCCGCAATACCCGGCAAAGGCCACCTCTGCGGCCATGACGGGCATACGACCATCCTGCTGGCGCTCGGGCTGGGCCTTTCACGCGAGGCGCCAAAGCGCGGTCGCGTCGTGCTGCTTTTCCAGCCGGCGGAGGAGAACGGCACGGGCGCCGCTGCCGTGATCGCCGATCCGCGCTTTGCCGAAATCACCCCCGATTTCGCCTTTTCTCTGCACAACCTGCCGGGCCTGCCGCTCGGCCATGTCGCCCTGACGGACGGTCCGGTCAATTGCGCCTCGCGCGGCATGAAGATCCGGCTTTCCGGCAAGACGGCACACGCCTCCATGCCCGAAACGGGCCGATCCCCGATGGCAACCATGGCGAGGCTGATGCCCGCACTGACCGCGCTTTCAACGAACGCCCCACCCGATCGCGGATTCCGGCTGGCGACTGTCACCCATGCCTCGCTTGGCGCGCCCGCCTTCGGCATCGCCCCCGGCGACGGCGAGATCTGGGTGACGTTGCGCACGCTCGTCGATGACCGGATGGCCGAACTCTGTGCCGAAGCCGAGGAACTCGCCCGCGATGCCGCCAGGACCGAGCAGCTCGATCTCGAGATCACCTTCGATGACATATTCCTGCATTGCGAGAACGCCCCCGAAGCTGTCGCCCACCTCGCCCGCGCGCTCGATGCTGAAGGCATCAGCCACGACCCGGGTGACCTGCCGATGCGGGCGTCGGAAGATTTCGGCCGCTTCCGCGCCTGCGCGCCCTCTGCCATGTTCTTCCTCGGATCTGGCGAGCGCCATCCGGCCTTGCACAATCCCGACTATGACTTTCCTGACGATCTGATCGCCATCGGAGCGCGGGTGTTCATGCGGGTGGTGCGCAACGTGCTGGGTTAGGCGTCCAGCGCCTCAGAAGTCCGGAAACCCATAACGCTTCCACTCGCTCTTCGGGATCGGCTTGCCGACCTCGAAGCCGAATGACAGCACGCGGGTGGCATCCGGATTGATCTCGCAGCGGAATCGCAGGTCGAACCACTGTCCATTGGCGCGAAAAGCCGCCTTGTTGACTGCGAGTACATCGCCGTCCTGGAGGCGGAAGGACGGCAGGAGTTCGGGCCAATAGGCAGGCGTCCCATTGCGCAACTGCTCGCGCAGTTCGGTGACGCACAGCTGATCGGCCCGATCGGGGCGCGGAATGTCGTTCATCGCCGTGACGGCTGCTGCATCGCCGGTGATATTGGTCGAATAGAGCGTTTTCACCTCGTCGAGTTCGACAACGGTCTCGGCAACCTCAGCTGCAGTTGTGGCGGGGGCGTCCGGGGTATCCGCCGGCTGCTCGGGATTTTCAGCGGGCGGCTCCGGAGCTAGGTTCACCATCGTCTCGCTCGGCTGGTCCGCAGGTTTTTCCCCGTCAGCATCGGCGCCAGGCGTTCCGGTATCGACCTGTGGCAAAGCGATGTCGTCCGGCGGCGGCGTGCCCGGCGGCTGATCGGCTTCGGCGGCGTTCTCATCCTCTGGCAGCGAAGAATTGGATGCTTCAGCCGGCGTCTCGGGCTCTTCGGGCGGCACATCGCCAACCTTGGCCCCCTCCTGCGCGGCGTTGCCGCTGGTATCCTCCCGCGGGCCGCTGTCCTTCTCACCGAATTCGAACACGGGACGGAGCATGGGCATGGGCGGCACCTGCTGTCCGGCTGCCTCGACAGGCGGCTGCTCGACAGGCCGCTCGGGCGGCGTCGGCACACTCTCCAGAGAAGGTGGGGGCGGCGGAGGCGCGACTTCTGCTTGCTCCGCTTTCGGTGGCTCGGGCTCTGGCACGAGTTCTGCCTCTTCCTCCGGCTGCGGCTGCGGTTCCGGCGCCTCCTCCTCCGACGTCTCCTCCTCCTCCGGTGGTGGCACGATCTCGACTGCCACGCTTTCTTCCGGCTCTGGCTGGGAATTCTGAACCGGCATTCGAACGAACAACACTGCAACGATGAGAAGGTGCAGCAGCACGGAGGCGGCAAGCCCCCCACGCAGCATTCCCCAACACCTCGTCCATGTCTTTCCCATGCCGATCAACAGTTCCTTCTCAAGTCCCGGCTGATGTGGCCCCCAAAGGGGGCGGCATCAAGGACACAGGGCGAGATCGTCGCACCCTTGCTCCTGATCGGCCAAAGAAAACCCGGCAGGATCGCTCCGGCCGGGTGCTCTCTTTCGTGAGGTTCGTAGCCCGCCTCAGCTATCCAGGAAGCTCCGCAGCTTGCGCGAACGGCTCGGGTGCTTCAACTTGCGCAACGCCTTGGCTTCGATCTGGCGGATACGTTCGCGGGTGACCGAGAACTGCTGGCCAACTTCTTCGAGCGTATGGTCGGTGTTCATGCCGATGCCGAAGCGCATGCGCAGCACGCGTTCCTCACGAGGCGTGAGCGAGGCGAGAACGCGGGTCGTGGTTTCGCGCAGGTTCGCCTGGATGGCCGCGTCGATCGGCAGAAGCGCGTTCTTGTCCTCGATGAAATCGCCGAGATGTGAATCCTCCTCGTCGCCGACCGGGGTTTCGAGCGAGATCGGCTCCTTGGCGATCTTCAGGACCTTGCGGACCTTTTCGAGCGGCATGGCGAGCTTCTCGGCCAGTTCTTCCGGCGTCGGCTCGCGGCCGATCTCGTGCAGCATCTGGCGCGATGTGCGGACAATCTTGTTGATCGTCTCGATCATGTGCACCGGAATGCGGATCGTGCGGGCCTGGTCGGCGATCGAGCGGGTGATCGCCTGACGGATCCACCAGGTCGCATAGGTCGAGAACTTGTAGCCGCGGCGATACTCGAACTTGTCGACCGCCTTCATCAGGCCGATATTGCCTTCCTGAATAAGGTCGAGAAACTGCAGGCCGCGGTTCGTGTACTTCTTGGCGATCGAGATGACGAGACGCAGGTTGGCCTCGACCATCTCCTTCTTGGCGATGCGCGCTTCACGCTCGCCCTTCTGCACCATGTGCACGATGCGGCGGAATTCCGTCACCGAAATGCCGGTCTCGGTCGCGAGATTCTGGATCTCGGCGCGGATGTCGCGGATCGTCTGGTTTTCCTCGCGGGCGAAATCCTTCCAGCCGCGGGCCGAAAGATTGCCGATCGACTTCATCCAGTTCGGATCGAGCTCCGCACCTTGGTACTGCTCGAGGAAGCTATCGCGCTTGACGCCGTAGGATTCAGCGAGTCGCAACAGGCGGCCTTCGTTCTGCACGAGGCGCTTGTTGATGTCGTAGAGCTGCTCGACGAGGCTGTCGATGCGGTTCTGGTTAAGCGACAGCGACTTGACTGCCGTGATCAGCTGGTCCTTGAGCTCCTTGTAGCGGCGCTCCTGTCCCGACGACAGCGTGCCGGCACAGGCAAGGCGGGCCTCGACCTGCTGATCCTGCAGCTTCCGGAGCTTCTTGTAGGTGTCAGCGATCGTGTCGAGGGTCTCCATGACCTGCGGGCGCAATTCCGCTTCCATGGCCGCGAGCGACAGGTTCGATTCGTCCTCGTCCTCTTCCTCTTCTTCCGGCGGAGCACCATCGCCGCCGACATTGGTAATGTCTTCGTCGCCGCTCGGTGCACGGGCGCGCCGGGTCTTTTCCTTCTCTTCGGCGGCCTTGCGGTCGGCCTCGATCTTTTCCGGGCTCTGGAACTGCGGGGCAGCCTTGGCCTCGGGACCGGAATAGGTGGTTTCGAGATCGATGATCTCGCGCAGCAGCGTCGTGCCTTCGTTGAGCTCGTCGCGCCAGATAATCAGCGCCTGGAAGGTCAGCGGGCTTTCGCAAAGACCAGAGATCATCGTCTCTCGGCCGGCCTCGATACGCTTGGCGATGGCGATTTCGCCCTCGCGCGACAGAAGCTCGACCGAGCCCATTTCGCGCAGATACATGCGCACCGGATCGTCCGTGCGATCGGTCGGCTCTTTCTTCTTGGCGGTCGCAAGCTGGGTGCCTCGCGACGGCGCAAGTTCGCCCCCCTCGCTCTCACCGTCGCTGTCGTCGTCACTTTCCTCGGCGGGAGCAGCCTCTTCGGCGTCCTCGTCCTCGATCACATTGATGCCCATGTCGGACAGCATGGCCATGGTGTCCTCGATCTGCTCGGAGGTCACTTCCTCCGAAGGCAGGACCGAGTTCAGCTCGTCCATGGTGACATAGCCGCGCTTCTTGGCGGCCTTGATCATCTTCTTGACCGCGTCATCGGAAAGGTCGAGAAGCGGACCATCGGTGGCGCCGTCGCGTTCGCTGTCTGCTTCTTCGTTTTCTTTGACTTTGGATGCCATCTATTTCGTCGCTTTCCTGACGTCTGATCTTGTCCGAACGATGCACAGCGGAGAGTGGCCCGAAGGCCCCTGCCCGCTACGATTTCTGTCAATGACCTACCGGAATGGTGCTTAATTCCCGATTAACTAAGGACTGCATCACCGCCGCGCAACGTCCTCGTTCTTCCGAATGACCGGTCATGGTACTAGAGATTCGTCTGGACCCACTTCACCCTTGTGTGTCTGTATTGGTGATTCCCACAATTTTCCCTGCCGTCAAGCTCTTCCCGTACGATTGCCCGGGAAAACGGGAAAATTCTTAACGCTGGTGCTTGTGCAAACCGCTGTGGGCAGATGTAGGTCCGAAAGCTTCGGAAACAAGGGGCGCCGCTTGCAATGGCGTCCGGCCCATGGGTTTTGCTGCCTTGGCATGGTGCGCGGCAGACAGCACGGCGATCTCACGATTTGCGGCCGTTGAGGAACCAGACGCGCATGGGCCCTTTGCCCTTGACCTCGATCTCGCCGCGCAGTTCGAAATCGAAGCGGTCGTCGAGCATGCTTTTCAAATCATCTCCGACCTGGATCCGGCCGGGAATTCCGTGAGACTCCATGCGCGCCGCAGTGTTCACAGCATCGCCCCATACGTCGTAGAGCAACTTGTTCGACCCGATCACGCCGGCAACGACCGGCCCACTGTCGAGGCCGATGCGCACTTCGACAGTCTCGCCGTATTGCGCCGAGATCTCCCGGCAGCATTCCAGGATGCCGAGCGCCATGGACGCCACGCTCTCGGCATGGTCAGCACGCGGCTCAGGCAGTCCGCCAGCCACCATATAGGCATCCCCGATCGTCTTTATCTTCTCTAGTCCATAAGCCGCCGCTAAATCATCGAAACTGCTGAACACGCGGCTGAGAAACGTCACTACGTCCTGCGGTTGCCATTTGGCCGCTCGCGGAGTGAAATTGACGATATCGGCAAAGAGGATGGTTGCAGATTTAATGTTGTCGGCGACCGTTGCGGTTTCACGATGTTTGAGCCGCAGGGCGACGGAGCGCGGCAACATGTCTTCCAGCAAGCGCTCGGAGAACCGGTGCTCTTTCTCTAGCGCCACCTCTGCCCGGCTTGCCTCCTGAAAGGCGAAAAAGACGGTCGTGAAGATCAGCAGGAAGACCAGAGGCGCGGTCAGAAAGAACAGGACATCGAGAAAGGCCGGATCGACATCAAGGAACCGGGCCGGGGCAGGTAGGAATATTTCTGTGACGAGGAAAGCGGCCAGGGCGAATGCCGCAACGACGGCCGAAACAGCCAGGCGCTCCGCGCCAAAGATCAGCATCGTCGCCGCAACTCCAGGCAGGAAGAAGAGATGCAAGCCGGACTCGCGACCGAAGAGAAAACAATAGCCGAGGCCGAAAGCGAGCCACATGGCAGAGAAGTATAAGGCAGCGGCACTCGAGCCGAACCGATGGAAGAGCGGGGTCGCCGCATAGACGACCATCTGCGGCGACAGCAGCAGCAACGCCGGCCAGAGAGCGTCGAAATCATAGAGGGCATAGAGCAGGATATAAGGCAGGGACATCACGCTGGCGAGCAGCGAGCCGACATTGGTGACCGCCATCCGGCGGCGGGCATGCGGCGGATATCCCTCCGTCCCGCACGCAGCCACCATCCGCAGCAAGGACCGCGGATGCCATGATGAACCCGCCTGACGGGCACGCGGCAGTGAGATTTCGAGTTCCTGCGTCGACACGATCTGTTCCGGGAAGCAGTTGGAACTGTTGCATGAAACATCTGCCCGACAAGGGCAACTGCTTAATCGCGGGAGGCGCTACGCACTGTGACCCGTGGCGGCACCTTTGACACGTCCGGACATCACGCCGAAGCCGTCGATGATCGCTTCCTGGTTTTCCATCCGGGTGATTTCGAGCTGCACCTCATGCAGCGCACCGATCAACTGGCCAATACGGTCACCATCCTCGGCCTCCGTCGCCTCCGCCACCTCGCGCTCAAGCTCGATGCGCTGGCGCCGCAGCGCCTTCGTCCGCTTATGTAGGGAAAGGGCTTGGTGATAGCCCTCACCTGCGTCCTCGGGTGCTGCGATCTCGGTCGCAGTCCACAGCCGTGCATTGCGGATCTGCTGGTCAAGACCCTTGATGAGTGCGCCATGGCCCTGCTCTTCGAGGCGCGCAATCAGCACCTCGCGGGTGAGCTGCGCCCCGGCGCCAGCCGCAATGGTCAGCAGCGAGGACCAGAGCTTCTGCAGTTCGCGGTTATCGTAGTCGATCGAGGCGATTTCGTCATACTCGTCCTGCAGCAGCTGCGGGTGATTGACGATGGTAAGCGCAAGAACGCTTTCGCGAAGCGCCGGCTGATCCAGATGGCCCTTGACGAGACCGGAACGCGCCAGTCGGTCCGAGATCGCACCACCGCCTCCGGCCGATGGCCCCGGCGCCCGCCCACCGAACCGACCTTGCCCCGCCGCTCCGCCACGGCCGGCGCCACGATTGCCCGGCTCGTAGCCGCCGCGGCGCTCATTGCGCGCCCCCTGGCTTGGCTGAAAGAAGGCATTCAACCGGTCGCGGACGTCCTGCTGGTAGTGGCGGCGAACATTTTCGTCGGCGATCACCTGGACCACCTGCTTCATTCGCGCTTCAAGCTCGGCGCGCTTTTCCGGCGTATCGAACTGCGCGCCACCGGCCTCGCGCGTCCACAGCATTTCGGCCAGGGGCCGAGCCTCGGCGAGTAGCTTGTCGAACGGCGCCCGACCGTCCTGCTTGACCAGGTCGTCCGGGTCCTTGCCGTCCGGCAGCATCGCAAACCGCACCGACCGACCAGGCTTGAGATGCGGAAGCGCCAGATCCACGGCACGGAAGGCGGCACGCTGGCCGGCACTGTCGCCGTCGAAACAGAGCACCGGCACCGGGGTCATCTTCCACATCAGGTCGAGCTGGTTCTCGGTCAGTGCTGTGCCGAGCGGCGCGACCGCGTTCTCGATACCCGCCTGATGCAGAGCGATCACGTCCATATAGCCCTCAACGGCGATGATCGTGTCCGCCCCTCCCGCGCCCTGCAAGACGCGACGCGCGCGCGACAGGTTGAAAAGGACATTCCCCTTGTGGAACAGCTCAGTCTCCGGCGAGTTCATGTATTTTGCCATCGCATCCGGCGCCATGGCCCGGCCACCAAAGGCGATCACCTTGTCGCGCGAAGACAGGATGGGGAACATAATGCGGTCGCGGAAATAGTCGTAGGACACGGGAATGTCGGGCCCATGCCGCACCAGGCCGCAAGCCTCGATCTGCTCCTTCGGCACGCCCTTGGCGGCCAGATGTTCCTTCAGCGCATTGCGGCTCTCAGGCGCATAGCCGAGCCGAAAGGTTTCGATCGTCCGCCCCGAAAGTCCACGTTCGCGCAAATAGGCCCGGGCCCTGGCGCCACTCGCCGTCTGCAGCTGATCCTGGAAAAACTGCGTCGCCATTTCCATGACGTCCTGAAGTGTCGTGCGCTCCTTCTCGCGCCGCTCCGTCTGCGGATCCACCTTCGGCATGGCAATGCCTGCCATATCGGCGATCTGCTGGACCGCTTCGGGAAAGCTCAGGCCCTCGAGGTCGGTGAGAAAGCGGAAATGGTCGCCGGATACGCCGCAGCCAAAGCAATGGTAACGTCCCTTGCGGTCCTCGCAGTGGAAGCTCGGGCTCTTTTCACCATGAAACGGGCAACATGCCCAATAATCGCCACGCGACACATTGGTCTTCTTGCGATCCCACGACACACGCCTGGCGATCACAGCCGAAATCGGCACGCGGTCGCGTATCTCGTCGAGGAAATCGTTGGAAAAGCGCATGTCGGCCTCTTGGTCGTTCCCTCCATATAGGCGGGCAATACGGGAAGCGCCAAGGGTTTCAGAACTTGCGCCCGCTATCCACAGCGCTTGACCAGAATGACAGGTGAATTGACATTGCCAAAGGCCGGCAAATGTCTGGCAACTGCGGATCGGACCAAGCCTGTGATCACCCCATCGCCGGCAACCTTCGCTTTCTCTGCGCCATTTCACCGCGCAGCAGAAGCGCCCAAAGGAGCTCAACGAAAAACTCCGCCCGAAGGCGGAGTTCCGGCAGTCTTCCGCAGAAGACGTACTTACTTCAGCAGATCCTTGACCAGGCCGGAAGCCTTGGCGAAATCGATCTGGCCGGGATAGCGCTCTTTCAGAGTGTTCATGCACTTACCCATGTCGCGTAACCCTTGAGCACCGGTTTCGGTGATCACCGAAGCGCAGAGCTCGCGCACCTTCTCCTCGGACAACTGATCCGGCATGAAGCTCTTGATGATGCAGATTTCCTGCCGCTCCTGCTCGGCAAGCTCGGGCCTGCCGTTATCGGCGTAGATCTTCGCCGATTCGTCGCGCTGCTTGATCATCTTCATCAGGATCTGCATGATCTCGTCATCGGTGACCGGATCCTTGCCGACACCGCGATTGGCGATATCGCGATCCTTGATCGCGGTCTGGATCAGCCGCACGGTCGAAGTGCGGCGTACATCCTTCGCCTTCAGCGATTCTTTCATAACCTCGGTGAGCCTGTCACGCATCATCTCTTCATCTCCATGGGAAAGCCAGTTGCCGAGCGCCGCCAATTATGGCTTTTCCTTGTCATTTTGCCGAACTCTTAAACAGACCTTTGGGTCCACGCAAATCAATTGGGCAACCCATTGAAATACATGGGTCCAATTTCCACGCTTTCCACAGCAACGAATTGACCTTGCTGATTGATCCGTCTATTTATCGGCACCTGCACGAAAATTGTCATCAGGGGGAAACCGCGCTTCGTTGCGCGACCTTGATCTGCGATCATAAATGGCGCGTAGGCTCCGGTTCTTCAAGGGATCGGTGGTCCTCGGCCGGACAAGGAACGAACATGACCTCGACAGCCCCATGGACCACCCGCAAGCCGACCGCGCTTCTCGTTCTCGCCGACGGCACCGTCATCGAAGGCCAGGGGATCGGCGCCACCGGCAAGGTACAGGCCGAAGTCTGCTTCAATACGGCACTGACCGGCTACGAGGAAATCCTGACCGATCCGTCCTATCTCGGTCAGATCGTCACCTTCACCTTCCCGCACATCGGCAATGTCGGCACGAATGACGAAGACATCGAGGACCTGACGCCGGCGGCCCGCCACGGCGCTGTCGGCGTGATCTTCAAGGCTGACATTACCGACCCGTCGAACTACCGCGCCGTCAAGCATCTCGATGCCTGGCTGAAGGCCCGCGGCATTATCGGACTATACGGCATCGACACCCGAGCGCTCACCGCCTGGATCCGCGAGCATGGTGCGCCGAACGCGGTCATCGCCCATGACCCGAACGGCGTGTTCGATATCGACACGCTGAAGGCGGAAGCCAAGGCCTGGAGCGGTCTCGTCGGCCTCGATCTCGCCAAGGTCGCCACATCCGGCCAATCCTCGACCTGGGACGAAAAACCGTGGGTGTGGAACGAAGGCTATTCGACGCTGGGCTCGGCCGATGCAAAGTATCACGTCGTTTGCGTCGACTTCGGCGTAAAGCGCAACATTCTTCGTCTGTTTGCCGGCCTCGACTGCAAGGTGACCGTCGTACCGGCGTCAACAAGTGCAGAAGACATCCTGGCGCTTCAGCCCGACGGCATCTTCCTGTCGAACGGCCCCGGCGACCCGGCTGCAACCGGCAAATATGCCGTTCCGGTCATCCAGAACCTGATCAAGTCCGACAAGCCACTGTTCGGCATCTGCCTCGGCCACCAGATGCTGGGCCTCGCACTCGGAGCGAAGACCGAAAAGATGCACCAGGGCCATCACGGCGCCAACCATCCGGTCAAGGACTTCACCACCGGCAAGGTCGAGATCGTCTCTATGAACCATGGCTTCGCCGTCGATTCGAAGTCGCTGCCGGAAGGCGTTGAAGAGACTCACGTTTCGCTGTTCGACGGTTCGAACTGCGGACTGCGCCTCGCTGGCAAGCCTGTCTTTTCGGTGCAGCACCACCCGGAAGCTTCGCCCGGCCCGCAGGACAGCCACTATCTCTTCCGTCGCTTCATCAACATGGTGCGCGAGAACAAGGGTGAGCCCGCGCTCGCAGAGCGTTGATCCGACTCTCAGATTAGAAAGTTGAGATGCGGCCCGGTCAGACCCGGGCCGTTTTCATTTCGTAGCGCATCTTCTGGAAGAAGCGCAGGCAAAGCAAAAGCGCCGCGCTCATCAGGCCGATCAGGAAGCCGAGCCATATACCGATGCCACCGAGCCCCAGTGGAAAGGCCATGACCCAGGCGAGGAAGAAACCGATTGGCCAGTAGGCAATCAGCGCCATGACCATCGGGATGCGCGCATCCTTCAGGCCGCGCAGCAAGCCGCTGGCAATCGCCTGCAGGCCATCGACAAGCTGAAATATGCCGGCGATCACGACGAGCGGCACGGCGAAGTCGAGGACAGCGCTAGCATCCGGCGTGTTCAAGTCAATGAAGGCGCTGCTGAGCACGCGCGGTATCGAGTAGAAAAGCAGCCCACCGACAATCGCGATCGCGCTGGCGATCCCCAAAACGGCGATCGCCGCCCGCATCAGGTTCGGATAGTCGCCCCGTCCGTGCGCAACCCCTACCCTGACAGTTGCTGCCTGCGACAGGCCGAGCGGAATCATGAAGGCGATCGAGGCGAGTTGAAGCGCGATCCCGTGGGCTGCAAGCTCGATCGTGCCGATCTTGCCCATCATCAGCGAGGCGGCCGTGAACAGGCTGACTTCGGCGAGCACCGTGATGCTGATCGGCAGGCCGAGATGCAGCACTTCCCAAAGGGCTTGCCAGTCCGGGCGCCAGAAGCGGACGAACAATTCGTAGCGGCGGGTCTCCGGGCGCGTCTGGATATAGGCGACCATAAACAGAAAACTCGCCCACTGGACGATGACCGCGACGATGGCCGCCCCGATCATGCCAAGCCGCGGCAGGCCGAAATGACCAAGCACCAGCGCATAGGCGAGCACCGCGTTCATCACCAGAACGGCAAGCGTGACATAGAGAATGATCCCGGCCCGGCCGATTGCGCTGACGAGGGCACGCAGCACGGCAAAGAGCAGCGCCGGCAACAGGCCGAACTGCACGATCATCACATAGTCGGCGGCGAGCGCGGAAACCTCGGGCTTCTGCCCGAGCGCCAGAAGGATCGCCTCGGCATTCAAGAACAGCGGCGCGGTCAAGAGTGTGTAGCCAATCGACACCCACATGCCCATGCGGATCGCGCGGCGCACGGACACGACGTCGCCCCGGCCATAGGCCTGCGCCACCATCGGCACGACGGCAATCGAAAAGCCGGAGCCAAAGATGAAGATCGTGAAGAAGAATTGACCAGACAGGACCATGGCGGCAAGGGACTGCGCACCGAGCTGGCCGACGATCACGACATCGGTCGTATGGATGCCGAGCTGTGCCAATTGCGCGCCGATCAGCGGTATTCCGAGCGCGAGCGTCGCACGAACATGCGAGGCCCAGCTATTGGCCGTCTTCCCAGCTGATGGGTAAACACGATGGCTAGACATGAGCTTTATCCAAGACGAAAAAAGCCGCTTCCAGGGGATACTGGCGAGCGGCGTCTATCGCTTGGATAGAAGAAACCCGCTGCGGTAGCAAGCCGCAGCGGGATAGTGCAGAAAATTTCGTTGATAGATCACAAAGGCTGATGGAATGCGTAATTCCTTTGGCGCAGGCGCCCGATCCCGCCAGACAAAGTCCACAAAGGCTCTGAGCGGCAACCCTATATGGCGGCTCGGAGAGTAGAGGAACGGACCGGGGACCTGTGCGCAATATCCGCCTTCATCCAGGCGCGGCGCCGGACCGACTTCATCGATCGCCTCAGGAGAGCGGCCCTTCGAGCTCGCTCTTCATCCGCGCCAGGAGGTTGACCGCGTCGGCCGCATAGGCACCAATCCAGCGGTCATGGATCGCCTTGATCGGCAGCGGGTTCAGGTGGTTCCAGCGCTCTCGCCCCTCGCGCCGGAAAATGACCAGGTCTGCGCCCTCAAGCACCTTCAGGTGTTGCATCACCGTGCAACGGTCAAGCGATCGAAATGAATCGCAAAGGGCACCCGTCGTCTTGGGGCCTTTCTTCAATGCATCGAGGATCGCCCGGCGCACCGGCGCCGCCAGCGCCTTGAAAACAGTATCTTCCAGATGTGAAGCAGTCATGTTATATTTTTATAACATGATCGATGCCGATACAAGGAGGCCATGATGGAACTCAAGTTCAAAGTATCCGCCCATATCGCCCGCCCCGTGCACGATGTCTTCGAGGCCGTCGCCAATCCCCAGAACCTGTCGCAGTATTTCACCACTGGCGGCGCCAAGGGGCGGCTCGAATTGGGAGCGACTGTCACGTGGGATTTCCACGACTTCCCTGGCGCCTTCCCCGTGGATGTGATCGAGGTCGAACAGGACCGCCGGATCGTGCTCCGATGGGAAGCAAACGAAGGCGGCCCGGCCGACGGCGACGCAGTCACCGCCGGTGCCGGCTACAAGACGCAAGTCACCATGACCTTCGCTCCGCTCGAAGATGGCAGAACCCTGGTGACGATCGCCGAGGAAGGCTGGAGGGAATCCCCGACGGGCCTCGCCGCATCCTACGGCAACTGCCAGGGCTGGGCACAGATGCTCTGTGCCCTCAAGGCTTGGATCGAATACGGGATCAACCTGCGCGAGGGGATGTATCGATAGAGAGGTAATCGACGGAACGCATCGCGTCCCGAAGATCAGATCGATCCCGAAAACGTATCGCAGGACGAGACTTCGCCGCTATCGAAACCACGCTTGAACCATTTTGCCCGCTGGGCGGAGGTTCCGTGGCTGAAGCTGTCGGGCACGACATAGCCCTGACTGCGCTTCTGCAACGTGTCATCGCCGATCTGATGGGCCGCATTCAGAGCCTCTTCGAGGTCGCCGGCTTCGAGCAAGCCTTTTTGCTCGGTGTAGCTTGCCCAGATGCCGGCATAGCAGTCGGCCTGCAATTCGACACGCACCGACATCTGGTTGGCCTCGACCTCGCTCATCTGCTGCCGCAACTGGTTGAACTTCGGCAGTACCCCCGTCAGATTCTGCACGTGGTGGCCGATCTCGTGAGCGATGACATAGGCTTCGGCGAAATCACCCGACGCGCCGAATTGGTCTTTTAGCTGCTGGAAAAAGTTCGTGTCGAGATAAACCTTGCGATCACCCGGGCAATAGAACGGCCCCGTAGCCGAGGAGGCAAAACCGCAAGCCGATTGGACCTGCCCGGAAAACAGCACGAGGGTCGGCTCCTGATAGTTTTCGCCGGAGGCCTTGAAAATACCGTTCCAGGTATCCTCGGTCTCGGCCAGAACGGTCCGGACGAAAGCGGTCATCTCGTCGGATGCAGGCGCGGTCGGCTGTTCTCCCGTTGACTGCTCGTAGCCGGCCGGCGGCGCGGAGCCCCCGTCCAAGACCTGCAGCATGTCGATGCCCATCATCTTGAGTACGAAGTAGATGACGACAAGGAAGATGATCGTGCCAATGCTCAGCCCGCCACCGCGGCGGCCGCTGCCCATCGGGATCTGTATACCGGAACGGCCGAAGGGATTGCGGCCCATTCCGCTGCGGCCGACGGACCTGCCGCGTCGATCCTCGACATTGTCCGACTGTCGCCGACCCTTCCATTCCATGATCTCATCCCTCTCCGTAACGCATGCCTGCGGCTTCAAACCCTTCATAAAGCAAAGCGTTCCACAGAACCATGGAAATCAGGGAACGAACAGACGGACAAGGCAAATGCTCAGGTTTCGGCATAGTCATAAGCGCCGCCACGTGTCAGCGCCCGCCGGTAGGCCGGCCTTGCCCGGATCGCGGCAAGAAAACTCCGGATCCCCGGCAGCGCAGTGGCCTGTTCACCAAACCGCGACATGCCCGCCTCGATCGGGAAGCTCATCGCGATATCGGCGGCCGTGAAGCTTGCACCGGCAAAATATCCGTCGCGGCCGAGTTCGCTTTCCCAGAAAGCGACGTGATCCTTGAGTTGCGGATCGAGGAATTTGGAACCCGCCCCCTTGGCTATCAGCGCTGCAATCGGCCTTAGCAACAGCGGCACCTGGTGCGGCAACTTGGCAAAAACCAGTTTCATCACCAGCAGCGGCATGGCCGAACCCTCGGCATAGTGGAGGAAATAGGTGTAGCGCAGCCGCTCGTCTGTTCCCGCCGGTGGACGCAATTCTTGCCCACCATAGGTGTCAATCAGGTACTCCATGATCGCCCCGCTTTCGGCAATCACCTTTCCGCCGTCCTCGATCACCGGCGATTTGCCGAGCGGATGCACCGCCTTCAGGCTTGCCGGCGCCCGCATGTCCGCGCCACGACGATAGACATTGATGTCATAAGGAACGCCGAGTTCTTCGAGCAGCCAGAGGATGCGATGGGCGCGGGAATTCTCGAGGTAGTGGACAATGATCATCGACTGCTCCATGGGCGACGCCGACAGGAAATGCGCAGGGCCACATGCAAGCAATACGCTTCAGCCGCCCAAGCGGTTTCCTCGCCCCGGCGTTTTCCATCGAACCCGCCCAGGCCTCAAGCCGGCGGTCGCCGATCCTTCCATGGCCGCACCTGCTCCAGTTCTCCTGCGAGGCTGAACAGGGTTTCCTCGTCGGCAAAGCGGCCGACGAAATGCATGCCGATCGGCAGCCCCTCGGGTGACCAAGCGAGCGGCACCGACATGGCCGGCTGGCCGGTGACGTTGAATACCGGCGTCCAGGGGATGAACTCGAAGGTCTGGGCGGCGAGCTGGTTGGCGATGCCGAGCTTCTTCAGCAGCGACCCGCCGTGGATATGCCCCATGAAGCGGATCAGCTTCTTCTCGACCGGTTTCGGCTGGAGCGCGCCGATCTTCACCGGCAGGCTGGAGAGGACCGGCGTCATCAGTACGTCGTGAGTTTCAAAGAAGCCGAGGATCGATCGCGCCGAGAGCTTGAGGTAGCGCAGTGCCGCAGCCAGTTCGGCGGCAGAGAAAGCCTGGCCGAGCAGGCCGAGGCCGAAGGAGGACGCATCGAAATCCTCCGGCCGCACCCGGACACCGCTCAATTCGGCGATGAACTCGATGTCGGCGCGCAGCTCGGCGGCAAGCACCGTAAGGAAGGCGAGCGAGAACCGCTCGCGCTCGACCGGTGGGGCGGCCTCCACCACCTCATGTCCCAGACCTTCGAGCAGGCGGACCGTTTCGGCAAAGGCCGCGCGAACCTCCGGCGCGACCGCCTTGCCGAGCATCGGTTCGCAGGACACCGCGATCCGCAGGCGCTTCGGCGGACGCCCGACGGCGTCGAGCCACGATCCGCGAAACTCCGGCAGCGGATGCGGGTTGCCGATGTCGGAGCCGTGGGTGGCGTCGAGCAGGGCGGCCGAATCTCGTACCGAACGGGTCAGCACATGTTCCCCAGCAAGGCCAGACCATGCTTCGCCGATGAAGGGGCCGACCGGGTTGCGGCCGCGCGTCGGTTTCATGCCGAACAGGCCGCAGGCGGAGGCCGGGATGCGGATCGAGCCGCCTCCGTCGCCGCCGGACGCGAGCGGTACCATTCCGGAGGCAACTGCGGCCGCCGAGCCGCCGGACGAGCCGCCCGGCGTACGCGTCAGGTCCCAGGGGTTGCGGGTCGGACCAAAGGTCTCCGGCTCGGTATAGGGCGTCAGGCCGAACTCCGGCGTGTTGGTCTTGCCGAGGATGATCAATCCCGCCCGCTTCCAGCGCTTGACGAGCTCGTTGTCGGCGGAGGCCGGGATCGTGGCCCAGAGACGGTTGCCCTGCGAGGTCGGGATGCCCGCGACCTGCGACAACAGGTCCTTCAGCAGGAAAGGCACACCGGCGAACGGGCCGTCACTGAGCGGTCCGGCTGCCGCTTGCCGGGCTTCGTCGAACATCGGCCGGATCACCGCATTGAGCGGCGGGTTCAGCCTTTCGATCGCGGTGATCGCGGTCTCGACCAGCTCGGGCGCACTGACCTCGCCGCGCCGGACCAGGTCGGCAAGCCCCAAACCGTCATGCTCAAAATAGGAAGAATACATCCCATACCCCGCTTTTTTGTCCAAACTAGCAGGTCAAACGGCGCCGACAACGCAATAAATCGAGTAAAGCGCCAAAACGGCACCGACATTGAGCCTCTTTAAACATCTGCTTAACCACGAAAAGTCTAATCTTGCCCGGCTGCGCTGGCAAACCGCGTGGTCACCTGCCGGTTCGCCATGCGGACCGAAGGTTCAGAAACCTGCTCGAGAGGGGGCACCCCATGCTTTTCAAATCGGCCACAAGCCGCAACATATTCTCGGCGGTCGCGCTCGGTGTCGTGACGACGATTGGCGTCGCAGCCACGCTGGTGACGATCTCCTACGACAATATCCGCACCGCAAGCCTCAACGAAATGCGCGCAGCCGCGCAGCAGGCCGCAGCCGAGATCAATGCGGGTCTGCGTGATGGACACCGGATGGTCAGCGGTCTGGAGGCGGCGATCACGTCGCTGCGCGAAACCGGCTCGGCAACCCGCGACAATACCGTGGCCCTTCTGCACAAGACGCTCGAAGGCTATCCGGGCGCGATCGGTGTCTCGACCGGGTGGGAACCGAACGCCTTCGACGGCAAGGACGCGGACTATGTCGGCAAACCTTTCCACGACGCGAGCGGCCGCTTCGTGCCTTACGTGTTCCGCGCCGGTAGCGACATCAAGGTCGAGGTCCTGGTCGACTACGACAAGCCGGGCGCCGGCGACTATTATCAACTGCCGGTGAAGACCGGCAAACCGGTCCTCATGGAGCCTTACGTCTACCCGGTGAACGGCAAGGACGTGTTGATGACCACCCTGTCGCTGCCGACCCGCGCCAACGGTGCGGTCGTCGGCTATGTCGGCGCCGACATCGACCTCGACAAGACGGCAGCCGACCTTGCCGCCAAACGCCCGCTGGGTGACGGCTATGTCGCACTGCTCTCCTCCGCCAATGCTTTCGTCAGCCACCCGGACAAGGCGGTGATGGGCAAGGCGCTCAAGGAAAGCGGCGTCGATGCCGCAGCCTGGGAGCGCGCCCTGGCCAAGCCCGGCGAGGCCCAGACCATCGTCCGGCCCGACGGCACCGAAGATCTCGCCGTGGCGCTGCCGATCGTGCCGTTCGAAGGTGCCGTCTGGAACGTCGTCGTCTCGGTACCCAGCGCGACGGTCTATGCCAGCCTCACCAAGATCGTCTGGAATTCCGCGGCGATCATCGGCCTGGCGGCCGTTCTTCTGGTCGTGGCCGGCTGGTTGCTCGCCCGTGGCTTCATCGGGCGCATCAACCGCGTGATCCACCAGACCACGCAGATCGCCGAAGGCCGCCTCGACGTCGAACTGACTGACCGCGAAAAGTCCGACGAACTGGGCGACCTTTCCCGCTCGCTGCAGATCCTGCTGGAGAACAACCGCCGCAAGGTTCAGCTCGAGAATGAAGCCGAGGCCCATCGCGTCCAGGAAGAAGTCGAGCGGAACGAACGGTCCAAGGGCCATCAGGCCCGCGAGGAAGAAATCCGCTTCGTCGTCAGCGAACTCGGCAACGGCCTTGCCCGCCTGTCGGACGGCGACATGACGGTGCGCCTCGAAAAGCCGTTCAGCGGCGCGCTCGATTCTATCCGCGGCAATTTCAACGAGTCGATCGAAAAGCTTCAGGCCGCCATGCTCTCCTTCCGCGAGAACGCCTCGACCATTCAGAACGGTTCGAACGAGATCCGCTCCGCCGCCGACGACCTCGCCCGCCGCACCGAGCAGCAGGCCGCCTCCGTCGAGCAGACGGCCGCGGCGCTGGCCGAGATCACCCGCTCGGTCCACGAATCGACCCAGCGTGCCGAGGATGCCGGACTCCAGGTCAGCCGGACCAAGGCGGGCGCCGAGCGCTCGGGCGAAGTGGTTCGCACCGCCGTCGACGCCATGAGCGCGATCGAGCAGTCGTCGCAGTCGATCTCCAACATCATCGGCGTGATCGACGAGATCGCCTTCCAGACCAACCTGCTGGCACTGAATGCCGGTGTCGAGGCGGCACGCGCCGGCGAAGCCGGCAAGGGCTTTGCCGTCGTCGCCCAGGAGGTGCGCGAACTCGCGCAACGTTCCGCCAATGCCGCGAAGGAAATCAAGGGGCTGATCACCGCCTCCGGTGAGCAGGTCAAGCACGGCGTCTCGCTGGTCGGTGAGACCGGCGAAGCGCTACAGGCGATCGTCGCCGAAGTGCAGCAGATCAACACAAACGTCCAGGCGATCGTGTTGGCCGCCCGCGACCAGTCGACGGGCCTCAGCGAGATCAATTCCGCCGTCACCATCATGGACCAGGGTACCCAGAAGAATGCGGCCATGGTCGAGGAGACCAATGCCGCTTCGCATACGCTTGTGTCGGAAGTCTCGGCGCTATCCGCCCGCCTTGCTCAGTTCAACCTCGGCACCGGCAACACAACAGGTTTCCGCGCGACAACGCCTGCCGCGCCAGCAAGCGCGCCGGTCGCCCAGCCGATGGCGTCACGACCGCTCGTGGCCACCGCAACGCGGGTAAGCGTCCCCGTCGCCTCCCCGGCCCGCGCACTCGGCAATCGTCTGGCCGCCGCCGTCGGTACCATGAGCACCGCTGCATCCGCCGACTGGGAAGAGTTCTGATACCGATCCTATTCGTCACGCAGGATGGCGGGCCTCGGTCCGCCATTTTCATTTGTGCTGGAGTGCTCGTGCGCATTGTGCCCGGCAGCCGAAAGCCGACTTGAATGCGCGCGGATCGATGACAGGCGTCACCACCGCCCCCTCCCCAACTTTCCTGCCGCGTGCTCATTTATGGGGTTGGTTTGCAGCGAAGATTTCCCTATAAGCCGCTTCTAGCCTTCAAAGACCCTGCTTGCGCCCGACCGGTGGATAAATCACCCTGGCCGGCTTTTCGCGCAGCCTGAAAAGCGGAATGTGACCATGCCAAAGCGCCAAGATATCAAGTCCATCCTTATCATCGGCGCGGGGCCGATCGTCATCGGCCAGGCCTGCGAATTCGACTATTCCGGCACACAGGCCGTCAAGGCGCTGAAGGAGGAAGGCTACAGGGTCATCCTGGTCAACTCCAACCCGGCCACCATCATGACCGACCCGGGCCTGGCCGACGCAACTTACGTCGAGCCGATCACACCTGAGGTCGTCGCCAAAATCATCGCCAAGGAACGCCCCGACGCGCTGCTCCCGACCATGGGCGGCCAGACGGCGCTGAACACCGCGCTCTCGCTGAAACGCATGGGCGTGCTCGACCGCTACAATGTCGAGATGATCGGCGCCAAGCCCGCTGCCATCGACATGGCCGAGGACCGCGCGCTGTTCCGCGAGGCCATGGCCAGGATTGGCCTCGAAACGCCAAAGTCGATGCTGGCCAATGCCACCGACATCAAGGAAGCCGACCGCAAGACGCATGAATCGGCCCGTGCCCATCTCAAGGCCACGCTGTCGGGCGGCGAACTCGACAAGGCGCTCGATGAACTGGAAAACCAGTGGAACCTCGGCGAGACCGACCGCAAGCAGCGCTACATGAACCACGCCATGGCGGTTGCTGCCCAGGCGCTCGACGAGGTTGGACTGCCGGCGATCATTCGTCCGTCCTTCACCATGGGCGGCACTGGCGGCGGCATTGCCTACAACCGCTCGGAGTTCTTCGAGATCATCGGCTCGGGCCTCGACGCTTCGCCGACCACCGAGGTGCTGATCGAGGAATCGGTGCTCGGCTGGAAGGAATATGAAATGGAAGTCGTCCGCGACAAGGCGGACAATTGCATCATCATCTGCTCGATCGAGAACATCGACCCGATGGGCGTTCACACTGGCGACTCGATCACGGTCGCCCCTGCGCTGACCTTGACCGACAAGGAATACCAGATGATGCGCAACGCCTCGATCGCGGTGCTGCGCGAGATCGGCGTGGAGACCGGCGGCTCGAACGTGCAGTTCGCCGTAAACCCGGCCGATGGCCGCCTCGTCGTCATCGAGATGAACCCGCGCGTCTCGCGCTCCTCAGCGCTGGCCTCAAAGGCCACCGGCTTCCCCATCGCCAGAGTCGCCGCCAAGCTCGCCGTCGGCTACACGCTCGATGAGCTGGAAAACGACATCACGGGCGGCGCGACACCCGCCTCGTTCGAGCCGTCCATCGACTATGTCGTTACCAAGATCCCGCGTTTCGCCTTCGAGAAGTTCCCCGGCGCCGAGCCGACGCTGACCACCGCAATGAAGTCGGTCGGGGAAGTCATGGCGATCGGCCGCACCTTTGCGGAATCGCTGCAGAAGGCCCTGCGCGGCCTTGAGACCGGCCTGACCGGACTCGACGAGATCGAGATCCCCGGCCTCGGGGAGAGCGATGACAAAAACGCCATCCGCGCCGCCATCGGCACGCCGACGCCGGACCGCCTGCGCATGGTCGCCCAGGCGCTGCGCCTCGGCATGACGCCGGAGGAGGTACACGAAGGCTGCAAGATTGATCCCTGGTTCATCGCCCAGTTCAAGGCGATCGTCGACATGGAGGCCCGCATCCGCGAGCACGGCCTGCCGGAAGACGCCGAGAATCTGCGCATGCTCAAAGCCATGGGCTTCTCCGACGCCCGCCTTGCGAGCCTCACCGGCAAGCGTCCGAAGGAAGTGGCCGAGATCCGCAACGCGCTGAACGTACGCCCGGTCTTCAAGCGTATCGACACATGCGCCGCCGAATTCGCCTCGCCGACGGCCTATATGTATTCGACCTACGAGACACCATTCGTGGGGCAGGCCCGTTCGGAAGCCCAGGTATCCGACCGCAAGAAGGTCGTCATCCTTGGCGGCGGTCCGAACCGCATCGGTCAGGGCATCGAGTTTGACTACTGCTGCTGCCATGCCGCCTTCGCCTTGAAGGACGCCGGCTATGAAGCAATCATGATCAACTGCAACCCGGAAACCGTGTCGACCGACTATGACACTTCGGATCGCCTCTATTTCGAACCGCTGACCGCGGAAGACGTGATCGAGATCATGCGCGCAGAGCAGGAAAAGGGCGAACTGGTGGGCGTCATTGTCCAGTTCGGCGGCCAGACGCCGCTGAAGCTGGCCGAGGCGCTGGAAAAGAACGGTATCCCGATCCTCGGCACGGCACCCGACATGATCGACCTCGCCGAAGACCGCGACCGCTTCCAGAAGCTCCTGATGAAGCTCGACCTCAACCAGCCGAACAACGGCATCGCCTATTCGGTCGAGCAGGCCCGCCTGGTCGCGTCCGAAATCGGCTTCCCGCTGGTCGTGCGCCCGTCGTACGTTCTCGGCGGCCGCGCCATGCAGATCATCCATGACGAGAGCATGCTGCAGTCCTACCTGCTCGATACCGTTCCGGGTCTGGTGCCCGAAGACATCAAGCAGCGCTACCCCAACGACAAGACCGGCCAGATCAACACCCTGCTCGGCAAGAACCCGCTTTTGTTCGACAGCTACCTGACCAACGCCATCGAAGTCGATGTCGACGCACTGTGCGACGGCACTGACGTCTTCGTCTCGGGCATCATGGAGCACATCGAGGAAGCCGGCATCCACTCCGGCGACAGCGCCTGCTCGTTGCCGTCGCGCTCGCTCAGCAACGAAACCCTCGACGAATTGGAACGCCAGACCCGAGCCATGGCCAAGGCACTGAACGTCGGCGGTCTGATGAACGTGCAGTACGCCATCAAGGACGGCGTTATCTACGTTCTGGAAGTCAATCCGCGCGCCTCGCGCACCGTGCCCTTCGTCGCCAAGACCATCGGCGCACCGATTGCCAAGATCGCCGCGCGCATCATGACCGGCGAAAAGCTGGATGCCGCGATCGCCGCCTATGGCGCCAAGCCCGATCCGCGCAACCTCAAGCACATTGCCGTCAAGGAAGCCGTCTTCCCCTTCGCCCGCTTCCCCGGCGTCGATACTCTGCTTGGTCCTGAAATGCGCTCGACCGGCGAAGTGATCGGCCTCGACACCGATTTTGCCCTCGCCTTTGCCAAGAGCCAGCTCGGCGCCGGCGTCGAACTGCCGCGTGACGGAACGGTCTTCGTCTCGGTCCGTGACGAGGACAAGGTGCGCGTCCTGCCCGCCATCAAGCTCCTGACCGAGATCGGCTTCAAGGTCATGGCGACCGGCGGCACCCAGCGCTTCCTCGCCGAACAGGGCATCGAGGCGATCAAGATCAACAAGGTTCTCGAAGGCCGCCCGCATATCGAGGACGCCATCCGCAACCGGCAGGTCCAGCTGGTGGTCAATACGACCGACAGCAACAAGGCGATCTCCGACTCGAAGTCGCTACGCCGCGCCGCCCTGATGCAGAAGGTGCCCTACTACACGACCATGGCCGGAGCGCTCGCCGCCGCCGAAGCCATCCAGGCGCTGAAGAAGGGCCAGCTCGAGGTTCGCCCGTTGCAGAGCTACTTCTGATCGAAACGACAGGTTCATGCGGAAAGGCAGGTGGCTCACCTGCCTTTCTTGCCGACCTTTTACCGTCCGTTCAACCAGCCCGCGCCTTCCGTCGGGCCACGATCGCCAGGCCGATGCCGCCAATCACCGCTGATCCCGAGATCACGAACCGCATCGTCATCGCCTCATCGAGAAAAAGAATGGCACCTGCCGCGGCGATGACCGGCACCGAGAGTTGGACGAGGGCCGCCTGGAAATTCGTAAGTCCGGCCAGCGCCCGGTACCAGATCACGTAGCCAAGACCGGACGTCACGGCGCCGGAGAAAATCGCAAGAAGAACACCGGTCCAGGACGCCGTTCCAACGACAAGCGCAAAGATCCCGAGCGGCACACACAAGGCCGATGCGTAGAGGAAATTGCCCGCCGTGGCCGCAAGCGGATTGACCGCTCCCCGGCCCTTCAGCGAGTAGACCCCCCAGGCAATCCCGGAAACCGCCATCAACAGACTACCCGCCGGGTCCGGCCGGCCGATGCCGGGCAGGATAAGATAGACGAATGCGACGAAGGCGATGGTAAAGCCAAGCAGTTCGGCAAGGGTCAGGCTTTCGCCGCGCATCAGGCTATAGCCAACCATGGTCGCCTGAACCGAAGTGAACAGGATGAGAGCACCCGTCGCGGCACCGAGATCGAGATAGGCCAGAGAGAAGGCCAGCGCATAGACAAGGAGTGCGGCCGCCGCCGGCCAGCTTCCGGCGCGAGGTCCGCCCGACGTGTCGCGCCTGCGGGCTAGCAGGACCAGGACGGCAGCGCCGGAAAGAATGCGCAGCGTCGTATAGCTTGCCCAGTCCAGCGAACCGGACCCCAGCGCCAATCGTGCCAGCAGGGAATTTGCCGCGAAAGCGATCATCGCCACGATTGTCAGCCAGACCACGGATCTCATGCCACCTCCCTCGCACGCGATCCTTCACCGTCCGTGACTGTGCCATCATCGGCACCAACCGCGGCTTCGTCAATCGGCGCCGCCCCCCAAACTGGCCAGTCGAAACACCGACAACCGCGTTTGAGAATTCCGCCGTCCCGCGCTACGATCGGCTTGGTCACCAAACCGGCTCTGTCCATGGCGAGGAGCATCGTTCTGGTTTTCGACGGAAGGTAAGATGAGACCGAGGCGGATCGCACCGCGATCCCATCCGAAGGCGACCTCACCACGCTTTGGGCAGCCGGAAAAGGTACACAAGCATGACTGACAAAACAGAAATCCTCAATGATCGCCTGTTCGGTGTCGATCCCGCAACCCTGTTCGACGCCTTTGCCGATCCGAAGAAACTGGCGCAGTGGTGGGGTCCCGACGGGTTCACCAATGTGATCCATGAATTCGACCTGAGGCCTGGTGGCCGCTGGGTCATCCTGATGAAGAGCGACGAAGGAGCGGAATTCCTCAATCATTCCACATTTCAGGAAGTCGCAAGGCCTGAGCGCATCGTTTTGCTCCATCACGACCCGATCCATGTCTTTACTCTGGAAATGGATTTTCGCGCAGAAGACGGCGGGACGCGCCTTTCTTGGCGCATGCTAATGGAGCCCAACGAGGAGAATATCCAGTTCAGGCAGTTTATCGCCTACGCGAATGAGCAGAATTTCGACCGGCTGGAGCGGGTATTGGGAATGGCCTGTGCCGGTGGGAACTGACAAGCTCCCCACCAGCCCCGCAAAAATCAACCTGAAATTGAAACCATTCGCGTCAGCTGCTATAGTAGTTTTATCGCGGTTGGGAAAACGCCCTTGGCCAAGAACATCGTTATTCTGTTCGACGGAACATCGAACGAGATCGCAGCGGACCGCACCAATATCCTGCGCCTGTTCGGCACGCTTCGGCAGACTGACGACCAGATTGTCTACTACGATCCGGGAGTCGGCACTTTCGGGGCGGACAACGCCTGGTCGCGCGGGTGGCGCAAGACGGTGGAAGTCTGGGGACTGGCCACCGGCTGGGGTATTGACGCCAACGTGAAGCAGGCTTATCGCTTCCTGGTCGAGAACTACCAGGCCGCACCCCGCGACAAGGACGGCAAGAAGATCGGTGAGGACGACCGGATCTATCTCTTCGGCTTCAGTCGTGGCGCCTATACGGCCCGTGTTCTGGCCGGCTTCATCCACAGCCTCGGCCTGATCCGTCCGCAGCAACTCAACCTGTTGGACTATGCCTACCGCACCTACAAGGGCATTTCCGACCACAAGACGGCCGTTATCGACAAATCCCGCGCTGAGGACGATGGCAAATCGGCTTTTGCCGACATGCGCCTCTACGAGCGCACTCTCAAGGGCCATCGCCCGGCGATTGAACTGCTCGGCCTGTTCGACACCGTCGCCTCGGTGATCGAATCCGGCAAGATCGGCCTGAAATTGAAGACCCATCCGTTCACCCACCGTAATCCGAGTGTCCGCGCGGTCCGACACGCCATTGCGATCGACGAACGCCGGACCATGTATCGCTCGGAACCCTGGACACCGGACCAGCCCTTCTGGGGAAGCCCCTTCCCGCCGCCAAAGGACCGGCCGGTCGTGCCGCAGGACGTCAAGGAAGTGTGGTTCACCGGTGTGCATGGTGATGTCGGAGGCGGATCGCCTGAAGCCAGGAGCGCCCTGATCAAGGTGCCTCTGGCCTGGATGATCGAGGAGACCAAGCCCATGGGGCTCGACTATGCGACACGCACGGTCAACGAGATCGTACTCGGCAAGAACCCGAACAAGCCCTATGTCAAACCCGACGCCATGGCGCGAGCCCAGGATTCGATGAGCCTCGCGTGGCGTTTGGTCGAATACTTGCCACGTCGCGTTCCCGCCTCATCCTGGCGCCGCGGCGGCAAGGGCGGAGGTATCTATCTGCCACTCTGCGATCCGCGCTTCATCCCGGCAGGTGCGCTGATCCATCAATCGGTCGTCGATCGGTTGAATGGAGCGCCGGCTGATAGCCCCTATCGGCCCGTGAACCTGCCGAGCCAATACCGGATCGCACCCTGGGGGCCGCTCACCGGTGCGTCAGCTGCACCCTCCACCGACGAGAAAAATTAATCTCTGGAAATAGCGCGATCCAATCTGCTATAGTTTGCGGATCGTTGATTTGAACCGGTTCCGTAGCTTCGCTTCGGGACCTGTTTTCTTTTATGTCCAGCACCATGCGGGCATGAAATGCGAAGGAAGATGACATGGTTGAAAAGGTACCGATGACGCAGAGCGGCTTTGCGAAGCTGAACGAGGAACTGCGCTGGCGCCAGCAGGAAGAACGGCCCCGCATCATCGAGGCGATCGCCGAAGCGCGCGCCCATGGCGACCTTTCCGAAAATGCCGAGTATCATGCCGCCAAGGAAGCCCAGAGCCACAATGAAGGCCGCGTCGGCGAGCTGGAAGACCTGATCGCGCGCGCCGAAGTCATCGACCTGTCGAAGATGTCCGGCTCCACGATCAAGTTCGGCGCGACCGTCAAGCTGATCGACGAGGACACCGAGGAGCACAAGACCTATCAGATCGTCGGCGACCAGGAAGCCGACGTGAAGGCCGGCCGCATCTCGATCTCTTCACCGATCGCCCGGGCCCTGATTGGCAAGGAAGTCGGCGACAATATCGAAGTCGTGGCGCCCGGCGGCTCCAAGGCCTACGAGATCCTCTCGATCCACTGGGGCTGATTCTCGGCCCGGAAGGCTCATCCTTTGCCTCCCCTTGACGACATCACGGTGATCGCGCCGCATTTCAAGCGGCGCCTTTCCGGCGTGACCTCGACCGTCGTGCAGCTCATCCCCGAGCAACGCCGGATCGGGCACGGAATCGTCACGCTCGGCCCCGGCCTGCCGGACGACCTGCCGAAAATGTCCTGGTGGCAACTGGCGGGCCTGTGGCGCCGACCGAAGTCCGCGAGGTACCGCGTCTGGCATGCTCGCCGCAACAACGAGATGCTGTTCGGCTGTCTCTTGCGCGACGTCCTGCGCATGCCACTGAAGCTCCTGTTCACCTCGGCATCGCAACGGCACCACACCGCTTATACCCGCTGGCTGATTTCCAGGATGGACGCGGTGGTCGCCACCAGCGCCAAGACGGCCGCCTACCTCACCGTGCCGCACACGGTGATCCATCACGGCATCGATACCGGCCGGTTCCACCCCTCCGGTGACAAGCCGGCTGCCCGGCAAAAACTCGGGCTGTCCGCAGACAGAGCCATCGTCGGGTGTTTTGGCCGGGTCCGTCATCAGAAAGGCACGGACCTCTTCGTCGATGCGATGATCCGCCTGCTACCGGACCATCCGGACTGGATCGCCGTCATCGCCGGTCGCGCAACCGCTGCTCATTCAGCCTTCGAGGCGGGCCTAAAGCAGCGCGTCGAACAGGCAGGCCTTGGCCAACGCATCCTGTTCGTTGGCGAGCAGACCAATATTCCAGACTGGTACCGCACGCTCGACCTGTTCGTGGCGCCGCAGCGCTGGGAGGGCTTTGGCCTGACCCCCCTGGAGGCCATGGCAAGCGGCGTGCCGGTCGTAGCAACCGATGTCGGCGCCTTCAGCGAATTGATTCTGCCGGGAGAAACTGGCCGGGTCGTTGCGTCGGACAGCCTGGATGCCCTTATCGACGGCATCGCCCCCTATCTTGCTGCGCCGGCGCTGCTCAAGGCGCAAGGCGCGAAGGCATTGGCCCATGTGCTGTCGGATTTCGCCATCGAGCGGGAAGTTACGGCACTTGCACGGGTCTATGCCCGCCTCGCCGACGACAGCGCCGGGAGATAAGACGATGCAGGCGATCGTGATCAATCTCGCCGCCGCCACCGAGCGCTTGGCCTTCCAGGCCGCCCAATTGCAGCGCCTCGGTCTTGCCTTCAACAGGCTGGAGGCCGTGCGCGCCGAGGATGCCGCCGCGTTGCGGCCGCCCGCATACTGGGACACTTGGGAACGGCCGCTCAAGGATGCCGAAAAGGCCTGCCTGCTCAGCCATCGCACCGCATGGGAGAGGATTGCCGCCGCAGACGCCCCGATGCTTGTGCTCGAGGACGATGCCGTGCTCTCCGACAAGGTGCCGACATTGCTGGGGCGGCTTCCCGATCGCCGGGACATCGACCTGCTGACGCTGGAAACCCGAGGCCGCAAGAAACTGCTGGCACGCCCGCAGGCCGATGATGACCTTCCCATCCGGCGCCTCTACCAGGACCGTTCCGGGGCCGCCGCTTATGTTCTCTGGCCAGAAGGCGCGCGGCTCTTGCTGGCGCGAACGGCTGAAAGCGCTGGCCTTGCCGACGCCGTGATTTGCGCCGCCTATGCCTTACGGGCCTTTCAGGCAGACCCGGCCCTTGCCCTCCAGACGGACCGGTGCGCAGCCTATGCCATTCCCGTTCCGGTCACGACCGCCTCATCGATCGACGCCGCGCGAGGAACAGCGACAGAGGCGGCCGATTACTCCGCGCCACAGAGAGGCGCCTTCAAGGCCCGGCGCATTGCCGCCCAGTTGCGCATGGGGCTGCGGCAGCTCCGCTATGCGCTCGTTGCCGAACGGTGCCTGGTGCGGCCCGATCCGCGCGATTTCATATATCTTCAGGATTGGCGCAACGACAACTGACGGCTCTCACCACCAGCCGGTGCGCTCGCGTCGATGCAGGGCACGCAACCGCGCAAAGGCGGTGTCGTTGGTCTGCAGCCGATCGTAGACGGTCTTCAGGATCTGCCCAACCGCCCCTTCCTCGAAAAACGGCTCCAGCCGCCAGCGCATGTTGCGCAAGGTGTCGTCCGTGCCGATCGTAAAACCTGACAGCCCTTCAAACAGCGGCAGCAGGTCGGTCTGTAGTTTTTCGATCTTTTCCACATCGGGCACAGTCGGCCCGCCGGTCGCAACCAGCCGCTCTGTCTCGTAGATCTTCACGGTGTTGACCAATGCTGCGGCCATCATGCCGATCGCCCTTGCTACCTTTTCGGGATGATGGTCGGCAAAGGTGTCCGAGGCTGAGACCAGCCAGCGCAGGTTCAGATGCGCGCAGAGAAAGGCCGCCTCCTGGTCCCAGAGCGTCTTGAATTGGGCAAATGTCGCTTCGACATTAAATTCCCGACGGATCAGCACGATCAGACGGGCATGATGGAAGACGATTTCCGGCTGACCTACGAATTCCAACCGAAGATTGGCCAGATGCTGATCCAGCGATTTCTCCGAGCCACGCGTCTGGGTGACCGCTGCCCCACTAATCAGTGTCGACTTCAGCGCCCCGAATTCCTCGACCGCTACCGCATGCCGGCGCGCACCCCAGCGCTTGCGATGCTGATTGAACGACAGCAACCGTTCGAGTCTGCTTTTTTTTCGAGGCATGCCGATGCCCTCTTCAATCGGGAGAACCAGTGTGCTTATAAACAGAGAGTCGGGATGATTGCCACATCTATGCCGGCACGGCATGTTGAAGGCGGAGTTAACGGCTGAAGACCGACCTGACCAAGTCTTTCCGGGAAGGGCATAATCCACAAGCCCATTCAGAACTTGTGGACGGTGCCTCCAATCGACCGACTACAGGCCTGATGCTGATCGATCGAAACTGCCGTTCACAATGGGCAAAGGTTGAACTATATGGCTTTGACCTTTTCGCTTCCCAATTCCTAACCGGCGAGCAGACATTGGAAACAACGCCGCAAGATTACAAGGCTGAGCAGATGTATGTTTTAGACCTTATTGCTAGGGACGATAGTTTTTCCCTATGCTGATAAAAGCCGCACTCCTAAACGACACGAGCACCACGAACCATTTTGGTTGTCAAAGAGTTGTTCGAATTCTGGAGAAACACGCGAATGCCAACAGCATTCGAATTTCAGCCCGGGCAGGATTGAAGGCAAAATGGTGGTTAGACCCAGGACTGCTCAAAGGCATCGGCGAAGCTGACGTTATAATTATCAATGGCGAGGGAACGCTACATCACGGAAGTGTGCACGGTGAAAACCTGCTGAAAATCACCGAACATGAAGCAGCCAGAGGAAAACCGATCGTCCTCCTGAACGCAATCTACCAAGAAAATCCTCCTGAATGGAAAAAGTATCTCGAGAAACTCTCATTTATATCAGCGCGTGATTCAAGAAGCGCAGCGTCAATTAGCGAGTTAATCGGGCGGGAGGTCGAGTGGATGCACGACCTTTCGCTTGCCGAAGAAATCGAACCCGTCGAAGGTGCCGAAATTTGCCCGCCAATAATCGTCGGGGACTCAGTTTTGGGTAGCCAGCGGCAGGCGTTGATCGACTTATCTGCAAGGCATCGCGATGTTCTGTTTTGCCCCATCACGACAACAATTATGGGAAAAAAGCCCTATCAACCGATTGTAGTGAAGACTGCCCGCGCCGCTCTAAGGTACGCCCATGCTGGCCTATTCCGCCTCTTCCACAGAAATGCTTACTTCCCAAGAAATGAGAAGAGCTACATTCAGCATATATATGGCTCCCCATTACATTTGACCGGTCGCTTCCACGCCATTTGCATCTCACTTGCCGCCGGAATCCCCTTTGTCGGTCTGGATTCAAATTCGTGGAAGGTAGAAATGCTAATTCGAGACGTTGGACTTGCGCCGGAAAGGCTTGTCTCCTCGGAGCAATTAGATGAGGTCCTCATTGCCCCCTCAAAATGGGCCTATTCGGACACTGAAAAAACAAACATCGCCAAGGCAATCGAAGATGCAATAACGACAGCCGATCGCAACCTTGGTCATGTCTACGATCTGGCGATAGCCGCTCGTGGCCATTAAGGGTCGGCCTGTACTAGTCGAGCGCCTTGCGGAACTCGGAGTGGGCCTGGGCCGGGCCTTTGATTCACCTCCCAAGTGCGACTACGCGCTTTGATGACATGGCCTGCATGGCACGGCTCATGCGGAATTCCTGTTTATGCATCCGGTTCAGATCGCCGGAGCGAGAAACGAGGGTCCGAACGCACTAGGCGCAAGACGAAGTCCTCCTCGGCATCGTAGTCATGAGGTGTCGTTTCTTTGGTCTGCTGTCCGGAGAACGACCCGCTTTGATAGAAGTCGAAACCGTAGAGGTCCACCGATTTGCACGGCGAACGGCTGAGCAGGTCGATCACCATCAACCCGCTTGTCGGCCGCGGGTTGCCGACCTTGGCGCATAGGGCCTGATGGCGCGCTCGCGGATAAAGGAAAAAGGACGGCAATCGCACGATCCAGCGCGGCAAGGCGTTTCGCGGCGGCGACATCCAGAAAATATGGCTCGCTCCTCGCTCGATCATGAGTGAACGTTCCAGTATGGCGCTCGTGGCGATCACGTCGGTGCGGCTGCCGTGGGAGGCAGTGGACGGGATTGGTGCATATTTGAAGCGAAGGATCAGGTCGTGGTCGTCGATCTCTTCTCCAAAGGTTGTGTCAGAAAGAGATTTCGCGTTTCCGACGACTGCAACCCGCTTTCCCCGAACCAAATCGAAAACGCCTTCCTCGGTTACAGGTGAGCTATATTCCAGGCCGAAGAGCCGACGCACATTGCCGATGAAGCGGAGACGCTTCTTTCCAAGCTTCCGAACAAAGTTCGACCAGATAGACAAATCCTCACCTCTTTATGCAATTGCACCGCTCTCGGAGCGCCCGACATGGCCTTTTCCGCTCTCGTCAGCGAAGAGCCGACGATCAGTGACCATAACTTAGACCAAACCCGTCAACAACGCTCCCGCGGTAAGCAAACAGCGTCCAAAAATATCGGATCTCGCGCAGTTCGCGGTGGTGCATTCTCTCCTGCTCACGGCTCGTTTAGCGACGGATGTCCTCGAAGCTCAGATTTCCACCAGCCCCACTTTCTTCACCTGACGGATCGTCAGCATGGTGCGCACGGTATGCACATGTTCGTTCGCCGTCAGCACCTCGATGACGAAGTCCTGGAACCTGGTCAGGTTTTCGGCCACGCAATGCAGCAGGAAGTCGCTGTCGCCCGACACCATCCAGGCCTGACGCACCATCGGCCAACTGTCGGTGGCAGCGGCAAACGCCTTCAGATTGCTTTCGGACTGGTGTTTGAGGCCGATCATGCAGAAGGCGACGAGGTCGAAACCAAGCTTCGGGGCGTTGAGCATGGCGTGATAGCCCTCAATGATGCCCGCTTCTTCCAGCTTGCGCACGCGCCTCAGACATGGCGGCGCCGAAATGCCGACTCGTTCCGACAATTCGACATTGGTCATGCGACCGTCGCGTTGCAGCTCCTTGAGGATCTTAAGATCGATGGCGTCCAGCTCGGCTCTCAACACGCTCTGACCTTTCATGACAGATATTCCCGATATCTAGCTGAATCGCCAGGATTGGCAATAATCTGTCGACCTTGAGCACAAAAATTACCATGCGACGCATTGCCTTGTTGGTATTGCAATGCTGACCTTGAATAAATGCATAGACCGATCATAAATGAGGCTACAAACAAGCGGCGGGCACGCCTATATCGCGCCTCTCTTGCCCGCTTCGAAAGGAATCACCATGACCGCCCGCCACACCAAGGTGCTGATCATCGGCTCCGGCCCCGCCGGATACACGGCAGCGATCTATGCCGCCCGCGCCATGCTGAAGCCGGTACTGATCGCCGGCATGGAACAGGGTGGTCAGCTGATGATCACGACCGACGTCGAGAACTATCCGGGCTTCGCCGATCCGATCCAGGGTCCCTGGCTGATGGAGCAGATGCTCGCCCAGGCAACCCATGTGGGCACCGAGATTATCAACGACCTCGTGACGGAAGTTGATCTGTCGCACCGTCCTTTCACCGCCAGAACCGATTCCGGCCAGGTCTGGACTGCGGACACGCTGATCATCGCCACCGGCGCCAAGGCCAAGTGGCTCGGCATCGAGAGCGAACAGCATTTCCAGGGCTTTGGTGTTTCCGCCTGCGCCACTTGCGACGGCTTCTTCTATCGTAACAAGGACGTCATCGTTGTCGGCGGCGGCAATTCCGCGGTCGAAGAGGCGCTCTATCTCTCGCACATCACCAAATCGGTCACCGTCGTTCACCGCCGCGATTCGTTTCGCTCCGAAAAAATTCTGCAAGAGCGCCTGTTCGCCAAGGAGAACATCCGCGTGATGTGGAACACCGAGGTGGCGGAGATCACCGGCACGCCGGCCAAGCCGCCGATGCCCCCGTCCGTCTCGGGCGTGAAGCTACGCGACACCCAAACCGGCGCGATCACCGACATGCCGATCGACGGCGTGTTCGTCGCCATCGGCCATGCGCCGGCCGTTGAGCTGTTCAAGGACAAGCTGAAGCTCAAGTCCAACGGCTATCTCTGGACGGCGCCGGATTCGACCGCCACCGATGTCCCCGGCGTCTTTGCCGCCGGTGACGTGACCGACGACATCTATCGCCAGGCCGTCACCGCCGCCGGCATGGGCTGCATGGCAGCGCTCGAAGCCGAGCGCTTCTTGTCTGCTGCACCTGTCAGGGCCGAAGCCGCGGAATAACCATCAGAAGAGGGGGGCGCATGCCATTGGATTGGGACAAGCTGCGTATTTTTCACGCAGCAGCGGAAGCGGGGTCGTTCACCCACGCAGCCGACAAACTGCATTTGTCCCAGTCGGCGATCAGCCGCCAGGTCAGCGCACTCGAGCAGGAGATCGGCGTGAAGCTGTTCCACCGGCATGCGCGCGGCTTGATCCTGACCGAACAGGGAGAACTGCTCTATCGCACCGCCCATGACGTGCTCTTGAAGCTCGAAACGGTCAAGATGCAACTGACCGAGACGACGGAGAAGCCGAGTGGCAAGCTGCGCGTCACGACCACCGTCGGCCTTGGCCAGGGATGGCTCACCGACAAGATCCAGGAGTTCCTCCAGCTCTATCCCGATATGTCGATCCAGCTGATCCTCGACAACGAGGAACTGGACGTCAACATGCGCCACGCCGACTGCGCCATTCGCCTGCGCCAGCCGCAACAGTCGGACCTGATCCAACGCAAGCTCTTCACCGTACACATGCACGTCTACGCGGCCCCCTCCTACATCAACCGCTATGGCGAGCCGCAGTCGATCGAGGATCTCGACAACCACCGCATCATAAGTTTCGGCGAGCCAGCACCGGGATATCTGCTCGACGTGAATTGGCTGGAAGTGGCCGGTCGCACCTCGGACAATCCTCGCCAACCACATCTGCAGATCAACAGCCTGACCTCGATCAAGCGTGCTGCCCTGCTCGGGATCGGTATTGCCATGCTGCCTGACTATATTGTCGGACGCGATCCGGGGCTGCTACAGCTTGTCACCAACGCCGATGTGCCGTCGTTCGACACCTATTTCTGCTACCCGGAAGAGATGAAGAACGCGGCGAAACTCAAGGCTTTCCGCGATTTCATCGTGGCAAAAGCCCGCAACTGGAACTTCTAGGCCGCTCACCGCAGAACGAGAAGTTAAGACCTGCGGTGGGCGCATATCTGACCTGCATTAAAATGCATTGTTCACTGCACAAAAAACCACCATATCGCACATAGCTGATGCACACGGTGGCTTTTTCCTCCCAGTTCCACCGCACCAGCTGTTCCCCTCTGGAGGTTTTTGACCTTCATAATTAAAGGGCCCTGGAGCAATCCGGTGGCCCTCTTTTTTTGTCATGAACCGAAGAAGCATCCCGCCGACCTGCGAAAACTCAAGAATGAATTGTACCAAAATTGGACACTTTTTCATGATCATTCGCTCGTGCGTGCGTTGACGCACCGAATTCCTACCTTATGTGCAATGGCAAACGCGGACACGGATCACTGCCGATGAATCTGGAAGAGATACTCAAAGCGCTTGCACACCCCGCAAGAATCGAAATGCTGAAATGGCTCAAAGAGCCTGAGCTTCATTTCGCCGCCCAGCCTCACCCCCTCACTCTAGGCGTCAGTGCAGGGCAGTTCGAGCGCTGCGGACTGTCGCAGTCAACTGTATCCGCTCATCTCGCGACCCTGCAGCGCGCCAAATTGATCACGTCCATCCGGGTCGGCCAGTGGGTTCTCTACCGTCGCAACGACGATACCATTGGCGCATTCCTCAACACCTTGAACAAGGTGCTGTGAGGCCCCAGATGCTGGGTGCCGGCGATCGCCTCCCAGACTGCCGGCCAATTTGGAGATATTCATGACCAGCCTTTTCGATCCGATCCAACTCGGACGCATCACGCTTTCCAACCGCATCGCCATGGCCCCGCTGACTCGCAACCGCTCGCCGGGCGCGGTCCCCAACGACCTCAATGTCACCTACTACCAGCAGCGTGCCTCGGCCGGTCTCCTGATCTCGGAAGGTACGCCGATCAGCCAGCAAGGCCAGGGCTATGCCCAGGTGCCCGGACTCTACCTCCCGGAATTGATCGATGGCTGGAAGCGCGTCACCACGGCGGTTCATGAAGCTGGCGGGCGCATTGCCGCGCAACTCTGGCATGTCGGCCGGGTATCGCACACCTCGTTGCAGCCCGATGGCGGCCAGCCGGTTGCACCTTCGGCGATCCGCGCCAAGTCAAAGACATTCATCATCAACGACGACGGCACTGGTGGCTTTACCGACACCTCCGAGCCCCGCGCGCTGAGCCTGGACGAGATACCCGGCATCCGTGAAGACTATCGCCGAGCAGCGCGTTCCGCGGTCGATGCCGGCTTCGATGCCGTCGAGATCCATGCCGCCAACGGCTACCTGATCGACCAGTTCCTGCGTTCGAATTCGAACACCCGCACGGACGCCTATGGCGGATCGATTGAGAACCGCACGCGCTTCGCGATCGAAGTGGTGGACACGATTGTCAAGGAGATCGGCGCCGAGCGAACCGGCATCCGAATCTCACCGGTGACCCCGGCCAATGACGTATCCGATCCGGATCCGCAGCCGTTGTTCAATCTACTGGCGGAGAAGCTTGCTGCCTTTGATCTCGCCTTCATCCACGTCATTGAGGGCGCGACAGGCGGCCCTCGTGACAACCTGCCCTTTGATTGGGCGGCGCTGAAGACGGCCTATCACGCCAACGGCGGCAAGGCAGTATGGATGGTCAACAACAGCTACGATCGCGACATGGCGATCGCGGCCGTCGCCTCCGGACGGGCCGACATGGTCTCCTTCGGTCGGCTTTTCATCTCCAATCCCGATCTCGTCGAACGTCTCAAGGTGGACGCCCCCCTCAACGAACCGGATCGAGCCACATTCTATGGCGGCGGAGCCGCAGGCTATACGAATTATCCGAAGCTCGCCTGACACGACGCCCAGGCACATTCAGACCTACGAAAGCCCCGCTGGCAACCCAGAGCGGGGCTTTCGCCTTTGGCGGTGGCATAGGCATGTGCTAGGACAGACCGGCACGGCACTATCCGGACCTGGTGGCCAGCCGGCGCGACCACCTATCTTAATGAGGCTCCGCCGATGACAGAACTCTCACGCACCGAGCGCGATGCGTCAGCGGGAACCGGCAGCGGCCCCACCGGCGGCTTTGCGCCGCTCGTGCCGGAACTCGATGTCTCCAGCATTGAGGCGAGCCTCGCATTCTGGTGCGGCGGCCTCGGCTTTCGCATTGCCTACGAGCGGCGGCAGGCGAAGTTCGCCTACTTGGAGCGGCAGGGCGCGCAGGTCATGCTGTGTGAAATCAACGGCAACTGGCAGACTGGGCGGCTCGAGCGTCCCTTCGGACGCGGCATCAATTTCCAGATCGCCACGGACGATCTTGAATCAATACTTGAAGCCCTTCGTAAAATGGATTGGCCCCTCTTCGAAGAGCCGAGCGAAAGCTGGTATCGCATTGGTGAGATTGAGGAAACCGGGTCTCAGGAGTTCCTCGTGCAGGACCCGGACGGCTACCTGCTCCGGTTCGCCCAGTCACTGGGCGTGCGAACGATAGGCTAGATCGGCCTCTCATCAGACTGGTAGCGATCAACGATCTCCACCTCCGGCCGATCACCGCCGTCACTGTATTCGTAATGCCATTTGCCCTTCTCGTCCTGATAGCTGATCTTGACCGGCTCGTCGCCAACCTGCTGCTCCTGCATGACGATGCGCGCTGCCTCCAGGGCCTCGTCGTGGCTGGCAAAGCTTTCGGAGAACACGTCGCCGAGCTTGTAGGCCCATCCCCCGTCGTGGGGAACGATCTCGTAGGCAACCTTGGTCATGATGTCCTCCTTTCCTGTGCTGGATTTCAGTATCGCATCAAGCGCTGCAATCCGCAAACCCGAAGCGGAGGGATCAATTCAATCGCTCGGCCTCGCCGGACTTGCTCCACCGGTATGACGATGTCACCCGCAAAGACCGGTCATAGTGGTTATCACGCGGATTGCTGCGGCGTTCACCTCAATGACGCCGAGGCCAACGCTTTCGCGGGGATGACCCATTTCTCCCTCTCAGCCACCGTCATCATGCTCCCATTCCTCGGCCTCTGACGACTTTGCCCGTCTGGAAAAGGGGGAACTTTTCCTGCGCTTGCCGCTTTCTCCAGATGTGGTCCACAGCTTGGTCGATGGCTCGCCCCATTCTCACCAAGATGCCCGACCAGAAAGCTCCCGCGGGTCGCGGGGGGCAAACTCGGGAGCCGAACTTGAAGAGACTCGACGTTATCGACGGCATGCGCGGCTATTTTCTGGTCTTCATGCTGATCAACCATCTGGTCTTTACCGGCGGCCTCTGGCTCGTCCAGATCAACCACCGCAACCTGGCCTTCGTCGAGGATGCGCAGGGCTTTGTCTTCCTATCCGGTCTGCTGACAGGCATGGTCTATGCCCGCAAGATGCTAAAAGACGGCTATGGCCCGGCTCGAGACCGCATCTGGTCGCGCGTCTTCGAACTCTACCGCTATGCGATGGCGATCGTGCTGGTGATTCTCGCCCTGCAGCTCCTTCTGCCGGGCGCGGCGGCGATCTGGACGAACTGGCTCGGAGCAACCCGCATCGACGACCCGCTGCGGCTCGCCACAATTGCGAGCTTCCTGTTCCAGCCGACCTTCATGGACATCCTGCCGCAATATATCGTCTACATGTTCTTCGCCCCGGCCATCATCTGGCTCTGTATTCAGGGCCGCTGGAAGACCGTGGCCATAATATCCGTGCTCCTTTGGATGGCAGCCCAGCTCGGCCTGCAGCGCATCGTGACCTATCCTATCAACGACTGGCTGAAAGGCGGCGAGGAAAAGGAAGGCATTCGCACAGCGTTCAACCTGTTCGGCTGGCAGATCGTCTTCTTCGCTGGCCTTGTCGCCGGATCGCTGACCGCGATGAAGAAGATCGAGTGGACACGCTTCTTCGACCCGCGCAAGGATTTCATCGCCAAGGCGACGCTCGCAGTCTGTGCCTTTTTCCTGCCCCTGCGCATCGCGACCGCCCATGGCATGATGCCTGGCTTCGTACTTGAGAAATTCGGTTTGATGGAGGTCCGAGCCGATTTCGGTCCGGTGTACCTGTTGAACTTCGCGGCGGTCGCCTATGGCCTCGCCTGGCTGTTGATTGCCGGCCCGCGTCATGAGAATGCAGTGATCCGAAAGATCGCCTCGACGCTCACCGGCCTTTTCTCGCTGAGCTATCTCCAACTGCTCGGCCGCCATTCGCTGCAGATCTATGTCTGGCACGTCCTCATCGTCTACGGCGTCTTCTATATTGACGGCCGTTTCGGTGCGTTCTCGGATCTGACCAAAACGGTCATCGCCTTTGGGTCGCTGACACTCCTGAGCCTGCCGGCGTTGTGGCGCGAGCGGAACCGTGTCGCCTCCGCTCCGGCAAAACTAGCTCCGCGCCCAAAGGCCGCGACCTGAAGGAAGGCATGGAACCAAGGAAACGAAAAGGGCGGGACCGCGAGGCCCGCCCTTTCTGATTCCGTCTCTTGCAGCGCTTATTTGCAGGCGGCGCAGAAACGCTGGATGCGCTTGCAGGCTTCTTCCAGCTGCTCTTCCGACGTCGCATAGGAGATGCGGAAGTTCGGGCCGAGGCCGAAGGCCGAACCGTGCACGACGGCCACGCCCTCGGATTCCAGTAGTTCGCTGACAAAGTCCTCATCCGTTTCCATAACCTTGCCCGAAGGAGCAGTCTTGCCCATCAGCCCGGCGCAGGACGGATAGACGTAGAAGGCGCCTTCCGGCGACGGGCAGACGATGCCCTTGGCCTGGTTGAGCATCGACACCACGAGGTCACGGCGGCCTTCGAAGGTCTTCTTGTTGGCCGGGATGAAGTCCTGCGGCCCGTTGAGCGCCTCGACGGCGGCCCACTGGGCGATCGAGCAGGCACCGGACGTCTGTTGGCCTTGGATCATGTCCATCGCCTTGATCAGTTCGATCGGGCCGGCCGCATAGCCGATACGCCAACCGGTCATGGCATAGGCCTTCGACACGCCATTCATCGTCAGCGTGCGATCATAGAGTTTCGGCTCGACCTCGACCGGGGTGACGAACTTGAAGTCGCCATAGGTCAGGTGCTCGTACATGTCATCGGTCAGGATCCAGACATGCGGGTGCTTGACCAGCACGTCGGTCAGCGCCTTCAACTCGTCATGGCTATAGGCCGCACCCGACGGGTTGGACGGCGAGTTGAAGATGAACCACTTGGTCTTCGGCGTGATCACGCTTTCGAGTTCCGCGGCGCTCAGCTTGAAATTATTCTCCTGCTTGGTCGACACAAACACCGGCGTACCGCCGCACAGCGCTACCATTTCCGGGTAGGACACCCAGTAGGGTGCCGGCACGATGACTTCATCACCCGGATTGAGGGTCGCCATGAAGGCGTTGAAAAGAATCTGCTTTCCGCCGGTACCGACGATCGTCTGCTCGGGCTTGTAGTCGAGGCCGTTCTCACGCTTGAACTTCTCGGCGATTGCCTTGCGCAGTTCCGGAATGCCCGAAACCGGCGTATACTTCGTCTCGCCGCGGTTGATCGCGTCGATCGCAGCCTTCTTGATATTGTCCGGAGTATCGAAATCGGGCTCGCCGGCGCCGAGGCCGATCACGTCGCGCCCCTTGGCCTTCAGCTCGCGGGCTTTCTGCGAGACTGCGATGGTTGCGGAGGGCTTTACGCGGGATAGAGCGTCGGCGATGAATGCCATTGTGATTGTCCTGAAGCGGTTGATCGGCGGAACCTCGATCGGCCAAGGCCCCAGGTTCAAGTTCTATGGCGAAATCGCTCCGCCGTTTCAAGCGGAAAGCGGCCGAAGGGCGGCAATCGCCGAAGTTTTCATTTTTAAGTCTTTCTTAATCGGGAGGTAAGTCTTCCGCGATAAACTTGCGTGCGAGAGTTTCAAGAGACAATCACGACGCGAACACGGCGCCAAACCGATGACCACGAACAGCATCTATGCACAGCTCGTCAATGCCGCAGGCGCATGGTCGACCGCCTATGGACCCTTCGTGCTGCGCTCCGCCCTCCAGCCGATTTTCGAAAGAGTGGCTGACGGTGTCTTCGATATCCACGCCTTCCAGGGACTGGTGCGAGCCGAACGCAATGGGGAGACTTATCCACCCTCGCAGTTCTTTCCTCTGGTGGAACCGCAAGACCTGCCCGCTGTCGACAGCCTGCTGCGCAGCATTCACATCCTCAATGCCGGCCTTCTGCGGCGCGAGCGCTCGAATGTTCTGGTCAGCTTCCAACCGCTTCTCTTTACTGGCACCGTGGAACTCCGCCACGAGTTGGACCGCATGCGTCTCATAGCCCACGAAGCAGCCCTCACGCCTGAGCGCATCGTTTGCGACCTCTCTGCGGGCGCCAGTAACGGCAAGGTGATCGAACGCGCTGTCGATCAGCTCCGACAAGCAGGCCTGCGCGTCTCCATGTCGAATTACGAGGCAAGCGAGCACGACATCCAGGACGTCCTGGCACTCCGGCCCGACTTCGTTCGCTTCGACGGCGACTGGGTTCGTGACTACCTCCACAACTCAGCGGGGTTCGCCCTGCTGCGGGTCATCGTGCGCCAATTGCAGGAAGAAGGGATCGAGCCGATCTTCGAGCGGCTCGAAGAGACCTGGCAAGTGGACCTCTGCCTCGAACTCGGCGTAACCCTGCTGCAAGGCTATGCCCTCGCCCGGCCGCAGCTGGCGCCGACCGATTTCAACGCCGAGTTCCCCGAAATGCTTCTGCCGCCGGGGGAGCCCGCCGCCAACTCCCCCGCGCAAGGACAGGCTCAGCCGCACATGACAGTGACTCCACGTAGAGAAAGTCTGCCGCGTCCAGCCCGCATATTCGGCAAAAGGCGCTAAGGGATCACGCCGCAGGCATCGTGTCCCGAAGGAATGATCCTGCCCTGACATCGTCACGATAAATACCGGTTGATGCCGTAATTCGGTCCCCGAGAAGCCCAGAAACAAGACTTTTCTCCTCGCATTAGACCCTTGAAATGCGAGGAAAGACGAATGTTTCCGGAAGACGATATCTCACACGCGCGTCCCTGGTTCCATCGAATCGTCCAACGCGGTCGTCTCGTGTTTTTCGGCATGCTGGCGAACACCACAATGCTGACAGGCCTCGCAGTTGCCGGACATGCGGCGGCAGCTTCTACACCGGCGGCGGAGAGCCTTCTTAGTGTAGACCCGATGGCGACAGCTTCTACGCCGGTCGTCGCACCCCTTATGATCACCCACCCCATCCGACTGCCCTACTTCGCGACCGAGACCCTTGCCGACCGCTACATTCTGCTAGGCCTGATGATGCTCTGTTTCGCCGCGATGGCCGCCGGCAGCCTGGCCCTCTGGCGCCGCAGCCTGAAAGAAATGCTGGACGTGAAGGTGAAGCGCCATGGGGTCTAGGCGCCCTCCGCTCTGGCGCCGCCTCGGACCGGCCGAGCGGGCCTTCGCCGTCTTGATCGCGGCCATCTCGATCGGCGGTTTTATCCTGATCGCCGATGGTCTTTATCTGAAAGCCAAGGCTGAGCACCCGGTGCCGGTCTGGACGAACGATGCGCCCTTTTTCGACTAGCAACGGCACGCTCTGTTCTCACGTTCATGTCAGCGGCACTTGCTAAAGCGCCATCGCTCCCCAGATAGTTCGATGAATAACAGGAGCTTCTGACATGGCAAAGTGCAAAGCAGCAGCAAACCCCGTGCGCACGGTCCCGTCGATCGCCCTCATCGGCCTTGCCGCCGCGCTGGCTGCGGTGCCAGCGCTTGCCGCCGAGCGCATCGCGACCCAGAAGGTTGAGATCGAGGTTACCCAAATCGTCGGCGGGCTAGAACATCCCTGGTCTGTGGAGGCGCTTCCCGATGGGGCCTATATCGTCACCGAGCGCCCTGGTCGGATGCGCGTCGTGCGCGACGGCATGGCATCGCCGCCGATTGCCGGCCTGCCGGAACTCTTCGTCGGCGGCCAGGGCGGTTTGCTCGACATTGCCCTGTCGCCAGATTTCGTGTCGAGCCGAAAGCTCTATTTCACGGCCTCGGTGCCGGGGGATGGTGGACAGGGCACGGCACTTTTCGCTGGCCGGCTTTCTGACGATGAGACGAAACTGGATGAAGTCGAGCAGTTGTTCGCGATGAACCGCTTCACCAATACAAGCCAGCATTTCGGCTCGCGCATTGCGATTGGCGAGGACGGCACCCTGTTCTTCGGCATAGGCGACCGTGGCGAAATGGAGCGCGCCCAGGATCCGAAGGATCACGCCGGCTCGATCCTACACGTCAATCCGGACGGCACGCCGGCAGATGGCAATGCGTTCGGTGGCGCCGCGGGCTTGGCCGAAATCTGGTCGGTCGGTCACCGCAATCCCCAAGGTATTGTCATTGATCCCTCCGACGGTGCGCTCTTTACCGTCGAGCACGGCGCGCGCGGCGGCGACGAGATCAATGTGCTCAAGGCAGGCAGCAATTACGGCTGGCCGGTGATCTCTTACGGCAAGCATTATTCCGGCGCGGAAATCGGCATTGGCCAGTCGTCCGAGGGCTATGAGCAGCCCATCCACTATTGGGATCCCTCCATCGCGCCAGGTGCCATCGATATCTATCGCGGCGCGATGTTCCCCGAATGGGAAGGCGACTTCCTTGTCGCGGCGCTCAAGTATGAATTGCTGGCGCGTATCGAGCGTGACGAGAACGGCGCGATCCTCGGCGAAGAACGTCTGCTGGAGGGATCCTACGGCCGACTGCGCGACGTGAAGGTTGCGCCGGACGGCGCGATCCTGCTCGTGACCGACGAGGTAGACGGTCAGCTCCTGCGCATAAGCCGCGCCACAACACAGTAAGCTCAGACCAACGATAGTTGCGCATCGTGGCCGGTCTCCCGACCGCCCAGGCTCAGACTTCAGGCCCGAAGCCCGGCATGCACGATCCGCCTTGTCGAGATCGAACGCAGCTGGTACGCGTCGATTTCCTCGTCATCCTCCGTTCGAGCGCAATCCGGAACTCCATGTCTCGCATCCAGGCCAATCTCGTCCTGCTTCTCGCCGCAGCGATCTGGGGCGGAGGTTTTGTCGCCCAGTCGCAAGCGATGGAATGGCTCGGGCCCAACTGGTTCAATGCGTTGCGCTTCGCGCTGGCAACTGTCGCCGTACTACCCTTCGCCCTCCGCGAGGCGGGGAGCACCGGTAAACCTCTCGCCCTTCGCGACTATGGCTGGTTCCTGCTTGTCGGTCTTTCCCTGCTGGCCGCCCAGACCCTTCAGCAGATCGGTATCCAATCGACCAGCGTCACGAATGCCAGCTTCCTCACCGGGCTCTATGTTGTCCTCGTTCCGGTGATCGCGGTAGCCTTCCTTCAGCGTCGCCCGCATTGGATCATCTGGCCGGCAGCGCTGCTGACAGTTATCGGAATCCTGCTGCTAAACGGCGGATCGCTCTCCACCCTTGGCGAAGGCGACATCCTTGTCATTCTCTGCGCGATTTTCATCGCGATACAGATAACGCTCACGCCGATCGCGGTCAGGATTAGCGAGCGACCGCTGGCGCTCGCCACCGTGCAGTTCACCGTATGCGCTGGCGGCGCCGGCCTCGCCGCTGGGGCCTTGGAACCGATCAGCACCGGCGCCATCGTCTCGGCCCTGCCGGAGATCCTTTATGCTGGCCTCCTTTCCTCCGGCGTGGCCTTCGTGCTGCAGATCATTGGCCAGCGCTATACCACCGCGCCACAAGCGGCGATCTTCCTGTCGTCCGAGGCCCTCTTCGGCGCCCTGTTCGGGGCAATCCTCCTGGCCGAGACGCTGCCATCGATAGGCTATGCCGGCTGCGGCCTGATCTTTGCTGCCATGCTGCTCGTTGAATTGGTGCCTGAATGGACCAGGCGGCGAACAGCGGTGGCCTAGCGCCGATTTTTTCAAGGCCGGAACGCGCGAACTTTTCCAAATAGGGGAGGTTTTGACCAAAAAATACATCGCTGGCGATGCAATTTATGCCTGTGCAACAAAACTCTTCGCCGAACAGGCCAAAAACCCCGCTTTTGCCGGGCGTCTGATGATCGAGCCCCGGCAATCGCCTGCAAAACTTTCGCTTGCCAATTTTTTATAAACCAAGCAATCTTCGCGCGTTCGGGCAATTTTGCGAGCGGGAAGACCTTATAATACATGCGTGCCGGAGACGCTAAGAGTTCCGGGCAGGTTATCGTTCATATAAGCAAGTATACTTGCTTTTGTGGTGGCGACTTGCGGTAACAGGGGCCCTTTCCTCAAATATCGAGAAATGCCTGTCGAGCACCCGGTTACGGGTAACATTGCAATGCTGCCCCGCCGACACTGGGCAGAGAGAAAAGGACCTGACGCATGGCCGAGACTGGCATCGTAAAATTCTTCAACACCGACAAGGGCTTTGGCTTCATCAAACCTGATAATGGCGGAGCAGACATCTTCGTCCACATTTCCGCCGTCCAAGCTTCCGGACTGCAGGGCCTGTCTGAAAACCAGAAGGTCAGCTACGACACGGAACCCGATCGTCGCGGCAAAGGCCCGAAGGCAGTCAACCTGCAGGTTTCCGACTGATTTTCGCAATCGCTCTAGCATTTGCATTGCGACCCGGCAGCTTTGCCGGGTTTTTTCGTTCAGGCTGCGTTCAGCCAATGCTCCCTACCCTGTGCCCACATTGCCCACCAGAACGCGGGCAAGTCGATTTGCAGGCCATAGGAAGGCATAGCCATGATGAACATTGCGAAATATTCCCTGCTGGCGGTCGCGCTTGCTGCCGCGCCGATCGCTGCTTCGACCCAGGCCGTGGCCGGCGACTACTATCGCCGCCACCATAACGACGCGCTCGCCGCCGGTGCGCTGGGCCTTGCCGCCGGCTTGGTCACGGGCGCCGTGATCGCAAGCCAGCCGCGCACCGTCTACATCGAGCCCGAACCGATCTATATGGAACCGGCACCGCGTCGCGTCTATGTCGAGCCTGAGCCGGTCTATGTCGACGACTACCCGCCGGCACCCCGCCCGGTCTATGGCGCCGCCGTCGAGCCATGGTCGGCGGAATGGTACGACTATTGCTCCGCCCGCTACCGCAGCTTCAACGCCCGTTCCGGCACCTATATGGGCTATGACGGCCGCTCGCATTTCTGCACCGCCGGCTAAGACAGGACAAACAAGTGAAAAATGCGCCGCATCGCCGGCGCATTTTTCGCTTCAGCCAGGTGCAGCACTCAGATACCGCGCAGGAAGGGGTTAGTGCGGCGCTCCTCTCCGATCCGGCCGCCCGGCCCGTGACCGCAGATGAAGCCGACGTCGTCGCCAAGCGGCAGCACCTTGTCGCGGATGGAATTGAGCAGGGTCTGGTGGTCACCGCCGGGTAAGTCCGTCCGGCCGATCGAGCCGGAAAACAGCACGTCGCCGACATGGGCAAAATTCTGTGCCCGGTTAAAGAAGATAACATGGCCCGGCGCATGGCCCGGGCAATGAAAAACCTCGAACTCATGTTCGCCAAACGAGACCTTGTCACCCTCTTCCAGCCAGCGGTCCGGCATGGCGTTGCGGACCTTCATTGGCACGTTGAACATCAGGGCCTGCTGCTCGAGCTTCTGCAGCAGCGGAAGGTCGTCCTTGTGCGGTCCGACAATCTCGAGACCGAGCGTTTCCTTGAGTTCTTCTGCCCCGCCGGCGTGGTCGATATGACCATGAGTTAGCCAGATCTCCTTCAGGGTGATGCCGTTTTCCTTCAGCGTTTGCAGGATCACGTCGACATCGCCGCCCGGATCGATGATCACGCCCTCATGCGTATCGCTGTCGAAGAGAATTGTACAGTTCTGCTGGAAAGGGGTTACCGGAATGATCCCGGCCTGCATCTGTCCCATGGGTCAGTTCCTTGTTTTCGCGCAGGCTGCGCATAACACGTCCCCGGTAAATCTCAAATGCTCGGCCTCGCATGGGTAAACTGTGCGATCCGGGTAATTTCGTTGGAGTTTTTGCGCGTCTACGCTTAGTTTTACGGCAAAACGAGTGCCGGCCTATCGACCGTATTGCACTCATCAGGAAGGAACGGCAGCCATTGCCGCGGCAGGTTTCGCGACCGCCGCCAAAAGGAGCGCCGCCAGCACAAGGAAATGCAACGTGGCTCGACAGTCTGCGGGCAAGGCTGCCAGGAAAGAACTGCCGGAAATGCCGGTCGTCGACGACAAGACCATCGATTTCGAGACGATCGAACTGTTGTTCTTCGCCTATCGCGATTTCGTCTCGGATCCAGACGCAATCCTCGCCAAGATCGGCTATGGTCGCGCCCATCACCGCGTCGTCTATTTCGTCAGCCGTCGGCCGGGCATGACGGTTGCAGATCTGCTCGCCATCCTGCAGATCACCAAGCAGAGCCTCGCCCGCGTGCTCAAGGAACTGATCGATTCGGGCTATATCCGCCAGATGGCCGGCCCGGCCGACCGCCGCCAGCGCCGGCTCTACCCGACGCTGGCCGGTCGCGAATTGGCACTGGCGCTGTCCGAGCCGCAGTCGCAGCGCATTGCCGGCGCCATGGAGGGCTTCACGCCCGAAATGCGCGAGGGGGTACGTAGCTTCCTCGAAAGAATGAGCCGCTCGGAAAGCACCACGCGAACGGACACGGCCGGAGTCGACTGATATGGCGCGCAAGATCTTCATTCCGGATGACGCCCCCCATCTTCTGGTCGTCGATGACGATACGCGCATCCGCGCCCTGCTGCAGCGCTATCTGTCCGAGCAGGGTTTCCGCGTCACCGTGGCCGCCGACGCCGGCGAAGCGCGGCGCAAGCTGGAAGGCCTGCACTTCGACCTTCTGGTGCTGGATGTGATGATGCCCGGCGAATCCGGCCTGTCGCTGACCCGCAGCATTGCCGCAGAGAAGAAGATCCCCGTCATCCTGTTGACCGCCCGTTCGGAAGCTGAATTGCGTATCGCCGGGCTCGAGGCCGGCGCCGATGACTATCTTGCCAAGCCATTCGATCCACGCGAACTGGTGCTGCGCATTACCAACATCCTGAAGCGCAACCTGAGCGCCGACCAGCCGAAGATCGAGCAGGTCATGTTCGGGCCGTATAGTTTCTCCATCCTGCGCAAGGAACTGAAGCGGGGGCCGGATGTCATCAAGCTCACCGATCGCGAGCAAGAAATCATGCTGCTGTTCACCACCCGCGCCGGCGACACCATTCCGCGTCACGAACTGATCGGCAATGATACCGAAGTCGGCGAGCGGACCATCGACGTGCAGATCAACCGGCTGCGCCGCAAGATCGAGGACGATCCGGCCAATCCGGTCTGGCTGCAGACCGTGCGCGGCATCGGCTACCGGTTGAGCATGGACTAGCGCCGGAGGCGCCCCAACGGAAGCGAAGGAAAGATGACGCTGTTCGACAGCATCCGCAGGGACAATGATCGCTCCCCCGGCGGGCTCAAGGGCCTGTCGCGCTGGCTGAGGCATCAATTGCCGACGGGGCTCTATGCCCGTTCGCTTTTGATCATCATCCTGCCAATCCTGATTCTCCAGACCGTGCTGGCCGCTGTCTTCATGGAGCGCCACTGGCAGATGGTGACGGAGCGCATGTCCAATGCCGTCACCCGCGACATCGCCGCGATTATCGCCTTGATCGAGGCCTATCCGGGCGAGGAGGATTTCGGGAACGTCGTGCGCATCGCCCGGGACAAGCTGAACATGACGGTCTCGATGGAGGCCGACGGGGAACTTCCGGCCGCGCGGCCGAAACCGTTCTTCTCGATACTCGACCAGATTCTCTCTGACCAAATCGAAAACATGATCGCCAAGCCCTTCTGGATCGACACGGTCGGCGATTCCCGCCTGGTCGAGATCCGCATCGCGCTCGATCAAGGCGTGCTGCGGATTTTTGCCCGGCGCAATTCAGCCTATGCCTCCAACACCCACATCTTCCTCTTGTGGATGGTCGGCACGTCGCTGGTACTGATCGTCATCTCCACCCTCTTCCTGCGCGGCCAGATCCGCCCCATCCTGTCTCTGGCCAAGGCAGCCGAAAGTTTTGGCAAGGGCCAGCGGCCGCCGGAAGGTTTCAGCCCGCGGGGGGCTGACGAGGTGCGCCGCGCCGGCCTCGCCTTCATCCTGATGCGCGAACGCATCGAACGGCAGATGGAACAGCGCACGGCCATGCTGACCGGCGTCAGCCACGATCTGCGCACCATCCTCACCCGCTTCAAGCTGCAACTGGCGCTCGCCGGCGACACACCCGACCTCCAGGGCCTCAACCAGGACGTAGAAGATATGCAGACCATGCTCGAAGGCTATATGGCCTTCGCCCGCGGCGAGGCGGAAGAGGATGTCGGACGGCTGAAGCTCGGAGACTTGTTCGAAAAGCTCAAGGCGGATTTCGAGCTGCACGGCAAGGCGCTGACCTATCGCATTGAGGGAGACGAAGAGGTCGCGGTGCGGCCCAACGCTTTCACGCGGCTCGTTGCCAACCTCGCCTCCAACAGCCGCCGCTACGCCAACCGCGCGGAACTCGAGGCAATACACAGTGAGAAATGGCTGACCATCGTGATCGACGATGACGGCCCCGGGATCCCCGCCGACTATCGCGACGATGTGTTCAAGCCCTTTTTCCGCCTCGACGAGGCCCGCAATCTCGACGCTTCGGGCACCGGCCTCGGCCTTGCGATTGCGCGCGACATCGCCCGCAGTCACGGTGGAAATGTCACCCTAAGCGACAGCCCGCTCGGCGGGCTGCGCGCGACGATCCGCGTGCCGGCCTGACAATCACTCAAGGAAGCTAACCCGTGTCGACCGACTGGAACGCCCTGACCTGGCTCAATCCGCCCCGGAGCGCGCATGCGGACCCTGAGGGGCTGCATGTCACCACCGGTCACGAAACCGACTTCTGGCAGAAGACCTATTATGGCTTCCACCACGACAGCGGCCATTTCCTCCACCTTGCGCGAAAGGGCGAGTTCACAGTCGAGACACGCTTTAGCGGTCACTATGAGACGCTCTACGATCAGGCAGGCCTGATGGTCCGCCACGATGAAAACAATTGGCTGAAGTGCGGGATCGAATTCACTGATGGCTCTTGCCACCTGAGCACGGTGGTCACCGTCGACGGGCGCTCCGATTGGTCGGCCTTTGCGCTTGAGGGTATTTCCGGTGCGCTGGATATCCGCGTGAGCCGGCTGAAAGATGCCATGTTCGTGCAATATCGCGTACAGCCCGCCGGACCGTGGCGCATGGCGCGGCTCGCCTATTTTCCGCCCGAACTCGAGAAGCTGAATGCCGGCGTGATGGCCTGCTCGCCGCAGCGCGCCGGCTTCAAGGTTGTGTTCCACCATTTCACGGTCAGCGACCCAGTCAGCCGCGACATCCACTGACGCGGCGACATCGTCTCACATCATCTTCATGCCGTTTGGCACCGGCTGCTCGACCGCAGCAAGCACAATCGCACCGTTTTCGTCGGCAAATCCGAGCGTCAGGACTTCAGATCGGAAAGGACCGATCTGACGCGGCGGGAAATTGACCACGCCGAGCACCTGCCGGCCGAGCAGGCTCTCCGGCGTGTAGTGCACGGTGATCTGCGCCGAGGACTTCTTGATGCCGATCTCGGGGCCGAAGTCGATCTTGACCTTGATCGACGGCTTGCGGGCCTCAGGAAAGGGTTCCGCCTCGACAATCGTGCCGACACGAATATCGACCCTCTCGAAATCAACATAGCTGATTTCTGGCTGAACCTTGGTGGTCTCGCTCATCCGGCCAGTTCCTCGGCACGTTTGCGCGCCGCCTCGATCGCCTTGTTGAACAGCGGCTGCATGCCACCGTCGGCCATCAGCACCGAAAGGGCAGCGGCGGTCGTGCCGCCTGGCGACGTCACATTCTGCCGCAGTATCGCGGCGGCGTCGGGGGACTGGTGAAGCAGTTCACCAGCCCCCGCGACCGTTTCCCGTGCGAGGCGCATGGCCAGGTCCGCCTGCAGGCCGGCTTTGCGGCCCGCCTCAGCCATGCACTCCACGAGATAAAACACATAGGCCGGCCCACTGCCGGACACGGCCGTTACCGAATTGATCTGGTCCTCGTTGTCCAGCCACTCGACCGGCCCCGAAACCTTGAGCAGGCGATGGACGGTGTCGCGCTGTTCGGTGCTGACGGCATCATTCGCAAAGGCGCCAGTTATGCCGCGCCCGATCATGGCCGGCGTATTCGGCATGGCGCGCACCATGGCGGCGGCACCGAGATGCTGTTCCATGAAAGCCAGCGTCTTGCCGGCCGCCACAGAGACCACGACGGTCCGTGGCCCGACCAGCGACCTCAGGGTCGGAAGAACTGCCCCCATCACCTGCGGTTTCAATGCGAGAAAGAGAATGCCCGCCCTGAGGTCTGCGGTCGCTTCTTTGGTATAGCACGCACCCGCATCAGCAATCTGCTTGAGCATGGCTTCCGAGGGGCCCGGATCAATCACCGTAATCGAAGAACCGGGGACACCGCTCTTCAACCAGCCGGTCAGCATGGCGCCGCCCATATTGCCGGCGCCGACGAGTACCACTTGCCCCATCGCCGAATAGCTCATTCTCAGGCTTCTCCCGCCGTTTCGAACAGAACTGCGTCCATGGCACTCTTGGCGTCCATGCCCGACCAGACCACGAATTGAAACGCCTGGAAATAGGCTTCGCAAGCATCGACCGCGCTGGACAACAGAACTTCCACCTGGCGGTTGGTCGGCTCGGCGCCGCCGGCAAGCAGAAGTGACTGGCGGAAGATCACCACATCCTCATGCCGCCAGATGTCGAAGTGTCCCATCAGCACCTGGCCGTTGATGAAGGACAAAAGCTTGATGACCTCATTGACGCGGGCATCCGGAATCTTCAGGTCGAACGCGGACGCGAGGTGCAACGCCTCGAACTCTTCCATCCACGAAAACGAGACGTGATAGTCGGCCCAGCGGCCTGCGACCGTCATGGCGAGTTCGTCCTCGCCGGAGCGCTCGAACGACCAGTCGTTGTTCGAAGCGACGAATTCGATCATATCGACCGGGTTGGACTGTCGTTCGAATTCCAATTCCATGAGGCTCATGCGGCACCTTCTTGACCGGAGTGAATGCGATATTCGAGTGGAAACACCGAAGGACACAGACAACTTTACCGGAAACAACACTGGGAATGATTCCCTTTGGACCCCAGGATAAAACACCCACCCTGTCCGAAACTTGCGAAGGTCCGTTTCGAATCATCATTTAAAATCAGTGTATAATGGCGAAGACCAAGTACCAGCCCCTGACCGGCGTTTTGCCCTAAGGGTCTGTGGACAGCCGAGCGGCATAACCTTTGCAGTCGCCCTTAAGCGACTCTGCCCATTGGCTTTTTTCTCTCCGCGAGCATGTGGAAAAATAACTTGTATGAAACGGGCGCCAGCCCGCGGCGCAAACAAGCGCAACGACGAAAAAGACCTGCCGCGGATTGCCGCGACAGGCCTCGAAAAACCGGCAGTTTTCCTGCCTGCATGAAAGCGCCAGTGCGGCACAGTACGACTTTGATGGCTTATTTGGCTTTGGCGGCGAGCTTCGCCTCAAGGGCTTCTATGCGCTTCAAGAGAGCGTCGTTCTCGTCGCGCGCCTTGATCGCCATTTCGCGAACAGCCTCGAATTCCTCGCGCTTGACGACATCCATCCCGTTCAGCCAGCGCTCAGCCTGCGCGTGAAAGGCGGTCTCCATTTCCTTGCGCACGCCCTGGGCCGCGCCGGCGGCATCGGTCATAAGCTTGGCGAAATCGTCCATAATACGGTTCGGGCCGGTCGACATGGCTGTGGCTCCTCTTGCTTTCGATCCCCTGGACGGCGTCCTCGGTAACAGAAAGTGAGGTAGGTATTCAACCGGGCCGTTGCAAGCGAATTTCGCGGTCGCGCTCGGGCGCAACGGCCGCGCGACGAGATTCCATCTTGACCGTGCCAGATCGGAACGCCATTTTCCGGCAACATTGGAGAAAGAGCACCTTGTCCTCAGCCGCCGAACTCATGTCCATACTGACCTTTCCGGCGATCGATCCGGTGGCCTTCTCCCTCGGCCCACTGGCGATCCATTGGTACGGCCTCGCCTATGTCGCCGGAATCCTGCTCGGATGGTTGGTTGCGCGCGGCATGCTGCGCAATCCGAGACTGTGGCCAAACGACACCCCGCCCTGCACGGCTTCCCATCTCGACGACTTCCTCGTTTGGGTGGCGCTTGGCATCGTACTCGGCGGGCGCATCGGCTACATCCTGTTCTACGATTTCGCCGCGATCCTCGACGATCCGATCCGTGTGATCGAGATCTGGAACGGCGGCATGTCGTTCCATGGCGGCTTCCTTGGCGCGACATTGGCCATGGTCTTTTTCGCCCGGCGCCACGCCATCCCGCTGTGGAGCCTGTTCGATATCGTCGCGAGCGTCGCGCCGCTCGGTATCTTCTTCGGCCGCATCGCCAATTTTATCAACGGCGAACTGTGGGGACGCCCCTCCGACATGCCCTGGGCCATGGTCTTCCCGACAGGCGGCCCCTTTCCGCGCCATCCGAGCCAGCTCTATGAAGCCATGCTCGAAGGCCTGCTGACCTTCCTCGTACTCCAGGTCGTCGGCCGCCTGCTCGGCGGCTTCCGTTCGCCGGGCCTGGTCACCGGCTGCTTCGTCATTCTCTACGCCTTGTCACGCATCACCGTCGAATTCTTCCGCGAACCGGATCCGCAACTCGGCTATCTTGTAGGCGGCTGGCTAACCATGGGCATGCTCTTGTCTGTGCCGATGCTTGCCGCTGGCGCCTGGGCGCTTGTGAGGGCCCGGCGCACCGCAGATCCGCGGCCGTGAAGCGAACATGAGGCGCCCAGCATGACCACTGCCCTCGCCGAGAAAATCAAGTCCCTGATACTGGCCAGCGGCCCGATGAGCGTGACCGACTATTTCGCCCTGTGCCTCGCAGATCCCGAGCACGGCTACTACAGGACGCGCAACCCGTTCGGCCGGGCCGGTGACTTCGTCACCGCGCCCGAAATCAGCCAGTTGTTCGGCGAGATGGTCGGAATCTTCCTGGTCATCGCCTGGCAGCGCCATGGCGAACCTGCGGATGCGCGCATCGTCGAGATCGGGCCCGGTCGCGGCACGATGATGGCCGACATGCTGCGCGTGATCGCGCGGCTCGCACCGCGTCTCTATGAGACGGCAACCATCCACCTCGTCGAGACGAGCCCGGCCCTGCAGGACGTGCAGCGCCAGACGCTTTCCACGCACTCAGGCCGAATTGCCTGGCACACGAGCTTCGACGAAGTGCCGGAAGGCTTTACGCTCATCGCCGCCAACGAACTGTTCGACGCCATTCCCATCCGCCAGTTCGTCAAGACCCCGACCGGCTGGCGCGAACGCATGGTCGGGCTCGATTCGGATGGCGAACTCTGCTTTGCCGCTGGCGTCGCGACGCTTGATCCGGCCCTTTTGCCGCAGCGGCAAATTGCGCCACCGGATGGCGAGATCTTTGAGATCGCCCCTGCCCGTCAGGCAGTCATGACAACGCTCTGCGACCGCCTGCTGAAGTGTCACGGAACGGCGCTGGTGATCGACTATGGCCACATGGTCAGCGGTTTCGGCGACACGCTCCAGGCGGTCCTCGCGCATCAGTACGACCCACCGCTTGCCCATCCCGGCATGGCGGACCTGACCAGCCATGTCGACTTCGAAAACCTCGCCCGCACCGCACTGGCGACCGGCGTTCATGTCAACGGCTGCATGTATCAGGGCGATTTCCTCGTCGGCCTTGGCATCGAGGACCGTGCGGCCTCTCTCGGCCGCGGCAAGGACGCCAAGACCCAGGACGAAATCGTCAAGGCGGTCGAGCGACTGGCCAGCGCTGGCGAGGGCCGCATGGGCGAGCTTTTCAAGGTCATGGCGATTTCCAGTCCAGCCATGGCTCTGCCGCCCTTTAAGGGAGCCAATTGACAGGGGCGGCGGCGATAAGCCACCATCGCGGCGGCTGAATCTGCGGCGAGATCTCTGTTTCCCTAGTATTTTCAGGGGCGAGGCGGTCGAATCGATCACCCACCCACCGCCTCGGAGGCTGCTTATGCAGGACCACCCCTTGCCCGACCCGATCACCAGTCCGCTACTTGCCGATGCCGAGAGCAAGGGCATCCGCCACGGCTTCTTCACCCGCAAGGGTGGCGTTTCGGAAGGCATCTACCGCGGCCTGAATGTCGGCCTCGGCTCCAACGACGAAAGGCAGAAGGTTCACGAAAATCGCCGCCGCGTCAGCGACTGGTTCGGCCTTGAGCCAGAGAAGCTGGCAACGGTGCACCAGATCCACTCGCCGGACGTGGTCGTTGTGGACCGCACCTACGACGGAAACCGCCCCACGGCCGACGCCCTCGTGACGGCGTCCCCGGGCGTCATTCTCGGCGTGCTCTCCGCCGATTGCGGCCCGGTGCTGTTTGCCGATGCCGAAGCGGGCATCATCGGCGCCGCCCATGCCGGCTGGAAGGGTGCGCTCGGCGGCGTGCTGGAAAACACGATTCTCGCCATGCAATCGCTCGGCGCGCGGCGCGAGGCGATCACCGCCTGTCTCGGCCCGTCGATCAGTGGCGAGAACTATGAGGTCGGACCGGAGTTCGTCGACCGCTTTCTCGATGAAAACCCGGACTTCACCCAGTTCTTCCGCCCTTCACCTAAGCCTGGCCATGCCATGTTCGATCTGCAGGGCCTGACGGTGAGGCGACTGGCCGACGCCGGTGTACGCGCCCACAGCCTCGGAATCTGCACCTATGCCGACCCGGAGGCCTTCTATTCCTATCGCCGCACCACCCATGCAGGAGAGCCGGACTACGGACGACAGATTTCCGCGATCGCCATAAGGGAGGATTGACATGGCCATGCATTTCGACGCGAGCGAATACGCCGCTCGCCTGGAGCGGCTGACGGCCCGCATGGCCGAGCAGAAGCTCGGCGCCATGCTGCTGTTTGCCCAGGAAAGCATGTACTGGCTGACCGGTTACGACACCTTCGGCTATTGCTTCTTCCAGACGCTGATCGTCAAGGCAGACGGCTCGATGACGCTACTCACCCGCTCGGCCGACCTGCGTCAGGCGAAGCGGACATCCAACATCGAAAACATCGTCATCTGGGTCGACCGGGTGAACGCCGACCCGACAATGGACCTGCGCAACCTGTTGAGCGAGATGGATCTGCTTGGGGCGAAGATCGGGATCGAATACGACACCCATGGTATGACGGGACGCGTCGCGCGCCTCATCGACAATCAGCTGACCAGTTTCTGCGAGATCACCGACGCCTCCTATCTCGTCAGCGAACTCAGGTTGGTCAAGAGCCCGGCGGAGATCGCCCATGTGACGCGGGCGGCCGAACTCGCAGACGACGCGCTCGACGCAGCCCTCCCCCTGATCAAAGCCGGTAGCGACGAGGCCGCCATCCTCGCCGCCATGCAAGGCGCGGTCCTGACCGGCGGCGGCGATTATCCGGCAAACGAATTCATTATCGGTTCGGGACCGGATGCACTTCTGTGCCGCTACAAGGCCGGTCGCCGGACGCTCTCCGACAAGGACCAACTGACGCTCGAATGGGCGGGCGTGAGCGCGCACTATCATGCCGCCATGATGCGCACCATCGTCATCGGCGAGCCAAGCGCGCGCCATCGCGAACTCTATGCCGCATGCCACGAGACCATCAAGGCGATCGAGGGGGTTCTGCGGCCTGGCCACACCTTCGGCGACATTTTCGAGACTCATGCCCGCATCATCGACGAGCGTGGCCTTGCCCGCCATCGGCTCAATGCCTGCGGCTATTCTCTCGGCGCCCGCTTCTCGCCCTCGTGGATGGAGCACCAGATGTTCCATTCCGGCAATGCGCAGCCAATCCTGGCCGACATGACGCTCTTCGTGCACATGATCATTATGGACAGCGAACGTGATACCGCCATGACCCTCGGCCACACCTATCTGACCACCGCCGAAGCCCCGCGCCCCCTTTCGCGCCACCCGCTGGAGCTGATTGCGCGGTAGCGCAGGACAACTTCGGCAGGCAAGACCGTCGTCGACACCCGGCACTCTAAGGAATTGATAGGATTTTAAGGTTATCCTCATCTAATCCGACGGAGGTGCACGAGGACGGCAGCGAATATGAGACTTTCCCGAACAGCGACGGCCGGCCTGATCGCAGCGGCGACGCTCACTGCTTGCAACACGCCCGAAGCGCTGGTGCCACCCATGGAAATCGGCGATGGCGGCCAGCCTGTGAGCGAAAGCGACATCGCGCTGTCCCGGGGCCAACAGAATGGCTATACGGAACCGTCCTACGGCCAAAGCGCGCCGCTCGCCCAGCAGGGATACGCACAGCTGCCGCAAAATTCGCTCGAGGCCCAGGCCGCCGCCCTCGCCTCCGGCCAGAGCAATCCGGTCGCCTCTCCGCCGCTCTACGGCAATCAGGACAGTTATCCGGTAGCGCCCAGTCCGAGCGGGCAAACGCTCGGCGCTCCCCCGGCTCAACTGCAACCGCCCATGCAGACCGCGGAATCCGCCTCGCCTTCTCAGCCTGCACAGCCAGCGCCATCAGCCCAACAAAACATCGCCGCGCTCGCCCCGGCTGGCGCCGCCGGCACCATCCGCTTCCTGCCGATCATCGGAGCGCCCGTCCAGTCGGTCACACCGCTGTCACGCCAGCTCGGCGCCGAGGCACGGGGCAAGGGCCTGACGATCAAAAGCGCCAGCGATCCGGCAAGCGAGCATATCCTGAAGGGCTATCTCTCCGCTTTCGGCGACGGCGGGACCGTTACGGTGGTCTATGTCTGGGACGTACTCGACAGCGGCGGAAACCGCATCCATCGGATCCAGGGCGAGGAAAAGGTGCCCTCTGCCGCGACCGATCCCTGGGCAGGTGTCCCGGCCTCGCTGATGCAGCAGATCGGCACGAAAACGATCGCCCAGTACACAGCATGGCGCCAATCGCACGGCAGCTGAAATGCAGCTGTTAGAAAGTTTTCACGAAAAAGGTATGCATTTCCGCCAAACCACTTGCATTCGGGGGGAAGGGCGCTAAAAGGCGCCCATCTCAGCATGACAACAGGCGGACCAAAATGAAGGTTTTCGCAGGTAATTCGAACCGGCAGCTCGCCGAGGCAATCTGCAATTATCTCAACGTACCACTCGGAAAAGCCAGTGTCAGGCGGTTCGCAGACCAGGAAATTTTCGTAGAAATCCAGGAAAACGTGCGCGGCGAAGACGTCTTTGTCGTTCAGTCGACATCGTTTCCCACCAATGATCACCTGATGGAACTGCTCATCATGATCGACGCCTTCCGCCGCTCTTCGGCGAAGCGTATCACGGCGGTTCTCCCCTATTTCGGCTATGCCCGCCAGGATCGCAAACCCGGCCCGCGCACCCCGATCTCAGCCAAGCTGGTTGCCAACCTGATCACCGAAGCCGGCGCCGACCGCGTGCTCACGCTCGACCTGCACGCCGGCCAGATCCAGGGCTTCTTCGACATCCCGACCGATAACCTCTACGCCGTACCGCTTCTCGCCCGCGACGTGAAGGACCGTTACGACACCAAGAATGTCATGGTCGTTTCGCCGGACGTCGGCGGTGTTGTCCGCGCCCGCTCGCTCGCCAAGCGCCTCGACTGCCTCCTGGCTATTGTCGACAAGCGTCGCGACCGTCCGGGCGAATCCGAGGTCATGAACGTGATCGGCGAAGTGGCCGGCAAGGATTGCATCCTGATCGACGACATCGTCGATTCCGGGGGGACACTCTGCAATGCAGCAGAAGCCCTTCTGAAGAATGGAGCAACCAGCGTGACCGCCTATATCACGCACGGCGTACTGTCGGGCGGCGCGGTCAGCCGTGTCACCTCCTCCAAGCTACGCGAACTGGTGATCACCGACTCGATCCAGCCGACGACGGCGGTCCAGTCAGCCCACAACATCCGCGTGCTGACGACGGCCAATCTTCTCGGCGAAGCGATCAACCGCACCAGCGCAGAAGAATCCGTCTCCAGCCTGTTCGACTAATCTTCGTAGGACCTTGAGCCCATTCCTTCACTCCAAGATCAGCCCCCGAGGGTTTAACCCGACTGTAAGCAATTTTCGTGACACTCTCCGCGGGTTGTTTGCCCGTGGAGGGAATTAATGTCACGAAACCATTTGGGTGCTGCCAAGACTGGCGCGCTATCATCCGTAAAAGCGAAGTTTGCCGGCCTCGTCGTTGGCGCCACGCTTGTATCCTGTTTCGCCGTCGGCATCCTGAGCTATCAGGTCGGCAAGAGCGGCCTGATCGAAGCCAGCAAGCTACGGCTTGAATCCGTCGCCAAGACCCAATCGAAGGACCTTAACGCCTATATCAGGCGCATCGAGCAGTCGCTTTCGGACCTCGCCCAGAACACGGCGATCGGCGAAGCGACCGACATGATGGTCAACATCATTCCTCTCGAGGCCACCGACATCAAGCAGATCTTCCAACCGAGCGGCTCGACGATCGACGAGCGCGTCGCGATGGACGGCACCAAGCTCAAGCTGCTGTACGGCGTCCGGCACGCCGGCTTCCATGGCACCGTTGCCAGCGTCTGGAAAAACACCAACGCCAGTGACGTGATCATCGCCGACAATGCAGGAACGCTGGTTTATACTGTCACCAAGGGCAAGGAATTCCTGTCGAACGTCGTAGATCCGGAGAATGCAGCGCTCAAGGAGATCTATGATCGCGCCAATGCCGGAACGCTGGACCAGACGCATGTCTCCGGCTTCACCGACTATCCCCAGGGTGAGGACGGGGCCTCGGCCCTGATCGCAAAGCCGCTCGCCATCTCTGTGTGGGGCGACACGGTAAAGAAGGGCGTGGTGATCATCCGTGTCTCCGCATCCAAGCTATCAGCCATGGTCGCGCCCGATGGCCTTGGCACCACGATCGACGACGCCTTCCTTCTCAACAATGACGGAACGGTGCGTGGCGGGACAGTGAGCGGCGGCAAGGATGCCGAGATCGCCCCGGAACTCGCCAAGGCCGCGTCTAACGGCGAGACCGGGTCGGCCTTCGCCATTTCGGGCGACCATTCCTCCTTCTATTCCTATCTCCCCGTCACGCTGTTCGGCCAAAACCACCTTCTGGTCGTCGGGCAGCACGAAGCCAAGGTACTCGCCTCCGCCAACGAACTTGCCTGGTGGGCACTGCTGACCACCGTCGCGGTCCTCGTCTGCATGGGCGGCGTCGGCATACTGGTTTCATCCAGCCTCACCCGCCCTCTCACGGATCTGGCGAGCCTGATGAACCGGCTGAATCAGGGCGACAAGGCAATCGACATCAACGCGACGGGTCGCGCCGACGAGATCGGGGTGATGGCGCGCGCGCTGGAATCCTTCCGCCAGAACGCGGTCGAGAAGGAGCGCATGGAAGCGGATGCCGTCGAACGGGGGGCACAGATCGACGACGAGCGCCGCCAGCGCGAGGCGGAGAAGGCTCGCAGCGCCCAGGAACTAGAGGATGCAGTCTCGGCTCTTGCCACGGGTCTGCAGAACCTGTCGAGCGGTCGCCTCAATCTTCGCATCGAACGACCTTTCGTGTCGTCGCTTGATCATCTCCGCATAGACTTCAACAATTCCGTCGAGCGCCTGGAAGACACGATCCGCACGATCACTGAAAGCGCCGACACGATCCGCGCCGGTTCTTCCGACCTGAAGGGCGCCTCGGAAAATCTTGCCCATCGCACCGAACGCCAGGCAGCCTCACTGGAAGAGGCAGCCGCAGCCCTTGGCGAGATGACCGGCTCGGTCAATGACGCTCTCCAGCGTTGCGAGACGGCGGTCAAGGTGACGGCTGACACACTCTCGGACGCCAAGACCTCCTCGAGCGTGGTCAACGAGGCAATCGTCGCCATGGAGAGGATCGAAAGCTCGTCTACCAAGATCCGCCAGATCATCGACGTGATCGACCAGATCGCCTTCCAGACCAACCTTCTGGCACTCAACGCAGGCGTCGAAGCGGCCCGTGCTGGCGATGCTGGCAAGGGTTTCGCAGTCGTCGCGCAGGAAGTGCGCGAGCTCGCCCAAAAGTCCTCGGGTGCCGCCCGCGACATCAGCCAGTTGATCAATACCTCGACCACCGACGTCGCCGACGGCGTGGCGCTGGTGTTGAAGACCGGCGAGAGCCTGCACAAGATCGAGGGTAACATCGAGACGATCAACACCCACATCGGATCGATCGCCACCGCTTCCCGCGAACAGTCGCAACGCCTTGGCGAGATCAATGCCTCGGTCAACGACCTTGATCAGGTAACCCAGCAGAATGCCGCCATGGTCGAGGAGACGACAGCTTCCGCCTTTGCGCTGGCAAGTGAGGCGGACGGCCTGACCGATCAGGTCAGCAGCTTCTCCATCGGTCATCGCCCGTCGGTTTCGGCACGCCACGCCGCCTGAGCGCGTCCGCTGTCGCGAAAAGTGAATCCCGCGGCGCTTGCGCTCCGCGGGATGTTTCGTCTGGGCCTATTCGGCCGACCGGGCCGCTGGGACAGGAACGGCACAGCCATCGCCGCCGGCATACAATCGCGACCGCGTCAGAAAACGCCGCTCGCGACCGTTGTCGAGCGAGAACATGCCCCCTCGCCCCGCCACCACGTCGATGATCAACTGCGTGTGCTTCCACACCGCGAACTGCGAGCCGCTGATATACACCGGCACGCCGCCGATCTCGCCGAGCTTCACGTCGTTCTCGCCGACCCGGTACTCGGCCACCGGAAAGCACATCGGCGACGAGCCGTCGCAACAGCCGCCGGACTGGTGAAACAGAATGTCGGGATGATCCGCCTGGATCTCCCGGATGAAGTCGAGCGCTGCCTGCGTGGCTGTCACCCGCGGCTGCGCCGCGTTTGTCTCGTCGATCATGCGGTATTCCTCCTTCCCGAAACGGCAATCCCTCCCCCTGCCAGAGCAGGGAGAGGGACGGCAAGAGGCTGAAGCGGGGGCAACAAGCCTCTTGCCTGTGGAGATGGTCGGATCAGAAGAAGCCGAGAGCCTTCGGGCTGTAGGATACCAGCATGTTCTTGGTCTGCTGGTAGTGGTCGAGCATCATCTTGTGCGTCTCGCGGCCGATGCCCGACTGCTTGTAGCCGCCGAAAGCTGCATGGGCCGGATAGGCGTGGTAGCAATTGGTCCAGACGCGGCCGGCCTGGATGTCGCGGCCGAAATTGTAGCAGCGATTGGCATCGCGGCTCCAAACGCCCGAGCCGAGACCGTAGAGTGTGTCATTGGCGATTTCGAGCGCTTCGGCATCGTCCTTGAAGGTGGTGACCGAGACCACGGGGCCGAAGATTTCCTCCTGGAACACCCGCATCTTGTTGTGACCCTTGAACACCGTCGGCTTGACGTAGTAGCCGCCGCCGAGATTGCCGGAGAGGTTGTTGCGCTCGCCGCCGATCAGCACTTCGGCGCCTTCCTGCCGGCCGATATCCATGTAGGACAGGATCTTCTCCAGCTGTTCGCTGGATGCCTGGGCGCCGATCATCGTCGACATGTCGAGCGGGTCGCCCTGCTTGATGGCGGCAACGCGCTTCAGCGCCTTCTCCATGAAGCGGTCGTAGATCTTTTCATGCACCAGCGCGCGGCTCGGGCAGGTGCAGACCTCGCCCTGATTGAGCGCGAACATGGCAAAGCCTTCCAGCGCCTTGTCGAGATAGTCGTCGTCCTCGCGCATCACGTCTTCGAAGAAGATGTTGGGCGACTTGCCACCCAGTTCGAGCGTGACCGGGATCAGGTTCTGGCTGGCGTATTGCATGATCAGCCGGCCGGTCGAGGTTTCCCCGGTGAAGGCGATCTTGGCGATGCGCGGGCTGGTGGCCAGCGGCTTGCCGGCCTCGAGCCCGAAGCCGTTGACGATGTTGAGCACTCCCGGCGGCAGCAGGTCGCCGATCAGTTCCATCAGCACCAGCATCGAGGCCGGAGTTTGCTCGGCCGGCTTCAGCACCACACAATTGCCGGCGGCCAGTGCCGGAGCGACCTTCCAGGCGGCCATCAGGATCGGAAAATTCCACGGAATGATCTGGCCGACGACGCCGAGCGGCTCATGGAAGTGATAGGCGATGGTATCGTGGTCGACCTCGCCGATCGTGCCCTCCTGGGCGCGGATGCAGGCGGCGAAGTAGCGGAAATGATCGATCGCCAGCGGAATGTCGGCGGCCATGGTCTCGCGCAGCGGCTTGCCGTTGTCCCAGGTCTCGGCGCGCGCCAGGAGTTCGAGATTGTCCTCCATCCGCTGCGCCACCTTCATCAGGATGTTGGAGCGTTCCGTCGACGAAGTCCGGCCCCATTTGTCCTTGGCGGCATGGGCGGCATCGAGGGCGAGGTTGATGTCGTGCTCGTCCGAGCGGGCGACCTCGCAAAGCTTGCCGCCGGTCACCGGCGTGATGTTGTCGAAGTAGCGGCCGTTGACCGGATCGCGCCACTGCCCGCCGATGAAGTTGCCGTATTTCAGTTTGAAAGGCGTACCCGCCACGGTCTGAACCTGAATATTCACGATGTCATCCTCCCTGAGAAAGGTCCCTCCAGCGGACCCGTGAGACGATGATTGCCTGCAAAGACCGTGAGCGATAGGGACCCCGGCCCATACCGCAATGCACACTGTTTCAGAAATGCGACATATGGGAAACCGCGGCCTATTGCAGCGAGAGACGCTTGATCTTGCGATGCAGGGTGGCGCGGCTGATGCCGAGAATCTGGGCCGCCTGCGAGACATTGCCGTTGGTGCGCGACAAGGCCCGCCTGAGCGCCGCGCGCTCGGCGCAGTCGAGATCGGAACTCGCCTCGCCCCTGCTTTCGCGCAGGGCATCGGCAGCCGGAAGGCCCTGGGCAATGCGCTGGTCGTCGAGTTTCAACGCGGCGCGCGCCGCTTTCGTCGCGCCGAGAATGAGGTCGTCACAGTCGACGGCGATGAGGGCCACGGTCGCGGCATGAGCGCTGGGCACCATGATGATGCGCGCGCCGGGGAAGGCCTGGCGGAAAAGGATCGTCTCGACGCGGGCGGCAACGTCGCGGACCGCATGCGACAGGATCGACAGCGTCATCTCGGTCACGTCGCTGCGGCAGGTGGAGATGTCGAGTGCTGCGGTCACGCGCCCCCTGTGGTCGCGGATCGGCGCCGTCGCGCAGCTCAGTTCGATGTTGGAGCTGAGGAAATGCTGATCGCGATGAATGATCACCGCGCGCTCGTCGGCGAGCGCCGTGCCAATGCCATTGGTGCCGGCGCTCGCCTCGCTCCACAGATTCTGTTGCCACAGACCCAGCTCGCGAAAGTCGGCGTCGTCGCCGGCAGCGCCCCGCCGGTCGAGCACGATGCCGTCGCGATCGGACAGCACGATGCAGCAACCCGAGCGGCCGACGGTCTGGTAGAGACGGTCCACCTCGTCGGCGCAGGCCGTGACGAGATGTTCCATGCGCTCGCGGGCGTCGCGAAATGCCGCCTCGTCGACGAGGACGGGCCTGCGCCCCTCTTCCGGTGCAAGCTGGTGAAGGTCCAGGCAGCGCCGCCAGGAGGCGGCGATGGGCGAACTCGCAGCCGCGGAATGCTGTGACGCGGTTGCATAGACCAAGTCCGAGTGGCTGGATTGCTGGCGCATCGGCTCCTCCCAAAGCGATCATGCATGCGAAGGAGAGATCTTTCAATCGCGATTGTCCCAGACAAGGCGGTTCGCGCATTCGCCGCACAATCTGTCGCAAATCTGAGACACATATCGAGAGCCGGCATGTCCCACGCATTGGAACGGCGCATTCGGACGACACGCGACCCAGTGGGGTACCCTCCACTCGCATCGGTGAGCTTAACGCGGGCCTCCGGTTCGCCTCGTGACGCCCACCCGGCACGGTCGAGCGATCAGCCGGCCCAGATAGCGCGAAACCAGCGCATTTGGGGGAATACCCCGGTCGGAGCTTGCCTTTTCGGCACTTCTGTTCTATAGCGCGCCCGTCCGTGTAGACACCCTTGGAGGCAACGCGGATGAGGTTCCTTCGGGAGCCCCGGTTTCGACAGGCGCCACAGATTAGCGCATGCGAGACTCTCCAGACAACTTGAAAGGAAAAGCCATGAGCCACTCTTCTTACGAGCTCAAGGCCGTAGCACGCGAACGGGTAGGTAAGGGGTCCTCCCGCGAACTTCGCCGCAACGGTTTGATTCCCGCTGTTATCTATGGTGACAAGCAGGCCCCCATTGCCATCTCGCTGGACACCAACGAAGTGACAAAGCGCATCCACGCAGGCGGTTTCATGACCACTGTCGCTGTGATCAATGTCGACGGCGAGAAGATCAACGTCCTGCCGAAGGACTACCAGCGTGATCCGGTCCGTGACTTCACCATGCACGTCGACTTCCTGCGCGTCTCGGCAGACAGCAAGGTCACCGTCGAAGTTCCGGTTCACTTCATCAACGAAGAGAAATCGGCCATCAAGATCGGTGGCGTTCTGAACATCGTTCGTCACACGGTGGAACTGCACTGCCCGGCCAACGGCATTCCGGAATCCATCACGGTCGATCTCGCCGGCCACAAGATCGGCGACAGCATCCACATCTCGCATGTCAAGCTGCCGGCACGCGTGAGCCCGGTCATCACCGACCGCGACTTCACGATCGCCACGATCGTCGCTCCTGCGGGCGGTCTGTCCGAAGAAAGCGAAGCAGGTACAGAGGGCGAAGAAGCCTGATCTGATACGGAAAAACGATTGCCCCGTATTGATCCCGCCTCTCCCGGAGGCGGGATTTTTTTGTCTCCGGACTTTTTTGGCAATTTCAGCTTGTACAAGATTTACGAGCTATCCTTTAACGAGATTTAATCAATACGTGCCAGCATGCATCCTCATCTTAAGGGGCATCGGGGATGCATATCGTCTTGGCTGGGATCGAAGGCCGTCATAAATGTGATGGAGCCACCGCGGCATGACCCGGTCGATCGAGAGGCGATTCCTGGCGATCGTCGCCACCACCGTCTTCATCCTGGTGGTGCCGCTCTTTGCCCTGTTTCTTTCCCTCTCATCGGATCGCGCCGCCAAGGAATTGCAGGATCACGTGGAAATCCTGCTAGCCACGAACTCCCAGGCGCTGGCCAAGCCGTTGTGGGACTTCGACCGCGAAAGCGTCGAGCAGATCGCCACGACGATCGTCTCTGCAAATGCCGTGAGCAAGGTCCAGGTACGCGATCTTTCGGGCGGTATAAATGTCTCCATGCCGCCCCTGCCGACCTGGCCTAAAAGCGGCGTGGAATCCAAGTCACGTGAGATTTTCTATCAGGGCATCGACGGTCGCAGGCAGGTGGGAACGATTACCATCTATTATGGCCGCTTCGATGCTCTTTCCTCGCTGCGCGATTCCGAAGCCATATTGATCGGCATCTTCATTGTCGCCGTGCTGGGCCTCGTTCTGGCTGCGATCTTCGGCAACCGCCTGATGATCATTCAGCCGCTAATGAAGCTCACCGCAGCGATCGAGGCGACGCGTCAACTCGGTTCGCGTCATCATGTCGACTGGCAGTCCAACGACGAGATCGGCCGGCTGGCGAAGAGCTTCAATGCCATGCAAATCCAGCTCGAGCAGGAGGAGCAGGAGCTGAAGATTGCCCATCGGCGCGCCACCAATATTTACAACCTGACACCCGCCATGCTGTTCTCGCTCGATGAGCAGGACCGCATCACCGGCGTCAGCGACTATTGGCTGCTGGCCACCGGTTACGAGCGCAGCGATGTGCTTGGCAAGCGTTTCGCTGAACTCGTGCAAGAGGACGCGCGCGCCGCCTATCTCGAGCGCAAACGGCGAAGAAGCCGCGAGGACGCGGTCGTCGAGAGCACGAGCAAATTCGTTTGTGCGGACGGCAATCTGATGGACGTGCTGATCGTCGAAGCGAACAAGGAAGGCAACGCCGGCGAGACCGGCCTCTCGCTCAGCGTCATGACCGATGTGACGGCCCTGAAGCAATCCGAGGCGCGCAATCACCGCCAGGCAATCACGGACCATCTGACCGGCCTGATGAACAGGCAGGGTTTCGAAAACGCCCTCGACACGGAGATCCGCGAAACCGACGAGATGGATGGAGAACTTGCCTGCATCTTCGTCGACCTCGACCGTTTCAAATGGATCAACGACAATCTCGGTCATCAGGCCGGCGACACGGTGCTGCGCATGCTGGTCGATTTGATGCGCCCGCTGCTTCCGTCGGGCGCAGTTGCGGCCCGCCTGGGCGGCGACGAATTTGCGGTCCTCTTGCGGTCGGCCAAGGTCGAGCATGACGCCTTGGAGCTGAGCCATCGCCTCTGCGCCATTTTCGATGAGCCATTGCACGTGCACGGCGCCACGGTCCGCCTGAGTGCCAGCATCGGCGTGGCACTCTATCCGCGTCATGCCAGCAATGCCGCCGAACTGCTGCAGAAGTCCGATATGGCCATGTACAGCAAGAAACGTGACGGCAAGAATGGCGCCCTGCTCTACGATCCGCTGATCCAGGACAATACGCGCCAGCGTGCAGCCATCGAACGCGACATTGAGATCGCCCTCGAAGAGGACTGGTTCGAGGCCTATTTCCAGCCGATCGTCGATCTCGCAAGCGGCTCTGTCGTCGGTTACGAGGCTCTGCTGCGGCTGGAGCATCCGCAAAAGGGTACCATTCCCCCCAGCGACATCATAAAGATCGCCGAGGAGACCGGCGCCATTACCCGCATCGGCAACCGCATTCTGGAGAAAGCACTCGCCAATCTCGTGGTGATTTCCCAGGCGACCGGGGACAACGACGCCTATATCGCCATCAACTTCTCGCCCTTGCAGTTCGAGCAGACCCTGCCGATCCGGCTTGCGGCGCTGGTCTCCCGCTACGGCATCGCGCCGCACCGTCTCGTCATCGAGATTACCGAAGCAACCCTGCTGCACGACAATCCGCAGATCCGCACCATTCTCGATGAATTCAACCGTTTCGGCTGCCGCATCGCGCTTGACGATTTTGGTACCGGCTATTCCTCTCTCAGCTACCTCAACCGATTTCCCGTCGACATCGTCAAAATCGACCAGTCCTTCATCCGCTCGCTCTCGACCGAAGAGCCGGAGCTTCAGCACAAGAGCCGCATGCTGGTCGAAGGCATCACCGCAATCTCGCACAAGATGGAATGCTCGGTGGTTGCTGAAGGCATTGAGACCGAGGAGCAGCACGAAATTCTTCGACGCTTCGGCGTCGATCGCGGCCAGGGCTATCTGTTCGCTCGCCCCCAGCCTGTCCACCAGTTGATCGAGACCCTGAAGAGTTCATCAAAACGCGGACGCTCAATCACCTGAGCATCCCCGATGTCGCGAAGGAAAGTGCCTATGAGGATCGCCGCATTTCTCCTGTCGATGACATTCGCCGGCGCCGCCGGCGCAGAGACCATCCACTTCACCACCGAGGACTACCCGCCCTATAATTTCCGCGAAGGCGGGGAATATCGGGGCGTCGGCTACGAACAGACGGTCAGCCTGATGAAAGACGTCAAGGCGGACTACACGATCGAAATGATGCCCTGGGCGCGGGCGCTCCAGCTCGCCGAGAGCGAGAAGACGCACTGCGTCTTCACCACCGCCCACATCGCCGAACGCGACAAGCGGTTCAAATGGGTTGAGCCACTCGCCATCGACCGCAATGTAATGATTGCCAACAAGGCATCCGGCATCAAGCCACGTTCTATTGAGGAGGCGCGGCAATACGTCGTCGGCACCCAGCGCAATGACTACACTCAAGACCTGCTTGAACGGAACGCCTTCCCGAAAATCGATCTCGCGACCGACTTGAAGCTCACTTTCAAGAAGCTGATGAGCGGACGGATCGACCTGATGCCGATCTCCGAAAAATACTATGAGGACCTGAAGGCCGAGGGAAACGCGATCGAGGCTCTCTTCATCCTTTCCGAACAGAAGTTCTCCATCGCCTGCAACATCGACTTCCCGGATGCTTTGCTCGTCGAGATGCAGGCCGGCCTCGACAAGCTGATCGCCGATGGGAGGCAGAAGGCAATCTTCGAGAAATACAAGATGCCGAGCGGCAATTGATCGTCTCTTGCCCGCGCCGGCCGGCAAACCGGCTTGACAACGCCGCCGTTTCGCGGTGCTGAGGGGCCACGTTCACCATCGACGGACACGGCACATGATCATCATAGCGGGGCTCGGCAATCCCGGCGCGCAATACCAGGCGAACCGCCACAACATCGGTTTCATGGCGGTGGACGCCATACACCGGCGCCATTCCTTCTCGCCCTGGGCGAAGAAGTTCAAGGCAGAGATCGCCGAAGGCGAAATCGCCGGCGAGAAGGTTCTGCTGCTAAAGCCGCAGACCTTCATGAACCTGTCCGGGGAATTGGTCGGCGAGGCCATGCGTTTCTACAAGCTCGGTCCCGGTGCCATCATCGCCCTGCATGACGAACTCGATTTGCTGCCGGGCAAGGTCCGCATCAAGGTCGGCGGCGGGCATGGTGGCCATAACGGCCTGAAATCCCTCGACGCCCATTGCGGCAAGGACTACCGCAGGCTGCGCCTCGGCATTGGCCATCCGGGCGACAAGGACCGCGTGCACAGCCATGTGCTCGGCGACTTCGCCAAGGCCGACCACATCTGGCTGGAGCCTCTGCTCGACGCCATCTCCGACAATGTCGAACTGCTGGTGAAGGGTGACGATAGCAAGCTGATGAACAAGCTTGCGCTCGCCACCGGAGGCAAGGAGGAAGCCCCTTCCCCGGTCAAGGCGGCAAAGCCGGCCGGCCAGTCGCATATCCGCCAGGCCCGCAACACGGCCCAGCCCAAAAAACTGCCCGAGACCGGGCCGATGGCCGAGATGCTGAAGCGCATGTTCGGCAAGAAGGACGACTGATCCGATGCCGATGCCTGTCGAGGTCCGGCCCCTACAACAGCGCGACCTCGCAGGCCTGCTCGCGCTCTATGCCCAATTGATCGAAGGCGACCTGCCGCTCTCTCCTGCCTTGGCCGAGACACGTTTCGGCGAGATACTGAAGCGCGAAGGCCTCACCGTGTTCGGTGGTTTCGTCGACGGCGTTCTCGCCAGCACATGCGTCCTGATCGTGGTGCCCAATCTCACCCGTGGCGGCATGTCCTATGCCTTCATCGAGAACGTCGTGACCGACGGAGCGCATCGCCGCACCGGCCTTGGACGCCAGACGGTCAAGACTGCGATCAATGCGGCGTTCGGCGCCGGCTGCTATACGGTTCGGCTGCAGACGGGTGGAACGCGGCCCGGCACGCTCGACTTCTACAGGAGCTGCGGCTTCGACCTGACGAAACACGGCTTGGAGGTACGTCGGATACCACCCCGCTAGAATTCGCCCGCCTGGGCGGGCGGAACAAGGTCGGCTCTTCCTGCATTGACCAGCCCTGGAGGCCACCTATGCGACTCGCCCTTTCACCCCTGCCCCTGCCCGGCCCCTTGAGCCGCAGACTCGATCTCTTTGCCCTCAGCCTGTCCCAGCCCAAGGGCATGGCTTTCGATTTCTCCGCACCCGCAGGCGAACCGGCGTTGGTGCCGGCGAACTCGGTTTCCTGGCAGGTGTTCAAGAACCCCGTCACGGTCTTCATCGGCGGCATCACCGCCGTCCTGCTCGAACTGGCCGAACCCCATGTTCGCGACGGAGTTCTGGCAACACAGCAGCTTTAGAACCGACGCGCTGACCCGCATGCAACGCACCGGCCTTGCCGCCATGATCACCGTCTATGGCGCGCGCAGCAGGGCCGAAGCGATGATAGAGGGGGTCAATCGCCGCCACGGCTCGGTGACCGGCCTGACGACCGAGGGCAAGCACTACCGCGCCGACGATCCGATCCTGCTCGACTGGGTACAGGCCACCGCCGCCTACGGCTTCATGGAAGCCTATCATCGCTATGCCCAACCGCTTTCGGACGAGGCCCGCAACCGCTTCCTCGCAGAAGGCAAGGCTGCCGCCGACCTCTATGGCGCGACCAACGCACCAGCCTCGGTCTCCGAATTGAACATGCTGTTCGACGTAATGCGCTCGCGGCTTGCGAAATCCGAGATTGTCTTCGAGTTCCTCGATATCGTCGGCAAGGTTCAAGTCCTTCCGGCAACCCTGCGACTCTTGCAGAAACTGCTCATCGCGGCTGCGGTCGAGCTGTTGCCCGCCTGGGTGGGCGACAGGCTGGGGATTCGGCAGTCCTGGTCCCTGACGCCCATGCAACGCGCGCTGGTGAAGACGGCCGCCTACGGCGCCGAACGCATTATGCTTCCATCGTCCGCACCGGTCCAGGCCTGTCGCCGCCTCGGGCTTCCGGACACATACCTCTACCGCCGGCGGCCCTGAGCCCCCGAGAGCGTCCGGATCATTCCTCCGGCTCAGTCGTGAACATCAGCGGAAAGCCGGCGTCCTTGCCGAGATCGTTTGCCTCCTTCGCCTTGGTTTCGGCGATATCCCTGGCACAGACGACCACCACGGCCATACCGAACTTGTGTGCGGTCATCATTACCCGGTAGCCGGTTTCCTCGCTCATGCGGAAGACCACCTTCAACACCAGTGTCACGAATTCGCGTGGTGTGAAGTCGTCGTTGAGCAGCAAGACCTTATAGAGCCTTGGCCTTTCAGGCTTCGGCTTGGTCACGGTTTTCGGCTTGAGAGCAGCATCGTCGCCCGTCATCGGAACCTCTCTTGCGATGACTTCAGACCGGCCTCTGTCGCCGGCCCAGCTTTTGCATAATAGGGCATCCGCCAGCCGCCGTCGACCTTCGCGCACCTGGCCGGGATGGTGCAAACACTTGACCGCCTGCCTCCTTTATCCCATAGGCGTGGGCAACGAAAATTCCAAGCTAAGCAGGTATTCTGGCCATGGGCTTCAAATGCGGTATCGTCGGCTTGCCCAATGTCGGCAAGTCCACTCTCTTCAACGCGCTGACCAAGACGGCGGCGGCGCAAGCCGCCAACTATCCGTTCTGCACGATCGAGCCGAACACCGGTGAAGTCGCCGTTCCCGATCCACGCATGCAGAAGCTCGCGGCCGTCGCCGGATCCAAGGAGATCATCCCGACGCGCATCTCCTTCGTCGACATCGCCGGCCTGGTGCGCGGCGCATCCAAGGGCGAAGGCCTCGGCAACAAGTTCCTCGCCAACATTCGCGAAGTCGATGCCGTCGTGCACGTGCTGCGCTGCTTCGAGGACGACGACATCACCCATGTCGAGGGCCGCATCAACCCGGTCGGCGACGCCGAGACCATCGAGACCGAGCTGATGCTTGCAGACCTCGAGAGCCTGGAGCGCCGGGTTGACCAGACCCGCAAGCGCGCCGCCTCCAAGGACAAGGAATCGCTCGCCCAACTGCCGGTGATGGAAGCCGTCATCAAGCTGCTGAATGAAGGCAAGCCCGCCCGTCTGCTGCTGAAAACTCTGGCGGACGACGAAATCGAGGTCCTGAAGGGTCTGAACCTCCTGACCTCGCATCCGGTCCTGTATGTCTGCAACGTCGCGGAAAGCGACGCCGTCGATGGCAATGCCCACACCCAGGCCGTCGCCAAGATGGCCGCCGAGCAAGGTGCCGAGTGCGTGATCATCTCCGCTGCGATAGAATCCGAAGTGGCGCAGCTGCCGGAAGACGAAGCTAAGGAATTCCTCTCCGCGCTCGGCCTGGAAGAAGCCGGCCTCGACCGCCTGATTCGTGCAGGCTACCACCTGCTCGATCTCATCACCTATTTTACCGTCGGTCCGAAAGAGTGCCGCGCCTGGACCATCGTGCGTGGCACCAAGGCACCGGCCGCCGCCGGCGTCATCCATACCGATTTCGAGCGCGGCTTCATCCGCGCCTTCACCATCGCCTATGACGACTACATCAATTTCAAGGGTGAAGTCGGCGCCAAGGAAGCCGGCAAGGGCCGCGACGAAGGCAAGGAATATGTCGTCCAGGACGGCGACGTGATCCACTTCCGTTTCAACACCTGAGACGGATTGGACCACATATCACGAAAGACTTTGCGCTGCCGCCCTTCACTCGACGGGCGGCAGTTTCTCGTTGCGCCGTGGCGTCGGTCTCAGACCTTCTTCATCGGGCAGGTCGACATGCCGAAGATGGAATAGAGCGGGCAGGTCGAGAGGAGCCCAGTGAGCAAGGGGACGATGCCGATCAGCGTCCAATAGCGCCACGAGGCGTCTGGATAGATGAAGAATAGCGACAGCACAGCGAGACCGACGATGATGCGTAGGATACGATCGATTGATCCGACATTCTTGGCGAGCATGGCAATCTCCTTTCAGGGGCTGGTTTTCAACAGGAAGGTCTCTGGATGTCTGCGTGCCGCGCGCGCGGTTCCGCCAGGAACGACGCCTGTTCGAAACCAAACGCCGGCACTCCTTGTAATTGCCCTTCAAGCTGATCATTCTACACTGAAACGACTACAAGGAAACGTCGCATGCCATCTCCGAAACTTCATTTCGAAGACTTCCGCGTCGGAAGCGCGTTCGAGCTTGGACCGAAGACAGTCAGCGCCTCGGAGATCATCGAATTCGCGCAGGAATTCGACCCACAACCGATGCATCTTTCGGAGGAGGCCGGCAAGGCCAGCATCCTCGGCGGCCTCTCGGCATCGGGCTGGCACACCAGCAGCATGTTCATGCGGATGATGATCAATTCCTACCTGCTTGACTCCGTCTCCGAGGGCGCGCCGGGTATCGACCTGATGGAATGGAAGAAGCCGGTGTTGGCTGGCGACACCCTGAAGGGCCGCTCGACAGTCGAGGGTGCCCGACCGATGCGCTCGCGGCCGCATATCGGTATCGTCACGTTGAACCACGAACTGGAAAACCAGCGAGGCGAGATCGTCCTGCGCTCGCGCAATTCGATCATGTTCCGCCGGCGTGATACGAGTGAAACGGGGGATGCCGCATGAAGCTGATCGAGCTCTATCCCGCCGGCCACAAGGTCGTGACCGGCGCGCGGATCTTCACCGCCGAGGACATCATCCGTTACGCAGAAAAATTCGATCCGCAACCGTTCCACACCGACGCCGAGGCGGCAAAATCCTACGTATTCGGCGCGCTCTGCGCCTCGGGATGGCATACCTGTGCCGGATGGATGCGCTGCTTCGTCGATTTCTGGGGCGCCGAGATCAAGAGGCTGATGGATGAGGGGACGGTTCCTCCGCGTCTCGGCCCCTCCCCCGGCTTCGAGGAACTGCAGTGGTTAAAGCCGGTCTATGCCGGAGACACGATCACCTATAGTCTGACCAGCCTGGAGAGCCGGCCTCTGGCATCACGCCCCGGGCTGATGCTGAATGTCGGCCTCGGTGAAGGTGAGAACCAGAACGGAGAAACCGTCCTGCGCTTCAAGACCAAGATTTTCGAATTCGAATAGGAGCGATGCCCCGTGAACCTCCACGATTTCCACGCGATTGACATCGACGGCAAGGATCGCCCGCTTTCGGACTTCGCCGGCAAACTGGTGCTGGTCGTCAATACCGCCAGCGCTTGCGGCTACACGCCCCAGTATGAAGGCCTGCAGAAGCTGCAGGAAACCTATGCTGCGGATCTCGTCGTCCTCGGCTTCCCCTGCAACCAGTTCGGTGGCCAGGAACCCGGCGACGAACAGCAGATCAAGGCCTTCTGCGAACTGAACTATCAGGTCGGCTTCCCGCTGTTTGCCAAGGTCGAGGTCAACGGTGCAGGCGCGCATCCGCTGTTCAAGTACCTGACGCATGAGGTTCCGGGCATCCTCGGCACCGAGGCAATCAAGTGGAACTTCACCAAGTTCCTCGTCGGCCGTAACGGCGAGCCGATTGCGCGCTATGCACCGGCGACGAAACCGGAGACTTTGGAGGACGACATCCGCAAGGCGCTCACCGCGTGACCAATTGCTGGGCGCGACGCCGTTCGCGCCCTTCCGCCTGCCGACAAATGTTCCGGCCCGCTATCACCGATGGAACTGTCCGATGCCGCACTCGTTCTACCCTGTGTTTGACAAGAACAGGAGCTGACGATGCACAAGGACAAGCGACAGCAGGAAGCCGAAGACAAGGGCGATCTCGATCACCGGATCATCGTCGCCGGGCCCGAAACGCGCGCCCGCGAAAATGAAGGGAAGGATCCCCAATCCGCCGGGACCGTCGTCCGCAACGGTAAGGACGGCAATCGCTGAACAAACGACTGCCCGAGGCGCCGCTTAGGGCATCTTCGGTTGAAAGGTGCTCGCTACCGTTTTAGTATCTCAGTGGCCGGAGAATTCGACCAGCGTGCGGACCTCAACCCCGAGGGCTTCCAGCTTCTTGCGGCCGCCGAGATCCGGAAGATCAATGACGAAACAGGCGGAGATCACATCCGCACCGATCTTGCGTAGCAGCTGCACGGCGCCGACGGCCGTACCGCCGGTCGCGATCAGGTCGTCGACGAGAATGACCTTCTGCCCCGGCTCAACGGCATCGATGTGCATTTCCATCTCATCGATGCCGTACTCCAGGCTGTAGGCAATGCTGACCGTCTCATGGGGCAGCTTGCCCTTCTTGCGGATTGGCACGAAGCCCGTCGAGAGCTGGTGCGCAACGGCCCCGCCGAGGATAAAGCCGCGGGCTTCCATTCCCGCGATCTTGTCGATCTTGAGGCCAGCATAGGGCTGCACCAGTTCATCAACGGTGCGCCGGAAGGCGCGCGGATTGCCAAGTAACGTAGTGATGTCACGGAAGATAATGCCCGGCTTGGGATAGTCGGGAATGGAGCGGATCGAGGATGCAAGCTCCAGGGCAAAATTGCTCATGTTGGGTCCATTGGAGAGTTTATGGGAGATGACGCTGGACACTATCAAGTCTGGCAAATCCAGACCAACAAAAAGGCGACCCGAAGGTCGCCTTTTCAATTCAAGCTCTGGTCCCGGAAGGGATCAGTGCTCCTTGTTGGCGTAGACCGACTTTTTCGTCAGATAGATGAGCGCGGTGAAGATCGCCAGGAACACCATCACCATGAAACCGGTGCGTTTGCGGTCTTCGAGGTGCGGCTCGGCAGCCCACATCAGGAATGCGGAGACGTCCTTGGAATACTGATCAACCGTCTGTGGTGCGCCGTCGTCATAATCCACCTGATCGTCAGAGATCGGCGGAGCCATGGCGAGCGAGGCGGAGCCGACGAAGTACGGGTTGAAATACGTGCCCTCCGGCACTTCAACACCTTCCGGCGGATCCTGGTAACCGGTCAGCAGGGAGTAGATATAATCCGCGCCGCCTTCCTGGTACTGGGTGAAAATGTCGAAGACGAAGGTCGGAAACCCACGTTCCACACCGCGCGCCTTGGCGATGAGGGAGAAGTCCGGCGGAGCGGCCCCGCCGTTGGAGGCAGCCGCTGCCTCCTTGTTCGGGAAGGGCGAAGGGAAGTAGTCGGACGCAACAGCCGTGCGGGTGAACATATCACCGTCGGCATTCGGACCGTCTTGCACCTCGTACTCGGCCGCGAACGCCTTGACCTGATCCTCGGAGTAACCAAGATCCGACAGCGTGCGGAACGGAACCAGCGACATCGAGTGGCAGGCCGAACAGACTTCCTTGTAAACCTTCAGGCCGCGCTGCAATTGGCCCTTGTCATATTTCCCGAACGGGCCGGCGAAGCTCCAGTCGAGGTTATGCGGCTTGAGGATCGGATAGTGGCTCGCGGCCGCCGCATGTTCGACGGCAGCGGCAAGGTCGCTACCTTCTGCAGCAAGCGTAGCACTGGCACCGAAACCGGTCAGGCCTGCGATCAGAGCGATGCTTGTGACAAGCTTTTTCATCTTTGTTTTCCCTCTATCGCAGCGATCAGACGGTTGCGTCAGCGGACTTGCCGCTCTTTTCGAGAACCGCCTCGGTGATCGAGTTCGGAATGCGACGTGGCTTCTCGAACAGACCCAGCAACGGCATGATCACGAGGAAGAAGCCGAAATAGTAGGCTGTGCCGATCTGCGACAGGGTGACATACAAGCCTTCCGCCGGACGCGACCCGAGCCAGCCGAGCATGATGGCATTGGCGACGAAGATCCAGAAGAACAGCTTGTACCACGGACGGTAGACCGCCGAACGCACCTTCGACGTGTCGAGCCAGGGCAGGAAGAACAGCACGAGGATCGCACCGAACATCACCAGAACGCCGCCAAGCTTTGAGTCGATGAACAGGACGTTGAAGGTGATCGCCCGCAGCATCGCGTAGAACGGCAGGTAGTACCACTCTGGAACGATGTGAGCCGGCGTCTTCAGCGGATCGGCCATGATGTAGTTGTCGGGATGGCCGAGATAGTTCGGCATGTAGAAGATGAACCAGGCAAACACGATCAGGAAGACCGACACGCCGAAGGCATCCTTGAGGGTCGCGTAGGGCGTGAACGGAACCGTGTCCGTCTTCGACTTGACCTCGACACCGGTCGGGTTGGTCTGGCCGGTGACATGCAAGGCCCAGACGTGCAGGATGACGACGCCGGCGATCATGAACGGCAGCAGGTAGTGCAGCGCAAAGAAGCGGTTCAGCGTCGGATTGTCGACGGCGAAACCGCCCAGAAGGAACTGCTGTATCCACTCGCCGACCAGCGGGAAGGCGGTGAAGAAGCCGGTGATGACTGTCGCGCCCCAGAAGGACATCTGACCCCAGGGCAGAACATAGCCCATGAAGCCGGTTGCCATCATCAGGAGGTAAATGACCACGCCAAGGATCCAGAGGATCTCGCGCGGCGCCTTGTAGGAACCGTAGTAGAGGCCGCGGGCGATATGCAGGTATACGGCGATGAAGAAGAACGAAGCGCCGTTGGCATGCATATAGCGCAGCAGCCAGCCGTTGTTGACGTCACGCATGATCTTCTCGACCGAGACGAAGGCGACGCTCGTTTCGGCGGCATAGTGCATGGCCAGAACGACGCCGGTCAGGATCTGCACAATCAGCATGACCGACAGCATGGCGCCAAAGGTATAGGCATAGTTCAGGTTGCGGGGAACCGGATAGGCGACAAAACTGTCATAGATCATGCGCGGCAGCGGCAGCCGCGAATCGATCCACTTCTCAAGGCCGCTCGACGGCTGGTAACTGGAATGATCACTCATATTTCTGAATCCCCTCAGCCGATCTTGATCACAGTATCGGAAACAAATGCAAATGTCGGAATGGGCAGGTTTTCCGGAGCCGGACCTGTGCGGATACGGCCCGCGGTATCGTAGTGCGAACCGTGGCAGGGACAGAACCAGCCACCGAAATCACCAGCCTGCCCCAAAGGCACGCAGCCGAGGTGGGTGCAGACTCCGATCATCACTAGCCAGTTTTCCTTGCCTTCACCGGCGGAGCGGGCGAGGTCCGTAGCTTCGGCGGCGGCATCGCCATTGGCATTGCGTGCGACCGGATCCTTGAGATCTGCGAGCGCGACAGCCTTGCCTTGCTCGACTTCCGCGTCGGTGCGGTTGCGGATGAAGACCGGCTTGCCGCGCCACTTGACGATGAGCGACATGCCTGGCTCGAGTGCCGAGACATCGACCTCGATCGAGCCGAGCGCCAGCGTCGAGGCATCCGGCCGCATCTGGTCGATGAAGGGCCAGACGAAGGCAGCGGCGCCGACGGCACCGGCCACACCCGTGGTCAGGTAAAGGAAGTCGCGGCGAGAAGGCTCGCCCAAGGTTTCGCTATTCATCTCGTGCTCGCTCACGGTCAAACCATCCTTTTCGCAAAATCTATGCGACACACCGCATTGCCAGGCGACAAGTAATCCAACGCGATCACGATTGCGCCACAGATTCCTCGCCAATTTGGCGCCTTCTAAGCTTGATATCGGATTATGTCCAGTCTTCACAGGGGGATGAGGGCACAATGTCGCGGAATATTCACGCCTGTTCGCGGGTTTTTGGAAGAGCCGCGGGCCTTGTTGCAACGCAAAGCGAATTGCGGCATGTTCGCCGCTTCTGGACAGGGTTCACGCCCACGGACTTGCACCTTTGATAAGAGATCGAACTTCCTCCGCTCTGGGCGTGCTTCTGTCCTTCGGCCTGATAGTCGTCAGCCTTCGCTACGTGACCGATTCCTGGTTCCTGTCCTTCTTCTTCAGCCTGCAACCACAATTTGGCGTCACCGCCGCCCTGGGCGCCCTCACCTGTCTGGTGCTGAAACGCAGCGCCTTTGGATATGCTCTGCTCACCGCCTCGCTATTGCTGTGCGGTCATGCCCTATGGATGCAGCGAGAATTCCTGCCCGCCCAGATCGGCATGCCGTCGGAGGCGACGCGGTTGCGCCTCCTCTCCTTCAACATGCTGAGCAACAACCACGAAAATGCCAGCCGCATCGCCGAGATGATCAACGCCTCGGGAGCGGACGTTGCCTACCTATTCGAATCAGGTCCGCTGCTGCATCACCTTCCAGCCCTGCAAGCCGCCTATCCCTACAGGATCGGCTGCGGCATCCTGGTGGAGGAATGCGACCTGATGATCTTGTCGAAATATGCGATCGAGGATCCGCAGTTTCTCAGCCTGAGCGAGATCCGTAGCAACCGTTTCGCCATGGCAACAATCCGGGTCGGCGGGCAGTCCGTGCAACTGGCCGCGATCCACCTGACAAAGCCGTATTTCGACGACTATCACACCATCGAATTGCGGCGCGCCAGTATGGTCCTGCGCGAGCGCGGCGGACCCGTCGTGATCGGCGGTGACTTCAACTCCGACACCATCGCGCCGGACATGCAGGAATTCTTGCGGCGCAATGCCCTACAGACCGCCGGCACAGAACCCGCCACCTGGCCGGTCGCGGCCGGGATTTTCGGCATCCCGATCGATCACATCTACGTGTCGAAGGACATCGTGCCGCTTTCACTCACCCGCCTCGAGGACGCCTACGGTTCGAACCACTACGGTCTGATTGGCGATCTGGCGCTCATCGTCGAGCACTGATGCGGCGGCGCCGGCGGCATCACACGGCAACTGGCTGACCCTCGCCGCCGTTTTCATCCTCACTATCGTGCGTATGCAGGAACCCGCCGGACTGGCGCGCCCAAAGCTCGGCATAAAGCCCGCCCCTTTCAACAAGTTCAGCATGCGTCCCCTCCTCGATGATCCTGCCCTTGTCCATGACGACCAGCCGGTCGAGGGCGGCAATGGTCGACAGCCGGTGGGCGATCGCCAGCACGGTCTTTCCCCGCATCAGCTTGTCGAGATTGGACTGGATGGCGGCTTCCACTTCCGAATCGAGTGCGGACGTCGCCTCGTCGAGCACCAGGATCGGCGCGTCCTTCAACATGACGCGGGCAATCGCGACGCGCTGCCGCTGACCGCCCGAGAGCTTGACGCCGCGCTCGCCCACATGGGCGTCGAACCCTTTCCGGCCGCGCTGGTCCTCCAGCCGTTCGATGAATTCGAGTGCCTCGGCGCGTTCAGTCGCCTTGATCAGCATATCCTCGCCCGCATCCTCGCGCCCGAAGACGATGTTGTCGCGGATCGACCGATGCAGGAGTGCGGTGTCCTGCGTCACCATGCCGATCTGCGACCGCAGGCTTTCCTGGGTCACGGCCGAGATATCCTGCCCGTCGATCAGGATTCGCCCCTCCTCCACGTCGTAGAAACGCAGCAACAGGTTCACCAGCGTAGACTTTCCCGCGCCCGAGCGCCCGACTATGCCAACCTTCTCGCCGGGCCGGATGGTCAGCGTCAGGTGATCGATCGCACCCTTTTTGCGGCCGTAGTGGAAGGACACGTCCTCGAAGCGGATCTCGGGGCGCTTGACCAAGAGTTCTGTGGCACCGGATGCATCCGTGAGGCCGATCGGCTTGGAAATGAGCTCCGCCGAATTCTGAATGGTACCGACATTGCGCATGATGCCGTTCAACTGCGTCATCATCCGTCCAAGCAGCATGTTCAGCCGCAGGACGAGGCCGAGGGTGAAGGCGACGCCACCCGCCGTGATCGCGCCGGAGAACCACAGGTCGATCGAAAGAGTGGCAATCATCAGAATCATCACGCCCGACAGCATGGCGAGCGAAGAGCGGACGCCGGTCAGCAGCCGCGCAAAGGGCGTCAGCGTCGCCTGGAAGCGGTCGAAACCGGCACGGATATAGTGGTCGTTCTGACGCTCGCGGCCGAACAGTTTCAAGGTCTGGATGTTCGAATAGGAATCGACCAGCCGGCCGTTCAGCATTGAGGCGGCTTCCGCCGTCTCCCTCGCATGGTGGCGAATGCGCGGCACGAAGATGCGCGCCAGAACGAGGAATACGGCGATCCATGTGGCGATGATCGCCGCGAGACGCCAGTCGAGCTGAGCGACCAGCGCCATGGTCGACGCCGTATAGATCACCATGAACCAGACGACCTGCAGAAGCGAGGTCAGGAGATCGCCGGTCGACTGTCCGGCGGACCAGACCTTTGTGACGATGCGGCCGGAAAAATCGTTCTGAAAAAAGGATAGAGACTGACGCGCCACATGCGCATGGGCCTGCCATCGCACCAGGTTGAAGAAGTTGAGGACGATTACCTGCTCCTCGACCAGCGCGCCGAGCGTGACGACGATGAAGCGGCCGGCCAGCACGACCAGTGCCATGGCCAGAAGCTCATAGCCATATGCGGCGATCAACCCGTCCCATCCGGCCTCCTTTGGTACCGTGTCAAGCAGGTCGACCAGGCGACCGACGAACCAGAACAGCGCCGCCTCCAGCATGGCGACTGCCCCGCCGAACAGGGCCATCATGACGAAGGGCAGCTTGGCCTGGCGGACATAGAACCAGACAAAGGCCCAGGTCCCGGACGGCGGCCTGAGGTCGTCGGTACGGGCGAAGGGACTGATCCAGTTTTCGAACAGGCGGGCAACGGAGCGGAAGATCATGGTCCGGGATATAGGCGGATTCCGCTGCAGGGCAAAGGCAATCGCCGCATTCCGGCCCACAATCGCCATGCCATGATGTCGTTGCTGTCGCCGCGCCAGCCCCCATTAACGCGAATAGCGCGTGAGATAGATGCCGAACAGGATGAGGGCCACGCCCGCCGGCTGGCCGATCGAGAATTGTGCAGTGCCGCGCAGGTAGTCGATCAGAAGCCCGACGATCATCTGCCCGCCGATGATCAGCAGCGCCGACCGCGCGGCCCCGATGCGCGGGAAGACATAGGACGAGATTGCGACGAACACGGCGCCGACCACGCCGCCGGTAAAGGCCCAGGCCGGCACCTCGGCGAGCAGCGCCATCCCCTGCCGCTCGAACAAAATGACGAACACGCTGAGCAGAGCAAAGCCGATGAAGTGGTTCCAGAACGAGGCGCGGAAGGCACCGCGGTCCATGGTCAGACGACCATTGATCGAGCGGCTCATGCCGACGGCCGCCCCGCCGGCAAGCGCAATCAGGATCGAGGTCAGCATCATGCGCCTCCAGAATAGATGATCAGTGCGCTGCCGGCGACGACACAGGCAGCGGCCATCAGGTCAAACCTGTTGAGCGCTCGCTTCGGCGTGCCGAACAGGCCCCAGAGGTCGGAGATCAGGCCGAACAGGATCTGGCCCACCAGCAGAAGCGAAAGCCCGCCGGCGAGCGCCAGCTCCGAATTGACGGCGATCGAGGAGAGCGCCACCGCAAAGGCGCCCGGCGCTCCTCCGAGATAGGACCAGAGCGGCGGCTTCGAAATCCCTTGCCCTACCGTAACCCCCCGCTTGGACACCAGCAGCAGATTGACGCGCAGCAGGAAGAAGGCGGCCACCGCCCCTACCCCGTGCACAACCCATGAAGCGACGAAGGGCGTCGAATGTGCGGCCAGCCCACTGTTGATGGTGATCATTACCGCTAGCAATCCGCCGGCGAGCCCCGCCCAGACCCAATCGAGATAGTGTCGCATGAGCCCCCCCTCAGTCGCTCTGCCGTTGCGTCTGCAAACGGCCGAAAATTGCATAGATCGTGCCAGGCCTGAGCGGCAATCGAATTCTCCACGCAAAGCATGCAGGAAAACTGCAGCTTCCGCCGCCGGAGGCCGCCGCGCCCAAGGCTGCCGGACCAAGGCGCAAAAGGAAATGGGGCATTTCTGCCCCATCCCCATTCCTGTCGATTGATCCGTCCAGATCAGAATTCCGTCCAGCTTTCCTGGGCGACGGCCACATTGCCCTTGAAGGCGCCGGCGAGCTTCTGACCGAGCGCACGGGCCGGCGAAGCCGCCGGACGCGAGGCGGGCGTCGCCATCCGCACGGGCTGCGCGGCCTGCTGGGCGGTCTGACTGCCGCCAAGCCTGAACTGCGCCATCAACGAGGTCAGCGCCGCCGCCTGCTGAGCGAGGCTATGGCTCGCGGCCGTCTGTTCTTCAACCATCGCCGCATTCTGCTGGGTGCCCTGGTCCATGGTGTTGACGGCAGTATTGATCTCGTGAAGCCCGGTCGACTGTTCACGCGCCGAGGTGACGATCGCGCCGACATTGCGGTTGATCTCCTGCACTTCGGCGACGATCTTCTCCAGCGCCTGGCCGGTTTCGCCGACCAGCGTCACACCGTTTCGAACCTGATCGCCCGAGGTGGTGATCAGCGCCTTGATCTCCTTGGCGGCATTGGCCGAACGCTGCGCAAGTTCGCGCACTTCCTGGGCGACGACGGCAAAGCCCTTGCCGGCTTCGCCTGCGCGGGCCGCTTCGACACCGGCATTGAGCGCCAAGAGATTTGTCTGGAAAGCGATGTCATCAATCACACCGATGATGTTGCTGATCTCGCCGGACGACTTCTCGATCGCCTGCATGGCGGCGACCGCGCGGCGGACGACCTCGCCGGAGCGTTCCGCACCCTCGCGGGTGCGAGACACCAGGGCGCCGGCCTCCTCGGCCCGGACGGACGAATCCTTGACCGCCGTGGTCACCTGTTCCAGTGCCGCGGCGGTTTCCTCCACGGAGGCCGCCTGCTGCTCGGTCCGCTTCGACAGGTCGTCTGCGGCAGACAATATCTCGTTCGCGCCCGCATCAATCGCCCGGGCGTTTTCGCCGACAGCGCGCATTGCATCCTGAAGTTTCGAAACCGAATGGTTGAAGTTGGTGCGCAGCGCATCGAGCTGGCCAGCAAACGTCGCATTGATCTGCACGGCAAGATCGCCGTCGGAAAGACGCTTCAGGCCCTCGGCGAGCTGGTCGACGGCAAACTGCACCTCCGCAGCCTCCCGTGCCTTCTGCTCTTCGCGGGCGATCCGCTCCTCTTCGCTGAGATTGCGGTTCTCCTCGGCCTGGCGCTCCAGGGCGGCGCGCTCTATTGCATTTGTGCGGAAAACAGCGACCGCCGCCGCCATCTCGCCAATTTCATCCTTGCGGCCGCCGAACGGCACTTCGCTTGCGGTGTCGCCGTTGGCCAAGCCGTTCATTGATTGGGTAATCCTGCCGATCGGGCGGACGACGCGCACGATGCTGATCGCGACGGCTCCGGCGGCAAGCACACAGGCGACAAGCATGAAGCCCAGTGTGCTGTAGAGAGCAAAGGCCGAAACACTGTCAGCCGTCGCGATGGCGGTCTTGCTCGTTTCGTTGTTGGCCGCTGTCATCTCTTGCATCCGGGCGACGACATTCTTTGCCACGTCGGTCATTTCTCCGACGAAAATGGCGCGTGCGCCTTCCGAATCGTAGGCGCCCTTCAGTTCCATCAGCTTGGCGCCGAGTGCGTCATACTTGTTGATTTCCGCACCGAGCGCACTGAAGCGCGCGCGCGTCGTGTCATTCGTAATACCTGCCTCAAAGGCGGCGAATGCCGTATCGCGATCCGCGATGGACTGCTTCAGAACGTCCCCGACCCGGGCGACTTCCTTGGCGCCAACCGAGCTCAACATCACGGCATAGTTGCGCCGCACTTCGGCGAAGCGCGCATCCATCTCGGCAATACCCAGGGTGCGCGGCAGGCGTTCGCGGCCAATGACATCGACCTGCGCCTTGATGTCGGAGATGAATTTGAAGGCCATCACGCCTTGGCCGAAGCCGAGCAGCACCACCACGGCGAAAAGCAGCGGCAGCATTATCTTGATCTTGATGTTTGACATGAACTTCTATCCGGGAGGTGTGAGGACATCCCAACGGCGCGGGCAGGAATGCCCAAGGAAGATCATTTCCCATCGAAACGTCGGGTACTTCTCAATAGTGCGCGGCGCATGAATGGAACCTTACGGGCGGGCCTATTGGATTTAGCACGCTATATATGGGGAGGCGCCGATCGACGGCGCCTCCCGCTGTGCCCGGCCTCAAGTATCCCGCGCAGGTTGCAGCTATTCCGCCGCTTCCTCGGTTTCGTGCTGATCGGCCAGGAACCCGCCCGACTGGCGGTTCCACAGGTCGGCATAGACGCCCCCCTCGGCCACCAGTTGGCCATGGGTTCCGGTCTCGATGATGTGGCCCTTGTCGAGCACGACCAGACGGTCCATCTGCGTCAACGTCGATAGCCGATGAGCGATGGCGATGACGGTCTTACCTTCCATCAGCGAGAACAGGCTTTCCTGGATCGCCGCCTCGACTTCGGAATCGAGCGCCGAAGTCGCCTCGTCGAGGATCAGGATGGGTGCATTCTTGAGGAATACCCGGGCAATCGCGATGCGCTGGCGCTGTCCGCCCGAGAGCTTGACGCCCCGCTCGCCGACCTGTGCGTCGAGCCCCTTGCGGCCCTGCATGTCGACCAGCCCGTCGATGAACTCGAGCGCGTTGGCGCGCCTGGCAGCCTCCAGCACCTCGGCATCGCTGGCCTCCGGCCGGCCGTAGGCGATGTTGTCGCGAATCGAGCGATGTAGCAGCGACGTGTCTTGCGTGACGACACCGATCAGCGCCCGCAGGCTCTCCTGCGAGACCGCGGAAATGTCCTGGCCGTCGATCAGGATATGGCCCTTCTCGAGATCGTAGAAACGCAGCAAGAGGTTCATCAGCGTCGTCTTGCCGGCACCGGAGCGTCCGACCAGACCGACCTTCTCGCCAGCCTTGATGGTCAGCGAGAAGTCCTCGATCACGCCCTTGTCCTTGCCATAGTGGAAACGGACTTGGTCGTAGACGATCTCGCCCTTCGGCGCTTCCAGAGCCTTGGCGCCCGGCGCGTCGGTGATGTCGTGCGCCTTGGTCATCATGCCCATGCCGTCATAGACCGTGCCGATGTTTTCGAACAGCGCCGAGACCTCCCACATGATCCACTGCGACATGCCGTTGATCCGCATGGCAAGGCCGATGGCGACCGCGATCGCGCCGACCGAAACCGTGCCCCCCAGCCAGAACCAGATGCTGAGGCCGGATATGGCGAACAGCACGATCGCGTTGTTGATGTCGACGAAGACATTGAGCAAGGTGATCTGCCGCATCTGCCGGTGGACGGTGTCGAGGAAGGCGTTCATGCCTTCCTTGGCATAGGCTTCCTCACGACCGGCATGCGAGAACAGCTTCACCGTTGCGATATTGGTGTAGCTGTCGACGATCCGCCCTGTCATCATCGAGCGTGCATCGGCCTGCGCGCTGGACAGCCGCCGCAGGCGCGGAACGAAGAGGGTGAGGATCAGCGTGTAGGCGACGATCCAGATGATCAGCGGCGCCACCAGCCGCCAGTCGGCGGCAAACACCAGTGCCAGCATCGAGACGAAGAAGCTGATCGCATAGACGAACACGTCGATGATCTTCATAACCGCTTCCCGTACGGCAAGCGAGGTCTGCATCACCTTGGTGGACACCCGGCCGGCAAATTCGTTGGCGAAGAAGGTCATCGAATGGCGCAGCAGGAAGCGGTGCATCTGCCAGCGGGCGATCATCGGGAAATTGCCAGCGAGCACCTGGTGCATGGTCAGCGTATGGATAAATCCGACGACCGGCAGGCCCACCAGAAGCAGCGCCGCCATCCAGATCAGCCTGCCCTTCTCCATTTCGAGAAAGGTGGCGCGGTCGGCAACCGACAGCCAATCGACGATATTGCCGAGGAACTGATAGAGGAGGACCTCACCCACGGCGATCAGCATGGAGCAGAGCCCGAGCAGCAAAAGCCAGGGGCCAGCCGGCTTCGTATAGTGCCAGCAGAATGCCACGAGCGCGTTCGGCGGTAGCACCGGATCCTCTGGCGGATAAGGATTGAGGCGGTTTTCGAACCACGAAAACATCGAAATTCTCCAGAAAAACAGCGCCCCTTGCAATCCGGAAGCCGCTTGGCTGTGCCGGGAGGGCGGAAGATCAGACAATGAGGCCTTGATGGGCCGCAAGGTGATTCAAATAGACAAGTCTTTGAAGATGGGCGACGGCGTCGCCGTCACGCGGCCTGCAAGTAATGCGGCACCGGAAGGCGCATCATGCCATGTGATATCATCGAGGCCTCCCTGTTGCGTGTTGAAGAGGAGTGCTTTCTACCTTTCCTATCCCGAATTGAAAAGCATCAAACTTCCGGTCGAGTTTCGATCCGATGAACCTGTTGCTTGACGACAACAGGCAATCGCGCCTCACCGTCCCCTTGAGCAGAACGGTTGCCTCGCGCTAGGAAAGAGCATGAACGCACTCCGCATCGCCCTTTACCAACCCGACATTCCCGGCAATACCGGCACGATCCTCAGGCTCGCCGCCTGCCTCGGCCTCGGCATCGACATCATCGAACCTGCCGGCTTCGACATTTCCGACCGCAACCTCAAGCGGGCAGGCATGGATTATCTGGCAAGCGTCTCGCTCGTGCGCCACGTCAATTTCGAACACTTCGAGGAATGGCGACGCGAGAGCGGCCGCCGGCTCGTGCTCGCATCGACCAAGGCCGCCGAGCACTACACCGATTTCCCCTATCATCCCGACGACATCCTGCTGTTCGGGCGCGAAAGCGCCGGCGTTCCCGATCACGTCCATGACAAGGCTGACGCCCGCCTCACCATTCCCATGGTCGAAGGCCAACGCTCTATCAACGTGGCCATGTCAGTCGCGATGATCGCCGGCGAGGCACTCAGGCAAGTGCGCTGAGCCATGCGGCAGCAGCCCGGCGCCTTTCCCCTCCATCAATCAATCGTCGCAAGGCCGCGCTAGACTGGTCGCGCCTGCTGCCGTGCGGGTGCATCCTTTGCGTTCACGGGCATTCACAACTGCGACATGATGGCTTCGGCGTCCCTCTAAGTTTGCTAATTCTACCGGAAGCTGATATGCTGCATCGCAATAAAAAACCGGGAGACGATCTATGTTCAAGACCGCATTCGCCCTGAGTTTAACCCAGTTCGCAAGAACCCTCAGCATTCCGGAGCGGCTGCAGCGCCGCCCTGCCCGCAATGCCACGCTCGAACCCTGGCGGCTGCGCAACACCGGCCTCGACGCGCTTTACTACGACGTGAAGTCGCTGACCGCGGAGGAGACTTTCTACATCAGCGATTCCCTCGGTTCGGAAGGCCTGATTATGATCGTGCCGCCAAGCGGCGGCGACATGCTGACAATCTGCGACAGCGTGGCCGAGTACAAGCTGCGCGGCGGGAGCGACGTGCATGCCCTCGCTATCGCCGGTATCGGCGGCTCGGCGATCGGTGCTGCCGCCTTCGCCCGCAACGTCGCCGATGCGATCGGTGAGCCGGTCGCCGCCGTGGTTTCCGGCTACGGTCTCGGCGACATCATCAACGAAACCATCGGCGGCTCCTTCTTCTTCGGCTGGCTAGGCCACATGCGCAACGATCTTGAGGTGATCGACGATGTCGTCGGTCGCCCGCATCTCGGTGCCTACGAGGATCGCCACAAGCTGGCGCTGAAAGCCCGTCCGAGCGCGCTCGACACCGATACGGTTGAAACCCTGCTGGCGGATCCGAGCCTCTCCTTCCACCTTCTTGCCGGCCATTCGCGCGGCAATCGCGTTCTCTCCGAGGCACTCTACGCCATCAGGGAAGAGGATCGGCGGCGACTGCGTGAGCTCGCCGGCGGCTTGCGCATCGTCACCTTCGGTGGCCGCATCACCATGCCGCCGGACTGTCGTGAGGTAGTCGACGTGATCGGCGAACTCGACTGGTTCGGCGAGATCAACTCGCGCCCGCAAATCGACAGCGATATTCGCGTGCCGCTGGCGGGCCACTCGACCAACACCGACCTTGCCGGCGCCCTGCAGGTGACCAAGATCATGAAGGGCATTATCGCCCGCAGCTTGCCGGTCGTAACGGAACAGGCGGAAACGGCCGCGCCTGTGGCGACCATCGCCGAGGACGCCGCGGTTTCGCCGATCCCCGAGCTGGAGGCCGAAGCAGCTCCCGAAGTTGAGATTGCCGCGCCAGCGGTCGTCGCCGAAGCAGCACCTGAAACGCTTGAGGCAGATGCGCCGGTGAAATTGAAACAACCGCCTGTGGCCAAGACTATGCAGGTGGAAGCCGAGGCGGTGATCGTCGAAGCCGCCGCGCCAGACGTCGCCGCGAAGAAGGAGAAGCCCATTGCTTCGCCAGTGACCATGGTCGCCGATAAACCCGTGGCAACAGCACCAGAAATCGAAGCGCCTCCCGCGGCGCCTGTTGCGCAGCGCCACCCTGCCCGCAAGAGCAAGAGTGCGTCACACAGGGCGTCGAAACCGAAAGGCACGACCCGGCGCTAAGGGCCGATCCCGACCGAACAAACGACAAAGGCCGGCGAACTTTCGCCGGCCTTTTGCATCGTGAAGCGTCATGCTCAGGCGAACAGCTTCAGCGAAGCCCCCATTGAACTGTTGGCAATGTTTAGGCCGATAGTCTGCAACTGCTGCTGGACCTTCTGTGCCGACAACCTCGCGGAATCTTCCTCCATGTCCGCATCCACCAGACGGCCAATGCCGATCTCCGTGATATCCTGAAGTGCTTTCAGAAATTCGGTGTTTGAGGCGATCCGGCTACGGGTCGCACCGAGATTGGCGCTGGCATCCATCATGCTGGTCATCATGGAGTTCATCGCCGAAATCATGCCGGCAAACTCGTCGCTGGTGGTCGTGCCCGAGATGGAAATCTCTTTGGATGTGGCGGCAACCTGCACGGCGGAATTGGCGTCGAGCAGATGGTAGTCGTAGACCACGCCGCTCTTTGTCGTGCCCGAATAGGACTGAGTGAGCAAGCCATCCTGCGCGTTCTGGCCGCTGATCAAAGTCGACTTCGCTGTGTCGAAATCGATGACATTGACTGAGACATCGCCATTTCCATTGCTTGTAACAGAAGCCACCATCGACTGGATCTTGGGCTGCTGACCGACATCCAGGTTCAGCCAATTCTGGCCGTTGAACGCGCTCGACTGGGCAAGCGTACCCAGTTGCTCCTTGAGTTGGGTGATCTCCGCATTGACGGCCGACCGGTTCGTGCCGACCGCCTGGGCGAGAACCAGCCTGGATTGTATCTCGGCAACGATCGAGGTCGCCATCTCCATGCCGAGCGCTGCGGTATCGGTGACTGCGGCGGCCAGCCCAGTGGCGTCCTCGGCGCTGGACAGCGACATGTTGTCGGCGCTCATGGTCGTGGCGATCGACCAATAGGCGGCGTTGTCCGACGCCTCGTCGAACCGCTTGCCCGAGGCAACCCGCGTCTGCGTCGCTTCGAGCGCCCGGCTCGAACCGGTCAGCAGCGACAGTGCCGAGGCAGACGTCGAATTAAAGGAAACGCTTGTCATCATTTGTCCTTGCTGTGAACCACGTGACCTGCCGAGGCGAAAGCCAGGGCTTTGACAACGGGTTCATGCGGGGGGAGGCACGCACGCGCAAACCGCCGACTGAGGCATACATGCCAGGGACGGCTTGATATCCGCTTTCAGAAACCGTTAGGATTTTAGCCATTGCCGGATAACCCCTCGCGAAATACAGGGGCGCGCGAGGCAAGACGCCCGGCGTGGTCAGTCGGCTGACGGTAGGCGGCGCATCGTGAACTCGATCCGGTCGCCATCGAGTTGGCGCCAGCTCTCGACTTCCGTCCAATAGGCCGCCTTGGGAAAACTGTCGAACCATTCCCGTGCCTTGGCCCGCGCCTCGTCACGCGTGAGGCAGAAGGTCTCGCGCACGAAATGGCCACCATCCTTGCCGGCCTTGGCCTGCCGGTGGCTGGCAATGCGTCTTTTCAGGCCGTCGAACGACGGAGGACCGGGTATTTTCGTCATGAAACACCTCGCTTGCGATCAAATTAATGACGGAACGCCCGTTTTGCGAGTCGATTTTTCAACGAATGAAGGACCGCGGACTGGTCCAGGCGAGATGGTCCTGTTAATTGCGGAATTCGAATGGGCGCCGAGTCGGCGCATGGGCTGTTGTCCAGGGGAAGCCATGCAAAGACCTGATCTGCCGAAAGGCCTGCCAGACGACATCGAGGAAAAGAAGCTGGCGGCACGCGCCTGGTTCGAAAACCTGCGTGATACGATTTGCGCGTCTTTCGAGGCGCTCGAAGACGAGCTCACCGGCCCGCTCGCGGATCAGGCACCTGGCCGCTTCACGGCCAAGGACTGGCAGCGCGACGGCGGCGACGGCGGCGGCGGGCGCATGTCGATGATGGAAGGCCGCGTCTTCGAGAAGGTCGGCGTGCATACTTCGACGGTCCACGGCGAATTCTCCCCGGAATTCCGCAAGACCATGCCGGGTGCCGAGGAAGATCCGCGCTTCTGGGCTTCGGGCATCTCGCTGATCGCCCATCCGGTCAATCCGAATGTGCCGGCCGTCCACATGAACACCCGTATGGTGGTGACCACAAGCCAGTGGTCGGCGGAGGCGCCGACCTTACCCCAGTGCTCGATCGACGCCGAACCCAGGAAGACCAGGACAGCCGGCTTTTCCACCGCGCCATGGAAATCACCTGCAGCCGCCACGCCCAGGTCGCGGACTATCCCAAATACAAGACCTGGTGCGACGACTATTTCTTCCTTCCCCACCGCAACGAAGCACGCGGTATCGGCGGCATCTTCTTCGACTGGCTGCATTCCGACGACGAGCATGGCGGCTGGGCTGCCGATTTCGCCTTCGTCCAGGACGTCGGCCGCGCCTTCAATCTCGCCTATCCACGCATTGTACGGTCGAATTTCAACCAATCCTGGACGGAGGAGGACCGCGATGAGCAGCTCATTCGACGCGGCCGTTATGTCGAATTCAACCTGCTCTACGATCGTGGCACGATCTTCGGCCTGAAGACCGGCGGCAATGTCGAGTCGATCCTGTCGTCAATGCCGCCGGTGGTACGCTGGCCCTGAACTGACTTGTAGACATCCGTTTCCAAATCCGGGCTTCTTATCCCCGGCTTCGGGCCATCGCCGCCAGCGCCTGCGACACAAAATTGCATTTGGATTGCACCGCTGCCGTGTTATCTTTTTCTCGGTTACATGGAGGAGAAGCGCGATGGCCTACCCAAGCAGCATTCCACCCCAGCAATCAGCCGCAACGGATAGGGCACTCGACAAGCTCGAATTCATCGATCGGCTTGCCGAGCAACTGCGGGAGACGAGCGGTGTCGATCTTCCCCATGCATATTTCGTCGAACGGGTACGGCTCGGCTTGGCGGGCCGAGATCTGACCGATCTCGCCGCTGCCAATCACGTCGAAGGCGCCCCGCGCCGTCGTCCACCGCAAGCCACCGGCTCGGTGTTTCGCGCTTGGGCCATGCCGGAGTAAAGTGGCCGATCGACCGCTACACGCGTTCATCAGACAGTGGCAGCAGGTGTGGACACCGCTCGCCCATCGTATGCCGACTATGCCCCGTTAGCGTTTCATGATAGGTTTTGGATGCTGAACCCAGTCGAAGAGGAGATGCGACATGAAGCAGTTTGAATGCGGTTCACTGGTTCCGGGCTGCCCTTGGCACACCCGCGCCGAGGAAGAAGCCGAAGTCGTCCGCCGCGCCGTCGAGCACATGCGGACCGCACACGGCGAAGAAATTATCCGCGAAACCATGGTCGACAACATCAAGGCCCGGATCACCGACCAGGCGAACGCCGCCTGAGCCAACGGCTGTGTCTGGCACTTGCCGGACATTCGATCAGCATCTGAGGCGCGCCCGGAATACGGTTACGCGTCAATTGCATGGCGGTACAATGCGAATCTCTTTCGCAGCAACTTGAATCAGTTCTTGAAGAGATCACCGAGCCGGGCGAGCATCTTCGCCCGGTCGAACGAAAAGTTTGAACCGACCCACACCTCTTCCAGCTGTTTCAGCGTCTCGCCGACCTTGGGTCCTGGCGCCACGCCGGCCGCAAGCACATCTGCGCCACTCAAAGGAAACACCGGTCGCACGAACATTTCCGCCCTCTTCAACAGCACCGACAGCCGCCCGGCCTTCGTCATCGCCTTGGGATCGGCCCCGACATTGGCGCGGGCCATCGCGAGATCGATCTTGAGAGATGCAATCACGCCTTCCTTCCCCAGGCGATAGAGATCCCGGTCGAAGGCCGCATCGGTGATATCGCCGTTCGGCTTTGGCGCCCTGGCAAAGCGATCGAGAAAAGCGGCCTCGGCGTTCGACAGGCGCAAGCGCTGCGCAAGCGCCGCCAGCCGCTCAGCATCCTTCGGCACGATGGCGGCTAGCCTCAGCATGGGTTCAGGCGTCCAGCCAAGCGCCTGTTCGGCCACTATGAGCACCGGGATCGCATCGATCCCCCATTTTTCCGTTTCCGGAAGGATTGCACCGAGAACGCCCGACTGGCGCATCCACAACAGCGCCCGACCGGGATCGCGCGCGGCAAGCAGCTTCTTCGTCTCTGCCCAGACCCGCTCAGCCGAGAGGGTGGAGAGCTTGTCCTTGGCCCGTGCACACGCCCTGAGCCCTGCCGCATCCGGCCGCCCGCCGCCGTAATGGGCGAAGAAGCGGAAGAAACGCAGGATACGCAGATAGTCCTCGGCGATGCGCGTGTCGGCGTCGCCGATAAAACGGACCGTCTTCGTCTCGATATCGGGCAAGCCGCCGACGAGATCGATCACCTCGCCATCGGCGCCGACATAGAGCGCATTGATCGTCAGGTCGCGCCGCTCGGCGTCCTCCTGCCAATCCTCGCCGAAAGCCACCTTGGCGCGCCGCCCGTCGGTCTCGACGTCACGGCGAAGCGTCGTCACCTCGAAGCCCTTGCCGTCGAGTACCAGCGTGACCGTACCGTGGTCGATCCCGGTCGGCACTGCCTTGATCCCAGCGGCCTTGGCCCGCTCTATCACCGTCTCGGGCGGAAGCGTCGTGGCAAGATCGATGTCGGCGACAGGAAGACCCATCAGGCTGTTGCGCACCGCGCCGCCGGCCACTCTCGCCTCGCCGCCATCGGCGTTGAGCAGCGCAAACAGCCGCTGGAGAGCGGGATCGGCAAACCAGGTCTCGTTCGACAGGTTGGTCATACATAGAGCCTTTCGTAGAGCGTCCGGATGATACCGGCGGTAATGCCCCAGATATGGCGCTCGCCATAGGGCATCACGTAGAAATGCCGAACGATCCCCTGCCAGACCCCGCTGTCGCGCTGGTGATTGTCCGGGTTCATCAGGAAAGACAGCGGCACTTCGAACACCGCATCGACTTCGTCGGGATTGGGCTCAATGACGAAGCCGCGCTTGACCACCGAAAGAACCGGAATGATGCGGAAGCCCGTGCCGGAAAGATATTGCGGCAACCGCCCGACCGTCTCGACGAAGGACGGATCGAGCCCGATCTCCTCCTCCGCCTCGCGCAGCGCCGCCACCTCCGGCGACAGGTCGCCCTCATCGATGCCGCCGCCGGGAAAGGCGATCTGGCCGGAATGCTTGCGCAGCGTCGCTGTGCGCTGGGTGAGGATTACCTTCGCCCCGTCCGGATCGTCGACCACCGGCACCAGAACGGCGGCATCCTTGAGTTTCAGCCCTTCAACTTCGAGTAAGGACTGTGGATTAAGCACATGATCGCCATGGTCACGCCAGGCATGTTCCAGCGGCGCGCCGATCTGGTTGAGCGCCCTACGGCGGAAGTCGGCAGCGGAATAGATGTCGAAACTCATTTCGACAGCCGGTCGAGTTCTGCCGCCGGCATCACCGGAAAGATCGCCCCGCCGGAGCGGACCGCGAACATCTCGACCCCGTCGATCTCGACCGTCTCGCCCTGTTCCACCAGGTCATACATGACGGCGCGCGACACCAGCGCCTCCAGCCGGCCGCGCACATGCAGGTAGGGCTTCAGCTCGTGGTTTTCGCCATGCACGACGAAGCGCAGCGCATGGTCCGGCCCGGCCTCGACCACGTCTCCGACATTGGTGCGGAAGGTCAGCAGCTTGTTCCCGTCGCGCTCGCTCTCGCTCATCTCGACGGCGAGAAAGGGGGCGTCCTCGACCCGGATGCCGACTTTCTCCACAGGCGTGACGAGATAGGTCTTGCCGTCCTCGTCCTTGCGCAACACCGTCGAAAACAGCCGCACCAGCGGCGCGCGGCCGATCGGCGTGCCCATGTAAAACCACGTCCCGTCTGCGCGGATCTCCATCTCGATATCGCCGCAGAACGGCGGTTCCCAGCGCTCCACGGGCGGCAGGCTCGGCTTGCCGCCGGCCGTCTGCGCGGCCGCGCGCGAAATCATCGCCGCCAGTCCCGCCGCATCCGTCGTCGCCTTCAGCGTGTCGCCTGCCATCTTTGCGTCCCGGTTGGTGCCTAATCAGTGTTATGTCACGAGATAGTCATTCGAAACGCGCTTGTCAGCCGCCCGTTGGGGAATAAGTTAGTTTCATGTGCCGCTGTCGGGAAGACCGACCCGATTCGGCCACGCCGGCAAAACCAGATGGAGAAGACCATGGGCCTGATGCCACCCCCGGATGCCGCCCTCGACGAAAAGGCCATCATCGCGGCCGCCGAAAAGGCGCTGGCCGATATCGCCGCCGTGCGTCTGGCCGTTTCCAAGGTTATCTTCGGCCAGGAAAAGGTGGTCGAGAACACCCTGCTCGCCATTCTCTCTGGCGGCCATGCGCTGCTTGTCGGCGTGCCGGGCCTTGCCAAGACCAAGCTTGTCAACACGCTCGGCACCGTGCTCGGCCTCGACGCGAGCCGCATCCAGTTCACCCCCGACCTCATGCCCTCCGACATTCTCGGCACCGAGGTCATGGACCAGGACGAGAACGGCAGGCGCTCCTTCCGCTTCATCAAGGGCCCGGTCTTCGCCCAGCTGCTGATGGCCGACGAGATCAACCGCGCCAGCCCGCGCACCCAGTCGGCGCTGCTACAGTCGATGCAGGAATATCAGGTGACGATCGCCGGCCGGCCCTACGATCTGCCGGCACCCTTCCACGTGCTCGCCACCCAGAATCCGTTGGAGCAGGAAGGCACCTATCCGCTGCCCGAAGCGCAGCTCGACCGCTTCCTGCTACAGGTTGACGTCGGTTATCCCGAACTGGCCGCAGAACGGCAGATCCTGCTGGAGACCACCGGCATCAGCGACCAGAAGGCGGCCGGCGTCCTGACCGCCGCCCGTCTGATCGAGATCCAGAAGCTGATCCGGCAGATGCCGGTCTCCGACAGCGTCGTCGACGGCATTCTGTCCCTCGTCCGCTCCGCCCGCCCCGGCCATGGCAATGCGGAAACCGACAAGGCGGTGGCCTGGGGTCCCGGCCCGCGCGCCGGACAGGCGCTGATGCTCTGCGCCCGCGCCCGCGCGCTTTACGAAGGCCGCCTCGCGCCCTCGCTGGACGACGTCCATGCACTGGCCGAGCCCGTTCTCGAACACCGAATGGCGCTCACCTTCGCCGCCCGTGCCGAGGGCATGTCGGTGCGCGACGTGATCGCCAATCTCGTCAAGCAGGCACGCGGTTAGAACCGGAAAGGGCAGCGCACCCGTGGCAACCATCGGCCAGATCGTCGAGCAGACCCCCGCAGGGGACGCGCTGACCCGCGCCCGCCAGCGTGCCAGCCTCGTGCCCGATTGCATGGTCGAGGCCCACCGCATCGCCAATACGGTCATTGCCGGCTGGCATGGACGGCGCAAGCGCGGCATCGGCGAGAACTTCTGGCAATTCCGCCCTTACGCCGAAGGCGAGAGTTTTGCCCGCATCGACTGGCGCCGGTCGGCCCGCGACGACCACACCTATATCCGCGACCGCGAATGGGAGGCCGCCCACACCGTCTGGCTCTGGGCCGACCTCTCGCCGTCGATGATGTACAAGTCGACGCTGGCGCCCGTCTCCAAGGAAAGTCGGGCAATGGTACTGATGTTGGCGCTCGCCGAAATCCTCGCCCGCTCGGGCGAGCGCATCGGCTGCCCCGGCGTCATGGAGCCGGTTTCGGCCCGCAACGCCGCCGAACGACTGGCGACCGCGATCATCCACACCCCGCTGTCGGGCGGACTGCCGGATACGGCGATGATCCGCGGCGCGAGCGACATCGTGCTGATCGGCGACTTCCTCGACGACGCCGACGCGATCATGGAAAAGATCGCGCCGCTTGCCCGCCGCGGCCTGCGTGGCCATGTGGTCGAGATCGCCGATCCGGCCGAGGAAAGCTTCCCCTATACCGGCCGCACCGAATTCACCGATCCCGAGACCGGAGATAAGCTCGTCTCCGGCCGCGCCGAGGGCCTGCGCGACGACTATCGCCGCGCCTATCTCGCCCGACGCGAAAATCTCGGCGAACAGCTGCGCCGTCTCGGCTGGAGCTTCGTCCACCATTCGACCGACCGGCTCGCCTCCGAGGCGCTGGTCGCGGTTCATATGTATCTCTCCGGCACGCCGCCGCTCACCAGCCGGAGCGCCGCGCCATGAACGCCCTGCCGTTCGCCTTCGCCACCCCCGCCGTGCTGATCGCGCTGGCCGCCCTGCCGCTAATCTGGTGGCTGCTGAAGCTGACCCCGCCGCGCCCGAAGACCGAAGTCTTCCCGCCCCTGCGCATCCTCGCCGGTGTCTTGAAGCGCGACGAGACTCCATCGAAGAGCCCGTGGTGGTTGACGCTGCTGCGCATGATGCTGGCGGCGCTGGTGATCTTCGCGCTGGCAGACCCGGTGCTCAATCCGCGCAACGCCTCGCTCTCGACCGCCGGCCCGCTTGTGCTCGTCGTCGACAATGGCTGGGCGACCGTCGCCGACTGGGAACGCCGCGTCGCCACCGCCGAGGCCCTGATCGGCGATGCGAGCGACCGCGACCTGCCGGTGTCGGTTGCGTTTACCGCCGATGCCAGCCACGACGCCGTGCCGGCCGGCGCCGCAGCCGCACTGGAGAAACTGCGCGCCGCAAGCCCGAAGCCCCTGCGCCCGGACCGCGCCCGCGCGCTTGACGCCCTTCGCGCCGTCCTTGACGGCACGCCCCCCGGCACGCTCTCCGTCCTGTCCGACGGCATCGCCGCCGACGACAAGGAAGACCTGATGGCCGACCTGGCGGCACTTTCGCCGGCACAGCTCCGCCTGATCGAGGGCGACAACGCCGCCGCGACCGCCATCACCAGCGCATCCAACGGCGCCGACGCGCTGACCGTCACCCTGTCGCGCCTCGACGGCAGCGCGGCCCGGAGCCTGATCGTCGACGCCCAGGACCGCCAGGGCCGCGTCATCGCCTCAGGCAATGTCGACTTCGCCGCCGGCGCAACCGTGACCAGCGGCCAGATCGCCGCCCCGTTCGAACTGCGCAACGATTTTGCCCGCCTGTCGATCGCCGGCCTTGCCACGGCCGGGGCGACGCATCTGCTCGACGACGGTTTCCGCCGCCGCCGTGTAGCCCTCATCTCCGGCGATGCCGGCGACGATTTCCAGCCACTCTTGTCGCCGCTCTACTATATCGAGCGGGCGCTGGCGCCCTATGCCGACCTGATCAAGCCCGGCGTCGCCGATCTCGCCGTCTCGGTGCCGGAGATCCTGGCGCAGAAGCCCTCGGCCATCGTGCTGGCCGACATCGGCCGCCTGCCGGAGTCGGTCTACGAACCGCTCAAGGCGTGGATCGCAGAGGGCGGCACGCTGATCCGTTTTGCCGGTCCTCGCCTCGCCGCAGCACCTGTCGGCGATCCGCTGGTCCCGGTCATCCTGCGCCAGGGCGAACGCGAGCTTGGCGGCGCCCTGTCCTGGGCCGAGCCCCAGCCGCTCGCCGATTTTCCGAAATTCGGCCCCTTTGCCGGCATGCCAAGGCCGGACGGCGTGCTGATCAAGCGCCAGGTGCTGGCCGAACCGACGCCGGATCTGGCCGAACGCACCTGGGCGAGCCTTGCCGACGGCACGCCGCTCGTCACGGTGCGGGAAACCGGCGCCGGCCGCACCGTGCTCTTCCATGTCAGCGCCGAGGCCACCTGGTCGGACCTGCCGATCTCCGGCGAATTCGTCGAAATGCTGCGCCGGGTGGTGCAACTATCACGCGCCGGCACGGCTGCGGCCAATGCCGATCCGGCAGCCAGGGCTACGCTTGCCCCCTTCCGCCTGCTCACCGAACGCGGCGCGCTGACCGCAGAAACCGGCAATGCCCGCCCACTCGACATCGGCGAGGCGCGCCCGACGTCGGCGACCTTCGACAACCCACCCGGCCTTTACGGCACCGAGGACGGCTTTGCCGCATTGAACCTCCTGCCCGCCGGTGCCGAGCTGAAGGCGCTCAAGGTCGGAGCCGCCCTTGCCGTGGCGCGCGAACCGCTGGCCGGCACCGCCGCCATGCCGCTGAAACCGATCCTGCTGACGCTGGCCTTTGCCCTTCTGGTCATCGACAGCCTGGTCGTTCTGTTCATGGGCGGCGCGTTGTCCCGCCTGCCGCGCCGCGCGGCCGCGGCCTCCGTTCTGGCGCTGGCTTCAGTCCTGCTCTTCGCGCCGGGCGACCGCGCATCCGCCGACGACGCCAAGCCCGGCGACGCGGTGATCCTCGAGCGCCTCGACAACACCCATCTCGCCTATGTCGTCACCGGCGAAACCGAGGTCGACCGGCTGTCGGAAGACGGCCTGCGCGGCCTCACTGATTTCCTCACCTACCGCACGACGCTGGAGCCGGCCCCGCCCGTCGGCCTCGACATCGCCAGAGACGAGCTGTCCTTTTATCCGATCATCTTCTGGCCGGTCTCGGCGACCGCCCCCATGCCGTCTTCCGCCGCGATCAGCCGGATCGACGCCTATATGCGCGCCGGCGGCACCGTGCTGTTCGACACGCGCGACCAGTTCTCCACCCTTGGCGACGACAGCGGCCCGAGCGCCAATGGCGAGCGGCTGCAGGCGATCCTTGCCAATATCGACATTCCGCCGCTGGAGCCGGTGCCCTCCGATCACGTGCTGACGCGATCCTTCTATCTGCTGACCAATTTCCCCGGCCGCTACACCGGCAGCCCACTCTGGGTCGAGGCCCGCCAGGAGGCCAGGACTTCCAACAGCGGCGTCGCCTCCACCGGCGACGGCGTCTCGCCGATCCTCATTACCGGCAACGACCTGCTCGGCGCCTGGGCGATCGACGCCAATGGTGCCTCGGTCCTGCCGACCGTGCCGCCGGACGAGATGCAGCGCGAAATGTCCTTCCGCTCCGGCGTCAACATCATGATGTACATGCTGACCGGCAACTACAAGGCCGACCAGGTGCATGTACCCGCCCTCCTCGAACGGCTGGGCCAGTGACATGACACTCCAGTTCGCTCCCTTCATTCCCTGGTTCATCCTTCTGGCGCTCGCCGTGCTGGCCCTCATCCTCGCCACGGCGGGTTTTGCCCGCGGCGTGCGCGGCACCGGCATCCGCCTACTCGCCTCCGCCGCAGTCCTCGCGGCACTCGCCAATCCGCTTCTGATGCAGGAGGACCGCGAGGCGCTCTCCACCGTCGTGCCGGTCATCGTCGACCGCAGCCAGAGCCAGGAAACGCCGGAACGCACCGCCATGACCGATGCGGCGCTCGAAGGCCTCAAGGACCGGCTGTCGCGCTTTGCCCGCATCGAGCCGAGGATCGTCGAGGTGCGCGACCCCGCCACCTCCGACGCGCCTTCGACCCGCCTGTTCGAGGCGCTGGCCTCGGCCATCTCCGATGTGCCGCCGGCCCGCATCGGCGCCGCCGTCTTCATCACCGACGGCCAGGTGCACGACATTCCGGCCGCCGGACAGGCGCTCGGCTTTTCCGCCCCCGTTCACGGCCTCGTCACCGGCAAGGCCGACGAGTTCGATCGCCGCATCGAGGTGCTACGCGCGCCGCGCTTCGGCATCGTCGACGAGGACCAGGAACTGAGCTTACGCGTCTTCGACGACGGCCGCCGCACCGATACGCCCGCCACAGTCACCGTGCGCATGAACGGCGAGGAGATCGCCACGCTCAATGCGACGCCCGGGGTCGAGACGCCCTTCGGCTTCAAGGTACCGCGCGGCGGCAACAATGTGCTGGAATTCACCGTCGCCGCCACGCCCGGCGAAGTCACCGAGGTCAACAACAAGGCGATCCACCTGATCGAGGGCATTCGCGAAAACCTGCGCGTGCTGCTCGTCTCCGGCGAGCCCCACGCCGGCGAGCGCGCCTGGCGCAACCTCTTGAAATCCGACGCCGCCGTCGACCTGGTACATTTCACCATTCTGCGCCCGCCGGAAAAGCAGGACGGCACGCCGATCAACGAACTGTCGCTGATCGCATTCCCAACGCGCGAACTCTTCGTCGAGAAGATCAATGATTTCGACCTGATCATCTTCGACCGCTACCAGCACCGCGGCGTGCTGCCGATCCTCTATTACGACTACATCGCCGAATATGTGAGGAAGGGCGGCGCACTGCTGATCGCCGCAGGCCCGGAACATGCAAGCGAGGATTCGATCGCGGTGACTCCGCTTGCCTCGGTCCTGCCCGCCGAACCGACCGGAAATGTCCATGAGGCGGCCTTCTATCCACGGCTCTCCGAGCAGGGCAAGCGCCACCCGGTCACCCGCGGCCTAGACGGCGCGACTGCCGAACCACCGCAATGGGGTCGCTGGTTCCGCAGTGTCGACGTCGATCCCCCGCGCGGTGAAAGCGTGATGACCGCCGCCGACGGCCGCCCGCTTCTGGTGCTCGACCGCGCCGAGGAAGGCCGCGTCGCCATGCTGCTCTCCGACCAGGGCTGGCTCTGGGCCCGCGGCTTCGAAGGCGGCGGCCCGCATGTCTCGCTCTATCGCCGCATCGCCCACTGGCTGATGAAGGAACCGGAGGCTCGAGGAAGAGGCATTGAAGGCCCGCGCTAGCGGCCGCACGCTGGAAGTGACCCGCCAGACCATCGCCGGCGACCCGGGTGCGGCCACCATCCGCACGCCGTCGGGCAAGACCGAGACGCTGGCGCTCAGCGAAACCGCCCCCGGCCTCTATCGCGGCGAGAAGCGCATGGACGAAACCGGCCTCTTCACCATCGCCAACGGCGAATTCTCCACCCTCGTCCATGTCGGTGCCGTCGACGCGCCCGAGTTCAAGGCCATGGTCTCGACGCTCGACACGCTGAAACCGATCGCCACAGAGACCCGCGGCAGGATCGCCCGCCTCGACGACGGCAAGGGGGGCCTGCGCCTCCCCGACATCCTCCCCGTCCGCGGCGACGTCCGCATCGCCGACGACCGCCGCCTGCTGGTGCGGTTGACCGACGAAACGGTGCTGAAGGGTGTGAACACGCTGCCGCTGTTTGCCGGATTCGCGGGGCTCGCCGTGCTGCTGCTGGCGATGTCGGCGACGTGGTGGCGTGAGGGAAGGTAAGGGGGGGGAATCTGGCGCACGAGAGAATTACAAACAGCCGCATGAATTTTGGTCAGCCTCCGCGCTGCCAGCGTCTCGGACTGTTGTTTAGTATTTCAAAGAAGAAATCTTCGTAATTGCGCGGCGAAGGCTTAAGCTATTTTCGGCGGCTGCCCAAACGTTCCATTCGCTAAACACAAACTGAGCCAATTTCAAATTATACTTGAGGCCGGTTGCGGCCGTGCTTCGCAACGCCGGTGCAATGGCATCTCGAATATCCGCGCTCGAAGAACCTTTTGCCAAATGCACAAGATACTCCTTTGAATCTAAAACGGACTTCTCGATGTTAGCTGTCAGCTTTGCGGGGCTCACATTTAGAAACGCGGCGATGCCGTTTGTGTCTGCCAATAACCAAGATTCAATTTCTGTCTGCGCAATGCAGAACAGCATATTTTCAGGCAGCGGCTCAGTAATGTTTGCCGAACGCAGCCAGCTCTTTCTGAGCGAAGGTGCACATACTGCACGATCTAGGTCCGTTATTATTAGCACTGGCGATCTTTGTGCCAGCGCATGAAATTTTTGCAAGCTATTCTTAATGTAACCAAAGCCGCCATAGACTTTTCCAAGCTCTTGCATGCGAGTGCCAACTGGGCAACATTCTTGGATAAGTCTCTCCGCGACCGCTCGGCTCAATTCGTCTTCGATACAATAGAAAATAGTCATAGTAAGAAATCGAGTTGACCGGTCTTCCGAGCATTCGGCAAAACCGCCTCAGCGGGAGAGAGCCCCGCGCCAAGTGCTGCTTGCTCATCCGCCGAAACACCCCTCATACTCGATCCATCGTCTGAAGGTGTGATAATCACAATTCCGCGCGGGTCTATCCCAGAGTTGGACAGAAGTGCTTGGCTGTGTGTTGTAATGATGAATTGTCTGCCTCCGCGTGACTTTCCTTTTACGGAAGCCATTATCCTCGGAAGCTGTGCAACAATCTCTTCGTTGAGAGACAACTCTGGCTCCTCTAGTAGCAAAGGTGAGCTTCCGCGCTCCTGTAAAAGCCAGAGTATTGACATTATTCTCAACGTTCCATCGGAGAACTGATCTTCTCGCTGCCGCGCACCTCGAGGACGGTGGTGTTTGAACCTGATTTCCAAGTGTGGATGACCTGTGATCTCATCCTTAAGAAACCTGAGGTCTTCCAGATGCGGTACGATCGTCCGCAATGCTGTTTCGATACGCTTCAGTCGACTTTCTCTCGTGCGCGGCAAGGTCCGTGCAATTCGCAGCATGAATTCCTGCCCGAATGGGTCATCCTCTATGACCCTTCCGCCGATTTGGTCACCAAATTTAAGGAGTTGAGGTACTAGGTGGACATAAGTAGCACCCGAGAAAAAATCTGCCAGCTCGCGAAATTTCGCGTTTGCACTAATCTGCTCGATATGAGTTTCGCGAAGGAGCAGTTCATCCCTCTGTTCCTCCTTTCCGGGTCTATCGATGACAACAGTAGGCGTTCCATCAGGCCCAAATGAAGTCACTCTTTCTCTCGTGACTTGAGGATCGCGCTTGCCTTTCGGAGGAATATTAAAGCCGAGCTCGTAACTCCAAGCTAGGGAGCCGCCTTCGTCGACAATGTCAGCCTCAATTAGAATCTCCGTATCGTTTCGGGCATGCAAGCATCGGATCTTTCCGACACCACCACGACGGTCTATGGCGTCCTGAAGTCCACCGCCACGATGCTTCGAGACATCTCTCAAGAAACGCACGGCATCCAAGAGATTTGACTTGCCCGCAGCATTGGGGCCCAAAATGTAAACAGAATCAGGGAGGTCGCGAATCTCGCCTGACTTAAAGTTCCGCCAATTCTTCAGTTTCAAACGGCTAATATGCATCGGGCTTCCCAAAATTCACATTTGAAGAGATTAGGGACCGAAAGAAACACACACAAGCCTCCTCTTGCACATTCGACGCGGGTGGCGGACTTGATAATAAATGAGTTCTTTACTGACCCCTTTGCAGGCTGATTGGCACAGCACGCCCCCATCGACACCCGCCCCATTTCCCCCTACCCTCCCCCCATGCCCGACACCCTCCCCCTCTCCGACACCGTCCCCGACGACGCCCGAAAAACCATCCTCGCCGGGATCAAGGCGCACAACAATGCCTTGCTCGGCCCGACCGACCGGCGCGATCTGTTCATTCCGTTGACCAATGCCGAAGGACAGACCGAGGGCGGGTTGGTCGGCTATACCGGGCGGGGCTGGCTCTATGTGGAAATGCTGTTCGTGCCCGAGCACCGGCGCGGCCAGGGGCTGGCCGGGGCGTTGCTGCAAAGGGCGGAGGACGAGGCGAAGGCGCGCGGCTGCAAGGGCGCCTATATCGACACGATCAATCCCGACGCCCGCCGCGCCTATGAGCGGCAGGGCTATTCGGTCTTCGGCACGCTCGACGATTTCACCGGCGACTTTGCGATCAGCTGGCTCAGGAAGCTCTTCTGAGCGCCTCGGCGGCGGCATCGGCCGTGTCGTCCATTGGACGCCAGGCGATCAGGCCGTTCAGCCGCTCATGCACGTCGGCGCCGAGCGGCACGACCAGCACCCGCGCCGGATCGACCGGGCCTGGAAAATCCAGCGCCTTATACGCCACCTTTTCGAAGCCGAGCGGCATGTAATACGGCGGATCGCCGATCAGGATGACGGCTTCGGAGCCGGCGCGGCGCGCCGCCTCGATGGCGATGCGCACCAGTTCCCGGCCGATCCCCATGTTCTTGTGCGAGGGCCGGACGGCCAGCGGCCCGAGCAGATGGCCCTTGACCGTGCCGGCAATCACCGGCGTCATGCGCACCGAGGCGATCGTCTCGCCGTCGTCGGCGCAGATGAAGGACAGGTGCCGGTCATGCGGCCCCTGCTCGCGGATGCGGGCCGCCGCGCGGGTGTGCCGGCCGGGGCCAAACGCTTCTTCGTTGATGTGTTCGATGACCGCGTCGTGCGACGCATCCTCGGTGAGGTAGACAAGGTCGTGATTTTTCATGGATGACCGGACCGTAAGGACAGACGGAGATATGGGTTCGCGTTGACGCCGCATGGGCGTTCGGGAAGCATCAGCGTCGTCGCAGGGTCCGTGGTGCGGTCATGGAAAAAGGGTCATCCGTTTTTGCGAAATCCCGGATAGCAGCAAATTTTCCGGCCGTCCAATGGAAAAACGCAGTGTTCACCCCTTGGCCTCTCCCAATATGCGCCGTGAGGCGTATCTATGGGGGCAGGACATGAACAACTGACAGGAGAGCACCGATGGGCATGCTCGTTGACGGCGTCTGGCATGACGTCTGGTATGACACGAAATCCACCGCGGGCCGCTTCGAGCGTTCCAAGTCGCAGTTCCGCAACTGGGTGACCGCCGACGGCTCGGCCGGCCCGACCGGCACCAAGGGCTTCAAGGCCGAGGCCGGGCGCTACCACCTCTATGTGTCGCTCGCCTGTCCCTGGGCCCACCGCACCCTGATCTTCCGCAAGCTGAAAGGGCTGGAAGACCTGATCTCGCTGTCGGTCGTCGATCCGCTGATGGTGGAGAACGGCTGGGAATTTCACGACCGCGACGGCGCGACCGTCGATCACCTGTTCGGCTCGGATTTTCTCTACCAGGTCTACCTGAAGGCCGATCCCAACTATTCCGGCCGCGTCACCGTGCCGGTGCTCTGGGACAAGCAGACCGGAACGATCGTCTCCAACGAGTCCGCCGACATCATCCGCATGTTCAACACCGCCTTCAACGGGTTGACCGGGTCTGACAGCGACTTCTGTCCTGACGACCTGCGGGACGACATCGACGCGATCAACGACCGGATCTATGACGCGGTCAACAACGGCGTCTACAAGGCCGGCTTCGCCACCACGCAGGACGCCTATGAGAGCGCGGTCGTGCCCCTCTTTGCCATGCTGGACGAACTGGAGGAGCGCCTCGCCACCCGCCGCTACCTGTTCGGCGAGCGCCTCACCGAGGCCGACTGGCGGCTGTTCACCACGCTGGTGCGCTTCGATCCGGTCTATGTCGGGCATTTCAAGTGCAATATCCGCCGGATCGCCGACTATCCGAACCTTTCGGCCTATGTCCGCGATCTTTACCAGACGCCGGGCGTCGCCAAAACCGTCGACATGCGCCACATCAAGCACCACTACTACCGCAGCCACAAGACGATCAATCCGACCGGCGTCGTGCCTGTCGGGCCCACCCTCGACCTCGACCGTCCGCATGGGCGGGACGCGCTGTCGGAGACGGAGGAGTTCACCAGATATCGGCGGGGCTGACCTCGCCGCTCAGTTCCGCCAGCCGCCGCAGGGTGGCGGAGGTCACGTCCTTCGGCAGGTCGAGCGGATCGAAGAAGCCGGCCTCGACAATCTCGCGATCAGCAAGCCGCGGCGCCGTCTGGATCACCTCGGCGCGATAGAGTAGCACATGGTCGCGCGGGCTGATGCGCCGGTTGAAATAGACATGGAAGAGCTGCGGCGGGGCGGTGAGTTCAAGATTGCCCTCCTCCCGCAACTCTTTCTCGAGCGCCTTGAGCACCGTTTCATTGCGCTCGACGCCGCCGCCCGGCATGTACCAGCCGGGAACATAGGAATGGCGGACGAGGAAGATTTCGCCTTGCGGATTGAAGCAGGCGGCCCGCACGCCGAGCGTCATGCCGCGCGACAGGGCGAAATAGCTGTGCAGCACTCTCAGCAGCAGGCGCCGACGAAGCCCCGTCCCCTCCTCCAGGCCCTTTTGCTGGTTCATTCTTCTTGCTCCCGTTACGCCACGTCTTTAAGAGTGGCGCCATGTTCAAGCTCGCGCATATATCCGATGTTCACCTGGGGCCGCTGCCCAACCTGACCATCCGGGAATTGGCCTCCAAGCGCATTACCGGCTATGTGAACTGGCACCGCAACCGGCGCAAGCATCTTTTCACCAACGCGCTCGACCTGGTGCTGGAGGACCTGCGCCAGCACGATCCCGATCACCTGGCGATCACCGGCGACATGGTCAACCTCGCCTCGGGCATCGAAATCAGGCTCGTCGCCCAGTGGCTGCGCGAGGCCGGCGCGCCGCTCGACACTTCGGTTGTTCCCGGCAATCACGACGCCTATGTGCCCGGCGCCCACGACAAGGCGGTGCACGCCTGGTACGACTACATGCGCGGCGACGATGACCCGCTGATCTGGCGGGAAGGCTACAAGCTGTTTCCCTATATCCGCCGGCGCGGACCCGTCGCGCTGATCGGCTGCTCCACCTCAATCGCCACGCCCCCCTTCTCGGCCACCGGCTATTTCAGCGCCCGCCAGGCCCGCGAGACAACCGAGCTATTGAAGGTCGCCGGCGAGGAAGGGCTGTTTCGCGTGGTGATGATCCATCATCCGCCGATCCGCGGAGCGGCCGCCTCGCACAAGCGGATGATCGGCATCCGCCGTTTTGCCGCGGCAATTTCCGCAGGCGGCGCCGAGCTCGTGCTGCACGGCCATACCCATCTCAATACGCTCTACTGGCTGGAGGGTCGCGAGAAGCGCGTGCCCGTCATCGGCATCGCATCCGCCTCGCAAGGCCCCGGCGCACCGAAGCCGCCCGCTGGCTACAATCTCTTTTCCATTAGCGGCAAGGCGGGCGACTGGCAGTTGAAATGGGACCGCTACAGCCTGTTCGATGCGGCGGTCAAACTGCGGCATGAACACCATCAGGTCCTGCTGGACTGACGATCAGGCGAGATGGCTGCGGTCGATGGCAGTTGCTTCGCGCAGCAGTTCGGCAATCCGCGCCGGATATTCTTCCACCAGCATGTGGCCAGCGGTCGCGATCCGCGTCAACGCAATGTTGTCGGGCAGCCGATCCGCCTGCCATGACGGCAGGATGCAATCCTCGCCGCCCCAGACCACCCGGATCGGCGTTGCCAATGCGGCAAGCGCATCGAGTGGCAGTTCCCCTTGCACACGTTCTCCGCTCGGCGCTGTGAAGGTAATCGCCTCGAAAATCCGCGTAAGCGCTTCCTGCGCGCCCGGGAGATGCCGGACCGCAAGCATGTCGTCAACCAGGTCGTCATCGATCACGGCGTTGAACCCGCACATGCCTTCCAGCGCCCAGATCAAGTCGAGATGGGTCTCTGCCTGGGCGTAGTGGGAGAGCAGGCGGTGATTAATGGCGGGGCCGAAGCCGCCCGGCGCCAGAAGCGTGGCGCTCAGAACGCGTCTCTGCTCCCTGAGCGCCAGCAATGCGGCCGTTGCGCCGCCGAGCGAGTGCCCGGCGACGTGGAAATGCGTGACCCCGCGCAGATCGAGATCGTTGCGAATGGCCTTGGCCATCTTGCCCGCTCCACCGATACCCTCGGCATGAAGCGAACCGGCATGCCCCGGCATGTCATAGGCGATCACTGGTTGGGCGGGGTCGAGCCCCGCCACGACCTTTTTCCAGATGAAAGCCCCGCAACCATAGCCGTGTAGCAGCACCAGCGGCGGTTTTTTCCTCAAGTCTCCGGCAACGATCGCGTGCAGCGCCATGCCTCAGGCCTTTGCCGCGCGGTCGTCGAGCAGCCGGTTCGCCGCAGAGACGATCGCCTCGAGCGAAGCTGCGACGATGTTGGTGTTGATGCCTACGCCAAACAGCTTGCCACCCGGATGCACCACCTCGACATAAGCGATCGCCGATGCGTTCGACCCATGCTGCAACGAATGTTCCGAATAATCGGCAACCGTCAGCTCGACGCCGAGATGGTTCGACAGCGCGTTGATGAAACCGTCGATCGGGCCAGTCCCCTGCCCCTCGATCCGCTTGGTCTCGCCGCCATCAGTGATTTCGGCGGCAACGACGCGGCGACCTTTCTGGGCCGGATCGGCATAGGTGTGGTGATCGACATATTTCAGGCGTCCGCCGGGCTGCTCGACATAGCGTTCTATGAAACGTTCATAGATCCGCTTCGACGGCAGTTCGACGCCCTCTTCGTCGGTGATATGCTGGATGTCCTCGCGGAACTCCACCTGCAGGTTGCGCGGCAGATTGATGCCATAGTCTTCCTGCAGGATATAGGCGATGCCGCCCTTGCCGGACTGCGAGTTGATACGGATGATCGCCTCGTAGGTCCGCCCGACGTCCTGCGGGTCGATCGGCAGGTACGGCACTTCCCAGATCGGGGAATTGGCCTTGCGCCGTGCCTTCATGCCCTTGTTGATCGCATCCTGGTGCGAGCCGGAAAACGCGGTGTAGACCAGCTCTCCAACGTAAGGGTGGCGCTCCGGAATGGCCATCTGGTTCGAATATTCGTAGACCGCCTTGATCCGTTCGATATCAGAGCAGTCCAGTTTCGGATCGACGCCTTGGGTGAACATGTTCAAAGCCAGCGTGACGATGTCGACATTGCCGGTACGCTCGCCATTGCCGAACAGCGTGCCCTCGACGCGATCGGCGCCGGCCATCAGGGCCAGTTCGGTGGCGGCGATCCCCGTCCCGCGATCGTTATGCGGATGGAGCGAGACGATGACGTTTTCGCGATTGTTGATGTTGCGGCACATCCACTCGATCTGGTCGGCATAGATGTTCGGCGTCGCCATTTCGACGGTCGATGGCAGGTTCAGGATCAGCTTGTTGTCCGGCGTCGGCTTGATGATGTCGATGACCGCATTGGAAATCTCCAGCGCCACGTCCAGTTCCGTACCGGTAAAACTCTCCGGCGAATATTCGAAGCGGAAACCGCCGCCGGCTTTCGCCGCCATGTCGGTGATCATCTTGGCTGCATCGACGGCGATCTGCTTGATGCCGGGCACATCCTTGGCGAACACCACTCGGCGCTGCAGTTCGCTGGTCGAATTATAGAAATGGATGATCGGCCGATTGGCGCCTACCAGCGCCTCGAAGGTGCGCGTGATCAGTTCAGGGCGGCACTGAACCAGCACCTGCAGCGACACGTCGTCGGGCACATTGCCTTCCTCGACACACCAGCGGGCAAAGTCGAAGTCGGTCTGCGAGGCCGACGGAAAGCCGATCTCGATTTCCTTGAAGCCCATTTCGATGAGCAACTGGAACATGCGCGCCTTGCGGTCGTGGCCCATCGGATTGACCAGCGACTGGTTGCCGTCGCGCAGGTCCACCGAACACCAGATCGGCGCCTTGGTGATTGTCTTCGACGGCCAGGTGCGGTCCTTGATGTCGATTTGCGGATAGGGGCGATACTTGGTTGCCGCTTCGGGCATTCCCACAACGCCGGCGCCGGAGTTCCTGTTCATGTCGTTCATCTCTTCCTCTTCCGCATCCGCCAGGCTCTTAGCGCATAAATTGCACTTTTGCGACGGCAAATGCTGGCCTCAAGTCGGCCAAATAGTGTCAGTCTACGGGATTTGCTTCGAGGAGCTGAGCCATGCGGCTATCCGGCCGCCGGGCGCTCCTCAAAGGACCCGGCAACCGCGGATAAGGCAAAGAAGAAGCGAGTTTGACGCCGACGCGACGAAGCCGGCCGCAACGCGGTCAGCTTTCAGGGTCGCAGAAATGGTCGGGCCGAATTGGATCATGATGCAAGAGGAATAACGCGCGATGGCAAATCGCGCAAGCCCGTTATTCGGCAACGGAGAGGGACTTCAGTTTTCCTGGAACCATCGGGCGCAAGGACACGATCCGTTCCCCTCGCTCACCGCCGAGCGGCAGCAACCTTCAGAAACGCGAGCATCAAGGCGCCTGCGATCAGCCCCCAGAAGGCACCGGAAATTCCGGCGAAGGAGACTCCGGACGCGGTAATCAGAAAGGTGACGGCCGCCGCCTCGCGCGTCTCGACGTCCTTGAAGGCGGCTACCGCCGAGCCGGAGAATGCGCCGATCAGCGCCAAACCCGCCACCGCTTGAATCAGGATCGGCGGCGCCAGCGAGACGAAGGCGGTAACCGCGCCTGCCAGAAGGCCGAGGATGATATAGCCGACGCCGCCGATGATCGCCGCCCAGTAGCGCTTTTTCGGATCGGGATGGGCGTCCTCGCCGGCACACATGGCCGCGGTGATTGCCGCCAGGTTGACCGCATGTCCGCCGAACGGCGCCGAAAGGAGCGAAAAAAAGCCCGTGACGGCAAACAGCGGCCCCGGATTGGGGTTGTAATGGTTGACCTTCAGCACGGCGATACCGGGAATATTCTGCGAGGCCATGGTAACGATGAACAGCGGCAGCGCGATCGAAACCAGCGCCGGCAGCGTGAACACCGGCATCACCAGTTCTACCGGCAGCGCGAGCGACTGCGCCCAGGTCGCCATCGCCCCTTCCGGCAGGTCGACGCCAAACACCATCACGATGACGAAGGCGAGAAGCGCAGCCGGCACAGCATAAAGCCGCTTGAAGGCAAGCACTGCTGCCCATGCGACGAGGATCGGTAGGCCGAGCATCCAATCGAAGGCGATCGCCTTGAACGGGGCGAAGCACAAGCCGAGGATGACACCCGACAGCATGGCATTGGCAAGCGGTGCCGGGATCGCCGCGACCGCCCGGCCAAGCGGCCGGAACAGCCCGGCAATCACGATCAGCAAGCCGCAGACCAGGAAGGCGCCGACAGCGGCGGCGAAACCGCCCTCAACCGTACCGGCGGTCGCCAGCAGCGCCGCCCCTGGTGTTGACCAGGCGATCGACACCGGCAATCTCGTCCAGGCGCTCAGCACGATCGCGCAGAGCCCCATCGATACCGATAGTGCCATAAGGCCGGAGGCCGCCTCGTAGTCACTTGCCCCCACGCCCTTGAGACCCTGGAGAACGACGGCAAACGAGCTGGCGAACCCGACAAAGGCGGTCAGGCAGCCCATGAAGAAACTCTGCGGGGAAAGATCTTTGAACACGAAGATGCCTCAAAATCCAGGAATCGCAACCATCCAGCAAGACCAAAATCCGAGCAGCAACGCAAGGCTTTCGAGGGCCTCAGAAGTACGGCCTGGCGACATATGCCGCTGCTGCGCATAAGTCACTTCGGAAATCGGCCTTGACATTGATGCGGCAAGACCCGATTTCATGAAGCATGATGACGCTCAAGCACCGCACCACATTCCGGCCGTTCCCGATCGCGGAATAACGGCCCCGGCTCGGACACCCCGAGACCGGGGAGCGTGCAATCCATTCAACCATCGACATCGGCGGAATCGCGCACTTCTTTGCGCCGACCCGCCCCTTACGGCGCCACTTCGATTGAGGCTGCCGGACAGACAAGACTCTTGGAGACACTATCGTGAACAGACCCGAGATCGTTGTCGGCAGGTCCGACTATGACAAACTCGTTCGCATGGCCAATGGCCTGGTCGAAACGCGGCCCGAATTCGCCGAGGAACTGCTCGGCGAACTTGAACGGGCATCGGTCGCCAATGACGGCGCCGCGCCTGCGGGCACGGTCCAAATGGGGACCAATGTCGAGTACCGGACCGAGGATGGGAACACGCGGCGAATCACGCTGGTCTATCCGGCAGAGGCCAACATTGCAGAGAGAAAGGTTTCGATCCTGACGCCGATCGGTACAGCGCTTCTCGGCCTTTCGGTCGGCAGCTCTATCGATTTTATCGCCAATGACGGGCGGCAGCACTTGTTGACCGTCACTGCCGTCGAAACCGCCGGCTGACCTGAACGAAATCACTGAAATCCAATGGAATGCGAGCTTCCGCTTGCCTTCCTCGCCCCTTTTGCCTATCAGCCCGCGTGAATTGTCCCTGCGGGAAGGAACGTTCTCTATGGAAACGCCCTATTACCTCATCGACAAGTCGAAGCTTCTCCAAAACATGGAGAAGATCGCCTTGCTGCGCGAATTGTCCGGCGCCAAGGCGCTTCTCGCGCTTAAATGTTTCGCGACCTGGTCGGTCTTCGACTTCATGCGCGACTACATGGACGGAACGACCTCGTCCTCGCTGAATGAAGTCCGCCTCGGCCATGAGCGCTTCGGCAAGGAGACCCACGCCTATTCGGTCGCCTATGCCGACTACGAGATCGATGAGGTCGTCTCCCACGCCGACAAGATCATCTTCAACTCGATCGGCCAGCTCGAACGCTTCGCTGACAAGGCATCCGGCATCGTGCGTGGCCTGCGCCTCAACCCAGGCGTATCCTCGTCCGGCTTCGATCTCGCCGATCCCGCCCGCCCCTTCTCGCGGCTCGGCGAATGGGACACAGCCAAGGTCGAGCGGGTCATGGACATGATCTCCGGCTTCATGATCCACAACAATTGCGAAAACAAGGACTTCGACCTGTTCGATCACATGCTCGGCGACATTGAGCAGAAGTTCGGCTCGCTCCTGAGACGAGCCGAATGGGTCAGCCTCGGCGGCGGCATCCACTTCACCGGCGACAACTATCCGCTGGAGAAATTCGCCGAACGGCTGAAACGCTTTGCCGGCAAATACGAAGTCCAGGTCTATCTCGAGCCCGGCGAAGCCTCGATCACCCGATCGACCACACTCGAGACCACCGTTCTCGATACCCTTTACAACGGCAAGAACCTTGTCGTGGTGGATTCGTCCATCGAAGCGCACATGCTGGATCTTCTGATCTATCGTGAAAGCGCGAAGGTTCATCCCAACCAGGGACCACATCGTTACATGGTCTGCGGCAAGTCCTGCCTCGCCGGCGATATCTTCGGCGAGTTCGATTTCGAAAACGAATTGAAGGTCGGCGACCGGATCTCGTTCCAGGACGCCGCCGGCTACACGATGGTCAAGAAGAACTGGTTTAACGGCGTGAAAATGCCGGCAATCGCCATCCGCGAACTGGATGGCAGCCTCAGGACGGTCCGTGAGTTCGACTACACGGATTACGAACAAAGCCTTTCGTGAGGATTTCCCTCACAGGTTTCTGACGATTGGACATCAAGGAGTTGGTCCCCATCATGAAGAAGAACGTGCTCATCATCGGCGCCGGCGGCGTCGCACAGGTCGTGGCGCACAAGTGCGCCCAGAACAATGACGTGCTAGGCGACATTCATATCGCCTCGCGCACCAAGGTTAAGTGCGACGCTATTATCGCTTCGGTTCACGACAAAAAGGCGATGAAGCAGCCGGGCGTGCTGGAAGGCCATGCCCTCGACGCGCTCGACATCGAAGCCACCAAGGCGCTGATCAAGAAGACCAATTCCCAGATCGTCATCAATGTCGGCACGGCCTTCCTCAACATGTCTGTGCTGCGCGCCTGCATGGATACCGGCGTCGCCTATATCGACACGGCAATCCACGAGGATCCGAAAAAGATCTGCGAGACCCCGCCGTGGTACGGAAACTACGAGTGGAAGCGTGCTGTTGAGTGCGAGGAAAAGGGCATCACCGCCATCCTCGGCGCCGGCTTCGATCCGGGTGTGGTCAATGCCTATGCCAAGCTCGCCAAGGACGAATATCTCGACACGGTGACGGACGTCGACATCGTCGACATCAATGCCGGCAGCCACGGCAAATATTTCGCCACCAACTTCGACCCGGAAATCAACTTCCGCGAATTCACCGGTGTCGTCTACTCCTGGCAGAACGGCCAGTGGCAGGAGAACAAGATGTTCGAGATCGGCAAGGAATACAACCTGCCGGTGGTCGGCAAGCGCAAGGCCTATCTCTGCGGCCATGACGAGGTCCATTCGCTGGCGAAGAACATGGATGGCGCCAACGTGCGCTTCTGGATGGGCTTTGGCGACCATTACATCAATGTCTTCACCGTCCTGAAAAACATCGGCCTGCTCTCCGAGCAGCCGGTGAAGCTCGCCGACGGCTCCGAGGTCGTGCCGCTCAAGGTCGTCAAGGCCTGCCTGCCCGACCCGGCATCACTCGCCCCCGAATACGAGGGCAAGACCTGCATCGGCGACTACGTGAAGGGCCTTAAGGACGGCAAGGAGAAGACCGTCTTCATCTACAACGTCGCGGACCACAAGGAAGCCTACAACGAAGTGGGCTCCCAGGGAATCTCCTACACCGCCGGCGTGCCGCCGGTCGCCGCGGCTATGCTGGTCGCCACCGGTGAGTGGGATGCGAAGAAGATGGTCAACGTCGAAGAACTGCCGCCGAAGCCCTTTATCAATCTCTTGAACAAGATTGGTTTGCCCACGCGCATCCAGGACGAGAACGGCGACCGCGCCGTGGAGTTCTAAGGAACGGCCACGGCCTGCGAAGATCGCCGACCGTCACCAGCCATCGCGAGGCGCGTCCCAATATGGGGCGCGCCTTTTTCACGTGACATCAATTGTCCGGCGCGGCAAGCCGGAAGCTCATGATGGCATCGCGGACACGGGCCTCGCCCTTCTTGTCGCCGAGGAAGTGATAGCCGACGATGGTATAGCCGCGCTTCTTGTAGACCAGATAGGCAGCCAGGCTCTGCACCGTCGCGCCGCTCACCTCGCCCTGATACTCGCGCATGACCACCGGTACCTTCGGCAGGCCGACGCCCGGATGCTCGCTGGCCGGCTTGGCGAGCCGCTCGCTCATGAAGAAAATCTTGTCCGCCAGGTTCTCCTCCCAGGCATCGGCGAAATCCTTCGCCTTGGTGGCCTGGTCGAGGTCCAGTGCCCAGACGATCACGCCTTCCACCCGGTCCGGGTGGCGCATGTCGAGGGAATAGGGCTCTGCCTCGTCGATCTCGCTCGACCAGATACGCGGCACGGCGATCCAGAAGGCGCGATCGGTATTGCGCCGCCAGACGATCGTGTCCTCGTCGCCCGCGGGAGCGGGCTTGCCAGTGGACTCGTCCTCCCCCTCCTCGTTCTCGGGTAGGGGGGCCTGCGTCTGTGGCTGGCCCTGCTCGACCAGCGGCTCGGCCGCTGAAAGTTCGCCGAGTGCGAACGTCGCCGAACAGTTCTCGAAGACCTTCATATATTCGTCGAATATCCCGTCCGGCGCCGAATATGAGATCAGCAGGAAGAGGCGCGGTGCTGTCACCACCATCTGGATATGGTTGAAGGGACGCTCTTTGCCCGCATTGTCGGTAGTCTTGTAGCTAGCAATGACGAAGGGCGCCTGCTGCCCAGCGACGGGAGCCGCGCCCTCCGTGCGGATACGTCCCTCGGAGACGGCAAGCAACTGCGCCTTAGCCCTCTCAATTTGCGCCTGTGCCGTCTTCTCCGCCGTCTTTGCTCTATCAATCAGCTGGATGATGATGACCGCCTCGCGGGCGTCGCCTTGCAGTCCGGAAAACACCCGGTCGCCCCTGGTTGATTGCTGGAAGTCCCAGTCCGAGGGAAACTGGCAGGAGAATCCGGAATTGTCCTTGTAGGTGCGGAAGGTCACGTCCTGCGCACCGGCCGGAAGCGCTACCGCGATCACCAGACACGCCGCCAACAGCAGACCGGCATGGATTCCCTTGAGCAGACTTCGCATTTCCCACCGCCTCCTATGACATTCTCGACCATATTCGGACGATGCACTGTGTCAAACGATTCCCGATCAGACCTTCGTCGCGCGGCTTTGGCAGACGGCTATGCGCAAGTCCTCACCCCCCACAAGAGTAAGAACCAGTACGCGTCCCTATTCACGATCGCCAGGAGGTCTGCGGAACGCGCGCCATCGTCGCGCCGCCGCTTTCTGCTCTCCAAAACAAAACCCCCACCGGTTTTCACCGACAGGGGCTGCTTCAATTCTACCTCTGCGCCGAAGCTCAGATTTCGGATTGCTTCTCGACGATCTTGCCGACCAGGCCGTAGTCCTTGGCATCCTCGGCCGACAGCCAGTAGTCGCGGTCGATGTCCTTGGCGATCTTAGCTTCGGTCTGGCCGGTGGCCTTGGCGAAGAGCTTGATCAGGCGCTCGTTCATCTTGATGATCTCGCGGGCCTGGATCTCGATGTCGGAGGCCATGCCGCGGGTGCCGCCCGAGGGTTGGTGCAGCAGGAAGCGGGTGTTCGGCAGGCAGAGGCGACGTTCCTTCGGCACCGATACGTAGATCAACGCTCCGGCGGAGGCGACCCAGCCCGTGCCGATGATGATGACCTTCGGCTTGATGAACTTGATCATGTCATGAATCGAATCGCCCAATTCGACGTGACCGCCCGGCGAATTCACATAGACGCGGATGTCGTCATCGGAGGCAGCGGCGAGCGCCACAAGCTGGGTACAGACCTTCTGCGCCAGTTCCTGGGTGATCCCGCCATAGATGAAGATCGAACGCGACTTGAAGAGATTCGCTTCCGTTTCCTTGCCGAGCGGCAGTTCCTTGCTCTTGTCGTCTTCGTCTTCATTCATCGGCTAGTCTCCACTTGGATTCGGTCACCCGCACATAGTGCGACTCATGTCGTAAAACAATGCGGGAAAAAGGGGAAGCACGGAACCGGTGAACAGGGCGTTAGCGAGGGACCTGCACCTACCGAGAAATCCGCGTCGACAGAATGATCGAAGAAAGTGTCCGCTCGACGCCGTCGATCTCGCCGATCCGGTCGATCAGCCCGTCAAGTTCGGCGATCGAACTGGCTGCGAGGATGGCGATCAGGTCGAACGAACCGTTGACCGAATGCAGCGTCGTCACCTGGCGGATGGCGTCCAGCTCGGCGCTGACCATCGGCAGCGACTTCGGCGCAATGGTGATCAGCACATGGGCACGGATGAGCCCGCTCTGGAAGGCCTCCGACAGCCTGACCCCGTAGCCGGCGATCACCCCTTCGCGTTCCAGCCGCTCCAGCCGCGCCTGCACCGTCGTCCGCGACAGGCCGAGCCGCCTGGCGAGATTGGCCACCGGCATGCGGGCGTTCTCGCCGAGCAACGCCAGAAGTTCGCGATCCTTGTCGGTAATTTGCATTTCGTCCAATCCTCTCGGCAATATGCCGAAACAGATACCACGAAACGAACATATCGTCGCTATGAATCGAAAGGCGCAGTCGGCATCCTGTAAAAACCTGACGAAATTCAAGAGGGGATATTTCAATGAAGGACGTAGTCATCATCGGCGGCGGCAAGATCGGCAGCGCCATTGCACTCATGCTGGCCGACAGCGGCGCCTACAAGATCACGGTCGCCGACCGCAGCGAGGCACAGCTTTCCGCCATCGACCGCCATCCGGCGATTGCCACGACCGCCGTCGACATCACCGATGCCAAGGCGCTCGACGCCGTGCTCGCCGGCAAGTTCGCCGTGCTCTCGGCCGCCCCCTTCCACCTGACCGGCGCGATCGCCGAAAGTGCGGCCCGCACCGGCACCCACTATCTCGACCTGACCGAAGACGTCGCCACGACCCGCAAGGTCGAGCAGTTGGCGAAGAATGCCAGAACCGCCTTCATCCCCCAGTGCGGCTTGGCCCCCGGCTTCATCTCGATCGTCGCCAACGACCTGACAAAGCACTTCGACACGCTCGACAGCGTGCGCATGCGCGTCGGCGCGCTGCCGCAATATCCGTCCAACGCGCTCAACTACAATCTGACCTGGAGCACGGACGGCCTGATCAACGAATATATCGAGCCCTGCGAGGCGATCGTCGAGGGCAAGCTGATCAATGTCCCGGCGATGGAAGAGCGCGAGGAATTCTCGCTCGACGGCGTCACCTACGAGGCCTTCAACACGTCCGGCGGCCTCGGCACGCTGGCCAAGACGCTCGAGGGCAAGGTGCGCACGATGAACTACCGCACCATCCGCTATCCGGGCCATCAGGCGATCGTCAAGGCGCTCTTGAACGACTTCAACCTGAAGAACCGCCGCGATGTGCTGAAAGACCTGTTCGAAAACGCCCTGCCCGCCACCATGCAGGACGTGGTCGTCATCTTCGTCACCGTCTGCGGCGTCAAGGATGGCCGCTTCCTGCAGGAAACCTATGCCAACAAGGTCTATGCTGGCGTCGTCGGTGGACGCCTGATGAGCGCCATCCAGATCACCACGGCTGCCGGCATTTGCACCGTGCTGGACCTGCTGGCCGACGGCAAGCTGCCCCAGAAGGGCTTTGTCCGCCAGGAAGAAGTCAGCCTCCCCGACTTCCTCGCCAACCGCTTTGGTCGCGTTTACGACCCCGAAGTCGCGAAGCTCGCAAAGGCCGGGTGATTCATCCTCCTGGGGGGAGGAGGGGTGGACCGTCAAGGTCCTGGACGGGGCGACCGACAACAAAAAGACGGGTCGCTCCGTCCGCCCGCCCCCTCATCCGGCGCTACCGGGCCACCTTCTCCACGCTGGGGAGAAGAGGCCGCCACCGTGAACGCCCCCCTCAGCCAAATTTCGCCAGCAACTTCAACAGGATGTCGGCAATCTTGCCATAGGGCGGATAAAGCAGCGCCACCGCCGATAGCCGCGACTGGCGCAACACCGGCTTTTCTTTGCTCATCGCCACGAAACCCGCTTCGCCATGATAGGCGCCATAACCCGAAGCGCCGACGCCGCCGAACGGCAGGTTGTCCTGCGCCAGGTGCAGGATCGTGTCGTTGATCGTCACGCCGCCGGAAATCGTCCCGTTCAGCACCCGCGCCTCGGTATTCTTGTCGCTGCCGAACCAGTAGAGCGCCAGCGGCCGGTCGCGGTTGTTGATAAAGGCCAGCGCCTCGTCGAGCGTGTCATAGGGGATGACTGGCAGGATCGGCCCGAAGATCTCCTCCTGCATCAGCCCCATCGTATCGTTGGCGCCGGTGACGACGACCGGCGCGAGGATGCGCCGCCCCACATCCGTGCCGGGCAGCAATTCGATCACCTCCGCCCCCTTGGCCCGGGCCTCGTCCATCAGGCCGGCCAACCGGTCGAAATGGCGCGCGCTGATGATCGACGTATAGTCGGGATTGCCGGCAAGGCTCGGATATTGCTTTGCCGCCGCCGCCTCAGCCGCAGCCACGAAGGCCAAAACCTTGTCGCGCGGCACCAGCGCGTAATCGGGCGCCACGCAGGTCTGGCCGGAATTCAACAGCTTGCCCCACATCAGCCGCGGCACGGCGCGATCGAGATCAGCCGAGGCATCGATGATCGCTGGAGACTTGCCGCCGAGTTCGAGCGTCACCGGCGTCAGGTTCCGCGCCGCCGCCTCCGCCACCCGCCGGCCGACGCTGGTCGAGCCGGTAAACACCAAATGATCGAACGGCGCCGCGCTGAAAGCCGCCGCAACGTCCGGCCCGCCGGTCATGACCGCCACCTCGTCCTCGGCGAAGAATTCCTTCACCGCCGCATCCAGAACCTCGGAGAACCGCGGCGTCAGTTCCGACGGCTTCAGCATCGCCCGGTTGCCGGCGGCAAGCGCGCCGACCAGCGGCGAGAGCATCAGGTTGAGCGGATAGTTCCACGGCGCGATGATGCCGACGACGCCGAGCGGCTGGCGCAGGATCATTCCCGCGCCCGGCTGCCCGGTCCAGGCGAGCGACACGCGGCGCGGCCGCATCCAACCCTTCAGGTGCCGGCGCGCATGGCGGATCGCCGCCCGCGTCGGCACGATGTCGGCCAGCGTGGTCACCACCGCCGAACGATTGCCGAAATCCTCCGAGATCGCCGCCGCAAGGCGCTCCTGCCAGGCGAGGATCATCCGCTCCAGCCGGTCGAGCCGATCGAGCCGCAGCACCAGATCCGGATTGATGTCGGTCAGATAAGCCGCCTTCTGGCGCGAAAGCACGCTCTCGATCACCGCCTCCGGCGACACCGCCTGCCGATCGCTCACATTCCCGTCCATCATCCGCCTCCCAAAACTCTGAAGTCCTACAGATGTGCCGAGACCGGAGATTGTTCAAGTGCGAACAGATGGCGGAGGGAATTAAACACCGTCGATCCGCGATCACCGTCAGGCAGGAATGCCCACGACACGGTCCTCGAAGCCTGCGGACGTGACGTGGATCGGTGGCCTCGTGCTTCGACGCCGGACGCGGCCCGCCACCTCCGCATGAGGGGCATGGAGAGGAACCGCTCGCGCGACGCCGAGAGCTTCAGCCCCATGGCCGTCATCAGTTTGAGCACTAAGCCCCCGCCTCAACTCCGCGGCTTCAAATTCTCCGGATCATACAGCGGCTTGTACCCCACCGCCGCAACCTCGACCGGAAACACCTCGGCAAAATACTCGACGTTCAGCTTCCGCCCCACCTGGCAATAGTCGTGCGGCAAATGCGCCAGCGCGATATTCTTGCCGATCGTTGGCCCATACGCGATCGACGTCGTGTAGGAGCGGCGGCCGAGGCTGTCGATCAGGGTTTCGCCGGTTTCCGGGTCCATGACCGGCAGCGAGCCGACCGGATAGCGGGCAATACCCTTGGCGTCGACATTGTCGGTCATCACCAGCGTGCAGAGCATGGCCGGCTGGTGGTCACGCGCCTTGTATTCGAGGTGCTTGGACTTGCCGCGGAAGTCGGCTTCCTTGACCTTCGGGCGGGCAAGATCGGCCTCGATCAGGTTGTACTGGGTCAGGAGATCGGCGTTCTGCAGGCGCAGGCTCTTTTCCATGCGGCGCGAATTGGCATAGGTCTCGACGCCAAACGCCATGACGCCAGTGGCGCGCAGCGCGTCCCAGACGGCCAGCGCGTCGTCATATTTCATGTGCAGTTCCCAGCCCTGCTCGCCGACATAGGAAATGCGGAAGGCGGTGACCGGTTTGCCGGCGATCTCGATCGGCTTGATCGCGGCGAAGGCGAAGTTCTCCGGGTCGAGCCCGGCCGGCTCGGCGACGACCTTCTTCAGCGTGGCGCGGGCGTTCGGGCCCCAGATGCCGATGGTCACATACTTTTCCGTGACGTCGGTGATGGTGACGTCAAAGCCCTTATCCTGGGCGACGCGCTTCATGTAGTGGAAGTCGCGCGGGCCGGCGTCGGCGCCGTTGGTCAGGCGGCAGCGGTCGGCCATGCGAAACACGGTAAAGTCGGCCCGCACCATGCCCTCGTCGTCGAGGAAGTGGGTGTAGATGCCCTTGCCGATATTGCCGTCGCCGCCAATCTTGGCGGCGCACAGCCATTCCAGCAGTTCGACATGGTCCGGCCCTTCGATGTCGACCATGTGGAAGTGGGAAAGGTTGACGATGCCGCAATCCTCGCTCATCGCCAGATGCTCGGCGTTCGAGACGCGCCAGAAATGGCGGTTGTCCCATTCGTTGGCGCGGACGGGAACGCGATCGCCGTATTTCTCGAGGAGATGCTCGTTGGCCTTGTAGCCGTGCGCGCGTTCCCAGCCGCCGAGTTCCATGAAGTAACCGCCGAGCTCCACTTCACGCTCGTAGAAGGGCGAGCGCTTGACGTTGCGGCCGCTGCCATAGGGCTCGCGCGGGTGCACGGCGGGGAAATAGATCTTCTGCGCGGCCTCGTAGCAGCGCCCGGCGATGAAGTCTTCGGTCAGCTGATGCGGATAGAAGCGGGCGTAATCGATCGAGTTGTGGTCGATCTCGGTGCGGCCGTCGGTCATCCAGTCAGCGATCAGCTTGCCGTAGCCCGGACCATCCTTGACCCAGATGGCGACGCAGTACCACAGGCCCCGGACCTTCTGGCTCTCGCCACAGGACGGGCCGCCGGCGGCCGAGACCTGCAGCAGGCCGTTGAAGGAATGGCCTTCATTGTAGCCGAGTTCGCCGAGGATCGGTGTGAGCTCCATGGCCCGCTCGAGCGGCTCGAGGATCTGCTCCATCTCGAGGTCGCGCTGCGAGGGCGAAAGCCGCGCCTCGTGCTTTTCCAGGAGCTCGCGCGGATGGCACATGCGCGGTTCCTTGGTCTCGTAATAGCCCCATTCAATCTGGCCGCCCTCGGTGGTCTTCGGGTCGCCGGTGTCGCGTATATAGGCGGAGTTGCCCTGGTCGCGCAAAAGCGGATAGCCGATTTCCTTGCCTGTGCCCTCGAATTCGTTGAACGGACCGAAGAAGGTCAGCGGATGGTCGACCGGCATGACGGGCAGGTCCTCGCCGACCATTTCGGCGATCAAACGGCCCCACAGGCCGGCGCAGACGATGACATGGTCGGCCATGATCGTGCCGCGATGGGTAACCACGCCCTTGATGCGGCCGCCCTCGACGATCAGCGATTTTGCCGGCGTATTGGCGAACATATTGAGCTTGCCGGACTTTTCCGCCGCATCCACCAGCTTGCCGGCAACCGTTTGGCTGCGCGGAATGACCAGGCCGGCATCGGGATCGAACATGCCGCCCATCACCTGGTCTTCCTCGATCAGCGGGAAGAGCTTCTTGATCTCGGCCGGTGAAACATAATGGGCGCGGGTGCCGAAAGCCTTGGCCGAGGAGAGCTTGCGCTTGATCTCCTCCATCCAGCTGTCGTCGCCGGTGCGTGCCACTTCCAGGCCGCCGATGCGGGCGTAATGGCCCATCTTCTCGTAGAAATCGATTGAGTACTGCGTCGTCCAAACCGAGAGATAGTCATGACTGGTGGTGTAGCAGAAGTCGGAGGCATGGGCGGTGGAGCCGATGTCGGTCGGAATGCCCGACTTGTCGATACCGACGATGTCGTCCCAGCCGCGTTCGATGAGGTGATGGGCGATGGAGGCGCCGACAATGCCGCCCAGCCCGATGATGACGACCTTTGCCTTGGACGGAAACTCTGCCATTGCCCCAAATCCCGATTGATATTGAGAACCGATCTTAGGGCGCGTCGACCCGCCATTTCATCCTCAATGCGACATAATCTGCAATGCTGCACGACCCGGATTTTCCGCGTCTCCCAGCCGCTGCGACTGAGTTTGCGACATTGCGGACGAAGGCACAAGGCGAGCGATGGCAACATCGCACATCCTCAAGGAAAGGCCGTGCCGGAGGCTGTGGTGATGATGATGCAGCGGCAGAGGACGATGCCGGTCGGCTGACACAGCGGAAAGACGCCGGTCCTTCAAGCCACGGAGAACTCAGGTGCCGCAGAAGGTTCTCTCCACCCGTTCCCCGGGCAACGGCTTGTCCTGATAGGCCGCAAATTCCGGGCTCTCCGCATAGGGATACCGCAGGGCCGCGTGCAGCCGTTCGAAGACGGCAAAATCGCCCTCCAGCCCGGCTTCGATCGCCGCCTCGACCTGGTGATTGCGGGGAATGATGGCCGGGTTGACCGCGTCCATCGCCGCCTGCCGTTCCGCAGCCGGTAGGGGATCGGATTCGAGCCGACGCCGCCAGCGCAAAAGCCAATCGTCGAGGCCGATCGGATCGGCGAACTCCGCCGCAAGTATCTGCGGGTCTGTACCGCCGGCCACCTTGCCGAGCGCCCGGAAGGTGCGGGTAAAGTCGGCTTGCGCGCCCTCCATCAGCTTCAGCAGCGAATTGATGAGATCAAGGTCGCCCTCTGCCTCTCCCGTGACACCGATCTTGGCGCGGAAGAGATCGAGCCAGCGGGCTTGAAACATCCTGCCGAATTCGGCAAGCGCGACATTCGCCGCCTCGACATTCTCATCCTCGCCCCCTGCCATGAGCGGCAGCAGCGTCTCGGCGAAGCGCGCGAGGTTCCACTGCGCGATCCCAGGCTGGTTGGCATAGGCATAGCGCCCGCGCTGGTCGATCGAGGAGAACACCTTGCGCGCATCGTATTCGTCAAGGAAGGCGCAGGGACCAAAATCGATCGTCTCGCCCGAGACCGCCATATTGTCGGTGTTCATCACTCCGTGGATGAAACCGACGGAGAGCCAGCGCGCGATGAGGTCTGCCTGGCGCGCGGCGACCGCATTGAGGAGCGCAAGATAGGGCTGTTCAGTGCCCTCCAGCTCCGGATAGTGGCGGGAAATTACGTGATCCGCGAGCACTTTGACCGCCTCCGCATCGCCGCGCGCGGCGAAGAACTGGAATGTGCCGATCCGGATATGGCTGGCCGCCACGCGCGTCAAAACCGCACCGGGCAGCTTCGTCTCGCGATGCACCGCCTCGCCGGTCAGCACCGCGGCCAGCGCCCGGGTCGTCGGGATGCCGAGCGCCTGCATGGCTTCCGAGACGAGATATTCGCGCAGCACCGGGCCGAGCGCCGCGCGCCCGTCGCCATTGCGCGAAAAGGGTGTCACGCCAGCCCCTTTCAGCTGGATGTCGCGGCGCTGGCCGTGTCGGTCGACCACCTCGCCCATCAGGATCGCCCGCCCGTCGCCGAGTTGCGGCACGAAATTGCCGAACTGATGGCCGGCATAGGCCATGGCGATCGCGGCCGCTCCTTCAGGAAGACGGTTACCGGAGAAGATCGCGGCCAGAAGCTCGTCGCTCGCTTCAGCAAAATCGAGGTTCAGTTCCCCGGCCAGGGCCTCGTTGAAACGGATCAGGCGCGGCGCCCTTGCACCGGCCGGATCGGCTGGCCGGTAGAAACGTTCCGGCAGGCGCTGGTAACTGTTGTCGAATGCAAACACGGCTCATCGCTCCGGATTGTCGCCCGCCGGGAGAGGGGCAGGATTCCTGCACCTCAATATGGGGCGCCGCTCCATGCGGACAAGCGGAAACGCCGAAAGGCTCTGCGCTCCCGAATTGTCAGCCGGAAAAACGGACCAAAATTGGGCCGATAGCTGTCGCGCTCTTGTCTCGGGGAATAGCGTCCTCTTAACGTGTCTGCCGAACGGAATGTGCGCTCCGAGGTCATGGGGCACCAGAGCCGTATTTGTGCACGGCTCTTGCCACGCCTGAAGGGCCGCGCGATGCTGGGCGACTGATTATCGAGGGGAAGATTGTCATGAAGATACACATCGCCGCCGTCGCGGTCCTGGCCGCTGCGGTGCTTTCCGGCTGCACCACCACCGAAGAAGCCAATACCGTCATTCAATCGCGCTGGATCGGCCAGCCGGCCGAGGTGTTCTTCACCCAGTATGGCCCGCCGATCTCGGAGTTTCCGATGGCCAGCGGCAACATCCTTTACACTTGGCGGGGCGGCGACAAGACCCGCTACATCCCGCCGCAGTATTCGACCCCCACGCCGGCCCAGACCACGACCCGGACGGTGACTCGCGAGACGAAGCCCGGCGTGACGGTCACCAAGACCACCACCCTTGGCGGCTTTCCGACGGCCCAGCCGCAGATGATCTCGCCGCCGCGCTATGAGGAGCTGTTCTGCGAACTGCAGCTCACCGCCGACCCGTCGGATCGCATCGTCGCCATCCGTGCGACCAACGATACCGATGGCGAGGGCTTGAGCTTCTCGCGTTGCGCCGAAGTGCTGAACGCGCACCCGAAGAAGTGATTTTTGGCCGGACAGGCTGTGAAACTGCCCTCCGCGCCCCGCGCGCGGAGGGTATTACTTTATCCGGGACTGCCGCATTTCCGGCGGTGCCGACGCCGCTGTGGGGACAGCCTCGGCCAGGGCTTTGCCGTAGACAGCGACAAAGCGCTTACGATAGTCTTCGCAGCGCGATATAGCCGAAGGCCGGCGCGACTGATTTCCGGGCGCCGTGTCGACCAATAAGAGGGACAACCATGTTCAAACGCCTTTCCATTACCGCCGCATTTCTTGGCGCCGCCACCGCCCCGGCCTTCGCCCATCTCAATCCCGCGGAACACGGCTCGCTAATGGCCGGCCTCTCCCATCCGCTCTCGGGCGCAGACCATATCCTTGCCATGGTCGCCGTCGGTCTGTGGGCGTCGCAGATCAGCGGACGCGCCCTCCTCGCCGTGCCGGCCGCCTTCGTCGGCACCATGGCGCTAGGCTTCCTGCTGGCCGTATCCGGCATTGAAATCCCGTTCGTCGAGCCGGCCATTCTCGCCTCGGTGATCGGCCTTGGCCTGCTGGTTGCAACCGCCGCACGCCTGCCGGTTACCGCGTCTGCCGCCGTCGTCGGTGTTTTCGCGCTGTTCCACGGCCATGCCCATGGCGGCGAACTCGGTGCCGCCGGCGCGCTCCAGTTCGGCCTCGGTTTCCTCGTCGCCACCGCCGCCCTGCATGCCGCCGGCATCGGCCTCGGCATCGCGCTCGGCCGTATGGGCCCGTTCGTCACCCGCCTGCTTGGTCTGGCGACCGCTGTCGGCGGTGCCGCCCTCGTGCTTGGCTGATCAGCAAAACCACTCCCTGAACAGGTGGTCGGCGGGTTTCACCCGCCGATCTTGTTTTTGATCGTTGGGGACTTTCTCAACCCAGGGCGGCGCGGTGTCGTGTCGCTCCGCCCGCCGAGCAGCGTGCCGACATCCTCTTGGCTCATCGGCCCGGCAAACAGGAAGCCCTGCAATTCATCGCAGCCGATTCGGGTCAGGAAGTCGTTCTGCTCGTTCGTCTCCACGCCCTCGGCCGTGGTCTTCAGGCCCTTGGCCCGCGCCAACTCCACGATCGCCTGGACGATTGCCTCGTCGCCCCGATCCTTGCCGAGACCGTCGATGAACATCTTGTCGATCTTGATATGATCGACCTCGGTCTCATGCAGTCGTCCGAAGGTTGAGAAACCGGTACCGAAGTCGTCCAGGGCGATATGGATCCCGGCGGCCCGCAGTGCCCGGATATTGGCGGTGCAGGTTTCGGATCCGTCCATCCACGCTGTTTCCGTGACCTCGAGTTCGAGCTTGTGCGGCGAGAGCCCGCTTGCAGCAAGAATTGACATGACCTCCATGGCAAAGCCATTGTACCGCAGCTGGACGGCGGAAACATTGACGGCAATGTTGTCGATCGGCCAATGAGCCGCGGCCCGACAGGCCTCCTCGAGCACGTAGCGGCCGAGTTCCCGGATCAGTCCCCCCTCTTCAGCAATTGGCACGAAATAGACCGGGGAAATCAGCCCGCGCGTCGGATGATGCCAGCGAACCAGCGCCTCGACACTGCCGACCTCACCGGTCGTGGCAAAATACTTGGGCTGATAAAGCACGTGAAGCTGGCTACGGTCGGCCAGCGCGCGGCGCAGGTCGCGCTCGATCTCTGCCCGCTCCCGAACCATTGCGTCCATATGCGGTCCGAAAATCGAATAGCACCCGCGTCCGCTCGCCTTGGCGCTGTAGAGCGCGACGTCGGCCTTGCGGGTCAGTTCTGTGCGCTCCGTCCCATGCTGCGGCGAAAGCGCCACCCCGATCGATATGCCGACAAAGGCATTCTGGCCCTCGAGGACGATGGGCTGGGAGACCGATGAGACGATCGCCGTGCAGAGCGCCTCGACTTCGTCGATCTGGCGATACGGCGTCAGCACATTGAACTCGTCGCCGCCGACACGGCACAGCGAAGAATGAGGTGGCAGAAGCTTGCTGATGCGCTCGCCGACCTCGCGAATGACGTTATCGCCGGCCGGATGACCAAGCGTGTCGTTGATCGGCTTGAAGCGATCGAGATCCAGGTAGAGGATGGCGACCTGCGCCGGTATGCCATCTCGCTCGCGCAGCGCTACGTCGAGCAATGTCTCGAAGGAGGCGCGATTCAACAGCCCGGTCAAGGAATCATGGCTGGCGAGATAGCGGATGCGCGTCTCCTGATCGCGATTGGCCATGGCGCGATGGTAGAGCATGGCAATGAAGATGCTGACCACGCCGCCCAGCAAAAAGAAGATGGTCAGCAGTACGGGCGCGATAGAGGTGAGGAAGTCCTGCCCGGGCCGGTAGGGCTCCCATACGACGAAGCCCATGACACTGCCGTCATTGGTTACCAGCGGCAGTGCGGCCTTTCTTTCATCCGCCTCGTCCGTCAGCGAAAAGTGCATGTTGTTGAAGTCGTAGCTGGTCTCGAGTATCTTGAGGAACGGTCCGTCAAGAAAGCGGACCGCGACATGGACATATTCCGCGCCGACGACCTGTTCGATCTCACCGGTGTCGCTGACGATCGGCTTGAGGCTGATCACGGCGGGACGGCCGTTGAGAATACGGAAATCCGTAAAGCCGGGGCTGTCGATACCGTCCTCGACGCCGATCGGGTTTCCCCCGCGAAGTGCCTCTCGCAATTGCTGCAACATCGGAGCCGCAGTCGCTTCGATCGAGGCGTAGGCACCCGCGTCCTGCTGTGCGCCATCTTCGAAGGCGTAGACCGGCTTCCCTTCCGGGTCGACCACGTAAGCGGCGTCATGTCCGAAATAGGTCTGCATCCACTCGCCGAGATTGATATGGATCCACGCCATATTCTCGGATAACGCATGCTCCCGAATATTCTTGACGGCGTCGTCCCAGACGGTGACGCTCTCCTGGTCATGGGCGATCTCGAAACGGAACCGGCTGATGACATAGCTCGCCATCTGTGTCTGTCGGGCAGTCGAGACGGCGTCGATCTTCCAGGTCGACCAGACCAGGAAGGACAGGGTTATCACGGCAAGCGCGGCCATGCCGAAGACAGCAGTCGCAATGACCTTCAGGATGGAAAAATCGGCCGAGCGACGCAAACCGTGAAACGTCATGATATGTGAGCCTCTGTTCATGTACTCAACAAATGGCAGATTCCCCTTAACGCTGCGCTTCGCGGCAAGGTTTCAAATTCGTTAACCTCGCAGGGTCCGATCCGCTCTCGACTTGGAGAGAATGCGGTTTGCCCCGTTCAGCCTCGTCCACGATAGGCCGCAACACCCTGTTCCGGCAACCAGATACCCTCGGGCGGCGCCCCGGTCTGCCAGAAGACATCGATCGGCATACCGCCACGCGGATACCAGTAGGCGCCGATCCTCAGCCACTTCGGAGCGAGCAGGTCGACCAGCCGTTTGGCAATGTAGATCGAGCAGTCCTCGTGGAACGCGCCGTGGTTGCGGAAAGAAAACAGGAAGAGCTTCAGCGACTTGGATTCCACCAGCCAGTCGCCGGGAATATAGTCGATGACGATGTGGGCGAAATCCGGCTGGCCGGTCATCGGGCAGAGCGAGGTGAATTCCGGCGCGGTGAAGCGCACGACATAGTCGGTACCGGCATTGCCATTCGGCACGCGCTCCAGCACGGCCGTCTCCGGACTGCTCGGGGCCTCGACATTCTGGCCGAGCTGCGACAGTCCGCTGACGTCGGTCTTGCTCATGATCCCTGCTCCTTGGTATTCGCCACGACGCCGACCCTAACACCATGCGCCGTTTCGCTTTCAGGCTCGACATGGATGGTAATATGGCCACCCGGAAGCACCGCTTTGACGGCGGCCTCCAGCCGGTCGCAGATCCTGTGCGCCTCGCTGACCGGCATCTGACCGGGCACGACGAGATCGAAGGCAACGAAGGTGACGGCACCACCGCGACGGGTGCGCAGGTAATGCACATCGAGCGAGCCGGCCGAGTTTTCCGCGATCGCCGCCTTGATAGCCGCCTCCTCTTCCGGCTCGACCGCCTTGTCCATCAGCCCGGCGACCGAATGGGAAATGACCTTCCAGCCCTGATAGATGATGTTGACGGCGACAAGAATGGCGAGCACCGGATCGAGGATCGCATAGCCCGTGACCACCACCAGCACCAGGCCGACAAAGACACCCGCCGAGGTCACCACGTCCGACATGATGTGATGACCGTCGGCCGCGAGCGCCGGGGATCTGTGCGTCTTGCCGATGCGGATCAGGGCCCGCGCCCAGATCAGGTTGATGATGCCCGCCGCGCCGTTGATCGCAAGCCCGAGAACGGGCGCATCGAGCACTTGCGGATCAGCGAGCGCTGAAACGGCTTCCCGGATGATGAGCAAGGCCGCCAGGACAATCAGCACGCCCTCGGCAACGGCGGACAGGTATTCTGCCTTGTGGTGGCCATAGGGATGGTCGTCATCCGCCGGCTTCTGGGCGTAGCGAATAACGAAATAGGCGACGAAAGCGGCAATCACGTTGACGGTCGATTCCAGCCCGTCCGACAGAAGCGCCACCGACCCCGTCACCCACCAGGCGACAAGCTTCAGCCCCATCACGCCGAATGCCAGCGGAATGCCCCAGAAGGCGAGGCGCTGAACGATGCCGTTGCCCTTTTCGACCATGATCTCCATCCTTGCAGATGCGAGCGAATTGCAAAATGCGCCCGCCAAAAACGCAAAACCGCCCGCGTTCGATGCGCGGACGGTTGTTGATCGCTCATATGGACGAACTGACCCGCCTTGTCAAAGCCGCGACAAGTCTACGCCGCCTTTTCCTTCGCCCGCCGCGCCAGATGCGCCACGACGTTCTCGATCATCCGCATGCCAGCGTCGTGGCCGAGCGTCATGATCGATTCCGGGTGGAACTGCACGGCGGCGACCGGCTCCTTGGTGTGCTCGATACCCATGATCGTGCCGTCCTCGCTCTCCGCCGTGATCATGAAATCACGGTCGAGCGTGGTCGGGTCGGCGAAGATCGAGTGGTAGCGGCCGACGGTCACTTCCTTGCCGAGACCGGAGAAGACGAGGCCGGGTTCCAGCACGCGGATGCGCGACGGCTTGCCGTGCATCGGCACCGCCAACTGGCGCAGTTCCCCGCCATAGGCTTCGGCGAGCGCCTGCAGCCCGAGGCAGACGCCGAAGATCGGCAGATTGCGGGCGCGGGCGTGTCTGATCGTCGCCTTGCAGTCGAAATCCTTCGGGCTGCCCGGTCCGGGCGACAGCACGACGAGGTCCGGATCCATCCGGTCGAATACCTCTTCCGGCACCGGCGTGCGCACGGTCGAAACCTCGGCGCCCGTCTGGCGGAAATAGTTGGCGAGCGTGTGGACGAAACTGTCCTCGTGGTCGACCAGCAGGATCTTGACCCCCTGCCCGACCTTGGCGACGCCGCGCTTGGCCTTGCCGTCGTTTCCGGTCTTGGCATCACGGATCGCCGCGATCATCGCTGAGGCCTTGAGTTCGGTCTCGGCCTCTTCCTCGTGCGGATCGCTGTCGTTCAGGAGCGTCGCGCCGGCGCGCACCTCGGCAATGCCGTCCTTGATGCGCACGGTGCGCAGCGTCAGCCCGGTATTCATGTCGCCGTTGAAGCCGACCATGCCGATCGCCCCGCCATACCAGGCGCGCGGGCTCTTCTCATGCGCCTCGATGAACCGCATGGCCCAGAGCTTCGGCGCACCGGTGACGGTAACGGCCCAGGCATGGCTGAGGAAGCCGTCGAAGGCGTCCATGCCGTCGCGCAGCCGCCCCTCGATGTGGTCGACAGTGTGGATCAGGCGCGAATACATCTCGATCTGCCGGCGGCCGATGACCTTGACCGAGCCCGGCTCGCAAACGCGGCTCTTGTCGTTACGGTCGACGTCCGAGCACATGGTGAGCTCGCTCTCGTCCTTCTTGGAATTCAACAGCTTGAGGATCTGCTCGCTATCGGCGATCGGATCGTCGCCGCGCTTGATCGTACCCGAGATCGGGCAGGTCTCGATGCGCCGGCCCGAGACGCGCACGAACATTTCCGGCGAGGCGCCGACCAGATATTCCTGGTGTCCGAGATTGATGAAGAAGGAATAGGGCGACGGATTGATTTCCTTCAGCCGCTTGGAAATCTCCGACGGCTTGCTATCGCAGCGTTCCATGAACTTCTGCCCCGGCACCACCTCGAACAGGTCGCCCCGGCGGAAGCTCTCCTTGGCCTTCACCACCAGCTCGGCATATTCGCCCGGGCGATGGTCGCCACGCGGCGGGATCGTATCGGTGTGCTTGAACGGTTCCGGCGCGATCTCGCCCGACTTGTCCTTGGTGGAAAGCCCGCCCTTGGCGAAGTCGTAGCGGTCGATCCAGGCCTTGGCCGAATAGTGGTCGACGACGAGGATCTCGTCGGGCAGGAACAGCACCATGTCGCGCTGGTCTTCCGGCCGCGCGAGCGACAGCTTGATCGCGTCGAACTGGAAGGCGAGATCATAGCCGAAGGCGCCGAACAGGCCGATCGAGGAATCCGCATCCGAATGGAAGAGATCGGTGATCGCGCGCAAGACAGTGAAGACCGTCGGGATCTTCGAGCGTTCCTCTTCGGTGAACACCCGGTCCGGCTCGTTGACGACGAGGTCGAGGCGCCGCGCCGTGCGGGCGCCGAGCGTCAGGTCGGCGACGGTCGAAAGCGTGTCGGCGATCAGCGAAAGAAGCACTTCGCCGCGCTCGTTATAGGCCTCGATCCAAACCTTGCGGCCGAAGCAGGAAAGCCCGAGCGGCGGATCGATGATGGCGGTGTCCCAGCGCGTATAGCGGCCCGGATATTCGTAGTTGGAGGAGAACACCGCGCCGCGCCGTTCGTCGAGCCGGTCGATATAGCTCGAAATGGCATCGGCATAGGGCGTCGGCCGCCTCTCGCGCGTGACGGTGATCCCGCCCCGCGTCTCGTAGGTCTCTCCGCCGTCGTCCCGAATGATCGTCGCCATGCTTGCGTTTCTCCGTCTCTCAAGGCCCGGATCGAGGCGCCTCAAATACAAAAAAGCCGCCTCAGGTTCTCCGGGCGGCTTTGGGGTCACTTGTCGTTGGACATGACTGGTCAAGGCCGCGTTAGCGAGCCCACCACCAGTTACCGTTGTTCATCGACTTGATCATGAGAGATTTCATAGCGTGGGGCGCTTTTTGGTGCAACGGGATTTTCCGCAGGCGTGCTATTTTCCAGCCACCGGCCCTCGGCAATCCGCCGGCGGTTCCGCAAATCGGCGCAACCATTCTCCGCTCGGGGCGTTGTTGCAGCGTCCCCATCCAACCGAAAGGCGGCCGAATGACGAAGCGGTTTGCAGTCATCCTGATCGGCCTCTGCCTCCTCACCGGCGCGGCCCTGCCGCCCACCGGCCCGGTTCCGACCGAGAAACCGCCGTCGCCGGCCGACCGACCCGCCGTTCCAGCCCCGGCCGAAAAACCCGCTACGGGTGGGGAAGCCACACCCGCCCCCACGCAAACCCCTGTCCCCGCCGAAGACGTCGTTCCGGCAGAGAAGCCAACGGATGCCCCTTCGCCCTCGCCCCCGCCGACGGGCCCGCCGCCGCCTGCCCGGGGTCTGCCACCCGTCCCAGGCCTGCAACCCGCAGCGCCGGCGGCCATCCGCGTCGAGCCGGAAGACCCGGAGCAATTCGCCGCCTGCCGGGCCGAACTGGAGACGCTCGGCGCCGTGTTCGAAGCCGCAGCCCCAATCGACGACGGCGAAGGTTGCGGCATGAGCCATCCGATCACCGTCCGCGAAATCCTGCCCGGCATCACGCTGGCGCCCGAGGCGACCTTCCGTTGCGAGACGGCGCTGCAGCTGGCGCGTTTGACGCGCGAGACGATCATCCCCACCGCCCGCATCGCGCTTGCCGACAAGGGCGAACTGAAGGCGATCCACCAGGCCTCGGCCTATATCTGCCGCAACCGCAACAATGCAACGACCGGCAAGATCTCCGAACACGCCCACGGCAATGCGGTCGACATCGCCGCGCTCGAATTCGACAAAGGCATCGTGCCCATGGCGATCGCCGCGCAGGACGACGGCACCTTCCCCGCCGCCTTCCAGCGCAGCCTCAACGCCGCGGCCTGCCTCTACTTCGCCACCGTGCTCTCCCCCGGCAGCGACGAGGCACACAAGGACCACCTGCATCTCGACGTCATCGAGCGCAAAGGCGACTACCGCTTCTGCCGGTGACGGAGACAGGCTGGCGAAAACGAAAAGAGGTGGCGCCCTGTCCGCGCCACCCCGTCATTGCTGCTGAAAGTCAGTCCGTTAAAATGTCTGCGTGATGGAAACCTTGAAGGTGCGGCCGGGTTCGGAATAATAGTCCTTCGGCTGCGAGGCGCTCGAGGTCAGGTCGATGTCGCGCCATTTGACCGCGTCGTAATATTCCCGGTCGAACAGGTTGTAGACGCCGGCGGTCAGCCGCAGGCCCTTCATCTCTTCCGGTTCCCACCAGCCGGTGAGATTGACGAGACCATAGCCGTCCGGCTGGAACGACGCGGTCGAGTCCTTGTCCACGGCCGCGACACCGATGAAGCTCAGGTCCGTTCCCCAGGTCTCGGTCTGATAGCCGACCCCGACAATGCCCTTGAACGGCGGCACGCTGTCCAGTAGTTCGCCGGTTTCCTCGTCCTCGCCATTGGCATAGGCGAAGGAGGCATGGACGTTGAAGCCGTTGTCGAATGCCTTGTGCGCCCGCGCCTCAAAGCCGAAGATCCGCACCCGGTCGAGGTTCTCATAAGTTGTCGACCCCCAGGGAAAGCTCGGATTGGTATAGCTCGTCACGCTGTCGATGAAGTTCCTGTACTTGTTGTAGAAGGCCGTCACCCGGCCACCGAACTCCGCATCGCCGAGATTGGCGCCGATCTCGAAGCCGTTGCTGGTCTCGGATTCGAGATCGGGATTGCCGATCACCTCGTACATCGGCGGCGTCGAATAGCTGAGATAGAGCTCCGACACGTTCGGCGCCTTGAAGCCCATGGCCCACTGGGCGAACAGCTCGACCTTGGGATTGACTTCATAGGCCGCGCGCAGCTTCGGCGAGAACTGGAAATCGCTGCGGTCGTCCGGCAGGCCGCCGGTCGCATAGCCGCTATTGGCGAGATAGTCGTCAGTCTTCTGCGGCTGGTAATCGAACCAGTCAAAGCGGATGCCGGGCGTCAGGCTGAAGCCGCTCTCACCGAACGAGATCTTGTCGTCGACGAACAGCCCGACGCGCAACGCGTCGACATCCGGCATGTCGGACTGGTTGGTGTGGTGGAACGAGCACGAATAGGGCGGAACCGCCGCCGTGTCGCAGACGTCCCTGCCGGCCGTGTACTGGCCGTATTGCGAGAAGGAGAAATTGCCGCCGATCGTCACGTCATGGCGCGTCGTGCCGAAGTCATACTGGTTGGCGACTGATCCGACGACGCCGATCGACTGCTCGTCCATGTCGTTCGAGCGGTACCACGGGCCGGCAAGCGAGCCGACGCGCGTGCCGTCTACGGCCGAGCTGGTCTCCACTCGCTGCCAGTAGATCGTCAGGTCCGCCTTGTCGATCGGCCCCGTCAGATCCGGTGCATCATACCGATAGTCAATCGAGACGCGGTCGCGCTGCTTCAGCTCGTCGCCGTCGAGTTCGGAATAGTTGCGGGCCGCACTCTCCTCGGTCTTGAGGTCGGTGGCGATGTCCTTGCGGAAGCGCTCCGCCGTCAGGCCGATCATGTGGCCGGCGCCGAAATCCTGGCGCAGCTTGAACAGCAGGTTGTGCTGGTCGAAATCGGCCGGATTGGCCTCCGAGCGGGTGGCCCCCGTTCCGCCGACCGAACCCTGGTTGTCGCGTTCGTGGCCGGCCTTGTAGCCGCCCTGGAAGAGGATCGAGGTGTTCTCGACCTTTTTCGCGATGGCGACCGATCCGCCGAGCGAGTTGTCGGTGCTGTCATAGGTGGTCTTGGCCATGCCGCCGAAGGTGGCGCCCTCGGCGATCAGGTCCTCCGGCTCCAGCGTGCGCAGGATCATGGCGCCGCCCAGCGCGCCCGAACCGGCCCGGCTCGAATCGGCGCCGCGCATGATGTCGACGGTCGAGAGCGTGGAGAAGTCGAAGGTGTCGATGCCGCCGTCGGCCCGCGTTGAGGAGCCGAGCGAGGTGGCGCCGGCCTGGCGGGCGTCGTTGACGAGATAAGGGATCGGAATGCCGTCGATCGTCGTCAGCACACGGTCGGCCTCGAGCCCACGAATGTTCACGCCCGCGCCGGCAAGACCGGTCGAGACGCCCGGCTCGGTGGTGTTGCCGAGGTCGTCGATGCTGGTGATCTGCTTCTTCTCGATCTCGGCCGCCGTGGTCTCTGTGGCAAGCGGCGTGTCCGCCGCCGAGCCCGCCGGGATGCGCTTGCCCTTGACCAGGATGGTCTGGAGCTGCGTTTCGCCGGCCGGCTGGGCCGTGGCGCTCTGCGAAAAGGCGCTCGAGGCCGGGATAAACCCGGCGAGCGCGGTGCAGGTCATGAGGATTGCTCTGAAAGGATGCGAGCCCATAAAATTCCCTTTTCCGTGGCCGCAAAAGTTCCACAGCCGCGGATGTGCATCCGCGACGGCCGGCCGGATCAATGTGTGTCTAGAACGTGGCAAAGGGCTGCAACTGCCCTCTCAATGCCATCTATAAAACATGATTGTTCGAGTCAACATATAAAACATGATTTTGTTAATCATGTTTTATCGCGCAGCTGCGCGCATGCCGAAAACCCACATCGGTTTTGCCGGACGGACCGGGAGAAATGGCTGAAACGCCTAGAACAGCCCTTCGACAAAACCCTGCGCGTTGAGGGCGATGCGCTCGGCGGCCGGCGAACTCGGCAAGCCCGGCATGGTCATGATCTCGCCGGTGATCGCCACGACAAAGCCCGCGCCCGCCGACAGACGAACTTCCCGCACATTGACGACATGCCCCTCCGGCGCACCGCGCAAGGCTGGATCGGTCGAGAAGGAGTACTGCGTCTTGGCGATGCAGACCGGCAGGTGGCCGTAGCCTTGCGCCTCCCAGGCCACAAGCTGGTCACGCACCGTCTTCGCGGCCGTCACCTCGGCGGCATGATAGATCTTCGACGCCACTGTCTCGATCTTCTCCATCAATGGCATGGCGTCGGGATAGAGCGACTTGAACGCGGCCTGGCCGGAATCGGCCAGCTCCGCCACCCGCTGCGCCAGTTCCTCGATGCCCGCCGAACCGTCGGCCCAGTGGCGGCAGACGATCGCATCGCCCCCAAGCCGCGAGACATACTCCTTCACCGCCGCCACTTCGGCGTCCGTATCAGAGGTGAAATGGTTGATCGCGACGATGACCGGCACGCCGAAGCGACGGACATTGGCGATGTGGCGGCCGAGATTGGCGCAGCCGCGCGTCAGCGCCTCGACATTCTCGGAACCGAGATCGTCCTTCTTCACCCCGCCGTTCATCTTCAACGCCCGGACCGTCGCGACGATCACCGCCGCGGCGGGTTCAAGCCCCGCCTTGCGGCACTTGATGTCGAAGAACTTTTCCGCCCCGAGATCAGCACCGAAACCGGCTTCCGTCACGACATAGTCGGCGAGCTTCAGCGCCGTCTTCGTGGCGATTACCGAATTGCAGCCATGGGCGATATTGGCGAACGGCCCGCCATGCACGAAGGCCGGGTTGTTCTCCAGCGTCTGCACCAGGTTGGGCTGCATCGCGTCCTTCAGAAGCACGGTCATCGCCCCGTCGGCCTTGAGGTCGCGGGCAAAGACCGGGCTCTTGTCGCGCCGGTAGCCGACGATGATGTCGCCGAGCCGCCGTTCCAGGTCTGCAAGATCCGCGGCGAGACAGAGGATCGCCATGACTTCCGAGGCCACCGTGATGTCGAAGCCGCATTCCCGCGGGAACCCGTTGGCGACACCGCCCAGCGAACCGACCATCTGGCGAAGCGCCCGGTCGTTCATGTCCATCGCCCGCCGCCAGGTGATGCGGCGCACATCGATGTCGAGCGCATTGCCCCAGTAGATGTGGTTGTCGACCATGGCCGCGAGCAGGTTGTGGGCCGAGGTGATGGCATGGAAATCGCCGGTGAAGTGCAGGTTGATGTCTTCCATCGGCACGACCTGCGCATGGCCGCCGCCGGCCGCCCCGCCCTTGACGCCGAAACACGGCCCAAGCGAGGGTTCTCGGATGCAGACCATGGCCTTTTTGCCGATGCGGTTCAGCCCGTCGACCAGGCCGACGGTCGTCGTCGTCTTGCCCTCACCCGCCGGCGTCGGATTGATCGCCGTCACCAGGATCAGCTTGCCCTCGGGGCGCCCGTCCAGAGAGCGGATGAATTCGGCGGACACCTTCGCCTTCTCGTGGCCGTAGGGCACGAGCTGTTCGACGGGAATACCGAGTTTTGCGCCGATGTCCTGGATCGGCTTCTTGGTCGCCGCACGAGCGATCTCGATATCGGACTTGAATTCACCCATGGACTACAAACTCCCCTTGCCCCGCTTCGGCTCTTCAAGCCGCTGCCGTACCAATAAACCGCAGAACCGCCTTCAAGGCGAGACCACGCTGGCCTCCGATTTATCCGACGGCGACGAAAAAGGAAATGAATGCGGCCTCCTGGGCCGACGGCGCCGCTGGACGACAAGAGATGAACGGACGAGAGGCTTTCGCCTCCCGTCGCGCTTCTGCGGATCAGCCCTCGCCGATGGCGATCAGGCTGGCATTGCCGCCGGCGGCGGCCGTATTGACCGAGATCACCTGTTCCACTGCAAAGCGCATCAGATAGGCCGGACCGCCGGCCTTGAAACCGGTGCCCGACAGGCCCGACCCGCCGAACGGCTGGGTGCCGACGACCGCGCCGATCATGTTGCGGTTGATGTAGACATTGCCGGTGTCGAGCGCCTCGGTGACGGTGCGGATGGTCGCCTCGATGCGGCTGTGCACCCCGAGCGTCAGGCCATAGCCGGTGGCATTGATCGATTCGATCACCTTGGCCAAATCCTTCGCCTTCCACCGCACCACATGCAGCACCGGACCGAACACTTCCTTCGTCAGCGCCTCGGGCCGGTCGAGCTCGATGATATGCGGCGCGAAGAAATTGCCGGTATTCGGCACCGATCCGGCATAGCGGATCTTCTGGCCCTTGCGCATCTCGGCCACATGGCCTTCCAGCATCGCCTTCTGCTTCTCGTCGATCACCGGCCCGACATCGGTCGTGGTCAGCGCCGGGTCGCCGAGATTGAGCTCACGGGCCGCCCCCTCGATCATCTCCAGCATGCCGTCGGCAATGTCTTCCTGCAGATAGAGGATCCTGAGCGCTGAGCAGCGCTGGCCGGCCGAGCGGAAGGCCGACATGACGACGTCGTCGGCCACCTGTTCGGCAAGCGCGGTCGCATCGACGATCATCGCGTTGATGCCGCCGGTCTCGGCGATCAGCGGCACGATCGGGCCGTTCTTGGCGGCAAGCGTGCGGTTGATCGCCTGCGCCGTTCCGGTCGAGCCGGTAAAGGCAAGGCCGCCAAGCTGCGGATGGGCGGAAATGGCGGCGCCGATCTCCGGACCACCCGGCAGAAGCATCAGCACATCGGCCGGAACACCGGCCTCATGCATCAGCCTGACCGCCTCAAAGGCGATCAGCGGCGTCTGCGGCGCCGGCTTGGCGACGACGGCATTGCCGACGACGAGCGCTGCCGAGACCTGACCGAGGAAGATCGCCAGCGGAAAATTCCACGGCGAGATGCAGGCAAAGACGCCGCGGCCGCGCCACAGGAGCCGGTTGCTCTCGCCGGTCGGGCCCGGCATGGCCTCGGCCTCGCCGAACAGTTTTCGCGCCTGGACGGCATAATAGCGGCAGAAATCGACCGCCTCGCGAATTTCGGCAATGCCGTCGTCCAGCGTCTTGCCGGCTTCGGCCGAAAGCAGGGCCAGCAGCCGGTCGCGATTGGCCTCGAGCAGATCGGCCGCCTTCTCGAGGCAGGCGGCGCGCTCCTCGACCGGTGTCTTCGACCACACGGCAAAACCCTTGCGGCCCGCGATAAAGGCGCGATCGACATCGGCCACGGCGGCATTGCGCACCGAGCCGACAACGCGGCTGCGATCCGCCGGCGACAGGACCGGCACGGCCTCCGCCTGGCCTGTGGCGCCGGGCACCAGCGGACCGGCATCGACCTTGGCCGTCTGGCGCGAAAGCGATGCCATCAGCCCTTGCAGGCTCTCGCGGTGGCCGAATTCGAATCCGGCGCTATTCTTGCGATCCGGGTAGAGCCCGAGCGGCATGGGGATCTGGTTGTGGCGCACGCTCTTGCCCTTGTCGATGCCCAGCCGTTCGACCGGCCGCTCCAGCAGGTTGGCGATCGGCACGTTCTTGTCGCCGGCAACCGCGACGAAGGACGAGTTCGCACCGTTTTCCAGCAGGCGACGGACGAGATAGGCGAGCAGGTCGCGATAGCCGCCGACCGGCGCATAGATGCGGCAGGCGATCCGCTCATTGCCCGACAGCAGGTTGTTGTAGAGCGCCTCGCCCATGCCGTGCAGGCGCTGGAACTCGAAGCCGGTGCGATCGGCGCCGGCCAGTTCCAGGATCATCGCCACCGTCAGCGCATTATGGGTGGCGAACTGCGGGAAGATCCGTTCGCGCTTGGCCAGCATCTTCGCGGCGCAGGCGAGATAGGCGAGATCGGTCGCCGGCTTGCGGGTCCAGACCGGATAGTCGTTAAGGCCGCGTTCCTGCGCCCGCTTCACCTCGGTATCCCAATAGGCGCCCTTGACAAGGCGCACCATCATGCGCCGGCCGTTCCGTCGGCACAGTTCGTCGATATAGTCGATCACCTGCGGCGCGCGCTTCTGGTAGGCCTGGATGGCGAGACCAAAACCGTCCCAGCCGGCCAGCGACGGATCGGAGAACACGGCGCCGATGACGTCGAGCGAGAGTTCGAGCCGGTCGGCCTCCTCGGCGTCGACGGTGAAGTTCAGCTGGTGCGCCTTGGCCATCTGGGCGAGCTTCAGGAGATCCGGCACCAGTTCGCGCATCACCCGCTCATGATGGGTGGCGAGATAGCGCGGATGCAGCGCCGAGAGCTTTACCGAAATGCCCATGCGGTCCGGCAGCTGGCTGCCCTTGCCGTGCTTGGCCATGAAGGCGCCGATCGAGTCGATCGAATCGGCATAGGATTTGAAATAGCGCTTGGCGTCTTCCGCCGTGCGGGCGCCCTCGCCCAGCATGTCAAAGGAATGGCGATAGCCCTTCTCTTCGCTCTTGGCGGCGCGACCGAGGGCATCCTTCATCGTTTCGCCGAGCACGAAGTGATGGCCGAGGAAACGCATGGCCTGCTTGGTGGCCGAGCGCACGGTCGGCAGGCCGAGCCGCTTGACCAGACCGCGCATCACGCCCTCAGGCGTCTCGCCGGGACGGATGACGCGGGCAGAGAGGCCGAGCGCCCAGGCAGAGGCCGACACAAACCAGCTGTCGCCATGCGCCTCGTGCTCGCTCCACCCGCCCTCTTTCAGCTTGTCCTCGATCAGTCGATCCTGGGTCAACGCATCGGGCACGCGCAGCAGCGCTTCGGCGAGAACCATCAGCGCCAGGCCTTCACGGGTCGACAGGCCGTATTCCCGAAGAAAGTCCTCGACGCCGCCGATCGAGCCGGAATTGTTGCGGATCGCCTCGATGAAACGCGTGGCGCGCGCGTCGATCGCGGCATTCTGCTGCGCGCTGAGCGACAGACTGGCCGCAAACGCGCCCATTAACTCGTCGTCATCGCCGGCATAGGGGGCGGAAAAAAGCGGGAATTCGGGCATGGCGCTCTTGCTCATCGTTACCTCCGTGATATCGGCAACGTATCCACACATTGGTGATTTTAATCGCGGATTTTTACGGTATAATCCGCGAAAACAACCATAAAATCGCCAGAGGATAGCGAAGAATGAAAGAACTGGACAAGCTCGACCGGAAGATCCTCCGAACACTGCAGAAAGAGGGCCGGCTCACCAATATCGAGCTCGCCGAGCGGGTGAGCCTCTCGCCAACGGCGACCGCCGAGCGGGTTCGCCGGCTGACGCGCGACGGTATCATCACCGGTTACATGGCCATTCTGTCGCCGGAAAAGCTCGGGCGCAACCTGCTGGTTTTCATCGAGGTCAAGCTCGACCGAACGACGCCCGATGTTTTCGACGCCTTCGCGGCAGCAGTCAAGCGCTCGGACGACGTGATGGAGTGCCACATGGTGGCGGGCGGTTTCGATTATCTGGTCAAGGCCCGGGTCGCCGGAATGGAAGCCTATCGCCAGTTCCTCTCTGAGGTCATCCTTTCACTTCCCGGCGTACGCGAAACGCACACTTATGCCGTAATGGAGGAGGTGAAGACGGGATCTGCGCTGCCGGTCTAGTGCCCGATCAGGCTGGGAACCCAACCTTTGTTTACCAAGGCTCCCGATTTTTCTATTTTGTACGTGGACTTTACCCCGAACCCAGTTAAAAAAGCACTGGCTTTTCGGGGCGACGAATGCCTTCGTTAACCATAACATACACCTCTCAACGTTTGAATTGACGCATGATTACCGCAGAACGCCAATCACTGCTGAGCGGTGAAATAGCGAGCAGCCAGACACGTGTTCAGTTGATGAGCATCATGGAACGGATCGTCGGCGAATTCTGCCTCGATCACGTGACGATCATGGTTGCCCCGACACCGAACGATCTGGCGATCATGCCACTGGTGCTGGAGAGCACGCTTCCCCAGCAGTTTTCCCGCGAATTCGACAAGAACCAGTTCCTGCGCCATTGCCCCATCCTGCCGAAATTCAAGAATTCGATACTGCCCCAGACCTGGCACCTCGGCGACAACGGGCTCTCGTCGAGCTTCGAATGCCCGGACAAGATGCACGAGTTGATGAGCCGCTTCGGCCTGCTGATGGGCATGATCTTCCCGATGAATTCGGTCGATGGCGGGCGCTATCTCCTGCGCTACGACGGACGGCGCGAGCCGCTGCACCAGATCGAGTTGAATGAACTGGGCATGATCTCGCTGCACGCCTTCGACGTCTACGACCGGATGCGGCGCGCGGAAACCGCCGCACCGAACATCCTGTCTGCCCGCGAACTCGAAGTGTTGCGCTGGACGGCCCAAGGCAAGACTTCGATCGAGATCGGCCGTATCCTCTCGCTGTCGGATCACACGGTCAACGCCTACATGACCAATGCGATCAAGAAGCTGGACTGCGTGAACAGGACGCAATTGGTTGCCAAGGCAATACGGCTGAAGCTGATCAACTGATTTCCGGGAACTGCGGGCAATTCGGCGCTCGGGGGGAAGAGGGTCTATCTTGCCTCCTGCTCTCCACGAGGTTTGACCTTATGGCGTTCCAATGCGGCCCAAGCGACGCCTTGACCGAGCGCGCTTCTAAGTCAACGAACAAACGGTTTGAAACCGACCCGCCAAAGGCGGGCCGGCCATCGCGCTAACGGTCGAGCACCGAGCGCAGTTCCACCATGTTCGAGCGCACCCTGAGAATATAGAAACCCATGGTCGCCAGATGGGTTGGCATGATCCAGCCGTCTTCAGACCCGTTGGAGATGATCGCCGGCTGGATGCGCAGTGCACTCTGCAATTGCTTTTCCATCTCGGTCCAGATGGCCGTGAGGTTGCGCTCGCGGATCACGTTGACAAAGTCAGCCTTGGTTGCCTGTAGCAGCGCATATTGCGCATAGAGTTGACCATAGGCGAACCAGAAGCGGTCGTCGGCGCGCGTATCGAACCAGCCGGCATTGAATTCTTCCGAGCGCCGGCGAAGGATATCGGACGTATTGCCGAGGTCGCTCGCCATGCGGTCGAGCAATTGCACGAGATTGTCGGCGCGCGCATCAAAAACCGCGGCGCAGGTCTCAAGCGAGGTGTTGAACTTGCGCCAGCTATCGACGGCCGAGCGGTAATAGTTCGGCGTCGGCGTCTTGAAGCCGAGCGGATCGGTGCCGAAGTACCAGGTGCCCTCGTCGAATTGAATATTCCCACGGGCATTTTGCAGGTCGCTGTTGATGCCGGATGTGCCGCGCACGCGGCCGAGGTTGTCGGCAAGCTCGATCGCCAGACGACGCGCAACCTGGTTGACGCCGCGCTGGAACGAGGCCTTGTTGTCGAAGAACGGCGTATGGTCCCAATCCACGCCGAAAAGGCCGAGCTTGTAGATCAGCGACGAAGAGATCCAGATATTCTGGTTGACGTTCGTATCTGTAAGGTCGGCGACCACGGTCACGATCGCGGAATTCTGGCAGGAGCCCGGCTTGGCGGCATCCTGCTGGCCGGCCGCGGTCTGGCGAGCCTGGAAGTTGTAGGTCTGGACGAATTCCGGATCGAAGCCATACCAGACCTGGGTGCGCCAGATGAACTGGCCGTAGAACCCGATCATCACGAGTACGAACAGCAGAACCGGGATCTTGATCAGCCAGTTGCGCCGCTGATACCAGCTGTGCGCCGCCAGGAACGGCCAGAAGATCGCAGCCACCACCATTCCGATGCCGCGGCCGATGGCGGCGAAGACGCGTTGGAAGAACGCGATGACCGGATCAAGCATTGTCGTCTTCTCCTATGCCGTAGAGGCGTTTGCGGAAACCCGCCTTGTCTTTCAGGTAAGTCTGCGACAGGCGGGATACAACGAATTCCCGGAAGCCATCGCTAAACTCTTCGTAAGCATCATAAAAGCCCTGCTTGTCGAAAATGAACCGCGATACGAAGTCCATCGGAGTCATTTGCGAAATCAGGCGATTGACAAGCCACTGGTCGGGATGGTCGGGCCTTGCCCTGACCAGCAGGAAACGTCGGGCTGCCTCGACATCCTCAATGCGGATGCTGCCGGAAACACCGATCGCCCGGATCATCTCCTGCAGGAACGGATAGGTCCCCTCGCGCGCCACGCGCTCGGCATTGCGGTGGATGAAGGTCTGCAGCCACACGGCGTCGACCTTGGAGAAATCCATCGTCGGATCGGCCGCGTAGGCGACACCGAGCGCCGCCGTCTCGGCGCGGTGGGCGAGAAGCCCTGAACTTTCGACCCAGCTTGCCCGTGGCAACTCGACCCGACCCGTCTTGGCGAGGAAATCGAAGATCTGCGCCGGGTCCTTGATCGAGATATAGCTGACCTGCCAGGGCCGCGAGCGGCGGAAGCCCGGTGCCGACGGATCGCAGATCACCGTGGTGATCTTGTCGTCGACGAAGACATAGGTGCCGCCGAAATGATTGGCCCAGAAGGCATCGTGGCGGAACACCAGCTTGTCGGGCACCAGCACGTTCTGGCGGATGTCGCCGGTCAGCTTGGCAAGCTCGACCATGCGATTGAGAAGCGCGTCGTCACGCCAGGCATCGGGATCGCTCTGCAAACGGTCGGACAGCCGGCGAAGCTCGGCCGCCTTGCCCAGCAGATCCTCGGCCGAGAGCACCTTGAACTGCACCTCGTTGATCGACAGCAGGTCTTCCAGGCTCTCGACCGTCGCGACCGAATCCTCGATCTCGCCGTAGAGCGCGTCCTTGATCGTCACCGCGTTGATCGCCCGCGCATTGGCAGTGTAAAACTCGTGCATCAGGCCGGCGGTGTTGGAAAAACTCGTGTGAACGACCGGCAGACTCTCCTGCTCCGGCGTCAGGATGACGAAACGTCGGTTCACGCGGTTTGGATCCAGATAATCCTTGTCACCCAGCTCGGCGGCAATCTGCGGTGAAAAGCCGGTCATGTCGATGTCGAATTCGGCAAGCGCCGTCGGCTTCAACCCGAAGCCCGAAAGCGCCTTGTTATAGCGCGCCACGAGATGCGGCTCGGTGACTGCGAGCAGCCGGCCGTAGATCAGTTCGGCTTCGAGAAGACGGTTCATGCCGACCACCTGCCCTCACGCTTCATCGCCTCGATCTCGCCGATCGCCCGTTCCCTCTGCCGTTCGCGGCGGATGATCTCGGTGACGGCCGCCTCGTCCGACTTGTCGGCATAGCGGAATTCGCTGTCGGCATAGCGATTGATCTCCTGCAGGATCATCTCCATCGAGATCGGGCCGCGCAGTTCCGCGATCATCGCCTTCTTCTCGTCGTAGCCCTTGTGCATGAAGGCCTCGGGCGTTGCAAACCAGTCGTCCGGAAGCTCCACGTCCATCACCCGCATTTTCACGGCATCGGTGATGTTCTTGATCGCTCTGCCAGTGAACCGCGGCTCGGAAAGCTTGATCGCGTGCAGATAGGCGCCGATGTCGGCGAGCGTTTCGATCCGGCCGCGTTCCTTCTCGAACCGCTCCCAGACCGCAACGAGGCCCTCCTCTTCCGGCCGTCCGTGCTTTTCATAGGAAACGCCGACCGCCCGCTTGATCTCCTGGTTGGCAAACAACTGGTGATCGCCGAGCGGGATCGTGTGGTTCTTGCCGATCAGCAGCGCGAAGATGTCGATATAGTCCTCTTCCGTCTGCGGCCCGTCGACCAGCCAGCGGGCGCCGGCACGCTGCCTCAACGCGTCATCGACATTCTCCGGATAGTTGGAAAACATCCCGAAGGTGCAATTGCCGCGCACCACTGTCGACGCCCCAGCAAAGGCCTCCATCAGAACTGCAGTCACCTCATGCTGCCCGGCGGATGCCCGGTCGTCGGAGCGCTTGGCCGTCACCTGGTCGACGTCGTCGATCGTGCCGAAGCCGATGACCCGTGGATTGACCACATTGTCGACGAAAGCCTTGGCATTCTGTCCAGACTTGCCCTGGTAGGAGGAGATCTGGTCGACGCCGAGGTTCTCGTAGTGGAAGGCATAACCGGCAACCTGGCAATAGTCGTTCACCAGGCCGGCGAGCATCTGGATCAGGATCGTCTTGCCGGTCCCGGGCAGGCCATCGCCGATGAAGGTGAAGAGAAAGCCGCCAAGCTCGACGAAGGGGTTCATCTGCCGGTCGAAGTCGTAGGCCATCAGCATCTTGGCCAACTTCATCGCCTGGAACTTGGCGATGTGGTTGCCGACGATCTCCTCCGGCTTCTTGAATGTCATAACCAGCGGTTTGCGCCGGCGTCCGGGCGCCACGTCGAAACCATCTAGGGTGAAATCGTCCTGATCGATGCGGATATGCGTGTTTTCAAAGGAGGCAAGCCCGGTGAAGCGGCCCTTGCGGCTGAGAAGCCCATCGATCGCCGTACGCGCAAAGGCCCGCGCCCGCTGCCCGAGCGTCGCGTCGTCGGCAGCGCCCTTGAGAACTCCATCAAGCCCCGCCACCATGCTCTTCAGCGCATCCTGCGGCGTGTCGAACAGGAAGTCCGGCTCCGGCGTGTCGTTGACGGGCTCACCCTCCCCGGCAAGTGTCGACAGCAGATATGCAGCGAGTGAAAAGGCGGCGACATAGGCCGAAGCCGACAGAAGGCCCTTGAACCGGCTCGCCTCCTCGCCCTGCAAGGGGGCAGTGACGTTGCGCGCCTGCAATTGCTCCAGATCGGTCTGCCGGCCAAAGACCTCGCCGATCGCCAGCGCCACCTGAATGCCACGCCTGACCCGGTAGAGCACGCCATGCTGCGTCGGCGACAAAAGCGGATCGCTGCTGCCTGACGACTGGATGGTCTTGGCAAGCTCCACCTCGCGGGTGCGTCTGACACCGCCGGTCGAAACCGTCGAGACGAAACGCCGCCCGGTGCCGGCCAGCGCCGTCCCCGACGCCCCCTCGCCCGGATCGAGCGCCACGAACCGCGTCACCAGCGCCTGCGCCACGGCCAGATGCTTGGCGATCTCGTCTTCACGAATAGTGGTGAGGCCAGCGTTCAACCCGTTACTCATCTCTCAGACCTCGCTGACGACATTGTTCCCGGAAATGACATGGACCTTGTAATTGCCGAAGATCGCATTGGCCTCGCCCGAGGCATAGAGCGCCTGATAAGCGTCGTGCGGCACCAGCGCATGCTTTTCGTAGGCCGAGACACCCATGCGGGCGGCCTCAAGGTCGTTGGTTTCGATGTGGAATTCCTGGCTCGCAGGTGTCGAGGAAAAGAAGCCCTTCTGCGCCGGCCTCTCGGCCTTGGAGAACACCTCCTGCATGGTCCAGGTCAAAAGCCAGGCATTCTCGGACTTCCTCACCCGCGACAGGATCTCGTTGATCCGCGCATTGTTCTCGGTGATCCCTGCCGTATAGAACGGCCCGAGCACGATGCGCCTCAACTGCTTGGGATGCAGCGTCGGGAAATCCTTGTCCATGTTGGTCGCGATCGTCGCCGGCGTCAGCGAATAGGCGCCGTTTTTGCCGGCAAAATCGTCAAACTGCGCGGCGAGCTGCGGATTGAGCAGGCCGCCGACCGGCAGCGGGACATCGACATCCGGATTGAGCTTGCCATCCTTGCCGACCAACAGCTCCCGAACGTTGTCAGAGGAATCCTCGAGGCCCGCGACATAGATCATCGGCAGCGTGCTCGAGCCGTCGAAAACTGCCCAGGTTACCACGTAATAGGGACGGCCTGATTTCTCGCTGACCGTCACGCGCACCGTCTCGGGCAGCACATAGGGCGAGAAGATGTCGCCCTTGCCGATCTGTTCGAGATAGATGCGCTCGGCCATCTGAGACTGCAGCGCGCCCGGAAAGGCCTTCGTGCGCAGAATGAAATCGCCCATCTCGGCCCGGATCGCCTGAGCGTCCGGCAGATTGGCGAGCCGCTTTTCGGCAGTCAGCCGATCGTTTTCGAGCTCCAGCACATTCTGGAACACGGGAAAGCCGCTCTCGGCACGGGAGATGCGGAACTGCTCGGTAAAGCCGATGCGGTTCTCCCAACAAGCAAAGGAATTCTTCAGCCGCTCGACGTAGGGCTGCAGCAACTGACCGGCGAACCCGCTTCCCAACAGCGCGAGATCCGGATCGGAAAGATAGGTCTCCAGTCCGCCGAGCGCAGCGCGGATGGCGTTGAAATACTGAGCGACCGGCCCATCGACAGCGTTCAGCATGACGAGAGCGCCCCGACGGTGTGATTGGTGGCGGTTGAGGTGACCATCACGACTTCACGTAATTGGCCGCATTATGCTTGTCGAGAACCGCCTGGAAGCGTCGCGCGAAGGCTTCGTCGGCCAGCTTCTTGCGGCGCTGGATGTCCTGGGTCGCCAGCATGTTCTTCTCGTGCAGCTCCAGGAGGTCGCCGATATGCTTCTGGGCGGCAGCGCCCACGCCGGCCATGGTCTCTTCCGCGGCCGTGTCCACCTGGCTGCCGAGCGTGTTGATCTTGTGTGCCACGTCCTGCTGGGCGGCCGTCTTCAGCGAGTTTTCCAGCGCCTTGTAGAGCACGATGCGCTGCTCCGTATCGATGGTCAGCTTGTTGATCAGCGTGTTCTGCGCCGCGATCTGATTGTTGAGGCTGTCGACGAAAGTTTGGAACATCGAGGTATAGCGCTCAAGCGTCTGGCTCTCGGCCAGCAGTTCCTGTTCCTTCGCCTGCGCCTGATTGTATTCGGTCGCCAGCTTCGAGCGTTCGCCTTCCAGTTCGGTACGCGCCGACTGGTCGGTCGAGGCGGCAATCCTGTTCTCGATGTCGAGCAGCATCGGGTTCAGTTCCTCGATGCGCTTCTGCGTCGTCTCCAGGTTGGCGATCGTCATCTTGCGCCGCTCGATCACCTGGATCAGGCTCGCTTCCGAGCTCTTGTAGCGCTGGTCGAGCACGCTGCGCTGTTCCTTCAGGATGCCGACAATGCTGTCAGACTTCGCCAGCAGTTCCTGCAGGTTGCCGGCGAGCGACATGTTGCGCACCCGCTCGGTGCGCATGCGCTGCGCCCTCTGCTTGGAGAATATGCCGATGAACTTCTCGTAGCCCGAATAGCTCTTCATGCTCTCGAATTCGGCGCCGAACACGTTGGTCGCATCTTCGAGCCCGATGATCAGGTCGGCGATATTCGCCTCCATCACCTTCTGCTGCTTGATCACATCCTCGATGCGCGCATTCTCGATGTCGAAATTGACGTCGCCGATTTTGGTATCGGCCTTGGCGAACTGGTCGAGCACGACGCTCGACTGCTCCATCTTGCCCCTGACTTCGTTGACGATGGTGCGGGTTTTCTCGATTTCGCTGTCGAAGGACTGTAGCGAGGCCATGCGATCGTCTCCCTGAACTGTCGCCGGATCTTGCCCGGCCCAAGCGGCATGTCACCGCAACCTTATAACAAATCAATGATATTAGAACTGCCGCGGCGCACGGCGGAAAGAAATTTACAGGCCAGATATGGAGGCTGACGCTGCGCCCGCAAGTGCGGGCAAACAAAAACGGGCAGCGGACGCTTGCGCGCCACTGCCCGTAATTGGAAAGTCGATGGACGTGCCTGCTTACTTGACGGCGGTCGGATCCTTCAGGTAGGCGATGACATTCTTGATATCATCCTCCTTCTTCAGCCCGGCATAAGTCATCGTGGTCCCCTTGACCAGATCGCGCGGCTTGGGAAGATATTCCTCCAGCAGTTCCTCGGACCAGACCTTGCCGTCCGCGCCGAACTCCTGCATGGCCTTCGAATACTTGAAGCCTTCGACGGTGGCGACCGGACGATCGATGACGCCCATCAACGTGGGGCCAACCTTGTTCTTGTCATCGGTGGCCGAGTGGCAGGCCTGGCATTGCTTGAACACCTTCGCACCGGCGACGGCGTCACCGTCGGCAAGGGCCGCGCCCGCGGGAATTGCCAGCGAAGCGGCCAGGATCAGACAGCGAATTTTCATGAACTCTCCCTTTGAAAGTCGTAGCGCGCCACGCGAATGCGGCTCCTCTGCTAAACACTCTAGACCAACCATGCGCCAATTTCCACAGGACGCAATGCCGCGCCTCAGGAAAGTGTCACGCCACCTCAGTCTTATCACGGGTTCCGCCGGGTCAACCTCGACTTAAGAATTGATCTGGAGAGGGTTGCGCGTCGCAAACAGGAACCGGAATAGGGCGCAAATGCGCACGCGTGCTTGCTTTTGTGGTGTTTAGATTGTTGACTTGGGAACATTAAAAAAAATGGGAGTGCCTCAATGACCATGAACAATTTTCCTCGCCTTGCGATTGCCGGAGCCGCCGCCATGCTGGCGCTTAGTACCGCCCCCGCCATGGCGGCCGAAGCCGAGAGCTGCTCCACCGTACGCTTTTCCGATGTCGGCTGGACCGACATCACCGCAACTACTGCGACCGCTTCAGTCATCCTCAAGTCGCTCGGTTACGACACCACCGTGACCGTCCTCTCCGTGCCGGTGACCTACACTTCGCTGAAGAACAAAGATATCGACGTTTTCCTCGGCAACTGGATGCCGACCATGGAGGCCGACATTGCGCCCTACCGTGAAGACAAGTCGGTCGAAACGGTCCGTGAAAACCTCGAAGGCGCAAAGTACACCCTGGCGACGAATGCCAAGGGCGCCGAACTCGGCATCAAGGACTTCAAGGACATCGCAACCCACAAGGATGCACTGGAAGGCAAGGTATACGGCATCGAGCCGGGCAATGACGGCAACCGCCTGATCATTGACATGGTCGACAAGGACACCTTCGGACTGAAAGGCTTCGACGTTGTTGAATTGTCCGAGCAGGGCATGCTTGCCCAGGTAGCCCGTGCAGAAAAGGACGGCAAGCCGATCGTGTTCCTCGGCTGGGAGCCCCATCCGATGAACGCGAATTTCAAATTGACCTATCTTTCCGGCGGCGATGACGTCTTCGGCCCCGATTTCGGCGGCGCGACCGTCTATACCAATGTCCGGGCCGGCTACACCCAAGAATGCCCGAATGTCGGAGCGCTTCTGAAAAACCTCAAGTTCTCGCTCGCCATGGAAAACGAAATCATGGCCAAGATCCTGAACGATGCTCAGGAACCCGAAGTGGCTGCAACGGAGTGGATCAAGGCCAATGGCGCAACTGTCGAGCCGTGGCTTGCGGGCGTCACCACCAAGGATGGCGGCGATGGCCTTGCAGCGGTGAAGTCCGCACTCGGCCTCTGATATAACTAAGCGTTGGCGGGGTGCTTTGGCACCCCGCCCTCTTTCCTAGGCTGACATCAACGGCGGGGGCCGCTTTACGTGTTTTCCGAGAACTCCTTCCCGTTCGTCACAGCGTCGATCGGTCCATGGTTCGAAACGTCTCGCCTGTGGCTGGCGCATAATGTCCCCTGGCTGTTTGAGCCAGATGGCAAGATCGCGCTTGGCAGACAGTCGAAGACCTTCGTCGACTGGCTGACGACGAACGGCGAGTGGTTCTTCGATCAGCTTGCCTTCATCATCTCGCAGATCATCAAGGCCATGCTGTTCGTCTTGCAGGCCCCGCACCCATTCGTCGTCATTCTGGCGATCACCGTGATCGCCTACCTGCTGCGCCGCTCCGTCGCGATCGCGGCCTTCACCGCCGCCGGCTTGCTGCTGATCGTAAACCAGGGCTACTTCAAGGAGACGACGGAGACGTTGGCTCTGGTGCTGGCCTCGACCGCCGTCAGCATGGCGTTCGGCGTACCGCTCGGTATCGCCGCCGCCCGCCGTCCCTGGGTCTATTCCGCCATGCGGCCTGTGCTCGACCTGATGCAGACCATCCCGACCTTCGTTTACCTCATTCCTGCCCTGATCCTGTTCGGCCTCGGCATGGTTCCGGGACTGATCGCCACGGTCATCTTCGCCATCCCGGCGCCCATCCGCCTGACGCGCCTCGGCATCATCTCGACGCCACCCGCTCTGGTCGAGGCGGCGGTGGCCTTCGGCGCGACGCCGACGCAGGTGCTGCGCAAGGTCGAACTGCCCTTCGCCATGCCACAGATCATGGCGGGCCTTACCCAGACCATCATGCTGTCGCTGTCCATGGTCGTCATCGCGGCCCTGGTCGGCGCAAGCGGCCTCGGTGTACCTGTGGTACGGGCGCTCAACACGGTGAACATAGCAAAGGGCTTCGAAGCCGGCCTTTGCATCGTCATCCTCGCGATCATCCTGGACCGGATGTTCCGGACCACGGACGAGGGAGACAAGATATGAGCAACGCCGTGATCTTCGAGCAGATCGACATCGTGTTCGGTAACCAGCCGGAAAAGGCGCTTCCTTTGCTCGATGCGGGCATGAGCCGCGACGAAATCGGCAAGGCAACCGGCCTGGTGCTCGGCGTGGCCGACGCCACGCTGACCGTCAAGGAAGGCGAGATCCTCGTACTGATGGGTCTTTCCGGATCGGGAAAGTCGACGCTTCTGCGCGCCGTAAACGGCCTGGCCCCCGTGGTTCGCGGAACCGTGACGGTCAATTCGCAATCCGGCCCCGTCAATCCCTATACCGCGGGTGCGAAGGCGTTGCGCGATCTTCGCATGCGCACCGTCTCCATGGTGTTCCAGCAGTTCGCGCTTCTCCCCTGGCGTACGGTCGCCGAGAATATCGGCTTCGGACTCGAACTGGCGGGTGTCCCGGAAGCCGAACGCAAACGGCGAATCGAGGAACAACTGGAACTGATCAATCTCGCTGGCTGGGCGGACCGCAAGGTCAACGAGCTTTCGGGCGGCATGCAGCAGCGCGTCGGACTCGCCCGCGCCTTCGCCACCGGCGCACCGATCCTGCTGATGGACGAGCCGTTTTCGGCGCTCGATCCGCTGATCCGCACCCACTTGCAGGACGAGCTCCTCGAGTTGCAGTCGCGCCTCAAGAAGACCATCCTCTTCGTCAGCCACGATCTCGACGAGGCCTTCCGCATCGGCAACCGCATCGCCATCATGGAGAGCGGGCGGATCATCCAGTGCGGGACACCACAGGAAATCGTCCGCAACCCGGCCGACCAGTACGTCGCCGAGTTCGTACAGAACATGAACCCGATCAACATGTTGACGGCCCGCGACGTGATGCATCACGGCATCGCTAGCACCGCCTCAGAAGGAACCGTCGCCGGCACAGCCAAGGCCGAGACGCCGCTCGTCGAAATCCTGGACGCGCTGACGCGCCAGCCAGGGACAATCGGCGTGGTTGACAACGGAGCGATCATCGGGACGATCTCGGCCCAGGATGTCGTCGCCGGGCTTACTCTGCACCGGCGCAGGGACTGAACGGAGTCGTTCGTGACAGATAAGCCATCGGTGATACGCGAAACGGACGACGAGGCGCGCGCGCTTGCCCGCCGTCTTCTGCGGTCGGCCCGCTATGTGGCACTCGCCGTGATCGACCCGCAGAACGGATATCCCTCGGTCAGCCGGGTCCTGCTCGCAACCGATACCGACGGCAGCGCGGTCATTCTCGTTTCCGCCCTGTCTGCCCATACCAAGGCGCTCCATGTCGACCAGCGGGTATCCCTGCTTGCCGGCGAGCCCGGCAAGGGCGACCCCCTCGCCCATCCGCGCCTCACCCTCTACTGCCTGGCCGAACCGGTCGAGCGCGAAAGTGCAGTCCATGATCGTTTGCGGGCGCGCTTCATCGCCCGCCACCCTAAGGCCAAGCTTTATATCGATTTCCCCGATTTCCGCTTTTTCCGGCTCGTTCCGCAATCGGCGAGCCTCAACGGCGGCTTCGGTCGCGCCTATCTGCTGCCCGGCGAAGATTTCCGAATCGCCCCCGCGTCAGCCGGCGACCTGTCGGGAAGAGAGGTCGAGGTACTGCAAGAATTAGTGAGCACAAAACCTGAACTCGCCCAAGAGTTGGCGACAAGCCGATGTGGACAAAAACCCGGAAAGTGGGCATTTTGTGGCGTAGATAGGGCGGGATTAGATCTGATTTGTGGCGATTTACTGGTTAGATACGATTTTGCGTGTCATGTAGACTCGCGAACAGAACTCTATTTGGAACTGTCTAATACAGTAAACCGGATACCTTAAATTTAGGCATATACAATTTTTTGGGCATTGTTAGAGTTCCAACATAACCAATTTGATGGATTGCAAACCGCAGCCTTCGCCCGCGAGGCCCGGAAAACGAAAGTTGATCGAATGAACACCAAGGCATTGTCAGAACAATCCACAGCCGCCGCTGGCCTTCTTTCGGCCATGGCAAATCCCAAGCGTCTGATGATTTTCTGCAGCCTCGTCGAAGGTGAAGTCGCCGTCGGTGCACTCGCCACACAAGTCGGCCTGAGCCAGTCGGCACTGTCGCAGCATCTTTCGAAATTGCGCGCCCAGAAGCTGGTCAAGACACGCCGCGACGCGCAAACGATTTATTATTCCAGCACGTCGGAATCGGTCATCAAGATCCTCGGCACGCTGCAGGACATCTATTGCTCGAGCAACGCCAATAAGACGGCCGCCTGACGAAGCAGCGGCGGCAAGGCGATCGATTTCTTCTCCGGTCGCTCACCAACGCAGCAACTTTTCATGACGCAACCATAAGTTTGACCGGCCGATCTTCGATCCGCCGGTTTTTTACTGTAACGCGATCACGACGTTCAATTGACCGCGGCACGGCGCGCGGACATAACCGGAACCCACACCACTCATGACGTTTGTTGATGCCGGGTTGACGGCCATCAGCCCGCTGGTAACTTGACCGGGCAATCAAGAAATCCGGCCCTCTGGCCGGCAACTGGGGAAATGGCCGCCCGCCCGAGAGAACGGCCATGGAGAACAAGATGTCCAACCGCTTGAATACTACGCCCAACGACCTGCGCGCCTTCTGGATGCCGTTTACGGCAAACCGCCAGTTCAAGAAGGAACCGCGCCTCTTCGTCGGCGCCAAGGATATGTACTACACGACCCATGACGGCCGCCAGGTGCTCGACGGCACCGCCGGTCTCTGGTGCGTGAATGCCGGCCACTGCCGTCCGAAGATCACCGAGGCGATCCGCGAGCAGGCCGGTGAACTCGACTATGCCCCGGCCTTCCAGCTCGGCCACCCCAAGGCCTTCGAGCTCGCCAACCGCCTGGTCGACATCGCGCCGGAAGGCATGAACCATGTCTTCTACACCAATTCCGGCTCCGAATCGGTCGACACCGCACTCAAGATCGCGCTCGCCTACCAGCGCGTGAAGGGTGAAGGCTCCCGCTTCCGCCTGATCGGCCGCGAACGCGGCTACCACGGCATCAACTTCGGCGGCATGTCGGTCGGCGGCATCGTCTCCAACCGCAAGATGTTCGGCACGCTTTTGACCGGCGTCGACCACATGCCGCACACCCACCTGCCGGCCAAGAACGCCTTTACCAAGGGCCAGCCGGAACACGGCGCCGAACTTGCCGACGAGCTGGAGCGCATCGTCGCCCTGCACGACGCCTCGACGATTGCCGCCGTCATCGTCGAGCCGGTCGCGGGCTCGACCGGCGTTCTCATCCCGCCGAAGGGCTATCTGCAGCGCCTGCGCGAGATCTGCACCAAGCACGGCATCCTTTTGATCTTCGATGAAGTCATCACCGGTTTCGGCCGCCTCGGCGCCCCCTTCGCCACCCAGTTCTTCGACGTCAAGCCGGACATCATCACCACCGCCAAGGGCCTGACCAACGGCGTCATCCCGATGGGCGCGGTCTTCGTGACCTCCGAGATCCATGATGCCTTCATGACCGGTCCGGAGCACATGATCGAGTTCATGCACGGCTACACCTATTCCGGCAACCCGATCGCCTCGGCCGCCGGTCTCGGCACGCTCGACACCTACAAGGAAGAGGGGCTGCTCACACGCGCCGCCGAGCTTGCGCCTTACTGGGAAGAGAAGCTGCATTCGCTGGCCGATTGCCCGAACGTCATCGACATCCGCAACATCGGCCTGATCGGCGCCATCGAGCTTCGCCCCGATCGCCGGCGAGCCGACCAAGCGCGCCTTCAACGCCTTCCTCAAGGCTTATGAATTCAGGTCTTCTGATCCGCACCACCGGCGACATAATCGCGCTCTCGCCGCCGCTGATCATCTCGAAGGACGAGATCGACGAACTGTTCGACAAGCTCCGCAAGGTGCTGATGAACAATATCTAAGCATCGGGCTCAGTCCGAATTGGAAGCGGCCGGAGACGGCCGCTTTTTTCGTCGATGTAGATCGCATCCGCTGCCATCGTGTCAGGCGTCTGGGCTGCCCCGCCTTGCGACATATGGCTGCGCAAACAGGTAAAGCCCTGTGACAAGCAACGGAATGAGAGGCACCAGCGCCAGCAGGCCGATCCAGACGGCGGGTTCGGCCATGCCCATCGCTGCGATATTGGCAATGACGGCAAGCGTGAAGGCAATCGACAGCCAACGGTGAATTTGCCTGATCCATTTGTTCCCGTGCATGACGTACTCCTTCTGGTTGCGGGTCGAGCGAAGCGCTCCCTGTGTTGATCCTGTCGAAAGCCTCAGCCCATGCGCGCCAGCACATCTTCCAGGCTGTCGAGAAATCTCGGCCAGCCCTGCTTGGCGCCGCCGTAGAACATCGGCTGGTCGGCCTTGAAGCCGGTCTGCTCCATCCGCAGCACCGTGCCTTTTTCCGTCGGCGTCAAAGTCCAGGTGACAATGCTTTCCAGCGGCTTCGCATCCCAGGTGTAGGACAGGCTCCTGTTCTCCTCGACGGTGCGCACGCTGCATTCCACGGTGCCCCAGTCGGCCTCAAGGGTGAAGGCATGGCCGACACTCGGCTTGAACTCGTTTTTCATCAGCCACTCCTCGATCAATTGCGGCTGGGTGAGCGCGCGCCAGATCTTTTCTGGCGGATGCGGCAATTCCCGTTCGACGACGACGGAAAGCGTTTTCGTAGCAGTAGCGGTCATTGATCCATCCTCCTGAGCAGGTCTTCGAGATCGTCGAACCGGCCTTCCCAGAAGCCGGTCATCTGTTTCGTCCACTCGCTGAGCGGCGCCAGCGCCTCCAGCCTTGCGCTGTAATGCGTCTGGCGCCCCGCGTGCCGGTCGCTCACCAGCCCCGCCCGTTTCAACACGCCGAGATGCTTCGACACCGCCGGCTGCGAGACCCCGGCCTGCGCCGTAAGCGCCCCGACCGTCTGCTCTCCCCGGCGGCAGAGCCGTTCGAAGATCGCCCGGCGCGTCGGATCGGCGAGGGCCGAGAAAAGCAGGCCAGGTGCATCACTCATGGAATTCATAACTCTGTGGCTATCGATAAATTCAATAACTCTTCGGTTATGAGTTTGTCAAGAATGCAGGCCGGCTTGCGAAATCCGCAAGGCTGACCCGTAAGAATAAGTCGCATACTCCTCAAATTCCGACTGGTCAGGTCGCCCGTCCCAGTGTCTAATGAGTGAAGGCTAAAGAGCGCCTTCAACCGACCGGCCAAGACCGGCGGAGAAAAACGCTGTTCGGGAGCAGCCGAAAAAATCGCCATCCAAGGAGAGAAGACATGAACCTGAAATTGCTAACGAGCACCGCACTGGTCGCCACCACCCTTGCCTTCGCCACCTCGGCCCGGGCCGAAATCGTCATCGGCCTGATGGCGCCGCTCACCGGGCCTGTCGCGGCCTATGGCGAGCAGGTCAAGAACGGCGCCGAAGTCGCCGTCGAGGAAATCAACAAGGCCGGCGGCATCCTCGGCGAAACCGTGGTGCTGAAGCTGGCTGACGACGCCGGCGAACCAAAACAGGGCGTCTCGGCCGCCAACCAGTTGGTGGGCGACGGCGTCCGCTTCGTCGTCGGCCCGGTGACGTCCGGCGTTGCCATTCCGGCCTCTGACGTGCTTGCCGAAAACGGCGTGCTGATGGTCACCCCAACCGCAACCGCGCCGGATCTGACCAATCGCGGCCTGACCACCGTGCTGCGCACCTGCGGTCGCGACGACCAGCAGGCCGAAGTCGCCGCCAATTACGTTCTCGCCAATTTCAAGGACAAGAAGGTCGGGATCATCAACGACAAGGGCCAGTACGGCAAAGGTCTCGCCGACGCCTTCAAGAAGACGCTGAACGAAGGCGGCGTGACCGAAGTCTTCAACGATGCGCTCACCCCCGGTGATCGGGACTTCAGCGCGCTCACCACCCGCCTCAAGTCCGAGAATGTCGAGGTCGTCTATTTCGGCGGCTATCACCCGGAAGGCGGCCTGCTCGCCCGTCAGCTCGCCGACCTCGGTGTCAAGGCTACGATCATCGGCGGCGACGGCCTGTCGAACAGCGAATTCGCCTCGATCGGCGGCGACTCCGCGAACGGCTCGATCTTCACCAATGCCTCCGACGCGCTGAAGAACCCGGACTCCAAGGCCGCCGCCGACGCACTGGCCGCCAAGAACATTCCGCCCGAAGCCTTCACGCTGAACGCCTATGCCGCCGTCGAAGTGATCAAGGCCGGCATAGAGAAGGCAGGCAGCGCCGAAGACGCAGCAGCCGTTGCCGCCGCGTTGAAGACCGGCGAACCGATCGCCACCGCCATCGGCGCCGTCACCTACGGAGAAACCGGCGACCTCACCTCGCAGAGCTTCTCGCTGTTCAAGTGGGAAGACGGCAAGATCGTCGCCGTTGAGTAAGGTCTACACCACGACTGGACACCAACAGGGAAAGCAGCCGGCGACGGCTGCTTTTCTATTACCTGAACGGACAGAGGGCCTTGGGCCCCCTTCCCCCGCCCCACCCCTCACCGCTACACTCCCCCTGAACCGGAATCGGAGTGACTGCGCATGAGCACCTTGGAAAACCGCATCGACCAGGGCGTGGGGCGCACCCCCGCCGACATCGTGCTGAAGAACGGCCGCTACTTCGATCTCGTCACCGGCGAGCTCGTCTCATCCGACATCGCCATCTGCGGCGACACCATCGTCGGCACATGCGAGGCCTACGAGGGCCGCGAGGAGATCGACATCTCGGGCAAGATCGTCGTGCCGGGTTTCATCGACACCCATCTGCATATCGAAAGCTCGCTGGTCACGCCCCACGAATTCGACCGCTGCGTTCTGCCCTATGGCGTGACCACCGTGATCTGCGATCCGCACGAGATCGCCAACGTGCTGGGCACGGAAGGCATCCAGTTCTTCCTCGACTCGTCCGAGCGGACGATCATGGACATCCGCGTCCAGCTGTCCTCCTGTGTACCGGCCACCCATCTCGAAACCTCTGGCGCCGATCTGCCGATCGAGCGGCTCCTGCCCTTCCGCCATCACCCGAAGGTCATCGGCCTTGCCGAATTCATGAACTTCCCCGGCGTGATCCACAAGGATCCGATCGCGATGGCCAAGCTCGAGGCTTTCCAGGACGGCCATATTGACGGCCATTCGCCGCTTCTGTCCGGCCGCGACCTCAACGGCTATCTCTCGGCCCGCATCCGCACCGACCACGAATGCACCAATGTGCCGGAAGCCATGGAGAAGATCCGCAAGGGCATGCATATCCTGGTGCGCGAGGGCTCGGTGTCGAAGGATCTGCACGCGCTGATGCCGCTCCTGACCGAACGGCTCTCGCCCTTTCTGGCGCTCTGCACCGACGACCGCAACCCGCTCGACATCGCCGAGGAAGGCCATCTCGACTACATGATCCGCACGGCGATTGCGAACGGCGTCGAGCCGATCGCTGTCTACCGCGCCGCCTCGATCTCGGCGGCCCGCGCCTTCGGCCTGCGCGACCGCGGACTGGTGGCCCCCGGCTGGCGGGCCGATCTGGTGGTGATCGACAGCCTCGAAAGCTGCAAGGCGCAGATGGTCTTCTGTGCCGGCCGCCGCATCACCGACGCCCTGTTCGCCACCCGCGAAGCCGTCGCCCCCGTCGGCCTCGACAGCGTCAAAGCCCGCATCGTCAAGGCCGCCGATTTCGGCGTGCCGGTCACCGAGGGCGAAACCCCGGTCATGGGCGTGCTGCCCGGCAAGATCATCACCGAATACCGGCGCTTCCGCCTGCCCTCGAACGGTAACCAGACCACCGTCGACCTCGACCGCGACATCATCAAGGTCGCCGTCATCGAACGCCACGGCAAGAACGGCAACCATGCCAACGGCTTCGTCCAGGGTTTCGGCCTGAAGAAGGGCGCCATCGCCTCGACCGTCGGCCATGACAGCCACAATATCTGCGTGGTCGGCGTCTCCGAGGACGACATGGCGCTCGCCGCCAATCGCCTGGGCGAGATCAAGGGCGGCTTCGTCGTGGTGGAAGACGGCAAGGTCACCGGTGAGATCGCCCTGCCCGTCGCCGGCCTGATGAGCCTCGAACCCTTCGAGACGGTGCGCGACACGCTGCACGAGCTGCGCAAGGCGGCCTACGCCCTCGGCACCACGCTGACCGAACCCTTCCTCCAGGTCGCCTTCCTGCCGCTGCCGGTCATCCCGCACCTGAAGATCTCCGACAAGGGCATGGTCGACGTCGACAAGTTCTGCCTGATCGGCTGAGTGGCCTGTCAATACACCAGTTCAGTGCAAACTCGGCAAACGATTCAATTCGGCCCATTATCCACAGGCCCCGTTCTGTCTATCGGGAGGAAACGGGTCACAGACTTTGACGACCTGGAGGACTGAGAGAATATTGGTCCAGATTTCATCCCATCGCACTGAACACCCTGCCAGACACCTCAGAATCGAGCCCGGTCACCCAATGGGAGCAGATCTATGCCGGTCGTCTTCAGCAGCAACGGATATCGATTTTTCTTCTTCTCCAACGAAGGTTCCCCCCGCGAACCGTTGCATGTTCATGTTGGCCGTGGCGGAGATATCGCCAGGATTTGGCTGGAGCCGCAGGTTGCCCTCGCTGAGAGCTATGGGTTCAAGAGTTGGGAACTCTCTGATATCGTCACCTTGGTGCAGGAGCATCGCTCCGAAATCGAAAGGGCATGGCATGAGCATTTCGGCGACTGAGGTGCGGTTCGATGATGCGACCATGTGGGTCAGCCTCACCGATGGTCGTATTCTCGGGGTGCCTTTGGCCTGGTTTCCCAGACTCCTGGCGGCTGCCCCGGCCGACCTGCAACGATATGAATTGAGCCCGACCGGCATTCATTGGGCTGGCTTGGATGAAGACATCTCGGTCGCGGGACTATTGGCTGGTCGTGGTGACCAGACGCGACCAGTGTCCATGGCAGCGGAATAGACCGATGCCCCTCGCATGACAAAGGATCGGGAAGCATCAAGACCCCTCCGCCAGCGCCTCGCCCGGCTCTATTTCGGCTATGACACGGCCGCAATCCGCTTCCAGTTCGCGCTGATGATCGTCGACATCGCCATCATCGGCTTCTTCCTTGCCGGGCCGTATATCCGCGATCGTCCCAGCTACCTGATACTGGACTATGCGATTGCGGCCTGGATCGCATTGGAACTGGCGGCCCAATGGTCCGCGTCATCGTCCCTGCGGCGCGTGTTCATGAAACCGATTACCTGGGTCGATCTCTTCGTGCTGTGCACGCTTCTCTTCCCGCAATGGCTGTTCAATTTCGCCTTCCTGCGGGTGGCGCGCATCTGGGCGGTGGCGCAACGGCCGATCTTCCGGCTGATGCTGCACAAACTCGGGCTGAAGCAGCAGATCGACGTCGCCACGGCCTTCATCAATCTGTTCGTCTTTCTGCTGCTCGTGACAGGCTTCGTCTACACCTTCTTCTTCTACAATCAGGATCCCGGCACCGGTTTCGTCGACGCCTTCTATTTCACCGTGGCGACGGTGACGACCACCGGCTTCGGCGACATCACCCTGCCCGGCAACTTCGGCAAGCTGACTTCGATCGTCACAATGATCATCGGCATTTCGCTTTTCGTGCGTCTCGCCCAGTCGATCGTTCGGCCCTACAAGGTCACTTTCCCTTGCCCGGAATGCGGCCTGCAGCGGCATGATGCGGATGCCGTGCATTGCAAGGCCTGCGGTCGTGTCCTCAACATTCCCGACGAGGGGCTGTAAGGCTATCCGTTCAGGCGACAGGCTTGCGGAAATAGACAACCCGCTCGGTCTCGGCAAAACCAAGCGCTTCATGCATCGCGTGAGAGACCACGTTGCCAATGTCGGCGTCGGATGCCATCTCGCGGACACCCTTTTCCCGGGCCCATTCCTCGAAGGCTGCGATCAGGGCGCGCGCGACACCTTGACGGCGACAACCCGCCACAACGAAAATGCCCTCGAGAAATGCGACCGGCGAGCCCTCGCAGCCATTGACGTGATCAAAGCGCAGGCTCGCCTCGAGAAACCCTACAGCCCTGTCCTTGTCATCGAATGCCAGAAATGCGGTCTGCTTGTCCGTCGTCAGCGCCGCGTCGATTTCGGTACCAAGTTCCTCTGGCGCGTTCTCCGGCCAGAGCTGGTGGCGGAGACCCCGCCAGACGTCCCGATGCGCAGCCGTAGCCGGTGTGATCTTCATGGCATATCCTGTACTCATATCCGCGCGCAAAAACCATCCAGCGCCTCAACCAGCACTGTGCCCTCGACCAGGCTGCCGGACAGGCCGGGCATGCCAACCAACTCCTTGATCGCGATGCGCTGCGGCAGCTTCACCTCCTGCGGCCCCCCTCTGAGATTGAACACGAAGAGCAGCCGGTCCTCGCCCTTCTTGCGGGTGAAGGCGAGCACGTCCTCGTCGAGATCGAGGAATTCCATGTCGCCGTCGATCAGCGCGGCATGGGCCTTGCGGAAGGAGAGCGTCTGCCGGTAGTGCTCGAGCACCGCGCCGGTCTTACCGTCCTGGATGTCGACCGCAAGCGCGTAGTGTTCGGCAGGAACCCGCAGCCAGGGCCTGCCCGCCCTGGTGAAGCCGGCATGGTCCTTGGCCGAAACCCAGGGCATCGGCGTGCGGCATCCGTCACGGCCCTTGAAGGCCGGCCAGAAGCGGATGCCGTAGGGGTCGGTCAGGTCCTCGAATTGCAGTTCCGCCTCCGGCAGTCCCAGTTCCTCGCCCTGGTAGAGGCAGATAGAACCGCGCAGCGTGGCGAGCACGCTGATCGCGAGCTTCGCCACTGCCTCGCGCTCGTCCTCATTCTGTGCGAAGCGGCTGACATGGCGGTGGACGTCATGGTTGGAAAAGGCCCAGCACACCCAGCCGTCGGCGACGGAATTGTGAAAGGCGTCGACGCAATGGCGGATGTGGTTCGGCGTGAAATCCGGGCTGAGGAGATCGAAGGTGTAGCACATGTGCAGCTTGTCGCCGCCGGCGGTATAGGCCGCGACCGTCTTCAGAGAGCGCGCCCCGTCGCCCACTTCGCCGACCGAGGTGCGCCCGTCATACTGGTCGAGCAGCATGCGGAAGCGCTTCAGAAACCCGATGTTTTCCGGTTGGGTCTTGTCGTAGAGATGGCTCTGCATGCCATAAGGGTTGACGTCCGGAGCGTCGAGCCCGGCCTCTTCGCTGTCGGGCATGTGGGCCGGGTTGTCGCGTAATTCCCTGTCGTGGAAATAGTAGTTCACCGTATCGAGCCGGAACCCGTCGACGCCGCGCTCCAGCCAGAACCTGACCGCATCCAGCAGCGCCTCCTGCACCTCGCGATTGTGGAAGTTGAGGTCCGGCTGGGAGGTGAGGAAATTGTGCATGTAATATTGTTTGCGCACCCCGTCCCACTCCCAGGCAGGACCGCCGAACACCGAAAGCCAGTTGTTCGGGGCCGTGCCGTCTGGCTTGGCAGCCGCCCAGACATACCAATCGGCCTTGGCATTGTCGCGGCTCGCCCGGCTCTCCTTGAACCAGGGGTGTTGATCGGAAGTATGCGACAGCACCTGATCGATGATAACCTTCAAGCCCAGCGCATGGGCCTCCGTCATCAGAGCATCGAAATCGGCAAGCGTGCCGAACATCGGATCGACGTCGCAATAGTCGGACACGTCATAGCCCATGTCTGCCATGGGCGAGGTGAAGAAGGGCGAAAGCCAGATGGCATCGACCCCCAGCGAGGCAATATAGGGCAGCCGTTCCGTCACCCCCTTGAGGTCGCCGATCCCGTCGCCATCCGTGTCCTGGAACGAGCGCGGATAGACCTGGTAGATGACGGCACCACGCCACCAGTCGGCAGGGCTCTTCTGGGGCTTGGCCTTGGCCGGGCTCTTTGTCATGCGCGCTCCTGTGGGGATGATGAAAGAAGTGGGTGCGCCTGCGAATATAGGCCATGGTGCGCCGGAGGCGAGTGCCGAAAGCACACAGCAACAGCAGGATTGACGAGACTGCGACTGAACAAGCCCGGCGCAAGTTGCGTCATGTCCCTGACATGCAATTGTAACATTGCCCGCCCATAAGGCTCCTGAACGACGAGGGCACCTTTGAGTCCCGAGCCCTTCCCGTGCTTGCGGGCGTCGAAGGGACACGACGCGGACGAGCGGCCCCTGCGCCGACGGCCGGCCACCGAGAGAACAGCGATCGCACCATGCCCAAGATCATGATCGTCACCGATGCCTGGCACCCGCAGGTGAACGGCGTCGTCCGCTCGATCGAGACGACCAATCGCGAACTGGCTGCCCAAGGCTACGACGTGGCGATGATCACCCCCAAGCCGTTTCGCAGCATTCCCATGCCGACCTATCCGGAAATCCGCCTGTCGCTGGCGACCTACGGCCAGATCGCCCGCAGGATCGAAGAGGAAAAGCCGGACTTCATGCACATCGCCACCGAAGGCCCGCTAGGCCTGATGGCGCGGCGCTGGTGCCTGAAGAGGCACATGCCGTTCTCGACCAGCTACCACACCCGCTTCCCGGAATATGTGCGCACCCGTGTGCCCGTGCCGCTCTCCTGGCTCTATGCCTATGTCCGCTGGTTCCACAATCGCGGCGGCGTCTGCATGGTGGCGACCGAGAGCCTGCGACGCGAACTGGCGGCGAAAGGCCTTGCCAATCTCCGCCTGTGGGGCCGCGGCATCGACCTCTCCCTCTTCCGGCCCCGCCCGCAAAGCGAGAAGCCGTTCGGCCTGCCCCGGCCGATCTTCATGACGGTCGGCCGCGTCGCGGTGGAGAAGAACCTGCCCGCCTTTCTCGATCTGGACCTGCCCGGTTCGAAGATCGTGGTTGGCGACGGCCCGGCCCGCCCGGAGCTTCAGGCGCGTTATCCGAATGTACATTTCACCGGCATGAAATTCGGCGACGATCTGGCGCAGGCTTACGCGGAGGCCGATGTCTTCGTCTTCCCGTCGAAGACCGACACCTTCGGCAACACCATCCTGGAGGCACTCGCCTCCGGCGTTCCGGTCGCGGCCTATCCGGTCACCGGCCCCGCCGATATCATACCGGCTGGCAGCGGCGCCGGCGCACTTGATGACGACCTGCGCACGGCCTGCCTTGCCGCGCTGGAACGATCAACCGAGGAGGCCCGGCACCTGGCCGAGGGCTACACCTGGCAGGCCGCAACAAGACAGTTTCTCGACAATGTGATCGAGGCAAAAACCCAAGCCAAGCGGCAGCGGTTGCAGTTACGACAAGAGAGCCCGCCGGCGGACGCCTGAATCCGGCAAAAAACGCGTCAGCGCTTCTTGCGACGGTTCTCGAACGGGTTTTCCGCCGCCTTGAAGTGGATACGGATCGGCACGCCCGGCATATCGAAATCGGCGCGCAGGCCGTTCGTCAGATAACGCACATAGCTCTCCGGCAGCGCATCGGCGCGCGTGCACGAAATCATGAAGGCCGGCGGGCGCGCCTTCACCTGGGTCATGTACTTGAGCTTGATGCGCCGGCCCGACACGGCCGGTGGCGGATGCTGGACCTGGGTATGTTCGAGCCAGCGGTTGAGCTTGGCGGTCGAAATGCGCTTGTTCCAGATGCGGTCGGTATCGATGATCGCCTGCATCAGCTTGTCGAGGCCATAGCCGGTCTGCCCCGCCATCGGCACCGCGCGGATGCCGCGCGCCTGCGGCAGCAGTCTGTCGGTCTTTTCGCGCAGTTCGGCGAGCACCGCCTGCGTGTCCTCGACCAGATCCCATTTATTGAAGGCAATCACCGCGGCGCGGCCTTCGCGCAGCACCAGATCGACGATCTGCAGATCCTGTTTTTCGAACGGAATGGTGGCATCGAAGACAATCACGACGATCTCGGCAAAGCGGATCGCGCGCAGCGCATCGGCAACCGAGAGCTTTTCCAGCTTCTCCTGCACGCGCGCCTTGCGGCGCATGCCTGCGGTGTCGAACATCTTGATGGTACGGCCGCGCCAGTCCCATTCGACCGAAATCGAATCGCGCGTAATGCCGGCCTCCGGGCCGGTCAAAAGCCTGTCCTCACCGAGGAAGCGGTTGATCAGCGTCGACTTGCCGGCATTCGGGCGGCCAACGATAGCGACGCGCAGCGGCCTGGTCTCGTCGTATTCGGGTTCGATCTCCTCGCCGGCCTCGCCGCCGACTTCGTCGGCCGAAACCCGAACGTCCGTTTCCGCCTCATCGACCTCCTCCGGAAAAGCCGTCTCCTCGCCGATCGCCGCAACAATGGCATCGCGCAGGTCGATCATGCCCTGGCCGTGCTCGGCCGAGATCGGCACCGGCTCGCCGAGCCCCAGCGTGAAGGCATCGTAGAAACCGCCGTCGGACCCCTTGGCCTCGGACTTGTTGGCAACCAGCACCACCGGCTTGCCACTGCGACGCAAAAGTTCGCCGAAGGTCTTGTCGAGCGGGGTAAGGCCCGCCTTGGCATCGACGACGAAAAGCGTCAGGTCGGCCTCATCGATCGCCAACTCGGTCTGGGCGCGCATGCGACCCTCGAGCGTATCGGGTCCGGTCTCCTCGAGACCAGCGGTATCGATGATGGTGAAACGCAGGTCGATCAGCTTGGCGTCGCCCGGGCGACGGTCACGGGTAACACCCGGCGTATCGTCGACAAGCGCCAGCTTCTTGCCCACCAAGCGGTTGAACAAGGTGGACTTGCCGACATTCGGACGCCCGACGATGGCGACGGTAAAGCTCATGACTGGTCGTGTCCTTCCGGCGTTTCCGCCTTGTCGACTTACGGCGCCTTGCCGGAAGCCTTGATATTGTCGAGCATCATCTGCGACCGGCTGGCGACATTGCGCGGAGCCTCGACATCCTCGACGATCTGCGTGAACCACTCGCGCGCCTTGGCCATGTCGCCGGCCCTGTAGGCCGAAAGGCCAAGCGCCTCGCGCGCCGAGTGTCGCATCGCATCGCGCGGTGTCGCCATTGTTTCGACCTCGGCCGAGACCTGTTCATAGGTGCCGGCGTCGATCAGCAGCCAAGCCGCCCGCATCCGGGCGACGTCGCGGATGACGGCCGGAACGGAGGTGTCCTTGCCGATTGCCGAGAATGCGACGATCGCAGCGGTCGGGTCGCCCTTTTCCGCCTCGACCGTGGCAGAACGCATGCGCGCCAGCACGGAATAGGCGCCATAGCCATCCGCCTCCAGCGCGGCGAGCGCGGCCTTCGCCTCGTCCGCCTTGCCTTCGTTCGCGAGAGTCAGAGCCTCAAGAAACCTGTCGCCGGCATCCGACGACTGCCTTTCGTCCCAGTATTCGTAACCGCGATAGCCCGCGGTGCCGACCACGATCAAAATGGCAAGAGCGATGATAATACGGCCGTAGTTCTTCCAGGCACTGCGGAACTGGTCGGAGCGCAGCTCCTCATTGACTTCGCGGATAAAGCTGTCGTTGTTGTCAACCATGAATGCTCCCGGACCGGCCGGCCTTTCGATGCGTCTTGATACGTGAGCGGCCTTCTAACCGATTTTTCCGCACTTGTAAGCGGAAAACGGCAGATAGGCCGGTTGGCGGGCATGATGCCTCACATGGGAAGCGGTGCAACGCCGAACAGCAGCAGGTGCAGCTTCCAGACGAACAGGCCGTAGACGACGGCGCCGAGCAGAACGGCAATGAAGTCCCACTTGGCTGATACGAATGGACGCAGAGTAACCTCACCGGCGCGCTGGCGGCGTTTCAGCGCGATGCGCATGATCACGCCCCAGGCGAGGAAGGAGCCGAACAGCAGAACCGAAGCGAGATCGCCGTTGGATAGAAGGTGCGCAAGCGCCCAGATCTTCACCGACAGCACCATCGGGTGCTTTGCCTTGGTGGCGATATGACCGGCCGGCAGCAAGCCCGCGACGAGACTTATCATGGCGAACAGCATCAGCGTCAGCGTCAGATGCGTCATGCCAGTGGGCGGAAACCACAAGTTGACAACGGGCGCCTGCTGCCAGCCCAGGACCAACACGACGAGCGAGACGATGCCGGCGAGGCCATGCACGCCCTTCCAGCCGTTCTCACCGAGCTTTTGTACCATGGCGTGACGGAAACCGGGCGCCACGATGCGGATCATGTGCGTGCCGAGAAAGAGAATGATCCCAAGGATCAGGACTGTCATCGTTTAAACCCCAATTGAACTTTCGTATCCATGGCATAAAGGTCCCGGACCGGAAATTCCAGCCTGTTCAAAGCTTCGCCGCATTTGGCTGACAGAAAGCCGCCTTGATTTTTTCCAGGTTTTTCGATGTCCCGTCTTGTTCTTGCCGCTTGTCTCTGCGCCCTGCTCGCCCAGCCCGCCGTGGCCGAACCGGAATCGCCACAACCGGCGGCCCGGCCGAAGCAGCTCCTGCTGATTTCCTTCGACGGGGCCCATGACAACGCCCTGTGGGTGAAGAGCCGCGACATCGCCAGGCGCGCCAACGCCCATTTCACCTACTTTCTCTCCTGTACGACACTCATCCCGCGCGGCGAATCAAAGGGCTACAAGGCGCCGGGCATGAAGGCCGGCAGGTCGAATATCGGTTTCGCGCCGACGGTCGAGGACGTCGCCGCCCGGCTCGACCACGTCTGGAACGCCCGCCAGGAAGGCCACGAAATCGCCAGCCATGCCTGTGGCCATTTCGACGGCAAGGACTGGAGCAAGGCCGATTGGCTCTCGGAATTCGCCACCTTCCGCAGCGTTGTCATCGATGCGTGGAAGGCGAACGGTTTGGCCGACAAGGAGCCCGAGGGCTGGGCGACCTTTGCCCGCACCGGCATTCGCGGCTTCCGCGCCCCCTATCTTTCGGCGCCGGACAGTCTGTTCGAGGCGCAAAAGGAATTCGGCTTTGCCTATGATGCAAGCCTCGTCACCAAGGGGGCGATGCTGCCCGACGAGGACGGCTCGCTCATCCGCTTCGGTCTACCGCTGATCCCGGAAGGACCGCAGAGCCGCAACATCATTGGCATGGATTATAATCTCTTCGTCCGCCATTCCGCGGGCATGGACAATCCTTCGCGCTCCGACGAGTTCGAAGCCCGCACCTACACGGCCTTCAAGGCCGCCTTCGACAAGGAGTACGAAGGCGAGCGTATCCCGCTGCAACTGGGCTTCCATTTCGTCGAGATGAACGCAGGCGCCTATTGGCGGGCAATGGAACGGCTGGTGACCGATGTCTGCCGACGCGAGGACGTCGCCTGTGTCAGTTATTCCGCAGCGATCGACCTTCTGGCGCAGCAACCCGTAAGCCCGCGCTCGTGATTTTGCCGGCGGGGAAGATTTTTCCTTGCTTTGCAGAATTTATTCCATTCGATCAGGTACATAGCGCCTTGGCCCGCATGCAATTGTCCCCGTCGATTGAGGCCGATCTATCCTGCAAGGGTCATCGGACGGGGCACCGGGTCGCGAACCGGCTTCTCCATCCTCTTCGAGGCTCGGTGCCGATGACGGTCGTGACGGCTTGGGTTTGGCGGAAACAACGATGACCCCGCAAGACCTCCAAGGCAGCCGGTACGATCGGGGCAGGCGGAAAGCCTGATACCAATCCCCAGTTTCAACCCCGCCTGCCCTCCTCCCGAAATGCAGAACCGCGCCGGATCGCTCCGGCGCGGCCAAAGGCGCGCGGTTCGCGTGCCGCTCACTCTCCGGGAGGCGTCTCGATATTGTGGATCAGGAATTCCTGGTCGATATCCGGCAGAGGCTCGTTGTGGATCGCAGCCTCAAAGGCGCGCAGGCGCTTGTAGACCGACATCAGCTCCACAATCGTTGTCCAGGAGTTCACCAGATACTGGAACGAGTTGCGCACCTGGTCGAAGACGTTGTTGATCTGGGTGAGCAGACCGAGCGTGAGCTTGCCCGCGACAATCGACGGAACCAGCACGATCAGGCTGAACAGATTGTCGGCCTGCAGGTAGAAGATGCGGGCAACGTTGAAATACATGTAGTGGAAATAGAGGCGGAAATAATTGCGCCTTACATTCTCGAACAGTTCCGCCACCGTCAGTGGCTTGGCGCGGTTCGGATCGTCCTCGCCATAGACCAGTTCCTTGCGATAGGAGGCCTCGACGCGCTGGTTGCGAAACTCCAGCCCCGGCAGCTTGATGCCGACAGCGGCAAGGAAGACGGTGCCGAACACCGACCAGAAGATCGCCGCCCAGACGAGCGCATGGGGGATATGACCGATCAGCGGCAACTCGGTAATGTCCGCTCCGAGCCTGAAAAGCACCGGCAGGAACGCGATCAGCGTCATGACCGAACTGACGAGATTGACCCCGAGCGCCTCGACCGTCGAGGAAAAACGCATGGTATCTTCCTGGACACGCTGCGAGGCGCCCTCGATGAAGCGCAGTTTCGGCCAATGGCTCATGTAATATTCGTTCATCGCCCAACGCCAGCGGAAGATCCAGTGGCTGACGAAGAAGCGGCTGAGCACGCCGACGGTAATCGCGACGAATGCGATGCCGGCAAAGCCGAGCATGCCGAGGTAAAGATCCGCCGCCGTCACCGATCCGGCCTCCGACAGGGCCTTCTGGATCATATCGTAGAACGGGCCATACCAGGCATTGATGGCGACCGAGACCTGGACCGAGAAGTAGGTGGTAAAGATGATCAGAGCGCTGCCGAGAACCGACCACATCTGCCAGCGGTGCGGGCTGACCAGGAACCAGAAGGCGGCAAAAAGCAGGACGACGACCGTGTAGTAGATGTAGAACCACAGGAAGGGCGTCGACCAGAAGACCGAGACGCCGATTGGCGCCTCCTGTCCCTCGGCAAGCGGCGGCAGGCCGATCAGGGCACCCCAATCGCTCCCATATGAATACCAGAGCAGGATCGCGACCAGTGACCAGAGTGCGGCGGATGCGAAAAACTGGCGCGGTTGAGGAAAATAAGATTTGAACACGGGGACAGCTGCTTTCTCGGCGGGGGGCGACGGAGGGCCTTCAGAAACCCGGTCTTTTGCGCGAAACTAGGGCAGAAAAAAGTGGCCAGCAATGCCATCAACCGATTGTGACGGAATTGGCCGCCGCCAATTCACAGTTTCACGTCGGCTCATGACAAACCTGTCAATTCACGGCAAACGGCGCAGCACCGGCAGGACCAGTGCGGACGAGACCAGAAGCACCGCAGCGGCGACCAGGCTCGGCGCAGAGAAACTCCCCGTCCGCTCCGCAAGCCAGCCGGCGACAAGCGGGCCGAGGATCTGGCCGATGCCGAAGGCGGCGGTCATGAAGGCGAGCGCCCGGCGCTGGCTGGCTGGGGAAAGCGCCCGTCCGAGCCGCAACCCGTAGGCGGTGATGATCATGAAGGTCGCCCCCAGCAGCGCCCCGCCGACAAGCGGCGCGGCCGGCAATGGCAGCGCAACGGAGGCGAGCACGCCGATAGCCTCGATCAGCAGCCCGGCCAGATAGGCGCCGCCAAGGCCGATCCTCAGCATCACCGGGCGCCACAGGAAGAGCGAGGCGGCAGCCGCAAGGCCGGTGACGAACCAGGTGAGGAATTCCACCATCGTGCCCGTATTGCCCATACGGGCCATTGTGACGATGAAGGTCGCAGTCACCACATAGCCGAAGCCGAACAGGCCGTAGGAGAGCGTCGTCAGGATGATCGCCGGGCTCCAGACGATCGGCGGCTCGCGCGGGACCTGCGAGGAGTGGAAGGGGGAGCGCGGCAAGAGCCGGGCCACGACGATGAAGACAGCGAACGCAATCGCCGCGCCCGCCAGCCAGTCCGCCCGCCAGCCGAACCCGGAAAGCCCGACCAGCGTGACCATCAGCGACGAGGCGGCAATGCCGAGGCCCACCCCGGCAAAATGCGCCGACTGCACCGCCTCGCTGCCGGCCCGCGCAGCGTGGCCGAGCACGATCGAGGTTATGAAGATCATGGCCAGTGCGCTCGCGACGCCGGAGAGAAAACGCAGCACAATGAAGGCGGCAACCGAATCGGCAACGCCCATGCCAGCGAGAAGAACGGCGGTCAGAAAAAGCGCCGCAAGTCCAATCAGGCGTTCGCGTCCGGCAGCCCAGCCAAAGGCACCGCCGACAGCGCCGACGAGATAGCCGGTGAAATTGGCCGCTGCGATCACCCCGGCCTCGGTCGAGGATAACCCGAGATCGACAATCATGCCGGGCAGGATCGGCGTGAGGGAGAACCGGCCGAAGCCCATGGCCGACGCCATGGCGAGAGCGCCGGCGATAGCGGTGAACGGGAGAAGGCGGCGGTCGGTCGAGGCTGTCGTCATGGCTGCGCTTATCGCATTGCGGGAAACCGCCCACAAACCACAAATAATGATCACCGACGTAACCGGTTGAGATCGATTTCCCTATCCGGCGGGACATCTTGAACGGCTGGCTCACAAACCTTCAGCTTGCCCCGGCGGCAAAAATCGCTAGTGGAGGAGCAACAAATTCAAGGAGTGCCCCCATGAGCGATCTCACCCTGAGCCAGGCCATCGACAACATCTACACCTCGATCAACAACGACAACGAGGAGATCGACCTCCACATTGCGGCACTGAAGTCGGCGATGGCGCGCGAGGGCGTCAAGGAAGCGGTGTTCGAGACGGCCAAGCTCGCCCAGTCCAACCGCCAGGGCCGCAAGATCATGCAGTCCTACTTCAAGAAGAAGGGCGTCGCCGTCGCCTTCTCCGTCTGAGATCGGACGGCTGGCGCTCTTTGGTCAGGGCGCCTCGAAATCGAAGTCGTCCTCGAGCGGAATGCCGGGCGGCCTTTGTTGGCCATGGCGAATGGCGAGGATGACGACGACGCCGGATCGGATTTCGTAGTCGACCAGATAGGCACCCATGACGAATCGAAGCACGCCGGGCACCGGTATGTCGTCCGACCGCCTTCCCATGCGGGGAAAGTGCGACAGGTGCTCCTTGAGTTGCTTCAGACTGTCGGTGAATTGGCGTGCCGCCTACGGACTGCGGGCCTGGAGATAGCGCGCCTCGGATACGAGGTAGTTCCTGGCCTCTGCAGAGAGCAGCACCTTCAAGCGGCGGCTCCCTCGGTGATCGACTCCACCTCTTCGAGCACCTCATCCAGATCGTGGACCTCGCCGGCATCGACCGCCTGGCGCGCCCTTGCCAGTTCGAGGACTTCCCGCCCCTCGCCGGCAAGATAGGATTTCAGCGCCCGCACGATCACCCAGCTGCGGCTTCGCTCGCAGGTCCGTGCCACGTCCTCGATCTCCGACAGCACGTCCACCGGCAGGCGAATCGCGATCGGATCGGACAGCTCGCGCTTGATGGACATCGATTTTTACCTCCATTTGTAATACAAACTACCCCTGAACGGGGTGGAGGTCAAATTCTGGCAGAGAGCCTCGTGGCGTCAGTCGACGAGCGTCAGGATGATCGGGCCGTTCCTGGTGACGACAATGGTGTGCTCGAACTGCACGGTCGGCGCCTTCGGGTCGCTGTAGAGCGTCCAGGGATCGTCGCCGTCCTCGGCCCACAGGCCGCCGAGCGACAGGAAGGGTTCGATGGTGAAGACCAGCCCCTCCTCCATGATTCGCGTCTCGTCCGGGTCGGGCCAGGTGGACAGCTCCTTCGGCTCCTCATGCAGCGAATGGCCGATGCCGTGGCTCGCCAGGTTCTGGATCAGCGTATAGCGGTTCTTCCTGGCGAAGGCCCCGATCGCATTGCCGATATTGACCATCGGCTGGCCGGTGCGCACCTGGTTGAGGCCGACCCACAGCGCCCGCTTGCCGTCGCGGCAGAGCTTTTCGATCTTCGGCTTGGCCGGCGGCACGATGAAGGAAGAGCCGGTATCGCCGAACAAGCCGTTCTTCACCCCCGACACGTCGATGTTGACGAGATCGCCGGCCAAAATCTTGCGGTCGCCGGGAATGCCGTGGGCGATTTCCTCATTGACGCTGATGCAGGTGGCGCCCGGGAATTCATAGCAGAATTCCGGCGCCGACTGGGCGCCCGCATCTTCCAGCACCTTTCGGCCGATCTGGTCGAGTTCGCGGGTGGTGATGCCCGGTTCCAGCGCAGCCGCCATGATCTTAACCGCGCTTGCGCAGATCCGGCCGATGTCTTTCAGGCCGTTGAGGTCGTCTTCGCTGGAAACAATCATTGTTCGTCATCCGGGCTTTGCGCCCGCTCTTTGTAACCTTGGGATGGCGGGTGCTTACGCCCCCGCTTCCGACGGGGTCAACGCCTTTCTGACCAGCGGCGCGACTTTTGTGCCGTAGAGCTCGATGCCGCGCATGATGTCGCGGTGCGGCATCGGGCCGATCGCCATCTGCAAGAGGAAGCGGTCATTGCGGAAGATCTTGTGGTTGGCGACGATCTTTTCCGCCACGGTTTCCGGATCGCCGACGAAGAGCGCGCCGCCGGGACCCCGCGACGCGTCGAAATGGCCGCGATTGGTCGGCCCCCAGCCGCGCTCGCGGCCGATACGGTTCATCACGGTCGCTTGCGGCTCGTAGAAGATATCGGCGGCGCTCTCGTTGGTATCGTGGATGAAGCCGTGCACGTTGATCGATGTCTTCAATGCCTTCGGATCAACGCCGGCCTTGGCGCCGCTCTGGCGGTAGAGATCGAACAGCGGGGCAAAGCGGTGCGGCTCGCCGCCGATGATCGCGAGCGCCAGCGGCAGGCCGAGATAGCCGGCACGCGCCGCCGACTGCGGCGTGCCGCCTATCGCGATCCAGAGCGGAAGCGGATCCTGCAAGGGTCGCGGATAGACACCGCGCCCGGCGATGGGCTTGCGGGTCTGACCTTCCCAGGTCACCATTTCGTTCTCGCGGATCTCCATCAGTAGCTGCAGCTTTTCGGCAAACAGCAGGTCGTAGTCCTCAAGCTCATAGCCGAACAGCGGAAAGCTCTCGATGAAGGAGCCGCGCCCGGCCATGATCTCGACCCGGCCGTTCGACAGCAGATCGACGGTCGCATATTGCTGGAACACGCGCACAGGATCCTCGGAGGAGAGCACGGTTACGGCGCTCGACAGCCGGATGTTCTTGGTCTTCACCGCCGCTGCGGCGAGAATGGTCGCCGGCGAAGACGCCATGTAGTCGGGGCGGTGATGTTCGCCCAGCCCGAACACGTCAAGCCCCACGGCGTCGGCAAGCCGGATTTCCTCGAGCAGGTCATCGAGACGGCGCTTCGCCTCCGCGCCCTTGTTGGCCGCGTTCGGATCGACATCCGCGAAAGTGTATAGGCCGAGTTCCATCTGTTTCTTCCTGTTGCGCTTTTGAAACAGATAGCTGCGCACCGCCCCGCCGGCAAACCGCATTTGCCGCACACAGCGTTCACCGCCTGCACGTTGGTGCCGGCGATGTCGCTGTTCTCAATAGCTTGGCACGACAAACGCAATCATTTTGGCAGTCGGGCACGAGGCTGCGCGAAACGCTGGCAGGAGACCGGCCCGGAGCGTCTGGCCGAGGCGTGACGGGGAGCGCCACCCGTCGACTTGATTCGGACTCTGAATCGCAAGCTTTGCGGCCAAGCGGCTGTCGCGATTTATCTTTTCCCGGGCAATCTGGCGCCGTCCCATTCTCCCGGCGACCGCTCTGGCCACCACAAAGTTGGGGCTGCAAGCATCAAAAAGTCAATTGCCAGCCCAAGCGATTTGCGCATAACCTTCGCGATCCACTGCGGCGCAGCACAATATTGCAGGCTTTCGGGAGAATTCGAGACATGAACAGAACCGTCGTCGTCACCGGATCGACCAGCGGCATCGGCTTGGCCATTGCGCGGGCATTCGCCGCCCATGGCGACAACGTCGTCATCAATGGCTTTGGCGATGCAGGCGAGATCGAGGCAATCCGCCAGAGCCTCGAGGTGGTCGGCGGCCGGGCGATCTACCATGGCGCCGACATGTCGAAGCCGTCCGAGATCGACGACCTGATGGCGACTGCCGCGCATGAATTCGGCATGGTCGATGTGCTGGTCAACAATGCCGGCATTCAGCATGTCTCCCCGGTCGAGGACTTCCCGCCGGAGAAATGGGACCAGATCATCGCCATCAATCTGTCCAGCTCCTTCCATACCATTCGCGCAGCCGTCCCCGCGATGAAGCAAAAGAAGGCGGGCCGCATCATCAATGTCGCCTCGGCCCACGGCCTGATCGCCTCCCCCTTCAAATCGGCCTATGTCGCCGCCAAGCACGGCATCATGGGACTGACCAAGAGCGTGGCGCTGGAGCTTGCCGAATTCGGCGTGACGGTGAACGCCATCTGCCCGGGCTATGTGCTGACGCCCTTGGTCGAAAAGCAGATCCCCGACACGGCCAAGGCACGCGGCATTTCCGAGGCTGAGGTGAAATCCGACGTGATGCTGAAGTTCCAGCCGACCAAGGAATTCGTCGCCGTCGAGGAAGTGGCGGCGGTCGCGATCTTTCTCGCCAGCGACGCGGCGCGCCAGATCACCGGCACGCATATCTCGATAGACGGCGGCTGGACCGCGCAATAACATCGGCCGATGGGCCAACGAGAAAACAAAGCATGAGTGATTGCATCCGTTTCATCCTGAACGGCGAGGATGTCGCCCTCACCGACTTCGAGCCGACCGAGACGCTGCTCGACTTTCTCAGGCTGAAGCACCGGCTGACCGGCACGAAGGAAGGCTGCGCCGAGGGCGACTGTGGCGCCTGCACGGTTCTCGTCGGCCGACTCGACGGCGGGCGGCTCACATATGAGACCGTCAATGCCTGCATCCGCTTCTTAGGCTCCCTGAACGGTACCCATGTGGTGACCGTCGAGCATTTGGCCGCCGAGAACGGCATGCTCCATCCGGTGCAGCAGGCCATGGTCGACTGTCACGGCGCGCAATGCGGCTTCTGCACGCCGGGTTTCGTCATGTCGCTCTACGGCCTCTGGCTTTCCAACGACAATCCGTCGCGCGCCGAGATCGAACGGGCGCTGCAGGGCAATCTCTGTCGCTGCACCGGCTACGAACCGATCGTCAAGGCCGCCGAACAGGTCTCGCGCACCCGCCCGAGCGCGCTGTTCGACCCGCTGGAGCGCGAGCGGGCCAACATCATGGCGCGGCTGTGGAACCTGCAGGGCGGCGACACCATCACCGTGGTCAGGAACGACCGCCGGCTGATCGTGCCGGGCTCTGTCGCGGCCCTGGCCGACCTGCTGGCGCAACAGCCCGATGCCACCATCGTTGCCGGCGCGACCGATGTCGGGCTCTGGGTCACCAAGCAGATGCGCGACCTCAACCCGGTGATCTTCATCAACCACCTGACCGACCTGCAGGCGATAGCGATGGACGACCGCGCCATCACCCTCGGTGCCGGCGTCAGCTATTCCCGCGCCTTCGAGACGCTCAAGGCCGAAATCCCGGCGCTCGGCAGGCTGATCGAGCGCATCGGCGGCCAGCAGGTCCGCAACATGGGCACGATCGGCGGCAACATCGCCAACGGCTCGCCGATCGGCGACATGCCGCCGGCCCTGATCGCGCTTGGCGCATCCGTCCGGCTGCGCTCGGCGTCAGGCGGCCGCGAACTGCCGCTCGAGGACTTCTTCATCGACTACGGCAAGCAGGACCGCCGGCCGGGCGAATTCGTCGAGAGCATCCGCGTGCCCCGCCCCGAGGCCGGCAGCCACTATGCCGTCCACAAGATCTCCAAGCGGCGCGACGAAGACATCTCGGCGCTGTGCGGCGCCTTCCATCTGGCGCTTGGCGAGGACGGCACGGTTTCCCACATCCGCATCGCTTTCGGCGGCATGGCCGCCACCCCGAAGCGGGCCTGCGCAGTGGAAGCTGCTCTGTTCGGCAAGCCGTGGAGCGAGGCGACGATCGCGGGCGCCCGCGATGCCTTCGATCAGGACTACAAGCCGCTCACCGACTGGCGCGCCACCGCCGAATATCGCCAGCTGACCGCAAAGAACTTGCTGACCCGCTTCTTCCTCGAAACGACGGGCGCCCCGCAGGAACTCAAGCGCTTTGCGGCGGAGAAGGTAGCCCCGCACGGAGGCCTTCCCCATGCATAAGCCGACCTTCGAGACCTACAAACTGATCAACGGCCCGATGCACCAGTCGCTGCGCCATGATTCGGCGCACAAGCATGTCGCCGGAAGTGCCGAATATATCGACGATATTCCCGAACCGGCCGGCCTCCTGCACGGCGCGCTCGGCATGTCCGACCGGGCGCATGCCGAGATCCTCTCGGTCGACCTGTCCGCGGTGAAGACCTATCCCGGCGTCGTTTGCGTCTTGACGGTCAAGGACGTGCCGGGCGTCAACGACGTGTCCTCCGGCAGCCGCCATGACGAGCCGCTGCTGGCCGAAGACAAGGTCGAGTTCCACGGCCAGCCGGTCTTTGCCGTGATCGCCGAAACCCGCGACGCCGCCCGCCGCGCCGCGCGGCTGGCCAAGATCGAATACCGCGACCTGCCCTTCTGGACGGATGTCGATGCGGCGCTTGAAAACGACGCGCCGCTCGTCACCCCCGGCATGGTACTCAAACGCGGCGAGCCGGAGGCCGAACTCGACAACGCCGAGCAACGCCTCAAGGGCACGATGCGGATCGGCGGGCAGGAGCACTTCTATCTCGAAAGCCACATCGCGCTCGCCATTCCCGGCGAGGACGACGAGGTGGCAGTCTGGTCCTCCACCCAGCATCCTTCGGAAATCCAGCATATCGTCGGCCATGTGCTCGACATTCCGAGCCACGCGATCACCGTCAACGTGCGGCGCATGGGCGGCGGCTTCGGCGGCAAGGAGACGCAGGGCAACCAGTTTGCCGCCCTGGCAGCCCTCGCCGCCAAGAAGCTCAACCGGGCGATCAAGTTCCGCCCGGACCGCGACGAGGACATGGCGCTGACCGGCAAGCGCCACGACTTCCGCATGGACTTCGACGTTGCCTTCAACGGCGACGGCCGCATCCACGCGATGACCGCCAATTTCGCTGCGCGCTGCGGCTATTCGGCCGATCTGTCCGGCCCGGTCACCGACCGCGCCCTCTTTCACGCGGATTCGAGCTATTTCTACCCGCATGTGAAGCTGACCTCGCAACCCTTGAAGACCCATACGGTTTCCAACACCGCGTTTCGCGGCTTCGGCGGCCCGCAGGGCATGCTCGGCGGCGAGCGCATCATTGAGGAGATCGCCTACCAGCTGGGCAAGGATCCGCTCGCGATCCGCAAGGCGAATTTTTACGGCGATGTCGGCTCCGGCCGCAATGTCACGCCCTATCACCAGACGATCGAGGACAATGTGATTGCCCGCGTGGTCGAGGAACTGGAGACCTCGTGCGACTACCAGGCGCGGCGCCGGGCGATCATCGAATTCAACAGGACGAGCCCGATCATCAAGAAGGGCATCGCGCTCACCCCGGTGAAGTTCGGCATCTCGTTTACCATGACCGCCTTCAACCAGGCCGGCGCGCTCGTGCACGTCTACCAGGACGGCTCGATCCACCTCAACCACGGCGGCACCGAAATGGGCCAGGGCCTTTACACCAAGGTCGCCCAGGTCATCGCCGAGTGCTTCCAGGTCGATGTCGAGCGCGTCAAGATCACCGCGACCACCACCGGCAAGGTGCCCAACACCTCGGCGACCGCCGCCTCCTCCGGCACCGATCTCAACGGCATGGCCGCCTATGATGCCGCCCGGCAGATCAAGGAACGCCTCGTCGCCTTCGCCGTCGAGCATTTCCAGGTTCCGCCCGATGAAGTCGAGTTTCTGCCGAACCGGGTGCGGGTCGGATCGAAGGAAATCCCCTTCCCCGACTTTGTCCGACAGGCCTATTTCGCCCGCGTCCAGCTTTCCGCCGCCGGCTTCTACAAGACTCCGAAAATCCACTGGGACCGCGCCGCCGGCCGCGGCACGCCCTTCTACTATTTCGCCTATGGCGCCGCCTGTTCGGAAGTGTCGATCGACACGCTGACCGGCGAATATCTGATGGATCGCACCGACATCCTGCACGACGTCGGAAAATCGCTCAATCCGGCGATCGACATCGGCCAGATCGAGGGCGGCTTCGTCCAGGGCATGGGCTGGCTGACGACCGAAGAACTGTGGTGGGACGGCAAGGGAAGGCTTCGCACCCATGCACCGTCGACCTACAAGATCCCGCTCGCCTCCGATCGGCCAAAAATCTTCAATACCCGGCTGGCCGAATGGTCTGAAAATGCCGAGCCGACGATCGGCCGCTCCAAGGCCGTCGGCGAGCCGCCGCTGATGCTGGCGATCTCGGTGCTGGAAGCGCTTTCCATGGCCGTCGCCTCGGTCGCCGACTACCGCCATTGCCCCCACCTCGACGCGCCCGCCACGCCGGAGCGCGTGCTGATGGCCGTCGAGCGGCTGAAAGGGATGTGATGGCAACGATGGCGGACCTCTTCTCCCCGACGGGGAGAAGCTGGCGCGCAGCGCCGGATGAGGGGGGCGCGAGCCACCACAAGCTATCCCGCCAGTTCGTCATTGCACCGCGCTGTCTCGGCACGTCTCCCCTTGGGGGACAAGAGAACGCCCCTTCGTCAACTGCGCACACGATCAGCCCCCTCTGGCCTGCCGGCCATCTCCCCCACAAGGGGGGAGACAACCCGGGGCATCGTTTCCGCCCCCATAGAGCGTTCGAAACACGGCCCCTGGGCGCAATCAGCCGCCTATCCATCTTTATCGCCAATACCCGGCCTGGTGTCATATTTGGAGTTCCTGAAGACGCGGGTACTTCTTCGACCTGCAAGGCGGGCGGGACGCCACCGCTGGTCCTCTCCCCCCTTGTGGGGAAGATGGCCCGCAGGCCAGAGGGGGCGCTGCAATGACGGCCCTCCCCGCCTTCCTCACCGCCCATCCCGACGACGTGCTCGTCGAAGTCGCCGAGGCCAAGGGCTCGACGCCGCGCGAGGCGGGTGCCTTCATGGTGGTCGCGCCCGACGCGCTGTTCGGCACGATCGGCGGCGGGCAGCTGGAATTTCTCGCCATCGACCATGCCCGCACGCTGCTGGCCAGCGGCGAGCCAAACTCGTCCCTCGACGTGCCGCTTGGGCCCGAGATCGGCCAGTGCTGCGGCGGGCGCACCCGGCTCGTCTTTACCCGCCTCGACGCAGCTTCGCAGCAGGCGCTGATCGAGCGGCAGGCAAAGCTGGAGACCGCCTATCCCGACGTATTCCTCTTCGGCGCCGGCCATGTCGGGCAGGCGCTGGCGATCGCCCTTGCCCCCCTGCCCCTCACCGTTACGCTGGTCGAGACGCGCGACCTTGCCGACAACGGCTTGCCGCAAAGCGTCGCGTTGCGCCGCGTCGCGGTGCCGGAAGCCGAGGTGGCCATGATCCGGCCGGGCGGCGCGGCCGTCATCCTCACCCACGACCATGCCCTCGATTTCCTGATCGCTCAGCATGCACTGGCGCGTCCCGATCTCGCCTATGTCGGTATGATCGGCTCGGCCACCAAGCGCGCCACCTTTGCCCGCTGGCTGGACCGCGAGGGCGGCGATCCGTCCATGCTCGACAGGCTCGTCCTGCCGATCGGCGGCAGCACGCTGCGCGACAAGCGCCCCCCGGTGATCGCCGCCCTGGTCGCGGCCGAACTGCTGACCGTGCTGCTCGGCTGACGGACGCCGCGCCGCTGGCAACGGAGACCCGATTGCACTATTCTGCCGCAACCCGGACCAGGAGCCTGACATGTCCGCCGACAAGATCATGACCATCCATGTGAGCGCCGAAGTCGAGACCAAGCTCTTGCGTCTCGCCGAGCGCACCAGCCGCAGCAAGGAGCATCTGGCGACGGAGGCCGTCTCGGCCTTTGTCGAGCAGGAGCAGCGGACCATCGACAATATCGAGAAGGGACTGCGTGACGTGGCAGCTGGCCATGTCGTCGACCATGACGCCGCCATGGCGGAACTCCACGCCGTGATCGATGCCGCCGAGGCGCGCCAGTCGTGACACGACCCGTCCGGTGGTCACGCGCAGCCCTGGACGATCTCAAAGAGCAAATAGCCTTTATCGCAATCAACAATCCCGAGGCAGCCAGGAAGGTCGCGGCGAGGATCAACGAGACCGCACTCGCGCTTGGAGAGAGGGCTGTCGGCAGGCCCGGACGCGTCTCCGGGACCTCGGAGAAACGCGTGGTCGGCCTGCCCTATGTGATGGCCTATAACGTCAGTGACAGAGGCGACGGAGAGATCATCTACATCCTGCGGGTCATCCACACCGCGCGCGACTGGCCGAACGAGCGGTGGCCCACCTAAATCACCGCATGAAGCGGCGGAATCAGTTCGTCAGCTTGCCGGCGCATCGTCTTGATCCGGCAAGGCAATCCCTCAGAGCGGGCCGGAGCGCAGCCAGTCGCCGTGGCGCCTGGGGTCGGAGAAATAGGCCTCCGTGCGGTTCCGCGACGGGCCGCCGTCGAGAAGGCCGAGATCCTTCTTCACGTCCGGCGGCAGATCCTCGGTGGGAATGCGCTCTGGGCGGAACAGCCGCTCGAGGAAGCGGCGCAACGGCCGGAACGTGCCTCCGGGAGTCGTGCGCACCGGAGCCCACCAGCGTTTTGTCGCTTGCAACATCTTCGTCTCCTCTCCATGGGCAAAAATCACCGGATGGACCAAGAGATGAGCCGGATTGCCGCCGGTTTCCAATTCGAATACAGTAGGCATGCATCAAGAGAGCTTATCCATGAAACTGTCGAGACAGTTCCCGCTCAATGCCCTGCGCGTCTTCGAGGCGGCGGCCCGGCATATGAGCTTCACCAAGGCCGCCGAGGAGCTGGGCATGACCCAGACGGCGGTGAGCTATCAGGTCAAGCTGCTGGAGGACAATATCGGCGAGCCGCTGTTTCTCAGGAAGCCGCGCCAGATAGCGCTGACGGAAACGGCCGAGCGCATGCTGCCGAAGGTGACGGATGCCTTCGCCGTCCTGCGCGAAGCGATCGCCACCGCGCGTCAGGATGCCGACGAGATCCTCGAAATCCACTCCACGCCGACATTCGCCTCCCACTGGCTGGCCCGGCATCTCGGGACCTTCCAGCTCGCCCATCCCAATATTGCAGTCCGGCTGCTTCGCGGCTCCGTGCTGACCGACTTCAACCGGGAAAGCGCCGACCTCGCCATCCGCATCGGCCGGGGTCCGTGGCCCGGCCTCGCGGTCCACCCTCTCCTTCGGCTGAGCTATTCGCCGATCCTGAGCCCCAGGCTGGCCGAGAGCATCGGCGGCATGAAGGAGCCGGCCGATTTGCTGAAGCTGCCGTGGATCACCGACGACGACGGACGCTGGACCCGCTGGTTCACGCTGGCGGGCCTCGATGCCGCGGAGCACACCGCACGGACGTTCGACGCAGGCGGCGTGCTCGATCTTGAAACCGGAGCCGCGATGGCCAGTCATGGCGTCGCCATGCTGAGCCCTTTCTTCCTTCAGGACGAACTGGCGTCCGGGCGGCTCATACAGCCGTTCGAACTCAACTGGCTGGACGACAACAGCTATTGGCTGGTCTATCCGGAAAGCCGGCGCAACCTGCCCAAGATACGCAAATTCCGCGAATGGCTGGAGGCCACACTGGCACCGGAACGAGCCGCCATGGGCCTTGAAGCGCAATAGCGCGCGCGGACCTCAATCAAAGAAATTCTCTGGATTGGCCCGCGATCCGACCTGCGGGGCTTCCCTTGCCGCTGATAATTTCCGAGACTGAAAGGCCGGGGGGAAGAAAGGGAACTTCTGATGTACGAATACGCCATTGCCTGGGAATGGCTCTCCTTTGCCGTGCGCTGGCTGCACGTCATCACCGCGATCGCCTGGATCGGCTCGTCCTTCTATTTCATCGCGCTCGATCTCGGCCTGGTGAAGCGCGACCATCTGCCGGTCGGCGCCTATGGCGAGGAATGGCAGGTGCATGGCGGCGGTTTCTACCACATCCAGAAATATCTCGTCGCGCCCGCGACCATGCCGGAGCAACTGACCTGGTTCAAATGGGAAAGCTATGTCACCTGGCTGTCGGGCTTTGCCATGCTCGCCGTTGTCTATTACGGCGGGGCCGACCTCTTCCTGATCGACCGGCACGTGCTCGACCTCAGCCAATGGCAGGCGATCGCTCTCTCCGTCGCCTCGCTCGCCGTCGGCTGGGTGATATACGATCAGCTGTGCAAGTCGCCGCTCGGCAAGAATATCTGGGTGCTGATGGGCGTGCTCTATGTCGCGCTGATCGCCATGGCCTGGGGCTATACCCAGGTTTTCACCGGCCGGGCCGCCTTCCTGCATCTCGGCGCGTTTACCGCCACCATCATGTCGGCCAACGTCTTCCTGATCATCATCCCGAACCAGAAGATCGTCGTCGCCGACCTGATCGCCGGGCGCACGCCCGACCCGAAATACGGTGTGATCGCCAAGCAGCGCTCGCTGCACAACAACTACCTGACGCTGCCCGTCATCTTCTTCATGCTGTCGAACCATTATCCGCTGGCCTTCGGCACGGCCTATAACTGGGTGATCGCGGCGCTCGTCTTCCTCATGGGCGTCACGATCCGCCACTGGTTCAACACCACCCATGCCCGCAAGGGCCGCCCGACCTGGACCTGGCTTGCGACCCTGTTGATCTTCATCGCCATCATGTGGCTCTCGACCGTTCAGAAGGCCCCGGTCGAGGAAGAGGTTTCGGTCGCGCCGGTCCACCTGCGCTTCGTCGAGAACGCCCATTACGAGGCGGCCCGCGACGTCGTGATGTCGCGCTGTTCGATGTGCCATGCCGCCGAGCCCGTCTGGGAGGGCATCGTGCGTCCGCCGAAGGACGTGAAGCTGGAGACCGATGCCGAGATCGCCGCCCATGCGCGCGAAATCTACATCCAGGCTGGCCGCAGCCATGCCATGCCGCCGGGCAACATCACCGAAGTCTCGACCGAAGAGCGCGCCTTGCTGGTCGCCTGGTTCGAGAGCGCGGTATCGGGAAGCAATCAGCCATGAGCGCCACCCTCTATCGCGGCCGAACGCTGAGCTTCACCCGCGCGCCGGAACACATCGACGATACCGGCAGCTATCGCTACGAGAGCGACGGCGCGCTGCTGGTCGAGGACGGACGTATCCTCGCCATGGGCGACTTTGCTACCGTTAGCGCCGCCGCGCCGGATGGAACAGTCGTGCACGACCATCGCCCGCACCTGATCCTGCCCGGCCTGATCGACACCCATGTGCATTTCCCGCAGATGCAGGTGATCGCTTCTTACGCGGCCAACCTGCTCGAATGGCTCAATACCTACACCTTCCCGGAGGAGTGCCGCTTCGTCGAAAGCGCCCATGCGGACCGCATCGCCAAGGCCTTCTTCGACGAGTTCTTCCGCAACGGCACGACGACTGCCGTCGCCTACTGCTCGGTGCACAAGGCCTCGGTCGACGCCTATTTCGCCGAGAGCTTGCGCCGCGGCAGCCTGATGATCGGCGGCAAGGTGTTGATGGACCGCAACGCGCCGCAGGGCCTGCTCGACACGCCGGAGACCGGCTATGACGAGACGCGCCAGGTGATCGCCGACTGGCATGGGCGCGGCCGCAACCACGTCGCCATCACCCCGCGCTTCGCCATCACCTCGACGCCACAGCAGATGGAGCGTGTGCGGGCGCTGGCCGAGGAATTCCCCGACCTGCACATCCAGACGCATCTGTCGGAGAACCACGACGAGATTCGCTATACCTGCGAGCTTTTTCCCGACGCCAAGGACTACACCGACATCTACGCACACTATGGCCTATTGGGGCGCAAGAGCCTGTTCGGCCATGCGATCCACCTGTCGGACCGCGAGGCGGATGCCATGGGCGAGGCAGGCGCGGTCGCCGTCCATTGCCCGACCTCCAACCTCTTCCTCGGCTCCGGCCTCTTCCCCCTGCGCAAATACCAGCGGCGCGACAGGAAGCTCCGCATCGCCGTCGCCACCGACATCGGCGGCGGATCGAGCTATTCCATGCTGAAGACCATGGACGAGGCCTACAAGATCCAGCAATTGCTCGGCGAGCGCCTCAATCCGCTGGAGAGCTTTCACATGATGACGCTCGGCAATGCCGAGGCGCTGTCGCTCGAAGACCGTATCGGCACGCTGGAGCCCGGCACGGACGCCGATTTCGTCGTCTTGAACGCAGCCGCCACCCCGGCCATGGCGCTTCGGATGGAGACCGTCAAATCCCTTGCTGAGGAACTGTTTCTGCTGCAAACCTTGGGCGACGATCGGTCGGTCGTGGAAACCTATGTCGCCGGGCGGGCCGCGCGACCGGCCTCATGACACTCTAGCGGTACGGACTCGAACTCGTTTTGCTGCAGCTCTTCGCCAATCTCGCCCTCGGCCTACTGATGATTTCGATGATGGTCGTGATCCATACGTTTGGACTGATGGCGGTCACCCATGTGATGAGTCGGGTGACCGACGTGATCCGACTGCAGGGGCACCGCAGCCGCCTGCTGGCGATGAACACGGTGGTCATCGGTGTCTTTGCCGTCCTTAGCGCCGAAATCTGGCTCTGGGCGTTCTGCTACCTCTTGCTCGGCTCGTTCGAAGACCTCACGACCGCACTCTATTTCTCGGCGTCCACCTTCTCAACGGTGGGGTATGGCGACCTTGTTCCAGATCACGACTGGCGCGTGCTCGCCGCGATCGAAGGCGTGAGCGGCCTGCTGATGATTGGCTGGTCGACAGCCTATCTCGTGGCCGCGGGCATGCGTGTCGGCCCCTTCCGCCCCGGCGAACATTTCTGATGGCACTCTGTCGCCCAATTCCAAAGAGGTAATTCCCCGTGTCCCCCATTCTCGAGATCGCCGACCTGAAGCGGCTGGCCAAGCGTCGCGTACCGAAACTGTTCTTCGACTATGCCGACAGCGGCGCCTACACCGAAAGCACCTACCGCGCCAACGAGAGCGACTTCTCGAAGATCAAGCTGCGCCAGCGGGTGCTGGTTGACATGAGCGGCCGCTCGCTCGAAACCACCATGATCGGCGAGAAGGTCAAGATGCCGGTGGCGCTTGCGCCGACGGGGCTGACCGGCATGCAGCATGCCGACGGCGAGATGCTGGCGGCAAGAGCCGCAGAAGAGTTCGGCGTGCCGTTTACGCTCTCGACCATGAGCATATGCTCGATCGAGGACGTCGCCTCGGTCACCACGAAACCCTTCTGGTTCCAGCTCTACGTCATGCGCGACCGCGATTTCGTGCTGAACCTGATCGAGCGGGCCAAGGCGGCGAAATGCTCGGCCCTGGTGCTGACCGCCGACCTGCAGATCCTCGGCCAGCGCCACAAGGACCTGCGCAACGGGCTGTCCGCCCCGCCGAGGCTAACGCCCAAGCACCTCTTCCAGATGGCGACCCGCCCGCGCTGGTGCTGGAACATGCTGAAGACCGACAAGCGTACCTTCCGCAACATACAAGGCCACGCGAAAAGCGTCACCGACCTCGCCTCGCTCAACGCCTGGACGGTCGAGCAGTTCGACCCGCAGCTGTCGTGGAAGGACGTCGCGTGGATCAAGGAGCGCTGGGGCGGCAAGCTGATCATCAAGGGCATCCTCGACGTCGAGGATGCGAAAATGGCGGCCGAAACCGGCGCCGACGCGATCGTCGTCTCCAACCACGGCGGCCGCCAGCTCGACGGTGCCCATTCCTCGATCGCCATGCTGCCGCGGATCGTCGATGCGGTCGGCGACAGGATCGAGGTGCATCTCGACGGCGGCATCCGCTCAGGGCAGGACGTGCTGAAAGCCTTGGCGCTCGGCGCCAAGGGTACCTATATCGGCCGCCCTTTCCTCTATGGCCTCGGCGCCATGGGCAAGCCGGGCGTCACCAAGGCGCTGGAAATCATCGCCAAGGAAATGGACACGACCATGGCACTGTGCGGCAAACGCGGCATCGCGGAAATTGACGGCGACATCATCGCCGAGAACCCGTTCCAGGCTTGAACGCTGGAGTAGATGGAGGCGCGGTCAACTACGCCTTTGCGGCCTCAGGCGACCCAGCCGGTCGAAAGTGCGCTGATCCAGTCGGCCATGCCATGTGCCTTTGCCAGTTCGGCGGCGGCGATGTTGTCATAGCGCACCTGCCGGAACGCCGGCTGCCAGCCGCGCCCGGTCTTTTCCAGGACGGCGTAAGTGGCAAAAGGGGCTCCGGCCTGAGCCTTGTGGTAGAACGGCTTGACGTAATCGAAGCCCGGGCAGCCGACGCTGCCCGGATTGACGATCAGGCGCCCGTCTGAGAGCTGCACGGAGCGGGCGATATGGCTGTGGCCGCACAGCATCAGCGGCTGCTCGATGCCGTCAGCCAGCGCCTCGATCTCGTCAAGCGGCTTCAGGTGAAAGATGCCCTGCTCGCTCAGCGTTTCCATCCAATAGGTGCTGTCGTCCCGGGGTGTGGCGTGACAGAGATAGACCTCATTGCGATAGATTGCGCTGAAGGGTAGCGCGCGGATCCAGTCGAGCTGGGCTTCCGTGAGCTGCGCATAGGACGGCCGCTCCCAGTCGCCCATTTCCTCAAAGGGCCGGTCGACCAGCGCCCGGTCGTGATTGCCGCACACGGTCAGCGCATCGAGCGGCATCAGCAGCTCGGCGGTGAGCCCCGCCTCGAGCGGGCCGGAAAAGCAATCGCCGAGATTGACGATCTCGGTGATCCCCTGCCGGCGGATATCCTCGAGCACGGCCTCCAGCGCCAGGTGGTTGCCGTGCACATCGGCAATGGCGGCAAAGATCATCAGCTGCCCCGATAGGTCGAATAGCCGTAGGGCGAAAGCAGCAGCGGCACATGATAGTGCGCAGCCGTGTCGGAAATGCCGAAGCGGATCGGGATGACGTCGAGGAAGGGCGGCTCGGTCAAGGAAAGACCGCTCGCCTTCAGATAGTCTCCGGCATGGAACAACAGCTCGTACTGTCCGGCCTGAAAATCGGTATCCTTGAGCAGCGGCCCGCCGTCGATCCGTCCGTCGGCATTGGTGAAGACCGTGGTGATCAGTTCGGCCTCCTCCCCGTTCATCCGCATCAGCTGGATCTTCAGCCCCTCGGCGGGCCTGCCAAGCGCTGTATCGAGGACATGGGTGGTGAGACCGGTCATAGATGGGGCTCCAGAATGCGGTAAGGCGTTGCAAAGAAATGTTCTTCGAGATTGTTGCCCGGACCGTCGCGATCGACAACCAGAAAATCCGATACTGCACCGATTGCCATCAGTGGATGGTGCCAGACGTCGCGGCGATAGTTCACCCCCTGGTCGGGACGCGCCAGGAAAACACGCGGCCGGCCGGGCGCCCCTCCCTCGTCCGGCGACACGGCCACCAGGAACGACCGCCCCGACAGCGGCGAAAAGCTCTGGCTGCCGAAGGGATGGCGCTCCATCATGCCGATCTCGTAAGGAAAGTTGCGTGGCTGGCCGCGGAAGATGTTGACGATCACCCGTGCCCCTTCGCCCGCAGCCTCGGGCACAAACAGCGCGTGAAACCGCTCGGTCGTGCCGCCGTTGATGAGGCGCATGGTGGACGGATCGGTCTCGATCACCTCGCCGAAGGGGGCAAAGGCCTCGGCGGTGAGGGGCTGGATGGCGAGGAGATCGGTCAAGCGGGGTCATTCTCCCTGGATATGCGGATGGCGCAACTGATCGAGCTGAGCGACGAGTGCCGGCAGGTCTTTCTGAACTGTCTCCCAGACCAGCCGCCAATCGAGCGTTTCATATTCGTGGACGACCACGTTCCGCAACCCCTTGATCTTCGACCAGGCAATGTCCGGGTGTTCGGACGCCACGTCCGGAAAACGGCTGAGGATCCTCGATGCGGCGGCGGCGATCAGCACGAACGTCATCGCGACCGCGCGCTGGGTCAGGATATCCCGCTCGAAGGCCTCCAGTGTCGACCCGCTGATGAAACTGATCGCCTCCGAGGCTGCCTCCTGCATGTCGAGGAGACTGTCGAGAAACCGTTGCTCCGGGGTCATATCGCGGTCGCCTCGGCGAGAATCCGCTCACGCATCCGGGGCTTCAGGCCACCCGACGTCACCACATCCACCTTGCACGACAACAGCCGCTCCATTTCGGACTGCAACCCGCCCAGATCGAACAATGTCATTCCCGGCAAGGCGTCGACCAGAATGTCGAGATCGCTGTCGGCTCGGTCCTCGCCACGCGCCACCGAACCGAAGACGCGCGGGTTTTCCGCGTTGAAGCGTTTCGCCGCCTCGCGGATCGCCTGACGGTTCTGCTCCAGCACTTCGGACGGCTTCATCGGTCATCTCCTGTGGGGCCACTATAGGCGAGCGGCCCGACCGAGGGAAGCGCCACACAGCGCAAGGGGCTGATCCCCAAACGCAAACGACGCCGGCTTTCGCCGGCGTCGTCGTCATCGTCTTGGGAAATAGACCCGATCAGGCGGCGCTGCGGCCGTAGTCGGCGGTTGCCACTTCCGAGATCGTCTTCAGCACCTGCGAAGCGATCTGGTAGGGGCAGCCTTGCGAGTTCGGACGACGGTCTTCAAGATAGCCCTTGTAGCCGTTGTTGACGAAGGAATGCGGAACGCGGATCGAGGCGCCACGATCGGCCACGCCATAGGAGAACTTGTCCCACGGCGCCGTCTCGTGCTTGCCGGTCAGTCGCATGTGGTTGTCCGGACCGTAGACGTCGATATGCTCTTTCCAGTTGCGGCCGAACGCAGCCATCAGGGCTTCGAAATACTCCTTGCCGCCGACCTCGCGCATGTACTTGGTCGAGAAATTGCAGTGCATGCCCGAACCGTTCCAGTCGGTGTCGCCGAGCGGCTTGCAATGGAACTCGATGTCGATGCCGTAACCTTCGCACAGCCGCAGCAGCAGGTAGCGGGCGATCCAGATCTGGTCGGCGGCGCGCTTGGAGCCCTTGCCGAACACCTGGAACTCCCACTGGCCCTTGGCCACTTCGGCATTGATGCCTTCGTGGTTGATGCCGGCTTCAAGGCAGAGGTCGAGATGCTCCTCGACGATCTGGCGGGCGACGTCACCGACGTTCTTGTAGCCGACGCCGGTGTAGTAGGGGCCCTGCGGCGCTGGGAAACCGTGTTCCGGGAAGCCGAGCGGGCGGCCGTCCTTGTAGAAGAAATATTCCTGCTCGAAGCCGAACCAGGCATCCTCGTCGTCGAGGATCGTGGCGCGGGCGTTCGACGGATGCGGGGTGACGCCGTCCGGCATCATGACTTCGCACATGACCAGCGCGCCATTGGTACGGGCCGGATCCGGATAGATGGCGACGGGCTTCAGCACGCAATCGGAGCTGCGGCCTTCGGCCTGCAGGGTCGAGGAGCCGTCGAAGCCCCAGAGCGGAAGCTGCTCCAGTGTCGGGAAGCTGTCGAACTCCTTGATCTGTGTCTTGCCGCGAAGGTTCGGAACCGGCGTGTAGCCATCCAGCCAGATATACTCGAGCTTAAACTTGGTCATTCTTCGTCTCTCTTCAGTCAAGCGCTCGCCCAAGAGCGCAACAGAGGGCTGATTCTCCGGCGCGCCGGCGAGTCCCGATTAAGAAAGCATGAAGCGTGCCAGTTTCGCTGAAACACGCGCCAATGGACCTATTTTTTAGCGTCTCCGCCAGAATTGGCGGCCGCGCGCCGCCGCCATCGATGGTCCTTTTGCCTAATTTGTGGGAACTTCCGTAGCCATGGCGTGTTTCCCGGCACGACGGATCGCACGCAGCGAAATGATGAAATCGCGATCATCGCCAGCGCGCCGCATATTATGCCTACATATTAGGCATCTTGCACTTTCTGTGTGCGTAGGCGTGAAAACTCTGGTAGACTCAGCCATCGGGCATCGTTCTCGATGAACAACGAGGGCAGTAGCATGACGACGAACATGGTTCGGGAATCGGCGAAGATCTTAGAGTTCCCGGTTCGAAACATTCAGAAGCTGAGGGAAATGCGGGAGCGCGAGGGCCGCGCACGCCCGGTCATCGTCGAGTGCGGCAACTGGTATCACCAGGAAGCGATCCGCGAGATGGAAGAGGCGCCCAAGCAGTAGGGCGCCCCTCAAGGTTCCGGCCTCAGGCCTTGGTGCCGAACAGGCGCAGGCGCATGACGCCGCCATCCGGATGCATGGCGAAGCGCACATGGGTCACCGGCCCGATATCGGCGATGAGCGACCCGGAAAATTCGTGTTCGCGGTCCATCTCCAGTTTCTGCCGGCCAAGAATCGGCTTCCAGCCTTCCGACGCGGCAATATCCGCCTCGCTCCAACTGTCGCCGGCCTCCGGCAGATAGGCGCCCAGCAGTTCGCAGGTGTCCGGATAATTTCCCTTGAAGAAATGCGTATCGACGATGATGCGCCTGATCAGGCCGGCATGGCCGAGGCGGATGATCGCCCAGTCATGGCCCGGCCCGCGCCGGCGCTTGGTTTCCCAGCCGTCGCCCATGTTGAGGCCGCGTCCCGGTCCGAGCATCTTGTCGGGGTGGCCATAGTGGGCGTCCGACCAGGCGAGCGCCTTGGCGCCGTGGAAGACATAAGCGAGATCGAGTTCCTGATCCGCGCTGACCTTCGACCAATCGAAATGCGCCGCCCCGTAGACGCGCAGCCGCGCCACGCCGCCATCCGGATAGATGTGCAGCCGCAGATGGGTCCAGACCTTGTCGCGATCGGCATTCTCGAAGAAATGCTGGGCGCCCGGACCGAGCGGCGACTTGGCCAGGAGTTCGGTCCACACGGTGGCCTCGGTCGGATCGCCCTTAGCGACATAGGCCGCCTCGATCGAGCAATGCGGCGGGTAGTTGCCGGTGAAGAAGCGGGTGTCGACGTCGAAGCCGAAGATGCGGCCGGGCATCGCCAGGCGGATCACCGACCAGTCGTGGCCGGGCACCCGCTTGCGCCGGCTTTCCCAGCCGTCCATGTACTTGCCGTTGTCATCGTAGCGATCCGGATCGAATTCGGCCGGCGCGTCGTTCAGCATGCGCGACAGCGGCGCGAAGAACTCGTCGGTCGAGAAGATGCCCTGGGCGCCGAGGCGGGCCGAGGCGAGATTGACGGCGCCTGCGGCAAAGTCGGGCAGCACCACGGTCGAGATTTCGGGCATGTCAGTTCTTCTCCGGAAAGAGGCTTTCGAGGCGAAGCCGGGCAATTTTCTCGACCTGCGCACAGGCCGTGGCGAATTCCGTCTCGCGGCCGTTGTCGATCCGCGTCTCGAAGGCGGCAAGAATATCGTCCTTCGTCAGCCCCTTCACAGCGATGATGAAGGGAAAGCCGAATTTGGTCGTATAGGCGGTGTTGAGCGCGGTGAAGCGGGCATGTTCCTCGGGCGAAAGCCGGTCGAGCCCGGCACCCGCCTGCTCCTTAGCGCTGTCCTCGGTGAGTTCGCCGGCGATCGCCAGCTTGCCGGCCAGATCCGGATGGGCGCGCAGCACGCCGAGGCGTTCCTCGTGGGAGGCAGCCCGGAACTTGTCGACGAGCGCCGCATGCACGCCGGATGCCGTCAGCGGCTCGACGACCAGACCGGCGTCATGAGCCCGTTCGGCGATAAAAGGCGAGTGTTCGAACACACCGCCGAAGCGGGAAGTGAAGTCGTCTCTTGCAATCATCTTACGTCCCGTCCGGTCGGTGGTGCTTGTGCCAGTGCTCGGCGATCTCGATTCGTTTCGGGATCCACACCTTTTCGTGGCTCGTCACGTAGTCGATGAAGCGGGCAAGGGCCGCCGCCCGGCCGGGGCGGCCGACGAGGCGGCAGTGGAGGCCGACCGACATCATCTTCGCGCTGCCCGCCTTGCCTTCCGCATAGAGCACGTCGAACGTGTCCTTGAGATAGGCGAAGAACTGTTCGCCGGAATTGAAGCCCTGCGGCGTGGCGAAACGCATGTCATTGGCTTCCAGCGTATAGGGGATGATGAGGAACGGCTTGCCGTCCACGCCATCCACCCAATAAGGCAGATCGTCGGCGTAACTGTCGGAAGAGTAAAGGAAACCGCCCTCCTCCATCACCAGCTTCAGCGTGTTGTTCGACGGCTTGCCCTGGTACATGCCGAGCGGATGCGAACCGGTCAGTTCCTTGTGCAGGCGAACCGCTTCGAGAATGTGTTGGCGTTCGAGATCTTCCGGGACATCCTTGTATTCCAGCCAGCGGTAGCCGTGGCTGGCGATCTCCCAGCCGGCATCCTTCATCGCCGCGACGGCCTCCCGATTGCGGGCCATGGCGAGTGTCACGCCGTAGACGGTGACGGGCACCTTGCGCTCGGTGAACATCCGCCACAGCCGCCAGAAGCCGGCGCGGGAACCGTATTCGTAGATCGATTCCATGTTGAGGTTGCGCTGGCCGGGCCACGGCTGCGCGCCGACGATCTCGGACAGCAGGCTTTCGGAGGCCGGGTCGCCGTCGAGGATCGAGCTTTCGCCGCCCTCCTCATAGTTGACGACGAACTGCACGGCGATGCGGGCATCGCCCGGCCATTGCGGATCGGGAGGAGTGCGACCATAGCCGACAAGGTCGCGGGGATAGTTGGCGTCGTGCATCAAATCACCCTGAAATCGGACGCCAGACGGTAAGCAGGCCAGCGCCCGATGTCGAGAGCAAACGAATGCGCGGGCCGCTGCCTTTCCGGCAGCGGTCTTCTCTGGCGCTTAGGCGATCTTCCGGGCGGCAACTCGTCCCATCGGATGCAGCGAATGCACGAGGAACGGCGCGCCGGGCTCCTTCTCGACGAACAGCGCCAGATTGGCGATCTCGACCGGCTGCGCAAGCAACGGCTCGAAATGTCCGACCAGCGCCTTTTCGATCCGGTCGAAATCGCGAGCGAGCAGCGGCCCGGTCAGCGTCATGTGGAAGCGGAATTCGTCCATCACATAAGGATGACCCCAGCGATTCAGGTTGGAAAATTGCGACGCAGACAGGCCATCGGGATTGCGCCGCTCGATCTCCGCCTCGCTGAGCGGGGCGCGATAGCCGTCGAATTGCTGCACCACGGCAGCGGCAAGATAATCGAGCGCGGCGCAGGGCGCCTCCGGCAGGAGACCGTAGAAGTCTCCGAGACGCCCGACCACCAGCCGCGGAAGCTCGAACGGCTCGAGCGTCCCGGCAAAGCGCATTAGCTCGCGCAAAAGGGCGGCCTCCGTGCAGTCCCCGCGAAGGTGGAACGGCGCTTTCAGCGTCGCATGGAATCCGTAGCGGCGCGGCAGCGCGGTGTGAAAGGCGATCTCGTGAATGCCCAGGCCGCGAACCGCCGGATGCTCGACCGGTTCGCCGGAATAGATACTGCGCCCGAGCCAGCTCGCAGCCGCGAGCGTCAGCGGATCGCTGTAGGACGGGGTGAAATAGATAGCATACCGCATGCGACACCTCGTTTCCGGGGGACGTCCATTTTAGCAATCGACGTTATACCAGAGCAGTTAGGTGATTTGCGTGACAGTATGACGAAGGGAAACAAGGGAAAGGCTCACGCCTTGCGTGTAGCAACACCGATGTGGCTTGCCAGTTGAAAGCTGTCCGGCATGAGCATCGGCTGCGCCTCGACCGCCGCAAGCGCCGCGTCAGCGAGTCTATGCGCCAGGCCAAAGCTGACCTTGAAGCCGCCTGCGAGCGCGATGACGTTTGGCGTGTCCGGATGCGGCCCGACCATTGGATCCCGGTCGACCGCCTTCGGCCGCAGCCCGGCCCATCGTTCCACGATCACGGCCGATTTCAGCACCGGCGCCAGCGCGCGACCGCGCTCGATCAGGTCTTCGAGCTGTTCGTCCGTCGAGAAAGGCTGGTCGAACTGCTCCTCGCTGGTGCTGCCGATGGCGGCCATTCCGCCCTCGTGCGGCACGACATAGAGCCCGTCGAGATAGAGCAAGGGCAAGCCCGGATCAATGTCGCCCTTCAGCATGGCAGCCTGCCCCTTCACCGGCCGGCCAAGGGGGCGTGGCAGCGGCGGGCCGAGCGTTTCGAGCAGGGGGAAGGCTTCGTGCCCGGCCGCAACGATGCAATGCCCGAAGCCGACCGTGGTGCCATCCGCCAACCGCGCCGCATCTCCCTCGACCGCCGCGACGCCGCATCCCTCGACGATCCGCACATGGCGCGCCCGGCGCAGGCGCTCGACCAGCATGGCGGTCAGTCCGCGCGGAGAAACCCGCGCCGCAAAGGTGTCGTGGACAATCCCCGCGCCACAGAGGTCGGGGTTGGGCCAATCCGGGCAGAACAGCGATGCATCGCTGGTGTTCCACTGGAAGGACCGGTCCCCGGCCTGCCAGTTGACCCTCGCCTCCTTCTCATGGCGCTCGGCGATCGTTCTCAGATGCGGTTTGCCCAGAGGGATCAGACGACCGCAACGGCGATAACCCGCAGAAAGGCCCGTCTCGGCCTCGAGCGCGCGCACCTCACCTTCCAGCGACAACAATGCGTCGAACTGAAACTGCTTCTTGTCGCTCCACCTGTCCGGCATGTGCGACATCAGGGCGCCGAGCAGTCCGCCGCTCGCGCCCAGAGCAAGAGGCCCCTTGTCAACGAGGAGCGTATCGATGCCCAGCCGATCAGCCTTGAGCGCCGCCCAGAGACCCATGATCCCGCCGCCGACGATCAGCAATGCGACGCGCGATTGACCGGCAAGCCCGCTGGCATTATCCGCTATGGTCATGGCTCATTCCACCTCGACATTACCGACCGCGCCGGCCGCCCAGGAACTCGCCTGGCACGATGGCGATATGCCTTATTCAACCGGCTTTGACGACCATTTTTATTGCCAGACGGACGGGCGCCTCGAATGCGGCCACGTCTTCCTCGCCGGCAACAGCCTGCCCGAGCGCTGGGTTCTGTCCGGCACATTCCGCATCGGTGAGTTGGGCTTCGGCACCGGCCTCAACGCCTGCGAGACATGGCGACAATGGAAGGCCACGCGACAAGAGGGGGGCCGCCTGCATTTCGTCTCGTTCGAGCTCTATCCGATGCGCGCCGAAGACTTGTCGCGGGCATTGTCGCGCTGGCCGGAAATCGACGCCGAGCGGCAAGCGCTCGTCGCACGCTGGCCGGAAAATCCAGCCGGTGCGGTCGACATAGCGCTCGACGAACAGACGCAGCTGACCGTGCTGTGCGGCGACGCGCTCGCGAGCCTTGGCACCTGCCCGCTTTGCTTCGACGCCTGGTACCTGGACGGCTTTGCCCCCGCCCGCAACGCCGCGATGTGGTCGCCGGAACTGATGGGCGAAGTCTACGGCCACACAGTACCGGGCGGCAGCTTCGCCACCTATGCGGCTGCCGGCTTCGTCCGCCGCAATCTGATTGCCGCCGGCTACGCCGTGGAGCGGCGCAAGGGGTTTGCCGGAAAACGGGAAATGCTCTGCGGCGTGAAGCCCGCGTCAATTGCCGGAATCGAGCAGGCCTGATCCGTCGCGCAAGGAATGACCGAGCCAGCGCTCGATCTTCGCCTCGAGCAGTTCCGGGCTGATCGGCTTGGACAGATAGTCGTCCATGCCGGCGGCAAGGCAGGCTTCCCGGTCGCTGTCGAGCGCATGGGCTGTGACGCCGATGATCGGCACGTGGCGCCCCTCGCCCTCCGCCTTCTCCGCCTCGCGAATGGTACGCGCCGCCTGATGGCCGTTGAGGATCGGCATCGAGACGTCCATGACGATCAACCGCGGCTTGTCTGCCCGCCAGGCTTCGACGGCCTCGCGGCCGTTGCCGACGACGTGAAGTGACAGACCGGCCGCCTGCAGGATCTGCCGGAAGACAATCTGGTTGACTTCGTTGTCCTCGGCGATCAGGAGGTCGTAGCCGGTCCGCGACGGTGTCGCTCGCCCGGGCTGTTCTGCGAGCGGGACACTTCGCGGTGCGTAGACGCCCTCCGCCGCAGACGGTCGCGTCCCATTGCTCGCCGGCGTCGGGGCCACGCGCGCAGGCTGCTTTGCGCGCTGCTGGACACCGGCCGGGTTCCCCAGCCGCGCAGCACGGACGACATCAACGATGGCGCTGCGCAAGAGATTGGCGCGCGCCGGCTTCATCAGATGCGCCTGGACGTTCAGTTGCTGGAAGATCCGCTCGTCGCCGACCATATCCATCGACGTCAGGAAGATCATCGCGATCGTCGCGAAGCGCTTGTCCGCACGGATCATTCGGGCGACGTCCAGCCCGTTCATCACCGGCATCTGGTAATCGATGATCAGGGCGTCGATCGACACGCCAAGGTGATAGGCCTCCTCGAGAACCGCCATCGCTGCGTGGCCGCTTTCAACGGCGACACCATCGAAGCCCCAGAGCGCCAGTTGCTCGGTGATAATACGGCGATTGATATCATTGTCGTCGATCACCAGTACACGCGCGCCACCGACATTCACCGGCAGGGGATGCTGCTTCTGGCGTTCTTGGGAGACCGCAAACGGCAAGCGCACAGTGAAAACGGAGCCCTCGCCGACCCTGCTATCCACATCGATATAGCCGCCGAACAGGTCGACCAGGCCAGCGGTAATGGCAAGACCAAGCCCGGTTCCCTCGTGCCGCCGCGTCGAGGACGTGTCGACCTGGGAGAATTTGTCGAAAATCGAGGCGCGCTTGTCCTCTGGGATACCGATGCCGGTATCCTCGATCCGCATCGTCAGCATGACTTCCGAACCGTCGGAGGGTGTGCTGGACAGTTCGATCAGGACATGACCCTTTTCGGTAAACTTGATCGCATTGCCGACCAGATTGGTGACGATCTGGCGGAACCTGCCCGGGTCGCCGGAAACCATGTGGCGGACGGTCACATCGCCCTTGACGATGAGTTCGATGTCCTTCTCCGCGGCCGAAGCTGACAACAGCGTCGCCACGTCCTCGATCGCTTCGACGGGATCGAACGACACCTTGCGCAGCTTGAGCTGTCCCGCATCGATCTTGGAGAAATCGAGGATGTCGTTGATGATAGTCAGAAGCGCATTGCCTGATTTGACGATGATGTCGACGAAGGTCTTCTGGCGGGTATCGAGTGCCGATTTCGCCAGGAGTTCCGCCATGCCAAGCACGCCGTTCATCGGGGTGCGAATCTCATGGCTCATGTTGGCGAGGAATTCGGACTTGGCCTTGTCGGCGGCTTCGCTGCGGGCGAGCAGAACGGTGAGTTCCGCCTCACGGGTCTTGATGTCGGTGATGTCGGAATAGAGCAGCATCCAGTGACCGCGCCGGCTGACCGTCGCATCAAGCTGCACCCACGTCTTGCCATCGGCAAGAAACACCTCGGAGAAGGACTGGTGGGAGTGGATCTTCTCCTGCCATCTCTTCAGCTTGGCCATGGGCTCGTCACCGAAGTCGCCCCGTCTGGCGCAATAGGCGAAACAGGCGTGCCAACTCTGCCCCGGCTCGAGATACATCTGCGGAACGCTAAGGATGTTCGCCAGCGCCTCGTTCGACTGGATGATGACGCCGTCCTCGACGAAGGCCAAGCCCTGCGCCATGACGCGCGTTGCATCCTGCATGAACTGTCCGAGCCGTTCGAGCTGTTCGCGCGCCTCGCTGAACTCCCGCTCCTGGCGCCGCACCTCCGTGAAGTCCGAATAGGTGACAAGGAACTTCCGGTCGACAAGGGACGTGGTGGTGATCAGCACCTGCTTGCCGTCAGGATAGACGAGTTCGCGCTGGATCGTACCATCGAGCGCACGCAGCTCGGCGACGCGCTCCTCGAGCCCGGCCTCGAATTCCTTGCCCCCTTCCCAGACCCAGCCACGGTCCTGGTTGGTCCTGGCATAATCCCGGAAGGTCGTCCCCTCGATCAACCGATCGTCCGGCCAATCCCAGATCTCCCGGCTCTTGGAATTCGCGAATTCGATGACCAGATCCTCGTTGAGGATGATCACCCCGACCGGCATGATCCGCAGAATGTTCTCGATGTCGCCATAGAGCTTTTCCGCGCGCGCCTGCGCCTGCATCAACTCCCGTTCCCGCGCCTTCAGAATTGATACATCCGTGATCGAACCGACAAGGTAGGGCTGTTGATCGGGAGTGGCGATGCGATTGACGCGTGTGATGACAGAGAGAGTGCGGCCGTCGGCCATCGGCAGTTCCTGGGCGCGCTCGATCGCCTCGCCGGTTTCAAGCAGGTGCAAATTTTCCTCGCGCAACTGCTGCCCCAATTGCGGGAACATCTGTTCCTCGTTGAGCCCGTAGAATTCGCCGTGTTCTCCACCCTGCAGTGCCGCATAGGCGGAATTGGCAAAGATCAGCCTGCGTTCGCCGTCACGGATGAACACCGGAACCGGCAACTGCTCGATCGCTGTGCGATAGAGCACGCTCTCCTGCTCCCGCTGATGCAGCGCGGTGATGTCGGAATAGGTGATCAGGATCTTGCCGCTGGCCAGGCGCTTGCTGCGAATTGCCAGGATCCGGCCACCCAGCGTTTCGGCACGGGTCGTGCCGACGCTCTCCGCCTCGCTGAACTGCGTCATACGTTTCTCGAAAACCCGATCGAGATCGGCTTCGACGTTCTTCGATCCGATACGGCGGAGATTGTAGGCCAGAAAATCCCGATAGTGCCATCCGGCCATGTCGACCGGCGTCTCCGCTTCGAGCATGTCGTAGAAGGCGTCGTTGGCGTAGTCGATGGTGTAGTCCACAGCGAGGATCAACACGCCCACCGGCATCGATCTGAGCAGACTTTCCACGTGGCGATGCAGGCCCTCGGCCTCGTCCTGTGCCTCGATCAACTGGGTCTCGCGCGTTTTCAAGGTCGATATATCGGTGATCGAACCGACCATGTAGCGCCTGCCGCTCGGCGTCACGATGCGGCTGGCGCGCGCAATTACCGGCACGACTATGCCATCGGGGCGATGGAATACATCCTCCGCCTCGAAGGTCACGCCTTCCTCGAGTGTCAGACGGTTGGCAGCATGAAATTCATCGCCTCGTTCGGGAAAGCACTCGTGCTCGGTCTTGCCGAGAAGACGTTCCTTCGGCAAGCCGACCATGTCGACGAAGGCGGCGTTGACGAAGACCATCCTATGCCGGGCGTCGCGCACATAGGTTGCGACCGGCAGGTCCTCCAGCGTGGCCAGGAAGAGTTCGTCGCTGTCGTGGGTGGTGGCCATGGCCTCGGCCGACAGCCTTGCCGCAGTCGGCTTTTCTTCGCGCCGCTCCGTCGGCGTTTCGGAGGATGGGACCTCCTCGAACATGCCGAACACATAAATGGAATTGTCGTCACCGAAAAAGCGTTCGATACGCAACGGATAGCGGCCATGGCCAAGCGGGTCGAAGACAAGTGTCGTTTGCTCGTCGCCGAAGACGACGACCTGACGCTCGCGATCGTCGCGCGCGCCGTCATCGAGGTGGCCGAACAACTCGCGGTCGGTCTTGCCGGCGAAAGCCTCGGGCTCTTCCCGGAAGAACCGCGCATAGGCATCGTTGACGGTCACATAGCGCAGCTCGCTGTCCTTGATGAAGGCTGGAGCCTCCAGTTCGGCGATCTTCTCGCAGGCTATGTTGAGCAAATCGCCACCCATGTTCAAGAACTGCACTCCTGCCCAGAAAATGCTCTCGAATGGTAAATGCGAGGTAACCACGGAACAATGATCGACCCTTGCGCAGGAAAGCGAGGGTCTCAATATGTGACAATAGTCCTCTTGCCTTGCCCGAGCCTTTCAGGCTGCATGGACTGCGGCAAGCCAAGACCCGCCGCAGATACGATCATGAAGGACAAGTGCATGTCTCATACCCGCCGCAGCTTCATCCAGGGAGCCCTCGCCTCGCTGGCTCTTGGTGGCGTCGCCCATGCAGCTGGCAAGACCGCGGGCAAGGCCTCAAAGGCGCTCTCCTTCCTGGTGGTCGGCGATTGGGGGGATGGCCAGTCGCGTGCAACTGCAGGCGCCGTCGCCGAGGCCATGGGCGTGATCGGCCAGCGGAACGCGATCTCCTTCGTCATTTCCACCGGCGACAACTTCTATGAAAGCGGTGTCGACAGCACCGTGGACAAGAAGTGGCGGACGAGCTTCGAGGACATCTACAGCGCGCCATCGCTGCAGGTTCCCTGGTACGCGGTGCTTGGCAATCACGACTACGGCGGCAGCGCCCAGGCGCAGATCGACTATTCAAAGAAAAGCCAGCGCTGGACCATGCCAGGCCACAATTTCGCGGTCACACGCGATTTTGCCGGCTCGAAGGCGGATTTTTTCTTCCTCGACACACAGAGAATTAAGGGTGACAACCTCCTCGAAATCCTGCTGCATCAGGACGCAGAAAGACAGCTTTCGTGGCTCGATCAGTCGCTTGCCGCTAGCCAGGCGTCGTGGAAGATCGTCGTCGGCCATCATCCCGTCTTTTCCGGCGGCCGCCACGGCGACAGCAAACTGTTGGGCGAACGCCTGAAGCCGATCCTCGACCGCCACGGCGTCAGCATGTATCTGTGCGGCCACGACCACCACCTGGAGGCCCTGCGCTCGGAACGGGTCAGCTATTTCGTGTCGGGCAGCGGCAGCCGCAGCCGTCCGCCCCGGCCGCACGCGAAAAGCCTGTTTGCCTCGCCGACCCCCGGCTTCCTGCTGGTCAGCCTGGAGCCGGGGGGCGGAACCGCATCCTTCTTCAGCAAGGATTCGTCTCTGCTCTACAGCCAGCCGCTGAGGATCTGAACCGCAGAGAGCACTTCGAAGGAACCATCCCGGCTCCTCGCTTTTGCCGCAACGCAAAAACATTTCCTTGACTTTCCAAGCCGAAAGGCCCATTTGCAGGTCAGCTTTCACCTTCCGGCCGCCGCGTGAGCGGCCCGCGATCTACCCTAGACGCGAAGAAGGATCCAAAGCGCACGACAAATAGTTGCTCGATGCAACCGAACGCGCTGGAAAGTTTTTTCCAACTTACAAGTTCCCAATTCACGCGGGGTTCTTGACGCTACGAGACAGGCACGATCGCACACAGCGATTTCGCCCGATGTCGCGTGGCGCCCCGAAAAGGTATTAGAATTGACCAACTTTCTTGAGCTTGGCCTGTCGCAGAACATTGCCGCCACGGTTACCGGCCTCGGCTACGACACGCCGACCCCGATCCAGCTGAAGGCGATCCCGATCGTGCTGGAAGGCCGCGACCTGATCGGTCTGGCCCAGACCGGCACCGGCAAGACGGCGGCCTTCGGCCTGCCGCTGATCGAAATGCTGCTCGCCAAGCCGACCCGTCCGGACAACCGGACGACCCGTACGCTTATTCTCGCGCCGACCCGCGAACTGGTGAACCAGATCGCCGACAGCCTGCGCTCATTCCTCAAGAAGACCCCGCTGAGGATCAACCAGGTCGTCGGCGGCGCCTCGATCGGCAAGCAGCAGCTACAGCTGGAGAAGGGCACCGACATCCTCGTCGCCACCCCGGGCCGCCTGCTCGACCTGATCTCGCGTAACGCCATTTCGCTGCGCGCCGTCACCTATCTGGTGCTCGACGAAGCCGACCAGATGCTCGACCTCGGCTTCATCCACGACCTGCGCAAGATCTCCAAGATGGTTCCGGTCAAGCGCCAGACCCTGCTGTTCTCGGCCACCATGCCGAAGACCATTGCCGATCTGGCCGCGACCTTCCTCAACAACCCGGCCAAGGTCGAAGTCTCGCCTCCGGGCAAGGCCGCCGACAAGGTCGAGCAGCACGTGCACTTCGTTGCCGGGCAGAACGCCAAGACGGAGATGCTGAAGAAGATCCTCACCGACAATCCGGACGGCCGCTCCATCGTCTTCCTGCGCACCAAGCATGGCGCGGAAAAGCTGATGAAGCACCTCGAGATCGTCGGCTTCTCGGTCGCCTCGATCCACGGCAACAAGAGCCAGGGCCAGCGCGAACGGGCACTCAAGGGCTTCCGCGACGGCGAGATCCGTACGCTGATCGCCACCGACGTCGCCGCCCGCGGCATCGACATCCCGGCCGTCAGCCACGTCTTCAACTACGACCTGCCGGAAGTGCCGGACGCCTACATTCACCGCATCGGCCGAACCGCCCGTGCCGGCCGTGACGGCATCGCGGTCGCCTTCTGCGCGCCCGACGAAGGCCGCCTGCTGCGCGACATCGAGCGCCTGATGGGCATCGACATTCCGGTCGCCAGCGGCGAAGCGCCGACCAATCTAAGCCGTCCGGCCCGCCCGCAGCGTCGTGGCGGCGGTGGCGGCGCTCCCGGCGGCAACAACCGCAACCATCAGGGCCAGGGCCGTCCGAAGCATGACGGCGAAGGCCGTCCCGCCGGCAAGCCCGGCCAGCGCAAGGGTGGCAGTGGCGGCGCAGGCCGTCCGGCTGCGGCCCACGGCAAGCCGGCCTCCGGTCGCCCGAGCGGCCCCGGCGGCCAGCAGCGGACCCGTCGCCGCGAGGCGTGAGCCTTTCCGGCTTGACTGACTGACCATTGATCTGGCGCGGCCTCGGCCGCGCCATTTTTCGTCCCGGAACCGTATCAGGCGGATGGCAGGGCGGGCTTGCGATTGGTGAGATAGACTCCGGCCACCACGACGCCCGTGCCGACGACCATCGGCAGCGTCAGCGTCTCGCCGAAGACGATGGCCGCCTCGATGGCGGCGAGCGGCGGCACCAGATAGATCAGCGACGCAGCCTTGGACACGTCGCCGCGCCGGATCAGGTAGAGCAGCAGGGCCACCGCCCCCATTGAAATTCCGAGCACCGACCAGGCAAGCGCGGCAAACAGCTCCACGCCCCAATCCACTCGCAGGTCCTCCAGCAGCAGGGCCGCCGGGATGGTGACGATCAGTGCGCCGACATATTGCAGTGTCGCCACCGCCCTGAGGTCACCTTCGCGCAGATAGCGTTTCTGGTAGATCGTGCCGATGGTCACGCAGGCCATGCCCAGCACGTTGACCGCTACCGCATAGGCGGGGATGACGTCCGCATCGAGCGAGAACACCTTGGGCAGGACGGCGATGGCAATGCCACAAAAGCCGATAAAAAGGCCTATCCTCTGGCTAAGCGACAGCCTCTCGCCGATCAGGTATGCGGCGGCAAGCCCGGTCATCAGCGGTTGAAGGCCGGCGATGATACCAGAAAGTGCTGCCGGCACGCCCTGTCCGATCGCCCACCAGATCATGCCGAGATAGAGGCCATGCAGGAACATGCCGGAAACGATGGCGTGGAGGATGGCCCGGCGGCTTTTCGGCCAGATCACGCCGGCGAACCGGCATACCAGATAGAACAACACCACGGCGACGCTGTAGCGCAGCACCAGGAAGGTCAACGGATCGGCGTACAAGCCGGCATATTTCGCCACCACCCATCCCGTCGACCACAAGAGCACGAAGAGCGCCGGCGCGAAAAGGCTGAAGGTCATGAGCGGTCTCCGAAGGGATTCCGAGGCAGCCGGAGTGCCTCGAGGTCTCCCGGCCGGATGGTGACTAGCCGGGTCGCAGACACAGGTCAAAGGAGATTTCCTCCCGCGGTCGTTCAATTCCGCTGAACCATGGGGCTCGAAATTTTTTCGCAACCAGAGGTGATTATTTTTCGGGCGAAATGCGAATAGGCGCCAGGCCTCAAATCAAGCATTCGTCAAGATTACCGGCGCAAAAGGCCGCAGCGCCGGCGATAGTGCGAGGCAATTGATGGAAATTGAGGCTTTTGCCTGTTCTTCGCGCTGCGCAGATTCGTCATGCCCACCGTGCACGCTTCTTGCATTGGCAAATGGGTTGTACTCAAATGACAAAAAAGGGGGACGGCGCCGTTGGCATTTGATGAAATGATAAATGCGGACAACAGTCCGCGACCGGCCTACAAGAACTACCACGACTGGTACTCCCATCAGGATCCGGCCCGCCTGATCGCCAAGTCGCGAGACGCGGAAAACATCTTCCGAAAGACGGGCATCACGTTCGCGGTCTACGGGCACGCGGATTCCGCCGAGAAGCTCATTCCCTTCGACATCATCCCGCGCATCATTTCCGGCAGCGAATGGCGTCGTCTTGCCCAGGGAATCGAACAGAGGGTGCTCGCCCTCAACGCCTTCCTCGACGACATCTACCACAAGCAGGAGATCATCAGGGCGGGCCGCATTCCGCGCCAGCTGATCGAGAAGAACGACGCCTTCCTGCCCGAAATGATCGGTTTCCGGCCACCGGGCGGCGTCTACACGCATATCGTCGGCACCGACATCGTGCGCACCGGCGAGGACCAGTTCTACGTGCTGGAGGACAATGCCCGCACGCCGTCGGGCGTCAGCTACATGCTGGAAAACCGCGAGACCATGATGCAGATGTTCCCGGAACTGTTCCAGGAAAACAAGGTGCAGCGGGTCGAGGACTATCCCTATCTGCTGCGACAGTCGCTGGCCTCGCTGGCGCCTCCCGGCTGCAAGGGCAAGCCGCGCGTCGCGGTGCTCACCCCCGGCATTCACAATTCGGCCTATTACGAGCATTCCTTCCTCGCCGACATGATGGGCGTCGAACTGGTCGAGGGCTCCGACCTGCGCGTCATCGACGGCAAGGTGAAGATGCGCACGACGCGCGGCTACGAGGCGATCGACGTGCTCTATCGCCGCGTCGACGACGACTACCTCGACCCCTTGACCTTCCGGCCCGACAGTTGCCTCGGCGTTCCGGGCATCATGGACGTCTACCGCGCCGGCAACATCACCATCGCCAACGCGCCGGGCACCGGCATTTCCGACGACAAGGCGATCTATTCCTACATGCCGGAGATCGTCGAGTTCTACACCGGCCGCAAGGCGCTGCTCGAAAATGTGCCGACCTGGCGCTGTTCGGAAGCCGACAGCCTGAAATATGTCCTGGACAATCTCGAGGATCTGGTCGTCAAGGAAGTTCACGGCTCGGGCGGCTACGGCATGTTGGTCGGCCCGACCGCATCGAAGAAGGAACGCGCGGCCTTCGCCGAAAAGCTGAAAGCCCGGCCCGGCAACTACATCGCCCAGCCGACGCTTTCCCTCTCGACCGTACCGGTGCTGGTCAACAAGGGGATTGCGCCACGCCACGTGGATCTTCGTCCCTACGTCCTCGTTTCCGACAAGGTGCGGATCATCCCCGGCGGCTTGACGCGCGTGGCCCTCAAGCAGGGGTCACTCGTGGTCAATTCCAGCCAGGGCGGCGGCACCAAGGATACCTGGGTTCTGGAGGACTGACATGGTCATGCTCGGAAGTACCGCCAACGGCCTCTACTGGATGTTCCGCTATATTGAGCGGGCCGAGAACATCGCCCGCCTGGTCGATGCGGGCCTGAGAATGTCGCTGACGCGTAGCGACACGACCGATGACGACTGGGCGGCGGTTCTGCTCAGCGCCGACGTGCGCGAGGGTTTCGACGCAAGCCACGCCAAGGTGACCGCCTCGGACGCGATCGACTTTCTGCTGCGCGATCTTGCCAACCCCTCGAGCGTGCTGTCCTGTGTCGAGGCTGCCCGCAACAATGCACGCATGGTGCGCACCGCGCTCACCCGCGAGACCTGGGAAGCGACCAACGAGTGCTGGATTGACCTCAAGCAGATGCTCGCCCGCAAGCTGAAATCCTCGGACCTGCCAGAGGTGATCGATAAGGTAAAGCGCCGCGCGGGCCTGATCCGCGGCGCCTTCCACGGCTCGATGCTGCGAAACGAGATCTACAATTTCGCCCGCATCGGGACCTTCATCGAACGCGCCGACAACACCAGCCGCATCCTCGACGTCAAGTATTACGTACTCCTGCCGGCGATCACCCATGTCGGCTCCTCGCTCGACAACATGCAGTGGGAATCGATCCTGCGCTCGGTCTCGGCCCACCGCTCCTACCGCTGGGTCTATGACGGCGAATACAAGGCGGCCAACATTGCCGACTTCCTGATCCTCAACGGCCAGATGCCCCGCTCGCTCGCCTATTCCTACGAGAAGATCGTCCGCAATCTCGGCTATATCGCCAAGGATTACGGGGAGCGTCTGGACGCCCACGACACGGCCGAGAAGGTGCGCGCGACATTGCGCTCCACCACGATCGGCGAGATCATCGACCAAGGCCTGCACGAATTCCTCGACAGCTTCATCTCGCGCAACAACCGGCTGGGCCAGGAAATCACCGAGGGCTACCGCTTCTACAGCTGAGGCAGCCGGGAATGGACAAGAGATCATGCGTTTGAAGATCACCCATACCACCCACTATCGCTACGAGGCGCCAGTGCAATATTCGCTGCAGCGGCTCAGGCTGACGCCGCCGAGTTGCTCCGGCCAGCGGGTGGAGAGCTGGCACATCACCGTCGATGGCGCGACCGTCGAGGCGGGCTACAACGATCAGTTCGGCAATCACGTGCATCTCGTCTCGACCCAGGGCGAAGCCCACGAGGTCCGCATCGAGGCTTGCGGCGAGGTGGTGACCGAGGATCATGCCGGCGTATTCGGCCCGCATGTCGGCTATTGCCCGCTGTGGCTCTTCCTGCGCGACACGCCGCGCACCAAGGCCGGAAAGCTGACCCGCGACCTGGTCAAGAGCCTTTCGGCTGGCGAGCCGCTGGCCATGATGCACGACCTGATGGAAGCGATCCACACTGCGGTCGCCTATCTACCCGGGCGCACCGACAGCGAGACGACGGCCGAACAGGCGCTGGAATCCGGCCAGGGCGTCTGCCAGGACCATGCCCATGTGATGATTGCCGCCGCCCGCAGCATGGGCCTCCCGGCACGCTATATCTCGGGCTACCTGAAGATGGACGACACCATCCAGCAGGCAGCGACCCATGCCTGGGCGGAAGTCCACCTCGCCGGCCTCGGCTGGGTCGGCTTCGACGCGGCCAACAACCACTGCCCGGATGCGCGCTATGTGCGGCTGGCGACCGGCCTTTGCTACGCCGACGCCGCCCCGGTCTCGGGCATGCGCGTCGGGCCGGCCGGCGAGGATCTCGAGGTCACCGTCGTGGTCGAGTCGAAGGGGCAAAGCCAGAGCCAGAGCCAGAGCCAGAACTGACATCCGGCCGTCTCTCGGCCGCTGTCCCGCCCGGGCGCCGCAAGCCCGGCGCCACCTTGCCGTGCTTTCTTCCGCGCCAGCCAGAGGAGAGGCCGCGGATGCTGTTTGGAAAATCGCTCTTTCAGTCGGTGGTCGAGCGGCTCGCCGAAGAGGCGGCGGAGGCGGATCCGTCACCCGTGGTTTCGGCCTACCGGGTGACCGGCCTGTCGTCCGGTTTCGTCGCCGAAAGCGTGCACCACGCGCCGGCCGAGGCCTTTCGCCTCGACGCCTATCTCGCCCTCATGCCCGAACCGACGCCGGCTGCGGCGCCTGAGGCTGAAATGGCGCCGGTCATTCCGCAGCATCTGACGCGGCTGAGCATCGAAGAGATCGCCGAAGATCTTGACTTGAAGCCCGACCACGGCCGGGATGCGCTCGCTGAAAAGCGCCGCGCCTTTGCCCGCCTCAACCATCCCGACAGTCACCATCCGGATTTCCGCCATCAGGCCACCACGCGCATGAAAATCGCCAACCTGTTGGTCGACGAAGCGATCCGCAGGCTCGCGCTTGCCTGACCCTATCGACCCCCTGCCTTCTAGTCGTAGAGCCGCTTCAAAAGCCCGATCAGTTGGTCGCGCGCCTGCTTGCCGCCGAGCTGGGCGAGAAGCCGTTCCTCGTGCTCGTCCCAGATCGGCAGCAGCTCGTCGAGATAGGCAAGCCCGGCCTCGGTGATGTGGAGCGACTGGACGCGCCGGTCGATTTCCGATTTCCGCCGGACGACGAAACCCTTGTTCTCCAGCCCGTCGACGATGGCGACGAAATTGGCCCGCTGGATGCCCAGCGCCTCGGCCACCTCGCTCTGCTTGGCACCCTGGTTGCGCGTCAGGAGCAGGAGCACCGCGAAGTCGGTCGGCCGCAACCCCTTGGCCGAAAAGGCTTCGTTGAAATCCTGAAAGACGGCGAGCTGTGCGCGGCGCAGCCGGTAGCCGACGGCGTGCTCCATCATCGAATAATCTATCCCGGCGCCGCGCCGCGCCGCGTTGTCAGCCCGATCGTCCGTCATGCGGTCGCCATTCTTGCTCTTGCTCCCCCCTCCCAGGCAAAGGCAACGGGAAAGCTGCCTAATATCTGGAAATTCAATGATAATTCTATAGCATTGCATTGGCCGCACAAGGGTTTGCCGGCGCAGCCCGGAAAATCTCGACCGATTTCACGGGATGCCGGCCAAAGCCACGGCAAGCACCCGGCAGGCCTTTGCAGAAATGAGGCCTTTGAAGCGCTCCTCCAACGCCACGGCTTCCCGTCGTCATATCGACGAGAGGTCCGCAGATTTGAGCATTTTCCGCATTGATGCAAACGGAAGTCTGGGGTATGACCGCGAAACTGGTTTGACGGCGAGTCACGAAGACCCGCCGACGGATGCACCCGTAGCTCAGCTGGATAGAGTGTTGGATTCCGATTCCAAAGGTCACAGGTTCGAATCCTGTCGGGTGCGCCATTTTCCCCAATCACGATCGCCCGCCACCGGGACGCCGCATCCGCGCCCGCGGCGGGCAATTGCAGGGACAGTACCGTTTATTGTAAGCATAGCACCTGCTTGCTTTTCAAGGAGGCGAACATGGAGCGGTTTGCCGGTGGTTGCCTGTGCGGAAATGTCCGATTTGTGGCGGCGGGACGTCCTTACCGGGTCGGCCTTTGTCACTGTCTCGACTGCCGCAAGCATCACGGAGCCCTTTTTCATGCGTCCGCGATCTTCCCTCAGGACGCGGTGACGATCGACGGCGAAACACGCGATTATGCCGGGCGGCATTTCTGTCCCCGTTGCGGCTCGACCGTCTTCGGACGAACCGACGACGAGATCGAGGTGAACCTCGGATCCCTGGACGCCCCAGACCAGTTGATGCCAACCTACGAACTCTGGACCATCCGCCGCGAGTCCTGGTTGCCCCCGTTTCCGCTCAAGAGACGATATGAGCGCGATCGTGAGACCACGGGTCGCCAGGAGGCGTAGGTCACGCGGACCGAGCGGAGTACCCTTGCGGAACGACGACAATCAACGCGACGGTCGTGCCCGCGTCGCCAGGACATTGCGGATGGAAAAGCTGGAGTGTATCCGCAGGACGCCTGGCAGCTTCGCCAGGATTTCCTTGTGAATGCGCTCGAATTCCCCGGCATTCTCCACTTCGACGCGCAGAAAATAATCGGAGCCGCCGGTCATCAGGAAGCATTCCCGGATCTCCGGGTGCCTGCGCACCGCGGCCTCGAACCGGTCCAGATGGTCTTCGGTCTGCCGTTCGAGTGTAATGTTGATGAGAACCGCAATCGTCGCGCCCGTGTTCGCGGTGTCGACCAGCGCGGTATATCCGCGGATGACGCCTGCGGACTCCATCAGCTTGATCCGTCGCAGACAGGCCGACGGCGAAAGCCCCACTTCCGCCGCGAGCTTCACATTGCTCATGCGCGCATCCAGCCTCAGAAGACGAAGGATATTGCGGTCGATTGCATCAAGAGCCTGCATTGACGATCGTTCCATATATTCGCTGAATTCATCAAAAAGCATCAATCGACGCAACGAACAATCGATAATTGCACGGAATTTCCCGGATCGTTTCAATATCCTGTCTGACGAGGACGAGGAGCAGGCATGGATAGCGGAATTTCTTGCGCAGGACAGCAACGACCGAGCGGCGCTGACGGCGCTTCGGGCGTGCTGACCATTGATCTCAGTGCGCTGCGGCGCAACTATCGAAGTCTGTCGCAGAGGATCGCTCCCTCCCGCGCAGCGGCCGTCGTCAAGGCGGATGCCTATGGGCTGGGCGCCGAAAGGGTGTCGCGGACGCTCTACGATGAAGGTTGCCGGGACTTCTTCGTCGCTCAGTTCATCGAGGCGGATGCGCTTCGCCCGGCCCTGCCCCGTGATGCACAGGTCTACGTGCTCAACGGCCTGCAACCCGGCGCCGAGATTGCCTGCGCCAAGAGCGGCATCGTGCCGGTGCTGAATTCCCTCGACCAACTGACGCGCTGGCAAACTGCCGCCCGCGCCATGCAGCGGACGCTGCCGGCGGTGCTGCAATTCGACACCGGCATGTCGCGCCTCGGCTTTCCGCCACAGGAGCGGGCGTCGCTTGCGGCAGTGCTGGAGGATGCCGCAGAGATCGAGATCCTGTTCGTCATGAGCCACTTGGCCTGCGCCGACGAAACGCAGAGCCAGCAGAACGACGATCAGCGTGGGGAAATGACCCGCATCGCCAAAGAATTTCGCGGTCTGGACGTCTGCCTTGCCAATTCCGGTGGCATCTTCCTTGATGACGCATTCCATGGCGTGCTGGCCCGTCCCGGCCTTGCTCTTTATGGCGGCCAGCCCACCACCGGAGCAAGACAGCCCATAGACCCCGTGGTGCGGCTCGATGTCGCCGTCATCCAGACCCGGACGGTGCCGCCCGGCACGCGCATCGGCTATGGCGGGGCGCAGATCGCCGAAGATGAGATGCACCTGGCCACGATTGCCGCGGGCTATGCCGATGGTCTGCCGCGCAGCCTGAGCCAACGCGGCGCCGTCTATTACAAGGGCATTCGCCTGCCGATCGTCGGCCGCGTGTCGATGGACAGCATCATCATCGATGTCACGGCGCTTCCCGACGGCGCACTACAACTTGGCACACTGGTTGAGGTACTCGGACCCAACCAGAGCCTGGAAGATGTCGCGCGCGATGCCGGAACGATTTCCTATGAGATCCTGACGCGCCTCGGCCACCGTTATCACCGCCAATACTGCTGAGAGCAGTCCATCCAGTCCTTGAGGGAATCATGAAAGTCATCGTGCTCGGAGCCGGCATCATCGGCGTCACCTCAGCCTACCAGCTCGCAAAGGCAGGCCACGATGTCACCGTGGTCGACCGGCAGGAAGGGCCGGCGCTCGAAACGAGCTTTGCCAATGCGGGTGAGGTCTCCTTCGGCTACTGCTCGCCCTGGGCGGCACCCGGCATTCCCATGAAAGCGATGAAATGGCTGTTCATGGAACATGCCCCACTGATCCTGCGCCCCAAAATCGACGCCGCGATGCTCTCGTGGATGGTGAAGATGCTCTCAAACTGCACGTCCGGGCGCTATGCGATTAATAAGAGCCGCATGCTGCGCCTCGCCGATTACAGCCGTACCTCGCTCGCCTCACTGCGCGCCGAGACCAGCATTGCCTATGATGAGCGCATGCAGGGCACGCTGCAACTTTTCCGCACCCAGCAGCAACTCGACGCGTCGGCCAAGGACGTAAAGGCGCTGGCTGCCGACGGCATTCCCTATGAGATCCTCGACCGCGACGGCTGTGTCCGCGTCGAACCCGCGCTGATCCATGTGCGCGAGAAATTCGTCGGCGGTCTCCTGACGCCGAAGGACGAGACCGGCGACTGCTTCAAGTTCACCAATGCGCTGGCGGAACGGGCGTCCGCGCTCGGCGTGCGCTTTGCCTATGGCACCACGGTCAAGGGACTGGATGTCGAGGGCGGTCGCGTGCGCGCTGTCGTGACGGACCGCGAACGGATGACGGCCGATGCCGTCGTCGTGGCGCTCGGCAGCTATTCGCCGCTGCTGCTGAAGCCTTTCGGCATCCGGCTGCCGGTCTATCCCGTGAAAGGCTATTCGCTGACCATCGACATCGATGATGCGTCGCGCGCACCGGAATCGACGGTGATGGATGAGACCTTCAAGATCGCCATTACCCGCCTCGGCGACCGTATCCGCGTCGGCGGCATGGCCGAAATCTCGGGGTATACCAATGATCTCGCTGAGGCCCGCCGCCGAACCCTGGAGCATTCGGTGACCGACCTTTTCCCAGGCGGCGACGTCTCCAAGGCCTCCTTCTGGTCGGGATTGCGGCCCATGACGCCCGATGGCACGCCGGTCATCGGCCCGACCAGCATCGCCGGCCTCTTCCTCAACACCGGTCACGGCACGCTCGGCTGGACCATGAGTTCAGGCTCTGCCCGCATTGTCGCGGACCTCGTCAGCGGGCGGTCACCGGAGATCGACGCAACGGATCTGGCGATCGGGCGCTACGATTGACCCGCTTGGGCCTGAGCTTATTATCGCAAGGGAGCGTCGCTGGAACGCGCAGGGCACCGGACAGCACGCGCCGGCCAATGGTCGAGTTCAGCCGGTTTCGGCGGTCTCGGGCCTCTGATTGATATCCTGCAACAGTCTGTCGTAGCGCTTCACTTCCGTCAGGACCTCGTTGAGACGCTCGATGCCCCGGGCCTGGAGGACCTGCTTGAGCTTGAGGAAAACCTCGGCCGTGGCCAAGGTGTCGCCCATCGCCGTATGGCGCTGGCTCGCGGGAAGATCGACCCCGAGCCGGATTACGAGATCGTCGAGCGTATGGGTCTCGGTGAGACCGAAGACAGCCGCGGAGAGCAAGACCGTGTCGAGGATCGGATTGACAAACCGTATGCCGAGCTCGGCTTCCCGGCGCCACAGGAAGGTCATGTCAAACGGCGCGTTGTGGGCAACGATCACAGCACCGCTGGCAAAGGTGTGAAATCGCTCGACCGCTTCCTGAACGCTGATGGCGTCGGCGACCATGGCATCGGTCACGCCATGAATGGCCGAGGACGCGCGCGGGATTGAGCGTCCGGGGTTGACGAGCAGATCAAGGGTCTCGCCAGGCACGCGTTTGCCGTTGACGATCCGCACGGCTGCAATCTGGACGATCTCATCGCCGCGCTCCGGGAAAAGGCCGGTCGTCTCGGTATCGAAGACCACATAGGCCAGATCGTCGAGGCGTGATTCGGCCATCCGTTCCGACTGGGCGCGCGACAGCAGGTCGAAATCATAGACCACCGAGAAAGCCGTGTCGGCAGGGGCTGCGTCGAGTTGCTGGATGGGCCGCAGAAAGACGCCGACCGAGGCAGTTCCCTCATCCCCCTCGTGCACAAGCGCTGTTGCGTGCGCAGCAAGGATCGCATTTGCCGAGAGCCCGCCCGGATTGCCGTCCATCGGTTCGGCCAGCCAGAGCTTCAGTTCGCTCTCGGTCAGCGCCCGACCCCGCCAGCCAAGACGGATCTCGGCCGCATCGCCAGTCTCGCGGATCGTCAGTCGAAGATCCGCCGCATCGGTTCCGGTCCCCACTCTCTGCGCCACATGGCCAAGCAGCGAGACGATGTCGAAGGCGTTGCAGCGGATCGCAAGCGCGCTCGCATCAACATCGAGCGGGATGCTCTCAGACGCCAGCAGCCTCTGAAGGCTCGCCGCCAGTTCCCGGGCATCGACCGGCGCCATCGGCCAGCCGTCGGCACGACAGCCCTCGAAGCGGGTCGCGAGATCGCCAAGGATCGCGTCGAGCTGCTCTACTTCATCCTTCACCGCCGCCAGCGAGAGCGTCCCCTCCCGGTCTTCATCCTCTCCAATGCGCGCTGCAAGCGCACCGACGGTCGGACGAACGCGCTCGAAGATCTCGCTCAGCAGAACGTCACGCCGCGCATAGGCTTCGACCTCCCCCGTCACGTCGCGCAGCGTCATGACATAAGCCGCGCCATCCCCGCCATTGTCGCGGGCAAGCCGCATCCGCCCGGCCAGACGCTTGGAGCCACAGGGGCTGTTGCAGACGAATTCAACGATGGAACCAGGAAGGGCCGACTCGAGCAGGCGTTGATGCACCTGGCGGATCGCGCCATCGTTCAGATAGTCGAACAGGTTCTTTCCAAGACAGACGGGGGATTTCTGCCCCGACAGCATGCGATGGGCTACGCTGTTATAGAAGACGATATGATGCCGGCCGGTGCACAACAGCACGGCGGGCGGCACATCGGATAGAAGGTGTTCGAGCTTGTTCTTGTCCGATGCAAGTCGGGCCGTCTCCCGCGCCACGGTCTCGGCGAGTGAATTGCGGCTTTTCGAAAGCGTCGCCGTAGCCGAGGCCGCAGCCTCGGCCAGGTCACCCAGATAGCGTGCCTGAGCCGCATCGATATCCTCCGCAACATCCGCATGCGTCCGCACACGCAGGGCCGAGGCCAGTTGCTCCATGGGACGCGCCAGATGGGTATCGAACAGGAACCACACGCCGGCAACGAGCGCGAGGATGCCAAATCCGGCAGCCACAGCGCCCTGGACAAAGGCATTCAGCATGTCGGGGCTGCCTTGCCTATGGTATCCGAACCACAGGCCCATCCCGAGCGCCACGATCGACCCGAGGGCAATCGCGACGAAGAAGAGAAGAATGCGGCCCCGCAGTCCTATTCTCATAATCACTGCCGTATCAACTCCCTTTGCAGGCGATCTCGAGCAGGCGATCGCCAGGTGAAAGGTCCGTCCAGGTCGCTCCGGTGATCGCGCCATCCTCGGCAACCTTGACATCCTTGCCCATGAGGTCCGCGCGCCGTCCTGCGGCACAATCAAACAGGACCTTGACCCGCGCCGTCCGTTGCCAGCGGGCCGCCAGCACAAGATCGACGATCACCTGATCGGGCAAGTTGGGATGGCGTTGCACCGTTCTCGTGTCGACAGCGGTGTATCGGGTCACCACCGACTGATAGTAGGACCACGGCCTCAAGAAGGAGCGCTGCTCGTTGTTCCAGGCCACAATCACCCCGGTCGGTTGCGTTGCCACATTGCGTTCGAACCAGCTGTACTCGCTCCAGATCGCAAAGCTGAGCATGCCGAGACCCGCCGCTGCGGGCACGATCCATTTCGGCAGGAAGCCACGGCTGATCCATCGCAACCCCATTGCAATACCGGCCACGGCAACACCTGCCACGACAGCCGCAATCAACTCGAAAAACATTACATATAATCCTCTATGCGGGCGCTCTTCCGCTGTTGGCGAGCGCCGATTGCATTGTCCTGACAACGACGAACGCATCCCGCAAATGGGACCGCTCGAAATCTCCGTAATCGTAAGGGGCGAGATAATTGTCCGGCTTGAGCCCCGCCTTGACCTGGTTCTTCTGGTTGCGCAGTCGCATCTCGGCAATCAGATCATAGGCCGCGATCAGGTCGCGCGCACCAGCGCTGGAGATGACGCCGCTCGCCTCGGCCGCAAGCAGTCTGGCGCGCGTGTTGACCGGCGCCAGCCGCCCCATCAGGCTGTAGACACGCCCCAGATCGACCACCGGTACGACCCCGTTGTGCTTCATGTCGATATGGTTGCGATGCTCTCCACTGCGGATCGTCGCGAAGCCGCGCAGGAGGCCGAGCGGCGGCGCATGCTTGAGCGAATTGCTGACCATATGGGCCACGAAAATCGAATTGCGGCTGGCCCTTTCGAGCACCTCCGCCTGCAAGTCGTGGAACAGCGCTCCCGTCCCGGCAATCGGCCTGAGGTCGAACATGACGCTGGCGAGCATCTGCGCCATCGGTTCCGGGGCTGTGACCCAGTCGTGGAAATAGCCACGCCATACATGGACCGGCTGGCACCAGCGCGGATTGGTCGCCATCATGTCGCCGGGGCAATAGATATACCCACAGGCATCGAGACCATCACTGACCCGGCGCGCAAGCTGTTCGAACCATGGCCTCTGACTCTCGACGAAGCTGTCATCGATGAAGATACAATTGTCCTGGTCGCTGACGCCCGTCTGCTCCTGCCGCCCCTGGCTGCCGCAGGCAAGCCAGAGATAGGGCACCGGCGGCGGACCGAGTTCGCCCTCGGCGAGCACGATCAGTCGACGGGTCACCGCATCCGCTACATCGGTGATCAGGCGTGTCACCACCTCATGCGCCTGGTTGCCGGCGACCAACTGCACCAGCAATTGCGGAATGCGGGCAGTGATCTGCCGCAGTTCGGACACGTGTTCGGCGGCGGCGATCTCGCCGATCATCAGAGCCGAGCTGGTCGCCTGAAAGCGCGTCAGGTCCGTCTGGGTGACGATCCCGACCAGACGGTCGCCGTCGACCACGGGTAGGTGCCCGACGCCATGCTCCAGCATGAAATTGAGCACATCCGAACCGAGCGCATCTTCTGTCAGCCCGAGTGGCTCTCGCGTCATGACCGTCGAGACCGGTGTCGTGGCCGGATCAAGCCCCTCGGCAACAACCCGCGAGGCGAGATCGCGGGTGGTGATGAGGCCGACAAAACGTTCCTTCTCCACCACTCCGAGGCTCGAAACCTTCCGGTCGCGCATGAGCTCGGCGGCTTGACGGACCTTGTCATCAGGGGCGCAGACGAAGGCAGGCTTCGACATCAGGTCGCCGATCTTGCGCAGCGACATTTCCGAGCGCCGGATATCGGTGACGCGGCCGCGCGTGAAGAAGCGGGCATAGACCGGTTGCTCGCTCACAAGGCGCTTGAATTCGTGCGCTGGCAGCATCAGCAGAAGAAGGTCTGTCAGCGCCCGTGCGCTGGTCACGGCGAGCCCATCGACCATCAGGCCACGCTCGCCGAAGGAATTGCGGGGGGAAAGCTGCGAGATGACGGTACCGGAGGAGTCTCTCACCTCCACACTACCGTCCATAATCAGGAAAAGGCCCGGCAGGTGATCGCCATGGCCATAGACGTCGGCACCGGCCATCAGTTTCATGCAGCTAAAGGATTCGGCGACACGCTCCAGTTCTGCACGCGGCAGGCTGTCATAGGGATGAACGGTCTCGAGAAACTTCAGGATATCGGAGGTGGCTGCAGCCATCATGACCCCAACGGACCGCTTGTGCGGTCGAAATATGGTTGAGGAAAGTGAACGGGCGGCTTTCGCCGCCCGCTCATGTGTCTGTGCGTTCTCAGTGAGCGACTGCCCCAGCCGCGCCACGCGGCACGCGGATCGATTCCACCAGTTCCTGTACGTGGGCCGGCGGCGGTGCGGTCACCATCGACACGATGTAGGCTGCCGCAAAGTTCAGCAGTGCACCGATCGGACCGAAGGCTGCCGGCGGGATGCCGAACAGGTAGTTGGCGGGAACGTTCTCCAGCATGTTCGTGCCGGGGATGAAGAACCAGCCGAGATAGGTGAAGAGGTAGAGGCAGGTCACGATCAGACCGACGAGCATGCCGACGGTCGCACCGGTCGAATTGACGCGCTTCGAGAAGATGCCCATCATCAGGACCGGGAAGATGCTGGCTGCAGCAAGGCCGAAGGCCAGTGCCACGGTCTGGGCAGCAAAGCCCGGTGGGTTGAGGCCCAGGATGGTAGCGACCAGGATCGCGCCAGCCATGGAGATACGAGCAACAAGAAGCTCGTTCTTTTCCGAGATCCCCGGAACGAGCCAGTCCTTGATCAGGTCGTGGCTGATCGACGACGAGATGGCCAGAAGAAGACCGGCTGCCGTTGAAAGAGCCGCGGCAAGACCGCCAGCTGCGATGAGGCCGATAACCCAGCCCGGAAGCTGCGCGATTTCCGGGTTAGCAAGAACCAGGATGTCGTTGTTGATCGTCAACTCATTGCCAGTCCAGCCACGCTGCGTTGCGGTTTCAGTGAAGCCTGCAGCCGCGTCGTTGTAGTACTGGATGCGACCGTCGCCGTTCTTGTCTTCGAACTTCAGCAGACCGGTGACTTCCCAGGTCCTCATCCAGTCGGGGCGTTCTTCATAGAGGACAGCCTCAGCCTGCGGACCATTGGGGAAGATGGTGTCGATGATGTTCAGGCGTGCCATGGCACCGACAGCCGGAGCCGTCAGGTAGAGCAGCGCGATGAAGACCAGCGCCCAGCCCGCCGACCAACGTGCGTCGGAGACCTTGGGAACGGTGAAGAAGCGGATGATGACGTGCGGCAGACCCGCGGTACCGATCATCAGCGACAGGGTGAACAGGGTCATGTTGAGCATGGAGCCCTGTGCGGTATAGGCGTTGAAGCCAAGGTCGGTAACGACCTGGTCAAGCTTCACCAACAGCGGCAGGCCCGATTCCGTATGCGTCGAGAACAGGCCGAGCCACGGCAGCGGATTGCCGGTCAGCTGCATCGAGATGAAGATCGCCGGGATCGTGTAGGCGATAATCAGAACCACATACTGGGCAACCTGCGTGTAGGTGATGCCCTTCATGCCGCCGAGAACCGCATAGGCGAAGACGACTGCCGACGCGATCCACAGACCGGTCGAGACTTCGACTTCAAGGAAGCGCGAGAATGCAACGCCCGCGCCGGTCATCTGGCCGATAACGTAGGTGACCGAGATGATGATCAGGCAGATGACCGCGACAAGGCGCGCGCCCTGGCTGTAGAAGCGGTCGCCGATGAACTGCGGCACGGTATATTTACCGAACTTGCGCAGGTAAGGCGCGAGCAGCAGCGCGAGCAGCACGTAGCCGCCGGTCCAGCCCATGAGGTAGGTGGAGTTTGCATAGCCAACGCCGGCGATCAGGCCGGCCATGGAGATGAACGAAGCCGCAGACATCCAGTCCGCAGCGGTCGCCATGCCGTTCAGCACGGGATGAACGCCGCGGTTGGCGGCGTAGAATTCAGCGGTGGAACCGGCTCGGCTCCAGATTGCAATACCGATGTAGACCGCGAACGACGCGCCCACGATCAGCAGATTAAGGGTATACTGGTCCATATGAAATGTCCGCCTTACTGCTCGTCGACGCCGAATTCGCGGTCGATCTTGTTCATGTACATCGCGTAATAGAAAATCAGCGCGATAAAGACGATGATCGAACCTTGCTGGGCGAACCAGAAACCAAGGTCAGTGCCACCGACAGGAATGCCGGAAAGCATGGGACGCAGCAGAATGCCGAATCCGTAAGATACGATCGCCCAGATGGCCAAACATATGTAGATAATGCGAATATTTGCTGCCCAATAGGCATTGGACGACTTGTCCGTCATGAGTGGTTCTCCCTCTCTCGTTTCAGGCATCAAAGGACGCCCGAACTCCTCAGCTACGCCCAAATTCCGGCGCGACATCGATCGGCCGCACATTGCCGCCGATCTTGGACGCTCACCAGTAATTCAGATTCCTCCACGTAGTGCGAGCAGACTAGACGCGGCATTGAAAGTGCCAAGCCCACGATTGGTCGTAAGACCAAAGTCTTACCCAGAAACGCCAAGCTCCTGCCCGACGCTCAATTGAGGGCAACGGTAGCGCCCCATCTTGCCGTGATTGGTCGCAAGACCTGCTCGCCAGGGCCTTTGTGCGGAGCCCCCTGAGCGTCAGCGAGGCCAAGCAGAACCGATCGTGTGCCTCGGGTGGCAAGAGGCCCGAACCGGAGTTCGCGGCACGCCACCATTGTCAGTCGACGAGAATCGCGGTTACCTGAATATTCATCGATACGCCGATCGAAGAATGTGCCACTCCGAGTCGGAACACCTGCACAGCAAAACAATGAATGGCGAAATCAAGAGCTCCATCGGCATTAGTTCGACCTGCGGACAGGCGGCATGGGCCCGATGTGCCTGGCGACGCAGATCGAAGCACTGCTGAGGCACCAGAGGATGGGAGAGACTTCGCGTGATCGAGACGTTTGAACAAGCAGCACTGGCCGCCGGCCGGGCCATCCTCGAGGTCTACAAGACGGGCCCCCATGTGACGCTGAAATCGGACGCATCGCCGGTGACCGAAGCCGACGAGCGTGCCGAGGCGGTGATTCTCTCCGTTCTCGCCGAAGCTATGCCGAGCGTCCCGGTCGTCGCCGAGGAGGCTGTCGCGGCCGGGAAGGTTCCCAACGTCGAGGGCCGCAGCTTCATTCTCGTCGACCCTCTCGACGGCACGAAGGAATTCATCAGCCGCCGGCCGGAATTCACTGTCAACATCGCACGGATCGAGAACGGCAATCCGGTGGCTGGCGTCGTCTACGCGCCCGCGCTGGGTGTGGCCTATGTAGGTTCAGGGACCGGCGCCTGGAAACTGACGGTCAATCCGGATTTCACCGTCGCTGACCGGAAGCCTATCGCTGTCCGCCTCCGCCGCGAGCCGCCGGTGGCCCTGGCCAGCCGAGTCCACAACACCGCCGAAACGGAAGAATTCCTGAGGGCGAAGGGCATCACCGAATACAGGTCTATCGGATCGTCGCTGAAGTTCTGCCTTCTGGCCGAAGGCGAGGCGGACGTCTATCCCCGCTTCAGCCGGACCATGGAATGGGATACAGCGGCAGGCGACGCCATATTGCGTGCCGCCGGGGGCGCAACCTTGTGCCTGGACGGCAAAGCGCTCTCCTATGGCAAGACAATGCAGGCCGGCGACACGGATTTCGCCAACCCATTTTTCATCGCCTGGGGCGCAGGCGCAAAGGAACCGCACGCCTAGACCGGGCCTCAGCCCAGCCGGGGAAGACGCCGTTGGCTTGTCCCGCACTGCTCCCTATGGGACGAAAAGTTCCAGCCCCTGTTCGCTTTCGCTTGCGCCGGCCACCTGCGGCATCTGCCCCAAGTTTTTATCATCGCTCGCGAGGATGGCTGCAGCAACCGTCTCCCCAAGCTCGTATGAGCTGGTGATGCCCTGGACGAAGGGAAACTGGTGCAGCAGGAAGGGCAGTGCCAGGCAATAGAGCTGATTGCTGAGCGGCGCATCGACCACGAACCGGAAGCTGGAATCGAGGGCGACCCCGCCGGTTTCCTGTTCGAGCGCCGGCTGATTGCCGATCTGCACCTGGCCTTCGCTGCGCGCACTCGCCTTGGTGACGGCCCCCTGCTTTCGCAGGCTCGGAAAGGGGATCTCGTCTGCGGAAAGGCTCCCCTGCCCGGTCGCATCGACAAGCGTATCGAAAACCAAGGTCCCCTCCGGGCGGCAGATGATCGCGCCGCGCGCAGGCGTGTCGATGTCGAGTTCGTAGTCATTGTCGAGCTTGACGATGTCGAGCACGCCGGCGCGGCGCAGGGCCAGCACGCGCTCGATCGAGGCGTGCGGCACGGTCGCATAGTCGTCGACAAACAAGCTCTTGAAGTGGCTGTGGAAGCGCTTCAGGTCGCGGGCGTTGAGGTGCGGCACGACGCGGGCCACGACCTCGTGCATGCGCAGGATCGCATAGCGCCAGCCCACGGTCGTTCGGGTCTCATAGTTTTGCTTGGCCTCGGCGAGGTTGAGTGCAGCCCACAGGAAGGGATCGTTCTTTTCGCGACCGGCGAAATAGGCGGCTTCGATCGTCTCGACAGTCAGACTAGCCAAGCCGATCTTTGCTGCATAATCCGGATCCGCGGCGGCCAGTTCCTTGCAAAAGAGGCCGAAGACGGCGTCCAGCAAGTCGTCGCGGCCCGAAGCAACGAGCGCATCGACCGCCTCATCGGTGCATATCAAGAGCGGATCATAGGGAATGGGGAAATAGAAATCGGCCTCGGGCAGCATGCCCTTGCGCGACATCAGGGAGATCCGAAGTCCCTCGCTTGCGGAAGCCGGGTGGTACTCAAGCAAGCCGGCTTCATCATGATAGAAGCTGCCATGGCTGGTCGCGATCGTCACCATGGCGTCGATCCCGCTCAGCGACGTTCCGAGAATGCCGACATCTCCGGCTGGTATTCGCTTGAGCAAGGGCGCTGGCCAAGGCGAGGCAAAATAGCCCGGCTTCACCTCTGTCAGGTCGGGAAAGCTGTGCCCTGTCGCCATGATGACATGACCGAAGGCATGGTGTTCGGGCGGCAGATCGGGGCGCGACACAGTCACCCGGATCTCGTCCCGCTGAAGCGCGACATCGGTGACCTCGTGGCCGGCCTTGATCGTGACGGTGTGACCTGCCGCCCGGCCGGTTGCGACGACACGATCGAACTGCGCCTTGAAATATTCGCCGAGGACCACGCGCGGAAGGAACTCGCGATCATTGATCTGGGCCGGTTGCACCCGCAGGCGGTCGAGCTCTTCCGGCGGCTGGCGCGCCAGCCACTCGACGAGCGTTTCGCAAATTGGGGGAATTTCGATGCTGGCGATATTCGCGAGCATGGCACGGTCGTTGACCGCGGGATGATAAGGCATGCCCCGGCCGGCAACGGCCTCCTTCTCGAATACCGTGATCTCCAGCGGCCGCGCGGAGGAGAGAAGTCTGCGAAGGCTGTAGATCGCGGTTGGCCCCGAACCGATCAGGGCAATGGTCTGGCTCATGTCACGCCTTTAGCAAAGATCCGGCAAAGTAAGACGCCGGGTTGATGGACGGCCGGTTGGCAGGCACTCGTGCTGGACCGGGCCTAGATCTGTCACTCGCCCCGCCTGCCGCGTCATTCTGGAATTGCCGAGACCGGACCCGTTGCCATTAGCGCGCCAGTCGGCACTTTGTTCCCTGGGACGGTAATTTTGGCTCTATCGTACCGGCCCCTCCCCCGCCGGCCACCCGGCGCACCCTTCGATAGAGGGTCGAGCGGCTGACTCCGAGGTGCCGTGCCGCGGCAGCGAGCGACACGCCCCGCTCCATTGCCTCCAGGGCAGCGTCGATCTCGTCCTGCATCAGCTTGACCGGGCGGCCGATCGCGCTGCCGCGCGCCCTTGCCGCCCACATGCCGGCCTTGGTGCGTTCCGAGATCAACGCCCGCTCGAATTCGGCAAGCGCCCCCATGATGTGAAAGATGAGCAATCCGCCGGCAGATCCGGTGTCGATCGATTCGGTGATGGAATAGAGCCCGATCTCGCGCTGCCCCATTTCGGCCACCACCTCGATCAGATGCGAGAGTGAGCGACCCAAGCGGTCAAGCCGCCAGATGACCAGCGTGTCTCCGGCCGAAAGACAGTCGATTGCCTGTGTCAGGCCTGGCCGCGTCCGCGACGCGCCGGACAGGCCGTGATCGGTGAAGGTGCGCTCACAACCGGCACCTTCAAGCGCCTTGAGCTGCATTTCGATATTCTGGTCATGGGTGGACACACGGGCATAGCCAATTCGCATCGTCACTCGCATCCGCATCGCCGGCGCCAGAAGGGTTTTCGAGGCTGGCTGACTGTATCATAACCGTTCCCTTTTGAGCACAGCCACAGATTATTGTCAATCTATTTATACACGCATAGGTAAACATACCGTGAGAAGGCGATCACTGGCGAAAAGCCCGAGAATTCAGCGACTCATGGCCAATACAGACGAGGGCCGCTTCCAGCGAAAGAGTGAAACCACCAACACCTACGGGTTGAAACTCTGGCCGTCAGGGTTGTGCAAATGGGAACGCTTTAGCGACGCAGGATGCGCGCTGCGGCAATCCGATCAACCCTTGAGAAGGAAGGAATACTGCCATGGCGGACTATACGCTGACCCTCAACATCGATCCCAGCGACCTCAACGTCATCAAGGCAGCCGGCCAGCGGCTGACCCTCGCCAAGCCTGTCGGTAGCGGTGACCCGAACGTCATCTGGCTGTCGATCGACCCGTTCCAGTCGACTACCGTCGAATGGTCGGAGGAATATTGGATCTTCGCATCGACCACCGAAGTGAGCCAGGGAAACAACATTTCCAAGCTCTCGGAAGTCACCCCCGGGCCGGCGCTCGACGCCGGCTACTATCCGTTCACGCCAGCCGCGACCTTCGGCGTGTTCCAGAACACGCCGGCCATTCCCAGCGGCACCTTTGCCGCCGAAAACATGATGCCCTATGCGCAGTATCCCGCATTGACCTTCGGCCTGTCGCAGTCGGCCATGGTCAGCAAGAAACTCGCCGAGCGCAAGCCGATATCGGCCCAGTCGGTGCTGTCGCAGCAGCAGATCCAGATGACGCCCTTCACCAATGTCTATGTCTGGCTGCAGAGCCAGTTCGCCAGCGAGACGATCATCACCAAGATCATCGGCAACAATGCGGTCGCCCGCTTCGGCGGCGGCATCACCGACATCACGCTGAAATACGATCCGAACCGCGGCGTCTTCGTCCCGGACGTCAAGTCCGAGGGCCTGATCGAGCGTGGAATGATCGAACTGCGCACACCGCTACTGCTCTGAACCCAAAGACAATCGCGGTGGCCGGACGCCTCCGGCTACCGCAATCTCCAGATAACCGTGGGCAGCGACGCAAGGGCCGGCTCCGCCCTGGATGCGCGCCTTGTCGTCGCGTCCGATTTGAAGAAGGATCAAGACAATGACGAGACTTCATTCCGCGCCGTACCGTGCCGCAGTGGCCCTGCTTGCCTTGGGTTTTGCCGCCTCCGGCGCATCGGCGGCCAATCTCACGATCGAGAACCTGAAGAATACCACAGAAGGACGAGCGCCGCTCAGTGAGGCGGAGCTCGAATCGGCAAGACCGATGCCGGGCAAAGAAGTCTCTCCGGAAGAACTGCAGGAGATGCAGCAGCGCTTCCGGGCGCTCAATCCGAACATACTCGACCTCCAGGCCGGCCCCGACAAACAGGGCAGCCTTGTCAAGGGTGTGCCGGAAAAGGTGGACGATCCGTCCGCTGCCGCACCCTACTGGAGTACCGGCCGCCTGACCTTTCGCGACAGCGACGGCGTTCCCTCCGCCTGCTCCGCCCAGTTCGTCGAAAGCGCCTCGGTCATCCTCACAGCGGCCCATTGCGTCATGGACGAAAAGACCGGCAAATGGTTCTCCAACTTCGTCTTCCAGCGCGCCTACAATGACGGTGAGACGGCCCAGACGGTCGGCTGGCGCTGCGTTTCGCTATTCGACGCCTTTCATACCCCGGCGCCGAATTACGCCTACGACTATGCCTTCATCCTGGCCGACGGCAAGGACGACGAAAAGCCGCTGGCGATGACCACCGGCACGCCCGCGAGTACGGCGCTGACCGCCATCGGCTATCCGGCCAACTTCGGCAACAGCCAATTCCTCTACAAGGTCGACGGCGAATGGGCTGCCGTCTCGGGCGGGGTCGTCACCATGAAGGGCAATCCGATGCGCTCGGGCAATAGCGGCGGCGCCTGGTTCACCGACTTCAAGGTCGGCGGCGGCGCTGGCGAAAACCGGGTCATCAGCCTGAACTCGCACCACCTCAAGGGCAATACCGAGGACGAGAACGGCCCGCTCTTCACCGCGGATACCAACCTCCTGCTGGCGCACGTCGCGGACGCCAAGTGCCTCGACTGACCGAGGCGTGGCCAAGATATGGAAACCCGCCGCGCGCGGGTTTCCAACCATCCGCGTCAGGCGATGGCGCGAACCGACCCGAACCGCCCTCTGCATCAGGCAATCGTAACCAATTGGCGCGATAAGGAAGAGACAGCAGGAGTCTCGTCATGAATCCATCATGCGCCGGTTGCCGCGACGGCAAGGCCTTTCAATATCCGTTCTCCATGGCCTTTCAGCCGATCGTCGATGTCGAGCGGCGACAGGTCTTTGCCCATGAAGCACTTGTGCGTGGGCCCAGGGGCGAAAGCGCCGGCGGCGTACTCTCGACCGTCGACGAGACCAATCGCTACGCCTTCGACCAGCAGTGCCGGGTCAAGGCTATCGAGCTTGCCTCGCGCCTGGACCTGACCGCCGGCGATGCGCGGCTGTCGATCAATTTCATGCCCAACGCCGTCTACGAGCCGCGCGCCTGCATCCGCGCCACGCTGGCCGCGTGCAAGACCTTCGGCCTCCCGGCTGAGCGCATCATCTTCGAATTTACCGAGGGCGAGGCGCTGGACGTGGCGCATCTGGAGAACATTCTGACCACCTACCGGGAAATCGGCTTCCTGACGGCGATCGACGATTTCGGCGCCGGCCATTCCGGACTCAATCTGCTGGCAAAGATGCGGCCGGACATCGTCAAGATCGACATGGAGCTGATCCGCGGCATCGACACCGACAGGGCGAAGCAGGTGATCCTCAGGCATGTCGTCGCCATGTTGGACGATTTGTCCGTGACCGTGATTTGCGAGGGGATCGAGACCGCAGACGAGCTGAAGGCGATCCGCGACACCGGGGTCACGCTGATCCAGGGCTACTATCTGGCCCGGCCGAGCTTCGAGCGCCTGACCCCGCTGGGCGAGATCGCGCTCGCGGCCTGAGCGGCCCCGTTCAGTGCGGTCCGATTGCCGGCGAGCGGACACGCCACCGAACCCATTTGTCGCAGCCGAGAGCGCGAAGCCACCTTGCCCGAAAGCCGCCAAGGCGGCAAAAGGGGATGAGGAAACCGAGGCTGCCGACGTGACTGAAGAGACGATCACCTTATACGAAGCGATCGGCGGAGACGCCACAGTGCGGGCGCTGACCCACCGCTTCTACGAACTGATGGACACGCTGCCGGAAGCGGCGCGCTGCCGCGCCATCCATCCGGCCGACCTCCGCGAGAGCGAAGAAAAGCTCTACGACTACCTGACCGGCTATCTCGGCGGTCCGCCGATCTACATGCAAAAGCGCGGACACCCGATGCTGCGCCGCCGCCACATGGTCGCCGAGATCGGGCCGGAAGAGCGCGACGAATGGTTCCTGTGCTTCCGTCAGGCGCTCGATGAAACCGTCCATCACGAAAAACTGCGCGAGATCATCTGGGCGCCGATCGAAAAGCTCGGCTATCACATGCAGAACAAGGAATGAGCCCGATGCAAAGCCTCGATCGCCTGCGACCGGCCATTCTCCTGCTCACCGGCGTGATCGGCGCCGCCGGCGTCGCCATGGCGGCCGCAGCAACCCACATGGGCGGCGCGCTGCTTGGCCCGGCCTCGGCCATGTGCCTCGCCCACGCGCCGGCGCTGCTGGCGCTTTACGCTTGCGGCGACAAAATCCGCACATCGAGCCTGTCGGCGCTCGCCATGGTGATCGGCGTCCTGTTGTTCGCCGGCGATCTCGCCGCCAAACAATTCCTGGGCAGCGGTCTCTTCCCCATGGCCGCGCCGAGCGGCGGTATGCTGATGATGGCCGGCTGGCTGCTGGCAGGCGCGGGCGCCCTTTTTCCGCCGCGCCGCTAGCCGCGGCGTCGTGCGTTCCTGTGCCAGCGCGGCTGAGGGAAATCGATGACGACGGCCATCCGGCCCTGCGGATAGGCCGACGTCTTGCTTCGCTGGTGCAACCCCGGCAAGGGAATGACCTCGGCGATCATCTCCAGGCTCGCCTCGTGGTCGCTGATCCGCTCGTATAGGGCCGGCGCCAGCCACTCGCCGTTCTGCGCGGCCAGTTTGTGCAGGCCGATCAGCAGGCTCGGGTCAAAATCATCATGGCTCATGGATTGTCATTCCTATCGTTCAGGGTCTGCAACGCCCGGTCGAGACTGGACTTCGAGCCATTGCGCAGAGGAACGAAGGTCTTGCCGAATTTCTTGCAGCCGTTCTTCACCCTCAGACACGCGTCATGGCTGATACAGTCGATGGGGCAGAAGACGCAGTCGACGGAGGGCAGAACCGTGTCGATGCGGGACACCGCTTCACGCAAACCGCCGTCATGGTGGATCAGTTCGGCACCATGATTGCTGGCGATCTGGCGCAGATGCGCGACCTGGCAGTCGCGCCCGCCGACATAGAGGAAGCTGCGAACGTTGATCGTCGCCCTGGCAGTGGCAGCGGTGGCAGCAGTGGCAGCACCCTGATCCGCCTTCGCGGCTTGCTTGTGCGCCGCCTGCTTCTTGCCCTTTTTCGCCATGTCCGTTCCTCAACTCTCGGCACCGCCTGGATGCGGGTGCGTCCTCGTGTAAGCACGACCATAGTAAACTTGATTTTCCTGGTAAAGATTAAAACATGAGAATTGGCGTCATATTTTGACGCAACGCAAATACGGCCGGCTGCGTGGCAGCCGGCCGTATCGTTTGTAAAGCTGTATGCCGAAAGATCAGTAGGGCAGACCGATGTAATTCTCGGCCATGGCGGTCTGCGCGGCCGTCGAGCCCGAGAGATAGTCGAGCTCGGCCTCCTGCACCTTCTGACCGAAATCGCCCTCCTCGGGAAAGCGATGCAACAGCATGGTCATCGACCAGGAGAATCGCTCCGCCTTCCAGATGCGCGACAGGGCGCGAGACGAATAGACGTCGACGCCGGCTTTCGATTTGTCGCCGTAGAATTCCTGCAGGCCATCGAACAGGTAATGCACGTCGGAGGCCGCCAGGTTCAGCCCCTTGGCGCCGGTCGGGGGCACGATATGGCCGGCATCGCCGACCAGGAACAGCCGCCCGAATCGGAGTGGCTCGGCGACGAAGGACCGCAGCGGGGCGATCAACTTCTCGATCGACGGGCCGGTGACCATGGCTTCCGCCACGTCTGCCGGCAGGCGACGGCGGATCTCGTCCCAGAAGGCGTCGTCCGACCATTGCTCGACCTTGTCGGAGAGCGGCACCTGGACATAATAGCGCGAGCGGGTGAGCGAGCGCTGCGAACACAGCGCAAAGCCGCGCGCATGGTTCGCATAGATCAGTTCGTGATCGACCGGCGGCACGTCGGCCAGGATGCCGAGCCAGCCGAACGGATAGACTTTCTCGTAGGTCTTGAGCCCCCGACCCTCGACGGCGGCACGGCTGGGGCCATGATAGCCGTCGCAGCCGGCAATGAAGTCGCAGTCGATGCGGTGGCTGACCCCGTCCTTGTCATAGGTAACGTAGGGGCTTTCGCCGTCGAAATCATGCGGCGTCACATTGGCGGCGTTGTAGATGGTCTTGCCACCATCGGCCTCGCGGTGGTCCATGAGGTCCCGCGTCAGTTCCGTCTGGCCATAGACCATGACCGAGGTGCCGGTCAGCCCCTTCAATTGGATGCGATGGCGGCGGCCGGCGAAGGACAGCGAGAACCCGTCATGGACCAGGCCCTCCTGGTGCATCCTTTCTCCGGCACCGACGCGGTCCATCATGCCCACGGCGCCCACTTCGAGCACCCCGGCGCGGATGCGGCCGAGGATATAATCGCGATCGACGCGATCGATGATGACATTGTCGATGCCGGCCTTGCTGAGCAATTGGCCGAGCAAAAGGCCCGAAGGCCCGGAACCGATGATGGCGACCTGGGTGCGCATGGAAATCCTCCCTGAATTCTTGCGGAATGATAAGCCACAGAACCTTGCCGGCAATGGAAGATTCCGGCACACTCTTGGACAATTCGAACATGGAGGCATGCCAAGCAGGTGACCCGACCCGTTCCGATCTACAGCCTCTATGGCGAGAAGCCGACCGAACACACTGAGTTCTGGGCCCATGCCGAAACGATCTACAGCCGCAGCTCGCTGCACAGCTGGGAGATTAGGCCGCACCGACACGAGCGTCTGTTTCAAATTCTGCACATTCGCAGCGGTCACGGCGAGGCCTTGTTCGACGGCCGCTGGCGTCCCTTCGGTCCCCGCATGGTGATTGCCATGCCGGAGCGCCACAACCATGGCTTCCGCTTCTCCCGCGACGTCGATGGCGCCGTCATCACCCTGGTCGCCAAGCGCTTCTCGGCCGAACTGCAGGGCCATGCGGGCCTTGCGGAATGGCTTCGGCAACCGAGCATCACCCCGATGCTGGACGAACATCCAGACAGCCGGTATCTGAGCGAGACCCTCGATCGCGCCGAGCAGGAGATCGTGCAGGGCGGGGCCCGGCCAACCCCACTCGTCGAGCCTTTGCTACGCACGGCGCTGCTTCTGACGCTGCGCCTTGCCGGCGCCGAACGAGGGCAAGGCGAGGCCGACCGCGACCAGGAACGGCTGGCGGAACTGACGCGCATGATCGGCGAGGATTTCAGGACCCGCCTGCCTGTCGAGCAATATGCCCGGCGCCTCGGTATATCGGCGACCCACCTCAACCGCATCACGCGCGCGCTTGTCGGCAAGCCGGTGAGCCGCCTGATCGCCGAGCGCATCGTGCTGGAAGCCAAGCGCGACCTCGTGTTCAGCGCCTTGTCTATCCAGCAGATCGCCCTACGGCTCGGCTTCGAGGACCAGGCCTACTTCAGCCGGTTCTTCACGCAGAACGCAGGTCTGCCGCCGAGGCAGTACCGGGAGCGGGAGAAGGCCCTTCTGGAAAGCTAGAGCCCCTGCCCTGTATGCCTTCTGCCGGCTCCCCAAGGCGAAATTTTACCGTTTGATAAATTTTTTTTCCTGGGTTAGCCTGTTCCCAATCGCTCGATAAAAAAGGGGAACCACGATGCGACGACTGGAACCGGGCCTGAAGGCCGGGCGGCTGGACGCTGCCGAATATTTGAAGAATTTCTCCGACCTGCATCCGCGCCTCGATCAGCACGAGGCACTGGTGGCCTCCGACCGCTGCTACTTCTGTCATGACGCGCCGTGCATGACGGCCTGTCCGACCTCGATCGACATACCGCTGTTCATCCGCCAGATCTCGACCGGCAATCCGATCGGCTCGGCCAAGACCATCTTCGACCAGAACATCCTCGGCGGCATGTGCGCCCGCGTCTGTCCGACCGAAACGCTGTGCGAAGAAGCCTGCGTGCGCAATACCGCGGAAGAGCGCCCTGTCGAGATCGGCCGACTGCAGCGCTACGCGACCGACATTGCCATCGAACAGGGACGGCAGTTCTACACGCCGGCGCCAAGCAGCGGGAAGTCGGTTGCCGTGGTCGGCGCCGGGCCTGCCGGCCTCGCCTGCGCCCATCGGCTCGCCATCTACGGGCATCGCGTCACCATTTATGACGTTCGCGAGAAGGCCGGCGGCCTCAATGAATACGGCATCGCCGCCTACAAGACGACCAACGACTTCGCCCAGCAGGAGGTCGACTACATCCTGTCGATCGGCGGCATCGACGTGATCAACGGCGAAATGCTCGGTCGCGATTTCACGCTCGCCGATCTCCAGTCGAAGTGTGACGCCGTGTTCCTCGGCACCGGGCTTGGCAATGTCAATGCGCTCAACGTTCCCGGCGCCGACATCAATGGAGTTCTCGATGCCGTCGAGTTCATTGCCAACCTGCGCGAGGCTACCAACAAGGGCGACGTGCCGGTCGGTCGTGATGTCGTCGTCATCGGCGGCGGCATGACGGCGATCGACGCCGCCGTGCAGGCCAAGCTCTTGGGTGCCGAGAATGTCACGATCTGCTACCGCCGTGGCAAGGAGCACATGAACGCTTCCGAGTTCGAGCAGGACCTCGCGGCCTCCAAGGGCGTCCACATCCGCCACTGGCTGCAGCCGAAGGAAGTGGCGCATCACCATGGCCACGTCTCGGCGATAACCCTCGAATACACCCATGTCGAAGACGGCATGATGAAGGGCACCGGCCACAAGACCGAGATCAAGGCCGACCAGATCCTCGTCGCCATTGGCCAGAAGCTTGATCTTCTTGGCATCGAGCAGATGCAGCTCCAGGCCGGCAAGATCGCCATCGACGCCGAAGGCCGCACCACCGTTCCCGGCATCTGGGCCGGCGGCGACTGCGCGCTTGGTGGCCAGGACCTCACCGTCTCCGCCGTCGCCATGGGCCGCGATGCGGCCGAAAGCATCAACCGTTCTCTCGCCGCGTCTGCGGCGGGACTGACCGCCGTCGCGTAAGCGCTCTCGAGAGGACAAGACAATGGCTGATCTTCGCAACAATTTCGTCGGCATCAAGTCGCCCAACCCGTTTTGGCTCGCCTCCGCGCCACCGACCGACAAGGCCTACAACGTCGAGCGCGCCTTCAAGGCGGGCTGGGGCGGCGTGGTGTGGAAGACGCTGGGCTCGGAAGGCCCGCCGGTCGTCAACGTCAACGGCCCGCGCTACGGCGCGATCTGGGGCGCCGACCGCAGACTGCTGGGTCTGAACAACATCGAGCTGATCACCGACCGCCCGCTTCAGGTCAATCTTCAGGAAATGAAGCAGGTCAAGATGAACTGGCCGGACCGGGCGCTGATCGCCTCGATCATGGTCCCGTGCGTCGAGGAAGAGTGGAAGGCGATCCTGCCGCTCGTGGAAGAGACCGGCGCCGACGGCATCGAGCTCAACTTCGGCTGTCCGCACGGCATGTCGGAGCGCGGCATGGGCGCCGCCGTCGGCCAGGTGCCGGAATATATCGAAATGGTCGTGCGCTGGTGCAAGCAGTATAGCCGCATGCCGGTTATCACCAAGCTGACGCCGAACATCGCCGACATCCGCAAGCCGGCCCGCGCCGCCAAGGCCGGCGGCACCGATGCCGTCTCGCTGATCAACACGATCAATTCGATCACCTCGGTCGATCTCGACTCCTTCTCGCCGGAACCCTCGATCAACGGCAAAGGCACGCACGGCGGCTATTGCGGCCCGGCGGTGAAGCCAATCGCCCTCAACATGGTCGCCGAGATCGCCCGCGACCCGGAAACCTACGGGCTGCCGATCTCCGGCATCGGCGGTGTCACCACCTGGCGGGACGCCGCCGAATTCATGGTGCTGGGCGCCGGCAATGTGCAGGTCTGCACCGCCGCCATGACCTACGGCTTCAAGATCGTCGAGGAGATGATCACCGGCTTGTCCGACTGGATGGACGCCAAGGGTCACCGTGACCTCGACGACATCACCGGCCGCGCCGTGCCCAATGTCACCGACTGGAAATACCTGAACCTCAACTACATCGCCAAGGCGCGCATCGACCAGGATGCCTGCATCAAGTGCGGCCGCTGTCACATTGCCTGTGAGGACACCTCACACCAGGCGATCACGGCAGAAGTCAACGGTCTGCGCCATTTCGAGGTGATGGAGGACGAGTGCGTCGGCTGCAATCTCTGCGTCAACGTCTGTCCGGTCGAGAACTGCATCACCATGGTTGGCCTCGAACCCGGAACGCTCGACCAGCGCACCGGCAAGCCGGTCGATCCGAGATACGCCAACTGGACGACCCATCCGAACAATCCGACCGCGGTCCAGGCCGCCGAATAAATCGGCCACAGCTTTCCTCCAGCAGCCCCCGAAAGGGGGCTTTTTTTTGCTAACAGCTACGACTGGAGGAATGAGCCAGGAAGACGGCCAACGAGACTATCGAACGCTGATTTAACAATTTTCAAGGGTTTCATGAAAAGGTTCTGATTTGGTGCGGCCCGAAACACAACCCAAAATTGTTTCAGCCGACGATGGAGAGCGGGGCATGACAGGAAACAGCGGGAAAGATGGGTGGCGAGCGCTCGTTCTGGCTCTTCAGTACTATTTTCCCGCCCTGATCGTTGTCGTCGCCATCGGTATCGCCATCGTTTATGCGGATCACCAGAAAAACCGCATCCATCAGGAAAACCTCCGCAACCGCGTTACGGAAGATCTCGGACTGATCCGGGCCCGCCTCGAGGGCGGCATCAACGCCAATATCCAGCTGGTGCAGGGTATGGTCGCGGTCATCGAGACCGAGCCGAACATTACCCAGGAGCGGTTTTCCACCCTCGCACGGCGCATCTTCAACACGCCCCATCAATTGCGCAACCTTGCCGCCGCTCCGAATCTGGTCATACGCCTCGCATATCCGTTGAGCGGCAATGAGCAACTGATCGGCTTCGACTACCGCGGCAGCGAAGCACAGCGGGAAGCCGCCCTCCTCGTCCGGGAAACCGGGCGAATTGTGGTCACCGGACCGGTCGACCTCGTCCAGGGCGGACGCGGCCTTATCGCCCGCTATCCGGTGGTTATCGCCAACGGCAAGGCGGGCCGAACCTTCTGGGGCCTGATCGCCGCCGTCATCGACATCGACAAGCTCTATGAATATGGCGGCCTTAATTCGGACGGTCTCGGCATCGACGTGTCGATCGCCAGCAAGCAACGGGACGGTAGCCTCGGCAAACCGTTCTTCGGCGATGCCGCGATCTTTGAGGGATCGCCCGTCGCCATGCCGATCAATTTTGGCGCCGAGAGCTGGGAAATCGCCGCGGCGCCGAAGGGAGGTTGGAACCAACCGGCGCCGGATCTCTGGGTCTCCCGCATCCTGATGCTTCTGGTCGGCGCCATGATCGTCGCTCCCGTTGCCTGGATCGCGCGGCTGCTGAGCGAACGACAGGCCAACATTGCCGCCCTTCGCCAACAGGAAGAGGAACTGCGCGCCATTTCGCATCGGCTGGAAATCGCGCTGGAGGCCTCCCGCATCGGTGTCTGGGAACTCGACATCGGGAGCGGTGAACTGCATTGGGACACCCGCATGCAGCAGCTCTATGGCGTCGAAACCGCGGGTCACTACAGCTACCAGACCTGGCGCGAGACCCTCCATCCCGACGATCTCGTAGAAGCGGAACAGATCTTCAACAGGGCGATCGAGTCCGGCAAGGACTACGTCACAGAATTCCGGATCGTGATGCGTGACGGCGAGGTGCGCCACATCCGCGCCTTCGGCACGACCTACCGCGATTCGCGTTTCCGCAAGAAGCTGGTCGGGGTCAACTGGAACGTCACCGCCGATGTTCGCCTTCAGCAGGAACTGCGCGAGGCCAAGCTGCAAGCCGAACTGCAGAACCTGGAGCTGGAAGAAGCCCGCCAGCACATGGAGCATAATTCGCTGCATGATGCGCTGACCAATCTGCCGAACCGCCGATATCTCGACCAGCACCTGATGCGGCTCGACACCGCGGCCGCGACGAATTCCAGCGCAACCGTGCTGCATATCGATCTCGACCGGTTCAAGGACATCAACGATACGCTCGGCCATGGTGCCGGCGACGCCATCCTCAGGCATGTCGCAGCCAAACTGCGCGAGAATACCCGCATCGAGGACTTTGTCGCCCGCATCGGCGGCGACGAATTCGTCGTCGTCTGTGCCGACAGCATGACCGAGAGCGAGTATGGCGAGCTTGCCCGTCGATTGATCGACGCCGTCAATACGCCGATCACCTATGCCGGGCACGAATGCCGGGTCGGCGCCTCCATCGGCATAGCCATGCGGGAAAAGGCCGATGTCAGGGCCGAGCAGCTGCTGGTCAACGCCGACATCGCGCTTTACGAGGCGAAGCGGCACGGCAGGAATCGTGTCGAGCGCTTCACCGACCAACTGAAGTCCCTGACGATCAACACCAAGAAGACCGCTGACGCGATCCTGCGTTCCCTGGAGCAGAACGACTTCGTCGCCTACTTCCAGCCACAGTTCGACGCCCATACGCTGGAGATCAATGGCGTCGAGGCGCTGGCACGTTGGCAACATCCGGAGGATGGCATCCTTACTCCCGACCGCTTCCTGGTGATCGCCGAGAGCCTGAATGTCGTGTCCCAGATCGACGCTGCGATCCTCGAACAGGCGCTGCTGCAACGCATCCGCTGGCAGGCGAATGACCTGGCCATCGACCGGGTCTCCGTCAACATTTCCGCCCAGCGGCTGTTTGACGAAAGCCTGCTTCAGCGGCTGGAACAGCTCGACATCGTACCCGGCAGCCTGTCGTTCGAACTGCTGGAGTCCATCTCCTTCGACGACAAGGGCGCCGCCGTCACAGACAGTATCGAACGGATCAAGGCCCACGGCATCGATATCGAGATCGACGATTTCGGCACCGGCTATGCCTCGATCCTCAGCCTTCTGAAACTGTCCCCGCGGCGCCTGAAGATCGACCGCCAACTGACCGCCCCGATCATTGTCTCAGCCGCCCAGCGCCGCCTGATCAGCTCGATCGTCGACATCGGCCGCTCGCTCGGCATCGAGATCGTCGCCGAAGGCGTCGAGACCATGCACCACGCCGCAATTCTGCGCGACCTCGGCTGCCAGACGCTGCAAGGCTATGCGCTCGCCCGGCCGATGGACGGCAATGCCCTCATCGACTTCGCCCGCGGGCGCTCTTGGATGCAGCACAGGCCCGCCGAAACAGGCTGAGATCTCACACCAGGCTCTCTTGCGCCTTTCCTTCGCCGTTGCGGCCATGCTAGGCAGAACCCATGCCGCAAGCCGGCGTCCATCGAGCCAGCCGAAGCATCCAGTGACCGAGCAAGCGACCGACAGAACCCGCCACAATACGCATGCCAGGGGGAGGGAAAAGCTCAAGGCCCATCTCGCGGTCCTGCTCTTCGCTCTGCTCATCTCAGGCTCCTTTTCTTTCGGCGGCATCGCCACGCAACTGATCGACCCTCTCGCCCTGCAGGCGCTGCGCTACGCACTGACTGTGGTGCTGATCGCCCTCCTCTGCCTGAAGATGGGAATTTCGCTGAAATGGCCGAAGGAACCCTGGCGCTTTGGTGTGCTCGGCCTGCTGATGGCGGTCTACATGAGCACCATGTTCGTGGCGCTTCAGTACACCAAGCCTGTGGCGACCGGCGCGGTCTTCACCCTCATGCCGCTCTTGAGTGCCGTCTTCGCATGGTTCCTGATGCGCCAGCATACCCGCCCGGGTGTGCTTGTCAGCCTGCTGATCGCCGCAAGCGGGGCGATCTGGGTGATCTTTCGCGGCGATCTCGATGCGCTTCTCGCCTTCGACGTCGGCCGGGGCGAGATGATCTTTTTCGTCGGCGTTCTCTGCCATGCCGCCTATGTGCCGCTGCTCAGGCTGTTCAATCGAAAAGAGGCGCCGCTTGCCTTCGTCTTCTGGGCAGCGATCGCAACCTTCTTCTTCATCCTGGTGCCGGCGGCGCCGCGCCTTGTCACGGTAGACTACCTGAACCTTCCACCGCTCGTGTGGATCGCCGTGCTCTATCTTTCGGTCATCGCCACGGCCGTGACCTTCTTCCTGCTGCAATATGCCTCGGTTCGGCTGCCGGCGCCCAAGGTGCTCGCCTACGGCTACCTGACGCCGACTTTCATCATCGTCATTGAAGGGCTGATCGGCCACGGCTGGGCCTCCGCCGCCGTCTTCCTCGGCGCACTCGTGACGGCCTGCGGCCTGCTGGTAATGGCATTTTTGCCGGACTGATCAAGCGCCGGCGGTTCCTCGCGGAATAAGGCCGCGCACGAACAGCTCTTCCAGATAGCGCCCCGCATCCTCGAATCGTGACGTGCTTTTGCCGTCGCCCAGCACCGCCCGCACCTGCACGTCGAAATCGGCATAGTGCTGCGTGGTCGACCAGATCGAGAAGATCAGGTGATAGGGGTCACACTCGTGCACCTTGCCGACCCGGATCCAGGAACGGATGACCTCGACCTTCTCGTCGACCAGCTCCTTCAGCTGTCCTTTCAGCATGTCTTCGATATGCGGTGCCCCCTGCAAAATCTCATTGGCAAACAGCCGGCTCTCGCGGGGAAAGTCGCGCGCCATTTCCAGCTTGCGACGGATATAGGAGCGCAGCTCCTCTTCCGGATCACCGTCGGCATCGAAGGCTTTCAACGGCTCCAGCCAATTCTCCAGCACGCGGTCGATCAGCGCCCGATGCATGCCCTCCTTGGTGCGGAAATAGTAAAGCAGGTTCGGCTTCGACATGCCGGCCCCCTCGGCGATCTGGTCGATGGTCGAGCCTCGGAAACCGCGCAGCGAGAACACGTCGAGTGCCGCCTCGAGGATAACCTCCTCCTTCTCTTCCTGGATCCGCGTCCGCCTTTGCGTCTGCGCCGCTCTCGGTATTGCCATTCGCGCGTGCCCATCCTCACCCGACAAGCCTAACGGCTTGATCTTCATCATTTTTATCGCTGCATCTTTTCCGGGCAAATGCCCGCTATTTTGTCTTGGTTTTTTCGTCTTTGCGTCTTGAGTGCCGCGGCGGAAGTTGTAATGTTTACCAGCCGGTCAAATTATCCGACAGACGTCAAATAAAGACAACCGGCCAATTCGCCAGTCAGAAAAGCAAAAAGATCGGCTGGTAACGAAAACGGGAACTACCGGGCATGCCTCTTGCATGACCCCTCGAAGAACAGGTGAGGATATCAAAATGACGGTTCAACCCGGCGCAAACTTGCGCGTGAATGGCGACCGCCTTTGGGACATGCTGATGGACATGGCGAAGATCGGCCCCGGCATAGCCGGCGGCAACAATCGCCAGACGCTGACCGACGCCGACGCCGAGGGCCGCAAGCTCTTCCAGACATGGTGCGAAGAGGCCGGCATGACCATGGGCGTCGACAAGATGGGCACCATGTTCATGACCCGTCCCGGCACCGATCCCGACGCCCTTCCGGTCTATGTCGGCTCGCATCTCGACACCCAGCCGACCGGCGGCAAGTATGACGGCGTGCTCGGCGTTCTGGCCGCGCTCGAAATCGTCCGCTCGATGAACGATCTCGGCATCCGGACGAAGCACCCGATCGTCGTCACCAACTGGGCCAACGAGGAAGGCGCGCGCTTTGCCCCGGCCATGCTCGCCTCGGGCGTCTTTGCCGGCATCCATTCGCTCGACTATGCCTATGGCCGCCAGGATCCGGACGGCAAGACCTATGGCGACGAGCTGAAGCGCATCGGCTGGCTGGGCGACGAAGAGGTCGGCGCGCGGAAGATGCACGCCTATTACGAATATCACATCGAGCAGGGTCCGATCCTCGAGGCCGAGGACAAGCAGATCGGCGTCGTCACCCACTGTCAGGGCCTGTGGTGGCTGGAATTCACGCTGACCGGCCGCGAGGCGCATACCGGCTCGACGCCGATGAATCTGCGCGTCAATGCCGGCCTTGCCATGGCCCGCATCATGGAAATGGTCCAGACGGTGGCCATGGACAACCAGCCGGGTGCGGTCGGCGGCGTCGGCCAGGTGAAGTTCTCGCCCAATTCCCGCAATGTGCTGCCCGGGACGGTGATCTTCACCGTCGATATCCGCACGCCGGATCTCGCCAAGCTCAACGCCATGCGCGCCCGCATCGAGAAGGAAGCGGCCGCGATCTGCGAAACGCTCGGCGTCGGCTGTTCGGTCGAGGCCGTCGGCCATTTCGACCCGGTCACCTTCGACCCGAAGCTGGTGGAAACGGTGCGCAACGCCGCCGAGCGGCTCGGCTACAGCCACATGAACCTGATCTCCGGCGCCGGCCACGACGCCTGCTGGGCCGCCAAGGTGGCGCCCGCCACCATGATCATGTGCCCCTGCGTCGGCGGCCTGTCGCACAACGAGGCCGAGGACATCTCCAAGGACTGGGCTACCGCCGGCGCCGACGTGCTGCTGCAGGCCGTGCTGGAGACGGCGGAGATTGTGGCGTGATGCTTGAGATCGCGTGCGAGAGCCCCGATCAACCGGATGTAATCGCGCTGATCGAAGCCTCGGACGCCTATGCAGCGGCGCTATATCCCTCAGAAGGGAATTTTGGAACCGATGTCGCCGGACTCTGCCAGCCGGATATCACCTTTCTGGTGGCACGTTGGGCAGGCGTCGTCGCGGGGTGCGGCGCCATCAAGTGGTTTGAAGACGGCACGGGTGAATTGAAGCGGATTTTCGTTCCGGAGGCAGGGCGCGGAAAGGGAATAGGGCGGTCGCTCATGGAGCGGCTGGTGTCGATGGCGGTGGAGCGGCGGCTTCATCGCCTCTATCTCGAGACCGGACCACTCAATAGGGAGGCGGTCGCCATGTATCGGCGGTTCGGGTTCGTCGAGTGCGGTCCCTTCGCGGACTATCCCGACAACCCCTACAGCCTGTTCATGACCAAGGTTTTGTAAGAACAACATAAATCGATCAGAGGGAGTGCATCATGTCGAAGGTCATCAAGGGCGGCACCATCGTCACCGCCGATCTCACCTACAAGGCCGACGTGAAGATCGACGGCGGCGTGATCGTCGAGATCGGGCCGAACCTTTCGGGCGACGAAACGCTGGACGCCACCGGCTGCTACATCATGCCGGGCGGCATCGATCCGCATGTGCATCTCGAAATGCCCTTCATGGGCACCTATTCCGCCGACGACTTCGAAAGCGGCACGCGCGCGGGCCTTGCCGGCGGCACCACCATGGTGGTCGACTTCTGTCTGCCGGCGCCGGACCAGTCGCTGCTCGACGCGCTCTCGATGTGGCACAACAAGACCAGCCGCGCCAATGCCGACTATTCCTTCCACATGGCGATCACCGGCTGGAACGAGCGCGTCTTCGACGAGATGAAGACCGTGGTCCAGGACAAGGGCATCAACACCTTCAAGCACTTCATGGCCTACAAGGGCGCGCTGATGGTGAACGACGACGAGATGTTCGCCTCCTTCTCGCGCTGCGCCGAACTGGGCGCGCTGCCGCTCGTCCATGCCGAGAACGGCGACGTGGTGGCGGCGATGACCGCGAAGCTGCTGGCCGAGGGCAACAACGGCCCGGAGGCGCACGCCTATTCGCGGCCCGCCGAAGTGGAAGGCGAGGCGACCAACCGCGCCATCATGCTGGCCGACATGGCGGGCGTGCCGCTCTATGTGGTGCACACGTCGTGCGAACAGGCCCATGAAGCCATCCGCCGCGCGCGGCAGAAGGGCATGCGCGTCTATGGCGAGCCGCTGATCCAGCACCTGACGCTCGACGAGAGCGAATATTTCGACAGGGACTGGGACCATGCCGCCCGCCGCGTCATGTCGCCCCCCTTCCGCAACAAGCAGCACCAGGATTTGCTGTGGGCCGGCCTGCAGTCGGGCTCGCTCTCCTGCGTCGCCACCGACCACTGCGCCTTTACCACCGAGCAGAAGCGTTTCGGCGTCGGCAACTTCGCCAAGATCCCGAACGGCACCGGCGGTCTCGAAGACCGCATGCCGATGCTGTGGACCTATGGGGTGGCGACCGGCCGCCTGACGATGAACGAATTCGTCGCCGTCACCTCGACCAACATCGCCAAGATCCTCAACATCTATCCGAAGAAGGGTGCCGTCCTCGTCGGCGCGGATGCCGACCTCGTGGTGTGGGATCCGAAGCGCTCCAAGACGATTTCGGCCAAAAGCCAGCAATCGGCGATCGACTACAACGTCTTCGAGGGCAAGCAGGTGACCGGCCTGCCGCGCTTCACCCTGTCGCGCGGCAAGGTGGTGATCGAGGAAGCGACGGTGAAGACCGAGGAAGGCCACGGCCAGTTCGTCAGCCGAGAGCCCTTCCCGGCCGTCAACAAGGCGCTGTCCACCTGGAAGGAACTGGTCGCGCCGCGCAAGGTGGAACGCACCGGAATTCCAGCGACGGGGGTGTAAGTCGAAGGATGGCGTTCTCTGTGCGATCCACCCCCCTCTGCCCTGCCGGGCATCTCCCCCTCAAGGGGGGAGATCGGGTGCGGCTGGCCGCTCGACCGCCGGAAGGAACCGTGATTGGCGAAACCCGCCCATTGACCGCCAGCCATGCGCTCGAACGAGATACGAGATCGCCGGCAATTTCAGTCACCACGCGCATGGTGCCCCATCTTGGCCATTCGGCAAACGGCTGGCGTGATCCGATCTCCCCCCTTGAGGGGGAGATGTCCGGCAGGACAGAGGGGGGTAAAGCGCCCACAGCCGAAACCCTCTTCTCCCCAGCGGGGAGAAGTGCCGAGCGCAGCGAGGCGATGAGGGGGCCAAGTGCGCCAAGCCCAATGCAGCTCCGCTCCCCCTCATCCGGCCCTGCGGGCCGCCTTCTCCCCGCTGAGGAGAAGGGGAGGTTCAAACCTCCACCAGCCCGTCCAGCTCCGGCAGAAGCACGACGCTTTCCTGCTCGTTGGGATCTGTCCGGGCGATCAGCGCCGTGCAGGGCGCGTTGGAGAGGTTGGCCGGCAGATGCGGCACGCCGGCCGGGATGTACATCAGTTCCCCGGCATGCAGGATCACATGGTTTTCCAGCCGGTCGCCGTACCAGGTATGCGCCTGGCCCGACAGGCAGTAGATCGCCGTCTCGTGGTTCTCGTGCAGATGGGCCTTGGCCCTCGCACCCGGCGGCATGGTCAGGAGGTGCATGCAGATGCCCTTCGAGCCGACCGTCTCCGCCGAAATGCCGGCAAAATAGCTCAGGCCCTGCTTGCCGTCATAGGTGCTTCCGGGCCGAACGATCCGGCAGGTGGGTTTCGATGACGTATCCATTCTGGCACTCCTCCTCGATCTCCGAAATTCCCGTAAAGTCCGATAGGCCGGCCCGCGCCTGCCATGTATTGACAGTGTGCAAGAGGCTTGGCGCCTTTGCAAGAAAGCCCATAGGTTCCCATCGATGACCGCTCCCTTCTCCGTCGTGTCCGCCAAGGACCTCTGTCTCACCTTCCAGACGGGAGACGGGCCGGTCCATGCACTGTCCAATGTCGACCTCGAGGTGAAGAAGGGTGACTTCGTCTCCTTCATCGGTCCCTCCGGCTGCGGCAAGACCACCTTCCTGCGCGTCATCGCCGATCTCGAAAAACACACCTCGGGCACGATCACCGTCAACGGCATGACGCCCGAAAACGCCCGCAAGGATCGTTCCTACGGCTATGTCTTCCAGGCGGCGGCGCTCTATCCCTGGCGCACGATCGAGAAGAACATCGCCCTGCCGCTCGAGATCATGGGCTTCTCCAGGGAGGAACAGAAGAAGCGGGTCGAGCAGACGCTGGAACTGGTCAACCTCACTGGCTTTGGCAAGAAATTCCCCTGGCAGCTATCGGGCGGCATGCAGCAGCGCGCCTCAATCGCCCGGGCGCTCGCCTTCGACGCTGACCTTCTGTTGATGGACGAGCCCTTCGGTGCGCTCGACGAAATCGTCCGCGACCACCTCAATTCCGAACTGCTGAAGCTCTGGGACCGCACTGACAAGACGATCTGCTTCGTCACCCATTCCATTCCCGAAGCGGTCTATCTCTCGACCAAGATCGTCGTCATGAGCCCCCGCCCCGGCCGCGTCACCGACATCATCGAATCGACCCTGCCCAGGGAACGCCCGCTGGAGATCCGCGAAACACCGGAATTCCTCGCAATCGCCCACCGCGTCCGCGAGGGCCTGAAGGCGGGGCATAGCTATGAGGAATAGTGTTTCGTTGAATGGAAAGACCCCTCCCCAACCCCTCCCCACAAGGGGGAGGGGCTCGGCTGCGCACCTCCAACGCTCAGTCTGGGGCAAGGCGCTGCCGCGAGTCTTCTCCCCCCTTGTGGGGGAGATGGCCGGCAGGCCAGAGGGGGTTCGCAATCCGGAACCACCGTTCTCGATGGAGTGTCCTATACCGCATTCCAATATCGATCCGAAGACTCGAAAGCGCGCCAGAACGCTCCGAGGCGAATTGACCAAGGCCGAGCGAGAGATGTGGGATCTCTTGCGAGATCTGAGACCCCGTGGCGCTCGGTTCCGCCGGGAAACACCCATTGGACCATACATCGCCGACTTTGCCTGGCTGTCCGCCCGCGTGATCGTGGAAGTCGATGGCGACAGTCATGAGACGGACCACGGCCGCGCCCATGATGTGCGCAGAGACGATTTCCTCCGCAAGCAAGGCTTCACGGTTCTTCGATTCGACAATGATCAGGTCAACGACAACCCCGATTATGTCGCCGTCAGTCTCGAGAAGAGCTTGGAGGAGTTTCTGACTTCGCAAGGGGACCAGGCATGACCTCCCCCTCCCTCTTCCGCGACCGCATCCTGCCGATCCTCACCGTCGTCGTTGCCATTCTCGTCGTCTGGCACGTCTTCGTCGTCTATCTCAACGCGCCCTTCGTGCGCGACCAGGCGGCGCGGGCGAATGAAACCATTACGTTTGGCCAGGTGGTGGAGCGCAGCTTTGCCCAGGAGCGGCCGGTGCTGCCCGCGCCGCACCAGATCTTCGCCGAACTCTGGGATACCACGGTCAACAAGGCGGTGACCTCCAAGCGAAGCCTCGTCTACCACGCCTGGATTACCCTTTCGACGACCCTGCTCGGCTTTGCCATCGGCACCGTGCTCGGCATCCTGCTCGCCGTCGGCATCGTCCACAACCGGGCGATGGACCGCTCGCTGATGCCCTGGGTAATCGCCAGCCAGACCATTCCGATCCTCGCCATCGCGCCCATGGTCATCGTGGTTTTGAACTCGGTCGGCATTTCGGGCATCCTGCCCAAGGCGCTGATTTCTACTTACCTTTCGTTCTTCCCGATCGTCGTCGGCATGGTGAAGGGGCTTCGCAGCCCCGACACCATCCTGCTTGACCTGATGCACACTTATCATGCGAGCCCCTCCCAGACCTTCTGGAAGCTGCGCTGGCCGGCGTCCATGCCTTATCTGTTCACCTCGCTGAAGGTGGCGATCGCCATCTCGCTGCTCGGCGCCATCGTCGCCGAACTGCCGACCGGCGCGGTCGCGGGTCTCGGCGCCCGCCTCCTGTCCGGTTCCTACTACGGCCAGACCATCCAGATCTGGGCGGCGCTGTTCATGGCCGCCGGCCTTGCCGCCATACTGGTCTCTATCGTCGGCGCCGCCCACGCCCGCGTGCTGAACCGCATGGGGGTCAAGCCATGAACAGCTATCTCGTCTTCGCCCTCGTCTTCTGGCTTTCCGCCTGGGGCCTCAACGAATGGCTGGTGCGCCAGACCTTCAAGGACCGCGCGGTGCGCCGCATCGTCAACATCGCCGTGCCGCTGATCTTCGGCGTAACCCTGCTGGTCATCTGGGAATGCCTGGTGCATGGCTTCAGTATTCCCTCCATCCTCTTGCCGGCGCCGTCGATGATCTGGGCCCGCCTGACCAGTTCGGTGCCGACACTCTGGGCCGACTTCCAGCAGACGTTCCTGAAATCAGTGCTGACCGGCTATGCGCTCGGCTGCGGCCTCGGCTTTGCCGTTGCCATCCTCGTCGACCGCTCGCCCTTCCTGCAGAAGGGCCTGCTGCCGATCGGCAATTTCGTCTCGGCCCTGCCGATGGTCGGCGTCGCGCCGATCATGGTCATGTGGTTCGGCTTCGACTGGCAGTCCAAGGTCGCCGTCGTCGTCATCATGACCTTCTTCCCCATGCTGGTGAACACCGTGCAGGGACTGTCGGCCGCGAGCCACATGGAGCGCGACCTGATGCGCACCTATGCGGCATCCTGGTGGCAGACGCTGGTAAAGCTACGCCTGCCGGCCGCCTGGCCGTTCATCTTCAACGCCCTGAAGATCAATTCCACGCTGGCCCTGATCGGTGCCATCGTGGCAGAGTTCTTCGGCACTCCGATCGTTGGCATGGGGTTCCGCATCTCCACGGAAGTGGGGCGCAGCAATGTCGATATGGTCTGGGCCGAGATCGCGGTTGCCGCGCTCGCCGGCTCGGTCTTCTACGGGTTGGTGGCACTCGCAGAACGCGCGGTCACCTTCTGGCATCCGTCTGTCCGTGGTGGACAGGCGTAAACAAGAAAGAGGGAACAGAAAATGACATTGAAACTCGCATCCCTGCTGCTGGCAGGCGCCGTGTCGTTGACGGCCATGCAGGCGGCCGCTGCCGACAAGGTGACGCTGCAGTTGAAGTGGGTCACCCAGGCCCAGTTCGCCGGCTACTATGTCGCCAAGGACAAGGGCTTCTACGAGGAAGAAGGCCTCGACGTCGAAATCAAGCCGGGTGGTCCCGACATCGCTCCCCCGCAGGTTCTCGTCGGCGGCGGCGCCGACGTGATCGTCGACTGGATGCCGTCTGCCCTCGCCACCCGCGAAAAGGGCGTGCCGCTCGTCAACATCGCCCAGCCGTTCAAGGCGTCGGGCATGATGCTGACCTGCCTCAAGGAAACCGGCATCACCAAGCCGGAAGATTTCAAGGGCAAGACGCTCGGCGTCTGGTTCTTCGGCAACGAATATCCGTTCCTCTCCTGGATGAGCACGCTCGGCATCAAGACGGATGGCTCAGACGGAGGCGTGACCGTGCTGAAGCAGGGCTTCAACGTCGACCCGCTGCTGCAGAAGCAGGCCGCCTGCATCTCGACCATGACCTACAACGAGTATTGGCAGGTCATCGATGCCGGCATCAAGGAAGACGAGCTTGTGACCTTCCAGTATGAGAAGGAAGGTGTGGCCACCCTGGAAGACGGTCTCTACGTTCTTGAGGACAAGTTGAACGACCCGGCCTTCAAGGAAAAGATGGTCAAGTTCGTTCGCGCTTCGATGAAGGGCTGGAAGTGGGCAGAAGAGAACCCGGATGATGCAGCCGAAATCGTGCTCGAGAACGATGCCTCCGGCGCCCAGACGGAAGTCCACCAGAAGCGCATGATGGGCGAAGTGGCCAAGCTGACCGCCGGCTCGAACGGCGCGCTCGACGAGGCCGACTACAAACGCACGGTCGCGACCCTTCTCGGCGGCGGTTCCGACCCGGTCATCACCAAGGAGCCGGAAGGCGCCTACACGCTCGACATCACCAACGAAGCCCTCAAGTAGAACGGGTCACTGGTTCGAAACGGAGGCGCCCGGATCCCGGTCCGGGCGCCTCTTGTTTTCCTGACATCACACGCCGCAGGGTATCGATTTAGAAAGCTGCCGAGAGGATCGCGCATTGTTGCGCGCCGTGCCGCATTGATTTGTGCGGCGCGGCAGCTTAAAAATAGAACGCTTCAGATCCGCACTTGGGACTTGTAACAAACCGCGCCGATACCAACTAAAGTCCCAGCCGATACGAACCACAGAATTGTCGTTCGGTTGCAAAGGCGCTATACCGGCCAACCTGAGCAGGTTGCGGATGCTTTTTGCCGCGCTGCCTTGCATTTTGTTGTTTTCGATAGTCTATCCAGAAACCTCGGAAGAGATACATGGTTCGCTTTACGATCGTCACTGCCGGATTGATCGCTCTGTCCATTGCGATATCCCCGCTTGCTGCCGCCGCCGAAGACGCGCCGGCGGATCAGTCGACGCAATCCTTGCCGTCCATCGTCGTGACCGAGGCGACCACGCGCAGCCTCGTCGACCGTATTGTCGCGACGGGAACGATTCGGGCAACCGAGGAGGTCTATGTCCAGCCACAAGTCGAGGGCTTGTCGATCCGCTCCCTCAATGCCGATGTCGGCGATCGGATCGCCGCGGAAACGGTGGTGGCGCAGCTGAACGACGACGCACTGCTTCTGCAAAAGAGCCAGCTCGTGGCAACGAGGGCCAAGGCGGAAGCCTCGCTCGCCCAATACAAGGTTCAACTCGAGGACGCGAAGTCCGGGGCCGCAGAGGCCCAGCGCCAGTTCAAGCGCGCAGAAACCCTTGCAAAGTCCGGGACGCTGTCCAGGGCGTCGGTCGAACAGGCCGAAACAGCGGCGACCAGCGCCACAGCCAAGGTTGACAGCACGGTGCAGGCCATCGCCATCGCCGAAGCCGATATCAAGGTGGTCGAGAGCCAGCTTGCCGACATTGACCTTAAGCTGGCCCGTACCGATGTGAAGTCACCCGTCGCGGGCCTGATTGCGGCCCGCAACGCCAAGGTCGGCGCAATCGCCAGCGGCGGCGGGCAGACAATGTTCACGATTATCCGCGACGGCGAGATCGAACTGGTGGCAGACGTATCGGAAACTGACATCCTGAAGATACGGGTCGGGCAGAAGGCGAAGATCAACCTTGCCGGCGGCGCTGCCACGCTGGGTGGTTCCATCCGACTAATTTCGCCGGTGATTGACCCGCAGACACGTCTCGGTGCGGTGCACATCGCCATCGACGATGACGAGGGCGCCCGCGCCGGCATGTACGCGAGTGCGGAGATCATAATCGCGGAAGCCCAGGGCGTCGCACTGCCTCTGTCGGCGATCACGACCGACAAGCAAGGCACGACGACGCGCCTGGTCACGGACAACGTGATCAAGCAGATCAAAATCGAGACCGGCATCCAGGACGGCGCGTTCATCGAGGTGAAGTCGGGACTGCAGCAAGGTGACGTCGTCGTTGCCAAGGCCGGCGCTTTTGTGCGCGACGGTGACCGGATAAACCCGGTGCGCGACGAGACGGCCGTTTCGAACTGAGCGAGAGGACAGCATGAACTTTTCCGCCTGGTCCATCCGCAATCCGGTTGCGCCGATCCTGGCCTTCATCCTGCTGATGGTGGTCGGGCTGCAATCCTTTTTCGCGCTTCCGATCACCCGCTTTCCAAACATCGACGTGCCGATCGTCGCGATCACGGTGACCCAGAGTGGCGCGTCGCCGGCCGAGCTAGAAACCCAGGTCACCAAGGAGATTGAGGACGCGGTCGCCTCGATCACCGGCGTCGATGAATTGGGGTCCACCGTCACGGATGGCCGTTCGCAGACAACGGTGATGTTCCGCATGGAAGTGCCGACCGAGCAAGCCGTGCAAGACGTCAAGGACGCGATCGACCGGATCCGCGGTGATCTGCCCGCCTCGGTCGACGAGCCGATCGTCTCCAAGATCGATGTCGAAGGCGCGGCAATCCAGACCTTCGCGGTCACGTCGCCCAATATGGCGATCGAGGAACTGTCCTGGTTCGTGGACGACACCGTCAAGCGCGCCCTTCAGGGGCAGCCCGGCATCGGCAGGATCGACCGGTTCGGCGGCGCGGAACGCGAAATCCGGGTCGAACTCAATCCCGACAGACTTGACGCATTCAGCATCACCGCCGCTGACGTCAACCGGCAGCTGCGCGGTACCAATATCGACCTTGGCTCGGGCCGTGGCCAGGTGGCTGGCGCCGAGCAGGCGATCCGCACCCTCGGCGATGCCCGCGACGTGACATCACTCGCCAACACCACGATTGCCCTGAGCGGCGGCCGCTTCGTCACATTGTCCGACCTCGGCACAGTGAAGGACACTTACGAGGAACAGAAATCCTTCTCCGAGTTCAACGGCAAGCCCGTGGTGACGTTCGCCGTCTATCGCGCCAAGGGTGCGAGCGAGGTGAGCGTCGCAGAAACGGTTGCCACCAGCCTCGATCAGGTTCGTGCCGAAAATCCGGATGTCCAGATCGAACTGATCAACGATTCCGTCTATTTCACCTACGGCAACTATGAAGCGGCGATGCACACCCTGATCGAAGGGGCAATCCTTGCCGTTATCGTGGTCTTCCTGTTCCTGCGCAACTGGCGTGCCACGCTGATTTCCGCAGTCGCCCTGCCCTTGTCGGCGATCCCGACCTTCTGGGTCATGGATATGCTGGGATTCTCGCTCAATCTCGTCAGCTTCCTGGCGCTGACGCTGGCGACGGGCATTCTGGTCGATGACGCGATCGTCGAAATCGAGAATATCGCCCGCCACATCAAGCTGGGAAAGACGCCCTACCGGGCAGCGATCGAGGCCGCCGACGAAATCGGCCTTGCCGTCATTGCCACCACCTTCACCATCATCGCCGTCTTCGTGCCGGTATCATTCATGCCGGGCATCCCCGGTCAATATTTCATCCAGTTCGGCCTCACCGTCGCCTTCTCCGTGTTCTTCTCGCTGATGGTTGCGCGTCTCATAACTCCCTTGATGGCCGCCTATCTCATGCGGGCCGAGGACGGGATGGACGACCACCACGACAATGATTCGGCCTTCATGAAGGGCTATACGCGGCTGGTGCGCTCCACGACCACGCATTGGTACGCCCGCTATGCGACCCTGATCGGCGCCTTCGCCTTCCTCGTCGCCTCGGTCATGCTGCTGGCCCAGGTGCCCGGCAGCTTCCTGCCGCCAGAGGACGCGGGCCGTATTACGCTGTCGATCGAGCTGCCGCCGAACGCCACGCTCGCCGAGACGGAAAGAAGGACTGACGCGATCTACGATGCGGTCAAGGACCTTGACGGCGTGGAAAGCGTCTTCGTCTTGGGCGGTGCCTCGCCGAAAGGCGACATGGAACTGCGGCGGGCGAGCGTCACGCTCAATCTGGTCAGAATCGACCATTCTCTCGTGACCACCATCGTCAACAAGGGTTTCGGCGGCTTGCCATTGATCGGCCAGTTCCTGCCGAAGATTGAGGAGACCGGCCGCACGCGTCCACAGTGGGAAATCGAAGAAGAGGTATTTGCCAAACTACGTCCGATTGCCGACATCCGCGTGATGAAGCTCAACGATCGCGGCGATCGCGACATCTCCTTCAACTTCCTGTCGAAGAACGAGGAAGAACTGAACGAGGCGGCGGCGATCCTGGAAGCGAAGCTGCGCACCGTGCCGGAACTGGCCAATGTCAGCGCCGATGGCGCCCTGCCCCGCCCCGAACTGCAGATCCGTCCGCGCAAGGACGAGGCGGCACGCCTCGGCATCACGCCGCAGCAGATTGCAGAGACGGTACGCGTTGCTACAATCGGCGACGTCGATGCCGCCCTGACCAAGATCGCCCTCGACGGCCGCCTGATCCCGATCCGTGTCCAGGCGATGCTCGACTTCAGGACCGACCTCGCTGCGATCCGCGCACTCAAGGTCCAGACGGCCAGCGGCGCAACCGTGCCGCTCTCCAGTGTCGCCGACATCGATTATTCGGAAGGCGTTTCCTCGATCAAACGCAACAATCGCAGCCGTGTCGTGACGATAGGTTCCGATTTGCCCCAGGGCGTGGCGCTCGATACGGCAACAGCCGCCTTCAGGGCCGCTGTCGACGAGGCGGAAATCCCCGCCTCTGTCAGACTCGTAGAAAGCGGGGACACAAAGGTCCAGCGCGAAATGCAAGAGAGCTTCGTCAATGCCATGTTGCTCGGTCTGCTGCTCGTTCTGACGGTTCTGATCCTGCTGTTCAAGGACGTCATTCAGCCCTTCACCATCCTGTTGTCCCTGCCGCTCGCCATCGGTGGTGTGGCGGTGGCACTGATTATCACGAACAATGCTCTCTCCATGCCCGTGCTGATCGGTATCCTGATGCTGATGGGCATCGTGACGAAGAACGCGATCCTGCTCGTCGACTTCGCCATCGAGATGCGCCATCAGGGCATGGCCCGCATCGAGGCCATGGTCGAGGCGGGCCGCAAGCGCGCCAGGCCGATCATCATGACCTCCATCGCCATGTCGGCCGGCATGCTGCCGTCGGCGCTCGGCGTTGGCGAAGGCGGATCGTTCCGCTCGCCAATGGCGACTGCGGTGATCGGCGGCATCATCGTCTCCACGGTCATGAGCCTGCTGGTCGTGCCGGCCTTCTTCCTGATCATGGACGACCTGTCGCGCCTGCTCGGCTGGGTGTTCGGCAGGTTGGTCGGCAAGAAGGAGGAGGAAGTGCAGGCACTCTCTCCTGAGACGCTGACGGAAATTACCGTGAAAAACAGCGCAACGCTCTCGACCATCGAAGAGCGCCTCGCTTCGGTGGAGAAACGTCTGCCGGAGACGCCGCGCAAGGGTGGCGAGAGCGCCAAGCTCATCTCCCTGCCGCCACTCGCGGCGGAATAGACCACGGGACGGGCAAGCAGAGCCGGGCATTCGCCCGGCTTTCTTGCAGGTTCGATGCAGATTTCCCGCAAAATCGACGTTTCCGGCAAAGTGATTGATCGAAATCAATTCACCCGCTCCTGCCCTTGCCTATCGTTGATCTGCTGAGGAACAAGTGAAGTGAGGTTGGTTTCTTGGCCAGGGAGCGAGACGGGACTTAAGTAGCAAGTTCCACCCTTTCCGGCCATGGGACCGCCCGAGTTGCGTGACGGATGGAGTGCCGCGCGCGGCATGGGGGATCTGTCGGGCCGCGCGAGATCGAGGCGTCCGCCCCAGCCTGCTTCACCGTTTTTCGCTGATACTGGCCAACGCGCTCCGCCAGGAACGCAATCTGGAGCCGAAGATCGTGAACAAGATTTTGAAATTGAACACACGCGACAAGAACACTCTGCTCAGGACGCCCTTCATGTCATCGCTCGGTGCGAGCGCGCAGACGCGCATGCTCGAGATCGCAACGGTCATGAATTACGAGGCGCGGGACATTCTTTTTCGCGAAGGCGAGGGGGCGGAATATTTTTACTGCGTGCTGAACGGCTATGTCAGGCTGTTCCGGCTGAACAAGGACGGTCGCGAAGCGGATATCCGCATCTGCGGCCCCGGCGACACATTCGCTGAATGCCTGCTGGCGATGGGCGAGCAGTATCTCTACAATTCGCAGGCCGCCGAGACCATCACGGTCGCGCGCTTCGAACTCCAGAAGGTACGCGCCCTGGCCGAACAGGAGAAGGACGTGGCCAAGGCCATCATTCAGTGCCTGTCGAGCCACCTGCGCAACACCATGGACTGCATTGCCAACGACCGGCTGCAGACAGCCCCGCAGCGTGTCGCCCACTACTTGCTCGACAATTGCCCGCAGGAGGGCAGTTCAGCCTCAATCCGCCTGCCTTTTCAGAAGAGCCTGCTCGCCGGCAAGCTCGGTCTTGCACCGGAAGCGCTGTCGCGGGCCTTCTCTTCGCTCCGTCGCGCCGGCGTGACGGTCCGCGGCCGGATCGTCCAGATCGCCGACATCAGCGCGCTGAAGCAGATCTGATCCACATCCTCGCAAAGAACGACAGGGACGGGCGAGCCCTCAAAGCCCGCCTGTCTCCTTGAGGAAACGGACGATCTCCTCGATCCCCTCCCCGCGCTTCATGTCGGCGAACACGAAGGGCTTCGCGGCACGCATCCGTCCGGCATCGCCCTCCATCACGTCAAGGTCGACGCCGACATAGGGCGCGAGATCCTTCTTGTTGATCACCAGCAAATCGGAGCGCGTGATCCCCGGTCCGCCTTTACGCGGGATTTCCTCGCCCTGGCACACCGAGATGACGTAGATGGTGACATCGGCAAGGTCAGGCGAGAAGGTCGCGGCCAGATTATCGCCGCCAGATTCGATGAACACGACGTCGAGGTCCGGTATGCGGGCGTTGAGATCGGCAATGGCCCTCAGATTGATCGAGGCATCCTCACGGATCGCTGTGTGCGGACAGCCGCCGGTCTCGACCCCGACAACGCGATCAGACGACAGCGCCTGCATGCGGATCAGCGCATCGGCGTCCTCGCGCGTATAGATGTCATTGGTGACGACCGCGATCGAATAGTCATCGCGCATCGCCTTGCACAGCTTCTCCGTGAGCGCCGTCTTGCCCGAGCCGACCGGTCCGCCGATGCCAACCCGCAAGGGTCCGTTTGCCGATTTCATACCGCTTTTCCTGTCTTCATTGCTTGTAATGTCCCTCATGACTGGAAGAGCCGCGAGTACTGGCTTTCGTGCCGCATCGACAGCACATCGGCGATCACCGTCGCCGAGCCGAGATCGTTGAGCCCGAGCCCACAGGTCTCCTCCGCCTGCCGCAAAACGGCCGGCTCCAGCCCCGCGAGGATACCGACACCCTGTGTCTGGCCGATGATGCCGAGCCGAATGGCCGCCGAGACGAGCTGAGCGCACTGCGCCTGCAAAAACGCGACCAGCGCATCGGCGAGTGCCACGCCGTTGGCAGCAGAGACGGCACCGACCGCGACGCCATAGGCCGTGTCAGCATGCAGCGGTGCCATTTGCGGCTGCGGCCAGGCGGAGGCAGCAGCGAGAAACGCGTCCCCCTGCCGCACGACCTCCTGGTAGCGCTCGGCCGATCCCGCCAGCGCTCCCGCGAGGTCCGCGACCTGCGACAGTCGGCCCGAGTCATTGAATGCGCGATGGGCCTCGGCCAGCAGGATTGCATCATTGCGCAAGGGACCCGCGACGAGGAGGGTGTCCAGCCACACGGCCAGATCGCCGGCTTCGCAGACATGGCCTTCGACCACCGCCGCCTCCAGCCCGCCGGAGTAGGCAAAGCCGCCGACTGGAAAGGCAGGCGACAACCAGGTCATCAGCCTGATCAGGCTATGCGGATTGCCGGCGGCGGGCGGGCGTTCAGGCATGATCGTGATTGTGGCTCGAATGCCCGCCGTCATGGCCATGATAGGCCCCGCGCATCGGCTGGAAGTGTTCGGTCACCTCCGCGACATCAGCCCCCAGCACGATAAGCATCTCGCGAATCACGTGGTCGCGGAGAATAAGGATACGGTCCTCCTCGATCTGCGCCGGCAGATGCCGGTTGCCGATATGCCAGGCGAGTTCTACGAGATGCAGACGATCTCTCGGGCGGATCTCGAAGAGCTTCTCTGCAGACGCCCGGACCTCGATGGCATTACCATCGTCCATCAGCAGCAGGTCACCATGGGCGAGCAGGACAGGCTGCTTCATGTCGAGCATGACCATGTCGCCATCGTCGAGATGCAACAGCTTGCGCCTCAAATGCCGCTCGTCATGGGCCAGCATGACGGAGCCGACTATCGTCTCTTCGGACGTTCCGGCAGGAAGATAGGTTATGACGCGACGCATGGCTTTCCCAAAATGGTTATTTTTCAACCATGCAAAAATAGAAGGCAAACAGCAAGGCTGAAGTTTCAGCCGGCCGCCGGGAGCGCCTCTGTAGAGCTCTGTATCATGCCGATATGCCTTGCCTCGGCGGCATCGCTTTCGCGCCTGGCCCAGCCAATCTCTTCTGTCTCGTGGACAACGCGGTTGCGTCCCTTGGCCTTTGCCAGATAGAGCGCGCGATCAGCGGCGGAATAGACGGTTTCAGGGCGAAGATCGGGAGCGAATTCGGCGATACCGGCCGAAACCGTCGCATGGATGGCCACGCCTTCGCAGGAGATCGCCCGGGCTTCCACCAATTGGCGCACCCGGTCGACCAGACCGATCCGGTGGGCAAGGCCGCCGCCCCGGATGATCACGCCGAATTCCTCGCCGCCAAGCCGTGCAACCAGGTGATGATCTTCGAACACCTCCCGCAGGATACTGGCCACCGCCTTGATCACCTCGTCGCCGGCGCAATGGCCATGGCCATCATTGACCGCCTTGAACCGGTCGAGATCAAGGATCGCAAGCGACGCCCCCGGAGCGGTTTCGGCCAGCGCTGCATTGAAGGCACGCCGGTTCAGCAAACCCGACAGCATGTCCGTCCGGCTGAGGCGTTCGAATTCCGCGCGCGACACGGACAGATCTCGAATCACATGGCCGGTGATGAGCGCAAGCGCCCCTGACACCGCACCGCCGAACAGCCAGGAGCAGGCAACGGACAACTTGACCGCATCAGCCAGCGACAGGGGTACAAGCCCCAGCGCGTAGCCGAGCGGCAGAAAGGCAAGATTGAACAGGAAGGCAAGCAGAACCGCTCGAAACGTCATTTTCAGGGCAAAATTATAGACCGCCGCACGGCTGTCGAAACTGCCGAGATCGACCTGAAGCGACATCCATCTCTTAAGAACATCCACCGCGCCGCCCCCTGTTCATGCAGCACTCATCGATTAGGCTCGTTCGATTGGCTTATTCTTAATGATAAAATTAAAAAGCCGAATAAAGCCAAAATATTTCAGATTACCCCACTGCTGAAAATCAATAACCATGGATTGAGGGCATCATAATAATTCACCCGAAGCAAAATTACTGAGAGACTAACGGAAAAAGAAAAACCGACAAGCTTTGAGTTGATATACTCAGCGTCACGATGATCTGTATGCTACTTTTATTCAAGCGCCGGGAGATAAGAACAAATATCCATTTGTTAATACCGGCGCGTGCATAGACTGCATGACAACACCGCCGCATTAACATGTCAGGCCCGGGGCGCCCGGGCCTGTTCAGTGCAAAGCCTGTTTGTAAAATTCAGGCGGCGATCTTGGCTTTCAGCTTTTCCATGATGTTTTGCGGCGAGGACACGCCATAGGGATCGCTGTCGCAATTGTCCGAATAACCCTCTTCCTCGAACCACTGCTCGACCTGGCCATCATTGATGATGGCGGCATAGCGCCAGGAGCGCATGCCGAAGCCGAGATTGTCCTTATGGACCAGCATGCCCATCTTGCGGGTGAACTCGCCCGAGCCATCGGGGATCAGCTTGACGTTGTCTAGGTTCTGCGACTTGCCCCAGGCGTTCATGACGAAGGCGTCGTTGACCGCAATGCAATAGATCTCATCAATGCCTTCAGCCTTGAATTCCGGATACATCCTTTCGAAGTCCGGCAGCTGATAGGTCGAACAGGTCGGCGTAAAGGCGCCCGGCAGGGAGAAGAGAATGACCCGCTTGCCCTTGAAGTAGTCATCCGACGTCATGTCCTGCCAGCGAAACGGATTGGCGCCGCCCACCGATTTATCGCGAACACGGGTACGAAATGTGACATCGGGAACTTTCTTACCGATCAACATGGCAATCTCCTTAGAATATCAAACGAGCGCCGGTGCCGCGAAGGCGGCATTGAGCTCTGGAGATGAGAGTTAAAGGAGAATCGTTTGCGGTGCAGCATAAATCCATTCCGCGAGCCCGCGGCATGGCAGATATGCAATAGGCGCATGTCTACCGTGTGACTTTCGCGGCGTCAGGCAAGTGAAAGCCGCCCTGCGCTTCTTAGCGCCAATCAGAAAAGGAAGTAGCGCTGCGCCATCGGCAGGACCTTTGCCGGTTCGCAGGTGAGCAATTCGCCGTCGGCGCGGACTTCGTAGGTCTCCGGATCGACCTCGATATGCGGCGTCAGGTCGTTGAGGATCATCGACTTCTTGGAAATGCCGCCGCGCGTATTCTTGACCGCCACCAGTTGCTTGGCGACCCCGAGCTTGCCGGCGAGACCGGCATCGAGCGAGGCCTGGGAAACGAAGGTCACGGACGAATTGGTGCGCGCCTTGCCGTAGGCTCCGAACATTGGCCGGTAGTGCACCGGCTGCGGCGTTGGGATCGAGGCATTCGGATCGCCCATCGGGGCGGCCGCGATCACGCCGCCCATGAGCACCAAGCTCGGCTTCACGCCGAAGAAGGCGGGATCCCAGAGCACCAGATCGGCGCGCTTGCCGACCTCGACCGAGCCGATCTCATGGCTCAATCCTTGGGCGATTGCCGGATTGATCGTATATTTGGCGATGTAGCGGCGCACACGGAAATTGTCGTTGTCGCCGGTTTCCTCAGCCAGCCGCCCGCGCTGGCGCTTCATCTTGTCGGCCGTCTGCCAGGTGCGGATCGCCACTTCGCCGACACGGCCCATGGCCTGGCTGTCCGACGCGATGATCGAAAACGCGCCGATGTCGTGCAGGATGTCCTCCGCCGCGATCGTCTCCTTGCGGATGCGGCTTTCGGCAAAGGCGATATCTTCGGGGATCGACGCGGACAGGTGATGGCAGACCATCAACATGTCCAGATGCTCGGCGATCGTGTTGACCGTGTAGGGCCGCGTCGGATTGGTCGACGACGGGATGACGTTCATCTGGCCGCAGATCTTGATGATGTCAGGCGCATGACCACCGCCCGCTCCTTCTGTATGGAAGGCGTGGATGGTGCGGCCGCGGATCGCGCCGATCGAATCCTCGACGAAGCCCGATTCGTTCAGCGTGTCGGTATGGATCATCACCTGCACGTCGTACTGGTCGGCAACGGTGAGGCAGCAGTCGATGGCGGCCGGCGTGGTGCCCCAGTCCTCGTGCAGCTTGAGCGAGGAAGCGCCGCCGAGGATCATTTCTTCCAATGCGCCGGGTAGCGAGGCATTGCCCTTGCCGGCAAAGGCAAGGTTCATCGGAAAGGCATCGGCCGCCTCGATCATCCGGGCGAGATGCCAGGGACCGGGTGTGCAGGTGGTGGCAAGCGTGCCATGCGCCGGGCCGGTGCCGCCGCCGAGCATGGTGGTGAGCCCGCTCATCAGCGCTTCCTCGATCTGCTGCGGGCAGATGAAGTGAATATGGCTGTCCATGCCGCCGGCGGTGACGATCTTGCCTTCGCCGGCGATCGCTTCCGTGCCGGGTCCGACGATGATGTCGACGCCCGGCTGCGTGTCCGGGTTTCCCGCCTTGCCGATCGCGACGATGCGGCCGTCCTTCAGGCCGATATCGGCCTTGACGATACCCCAGTGGTCGACGATCAGCGCATTGGTGATGACGGTATCGACCGCGCCATTGGCCCGCGTCACCTGACTCTGGCCCATTCCGTCGCGGATGACCTTGCCGCCACCGAACTTCACCTCGTCGCCATAGGTGGTGAAATCCTTCTCGACCTCGATGAACAGTTCGGTATCGGCGAGCCGCACCTTGTCGCCGGTTGTCGGTCCGAACATCGAGGCATAGGCCTTGCGGGACATCTTGTGGGGCATGACGATCAGACTCCTTGGGTGAGGGAGGACGCAGTGTCTGGATTGAGCCGCACCAGCTTGCCGGAAGCCACATGGGCCTCGATCAGCTGGCGCTCGGCGGCAAAGGGATGGCCGTCCCAGCCCTGATGGCTGAAACCGGCGACAAAGATCTGGTCCCGGTCATGATCCGGATCGGCCAGCACATCGGCAAGAACCTGCGCGACGACCACCATGCCGCTGCTCGGCACGACATAGGGCGCAGGATCAAACGCCAGCAACGCCCGTTCGACCGCCTCGTGCACATCGCGCGATACCACGCGGTGCCGCTTGGCGCCCGCTTCGGCAACGGCTGCGAAACCCGCCGTGTAGTCGTCGCAGAAGTCGTAGAGCTCAGGATGGCTGACAAGCAGGGCGTGGCGCATCTCCCCGAATTTTTGCGGATCGCGCACCGACCAGATCTCCGAGCACCGGCGGACTGCAGGGCTGTCGCGCCAGGCGCCGGACAGCATGGCCCGCGCCGGCCTGCCGGTATTGCATACGGCCACGACGTCGGTGCGGCTGCCGGCAGCCCCGAAGTTGCGGCACTCGTTGAAACGGATGACCCGGTCGGCGGCATCGATGCTGGCCGCCGCCCCTTCCGGTACATCTCCGTTCCCGACGATCATGATGCGCTTTCCCATCTTACTCCGATCGTCAGTTGCCGAAGCCGTTGACGAGGTCTTCCAGCTCCGCCGTCCGCTTGCGCGTCAGTTCGGCCAGGCAGAGCTCGATGATTGCCGGCTCGAGGCTGCCGCCGCGCACCGAAAAGCCCTCGACGTCGCATTGGCCGTCGCGATACTGGATCCAGGCACGCTGCGCCTTCAGCAAGGCATCGACCGCCCCCCTCTGGTCGGCGTCCAGCGCGGCATCCCAATCGGCCACCGCCGTCTTGGTCTTCGCCCATTGTTCGTTCAGCTTTTTGTCTTCCGCCGCATGCTCCTGCACGGCGCAGAGGGTCATGTCCGACTGGGTGACCGCATCTTCACATTTGATGATCGGCTCGTCCTCGGCCAAGGCCGGTAGGGCCATCAGCGTCGCAAGGCAGCCGACTGCCAGCAGTCTCTTCATCGTCTTCACCAGCCGCATCATAGCGCACCCATGACCTTCTGCCGGAAACCGTAAACCTCACGCTTGCCGGAAAGCGGGATGAGCGTCACCTGCCGTGTCTGGCCGGGCTCGAAGCGCACGGCGGTGCCGGCCGGAATGTCGAGCCGCATGCCGCGCGCCGTGTCGCGATCGAAGGAAAGGCCGGCATTGGTCTCGAAGAAATGATAGTGGCTGCCGACCTGCACGGGCCGGTCGCCGGTATTGGACACTTCGATCGTCACGGTCGGCAGGCCGGCATTGAGTTCGATCTCGCCTTCTGCGGCAATGATTTCACCGGGGATCATCGGCGGCTCTCCTCAGCTCAGCGGATCGGTTCGTGGACGGTCACCAGCTTGGTGCCGTCGGGAAAGGTTGCCTCGACCTGCACGTCGTGGATCATCTCGGCGATGCCCTCCATGACCTGGTCGCGGGTGATCACATGAGCGCCGGCTTCCATCAGTTCGGCGACCGGACGACCGTCGCGTGCGCCCTCGACGACGAAATCGCTGATCAGGGCAATGGCTTCCGGGTAGTTGAGCTTGACGCCCCGCTCCAGCCGGCGCCGCGCCACCATGGCCGCCATGGCGATCAGCAGTTTGTCTTTTTCCCTCGGGCTCAGGTTCATGACCGCTCCACGTTCTTGATCACTGTCATAGATTCCAGACTTTCGGCACTGACGCTCCGCCGCGCAAGACGGAAATCACCGGGATCAGGCTTTTTCTCAAAGTGTACCCATCTTCGGCCGCAAGCCGGGCTACCAGCTTTCCGTTCCACTGGCTGGCGCCGCCCGGGTTATCGCCGAGCGCGGCGCGGACCTTAGGCAGCAATGCCTCGCACAGCGGCCCGGTGTAGAGGACGGTGGCGAAGGCGACCTTGCCGGCGAGCACGGCCCCCGACGCCGTCAGTCCGCCCACGTCGCCCTCCATGCGCAGGTCCTCGGCATGGATCAACCGGCCGCCGCGCCGAATTCGCCAGCGGTCGCGCAGCGTGCCGTGCGCCATGGTCTCGCCCATCGCCTTGCGCCCGAGTAGGATCGCTTCGACGGCGACGAATTCGGCGCTCTCGTCGAGATCGACCTCGAGCCGGCGCGACAGGGCGGCATTGTCGAACAGAATGGATTCCTGCGGCAGCCAGTGAACTTTTGCGCCAGCTGCGGCCTCGATGCGGGTGACGACCTCGGCCGCACCCGCGGACGCCTTGTAGACCTTCTCGCAGGCCTGGGTGGTGGCGGTCAGGAACGTATCGGGACCGGCGAAAAACGACCAGTCCATGCGGTCGCCGCCGGTCAGCCCCCCGGCGGTGTTGATGATCACCGCCTCCATCTCGGCTGTGAAGGTTTCGGGCAGCCGGATCTTGGCCGCCCCCTCCTGATAGAGCTCGGCGAGACGCGTGCGCCCCCCGAGCGGCTTGGTCACAAGCCTTCCGACGCCCCGGGCGCGCTGAGGTCTGGTTGCACTGGCTGTCTGCACGCTGTTCCCTGCCCGCCCTTGTTGTTTGTGGCGGTTGTTGTCGTGTCGGTGCAGGTCGCCTTGGCGCTCGATGCGGCCATCAGCTCTCCTCCCGCACTGCGAAAGAATTCCCACATTCTGCCCGTCGCATCAAGCTCCCGTATTGTATCGCCCCCTGCCGAGACCCGAAATCGGACATTCGCACCCGGCCAGTCATGGGAGGCATCGGCGATCACGTATGACATGACGCTCGCTCCGGCGCGGCAGCCGGGATAGGTCGTCACTGTGACCGTCTCCCCCTCGTCGGTGATTGGGCGACTGTCGCAGCCGTTCAGTTCGGCCCAGCGTTTCACCGCGACTTCGCCGCCATATTGCCAATAGGGTCTGCCTCCGCCGGCGAACGGGTTGACGTGATCCTTCAAACCGGAAAACGCGATGATGGAAATCGGCTTGGCCGGCTGGCAGCTTGCCTTTCGCGGACGCCAGACACCGTCTTCCTGTTCCGGAGAACCGGCGCGCAACCCCATGACGAAGCCGGCTGCAGTGAAATCGCCATGCCCGTCGCAGACATACTGGGACAGCATGCGACCGCCGCCGGAATAACCCGACGCATAGATGCGGCCCGGGTCGATGCAGAACATCTCCTTGGCCTTCCCGACCGCGTCACGGATGAATCCTTCCTCATCCAGACCGTTGTCGCGACTTACCCCGGGCAGTGGCGTCACACCGGGCACGTTCCAGGCATGCGTGCCTGGGAAACCGCCATCCAGACTGCCCTGCAGGGCGACGACGACAAAGCCTTCCCGTTCGGCAACTTCATCCCAATGGCTGCGGTTGAGCTGGCCGCGGGGATGGCTGTTTGAGCCATGGAAGTCAAAGACCAGTGGCAGCTTGCGCTTGCCGTCATAGCTCGAGGGGATGAAATAGACGGCCGAACGATCGACCCCGCCGGACCGGATGTCGAGATCGTGCCGGCCGGCCGGCAGCGCCGCGCCGCAGCCCGAAGCCACCGCGCTTCCGGCCATGCCGGCGAGGAAGAAAGAAACCGTCGCGAGCAGGCCAACGGATTTGCCGCCCCGCGGACGGCGCAAGGCCGTGCTGGTTGTCATGGCTATGCCTTCTGTTAGCAGACGCGAGTCCATATCACTCTGATCCAAAGCATCAACCATATTTCACTAATAATTCATCAACCCTGCCCTGCAATATCATACGGTCAGGTGGCGGCGTGCCTCGGCGGTATCCAGGGTATCGGCGGCGCCCTGATGCACGATTTCACCGCGATCCATGATGTAGACGTGGTCGGCAAGCTCGCGGCAGAAATCGAGATACTGCTCGACCAGCAGGATCGCCATACCGGTGGAATCCCGCAGATATTGGATCGCCCGGCCGATGTCCTTGATGATCGACGGCTGGATGCCCTCGGTCGGCTCGTCGAGCACGAGGATTTTTGGCCGCGTCACCATGGCCCGTCCGATGGCGAGTTGCTGCTGCTGCCCGCCCGACAGGTCGCCGCCACGCCGCGACAGCATGGTGTTCAGAACGGGAAAGAGGCTGAAGATCTCGTCGGGGATAAACCGCTCCTTGCGCGGTAGCGGCGCATAGCCGGTCTCGAGGTTCTCCCTGACGGTCAGCAGCGGAAAGATCTCTCGGCCCTGCGGCACGTAGCCGATGCCGCTGCGCGCCCGGTTGAACGGCGCCATGCCGTTCAGCGTCACCCCATCAAAGGCGATCGTTCCGGCCGAGACGCCGTGCTGGCCGGTGACGGCACGCAGCAGCGACGACTTGCCGACGCCGTTTCGCCCCAGCACGCAGGTGATCTTGCCCATCTCCGCCTTGATGGAGACGCCCCGCAAGGCCTGGGCTGCGCCGTAGTGGAGGTTGATGTTGTTGACGACGAGAGCGCTCATGATGCTGTCTCCTTTAGGAAGTCCCTGATTGCGGAGAACATTTCCGCATTGTGTCCGATCCAGACATGGCCGCCGGTCGGGTAGAGAAGCAGTCTTGCGCCCGCCACGCTGGCGGCGATGTGGCGCGCCGCGTCGGCGGTCAGGTAGCGGTCGTCTTCGACCGAAATGGCAAGCGTCGGGGCGGTGATCCGCTTGAGCGGCATCGGCTGGGGATCGCCAGCCAGCCGCATGTCGTTGAGAAGCCCTTGCGTCCGCTCGCTGACCGGCAGGATGGAATCGAGAACCGCCTGCACGCGGCTACGCTCATCTGCGCTGGCGGCGGCCAACAGCGCCGGATCCGTCGCCAGGACCGAACCGATCACCATCTCGGGCATCGCCGAAATCGCTGCCCAGAAAAGAAAATCCGACCCGAGGGCCACTTCGACCACGTGTTGCTGGCCCGGCGACCACGGGCGCGCCGACGGTCGGTCCGGGACATAGGTGGCCGGTACGACCGGGATCAGCGCCGAACAGCGATCCGGGTGGCGGATGGCGAAAGCGATGGCCGAGAGCGCCCCGGCCGACCCGCCGATGACCGCGATCCTGTCGACGTCGAGCGCATCGAGCAGATCGACAAACGCGTCCGCCTGGTTTTCCGACGAGGCATCGGCCGGAAAAGCCGAGCCGAGATAGCCGAACCGCGACGGGGAAATCACCCGCATGCCAAGTTCGACCAGAGGCGCGGCAAACAGCAAACCCTGATCGAATCCCCCGCCGCTGCCATGGATCATCAGCACCGGCACACCGGTGCCGGCCTCGGCATATTGAAGCGGGCCGAAGCGGCTGTTGATCGTCGTGGCGCGATAGCCGGCGATGCGCGCCCGAGCAGCGTCGAGAGCCCGTGAATAGCGGCGGTGCAGCCAGCCGGCCGCAAGCGCGGCCACTGTGCCACCCGCAGCCAAGGCGAAAAGCGTCCTGCGCGTCAACATCGTCCCGATCTCCGCAACCACATCCACGACGCCCGACCGCCCCGCAGAGAGCAAGACCAGACTACCAGCGGGGCGGGTGGCAACATTGACCGTGATCAATTTTATCGCCCCAGATAGTTCTCGATCACCTTCGGATCGGCCGAGACGAAATCGATCGAGCCTTCGGCCAGCACCGAACCTTCGGCAAGGCAGGTCACCTTGACGCCGAGATCGCGGATGAAGCCCATGTCGTGTTCGACGACAACGACAGAACGGGTCTTGGCGATCTCCTTCAACAGGATCGCCGTCTCTGACGTCTCCGCATCCGTCATGCCGGCCACCGGCTCATCGACCAGCAGAAGCTTGGGCTCCTGCGCAAGCAGCATGCCGATCTCCAGCCATTGTTTCTGGCCGTGGCTGAGATTGGCGGCGAGGTCCTGGGCGCGTGCCGTTAGCCGCACCGTTTCGAGGATTTCCTCGATGCGCAGCCTGTCCTCCGCCGTCAGGCGGTAGAACAGCGTGCCGAACACGCCGCGGTCGCGGTTAAGCGCCAGCTCGAGATTGTCCCACACGGTATGGCTCTCGAACACAGTCGGCTTCTGGAACTTGCGGCCGATGCCGAGCTGGGCGATCTCGGCCTCGTCCTTCTTCGTCAGGTCCACCTCGCCGTTGAAGAAGACCTCGCCGCTGTCGGGCCGGGTCTTGCCGGTGATGATGTCCATCATCGTCGTCTTGCCGGCGCCGTTCGGGCCGATGATAGCGCGAAGCTCGCCGGGTTCGACGACGAAGGACAGCGAGTTCAGCGCCTTGAAGCCGTCGAAGGAGACGGAGACGCCGTCGAGATAAAGAATGCTCGTCGGTTTCTTGTCGTTCATGGCCTTCACTCCGCCGCCTGTCCGAGCGGCAACGCCGCGTCCGATGCCTTGTCACTATTGGCGGCAGCGTCCGCCGCCTTGCGCTCCCGGCGCACTGCCAAGCGCTGCTGAATTGTACCGACCACGCCCTTGGGCAGGAACAGGGTGACGCCGATGAACAGCGCGCCCAGCGCGAACAGCCAGAGCTCGGGGAAGGCGCCGGTGAAATAGCTCTTGCCGGCATTGACCATCAGCGCGCCGATAATCGGCCCGATCAGCGTGCCGCGCCCGCCGACGGCGGTCCACACCACCACTTCGATCGAATTTGCCGGGGCGAATTCGCCCGGATTGATGATGCCGACCTGCGGCACGAACAACGCGCCGGCAATGCCCGCCATCATCGCCGAGACGACGAAGGTGAAGAGCTTGATGTTCTCCACCCGGTAACCGAGGAAGCGCACGCGGCTTTCGGCATCGCGCACGCCAACCAGAACCTTGCCGCACTTGGAGCGCACGATCGCCGACGAGATCACCAGGCAGAGCGACAGCATGATCGCCGACAGGGCGAACAGCACCGCGCGGGTTCCATCCGCCTGGACGTTGAAGCCGATGATTTCCTTGAAGTCGGTGAGGCCGTTATTGCCACCAAAGCCCATGTCGTTGCGGAAGAAGGCGAGCAGCAGTGCATAGGTCATCGCCTGGGTGATGATCGACAGATAGACGCCGTTGACCCGGGAGCGGAAGGCGAACCAGCCGAACACGAAGGCGAGCAGGCCCGGTACGACCAGCACCATGATCATGGCCAACCAGAACATGTCCATGCCATGCCAGAACCACGGCAGTTCCTTCCAGTTGAGGAAGACCATGAAGTCCGGCAGGATCGGATTGCCGTAGACGCCGCGGCTGCCGATCTGCCGCATCAGGTACATGCCCATGGCATAGCCGCCGAGCGCGAAGAAAGCGCCGTGGCCGAGCGAAAGGATGCCGCAATAGCCCCAGACCAGGTCGAGGGCCAGCGCCAGCAGCGCGTAGCAGAGATACTTGCCCATCAGCGACACGGCATAGGTCGGGATGTGGAAGACGCTGTCCGGCGGGGTGAGCAGGTTGAGGGCCGGCACGAGGATCGCCACACCGAGAAGAATGGCGACAGCGACGACGATCTTGCCTTCGAGTGCCCTGAAGATGAAGCCCGTGATCATGCTTCCACCGCCCTTCCCTTGAGCGCAAAAAGCCCGCGCGGCCGTTTCTGGATGAAGAGAATGATCAGCACCAGCACGAGGATCTTGCCCAGCACCGCGCCGACCGAAGGTTCGAGGAACTTGTTGAGAATGCCGAGCGACAGCGCGCCGACCAAGGTGCCCCAGAGATTGCCGACCCCCCCGAAGACGACGACCATGAAGCTGTCGATAATGTAGGCCTGGCCGAGATTGGGAGAGACATTGTCGATCTGGCTGAGCGCCACCCCGGCGATCCCGGCGATGCCGGAGCCGAGCGCGAATGTGAAGGCGTCGACCCAGGGGGTGCGGATGCCCATGGACGAGGCCATGCGGCGGTTTTGCGTGACGGCGCGCATCTGCAGGCCGAAGGCCGAGCGCTTCATCAGCGTCAGAAGGGCAAAGAAGACAGTCACCGAGAACAGCACGATCCACATGCGGTTCCAGGTGATCGTAAGCCCGCCGAGCGCAAACGAGCCGGACATCCACGACGGACTGCCGACCTCCTGGTTGGTCGGGCCGAAGATCGTGCGGATCGACTGCTGCAGGATCAGCGAAATGCCCCAGGTGGCGAGCAGGGTTTCGAGCGGCCGGCCGTAGAGGAAGCGGATGACGCCGCGCTCGATCACGAGGCCGATCACGGCGGTGACGAGGAAGGCGACCGGCAGCGCGATCGCCAGCGACCAGTCGAACAGCTGCGGATAGCCGGTACGGATTACCTGCTGGACCATGAAGGTCGAATAGGCGCCGATCATCACCATCTCGCCATGCGCCATGTTGATGATGCCCATCACGCCGAAGGTGATGGCAAGGCCTATTGCCGCGAGCAGCAGGACCGAACCGAGCGAAATGCCGTACCAGATGTTTTGGGCCGCATCCCAGAATGCCAGGTCGCCCTCGATGCCGGCGATCGCCTTGTCGAGATCCGGTTTCAAGCTCTCGTCGATCGACGAGGAGACGGTCATCAGGATACCGATCGCCCCACGCCCGCCAAGCGAGGCGACCATGTTGATCGCGGCGCGCTTTTCCTCGACGGAACGGTCGGAGGCCAGCAGCGACACGGCGCGCGCCTCTTCCATACGGGCCTTGACTTCGCTGTCGGTTTCCCTGGCAAGCGCGGTCTCGACGAGGTCGAGGTTTTCGGCGCTTGGGGATTGCAGGACCTGCCGGGCCGCCTGTAGCCTTACACCGCGATCCGGGCTGAGGAGCGTCAGCCCGCCAAGTGCGGAACGGATCGCGCGGCGGAGCGTGTTGTTGACCTTGATCTTGGTGAAAGCGCCCTTCGGATCCTCGCCGACCACCTCGCCGGTCAGAGGATCGATGGCCGACAGATTGGAACCGGCGGCCCTGGTGACAACCACGGCGCCGTCCGACTTGCGGACATGGAGATCGCCCTCGGCAAGGGCCTCGAGCGCCGGAACGACACGAGCATCGCCGGTCGCGGCAATCTGCGTCAACAACACTTCGGCCTGCTTGAAACTCGCAGTGCCCAGCGCGTTGATCAGGTCCTTCGGATCGCTCTGCGCGAAGGACGGTGCGGCGAGGGAGAGGAAAAGGATGAGCAGTGTGATGAAACGAATTAGCACTTTCTTGTCCCCCGAGATGGCGGGGCGGCGGAGCCTAAGAGGCCTCTCATCCGCCTGCCGGCACCTTCTCCCCGCGGGCGGGGAGAAGGAGGATGTGGCACCCTCTTCGCCTCCATGATCGTCGAGCGAAGCGCGGGGTACGCCCCCTCTCCCCGTTCACGGGGAGAGGGTTAGGGTGAGGGGCAAATCTTGCCCCTGCAATCCATTCAGGTTCGCCGATCAGCTACCCTTGCCGCCGCATTTCCCCGTGGCGACGTTGAAGTTGCCGCATTCCATCGGCTTGCGCCAATCGGAGATCAGGTCCTTGGAATCGGGCAGGTAGTCGGACCATTCGTCGCCGACGACGGCCGGCGTCTGCTGGACGATTTCGAACTGGCCGTCGGCCTGGATTTCCCCGATCAACACAGGCTTGGTGATGTGGTGGTTCGGCATGACGGTGGAATAACCACCCGACAGGTTCGGCACGGCAACGCCGATGATGCTGTCGAGCACCGCGTCAGTGTCTGTCGTGCCGGCGGCCTCGACCGCCTTCACCCAGGCGTTGAAGCCGATATAGGCGGCTTCCATCGGGTCGTTGGTCACACGCTTGTCGTTCTTGGTGAAGGCGTGCCAGGTCTCGATGAACTCGGCATTGACGTCGGCGTCGACGGACTGGAAGTAGTTCCAGGCAGCGAGGTGGCCGACCAGCGGCGTGGTGTCGAGACCGGCAAGCTCCTCTTCACCGACCGAGAAGGCGACGACCGGAATGTCCTCGGCCTTGATGCCCTGGTTGCCGAGCTCCTTGTAGAACGGAACGTTGGCATCGCCATTGATGGTCGAGACGACGGCGGTCTTCTTGCCGGCCGAACCGAACTTCTTGATGTCGGAGACGATGGTCTGCCAATCGGAATGACCGAACGGCGTATAGTTGATCATGATGTCCTCTTCGGCGACGCCCTTGGACATCAGGTAGGCCTTGAGGATCTTGTTGGTCGTCTGCGGATAGACGTAGTCGGTGCCGGCGAGAACCCAGCGTTCGACGCCTTCTTCGGCAGCCAGGTAGTCGACGGCCGGGATCGCCTGCTGGTTTGGCGCGGCACCGGTGTAGAAGATGTTGCGCGAGGATTCCTCACCCTCGTACTGGACCGGGTAGAACAGGATCGAATTCAACTCCTCGAACACCGGCAGGACCGACTTGCGCGACGACGATGTCCAGCAGCCGAACACGGCAGCGACCTTGTCCTGGGAAATCAGCTGGCGGGCCTTTTCGGCAAACAGCGGCCAGTCGGAGGCCGGGTCGACGACGACGGCCTCGAGCTTCTTGCCCAGCACGCCGCCCTTCTTGTTCTGCTCTTCGACGAGCATCAGCATGGCGTCCTTCAGCGTCGTCTCAGAGATCGCCATGGTGCCGGAGAGCGAATGCAGAACGCCGATCTTGATCGTCTCTTCCTGAGCAAGCGCGCCGTTGAATGCTGTCGTCGACAGCATGGCGCCCACAAGCGCGCCGGTGAGTTTCATCTTCAATGCCATTGTCGTGAACCCCTCTTCTTGTTCGCAACCGGTCGGTTAATGAAATTTAACCGTTGCTGGAGGGACTATCCGACGCTGCACTGCAAAACGTTATACGTCATATGACGTAGGCGCGGGGGTGAAGTGCGGGATATGGGACAGGCACTGCGCCGAAGGCGCCCGTCCAGACAAGAAGGCCGAAGACGCAAGCGGAATGCTGCCGAATGACGGCGGCGCAATTTATGACACAGCGCACGCGGTGATCCGATTGTGCCGAGGGACGCCGGAAAGGGAGAGTGCGGACAGAGCCGCAATCCCCCTATCGCTGTATCCCCACTTACTCTGTTGGCGGCTCAAGCGGCAGAGTTGCAGCATAGGCCAGCACATCGATCGCATCCGATAACGGGAAGGCCCGAAGGTTGATCATCTGCACCCCGGTATGGGCGTTGAGGATCTTGTTCATCACTTCGTCCGGCAATTCGGCCGCCTCGGTGCCGACGTAGTTGTGGGCACCGTCTTCGCCCCAGTCGATCAGCCGCCCATCAAACCCGTGACAAGCCGCGCAGGTCGTTTGGAAAATCGCCCGTCCCCGCTCCTTGTCCCCCGTATTCACGGTCCTGGTCTCGTAGTCGATGAAGGACCGCATATCGACCTGTCCACGGCTGACAAATGCCGCGACGCGCTGTATTTCCTCGTCGGTGATCATCTCGGTCGTATAGGGATGGTTCGCATCGCGCAGCGTCTTGCCGATCGCTTCCACGGGCTTTCCGATCGCACCATTGATACCCTTGATACCGGTGAAATGCCCCCCCTTAGAATAGATGCCGTCCTTGCCCAGGTAGTCCCAGCCATGACATTCCTTACACCGCCAGGTTCCTGGGCCGGATTGTTCTTTGTTCACGGAAACCGGATAGGCCGGATTGGTGCCTTCGGGCTTTTCACGGTCGAGGGCGTCCCACCAGTTGTCGTAGATACGTCCACCCGCCGCCAGCGTCCAAGCCTCTGACGGCACTTCGGGCGCTCCGTGGATGAAGTCCTGCGCCTCGGGTTTATGATCGTAGTCCCGGTTTTGGTGTTCATCGGCCGAACTCACGCCCGGTAACGCAAGAGCCAGTGCTGCCGCAACGGCAAAGACGGTTCGCTGCATGGTTCATTCCTCCCCAATCGGTGGACCGACACCCGGATTCAAGGCGTCATTGCCACCGCCTCCCTTTGCGGCCGCCCGAGATGACGGAATCCGCCCAAAAAAGTAAGCACGCATGGCCAAGATAGAGCAATGACCATCGGTGCACTTGCCTTGCCACAGGACCGCTCTTTAGACTTTGGCTTATGTAAACGTCACTCAAGTCATAAAGCCGTTTATCGCTGTTTTCCGGAAAAACACGCTAGATGAGTTTTTGCCATCCGATTGAGCCAGAACGAATGAAACAGTTTCTACGCTTTCCTTGGTCGGCAGACCGCACGCTGGGACTGATTGCCCTGATCCAACTGCTGTGCGGGCTGCTGTTCGCTATCGACATCGCGTATGAATTGCACCGGGACCTCGTCAAGGCCACTCCACTGACCTGGCCGCAATCGCTCCATCTTGTTGTCGAAAGTCTGGCCGTGGCGCTCCTCTGGTTGGGCTTCGTACTGTCACGGCGGCATATGCGCAGGCTGCGAAGTGCCGGGACGGCACAGGCCGACCAACTCCAGTCGCTTCGGGGGCACTTCGACGACATACTGGTAAGGCAATTTGCCGCCTGGGAACTGTCGAAGGCCGAAAGCGACATAGCCCTTCTGTCGCTGCGCGGTCTGAGGATCTCCGAAATTGCCAAACTCCGGGCGACAAAGGAAGGAACCATCAAGGCACAATTGAGCGCAATCTTCCGCAAGGCCGGCGTCGGCACGAGAGCGGAGCTTCTTGGAATCTTCATGGACGAGTTCCTCGATTTCGGTGCATCGCAGGAAAGAGAAGCAGCGTCGGGACGGACAATAGCCCATCCGATTGAGGCGCCAGGCAACATCCACCCAGGCGTCCGCAAAGGCTTCCGCCGGTGAATCCACGGCCAACGCGCTGCACAAGCTTGGACGAGCCGAATTATCTACACGTAACGCTCATCAGGTTCTCTCGGGTGAAATACCTTTCCAGGCCGTCTCGCCCAGACCGCGATTGAAGGCCAGAATTGGTCCGACAAATCGGGCGTGAATGGAGATCGCTACCGTCAGGTTTGCCGTAGTTGTTCAAATCCTCAGATCAAACAACTGGCATGGCAGACGGCATTCTCGCACGGCACCATCCCTCCCCTTGCAATTCCCCGTGTTTCCGGCAAAATGCTCAATCTTAAGTCAATTTTATTAAGGCGCTAGTTTTTAAGCATGGCCGCACGCCAACGCATCATCCCGGTCCGGCGCGAGTACAATCGCTGGGTCGCTAACCAGACGCTGGAAGACTATGCGTTGCGCTTTACCGCCAAGAGTGCCCGGCAATTCTCCTCGAGCCGGATTTCTCAGACGGCGATCGGAGCTATCTCCTTTCTGGCGCTGGAGGCCATCGGCGGCACGATCACGCTGTCCTACGGCACGACCAATGCCTTTTTCGCCATCATCGCCGCCGCTGTCCTGATGCTGCTCGTCGGCCTGCCGATCAGCCGCTATGCCATCCGCTACGGAGTCGACATCGACCTTCTGACCCGCGGCGCCGGCTTCGGCTATATCGGCTCTACGGTGACCTCGCTGATCTATGCGAGCTTCACCTTCATGCTGTTTGCGATCGAAGCCTCGATCATGACCGGCGCGCTCAAGCTCGCCTTCGGTATTCCGCTGTGGATCGGCTACATCATCTCAGCCATGGTGGTGATCCCGCTGGTCACCTACGGCGTGCGGCTGATCTCGAAATTCCAATTGTGGACTCAGCCCTTCTGGATCGTCCTCAATATCCTGCCCTTCATCTTCATCGCGTTTCTCGACTGGGAAAAGATCGACCTCTGGCGCTCCTTCGCCGGCATCGGCCACTCCAATGCCCAGATCGGCTCAACCGCCCCCTTCGACCTGATCGAATTCGGCGCGGCCTCCGCCGTCATCCTGGCGTTGATGCCGCAGATCGGCGAACAGGTCGACTTCCTGCGCTTCCTGCCGCCTGAGGGCGGGCGAAAGCTCCACCATCGCATTGCCGTCTTCCTCGCCGGCTCCGGCTGGGTCGTGCTCGGCGTGCCCAAGCTTCTTGCCGGCTCCTTTCTCGCAGTGCTCACACTTTCGACCGGCGCACCGGCCAGCGAGGCGGCCGACCCCGCGCATATGTATCTCGCCGCCTTCGGCTACATGATCCCGAACGACACGGCGGCCATGCTGCTGATGGCGTGCTTCGTGGTGATCTCACAGCTCAAGATCAACGTGATGAACGCCTATGCCGGTTCGCTCGCCTGGTCGAACTTCTTCTCGCGGCTGACCCACAGCCATCCGGGCCGGGTCGTCTGGCTGGTGTTCAACGTGGCGATCGCGCTCCTGCTGATGGAGCTCGGCATCTATCGGCTGCTTGAGGAAACGCTGGGCATATTCTCGATTATCGCCATGAGCTGGCTTTGCGCCATCTCCGCCGACCTTTTCGTCAACAAGCCGCTGGGGCTGGCACCGCCCGGCATCGAGTTCAAGCGCGCCCATCTCTACGACATAAACCCGGTCGGCTGCGGCACGCTCGTGCTTTCGGCCGGCATTGCGCTTGCCGCCCATTTCGGCCTTTTCGGGCCGCTGATGGCATCGCTTTCCACCTATGTGACGCTGATCGCCTTCGTGATCTCGCCGCTGATCGCCTGGGGCACGAAGGGCGAGTACTATCTCGCCCGAAAGCCGCGCCACAGCTGGAAGAACCTCACCTCGATCACCTGCTCGATCTGCGAACACCCGTTCGAGCCGGAGGACATGGCCTGGTGCCCGGCCTATGCCGCGCCGATCTGTTCGCTGTGCTGCTCGCTCGACAGCCGCTGCCACGACATGTGCAAACCGCACGCCAAGCTCAACGCCCAGGCGACCTTCGTCGCGGCGCGCTTTCTGCCCGAACCGGCGCTGGCCTGGCTGTCCACCCGCCTCGGCCGCTATGCGGTCACCGCGCTCGTCGCCGTCTCGCTCATCGGCGCGATCCTCGCCCTCATCGCCCATCAGGTCTCCACCGCCTCGCCGGAGACGGCGGACGTCGTCAACCGCACAGTGCTGATCGTCTTTTTCGTCTCCGCGGTCATTTCCGGGGTCGCCAGCTGGTTCTACGTTCTCGCCCATGATAGCCGGGTCGTGGCGGAAGAGGAATCCTCGCGCCAGAACACACTGCTGCTCAAGGAAATCGCCGCCCACCGCAAGACAGATGCGGCGCTGCAGACCGCCAAGGACACGGCAGAGGCCGCCAACCGGGCGAAGAGCCGCTATGTCGTCGGCCTGTCCCATGAACTGAGGACGCCGCTTAACGCTGTTCTCGGCTATGCCCAGATCCTCGAGCGCGACGAAACGATCCCGCCCGCCCGCCAGTCCGCGATCAGGGTCATCCGCCGCTCGGCCGACCATCTATCCGGGCTGATCGACGGGCTGCTGGACATTTCCAAGATCGAAGCAGGCCGTCTACAAGTCTTCTCCAACGAGCTGAATATCCAGGATTTCCTCGACCAGTTGGTGGACATGTTCGCCCCCCAGGCAGCCGCCAAGGGCCTGACCTTCGAGCACGAGCGGTCGGGCGCCTTGCCGCTCTACGTCCGCACCGACGAGAAGCGTCTGCGCCAGATCCTCGTCAATCTGCTCTCCAATGCCATCAAGTTTACCGACGGGGGCACGGTGCGCTTCGAGGTTGGCTACCGCAGCCAGGTGGCGACCTTCACGATCTCCGACACCGGGCGCGGTATTTCCGAGCGCGACCTGACGCGGATCTACGAGCCCTTCCAGCGGGGCGAGGCTGACAATATCCGCCCCATGCCGGGGCTCGGTCTCGGGCTGACGATTACCAAGCTCCTGACCAACACGCTGGGCGGCGAAATCGCCGTCGACAGCGAAAAGGACAAGGGTTCGACCTTCAAGGTCCGGCTGATGCTGTCGGCCATCGACCGCCCGAGCACGGCTCCCGCCATCGAGCGCAGGATCGTTTCCTACACCGGTCCGCGCCGGACCATCGTTGTCGTCGACGACAATGAAGACCATCGCGACCTGATGCGCGAGGTGCTGGCACCGCTCGACTTCGTCGTGCTCACGGCGGCCGGCGGACCTGAGTGCCTGACACTGATCGAGGGCGTCAGGCCGGATCTCTTCCTCGTCGACATCCAGATGCCGGGCATGAACGGCTGGCAACTGGTCGAGAAGCTGCGTGACGCCGGGCAGCGGGCGCCGATCATCATGTTATCGGCCAATATCGGCGACGCGCCCGGTCCCGGTGGCGAGGGCCACGACGATGCCATCGCCAAGCCGGTCGACGTGCGCCGCCTGCGCGACAAACTCGCCATGTATCTCGGCCTCGACTGGATCTATGCCGATGAGCAGCTGGGCACGGCGGCAGCGACCGTCCACCCACTCAACCAGCCACCCGGCTCGCCGGGTCAGGCGCACATCGCCGAACTCACCCGTCTGAGCGAAATCGGCTATGTCCGCGGCATCGAGGCGAAGCTTGCGGACCTGGCGAAAATCGGGAAGAACAGCGCCTTCGTCGACGCCTCGCGCGGTTTCGTCCAGGCCTTCGACCTGGCCGGCTTCGCCGCCTTCCTGAAGGACATCGACGCTCGGGAGGAAAAGAGCCATGGCTGAGGCAGACCGTCCCCGCGACATCGTGTTGCTGGTCGACGACAGTCCCGAGGCGCTCGGCTTCCTGACCGATGCGCTGGAACAGTCCGGCTTCTCGGTGCTGATCGCCACATCGGGCCAGGCCGCGCTGTCGATCGTCGACAAGATCAGTCCGGACCTCATCCTGCTCGATGCGGTGATGCCGGGCATGGACGGTTTCGAGACCTGCCGCAGGCTCAAGGCCGATCCGGTCGCCGCCCAGGTGCCGGTGATCTTCATGACCGGGCTGACCGAGACCGAGCATGTGGTCCACGCACTCGATTCCGGCGGCGTCGACTACCTGACCAAACCGATCAACATCGACGAATTGCGTGCCCGCATTCGTGTCCATCTGTCGAATGCCCGTTCGGCCCAGAGCGCCCGCGTCGCGCTCGATGCCGCCGGACGGCATCTGCTGGCGGTCCGCGCAGACGGCACGATCCACTGGTCGACGCCGCAGGCGACCCGGCTGGCCGACAGCGCCACCGGAAGCGCCAGCGGCCTCGATCTGGTCGCTGGCGCCATTGCCGGCTGGATGGCGCGGCGCGGCGCGCTCGCCCATGGCGGCGAAACCGCCTTCTGCTTCACCCATGCGGGCGGCACCGAGCTGCAGCTCGGCTTTCTCGGCGGCCTCGGCCCGGACGAGTACCTGTTCCGCCTGACGGTCGCCAACCGGCGCAGCGAAGACGAGGCCCTGCGCGGCCAGTTCGGGCTGACGCAGCGCGAGGCCGAGGTGCTGTTGTGGATCGCCAAGGGCAAGGCGAACCGCGACATCGCCGACATCCTTGGCCTTTCGTCCCGAACCGTGAACAAGCACCTCGAGCAGATCTATGTGAAGCTCGGCGTCGAAAACCGCGCTTCGGCGGCCGTTAAGGCCACTCGTGTGCTGCACGTGGATTGAGGAAGGCCGCAACCGCCTTTCCTCACGCGCGTGGAGCACGCATCCTGCAGCATCATTCCTTCCCCGAAAGCGATAGAGCCGCACTTGATCACCGGCAAGGCTCGTACCTTCGCTTGCGGATGACTGCCATTCAGTATGACCGGATCGCACGGGGCAAGCCGGAACGGAAAAAGCCCGGCACGAGGCCGGGCTTTCCACTTCGATCCGGCAGGACCGAAATTCTTACATTTCGAAGTAGCTGTACTTGCCGTCTTCGCCCTTCTTCCACTCATACATGACGTAGTCGGGACGAGTGATATCGCCCTTCTCGTCAAAGCTGAGTTCGCCGAGAGCGGTCTTGAACGGGCCCTTTTCCTTCAGGGCCGCTGCAACGGCTTCCGGATCGTTCGAACCGGCAGCCTTGGCACCTTCCGCGATGACCTGCATAGCCGCATAGGAATAGAGCGTGTAGGCTTCCGGCTCGAAGCCAGAGGCGCGGAACTTCTCGACGATTTCCTTGGCTTCTTCACGCTTGCGCGGGTCCGGAGCGAAGGTGTTGAGGGTGCCTGCGACGGCGTCGCCGGCGATCGAAGCCAGTTCGTTCGAGACGATACCGTCGCCCGACATGAACTTAGCCTTGAGGCCGCCATCAGCCATCTGGCGCATGATCAGGCCAGCTTCCGTGTGCAGACCGCCCCAGTAGACGAGACCGACGCCGGCTTCCTTCATCTTGGAGATCAGAGCCGAATAGTCCTTTTCGCCGGCAGTGATGCCTTCGTACATGACTTCGGTGATGCCAAGGCCGTTCATCGCCTTCTTGGTTTCGTCGGCAAGGCCCTGACCATAGGGGGTCTTGTCATGGACGACGGCAACCTTCACGTCCTTGAAGCTGTCGGCGATATACTGGCCGGCAACCGCGCCCTGCTGGTCGTCACGGCCGCAGGTGCGGAAGGTGTTCCACATGCCGCGCTCGGTATAGACCGGGTTGGTGGCGGCCGGAGAAACTTCGAGGATGCCGTTTTCGGCATAAACTTCCGAAGCCGGGATCGAAACGCCCGAGTTGAAGTGACCCACGACGAACTTCACGCCGTCAGCTGCAAACTTGTTGGCGACCGAAACGCCCTGCTTGGCGTCAGAAACGTCATCGCCCAGAACGATCTTGACCATTTCGCCGTTGATACCACCGGCAGCATTGATGTCAGCGGCAGCCTGCTCCGCACCTTTCTGGAGCTGTGCGCCGAAGGCAGCGTTCGGACCGGTCATCGGGCCACCGACACCGACCAGAATTTCAGCCCAGGCATTGCCGGAGAAGGCAACCATGGCCGTCAGCGCTACGGCTGACAGAAGAGACTTCTTCATTTTGTTACTCCCAATTTTTTAGGCGGGTTAGGTTTCAAAAACCCTGCGCAATACCCACCATGACTGCGCCGGAAAAGCTGTTCCACTCTTATGAAAGCTCACGCTCTTCTTGCCCATGTGAGACAAGAAAAACGCGGCTGTCAATCTTTCTTCTTCCACGAAAAGGGCGATGTCCTCTCGTATAGCCAATAATAGTTGTCCACCATCTGGGTCGTGCGCCGCGTACGGTAACCGGCGGTGGAAAACACAAGCAAAATCAACACGTCTACACCGTAGAGCAGCGGGCTGATAAACGGCCCCTGAAACAGCGAGTAATGCAGGAAACGCATCACCACGCCGAGCAGGAGGGTGTAGATAACGACGGTCGCATAACCCTGCCAGCCCTCGGCCACAGCCCTTCCGGTCCGCCACGCGGTCCAGAACCCGAGCAGTAGCACCAGGAAGCGCAGAACCATGCGGACGCCGGTATCGCTCTCGAAAAACAAGCCTTGCATATCTATTCTCCCTGCACCCTCAGTGGTGGCCGCCTTCGAGGTAGGCCGCGCGGACCGAAGGATCGGCGAGCAGTTGCCTGCCCGTCCCGCTCATGGTGACCTTGCCGTTGACCATGACATAGGCGCGGTCGGAGAGCTTCAACGCCGCGAACGCATTCTGCTCGACGAGAAAGACGGTAAGGCCTTCCTCCTGGTTAAGCTTCTTGATTGCCGCGAAAATGCCTTTGACGATCAACGGTGCGAGACCAAGCGATGGCTCGTCGAGCAGCAGCAGCTTTGGACGGGCCATGAGTGCGCGACCGATAGAGAGCATCTGCTGCTCGCCCCCGGACAAGGTCCCACCGCGCTGCGATTGACGTTCCTTGAGGCGCGGGAAGAGCGTGAAGATCTTCTCGACGTCCTCGTCGAAATATTTCAGGTTGTCGAGACCGGCACCCATCTGAAGGTTTTCGAACACGGTCATCCGCGGAAAGATGCGGCGACCCTCCGGCGACTGGGCGATACGACGGCGCGCAATCAGATGGGTCGGCATCTTGGTGATGTCGGTGCCGTCGAAGGTGATCGTGCCGGCGCGCGCCTGCGGACTGCCACAGATGGTCATCATCAGCGTCGACTTGCCGGCGCCATTCGCACCGATCAGGCTGACGATCTCACCCTGGCGAACCTCGACGTCCACGCCGTCCAGCGCCCGGATGTTGCCGTAATAGGTCTCGACGCCCTGTACTTTGAGAAGCGGCTCAGAAGACATCAGTTCTGTTCTCCTGCAACGGCTTCGACTTCGTGGATTGCTTCATCCAATTCTTCATCCTCGACACCCAAATAGGCCGCAATGACCTTCGGGTCGTTCTGCACGTGGTTCGGCGTGCCGTCAGAAATCTTCTGCCCGTATTCGAGCACGACAACGTGGTCGGAAATCTCCATGACGACTGACATGTCGTGTTCGATCAGCAGCAACGAAGTGCCCTCGTCGCGAATGCTGCGCAGCAACGCATTGAGCACGAGGGATTCCTTCGGGTTCAGGCCAGCTGCAGGTTCATCGAGGCAAAGAAGCTCCGGTCCGGTGCACATGGCACGGGCGATCTCCAGACGGCGCTGTGCGCCGTAGGGAAGGTCGCCGGCCGGATCGTCGGCGCGATCAACAAGATCGGCCTTTTCGAGCCAATACTTCGCCTTTTCGATCGCCGCGGCAGCCGCATGTTTGTAGGCAGGCAGGCCCAGCAGACCAAGGACCGTGTAGCCGGACGCCTTCATCAGCGCGTTATGCTGCGCGACCAGGAGGTTCTCCAGAACCGTCAGGCCCGAAAACAGCCTGATGTTCTGGAAGGTGCGGGCGACCTTTGCCTTCTTGGTGATCTCGAAGTCGGGAAGACGCTCCAACAGGTACTGGCTGCCGTCACTATGGGTCATAGTGATCATGCCCATCGTCGGCTTGTAAAATCCGGTGATGCAGTTGAACACCGTGGTCTTGCCGGCACCGTTCGGCCCGATCAGTGCGGTGATTTCACCGCGCCTGACTTCGAACGAAAAGTCATCGATAGCCATCAGGCCGCCGAACTTCATCGAAAGGTGCTCGACATTGAGGAGCGTGTCTTTGGTCATCGTATTCGTTCCGGAAGTCATCAGCCGTGACCTTCCTTGGTAAAGCTTCCAGAGACAGCCCTGCTCTCCTTGAGGAAGGCGGTCGGTTGACGCGAGCCGACGAAACCACGCGGCTTGAACAACATGACGATGACCATCGCCAGGCCGAATAGCAGCATGCGGTAGAGTTCCGGCGTGAAGTCAGGGCCAAACACGTGCTTGAGGAACTCCATCTCGCGCAGCAGTTCCGTGCCGCCGACCATGACGATCGCGGCAACAGCGATGCCGGTCAGCGAACCCATGCCGCCGAGAACGACGATGGCGAGGATCACGGCCAACTCGAGGAAAACGAAGCTTTCCGGAGAAACGAAGCCTTGTCGGGCAGCAAAGAACGACCCCGCGAAACCGCCGAACATTGCGCCGATAGCGAAGGCTGTAAGCTTGGTCGTCACCGTATTGATGCCGAGCGAACGGCAGGCAATCTCGTCTTCACGCAGAGCTTCCCAGGCGCGGCCGATCGGCATGCGACGAAGCCTGATCGTCACATAGGCGGTCAGCATGCACAGAGCCAGAATGAGATAGAAGAGGAAGATCTTGTAGTAGGCCGACGACATCGGCAGATCGAACATCTTGGCGAAGCCGGTCGGCGAGGCATCGAAGTTGATGCCGAACAGCGTGGCCTTCGGAATGCCGGACACACCAAACGTGCCCCTGGTGACGTCCGTCCAGTTGATCAGCACGAGGCGAATGATCTCACCGAAGGCGAGCGTCACGATCGCCAGGTAGTCACCCCGTAGCCGGAGAACCGGGAAGCCGAGGATGATGCCCCAGAAGGCGGCGAGAATGCCCGACAGCGGCAGCAGGACCCAGAAGGACAGGCCGAAATGCTGTGACAGCAGCGCATAGGAATAGGCACCGACCGCGTAGAAGGCGACATAGCCGAGGTCGAGCAGGCCGGCGAGACCGACGACGATATTGAGACCCCAGGCCAGCATCACGTAGATCAGGATCTGGATGCCGAAATTGTCGACGAACTTCAGCGAACCCTGGATGCCCATCAGCCAGACGATGACCGGCGGATAAAGCACGAGGGCGAGAAGGGCAATCTTGAGAAAATGCTGGTGGAAGAAGGAGGGCTTTGCCTCGATCTCATGAACCGGCATTTGCGAAAGCCGATCCTTGCGGGACCGGTTCCACGGCTGGATGAAGGCGACAATCAGGAAACGGCCGATGGCCGCAACCGCGACGAAGATGGCCAGAAGGCCCCAGCGCGGATACCATACCAGCGCATTGTTGATGTCCTGATCGGTCTTGATGCCGACATACAGGCTGAACAGGCCGAGTGCGAGAACGCCCGCGAAGAGACCTTCCTTGAGCGCGCGCGCAAGGTTGCCGGATTGAGACGTGCCGGCCACGTTTACAGGATTTGCCATGGGATCAGACCTTTTCGACTTCTGGTCGACCAAGGATGCCGGTTGGCTTGAAGATCAGCACAAAGGCCAGGATACCGAAGGTGGCGACGTCCTTGTAGGCGATGCTGAAATATGCCGACCAGAGCGATTCGATGAGGCCGATCAACAGACCTCCGAGCACAGCACCCGGCAGCGAGCCGATGCCACCCAGAACGGCGGCGGTGAACGCCTTGACCCCCGGAATAAAGCCGTCGTTGAACGACGCGACACCATAATACATCAGGTACATCGAACCCGCGACCGCGGCGAGTGCGGCACCCATGACGAAGGTGATCGACACGGTCTTGTCGACATCGACACCGAGAAGAGCCGCCATCTTGCGATCCTGCTCCGTGGCGCGCTGGGCGCGGCCGAGCGGCGTCTTGTTGACGATGTACCAGAATGCGGCGAGCAGCACCGACGTGATGACGACGATGAGCAACTGCTTGAGCGAAATCGTGATGGCACCAAAGTGGTAGACATCATTGACCAGCGCCGGAATCGGCTTGTTGCGCGGCCCCTGCGTCACCTGGATGAAGTTCGACAGGGCGATTGACATGCCGATCGCGGTGATCAGCGGCGCCAACCGGAAAGAACCGCGCAACGGCCGGTAAGCAACCCGCTCGATCGTCCAGTTCCACAGTCCCGTCATCAGCATCGCAACGACCAGCATGATCAGCAGCGCAAGCGCGACCGGAATGCCGGCAAAGAACGATGTCAGGATGAGAAACACAATGAGGGCAGCGAAGCCGCCAAGCATGAAGATGTCGCCATGGGCGAAGTTGATCATGCCGATGATGCCGTAAACCATCGTATAGCCGATAGCCACGAGGCCATAGATAGATCCAAGAGTCAGCCCGTTTATGAGCTGCTGGATGAAATACTCCATTACCAATCCCCCGGACGCGGCCTTTTAGCGCGTCCCTTTTTATGTTGTCCCCTATCGGGGTTCTTAACATGCTCGGATTTGATAGCGTTTTCGGCAAAAATGTGAAGTCCAAAAACTAGGCGGCGCGCATTTTACCGGCAATTTGCTACAATTTGGTGATTTTATCGCCAAATCCACCAAAAAAGCGGCACAAAATGCCGACAAAGTAGCTTATGCCGCCTTTTTCACTGTTGGAATTTTGCCTTCAATCAGCCGCAAGCATGGCCAAAATTGACGGAATGAGCGAACTTTTCGTGATCGACCGGTATCGGTCGGCACGCAACAAGCTCCAATTCTCATATTAGCATAGCTGCGAAATCTCGCGCGGGCCAATCACAAAGCGACAACAAGCAGCGCTGTATGCGCGGCCATCGGCGCTGGAGCCCGTCCTCAACCCAGCCATCAACACTTGGCGATAGCGCGCCGCTGCGAAAAGGGGGAAACACGGGCCGGAAAAATAAGCCTTTTCAATGCAGCGCGACCTCGTTCGTCCCCCTGGCCTGAAACCGTTTCAAGCTGTTTCGCATCGAACATACCGAAACGGAGAACGCATTCATGTCGGACGCAACTGCAAACCTTGCTCTTCCCTATATCAAACCCGCACAAGCCCAGAAGCACGTCACCCACAATGAAGCACTGCAGGCACTCGACGCGGTCGTACAGCTTGTGATCAAGGCGCACCTGGCCAGTCCGCCGGCCTCACCGCCAGAGGGGGAGTGCTTCTGGGTGTTGCCGGGAGCAACGGGCGACTGGGCCGGCGAATCGGGACGCCTCGCCTTCCGCCAGGATGGCGCATGGACCTTCATCGCGCCGCGCACCGGATGGTGCTGCTATGATCTCACGGAGGAACGGCTGAAAGTCTTCACCGGAACGGACTGGCGCGACATTCCCCTGCCCGCCGAAGCGCAGATTTCGGCGCTCGGGATCAGCGCTGCGCCTGACGCCACCAACCGCCTGGCGGTATCCGGACCGGCCAGCCTCTTGAACCATGCCGGCAGCGACCATCGCCTGAAAATCAATAAGGCTTCGACCGCGGATACGGCATCCCTGCTGTTCCAATCCGGCTGGCAGGGCAAGGCGGAAATGGGGCTTGCGGGTGACGACAAGTTCGCCATCAAGGTCAGCGGCGACGGGGCGGCATGGACGACCGCACTGACGATTTCCCCGGAGGGCGTGGTCCGCACGCAACAGCGGCCGCTGGTGCGCGCCGCGCTTGCCGCCGCCAGCCTTTCACCCTCTGCGGGCACAATGACCGGCTTCGACGATCTTCACCTCGTTGCGGGGGGATTCGCGCTTGGCGCAGCACTGGCTTCAGGCCACGGCAAGGAATTGGTCGTGCCGGCGACAGGCACCTATCTCGTCACCCTCAACGTGGAGGCACAGGCCTCGTTTGGCCATGCCGTGACACTGCGCGTCAACGGCACAGGCAATCTTGCCTCAGTGGCAGGAGGGGTGGGTTCGCAGTCATCTACGGTGCTCGTCTCGCTGCAGGCGGGCGACGTTTTCACCCTGTTGCATGCGGGAAGCGCACAATTGCTATTCGGCTATGCTCACACGGAAATCTCGGCACACATGCTTTAGGCTTGGCACCGCCGGGCGCGCTTCCGCCGGGGGGTTCCGTCGTTCGCCCGTCCTCACGGACGGGTGAAGCGGACGCTCAGAGAAGCCGGAAACGGCAGGCTCTGGCAACCGCCTGCATCCGGTTGACGGAATCCAGCTTGCGCATGGCACTCTTGAGATAGCTGACCACGGTGTGGCTCGAGATCGACAGGATGATAGCGATCTCATCGCTACTTTTGCCAGCGGCCGACCAGCGCAAGCACTCGATCTCGCGGGCCGATAGCTTCTCGCGCGGTCCATCCTTCTGGGTGATCCGGCTTGAGCAGTTGTCGAGCAGTTCGAGGCAGTCGAAATAGAGATTCGCGACCTCGTGCCGGTCCAGTTTGTCCCTCTCGCCCGAAAAGACGAAAAGATAGTGGGCAAGCCCCGAATCGTGGATGGAAAAGGCCAGACTGAAGCCCAAGCCGCAATCGGCAAAAGCGCCGGCGAGGCTACGCTCCGCCTCCTCATCCCTGCCTTCGACGAAGACGCATTCAGCGGACTGGAACGGCAAGACGCTCTGCTTCAAATGGGCCACCATCCGGCTCGCCGAGAAATGGTCGCCGACCCGGTACCGCTCCTTCAACTCGAGCGGCCAATTGCAGAACAGCGCATTCGCGGCGAACTCCGGCTTGTCGGCCTTGGGAAAGCTGCTGACGAAAAAGTATGCGAACCCGTAGCTGCGCCCCAGCGCTGCAAACTGCCGGCCGAGAGGACAAAGGCCCGCATCATCGACCGGGATCGCCGAAACGGCACTACCCTCTTCCTCACGACAGATCGAGTCGGACAGCCTAAACATTGCGCTCCTTTCGACCGAAGCTATTCAGTCGCATCCTGGATATCAATCGAACGAACATGGCTGGAACGGTAGAGAACGGAGCTGGCGCCGATCTTTCGGTTCTGGCTCGGTGCGGGATTTCATCGCGCACCCGGAGTTCACGGCGGTGAATAGCGAACCATACCCTCCGTCATTGTTCGAAGCTTCTACTACAGATTCAAATCTAAGATACTTCTAATTCAGCATAACTCCTATGCGGTTGACGCAAGTTTACGCAACGGCAAGCAAGAATCGGCTTCGACGGATGCTTTTTTCCTCAGCCGCCAGTCGTGAAAATTATTATCAAATGCTTACAAGGCGCTTAGGCAAATTTTAAAGGTGGGCGGCTAGGATGCACGGGTGTGGTCTTGAGTTTGTATAGAGAGTCCAATGACCGAAATGATCCGCCCCCGAGTGAAATATGTCATCGGCCCCGATGGCAGCCCGCTGACCATTGCCGATCTTCCGCCGGCCAATACGCGCCGTTGGGTGATACGCCGGAAAGCAGAGGTTGTCGCCGCGGTGCGCGGCGGCCTGCTGAGCCTGGAAGAAGCCTGCGAGCGCTATACCCTGACGGTCGAGGAATTCCTTTCCTGGCAGTCCTCCATCAACGACCACGGCCTGCCCGGCCTGCGCACCACGCGGATCCAGCAGTATCGCCATTAACTCGGGCCTTGGCCGGCGAAAGCCGCCTGCCCCCCATAGACCCATCGTGCGCGCAGGACACCCTCCATGCGCGCACGTTGTCTATTGTGCCCGCGCTTGGCGCTGAACCACATGGTGGAGCAATCCGGCAAGCACGGACGAAGCCGCGTAGAACCACAGGCCCGGCTGCGTGAAGGCCTCAGCCAGGCCGCTGGATTTGGCCGCGAATATGACGATTGCCACCAGCAATACGTCCATCATCGACCACTTCGACAGGAGCGGCACCAGTGCATGCAGGATACCACTGCGCGTATCGGTGCCCGGGACCATGAAGGCCTCTGCTCCCAGACCGACCAATTTTACAATTGTAAAGGCTATCGACAGCAGGCCCACGAGCAATGCAAGCCCGGCATTACCGTCCCGCCATAGCGCGACGACGATCTCAAAGAGCGAAGGCTTGTCGACGAAAAAGTAGAGCTTCTCGAAGCGAGCAAGGGGCAATACGATGCCGAGCGCCAGCAACATCGATGCCAGCACCAGCATCACGGCCTTCACCCAGATCATTGCTGCAGCCCCCCGCCCAGATCACCGCACGGCCCGTTCGCACGCTTAGACATCATTGCCGGGAAAAGTGGCCGATGTTAAGCCGGTCGGCATCTCTGTCGACAATGGGGGAAGCGATGCATATCAAAAACGAGGAAGCCGGGTCGGGCGGCCGGTATGTCGGGAATTTCGTCGAGGGAGAGGCACCGGCGGTCATGACCTATTCCCGCGCTTCGCCGAGCCTGATCATTGTCGATCATACGGAGGTTCCCGACAGCATGCGCGGCAAGGGGGCCGGTCAGGCCTTGGCGCTCCACGCGGTTGAGCAGGCGCGTAGCGGCGGCTGGAAGATCATCCCGCTCTGCCCGTTTTTCCGTGCCCAGGCGCAGCGCCACCCGGATTGGCGCGACGTTATCAAGTTTTGATTGTGTCCGGCCGGCGTTTGCCGCCCGGACAAATATCGACGAAAACGGCCCGACAGCGGCCGCGGATCTCTCCGCTCCGCCACCGGATCGCATCGTGTTTCAAGCGATCCCGAGCGCTAGGCCCGGATGCGCATTTGACCGTCACGCTCTTCGAGCGCCGCGGCTTTGGCGTGTTCCGCCTCGGCCTCTTCCAGGGCAAGTTCGGCAGCCTCCTGCTGAACTTTCAGTTCACGGATAGACCCCTGGAGATTGTCGGCCCGCTGGCGGGCCGCCTTGGCAAAGGTTGGATAGGCAAAATGGTTCGGATCGGTGATCCCGGACTTCTTCTCCTCGATGGCGATCTGGTTTTCCAGTTCCTTCGCCATCCGCTCGAACTCCGCCATCATTGACTGCAACTGCTGCAATTGCCGACGCTTTTCGGTGACCTGAAATCCTTTCAGGCGCACTAGGCTCTCACGCGACTTCATACGCAATACTCCCGTGATGCGAGACCCCCCGCCACACATACTGACAAAATGCCAAGCCGCTTTTTCGACGAATCATTCTCGAAAAAGAACGGCGGCGTTAACAAAAAGCTACCGCTGGTAACCTTTCGTTTACGGGCATCGTTAATGATAGGTGAGATCATTTAAGGGTCAGTAAATGCCAGGGCCTTAAAAAGCCCATGACAATGATGAGTCAAATGAATTGGTTAGCGTGGATTTCTCGCATTCCGATTCAGGTGTGGCGATGCCGGAAACAGATGAAAAATCAGTGGACTGCTATCTTTGCTTAATAATTTCGATACACCTTGCTAAAGGGAATTAGAATTTGTTAACCATTTGGTGGCAGCCTTCAAATCAGGCAACGACTGGATCCGTATCGCGTAGGGGGCCAAGTTCGACCTTTCGGCGGCGGTAAAGGGGATAAATATGCGGGTTCTACTCATCGAAGACGATAGCGCTACGGCGCAGAGCATCGAACTGATGCTTAAATCGGAAAGTTTCAACGTCTACACGACCGATCTCGGCGAAGAAGGCGTGGATCTTGGAAAGCTTTACGACTACGACATCATTTTGCTCGACCTGAACCTTCCGGACATGTCCGGCTACGAGGTGCTGCGCACGCTGCGGCTTTCGAAGGTCAAGACACCGATCCTCATCCTTTCCGGCATGGCCGGCATTGAGGACAAGGTCCGCGGTCTCGGCTTCGGCGCCGACGACTACATGACCAAGCCGTTCCACAAGGACGAACTGGTTGCACGTATCCATGCCATCGTCCGCCGCTCGAAGGGCCATGCGCAGTCGATCATCATCACCGGCGAACTGATCGTGAACCTCGACGCCAAGACCGTCGAAGTCGGCGGCCAGCGCGTTCACCTGACCGGCAAGGAATACCAGATGTTGGAGCTCCTTTCGCTCCGCAAGGGTACGACGCTGACCAAGGAAATGTTCCTCAACCACCTCTATGGTGGCATGGATGAACCAGAACTGAAGATCATCGACGTCTTCATCTGCAAGCTGCGCAAGAAGCTTGCGAACGCCGCAGACGGCACCAACTATATCGAAACCGTCTGGGGCCGCGGCTATGTGCTGCGCGAGCCTGACAGCACCGAATATATGGAAACCGCCTGACATCCGCATTAGCGCATCCCCGCGCTGCATTCGACCTGCCCCTCACCGGGCAGGTTTTTTGTTGTTGCAGCCGGACGCTTGCCCCTGCCCCACCCGGCGCCGAAACCAAAAGCGCCCCGACGACAGCTCGGGGCATAAAACTCAGTTCCTATCTGAAGACAGCGTCAGGCGGCGATCGCCTTATCGGTAAACATCTGGGTGAGGATCTTTCGATCGAAGGGCTTCAGCAGGAAGTCGTTTGCGCCGGCCCGTTTGCCCGCCATCATCGTCCTCAGGTCCGCCTCGACCACGCAATAGTAGATCAGCACACCCTTGCCTTCCGGCAACGCGCGCACATTGGCGATCAAATCCAGTGCCCCGTCCAGGCCGGCATCGACGATGATGATGTTGGGCAGTTCCGTCTCACAGCGCATCAGCGCTTCGCGGGCATTGGCGGCCTCCAGCACTAGGAATCCGATTTCCGACAGGATCTTCTTGCCGACCTTGCGAACCACATCGGAACTGTCGGCAATCATCAAACGCTGCATCGTCAACTCCCGCGCCACGCCCTTTCCCATTGTGGAAAGAGCGGTCCATGACTGTGACGATAGGCGCTTTCAACTAATGAAAGGTTACCGTTGTCCCTGGCAAGATCACCAAGCGAAAAGACGCGCCAGCGGCGCGCCTGTTTCCTGGATTGCAGGGGACGGAAGGGGCAACCGTTCAGGCCGCCACACTCTCTGCTGTGAACACTATCTCGTCCTCGGTGGCGATATAGTTCAGTTCCATGCCGCTTTCGCTGGCAAGCAGGACAGTGTAGTAGGGCTGGATCGAATGGGCATCGATCGCTTCCTCGATGGTGCCGCTGCATATCTCGGCGAATTTCGCAGGCACACGCATCATTCGCCCCTTGGCGACGATCTTGAACTTGGCATCGTATTCCGGGTTTTCCAGCGTGATGTCGAGCTGCCCACCTCGCGGGATCGCGCTATAAGCGACGAGAAAGAGATTGAGCAGAAGCTTGACCCGGTTCTTGGCAATGATGGCGCGCGGGCCGTTCCAGCTCACCTCGGTCTTCTTCTCGGCGGCGGCAAAATCCTTGGCGGCCTTCTCGGCCTCGCCTGTGTCGATCGACGCGCCGACGGAACCGGAAGCGCCGAAGGCCAGCCGGGCGAATTTCAGACGAACCGAGGCATTGAGCGCACTGGTCCGAATCAGATCCATGGCATCGGCATCCGCGCCGCCCTCATCGAGCAGTTCAAGGCCGTTGTTAATGGCGCCGACCGGCGAGATGACGTCATGGCAGACGCGGCTGCAAAGCAGGGCCGCGAGGTCGGGACCGGCAAGGGTCAAAATCTGGTTTTTCGGCATCGTCGCTCCTGAAGATCAATCCCATGGAGGGCCCCGATGCGCAAGACAGGGCGCCCGGTGTGATCGGATTCCTTTCGGTCATAATGACACCATATTTGGTAAACCGATTATTAATAGGATGCTCGCTAAATAGCTTTACCCGCATTGGTGATACCAATTGCACCGATTCCGGATGGAGGAGACCCCATGCGCCAGATGAAGACCCGCAATTTTGCTGCCCGCCGGACGCTCCTGGTGGCCATGCTTCTCTCGCTCGCCGTCTACGGCTTGGCTCTTAGCGAAGCCAAGGCCGAGGGAGAATACACCGCTCAGGAAATCGTCGATGCTGGACATGGTTTCTTTGGTTCGACGAGCGGAGCGCTTGCAAAGGTGATCGAACAGGCTTTTGAGAATTACGGCTTGCCGAACGGCTACATCCTCGGCCAGGAAGGCTCCGGCGCCTTCGTCGCCGGGCTCACCTATGGCGAAGGCCAGCTCAACACCAAGAACGCCGGCCAGCATGAGGTTTTCTGGCAAGGCCCCTCGCTCGGGATCGATTACGGCGGCAGTGGTACACGCGTGATGATGCTGGTCTACGATCTGCCGTCGATCGACACCCTGTTTGCCCGGTATGGTGGGGTTAGCGGATCGGCCTATGTCGTCGCCGGCGTCGGAATGACGGTGCTGAAGAGCCGCGATGTTGTTCTCGTGCCGATCCGGACCGGCATCGGGGCCCGGCTCGGCGTCAACGTCGGGTACCTGAAGCTTACTCGCCAGCCAACGTGGAACCCGTTCTGAGGTTGCAGCCAGCCGGTCCACTCAGGCTCCTGCAGCATTTCTTCTCGGCATGAAAAATTCCTGACAACCCAATTCAAGCGCGCTTGTCCTGACAGGCGGCGCGTGGTTATTAGTCGCGGATGTTTGAATAAGCACAAAAGTGGCACGCCGTGATCGAATATGTCCTGCTTTTTGGATTGGGGTTCCTGGCTGCCGCGTTGCTCGTAATGCTGGTCGCACCGGCCATTCACAAACGCATCGTGCTCTATACCGAGAACCGGCTGAAGGCCACGATGCCGCTCAGTCCGCAGGAGATCCGCGCCCAGAAGGACATGGTGCGCGCCGTCTACGCGGCGGAGAACGCCAGGACGGCGCATGAATTGCTGCGCGAGCGGGAAGGCTCCGTTTCCCTGAAGCTTGCCAATGAGAGGCTCGCCAAGGAGGCCAGTCACCTCGTGGCGGACAATCAGGATCTGAGGGTGCAGATCAACGACATGAGCGTCGAGGCAGCGGACCTCCGCTCGAAAGTGCGTCGTGCGGAAGTCGAAGTGGACCATTTGAAGGAGGCCCTGCGCCGCACGGAAGAGGCTACCGTCGCTAAGGACCTCGAGATTTCAGCGCTTGTCGGGCGGATCGAGCGAATGGTGTTCGACATGGACAACCTGAAGATCGAACGGACGACGCGCGAGACCGAGATCGAGAACCTCAAGATGCGGGTTCAGGCGTTGCGCGACGAACGCGAGGAACTGCGCCGAGAAGCCAATCTCGTGACCAAGCGCGCCAAGGATGCGGAGAGCAGGCTCGCACATGAGGAGCACAAGCTCCTGCGGCTCGATGACCGGCTCGCCCGCGAAATGGCCGAGAATGCCGACAAGGAAGCCCTCCTCCAACGGCGCTCGAAGGAAATCGCCCGATTGAGAGAGAGCATCAAGTCGACAAATGCTCAGGTACGCGCCGCGGCCAAGGCGCTACGCGCCGCAAACCTTCCGGTACCCGACTTCAAGAAAATCGCGATCGTTGAGGACGAGGAAGCGAGCCCAGCAATCATTCCGGCAAGCAGAAGCGCCGCGGAAGCCGCAGATTTGGCGGAAGAACTGCGCCACAGTCACACAGCCCTGACCGAACGCCTGATCAAGGCCAAGACGGCCACGAACGACGAGGCCCTGCGCGAGGAAATTGCCGACATCGCCGCCAAGATGATCGTGCTGACGGCCGTTCACGAGGGTGAGACATCGCCCATCCCCGAACTTCTGCGGACGGAAACGACCAAAGAACCCGGCAAGCCCTTGACGCTGGCCGGACGGGTGCTGGCGATCGAGCCGTCGCTGGCCCGGCCAGCGGCTTCTCAACCCTCGCCCGCTGAATGATGCCGCACGTCACCTCCAGCAAGCGCATTGACACGCGAAATACCTGACTACCCGGGCAGGCGCCTCATGGATTTCGCCATCGCATAGAGAGCGATGCCGCTCGCCGTTCCGACATTCAGGCTGTCGAGGCCGGGCATTTGAGCGATGCGCGCCGTATGGAACCGCTCGAGAATAGCCTTCGGCAGCCCCTCGCCCTCGGTCCCCATGACCAGAGCCATGCGGCGTGCCGGTTTGATCTGGCCGATCTCGGCCTCCCCCGCCGGAGAAAGCGCCCAGATCGCGAACCCTGCCGCGGCCAGGCGACCCAGCAGCGCCTCGCTCGAGCCTTCGCGCGCATACGGCATGGTCAGCACCGAGCCGACCGAGACGCGTAGTGCCTTGCGATAGAGCGGATCACAGCAGGTTTCGTCGAGGAGCACGGCATCGGCACCGAACGCGGCGGCATTGCGGAACAAGGCGCCGATATTGTCATGATTGGAAATGCCGCAGCCGACCAGCACCAAGGCGTCCTGCGGCAAGGCTCCGATCAGTGCGTCGATGGTCTCGCCACCCTCGCGCCGGCCGAGCGCCAGCACGCCGCGATGAAGATGGAAACCGGCAATCGCATCGAGCACTGCGGCTTCGGCCACGTAGATCGGCACATCTTCGGGAAAGGCGGCCAGCAGATCGGCGCCCCCCTCGACCCGGTTGCGCAGCAGCAGCAGTTTTTCCGCACGAATGCCTCGCCCCGCGCCATGCGCAGCGGCGAGCATTCGCAAGACCACGGTGCCTTCGGCGATGAACCCGCCGGCCCGCCCGGTCAGGTCACGCTCGCGGATCTGCGAGAACTCGGCGATCCGCGGATCGGCCGGGTCCTCGATGGCAATCAGCTTGCGCTCGATCATCGCCAATTCGCGATCAGTTGCCGGTAACGGTGACGTCGGCGATGATCCGGCCGACCGACAGGTCGAAGATCAGCGCCTTCCTGGTGCCGTCGGCCATCGTGCCGTAGAACAGGATCTGGTTGTTCGACAGGTCGGTCGAGGTGACGGTGAAGCCTGCCGGCAATGCGGCAGAGAGGCTCAGCGGCTGATCGGCGGGAATGGCGAGGCCCGTGGAAGCCAAGGGCTTTTCCACGCCGTCCGGCCGGGTGACCTTGTAGACGATTGCGGCGAGAACGGCCATGAACATCAGCAGCATGATGCCGCCGGAGACGAGCTGCAGCTTGACCATCTTGCGGCGGACATTTTCCATCGCCGGATCGAGCGGCTTGTCTTCCTGTTCGTCGTCGTCAAGGTGCGCCATGGCCGGTATCTCTGTTCCTGAAGTCCGCAAAGTCTGGTCTTTGTCCCCGATGCGAACCATTGTTCAGGGAAAAGCAGCCATGAAACATGGCTGGCGATTGTCGAAGGCCGCAGTCTGTGCCAAGTGGCAGCGAAACCTATGAGCCGCAACGCCGGTGGTTCTACACGCGGGATGACAGAATGACAGACCCCTTTAACGAAGCCGAGCCGGCAAGAAAAGACCTGATTGCCGGAGAAGACGCCGAAGGACGGCTCGACGCCTGGCTGGCGGCAGCGCTCGAAGGCGAATTCTCGCGCAATCGCGTCAAGGCGCTGATCGAGCAGGGTGCGGTCAAAATCAACGACGTGGCCGTCACCGAGCCGAAGCGCAAGGTGCGCCCGGGCGACCGCCTGTCGATCGTCCTGCCCGAGCCGGAGGATCCCGAGCCGAAGGGCGAGGACATCCCGCTCGAAGTGCTCTACGAGGATGCCGACCTGATCGTCATCGCCAAGCCCCCGGGCCTCGTCGTCCATCCCGGCGCCGGCAACTGGACGGGCACGCTGGTCAATGCGCTGATCCACCACTGCGGGGACAGCCTGTCCGGCATCGGCGGAGTCAAGCGCCCCGGCATCGTCCACCGGCTCGACAAGGACACGTCCGGCGTCATGGTGGTGGCCAAGAACGACCTCGCCCACCGCCACCTCGCCGACCAGTTCGCCGATCATGGCCGCACCGGACCGCTGGAGCGCGCCTACCAGGCGATCGTCTGGGGTCGCCCGCGCGGCCTCACCGGCACGATCGACGCCCCGCTGGGGCGCGCCGGCGACCGCACCAAGCGCACGGTCAAGAAGGAAGACACCGACGATGCCCGCGAGGCGATCACCCATTACCAGGTGCTCGAACGCTATGGCGAGAAGCCGGATGCCACCTGCCTCGCCTCGCTGGTCGAGTGTCGATTGGAAACCGGCCGCACCCACCAGATCCGCGTCCACATGGCCCATATCGGCCATCCGTTGATCGGCGACCAGGACTACGGCATGGCCTTCAAGACCAAGGCCAACCTGCTGCCGGAGCCCGCCCAGACGAAGGTGAAGGCCTTTCCCCGGCAGGCCCTGCACGCCTACTTGCTCGCCTTCGAGCATCCGGCCACCGGCGAGACCATGCATTTCACCGCGCCGATCCCCGCCGACATGCAGGAAATCATCGGCGCGCTGCGGGCCATCCAGCCAGACTCGAAATAGCGCCGTCGGAATTCCACTGCGCCGTCCGCGTTGACCTTCTCACACCGGTGATCGGGAACCTTGCGGATGGACGTCGCCAGGCTGAAGCCCGCCGCGATACGGCCAGACAAAGGAAGATGACCTTTACCGCTCCCCGAGGAGAGCCGTGCCAAGTCAGTGCACCTCACGGCCTCGTGATGCTTCGACGGCCTTGTATCCGGGTTTCGCCACACTTATCTGTTAAGTGGGTTTCTGTGGGATTTTGAGAAATCCACGGGAATCAGGCTCGCCCATTCGACGGGGGGCCGAAGAAAGAAGGGGGTGCTCTATGGCCCGCAATAATCTGCCTACCATTACCGCCGGCGAGGCCGGTCTCAATCGTTACCTCGACGAGATCCGCAAGTTCCCCATGCTGGAACCGCAGGAAGAATACATGCTCGCAAAACGCTACGCGGAGCATGGCGACCGCGACGCGGCTCACAGACTCGTCACCAGCCATCTGCGTCTCGTCGCCAAGATTGCCATGGGCTATCGCGGCTACGGCCTGCCGATCGGGGAAGTTGTCTCCGAGGGCAATGTCGGGCTGATGCAGGCAGTCAAGAAATTCGACCCGGAACGCGGTTTCCGCCTCGCCACCTATGCCATGTGGTGGATCAAGGCCTCCATTCAGGAATATATCCTTCGTTCGTGGTCGCTCGTGAAGATGGGCACGACCGCCAATCAGAAGCGCCTGTTCTTCAACCTGCGTCGCCTCAAGGGCAAGATCCAGGCAATCGAGGAAGGTGACCTAAAGCCGGAACAGGTGACGGAGATCGCCACCACGCTCAAGGTGTCCGAGGAAGAGGTCGTGTCGATGAACCGTCGCCTCTCCGGCGACGCCTCTCTCAATGCCCCGATCCGTGCTGCCGAAGGCGAATCCGGCCAATGGCAGGACTGGCTGGTCGATGACCATGAAAGCCAGGAAACGGTGCTCATCGAGCAGGATGAACTCGAAACCCGCCGGCGGATGCTGGCCAAGGCCATGAGCGTGCTCAACGACCGCGAACGCCGCATCTTCCAGGCGCGACGTCTGGCGGAAGAAGCAGTGACACTCGAGGAACTGTCTACCGAGTTCGACATCAGCCGCGAACGCGTCCGCCAGATCGAAGTCCGCGCCTTCGAAAAGGTGCAGGAAGCAGTGCAGAAGGAGGCGCTGGAACGCGCCGCCGCCCTTCGGGTCGTCGAAGCCTGAGAGTTTCGAGCGACGTCATTGCAGACGACAAAAAACCCGGGTTTCGCGACCCGGGTTTTTGTTTGCCGTGACGGTGGACCGACCGATCAGTTGGCGGGCGGACCCAAAGCCGTCCACTCCTTCATGACCTGGTCGAAGACCGCAGCACCGGCAGCCCCCTTGTCAAGCGTCAGCAAGGCACGACGACCGTTGCGATAGCTGATCGGGATATCGATCCAGCCGCGGGTCGCCAGAAGGTCGAGATTGGCCTTCATGACGTCTTCGAAGTCGTTGAGCGCCACCAGATAAGTGTCGTCCGTGACCTTGGCGGAAACAGCCACGAGCGGATCGCCTCGATCCTGCTCCGTCCGCTTCATGGCGATACGCTCCAGCTTGTCGACGGCGCCACCTTCGAAATCCGGCGGCACGGAGAACACCACCTCGATCAGATGGCTGGCCGGTAGAGAACTGTCGGTGTTGCGCTTGATGGTCATCAGCGCGGTAAGGCCGCGGTCCGGAATGGTAATCCGGCCCTGGATCTCGGGATTGGGCTTGCCGTCCCCACCGGTCTCGCGCAACGCCGTCCAGGCAACCGTCCCGGGCACGGCCGTCGGCGAGGTCTGGCCCAGCCGTTCTTCATAGAGGAACACCCGTTCGCCGTTCGCCGCGGGTGCGACACTGTCGCTCAAAGCCGGCGGGCTAGCCGTCTGCGCACCGCCAGCATTGGTTCCAACGGCCGGCTGGTCGGTCGGCTGACCGGTCGACGCGACATTCTGCTCGGCAACCGATTTGCCTTCAGTCGCAGGACCGCCAGCCGCCGTCGCGCCGGCGCCCTCGTCGACTTCCGTTCCGTCCGGCATCAGGCGCTGGGTGAATTTCTCTCCGGCGACGGACCCGTCATCGAGCGCGCCGTTTGCCGGCGCGCCGGCCGGCGTCTGCTGACCGGCTGCGGTCTCCGTGTCGGTGCCAGCTTCCGGCGCAGTTCCTTCGGTGACCGCCGTCGGCGGCGTAGCGGTAGAGCCGCTGACGAATTGCGTGATCTGGTCCCGGTAGTTCCAGGCAGCAAAGCCGCCGGCGCCGACGAGAGCGACACCCAGGAGGCCAAGCACGACCGGAGCGTAGTTGCGCCCCTGGGTCGGCTCAATGCGATAGGCCCGCTGCTGAGAGTCGGCGAGGAAGGAATCGACGTCCTCCGCGCCCTTCGCCGCGACGGCTTCGCCCGGCTCTCCAGCTCGCGGCGGAGCGACCGTCCCCTCGACCGGGGCGTCGGCAACCTCGGCTTCATCAACTGCAGCCGCCTTCGGCTTGTCATACTCGGCGAACCAGTCGGAAAAATCGTCGCTGGCCACCGGCATATCGCGCGACTGGCCGTCCGCTTCCACTATGGCAGGTTGACCATAGGTCGTACCGTCCCAATCCGGAATATCGAGCGCGCCCGGAACGGCGGGCCCGGATTGCGCCGGCGGCGCCACTTCGGCTGCCGCAGCATAGTTGCCAGTCGCAGCCGGCGGCTGGACCGGTTCCTCGGGCCAGCGTGGCGCCTCTGCCGGAATTTCCCATGCCTCGTAGGCCGCCGGCTCAGCCGCTTCCGGCGCGGTAGCCAATTCCTGATCGGCGCCGGCATCCGCAGTCGGCTTGGCTGCCCAGTCATCTTCGCTGGTCAATGGAATTTCGACCAGTCGGTTGTAGGCTGGAGCGATCGGGCCAGGCTCGACAACCCCTGCCTCTGCCGCTGTCTCCGCCTCCAGAACCTCAGCCTCGGCTTCGGCGGCCCTTACGCTTTCTTGATGTTCTTCCGGTTCTTCCCCGGCGCCAGGCTCGGCATAGAATTCTTCCGGCTCGACACTCGGAACGGCGTAGCGGTCGACATCCGCATACGCCGGGAATGTGGCGGCCTGCTCCTCGGCGGTTTCCACCGGCTCTTCGGCCCATTGAAGCGGCTCTTCGTGTGCGACCACGGCCACAGGCTGAGGCGTCACATCGGATTCTTCCGCGGACGGCTTTTCGGCTTCCGCCTCGACGCGAGGCTCGGATTCCGCCTGACCTTCCGATTCGGCTGGTGCCACCCAATGACCGGGCTCGGCCGCGGCCTCTTCTGCCGCCCAATCTTCGGGCGCGGCTTCTGCTGCCCAGTCCCCGGGCGCTGTTGCGGCATGCCGCTCAGGCTCGGCAGCTGTCACTTGAGCCACGGCTGGCGCCTGCTCCCGCAACTCCTCCTCGACGGCAGGGACTGCCATCGCATCCTCGAAGGCAGCGGCGGCTTCCTCGTCCGGCAGGGCCTCGGCATGCTCGGCCTCGACCTCGAGGATCGCGGCATCCAGTTTCGCCAGCTGCCGCTGCAGCATCTGCTCCGGCGGCCGGGGGTTCATGTTCTCCAGCTGCCGCAGCACGGCGCTGCGTGCCTTGTCATAGACCTTGGCACGCATTTCGGGTGTATTGTTCGACAGGCCGTCCACGGCACGCCGGATAACCGCAATGAAGTCAGCCATCAGCACTTTCTCGTTGGCGCCGGCGCGCGCCGGCTGGCAAAAGCTTAACGAAATCCAAGCTTAGTCTTCAAATGGATCAGTCACAAGTATGGTGTCGTCCCGCTCGGGGCTGGTCGAAAGCAGCGCCACCGGCGCCCCGATCAGTTCCTCGACCTGGCGAACATATTTGATCGCCTGAGCCGGAAGATCAGCCCATTTGCGGGCGCCCACGGTGGATTCCTTCCAGCCTTCGAGGGTGATGTAGATCGGCTCGACGCGGGCCTGTGCTGCCTGAGCGGCCGGCAAATAGTCGATCTCCTGGCCGTCGAGATTGTAGCCAACGCAGATCTTGAGTTCGTCAAGGCCGTCCAGCACGTCGAGCTTGGTCAGCGCAATGCCGGTTATGCCGTTGGTCGCGACCGACTGGCGCACCAGCGCCGCATCGAACCAGCCGCAGCGACGCTTGCGGCCTGTGACGGTGCCGAACTCATGACCCTTCTCGCCGAGGAACTGGCCGATCTCATCGGTCAGCTCGGTCGGAAACGGACCTTCGCCAACGCGAGTCGTGTAAGCCTTGGTGATCCCGAGGATATAGCCCAGCGACCCGGGGCCCATGCCGGAACCGGCGGCGGCCTGACCGGCGACCGTGTTGGACGAGGTGACGAAGGGATAGGTGCCGTGGTCGATGTCGAGCAGCGAGCCTTGAGCGCCCTCGAACAGGATGCGCGAACCCTTGCGACGCTCCTTGTCGAGCAGGCGCCAAACACTGTCCATGAACGGCAGCACGCGATCGGCGATCGAGGTCAGTTCATCCATGATCGTCTTGTGCTCGACCTCCGCGACGCCAAAGCCGCGACGAAGGGCATTGTGATGCGTCAGGATGCGCTCAACCTTGCCTTCGAGGGCATCGAGGTCAGCAAGGTCCATCACGCGAATCGCGCGACGGCCGACCTTGTCCTCATAGGCCGGACCGATGCCGCGGCGGGTCGTGCCGATCTTGGTGCCGCTGTTGGAGGCAGCGTCTTCGCGCATGCCGTCAAGCTCACGGTGCAGCGACAGGATCAGGGTGGCGTTTTCAGCGATTCGCAGGTTGTCCGGCGTCACCTCGACGCCCTGATCCTTGAGGCGGCCGATTTCGGCAATCAGCGCATGCGGATCGACGACGACGCCATTGCCGATCACGGCGCTCTTGCCGGGGCGAACGACGCCCGAGGGCAGCAGCGACAGCTTGTAGCTGATGCCGTCGATGACCAGCGTATGACCGGCATTGTGGCCGCCCTGGAACCGGACGACGATATCCGCCCGCTCGGAGAGCCAGTCGACAATCTTGCCCTTGCCCTCGTCACCCCACTGCGAACCCACAACCACGACATTCGTCATTTCGAAATCCTGTCTATCGCGCAACAGACTGCGCCTTATCCAAACCCGCGCATCTATACTGTGTTGTTTTTGTGAAATCGACTCGTTATGCGGGCGAAATCGGCTTTTTGCGTGACAAAGCGCGGCCCCTCGCCTATCTCATCCGCAAGATCAAAGCCTTACGGCGCCCTCCCGACCAACTCCCGGTGCACTCCCTTGCTTCTCAGAGCCTATTTCTTTCTGACTGTCGCAACGCTTTTCTGGGGCGGCAACACCGTGGTCGGCAAGCTTGCCGTCGGCCATGTCAGCCCGATGGTGCTCAATTTTTCCCGCTGGACGATCGCGCTGATTATCATCTGTTCGATCTCGGTGCCGCAACTGAAAAAGGACTGGCCCCAACTCAAGCGCCACTGGCTGCTGCTGCTCGGCTATGGCGCGATCGGCTATACTGCCTTCAACGGCTTTCTCTATACCGCGCTCAAATACACGACCGCTGTCAACGGCGCGATCGAGCAGGGCGGCATTCCGGTTCTGATCTTCATCCTCAACTTCCTGCTTTTCCGTATCCCGGTTTCCGCAATCCAGATCCTCGGCTTCGTCATCAGTTTCGTCGGCGTGGCGATCACGGCAACGCGCGGCGACCTGGATGTCCTCCTGTCACTGGCGCTCAATTTCGGAGATGCGTTGCTGCTGCTTGCCGTTGCTGCCTACGCCATTTACACGATCGCACTGCGCTGGAAACCGGTGATCCACTGGAAAAGTCTGATGGCGGCCTCCGCACTCGGCGGCGCAATCACCGGCCTGCCGCTCGTCCTCTGGGAAAAAGCCAATGGCACGATGATCCTGCCGGACGTCGCGGGCCTCGGCATGATCGCCTATGCCGCGCTGTTCCCCTCGCTCATTTCGCAGGTTTTCTATGTGCTGGGCGTCGAGGGCATCGGCGCCAACCGGGCCGGTCTGTTCATCAATCTAGTCCCCGTCTTCGGCACGCTTCTGTCGCTCGCGGTGATCGGGGAGGCCCTTCAACCGCTGCACCTGATCGCGCTTTCGCTGGTTCTCGGCGGCATCGCCATTGCCGAATGGGGCAAGCCCAGACCGGCCACCTGACGCGCCTTGCGCAAGGACTCGTGCCGACCGCCGGCAACCGCTCGCTTTAAGGCAGCACCCTGCACGCAATATGGTGCTTTTCCAAGCCCACCCAATTGTCCTATCGATTCCCTGGACACTTGCGAGGGAACCGACCATGGCCAAGCCATTCTTCTGGAACGAACTCAACACCGCCGACTTCGCCGGGCTTTCCCCCGACACGACCATCGCCATCCTGCCGATCGCCTCGACCGAGCAGCACGGGCCCCATCTGCCGATCGCTACCGATGTCGCGATCGCCAACGGCATGCTCGCCGAACTGAAGAATCAGCGGCCGGACGATCTCGATTTCCTCGTTCTCCCGACCCAGGAGATTGGCAAAGCCAACGAACACATCTACGGGCCTGGCACGCTGTCTTTCAGCCCGGAGATCCTCATTCCCGCCTGGACCGCCATCGGCGCCAAGGTCGCGGAGGCCGGCATCCGCAAGATGGTCATCGTCAATTCGCACGGCGGTAATGTCGACGTCATGAGCATCGTCGCCCGCGAACTTAGAGTGCGCCACCAGATGGCCGTGGTGTCCACCCAATGGGGCCGCTTCGGCAATCCGGACGGCATGATCTCCGAGCACGAGACCAAATACGGCATCCATGGCGGCGAGGTCGAGACTTCGCTGATGCTCCATTTCCGCCCCGACCTGGTGCGCATGGACAGGGCAGAGAACTTCGTCTCGCGCGCCGAAGAAATGAAGGCCAACTCTAAATACCTGACCCCGCTACCGCCGCATTCGCTCGCTTGGATCGCGCACGATCTCAACCCCAATGGCGTCGTCGGCGATGCCTCCAGAGGTACAGCAGAAAAAGGCGAGGCGATCTGCAAGCATCAGGTCGCAGGCTTCGTCGAACTGTTGCGCGACCTCACGCGCTATCCGCTTGAGAATCTCTATTCGCGCTGATCATCGTCACGCATCGCATAGGCCTTCTCTCCCGGCTTTTCACTGGTCGGAATATGGCCCTTGCCCTGCAGTTCAACGATAAGCGTCAGCAGTTCCTGCATCAGGTATTCGACGAACAGGCTGGTCGTCGCATCAAGCGGCGCACGTGCGCGGCCAAAGAGCTTCATCGACTGATGGCGCAACTGCGCTTCAAGCAGCGGCCGGAAGACCAGTTCCCCGGCACGGCACTCGCTAATCACGTCGAGCGGATTGAGCAATGTCAGCCCCGCGCCGCATTTCACCAGTTGCTTCATGAGTTCCGACGAGTTGGTCTCTAGCACCGGCTCGACCGGCAGCGGAACCGGTGCAAGCGCCAGGTCGATGATGTTGCGAAGACTGGTGCCAGACTGCGCCAGCACCAGCTTTTCCTGCACCACATCGGCAAGATCGATCGGACCCACCTCGTGCGACAGCGGATGGCCGGGCGGCAGCACCACGCCGACCGGCACGTCGAAATTGGCGAGCGTCCGGATGCCGGGGGTTGCGGGAATGTTGAAGCCGAGGCCGATGTCCACCTCGCCGGTCAGCACCGGGTTGATGGTGGTCGAACCGCCGTCGTTGCGCAACTGGATGCGGACACGCGGATGGGCTTCGAGAAAGCGCGCCAGGATCACCGGCAGTGGTCCTGAGGCAAGCCCCACCGTCGTCACCAGTGTCACCTTGCCGGCCTGGGGCATTTTCAGGCCGCGAATGCGGGACTCGAGCTTTTCGTAGTTTTTCAGCACGTCGCGAATATGCTCGACACAAAGCTCGCCGGCAGCCGTCAGGCGAAGGCCACGCGGCAGCCGCTCGAAGATCGGCGCGCCCAGTTCCTCTTCAAGCGCCAGGATCTGCCGGTTGACCGCCGAGGAGGCGACGTTGAGTCGCGCCGCCGCCTTGCGGATCGAGCCGCAACGGACGATTTCGTTGATGTATTGCAGCTTTCGAGAGTGGAGCACCGGGTCACCATTGCATAATTTTTAATCGAACAGCATCAATTGGGCACCGACCTGCACAGCGGTGCAAAAAAGGCATCAATGCGGACGAATTTTGATGCTTTTCAAAGCGCAAGGCAACCGCTCAAATGTGGAAAACGGAGCCCAATGGCGGAGCTTCGGCGAATGGACAGGGGAACTCGATCGACATGCGCGACACTCTCAGCAAGACCACCTTCCTCGCCCTTCTCGGGCTCGGAACGGCGCTTTCGGCCTCGCAGGCCTATGCCCTCGACGAGGTCAGCTACGGCACCAACTGGCTCGCCCAGGCCGAGCATGGTGGTTTCTATCAGGCCGTTGCCGACGGCACCTATGAAAAGTACGGCCTCAAGGTCACCATCGTCCAGGGCGGCCCAAACGCCGCCAATCGCGCGCTGCTGATTGCCGGCAAGGTCGATTTCTACATGGGCAGCCCGCTCGGCGAGATGGATGCCGTCAAGCAGGGCATTCCGCTGGTCGATGTCGCCGCGATCTTCCAGAAGGATCCGCAGGTTCTGCTCGCCCATCCCGACCAGGGGACCGAAACCTTCGCCGACCTCGCCAAGCTTGATGCGATCTTCATGGGCAAGGATGGCTATGTCACCTATTTCGAGTGGATGAAGAAGAACTATCCGGGCTTCAAGGACGAGCAGTACAAGCCCTACACCTTCAACCCGGCTCCGTTCATCGCCGATCCGAAGTCGGCCCAGCAGGGCTATCTGACCTCGGAGCCCTATGAGATCGAGAAGCAGGCCGGCTGGGCGCCGAAGGTATTCCTGCTCGCCGACAACGGCTACAATCCCTATTCAACGATGATCACCACCACCGCCACCATGGTCGAGACCAAGTCCGACGTCGTCCAACGCTTCGTCGATGCCTCGATCGAGGGTTGGTACAATTATCTCCACGGCGACAACAAGCCCGCCAACGATCTGATCAAGAAAGACAATCCGGAAATGACGGATGGCCAGCTCGAATACTCCGTCGCCAAGATGAAGGAATACGGCATCGTCGAATCCGGCGAAGCGCTCGACAAGGGCATCGGCTGCATGACCGAGGAGCGCTATAAGATGTTCTTCGACGACATGGTCTCGATCGGCGTGCAGACCGCCGACCTCGACTACACCAAGGCCTTCACCACCCAGTACGTCTGCAAGGGCGTCGGGATGGCGCTGAAGAAGTAGCAGGGGCAGGACACTCCTCCCCAACCCCGCCCCACAAGGGGGAGGGGCTTAACGTCGGGCTGCCGGCGACGCCACATGGTCTCTCCTCCCTTGTGGGGGAGATGGCCGGCAGGCCAGAGGGGGCCTTGTCCCCCTGCAGTGATTTGCCGGAAGTGTCCCCTTTAATTCGAGTGTCGAATGACTTTGCCCAACTCCGCCGCCCTGTCTCCCCGCGAACAGCGCCGGCCGCTCGTCGTCATGGACCAGGTGACGAAAGTGTTCTCCAGCGGCACGGTGGCCCTCTCCGACATGTCGCTCACCGTCAACGGCGGCGAGTTCGTCAGCCTGCTCGGGCCCTCCGGTTGCGGCAAGTCGACCGCGCTCCGGATCATCGCCGGGCTCGGCGATGTGTCGACCGGGATGATCGACTGGCCGAGTTCGCGCATCAATTCCAAGGGCCTGCCGGAGGGCGACATTTCTTTCGTCTTCCAGGAACCGACCCTGATGCCGTGGCAGACGGTGTTCGGCAATGTCCACCTGCCCCTCAAGCTCAAGGGCATTTCCAAGGCCGCCGCCCGCGACGAGATCATGGCGACGCTTGCGACCGTCGGTCTTGAGGATTTCGCCGACGCTTATCCGCGGGAACTCTCCGGCGGCATGAAGATGCGCGTCTCGATCGCCCGCGCGCTGGTCACCAAACCGAAGCTGCTTCTGATGGACGAACCCTTCGCGGCGCTTGACGAAATCACCCGGCAGAAGCTCAACGACGACGTCCTGCGCCTGTGGAAGGCGACCGGCATTACCGTCGTCTTCGTCACCCATTCCGTCTTCGAAAGCGCCTATCTGTCGAGCCGAATCGTCGTAATGAAGTCGCGGCCCGGCCGGGTTCATGCCGACTTTGCGTTGCGCACCAGCCTGGAGCGGGACGCACACTACCGTACCTCGGAAGAATATCGCCAGGCCTGCGAGACTGTGTCAGAAACACTGCTGGAAGCTATGGACGGGGAGGACGCACACTGATGGTCATGAGCCCCTCCTCCCCGACCGCCGCCAAACCCGTCACAGCCTCCCATTCGCGCGACACGCTGTTGAAGATCATCGTGCCGATTATCGTGGTCTTCACGCTTCTGTCCGCCTGGCAGATCGGCGTCGTTCTGTCCGGCGTTCCGCAATATATCCTGCCCAGCCCGATTGCCGCGGGCGCCGCCCTGATCAATGACTGGGGAACACTGGCGCCGGCACTCTGGGTGACCACCAAGATCACGCTTGCCTCGCTGGCGCTGGCGCTGATCGGCGGCGTGGGCATCGCCATCTTCCTCGTCCAGTCACGCTGGATCGAACTCGCCTTCTATCCCATCACCGTCATCCTGCAGGTGACGCCGATCGTCGCGATCGCTCCGCTGATCCTGATCTACGCGCCATCCACCCAGGTCGCGCTCCTGATCTGCGCCTTCCTCGTCGCGTTCTTCCCCATCCTGTCGAACATGGTACAGGGCCTCAAGAGCGTCGACCACAACCTCTTGAACCTCTTCGACCTCTACGGCGCGACGCGGCTCCAGACACTGCTTTACCTGAAGCTTCCCGCTTCGCTTCCCTATTTCATGACAGGGCTTCGCATCGGCGGCGGTCTTGCCTTGATCGCTGCCGTGGTCGCCGAATTTGCCGCGGGCTCGGCTGGCGCCGGCTCGGGCCTCGCCTTCCGCCTGCTTGAGGCACAATATCGTCTGAACATCCCCCGCCTCTTCGCCGCCCTCTTCCTGCTGTCCTGCCTCGGCGTCTTGATCTTTGCGATTACCTCCTTCCTGTCATGGCTCGCCCTGCATCGCTGGCATGAAAGCAGCCTCAAGAGAGAAAACTGATGCCCGCTCCCGCCGTCTCCCTTCCCGCCGCCGACCGTTATGTTCTGACGAACGCCACTCTCCCGGCGATCGCTGTCGATGGTTTCGCCGGACCGAACGGGCGCGAGGGGCTGATCGATGCGGATATCGTCATCGCCCGCGGCACGATCGAAGCCGTCCTGCCCGCCGGCACCGCCCCGAAGGATCTGCCGGTCGCCGACCTCGACGGCGGCATGGTCTGGCCGTGCTTCGCCGACATGCACACCCATCTCGACAAGGGCCATATCTGGGACCGCCGACCCAACCCGACCGGCGATTTCGTCGGCGCGCTCGATGCCGTGCGCACCGACCGCGAAGCCTGCTGGTCAGCCGCCGACGTGCGCGCCCGCATGGAATTCTCGCTGAAGACCGCCTTCGCCCACGGCACAAGCCTGATCCGAACCCATCTCGACAGCCTGCCCCCCCAGCACCGCATTTCGTTTGAGGTCTTCGCCGAACTGCGCGATGCTTGGAAGGACAGGATCGCCCTCCAGGCCGTCGCCCTCTTCCCGCTCGACATGATCACCGACGAGGCCTTCTTCCGCGACCTGACCGACGTGGTCGCAAGCCATGGCGGCCTGCTCGGCGGCGTGACCTACCTCATGCCCGACCTCGAAACCCGCCTCGACACGCTGTTCCGAACCGCTTCCGAGCGCGGTCTCGACATCGACCTGCATGTCGACGAGACCCAGGACCACGAAGTCCTGACCCTCAAGACCATTGCCGAGGCGAAGATCCGCAACGGCTTCGCGGGCGCCGTCACCGTCGGCCACTGCTGTTCGCTCGCCCGCCAGAACGACGACCTGGCCAAGGCGACGATCGATGTCGTGGCGAAAGCCGGGCTCTCCGTCGTCTCGCTGCCGATGTGCAACATGTACCTGCAGGACCGGGCGCCAAACCGCACGCCGCGCTATCGCGGCGTGACGCTGTTCCATGAACTGGCCGCGGCCGGCATCCCGACGGCGATCTCCTCCGACAACACCCGCGACCCGTTCTACGCCTATGGCGACCTCGACCCGGTCGAAGTGTTCCGCGAGGGGGTGCGCATCCTCCATCTCGACCACCCGCTCGACGAGGCCGCGCGCGTCGTCACCCGCACGCCGGCCGACATTCTCGGCCGTGCCGATCGCGGCCGCATCGCCGCCGGCGTTCCCGCCGACCTCGTGCTGTTTTCGGCGCGGCGCTGGAGCGAATTCCTTTCCCGTCCGCAGGCTGACCGCATCGTAGTGCGGAATGGCAAGGGCATCGACCGCAGCCTGCCGGACTACCGTGACCTTGACCCGCTGATGAAAGACTGACCATGGCCGACTACCAGCAGATCAGACACGAACTCGAGGGCATTGCGGTCGAGGACAATCCGGCACTCGTCAAGCAGAAGAGCCGCGACTTCTATTGGTATTCGCCGATCCTCAAGGCCCAGCTCGACAATGTCGTCGGCGACCTCGTCGTCTCGCCGAAGAGCGAAGAGGAAGTGATCCGCACGCTGAAGGTCGCCTATGCCCATGGCGTGCCCGTCACGCCGCGCGGCGGCGGGACAGGCAATTACGGCCAGGCCATGCCGCTGTCCGGCGGCATCGTTCTGAACCTGATGAACATGAACAGGATCAAGGCGATCCATCCGGGTCGGGTGATCTGCGAACCGGGCGTCATCATCTCCGAACTCGACAAGCAGACCAAGGCGCATTCCGGCCAGGAACTGCGCTTCCATCCGTCGACCGCGCAGACCGCCACCATCGCCGGCTTCATCGCCGGCGGCTCCGGCGGCGTCGGATCAATCACCTGGGGCGGCTTGCGCGACCTCGGCAACATTCTGCGCTTGCGCGTCGTCACCATGGAAGCCGAGCCGCGCGTGCTGGAACTCTCGGCCTGGGACCTCCAGAAGGTGAGCCACGCCTACGGCACCAACGGCATCATCACCGAAGTCGAAATGCCGCTGGCACCAGCCTATGACTGGGTCGATGTCATCGTCAGCTATGACGACTTCATGGATGCGGTCCGCTTCGCCGACGCGCTGACCCATCGCAATGGCATCCTGTTGAAGGAAGTCGCGCCGATCGCCGCCCCGGTGCCTTACGAGTATTTCACCCGTCACAAGCCCTGGCTGAAGGACGGCCAGTCTGTCGTCGTGCTGATGGTCGCGCCGCATTCGATGGAACCGTTCGCCGCCTATGTCGAGAAGATGAAGGGCGAGATCCGCTTCCGCTCCGACACGGTCGATAGCATGAAGGGCATTCCGCATGCCTTTGAGCTGGCCTGGAACCACACGACGCTGCGCGCCCTGAAGCTCGATCCGGGCTTCACCTATCTGCAGGTCCAGTATCCCGGTCCGGACCACGTCGAGAAGGTCGGCAAGCTTGCCGCGATCTTCGGCGACGAGGTGATCGGCCATCTCGAATTCATCAAGTTCGATGGCGCGATCCAGTGCTCCGGCCTGCCGCTGGTGCGCTACACGACGCCGGAACGGTTGGAAGAGATCATCAGGATCCACGAGGACAACGGCTGCCCGATCTTCAACCCTCATCGTTATACGCTGGAGGAAGGCGGCATGAAGCAGACGGACACCGTGCAGCTCGCCTTCAAGAAGGAGACCGATCCGAAGGGCCTGCTCAACCCCGGCAAGATGATCGCCTGGGACAATCCCGACTTCGACTTCAAGGCCGGCAAGAACTACCTCTTCCCCGGTCTCCAGGCATTCATGGAGACCTGATACCGCCAAGACGAACAGAACTTCCGAAGGTACTCCCGACCGGGCAGGCACGACTGCTCCGGTGCATGGAAACGACCATGGTGGTCAAATGCTCGGCTATGGCGGCGGGCCGGTGATCATCGGGACAAACGGCGCGGAAAATTTTCACTCAACGTCCGGCAGCCGCAGCCGCCGGGTCACGACATGGAGTTTTTCTGAAATGCGCGTACTCGTCCTGCACTCGCACCCCCTCGATGAAAGCTATGGCCGGGCGCTCTATCGCCAGACCTGTGAGAGTCTGACCAAGGCCGGACATGAGGTCGACGGCTGCAACCTCTATGAGGAAGGATTCGACCCGGTCCTCTCCGCCCATGACCGGACCGTCTATCACGACTACCCGGAAAACACCGTCCTGGTGAAATCCTATGTCGAGCGGCTGAAGGCTGCGGAAGGTCTGGTCATCGTCACCCCGGTCTGGAATTTCGGCTTCCCGGCCATGCTCAAGGGCTATTTCGACCGCGTCTGGGTCAAGGGCGTTTCCTTCGACCTGGAGGACGGCAAGCTCACGCCGACGCTGCGACACATCAAGAAGCTCGCCGCCGTGATGACCTATGGCGCGACGCCCTGGCGCGCCTTCCTGGTCGGAAACCCGCCGAAGAAGATCGTCACCCGCGTGTTGCGGGCGCAAATCAAGATCGGCGCACCGGTCAAGTACATGGCACATTACGACATGAACAATTGCACCGTCGAGACACGCGCCGCCTTCCTAGCCAAGGTCCGCCACGAGATGGAGAACTTTTGATCAAGCAGAAGGCCGGCCCTCCATAAGGAGGACCGGCCATCGCACGAGGCGGACAGCGAGGGGGTTACTGCCCAGCCGGTGCGGGGGGCGTGGATGGAGCCAGCGCCGGATCGGCCGGCGCAGCCGGGGCAGCCGGAGCAGCATCGGTGGCCGGAGCCGGCGTTGCAGGGGCTGCATCAGGGGTTGCAGGGGCAGCCGGGGCAGCATCAGAGGACGGTGCCGGTGCTGAAGTCGTCGGAGCCGTCACATTCACGTCAGGGTCGCCGCTCGGAGAAAAGTCCGTGAACAGGAAGACGGCGCCAATGCCGAGTACGACGGCAACGAGAAGGGCGATGCCCCAGCCCGCGCTGCTACGACGCTCATTGTTGACGACCGTGGTCCCGCGATCTCCAGGGATTCGCGGGTCCTGCGGATGTACGGGACGGGTGGGGTCGATATGGGAAGGATCAGTCATGTCAGGTCTCCTCGGTGTCAGCGCCCGAGATCGAGCGCGTTGGTCGGATCGGGAAAGAAGGACGGCCCGACCCGGCGGATGTTCAGTCTGTCCGCGGGGATCGGACGCGGCGCGAATGCACCGCCCGCCCGAACGTTTTCGACAATCTGCTGCTCCTGTTGAAGTGCCGCCTCAACTCTCCAGCCAGCGGCCAGTTCCTCAGGCTGAACGACAATCGCCGCCGTGGGACGATCGATCGTTTGATGCGCGGCCTTCACCGAAAGGGCGACGGAAATACCGATGATAAGCGCACTGAGTGCGAGAACCGACGTTTTCATCGCCCACTCCTTCAGGTTGATCAGAATGCCACTGGTTCCGAATGATGCCGGGCTGCATCTCGCAGCTCGGCATCTTTTCGGAGGCCTTATTCGACGACCTGCACGACCACATAAGTCTGCGGATCGACAATGACGCGCTGGTTGTTGACCACAGCGTAGGCATAGGTCGGGTCTTCAGCGACCGGGGTCAGCACGACCGTTTCCGGGATCGGTTCGCCGACAACGATTGGCTGCTGGATGACGACCGTCTCGGCCGGTACCGGCTGCTGGCGGACATAGGTGACAACCTCGGCCGGCGGCGGGGCGATCGCAGTACCCGCGATGGCTCCAACCACGCCGCCGACTGCTGCGCCGACCGGGCCACCGACGATCGCGCCGGTCACGGCACCGCCGGCGGCGCCGGTAACTGTACCTTCCTGAGCGATGGCCGGAACGGCGATCGAGCCCAGTACGATGGCGCTAACTGCAAGAATCTTCGTCTTCATGGCGGTATCCTTTCTTGTAAGTATGCCATTGACCGTAGAAACTTGCCGCGCCGCCTTTTGTTCCTGATAATTCGCCTTCACCGCAGGAGCGCGCTTCGAATTCGCCGCGCGAGAAGGAATTTCGCGCAGTCGCTCGTTGGCTTACAGCCGGATATGCGGGCCTTTCAGAAGAGTTTCGCCGCCGTCACCTCGACTTCGACCAGAAACTCCGGCCGGGTGAACCCACCAACGACGATTAGCGTCGACACCGGTTTCGGCTCCAGGGTGTAACGGTCCCGAACCGCCATGTAGGCGGCGAAATCCTCGCGTCTGGTGACGAAGCCGGAGATCCGGATGACGTCTGCAAAGCGCATGCCAGCCTCCTCCAGGATGGCATTGATCGCCTCGAAACAAAGCTCCGCCTGCCCGGTTACATCGGGCGGAACACTATCGTCGGCGCGAATCCCCAATTGGCCGGAAGTCACCAGTAGGCTCGCGCCCGGCGGCACCAGAAGCCCGTGATTGTATTGACCGAAGGGCGGCCGAACGGATGGCGGATTGAAGACGCGTTTCATCGATTGAAGTGCTTCTTGCAGGTTGGCGAAAGGCAGAGCGAACAGTAATCGCCAAGCGACCGTCGTTGCAAGACTGGCAAGGGTACGGAGCGACAAGTTGTGCAATGCCCCTAAGCACGGCTTCGAGGCCCGCGGACCTGGCGAGAAGTTTCAGCCCTCAAGACCGTCAAGCATACGGTACCAGGCGATCGTGACGCCAACGCCGATCTCGCGAAGAGCATAAAACGGAATTGACCGGATTGGCGACACCGGAAAGGGCAAGGCGGCCGGATCGCCGGTCTCGATATAGTCGACGAGGCGTGGCCCAAGCGCGGTCATCAGCCCGACGCCCCGCCCCTGGCAGCCGGCAACGGCAAGCAGGCCCTTTTCCGGCGCATGAATATGCGGAAGATGGTCCGGCGTCACGGCCACCCGACCGAACCAGCGGTGTTCGACCGATACTCCGTCGAGTGCCGGAAAGAGCCGGATCATTGCGCTTTGCAGGTGTTTCCAGTCCTTTTCGCTTTTCGGCTCGGCCATGCGACCGCGCCCTCCGAATACCAGGCGCCCATCCGGGCTCTTGCGGTAGTAGACCACAATGCGGCGGCTGTCGGAGACGGCTTGCCCATGGGGAAGGATGACCTCCCGCAAGTCCGGAGGCAACGGCGCGGTGGCCATCTGGAATGAATGCAGGGGCACCAGGCTTCGCGCCAGCCCGGCGACCAGTCCGTCGGAATAGGCATTGGTGGCAACGACGACCGATCGCGCGCTGACAGGATGTCCCGCCGTGGTTTCAACCTGCCAGTCTGCCCCATCGCGCCGCAACCGAACGGCTCTCGTGCCCGTGGCGATCCGGGCACCGGCCTCCGTAGCCAGACGCGCCAGTTCGAAGACGAAAGCCAGCGGATTGATGGTACCGGCCCGGCGATCGAGCCAGCCGCCGACATAACCGCCCGCCCCGGTAAGCAGTGCCACCTCCGCGCCGTTCAAAAGCGTCACATCGGCGCCCCGAGCCCCCCACTGCCGATTGCGTTCCTCCGCGGCTGTGAATGCTTCAGGTGTGTGGGCGGCCTGGATCCATCCCGAACGGTCATGCTCGACGTCGAGTCCTTCGCTCTGGATCAGTTTGAAAACGGCATCGGCGGTACCGGAGGCAAAATCAATCAGCGCCTCGCCGCGCCTTTCGCCGAAATGTCGAAGCAACCGGTCCGGATCGTGTTTCAGGCCAGGGATCACCTGCCCGCCATTCAGTCCAGAGGCGCCCTCGCCCAGCCCACGCGCTTCGATAACGCGCACCGAAAGGCCCCGGCGAGCCGCCGCAAAGGCCGCCGAAAGACCCTGTAGGCCTCCGCCGACGATGGCCAGATCGACGCGTTCGGGCGCGGATATAGCCTCGCCAGCGAAAGACACGCGCGGCGGCCGACGCCAGACTGGCCTCGAAAAATGCGACGGGTGCATGCCAAGACGTCCCGAAAAATGCCTTCGAAAATCAGCGGGCATGCTGAACCTGGCATCTATTAAAATCAATAGAATTTTAGGGAGAGTGCGGCGGGTCTTTTGCGCGTTCCGCGACGAATCCTCGCGGTGCATCCGGCAGTCGCCAATCGATCGGATCGAGCCCGCGCGCGAGGAGAAAAGCATTCGCTTTCGAAAAGTGCCGGCAGCCGAAAAAACCATTATGGGCCGAGAGCGGCGATGGATGCGGCGCCTTCAGCACCAGATGTCGCTCGCGGTCAACGAAGGCCGCCTTCTTCTGCGCATAGGCCCCCCACAACATGAATACGACATTGTCGCACTCGTCATTGACGGCACGGATGACGGCGTCGGTGAATTGTTCCCAGCCGCGGCCCTGATGGGCACCGGCGCGCGCCTCCTCGACGGTCAGCACGCTGTTCAGCAGCAGCACCCCCTGCCGCGCCCAACTTTCGAGAAAGCCGTGACCGGCCGGCGGGATGCCGAGATCGCTTTGCAGTTCCTTGTAGATGTTGACCAGCGACGGCGGAATGCGAACGCCCGGCTGGACGCTGAAGCACAGACCATGGGCCTGTCCCGCGCCGTGATAGGGGTCCTGACCAAGAATGACGACGCGTACGCGCCCGAGCGGCGTCAGATCGAGCGCACGAAAATATTCACTACCGCTTGGAAAGATCCGCTTGCCCTCGCCCTTTTCAAAAAGGAGGAACTCCCTGAGCTGATTCATATAGGGGCTCGCGAATTCCGGGCCGAGCACTCTTTTCCAGCTCTCCTCGAGACGAACGTCACTAGCGCTCATTGCCGCTTCACGCCTTTTCCGGTTAGATGACCGGGCCGATTGAAAGGCAGCGACCGAAGCTGTCAAGTCCGGCAGCCTGCGACATGGAGAATTCGGTGGGGAACAACGGGTGAAGGCTCTTGCGATACTGTGGCAGCGCCATCGCCTCCTGCTCGTCGCCTTCCTCGGCTCGACCGTGATCGCGCTCTTCTTCGCCACCCGCTTCGTCATCTCGCTATATTATTGGAGCGATCCCGCACATCGCGATCAGGCGCTGCAGCCCTGGATGACGATCGGCTACGTCTCCCGCTCCTATGATGTACCGCGCGATCGGCTGATCGAGACTTTCGGGCTCACACCACCCGACAGGGGCAAGCGGCCGACCCTCGAACGGCTGGCGCGCGAGCGTGGCCAAACGCTCGAGGTCTTCGAGAGCGACCTCAAGGCGGCCATCGCTCGGCTCAGGAGCGAAGAGGGCACCCAATGACAGAGCAGTTGCTGGCGCTCCTGCCGGTCTATGGCCTGCCCCTGCTTGCGGCAATTACTGCGCTGAGCTGCCTTGGCCTGCCGCTGCCGGCCTCGATCGTCATGATGCTGATGGGGGCCTTTGCCGCCGCCGGGGATTTCAACCTCCTCGCCGTTTTCGCCACGGCGCTCGCCGCTGCAATCCTCGGCGACCAGATCGGTTTTGCGATCGGCCGGCTGGGCGGCGCGACCGTCATCGCGCGGCTCGCCAGAACTCCGGCACGGCAGCAGACTCTCGCCCGCGCCGAGGCCCGCATCAGCGCCCATGGCGCGGTCGCCGTCTTCCTCACCCGCTGGCTGCTTGCGCCGCTCGGCCCCTATGTCAACCTGCTGGCCGGCGCCACGGCCTTTTCCTGGTTGCGATTTACGCTCTCCGGCGTGGCCGGTGAACTGTTCTGGGTCGGCGGCTATACCGGTCTCGGCGTGACCTTCAGCGACAATGTCATGACCATTGCCGAGATTGCCGGCGATCTCAGCGGGTTTCTCGCTGCCGGCGTCGTCGCGCTCTATCTCGGTTGGCGAATCATGCGCATCGTGCAGCGCAAGGAAGCAAAGGCCTAACCGCCGCGACGGGCGCCAATTTCGTGTATTGGCGATATGCTCGCTCAAAGCTATGTTTGCCGAACTGTCATATGCCGGTGCTATGCGGGAGCGCCCCCGCAACGAGGATGTGCCATGACCGTGTTGTTCTGGATCTGCGCGCTCGCCCTTTCCGTTCATCTCCTCAGCATCCTCACCGTGCTGCTGCACAAACGCCGCATTAAACCGGGCACGGCATCCACGATCCGTCCACCCGTCACCATTTTGCGACCGCTTTGCGGCCTTGAAAACAATCTTGACGAAACGCTCGCCACGGGCTTTCACCTCGATTGGCCGGACTACGAGATTGTGTTCTGCGTCGCTTCATCCTCCGATCCAGCCATAGAGGTCGCCCGCCGTACGATGGCGGCCCATCCTGAGGTTCCCGCCCGCCTGTTGGTCGGCGAAGACATATTCAGCGTCAATCCGAAGATGAACAATCTGATCAAGGGATGGCGCTCGGCCCAGCACGACTGGATCGTCATCGCCGACAGCAATGTGTTGATGGCACCGGACTATCTTCACCGGCTTTTTATCCGATGGATCCCGGGAACAGGACTCGTCTGCTCGCCGCCGATCGGCGCTGCGCCGCAGGGCTTTGCCGCCGAACTCGAATGCGCCTGGCTGAACAGCTTCCAGGCGCGCTGGCAATTGCTGGCCGATGCCATCGGGATCGGCTTTGCCCAAGGCAAATCCATGCTACTCAATCGCCAGGTCATGGCGCGCGCCGGCGGTTTCGAACGTCTTGGCGGGGAGATCGCGGAGGATGCGGCCGCAACCGCCCTTATCCGCGGGATCGGCCTTAAGGTGAGACTGGTGACCGAGCCCTTCGACCAGCCGCTCGGCCGGCGCTCGCTCATCACCGTATGGCGACGACAGCTGCGCTGGGCCCGCTTGCGCCGCGCCTCCTTCCCGCTCTTCTTCCTGCCGGAGGCTCCTTGCCGGCGGCGCACTGCCGATCCTGACGCTCGCCGGCTTGACAGCGGCGGGTATCTCCTCGCCGCTGACCTTCATGCTCTACGTGCTCGCCTGGTATGGCGGCGAAATGCTGCTTTCACGGGCTTTCCACTGGCGTATGGGACGCATGACGCTCCCCGCCATGATCCTTCGCGATTTCGCTTTGCCGGCCCTGTGGATCACCGCCTGGTTCGGCGATGGCTTTGTCTGGCGCGGCAATACCATGTCGGTCGCCCCAGACGGAACGACGAAGCCCGCGGCCACCGTCCGCATCCGCCGCATCGTCGACAAGACGAAGGCACGCGCCAAGGCGTTTACGGCGCTGCGGCACTGACCTGGACCGACGCATGACGAAAACCGGCTCGCCCCGATGGATGAAAGCGTCGGGTCCGGCGGTCCTCCCATGCGAAACGGGAACGGTGCCTTCGCGCCGCCCCCGCCCGCAGGAGGTTCCTGTCAGATCGAGCCCGCCCCCATCTGTTCTGCGATATAGTCGGCCTGGCGGATCGCCAGCGTCACGATGGTCAGCGTCGGGTTTTCCGCCGCCCCGGTGGTGAACTGGCTGCCGTCGGAGACGAACAGGTTCTTGATGTCGTGCGTCTGGCCCCACTTGTTGACCACGCCGTCCTGCGCCTTTTCGCTCATGCGGTTGGTGCCGAGATTGTGGGTTGACGGATAAGGCGGGGTCGGGAAGGCGCGGGTCGCCCCGACGGCCTCATAGATCGCGACACCCTGCTTGTAGGCGTGGTTGCGCATGGCCTCGTCGTTCGGATGGTCGGTGAACGACACATCCGGGATCGGCATGCCATACTTGTCCTTGAGTTCCTTGTGCAGGGTCACCCGGTTGCTCTCCTGCGGCATGTCCTCGCCGACGATCCACAGGCCCGCCATGTTGGCATATTGGTCCATGGCCGAGGCAAACGACCGGCCCCAGCCGCCCGGATCAAGGAAGGCCGCCATGAACGGAATGCCGAGCGCCAGCGTCTCCAGCTCGTAGCCGCCGACGAAACCGCGCGACGGATCATGCCGCGCTTCGTCGCGGATGATGCCGGCCATCGTCGTGCCGCGATAGAAATGCACGGGCTTTTCGAACACCGCATAGACCGAGCCGGTGGTGTGGCGCATGTAGTTCTTGCCGACCTGGCCGGAGGAGTTCGCCAAACCGTCGGGGAACATCGACGAGTGTGAGTTGAGCAGCAGGCGCGGGCTTTCGATCGAATTGCCAGCGACGCAGACGATGCGCGCCTTCTGGCTCTTCAGAGTGCCGTCCTTGTCGGCATAGACGACGGCCGTGACCTTGCCGTCCTTGTCGTGCTCGATCTTGACGACATGCGAATTCGGCCGCACCTCCAGCCTGCCGGTCGCCTCGCCCTTCGGAATTTCGGTATAGAGCGTCGACCACTTGGCGCCCCATTTGCAGCCCTGGAAGCAGAAACCGGTTTGCTGACAGCTGTTGCGGTCGTCGCGCGGCGCCGAATTGATCGCCATGTTGCCGGTGTGACAGTCCTTGTATCCGAGCTTGTCGGCGCCGGCTTTGAGGATCTTGAAGTTGTTGTTGCCCGGCAGCCCTTCGATACCGTTGGTGCGGGTAACGCCCATCTTGTCCTCGGCCTTGGCATAGTAAGGCTCGAGGTCGGCAAGAGTGATCGGCCAATCGAGCAGGTTTGCACCTTCGACCTTGCCGTAGGTGGTCAGATCCTTGAACTCGTGCTCCTGGAAGCGCAGCGATGCGCCCGCCCAGTGGGTGGTGGTGCCGCCGACCGCCTTGACGATCCAGGCCGGCAGGTTCGGGAAGTCCTTGGCCACGCGCCAGCCGCCGCCGGTGGTGCGGTTGTCGAGCCAGGCGAGCTGGGAAAAGCTGTCCCATTCGTCGTTGATGAAGTCCTCGACCTCGTGCCGGCTGCCGGCTTCGAGGATGACGACGTCGATGCCCTTCTGGGCGAGTTCGTTGCCGAGCGTTCCGCCGCCCGCACCCGAACCGATGATGACGACCACACTGTCGTCGTTGAGATCATAAGGCGCTGCCATGATTTCCTCCCAGGAATGTCAAATCGGCATTTTTTGAGAATGCGCCGCCGTTCCCATCCACGATGGGCCTCCTCGGGCGGCGATGCTGTTTCTTGCGCGCGGCCTTAGAGCCACTCGATGTCGTCGAAGCCACGCTCGATGTAACCGCCCTTGGAATAGGACTCGCCCTCGTAGCCGAAGATCGGCCAGAGCTCCTTCTGGTTATAGAGGCTGACGACGAGATCGCCGCGCACCGCCTGGAAGAAGGGCGTCGTCTCGATGTCGCGCAGGATGGCGACCCGATCGTCCTCCCAGCCGAGGCCGCGATAGCCGCCCGCACCGGCCCGCTTGTCGAGATCGGCGATGCCGTCCTCGATCAGCGTCTTATGGGCTTCATCCTTGCCGGCCCGATCGTCCTGTCCCTTGACGGCGATCGCGTAGAAGCGGTCAGCCAGTTGGTCGTGCGGATAGATGTCGCGGGCGAGCTTGATCAGCGTCGCCAGGGTTTCCGGCTTGAGCGCCTTGGCCTCCAGCGCCCAGGCGGCCTGCGGACAGAGCACCGCCGAGCCGCTGATCACCAGCAGTGCGCCCACCGTACCGCTGCGCTTCAGCAATTCGCGGCGGGAAATCCCATTCGTCTTTTGATAGAGCGTAACCACGTCATTCTCCTCCCAGGATCGTGTGGCATTGACCGCGGCCCTGTCTTCCCGAGCCGTCGATGGAAGGCGCGGAGCCCGCGCCCTCCTCTTTTCCCGGCAGCGTCTGGCAGGTCCTCCAACCCGCGCGGCCGCGCCCTTACTTGTAGCGCCCGTGGCGCTGCAGAACCTCGATCTTGTAGCCGTCGGGGTCCGTCATGAAGAAGAAGCGCGCGAGCAGCGCCCCGTCGCGGTTGAATTCGACGATCTTGCCGGGAGCAAGCCCAAGATCGGTCACGCGTCTGTGCTCGGCATCGAGGTCGGCGACGCTGACGGCGAGATGGCCGTAGCCGGTGCCCAGATCATACGCCTCTTCCCGCCCCTTGTTGACGGTCAGCTCAAGCTCGAACTCGCTCTCGGCATTGCTGAGATAGAGCAGCGTGAAGGTGTCGAAATCCAACCGTTCGGCAACACCGAGGCCGAAGGCCTTCTGGTAGAAATCGACGGAGCGGACTTCTTCCATCACCCGGATCATCGAATGGATCATTTTCGCCAAGGGATACTCCTCGTTCAGGCAAATCATCGAATGCTAAGGAGTTTCCTACGATGCTGGCAAATCAGGTAGCAGCGGGCTACCGCACAGACGATTTTTGCCAGAGGGGCGCGTCGCCTTTCGGGGTTTTCCCGGAAACCGCCACGTTTTGGGAAATTGACCGGCAATCCGTCGGGCCGCATAATGCGTATCAAAAGAAAAGCCGGAGGAGCATGCCATGTGTGAAGTCTTTGCGGGACAGGACCCCGCTCGTTACCGCGCTGTCAACCGATCGGTGAGGATAGCCGGCCATTCCACCAGCATCCAGATCGAGGCCGCCTTCTGGGTGCTGATCGATGAAATCGCCGCCAGCCAGTCGATGTCGACCTCGCGATTCCTGTCGACGCTCTATGACGAGGCGCTGGAGATCAACGGTTCGGTCTCCAACTTCGCCTCGCTCCTGCGCACCAGCTGTCTGATCTACCTGATGGGCAAGGCACAGCACCCCGAGGCCCACCACGAATTCCACATCATCGCGGCGGAGTGAGTAGCGCCAGTCGGCCCTTTGCTTTCAGAGCTGATGGAGGCTATTCGTTCCCGTGATCGCCCGGCTGGGCCTCGCCGACAGGCATGGGCAACTGGATGTCGGCCATCACCGTTTCCAGATCCTCGAGCAGTTTTTGCAGCTCGCGCATGCGCTCGACCCCGAAGGCACGGGTGATCTCGCCATAAATTTCCTCCGAATGCGGGGAAACCCTTTCGATCAGTTCCATGCCCGCTGCGCTGATGGTGATGCGCGCCCGACGCAGGTCGTTTTCATCCGGATGGCGCTCGATCAGCCGGCGCGCCTCGAGATCGCGCAGGATGCGCGACAGGCTCGGGCCGAGCAGGAAGGTCGCACGCGCAAGCTCCGTCACCTCGATCTCCTTGACGGTCATCAGGGCCCGGAGAATCCGCCATTGCTGCTCGGTCAAATCGTACATCCGGAGCGCATTGCGGAAATGCTTCATCACCGATTCCCGCGCTCGCAGGAGGAGCATCGGCAGGGATCGGGAGAAATGCCGGAGCCGCACGCGCGGCACCGGAGCCGCGCCCTCGCGCTGACCTTCGGTACGATCCGGCATTTCCGACATGTTTTCCGCCATTCCCGCTTCCGATCCGAGGCGACGCCTCAACCCTTCTTGACCTCGGCGAGAAGCGACTGGGCGCCTTTCGCCAATACACCCACATCGGTGCCGACGGCGATGAAGCAGGCGCCGGCGTTGCGGGCAAGGCTGATCATCGTCGGATCGGTGGTCATGATGCCGGCCGGCTTGCCGAGCAAGACGACCTTGCGGATCAGCGCATCGACCGCCGCCATCACGTCGGGATGGCGCGGATTGCCGGTATGCCCCATGTCGGCGGCAAGATCGGACGGTCCGACCAGGACGCCGTCGACGCCCTGGGTGGTAACGATCGCCTCGGCATTGTCGATGCCAAGCTGGCTCTCGATCTGCACGATCAGGCAGATCTGCTCGTTGGCGGTTTCCACATAGTCGGCGATCCGGCCGAAATCGGCGGCCCGGCCGAGCCCTGCCCCCATGCCGCGAATGCCCTCCGGCGGGTATCGGCAGGCACGGGCAAGCCGCAACGCCTCTTCGCCCGTCTCCACCATCGGGATCAAAAGCGACTGCGCACCGATATCCAGCGCCTGCTTGATCAGCCAGGTTTCCCCGACCGGAAGCCGGACCACCGGATGGGCGGGATGTCGCGCGACCGCCGCGAGTTGTGCGGCCACCAGCGGAATGTCGTTCGGCCCGTGCTCGGCATCGATCAGGATCCAGTCGAAACCGGAGCCGGCCGAAACCTCGGCCGCATGCGGGCTCGCCAGCGCGACCCAGAGACCATAGAGCGTCTGGCCATCAAGGATGGCCTCCTTGAAAACATTGACCGGTGCGGGCATGAACGATTCTCCTTAGGCAAAATAGCAGCTGACGGTGCCGTGCGGCCCGAAATCGCTGGTGATGGTGTCGCCGTGGCGCGCCTCGATCGGACGGATGAACGATCCGGCCAGCACCACCTGTCCTGCTTCGATCTTCGCGCCATACTGATGCAGCCGATTGGCAAGCCAGGCAATACCGCGGGCCGGATGATTGAGCACGCCTGCGCCGAGCCCGGTTTCCTCCACTTCCGCATTACGCGAGACAATCGCCCCCATCCAGCGCATATCGACTTCGTCCGGCCGCATGGCCCGGCCGCCGAGCACGATGCCGGCATTGGCGGCATTGTCGGAAATGGTGTCGACGATGGTTCGCGATTTCATCGTCTCGGGATCGACGCGCAAAATGCGCGTATCGAGGATTTCCAGGGCCGGCGTGACATAGTCGGTGGCGTTCAGCACATCGAAGACGCTGACGCCGGGACCGGACAGATCCTTCTTCATGATGAAGGCGATCTCGGCCTCGATGCGCGGCTGGATGAAGCGGTGATCGGGGATCACCGCGCCGTCGTCGAAACGCATGTCATCGAGCAGTACGCCGGAATCCGGGATGTCGATGTTCAGCGCATATTGCATGGCCTTGGAGGTGAGCCCGATCTTCCAGCCGATCGCCGTGCGCCCGGCTGCCAGCTTGCGGCTCACCCATTCGGCCTGCACGGCATAGGCATCGTCCATCGTCATGCCCGGATAGGCGAGCGACAGAAGCCCGGTCTGCTTGCGGGTCTTCTCGGCCGTGTCGAGGCGGCACGCCGCCTCTTTGATCTGATCGGGCGTCATCATGGCTCAATCCTCGTCCTTGACCGTGTTGCGCAGGATGCCGATGCCGTCGGCCTCGACCTCGATCACATCGCCCGGCTTCAGCCAGATCGGCGGGTCAAATCGCGCGCCTGCCCCGGTCGGCGTTCCGGTGACGATGATATCGCCCGGCACCAGCGTCGTGAACGTCGAAACATAGGCGATAATCTTTCTGAAGGAGAAGATCATCCGGCTGGTGCGATCGCTCTGGCGCACCTCGCCATTGACCCGCGTCTCCAGCCTGATGTCGGCAATCTGGCTTTCGTCGGTGAAGGGCACGAGCCAAGGGCCAATCGAACCGGAACGGTCGAAATTCTTGCCCTGGGTGACATTGAACTTGGCATGGCGCACCCAGTCGCGGATCGTGCCTTCATTGCACAGCGACAGTGCAGCGATGTGGGACAGCGCATCGGCTTCGGCGATGCGTCGGCCGCCCCTGCCAATCACGATGACGATCTCGCCCTCGTAATCGAGCTGTTCGCTTTCCGGCGGGCGGATCAGCGGCCGGTCATGGCCGGTGAAGGAACGCGGGAAACGGATGAACAACGAAGGATTGGGCGGCGCCTCCTGGCCGTCCTTGTATTCGGCGTTGCGGTCGGGAAAATTGACGCCGACGCAGATGATCTTTTCCGGATGCGGGATGGGGATTTCGTAAGTGATCGCACTGACCGGATGGTCGGGCTTCAGGTCCTTCGCCGTCGAGACCAGTTCACCGAGCGCGCCCGCCTCGATCACTTGCCTCAGCGTCGGCCACCGGGCGCCGAACCTCGCGGAAAGATCGATGACGCCGTCATCTTTGATCGCACCATAGGCGGCGCGGCCGTCGATCGTGAAGCTTGCCAGTTTCGTCGTCATTGTCATTCCTCTTCAGAACCCCTCCCCAACCCTCCCCACAAGGGGGAGGGAGTTTGTCGCGCCAAGACGCGCCGGCTTCAGTCAATCGTCACCGCGCATCGGGCCACACCTCGGACGCCATCGGCTTGCCACAAACTCGGCCCGCCCCCTCCCCCTCGTGGGGAGGGTTGGGGAGGGGCCTTCACCCAACGCTCAAGGCGCAATGATCGGCTGGGCCTTGAGAATCGCCTCGCTGACCTCGGTCCCGGCAAACAGGCTGCCGTGCTCGAACCACGAGCGCGGGGCCGGCGCGCCCCACAGCGTCTGGCGTTGCGGGTCTTTCAGGTCCCACTTGATCGGCTCGAGGTCCGGATCGACCGTCTGATAGTCGGAGCAATAGATCTCGATGCGATGGCCGTCCGGATCGAGGATATAAAGGAAGAATGCATTGGAAATGCCGTGACGGCCGGGGCCGCGCTCGATATTGGCGAGATAGCCGGTGGTCGACATCAGGTCGAGCAGGTCGATGATGTTGAGCGGCGTCGGCACCCAGAAGGCGGTGTGGTGCAGGCGGGGGCCGAGACCATTGGTGAACGCCATATCGTGCACACCACCCTTGCGGTGCATCCAGGCCGCCCAGAGCCGCTTCGACTCGTCGTCCTCCGTATATTCGGTGACGCGGAAGCCCATTTCGTTGTAGAAGGCGACCGAGGCATCGACGTCGGGCGTGAAGCAGTTGAAGTGGTCAATCCGCAGCGGCTTCACACCGTGATAGAGCTTGTATTGCTGGTGGATGGGCGCCAGGCGGTCCATCTTGAAGTAGAATTCCAGCGGCGTTCCAAAGATGTCGATCGCCCGCAGGGTGCGGCCCTGAAAGGGACGCTCCACCCAGCTGTTCGCCAGGCCCTTGGCATCGAAAAAGGCCTTGGCTTTGTCGAGATCTTCCTCCGCATAGACCTTGAGCGACAGCGCGGCGACCTCCGACCTCTCGCCCTTGCGCAGCACCATGCAGTGATGGCCGCGTTCCTCGAGCGCGCGCAGATAGATGGTCGAGGCATCCTCGTCGGTCACCTGCAGGCCGAGCGTGTCGACATAAAAGGCACGGCTGGCGGCCAGATCCTTGACGATGAATTCGACATGGCTGAGGCGCACGACGTTGAAGGATGGATAGAGATTGGGCTGTGGTATTGGCATCGGGTTCTCCTCCTCTCCGTCCGAGCGGCCGTGCCGATGACGGATCATCTCAAAAACAATTCAAGCTGCGGACTGTGTTTCTCGCCGTCCGCGCCTGTGCAATCGGTTCAGCCGCCGAGCTTCGGGATCGCGTGGACGCCGGTGGCAAAGGCGATATTCTTGGTTTCCATGTAGAAGTCGAAGGACCAGTCGCCGCCATCGCGGCCGATGCCGGAATTCTTGACCCCGCCGAACGGCGTCGGCAGGTGTCGGACGTTTTCCGAATTCACCCAGATCATCCCGGCCTCCAGCCGGTCCGAGAAGCGGAAGGCCCGCGTCACGTCGGATGTCCAGACATAACCGGTCAGCCCGTACTGGACGTCATTGGCGAGCGCGAGCGCTTCGGCCTCATCCCTGAACGGGATGGCGGTGAGCACCGGACCAAAGATTTCCTCCTGGGCGATGCGCATCTGGTTGTTGGCGCCGGTGAACAAGGTTGGCGAGACATAGCAGCCGCCGCCCGGACCGTCGAACTTCGCGCCGCCGGCGGCAACCGTTGCCCCCTCGCCCCGGCCGATGTCGATATAGTCCAGCACCTTCCTTTCATGCACCGGATGGATCAGCGGGCCGACCACCGTTTCCGGATCGAGCGGATGGCCAACCTTGATGCGCTTTGCCTTTTCCGCAACCTTGGCGGTGAAGGCTTCGTAGATGCTCTCTTCGACCAGCAGGCGCGAGGACGAGGTGCAGCGCTCGCCGTTCAGCGAGTAGATCATGAACACAGCGGCGTCAGCCGCGCGATCCAGATCGGCATCGGCAAACACGACCACCGGGTTCTTGCCGCCGAGTTCGAAATGCACCCGCTTCAGCGTTTCGGCACCCTGGCGCATGATCATCGATCCGGTGCGGCTTTCGCCGACGAAGCCGATTGCCTTGATGTCGGGATGTTCGGTCAGCGCCTTGCCGGCTTCCTCGCCGAGACCGTTGACGAGGTTCCACACGCCCTTGGGCAGACCCGCTCCTTCCGCGATCTCGACCAGCAGGCGGGCTGTCAGCGGCGAGAATTCGGCCGGCTTGTGGACAACCGTGCAGCCGGCAGCCAGCGCCGGCGCGATCTTCCAGGTCGACAGCATGAACGGCGTGTTCCACGGCGTGATCACCCCGACCGGACCGATCGGCACCCGCGTCGTCATGTTCGTCTGATCGCTGGTGCGCAGCACCTTGCCGTCGCGCGCCTCGGGCGCCCTGTCGGCGAAGAAGCGGAAATTCTCAGCGCCACGCAAGGCCGCCTTGGACATGAACTTCAGCGCCTGGCCGGTATCCATGCACTCGACGAAGGCGATTTCCTCGGCGCGGGCGACGATGGCGTCGGCAATCTTGTGCAGAAGCTTCTTGCGGGCATCTCCCGGCATGGCGGCCCATTCGGCAAACGCCGCCTTCGCAGCCTTGGCGGCACGATCAACGTCCTCGGCCTTGCCGCGCGCAACACTGGCCATAGGTTGCAGGTCGACCGGCGAGATGATCTCGAAGGTCGATCCATCCGCCGCAGGCACGGTCTCGCCAGCGATATGGTTTAGCACTCCCTCGGCCTTGAAGCGAGCGAGATAGCTTTCGGCCTTGGCGATATTTTCGTCGAGCTTCGACATGATCACGTCCTTTGTCTGCCGCACACGCGGGCTATCTGTCCCTCAGGCGGGCATGCATGCTGTTCTTCTTCCAGCTCAACGCCGGATCGATCTCGATGATCTCCAGCGAAAGCGCGAAATGCGGAGCCTCGAAAAGCGGGGCGAGTTCGGCCGCGACTGCCGCCATGATCGCCTCGCCGGTGCGCTTCTTGTCCGCGTCGCTACGGCCCGCGCCCATCCGGAAAACCATGTCCAGAAAGGCATTGTCGGCGTGCCGGTCGGCTATCGTGTAATGCGGTGCCGGATAGGCCCGCACCCGCGGCGCACCGATCTCAAAAATGCCGGTGGCAAGGATCGCCTCGTGCGCGGCGGCGCAAACCGCCGCAATGTCGGCCTTCCCCTCAAGATTGGCGGAATATTCCAGTCGCAGATGCGGCATGGCTCTCTCCTCCCGCTGACTATTTATTTAACGTGTTAATTAGACTGGCGCCGGATGTCAATAGATTGCTGAGGAAGCGATGACGGCGCCAGAGAGCAGAAATTTAATGTAACGCGTTAAATATAATCTGCAGATCCTCGACTTGCGGCACCGGGAAAAGCAGGTCCGCTAAGACGGTCTGCCCGCCTCGGCGAAAGCGCCGGCATGCTGTCCTTCGCGCCACACGCCCGGTGGCTCCCCCGTGCGCTGGCGAAAGAAGCGCGAGAAATAGGCGGGATCCTTGAAACCGGTCTCGTAGGCAATGTCCTCGACCGTGCGCACGGTGAACAGCAGCAGGCGCTTGGCTTCAAGCAGGCGTCGGTCGCTGATCAGTTCCTTGACGCCCTTGCCATGCACCAGGGACGCCGCCTTGGCGACGAGATGCGGGGTCGAGCGAAGCATCCCGACGTAGTCGCCGACGCTTCTGTCCTCGCGAAAATGCAGATCAATCAACTGCTTCAGCTCGCTCGCCAAGGCTACCGGGCCTGCCGATCGCATGATGGCCGCCTGCGACGAGAGCCGCGCCATGAAGGACAGCACGGTGGATGCGAGCGGCAGCACGATCTTTTCCATCCCCGGCTGGCCCGTGATGTATTCCTCATGCGCCATCAACATCAGGGCGCGCATTCCCTCCCAGGTCGGGTCGCGTCCCTCAGAGCGCAACATGATAGGTTGATCCAGCGCCAAAAGACTGTGAACCCCGACCAGCGGCAATACGCCATCGGCGATCGAGATCACCACGGCATCCGAGTTCGGCCCCACATCGAAGCCATGCACCACATGGCTCGGCACGAAACTGACCGCCGGCGCCGAAAAATCCAGGGACTTGTCCTCGATCAGATAGGTCCCGCCGCCCCTGGTCCAGAATGTCACCTGCGCCATCTGCTCGTGCATGTGCGGTTCAGCGCGGCCGTGATGGATATGCTGCCGCTGCGAAATCAGTTCGACATGCAGGAAGCCGATGTCGAGCGGACGGGGGGTCTCACCATAGATGAAATAGTTCGGAATATCGTTCACACGTTAACCACCAAAATAAGTACAAGCGATTTCGCCATTCTGTGCATGGGCGGAGCTCTCATCAAGACCTAATTTCTTCAAAGAGGAACAGGGAGGAAACCATGAGATCCGAGGATTACCGTGCCGACACCAAGCGCCCATTCACCGGCGCCGAATATATCGCCTCGCTGCGCGACGGCCGCGAGGTCTACATCAACGGCGAACGCATCGCCGACGTGACCACCCATCCTTCGATGCGCAATTCGGTACGCTCGCTGGCGCGCCTCTACGATGCCTTGCACGATCCGGCCAAGAAGGACTTGCTGACCACGCCGACCGACACCGGCAATGGCGGCTATACCCACAAGTTCTTCAAGATCGCCCGTTCCGTGGACGATCTGGTCGGCCAGCAGGCGGCGATCACCGAATGGGCCCGCATGTCCTACGGCTGGATGGGCCGCACCGCCGACTACAAGGCGGCGCTGATGAACACCCTTTCCGCCAATGCCGAATGGTATGGCGACTACAAGGACAACGCCATCGCCTGGCACAAGCGCACCCAGGAATCGGCACTGTTCCTCAACCACGCGATCGTCAATCCGCCGATAGACCGCCACAAGCCGGCCGAGCACGTCAAGGACGTTTTCGTGCATGTGACCAAGGAAACCGATGCCGGCATCTACGTCTCCGGTGCCAAGGTGGTGGCGACCTCCTCGGCGTTGACCCACTACAACCTGCTGGCCCAGGCCTCGGCGACGGTCACCGAGGACCCCTCGCTGTCGATCACCTTCATTGCCCCGATGAACGCACCCGGCATCAAGATGTTCTGCCGCACCTCCTACGAGCAAACGGCGAACACGACGGCCGAACCCTTCGATTATCCGCTGTCCTCGCGCTTCGACGAGAACGACGCGATCCTCGTGCTCGACAATGTCTTCATCCCCTGGGAGGACGTGCTGATCTACAAGGACGCCAAGCGCATCCTGTCCTTCACCGTCATGTCCGGTTTCATGCACGGCTACTGCTTCCAGGGCTGCAACCGCTTCGTCGTAAAGCTCGAGTTCCTTGCCGGTCTGCTGGCGAAGGCGCTGCGCGCCACCGGCGGCGACGCCTTCCGCGGCAACCAGGCCATGCTCGGCGAGGTGATCGCGCTGCGTCACAAGTTCAAGAGTTTCGCCGATACCATGGCCCGCAACCCGATCGAATGGGTGAACGGCACCAAGCTGCCCAACCTTGAGGCTGCGCTCTGCTACCGCACCTTCATGTCGGATGCCTATCCCCGCATCATCGACCTGATCCGCCGCACCGTCGCCTCCGGCCTGATCTACCTGCCCTCCTCGGCCAAGGATTTTGCCAACCCGGAGATCGACCGCTATCTGGCGCAATATGTGCGCGGCTCAAACGACATGGGCCATATCGAGCGCATCAAGATCATGAAGCTCCTGTGGGATGCGACCGGCACCGAATTCGGCGGCCGCCACGCGCTTTATGAACTGAACTATGCCGGCGCCCCGGAAGACGTGCGCCTGCAGGTGCTGAAGGGCGCCGAAAAGGGCACGATCCTGCGTGACATGGAGGCGTTGGTCGACACCTGCATGAACGACTACGACGAGAAGGGCTGGACCGGCGACACCTGGCTGCCTCCGCTCGGCAATGACGCACCGCTGCGCAGCGCGGCCGAATAGGGAGATCGCCATGCCGGCCGGTGTTTCCAAGACCGAGTTCCGCAATGCCATGGCGCGGGTCTGCGCGCCCGTCAACATCATTACAACCAACGGACCCGCTGGACGCGGCGGGTTCACCGCCACCGCCATGTGCTCCGTCACCGACGAGCCGCCTACCCTGCTGGTCTGCATGAACGGCAGTTCGACCCAGGCTGGCCTGTTCCTCGAGAACAAACGTTTCTGCGTCAACGTGCTGACCGCCGACCATCAGGACCTCGCCAACCTGTTCGCCGGCGGCAGCGCCGACATGGACGCCCGCTATGCGGCGGCGAACTGGGTCGGCATGACGGGCGGCACCGAGGCGCTGGCCGACGCGATCGTCTCCTTCGACTGCCTGCTCGACGACGTGCGCCAGGTCGGAACCCACCATGTCTTCATCGGTCGCGTGGAAAGCCTGCGCTCGCGCACCGACGGTCACGCGCTGGCCTATTTCGACCGAAACTACGTGCAGGTGCCAAGCGTTATGGCGAGTTGACCTGAGCGGCCAGGCCCACGGCAACAGACAAAAGAAGAGAGCCGCGGCGATGTCCTCGCCGCGGCTCTCTTTTTGCACGTCGGTATTCTCTGTCAGTTCGACAGCATATGCGGCAACCAGAGAGTGATTGCCGGAAACGCGATCAGCAAGGCCAAGCGAACCAGTTCCCCGAGGAAGAACGGCAAGACCCCCTTGAAGGTTTGCCCCATGGGCACATCCTTGGCGAGAGAACTGATGACAAAGACGTTCATTCCCACGGGTGGCGTGATCAATCCGAGCTCCACCACGATCAGCGCCAGGATACCGAACCAGATCTTGACGTCTTCCGGGTCCATGCCGAAGTCGAGTTCACTAACCACCGGCCAGAAGAATGGCATGACCAGCAGGATCATCGACATCGAATCCATCAGGCAACCGAGAATGATCAGCGCCAGCAACAGAAGAAGCAGGATGACCATTGGCGAAAGGCCGGAAGTGACCATCATCTCGGCTGCCGCCTGTGGAACGCCCCCACGCGACATGAAGATCTTCAACAGTTCGGCGCCAAGCAGGATCAGGTAGATCATACCGGTGGTCTTGGCGGTCTCGAGCAGCGCCCAGCGATATTCCTTGAGGCCGACGCCGCGTCTGAGCGAGCCGTAGATCGCGACGAGCGCAACACCCACGGCGGCAGCCGGTGTCGGATTGTAGAAGCCGACATAGATCCCGCCAATGACGATGACGAAGATGCCGAGAACCGGAAGAACCCCGAAGGTCGCCGAGAGCCATTCCGCGCGCGATAGCTTGTCGCCGGCAGGACCTGCCTCGGGAACGATGCGCACATAGATGGCGATCACGAGAATGAACAGCACAACCGCGATCAGGCCGGGGAAAAGGGCGGCGGCGAACATCGAGACGATATTCGCCTCGACGATAATCGCATAGACCACAAGCACGACCGAGGGCGGGATAAGAATCCCGAGCAGGCCGCCGGCAGCGAGCGTGCCGGTCGCAAGTGCGCCCGAGTATTTGTAGCGCTTGAGTTCCGGCAGTGCGACTTGGCCCATGGTCGTGGCGGTTGCAAGCGACGAACCGCAAACCGCGCCGAAACCGGCGCAAGCAGCGATAGCCGACATGGCCACACCGCCCCGCATCCGCCCGAACCAGGCGTTGGCCGCGCGGAACAGATCCTGGGACAAGCCGGCGCGCGTGGCGATATAACCCATCAGAACGAACATCGGGATGACCGACATGTCGTATTTGGAGAACTGACTGAAGCCGAGCGTCTTCAACTGGTTGAGGAAAACGCCAGGACCGTTGAGGGCGATCGTACCGAGCGCGCCGACAACGATCATCGCATAGGCGATCGGCACGCGGATCCCGATGAGAAAAATCAGGGCGGCAAGGCCGACCAGCCCGAGGAAGAGACTCTGGTCCATCAGTTGTAAACATTCCTGCTGGGGTGGGCGATATCCTGATAGCTCTCGACGAGCGTGATGACCGCAGCAACAGCGACTAGGATGAGCGAAATGACGATCGGCACAAAGGCATAGCCGATCGGGATCTGCAGGATGGCGGTCTGGTAGTCATACGAGAACTGGTCCTGCGCACCGATCCAGGTCCGCCAGGCCATGACGACCGAGAACACCAGGGCAATGATCGCGGAGAAGAACACCAGCACCGCCTGCCAGCGGCGGCCGAGACCGGAGGTGAAGATGTCCGCCGTGACATTGGCGCCCGTCAACTGGCAATAGGGCAGGAATGCGAAGGCGCCAACGGCGACCCCAAGTTCGGTCAGTTCGAAATCACCCGGCAGGGGATGGCCGAAAGCGCCGGTGACGACGCTGATCGACTGTATGGCCACGACGGCGAGTATGACCATCCCGCCGAAAAGCGCCCAGGCCTCGATGAGGCGATGGGTGAGGCTTTTCAGCCTCACCCCCCGCTTGTTATGAGTAGCGGCGGCCATCGGACTCACTTCGCCGAGTTGGCCGCGACCAGTTCACGGGCCTTGGCAACGAGAGCGGCGCCGTCGATGCCCTTGCCATCGACTTCCTTGACCCAGCGGTCGACGACCGGCTCAAGGACGGTCTTGAAGGCGTCGGTTTCTTCCTGGGTCAACTGGATATGCTTGTTGCCGGCATCGGTTGCGACCTTGATGCCGTTCTCATCGATCTGACGCCAGATCTCCGCAGCCTTCACGACCCATTCCTCGCCGGAATTGTCGAGGAAGGCCTTCTGGATGTCTTCCGGCAACGAATTCCATTTGTCGAGGTTCATGGAAACCTGGAACGTGGTGGTGCCGAGACGTGTCTTGTCGACACCTTCGATCTGGTAGTCGGTCTGGTCCTGCAGCTTCAGCGCCGGAATAATCTCCCATGGAATCAGGGCACCGTCGACGACACCCTTGGAGAAGGCCTGCGGGATATCCGGAACCGGCATGGCGGCCGGAGCGGCACCGAGCGCCTCGATCACCCAGGCGCCGGTGCGGGTCGGAATACGCATCTTCTTGCCGGCGAGATCGGCCGGCTTGCGCACTTCGGCCTTGGCCATCTGGATTGCCTGGCCGGCATGAGTATGAAGGAACATGACCTTCACGCCCTTGTACTCGGGAGCGAGATACTCGTCGAACATGGCGCGCATGGCGAGGTTGGTAGCGCGGATGTCATTGGTATGGATGAACGGCAGTTCGAAAACCTCCGTGCGCGGGAATAGTCCCGGCGTATAGCCGTTGACCGTCCAGACGAGATCGACGACACCGTCGCGCACCTGGCTGACCAGTTCAGGCGGAGCGCCGCCGAGCGACATGGACGGATAGATCTCAATCTTGACCTTGCCGCCGGAGGCTTCCTCGATGCTCTTCGCCCAAGGCTCGAGCATCTGTGTCTGGGCCGGAGACTTCGGACCGAGGAAGTGGTGCAGTTTCAGCGTGACTTCCTGGGCGAGCGCCGAGGCGCTGAGCGCCGTGGTCGCCAGACCGGCAAGCAAGAGTGTCTTAAAGGATCTCATTGGCATTTTCCTCCCTGTTAAAGGCCGTTGAAAACTCTCCGCCGGCTGGCGGACTGTCTGTTACGCCACCCGAATATCGAGCAGCGCGGTACGCTTGTTTTCCATCACCTCGGCGATGGCCGCCTGCAAGGCGCCGGCAAGGTCGCCGCGTTCCGTCACCTTGCGCGCCCAGGCATTGCTGGCCTCGGCGACCTTGGTGAAGTCGGGGCTCGGCGAAAGACCGGTGAGCGGCATCTGGTTCGCCTTGGCCGCATAGCCGTCTGGATAGAGCATGCTCACCGACTGGCGCACCGCTCCCCATTCCGCATTGTTGAGGATCACGATCAGAACCGGGATCCCATAGGCTTCCATGATCTGGTGGCAGGCGACCGGATTGGCGAACATGTACGACCCGTCGCCGAGCGTGGCTATGACGAGCCGCTCGGGCTTGGCGAGCTTCATGCCCATTGCGCAGGGCAGCGACCAGCCGAGCCCCCCGGAATGCGGCTCCTGGTACCAGGCCTGTGCGTGATCGAGCGTCATCGGCGCCAGCGGGCAGCCGAGTTCGGATAGAACCGTCGCCTGGGCTCCGGCAATCGCTTTCGACAATTGAAGCGAGACATAGGCCTTGCTCATCACCGGCCCGTCCTCGCCTTCGGCGGAAGAGATCGCATGACGCCGCAGTGCCGAGGTTCGAGCCTCGATTTCCCCGCGCCTTGCCGCCCGAGCTTGCGGATCGGGATCGCGCCGCGCCCGAAGCGCGTCAAGCAGGGCAGTGATGCCGGATGAGGTCTCGCTGGCAATGGACAAGTCGGAACGAAAGTTGCGCACCGGGAAGCGGCTGAACAAGGGGTTTGGACCAAGCTGAACGACCTTGGCATCGGCCCTCGGATTGTGCGTGTCGGGCGCCCAGGGCGCCAACGCATCGATTACAATGACCACGTCCGCTTCGGAGAGCCATGGCTCCGGATTGAAACCCGCAAACATCGCATGGTCGGTTTCGATGCCGATCTGCGTCGCCCAGTAATGCACGACCGGAACGGCGTATTCTTCGGCCATGGTCGAAAGCGCGGTGAAGCCTGCCTCGTCGCCCGCACCACGCTGGACGAAGATCACAGGACGCTTGGCCGAAATCAGCCAGTCAGCCGCGGTATCGATCGCCACGGATGGCGCCTCCGCAACGGCTGGGGCCATCAAGGGCGTATCGGCGATCTGCCCCGCATCGATCTGTTCGGACAGCACCTCGCGCGGCAAGCTGATGTAAATTGGCCCCTTCGGCGTCGAATTGGCGATCGCATGGCCTCGATCGAGGATCTCGGCGATCTGCTCGGGAAAGCGAAGTTCGTAGTCCCACTTGACCGCCTCGCGCACCAGCGCGGTCTGGTCGCGCATTTCCTGCCCCCAGCCGATCGGCACGGTGCGCGCGCCGAAGCGACCGCGCTCGACGGTCGGGGTACGGCCCGACATCAGCACCATGGGCACATGGTCGGTGGCGGCATTGAGCGCTCCGATCGCGCCGTTCGCCAGACCGACATTGGTGTGCAGCATGACGGCCTGAGCCTTACCCGAAAGAAGATAGTAGCCATGCGCCATGCCGAGTGCGGCGTGCTCGTGCGGAATGGTCAGGGCTTGCGGGAGATCGATATCGGATGCGGCAGCCTCGGCGAGCCCTTCGATGATCGGCGGAAAATCGGTGCCGGAATTGGCGAAGACATAGTCCACGCCCAGCGTCTTCAGGCGGCTGAAGATGACGCTTCCGGCGCTAACCTCGCCAGATTTTGCCTTCCGAGCATCCAATTGGCGACCCTCCCAAGCCGGCTTGACATTTCAATAATTGAAATACAAATTTCAATAACTATCCCATTCTTGAGTAAGGCCGTCAAGGGTGCCGGATTAATGAAAATAATGAATGAATAAATGAGCGCGAGCGATAGAATGGCGACTCCAACCAACAATTCCATCATCAAGGCCTTCGCCATCCTCGACCTTTTCGACGATCAGCGGGACGAACTCACGACGGCCGATGTCAGCGACCTCGTGGGGCTGAATACCATCACCGCCCATCGCTTCCTCAAGACCCTGGTCTCGGTCGGCGCGCTGCACTCCCCCCGCAAGGGCATTTACCGGCTCGGCGGCAAGCTGATCGCCTATGGCGAGCGCGCCCGCAGCTCCCGCCAGTTGGCGATGCAGTTGCAGCCTTTCCTCAACGCCTTGGCCGCGGAATCGGGCGAAGGCGCCATGGCCACGACCTTCGACGGGACGATGATCACCTGCATCGCCGCCGCGCATTCGAACAACGCCTATGTCTACAGTGCGCGCGTCGGCGCCCGCATGGAAGCCTATGCGACGGCCAATGGCAAACTCTGGCTTGCCTATTCGGGCAAGGAGGCTGTCGAGAGCTATCTCCAAGCCAACCAGCTTGTGCCGCTGTCACGCGCCACGCTGATCGACCGGAGCGCGTTGTTGCGGGAAACCGACGCGATCCGGCGGCAGGGTCATGCCGTCAACCAGGGCGAGCGCGAGACGGGATTGAGTGCCGTGGCCATGCCCATCTTCGCTCCGAACGGCGCGATGATCGCCGGCCTGTCCATCTTCGCGCCGATCGCTGTCCTCGACCACGAGACGGAGGAGCGCTTCGTTTCCCTGTTGAGTTTGGCCATCGCCGCGGCCGGGAACACGCTCTTTCCGCCATCGACGGCGTGATTTCACCGAGGTTGACCCGAGCGACCACGACAGTTCCGCGATTGAACTGCCGTGTGCCGTCATGCTAGGTGGGCTTTCGTTTCTGAGTTTTGAAAGATCGCCATGCTCCCCTGGATCCAGCTAGATTCCGCCCCGATCCCCGGTGGCGGCGGCGAATTGCGGCTCAAGCAACGCGGCACCGAGTTCTCGATCATGCTCGGGACCAACGAGCTGATGAACAGTCGCCTCAGCGGTTCGGAAGAGGCGCTGGCCACGCTCGCCTGGGAACGGATCGCTCCGCGCAAGCGCCCGCACGTCTTGATCGGCGGGCTTGGCATGGGCTTCACGCTGCGCGCCGCCCTCGCCGTCCTGCCGGCCGACGCACGGGTAACGGTCGCCGAACTCGTGCCGGCCGTTGTCGCCTGGGCGCGCGGTCCGATGGCGGAGATCTACAAGGGCAGCCTCGACGATCCACGGGTCAAGGTGCACGTGGGCGATGTGGCCTCGCTCATTCACACCTACCGCCACAGCTATGACGCGATCCTGCTCGACGTCGACAATGGCCCGCAGGGACTGACCCGGTCGGCCAATGACGGTCTCTACGACTATGCCGGGCTGCGAGCGGCCAAGGGCGCGCTGCGTGCCAGGGGCGTGCTGGCCGTCTGGTCCTCAGGCCCCAATCCGGGCTTCACGCGCCGTCTGGGCACCCTCGGCTTCAAGGTCAAGGAAGAGCACGTTCGGGCCGGCAAGAAACGCGGCGCCCGTCACGTCATCTGGCTGGCAAGCACCGATGGCGGCGACGGTGCCGCGCAGCCATAACACTTTCCCGCCACGGGCTTTATCGCGGCCAGACCGCTCGGTGCGAGTTCAGCCCCAGAGCGCCGGATCCGGCACCTGCATCATCGAGCCCTCATAGCGGATCGGCGCGTCCCGGTCGGCGGCGAGCAGCAGCGGACCGTCGAGATCAGCAAATGCCGCGCCTTGCGCGACGAAGAAGGCCGGCGCCATGGCAAGCGACGTGCCGAGCATGCAGCCGACCATGATGTCGAAACCGGCAGCAACCGCCGCATCGCGCATCAGAAGCGCTTCGGTCAGCCCACCGGTCTTGTCGAGTTTGATGTTGATCGCATCGTACTTGCCTTTCAGATGGGAAAGCGATGCCCGGTCGTGGCAGCTCTCATCGGCGCAGACCGGCAGGACGCGCTCGATTTGCCGGAGGGCGTCGTCCTTGCCCGCAGGAAGCGGCTGTTCGACCAGCGCCACACCGAGCCTGACCAGCGTCGGCGCGAGCGCCAGGTATTGCTCCACCGTCCAGCCCTCGTTTGCGTCGACGATGATGCGGGAATGGGGCGCGCCGGCGCGCACCGCCTCGATGCGGCCGAGATCGTCGTCGGTGCCGAGCTTGACCTTGAGCAGCGGCCGCGCCGCATTCTTGGCCGCCGCGTCGCGCATGCTCTCCGGCGTACCCAGCGAAAGGGTGAAGGCCGTCTCGATCGGCTTCGGGGCGGTGAGGCCCGCCAGTTGCCAGACCGGCTTGCCGGCGCGCTTGGCTTCGAGGTCCCAGAAGGCGCAGTCGAGCGCATTGCGGGCCGCACCTGGTGGCAGCCGGTCCTGCAGGCCATGCCGGTCCAGGCCCCCGCGCAGGTCGTTTGCCACGCCGAGGATCGCCTCCATTACCCCGTCGACCGTCTCGCCATAGCGGGCATAGGGCGCGCATTCGCCCCGACCGACATGGATGCCGTCCGACAGCGTGACGGCCACCACCCGGATTTCCGTGCGCGAACCGCGCGAGATCGTGAACGTCCCGGCGACCGGGAAGACATCCTCGATGACCGTGAGACTCAAACCATTCGCCATGTGACCATGTCTCCTTCGCCGGTATGCGCACCACGTCGCGAATCGGCGCCCTTGCGCGTTGCGACATTCCTTTCTATATCCGTCAACAACTAGGTCGAGGCCTGAACAGTCGACGGACTGCAATTTGCCCCAATTCCTTACCAGCAAGCTGGCAATGGCAACAGGGCGTCCCGAACCTCGCCTGCGAACGCATCAGATTGGCGGAAAAGCCCGTGAATACGCTGGATTTTGACAAGAAGCCGGAAGATACGCGCGTCGTCGTCGCCATGTCGGGCGGGGTCGACTCCTCGGTCGTGGCCGGACTGCTGAAGCGCGAAGGTTATGACGTTCTCGGCATTACCCTGCAGCTCTACGATCACGGCGCCGCCGTCCACCGCGCCGGCTCCTGCTGCGCCGGCCAGGACATCGACGATGCCCGCCGCGTCTGCGAAACGCTCGGCATTCCCCATTATGTGCTCGACTACGAACAGCGTTTTCGCGACACGGTGATCAACCCGTTCATGGAAAGCTATGTGGCCGGCGAAACGCCGATCCCTTGCGTCGCCTGCAACCAGACCGTCAAGTTCGCCGATCTGCTGGCGACGGCCCGCGAACTCGGCGCCGATGCGCTGGCGACCGGCCATTACATCCGCTCGAAGTCGGTTCCTCTGCCGAACGATCCGGGCCACCGCGCCCTGTTCCGCCCGATCGACAGCGAACGCGACCAGAGCTATTTCCTGTTTGCCACCACCCAGGAGCAGATCGACTATCTGCGCTTCCCGCTCGGCGCCATGTCCAAGGCCGAAACGCGAAAGCTCGCCGAAGACATGGGCCTCGTCGTCGCCCAGAAGGCCGACAGCCAGGACATCTGCTTCGTGCCGCAGGGCAAATATGCCGATGTCATCAACAAGCTGCGCCCCGATTTCGGCGCTGGCCGGCGAGATTGTCCATCTCGACGGCCGCGTTCTGGGTCACCATGACGGCATCCTGCACTACACGATCGGCCAGCGGAAGGGTCTTGGCGTCGCCACCGGCGAACCGCTCTACGTGGTTTATCTCGACGCCCGTTCGCGTCGCGTCATCGTCGGTCCGCGCGAGGCGCTGGAAACCCACCGCGTCTATCTGCGCGACATCAACTGGCTGGGGGACCACGCGCTCGAAGAAACGGCCCGCGAGGGCTTCGCCTGCTTCGCCAAGGTCCGCTCGACCCGTCCGCCGGCCCCGGCCGTGCTGCACGCCGACGACCGCGGCGTCTATGTCGACCTCGAGATCGGCGAGGCCGGGGTCGCGCCGGGCCAGGCCTGCGTGCTCTATTCGGCGCCGGGTGCGGATGCGCGCGTCTATGGCGGCGGTTTCATCGAGCGTTCGGAGCGCGCGCCAGCCGCCGAAAGCCAGCTGAAGGCCCTTCTGGCAAGCCCGGTCGCGGCCTGAAACCGACGCCTCGCCCAAGTCCACAGAAGTGCTTCGGTTTTTGCTTGTCTCGCGCTTGACACTGGCAGGATCATCGCCTTATAAGCCGCCCATCGCTTCGGACGGCTCCGCTTTTCAGCAGGCCTTCGCGATGTGTGGCGGGGTAGCTCAGGTGGTTAGAGCGTGGGATTCATAACCCCAAGGTCGGCGGTTCAAGTCCGCCTCCCGCTACCAAATTTATCTTCCAGCAAGATCAGAAATGCCGGACTGAGCGCAACGCATCGTCTGCCTCCGCTCGCCGCATTTGGCGCCTCAGGTGTCGTCCCGTCCGGTGCGAAAACGGTCGAATCCTTCGGCAAACCGATCATCGTCGAACGGATAGAGCCACCGGCCCAGCCGCCGGAAAGCGGGGGCCGACTGTTCGCGGAAGAACCCGATCGGATCACGCCGGTAGGAGGCCGCATCGTCGGCCTTGCCAATACGGGCAATGAGTGGAGCGACGGCGAGCGGAAGCAGATGGCGCCAACCCAGAATGCCATAGGGCCCGAACGGCCGCCAGGGCGACGGGCGAGCACGCTGCGATAGCAGCCGACCACTCTCCGCAGGGATCCCGTCCCGCTGCCAGACAGCCATCTCCGCCAGACAAGTCTCGAACGAGGTCGCCGCACCCGTGCGCGGATCGAAATAGCGCGGATAGAGCAGATAGACCCCGGCAAAAAGCGCCTCAAGGCTGAGCGCGCGGCCCCGGCGCGGGTTCGGCTGGCGATCGTCGGTCAGTCCCCAGCCGGCATAGAAGGGCGAGCCGGAAACCGTGACCCGCTTGCCCCGCATCAAAGCCTCGAAACCGGCGAGCGAGGTAATCGTATAGACGTGATCGACCGCATCGAGCACGTCGGGAAGCGCCGTGGGCGCGGCCAGGACATTGCAGAGGTGAGCGACCTCAGCCGGATCGGAACTCGGCTTGCGAACGCCCTTGAGCACGTCAGGATGCGGTTTGTAGAGGATCGTCGCACCGGGATTTTCCCGCACAGCCAGGCGCACCAGATCATTGTTGAGGATCGGCCGTTCGGCGCCAAAGCGGATCGAGGCGTCGCTCTCGACCTGGCCGACCACCAACACCCTGCGTCCCGACCCTCCCGGCAGATCGACTGTCCCGCGCGCCGGTTGTCCGCCATACTTTCCGATGCGATTCTCAAGCATCGCGGCAAGCCCGGCTCTTGCCCGATCGATCAGCACCGGGTCTGCAACGAAGTCATAGGTCTTCAGCAGGTCTTCCAGATCGGACGGTCCCCGGCTGTCGAAGAACGGCCGTTGCCGATCGAGGGTGAGCGAGAACGGCGCACTCTGGCCGGCGCTGCCGCCGACCGAACGCAGGAAACCGTCCTCGATGAAATGAACCGGAATGTTGCGCATGGCGCAGAAGCTTGCTGCCGCCTGCGGCAGGTTCGGCCCCCAGACGATCACACTCGGATGATCGAGCGCGGCGATCCGCGCCTGCCACACGTCGACGAACGCCTTGTCGCCGACGAAGAACGGCATGTAGTGGAAGTCCCATTCAGGGAAATACGCCTCCAGTACCGACCGCTTCCACTCATGGATATGGAAGGCGACCACAGGCTGGCGATCGGTCGGGGTTCGCGGCATGGGCCGGGCTTGATCCTCGTTGGCGGGTGACCGTTCATAACCCGGCGTGGCCATGCCGACAATCGCCGCACATCCTGTCCTTGCCGGGAACGTCACCTGCGCGTTCGAAGAGCGTTGGCACAGCCCACCCGATCGGGTGGGCGAGGACCGTTAAGGATCCGAAAACCTTTCGTTAAATTTTAAGTAATATCCTCGTGGGCCTGAGTGAGGATGAACGATGCGTGGCGTAATTGTCGTTGGCCTTCTGCTGGCATTGACTGCTTGTGCGAAACCGCCGAGCCAGACCAAGAATGCCTGTGCGATTTTCGAACAGCGTGACGGCCTGTTCAACAACTGGCGCCGTGCAGCCGAAAAGACCGAGCGCGAATATGGCGTGCCGGTACCGATCCTCATGGCGACGATCTACACTGAATCCGGCTTCCGCCATAACGCCAAGCCGCCGCGCAAGAAGCTGTTGGGCTTCATCCCGTGGAAGCGCAAATCATCAGCCTACGGCTACTCACAGGCGCTCGACGGCACCTGGGACCGCTACCAGCGCGAGACCGGCCGATGGAGCGCGCGGCGCACCGACTTTTCCGACGCCATGCAGTTCATCGGCTGGTACCACCGTCAAACCGCAGAAAAGAGCGGCATCCCGCTCAACGATCCTTACAAGCTCTACCTCGCCTATCATTCCGGCCACGCCGGTTATGCGCGCGGCAGCTGGCGCAACAATTCCGAGGCGCTTAACGGCGCCAAGCGCTTCACGGACATCACCTATACCTATGCGCGGCAGCTGAAGAGCTGCCCGAACTGAGCATCCACCGCCGACGCGAAAAGGCCCGCGCGAAGCGGGCCTTTTTGTCTGCTACAATGAAACCTATTCCGGATCGCCGACCGCCTGGATGGCGGAAATCTGCCAGTCTGTGCCGGGTCGACGCACGAAGGTCCAGATTTCGGTGGATTCCGAGACGTTGTCCGGATCGCCGCTGATCAGCTGGCCGCTGGTGCGGTCGCGCAGCACGTCAATGCTCTCATAGCGCATGGCGACCGTGGCAAAGTCGACATTGCCTTCGCGCCAGCTCTCCGCGACATCGCCCTGCACAAGATGCACGTCGCGCACCTCGTTCTTGACGCCCCTGGTGGCGTTCTCGCTCAGTTCCTCCGCCAGATAGGACATGGCTTCTGGCGTAGTGATGCGACGCAGGCTCGCATAGTCCTCGTCGGCATAGGCCGCCTGCATTTCCTTCAAGAGCCGCTCGAAATGCTCGAGATCCTGCTGCCCCACCCCGATCTCGTCGGCCGAAGCGGAAGGTCCGCGCGGCTTGGTGGAGTCGGACGAGCCGCCGAGATTGATGCCGCCCATGCGCGGGATCTGGAAGCCTGGACCCGTCGCCGCATTGTTGCGGGCCGAAGGACCGGCACCGGCGCCCGAATAGGCCGTCTGGCGATTGCCGAACATGCGCATGGCGAAGCGGACAAGGAAGAAGATCAGCACGCCCTGCAACAACAGGCCGAGGAAGCCGAAGCCGCCGCCAAAGCCGGAGCCCATCAACATGCCGAACAGCCCGCCCATCAGTAGGCCACCCATGAGACCACCGGCAAGTCCGCCGAACATACCGCCCGTGCGCCCGGCCTGGCTCTGCGCGTTCGGCGCCGTGGCCGGACGCGTGGTCTGGGTCTGCGGCGTCATCGTGCGCTCAATCGGGGCGGCCGGGGCAGGCGCGGTTCGGGTCGCGGCCGGCGCCTGGAAGGTGCGCGTGCCGCGGCTGCCGAAACCACCGCTAGCGCGGCGCGCTTCGGCAAAGTCGGCCAAGGTCAGCATGGTCGCCAGACCGATCGCCAGAATTCCAAAAAACTTGCCGTAGCGCCGCATTTCATCTCCTCGTTTTCAATGCATGAACGGACTTCAACTTCCGTTGCGCGTATATGGCGTCTCCTCGCGGAGATTTGAAGCCATTTCAGCCCGCTTTCCGATCACAATCACGCCATTCGAAAGTTTCAGGCTCCGAGCGCCAATTTGATTGCGTAGGCCACGAGCCCGACCGCCAGCACGCCGGCGAGCCAGAGCGCGGCAAACCAGCCAAGCCGTTTGAAAAGTGATCTTTGCATCATCAATGGTAGCCCTCGTCCGGGTCGACCTTGCCGCGGAACACCCAATAGGCATACGCCGTATAGGCAAGGATGATTGGCACCAACACCACCGCCCCGACGAGGAGGAAGGCGAGGCTCGACTGCGGCGCCGCGGCATCCCAGATGGTGAGCGAGGTCGGCACAATATAGGGATAGAAGCTGATGCCGATTCCCGCATAGCCAAGGACGAACAGCCCTAGCGAGGCGACGAAAGGCTGAACGTCCTTACCCGCGCGCAGGCCGGTGAAAATCAGATAGAGGCAGCCCAAGACCAGCAATGGCACGATGACGGAGAAGATCGCCGTCGGATAGCCGAACCAGCGCTGCACGTACAGCGGCTCGAGCCAGGGCGTCCAAAGACTGAATACACCCATCGCCGCAACGGTTGCGACAGCCGCGCCATAGGCCAGACGCCGCGCCTTCTGCGCCAGCAGACCGCGCGTCTTCATCACCAGCCAGGTGGCGCCGAGCAGTGCATAGCCGAGAACCAGCGCCAGACCGGTCGCCATCGAAAACGGAGTCAGCCAATCCCACCAGCCGCCGGCATAGGCGCGATCGACCACGGGAATGCCCTGGACAAGGGCACCAAGCGCTACCCCTTGGGCAAAGGCCGCCACTGTCGAGCCTCCGGCAAACGCATAGTTCCACAAGTGCTCCGCCCGCTTGGTGCGCCATCGATATTCGAAGGCGACGCCCCGGAAGATCAGGCCGAGCAGCATGGCGATCAGCGGCGCATAGAGCGCCGGCAGGATCGTCGCATAGGCGAGCGGGAACACCGCCATCAGTCCTCCGCCGCCGAGCACCAGCCAGGTCTCGTTGCCGTCCCAGACCGGCGCCACCGAGTTCATCATCTGGTCACGGTCGGCCTTCTCGGGAAACAGCGGGAAGAGAATGCCGACCCCAAGGTCGAAGCCGTCGAGAATGACATAGGCGAGCACGGCGAAGGCGATGATGGCCGCCCAGATGAATGCGAGATCAAAGACCATCCCTGCCTCCCTCGGTTTGCGCCGTCGGCGTGATGCCGGACGTGCGGATCGGTCCGTCATCGAGATCAGGCATGGGATCGCGCGGCAAGCGCGCCATCAGCCGTAGGATGTAGAAGGTCCCTGCCCCGAAAACAACGAAGTAGACGATGATGAAGGCGATCAGCGAGGCCGCGACGGCCGGTGCTGCGACCGGCGAAATGGAATCGGCGGTCAGCAGATGGCCGTAGATCGTATAGGGCTGCCGGCCCACCTCCGTGGTGATCCACCCGGCCAGCACCGCGACGAAACCGGCTGGCGCCATGGCGAGTGCTACGCGATGCAGCAACCGGTTCTCGAACAGCGTTCCGCGCCAGCGACACCAGAGGCTGAAGAGTCCGACACCCAGCATGGCGAAGCCGAGCGCCACCATGACCCGGAACGACCAGAACACCACGGCAACCGGCGGCTCCTTGTCGTCATCGATGGTGTCGAGACCGGCCAAGGGCGCATTGAGGTCGTGCTTGAGGATGAGGCTCGAAAGCTTGGGGATCTGGATCGCGTAATCGACCCGCTTTTCCGCTTGGTTGGGCAGGCCGAAAAGGATGAGCGGCGCGCCTTCAGGATGGCTGTCGAAATGCCCCTCCATCGCCATGACCTTGGCCGGCTGATGCTCAAGCGTATTGAGACCATGCACATCGCCGACAACGATTTGGATTGGCGCAACGATCGCCGCCATCCACATCGCCATGGAAAACATCGTGCCGGCACGCGACGGCGAGGTGCGGCGAAGCAGATGGTAGGCACCCACGCCCCCGACAACGAAGGCGGTCGTCAGATAGGCGGCGATCACCATGTGGGTCAGTCGATAGGGGAAGGACGGATTGAAGACAATCGCCCACCAGTCGACCGGCACGAACTGGCCGACATCATTGATCGCAAAGCCGGCCGGGGTCTGCATCCACGAATTCACCGAGAGGATCCAGGTCGCCGAGACGAGTGTACCAAACGCTACCATCAGCGTCGCAAGATAGTGCAGGCCGGGACCGACGCGATTGCGGCCGAACAGCATGACGCCAAGAAAACCGGCCTCGAGAAAGAAGGCCGTCAACACTTCATATCCCATCAGTGGCCCGATGACAGGTCCCGCCTTGTCGGAAAACACGCTCCAGTTCGTGCCGAACTGGTAGGACATGACAATGCCGGAGACGACACCCATGCCGAATGCCATGGCAAAGATCGTCTTCCAGAAGTCGAACAGTTCGAGATAGACCTTTTCCTTCTTCCACAGCCAAAGGCCCTCCAGCACCGCCAGGTAGCTGGCAAGACCGATGGAAAAGGCCGGGAAAATGATGTGAAAGGACACGGTGAAGGCAAATTGCAGCCGTGCCAGCAATTGTGCGTCGAAGCTCTCGAACATGGACCTACCGCTCTCGCTACCATCCCGGTTGAAGGGGTCGAAAGAGCAAATAGGTTTCATCGCCGCGCGATCAATGCAAGCGATCGGCCTGCGTCAACTTGACCTCGTCAGGTCATCTGTCGACCGACAGAAGGGGCGCGAACGTTTCCGCCCGCGCCCCTGTGCTTATTCCCGGGAGAAACGGATCAGTCTACATTGAAGACCAGCGGCTTAGCCTGCTTGATTGCGTGGTGGGCAGTCAGCTTGTCGAGAACGTCCTGCCTGACCGGCTCGTCAACATAGAGAAGCGCGATCGCATCCCCAGCTTCCTTCTCACGGCCGAGTTGGAAATTGGCGATGTTGACGCCGGCATCCCCGAGCGTGGTCCCCATGAAACCGATCATGCCGGGAACGTCGGTATTGGCGATGTAGATCATGTGCGCGCCGACATCGGCATCCATGTTGATCCCCTTGATCTGGATGAAGCGCGGCTTGCCGTCGGAGAAGACGGTGCCGGCGACCGAACGGGTCTGACGCTCGGTTGTTACCGTCAGCTTGATGTAGCCGTCATAGACGCCCGTCTTGTCGCGCTTGACCTCGGAGAGCACGATGCCCTTCTCCTTGATCATGATCGGAGCCGAAACCATGTTGACGTCGGAGACCTGGTTGCGGATCAGGCCGGCGAGCAGCGCGCTCGTCAGCGCCTTGGTGTTCATCGTCGCGGTGACGCCGTCATAGAGGATCTCGATTTCCTTGATCGGGCTTTCCGTGACCTGCCCAGCAAACGAGCCGAGCACGTCAGCCAGCCGGATGAAGGGTTTCAGGATCGGCGCCTCTTCCGCCGTGATCGACGGCATGTTGATGGCGTTGGAGACGGCACCCTTGATCAGATAGTCCGACATCTGCTCGGCAACCTGCAGCGCCACGTTTTCCTGTGCTTCCGTGGTCGAGGCGCCCAGATGCGGGGTGCACACCACGTTCGGCAGACCAAACAGCGGGCTCTCGGTCGCAGGCTCGACCTCGAAGACGTCGAAACCGGCACCGGCGACATGGCCGGACTTGATGGCTTCCGCCAGCGCTGCCTCATCGACCAGACCGCCCCGCGCGCAGTTGATGATGCGAACACCCGGCTTGGTCTTGGCGAGCGCCTCCTTGCCCAGTATGCCGCGGGTCTTGTCGGTCATCGGCACGTGCAGCGTGATGAAGTCAGCCTTGGCGAGCAGCTCGTCGAGTTCGACCTTGGTCACGCCCATTTCCTCGGCCCGTTCCTTCGACAGGAAGGGGTCATAGGCCAGAACATGCATGCCGAGCCCGATCGCCTTCTTGCAGACGATGCCGCCGATATTGCCGGCACCGATGACGCCGAGCGTCTTGCCGGTGATCTCGACACCCATGAACTTCGACTTTTCCCACTTCCCCGCCTGGGTCGAGGCGTCGGCGGCCGGAAGCTGGCGGGCAACCGCGAACATCAGCGCGATGGCGTGTTCGGCGGTGGTGATCGAGTTGCCGAACGGGGTGTTCATGACGATGATACCGCGGCGCGAGGCGGCCGGGATGTCGACATTGTCGACGCCGATGCCGGCGCGGCCGATGACCTTCAGGTTGGTCGCAGCCGCGATCAGCTTCTCGGTCGCCTTGGTGGCGGAGCGGATGGCGAGACCATCATAATTGCCGATGATCTCGGCGAGCTTTTCCTTGTCCTTGCCAAGCTTCGGCTGGAAATCAACTTCGACGCCGCGATCGCGGAAGATCTGGACGGCGGTTTCCGAGAGTTCGTCGGATACGAGAACGCGAGGTGCCATGTGAGGCCTCCTTCAAAGGGGTTCAGGTCTGATACGGGTATCGAAATGCGCGGCTTCGCCTCATGGGCGAAGCCGGATCAGTCTCAGGCGGCCTTGAGCGCGGCCTTCTGGGTCTCGAAAGCCCAGGTGAGCCAAGGCATCAGCGCCTTCATGTCGGCGGTCTCGATCGTCGCGCCGGCCCAGATCCTCAGGCCCGACGGGGCGTCGCGATAGGCACCGATGTCGAAGGCGACGCCTTCCTTGTCGAGCGCCGTGACCATGCCCTTGGCAAAGGCTGCCTGGGCGTCGGCGTCGAGCGCCAGTACATCCTTGTCGATGATGGTCAGGCAGACCGAGGTGTTGGAGCGGGTGGCAGGAAGCTTGGCGAGGTTGGCGATCCAGTCATTGGCCTCGACGAAGTCGAACAGCACCTCGGCATTGGCATCGGCGCGCGCCATCAGGCCCTTGAGGCCACCGATCGACTGGGCCCAGAGGAGCGCGTCGATATAGTCCTCGACGCACAGCATCGACGGGGTGTTGATGGTTTCGCCGGTGAAGATGCCCTCGATCAGCTTGCCGCCCTTGGTCATGCGGAAGATCTTCGGCAGCGGCCAGGCCGGGACGTAGGTCTCCAGACGCTCGACGGCGCGCGGCGAAAGGATCAGCATGCCGTGGCCGCCCTCACCGCCCAGCACCTTCTGCCAGGAGAAGGTGACGACGTCGAGCTTGGCGAAATCCATGTCCTGGGCAAAGGCGGCCGAGGTGGCATCGCAGATCGTTAGGCCCTTGCGGTCGGCCGGGATGAAATCGGCATTCGGAACGCGGACGCCCGAAGTGGTGCCGTTCCAGGTGAAGACCACGTCGCGGTCGAAATCAACCTGAGCGAGATCGGGAAGCTCGCCGTAGGGCGCTTCGAGCTTGCGCACGTCCTTGAGCTTCAGTTGCTTGACGACGTCGGTGACCCAGCCGGCGCCGAAGCTTTCCCAGGCCAACATGTCGACGCCGCGTTCACCGAGCAGCGACCAGAGCGCCATTTCGACGGCGCCGGTGTCGGAAGCGGGAACGATGCCGATGCGGTAATCCGCCGGAACGTTCAGGATTTCGCGGGTGAGATCGATGGCCTGCTTCAGCTTGGCTTTGCCGACCTTGGCGCGGTGCGAGCGACCGAGCGGGGCATCGGCAAGCGCTTCGAGCGACCAACCGGGGCGCTTCGAGCAAGGGCCAGAAGAAAAATGGGTGTTGTTCGGACGCAGGTCCGGCTTGGCGAGTGTCGTCATCTTGCTACCCTTCCAGGTATATGGCCTCTCGTTGGGGAGAGGTGTCCCGCCGTCGTCGTTATTCCTCCGTCATGTCCTAGTCAAGCGCGTTGTGTCGCGAACAGATACATTTCTGCCGCACCCATGCGCGAGCCGTGTTCAAAACAGATGTGCGGGCAGACCGCCATCTTCAGATTGGCGTGCAAGGAAGCTTGGAAGGGTCGGAGGTTACCAAAGTGTGACGCGCAAGCCGGCGCGGAATTCGTGGCGCGTTAGCCCGGCATCGCTTCCGCCGCTTCCGTTTGCGCCTTTGAACATGGCGCCGTCCGCGACATCGGAAAAGCGATAGCCGATATCGACCTTCACTCGGTCTGTGACGTTGTAGCTCACACCCGCCATCAGCGCATAGCTGAACCGCCAGCTGCTTTCGCCGTCAAAGCGCTCATCCGCGAAGGTCGCCCCCGCGCAGGCGGATGCGCCGTCGACACAAGTGACACTGGCCCCGAAGGTACCCCAGGAGACGTTCGTTGCGCCGACTCCAGCGCCGACATAGGGAGTAAAGCCGGCAAGATTTGCGAGATCGACATAGCCGTTGGCCATGAGACCATAGGCGTGGAAATCGGCCCGGCCCCCATAGGAGCAGCCGGTTCCCGCCGGCGCGGCGGGCGAGCACGGTTGCGCCGAGCGGGCCGTGCCGGAGAAATCTCCACGGTAAAAGTCGCCCGTCATGTCGGCCCGAAAAAGATCAGTGAACTGATAACCGATCCCCAGTCCGCCGGAGAAGGGTTTAGAAAAGCGGGCATTGTCGAAGGGACCAGACGCAAGAAGCGCCCCACCAGCATCATTCAGGCTGTAAGAAGGTGATTCGTTTCCGATCCAGGGGGAGTAGCCAAGGTCACCCCGGACATACCAGCCAACCTGCGAGGCGTCGCCCGCAATCGAAACCTCCGGCGCGTCTGCGAGAAGTGACTCGTCTGATGCGTGCGCAGGACCGCCAATGGCGGCAAGGCATACGACCGTGGCTAGCAATACATTGGCCAGTTTCATTGCGTCTTCCTGATCGGGCAACAGCGATGCCCGCATGATCATCATGACGGCAACTATGCCGAGGACAGGTTAACCTGCGGTTAAGCATGTTCGTTAACCACGCGCCGGCAGCCGCCTGAACGAAAAAGGGCCACCCGAAGGTGACCCCTAGAAGCGATTGGGCGACCGAAACAAGCAGATTATTGGAAAGAATAGCGAAGCCCGAGCTTGATGTCGTGCGAGGTGATATTCTCGAAGTGCATCGGCGCGTTGTTGACCGTTCCGTCGTATGACTTCAGCCTGCCTGTCTTTGCGTCGCCGAGGTCGACATAGGTATAGCCGAGATCGACAGTCAGACGTTCGCTGGCCTTGAATGCAAGACCGGCATGAAGTGCCCAGGCAAGATTCCAGGTCGATGCACTGTCGGCGTAGGCAACGCCCTGGGTCGGAACATTGATGTCACGGAAATGGGAGATCGTGTTACGCGAGGCGCCGATACCGGCGCCGACGTATGGCGTAACTCCATGCCACTCACCGATATCGACATAGGCGTTGGCCATGAGCAGCCATTCCGATTTGGCTCCGTCGTAGTCGTTGGTACCGTCCCAGACGGTACCCGTTGGTTCTGTATGGCCGTAACGATCAAGCGCCGAGAAATCCGCCTTGCCGCGATATTCGACGAAAGCGTCCGCACGCAAGAAATTATTGAATTTATAGCCGAAGCCGAGGCCCGCCAACGGCGCACTGTTGAAGCCGCCCTTGTCGAGGAATTCGTGGATTTCAACCGCGCTGAACAGTTCCTGACGTAGCCCCTTAAACCGCTGGTTGCTCATCCCGAGATGTCCGCGCAAATAGCATCCGGCACAAAAGGACGGATCGATCGGCGGATCGACAGGCGGATCGTAATAGAGGTCCGCAGAATAAGCGGAAGTGGCTCCTAAAAGGATCGCCGCCATGCCAATCAGTAATTTCTTCATGTCCGCAACTCCAAGCACGTCTTCCCGGTCGAGCCCATCGATAATTGATTATGCGCCGGTCCTTCTTGAAGCTTGGCAGAGTGCGGTTAACATCCGATTAAGCTTGTTTTTTAACAGTATTTTTTAAGATTTAACTAATATTCTAACGCAATTTGCTCCCGAACAAGACAAAGAAAATGCCGGCCACAAAGGGCCGGCATTCAAAACGGAAAGACCAATTCGGACGAGCCGAAACGCGCGTGGGCAATCAGCCGGCACGGCTGAACTGCGCGGCCGCTCCCCCTGCCGCGGCGGCAGCGTGGCTGGAGTGAGCGAGCGAGAACTGCCCGAGCCTCTGATCCATCTCACCCGCTTCCTGGGCAAGCCGGTGGATCGCGGCCGTCGTCTCTTCAACCATGGCCGCATTCTGCTGGGTCATGGTATCGAGCTGGCTAACCGACCCGTTGATTTCCGAGAGCGTCTGCGCCTCCTCACGGGTCGAGCTCATGATCTCGCTGATGCGGCCATTGATCGCCAGTACGTGAGAGCCGATCCCCTGTAGCGCGACGCCGGCCTTCTCGACGAGCGTCACCCCATGCTCCACCTCGACCGTCGACTTCGCCAGAAGACCGGCGATCTGCTTGGCGGCGGTCGCTGACCGCTGCGCCAGTTCGCGCACTTCCTGGGCAACGACAGCAAAGCCCTTGCCGCTTTCGCCTGCGCGGGCCGCCTCGACGCCGGCGTTCAGCGCGAGAAGGTTGGTCTGGAACGCGATCTCGTCGATCACGCCGATGATCTGGTTGATCTCCTGGGACGACCCCTGGATCGCCTCCATCGCGGCGATCGTCTCACGCATGATGTGGCCGGACTGTTCTGTGTCGGCCTTGGCATTGCGCGCGATCTTTTCCGCATCCTCGGCGCGAGCGATCTGGGTGCGCACGCCATCGGTGATTGCCTTGATGGCGCTGGCGGTCTCGGTCAGTGCCGCCGCCTGGCGTTCGGTGCGCTCCGCCAACTGGTCAGCGCCGGAGCGCATTTCGTCGGACCCTTCGCGCACGGCGACTGAATTGCCGCCGATCCCGGCCAGCGTGACGCTGAGTGTCGAAAGCGCCTTGTTGAAGTTGTGGCGGAGCGATTCCAATTCCTGCGGGAAGGAATTGCGGATTTCGAAGGCGAGATCACCACGTGCCAGTCGTTCAAGGCCCTCATCAAGAGCAGCGACAACCGCCTGCAGGCTCTGCGCTTCGGTCTCGCGATCCGCCATACGCTGGCGGCGCTCGATATCGGCGCGTTCGCGTTCGCTCCGCGTCTCGCTTTCCAGTCGCTGTTGCTCGATCAGGCCGAGGCGGAAACGCTCGAGCGCCTTGGCCATGGTGCCGATCTCGTCGCGCCGATCCTGGTTGGCCACCGCATCGTCGAGCTTGCCATTGGCGACATCGCCAGTAACCGTCGCAAGGCGGGCAAGCGGCGCGAACAAGCGTCCGGTCAGATAGCCTGTGGCGATCGCCATTACCGTCAGAACAACGACGGCCGTAACGAACAGCGTCATGGCGATGTGCCAGGAACCCGCACCGAGCTCGGCATGGGTCAGGCTTTCGACGACGAGATATCTGTCGCCACCGTAGGAGACCGGACGGCCATAAGCATTGGCGGCGCCGTCGGCGCGCTCAAAAGAGGAGATCGCGATCTTCTCCCCCCGGATTGCATCACTGGCGAAGCCGAAGGGTGCGGCCGCAATATCGGCGAGCTTGCCGTCGGCCGCGAGGCTGATGCCCGTGCCGTCCTCCGACAGGATGGCAGCCTGCTCTCCGCTATCGGCATCAATCCCCTTGGACAGGATGCTCGTGATAGCGCTGTCTTTCAGCTGGAACAGGATGGCGCCCTTGAACGAGCCGAATTTGACGACCGGGACGGCAAAGTAGATGTCGGGCGACTGGGGATTGCTGCCGGCTTTCAGGCCGGAGAATCGCGTCGGAACAGTGTCGTCGACGGCCTTTCCGGCTTCTTCGACGCTACGGGCAAAGGCGCGGCCGAGACCGGTCTCGGCCAGCGGCCCGCTCGCGACGTTTTCGGCGAAGGTTTCGCCCTTCCTGTAGGAATAGATAACGTTGCCGGTCTGATCGACGATCAGGAGGTCGCGGAACTGGGTGTCGCTGAGAAAACCTGCGACCTGTGTCTGGACCGTCTCATGGCTCGAATAATAGAAGCCGCTCGGACCTTCCGGTTTCAGGAGCTTTTCCGGTTCGGCCGGATTGGGATTCTTGCTGACGAAAACGTCGCGCAGTTCCTGCTTGGCATCACCTGAGGTCTTGATGATCGTATTCCAGCCGCTCTTCATCGCTGTGATCGACTGCTGCAAGCTTTCGATCTTGGCGATCGAGGTTGCCTGGTTCTCCAACTGCGCGAGCTGTTCTTTGAGAATGTCGCCGCGGAAGGTCAGCGTGGACGTCATCGAACGGAGCGTCTGCTCCTGGAAAACGGAACTGGAGGTGGAATAGGCGAGAATATTGAGGAGGCCTACCGACAGAACGGTGAGCAGGAGAAATATCCCGATGACCTTGGAGGACAGTGAGTTGAAACGACTAGACATATTGGATCCCGTTTTACCGCGCCCCACTCTGCGCGTAGGTAGATTTTTTAAAAGCTACTACGCGACCAAGGAATGACTCCTTGCCGCTAGATATTCTACGGTCGGGATTTTTCTTTAAATGCCGGTTAAAAACCGCGGCTATTTCTCATTACAAAGAGGTCGAATTCTCACGCCTTGGCCCTCAAAGGGGCATTTATTGCCGAAGTCCGGCAAAGATTTCGACTGATTGCAGGCGCGCTTCCACGGAATGAACCGGCATGGAGATGATCAGTTCATCGGCCGTGGTCGCCTTGAGGAATTCAGCAAGCTTGTCCTTCGCCGTCGCTGCTGCGCCGACCACGGCATAACGAAGGCTATGCTCGACTCCATAGCGTTCGACATCCGTCCAGACGCCCTCCATTGTTTCGACGGGTCTTGGAAAGGGCGTGCGTCGATTGCGCCGCAGGTTGACGAACTGCTGCTGCGACGAGGTGAACAGGTGCTCGGCCTGCGCGTCGGTTTCGGCGGCAACCCCCATGACGCCTACCATGACATAGGGCTTGTCGAGTTCGGCGGACGGCTGAAAACGCTCGCGATAGATGGCGATCGCTTCCAGCAGTTGATCGGGGGCAAAGTGCGAGGCGAAGGCATAGGGCAGTCCGAGTGCTGCGGCGAGATGGGCGCTATAGAGGCTGGACCCGAGAAGCCACAGAGGGACATGGCTGCCCATGCCCGGTACCGCGATCAGAGACTGGTCCTCCGCAGGTTCGCCGAGCAGGCGCCGCAATTCAATGATGTCATGCGGGAAACTCTCGGTCCCCGCCTCCATGTTGCGCCTCAGTGCTCGGGCGGTGCGCATGTCGGTTCCCGGCGCACGGCCCAGGCCGAGATCGACGCGACCGGGATAGAGCGCCTCCAGCGTACCAAACTGCTCGGCAATGACGAGTGGCGAATGATTCGGCAGCATGATCCCTCCGGAGCCGATGCGGATCCGCTTTGTCGCTGCGCCGACGTGGGCGATCACAAGGGAGGTGGCGGCACTGGCGATCCCGGGCATGCCGTGGTGCTCTGCCAGCCAGAAGCGGTTGTAGCCGCAGTCCTCGGCCTTGATCGCCATGCGCCGGGTGGCATCGAGCGCCTCGGAGATCGTGTGGCCCTCGGCGATGGGAGAGAGGTCGAGGATGGAAAAGGGAATCATGGCAGAGTCCGGTCTGGTTCTATTGTCGCCCCTATGTAGACGCGGGGTCGGCAAATACCAGAGCCGGAATGACGACTTTCACTGATCGTCACTTCAATGTTTTTGTTTTGTTCACTTATTGCTGGCAGACCGACGTCCTGGAAGTTAGAGTGACGCCATGCACAACGCGATTCGTATTATCGGCATTGACCCGGGCCTCAGGCGCAGCGGCTGGGGCGTCATCGAGACAATCGGAAACTCCCTGCGCTTCGTTGCCTCCGGCACGGTGACCTCAGACGGCGACATGGATCTAGCCTCGCGCCTCTGCCAACTGCACGACGGCCTGTCGGAAGTCGTGCACGCCTACCAGCCGCACGAGGCCGCCGTCGAGCAGACCTTCGTCAACAAGGATGCGGTGGCCACCCTGAAGCTCGGCCAGGCCCGCGGCATCGCCATGCTGGTGCCCGCGCGGGCTGGGCTGCGGGTGGCGGAATATGCCCCGAACGCGGTAAAAAAGGCGGTCATCGGCGTCGGCCATGGAGACAAGCAGCAGATCCACATGATGCTGAAGATCCTCATGCCAAAGGCCGAATTCAAAGGCAATGATGCCGCTGACGCATTGGCCATCGCCATCTGCCACGCCCACAATCGCGGCGGTGACCGCATGCGCAAGGTGCTGGCCAGCGCCTAGTTTGTTTTTGACTTGTTCTGAATGACACCTGACATTGTCTCCCCCGAAACCCATCCCTGACGGACCTCTCCCATGATCGGCAAGCTCAAAGGCACCATCGACGAAATCGGCGACGACTATGCGCTGATCGACGTGCATGGCGTCTGCTACGTCGCCTTCTGCTCCTCGCGCACGCTGTCCCGGCTCGGCTCGCCGGGCGAGGCGGCGGTGCTTTTCATCGAGACCTATGTCCGCGAGGACCAGCTGAAGCTGTTCGGCTTCATGACGGCGCTGGAACGCGAATGGTTCAACCTTCTGCAGAGTGTGCAGGGCGTCGGCGCCAAGGTGGCGCTCGCGCTGCTTTCCACTCTCACCCCTTCAGAGCTCGCCAATGCCATCGCCCTGCAGGACAAGACCGCCGTGTCGCGCGCGCCGGGTGTCGGCCCGAAGGTGGCGGTCCGCATCATCACCGAACTGAAGAACAAGGCGCCGGCCTTTGCCGGTGAGGCGTCCGCCAATATCGGCCTCAAGCAGGAAGCTCGGCGAAGGCGTCGCCCCTGCCCCGGTTGCCGATGCCGTCTCGGCGCTCACCAATCTCGGCTATTCCCGCGAGCAGGCCGCCAACGCGATCGCCGCCGCCCTGAAGAACGGCGGCGAAGACGCCGACAGCGCCAAGCTCATCCGGCTGGGTTTGAAGGAGCTGTCGCGGTGATTGTCCGATGATTGCGCGCCTTCCCGCGCGTTACCGCGACCGCTATATCTGTTCAAACGCGAGGCCGTATAACGAAGTCGCTGCCACCCTCGAAGCCAAACCGGATTTTTGTCATGAGTGAAGCTGAACGCCTGATATCGCCTGACAAGCGCGGCGAGGACCTCGACACGGCGCTTCGCCCGCAGTCGCTCGACGAGTTCACCGGCCAGGCTGAAGCGCGCGCCAACCTGAAAATCTTCATCGAGGCGGCGAAGAACCGGGGCGAGGCGCTCGACCATGTGCTGTTCGTCGGCCCTCCGGGGCTTGGCAAAACGACGCTCGCCCAGATCATGGCCAAGGAACTCGGCGTCAACTTCCGCTCGACCTCCGGTCCGGTCATCGCCAAGGCCGGCGACCTTGCAGCGCTTTTGACCAATCTCGAGGAGCGTGACGTACTCTTCATCGACGAAATCCACCGGCTTAACCCGGCTGTCGAGGAAATCCTCTATCCTGCCATGGAGGACTACCAGCTCGACCTCATCATCGGCGAAGGCCCGGCCGCCCGTTCGGTTAAGATCGACCTTTCCAAGTTCACCCTCGTCGCCGCCACCACCCGACTTGGGCTCCTGACCACGCCGCTGCGCGACCGCTTCGGCATTCCGGTGCGCCTTGCCTTCTACACCGTCGAGGAACTGGAACTGATCGTGCGGCGCGGTGCCCGGCTGATGGGCCTCGGCATGACCGACGAGGGCGCCCGCGAGATCGCCCGCCGCGCCCGCGGCACGCCGCGCATTGCAGGCCGGCTGCTGCGCCGCGTGCGCGACTTTGCCGAAGTGGCCCGCGCCGAGGCTGTGACACGCACGATCGCCGACGAGGCGCTGACGCGGCTCCTCGTCGACAACATGGGCCTCGACCAGCTCGACAAACGCTATCTCAACATGATCGCCATGAACTTCGGCGGCGGACCCGTCGGCATCGAAACAATCGCCGCGGGCCTTTCCGAACCGCGCGACGCGATCGAGGACATCATCGAGCCCTACATGATCCAGCAGGGTTTCATCCAGCGCACCCCGCGCGGCCGTGTTTTGACCACCACCGCCTGGAAGCATCTCGGTCTCCAGCCCCCGAAGGATCTGGAGGCTGCACAGTTTCGCCTGACGCTCGAGGAAGATTGATGGTCGCGCGGCGCGGGTTCCTCAAGATGCTTGGCGGCCTTCTCATCGCCGGTTTCGGAACCGGCGCATATGCGGTCGGCATCGAGCCCCTGTCGCGGCCCCGCGTGACGCGCTACGGGGTGAACCCGACCGGTTGGCCCCAGGGCCTCAAGCTCAGGATCGTCGCGCTGGCCGATTTCCATGCCTGCGAGCCCTGGATGCCGGCACGCCGGATCGCCGCGATCTGCGATCAGGCGAACGCACTTGCTGGCGACATGATCGTCCTGCTCGGCGACTACATGAACAGCATGCGCTTCAACATCGGCTATGTGGAACCGGCGAACTGGGCCAAGGCCTTTGCCCGACTGCAGGCACCGCTCGGCGTTCACGCGATCCTGGGCAATCACGACTGGCTGAACGACCCCGTAGCGCGGGCTGCCGGCCACGGTCCGACGCTTGCCCATGCCGCGTTCGCCTCAGTCGGGATTCCGGTCCACGACAATCGCGCTGTTCGCCTGACCAAGAACGGCCATGACTTCTGGCTCGCCGGTCTCGCAGACCAGCTCGAGCCGCGCCAGCCGGCCGCCGACGGTTCCGGCCTGGTAGGAGGACTGGACGATCTGCCGGCCACCATGGCCCAGATCGATGACCACGGCCCGGTCATCCTGATGGCACACGAGCCCGACATTTTCGTCGATGTGCCGAAACGCGTTTGCCTGACCATCTCCGGTCACACCCATGGCGGCCAGGTCCGTTTCTTCGGCTATTCACCCCTGGTGCCGTCGCGCTTTGGCAACCGCTACGCCTACGGGCATGTGGTCGAGGACGAGCGGCACCTTGTCGTGTCGGCCGGCCTCGGGCTGTCAAACCTTCCGATCCGGCTTGGCGCGCCGCCTGAAATCGTCATCATCGATGTGGGCTGAAAGTCTGTCGTCGATGCGCAATCGCGGTGGACCGGCACGTGTCCGCCAATGAAGGGAGGACCGCAATGAAGGACGAATATGATCCGGCCCGCGTCTTTCGCAAGCTCGCCTGCGCCAATGCGCTCGCCAATCTGCGCTTGCACAAGGCCGTAGCGCTTCTCCAACCCGGCGAGTTCGAGGCGCCGCGCACGAACTTCTTCCCGTCAGTCCGGGCGACGCTGAACCATATCCTCATCATCGACTGGTTCTACGTCGATGCGTTGGAAGGCGGCACGCTTGGGCCCAAGGCCTGGGAAAACGAGACGCCCTTTGCCGACGTAGCGGAACTGCGCGCTGCGCAAGCCGATGTCGATCGCCGTCTTCTGAAACTCTGTGACAGCCTGACGCCCGGCGACCTGGCCCGCCTTGTCGAGGTCCATCGCGGCAGCCGTATCCAGACTGACCGTCTCGACGACATCCTCAGCCACCTGTTCCAGCACCAGACCCATCATCGCGGCCAGGTCCATGCCATGCTTGCCGGCACAAGCGTGAAGCCGCCACAGCTGGACGAATTCATCGTCGGCGACGATGCGCCAGCACGCGCGGCGGAAATGGCCGAGCTCGGATGGAGCGAAACGGATCTGATGGGCTGAACCTCAGGTTTGCGCGCTGTGCGCCAGACAGTGAACCGTGCTTTCCAGCAGCGACAGGCCGCCGGGCTTCCAGCCGAGCGCGCGGATCTTGTCCGTGACCATCTCCGCCACAACAGTCTTGTCTACCGGCTCGGGCAGCGGGTGCGGGGAGCCAGTCGCCTTTTTCAGGGCTGAGAGGATTTCGTGGCTGTCGGTGACGATGTCGGAGACATTGAACGCCTTGCCGCCCACTCTCGCCGCCTCACTCTCCAGCATCAGCCGTACCGCCTGTCCGACGTCCCGGCCATGCACTTCCGAGCCGGCACGCATCGGCACCGCCCTGCCCGCCAGGTAGTCGGCGAACAGTCCGTCCCATTTGTTCGGCCTCAGTTCGCCATAGACACCGGTCAGCCTGAGACTTGTTCCGGCAAACCCCGGACCTGACATATCCGACAGCACCTGCTCGGCCAAACGCTTGATCTCACCGTAGAGGCTTGACGGATGCAGCTCGGCCGTTTCGACCAGCGGTTGCCCCGGCGCAATGCCATCATAGACCGCACGGCTGGACAGGAAGACCACGCGCCGGACGCCAGCCCGCCTGGCCGCATCGAAAAGCAGAACCGAGCCGTCGAGGTTGAGCCGGCGGAACCGCGCCGGATTGTCACCCTCCCCACCCCGGTATTTCCCGGCCACGTGATGAAAGGCAGCGTGGACGAAGAGATAGGTTTCGTCGAAGACCTCGATCTGATCAATATCGGGGTCGAGCGACATCGACTGGAACGCGACCGGCCGCGAGAAGTATCCCACCGCAGGCGGAGAACGCCCGCCGACGGTGACGTCGTAGCCGCCCAAAAGCAATGCTTCAACGACATATCGGCCGACGCGGCCCGTGCCCCCGAAGACCAGGACTTTCATGCCGCCGCCCGCACCGGATTGCCAAGCGCGCCGACATCGGGAACGCCCTCGCCCGAATAATAGGCCTGCCAGAGATCGATCAGCGGCTTGAGAAGCGTTGCCTTCGGGTGATCGGTTTCCCACGGCTTCTCATACTGATAGTGCAGAACGCCGATCTCTTTCCAGTCCCACAGTTCGGGCAGGTTGAACCAGACATACTGCAGCATGTTCATGAACACCGGCAGGCCGTGCCAGTCGGGGAAGAAGGTCTCGAGAAAGGTCTGGTCGGTGCGCCGCCAGAATACGTCCGGTTCGTCCAGTTGCTTGAGCATGGCGCCGAAGGTGGCGAGCGAAGGCTTGGCGACGAACACGCCGGAATTCAGTCGGTGGAAATCGGCAAGGCTCTCGTAGACATTCGGCGCGGCGGAGAACTCCGGGTAGTCGAACAGCTTGTCGATGTTCTTCAGCACGATCGCGTCCGCATCGATGAAGACGCAAGTGGCGTAGTCGATCAGTTGCCAGAGCCTGAGCTTGCAGAAATTGTCGAGCGGCGAATGGAAGGCCGGCTTGCGCCCCTTGGTGAAGGGCGCATTCGCATGCAGATTGCCGCGCGCATGGCGCTGGTTGAACGCGTGCGAGAGCGGCAGGTGGTCGACCTCCACCAGCCGGCATCCGAGCGCTTCCAGCGGATGGAGGGCACTTGCCGCCACACCGCCGGTGTAGAGCACGACGATATCGGCGGGCGTCCCGGTCAACCGGATCGACCTTGCCAGCGCCACCGCTCCCATCGCGTAATCCGGGTTGGTCACCAAGGTGACGAAGGCATTGCGCGAGCCGGCCGTGGTCTGCGGGCGAATGCCGCGCAGCATTTCTGTGCCCATCATCATGACACGGATTTGAGCCTCTTGCCTTCGGGATCGCGGTTGATCGTCTTGGCGATATCCTTGGTCCAGGCTGAAACGGCCGGCACGCGCGAACGGTCGACGCGATAAGCGAACTTCTTGGCGACATCGACGATCTCGTCGAGCAGGCCGCCCTTCAGCGTCGTCGGCTCGAGCCCAAGGGCGAGGAACTTCTCGTTCTTGACGATCAGGTCGTTTTCCGGGGCTTCCTTGCGCGGATTGGGCAGCCAGGCGATCTCTGCGCCGGTCATCTTCGAGATCATCTCGGCGAGGTCGCGCACCCGATGCGTTTCCGTCATCTGGTTGAAGATCTCGACCCGCGACCCGCGAGCCGGCGGATTGTTGAGCGCGATTTCGATGCAGCGCACCGAATCCTGGATGTGGATGAAGGCGCGGGTCTGCCCCCCGGTGCCGTGCACCGTCAATGGATAGCCGATCGCCGCCTGGATCAGGAAGCGGTTGAGCACCGTGCCGTAGTCGCCGTCATAGTCGAACCGGTTAACGAGCTGTGCATGGCGGCGCGTCTGTTCGGTATGGGTTCCCCAGACGATACCCTGGTGCAGGTCGGTGATGCGAAGCCCGTCATTCTTAGCGTAGAACTGGAACAGCAGCTGATCGAGACACTTGGTCATGTGGTAGATCGAGCCGGGATTGCTTGGATAGAGGATTTCCTGCGAAACCGTCTCGCCTTGCATCGTCTCTATCCCCACCGGAAGATATCCTTCCGGGATCGCGGCTCCGACGGTGGAATAGCCATAGACCCCCATGGTACCGAGATGAACGAGGTGCGAATCGAGGTTAAGCTCCGTGAGCGCGTTCAACAGATTGTGAGTGGCGCTCACATTATTGTTGACCGTGTAGTTCTTGTGGCGATCGCTCTTCATCGAATAGGGAGCAGCGCGCTGTTCAGCGAAATGGATGATCGCGTCCGGACGGTTCTCCGCCAGCCAGTTCTTCAAGAGTTCGTAGTCCTTGGCGAGATCGATCAGGTGGAAGTGGATCCGCCGCCCCGTCTCCGCATGCCAGATGCGGGTGCGCTCCTGTATTGAATCCATCGGCGTCAGCGACTGCACGCCAAGCTCTGTATCAATCCAGCGGCGCGACAGGTTGTCGAGGATATGAACATCATGACCGGCGTCGGAGAGATGCAGGGAAGTCGGCCAACCGACGAAACCGTCTCCACCCATGACTGCAATTTTCATTTGATAGTCTCCTGTGCCGGTGAGCCCCCAAATCTGATAATGCCAATTTGTGACAGAACTACAATGGCATCCGAAACGCAGGCGTACAACACCCGTCCGGATACTGGGAAGACAAGGTAAGACTATGAAACAGCAAATGTTTTCAATCTGTGGAGAACTGACGACCGAAGGTCACCGTCTCACCCAGCGCGTCTATTATGAAGACACCGATTTCTCCGGCCTCGTCTACCACGCCCGCTACCTGCACTTCCTCGAACGCGGTCGCACGGACTATCTCCGCTGTCTCGGCGTCGAACAGAGTGCGCTGATAGGCATCGACGAGGAAGGACTCGTTTTCGTCGTCCACCGGATGGAAATCGACTTCAAGGCGCCGGCCCGCATGGACGACGTCCTGGAGGTCAGGACCGTCACGAGCAAGGCGGGCGGTGCCAAGATGGTGCTGGAGCAGGAGATCCGGCGAGACGGCAACCTGCTGATCGTTGCCAAGGTGATCATTGCCGTGGTCAATCGAGCGGGCCGTCCACGTCGACTGCCCGAAGGGCTTGCAGCCCGTTTCCTGGGCTGAACCCACAGCCGCTGCCAGGCCGGCGCTAACGCTCTCTTAACCATAATGATGTCTTACTGCCGTAGTGGACATTAGTGCCAACCACGCCTTCGTTTGACCAAATTTGAAGGCAAGAAGGCAGTCTGGGAGCTTGAGGCGGAATAAGGGCGTTCGGCGATGGCTACCGCAAAATTCCGCCAACAGAGCTTTATCACCGCCCGGTCATGCGCCGGGCGTTTGGATTTCGGGGATTGAAAAGCGATGGAAGAAGTTGGTTTGGCAGCAGCGGCCCATGACGTTAGCCTTTGGGCCTTGTTCATGCAGGCAGGCCTCGTCGTCAAGTTGGTCATGCTCGGACTGCTCGCCGCCTCGGTCTGGACCTGGGCGATCATTATCGACAAATTCATGAGCTACTCGCGGTCGCGCCGCCAGTTCGACCAGTTCGAACAGGTGTTCTGGTCAGGCCAGTCCCTCGAGGAACTCTACCGGACGCTGGCAGAACGCAACAATACCGGGCTTGCCGCCATGTTCGTCGCCGCGATGCGCGAATGGAAGAAGAGCTTCGAGCGCGGCGCCCGTTCGCCGATCGGCCTGCAGATGCGAATCGACCGCGCCATGGACGTGACGCTTGCGCGCGAATCGGAAGCCCTGGAAGCCCGGCTCACCTCTCTGGCGACCATCGGTTCGGCCGCCCCCTTCGTCGGTCTGTTCGGTACGGTCGTCGGCATCATGACCTCGTTCCAGGCGATCGCCGGCTCCAAGTCGACCAACCTCGCGGTTGTCGCCCCTGGTATTGCCGAGGCGCTGCTTGCCACCGCGATCGGCCTCGTCGCCGCTATCCCCGCCGTCATCGCCTACAACAAGTTCTCCGGCGAGGCCGGCAAGCTCACCGCCCGCATGGAGGGCTTTGCCGACGAATTCTCCGCCATTCTTTCGCGCCAGATCGATGAGAAGCTGCAGCCTCGTCAGGCGGCGCAGTAATCGTTTGGCTTAGGAGACGCACAGTATGGGTATGAATGTTGGAGCAAGCGGCGGCGGCGGTGGCCGTCGTGGCGGAAGACGCGGCGGCGGCAGGAAGGCCCCGATGAGCGAAATCAACGTCACGCCGATGGTCGACGTCATGCTCGTGCTTTTGATCATCTTCATGGTCGCAGCGCCGATGATGACCGTCGGCGTGCCGATCGACCTGCCGGAAACCCAGGCGAAGGCGATGAATTCCGAAACCCAGCCGATCACCATCTCGGTGAACTCGGCCGGCGAGATCTACCTTCAGGAAACGCCGATCGCCGTCGAAGAAGTTGTCGCCAAGCTCGAGGCGATTGCCACCACCGGATACAACGAACGCATCTACGTGCGCGGCGATACCGCCGCCGCCTATGGCACCGTGATGCAGGTTATGGCCCGCATTTCCGCGGCCGGGTTCAAGAACATCGGCCTTGTAACCCTGCAAGAACAGGACAAGTGATCGGACGCGATGAGAGCTAGTCTCGTTTCTTCGGCTGCTCTGCATGTACTGGCGCTCACCTGGGGGCTGGTGTCGATCAGTGCGCCCACGTCCTTCGACGTCGCTGACGTCGAAGCGCTCCCGGTCGACATCGTGCCAATCGAGGAACTCACCCAGATCCAGCAGGGCGACAAGAGTGCGCCCCTCGCCGAGAAGTCCGCACCCGTTCCGACGAAGAAGCCTACCTCCGTGGCCGATGCGCAGAATGTCGGCGAGAACAAGGTCGACCTGAAGTCCGTTCCCAAGCCGGTCGAGAGGCCGACCACCTCGGAATCTTCAGCAGCACCCGAGAAGGTCGAGAAAGTTCAGCCGACGCAGGATGACGTCACCAACGACATCAAGGACATCATCAAGGAAGAGACCGTCGCCGAAAAGCCGGTGGAGGTGGCCAAGGCTGAACCGCCAAAGCCCGAAGTGACGCCGGAGCCGAAGGCCGAGACACCTGCCGAGCCCGCGCCCGCGGAAGAGGCAACTGCCGAGGAAATACCACTGCCCGACAACGTACCGGTCCCATCCGCCAGGCCCAAGCCGGCCGCGGCGAAGCCCGCCGAGACAAAGCCAGCCGCGAGTGAGACGGCGACGCAGGACAAGAAGAAGGACGTCAAGACCCAAGAGACGGCGAAGTCGAAATCCGCCAAGGAAAGCGACTTCAATGCCGACGAGGTCGCGGCCCTCCTGAACAAGAACGACCCGACCGCTGGAGGCGCCAAGGCATCGCCGGACAAGGCGGCCTTGGGCGGCAAGAAGACCACCGGCGGATCGAAGCTCAGCCAGAGCGAAATGGACGCACTGCGCGGCCAGATCCAGAACAACTGGTCAGTCATCCCGGGCCTCGCCGATGCGGCAGACGTCCGCATCCGGGTGAAGTTCCAGCTCGATGAATCCGGCGCACTGATCGGCGAACCGGAAGTAACTGCCACCGGCGGAACGCCGCAGACCCAGCAAGTGCTGATGGGCGGCGCACGCCGCGCCGTGCTCCGTTCGGCCCCGTTCAAGAACCTTCCCCGGGACAAATACGACGCCTGGTCGGAAGTGATCGTCAATTTCGACCCCAGCGAACTGATGTAAGAGCTGAAAGGCTTGGATCTTATGATGAAACTCAACCTTCTTCGAACCCTGATGGTGATCGTCGGCATTGCCGGCGCCTTCGCCACTCCGGCGAGCGCCGTCGTCGAAATCAACATCAACAAAGGCAATGTCGAACCGCTGCCGATCGCGATCACCGACTTCGTCTCGGCAGACGGCATCGGTGCGAAGATCGCCGCAGTCGTCGAGGCGGACCTCAAGCGTTCCGGCCTTTTCGCTCCGGTCAACCGCGCAGCCTTCATCGAGAAGATCACCAATCCCGACCAGGCACCGCGCTTCGAGGACTGGAAGGTGGTCAATGCCCAGGCGTTGGTCGTCGGCCGGATCAGCAAGGAAGGCGACGGTCGTCTGCGCGCCGAATTCCGCCTATGGGACACCTTTGCCGGCCAGCAGATGACCGGCCAGCAGTTCTACACCCAGCCGGAGAACTGGCGGCGTGTCGCCCACATCATCGCCGATGCGATCTACGAGCGCATCACCGGCGAGAAGGGCTATTTCGACACCCGCATCGTCTTCGTCTCGGAAAGCGGTCCGAAGACCGACCGCAAGCGCCAGCTCGCCATCATGGACCAGGACGGCGAAAACGTCCGCATGCTGACTGGCTCCAAGGACATCGTTCTGACGCCGCGTTTCTCGCCGAGCCGCCAGGAAGTGACCTACATGTCCTTCGAAGGCCAGCAGCCACGCGTCTACCTGCTCCAGCTCGAGACGGGACAGCGCGAAGTGGTCGGCAACTTCCCCGGCATGACGTTCTCGCCACGCTTCTCGCCTGACGGCCAGCGCGTCATCATGAGCCTGCAGCAGGACGGCAATGCCAACATCTACACGATGGACCTACGCTCGCGAACGACGACTCGGCTGACCTCGACCGCGGCGATTGATACCTCCCCGTCCTATGCGCCTGACGGTGCCCGGATCGTCTTCGAATCCGATCGCGGCGGTCGCCAGCAGCTCTACGTGATGAATGCCGACGGCTCCGGCCAGCAGCGTATCTCCTTCGGCGATGGCTCCTACTCGACCCCGGTGTGGTCGCCGCGCGGCGACCTCATCGCCTTTACCAAGCAGTCGGGCGGCAAGTTCTCCATCGGCGTGATGAAGGCCGACGGCTCGGGTGAGCGCATCCTGACCTCGGGCTTCCACAATGAAGGCCCGACCTGGGCGCCGAACGGACGCGTGCTGATGTTCTTCCGCCAGACGGCCGGCGCAGGCGGCCCGCAGCTCTATTCGATCGACCTGACCGGCTACAACGAGCAGCTTGTCAAGACCCCGACCTACGCCTCTGACCCGGCCTGGTCCCCGCTGCTCGAATAGAGCCTCAATCGCGCCTCTTTCTTGCCGCAAAGAGCTGTGAATCAGCGCTTTCCAGCGTATTTTGGTAAATCGTTAACCACGTTCGTTTGATGCCAATTAACCTCGAATGGTTAAAGTCAGGCAACCCTAACGGAATGAATCAAGGAGACCGGCTATGAGCCGCATCTACAATCCGGCGAAGAGCCGCATGCAGCAGATCGCCAGCAACCCTGCCGTCCTCGCCATCGCGCTGACGCTCGCACTGGCAGGCTGCGCTTCGAAGAAGAACCTGCCGAACAGCGCCTCCGAGCTCGGCCTCGGCGCAGGTGCCGCCACTCCGGGCTCGACCCAGGACTTCACCGTCAATGTCGGCGACCGCATCTTCTTCGACACCGACTCGACCTCGATCCGTGCCGACGCCCAGCAGACCCTCGACCGTCAGGCCCAGTGGCTCGCCAAATATCCGAACTATGCGATCACCGTCGAAGGCCATGCCGACGAACGCGGTACCCGCGAATACAACCTCGCGCTCGGCGCCCGTCGTGCCGCCGTTACCCGCGACTATCTCGCCTCGCGGGGCGTACCGTCCAGCCGCATGAAGACCATTTCCTACGGCAAGGAACGCCCGGTCGCTGTCTGCGACGACATTTCCTGCTGGTCGCAGAACCGTCGCGCTGTCACCGTTCTCGGCGGCGCCGGAATGTAATCGCCACTTCCAGCGGCAAAGTTCTGAAAGGCGGCTCCCCGCGGGGGGCCGCCTTTCCGCTTTTCTCCATACTTTGGCCGAACTTCGGTTGCTTTTTGCCGGCAGTTGGGAAAAATTTACCGGTTGCGCCAAGCCCGGTGCGACGATTCATGAAGACAGGAACAATGACATGAAAAGACTTGTCATGGCCGCATTGCTAGGAGCGGCGACTGTGGCCGGCCTGCATGGAAGCGCAAGTGCGATGCAACTGCTCGCACCGCGCCCGGCACCGGAAGCCGGGACGGCCGCAGGCCCGACACCGCGCCCGCTGGTGATCCTCGCCCAGAGCGCGGACCCGGCGATCCGCGTGCTGCAACTCGAGGAAGAGATCCGTAACCTCAACGGGCGGATCGAGGAAATGAGCTTCCAGATCCTGCAGATGCAAGAGCAGATGCGAAAGACCCAGGAAGACAATGAGTTCCGCTTCCAGGATCTCGAAAAGGGCGGCTCGAAGAAGAGTGGCGCCCTCGAAACACCGGTCAACGGCGGCGGGCAGACGAAGTCCGTCGCCGAGATCATCACGCAGGATCCCGCGCCCGGCAGCAATGCCGGGCCCGATCCCATCGGTCAGCCTGAACAGGTTCTCGGCTCCATCGAGCTCGACAGCGAGGGCATGCCGAGATCGGCAACTCTCAACCAGGATGCGATCGGCAATGGATCGACTTCCCTTCCCGGGGTAGAGAGCGTTACGCCGCAGGTCAGCCCCTCGGACACCGCTTCGCTGGGTTCGGAAGGCGACCTCTACCAGGTTGCCTATGCCCATGTGCTGTCCGGCGACTATGCCATCGCCGAGAACGAGCTTACCGACTTCATCTCAAGCTTTCCACAGAGCGCCAAGATCGCCGATGCGAACTTCTGGCTCGGAGAGGCACAGTATTCGCAGGGCAAGTTCAACGAATCGGCGAAGACCTTCCTCAATGCCCACCAGACTTACAGCTCCTCAAACAAGGCGCCCGAAATGCTCCTCAAGCTCGGCATGTCCCTTGCCGCTCTCGACAACACGGAAACCGCTTGCGCCACGCTGCGCGAAGTGACGAAGCGCTATCCCAAAGCGTCGCGCGCCGTGGTTTCCAAGGTCGCCTCCGAACAAAAGCGGCTTGGCTGCTAACCGGCCCACCGGCGCAACCGCCGTGGACAGCCCTTTCCCCATCTCTCCCGAAGATGCCGCCCGCCGGCTCCTGATCTCCCTGCGAAAACCGACCCGCCTTCTCGTCGCCATTTCCGGCGGCAGCGATTCAACCGGTCTGCTCCTTGCCTTGCACCGCACCCTTGCGAATTTACAGAGCCCTCACAGCCTTGTTGCGGCCACCATCGACCATGCGCTGCGGCCTCAGTCGGCGCAAGAAGCGCGCAGCGTCGCAAGCCTCTGCGCTTCGCTCGGCATTCCCCATCGCATCCTCACCTGGCATGGCACCAAGCCCTCGACCGGCATTTCAGCGGCGGCGCGCGAGGCGCGTTACCGCCTGCTGGCCGATGCCGCAGCCGATCTCGGCGCCGCGGCGATCGCTACCGGCCACACCGCCGACGATCAGCACGAGACCGTTGCGATGCGCGCCGCCCGCGCCGAGGCGGACAATCTCGGCCTTTCCGGCATGGCCTCGGCAATGCTCTACGATCGCAGGATCTGGGTCCTGCGGCCCCTTCTATCCGTCCACCGTGCGGCGATCCGCGATTATCTCACCGACGCGGGCATCGGCTGGATCGACGACCCGAGCAATAGCGACCGGCGCTATGAGCGGGTACGCGTCCGGCAGGACCGTGACCCGGGCATGCGACCGCCTGCCGACGAAGCCGCCAAGCGGCGCCGGGCGTTGTCGAACGGTGCCGCCGACCTCATTGAGAACTGCGCCACGCTTCATTCCGGCTGTCTTATTGCGCTTTCGCCCGCAGCGCTGAACGCCGATCGGCAAATCCTGCGCCATGCACTGGCGACACTCGTGGCGGTCGCTGGCGGCAAGCCGCACCGACCGGGCACAGCGGCCTTGGACAAACTGATGCGTTTGGCGACCTCCGGATCCCCGGGACGAATGACGCTGTCCCGAACACTAGTTCAACGCCGTCGGGACGGCCTCTATCTGATGCGAGAACTCCGCGATGTTTTACCGCGTCTCGTCCCTGCGCATTCGACCATCCTATGGGACGGCCGCCACCGCGTTACCAACCATTCGGGCGATGTGCTGCGCATCGGACCGCACTCGGAACCACTCTCGCCGTCCGGTGCGGGCGTCCTGCCGACGGCAATGCTGCGCCACATGGCCCGCATTTGCCCGGAAATCTGGATGGTATCGGAGATGGAAGCAGAAACGGCAGTGTTGCCCGAATTGGTCTCGGTCGAGCCCGCCTTGCCGCTGTTCGATCGCTTCCTGCCGGATTTCGACCTTGCCCTCGCCGATGCCTTGGCCCGGCTCCTTGGACGGAAGGCCTATTTGCCGCTCCCGACTTAAGCGGTTATTGACGGAAAACGCACTCATCCCGCCGCTTCGCCTTGGCAAGGCCCAAGTGCGAACCTATGTTAGTCGATAATCTGGCGGGCATTCAGCGCGCAACACATGTTCGGGGAGTTTTATGAACCCAAATTTTCGGAATTTCGCGCTATGGGCAATCATAGCCCTCCTGCTGATCGCCTTGTTCAGCATGTTCCAGACGTCGCCGACGCAGACCAGTTCGCGCGAAATCCCCTATTCGCAGTTCCTCAGCGAAGTGGATGCGGGCCGCGTCCGTGACGTGACAGTCACCGGCAACCGCGTGCTCGGCACCTATGTCGAGAACGGTACGGCATTCCAGACCTATTCCCCGGTCGTCGACGGCAGTCTGCTGGAGAAGCTGCAGTCGAAGAACGTGATGATCGTCGCTCGCCCCGAGACCGACGGCTCTTCCGGTTTTCTGAGCTACATCGGCACTCTTCTGCCTATGCTGCTGATCCTCGGCGTCTGGCTGTTCTTCATGCGCCAGATGCAGGGTGGTGGCCGCGGCGGCGCCATGGGCTTTGGCAAGTCGAAGGCCAAGCTCCTGACCGAAGCGCATGGCCGGGTAACGTTTGAAGACGTCGCCGGCGTCGACGAAGCCAAGCAGGACTTGGAAGAAATCGTCGAATTCCTGCGTGATCCGCAGAAATTCCAGCGGCTCGGCGGCAAGATCCCGCGCGGTGTTCTGCTGGTCGGCCCTCCCGGCACCGGCAAGACGCTGCTCGCCCGCTCCGTTGCCGGCGAAGCCAACGTGCCCTTCTTCACTATTTCCGGTTCGGACTTCGTCGAAATGTTTGTCGGCGTCGGTGCAAGCCGCGTCCGGGACATGTTCGAACAGGCGAAGAAGAATGCGCCCTGCATCATCTTCATCGACGAAATCGACGCCGTCGGTCGCCATCGTGGCGCAGGCCTTGGCGGCGGCAACGACGAACGCGAACAGACGCTCAACCAGCTACTGGTCGAGATGGACGGTTTCGAGGCCAATGAGGGCGTCATCCTGATCGCAGCGACCAACCGTCCCGACGTTCTCGACCCGGCGCTGATGCGTCCCGGCCGCTTCGACCGCCAGGTCGTCGTGCCGAACCCCGATATCGTCGGCCGCGAACGCATCCTCAAGGTTCATGTCCGCAACGTACCGCTCGCTCCGAACGTTGATCTCAAGGTTCTGGCCCGCGGCACACCGGGCTTTTCCGGCGCCGACCTGATGAACCTCGTCAACGAAGCCGCCCTTATGGCCGCCCGCCGCAACAAGCGCGTTGTCACCATGGCTGAGTTCGAAGACGCCAAGGACAAGATCATGATGGGTGCCGAGCGTCGCTCGTCCGCCATGACCGAGGCCGAAAAGAAGCTGACCGCCTATCACGAAGCCGGTCATGCGATCACCGCGCTCAACGTGCCGGTCGCCGACCCGCTGCACAAGGCGACCATCATCCCGCGCGGACGTGCACTCGGCATGGTCATGCAGCTGCCCGAGGGTGACCGCTACTCGATGAGCTACAAGTGGATGGTCTCGCGCCTGATCATCATGATGGGCGGCCGCGTCGCCGAGGAACTGACCTTCGGCAAGGAGAACATCACCTCCGGCGCATCCTCCGATATCGAGCAGGCGACCAAGCTTGCCCGCGCCATGGTCACCCAGTGGGGTTTCTCCGACGTGCTCGGCCAGGTCGCCTATGGCGAGAACCAGCAGGAAGTCTTTCTCGGTCATTCGGTTTCGCAGACCAAGAACGTCTCGGAATCGACCGCTCAAAAGATCGACACCGAAGTGCGCCGCCTGATCGACGAGGCCTATACCGAAGCCCGCCGGATCCTGACGGAGAAACACGACGACTTCGTTACCATGGCTGAAGGGCTGCTTGAATACGAAACGCTCTCGGGCGATGAGATCAAGGCGCTGTTGCGCGGCGAAAAGCCGGCACGCGACATGGGCGACGAAGGTCCGTCCGGACGCAGCTCGGCAGTTCCCTCGGCCGGCGCCAAGAAGGACGCCCCCAAAGGCGGCGAACCGGAAGGCGGCCTTGAGCCCCAGCCCCACTAAACCGCGCGCAGATAAATGCAGAGGCCACCCCCGAAAGCGGCGGGTGGCCTTTTTCTTTGCGCTCACAAGATGTATGCGCTGTTGACGCTAATTTACGTGCCCTTCGCAGCTTTTTGTGGCAAGAGCACGCGCATTGCATAGCTTCCGGCCGCTTGGCCGGTTTTGGAATCCAGCGCCTTTCGCCACGCCTCTCGGTGCCGGCTTGATCTTTGCAGGAGAACAGATAACTCGTCGCTATTTCGGTACGGACGGCATTCGTGGTCAGTCCAACCAGTTTCCCATGACCCCGGATCTCGCCATGCGGGTCGGCATTGCGGTCGGCACGATCTTCCGTCGGGGACACCATCGCCACCGGGTGGTGATCGGCAAGGACACCCGGCTTTCCGGCTACATGCTGGAAAACGCCCTGGTTGCCGGATTCACCGCCGCTGGCCTCGACGTGTTCCTGCTCGGCCCGATCCCGACACCCGCCGTCGCCATGCTGACGCGCTCGCTGCGCGCCGACATCGGCGTAATGATCTCCGCCTCCCACAATCCCTTCGCAGACAACGGCATAAAATTGTTCGGCCCGGACGGCTACAAGCTCTCCGACGAAATCGAACAGCAGATCGAGGCCCTGCTCGAGGAAGAAATCTACGCGCAGTTGGCTCCCGCCCACGAGATCGGCCGGGCCAAGCGTGTCGAGGGCGACATCTATCGCTACATCGAGTTCGTCAAGCGCACGCTGCCGCGCGACGTCACCCTGCATGGCCTCAGGGTCGCGATCGACTGCGCCAACGGTGCGGCCTACAAAGTGGCCCCGGCCGCTCTATGGGAAGCTCGGCGCCGAGGTGGTAACCATCGGCAATGCGCCCAACGGGACCAATATCAACCTCGATTGCGGGTCTACCCATCCGGCCGCGCTGCAACAGAAGGTCCACGAGGTGCGCGCCGACATCGGCATCGCGCTCGACGGCGACGCCGACCGTGTCATCATCGTCGATGAGAACGGCAAGATTGTCGATGGCGACCAGCTGATGGCGGCGATCGCCGAGACCTGGGCGCAGGACCAGACGCTGAAGGGCGACGGCATCGTCGCCACGGTCATGTCCAATCTCGGCCTCGAGCGCTTCCTCTCGGATAAGGGCCTCACGCTCGCCCGCACCAAGGTTGGCGACCGCTATGTCGTCGAGCACATGCGCCAGCACAATTTCAACGTCGGCGGCGAACAGTCGGGCCATATCGTGCTGTCCGACTTCGGCACCACCGGCGACGGCCTGGTGGCCGCCCTGCAGATTCTTGCCTGCGTCAAGCGCACAGGGAAGACGGTGAGCGAGATCTGCCATCGCTTCGAGCCCGTGCCTCAGCTCCTGCGCAATGTGCGCTTTTCCGGCGGCAAGCCGCTCGAGGATGCGACCGTCAAGCAGGCGATCGCCGACGCCGAGAGCGAACTGGCCCGCAACGGCCGCCTGGTCATCCGCCCGTCAGGCACCGAACCCTTGATCCGCGTCATGGCCGAAGGCGACGACCGCGAACAGGTCGAACGCATCGTCAACGGACTGGTGAGCGTGATCGGCAGCGTGCGGAGCGAGGCGGCCTAGTTCTCGTCTTTGCTTTCGGCCCCCCATCCGCCTGCCGGCACCTTCTCCCCGCAAGCGGGGAGAAGGTCATATGCTGCGACGTCTTCGTTCCCTCTGCCTGCTTGCGGGGAGAGGATCAGGGTGAGGGGCAAACCCACAAACAAAAACGGCCCGGTTGCGCGCGCAGCCGGGCCGTTTTCCTGAATTCCTGCGGTCGATCAGGCCGACAGCTTGGCCATGACTTCGTCCGACACTTCGAAGTTCGAATAGACGTTCTGCACGTCGTCGTCGTCTTCCAGCGTGCCGATCAGCTTCATCAGCGACTGCGCCTTTTCCTCGTCGACCTCGATCGTGTTCTGCGGCTTCCAGATCGCCTTGACGCTTTCTGCCGCACCGAGCACGTCTTCGAGTGCCTTTGACACTTCGTTCATGTCCTCGAAGGCGCAATAGATCGTATGGCCGTCCTCGTCGGAAGCGACATCCTCGGCACCGGCCTCGATCGCCGCTTCCATGACCTTGTCGGCATCGCCGACCGAGGCCTTGTAGGTGATCTCGCCCACGTGATCGAAGGAGAAGGATACCGAGCCGGTTTCGCCGAGCGCACCGCCGGCCTTGGTGAAGGTCGAACGGACGGTCGATGCGGTGCGATTGCGGTTGTCGGTCAGCGTCTCGACGATGACGGCGATGCCGCCCGGACCATAGCCCTCGTAACGGATCGCGTCATAGCTCTCGGCGTCGGCGCCCGACGCCTTCTTGATGGCTCGGTCGATGTTGTCCTTCGGCATCGACTGCGCCTTGGCGTTCTGCACGGCCAGGCGAAGGGCAGCGTTCATGGTCGGGTCGGGCAGGCCCATCTTGGCCGCAACCGTGATTTCGCGCGCGAGCTTGGAAAACATCTTGGAACGGATGCCGTCCTGTTTTCCCTTGCGGTGCATGATGTTCTTAAACTGTGAATGGCCAGCCATGGCACCCCTGATCAGGTCTATTTGTAAGGAATGGCGCCTTATACGAGCGAAATCCGCCCTGTTCAAGGGGATGCCCGAGATTAGACCTGCACCCGCCTCGTCCCTGTCCGCACGCAGGTCAACTCCGCTTTTGCTGGAACAAGTGCACCGACCGGCCCGTTTTGCAGGTGAAAACCGCCAACAACAGGAGATGGTTCATGGCAAGCTTCAGCGAAGCCCGCGAAACCCCGGTCGAGCAGCTATGGGACGAGATCGACGACATTCATGCCGGCATGTTGGGCCTTGAGGGTGGCCACATGCACATGCAGCCTATGGCGCCGTTCGCCGATCCCAAGACCAACACGATCTGGTTCTTTGCCAAGACGGACTCGCATCTGGTGCAAAGCTTGCGGCCGGGAAGCCGCGCGCATTTCTGCGTCGTCGGCAAGGACCACGACTATCATGCCTGCCTCGGCGGCGTGATCGCCGAGCGCAACGACACAGCCAAGATCGATGAATACTGGAGCTCTATCGTCGAGGCGTGGTATGACGGCGGCAAGAACGACCCCAGGCTGACCATGCTCGCCCTGAAGCTTGACGATGCCGAGATCTGGGCCTCGACCGGCAACCCACTAAAGTTTGGCTGGGAGATTGCCAAGGCGAACCTCAGCGACGACAAGGAGCCGGACATCGGCGTCCACCGCAAGATTTCCTTCGCCTGAATCTTCGATATCCCCCAACGACAAACGCCCGGCCAGTGAGCCGGGCGTTCTTGTTTGGGTGATCAGGCGGCCGACGTGGCGGCCTGTCGGCTGATCATAGTGCAGATGCCATGTTCTTCGGCTGTAAACTCGGCCCCACTGATCGCGCCGAACGCCGTCGCCGCCTGCTGGCTGCGCGTCTCTGCCTCGCCAAGGGCGTCGGGGCCGGTCAGCCGGAATGATACGGCGGACAGCGGACCGAACAGAAGAGCCCGCTCCAATTTCGGCCATTTGGCCGGGTCCGGCTCAACGCCGGCATTGGCTGCAAACATCAGCGCCGCTGCATTCATCGGCATGCTCGGCGGGCCGGCCCGCATTGCCTTGCTGCGCGTGACCCCCTCGCGCATTTCCGCCTGCGACGGCATCGGCTGCAGCCCGGCGAAGCAATGGCTGATCCACCGCGCCTGAAGTTCGAGCACCGGAAGATAGGGGCCGACCAGATCGTAAAGTCCCAGGAAGGCGAGTCCCTGCAAATCGGGATGGAAGCTATGGTCGTGCAGGTCCAGATGGGTATCGTCCAGATCGACCGCCTTGGCGATGTCCGAACCGAGCCATGGCAGCGATAGGCGATAGCCGGTGCCGAAGACGATGCCGTCCGCATCGAAGACCGAGCCGTCGTCGAACTGCACCCTGCCGCCTTCGATCCGACGGATCCAGGGCGCGACCGTGATGCGCCCTTCGGCGACTGCCGGCAGGAAATGATGCGATTGGGTGATACCGGCCGCGAAGATATTCTCGTCCGGGGCCGGCGCGCCGAACTGCGCCGGATTGCCCGCGACGCTGAGCACCTTTGCCTTCAACCCGGCCGCCAGCGCCTCCGGCGGCGCCACGGCCCCCAGGAGCGCCGAGGCGCGATTGAACATCACATGCTCGGTCGGCACGCCGGCAATCAGCTTCGGCAGGACATAACGCTGGCGTCGATTGGCGACCACGACCTTGGCGGCACCGCCATAGGCAAGCTCCGAGGCGATCTCCAGTGCGCTGATCGAACAGCCGGCCACCAGCACCTTGCGGCCACGATAACGTTCGACACCGTTATACTGCGCCGCATGTACCGCGCCCAGGCTGCCGCTGAAAGTGTCGAGGCCGGGGACCTCAGGCACTTGCGGCGTGCGGTGGCGGCCGCTCGCGACGATCACCCGCTTGAACACGTCCTGGCGAATGCGCCCGCCCGCGACCGAGCGCACGAGCCAGCCGCCGTTCGGCGCACGCTCCAGCGCCTCGACGCGCGTGGACAGCCGCAGATGCGGCAGCAGGCCGGCGGTGAAGGCATAGCGTTCGAGATAGTCGAGCATGTCCTCCTGGCTCGGGTAGACCGGCGTGCCGGGCGCATGGTCGAGGTCGGAGAAGGCAGTCATCACCCGGCTGGTATTGGTGCGCATGCCCGGCCACGTTGCGCTCGACGCCGAGGCCGAGTTCCACTGGCCGCCGACCCGGGCTGCCGCCTCGAAGATCACCGGCTCCAACCCGTGGGCGCGCAGCCATCGGCCCGCGGCCAGGCCGCCGGGGCCGGCGCCGATGATCGCTACCAAATTCTCCGGCATGATGGTTGTCTGTTCCTGTTGCATGGGTTTGCTCCTTGGGTTGTGATGGAGCGTGGCTATAGGCGCATGCGATGTGGGCGTTTCCTAAAAGCTTCCTAAGGCGCGGATCGCTTATCCTAAAACCTGCATAACTGCGGTATGAATCGGTCCCTCACGGAGAACACCATGCTGGATGCGGAGCTTGCGGCTTTCATCGAGAGCCCGGTCATGCAGATTGTCGGAACGGCGGACGCCACGCGGCGGCCCGGGATCGCGCGCGGCGTCGGCGCCTGGCGCGCAGGAGGCCGGGACGCCGTCGACCTCGTCCTCTCGGCCTGGCAATGGCCGGAAACGATCGCCAATATCGAGGCGACCGGCCGCATCGCGGTGACATTCTCCCGTCCTTCCGACTACGTCACCTACCAGATCAAGGGGACGGCGACCCTCAGGCCGGCCGATGACGGGGAGATCGAGCGATCCGCCGGCTACATGGTCGCGATCGTCTCGGCACTGATGCGAAACGGCCTGCTGCCGGAGATCATCGCCCCCTGGCTCACCGCCCGGGATGCCGTGGTCGCCACCATCAGGATATCGTCAGTCTATGTGCAGACGCCCGGTGCGCAGGCCGGCACGAAGCGTGCGGGTATTCGCCAATGACGTGGTCGCTCGTCGAACTGGAAGCCTGTTTCGAGGGCGTCATTCCGTCGATCATCTCGACGGCCGATGCCGACGGCATTCCCAACATCTCCTATCTGTCCCATGTGGCGATCGTCGACGACGACCACGTCGCCCTGTCCAACCAGTTCTTCGCCAAGACCGCCGCCAATATCCGGCTCAATCCGCAGGCAACCCTTCTCGTTGTCGACGGGCACAACGGCGCCCAGTTTCGCCTCGACCTGCGATTTGCCTACTCGATGGAAAGCGGCGCGCTGTTCGAGAGACTGGCCCTTCAGGTCGAGGCCAGCAGCGCGCAGGCTGGCATGGCCGACGTCATGCGGTTGCGCCATGTGGATGTCTTCCGGGTTCTCGACATTGTCGATACGCCCTCCCCGGCCGGCACGCTGATCAAACGCAAACCGGAGAGGAACCGGCTCGACGCCACCCGCCGCATCGTCGAGCGAATCGCCGCGGAGACGGATGCGGACGGAATCGTCAACGCGACGCTCGACGGGGTCCGCGAGCGTCTGGGTTTCCACCATGGCCTGTTCCTGCACTGCTACCCCGACAAGGGCCAGGTCGTGGCGATTGGCAGCACCGGCTACGCTCCCTCCGGCATCGGCGCGGAGGTGCCGCTCGGCGAGGGCCTGATCGGCGCGGCCGCCGAGAGCGGCAAGACGGTCAAGGTTAGCGACATGAGCCGCATCCGCCGTTTCGGTTCGGCGATCCGCGCGACCACGCCCGACGAAAACCGGACCCGCTCTATTCCCCTGCCCGGCATGGCGGAGGCGATGAGCCAGATTGCCGTGCCACTGCTGGTGCAGGATACCGTCGAGGGCGTGCTGTTCTTCGAGAGCGCCGAAAGGCTAGCCTTCGGTCGCGACGACGAAGCGGCCCTTGCGATCATCGCCCGCCAGGCGGCGGCATCGCTCGCGCTCTGCGAACGGCTGTCACTCGAGGGCGAGAGCGCAGGCCACCGCCCTTCCGACCCGCCGGCCGGCGAGACCCGCATCGACGTCGTCCATCACGGTTTCGACGACAGCGTCTTCGTCAACGGCGATTACGTCATCAAGGGCGTCGCCGGCCGACTGCTGGTCTTCATGATGGAGCAGAGCCTCGCGAGCGGACGCCGCGAGTTTTCCAACCGCGAGATCCGGCTGGACACCACCCTGCGGCTGCCGGACTTCAAGGACAATCTCGAAACCCGCCTGCTGCTCCTGCGGCGAAGGCTTGAGGAAAAGAAGCTGCCGGTCCGCCTGATCCGCCTCGGGCGCGGCAAGATCGGGCTGGAGATCGACGGACATCTGCGCCTGACGCGGCAGTGAGAACCGCCGCCCCGGCAGGCCCGGGTGTCAGACCCCGCTCAGTACCAGGATCAGCGGCTTTCGCGGCAGGCTGCGCACTGAGACGCTGATCGTGGCGGTGTCGGCAATCTTCCAGTCGAAGCTCGGATCGAACATGGCGAGGAACGTCTCGATCGGCGGCCCGCGGCGATGCATCGGCAGGATCAGCGCTGAGCGCAGGCGCTTGATGGTGTCGCTCATGCTCTGCGCGCCCATCGTCAATCCGCCGTCGACCGGCACCATGACCACGTCGAGCCGGCCGATCTCGGCGAAATGCGCATCGGTCAGTTCGTGGTGCAGATGGCCGAGATGGCCGATGCACAGGCCCGCCACCTCGAAGATGAAGATCGAATTGCCGTTGGGTTCGAACGCGCCGCCCCAACTGCGGATGTCGGTCGCGACATTCCTGACATAGGCGTCGCCGACGACCACCCTGTGCACGGCCTTCTCGCCCGGCTCCTCGGCGTTCCAGCCGCGCAGGACATTGGCGATGCCGGGATCGGGCGTCAGCGTGTAATGGCTGGAATGCGCCTTATTCATCGTCACGACGTCGGGTAGCCGTGCCGTTCTCAGCCAACCGTTGAAATCCGTGGCGATCGAAATGCCGGCCGGCGTCTCGATCTGGAAGGTGGAGTGCCCGAGAAAGCGGATCGTCACCTCTTCGTCCAGTGCTGTCTGCTGCCGCGTCGCGGCATCCTCGGCGGGCCTGTAGGCGGCGTAGCTGACTGCCGGAAGCTTCTGCGCGATCAACTGGCACTGGCTGACCGGAGGTCGAGCATCCTCCGCGACCGCCGGCGCCGCAAGGCCTGAAAGGACACAAAGGGCAAGGGACAGTCTGTGCAGCATCCGGCCGCTCCCGCACCTCGTTTAGAGGGGCAAAGGATGCGGCAGAGCTTGGCTGCGGTAAAGCCGGCAGCCACGTCATTGGCCTCACAATGGCGTTACTGCCGCCAGATTGTGATCAACGCCAGAAGTCCGGGACGGTTTCCGTCAGTCGCGGACCGAGGCGAAGCGGCGCGATCTTCTCCGCAAGTCCGGTGCGGTCGGAAATCTCCACGCCGACCCCGCAGATGGTCGCCGGGCCATGCGCCGCCTCGAACCGGCCCTTCGGCATCTTGGATATGAATCGGTTGAGCGGCTCTTCCTTCTCCATGCCGAGCGAGGAATCATAGTCACCACACATGCCGGCATCCGACATATAGGCGGTGCCGCCGTTGAGGATCTGGTGGTCGGCGGTCGGCACATGGGTGTGGGTGCCGACGACGAAGCTCGCGCGCCCATCGACGAAATGGCCGAAGCATTGCTTTTCGCTGGTCGCCTCGGCATGGAAGTCGAACACGATCGCATCGGCCTGCTCCTTCAGCGGGCAGGCGGCGAGGATCATCTCCGCAGACTTGAAGGGATCGTCGAGTTCCGGGTGCATGAAGACCCGGCCCATGATGTTGGCGACCAGGATTTGCGCGCCGTTGCGTGCGTAAAAGAGTCCCGAACCCTTGCCCGGTGTTCCGTTGGGATAGTTGGCGGGACGCAGGAACTGGTCGTGCCGCTCGCAGAAGCTGACGGCTTCTTTCTGGTCCCAGACATGATTGCCGGTGGTCACCACGTCGGCGCCGGCATTGATCGTTTCGAGATAAATGTCTTCGGTGATTCCGAACCCGCCGGCGGCATTCTCGCCATTGACGATGACGAAATCGAGACTCAGGTCAGAGATCAGGCCAGGCAGGCGCTCCCAAACCGCGGTACGCCCCGTCTTGCCAACCATGTCTCCGAGAAAAAGAAGCCGCATTCAAACTGTCCAATCGCGCTCAGAATTGCCTGAACCCGCTTTCGGTCAGGATGGCTTGCAGCCGGACATCATGCGGTTCCATGGGCACTTCTGCCACTTCCTGACAATCGAATGCAATGCCGATCAGCCTCGGTTCCCGTCCTTTTTGCACCAGTCTGGCAATCGCCCGGTCGTAATGGCCCGCCCCATAGCCGATGCGATGGCCCCGGGCGTCGAAGGCGGAGAGCGGCACGAGCAGGATTTCGGGGTCGAGGACGGCGGCATCCGGACCCGGACCACGGGTTCCAAATCCCGTATCGACGAGTTCCGCGCCCGTCACCAGCTCGCGAAAGACGATGGTCATCCTGTCCTGCACGATCGGCAGGCAGAGCCGCGCGCCGCGCGCCTTCAGCCGCGCCATCAGCGGACGGATATCGGCCTCCGAGCGGATCGGCAGGAAGCCGGAGATGATCGTCCCCGGCTCGAATTCGAAGGCGTCTCCGCCGTGGTCGGCCATGAGGAGGCTGTATTCGGTGCGGGTTTCCGCAGGAAGCTGATCCCGTGCGGCCAGTCGTTCATTCCGCATTTGCGCCTTGAGGTCTTTGATATTCATGCGTGTTCTGTCCCCGAATATGGCGGGACGATAGCCGAGATGGCCGGCCTTTCAAAGCCGACGAAAAAGCAACCGATTCCGCAGTGCAAAAAAAATGCTGCAGGAGCGAACATCGGGAAAGATCGAATTAACACTCGCAGGGTAAAATGAGAAGCAAGCTCACCAAAGGAATTCTACTCATGAAGTTTTTCTCCCGCTTCGGTCTGGTCGGCACCGTTACCACCATGACGATCCTGATCCTGATGGCATCGCTCGGCGCAGTCGCCTGGGTGATCTCCGGCAGCATTGCCGCCCGCATCGGCGAACAGGCGATCGCCGGCCAGAACACCAGTCTGAGGACCGCGGCGACCATCGTCGAGCGCGACCTGCCGGGCACCGTGGTGACCTGGGGCAAGGACGGCAATGTCGAGCGCATTGTCGCCGCGGCGATCCCGAAGGAGTTTGCCGTGCACGACATGATCGACAGCGTCGGCCGGATGACCGGCCAGACCGCGACGATCTTCGCCTGGGATGGCGAAAGCAAGGATTTCTGGCGCCGTACGACGAACATCATCAAGCCGGACGGCAAGCGCGCCGTCGGAACGGCACTGGGCCAGGCGGGCGCGGTCTATCCGGTCGTCACCAAGGGCCAGACCTACCGCGGCGAAGCCGTCATTCTCGACGTGCCTTATTACACGATCTACCAGCCGATCTTCTCGCCGGCCGGCGACGTCATCGGCATTCTCTATGCCGGCGTGCGCGCCGCCGAGATCGACGGCATGGCCCACCAGATGGCCTGGGCGATCGGCATCACCGCCCTCGTCGTCCTGCTCGCAGCGACGGTCCTCGTGGTCCTCATCGCACGGCGCATAATGGGTCCGCTGCCGCAGTTGACGGCTGTCGCCGACGCCATGGCTTCGGGCCGCCTGGACGTCAAGGTGCCGCACAAGGATTTGCGCAACGAGATCGGCGCCCTCGCCCGCGCCCTCGACGTCTTCCGCGACAGCGCCCTGCAGAAGATCGACCTCGAGCGCCAGGCGGCGGAAAACGCCGCGCTCGGCGAGCAGGAACGCACCGAGCGCGAGGCCGCCAAGGCCCGTGAAACGCTTGGGATCCAGCAAGCCGTCGACGCCCTGGCGGGTGGCCTCCAACGATTGAGCGAAGGAGACCTGACCGTCCGCCTCGATCAGAGCTTCGAAGGAGGGCTCGACCGGCTGCGCAATGACTTCAATCACTCCGTCGAGAAGCTCAATGGCACGCTGGCCCAGTTGCGCACCGAAACGCACGGCATCGAAGCGAGCTCCGGCGAAATGCGCTCCGCCAGCGAAGACCTGTCGAAACGCACCGAGCAGCAGGCCGCCTCGCTCGAGGAAACCTCGGCCGCTCTCGACGAGATCACGGCGACCGTCCGCAGCGCTTCAGCCAAGGCCGACGAGGCCGCCCTCCTGACACAGTCGACGCGCCAGAGCACGGAGAAGCTCGAGCCATGTCGTCTCCGAGGCGGTCGATGCCATGGGCCGGATCGAGGCCGCATCGGGCGAGATCTCGAAGATCATCAACGTCATCGACGAAATCGCCTTCCAAACCAACCTTCTGGCGCTGAATGCCGGTGTCGAGGCGGCCCGCGCGGGTGAGGCCGGCAAGGGCTTTGCCGTCGTCGCCCAGGAAGTGCGTGAACTGGCTCAGCGTTCGGCCAATGCGGCCAAGGACATCAAGGCGCTGATCACCAAGTCAGGCGAGGAAGTTTCCGGCGGCGTGACGCTGGTGCGCAAGACCGGCACGGCGCTTGGCGAAATCGCCCAGCAGGTTGCGCAGATCAACGACTACATCGCGGCGATCGCCACGGCGGCGCGCGAACAGTCGGTCGGGCTGCAGGAAATCAACACCTCGATGAACCAAATGGACCAGTTCACCCAGAAAAACGCGGCCATGGTCGAGGAAACGACCGCCGTCACGCACCGCCTTGCCGACAGCGCAACGGCGCTTTCCGGGCTCGTCGGCCAGTTCCGCACCTCGGACACGGGCGTGGCACCTGCCATTCAGCCGCCCATGCAGTCGCACAGGTCCGTCGCACGCCCGGCCGCTCCTTCGGCACCGGCCGCCCCCCGCCCGGCCGGCAACGCCGCACGGGCCGTCCCCTCGCCGGCTCGCAGCATGGTGGGCAGCCTGGCCAAGGCCTTCTCCTCCGGTGGCGCGAATTCGGCAACGGCGGCATCGGACTGGGAAGAGTTCTGACCGACCGGACCATGCCAAGGCCGCAAATCATGCAACGCCGACGTTTCCCCCTGGATGCGTCGGCGTTCTGCTTTCGGCACCAGAATTACATGGGATTTTTTTGCAGGTGCGACGCCGCACATTTGCGCTAACATGGCGACCTGATCGGTGAAAACGCCATGAGGTGCGCATGTTTCTGCTGTCGCATATGCTCAAATCCTTCATCCGCAAGGGCCAGTTGACCGTCATCGATGCCGAGGGAAAGCGGCATGTCTTTGGCGGTGGGGAGCCCGGTCCGCAGGTAACCATGCGGCTGACCGACCCCAAGCTTTATCGCTCTCTGGTCTTCAAAGCCGAACTGGTGGCCGGCGAGGCCTATATGGACGGCACCATGCGCTTCGAGGAAGGCTCGAGCCTGCGTGACTTCCTGATGCTCTTCTCGGTCAACCGTCTGTCTCTCGGCTCCTATCCGATTCAGAAGATCCTGCGCGCCGTCAAGATGCGCTTCCGCAAGAGCCTCCAATCCAACCGCAAGGGCGAGGCACAGCGCAACGTCGCGCACCATTACGATCTCGGCAACGACTTCTACAGACTCTTCCTCGACGACAACATGCTCTATTCCTGCGCCTATTTCCGCGAGGAGGGCGAGACGCTCGAAGAGGCGCAGCGCAACAAGCTGAGGCTGCTGGCCGCCAAGCTGAACCTCAAGCCCGGCATGAAGGTGCTCGACATCGGCTGCGGCTGGGGCGATCTGGCGATCTACCTCGCCCAGTTGGAGGACGTCTCGGTGGTCGGCGTGACGCTGTCGAAGGAGCAGCACGCGCTGGCGACCAACCGTGCCAAGGATGCCGGCCTTGCCGGCCGCGTGCGGTTCGAGCTGAAGGACTATCGCGATGTGGAGGAGACCTTCGACCGCATCGTCTCGGTCGGCATGTTCGAGCATGTCGGCGTGCAGCACTATGACGAGTTCTTCAAGAAGCTGAACGCGCTGATGCCGGACGACGGCGTCGCCGTCATTCACTCGATCGGCCATATGAGCCCGCCGGGCATGACCAGCCCATGGCTGCGCAAGTACATCTTCCCCGGCGGTTACTCGCCGGCCCTGTCGGAGGTCGTCGCCGTCACCGAGCAGAACAGCCTGTGGGTGACCGACATCGAAATCCTGCGCTTGCACTACGCGATGACGCTGGCCCACTGGTGCGGGCGCTTCGAGGCAAACCGCCACAAGGTCGTCGCCATGTATGACGAGCGTTTCGCCCGCATGTGGGAATTCTATCTGATCAGTTGCGAGATGATGTTCCGCGCCGGCAGCCAGATGGTCTTCCACCTGCAACTGTCGCGAAAGCGCGATGCGGCGCCGATCGTGCGGGACTACGTGACCGACAGGCAGCGCGCCTATATCGAGCGCGAGAAGGAACTGGGGCTGGCCGTCTGAGGAAAAAATCTAGTCGAGCCCGCCATAGGTCTTGACCAGTTCGGCCATCGCGCTTGCTTCCGCGGTCGCCATATCCGTCAGACCTCCAGCAACACCCCGGCGATCCGGCTCGCCACGATTCTGGCTGACCTTCCACTTGCCGTCGATCGCGGTGATCTCGACCTCGATGCCGACAATGCCCTTCAATTGCGCGGTGATGAAGTCGTCCGGCGCATCGCCGACGGCCCATGGTATCATGCGCTTGCTCTCATGGCCGTCGGTCAGCCTGTCCACCTGGGCCAGGATCCACTGGCTGTCCTCGATCACCCGGACCCTGCCCCGCACCTGGACGATAGCGTAGTTCCAGGTGGGCACGACCTTGCCGGTCTCGCGCTTGGTCTCATACCAGGAAGGGGTGATGTAGTGATCAGCCCCTTGGAAGACGATCAGTACCTCCGCGCCCTTGGCCAGCGCCCTCCACTGCGGATTGGCTCTGGCCATATGCGCCTGCAGCGTGCCCAGACCATGGCTCTCCTTCGCCAGCCGGAAGGGGATCGGATTGGCCATCAGCCCGTCTTCGCCGGACGAAATCAGCAGCCCGAGCGGATGATTGCGGATGAGAGCGTGCTGAACGTCGAGGCGTTCCTCGCGAAAATGCGGCGGCTGGTACATGGAATGCTTCGGTCCTCGAATGCCTGCGGTCGGCGCCATTTGACGCGGCACGATTTCTCCCGTCAATCCCAGCCCCGTTCGCCGCGTCGATCTCGGTGGAGTAGAAACGCGGCCGGCGCGATAATCGCCTTATGCGCCATGCTGGCGCTCGCCGCCGACCTGCCTCACCGGGCGTCGGTGAAGCCGAATTGGCTCAGGCCTTTGAAAGAAGAAAAGTGCGATCCACGACAACCGATGGAGGTTTACGATCCTGGGTGCCTACAAACGTAGGTGGGCGCCGTGTGTCCAAGCCCACGGGCCTGGCCAGGGACAGCTCCCTTTGGATCGAGTATGGCCCCAGGGATTGTTTGTCCTGTCGTGAGGCGCAGACCGCAGAAGAGATATAGGTCTAATTCGTGCCGGACGCCAGTGGCCTCATCCAAACATTCTCAGATGGACACCTATTCCGCGGTTCATTGTTCCGGCCGTGCGGCGGGTGCCGGCTTGGCAGTAAGCTTGCGGGTGATCCCGTTTAGCCGCTCGGTCAATTCGCCAAGCGCCGTCGTCAGCGTGTCCTCGCGGCGCTGCGCAGCCTCCAGCGCTCCGTCACGTCCCTCGCGAAACGAGGAAAGCTCCTTTTCCATCGCCGCCACGCGGCGGTTCACTTCCGAAAGTTCGTCCATCACCATGATCCCGGCCATCACCGTCAGCCTCAGATCGCCGATCTCGCCGAACTGGCCCTTGAGATGGCTGACATAGCGGTCGAACTGCGTAGCAAGATCGATCAGATGACCTTCCTGGCCCTCCTCGCAGGCCATGCGATAGGCTTTGCCGTCAATGGTAACCGTGACCTGTGCCATCAATCTTCCCAAGTGCCGCCGCACGGCGCCTTCGCATTTCCCTGACCCTAGCGCCCTGATCTAGCGATCGAGAACCGCCCGGATCGTTTCCATGGCCGTCACCAGCCGCCGCGAAACCTCGCGATTGACCTCTTCAAGCCTGTTGGCTCGGAATTCCGACTGGTCGAGCTCCTGGGCCAGCCGCGAACGATCGGCGTGCACGCGGCGAACCTCGCTCTCGACCTCTCCGCTCTCGCGCTGCACCTCGATCCGCATGTCGATGGCGTTCTCAAGCCCGGCAATTGCTTGCCTGAGCGCGCCGAGCGCCGCTTCGACCGAATTCCCTGTCGGCATATTCTTGACCCGGCTTTCCAGAAGCGGTGATCGAATCGACCATGAAGACCCGCTAACTTGAAGAGGGACAGTAAGCCGCTCGATCGTCACCCGTCAATAAATGCAGGGTGACCCGCGACCGTCTAAGCTGTGGACGACGGCCTGGACCTGCCCGGTTCGGGGCGAAACTGTGCAGTGCACACGGAATAGACAAAAGCATGAATTATCGCGCGACAAAAGACCCGAACACCCGGCATTTGTTGACTCGCGCGATCCACCTGCTATGGATCAGCCGCTTTCAGATGACCGTGCCGAGCGCGGTCCTCCCTTGAGACCCGGAACAAGCGGAACAGACATGATTTCTCCCGAAAAACACAACCGGATGGCCAATGCGATCCGTTTCCTCGCCATGGACGCGGTGGAAAAAGCCAATTCCGGCCACCCTGGCATGCCGATGGGCTGCGCCGATGTCGCCACCGTTCTCTTCACCCGGTATCTGAGCTTCGATCCGAAGAACCCTCTCTGGCCCGACCGCGACCGCTTCGTGCTGTCGGCCGGTCACGGCTCGATGCTCCTTTACAGCCTGCTCTATTTGACCGGCTATGAAGACATGACCATCGAGGACATCAAGCAGTTCCGCCAGATGGGTGCCAAGACTGCAGGCCACCCGGAATACGGCCATGCCTCGGGCATCGAGACCACGACCGGCCCGCTCGGTCAGGGTATCGCCAATGCGGTCGGCATGGCGATCGCTGAGAAGAAGCTCGCCAACGAGTTCGGCTCCGACCTGATGAACCACTATACCTATGCGCTTGTCGGCGACGGCTGCCTGATGGAGGGCATCAGCCAGGAGGCCCTCGCGCTCGCCGGCCACCTGAAGCTCAACAAGCTGATCGTGCTGTGGGACGACAACGGCATATCCATCGACGGTGCCATTTCGCTTTCCGACTCGACCGATCAGCACGCCCGCTTCCGCGCCTCCGGCTGGAACACACTCTCCGTCGACGGCCATGACCCGGAAGCTATCGCAGCCGCCATCGAGACCGCGCAAAAGTCCGACAAGCCAACTCTGATCGCAGCCAAGACCGTTATCGGTTTCGGATCGCCGAACAAGGCTGGCACCCACAAGGTCCATGGCTCGCCGCTCGGCGCCGACGAGATCGCCGCCACCCGCAAGGCGCTCGGCTGGGCCGAGGAAGCCTTCGTCGTCCCCGCCGACGTGCTCGACGCCTGGCGTCTCGCCGGCTTGCGTTCGACCAAAGCCCACAAGGACTGGGATGGCCGCCTCGCCGCAAGCCCGGCCGAGACGAAGGCCGAGTTCACCCGCCGCTTCGCCGGCGACCTGCCCGGTCACTTCGCCACGGCCATCGGCGACTACAAGCAGAAGCTTGCCGAAGCCAAGCCGACGGTTGCCACCCGCAAGGCGTCCGAGGATGCCCTCGAAGTCATCAACGGCGTGCTGACCGAAACGCTCGGCGGCTCGGCCGACCTGACCGGCTCCAACAACACCAAGACCAGTCAGACTAAGTCGATCACCCCTGACGATTTCTCCGGACGCTACATCCACTACGGTATCCGCGAGCACGGCATGGCGGCCGCAATGAACGGGATTGCGCTGCATGGCGGCCTGATCCCCTATTCCGGCGGTTTCCTGATCTTCTCGGACTATTGCCGTCCGTCGATCCGCCTCGCCGCCCTGATGGGCATCCGCGTCATCCACGTGCTGACCCATGACTCGATCGGCCTTGGCGAAGATGGCCCGACCCATCAGCCGGTCGAGCACATGGCGGCGCTTCGCGCCATCCCGAACCTGATGATGTTCCGTCCGGCCGACGCAACCGAAACGGTCGAGTGCTGGCAGATCGCGCTGGAGCACAAGGATCGCCCGTCCGGTCTGGCCTTGACGCGCCAGAACCTGACGCCCGCCCGCACCGACTACGAAGAGAAGAACCTCTGCAGCTTCGGCGCCTATGAGCTGGTCTCGGCCAGCGACGCCAAGGTGTCGATCTTCGCCTCCGGTTCGGAAGTCGAGATTGCCCTTAAAGCCCAGCAGATGCTGGCCCAGAAGGACATCCCTGCCCGCGTCGTCTCCGTTCCCTGCTTCGAACTGTTCTTCGAGCAGCCGGAAGCCTATCGCGAAGCGATCATCGGCTCGGCCGCCGTCAACATTGCGGTCGAAGCCGGCATCCGCCAGGGCTGGGACAGCTTCATCGGCTCCGACGGCACGTTCATCGGCATGAAGTCCTTTGGTGCATCCGCGCCGTACAAGGAACTCTACCAGCATTTCGGCATCACCCCGGAGGCGGTCGTTGCCGCCGCCGAGGCCAAGCTCGCCTGAGACGTCAAATTGTCGCATGGGCGTTCCCGGACGCCCATTCTTCCCATAATCTATTGCTCTGATTTTAAACGCGGGAGTGAACAAATGACTGTGAAAGTAGCCATCAACGGCTTTGGCCGCATCGGCCGCAACGTATTGCGCGCCATCGTCGAATCCGGCCGTACCGACATCGAAGTCGTGGCCATCAACGACCTCGGCCCGGTCGAAACCAATGCCCACCTGCTGCGCTACGACAGCATCCATGGCAAGTTCCCGGCCGATGTTAAAGTCGAAGGCGACACCATCATCGTTGGTGGTGGCAAGCCGATCAAGGTGACCGCGATTAAGGATCCGGCGACCCTGCCGCACAAGGAACTTGGCGTCGACATCGCGATGGAATGCACCGGCATCTTCACCGCGCGCGACAAGGCGGCCCTACACCTCCAGGCTGGCGCCAAGCGCGTCATCGTCTCGGCTCCGGCCGAAGGCGCCGACCTGACCGTCGTCTACGGTGTCAACCACGACAAGCTGACCAAGGATCACCTGGTCATCTCCAACGCGTCCTGCACGACCAACTGCCTCGTGCCAGTGGTCAAGGTCCTGAACGACGCAATCGGCATCGATCATGGCTTCATGACGACGATCCACTCCTATACCGGCGACCAGCCGACGCTGGACACCATGCACAAGGACCTCTACCGCGCCCGTGCAGCCGCCCTTTCCATGATCCCAACCTCGACCGGTGCCGCCAAGGCCGTCGGCCTCGTTCTGCCGGAACTGAAGGGCAAGCTGGATGGGACCTCGATCCGCGTGCCAACCCCGAACGTCTCGGTCGTCGACTTCAAGTTCGTCGCCAAGAGAAACACGACGGTGCAGGAAGTGAACGAAGCCATCAAGGCGGCTTCGAACGGTGCCATGAAGGGCATCCTCGGTTACACCGAAGAACCGCTGGTCTCGCGCGACTTCAACCATGACAGCCATTCGTCGATTTTTGCCATAGACCAGACCAAGGTTCTCGAAGGCAACTTCGTCCGCATCCTCACCTGGTACGACAACGAATGGGGCTTCTCCAACCGTATGTCTGATACCGCGGTTGCCCTGGCCAAGCTGATCTGATCACATAAAAATTAGCACTCGCGTTAAAAAAGGCGGACCGGAACCCCCGGCCCGCCTTTCAAATTTTCAGGTTCCGCCCTACTCTGATCACGATTGGATACGATAGGTTTTCCATCTCGTCGTCCGGCAGTCCTGCCAGATCATTCCACCCCACGTCACCGGCCCCGCGTCGGGACGAATAGCAGCGCCGACACCGCGTCGAGCCGCGCTCTTGGTTTGACCTGATCCGGCTTGCCAGGCGACGGCGCGGCGACCAAGGAGAGGGACGAGGGGTGGACGAATTTTATGCACTTACGCTGGTGGCGACCGCTTTGGTCCTTCTGGCCGCGTTTTCCAGCCTGATCGCCTTTCGCTTTGGCGCGCCTCTGCTTCTCCTCTTCCTGCTGATCGGTCTGGCGACCGGCGTCGACGGTCTGGGCATCGAGTTTTCCGACAATGCCTTCGCCTATGCGCTAGGCTCTATCGCCCTGGCGGTCATCCTTTTCGATTCCGGCTACGGCACTTCGCTGCAATCCTTCAAGCTGTCGGCAGTCCCGGCATTGACGCTTGCCACTGTCGGCGTGCTGATGACCGCTGTCTTTTTCGGCCTGATGGCCCATCTGCTGCTCGACTTCACCTTCCTTGAAGGGCTCCTGCTCGGCTCGATTGTCGGATCGACCGATGCGGCGGCTGTGTTTTTCCTGTTGCGCATCGGCGGCATCAATATCCGCGAGCGCGTTCGCTCGACGCTTGAGGTCGAATCCGGCACCAACGATCCGATGGCGATCTTCCTCACCATGGCGATCGTGGGCCTCTTGGCAACTGAAGGCGGCGGATCCGGTTTCGACCTGCAGCTCCTGCGCCTGTTCATCGAGCAGATGGGCCTTGGCCTCGGCCTCGGCCTGATCGGCGGCGCGATGATCGTCTTCGTGCTGAAGCGCCTCACGGTGGAGCGCGGCCTGGCCCCGATCTTCATGCTGGCCATGGCCCTACTAATCTTCGCCTTCACCGGGACCGTAGGCGGGAGCGGCTTCCTCGCGGTCTATGTGGCCGGCATCTACGCAGGCAACAAGAAGATCCCCGCCAGCGGCGCCATCAGCCGCTTCCAGGACGGCATGACCTGGCTTGCCCAGATCGTCATGTTCCTCGTCCTTGGCCTCCTTGCCACGCCCTCGCAGTTCCCATCGATCCTCCTGCCAGCCGTATTGCTCGGACTATTCCTCATCTTTGTCGCCCGGCCGCTTGCGGTCTGGCTCTGCCTCCTGCCCTTCGACTTCACCCAGCGCGAGACCGGTTTCATCGCCTGGGTTGGCCTGCGCGGAGCAGTGTCGATCCTACTGGCCATTCTGCCCATTCTGGGAAATCTGGAAAACGGCCAGATCCTCTTCAACGCCGCCTTCCTCATCGTAATGATTTCGCTCGTGGTGCAAGGCTGGACGATCAAGCCCGTGGCACGCAGGCTCGGCCTTATCATCCCGCCCCGCATCGGAGCGATCGACAAGCTGGAAGTCGACTTGCCGGGCGCCGCCCATCACGAACTGCTCGCCTATCGCGTCGTTGCCGATAGCCCCGTTTTGCGCGGCGAACGTATTCCGCGCTGGGCAATGCCGTCGTTGGTCATCCGCGACGGCAAGTCGATGCGCTATCAATATGCGGGAAGGCTGCGCGAGAACGATCACGTCTACCTATTCATCGCCCCCGGCTATTCCAAGCTGCTCGACCGCCTGTTCGCCAGCAAGGCCGCAGTCGAGGAAGACGACAACGAGTTCTTCGGGACCTTCGCGATCGCCCCGTCGACCAGGGTCGATCATCTCGACCAGGCCTATGGTCCTTTGACGATCAACGAGGCCGACCGGGGGAAGACGGTTGCGGAACTCATTGCCCAGCGCTCCGGAGGGCAAGCCGACTACGCAGACCGTGTGCGGCTCGGCACCATCGTTCTGATCGTCCGCGACATCGACGAGACAGGGCATATAGCCTCAGTCGGCGTCTCGCTCGAGCCGGTGGCCCCCGCCACCAAATTGCCCATCTTCCTGAACATTCGCGAATTGGCCCATGCAATCCGGGACTATCTGCGCAGGCAGCGCGCCAAGGCCGGCGGGAACGAAAATAATCCCTGATCGCCTTGCGTCGCGCATCAGGCGGTGTAAGTTTCAGCGCCAACCGTGCAACGACCAAACGACGGATTCCCTCATGCCGGCTTTCAAGACACTCGACGACCTCACCGACATCGCGGGCAAGCGCGTTCTCGTACGCGTCGACCTCAACGTTCCCGTCGCCGACGGCAAGGTCAGCGATTCAACCCGCATTGAACGCGTCGCCCCAACCATCAAGGAACTGTCGGACAAGGGCGCCAGGGTTATCCTTCTCGCCCATTTCGGCCGCCCCAAGGGCGAGCCAGTCGCCGACCAGTCGCTGTCGCTGATCGCCCCGGCCGTGGAGGAAGTGCTCGACCAGAAAGTCGCCTTCGCCTCGGATTGCATCGGGGCACCCGCTGCCGACGCCATCGCCAAGATGGAAAACGGCGACATCCTGCTTCTTGAAAACACCCGCTTCCACAAGGGCGAGGAAAAGAACACCCCGGAATTTGTCGCTGAGCTGGCCAGGAACGGTGACATCTTCGTCAACGACGCCTTCTCGGCCGCCCACCGGGCGCACGCCTCGACCGAGGGCCTTGCCCATCACATGCCCGCTTATGCCGGCCGCACCATGCAGGCCGAACTCGTGGCGCTGGAAAAGGGCCTCGGAAAGCCGGCCCGTCCGGTCGTCGCCATCGTCGGCGGCGCCAAGGTCTCGACCAAGATCGACCTCCTTTCCAACCTGGTGAAGAAGGTCGACGCGCTGGTGATCGGCGGCGGCATGGCCAATACGTTCCTCGCGGCCCAAGGCATCAATGTCGGCAAGTCGCTGTGCGAGCACGATCTGGCCGACACCGCCAAGCAGATCATGATCGACGCAGAGACCGCCGGCTGCGCCATCGTGCTCCCGGTCGACGGCGTCGTCGCCCGCGAGTTCAAGGCAGGCGCTGCCAACGAGACCGTCGCCATCACCGCCATCCCGGCCGATGCCATGGTCCTCGACGTCGGCCCGAAGTCCGTCGAAGCGATCAATGGCTGGATCTCCAAGGCCGAGACGCTGGTGTGGAATGGCCCGCTCGGCGCCTTCGAGATCGCGCCCTTCGACACCGCCACCGTTGCCGCCGCCCGGCACGCCGCCGAACGGACCCGCGCGGGCAAGCTGGTCTCGGTCGCCGGTGGCGGGGATACCGTCTCCGCGCTCAACCACGCCGGCGTGGCTGACGACTTCTCTTATGTCTCGACCGCCGGTGGCGCCTTCCTCGAATGGATGGAAGGCAAGGAACTGCCCGGCGTCGCAGTCCTGATTGCCGAGAAGTGATGTTGGCGATGGCGGGCTTCACTGCCCGCCATCGTTAAGCATCAGCGGGTATTTCCAAGCCTTTCAAACGATTAAAACGATTTCAATCGTTTCAACATTTTAAGTCGCCATTTTCCTGTCGCAAAACATCTGTTATCCGCCTCATCTAGATGCGGGGATTGACCAATTCGGCTCTGCCGATTGGTCGCAACATCAACGAAAACAGGTGAGCGCGTATCGCGCCATTTTAGGGATAGGAGTGAGATATGATGGACGCGAAGATGTTGAACAAGATCAGCTCGGCGCCGGGTTTCATCGCGGCGCTGGATCAGAGCGGTGGTTCAACACCCGGCGCGTTGCGTCTCTACGGCGTGTCCGAATCCGACTATCAGGGTGACGAGGAGATGTTCCGCCTGGTGCATGCCATGCGCGTCCGCATCATGAGCGCGCCGGCCTTTACGGGCGACAAGGTTATTGGCGCAATCCTGTTCGAACGGACCATGGACGGCGACGTCGAAGGTCAGCCCGTTCCCTCCTATCTCTGGGAAAAGCGCGGCGTCGTGCCCTTCCTCAAGGTCGACAAGGGCCTCGAAGCCGAGCAGAACGGCGTTCAGTTGATGAAGGCCATGCCCGATCTCGATGCGCTCCTGATCCGCGGTCGCGAAAAGGGCATGTTCGGCACCAAGATGCGCTCGGTGATCGGCCATGCCGACAAGGGCGGTATCGCTGCCGTCGTGAAGCAGCAGTTCGAGGTCGCCCGCCAGATCATCGGCCAGGGCCTCATGCCGATCGTCGAGCCGGAAGTATCCATCAAGAGCCCGACCAAGGCCGAGGCTGAAGCCATTCTTCGCGACGAGATCGCCGCGCAGCTCGACAAGCTTCCCGCAGGCGAAACCGTCATGCTGAAGTTGACGATCCCGACCGTCGCCGATTTCTACGCCCCTCTGGTTGCCCACAAGTCAGTCGTTCGCGTCGTCGCTCTGTCCGGCGGCTACAGCACCGCGGATGCCTGCGAGAAGCTCAGCCATAACCACGGCATGATCGCCAGCTTCTCGCGCGCTCTGGCAGAAAACCTGCGCGTCTCCATGAGCGACGCGGAGTTCAACGCGAGCCTGGCCAAGACGATCGATGCGATCTACGCCGCAAGCGTGAACAAGGCCTGATCATGCCCCAAAGGCACGAAAAGACGGCCTGACCCGCACCTTTCAATGCCGGCCTTTCAAGCCCCGTCAGCGACGCTGGCGGGGCTTTTTGGTGACAGCCCGGCCAGCGTCCCCTTGCCTTGCCCGTTCGGCAAACTATATTGGTTCGTGCTGAGGACGACCTCTCCCCAATGACGGGCATTTGACCGGGACGACCCGACGGACCCTTGTGGGAGACCAGACATGCGCACGACCAGCGACCGTATTCGCCACGCTGTCAGTTTCGAAATCCTCGCCCTTTTCCTCGTCACGCCGCTCGGCGCCTGGGTCTTTTCCCTACCGCTCGCCGACATCGGCCTCATCGGCGTCGGCAGCGCGACGATCGCCATGCTTTGGAACTACGTCTACAATATCGCCTTCGACCGCGCCATGCAGCGTCTTGCCGGGGGTACGCTCAAGACAGTTCCCATTCGCGTGCTGCACGCCGTGCTGTTCGAGGCCGGCCTGCTCCTCGTGCTCGCCCCCTTCATCGCCTGGTACCTCGGCGTCGGCCTTTGGCACGCAGTGGTGATGGACGTCGCCTTTGCGCTCTTCTACATGGTCTACGCTTTTGCCTTCAACTGGGGCTATGACCGGTTGTTCCCAATCCCGGAATGGCAGGTACCGCAGGGACAGGTCACGCACTGACGAGGAGATGATCCAACTCGCCAAGCGGCCCCGCCACGCCTCCTGGCCGTCACGGTCGGATGAGTAGAGTGATCGACCAGATGACAAAGGCAATCACGGCGATCTTCCAGAAATCGCTGCGTTTCCTTAAGCCTGGCAATCCGAGCGGCCGGATCACCTGCACCATCATGGCAAGGATGAGGAGAAGGCCGATCACTTTGGTCATGGATAAATCCCAGCACGCCTGTTTCGGCCCTTGTCACAACGGCGACACTTTTGACCGCCAGAAGGTTTTCCCGCAAGGGGCCTTGTCCATTCAGGGATCGGTAGGAACCTTGACCTAATCTGTGACGTTTCAGGAACCTGTTCCCACAGCCTCCCCAACCCCAGTCGATCACCAAGCCATGCGAACAAACCTTCTGCCAGTCATGGCGCTTCTCCTCGGCACGTTGTTCCTGTTTCTCGGGAACGGTTTGCACGGCCTGTTGCTGCCCGTGCGCGGCACGGCAGAGGGCTATTCCAATGAAATCCTCGGCCTGCTCGGCACTTCCTGGGCGACCGGCTTCGTCGCTGGCTGCCTGATCGCGCCAAAACTCGTCATGCGGGTCGGGCATGTCCGGGCCTTTTCGAGCTTCATCTCGCTGATTGCCATCATTGCGCTGTTGAGCGGCATTCTGGTCGATCAATACTGGTGGGTGGTCTTGCGCGCCGTGACCGGCTTCTGCATCGCCGGAACCTCGATGATTATCGAAAGCTGGCTGAACGAGCGCGCCACCAACGAGAGCCGCGGCACGATCTTCTCCTTCTATATCTCGATCACGCTGATCGGTGTGGTGGGCGGCCAGATGCTGGTCGGCGTCATCGACCCCTCGACCACCATCCTGTTCATGGTTTGCGGCATTCTCTACTGCCTCGCCATGCTGCCGACCACCGTATCGACCGCCGACACGCCGCAGCCCCTCACCTCCGTCACGCTCAATCTGCCGCGGCTTTATCGCAATTCGCCCGTCTCCTTCGTCGGCATCCTGCTCGTCGGCATCGCCAACGGCGCCTATGGGACGCTCGGCGCGGTTTTCGGCTCACGCGCCGGCCTCACGCCGAACATGATCGCAATCATGCTGTCGATCACGATCTTCGTGGGGGCCCTCGCGCAATTTCCCGCAGGCAAGGCATCGGACCGCATCGATCGCCGTTATGTGCTGGCGGCGCTCTCGGCGGTTGCGGCCGTTGCGGCGCTCCTGCTGATCGTCGTGCGGCCGCAGGATGCCATGACAATGATCGTTCTCGTCGCAATCTATGGCGCGGCCGCCAACGCGCTATATCCGATTGCCGTCGCCCATGCGAACGACTTCGCCAGTTCCGACGAATTCGTCCAGGTGTCGGGCGGGCTACTTCTGCTCTACGGTGTCGGCACGATTATCGGCCCGACCATCGGCGGTCCGGTGATGTCGCAACTCGGCCCCCACGCCCTCTTTGCCGTCACCGCCGTCGCCCATGTATTCCTGACCGCCTACGCGATCTATCGCAGCCGCCTGCGCGCCGCCATACCCGCCGCCGAGCGCGAGAACGTGCCGAACATGCCCGTATCCGCGTCTCCGATGAGTACGCCGGAAAGCCTGAGCCTCGACCCCCGCGCTGCACCATTGCCGGAAGAGGATGAAGAGCGGGAAGAAGACGCAACGTCCACGGCCGGAGAAGCGACACCATGATCTTCGACGAAGAGAAGCCGAAAAAGCCTGCCGGCCATCAATTGGGCAGCGACCTCTCTGCCCTTTCGGCAGAGGAACTTCAGAACCGGATTGAGCTGCTCCGGACGGAGATCGAACGGCTCGACGCTGAGCGTATACGCAAGGAAGCGGGAAAGCGCGCCGCCGACAGTTTCTTCAAGCCCAAAGTATAGCCGAATCGTTCCTTCTGTCCTGCTGCGCTATTTGAGAATAGTACGCTTTCCCGCTTTGCGTTTACCATCTGTTAAGCCTTTTCGGCGATTATCAATGCATCCGGTTTTGCCGGATTCAGGCAGTTTCTTCCTCGTGGCGAAGGTCTGATTTTTCTCCCTGTTTTACCTTAAGAGCCGCTCATGCGGCTCTTTTTTTGTGCCTTGCGAATTCCTATATTCAAAATTGTGGGTATTAACCCTTCTTTAATAAACGGCTTGCGCATTTGGGGTATTGGTTGCAACGTACGGCCATGAAAAGCGGCAGGAACAAGACAGCGTTCCACGCCGTTACCCAACTAAAGTGATGCGTATTTCAAGGGTGAACCGATGTCTGAACTCGGACTGAACACTGTCAGCTTCGCCGGACGGGCCGCTGCGTCCACTCAGTTCAAAGCGACTTATGCCGAAGGCATGGGTCTGGTCGAAGAAACCGCTGCCTATCTGGACGGGCCCGGCCGCTCCGCTGCCAAGGTCCTGCCCCGTATGGCCTCGGTGCTCTATGCTGCGGAATCGATGCGCCTGACCACCCGCCTGATGCAGATGGCTTCGTGGCTGCTGCTGCAACGCGCCGTCAACAACGGCGAGATGAGCCGCGATCAGGTTCTCTCCGAAAAGAGCAAGGTTCGTCTCGACGGCTTCAATGTGGATCGTCAGGCCCCCGGTTGGAACGACCTGCCGGAGTCCTTCCGCGATCTCGTCGAACGCTCGCTACGCCTGCAGAACCGTATCGCCCTGCTCGACCGCGAAATCTACCGTCCCGCCGACACGCCGGTTGTTCCGGACAATGAGAACAGCGTGCAGGCGCAACTCGACCTGCTGCGCACCGCGTTCTGCCCGAACTGATTTCTTCTATTCCGCATCAGAACAAATGGACCCGGCATGCCAAGCATTGCCGGGTTCTCTTGTCTGCTGCCAACCACAGCGATGGAAGCCAAACACAAAAAAGCCCGGACACGCCGGGCTTTCGAAGATGGTCGATCGAAGTTGGATCAGAGGCCGAGGCCGCCGAAACGCTTGTTGAACTTCGAAACGCGGCCGCCGCGGTCCAGCATCTGCTGGTTGCCGCCGGTCCAGGCCGGATGTGAGTTGGGGTCGATTTCGAGGTTCATGACTGCGCCTTCCGAACCCCAGGTGGAGCGGGTTTCGTACTCGGTGCCATCGGTCATGACCACTTTGATCATGTGGTAGTCGGGATGAATGTCAGCCTTCATTGCGATCTTCCTGCTGTGCCGGGGGTCCATTTGCCGCAATTGCGTCGAGCGACCCAATACAATAGACGAAGCCGTAGTCTGAAGAGGCCACGGCTTCCCAATTCGATGCGCTGCCTATACATGAAGGGCACAAGGATAACAAGTGCCATGGCACAAAAGCCCGCTGACCGGGCCGGAGAGGAATAAAGTGTCCGCAGTCACCGAAACCGCCCAGTCGAAACGCCGTTCCCTCAAGCCTCTCGCCCGTCTTTTTCCCTATGTCATGCGCTATCGCAAGCTGGTCGCCGGCGCACTGTTCTTCCTCGGTCTGGCCGCCGCCACCACCCTTGCCTTGCCGCTCGCCGTGCGCCGGATGGTCGATCATGGCTTCAGCGCCGCCGACAGCGCCTTTATCAACAACTATTTCGGCATGATGGCCATCCTGGCCATCATTCTCGCTCTCGCCAGCGCCATGCGCTATTATTTCGTTATCACCATCGGCGAACGGGTCGTTTCGGATCTGCGCCGCGATGTCTTCGCCCATGTGACAAGGCTTTCGCCCGCCTTCTTCGACGTCAACCAGTCGGGAGAGATCGTCTCGCGGCTGACCGCCGACACGACGCAGATCAAGTCCGCCGTCGGAGCAACCGCCTCGCTCGCGCTCAGGAACTCGATTCTCTGTCTCGGCGCCATGGCGATGATGATCTATACGAGCCCGCGGCTGTCGATCCTGGTGCTCGCCGCCATCCCGATCATCGTCTTTCCGCTCGTCGCCTTCGGCCGCTCGGTGCGCCGTCGCTCGCGACTGGCTCAGGACACCCTCGCCGAAGCTTCGGCCTTCGCCGGAGAAACGATCGGCGCCGCCCGCACCGTCCAGGCATTCAACGCCGAAGGGATTGCCACCGACCGCTATGGCACGACCGTGGAACAGGCCTATGAAGCGGCCCGCGCAGCAATCAAGTCACGCGCGCTCCTGACCGGGGTTGCGATCACGCTCGTCTTCGGTAGCATCGTCGCGGTGCTTTGGTTCGGCGCCCAGAGCGTGCTCGCCGGCACCTTGTCCGCCGGCACGCTCGGCCAGTTCCTGCTCTACTCGCTGATCGCTGCAGGATCGATGGGAACGCTCTCAGAAGTGTGGGGCGAGCTTCTCCCAGGCGTCGGGTGCCGCAGAACGGCTCGGCGAACTCCTGCAGGAAGTTTCACAGGTCGCGGTGCCGGCAAATCCGATCCATCTGCCCTCGCCCCCGCTTGGCCGCGTCAGCTTCGGCGACGTCCACTTCGCCTACCCCTCGAGCGCTTCCAAGTCGGCCCTCAAGGGTCTGAGCTTCCGGGTGGAGCCCGGCGAGACAGTTGCCATTGTCGGCCCGTCGGGTGCCGGCAAGAGCACCGTCTTCTCGCTGATCCTGCGCTTCTACGATCCGGTGAGCGGAACCGTTCGGATCGACGACGTCGATATTCGAGAAGCCGATCCCGAAGAGGTGCGCTCCCGCATCGCCATTGTGCCCCAGGACGTGACGATCTTCGCCTCCTCGATCCGCGACAACATCGCCTTCGGCTCGCCGGATGCCACGCCCCAGATGGTCGAGGCGGCTGCTGAAGCCGCCCAGGCGACCGAATTCATCCTGCGCCTGGAGAACGGCTTCGACACGCAGGTCGGCGAACGCGGCATCACATTGTCCGGAGGTCAACGTCAGCGGATCGCCATTGCCCGTGCCCTGCTTCGCGATGCACCGCTTCTCCTGCTCGATGAAGCAACTTCATCGCTCGACGCCGAAAGCGAGACGCTGGTCCAGAAGGCCCTCGACGGCCTGATGAGGGATCGCACCACGATCGTCATCGCCCACCGTCTGGCGACAGTGCTCAAGGCGGACCGCATCATGGTGCTCGACGACGGCCGGATCGTCGAGGAAGGCACGCACCACAGCCTGATCCAGCAGGGCGGACTGTATGCCAAATTGGCCCGTCTTCAATTCGAGACCGGCGGCCGCGATTTTACCTCGCCTGCCATCGAGTAATCGACAGCGAAAGCGTCTCGGCTCTCAAGCCCCGACCGAACGGCCGGCGATTCGGCCAGAGAACAGGCAACCGCCGAGGAACGTGCCCTCGAGCGCGTTGTAGCCGTGTACCCCGCCACCGCCGAAACCCGCTACCTCACCGGCCGCATAGAGGCCTGGAACCGGCTTATTGGTATCATCGAGCACCTGTGACGATAAATTGGTGTGCAAACCACCAAGCGACTTGCGCGTCAGGATGTGCAGCCGAACCGCGATCAACGGCCCGGCCTTGCGATCAAGCAGGCGGTGCGGCTTTGTCGTGCGCATGAGCCGATCACCGAGATAGTGGCGCGCCCCGCGGATCGCGGTCACCTGAGCGTCCTTGTTGAAGCGATTGTCGATCTCGCGGTCACGCGCCTCGACCTGGCTGCGAAGATGGTGGATACCGATCCGATGCTCGCCGGTCAGTTCGTTCATGCCGACGACAAGGTCTTCGAGCGTGTCGCGAACGATGAAGTCTTCTCCCTTGTCCATGAAGGCCTGGACCGGTCCGGGCGGATTCTTGCCCAGCCGCTTCAGCAACAAGGCAATATTCTTGCCGGTCAGGTCCGGGTTCTGCTCGGAGCCAGACAGCGCAAATTCCCGCTTGATGATCGCCTTGTTGAGGATGAACCAGCTGTATTCATGGCCCCGCTCCCGGATCGCCTTCAGTGTTGCCAGCGTATCGAAGCCCGGCATGGCCGGAAAGGGAAGGCGGTTTCCGGCGGCATCGCACCAGAAAGAGGAGGGGCCGGGAAGGATTCGAATGCCGTGGTTCGGCCAGATCGGATCGAAATTCCTGAGGCCCTCGGTATAGTGCCACATGCGGTCGCCATTGATGATCTCGCCGCCGGCCGCGCGCGCAATGGCAAGCATCCGCCCGTCGACATATTGCGGAACACCTGCGACCATCGACTTCGGCGGCGGTCCAAGGCGCTCTACGGGCCAGTGCTTGCGCACGAGGTCATGATTGCCGCCGATGCCGCCGGACGACACGATGACGGCGCCAGCTGCGATCTCGAAGTCGCCGACAACAACGCGCGATGTCGCAGAACCACGCGGCGCCGGATCGGGTGCCAAAACGCTGCCGCGCGCGCCTGTTACATCGCCGTTGGTGACGACAAGGTGATCGACCTGATGACGGAAGCGGAAGGACAGTTGGCCGTTCTGCTCTGCCGTTCGTGCCCGGCGGATGAAGGGCGCCAGCACGGCCGGCCCGGTCCCCCAGGTGATGTGGAAGCGCGGCACGGAATTGCCATGGCCGTTGGCAAGCGAGCCACCGCGTTCGGCCCAGCCGACGACCGGGAACCAGCGAACGCCCTGGCGATGCAACCAATCGCGCTTCTCCCCGGCAGCAAATTCAAGATAAGCCTCAGCCCAGTGGCGCGGCCAGTAGTCCTCGACGCGATCGAAACTGGCTGAACCAAGCCAATCCTGCCGTGCAAGTTCAAAACTGTCACGTATGCCCATCCATTTTTGCTCAGGACTATTCACGAAGAAGAGTCCGCCCAGGGACCAGAACGCCTGTCCGCCGAGATTTTGCTCCCCCTCCTGGTCGACAACGCAGACCTTGAGCCCCCGCTCAGTTGCCTCGGTCGCAGCCACAAGGCCTGCCAATCCCGCTCCGATCACCAATACATCATAATCCATCCGCACACTCCCCCCGCGAGCTCCCCACGTCTTACTTTTACGCGCACGTAAACGCTCCCACAACCCAGCCCTTCTGCTAATAGCGGGCAGCGGTGTCAGCGTTCGGTGAGCTTGAGTTCGATGCGGCGGTTCTGGGCGCGCGCTTCAGCACTGTCGCCCTCGGCGATCGGCTGGTATTCGCCAAATCCCGCAGCCACCAGGCGATTGGACGGAACGCCCTTGGATATCAGGTATTTGACCACCGATATGGCGCGGCCAGCCGAAAGCTCCCAGTTGTCGGCATAGCGTCCCGAGCCCCTGAGCGGCACGTCGTCAGTGTGACCATCGACGCGCAACACCCAGTTGATCTCTGGCGGGATTTCCTTGGCAAGGTCGAGCAGGGCCCCGGCTAGCTTCGCCATTTCGACCTCGCCCTCCGGATTAAGCTCGTTCCCGCCCGAGGGAAACAGCACCTCCGACTGGAAGACGAAGCGGTCACCGACGATACGGATGTTCTCGCGGTCGGAGAGAATCTCGCGAAGACGGCCAAAGAAGTCGGAACGATATCGATTGAGTTCCTGGACACGCTGGGCAAGCGCCACGTTGAGGCGGCGTCCGAGATCGGCGATCTTCACCTGAGAGTTTTGATCCCGGGCCTCCGACGCCTGCAGTGCCTCTTCGACGGCAGCGATCTGGGCGCGCAGCGCGGCGATTTGCTGGTTGAGCAGTTCGATCTGGCTCATCGCCCGCTGGCTCACCTGCTTCTCGGAATCGAGCTCCTGCGTCAACCGGCCGACCCGCAGGTTGGCGGCATCCGACGTACCAGCACCGGCGTCGAGCAATTGCTGCAACCGGCTGCGTTCGCTTTCGGAGACGGTGAGCGAGGATTGCAGAGACGCAAGCGTATCCTCCAGATCCTGTTTGCCGCTCTTTTCCAGCGCAAGCAATTGGGTCAGTTCGGCGATCTGGCTGTTGAGGCGGTTGAGGACCTCGTCCTTGCCGGAGATCTCGCGGCTGAGGATGAACTGCGCCAGCACGAAGACCGTGAGCAGGAACATGATCGCCAGAAGTAGCGTCGCCAGGGCGTCGACGAAGCCCGGCCAGTAGTCCATGCCCCTGTCGCGGCGGCGGTTGCGGCCGAGCGCCATGGCTATTTGCCCCCGCCCATTTTTTCGTTCAGCTTGTCGAGCGTTTTGCGCATTGCGCGGGCATCTTCCTGCTGCGCCTCGATCCAGTCGCGCAGCATCTGCTGCTCGTTGCGCATGTTCTTCACCAAGCCCTGAATGCCTTCGGCAAGCCCGGCGATTGCAGCAACCGAACGGTCGCTACCGCCGAGCGCAGAACCCTCTCGGCTGGCCAGCCTGGACAACTGGTCGACCAAACCCTTGATGTCGTCCGCCGGTACGCCGGACATTCCGCCGGCCGTTATCGCCATGTCGGAATCCACATCCGTCACCGAGGAGAGCCAGTTTTCAAGCTCGGTATAGAATCGGTTCTGGGCACGACCGGCCTGCAGATCGAGGAAGCCGAGGATAAGCGAGCCCGACAGGCCAAGCAACGAGGACGAAAACGCCGTGCCCATGCCCGAGAGCGGACCGGTGAGACCGCTCTTCAGCGCCTGCAGCACGTCGCTGCTGTCGCCCGAGCCCGGATCAAGCGACTGGATCACCGAACTGATGGAAGCGATCGTGCCGAGTAGCCCCCAGAATGTACCGAGCAGTCCGAGGAACACGAGGAGGCCGATCAGGTAGCGTGAGGTATCGCGTGATTCGTCGAGACGGGTGGCAATCGAATCGAGGATCGACCGCAGTGCCGTGGTCGAGATAGCCATCGAACGACGGCCACCGATCAGCGCCCGCATCGGCGCCAGAAGTCGCGGGTCGCGCCCCACCTTTTCGGCATGACCGGCTGCGCGGAAGGAATTGAACCAGCGAACCTCCGGCCTCAGCGCCAGCACATGATTGAAAACGAGGACGATGCCGACGGCCAGAACGCCAAGGATGAGGCCATTGAGACCCGGATTGGTCATGAAGGCTGCATGCGCCTGTCGATAGAGGATGGCGGCAATGAAACCGACGATGATCAGGAAGATCACCATGGTCGTGAAGAACGGCATCGGGCTGGATAGCTTGTGGCCGTATTCTCCGGGTGCTGCCTCCGCCGCCTCCAAATCCGCCAGCTTAACTTTCGCCATGTCGTCTCCAGCCTCCGGTCATCGTGCGCCGGAGGCTAGTAGAAAATTGCGACGAATTGAAGCTAAAAGCCGCCGACCCCTGACGACGCCTGTGTAAAGTCTCAGGCTTTCGGGATTGGCCGCGCAATGACCTCAATCAGTGCCTTGCGGATATATTCGTTGCCGGCGACGACGGTGCCGGTGTGGAACATGTCCTGGCCGTCATGCATGTCGCTTACGAAGCCACCAGCCTCGCGGATCAACAACAGGCCGGCGGCGATGTCCCACGGGTTGAGCTCGGCTTCCCAGAAACCGTCGAGACGGCCGGCCGCAACGTAGGCCAGGTCAAGGGCGGCTGCACCCATGCGGCGAACGCCGGCGACTTCACCCATGACATGGCGCAGTTCCAGCAGGAACTTGCCGTGCGCACCGCGGCCGAGATGGGGAATGCCGCAACCGACGACGCAGTCGGACAAGACCTTGCGCGCCGCCACGCGGATGCGGCGATCATTGAGAAAGGCGCCGCCGCCCTTTTCGGCTGTGTAGAGTTCGTCGGTCGCCGGATTGAAGATAACGCCGGCGACGATCTCGCCATTGCGCTCCAATGCAATCGACACGGCGAACTGCGGAATGCCGTGCAGGAAGTTCGTCGTGCCGTCCAGCGGATCGACGATCCAGCGGTGCGCGCCGTCTGTACCCTTGATCTCTTCGCTTTCCTCCCCGAGGAAACCGTAGGTCGGGCGTGACTTCAGCAGTTCTTCACGAACCAGCCTTTCGGCCTTGATGTCGGCCTGCGAAACGAAGTCGCTCGGTCCCTTGACCGAAACCTGCAGGTTCTGCACCTCACCGAAATCGCGCGACAGGGACTTGCCCGCCTTGAGCGCGGCCTGGACCATGACATTGAGGAGAGCTGAACGGGCCATTATCGGTTTCCTTGAAAGTGCGGCAGGTCGCCGGGCGACGGCGGCAAGCGCGGCGCGATGGATCGCGGCGATTGGGCGGTTCAAGACCACAAAAACAGCCGGAATTCAAGAGGCATGCACCAGCCAGTCTCAGGCATGACTCGTCATATGGCGAGGCCCAGCCCCCAGGCGGCAAGCCCCACCCCGACCGACAGTGCGGTTGCCGCCAACAGATGCATGAAAAAACGAAAGCTGCCAAAAATGCCCGCATAAATCGCCTTGGCAGTCATGTTGCAAACCACCGCGACGCCGATCGCCTGCGCAGCAAGGCCGATATCGAGCGAGGGAAGCAGGCCGGCCACGGTGACGGTCGCCGCATCGACATCGGCAAGCGCGGATAGCGCCGAGGCGAAGATGAGGCCGGCATCGCCGAAAAGCAGTGTGGCTGCCCGGGCGAGAAAGGCCACTGCGGCCAGCAGAAGAGCCATCTTCGCCACCGCAGCGAGTTCGAAGGGATTGCCCGGTATACCCTGCCCTCCCTCGGCGCGCTGGCGCCGGGCGACAAGCAGTGCATAGGCGACTAGTGCTGCAGCGCCCATGAGCAGTGGCACGAGTAGCGCGGGCAGTAGCGATGCGGCCAGGGCCCCGATAAGCAGGGCGGTGCGCAGCAACGAAACCGCCCCTGCACTGATTGCACCCGCAACCAGTGTAAGAACCGTTTCTTCGGTGCGGCTGCGGCGAGCGAATGCCACGGTCGTTCCGGTGGAAGACACCAGTCCGCCAACCGCACCGGCCAACACATCGCCGCGCGTCGCGCCGAACATCCTGACCGCGACATAGCCGACAAAGGAAATCGAGGCGAGCATGATGACGAGCAGGACAATGCTCTTCGGCGAAACCCCTCCGAACGGCCCGATCGGAGCATCGGGTATGATCGGCAACAGGACGAAGGTTACTGCAAGCAGGATGACTGCCGAGCGCAGCTCGACCCATTGCAGCCGCCGGATTGCCTGGTGCAGGAATTCGCGGCTGACGAGGATTACGATCAGCGCAGCTCCGCCAGCCGAGGCGAGTTTCATGTCTCCAAGCGTGGCGAGTGCTCCGAGCCCGAAGGTGAGAATGGCGGCGATTACCGAAGTCACACTAAAGGATTTCTCCGCGATCGCCTCGCGCATTTCGAAGACCGCCATGACTGTAGCAATGGCGATCAGGAAGCCGGTGAGCGCTACGCCAGGATAGCCAGACGCGGTGCCGAGAGTTCTTTCGATGAGTCCGGCGACCCCACCGGCCATGCCGAACATGGTGAAGGTGCGGATACCGGCCGTACGTGCGCCTTCCGGTTCATCCCGTTCGCGCCAGTGCCGCTCGACGCCGACAGCCGCCCCGATGGCAATAGCCAGGCCGAGGCGCTGAAAAAGCTCGACATTGTCCACTTTCTCCCCCTCCCCAGCGTCCGACTTCAACGGCGGCGGAACTTGTTCGCCGCGTCGATCGCCTGTTTCTGTTCTTCGTCGGTCAGTCCGAGGTAAAAATCCTCAAGCGCCGGGTCCTTCAGCCCTGCCCGACGCGACAGCACATACCACTTGGCGGCCTCGATCGGATCGGGTCGCGTGCCAAGTGCATTGATATAGAGATGCGAAAGGCGGTTCTGAGCTACAACATTGCCGCGGTTGGCGGCGACCTTCAGCCAGCGGAAGCCTTCTTCGTAATCCCGCTCGCCCGCAATGCCGTTGATCAGCCAGATGCCGATGTCGAGCTGGGCGGTGTCAAAACCGGCGCGCGCCGCACGGTCGAGCCAGTAACGCGCCTTGGCGCGCTTTTCCTCGGAAATGTCCTTCAGCGATTCGTAGATCTGCGCCACTGCATATTGGGCATCGGCAATCCCGTTGTCCGCGGCCTTCTCGTAATAGGGCAAGGCCATGGACAAGCCCTTTTGCCCGGGATTGTCGGCGACCAGGGTCTGTGCCCAGTTGAACTGCGCCGAACTGTTGCCGGCATCCGCGGCCTTGCGCATGTATTCGTCGGCCTTGGCCTTGTCGCGGGGGACTGTCCTGCCCTCCATCAACAGCATCGCGTATTTGAACATCGCGGCCGGATCGCCGCCGGCAGCAGCCTGGCCATACCAGAAGGCAGCGCCCTTCAGGTCCTTCTTGATGCCCAGACCACGGTCCATCAGCTCGGCAAGCAGGGTCTGCGCCGCCGGATCGCCGAGCTGGGCGCGCGGCAGAGCCTTGTCTACGGCCGTCAGAAAAAATCCGCGCTGGAACGCGCCATAGGCCTCATCCAGGGGCCCCTTGTACTCCGCCTCGGGCGGCAGGTCTGGCAGGGGAACACCCATCCGCGCATAGATGTTGATCCCTTGAGGCTCGTCGTCCCCCTGGTTCGCCTGCAGTTTCTCATCCGCCGCGGACCCGGGGCGGGCGCTGCGATCGAGCGTTCCTGCGGAGGGTGGCTGCTGCTCACCGCGCTCTAGCACCCTCACGTCGGCAGGCGCCAGCGGCCGCATCGACGGGCGTTTTTCCCCTTGCTGGGCGACAGGAGAGCTCGGCAAACCAACCACCGCCGCGAGGCAGGCAACGACGGCAAACAGCACGGGCCGATTTAAAAGAGTTGAGCGCATGATGCGTTTCAATCTTCAAACCGTGGCGCTTTTTCGTCAAGCTCGGCATTGACCCGTGCAACGACAGTGGCAGCCATGGCCGGATCGGCAAAAACCGCCTCGCGCAATGCGACGAACTCGACGCCGGTTTCTGCGACCGCGAGCGCCGACGCTGGATCCTGCCCACCCATGACAATGCTGGGAATCGCGATCAGCGACGACCACCATTCGCCAAGCGCCAGGTTCTTCGAATGGGCGTCCGGCTTGATGTCGCCGTCGAGCTTGCCGAAGAAGATATAGTCGGGCTGCACCTCGCCGATTTCCAGCGCATGGTGCCGGTCCATGGCATTGCCGCCTCCGACGATCATCTTCGGCACATGCTTCTCGATCGCCTCGGCAAGCGCGGCCGCATTGCCGGAAATGTGAAGACCGTCGGCCTGGGCCCGGCCAGCCACACGGCTGTTGTCGGCGACAAGCGCTGCGGCCCCGACGTCCTGGATCAGCGGCACGAGCAGTTCGGCATGCTTCTGGAACGCCGCGTCATCAAGACCGTATTGCGGAATGATGACCGAGGCGACGTCGCCACCTTTCAGGGCGTCGCCGACCGCACGCGCCTTTGCCTCGGCATCGGCAATGTCGGGTACGATCAGGACGAGACGGCAGCGATCTTCGGGACTGGTCATGACTGGATCCGTTCTCCGGGACGGTGCGGCGTTCTCCGCACACCTCCCTCGTATTGGGTAAGTAAATCCGATAGACCGGTCCATCGAAAGGATCAACCGAAACAAATGAATCTTGATCTGCTGTTCTATGCCGCGGCAATTCCGGCCGTCATTCTCGTCGGGCTGTCCAAGGGCGGTCTAGGCGGCGCATTTGCCCTGATCGGTGTGCCGCTCCTTGCCATCGTCGTCCCACCGATGCAGGCGGCGGCGATCTTCCTGCCAATACTGCTGGTCATGGATGCGGTGGCGCTCTGGGCCTGGCGAAGCCACAACAGCCGTCCGACACTTCTGGCCATGCTGCCCGGCGGCATTCTCGGCATCGCGATCGGCTGGGCTACATCCGCTTATGTTTCGGTCAACGTCATGCGGCTGTTGCTCGGCAGCATATCCGTGCTGTTCGCGCTGCGCTATTTCGTCGACGCGGCCCGGCAGTTGCAAAAGACGGAACCGGCTGCCGCACCCGAGCGGCCGGTCGCCGCGACGCTCTGGGGCACGCTGTCCGGCTACTCGAGCTTCGTCGCCCATGCCGGCGGGCCGCCGTTCCAGATCTATACCCTGCCGCTCCGACTGGATCCGCTCTCCTATACCGGCACCAGTACCCGATTTTTCGCGATCATGAACGCGATCAAGGTCATACCCTATTTCGCGCTCGGCGAACTCGGCACCGGCAATCTGGTCCTTTCGGCGACCCTGTTGCCGTTAGCGCTCGTCTCGACCCTCATCGGCGCCCGTTTGGTCCATCACCTGAAACCGCACATCTTCTATCCGCTCATGTACGGCATGGTGCTGATCGCCGGTGGCAAGCTGCTCTATGACGGCATCACCGGACTTTAAGCAGGGTGGCCCCTAGCGATTGCTGCAACGCACAGCGCGCTTGCCGCAACGTGGAGTTTGACGTACCCTCACGCCATGTCGAACGTTGATCCCTTTGTCGCCATCGCCGACCCGCACCGCCGGTACCTGCTGGAGGAACTGCGGCGTGCGCCGAAGACAGTGAACGATCTTGCGAGTGGCCTGCCGATCAGCCGTCCCGCCGTCTCGCAGCACCTCAAGGCATTGCTCGACTGCAATCTCGTGACTGTGACCGCCGAGGGAACGCGGCGCATCTATTCCGTCAATCGCCCGGGCTTCGATCGCCTCAACCTCTGGCTTGACCAGTTCTGGTCCTGAGCGCATCCCTCGAGAACAAAAGAAGCCCCGAAAACCGCTCTGGTCTCCGGGGCATCGGTGTGTAATCGGTTGTTCCTGGCTTGCCGGCCCGGATCTGCCTTCAGGCGACCCCCGGCCGGCATATGCCGGAAAGTCAGTGTCTGGTCGACGCCCTCAGGCGTTCCATTTCATCCTTGATCCGCAGTTTGAGCCTCTTCAGCTCGGCGATATGGTGGTCGTCGACGGAGGGAGACGTAAGAGCAGTGTGGAGCTTTTCCTCAAGAGCGCCGTGCTTCTTTTCGAGCGATTCAAGATGAGCCTGCATGGTCATTTGACACGTCCTTCCTTTCGCCTACCTCCAGCCCTCACAACGCTGGAGTTTCAGGCTTTGCGAAAGTAATGTGACACGAACAATGGGTTTTGTCGAAGGCGAAATGAGGGAGAAAGCGCGGCAAATTCGCTGGCAAGGATAACTTCCCGTTACCGGTATTTGATGATAGGAGCTTGCGCGAATCTTCGACGCATCCGACAAAAAGGATGGGTTGAATGCGAGAATGGGGACACGATAATGGCCGATCAGGAACAGGCGGACATTCGGCTGGCGCTCGCCCGGCTCCGGCAGGAGCACGAGGACTATGACGTCGCCATCAATGCCATGATCACCACCGGATGTGACGCCTTGAGAATCCAGCGCATGAAGAAAAAAAAGCTGGGAATCAAGGACAAGCTGACCTCCCTCGAAGACCAGATCATCCCCGATATCATCGCGTGAACAGGCAAGGACCGCCACGATGAACGAAGAACGCCCTCCGGTCGCCATCATTATGGGAAGCCAGTCCGACTGGGAGACCATGAAGAACGCCGCCGATACGCTGGATGTTCTGGGCGTAGACTATGAGGCACGCATCATTTCGGCGCACCGCACCCCTGATCGGCTGGTCGCCTTTGCCAAGGGCGCGCGCGACGAAGGCTTTCAGATCATCATCGCCGGCGCTGGCGGCGCTGCCCACCTTCCCGGCATGACCGCCGCCATGACGCCGCTTCCTGTATTTGGCGTACCGGTACAATCGAAGGCGCTGTCCGGCCAGGACAGCCTGCTCTCCATCGTCCAGATGCCGGCCGGCATTCCCGTCGGCACGCTCGCCATCGGCAAGGCCGGCGCCGTCAATGCCGCGCTGCTGGCCGCCGCCGTGCTCGCCCTCCACGACGAGGACCTCGCCGAACGTCTCGATGAATGGCGTGCCAGCCAGAGCGCAGCCGTTGCCGAATATCCGCTGGACGAGCAGCCATGAGTGCTCGCACGATCGGCATTATCGGCGGCGGACAGCTCGGTCGCATGCTGGCCATGGCCGCCGCCCGGCTTAATTTTCGCACCGTGATCCTCGAGCCGCAGGCCGACTGCCCGGCAGCCCAGGTTGCCAACAGCCAGATCACCGCGCCCTACGGCGACCCGGTCGCGTTGGCCCAACTCGCCGCTGCCTGCGACATCGTCACCTATGAATTCGAGAACGTGCCTGTCGAGGCAGCCGCGATCCTGGCGCGCAACGTGCCGGTCTATCCGCCGCCGCGCGCGCTCGAAGTCGCGCAGGATCGGCTGACGGAAAAACGCTTCCTCAACGATTGCGGCATCCCGACCGCGCGCTTTCATGCCGTCAACAGCCAGGCCGAACTCGAGAGAGCGCTCGCCGATTTCGCCGGACAGGGCGTTCTCAAGACGCGACGCCTCGGCTATGATGGCAAAGGCCAGCGCGTCTTCCGCTCGACGACCGACAGCCCGCAGGGCGCCTTTGCAGCCCTCGGCAACGTTCCATTGATTCTCGAGAGCTTCGTACCCTTCGAACGCGAGATCTCGATCATCGCCGTCCGGGCCATCGACGGAAGTGTGGAAACCTATGACCCGGCCGAGAACGTCCATCGCGACGGCATACTCGACACATCGACCCTTCCGGCCCGAATCGGTGGAGCCACAATCGCCGCCGCCCGCGAATCAGCGCGGAAGCTACTGGCAGCGCTCCACTATGTCGGCGTTGTCGGCATAGAGTTCTTCGTCCTGCCCGACGGCAGTCTGGTGGCCAACGAGATTGCCCCGCGCGTTCACAATAGCGGCCATTGGACTGAAGCAGCTTGTGTGGTTTCACAGTTCGAGCAGCACATCAGGGCGATTGCGGGAATGCCGCTCGGCTCACCTGCCAGACACTCCGACTGCGTGATGACCAACTTGATCGGCGACGATCTTGACGATGTTCCGGCATGGCTTGCCAAACCCGACGTACTCGTCCATCTCTACGGCAAGACCGAGGCCCGGCCGGGCCGCAAGATGGGTCATGTCACCGAGCTCATGCGTCCCGAACGCTGAAAAAGCCGGAGAAAACCGGGCTTCCGCCGCCAAATCCGGGCGGAACCGGTTGACACGAAGGGTCAGGACGGAGTATTTGCCACCAACCCTTTAAGAGCGCGCCCCGTAGCGCGCTTTTGATTGTTAGACACAGTGGCGAGTGTACTATTCGCCGACAACCTTTGCGGACCAGTAAAATGAAGATCAAGAACTCGCTGAAAGCGCTTAAGGCCCGTCATCGCGACAACCGTCTGGTTCGCCGCAAGGGCCGCGTCTACATCATCAACAAGCAGAACCCGCGCTTCAAGGCTCGTCAGGGCTGAGGCAAGGGAGCGCCACCCTGTGGTGGCGGTGCTGTTCGTCAGACATGGGTCCTGTACCCGATCGTGTCGATGGCGAAAAATTGAGTTTGAATAGCGGCGCAAGCGGATTACCTTATCCGCATGCGCCGTTTTCGTATTTGTGCCCCGCTCATTTCAACCCTGCTGTTGGCGACTGTCCACGGACCGTCTGCCCTGGCGCAGACCGATGCCCAGACAGGCGCTTCCGAAAGCGTATCCGTCGAATCAGGCGCCGAGGAGATGCCAGAGGGCGTTGATGCGTTGATCGCCGATCTAAAGCGGGAGCGCGATCCGGAGGCAGCGAACCGTCTCACCGAGGACATCCTGGCGAGCTGGAACGCATCGGGCAGCCCGACTATTGACCTGCTGATGCAATGGGCGCAGAGCGCGGCATCCGAGAAACGAAACGCAGCCGCTTTCGATTTTCTTGATCAGGCCATCGTCTTGAAGCCGGACTTCATCGGCGCGTGGAACCAGCGAGCAACGCTGCATTATACCATGGGCAACTACAAGAGGGCCGTTTCCGACATCAACCGTGTACTGGCCCTGGAGCCCCGCCATTTCGGCGCGCTGGCGAGCCTCGCTGCGATCCTCGGCGAACGCGGCAGCGAGGAGATGGCTCTCAAGGCCTGGGAGCGCTACCTGGAAATCTATCCGGCCGATCGACAGGCACAGGAGATCATCACGAAGCTTTCCGAGAAGCTTGCCGGCAGTCGGACGTAAGCCTTGGCGGTCAACCCGGGTGACGAGAGGCTGAAATTTGAAAAAGCCGCCCGGACGCGGCTTCTGCCTAACCAGATGACGGGGTATCCCTCAGATCCCGGACAAACCGTCCGATCCGATATAGGCAATGCGCAGCATGTTGGTGGCGCCCGGCGTTCCGAGCGGCACACCGGCCGATATGATGACCCGGTCGCCTGGCTTTCCAAAGCCCTCGGCGACAACGATTCGGCAGGCCCGGTTCACCATGTCGTCGAGGTCGGTCGGCTCTTCCGAGACAACGCAGTGCAGGCCCCAAACGACCGACAGGCGCCGCGCCGTCTGAATGACCGGCGAAAGCGCGATGATTGGCACTTCCGGACGCTCACGCGCGGCGCGAAGCCCGGTATTGCCGGAGGATGTGTAGCAGACGATGGACGTGAGCTTCAGCGTCTCGGCAATTTGTCGGGCAGCAAGGGAAATGGCGTCGGCGCCTGTAGCCTCGGGATGAGCACGCTGGGCGTAGATGATGCCCGGATAATGCGGCTCGCGTTCCACCGTGCGAGCAATGGACGCCATGGTGGAAACCGCCTCGACCGGATACTGGCCGGATGCCGACTCGGCCGACAGCATGATGGCATCGGCGCCTTCGAACACGGCGGTCGCGACGTCGGAGACTTCGGCGCGGGTCGGGACTGGCGCGAATATCATTGATTCGAGCATCTGGGTCGCGACGACCACCGGCTTGCCCGCGCCACGGCAGGCGCGGATCAGTTGCTTCTGCAGGCCCGGAACCGCCTCGAGCGGCATTTCCACCCCAAGGTCGCCGCGCGCCACCATAAGCGCGTCTGACAATTCGATGATCTCATCGATGCGCTCGATCGCCTGCGGCTTTTCTATCTTCGACATCAGGCCGACGCGGCCACGGGCGATCTTGCGCACCTCGGCCAGGTCTTCCGGACGCTGGATGAACGACAGCGCCACCCAGTCCACCTCGTTGGTGGCCAGGACAGCGTCGAGGTCGGCGCGGTCCTTGTCGGTCAGGACGCCGGTTGCAAGCAGAGTATCGGGGAGGCTCACACCCTTGCGATCGGAGATCTTGGTGCCCGAGACCACGGTGGTGACGATGCTTTTTCCGTCGCACTTTTCAGCACGCAGGTGCAGCTTGCCGTCGTCGATCAGCAGGCGATGGCCCGGCTTGACCGAGGTAAGGATTTCCGGATGCGGCAGGAAGACGCGCGTATTGTCGCCAGGCTCATCCTTGTCATCCAGCGTGAAGGTCTGACCCGGCACCAGTCCGACGGTGGTCTCGGCGAACTTGCCGACACGTAGCTTCGGCCCCTGCAGATCGCAAAGAATACCGATCGGGCGACCGCATTCGGCCTCGACGGAACGGATTTTCGCAATCATGCTACGCATCACATCGTGGCTGGCATGGCTCATATTGATGCGGAACAAATCCGCTCCCGCCTCATGCAGCTTGCGGATCATCGCTTCGTCGGAGGAGGCCGGACCGAGCGTTGCGAGGATCTTCACTTTGCGATTACGCTTCATTAATTCTGGCTTTCCTGCGTGCCGGGGGTGTCGGAAAGCTGGACCATCCAGCTGCCCTGACGGCCCGTGTCATATTCCTTGAATCCCATCTGCTGGTAGCCCCGTGCGAAGCAGTCCTGTACGCCGACGATCTTGAACTCGTTCTCGGCTGCGCACATGTTGATGTCGCCCGTCCAGCGTCCGCCGCGGGCAGCATCTTCCGCATAGAGATAATAGTAGCGGGATTGCAGTTCGCCCTCGATCAGCGTGGCGCAGGTCGAGGCCGGAATCTGCCACCAGCCTTCGGTGATCCAGCCTTCTTCTGCACGGTAGCCGATCGCAACGCCGACGAGGTTGGGCGTTCCATTGCACACCCTGAATTCAGCATGTGCTGCTCCCGCCGCGAAAAGCGGCGCAATCAATACGCTGGCGATGAGAAATTGTTTGAGGTGACGCGCGCTCCCCTGGGAGCTTGGAATTCTATCTTGCTTCAGCACGGTTTCCGCCGGAACTCCATGTTTGTGCGTCGACTGCCTTCTTGCGATGATGGCCTCGGAAAGTCAACGCAATTCTAATCGATTATATTTTTGACATAAACCATCAACCGCGATCTTGGCACAAACGTGGCCGGGACGAAAGCTTGCGCTCGCCTTTCCCCCATGTCATCAAGCCCGAGACACCTTTTCCGGCGGCGCCCATGCACGACTTCTCGCCTTTCGAACTCCTATCGGGTCGGCATGACCTCGGTCTGGTGCTTCTCGCCGACCATGCGATGAACCGCCTGCCGGAGCGCTATGGTCGCTTGGGACTGCCCGAGGACGCCTTTGCCCGCCATATCGCCTATGACATAGGCATCGAGGCTCTAACCCGCCGCCTTTCTGCCAGGCTGGAGGTGCCGGCCGTACTCAGCTGTTTCTCGCGCCTCCTGATCGATCCGAATCGCGGCGAGGACGATCCGACGCTGATCATGAAGATCTCCGACGGGGCGATCATCCCGGGCAATCACCCGATCAGCGCGGACGAGTGGAACCACCGCATCGAAACCTTCCACCGGCCCTATCACCAGGCCGTCAGTCGCACGATTGCCGCGGTTGCAGAAGCATCCGGCAAGGCGCCGCTCGTCTTGTCGCTGCATTCTTTCACCCCCGCCTGGAAAGGCATCGCCCGGCCATGGCATGCAGCCGTTCTATGGGATAGCGACCATCGCGCCGTCGAGCCCTTGCTTCGCCATCTCCGGGCGCCCGGCGACATCACTGTCGGTGACAACGAGCCCTATGACGGAGCCTTGAAGGGCGACACCCTGTACAGCCATTGCATGATGACAGGCACGCCGCACGCTCTTCTGGAAGTGCGGCAGGATCTGATCGGCGACGAGGCCGGCGTCGCAGCCTGGGCCGACAGGCTGGCGCCGATCTTCGAAGAACTCAATGCCGATCCGGCGCTGCACCGATACGAAGTTCACGCGTCCCGCGCGGGGCCCTACCCGGCCGTCTGAAAGGATAGCGTCGGCGAAGGAACGGGAATTCGCCGCAATTTCCTGCGCAATTCGCGCCTCGTTCGGAGCTGCGGTCCGGCACAAGACTGAAGAGTGAGCGCTGCGCATAACTTGGGTCTTGACGCGAGCCCCGCTTCGCGGCAGGTCAGCCTCACCAAATGAAATTGCCGCTATTGAAGGAGAATGCCCATGTCTGATGCCGCACACGGCGTTGCCCGCGACCAGCTCCGCGCCTTTGTCGAGCGCATCGAGCGCCTCGAAGAAGAAAAGAAGACCATCGCCGACGACATCAAGGACGTCTACGGCGAAGCCAAGTCCATGGGCTTCGACACCAAGATCCTCAAGAAGGTGATCGCTCTCAGGAAGAAGGACGAGCAGGAACGCATGGAAGAGGACTTGATCCTAGACACCTACCTGCACGCGCTCGGCATGATCGAGAGCCCGCCGGAGGAATGATCCGAGCCCAAAGGTCTCCATAACTGAAAAACCCGCCGGACGGCCTGTCCGGCGGGTTTTCTGTATTGCGCTTGACCACACTGCGATCTCGGGGTGCGACGATCTTACGGTGCCCCGAAACGGTTCGGATCGACCGACACAGCACCCTGCTGGAAGCCAACCGGCATAGCCGCCATGGGCGCGCTCAGCGAGCGGCTGACGATTCGCGGCGCCTTGGCAGTCTTGTCGACTTTTTCGAAGCGGTCCTGGTTCAGAGCCCAGTAGGAAATCATGTCCTCGGTGAGACGCCCACCCGACATTGCCATACGCGCCGCTTCGGCTTCCGCCTGGCTCGGGCGCTTGCCCTTGGCCGGCAGGCCCGCCTCGATGCCACTGTTCTCGACCGCCTTCGGCATGTCGAAGCCGTCGCCGAATTCGCCCGCATTCGCGGCCGGCTTGGCCTGGGGGGCGATAGCTGCCACCTCGACCGTCGGAGACGAAGCGGGCTCAACCTCGCCCATTGTCAACGCAACGGCACCACTTGATACCGGCGCGTCAGGCCGTGTCCCGGGCATCGGCATATTGCTCTCTTCCAGCGCAGCTGCCGCTTCCGGTGAAAGGATTGCCTGCTCGATCTGGTCGACTTCGGATTCCGGGTCGCTCTCGGCGCCGGCCAGCAAGGCTTCCGCCACCGCGGGCCGTGCCACCGGCACCGGAACCATCGCCAATTCGCCTTCGACCGCCTGAGTGAGGGCCGGGTTGACGGACGCAGTCAGCATTTCCGAGGTTTGCGCATCACCCTTCATACCACGCGGGCCAAGGAGGGTCGGAACGGGTATCTTCATTGCCTGCAGGTCGGCATAGCCTTCTTCGGCCGTCGGCTCGCCGGACGCGACCCGCGCCAACGCGTCTTCGGCCGGGTTGCGTGGCGGGGAGTAAAGCGCAACAGCCAGGCTGTTGTCGGCGGGAGTGAGCGATGGGCGGGCCGCCGGCACCGGTGCATTAAGCGCGACAGTCGCTTCCGGCATCCTCAATTCAGCCTGCGGAGGCGGCGGCGCAGCGCTCGCCATCATCACCGGTTCGGCCGCCGTCACGACAGGCTGCGGCGCGACGGGTGTGCGTCTGGGCGGCGGGCCGACATCTTCCTCTTCGTCCTCGTCGCCGCCGCCGAACAGCATGGCGAGCAGGTTCTTGCGCTTGCGCCCCCCGGACTTCTCATCAGCAACCAGAATTTGGTTAAGGCTCAACCGCTTTTTGTAATCTGCCAGCGCCTGCTGATAACCGGGCAGCGGCTTGCCGTCAGTAGGAATGTGCACGGTCTTGCCATCGGGGAAAAGGCGCACCAGTTCCTGACGCGACATTCGCGGCCAGGCACGGACGCCGGCAACATCCATATGCACGAAGGGCGATCCGGACCTGGGATAGTAGCCCACCCCACCGGCCTGCAACTGGACGCCGATCTCGCGCAGCTTGCTCAGCGACACACCGGGAATGTAGAAATCCATCGCCGTGCCCTTCATGTGCTGGCTTTCCTTCGCCACTCCCTTGGAGCGCGAACGCAGCATCGCATTGGTGGCCGGGGATCGATAACCGGAAACGACCGTGATGTAGCCTGTCGCACCGGCACGCCGATAGACTTCCCAGACAAGATCGAAGAGCCGGGGGTCCATTTTGGTCGGCTCGTTGCGTCGCCAGTCACGCACGAGGTAGCTCAACTGCTTGAGCCCGTTAGCGTCGTAGCGGCCGTTGCGCTTGAACGTGACCGCCGCCTTCTCGCCGGTATGAACGAAGTGGATCTTGAGGGTGCGGGTCTCGGCAGAGGCGGTCGCCGTCATGCCCATTGAAACCACGCACGTAAGGAAGAAGAAAGCAACGAGCGAACAGACCGACCTGAGGAAGGACTGCGCATGCGCAGTCGGATGACTGCGCCCGTTTCCGCCGGAAGGCGCGCTGCGATCATGCAAGGTCAGCAAATCAATCCCCGTCTGAAAGACTATATCCCACGCCACATAAATGCCCGCGAAATGCGGTAACACCATGGCAATTCTGCCACAGGCAGCATCAATCCTTATATAGTGAACATATGCCTAACAAGTGATTAGCGGCAAGAGGGACACCGTTTCCAGTGCGCTGCGCAGCACGAGGCGTGCGGCGGCTATTCTGGTCATGAACGGGCAGCTTCCTCGCCACCCTCCGCGTCGATCTCCACAGTATGACGGCCGCAGCCATTGGTGCGCGCCATTCAACCTCAAGAATGCGCGGAATGCATGCACCGAACATCGAAAGCTGGTGTGAGTTTCAGAAAGCAACCTGGGAAGATGGAGTGGCCGGGGATCGTGCGGGCGATCACTGTCGGGACGCTGACCTACTTCGTGCTCCAATTGTCTCTGCGAACCTCCGGCAAGAGAAAGCTCGCAAAATTCAATGCCTTTGATCTTGTGGCGCCGTTACTCTCGGGTCCACCCTGTCCGCAATTCTCCTGCAGGAATCAATCGCTTTGGCGGAAGGTGCGACGGCCCTGGCGGGCAACGGGCCCCTGAGCGTCATATCCCGTAAAGGCCCGGGGCTCGCCTGGCACCATCCATCCGGCAGCAAATGCACGCCATGATCGCATCATCAAGCCGCGTGCTTCTGGGGGTCGTCAGGATCGATGCCGTAGTCTTTCAGCTTTCGGTAAAGCGTTGAGCGGCCAATGCCGAGCTTGCGTGCCACCTGGCTCATCTGGCCGCGGTAGAATTTGAGCGCGAATCGGATCAGTTCCTCTTCGATCTCGGCGAGCTTTCGCACATTGCCGGCTTCGTCCGTGCTGATGATCACGTTGGCGGCAATTTCGCTGGCTGTCGCGATCCGATCGGAAGCAGCCGATTCGGCAGGCTGCGGCGCGGGTGGAATATGCCCACTCACCTCGGCCTGGGTGGCTGGGACGACCTCGTTTCGGTTTCGCCCGCCTCCAGCAGCGGTAGGCGCAAGGTCCGAGATCTTCTGGGCAGCGATCTGCGGGAAGTCGCGCTCGCCGAGAACTGGACCTTCGGCCAGGACGACTGCCCTGTAGACAGTATTCTCCAACTGGCGGATGTTGCCGGGCCAGTCATGACCGGTCAGCAGCGCCAGCGCGCCGGCGTCGATCGTGAGGGGTTTCGCGAGGCGCTGCTCAGCCGAGAAACGCTCCACGAAGGCGCGCGCCAGATGGGGAATATCTTCCTTGCGGCGGCGCAGCGCGGCGATCGTGATCGGATAGACGTTGAGCCGGTAGTAAAGGTCCTCCCGGAAGCGGCCGGCCTTGACCTCCTCGATCAGGTCCTTGTTGGTGGCGAGGACCAGCCGGACATTGATCTTCCGGGGTCGCTTGCCGCCGGGCAATTCCACTTCGCCGTTGTGCACGACGGAAAGGAGCTTCGCCTGCACATGGGCGGGCAATTCGCTGATCTCCTCGATGAATAGCGTACCGCCTTCAGCTTCCGCAAACTTGCCGGGGATCTGCGCCTCGCCGGGCACCCCTGCCGGATCGTGTCCAAATAGCACACCTTCGATCAGGCTGGGCGGAACTGCCGCACAGTTGATGGTAACAAAGGGGCGCGCCGAGCGTTCGCTTGTCGTGTGGATGGCACGCGCCATCATATCCTTGCCGACGCCGCTTTCACCCTCGAGCATGACAGGAATGACGGAGTGCGCCGCGCGCCGGCCGAGGTCAACCGCGCGGGCCATGGCCGAGCTCGCCGCAACGATATCGCCAAAGCCGACGGCACCAGTTCGGCTCCGACGACCAGGTCGGCCCAGCGAACCATTGCTGTTGAATTTGACGGCGCTCTGGATCGCGCCGCAAATCCGCTCGATCGAGCACGGTTTGACGAGAAAGTCGAAGGCCCCCGCCCGCATGGCCTCAATGGCACGGCGGGTTGCGCCCTCGGACGTTTGGACGATCACCGGTACGCTCGCATGCAGGTCGCCCAGTGCATCCAGAAAGCCGTTGCCAATCCTCTCGGGTGCGGAAAGGTCCGCCAGAACGGCTACGATCTCGTGTCGATGCCTGCGGAACACGTCAAGCCCGGCTTGATCGCTGTCGGCAAGATGTACGACATGCCCAAGGCCTTCGATCGCCGCCTTGAGTGAGCGGCGCTGGACCGCATCGTCATCGATTACAAGGATATGAGCGGTCAACTTCGAGCTTCCCGAATTCATTCTGGTGCGTCATGCGGAATGCGCATTTGCAAACCATGGTCCGGCAAAGCCTGCCCGAAAGGACTGAACATCCCGTTTTGAGAAAAGCTCGCATTTTATCAATCTGATAGCGGTGCCCGGCACAGGGGATCGTACCCCTGCTGACAGCGACGCTTGCCCCCTCGCGCGCGACTGACTACATCTCCTTACCAATCAGTTCGGAAAAGGAAGGACCACCATGCCGAGAGATTTCCAGCCCGCCCGCGCCCTGTCTACGGCCGCTGCTGCTGCCGCTCCACAGACCGAACTCGACGACCTTCCGCTCTGGGACCTTTCGCATCTCTATCCGTCGCAAACGTCCGGGGCATTCCGAAGCGACCTTGAAAAGGCAGCCGCGGATTCGCTGGCCTTCGAAACGAAATGGAAAGGCAAGCTTACTGAGGCAGCGACACTGACCGGCGACCAGGGAATGTCCAAGGCACTGCGCGAACTCGAAGCGCTGGAAGACCTGCTCGGCCGCATCGCCTCCTATGCCGGCCTCACCTACTATTCCGACATGACCAATGCCCAGAACGGGAAATTCTTCGGCGACGTCCAGGCAAAGCTAACCGACCTCTCCGCCCATCTTCTGTTCTTCGCACTAGAGCTGAACCGTATCGATGATGCCGTCATCGACACCAGCATGGACAAGGATCCGGCACTTGCCCACTACCGCCCGTGGATCGTCGACCTCAGGAAGGACAAGCCCTTCCAACTCGAGGACAAGATCGAGCAGTTGTTCCTGGAAAAGTCGATGACCGGGACGGCGGCCTTCAACCGCCTGTTCGACGAGACGCTCGCCTCGCTGCGCTTCAGGGTCGGCGAGCAGGAACTGCCGCTCGAAGCCACCCTCAACATGTTGCAGGATGCCGATCCGGCCCTGCGCGAGCAGGCCGCCAAGGCGCTCTCGCAGACATTCAAGGACAATATCCGCATCTTCGTGCTGGTCACCAACACGCTGGCCAAAGACAAGGAAATCTCCGATCGCTGGCGCGGTTTCGAGGACATAGCCGACAGTCGCCACCTGGCAAACCGGGTCGAGCGAGACGTTGTGGACGCACTGGCCGCAGCCGTGCGCGATGCCTATCCGCGCCTGTCGCACCGCTACTATGCGATGAAAGCGAAATGGCTCGGCATGGAGCAGATGAACTATTGGGATCGCAACGCACCGCTCAAGGAGACGCCGGACCGGTTGATTCCCTGGAACGAGGCCAAGGATACGGTTCTGGCCGCCTACGGCGCCTTCGCGCCTGAAATGGCCGAAATCGCGGGTCGCTTCTTTGATGAACAATGGATCGACGCACCGGCGCGCGCCGGCAAGGCACCGGGCGCCTTTGCCCATCCGACCGTGCCATCGGCACATCCTTATGTGCTGCTGAATTATCTCGGCAAACCGCGCGACGTGATGACGCTCGCCCACGAACTCGGCCACGGCGTGCACCAGGTGCTCGCCGGGCTCAGGGGCCGCTGATGTGCCAGACACCGCTGACGCTCGCCGAGACGGCCTCGGTGTTCGGCGAGATGCTGACCTTCCGCACGCTGCTCGACCGCACGGCCGACAATCGCGAACGCAAGGCCATGCTCGCCCAAAAGGTCGAAGACATGATCAACACGGTCGTGCGCCAGATCGCCTTTTACGAATTCGAGCGCAAGGTGCACACCGCCCGCAAGGAAGGCGAGCTGACGGCCGAGAAGATCGGCGAGCTGTGGCTCTCGGTCCAGTCGGAGAGCCTCGGCCCGGCGATCAGGATTTCGGAAGGCTATGAGAGCTGGTGGGCCTATATTCCCCACTTCATCCACTCGCCTTTCTATGTCTACGCCTATGCCTTCGGCGACTGCCTGGTGAACTCGCTCTATGCGGTCTACCAGAATGCCGAAGAGGGGTTCCAGCAGAAGTACTTCGAGTTCCTCAAGGCCGGCGGCACCAAGCACCATTCAGAACTGCTCGCTCCCTTCGGCCTCGACGCTACCGATCCGTCGTTCTGGGCCAAGGGCCTGTCGATGATAGAAGGCCTGATCGACGAACTGGAGGCGCTTGATAAGGCCTCCTGAACCGGGGAACGCTCAAGCCCTATGGCTGACCATCCGCCCTTTGCCCTGTTCCGAGACGACAAGCGCGGGGAAAGCCTGCTGTTTGCCGATCCGCGCGAGATCGTCATCGCGCAGACGGCCGACGAGGTGCTGACCGCCTTCGAGCGGCTGGAGACGGAGCGGCGGTCGGGCAAATGGCTGGCAGGCTACGTCTCCTATGAGGCCGGTTATGTCTTCGAGGAAAAACTGAAGCATCTTGTCGAAGATGGCAGGGAGACGCCGCTCATAGCCATGGGCATTTTCGACGGCCCCGCGCCAATTGGGCATCCGCTCGCCGCACCTGTCGCAACGGGAGACGCCCCCTTCATCACCGAGCCGCGTGCCGGCTGGGATTTTGCCGCCTACCGCCAACGCTTCGAGCGCCTGCACGATCACCTGCGCCGGGGCGATTGTTACCAGGCGAACCTGACCATGCCGATCGAGGCCCGCTGGCGTGGCGATCCGCGGTCCGCCTTCTGGTCCCTGGTTGCCCGACAGCCGGTGCACTACGGCGCCCTCATCGATCTCGGCGGCCCGGTGATCCTGTCGCGCTCGCCGGAACTGTTCTTCAAGATTGATGACGAGGGTTGGATCGAGACCCATCCGATGAAGGGAACGGCGCCACGGGGCAAGACGCTGCAAGAAGACCAGGCGATCATTGCCGCTATGCTGGCCGACGAGAAGACCCAGGCCGAAAACCGCATGATCGTCGACCTGCTACGCAACGACATTTCGGCCATCAGCGAGGTCGGCACGCTGTCGGTGCCCAAACTCTTTGCCATAGAGACCTATCCGACCGTGCATCAGATGGTGAGCCACGTACGGGCAAAGCTCTTGGAGGGGATCGGCACACCGGAAATCTTCCGTGCGCTCTTCCCCTGCGGTTCGGTTACCGGTGCGCCGAAAATGTGGGCGATGCGCATTCTCGCCGAGCTCGAAGTCAGGGCCACGCGACGTCTACTGTGGCGCCATCGGCTTCTGCGACCCGGCCGGGCCCATGCGTTTTTCGGTGACCATACGAACTCTGACACTTTTCAAAGACCACCGGGCAGTCTTCAATGTCGGCGGCGGCATCGTCTTCGATTCGAAGGCGGAAGCGGAATACGAGGAATGCCTGTTGAAGGCGCGCTTTGCGGTAGGGGATCAATGGATTTCTCGCTGATCGAAACCATGCGCTGGCAGCCGGGAGGAGGCTTTCTCCGGCTCGACCAGCATCTGCGACGCCTCTCCCGCTCCGCCGACGCGCTGGGATTTCGCCAGCCGCAGGATGCGCTGGCCAAGTTGCAAGCCGCGGTGGAGGGCGACTTTCCCCTGCGCGTGCGCCTCACCATGACATTCCGGGGCAAGATCGAGGTCACAGCTTCCCCGTTCGAACCGCAATCGGACGATACCGTCTGGCGACTGCGGATCGCCCAGACCCATCTGAAATCCGACGATAGCCTCTACCGCCACAAGACCTCACGCCGCGAACCCTATGAGGCGGCCCGCGCCGAATTCAAACCGGAAGATGCTGACGAAGTCCTTATGCTGAACGAACGCGGCGAGGTCTGCGAGGGCACCATCACCAATCTCTTCGCCGAGGTCGAGGAAGGCCAATTCGTCACCCCGGCCCTGTCGAGCGGACTGCTCCCGGGCGTATTGCGCGCCGAACTCATTCGCGAACGCAAGGCCAGAAGCGAAGTGCTGCGGCCCGAGGATCTGAAGTTTCGCAAGCTCTATGTCGGAAACTCGCTGCGCGGCCTGATCCGCGCCGAACTCGTGGAAGGTGACGCCTGATGTTCATCCTCTCCCTCACCTACGTGAAGCCGCAGGAAGATGCCGATCGCCTGATGGAACCGCACATGACCTGGGTGAAACAGGGCTATGACTCCGGCATGTTCCTCGCGTCCGGCCGCAAGGTACCCCGCACCGGCGGCGTCATTCTTGCCAAGGGCGAACGGACAGACATCGAGGCCTTTGTCGCGGGCGATCCCTTCGCGGTTCACGGCGTGGCGGACTACGAAATAACGGAGGTTGCCATCACCACTGCCTTGCCTCAACTTGAGCTTCTCAAGGGGTGACGGCAACGACCTGTCGCCGACTACCGCACGAGGTCTTCGACGGAACATGCCCACCTACGCACCCTATGCCAGCGACGCGACCAAGCCCTTCTCCATCGGCCTCTCGGCCCTGGATCCGAAGCGCTGGATAGAGCCGGACGACGATCTCAAGCGCTATCTCGACGAAAAGCGGCGTCTCGAAGAGGACCACTTTGACGACATCTTCCGCGCCGCGCCGGAAAGCATCGACGCTCAGCAGGAATGTCTGGATCTACTTGTGGACCACTTGCTGCAGGCCCACGGCGACCGCTACAGCCGCTCAGGCTCGATAATGACCACGGCCGGCCATGCCGTGGACCTTGCCGACGAAAGCCGCCCGCCGCTCCTGCGCGCCGGGTCGCTGGTTGAGGATGATCTGGTGATCCTGCGCAAGAAGCCCGACGGCTGGACGATCATCGCCGCCCATCTCGCCTTCCCCTCCTCCTGGTCGCTGGCGGAAAAATTCATGCGACCAATGGCCAAGGTCCACGCGCATGTGCCGGGCTTCGAGGGCGGCACGCGCAACGACACGATCATCAACCGGGTGTTCGACAATCTCCAGCCGGACCTGCCGGCCGAGCGTTTCAACTGGTCGATCAACTGGCGTTATGCGCTCTATCATCCGGTCAGCGTCCGCCCGTCGACCGATCCGGCCTCCCGCGACATAGACCCGGCCAATGCCTTCGTCCGCGTCGAGCGCCAGACCCTGCGCAAGCTGAAGCAAACCGGCGATCTTGTCTTCACCATCCGCATCTATCTCGACCCCGTCGCCGTCTTCGAGCGACACCCCGACGGTGCGCGGATGGCGCAGGGTCTTGCCGCCCAGTTGGAGGCGATGACCGACGAGCAGATCGCCTACAAGGGGCTGGCCGAAAAACGCGAAGAACTGCTACGCTGCCTGCGCTCTGGCGCTTACGCGTGAAAATCCGCCAGCAACGGGCATGGCGGCCGAAAAGCGCTCTTTATTGTGTCAGGCTTTTATGATCTAGAACCGCCGATATCAGCGGGCCCGGCCCGCATTGCAAGGAGAAGGCAATGACCAAGCAGACCTATCCGGTGTACGGCGAGATCACCGGCCCGATCGTCATGATCGGCTTTGGTTCGATCGGCCGCGGCACCCTGCCCCTGATCGAACGCCATTTCAAGTTCGACAAGAGCCGGATGGTGGTCATCGATCCGCGCAATGACGAAGCCGAGCTGCTCGCCAAGCATGGCGTGAAGCACATCCAAGCGCATGTTACGAAGGAAAACTACAAGCAGCTGCTGAAGCCGCTGCTGACCGAAGGCGCTGGCCAGGGCTTCCTGGTCAACCTCTCGGTCGATACCGGTTCGGTCGACCTGATGCGCTTCTGCCGCAAGCTTGACGTTCTCTACATAGACACCGTTATCGAGCCGTGGCTCGGCTTCTACTTCGACAAGAGCATGAAGAATTCCGAGCGCACCAACTACGCGCTGCGCGAAACCCTTCGTGCCGAAAAGAACAAGAACCCGGGCGGCACCACCGCCGTGTCCACCTGCGGCGCAAATCCGGGCATGGTCTCCTGGTTCGTCAAGCAGGCACTCGTCAACCTCGCCAACGAGACCGGCCTGAAGTTTGAAGAGCCGATAGCCGACGATCGCGAAGGCTGGGCCAAGCTGATGAAGAAGCTCGGGGTCAAGGGCGTGCACATCGCCGAGCGCGACACCCAACGCACCAAGAACCCGAAGCCACTGAACGTTTTCTGGAACACCTGGTCTGTCGAAGGCTTCATCTCGGAAGGCCTGCAGCCCGCCGAACTCGGCTGGGGTACCCATGAGAACTGGATGCCGAAGAACGCCAAGAAGCACAAGAAGGGCTGCAAGGCGGGGATCTACCTCGAGCAGCCGGGCGCCAACACCCGTGTGCGTACCTGGTGCCCGACCCCCGGCCCGCAATACGGCTTCCTGGTCACCCACAACGAATCGATCTCGATCGCCGACTACTACACGGTCCGCGACAAGGACGGCGAAGTGACCTACCGTCCGACCTGCCATTATGCCTATCACCCGGCCAATGACGCCGTGCTCTCGCTGCACGAGATGTTCGGTAATGGCGGCAATGCCCAGCCTGTGCTGCACGTTCTTGACGAGAACGAACTGGTCGACGGCGTCGATGAACTCGGTGTGCTGCTCTACGGCCACGAGAAGAATGCCTACTGGTACGGTTCGCGCCTGTCGCTGGAAGAAACCCGCCGCATCGCCCCCTACCAGAACGCCACCGGCCTGCAGGTCAGCTCGGCCGTTCTGGCCGGCATGGTCTGGGCACTGGAGAACCCCAAGGCTGGCATCGTCGAAGCCGACGAAGTCGACTACAAGCGCTGCCTCGAAGTGCAGGCGCAGTATCTCGGCCCGGTCGAGGGACACTACACAGACTGGACCCCGCTTGATGGTCGACCGGGCCTTTTCCCGGAAGACATCGACACCAAGGATCCGTGGCAGTTCAAGAACGTCCTCGTTCGCTAAATTTGTTTCTGCAGACGGCAAGTTCGCCCGCTGCTCCAAGCGGCGGGCTTTCTGTTGCCAAATGTCAATAAGTTGCCGCTAATCCTGCATATCCCCCCTCCACAAGGAGCGGCGGACTTGCTTTCACCATGTCTTCGCGGCATGGTTTGGCGAAATCAGTCAGGCATTTCAACGTCGCGGGGCGAAAGCGACAGGCAGGAGACGGTAATGAAAATCAAGTCTATTGTAGCATTGCTGGCATGCACCGGGACGCTGGCCGCCTGCTCCTCGACCGGTCCGCGGCAGCCCCTTCCTCCGGTTCGTCAGGCGCCGACCGTCGATGGCGCGTGGGTCGATCCGAACGGCATCGTCTCGACCTTCCGGGCAGGCACATTCTCCACCCGCACGACCGACAGCAACCAGTTGCTCGCATCCGGCACCTATATGATGGTTTCGGATCGGCTCGTCGAAATCAACATGACCTCGCTGGTGCGCAACACCCAGTCCAAGGTGAATTGCGCCCTGGTGACGCCGAGCCAGCTGAACTGCACGTCCGACGCCGGTTCTCAATTCTCGCTTGCCCGCCGCGGTTGAGCGCGGGTTCCAGCATAATTCCATGACGACCGGTCGGCGGCGACGCTGGCCGGTTTTTTTGTCACCAGCACAGGCTTTGTCTTCGCGCCGTTTTCCTCTTGCAGTTGCCCCGACTTGGTGAAAACATCGCTTCGACTAAGACTTTTGAACACGCGGGAATGCCGCACGGCACCTCGGAATTCTATTTTGAAAACAGGAGAAAAGCGATGTTGAGACACCTGCGATCTGGTTTATTGAGCGCTTCCGTGCTTGCCCTGTCAACCAGCGCTGCCTTCGCTGATTTCGAGCTGAACATCCTCCACACCAACGATTTCCACTCGCGGATCGAAGAGATCAACAAGTATGATTCGACTTGCAGCGCCGAGGAAGCTGGCAAGAATGAGTGCTTCGGCGGCATAGCCCGCATGAAAACCGCCATCGATGCCCGCAAGGCGGAACTGAAGGACACCAACGTCCTGGTGCTCGACGCCGGCGACCAGTTCCAGGGCTCGCTGTTCTACACGACATACAAAAGCGCCCCGATCGCTGAGTTCATGAACGACATCGGCTACGATGCGATGGCCATCGGCAACCACGAATTCGACGATGGTCCGGAGGAACTGGCGCGCTTCATCGACGCCTTGAAGTTCCCGATGGTCTCCGGCAACGTTCTGGCCGGCCTCAACACGCCGATCGCCGAAAAATACAAACCCTACATCATCAAGGAATTCGGCGCGGAAAAGGTCGCCGTCGTCTCGGTCCTCGCGACCGACACCGATGAGACCTCGTCGCCCGGCCAGGACGTGCTCTTCATCGACGAGATCAGCTATCTGAAGGATGCCGTGAAGGAGATCGAGGCGGCCGGCGTCAACAAGATCGTGCTTCTTTCGCATGTCGGCTATGTCAAGGATCAGGAGATCGCCAAGGCCGTCGATGGAATCGACGTGATCGTCGGTGGCCACAGCCATACCCTGCTGTCCTCGACCGACGAAAAGGCAGTTGGCCCCTATCCGACACTGGTAAAGAATCCCTCCGGCCAGGACGTGCCGATCGTCACGGCCTACGCCTATTCCAAGTATCTCGGCGACCTGAAGGTCGTGTTCGATGACGCGGGCGCCATCAAGACTGCCGAGGGAGCGCCAAAGCTGCTCGACCACTCCGTTGCGCCTGATGCAGCCTATGTAGCCAAGGTCGCCGAACTCGGCGCGCCGATCGAAGAACTGAAGATGAAGGAAATCGGCGAGACCACGGATGTCATCGACGGTTCGCGCGAAGTCTGCCGCACGGCAGAATGCACGATGGGCAATCTCGTCGCCGACGCTATGGTCGACCGCGTAAAGGATCAGGGGATAACGATCGCCATCCAGAACGGCGGCGGCCTGCGTGCCTCGATCGATGCCGGCACTGTCACCATGGGCGAAGCCCTGACCGTCCTACCCTTCCAGAACACGCTCGCCACGTTCAAGCTCAAGGGCTCCGACATTGTCGCGGCACTCGAGAACGGCCTCGGCCAGATCGAGGAAGGTGCCGGCCGCTTCCCGCAGGTCTCCGGTCTGAAGTATTCGTTCGACAAGTCGAAGCCGGCTGGCAGCCGCGTCGTCTCGGTCGAGGTGAAGGAAGGCGACGGCTTCGTCGCGCTCGATCCGGAAAAGCTCTACGGCATTGCCACCAACAACTACATGCGCGCCGGCGGCGACGGCTACAAGATCTTCGCCACGGCAGGCCAGAACGCCTATGACTTCGGTCCAGGCCTCGAAACCGTCCTGGCCGACTACATTGCCAAGAACAGCCCCTACAAGCCATACACCGACGGCCGCATTACCGAAGTCGCGGCAACTGTAACGCCTGCGGCAACCACCGAAGCTCCGGCTACGACAACCGAGGCGCCCGCGACTACCGCCCCGGCCGCCAGCGACGCCGTGGCGGGGACCGCGAAGACGTACACGGTCGTCCGCGGCGACAGCCTTTGGAAGATTGCGCTCGCCACCTATGGTGACGGCAATCTGTGGACCAAGATTGCAGAAGCCAACAAGCTGAGGAATCCGAACGTGATCGGGGTCGGCGACGAACTCGAGCTTCCCGCCAACTAGGGGGGCGGTATGCCGCAGCTGTGGAACCGGTGCGGGCTTTCCCGTGCCGGTTTTTGCTTTTAAAGGATGATCCCGAAAGCGCTCTCCAACGTATTGGATATCGAGCGCCATCAGCAGGATTTCGACATGACCATAGACACATCTCACCTCCCCTCCGATCATCCGCCGGTCAAATTCGGCAAGGTCGGGGTGCTACTCGTCAATCTTGGCACGCCGGACGGCACCGACTACAAGTCGATGCGTCGTTATCTCGAGGAGTTCCTCAAAGACCGACGCGTCATTGAGTGGTCGCGGTGGTTCTGGTATCCGATCCTCTACGGCATCGTCCTGAACAAGCGGCCTCAGAAGGTCGGCAAGGCCTATGAGGCGATCTGGAATAACGAGCTGAACGAAAGCTATCTGCGGACCTATACGCGCAACCAGGCGGAAAAGATGGCAGCATCCTTCGCCGACCTTCCGAACGTGCGCGTTGACTGGGCCATGCGCTACGGCCAGCCGTCGATCCGCTCCAAGATGGACGAACTTCAGAAGGATGGTTGCGAGAAGATCCTCGTCTTTCCGCTCTATCCGCAATATGCCGCTGCCACCACTGCAACGGTGAACGACGAAGCCTTCAAGGCACTGCTGGACATGCGGTGGCAACCGGCACTGCGAACCGTTCCGCGCTATCACGACGACCCGGTTTACATCGAAGCACTGGCCACCTCGATCCGCAAGCACCTCGCAACCCTCGACTGGGAGCCGGAAATGGTGCTGACATCGTATCACGGCATTCCGCAGTCTTACTTCAAGAAGGGCGACCCATATCACTGCCAGTGCTACAAGACGACCCGTCTGCTGGGCGATGTGCTCGGCTGGGACAAGACGAAGCTCATGGTCACCTTCCAATCGCGTTTCGGACCGGAGGAATGGCTCCAGCCCTATACCGACAAGACGGTCGAAAGACTGGCCAAGGAAGGCGTGAAGCGGATCGCCATCATCAATCCAGGCTTCGTTTCCGACTGCCTTGAGACCTTGGAGGAAATCGCCGGTGAAGCGGGCGAGGAATTCCTCCACAATGGCGGGGAGAAATTCACGCACATTCCCTGTCTAAACGACAGCGAGGAAGGCATGCGCGTGCTGGAGCATGTCGTGCGCCGCGAGCTTCAGGGCTGGGTCTAATCGTCTCCAACCAGACGCTTCGGCCTTGCAATGCCTTCGTCGCCGTCCGATGGTAGAACCATGCGGACGGTGCCCCAACCCCGCGTCAAGCACTGTCAGGAGAACACATCATGGATTTTGCTGGTCCCGATATCGTCGTCATCGCGCTCGTTGCCCTTGTCATCCTCGTTCTCTTCGCTGGTATCAAGACCGTGCCGCAGGGCTTCCGCTACACGATCGAGCGCTTCGGTCGCTATACGCGCACACTGGAGCCCGGCCTCAACCTGATCGTGCCCTTCATCGAGCGGATCGGCTCCAAGCTCAACGTCATGGAACAGGTGCTCGACGTTCCGACCCAGGAGGTCATCACCAAGGACAATGCCAGCGTCTCGGCCGACGCAGTCGCCTTCTACCAGATCCTCAACGCCGCCCAGGCCGCCTATCAGGTCGCCGATCTGGAAAACGCGATCCTGAACCTGACGATGACAAATATCCGCTCGGTCATGGGCTCGATGGATCTCGACGAACTGCTGTCCAACCGCGAGGTCATCAACGACCGTCTGTTGCGCGTCGTCGACGAGGCGGTCGGCCCGTGGGGCATCAAGGTCACCCGCGTCGAGATCAAGGATATTCAGCCGCCGAAGGATCTGGTCGATGCCATGGGCCGGCAGATGAAGGCGGAGCGTGAGAAGCGCGCCCAGGTGCTTGAAGCCGAAGGTTTCCGCAACGCGCAGATCCTGCGCGCCGAGGGCGCCAAGCAATCGGCAATCCTGCAGGCAGAAGGCCAGCGCGAAGCCGCCTATCGCGAGGCGGAAGCCAGAGAGCGGCTGGCCGAGGCGGAAGCAAAGGCGACACGCATGGTGTCTGAGGCGATCGCCGCCGGGGACATCAATGCGATCAACTACTTCGTCGCGCAGAAATACACCGAGGCCATGAGCGCGATCGGCACGGCGCCGAATTCCAAGGTCGTGCTGATGCCAATGGAAGCCTCGAGCCTGATCGGCTCGCTCGGTGGCATAGGCGCCATCGCGCGCGAGGTCTTCGGCGATCAGTCCGCCGCGCCGCGTGCCCGACCGACGACACCCGCAGTACCGGCGCGCACGACACCGGCGGTCAATCCATTCGCACCCGACCGGGAGACCTGAGCAATGCTGAGCCGCATGGTCGCTGAACTGGGTCCGTGGAGTTGGTGGCTGCTTGGCCTGTTGCTGCTGGCCGCCGAACTCCTGCTCCCCGGCGTCTTCCTGGTGTGGATCGGCATCGGCGCGCTTGCGACCGGGGTTATCTCGCTGCTGCTTTGGGAGAGTGCCGTATGGGGCTGGCAGATCCAGTCACTGACCTTCGCCGCGCTGGCGGTCGTCGCTACCTTGCTTGGCCGCAGGTTCTTGTCGAAATCGGACCAGGTAACCGACGAACCGCTGCTGAATCAACGTGGCGCGAGCCTAGTCGGCCGTACCGCGACCCTGCAGGAGCCAATTGCCGAGGGGCACGGGCGTATCCGCCTCGATGACACCTTCTGGCCGGTGCTGGGGCCGGACCTTGCGGCAGGCACCCAGGTTCGAATTGTTTCGTGGAATGGTAGTGACTTGACCGTAGAGGCCGCCTGATCAGGCGACGCCGATCCGGAGCAGATCGTGGAAGTGCACGATGCCGAGCGGCGTGCCGTCTTCCTCGGTGACGAACAGCGCCGAGATATTGTGCTGGTTGAGTAAACCCATGGCGCTGGTCGCCAGAACGGTCGAGTTGACCGTCTTCGGATTGCGGGTCATCACGTCATCGACCAAGGTTTCGCCGAGATTGACGCTCAGGTGTCGGGCAATATCGCCGTCGGTGACGATGCCGCACAGCGTTCCGGCCCCATCGATCACCCCGACGCAGCCAAAACGCTTCATCGACAGGACGGTTATCGCTTCCGGCATCGAGGTGCCGACCGGAACGAGCGGAAGGCTGTCGCCGGTGTGCATGATGTCGGAGACATGGCTAAGCATAGCGCCCAGCTTGCCACCCGGATGGAAGGTGCGGAAATCATGGGCCGTGAAGCCGCGTGCTTCAAGCAGAGCGATGGCGAGCGCGTCGCCCATGGCGAGCTGCATGATGGTCGACGTCGTCGGCGCAACGCCATGCGGACAGGCTTCCTGCTCCTTCGGCAGAAGAAGGACGATGTCGGCTTCGCGCGCCAGCGTCGAGGTCGCGCCGGCTGTAAGGGCGATCAGCGGAATGGAAAAGCGGCGCGAATAGGAAAGGATGCCGTGCAGTTCGGTGCTCTCGCCGCTCCAGGACATGGCAAGGATCACGTCGTCGCGGGCAATCATGCCGAGGTCGCCATGATTGGCTTCCACCGGATGGACGAAGAAAGAGGGCGTGCCGGTCGAGGCAAAGGTGGCGGCGAGCTTCGTGCCGATATGGCCGCTCTTGCCGACGCCGGTGACGATCACGCGACCGGAAATGCCGCCGATGACCCTGATGGCATTGCAGAAAGGTCCAGCAAGGCTCTCGGTGAGCGCACGTTCCAGGGCGTCCAACCCGGCCCGTTCGGTTGAGACCACCCTAAGAGCCGATTCGATGGCTCCAGCTTCGACAAGATTTACAGCGCGCTTGATCATGGCGGTTCCTTACTGCTTTTGTCTGCACCTGTCCAGAAGATCAGATGATCATCAACTCTGGGAGGAAACGTCATGCACAGCTTCACGGCAAAAATCTGTTACGCCCGCCCGCGAGCACTCATTTCGGGACAGCGCACCGACGGCAACTAAACGTTAACCACAGCGCTTTACCTTTGGGTAAGCATTCCAGCATTGCCGGGCGAAGTCCAGATGGTTCAGAATACAAAGACCGAAGCGGAGGGCGCACGCCGCCGGGTATCCGCTCTCTCGGCCGGCCTACTGACCTGCGGCCTGCTCGGCCTCGTCGTGCCCGCAGTGGCACAGACTGCAGATCCGTCCACCACCTGGACGCCGTTACCGGGCCAGAGCCGCAACAATGCCACCCTGCCGGCCACGGGAGATCCGACTGCGACCGTTGATCCGACCACCGCAGCCGCGACGGGCGACGCGGACGGCATGACAGATCCCCTCGGCGCGGATGCCTTGGCCACGGATGCAGACCTGGACGTCAATGCCCGGCCGCTCGATCTCGGCCGACAGAACTTGCGCGAAACAACTCTGGATGACCCGACGGCATTGAGAACGCGCCGCGACCTGGATGGCGAAGGCGTCCACATCGGCACGATGGTGCTGCGCCCGTCGATCAGCGAAAAGCTCGTCCATGAGCGGACCAACAGCGGGAACCGCACGTTCTCCGAAACCGGCCTCAAGGGAACGCTGACGACCGACTGGTCGCGCCACGAGCTGATGATCAGCGGGGAAGGCTATTGGCAGGAGAACCTCTCCGGCGACGGGGCGACTGATCCTCGAGCAAACATCAACGCCGACTTGCGCCTCGATCTCGCCGACCAGACCGTCGCCCACATCAAGGGCGGATACAACTTCAGCCGAGAGGATAGTGACGACCCGAACGCCATTTCCGGCGCCTCGGTCCAGTCCGGCATCCACCAATACACCGGCGGCGTTTCGGTGGAGCACGACTTCGGCCGTCTGCGCGGCACGATTGCGGCCGACATCACCCGGTTTCAGTATTCCGATGCGGAATTCCCGGACGGAACCACCCTCTCACTCAGCGATCGCAACCGTCTGTCGGGCGAGTTGCGCGGACGCATCGGCTACGAAATCTCTCCCGCCCTCACCCCCTTTGTCGAAGTGGCGATCGGCAAAGTCAACTACGATGACAGGCGCGATTCTTCCGGCTATGCGCGCTCCGCCGACACCTATGCGGCAAAGGCCGGCATCGCCGTCGATTTCGGCGAGAAGCTCAAGGGTGAACTAGGCATCGGCTACGAGCGCCAGCGCTTCGAGGATTTGCGACTCGATGATCTCGCCGCAGTGACCGTGGACGGCAACGTCACCTGGTCGCCGCGCCGGGGGACCGATGTCGATCTTGGGCTTTCGACGACCATTGATCCGGCAACCACCGCCGGCCTGAACGGTTCGGTGATCTACAACCTCAATTCCAAGGTGCAGCATCAGCTCCGCGAAAATCTCGTGCTTCGACTGGCAAACGCGATCGAATGGACGCGCTATCCGGACAGCGCATTGGCCCAGAACGCCGTCACCTATACGACGGGCGCAGGCTTGACCTGGGGGATAAACCGCTACCTCGATTTGACGACGGATATCGAATACGAGCGCACTGAGCGGAACGGATCCGCCAGCAGCGACGTGCTGACCACCTCGATCGGCCTCACCGCCAAGCGCTAGAGCGTTGCGAAAACGATACAGCCGCGCCCTCCACGGACGCGGCTCCAGCATTCGCGAGACGCCGCCGCCTACTTCAGCGCTGCCAGCAGCGCCTTGAGTGGTTCCTCGATCATCGGACGGATGTCGGCGCGCTCGATGGCGAAGGAGACATTGGCGAGGATGAAGCCATCCTTGGCACCGCAGTCGAAGGTCTGGCCCTTGAAGTGATATCCGGCAAAGGCCTGTTCCTTGGCGAGCTTGAGCATGCCGTCGGTGAGCTGGATCTCGTTGCCGGCACCACGCTCCTGCGTTTCAAGAATGGCGAAGATTTCCGGCTGCAGGATGTAGCGGCCGTTGATGAAGAAGTTCGAAGGCGCCGTGCCTTTGGCCGGCTTCTCGACCATTTCGGTGATGCGGAAGCCGCCCTCCAGCACCTCGCCGACGCCGACGATGCCGTATTTGTGGGTCTGCGACGGATCGCACTCCTCTACCGCAACGATATTGTCGCCGGTCTTTTCGTAGAGCTCGACCATGCCCTTGAGGCAACCCTTTTCGCCACGCATGATCATGTCCGGCAAGAGCAGCGCAAACGGTTCGCGGCCGACGATGTCGCGAGCGCACCAGACCGCATGGCCGAGACCGAGTGGCTCCTGTTGACGGGTGAAGCTCGCCGAACCCGCCTTCGGCAACAGACCTGAAAGCAGCGTCAGTTCGGCATGCTTGTTACGCGCCTTCAGCGTCTGCTCCAATTCGTACTGGATGTCAAAATAGTCTTCGATCACGCCCTTGCCGCGGCCCGTGACAAACACAAAGTGCTCAATACCAGCCTCCGCAGCCTCGTCGACCACATATTGAATGACCGGCTTATCGACGACGGTCAGCATTTCCTTCGGAACAGCCTTGGTGGCCGGAAGAAAGCGCGTGCCGAGACCGGCGACAGGGAAAACAGCTTTACGGAGTCTCTTTCGGTGAACCACACATTCCTCCTCGAGGCTTCTGCCCGGGCTTCTTTAACAAGCACCCGCGCACTACTATATATTCGCTACCATTTCGCAAAGGTTTTGCGAGGCCCTGCTGCATGGTAAAGACTTTGTTGACGCTGTTGCCTTAACCTTGGCTGAACAGCCTCCAGATCGGCTGGAAAAGAACCGTAACAGAACGGGGATGTTCCCATGACGAGAAAAAATCGCAAGCTTTTCGGAGCTATTGCCATTTCCATCGCCGCCGGCCTCATGGCCGGACCGGCCTCGGCAGACGCTGGCTTCACTAAGTGGATCAATGGATTCTACGCAACGGCCGCCAAGAGCGGCATCAGCCAGAAAACCTATAGCCAAGCCTTCGCGGGGGTTACCACGCCTGATCCCCTCGTACTGGAAAAGGCCCGCTATCAACCAGAATTCAAGTCGAAGATCTGGGATTATCTCGACTCGCGCGTCAATCCCTACACGGTCAAGATCGGCCGCGAGATGGCGGCCAAGCACGGTTCGACGCTTGCCTCACTTGAACGCCATTTCGGTGTCGACAGGAATGTGCTCCTCGCCATCTGGTCGATGGAGTCCAATTACGGCGCGGCGCTTGAAAACCCCGATCGGCTGCATCACGTGCCGCGCGCACTTGCAACCCTCGGCTACGCCGACACCAGGCGATCGAAATATGCCAAAAGCCAGCTGGTCGCCGCCCTGAAGATGCTGCAAAACGGCGATGTATCCTCCAAGAACCTGATGGGCTCATGGGCGGGGGCAATGGGCCATACGCAATTCATCCCCTCCAGCTACCTGCTCTATGCGATCGATGCCGACGGCAATGGTCGGAAGGACATCTGGCATTCAGTGCCGGATGCGCTCGCAACCGCGGCCAATCTGCTGGCGAAGAACGGCTGGCAGACAGGACAGACCTGGGGTTTCGAGGTCGTCGTTCCAAAGGGTGGCCACGCCCATGCGGGGCAGACCAAGACCCTCGCCCAATGGGCGGCGTTGGGCTACGTGCGGCCGAGCGGCAAAGGCTTCAAGAACGGCAACCAGCGGGCCGAACTGAAAATGCTGGGTGGCACCAACGGTCCAGGCTTCCTGATGACCAAGAACTTCTTCGTCATCAAGCGCTACAACGCCGCCGACAGCTACGCGCTCGCCGTCGGATTGCTTGCCGACGAAATCGCCGGCTACGGCGGGATGCAGCAGGCATGGCCCCGCCCAGATGGCAGCCTGGACATCAAGGAAAAGTTCGAACTGCAGGACCGCATGCGGGCCCTCGGCTATTACAACGGCGAGATCGACGGCAACTTTGGTTCCGGCTCGAAGGCCGCCATTACCGCGATCCAGACACGCCTCGGCATGGCCGCCGACGGCCAGCCGACGCGGGATCTGTTAGACAAGCTGCGCAATTGACAATTGCGCATGCCCGCCTCACATATCCCCGGAGTGTCCAAGGATAGTGCGGCACGGATAGGACGACGACCGGGATGCGGCAGACGCGGCGAAATATGGGCGCTCGGGGCTGGTGTGCTTGCGCGTTTGCGTTTGCCTTCATCGCGATCTCGACGCTTGCCTCCACGGCAGAGGCCCAGCAGACGCGCCAGCCACGCAACCTGATCGAACTGTTCTTCGGCACGCGCGAACAACGTTTCCCCGAGCCACCGCCGCCACCGCCGCGCAAGGCGAAACCGCCGAGCACCGTGAAAAAGCAGACGAAAAGCGTCACCAGCATCACCACCGCGCCAAAGCCACCACCACCGCCGCCGAAGATTGAGAACGCCCGCAAGATCCTGGTGGTTGGCGACTTCGTCGCGGACGGCCTTGCAACGGGGCTGCAGGAGGCCTTTGCTGCCTCGCCAGGCGTTATGATCGAGGAGCGCAGCAATGGCTCGTCCGGTCTGGTGCGCACCGACTATTACGACTGGCAGTCCGAATTACCGGCCATGATCGCCGAGCTGCGGCCCGACATTGTCATCGTCGAAATCGGCGCCAACGATCGCCAGCAGATGACGACCGCTTCGGGTAGGCTCGATTTCCGGACCGATGGGTGGTTTCAGGAATACGAGCGGCGCGTGACCGCGTTCGGCAAGATCATCACGGATGCAAACGTCCCATTGCTCTGGGTAGGCCTCCCTGCGTTCCGCCCGCAGAACATGACCGCCGACGCATTGACGCTCAACACCGTCTATCGCCGTGCGGTGGAACGCATTGGCGGAGAATTCATCGACGTATGGGACGGCTTCGTCGACGAGGAAGGACGCTTTATCCTCACCGGATCCGACATCAATGGCCAGCAGGTACGTCTGCGCGGCTCCGACGGGATCAATCTGACGGCGGCCGGCAAACGCAAGCTGGCATTCTACGCTGAAAAATCCGTGCGACGCCGCCTTGGAGACATGACGAGTCCGGATCTCTTGCGCCTGGACGCCGGCAGCCTGCCGGATCTGCTGAGCCTGCCTCCGTCGGAAATACAGACTCTGGTCAAAACGCAACCGATGGATCTTTTCGATCCGGAGCTTGACGGCGCGACTGAACTGCTCGGCGCAGCCCCCCTGCCTGTCTCCTCGATGCCGACGCCACGCGACCAACTGGTAAAGGACGGCACTTTGCCGCCGCCGCCGTCCGGTCGAGTGGACGACGTGCGCACGCCCCGGGCCGACGCTCCCATAAGCGAATAGGGCCGCGTCGAACGCGGCCCATCCAGGACAATCGAGTTCACTGGACCGTTTTCTGGTTCAGCGTGGCAGGACGCTCGCGCCCATCAGCGCCTCGTCGATGGCGCGCGCCGCCTGGCGGCCTTCGCGGATCGCCCAGACGACCAGCGACTGGCCGCGGCGCACGTCACCAGCGCTCCACAGCTTGTCGACCGATGTCTTGTAGTCGCGATCATTGGCAACGACATTGGTCGAACCGCGACGGTCGGTATTGAGCGTCAGCTTGCCGTCTAGTTCCTTGACGACGCCGTCGTTGAAGGGGCCACGGAAGCCGATGGCAATGAAGGCGAGATCGGCCTTGATGATGAATTCCGAACCGGCGATCGGCTTGCGCTTCTCGTCGACCTGACAGCACTTGACGCCCGTCAGCACGCCGTCTTCGCCGACGAATTCGAGTGTGCCGACCTGGAACTCGCGGATCGCGCCTTCGGCCTGGCTGGATGAGGTCCGCATCTTGGTCGCCCAGAACGGCCAGATGGCGAGCTTGTCCTCGGTTTCCGGTGGACGAGGACGAATGTCGAGCTGGGTGACCTTCACCGCGCCCTGGCGAAAGGCAGTGCCGACGCAGTCGGAGGCCGTATCGCCGCCTCCGACAACGACGACATGCTTGCCGCCGGCGAGGATCGGATCGGAGGGCCAGCCGACACTGTCGACATTCTCGCGCCCGACTCGGCGGTTTTGCTGCACCAGGTAGGGCATCGCGTCATAGACACCGTGGAAATCGACACCGGGCATCCCGGCCTCGCGCGGCGTTTCCGAGCCGCCGCAATAGAGCACGGCATCGTAGTCCGCCAGCAGCTTCTCGACCTTGACGTCGACGCCGACATTGACGCCGCAATGGAAGGTGACGTTCTCGCCTTCCATCTGCTCGACGCGGCGGTCGATGAAGTTTTTCTCCATCTTGAAGTCCGGAATGCCGTAGCGCAGCAGCCCGCCGGGCTTGGTTTCGCGCTCATAGACATGCACTTCATGGCCGGCGCGGCCGAGCTGCTGGGCAGCGGCCATGCCAGACGGGCCAGAGCCGATGATCGCCACCTTCTTGCCGGTGTGAACCGTGGCCGGCTGCGGCACGATGAAGCCGAGTTCATAGGCCTTGTCGGCGAGCGCCTGCTCCACCGTCTTGATCGCCACCGGCATGTCTTCGAGGTTCAGCGTGCAAGCTTCCTCGCACGGAGCCGGACAGACGCGGCCTGTGAATTCCGGGAAGTTGTTGGTGGAATGGAGGTTGCGGATCGCCTCTTCCCACTTGTTGTTGTAGACGAGGTCGTTCCAGTCGGGGATCTGGTTGTGCACCGGGCAGCCGGTCGGGCCGTGGCAATAGGGTATGCCGCAATCCATGCAGCGGGCGGCTTGCTTGGTGACCTCGGCATCCGACATCGGAATGGTGAACTCGCGGAAATGACGGATGCGGTCGGACGCCGGCTGGTACTTCATGACCTGCCGGTCGATTTCCATAAAACCTGTAACCTTGCCCATAGTCTTTATCCTGCTCAAGTGTCTCGTGGACGGCACGCTTGCGTGCCCGAAGGGTGCCCCGCCGCAAGACCGGCGGGACGGCTTCGAAAGGCGGTTACTCCGCCGCGACTCCCATGCGCATGCGCTCCATCTCTTCCAAAGCACGACGGTACTCGACCGGCATGACCTTGCGGAACTTCGGACGGAAGCCGGCCCAGTTATCAAGGATCTGCTTGGCGCGGGCCGAATCCGTGTAGTGCAGATGGTTCGAGATCAGCTGGTAGAGGCGTTCCTCGTCATGACGGTTCATGTCGCCCGACACGTCGACGAGGCCCTTGTGCATGAGGTCGCCGCCGTGATGGTGCAGTTTCTCGAGCATGTCGTCCTCTTCCGGAACCGGCTCGAGCTCGACCATCGCCATGTTGCAACGCGAGGCAAAATCGCCACTCTCGTCCAGGACATAGGCCACACCGCCGGACATACCGGCCGCAAAGTTGCGTCCCGTGCCGCCGAGCACGACGACGACGCCGCCCGTCATGTATTCGCAGCCGTGGTCGCCCACGCCTTCGACGACTGCGACAGCGCCAGAATTGCGAACCGCGAAACGTTCGCCGGCCACACCGCGGAAATAGCATTCGCCAGCGATTGCGCCGTAGAGAACAGTATTGCCGACGATGATCGACTCTTCGGCGATGATCCGCGTGTTTTCTGGTGGCCGAACGATGATGCGGCCACCCGACAGACCCTTGCCGACATAGTCATTGCCGTCGCCGACGAGGTCAAATGTAATGCCACGGGCAAGGAAAGCACCGAACGACTGGCCGGCCGTGCCGTTGAGCGTCACATGAATGGTGTCGTCCTTCAGGCCCTTGTGGCCGTAGCGCTTGGCAAGCTCGCCCGACAGCATGGCGCCAGCCGAACGGTCGACGTTCTTGATGTCGACGTCGAACACCACCGGCTGCTTAGCCTCCAGCGCTGGCATGGCCTTTTCGATCATCTTGCGGTCGAGCACGTCATCGATCGGGTGCTTCTGGCGTTCGGTCCAGTAGGTTGCGGACTTCGCAGCCTCAACCTTGTGGAAGATCTTCGAGAAGTCGAGGCCCCTGGCCTTCCAATGCGCCAGCATCTCGTCCTTCTCGAGCAGTTCGGAAGCACCGATGATCTCGTCGAGCCGGGCGACGCCCAGCGAGGCGAGGATCTCGCGCACTTCCTCGGCAACGAAGAAGAAGTAGTTGACGACGTGCTCCGGCGTACCCTTGAAGCGCTTCCTGAGGACCGGGTCCTGCGTGGCGACACCCACGGGGCAAGTGTTGAGATGGCACTTGCGCATCATGATACAGCCGGCAGCAATCAGCGGCGCGGTGGCAAAGCCGAACTCGTCAGCTCCGAGCAGCGCGCCGATGATGACGTCACGGCCGGTCTTCAGGCCACCGTCGACCTGCAGCGCGATGCGCGAGCGCAAGCCGTTGAGCACCAGCGTCTGTTGGGTTTCGGCGAGGCCGATTTCCCAAGGGCTACCTGCATGCTTCAGCGAGGTGAGCGGCGATGCGCCCGTACCGCCGTCGAAGCCGGCAATGGTGATATGGTCAGCGCGCGCCTTGGCGACGCCGGCGGCAACCGTGCCGACGCCGACTTCCGACACGAGCTTGACCGAGATGTCGGCCACCGGGTTGACGTTCTTCAGGTCGAAGATCAACTGGGCCAGATCTTCGATCGAATATATGTCATGGTGCGGCGGCGGCGAGATCAGGCCGACGCCGGGGGTCGAGTGGCGGGTCTTGGCGATCGTCGCATCGACCTTGTGGCCGGGCAACTGGCCGCCCTCGCCGGGCTTTGCGCCCTGCGCCACCTTGATCTGCAAGACGTCGGCATTGACCAGATATTCCGTCGTCACGCCGAAGCGGCCGGAAGCGATCTGCTTGATCGCCGAACGTTCGGGGTTCTGGCTGCCATTGGCGAGCGGCAGGTAGCGGTCTGCCTCTTCGCCGCCCTCGCCGGTGTTCGACTTGCCGCCGATCCGGTTCATGGCGATGGCGAGCGTGGTATGCGCTTCGCGGCTGATCGAGCCGAATGACATCGCGCCGGTCGAGAAACGCTTGACGATCTCGACGGCCGGCTCGACGTCGTCGATCGAGATCGGCTTGCGGCCGAGCGCTTCGGCGCCTTTGATCTTGAACAGGCCGCGGATCGTGTTGAGCCGCAGAGAGGTCTCGTTGACCATCGCCGCAAACTCGCGATAGCGCTCCTGGCTGTTGCCGCGGACCGCATGCTGCAGGGCCGCGATCGAGTCCGGGCTCCAGGCATGGCTTTCGCCGCGCATGCGGTAGGCATACTCGCCACCGATGTCGAGCGTATTGGCAAGCAGTGGATCCTTGCCGAAGGCCGCCCTGTGCCGGGCGACAGTTTCCTCGGCGATCTCGGCAAGGCCGATGCCTTCGATGATCGTCGCCGTGCCGAAGAAATACTTTTCCACCAGTTCAGACGACAGGCCGATCGCGTCGAAGATCTGCGCGCCGCAATAGGACTGGTAGGTCGAGATACCCATCTTCGACATGACCTTGAGTATGCCCTTGCCGACCGCCTTGATGTAGCGATAGACGACTTCGTCTTCCGAGACTTCCTTCGGGAATTCACCATGCTTGTGCATGTCGAGCAGCGTGTTGAAGGCGAGATACGGGTTGATCGCCTCGGCACCGTAGCCGGCCAGACAGCAGAAGTGGTGGATTTCGCGCGGTTCACCCGTTTCCACGACGAGGCCGACGGAGGTGCGAAGCCCCTTGCGGATCAGATGGTGGTGCACGGCCGCCGTCGCCAGCAGCGCCGGGATCGCGATACGGTCCGGCCCGACCTGGCGGTCGGACAGCACGATGATGTTGTAGCCGCCCTTGACCGCAGCCTCGGCGCGCTCGCAGAGCCGGTCGAGCATTTCCGGCATGCTTTCCGCACCCCGATCGGCATCATAGGTGAAGTCCAGCGTCTTGGTATCGAAACGGTCTTCGGTATGACCAATCGAGCGGATCTTCTCCAAATCGCCATTGGTGAGGATCGGCTGACGCACTTCGAGCCGCTTGGCATGCGCCATGCCGGCATGGTCGAGAATGTTGGGCCGCGGGCCAATGAACGACACGAGGCTCATGACCAGTTCCTCACGGATCGGATCGATCGGCGGGTTGGTGACCTGGGCGAAGTTCTGCTTGAAATAGGTGTAGAGCAACTTCGACTTCTGCGACATGGCGGAAATCGGCGTGTCGGTCCCCATCGAGCCGATCGCTTCCTGGCCGGTCGTGGCCATCGGCGACATCAAGAGCTTGGTGTCCTCGGTGGTGTAGCCGAAGGCCTGCTGGCGGTCGAGCAACGAGACGTCGCGGCGAAGCGCCCGCGGCTCCACCGGCTTCAGGTCTTCGAGGATCAGCTGGGTGCGGTCGAGCCATTCACGATAGGGATGGCTCTTGTAGAGTTCCGACTTGATCTCCTCGTCGCCGATGATGCGGCCCTTTTCCATGTCGATCAGCAGCATCTTGCCCGGCTGTAGCCGCCACTTCTTGACGATCGTCTCCTCGGGCACGGGAAGCGTGCCGGCCTCCGACGCCATGATGACGCGGTCATCCGTAGTGACGATGTAGCGGGCCGGACGCAGACCGTTGCGGTCGAGCGTCGCGCCGATCTGGCGACCGTCGGTAAAGGCAACGGCAGCCGGACCGTCCCACGGCTCCATCAGGGCCGCGTGATACTCGTAGAATGCCTTGCGCTCCGGGCTCATCGACTGGTTGCCGGCCCAGGCCTCGGGGATCAGCATCATCACCGCCTGGGCCATGGGATAGCCGCCGCGCATCAGGAATTCGAGCGCGTTGTCGAAGCAGGCGGTGTCCGACTGGCCCTCGTAGGAAATCGGCCACAGCTTGGAAATATCGCTGCCGAACAGCGGCGAGGAGACCGAAGCCTGGCGCGCCGCCATCCAGTTGACGTTACCGCGCAGGGTGTTGATTTCACCGTTGTGGGCGACCATGCGGTAAGGATGCGCCAGCTTCCATGATGGGAAGGTATTGGTCGAGAAGCGCTGGTGGACGAGCGCTACGGCCGACTCGAAGCGCGGATCGGCGAGATCCTTGTAATAGGCGCCGACCTGGAAGGCGAGGAACATGCCCTTGTAGACGATTGTCGAGGAAGACAGGGACACCGGATAGAAGCCGGTATCTTCGCCCTTGAATTCGTCATAGATGCGGTTGGAGATCACCTTGCGCAGCAGGAACAGCCGGCGCTCGAACTGTTCCTGGGTCGCGGCATCGCGGCCGGCGCCGATGAAGACCTGGATATGGCGCGGCTCGGTCGCGGCAATGTCCGGCGCCTTGGAGAGCGAGGAATTGTCGACCGGTACGTCGCGGTAGCCGATCAGTTCCTGGCCCTCGGCCTGACAGACATCGGCAATGATCTTCTTGAAATGCGCGATCTGCGTCTCGTCCCGCGGGAAGAAGAAATGTCCGACGGCATATTCGCCGGCCTTCGGCAGGGTGATGCCCTGCTTGGCCATTTCCTCACGGAAGAAGCGGTCCGGGATCTGCACGAGGATACCCGCGCCGTCGCCCATCAGCGGATCGGCACCGACGGCGCCGCGATGGGTGAGGTTCTCCAGGATAAACAGGCCGTCCTTGACGATCTGGTGCGACTTCTGACCCTTCATGTGGGCGATGAAGCCGACGCCGCAGGCATCATGCTCGTTCTTCGGATCGTAGAGGCCCTGCTTGGCGGGAAGACCATAGGCGGCCGCTCGCACCGGGCGATCTTCGTTCGCCGTAGCGCTAGCCTGCATGATCTCTTCGGATGGCGTCATCTTGGTCATTGCCTTCCCTCCATTTGGGCCCGGAACACCCGCGCCTGTTCCCGCCAGTACCGCTGGCGCCGATGCCGGTGCAGCCGCCTCAGTCTGGCGAGTATTACCCTCACCATCATGACAAGCAAACCGAACCGGCTCAAGAATGTTCAATTAGGTCAATTATCCTGACCTATTTTCGCAAGCTCTATGACAGAAACTGCAAAGTGACGCAAGGCACTGCAACAAAAATATGTGGGCCATATGGATCATTTGTTACGCCCTGAACCACATACTGGTAATTTTATTACCCTGCGTCGCAGGTTTTCCCACAACTTGTTACGCAGACGTATAATTCAACATCGGTCCGTCATGGAATGGATTGATCGGCCCGGCGAAATCCCTAATCTCCCCAACGACGGATTCACTCGCCACAAATGGAATTATTGTCATGTTTTTCGCCTCCGATAATTGGGCTGGCGCCCACCCCCGAATTGCCGAGAGCCTTGCACGCGAGGCCACCGGCTATGCTGCCGCTTACGGTACCAGCGATCTCGATCGGCGCATGGAGGAACGTTTCAACGACCTGTTCCAGCGCGAGGTTGCGGTCTTCTTCGTCGGCACCGGCACAGCCGCGAATTCGCTTGCGCTCGCCTCGGTGGCCAAGCCCGGTGGCGTCACTTTCTGTCATTCGGAGGCTCATGTCACGGCCGACGAATGCGGCGCGCCGGAATTCCTCACCGGCGCCTGCCGGCTCGTTCCGGTTCACGGGCCGGGCGGCAAGATGGACAGGGATGCACTCACCGCTGCGATCGGCCGCTTCCCGCCGGGTGCTGTGCACCAGGGCCGCCCGATGGCGGTCACTATTACTCAGGCGACCGAATCCGGCACTGTCTACACGCTCGATGAAATCGAGGCGATCGGCACAATCGCGCGCGAGAACGACCTGCCGCTTCACATGGATGGCGCCCGTTTCGCCAATGCCCTTGTCGCCCTGGAAACAACGCCGGCCGACATGACCTGGAAACGCGGCGTCGACATCCTCTCTTTCGGCGCCACCAAGAATGGCTGCTGGTGCGCCGAGGCGATCATCTTCCTGAGGCCGGAGCTGGCGCGCGAAATGCCCTTCATCCGCAAACGCTCCGCCCAACTGTTCTCCAAGACGCGCTTCATCTCCGCGCAATTCGAGGCCTATTTCGAAGACGGCCTCTGGCTCGATCTCGCCCGCAACGCCAATGCGATGGCGGACCGGCTGCGCACCGGCATTGGCGGATCGGCGAAGAGCCGGCTCGCCTGGAGCACCACGACCAACGAAGTCTTTGCCGTCCTGACCAAGGATGCGGCAGAACGCACCGAAGCCAAAGGTGCCAGGTTCTACGACTGGCCAATTCCGGCCGAGACGCCGGACCTGCTGCAGGAAAACGAAATGTTGATCCGCCTGGTCACGAGCTTTGCCACCACGGAGGAAGACGTCGACCGTTTCGTGGAATTCCTGGCCTGACGGTTCACGGGGACTTAAGATGTGAAAAAGGGCGGCCCTTCGAGAGAGCCGCCCCTTTCTATTGAACACCAGTTGCCGATCAGGCGACGCGCGCCTCGATCGCCTTCGGCACATTCACCGGTTCCGCGCTGATCGCAATCCGGCGCGGCTTCATCGCTTCCGGGATGTTGCGCAGAAGATCGATGTGTAGCAGGCCGTTTTTCAACGAGGCGCTCTGGACTTCCACATGGTCGGCAAGCTGGAAGCGGCGCTCGAAGGCGCGCTTGGCGATTCCGCGATAGAGGAATTCGTTCTGCTCGGCCTTATCTTCCTCGGCTTTCTCGCCCTTCACTGTGAGCACATGGGCATGGGCCTCGATCGAAATCTCGGTTTCATCAAAACCGGCGACCGCCATGGTGATGCGATAGGTGGTCTCGCCCGTACGTTCAATGTTGTAGGGCGGATAGGTCTGTGCCTGCTCCGGTTGGCCAAGGCCGTCCAGCATGGTGAACAGGCGATCGAAGCCGACGGTCGAGCGATAGAGGGGGGAAAAGTCAACGTGACGCATGGTGTCCTCCTTGAAGCGACGTTTTGCGATTTTCTGCTCCGGCGCCCCGTATCCGGCGGCGGCGGAATGAAATGCGATCCCTTGATGGCGACCACGGAAATGAGATGGGATCCGCGCAATTCAAATTCAAGGCCGGCTCTTGTCCGATGAATTCAATGTGAACACTTGGTTCAGGAAGGGTTCAGTGCATCCCGGCCAGACTTTGACTATCGGATGACTCGACCCGATGGCCGCAAGAGGACGTCCCTCCCTTCCGGTCCCTCTTCGCCGGAACCGCACCCTTGTCCCCGCTTGAGCGGTTCCGGCTTTTTTCTTTGACCTTGTCCGGCCTTCAGCCTATCCGATGAAGAGAGGGCGGTTTCGCCCGGCCACGTTTAGGCGAATGCGAGCATGGACCCCATCCTACACGCCACTCCCGGCAATCCGATCCCTGGAACTCCTGTCGCCGGCTTCTTCACCGGCCATGGCGGCGTGAAGCTGCGGTATGCGGTCTTTCGCTCCGAGCAGCCGGTCGCCAAGGGCACCGTGATCCTTCTGCATGGACGCAATGAATCCATAGAGAAATACTTCGAGACCATCCGCGACCTCAATGCGCGCGGCCTCTGGGTGGCGACCTACGATTTCCGTGGTCAGGGCGGCTCGCAGCGCCTGCTGAAGTCCCCCCGCAAAGGCCACGTCCATCGCTTTTCCGACTACGTCCGGGATCTCGAGCTCTTCATAGAGCACATCGTTCTGCCCGACACGCGGCTTCCCTTCTTCCTGCTTGCCCATTCGACCGGCGGGCTGATCGCGCTTTCCGCCGCTCCAAGGCTTGCCAACCGCATCGACCGGATGGTGCTGCTCGCGCCTTTTGTGGGCCTGGGCGGCCAGAAGTTGTCGCCGAGAAACATCCATCGGATCTCGACGATTGCCACCTTCACCGGCTTTGGCCGCATATGCCTGACCTCGGACGATCCGACGAGACCCTATAACGACAATCCGCTGACCTCCGACCCGCAGCGCTACCAGCGCAATGTCGAGATCCTGAAGGCCCACCCTGATCTGGCGGTCGGGCCGCCCACGGCGCGCTGGCTCTACGAGGCCCAGGAAACCATCAAGCGGGTCTCGTCGCCGAGGCACCTCGCCTCAATTACCGTGCCGACCGTCATCGTCGCGCCCGGCAACGACCCGATCGTCCCGTTCCATTACCAGGAAAAGCTCTCGCAATATTTCCGCGCCGGTCAACTCGTGCCGGTGCCAGGCGCCATGCACGAGATCCTGCAAGAGCGCGACCGCTACCGCGCCCAGGCGCTGGCGGCCTTCGACGCATTCGTCCCGGGCGGCGACCCCGAGGCTGAGGATGCCCCCGCGAGCGTCCTTGCTGCCTTCGCCGAAGAGTAACGTCAGCTGTCCTTCAGAATCTGCAGGGCCTGGGCATGCAGCGTCGCGCTGCCGGCCGCAATAATGCGGCCGCCACCTTCCGGCCGCTCCCCTTCCCAGGTGGTGATGACGCCACCCGCCTGTTCGATGAGCGGGATCAGCGCCCCGACATCATAGGGCTTCAGCACCGTCTCGATGACCAGATCCACGTGTCCGGCCGCCAGCAGTGCATAGGCATAGCAATCGATGCCGTAGCGGAAGAGCTGTACCTTATCCTGCACCGCCTGGTATTTCGCCAATTCCGCCCCCTTGAAGAGGTGCGGTGAGGTGGTGAAGAGGATGGCGTTCTCGATGCCGCCGCAATCGCGGGTGCGGATCTGCCGTTCGCCGTCGGGTCCGCTGTACCAGGAGCATTCGCCGTCGGCGAAATAGCGCTCGCCGGTGAAGGGCTGATCCATCAGGCCCATCACGGAACGGCCCTTCTCCCGGAAGCCGATCAGGGTTCCCCAGACAGGTACGCCCGAAATGAAGGCGCGCGTACCGTCGATCGGATCGATCACCCAGACATGGTCGCGGTCAGTGCCGATGTCCTCGTGCTCCTCGCCAAGTATTCCGTGCTCCGGGTATTCGGATTCGATTAGCGCGCGGATCGCCGCTTCCGCCGCGCGGTCTCCCTCGGTGACCGGATCAAACCCACCGCGTTCCTTGTTGGTGACGAACAGCGGCGAACGGAAGCGCGGCAGGGTTTCGGCCTTGGCGGCTTCGGCGAGACGATTGAAGAAACTGCGATCGGGACGCATCGGATTTTCCGCTCGTTGAAAGGGATCGGGATTGCAGTCTCATAAAGCAGTCCCGGCGATTTGCAATCGCTGTGCGGATCAGCCGCCTCGAAGGGAGTTGCACAAAAAAGAGCCCCGCTTAAAAAAGTGCCTATTTGCGTCTTGACGATTGTGCGTCGCAGCAATAGTCTCTTTTTGCAGTCTCCGGACTGTAAATACCCTCCTTGGGTGTTTCCTCCCTAGACTTAGCCGCGCCCATGGCGCGGTTTTTTTTGCCTCGGGCAGACTATTCGGCAGCGAGCGCCGTATCGGCCGCATAGTCGGCGACGAATTCGGCCATTTGCTGCATGAAGACCGCGATTGAGCCGGCGAGCGCGCCAAAATCGCTACGTTTCGCAAGGGTCGCCTCATCGACATAGAGGGCGCGATTGACCTCGATCTGCAGGGCATGCAGGCCGCGCACCGGACGTCCGTAGTGTTCGGTGATGAAACCACCCGCATAGGGCTTGTTGCGCACTGCCGCAAAACCCAGGCCATCGAGGAATTCCAGAGCCGCCTGCGACAGCTCGGCCGAGGCGCTGGTGCCGTAGCGATCACCGATGATGAAATCGGGCCGAATTGCACTGCCGGCGATGCGGATATTGCCCGGCATGGAATGGCAGTCAATCAGCACACCGAAACCGAACCGGGCATGGGTACGCGCGATCAGTCTCCTGAGGCAGGCGTGATAGGGCTTGTACACTGCCTCGATCCGTTCGAGCGCTTCGGCGACCGGCAGCCGCCTGTCATAGATCTCGACGTTCTCCGCGACGATGCGCGGAATTGTGCCGAGCCCGCCTGCCACACGAACGGAACTGATGTTCGCATAAGGCGGCAGCGATCCCTGGAACATGCGCGGGTCGAGTTCATAGGGCTCGCGGTTGACATCGATGAAGGCACGCGGGAAATGGGCAAGCAGCAACGGTGCGCCGAAATCGGGTGCGGCAGTGAACAGCTCATCGACATAATGGTCCTCAGAACGGCGGATCGCCAGACCATCGAGTCGCGACTGGTCAAGGAAACGGGCAGGATAGCGCCTCCCGCTATGAGGCGAGTTGTAGACGAAGGGGATGGACTGCGTTTCAGGTTCGCGCACCTCGAACAGCTCGAACTCGCCTGTCATCCCGTTCACGGTGCCTCTTTTTTACCAAGTCACAACCTTGTTGCTTAGACCATGTTGCCAGTTGCCCCCGCGAAAGTCCATATTGGGTTAAATGGCGCTTGGGTCTGCAAAGCCGGTTCTTCACCGGTTGTTTACTCCACAAGAGGAAACTAAAAAGCCCGAAAGCCTTCCCTGGAAATGAGTGAGTAGCGGACCCTTCAATGATTCAGAAAATTCTTCTCGCCGAAGACGACAACGACATGCGCCGGTTCCTGGTCAAGGCGCTCGAGAAGGCGGGATACAAGGTGTCCTCCTTCGACAATGGCGCCAGCGCCTATGACCGCCTTCGGGAAGAGCCCTTCTCGCTGCTGCTGACCGACATCGTCATGCCGGAAATGGACGGCATCGAGCTGGCGCGCCGCGCCACCGAACTCGACCCGGATCTCAAGGTGATGTTCATCACCGGCTTTGCCGCCGTTGCGCTCAACGCCGATTCGAAGGCCCCGAAGGATGCGAAGGTGCTCTCCAAGCCTTTCCACCTGCGCGACCTCGTCAACGAAGTCAACAAACTGCTTGCCGCGTAAGGGCTTTCGCGGGCGGCGCAAGAAACTCGTCGCGAAACCGAAAAAACCCTATTGACGGAGCCGAGGGTTTTGTGGTCTTAAGCCGCCATCGGATGGGCGTGTAGCTCAGCGGGAGAGCACTACGTTGACATCGTAGGGGTCACAGGTTCAATCCCTGTCACGCCCACCATCCCAATTCAAACAAGGGCTTGGCGAGAAATCGCCGAGCCCTTGTCGCATTTGCGGATATGCCGTTTTGAATGGCAACCGGCTGGATCACCCTTCGATCTTGAACACCTCTTCCCCCACCCACACGATGACATAGCCGCCACTCGCCCTGCCTTCCGCAGCCCAACGCCGAAGGTGGCCGTGATAAGGCTGCTCCGTCCAGATCTCCCGGTGGCGCGGATCGACCAGCACGGTCAGTTGGGCTCCCTGCCGATAGATCATCATATGGCTCAGGATCGGATCCCATTCCGCCCCCAGGGAGAGGTCGGTCCTCCAGCCGCAGAGAAAATCCCGGCAGGTCGCGGGGCGCGCCGCATAGGCGGTGCAACCCTCGTCGCGAACACAATAACGACAGAGCGCGTTGGCCGGCTTGTCGAGTTCATCGATGTCCGGCAGGTCGCAGCACAAGGTGCAGGACCGGCAGGAACGATGCGAGAGTGCGATTGTGGACGTATCAGGTTGGGAAACGGTCGTCGTCATTGAGTTTTCGTACCATAGGGGACGTCCCCTGGCACCACACCGATACCAAGATCCGGCGCCCCAGGGCGTCGGACAAGGAGCCAAGAGCCTGCCTCGTCCCCGTTACGGTGGCGAGTTTAGAGCGCAAGCCGCCAACTCAAAAGCCGCCGGCTCATCATGAACCGGCGGCCTCGGTGAGACGCCCTTGAGGCATCCGATCGACCGCGCCAGGGCGCGGCGAGAAGTTGCAGTGTCAGGCCTCAGCCGGCGGCAGAGGACCGCGCAGCGACTTCTCCGAGATTTCGATGATCGGCTTGGCTGCTCCATCGATCGGCAGGCTCCAGCCTTCGAGCGGTCCGAGGCTCGCGCTCGGCATGGTGGCCGCCGGTGCTGCCTGGCGGTCGATGCGCGCCACCTCCAACTGGCCAGTCAGGATGGCAATTTCCGAACGCAGCTGGCGGATTTCTGCCTTGGCGACCTCCGCGCTCGAGCGATACTGGCGGATTTCTTCTTGGTCGGCGCGGGTGCGCTGGTCGAAATCTCGCTTCATCGTCTCGGAGTCGCGATCCCGTTTGCCGCGGCTGCTTTCGGAGTCGCGCAGACGCATGGTCAGTTCGCTGACCTGGAGCGACAGATCCCGGCGCGTCGACTCATTATCGGAATGATGGGCGCGTGCCTCGTTCAACTCCTGGGCCAGGCGATCGGCGCGTAGCGACGACGTGGCGAGTTCCGCCTTGGTCTGCTTGAGCTCCGAGCGGGTCGCCTGCAGTTCGTCCTCGACCAGCTTGACGCGTCCCCGCGCGGTCACCAGCAGCTTCTCGACCAGCTCGGCCTTGGAATTGATCGCCTCGTGACGGGTCGACAGCTGCGACATCTCCACCGCCATGGCGCTCTGCCGCGTATCGACATCTGACTGCAGGCGTTTCAGCTTTTCCTCTGTGAAGGTGAGTTCCTGCTTGAGGGTCGTCACCTCGCCGACCAGACTGCGCGACAGGTTCTCCTGGTGCGCGAGACCGTTCTTGAGCTGGCCCTTCTCTTCGCTGAGCCGGGCAATCTCACGGGCCTGCGCATCGGCCTCGCGACTCGAGGATTCGCTCAGGACCTGGTGCTCCGTCCGCTCCGTCTCGTACTTCTCCCGCATGATCGCGAAATCGCGATTGCGCTGCTCGAGGTCATGATGGGCACGTTTCAGCAGGGCAGAAGTCTCGTCGTACTGGCGAATGCGTTCATCGAGCTCCCGCGATGCGTCCCGCAGGCGGGTCTCGACTACGGCAAGATCCTGGGCGTTGGCTTCATAGAGCGCCTGAAGCTTGACGAGTTTCTCGCGGTTTTCTTCAATTTCCGCACGCATTTGCGTGTTTTCGGCCTTGAGCTCCTTGCACTCGGTAGCAAGCCGCTGGCTCTCGCTGTCGAGCTTCTTGCGGGCAGTGCTTTCATAGTCGAGCAGGGAGCCGATCCGTGCCCTTTCGGTGCGCAGCGACGCTAGCTCGGCGAGTGCCTCACTATGGGACGTCAACAGCGCGGAAACGCGCTCCTGCAGGTGACCAAATCCAGAGAGCAGGTGCTCCGAGGAAAGCTGGCTCTCCTCCACGATCGAGCCAAAAGCCTGACACTCGCCGAACTCGCCCAATGGCTGCATCCCGGAGTTGGAAAATGCTGCGAATGCCGCGCCGTCTTGCTGGCTGGCGACCGGGCGCGTGCCGGCGCCGTCCCCGCCCTTGCCCTGCTCTTCGGTGCGGCGAAAAAAACTCATGACCATGCTGCTCCCCAATCCAACCCCGGCGATTAAATAAAGACCTTCTAAAGTGCTGTTTTAGAATGAACTTCAAATCGTATTTTTCCGATGCAACGTCCCAGCGGGAAAGATCAGTCATGTTTTGACTTGGGTCAAAGCAAAGTTTGAATGCGTCGGCCAGCCGAACGACGATTCCAACAGCTTTCTTGCAGAAATGAAGCTTTGACGACGGAACCGGCGCCCGACCTGTGTCAAAACGCTACTTTCGATTGATCCACGGGGCGGCAAGGCCGCCCCCTTCAGGGTGCTCAGCGGTTGGCAACAGTGCGCCGCGCTTCCACGACCGAATCACGAATCACCTTGGACAGCGTCTCCACGATCTCGCCCAATTCCTCCTCGCTGGCATTGTAGGGCGGCGCGAGGATGACGGTGTCGCCGGCCGTGCCGCCGACATTGCCGGTGCAGGGATAGCAGATCAGGCCGGCATCGAAGGCCCGACGGCCGATGGCCGCATGCAGGCTGGCATAGGCGGGGAACGGCTCCTTGGTGATCGGATCGCTTACCAGTTCGAGACCGATGAAGAAGCCACGGCCGCGCACATCGCCGAGCTCTGCGACATCGGCCAGGGCCGTGCGGAGTTCCTGCTGAAGGATCGCGCCGCGATCGAGGACCCGTCCGAGCAGCCGGTCCCGCGTGACGATCTTCTGCACTGCGACGCCCGCGGCACAGGCGGCGGTGTGGCCGGTGAAGGTGTGGCCGGTCATCGCACCGCCATGCGCGGCCATCAGCACCTCATGCACCTTGTCGCTGTAGAGCGCCGCGCCAAGCGGCTGGTAACCGGCCGCGAGCCCCTTGGCCACGCTCATGATATCCGGGACGATACCGTCGTGTTCGAGTGCCCGCCAGGTGCCCGTCCGGCCCGATCCGCACATCACCTCGTCACCGATCAAAAGGACGCCGTATTTGTCGCACACCGCGCGGATCCCCTTGGCATAGCCTTCCGGCGCCGGCACCACCCCGCCGGCCGCGCCGACCACGGGTTCGAAGATGAAGGCGGCAACCTTGTCCGGCCCGATCTCCAAAATCTTGTCTTCAAGCTCCTGCGCCAGAAAGGCCGCCAGTCCCTCGGCGCTGACACCCTCCGGCCGACGGTAGGCATTGGCGGCGGAAACGAAGGCGACGTCGAGCAGGCTGCCCTCGAAGGCATCGCGCCGTGTCTTGAAATGCGAGACCGAGAGCGCGCCAAGCGTATTGCCGTGCCAGGAGCGCTCACGCGCGATGAAGCGACGGCGGCTCTTTTCGCCACGCGCCGTGTGGTACTGGAGCGCGATCTTCAGGCAGGATTCGACCGCTTCCGAACCGCTCGACACATAGATGATATTGGGGAAATGCCCGCCGGTATTGTTGGTGATGATCTCGGTCAGCTCTTCCACCGCATCCGAGGTGAAGAGATAGCGATAGGCGTGCGCAATGCGATCGAGCTGCTGCTTGACCGCTTCCGTCACTTCCGGATGCGCGTGCCCGAGACAATAGACCGCCGGCCCGCCAGAACCGTCGAGATAGCGCTTGCCGGTGACATCATAGAGGTAGCTGCCCTTGCCATAGGCAATCTTGGGCAGGGACTGGACACCGTAGCTGCTGCCGGTGCTGGTGGTTTTCGCTGTGGACATGGCGTTTCTCTTGGTTGCCGCATGCGGCGGGCGGATTGGACTTGAACCGGGGAGACGCGACAACGCTCCCTCGGTGGTGGGGATGATACAGCCCTCCATGCCGCTGACAAGAGAAATTAAACGACTGTTCAGTTTTGTGCCGATCCGCTCAGGCAGAGGTGGCGGCCAGCATGGATTCGGTCCACTGCTCGCACAGCCCGATCGCCTCTTCCGAGGAGAATGTCTGCGGATTGAGGCACCATTCTAGCCAGAGCCCGTCATGGATGGCGACCAACCCGATCGCCGCAAGCCTCAGATCCGGCATGGGTCGCCCCGACGCCCCCCAGAGGTCAGCAAGCAGGGCTTCGAGAAGACGCCGGTATTCAGCATAGGTGCGGTCATGGACCTCCGTCATGATCGGCGAGTGCTCGATCATGCCCCAGAACACCACCCAGGTGCGAAGAGTGCTGCGCTCCAGAATCGGCGCCGACAGCGAGGCGCGGAAATAGGCGCTGAGCCGCGCCCGGGGATCGGAACCCGCAGCCTCGACTTTGTCGCGCATATTGGCAAGCAGGTCGAGCGAGAGGGTCTCGTAGGCATGGCCGATGAGTTCGTCCTTGCTGGCATAATGATGGTTGATGAGGCCAACGGAAATGCCGGCCTCCTTGCTGATTTTGCGGATGGAAAGCCCCGCATGCCCTTCACGGGCAAGGCAGGCGAGCGTCGCTGCGATCAGCGCCCGGCGACGCTCATCCGGAGATTTCCGCTCGAATTTTCCAAGCTCTCCCATTGGGGGCTCCTCGCCGCAAATGGTGTTACTGCGCGGCACCGATGGTAACTGTCACCGGCTGCAGCCCGTCGATTTGACCGTGAATGCGGTCGCCCGGATTGAGCGCACCGACGCCCGCCGGCGTTCCGGTAAAGATGAGATCACCGGGGACGAGATGATAGAAGCGCGACAGGTGGCTGATCAACTCCGCGACCGACCAGACCAGATCGCTCAAGCGCGCGTCCTGCCGAATCTCGCCATTCACCTCGAGCCAGATGCGCTGGGGGCCGATCTCCGCGAAATCCGAGGCCTTGGTGATCTCGGCGATCGGGGCCGACATCTCGAACGCCTTGCCGAGCGACCATGGACGCTGTTTGGCGCGCTCCGCAAGCTGCAGGTCACGACGGGTCATGTCGAGGCCGGCCGCATAGCCGAAGACGGCCTTGCCGGCCTCTTCGACACTGACCTCGAAGGCAGGCGCGCCGATCGCCACCACCAGCTCCATCTCGTAGTGGAAGTTGGATGTGCCCGGCGGATAAGGAATTTCGCTGCCTGTGGCCACGATCGCCGAAGCCGGCTTGGTGAAATAGAACGGCGCTTCGCGGTCCACCTCGTAGCCCATCTCGGCAGCGTGTTCGGCATAGTTGCGCCCGACACCGAATATGCGGTGGACGGGGTATCCGGCCGTCTCGCCGCGAACGGGAACCAGTGGCGTCGACGGGATTTCGAAAAGCGTCTTCATCGTTTTGCTCGCATTCAATTCGGTAATTGCCGCGCATGTTACCGCTACGGCACATAGCCGACATAAATCAGCTAAGGCGGCGCGTCGCCAGTGTCGACATACTCATCCGCCGAAAAAATGCTGAACACAAAGAGAAGCGGGACCTTGCAGCACCGCCACCGCCTCTCGCCCGAGGCAACCGCGAATAGCGGTTCTTGCATCGCTCTTTTTTGTTGGCGCGATAAGCGCTAAAGAAAATCATAAACTTGCGGGGGGAACGCAATCGTGATGCTTGAAATCTATGAGATGCCCGGCCATCTGGTCCGGCGACTGAACCAGGCCTCGGTCTCCGTGTTCATGGAGGAAGCCAGCAAGAAGGGCTTCGACCTGACGCCCGTGCAATACGCGGCGCTAAGCGCCATCGAGGCTGGACCCAGTCTCGACCAGGCAACGCTCGCCAGCCATATCGCCTATGACCGCGTGACTATCGGCGGAGTCGTCGATCGCCTGGTACAGAAGGAGCTGGTGCGGCGCGAAACCAATCCGAATGATCGCAGGGCCCGCAATCTCTTCGTCACTGAGAAAGGCTCCCAGACGCTCGCCGAAATCCGCCCGATCGTCCAGAACGTGCAGGCGATCCTGCTGGAGGGCCTCGATGCGGCGGAACGCCAGCAGTTCGTGGCCCTGCTGCAAAAGGCCTGCGAAGCCGTCAACGAGAAGAGCCGCGCGCCCCTACGGGTGTCCTGAACGGCCCGCCACTCGCCCGCGCCATTACGGCACAAGAACCGCGGCGCCCTGGAACCGGCCGGCGCGCAGGTCGTCCAGCGCTTCGTTAGCCTTTTCCAACGGATAAACCGTCGTCGTCGTGGTGACCCCGGCCCGCGGCGCTAGTTCGAGGAATTCCGTGGCGTCCGCCCGGGTGAGATTGGCGACCGAGAGAATTTGCCGCTCGCCCCACAGGATCGAATAGGGAAACTGCGGGATGTCGCTCATGTGGATGCCGCCGCAGACGACGCGACCGCCCTTGGCAACGGCCCGGAGCGCCGCGGGCACCAACTCGCCCACCGGGGCAAAAATGATCGCGGCATCCAGCAGAACCGGCGGAGAATCTTCGGAACCGCCGGTCCACACGGCACCGAGCGAAAGGGCCAAGGCCTGCGCCGCTTCATCCCCGGCCCGCGTGAAGGCATAGACCTCGCGCCCCTGATAGACGCAGACTTGAGCGATGATATGGGCCGCCGCGCCGAAACCGTAGATTCCGATGCGCTTGCCCTCACCCGCCATTTTCAGCGACCGCCAGCCGATCAGCCCAGCGCACATCAGCGGTGCGGTTGCGACCGGATCGGAGAAGCCGTCGAGCGGAAAGGCGAAGGCGGCATCCGCCACCACATGGCTGGCGAAACCGCCGTCGCGGGTGTAGCCGGTGAAACCCGGATTGTCGCAGAGGTTCTCCCGCCCGCTCGCGCAATAGCTGCAGCAACCGCAGGTATGGCCGAGCCACGGAATGCCGACGCGCCGGCCGGGTTTTAGATCGACTTCCGCGCCGCAGCTCTCGACGATGCCGACGATCTCATGCCCAGGTATGAGCGGCAGCTTCGGCTCGGTCAGATCGCCATTGACAACATGCAGGTCGGTCCGGCAGACGGCGCAGGCCTCGACCCGCACGACGATCTCGCTCGGACCGGCAACCGGATCGGGCCGCTCTTCCAGCCTCAAGGGCTGGCGCGGCGCATGCAGCACCATGGCTTTCATCTCTTCGGCCTCCCGGTTCCAGAACCGCATGGCAGTTCGCAATCCGATCGTTTATGCTGGATTAGCCTTCATGACGCAGTGATCGGAATCAAGTTCTTTTCGCCGACCACAACGCCGAAACCGGATGCTGCCATGCCGTCCTCCCCTGCGCCCTTTTCCTTCGAAGCACCGGAAAAACGAGCCTATTGGAGCCGGCCTCAGGCCGATCTTCTTGCGCTACTGGAAACCTCGCCTCACGGCCTGACCGGTGATGAGGCCGAGGCGCGGCTGAAGAGCGTGGGCGCCAACGTCTTTCGCGAGGAAGGCCGCTGGTCGGGCTTCCGGATCTTTCTGTCGCAGTTCGAGAGCCCACTCGTGCTGATCCTCGTGGCGGCAGCCGCCATCTCGATCGCGGTCGGCGAATGGAAGGAGGCGACGATCATCATCATCATCATCCTCGCCAGTTCGCTTCTGAGCTTCTACCAGGAATATTCCGCCTCGCTTGCGGTCCAGAAGCTGAAGGAACGCATCGCCTTTAAGGTCAAGGTCTGGCGCGACGGCGAATTGCGCCCGCTTGCCGCCAGCGCGCTCGTCCCCGGTGATGTGATCGAGGTGGCGGCCGGCGACCTCATTCCCGCCGACTCCGTGGTGATCGAGGCGACCGACCTGCATGTGAGCCAATCGGCGCTGACCGGCGAGACCTATCCGGTGGAAAAGCGCGCCGGCGAGATCCCGGCCGAGACCACGTTGGCAAACCGCACCAACGTGCTCTTCACCGGGGCTTCGGTGCGCAGCGGCATCGGCCGCGCCGTCGTGGTCGAGACCGGCTCGGCGACCGAATATGGTACGATCGCCGGCCACCTCAGGCTGGAGCCGCCGGAAACCGATTTCGCCCGCGGCATCCGCCGCTTCGGCTACCTGATGACCCGCATCACGCTGATCATGGTGGTCGTCATCTTTGCCGGAAACCTCATTCTCGACCGGCCGCTGATCGATTCCCTGCTGTTTGCCCTGGCGATCGCCGTTGGCCTGACCCCAGAACTGCTGCCGGCCATCGTCAGCGTCACCTTGTCGAACGGCGCCCGGCGCATGGCCGACGGCGGCGTGATCGTGCGGCGCCTCGCCTCGATCGAAAACCTCGGCAGCATGAACCTGTTGTGCACGGACAAGACCGGCACGCTGACGGAAGGCGTGGTCCGGCTCGAGTGCGCCGAAGGGCCGCTCGGCGCCGGCCGCACCGACCTCATGCGGCTCGCCGCGATCAACGCCCGCCTGCAGAACGGCATGGCCAATCCGCTCGACGATGCGATCGCCTCCGCGGCTACGACCGCCGGCATCGATACGGCAGGCGTTCGCAAGATCGGCGAAGTCCCCTATGACTTCCTGCGCAAGCGCCTGTCGGTGATCGTCGAGGAGACCGATGCCTCCGGCCACCTGCTGGTCGCCAAGGGCGCACTGGCCAATATCCTCGAAATCTGCGGCACGGTGCAGGACGGCGACGAGGTTCGGCCGCTCGATGCGGCCGCCCGCGCCGTGATCGAGAGCCGTTTCGCCGCCTGGGGCGACGAGGGCTACCGTATACTCGGCCTCGCCATCCGCCACTTCCCGACGCCTGCCGACCGTTACGACCGCAACAGCGAACAGGACCTCACCTTCGCCGGCTTCCTGCTGTTCAGCGACCCGCCGAAGCCGGGCATCGTCGAAACGCTTTCGGCCCTCGCCACGCGCGGCGTCGGCGTCAAGGTGATCACCGGCGACAACCGCTTCGTCGCCGCCCATCTGGCCCGTTCCGTCGGATTGAAGGCCGATCACATCCTGACGGGCGAGGAACTGGCGCGGACATCCGACGAGGCGCTGGCCGCGCTCGCCGGCCGCACCGATCTCTTCGTCGAGATCGACCCCAACCAAAAACAGCGCATCATCGCGGCGCTGCGCAGGCGCGGCAATGTCGTCGGCTACCTCGGCGACGGCATCAACGATGCGCCGGCGCTCCATGAGGCCGATATCGGCATTTCCGTCGAAGGGGCCGCCGATGTCGCCCAACAGGCCGCCGACATGGTGCTCGTCGACAAGAACCTCAACGTGCTCCTGGACGGCATCGACAACGGGCGGCGAACCTTCGCCAATACGCTGAAATACATCTCGACCACGACCAGCGCCAATTTTGGCAACATGATCAGCATGTCGGTCGCTTCCTTCATCCTGCCGTTCCAGCCACTGCTCGCCAAGCAGATCCTGCTCAACAACTTCCTCTCCGACATCCCCTCACTGGCCATTGCCAGCGACAATGTCGACGAGGATGCGGTGATCCGTCCGCAGAGCTGGAACATCGCCTACGTCCAGCGTTTCATGGTGGTCTTCGGCCTGATCAGCACTGTGTTCGACATGCTGACCTTCGGCTTCCTGATCGTGGTCGCGAGGGAGACCGCCGCGATATTCCAGACCGCCTGGTTCGTTGAATCGCTCGTCACCGAACTTGCCATCGTGCTGGTGATCCGCACTTCGAAACCGGTATGGAAGAGCAAGCCCGGACGCTGGCTGGTCCTGTCTACCGTCGCGGTGATCGTGCTTGCGCTGTCAGTACCATACCTGCCGGGAGCAGATTGGTTCGGCTTCGTTCCGCTGCCGCCCCAGGTGCTTGCCGGGCTCGGCGTCATAACGCTGCTCTATCTGCTGGTATCGGAGATCGCCAAATACTGGTTCTTCGCGCACGAACACGACCGCTTCCTGCCGAAGCCACGCACGAACCCGCACCGCCCGGTCAGGACCTTGCGCCACCGGCAATGAGAAAAGTGCGGCGGGACAAGCTATCCGACAAGTGGAAATCCTCCCAACCGGTGCAGCCCCCGTACTGAAATATCGCCGAGCGCAAAGCAAGTAGAGCAAGCCTCAGCGGCGTCATGGCAAAGGTATTGTGGAATGCATATTGCCACTGAGACCGGCACCCGAAGCTGGCGCGCCCGACAGCTGGGGCAAAACACCGTGATCGCGCTCAATAGACCATGATCTTCGACCCGGCGCGCCGCGAAAATCCGTCCAATACGCCTGAAATTCTGTCCACTTTCTGCGACCGCAAGATGCACAGGGTTGGAGTCAGCGACAAAAAATGCAACAACCAGACGTTCAGGCATCGGGACTACAGGGCGTGCGCCGCGCCATTGTGCGTCGAAGCCGAAACTCGACTGCCCGGCAGGCAGCGCCACCGCCCATCGTCCGCCAAACCGAAAGGCAAAGCAGAATATGACCGAGAAGATCGTACCCGTCATCATGGCGGGGGGAAAGGCACCCGCCTCTGGCCGTTGTCGCGCGCCACCGCTGCCAAGCAGTTCATCCGTTTCATTGGCGACAAGACCCTTTTCCAAGGCACCCTCGACCGTGTCACCGATCAGGACCTCTACGAGCCCGCGCTGGTGATCACCAACGAAGAATTCCGCTTCCTGGTCGCCGAACAGGCCCGCGAGATGGATTCCAGAACTCTGCGGCATCGTGCTGGAGCCGGAAGCGCGTAATACGGCAGCGGCCGTTGCCGTCGCCGCCCTGATCGTCGCCGATCTCTACGGCAGCGACACGCTCCTGCAGGTCCTGCCGTCCGACCACGACATCGTCAGCGACCAGCGCTACCGGACCTGCGTCGACGCGGCTGCCGCCGCTGCCCGCGCTGGCAAGATCGTCACCTTCGGCATCACCCCGACCGAGGCGGCCACCGGCTACGGCTATATCGAGATGGGCGAACCGCTGACCGCCGGCGCCAACGCCGTCAAGCGCTTCGTGGAGAAGCCCAAGGCCGAGGACGCCGAGAAGATGCTCGCCGCCGGCAACTACTTCTGGAACTCCGGCATGTTCGTCTTCTCTGCCGGCCAGATCCTCTCCGAACTGCGCCTGCTGGCGCCGGACGTGCTCGCCGCGGCCGAAAAATCGGTGCGAGGCGCGACCAAGGATCTCGACTTCACCCGTCTCGACGCCGATGCCTTCGCCGAAAGCCCCAGCATTTCGATCGACTATGCGGTAATGGAAAAGACGGCCAATGCCGCCGTCGTTCCCTCCCCGATCAACTGGTCCGACCTCGGCAGCTGGGACGCCGTGTGGAAGCTCGGCAATGCTGATCCCGACGGCAATGTCGTCAGCGGCAATGCCACATTGGTCAACACCCGCAATTCTCTGGTCATGTCGCGCAACAACCATCTCGCCGTTCAAGGCATGGATGGCGTAGCCGTGATTGCCAGCGAGGACGCCGTCTATGTCGGTCGGCTCGACGATAGCCAGCAGGTCGGCAATCTCGTCAAGTTGCTTGCAGCCGACAAGAAGACGGCGACGCTCACTGAAAACCATCCGACCTCGCTGCGCCCCTGGGGCGGCTATACCTCGGTGCTCAACGGCGAGCGTTTCCAGGTCAAGCGGCTCTTCGTCCATCCCGGCAAGAAGCTGTCGCTGCAGAAGCATCACCACCGCTCGGAACACTGGATCTGCGTCAAGGGCGCGGCTGAAGTGACGATCGACGACAAGGTGACCATGCTGCATGAGAACCAGTCCATCTATATCCCGCAAGGGGCCGTGCACCGGCTCGGCAATCCCGGCAAGATCCTGCTCGAACTGATCGAGATACAGACCGGCTCCTATCTCGGCGAGGACGACATCATCCGTCTGGTCGACGAGTTCGGCCGCAGTTGATCCTCGGCTTGCCACCGGAGAAACCGGTTCCAGCAAGTCCCGACCCGCGAAACAGAGTTTCGCGGGTTCTCTTTGGCCTGGCCCCCTCTGGCATCAGCGGCGGGCCGCCGGCAATGCGGCAAGGCGTTGCGCCCTTGCTTTATGGCGCTGCATTGCACAAGATCGTCCTTTAGCCCGACAAAAAAGAACAACGGGCAAAGAGGGCGAACAGCAGACATGTCGATCAAGGCGAGCATCTACCATCTCACCCATTACAAGTATGACAAGCCGGTGCGGCTGGGACCTCAGATCATCCGGCTGAAACCGGCCGCCCATTCCCGTACCAAGGTGCTGAGCCATGCGCTCAAGGTCACGCCGGCCAATCATTTCGTCAATCTGCAGCAGGACCCCTACGGCAACTACCAGGCGCGCTTCGTCTTCCCCGATCCGGTCACCGAGTTCAAGATCGAGGTCGATCTCGTCGCCGACATGACCGTCTACAACCCCTTCGACTTCTTCGTCGAGGAGGAAGCGAGCCAATGGCCGTTCGAATACCCGGCCGACATCCGCGACGACCTGAAGATCTACATGACGCCGGAACCGGACACTCCGGCACTGGCCGCCTTCATGCAGACGCTTGACAAGACGCCCGGCCAGGGCACGGTCGACATGGTCGTTGGCCTGAACGCCGCCCTGCAGCAGAAGATCGGTTATGTCATCCGCCTCGAGCCCGGCGTCCAGGCGCCCGACGATACACTCACCATCGGCCAGGGTTCGTGCCGCGACACCAGTTGGTTGCTCGTCCAGGTGCTGCGCCGGCTGGGCCTCGCCGCCCGCTTCGTCTCGGGCTACCTGATCCAGCTGAAGCCGGACCTGAAGGCACTCGACGGTCCATCGGGCACCGAGGTCGATTTCACCGACCTTCATGCCTGGGCTGAAGTCTACCTGCCCGGCGCCGGCTGGGTCGGCCTCGACCCGACCTCTGGCCTTTTGACCGGCGAGAGCCACATCCCGCTCGCGGCAACCCCGCACTACCGCAACGCCGCGCCGATCACCGGCGGCTATTTCGGCCATGCGAATACCGAATTCGATTTCGCCATGACGGTGACGCGCGTCGCCGAGCATCCTCGCATCACCAAGCCGTTCTCCGACGAGAGCTGGGATGGGCTGAACGCGCTCGGCCATCGCGTCGACGCAGAACTTCAGGCCCGCGACGTGCGCCTCACCATGGGCGGCGAGCCGACCTTCGTGTCGATCGACGATTTCCAGTCGGAGGAGTGGAACACCGACGCGGTCGGCCCGACCAAGCGCGACAAGGCCGACACCCTGATCCGCCGCCTCAGGCAGCGCTTCGCGCCGGGCGGCTTCCTGCACTATGGCCAGGGCAAGTGGTATCCCGGCGAAAGCCTGCCGCGCTGGACCTTCTCGCTGTACTGGCGCAAGGACGGCAAGCCGATCTGGCAGAATCCCGAACTGGTGGCCGAGGAAGGCAAGCGCTACGATGTGAGCGCCGACGACGCCGGCCGTCTGCTCGGCGAGATCGCCGAAGCCCTCGGCATCGAATCCGAAATGGTGGTGCCGGCCTATGAGGATCCCGGCGAATGGATCCTCAAGGAAGCCAACCTTCCCGACAATGTCGACCCCGCCAATTCGAAGCTGAAGGACCCGGAAGAACGAAGCCGCATCGCCCGCGTCTTCGAACGCGGCCTGACCGAGCCGAGCGGCTACGTCCTGCCCGTCCAGACCTGGAACAGCAAGGCGACCGGCAAGCGCTGGGTGAGCGAGAAATGGAAGACCCGCCGCGGCAAGATCTTCCTGGTGCCCGGCGACAGTCCCGTCGGCTACCGCCTGCCGCTTGGCGCCCTGCCCTATGTCCCGCCGTCGCAATTTCCCTATATCCACCCCGCCGATCCGAGCGAGCCGCGGGGACCTCTGCCGGAAGTCGTTGAGCCCACCGGCCGCGCCATGCCCGAAGCCTCGTTCCAGGTGGACGACACGATCCAGCAGGGCCGCGTCGAGCAGGTGCTCGGCGAGATCGGCGGCGCAGTGCGAACCGCCATGTCGGTCGAGGTGCGCGATGGCCGCCTCAGCATCTTCATGCCGCCGGTGGAGCGGATCGAGGACTACCTCGAACTGGTCGCCGCCGCAGAGCAGGCGGCAACCGCCATCGGCCTGCCGGTCCATATCGAAGGCTATGCGCCGCCGCATGACGAGCGCATCAATGTGGTGCGCGTCGCCCCCGACCCCGGCGTCATCGAGGTCAACATCCATCCGGCAGCCAGTTGGGATGACTGCGTCGCGATCACCGACGCCGTCTACGAGGAGGCCCGCGAATCGCGCCTCGGCGCCGACAAGTTCATGATCGACGGTCGCCACACCGGCACCGGGGGCGGCAACCATGTGGTGGTGGGCGGGGCCAATCCGGCCGACAGCCCGTTCCTGCGCCGTCCCGACCTGCTGAAAAGCCTCATCCTGCACTGGCAGCGCCATCCGTCGCTGTCCTACCTGTTCTCCGGCCTGTTCATCGGCCCGACCAGCCAGGCGCCGCGCATCGACGAAGCGCGCCACGACAGCCTCTACGAACTCGAAATCGCCATGGCGCAGATCCCGATGCCCGGATCGGGCGAGGCTCCGCCGCTGCCCTGGCTGGTCGACCGGCTGTTCCGCAACCTTCTGATCGACGTCACCGGCAACACCCACCGCGCCGAGATCTGCATCGACAAGATGTTTTCGCCCGACGGCCCGACCGGCCGGCTCGGCCTCGTCGAGTTCCGCGGCTTCGAAATGCCGCCGAACGCCCGCATGTCGCTCGCCCAGCAACTTCTCGTGCGCGCCCTCATCGCCCGCTTCTGGAAGAACCCGACCGGCGGCAGCTTCGTGCGCTGGGGCACGGCCCTGCACGACCGTTTCATGCTGCCGCATTATATCTGGCAGGATTTCCACGAAGTGCTGGCGGACCTGCGCGACAACGGCTTCGACTTCAAGCCGGAATGGTTTGCCGCCCAACTCGAATTCCGCTTCCCCTTCTATGGCGAAGTCGAATACGGGGATTCGCGGCTGGAACTCAGGCAGGCGCTTGAGCCTTGGCATGTCATGGGCGAACAGGGCGCGATCGGCGGAACCGTGCGCTATGTCAACTCCTCGGTCGAACGGCTGCAGGCTCGGCTGGAAACGGGCAATCCGGAGCGCTACGCGATCGCCTGCAACGGGCGGCGCGTGCCACTGGCGAAGACGGGAACCAACGGCGTCTCGATCGGCGGCGTGCGCTACAAGGCCTGGCAGCCGGCATCGGGCCTGCATCCCGTCCTGCCGGTCAACACACCGCTAACATTTGATGTTTATGATATGTGGTCGGGCCGGTCGATCGGCGGTTGCGTCTACCATGTGGCGCATCCCGGCGGTCGAAACTACGACACATTCCCTGTGAACGGGAATGAAGCGGAAGCACGACGCCTTGCACGTTTCGAACCGTGGGGTCATACAGCAGGCAATTTTCCGCTATGGCCGGAGACGGTATCTGCGGAATTCCCCCATACGCTGGACTTGCGGCGACCCCAGGGCATTTGACGAAATGGCGAACCAACCGGCAGCGGACAAGAGCCCGGCAGACAGAGTGACGACCGAGTCGAGAACCGCGGGTTATCGCGCCCTTCCGGGCGCCGCCGACGAAATGCTCGACGCCGAGGGCAATATCCGCCCGGTCTGGCAATCTTTCGTCTCAGCGCTGGATGGCCTGTCAGATCATGATCTGCATGAGCGCTTCGCCCGGGCCGACCGCTATCTGCGCGACGCCGGCGTTTTCTACCGCGCCTATGGTGCAGCCGGCTCGAGCGAGCGGGTCTGGCCCTTTTCGCATATCCCGGTGCTGATCGACGAGAAGGAATGGAACGTGCTGGCCGCCGGTCTCGTCCAGCGCGCCAACCTGCTCGAGGCCGTCGTCGCCGACATTTACAACGACAACAAGCTGGTCGAGCAGGGCTTCCTGCCGCCAGCCCTCGTCGCCGCCAATCCGGAATTCCTGCGTCCGCTGGTCGGCATCAAACCCGCCGGCGGCCACTATCTGCATTTCTGCTCCTTCGAGATCGGCCGCGGGCCGGACGGCAACTGGTGGGTGCTCGCCGACCGCACCCAGGCCCCCTCCGGCGCCGGTTTTGCGTTGGAGAACCGCGTGGCGACAGCCAGGGCCTTCTCCGACATCTACGGCGAAAGCCATGTGCATCGCCTCGCCTCCTTCTTCGGTGCCTTCCGCGAGGCTCTGCAGGCTCAAAAGAGGAACAGCGACGACCGGATCGCAGTTCTCTCGCCAGGGCCGGCCAATGAGACCTATTTCGAGCACGCCTATATCGCCCGCTATCTCGGCATCATGCTGCTGGAGGGCGAGGATCTGGCCGTCGTCAATGGCCGCGTCATGGTGCGTACCGTGGCTGGTCTGAGGCCGATCAGCGTGCTCTGGCGCCGCCTCGATGCAGCCTTCTCCGACCCGCTCGAACTCAACCAGAGCTCCCATATCGGCACGCCGGGCATGGTGCAGGCGCTGCGCAACGGCTCGGTCACCTTCGTCAACGCGCTCGGCTCCGGCATTCTCGAAACCCGGGCCTTCCTCGCCTTTATGCCGACCATCTGTCGCCATCTGCTCGGCGAGGATCTGGAACTGCCGTCGATCGCCACCTGGTGGTGCGGTCAGAAAAGCGAGCGCGAGCACGTCGCGCGCAACATCGACCGCATGGTCATTGGACCAGCTTATTCAGGCCTTCCGTTCTTCGATGACAACGGCCGCTCCGTCCTGGGCTCTCGCCTGTCCGGCAGTTCCCGGCATTCCACGGCCGAGTGGCTGGAATCCGAAGGCACCAACCTGGTCGGCCAGGAAGTCGTGACCCTCTCCACCACCCCGGCCTTGGTCGACGGCAAGGTCACGCCGCGCCCAATGTCGCTGCGGGTCTACGCCGCGCGCACCCGCGACGGCTGGCAGATCATGCCGGGCGGCTTTGCTCGAATCGGCTCCGGCAACGACATCACGGCCCTTGCCATGCAGTCGGGCGGCAGCGCCGCCGATGTGTGGATCGTCTCCGACAAGCCGGTCGATCGCATCTCGCTTCTGCCCGCCGAGGAGAGTTTCACCCGCAACATGCCCGGCAGCCTGCCGAGCCGCGCTGCCGACAACCTCTATTGGCTCGGCCGCTATATCGAACGGGCCGAAGGCGCCCTGCGCATCCTGCGCGCCTGGCATGCCCGCTTCGCCGAGTCCGCTGATCCCGACCAGCCGCTGCTCGCCTTTGTGTCGCGCTACCTCTCCGATCTCGACGTCACGATGAAGCACGGCGTGCCTGAGAGCCTGCTGCGCAACATCGAAGGCGCCGTATACTCTGCCAGCAATATCCGGGACCGCTTCTCGCCCGACGGCTGGCTCGCATTGAACGACCTCGCCAAGACCGCGCGCCGCTTCCATGACACCGTGAAGCTCGGCGACGACGCCGCGCACGCGATGACCGTGCTGCTACGCAAACTGGCCGGGTTCGCCGGCCTGGTGCACGAAAACATGTACCGCTTCACCGGCTGGCGCTTCCTCACCATCGGGCGCCTCTTGGAACGCGGCCTCCACATGACCCGCCTGCTCGGCCACATGACCGGCGACGATGCGCCGGACGGCGCGCTCGACATGCTGCTGGAGATCGGCGACAATGTCATGACCCATCGCCGCCGCTACAATGTCAGCACGACGCGGCTGACGGTCACCGACCTCTTGGCACTCGACCCCCTCAATCCGCGCTCGATCCTTTTCCAGCTGAACGAGATCCGCACCGAGGTCGAGCAATTGCCGAACGCTTTCATCAACGGCCAGATGTCGCCGCTCTACCGAGAAACCGTCCGGCTACATTCGACGCTCGCGGTGATGACGCCGGAGACCATGGACGCCGATATCTATGCCAGTCTGGAGCGCGACCTCGAAAAGCTCTCCGACCTCCTCGCCAGCACCTATCTCGGTTAGCTTGATGCTCTACGACCTCTCCCTGCATATCGGCTATCTTTACGACGTCCCGGCATCGGGCGCCCATCACATCTTGCGGCTGCTGCCTCTGTCCCTCCCCGATCGACAGCGTCTCGTTGCCGGCAGCGTCACCGTCCATCCGAAGCCGGACGAGCGATCGGGCTTCACCGACTTCTTCCGGCATCCAGCGACCTATGTGATGTACCGCTCGCCGCACGACAAACTCGACATCCGCATGAAGGCCCGCGTCTCGGTCGAGGCTCCCCCACTTACCGCCGACTTCTCTCCGATCCTTTCCGGGCTACCGGATGAACTGGCCGATTGCTGGTCTCTCGGACCGGAATCGCCGCACCATTTCCTCGGAGAGAGCCCGCGGCTCGGCATCGACCCGTTGATCGCCGACTATGCCCGCTCGGATCTGAAGCCCGGCTTCACCGTGCGTCAGATCGCGGAAGCCATCTGCGCGCGCATCCATGCCGACTTCAGGTATGACCCGAAGGCCACCACGGTCGACACGCCGGCGCTCGAGGCCTTCGCATTGAGACGAGGCGTTTGCCAGGACTTTTCACACATCATGATCATCGCACTCAGAAGCCTCGGCATCCCGGCCGGCTATGTGAGCGGCTTCCTGCGGACCATTCCCCCGCCGGGCAAAGAGCGGCTCGAGGGCGCCGACGCCATGCATGCCTGGGTCAGGGTGTGGTGCGGCGAAACGGCAGGCTGGATCGAACTCGATCCGACCAACGACATCCTCGTCGGCGCAGACCACATCGTTACGTCCTACGGCCGCGACTATTCCGACGTCGCCCCGGTGATCGGTGTACTGAAGAGCTATGGCAGCCATCAGACGGAGCAGGCGGTCGACGTCATTCCGCTGAATTAGCCCCTCTTGCCGGGAACTGCGCGTCAGCTAAAATTTTACCAAACCGTTTAAGCCGAAAAACAGGTCTTTACTGTATCAGGTCGTCAAAGTGCTCTATTTTGACGGAAGAACATGATGGTCGAGACTAGGAAAAAGCACGCAGCCTGCCGCGGTTTCATGACGGATCGCGGCGGTAATTTCGGGATGATGACGGCGATCCTCCTGCCCGTGCTCCTGGCGAGTGCCGGCGTGGCGATGGACCTCGCCAAGCTGGTGCAGGTGAAATCCGCCCTTCAGGACGCAGCCAACTCCGCGGCCCTCTCCGCCGCCTCTGCCCTTGCCAGCAAGGATATCACCGACGCCGAAGCCATCGCACTCGCCAAGCAATTCATGGCGGCCCAGTTCAGAAACACGAGCCTCAACGGCAGCCTGCCTACCGAGGAAGAAGAAGAGAGTGCCAAGGATCTCGCCGAGGGCGCGCTGGCCAGCATCGAGCGAACCAAGGATGAGAGCGGGCTAAACAAGGCCTTCGAAGTCAACGTAAGCGGGCACTACGACGTGCCGATGAACGCTTTCACGCGCCTACTTGGCTATGACACCGTTCGAGTCAGTGTCGCGAGCACATCCGAAAGCACCCAGGCAAGCGGAAATGCCCTGTCCATGTACCTCGTTCTCGACCGCTCCGGTTCGATGTCCTTCGTTACCGACACAAGAGACACGAGCCAATCGTCGTGTGTGAACTACACGTCCGCAAACTGGGGCTACAAGGACGTTCAAAAAGGCAAGCAAGGCTACATCGCGCCGTCTTCGCCGTGCTATGTGAAAAAGATCGCGGCACTGAAAACCGCCTCCACAGTCATGCTGGACATGCTGAACGAAGCCGATCCGGATCGCAAGTTCGTCCGCCTCGGCGCCGTTTCCTACAACGACTCGACCCAGACCCCATCCTCCATCACGTGGGGCACGAGCGGCGCCGCATCCTATGTCAACGCCCTGCCTTCGGTCCCGACAGGCGGCACGAATGCTTCCGGCGCCATGAAAGTCGCCTATGATGCCCTCAAGCGTGCCAGCACGACGGAAGCGACCGCCCATACCGCCAAAGGCAACCGCGATTTCCAGCGCTTCATCCTGCTCATGACGGACGGTGAAATGACCGGTTCCAGCTCTAGCTGGAATTCGACGATTGACAACCAGGTGCGCAATTACTGCGACCAGGCCAAGAACGACGACATCAAGATCTTCTCGGTCGCCTTTATGGCGCCCAACCGGGGCAAATCCCTACTCGGCTATTGCGCCAGCGCGACAGATTACTACTTCGAGCCCGAAGACATGGGCGACCTCGTGAGCGCTTTCAGGAAAATCGGCCAAAAAGCCGCGGATCTCACCACGCGCCTCACAAACTGATGCGCGAGGCCTGGGTTAGCAAACCTGGCAAGCCGCAAATGCCCCGGTTTTCCAAGCTATTGCCCCGCGTCGAGAACAAAGCCGAACATGATCCGCCAATATCAAGATCACGCCATAGCTAATCGGTGGCAACCCATTCTATCCGGTTGCAAGTGCTTCCTAACGATGCGTAAACTGTCCAAAGAAGCGTGCCGGTAGGGGAGAATCGGCGCGGCATTCCGACTGGCGCGCAACGAATTGGCGAGATCATGATCAAGAGCCTTAGCAAAGCCGACCTGCCTCTTCCCCAACGACGAGTTACCGATCCGGAAGTCCTTGCGGCCGAGATTATCGAACGACTGACCTATGGCATCGGGAAGGATGCCAAGATGGCAACGCCGCATGACTGGTTGACGGCCACCATCCTGGTGGTGCGCGACCGCATCATCGACCGCTGGATGGAAACGACACGCGCCACCTATGACAACAACGCCAAGCGGGTCTACTACCTCTCGCTGGAATTCCTCATCGGCCGGCTCATGCGCGACGCGATGTCCAATCTCGGTATGATGGACGAGATCCGCCAGGCGCTCGCCTCGATGGGCGTCGACCTCGACGTCATTGCCGGTCTCGAGGCAGACGCCGCGCTGGGCAATGGCGGCCTGGGCCGCCTCGCCGCCTGCTTCATGGAGTCAATGGCGACCGTCCACATTCCCGCCTATGGCTATGGCATCCGTTATGTGCACGGCCTTTTTCGCCAGCAGATGGCCGACGGTTGGCAGGTAGAGCTCCCCGAGACCTGGCTCGCCCACGGCAATCCCTGGGAGTTCGAGCGACGTGAGAGTTCCTACGAGATCGGCTTCGGCGGCGCCGTTGAGACCGCGGGCGGGCATGACGAGGAGCCGCAATTCGTCTGGAAGCCAGGCGAACGAGTGATCGCCACCGCCTACGACACGCCGGTGGTTGGCTGGCGCGGCGACCATGTCAACACATTGCGTCTCTGGTCGGCCCAGCCGATCGACCCGATCCTGCTCGAGGCTTTCAACGCCGGCGACCACATCGGAGCGCTCAAGGAAAGCAACAAGGCGGAAACACTCACCCGCGTCCTCTACCCAGCCGACGCGACATCTGCCGGCCAGGAACTCAGGTTGCGCCAGGAGTACTTCTTCTGTTCAGCCTCGCTGCAGGACATCCTCAGGCGCCACCTGCAACAGGGCAACGAACTGTCCGCCCTGCCCGACAAGGTGGCGATCCAGCTGAACGATACGCATCCGGCCATTTCCGTCACCGAACTGATGCGCCTGCTCTGCGACGTGCACGGCCTCGACTTCGACACCGCCTGGGACATCACCTGGCGCACATTCTCCTACACCAACCACACGCTTCTTCCCGAGGCGCTGGAGAGCTGGCCGGTGCCGCTGTTCGAGCGGCTCCTGCCCCGCCACATGCAGCTGGTCTACGCGATCAACGCCAAGATCCTGCTCCACGCCCGTAAGAACCGCAATTTCTCCGATCACGAGATCAGCCATATCTCGCTGATCGACGAGAGCGGCGACCGACGGGTGCGCATGGGCAATCTCGCCTTCATCGGCTCCCACAGCATCAACGGCGTGTCGGCGCTGCATACCACGCTGATGAAGGAGACGGTGTTCGCCGACCTGCACAAGCTCTACCCGGACCGGATCAACAACAAGACCAACGGCATAACCCCGCGGCGCTGGCTGATGCAGTGCAATCCGCGCCTGACATCGCTGATCCGTGACACGGTGGGCCCGGCTTTCCTCGATGACGCCGAAAAGTTGAAGGCACTCGACGTCTACGCGGACGATTCAGAATTTCAGAAGCAGTTTGCAGCGGTCAAGCGCGCCAACAAGGAGCAGTTGGCCAATCTCGTCGCCAGCCGTATGGGCATCCGGCTCGACCCGTCGGCCATGTTCGACATCCAGATCAAACGCATCCACGAATACAAGCGCCAGCTCTTGAACATCATCGAGACGGTGGCCCTGTTCGACCAGATCCGCACCCATCCGGAGCGCGACTGGGTGCCACGGGTCAAGCTGTTCGCCGGCAAGGCGGCGCCGAGCTATCACAACGCCAAGCTGATCATCAAACTGGCCAACGACGTCGCCCGTGTCATCAACAATGACCCGGCGGTCCGCAACCTGCTGAAGGTCGTCTTCATCCCGAACTACAATGTCTCGCTTGCCGAGGTCATGGTGCCTGCCGCCGACCTCTCCGAACAGATTTCCACCGCCGGAATGGAAGCCTCGGGAACCGGAAACATGAAGTTCGCGTTGAACGGTGCACTGACCATCGGCACCCTCGACGGAGCCAATGTCGAAATGCGCGACCATGTGGGCGAGGAGAACATCGTGATCTTTGGCATGACGGCCGGGGAGGTCGCGAAGGTGCGCGCTGGCGGACACGATCCGCGCGCCGTGATCGAAAGCTCGCGCGAACTCTCGCAGGCCCTTTCGGCGATCGCCTCGGGCGTCTTCTCGCCTGACGATCCGGGTCGCTTCGCCGGCCTCGTGGACGGGCTTTACCAGCACGACTGGTTCATGGTCGCCGCCGACTTCAACGCCTATGCCACGGCGCAGCGCCAGATCGACACGCTTTGGGGCGACGATGCGGCGTGGTATTCCAAGACGATCCGCAACACGGCGCGCATGGGCTGGTTCTCCTCGGATCGGACCATTCGCCAATACAGCGCCGACATCTGGAGAGCCTGATGGTGAAATCGCCGAAGAAGGTCGGTGATACCGCACGGCCGGAGGCGCCACCTGCCGCGGAAATAGAGGCGATTGTTCAGGGCAATTACGACGACCCGTTCTCTGTGCTCGGGCTGCAGAAGACCGCGTCGGGTTTTGTCGCGCGCTGCTTTATTCCGGGCGCCGAGGCAATTTCGGCATTGTCCATCGCAGGGGCCGCGCTCGGCGATCTGACCTGTCTCCACCCGGCCGGCTTCTTCTGCGGGCCGGTTGCCGCCGACGGCTTCCAGCCGCTGCGTTACAGGGCGACACGGGGCGATGTGGAATGGACCGTCACCGATCCCTACAGCTTCGGGCCGGTGCTCGGGCCGATGGATGACTATTTCGTCCGTGAAGGTTCGCATTTGCGCCTGTTCGACAAGATGGGCGCCCACCCTCTGAAGCATCAGGGCGTCGACGGTTTTCACTTCGCTGTCTGGGCGCCGAATGCCAAACGCGTCTCCGTCGTCGGCGACTTCAACGAGTGGGACGGTCGCCGCCACGTGATGCGGCTTCGCCGCGACACCGGCATCTGGGAAATCTTCGCACCGGACGTCCGGCCAGGCTCGCCTTATAAGTTCGAGATCATCGGCAAGAATGGCGAACTGCTGCCGCTGAAGGCCGACCCCTATGCGCGGCGCGCCGAGCTTCGCCCCAAGAACGCCTCGGTCACCACCGCTGAACTGGAACAGGCCTGGGAGGATGCCGCGCACCGCAAGCATTGGGCAACCATCGACCAGCGTCGCCAGCCGATCAGCGTTTACGAGGTGCATGCTGGTTCCTGGCAGCGCCGCGACGACGGCACGATGCTGAGCTGGGATGAGATGGCCGCGCGGCTTATCCCCTATTGCGTAGACATGGGCTTCACGCATATCGAGTTCATGCCGATCACGGAACATCCCTATGATCCGTCCTGGGGTTACCAGACCACCGGCCTCTACGCCCCGACCGCGCGCCACGGCGAGCCGGAAGGCTTCGCCCGCTTCGTCAACGGCTGCCACAAGGTCGGGCTCGGCGTCATCCTCGACTGGGTCCCTGCCCACTTTCCGACCGACGCCCATGGCCTGCGCTGGTTCGACGGAACGGCACTCTACGAGCACGCCGACCCGCGCCAGGGCTTTCATCCCGACTGGAACACGGCGATCTACAACTTCGGCCGCCTGGAGGTCGTCTCCTACCTCGTCAACAATGCGCTCTACTGGGCGGAGAAATTCCATCTCGACGGTCTGCGCGTCGATGCCGTCGCCTCCATGCTCTATCTCGACTATTCGCGGAAGGAAGGCGAGTGGATCCCGAACGAATATGGCGGCCGAGAAAATCTGGAGGCCGTGCGTTTCCTGCAGCAGATGAACCGCGCCGTCTACGGCACTCATCCGGGGATCATGACCATCGCCGAGGAATCCACCTCCTGGCCCAAGGTCTCCCAGCCAGTGCATGAAGGCGGTCTCGGTTTCGGCTTCAAGTGGAACATGGGTTTCATGCACGACACGCTGAGCTATTTCGCCCGCGATCCGGTGCACCGCAAGTTCCACCACCAGGAGCTGACCTTCGGGCTGCTCTATGCCTTCTCGGAAAATTTCGTACTGCCGATCTCCCATGACGAGGTCGTGCACGGCAAGGGCTCGATGATCGCCAAGATGCCCGGTGACGACTGGCAAAAATTCGCCAATCTCCGCAGCTACTATGCCTTCATGTGGGGCCATCCCGGCAAAAAGCTGCTGTTCATGGGCCAGGAATTCGCCCAATGGAGCGAGTGGAGCGAGGAGCGTCCGCTGGATTGGAACCTCCTCCAATACGCACAGCATGAAGGCATGCGGCGACTGGTACGCGACCTTAACTTCACGTACCGCTCAAAGCCGGCGTTGCACGCCCGCGACTGCGAGGGCGAAGGCTTCGAGTGGCTGATTGCCGACGATCACGACAATTCGGTACTCGCTTGGCTGCGCAAGGCGCCGGGTGAAAAGACCATCGCGGTGATCTGTAATCTCACCCCAGTTTACCATGAGGGCTATGTCGTGCCGCTTCCCACGACCGGGCGCTGGCGCGAAATCCTCAATACCGACGCGGAGATCTATGGCGGTAGCGGCAAGGGCAACGGTGGGCGCGTGGAGGCCGGACCAGGAGACGGCGGCCACGCTTACGCCATCCTGACATTGCCGCCGCTTGCGGTCATCATGCTAGAACAGGAAAACTGAGGCGGGAGGCGAAATGATGGAGAAGCGACACCAACCCCTGGCGCGCGATGCCATGGCTTATGTTCTGGCCGGCGGTCGGGGAAGCCGCCTTAAGGAACTGACGGACCGGCGCGCCAAGCCAGCTGTCTATTTCGGTGGCAAGGCCCGCATCATCGATTTTGCCCTCTCCAACGCGATCAATTCGGGCATCCGCCGTATCGGCGTCGCCACCCAGTACAAGGCGCATTCTCTCATCCGTCACCTGCAGCGCGGCTGGAACTTCCTGCGTCCGGAGAGAAACGAGAGCTTTGACGTCCTGCCCGCCAGCCAGCGCGTCTCCGAAACGCAATGGTATGAAGGCACCGCCGACGCCGTCTACCAGAACATCGACATCATCGAACCCTATGGTCCGGAATACATGGTCATCCTGGCGGGCGACCACATCTACAAGATGGACTACGAACTCATGCTTCAGCAGCACGTCGATTCCGGCGCCGATGTAACCATCGGCTGTCTGGAAGTACCGCGCATGGAGGCGAGCGGCTTCGGCGTCATGCATGTCGATGGCAATGACGAAGTTATCGCCTTTATCGAAAAACCGACCGATCCGCCGGGCATTCCCGGAAACGAGGACTTCGCGTTGGCATCGATGGGTATCTACGTGTTCCACACGAAGTTCCTGATGGACACGCTGCGCCGTGACGCCGCCGACCCGCATTCGAGCCGCGATTTCGGCAAGGACATCATTCCCTATATCGTATCGAACGGCAAAGCGGTGGCGCATCGATTCGCCCGTTCCTGCGTCCGGTCCGATTTCGAAAGCACCCCCTATTGGCGCGACGTCGGCACCATCGATGCCTATTGGCAAGCCAACATTGACCTCACGGACATCGTTCCCGAACTCGACATCTACGACAAGTCCTGGCCGATCTGGACCTATTCGGAAATCACCCCGCCGGCCAAATTCGTGCATGACGACGAGGGGCGGCGAGGCTCGGCGATCTCGTCGCTGGTGGCCGGCGACTGCATCATCTCCGGCTCCTCGCTCTACAAGAGCCTGCTCTTCACCGGCGTGCGCGCCAACTCCTACTCGCGGCTCGAAGGGGCGGTCATCCTGCCCAAAGTCCACATCGGGCGTCATGCGCGATTGACCAACGTCATCATCGACCACGGCGTCGTGATTCCCGAAGGTTTGGTCGTCGGCGAGGATCCGGAAATCGACGCCCGGCGCTTCCGCCGATCGGAGGAAGGAATTTGCCTGATCACCCAGCCGATGATCGACAAGCTCGGCATGGCAGTCTGATGAAGGTCCTCTCTGTCGCGTCGGAACTCTACCCGCTCGTCAAAACCGGCGGCCTTGCGGATGTCGCGGGCGCATTGCCGCTGGCGCTGGCCGCGCATGGCGTGGAAACAAAGACCCTCGTCCCCGGCTATCCGGCGGTGCTGAAGGCGCTCGGCAACCTGGTGAAACGCAAGGAGTTCACAGACCTGCTCGGCGAAGAGGCAGTCCTGCTCGAAGCAAAACACGAAGGCATCGACATTCTCGTCCTCGACGCGCCCGCGCTGTTCGAGCGCGCGGGCGGCCCTTATGTCGATCCCAACAGCCGCGACTATGCAGACAACTGGAAGCGCTTCGCGGTGCTTTCCAAGGCCGGCGCAGAGATTGCCGCGGGCGTCCTGCCCGACTGGCAGCCGGATCTCGTCCACGCCCATGACTGGCAAAGCGGCCTGACGCCGGTCTACATGCGCTATGGCGAAGCGTCGGAGAGGCCGAGCCTCGTCACCATCCACAACATCGCCTTCCAGGGGCAATTCTCCGCCGATCTGTTCCCGCAACTCGGACTTCCCACCCATGCCTTCTGGGAAGCGCTCGAATATTATGGGACGATCAGCTTCCTCAAGGGCGGCCTCGTCGCAGCCCACGCGATCAGCACGGTCAGCCCTTCCTATGCGGAAGAGATCCTGACCCCCGCCTTCGGCATGGGGCTCGAAGGCGTCATCGCCAGCCGCGCCGACGACCTCTACGGCATCGTCAACGGGATTGACGCCACCGTGTGGAATCCGGCCACCGACAAGCACATCGCCCAGACCTACGCGTCCGCCGCGCTGAAGAAGCGTCAGGCAAACCGTGACGCGCTGGCCGCCCGCTTCTCGCTCGACACCGACGACGGGCCGATCTTCTGCGTCATTTCGCGCCTGACCTGGCAGAAGGGCATGGACCTGCTTGCCGAAGTCACCGACACGATCGTCGCAGCCGGTGCCAAGCTCGTCATTCTCGGCTCCGGCGACCACGCGCTCGAATCCAGCCTGCTCGCCGCCACCGCCCGCCACAAGGGCCGCATCGGCATGGTGGTCGGCTATGACGAACCGCTGTCGCATCTGATGCAGGCCGGTTCCGACGCCATCCTCATCCCGTCACGCTTCGAGCCCTGCGGGTTGACCCAGCTTTACGGCCTGCGCTACGGCTGCGTGCCGGTGGTTGCCCGCACCGGCGGGCTGGCCGACACGATCATCGACGCCAACGAGGCGGCGATCGCTGCCCAAGCTGCAACCGGCATCAAGTTCGTGCCGGGATCGGCCGATGCTCTGCGCTCGGCGATACGCCGTGCCACGCGGCTCCACAGCTCTGCTAAGATTTGGAGTCAGTTACAGAAGCAGGGGATGAAAAGCGACGTCTCCTGGGGCAAAAGCGCAGAGCGCTACGCCGAACTCTATCAACGCCTCGTCTCGAAAGGCCCGTAAGTCCATGATCTCGACCGTTGCAACCAAGCCCTTCGCGGATCAGAAGCCGGGAACCTCCGGCCTGCGCAAGAAGGTTCCGGTCTTCCAGCAACCGAACTATGCTGAGAACTTCATCCAGTCGATCTTTGATAGCCTCGAGGCTTTCGCCGGCAAGACGCTGGTGATCGGCGGCGACGGCCGCTACTACAATCGCGACGTGATCCAGAAGGCGATCAAGATGGCCGCAGCCAACGGCTTCGGCAAGGTGCTGGTCGGCCAGGGCGGCATACTCTCGACGCCGGCCGCCTCGCACGTCATCCGCAAGTACAAGGCCTTCGGCGGCATCATCCTCTCGGCCAGCCACAATCCCGGCGGCCCGACCGAGGACTTCGGCATCAAATACAATACCGGCAATGGCGGCCCGGCGCCGGAGCGGATCACCGACGCGATCTTCGAACGCTCCAAGGTGATCCAAAGCTACAGGATCGTCGACGCGGCCGATATCAATCTCGATCAGATCGGCAGCGTCGAGCTCGACGGCATGGTGGTCGAAATCATCGACCCGGTCGCCGACTATGCCGCGCTGATGGAAGAACTGTTCGACTTCGGCGCCATTCGCAACCTGTTTGGCCTCGGCTTCCGCATGGTGTTCGACGCGATGAGCGCGGTCACCGGCCCCTATGCCAAGGAGATCATCGAGGGCCGCCTCGGCGCGCCAGCCGGCACGGTCCGCAACTTCATTCCCCTCCCCGACTTCGGCGGGCACCATCCCGACCCGAACCTCGTCCATGCCAAGGAACTCTACGACGAGATGATGGCCGGCGACGCAGCGCCCGACTTTGGCGCAGCCTCCGATGGCGACGGCGACCGCAATCTGGTGATCGGCAAGGGCATCTTCGTCACCCCTTCCGACAGTCTCGCCATTCTCGCCGCCAATGCCCATCTGGCTCCCGGCTATGCCAAGGGCATTTCCGGCATCGCCCGCTCCATGCCGACCAGCGCTGCCGCCGACCGGGTTGCGGAGAAGCTCGGGATCGGCATGTACGAGACGCCCACCGGCTGGAAGTTTTTCGGCAATCTGCTCGATGCGGGCAAGGTGACGATCTGCGGCGAGGAATTGGCCGGCACCGGATCGAACCATGTGCGCGAGAAGGACGGACTTTGGGCCGTCCTGCTGTGGCTCAACATCCTTGCCGTGCGCGGCGAGAGCGCGAAGGACATCGTCACCCAGCATTGGGCAACCTACGGCCGTAACTACTATTCCCGTCACGACTACGAAGCGGTCGACACCGATGCCGCAAATGGTCTCATCGCAGCACTTCGCGCAAAGCTGGAAACGCTTCCCGGCACCAGAATCGGCAAGCTCGTCGTGACCAAGGCCGATGATTTCGCTTATCTCGATCCCATAGACCAGTCAGTCAGCAACAATCAGGGCGTCCGTATCCTGTTCGAAGGCGGCTCGCGTGTCGTTTTCCGGCTCTCCGGCACCGGAACATCCGGGGCGACCTTGCGCGTTTATATCGAACGCTACGAACCGGATGCCAGTCGCCACGACCTGGAAACGCAAAGCGCACTCGCCGAGCTGATCACCGCGGCCGAAAGCGTCGCCGACATCCGCAAACGGACAGGGCGAGACGCGCCAAGCGTGATCACCTGATCCACTCATCATGAACCGTATCGAAACACGGCTAGGCGGAGTGTTAATGACGGACAGCGGCGCCGAATTCGCCGTATGGTCCGAACATGCCGACAGGATCGATCTGTGCCTATTCGACAGCTCGGGCCGGTCGGAGATCTGCCGTTTGCCGATGACGCGAGGCCCCGACTCCGTCCATCGCCTGCATGTAGATGGGATCGTGGAGGGCTCTCGCTACGGTTATCGCGCCCATGGCCGCTATATGCCAGATAGAGGCTATTGGTTCGATCCGTCCAAGCTCCTGGTCGACCCCTATGCGAAGGAACTCGACCGCCCCTTCGTCCACGATCCGCGTCTCTCGGTGTTCGGCACGGATACGCAGGCGCTGGTACCAAGGGCGATCGTCACCAATGATCCGTTGGCCAAGCCGATGCGCCCGCTGCTGCCCAAGGGCGGCTTCGTCTATGAACTGGCCGTCAAGGCCTTCACGATGCTGCATCCCGATGTCCCCCAGGAACTGCGGGGTACAGTTGCCGCCCTCGCCCATCCCGCCGTCATTGCCCACCTGAAAAAGCTCGGTGTGGATGCGATCGAGCTGATGCCGATCGTCGCCTGGATCGACGAGCGCCACCTGCCACCGCTCGGCCTGACAAACGCCTGGGGCTATAACCCGATCGCGCTCATGGCGCTCGATCCGCGCATCGTGCCAGGCGGCATGACGGAGCTGCGCGAAACCGTGCACACGCTGCACGAATCCGGCATTGGCGTCATCCTTGATCTGGTTTTCAACCACACCGGCGAAAGCGACAAGCTCGGCACCACATTATCGCTGCGCGGCCTCGACAATCCTAGCTGCTATCGCCATCTGCCAGACAATCCGGGCATTCTCGTCAACGATACCGGCTGCGGCAACACACTCGCCTGCGACCACCCCTATGTTCGCAGGCTGATTGTCGACAGCCTTCGCCATTTCGTCGTGCATGCGGGTATCGACGGCTTCCGGTTCGATCTGGCGCCAATCCTTGGCCGCACAGCCAACGGCTTCCACACGACGTCCCGTACGCTGCACACCATTCTGACCGACGAGGTGCTGGAAGACCGCGTGATGATTGCCGAGCCCTGGGATATCGGCCCCGGTGGATATCAGCTCGGCAATTTCCCGGACGGCTTCCTCGAATGGAACGATCGGGCACGCGACGACATTCGACGCTACTGGCGCGGCGACAGCTATATGGCGGGTGCGCTTGCCACGGCGCTCTCCGGGTCATCCGATATCTTCTCGAGGTGCGGCGGGACCGAAACGCGCAGCGTCAACTTCGTCGCCGCCCATGACGGCTTCACCCTGTTCGATCTCGTTTCGCACAGCCACAAGCGCAATGGGCGCAATGGCGAACACAATCGTGACGGCCATGACGAGAATTATTCCTGGAACAACGGCGTGGAAGGAGAGCACGACAATCGGACCGTGCTGGCGCGCCGGCGCCAGGACGTCGCCGCCCTTCTCTCCACATTGTTTGCCACGCGCGGCACAATCATGCTGACGGCGGGCGACGAATTCGGCAGGACCCAGAACGGCAACAACAACGCCTATTGCCAGGACAACGACCTGACCTGGCTCGACTGGGAGGCGGCGGACGAACATCTGATCGCCCTTGTCGCCAAACTCTCGGCTATGCGAAAGCGTTTCTCGGTTTTTTCCGAAACGCGCTTCTTTTCCGGAGGAAAGGATGTGGTGTGGCTCTCAGCGAGCGGATCTGAGATGGGCGTCCCGGACTGGGAACACGCGCAAGGCCCCGGCCTTGCGATGCTGGTTCACAGCGCCGACTATAAGCTCAAGACCGAGGTGCGGCTCGCCATTTTGTTCAACCGCTCCACCTCTGCTCTGGACTTCCATCTGCCCACAGGCGAAAACAAGCATTGGCGACATCTGCCGGGTAACCGGCCAACCAAACAGTTCCACCTTAGGCCGAGATCGGTCCAGTTTTATTTCGAGCACTAGTTCCTTCATTATCCTTAGACAAGCAGACGCTATTCCCTGTTCGCCAGAGCCCCTGTATGACTTTCCCTACTGCAACCATTGGTGAGGTTCCATGCCCCGTGAGATTTCCCTGTCCGAGGTTTCGTCGCTGATCGGCCAGGAGATCGGCGTGTCGAAATGGATCACCGTCGATCAGACCATGATCGACGCCTTTGCCGGCGCGACCGACGACCATCAGTTCATCCATGTAGATCCAGTCCGGGCCGCGGCCGAAACACCCTTCGGCGGCACCATCGCCCACGGTTTTCTCACACTGTCGTTGCTGTCGACCATGAACTACGACTGCCTGCCGAAGATCCGCGAGCAGACGATGGGCATCAACTATGGTTTCAACAAGGTACGCTTCATGACGCCCGTCAAATGCGGTAAGCGCATTCGCGGCCATTTCGTGCTGTCGGAAGGTCGTTTGCGCGGGGCGGGCATGATGATGACCGCGTATGACGTCAGCATCGAGATCGAAGGCGAACGCAAGCCGGCGCTGACTGCCACCTGGATGACAATCATCCAGTTCGACCCGAAGGACCGCCCCGAAGGAATGTAGGCATGGGAAAAGCCGAAATAGTCCGCGCTTCCTTCCGGCGACAGGCGAAGGCCTGCGATGATCTCGGCTCGCCCTTCACCGCTCGCCTCTGCCGACTGGTCGCCGACCGATTGAACGGCGAGACGGCGGTCGCTCGACGCGTGCTGAACTGGGAAGGGGATCCGACAGTCGCCGGCGACGCCCTGGCGCTGCGACTTGCCGGCTCGCTGCATGCGCTGGTGCGATCGGGACAAGATCCGGCGCTTGCCGCCGTCTATCCTCCCGAACGCGTCGATGACGATGCTCTCTGGTCCGCCTGCGAAGACGCATTCCGGCGCGACGAGCGCTTCATTCTCGAGCGCTTGCGCTCGGCGCCACAAACCAACGAGGTGCGGCGTGCCGGCGCGCTTTTACCGGGCTTCCTCACTATTGCAAGGCTGTTCGGCAAGCCGCTTGTGCTATCAGAAGTGGGCGCGAGCGCCGGCCTCAATCTGCATTGGGACCGCTATGCCTATCGGCTCGGTGCATTCGCCTGGGGTTCCGCATCATCGGTCGAGCTTACACCCGACTGGAAGGGGCCGCCGCCGCCCGATGCGGAGGTTGCCATTGCAGGGCGTGCTGGTTGCGACCTGAACCCGCTCGATCCGTCTTCCATTGACGATCGCGAGCGCCTTGCCTCCTACATCTGGGCTGACCAGGCGGACCGTCTGGAGCGAGCTGGAAATGCGCTCGACATCGCGGCAAGAACAGGCATGAAAGTTGATCGGGCCGATGCAATCGAATGGTTGGCCAAACGGCTATCGCAGCGCCACGCAGGCTGCGTTCATGTCGTCTACCATTCGATCGCCTGGCAATATTTCCCGGAGGCTTTGAAAGCGAAGGGCGAACTTCTGATCGCCACGGCCGGAGCTGGTGCGACGCAGGATGCGCCTCTCGCGCGCCTGCAGATGGAGGCTGACGGCAATCCGGATGGCGCAGCGCTGACGCTACAGGTCTGGCCGACTGGTGAGCGTCATGAAATCGGGCGGGCCGACTTTCACGGGCGTTGGGTCAAGTGGAGAGGATGGCCGGGACTTTAGTCCGGGCCCCCTTTGTCCAGGGCGTTTCCTGGCCAGCTATGCGTCCTCTGCCGCTTGTGCCAACAGGCCGAAGGCATAGTCGGCAAACGAGCGCCAGCACTCGACGCGGAAGGTCTCCTCATCGATCCTGCAGAGCACGATTTCGATCTTGCCGAGTACCGTGCGGGCTACAGCGCCGACCGGAAAGGTCTTCAGCGAAAGGTTCAGCGGGCAGCCGGCATTGAGCGCATTGGCCGCCCCGGGGCCGGATACCACGATCGCGGTATTGCGGTGTGAGACGTCGGTTGCCGAATGAACCACGCCGGACGCGGCGCAGTCGGCCATCAGATCGCCGCCCTTGTCGTCGATCAGCAGCCATTCGTCCGGGCCGAGCCAGAATGCCATGCGGCCCTTGGTGGTGGCCGAGCCCTTGGGCCTGACCGGCAGCTTGACACCCAAGGCCTTCGACAGCGCGGCGACGTCTTCCGCTCCGGCCCGAAGCGACACCCGCGTCGCGGCCTCGACAGGCCTCAGCCGCACCGATGGCGAACCGCCATGGGCTCCGGCGAGTGCAGACTTGCGTTCGGCGACGGTCACATCAGCCATGGATACGGCCCCCTTCCCTGTCAAAGAATACGGTATCGGTCACCTCGACCGCGATGGTCTTGTCCTTCATCGGCACGTAGAGCGTTTCGCCCATGCGCGCCCGGCCGCCGACCAGCGTGGCAATCGCGATCGACCGGCCGAGGTTTTCCGACCAGTAGGACGAGGTGACGTGACCGAGCATGGTCATCGGCTTCGGCTGGTTCGGATCGGCGACGATCTGGCCGCCCTCCTCCAGAACCTCGTTCGGGTTCTTGGTGAAGAGGCCGACAAGTTGCTTGCGCCCTTCCTTGACCAGGTCCGGTCGCTTCAGGCCGCGGATGCCGACGAAGTCCTTTTTCTTCTTCGACACGGCCCAGCCGTAGCCGGCGTCGTCCGGCGTCAGGGTGCCATCGGTATCCTGGCCGACAATGATATAGCCCTTCTCGGCACGCAGCACGTGCATGGTCTCGGTGCCGTAGAGGCAACCGCCGAGGCTCTCGGCCCGTTCCCAGATCTTCTGGAAGACATCAGCGCCGAAATCGGCCGGCACGTTGATTTCGAAGCCGAGCTCACCGGTGAACGAGACGCGGAACAGACGGGTCGGCACGCCGCAGAACCTGCCTTCGGCCACGCTCATGTGCGGGAAGGCTTCATTCGAGATGTCGATGCCCTCTACGAACGGCGCGATGATGTCGCGCGCCTTTGGTCCCTGGACGGCGATGACCGCCCACTGCTCGCTGGACGACGTCAACCATACCTTGAGATGCGGAAACTCCGTCTGCAGGTAGTCTTCCATGTGGTTCAAGACCCGCGGCGCGCCGCCCGTCGTCGTCGTCACGTGGAAGCGATCCTCGGCCAGGCGACCGACAACGCCGTCGTCATAGACGAAGCCGTCGTCGCGCGTCATGATACCGTAGCGGCACTTGCCGGGCTTCAGCGTGTCCCAGGCATTGGTATACATGAGATTGAGGAACTCGGCCGCATCCGGGCCGACCACCTCGATCTTGCCGAGCGTCGAGGCGTTGAACACGCCGGCGGCCTCGCGGACTGTCTTGCATTCGCGGTTGACCGCCGCATGCATGTCCTCGCCGGGGCGCGGATAATACCAGGCGCGCTTCCAGTTGCCGACGTCCTCGAACGCCGCGCCGAGCGAAGCCTCATAGGCGTGCATCGGGGTCTTGCGGGTCGGATCGAACAGCTCGCCGCGCGAGTGGTTGATCAGCGTACCGAAAGTGACAGGAGTATAGGGCGCGCGGAAGGTAGTCAGGCCGACCTGCGGGATCTCCTTGCCCAGCATCTCGGCGGCGATCGCCAGGCCATGCATGTTGGACAGCTTGCCCTGGTCGGAAGCCATGCCGTTGGTGGTGAACCGCTTGATATGCTCGATCGAGTGCATGCCCTCGCGCACCGCCAGACGGATGTCCTTGGCGCACACGTCGTGCTGGAAGTCGATGAAGGCCTTGACGCTGGTGTCGCGCCCTGCCCCTTCGGCCGCACCGATCATGCCGCCGGTCCAGCCGAAGACATTGACGCCGGTGGGCGCCGACGAGACGGAGCCGGCCGCGCCGGCCTCCTTCGCCATCCGGGCGCCGGCAGCGAACGCCTCGTCGATGATCGCCTGCAGGTCGTCGGTACCGTTGCAGGTGCCAACGCAGATGCTGTCCTGCGCATAGACGTCCGGCAGGAAACGATCGTTCTCGGAATCGAATTTGAGCTTGCCACGCGACTGCGAGAACAGGTGAACGGACGGCGTCCAGCCGGCCGACACAATAAGCGCGTCGACCTCGATCTTGCGGGCGCTGCCGCTGCCGTTGCGCTTGACCGTCATCGACCGGATGCGCAGGCGACCCGATGTATCGGTGACGGAGTGGCCGACGAGCACTTCGATGCCGAGCGAGCGGGCCTGGGCCAGCACCTTGTCGCCGGGCTTTTCGCGGCAGTCGACGATCGCCGGAATGGTGATGCCGGCACGCTTCAGGTCGAAAGCTGCCTCATAGGCCGAATCATGGGCGGTATAGACGCCGACCTTGGCCCCGACGGCCACGCCGAAATGGTTAAGATAGGTGCGCGCCGCAGACGCCAGCATGATGCCCGGCCGGTCGTTGTTGGCGAACACCATGTGGCGCTCGATCGAACCGGTGGCGAGCACGACCTTCTTGGTGCGGACCTGCCACAGCCGCTCGCGCGGCAGGCTCTTGGCCGGCTTGGCCATATGGTCGGTGACGCGCTCGGTAAGTGCCACGAAGTTGTGGTTGTAATAGCCGAAAGCCGTGGTGCGGGGCAGGATACGCACGTTCGGCATGGCAGCCAGCCGGGCGGCGGTGGCCTGTGCCCAGTCATAGCCGTTCTGGCCGTCGACGGTCGCGCCGGTATCGTAGTGGAAGGCACCGCCCAGTTCCGGCTGTTCGTCGCACAGGATGACCTCGGCACCGGTCTCGGCTGCGGCCAGCGCCGCAGAAAGGCCCGCCGCCCCGCCACCGACAACGAGCACGTCGCAATGGGCATAGCGGCTTGAATAGTGGTCCGGATCTTCTTCCTTCGGAGCCACGCCGAGGCCGGCGGCGCGACGGATGAAGGGTTCGTAGACCGAATGCCAGAAGCTCTTCGGCCACATGAAGGTCTTGTAGTAGAAGCCGGCGGCGAAGAACGGCGAGAAGAAGTCGTTGATCTCGCCGATGTCGAAGGACAGCGACGGCCAGCGGTTCTGCGTCTCGACCTTCATGCCGTCGAACACTTCCTGCACGGTGGCGCGCACGTTCGGCTGGCGCCGGGCAGCATCGCGCGACACGTCGAGCAGCGCGTTCGGCTCTTCCGGACCGGCGGTCAGGATGCCGCGCGGACGGTGGTACTTGAACGACCGGCCAGCGAGATGCAGGCCGTTCGCCAGCATTGCGGAGGCGACGGTATCGCCCTCGTAGGCGGTGATGCTGCGGCCATCAATGGTGAGTCTGGCGGTGCGGGCCGGCGTCAGGCGGCCCTTGCCGGGGATACGATTGGCACCGCTCATTTCGACACTCCCTTCTCGACTGCATTCGGGAGGAAGGCCGAGACATCGGCCTTCGGCCCACCGGCCTTGTAGGTCAAGTGGATCTTGTCGCTCACGGTATCACGCACTGCGTTGAAGAACCGACCGCAGCCATGCATGTGGCGCCAGCGTTCAAAGATCAGGCCCTTAGGATTGTCGCGCAGGAAGAAATAGTCGGCGAACTCCTCATCCGTGATGTCGGCAATGTTTTCCGGCCGGGCGATATGCGCTTCGCCGGCAGCGCGGAATTCGAGCTCGGAGCGCTCTTCCTCGCAATAGGGGCATTTGATCAGCAGCATGATGAACGTCCTTTAAGGGTCAGTGCGCCACGGCGGCCGCAGCCGCCTCGTCGATCAGTCGGCCGGTGCGGAACCGGTCGAGGTTAAGGCCTGCCGCGAGACGGTGCGGCTCGCCCCTGGCGATCAGGTGGGCAAACAGGTTGGCCGAGCCCGGTGTCGCCTTGAAGCCGCCTGTACCCCAACCAGCGTTGACGAAGAGGTTCGGCACCGGCGTCACACCCTGGATCGGCGAGCGGTCGGCGGTGTTGTCGGTGATCCCACCCCACTGGCGCATCATCTTGACGCGGCGGAACATCGGGAACAGTTCGCAGATGGCGTCCAGCGTGTGAGTAATGATCTGCAGGCCGCCGGTCTGCGAATAGGAATTGTACTGGTCGGTGCCGGCGCCGATGACGAATTCGCCCTTGTCCGACTGCGAGATATAGGCATGCACCGTATTCGACATGACGACGCAGGGGAAGATCGGCTTCATAGGCTCGGACACGAGGGCCTGCAGCGGGGTCGAATGCACCGGCAGGCGGACGCCAGCCATGCCCATAACAACCGACGAATGGCCGGCGGCCGACACACCGATCTTCTTCGCGCCGATGAAGCCGCGAGACGTCTCGACGCCGATGACCTCACCACCCGGGCCACGGCGGATGCCGGTCACTTCGGTGTTCTGGATGATATGCACGCCGCGATCCGAAGCCGCACGGGCATAGCCCCAGGCGACGGCATCGTGACGCGCCGTTCCACCGCGCCGCTGAAGGGCAGCACCATTGATCGGGTAGCGGGCGGTCTTGGAGATATCGAGCGGCGGACAGAATCCTTTGGCCTGCTCGGGCGTCAGCCACTCGTTATCGATGCCATAGAGATTGTTGGCATTGATATGGCGCTTGAAAGACTGCTGGTCGTGCACGTTATGCGACAGCATCATCACACCGCGCGGCGAGTACATGACGTTATAATTGAGGTCCTGGCTCAGGCCTTCCCAGAGCTTCAGGGAATGCTCGTAAATATCCATACTCTCTTCATAGAGATAGTTGGACCGGATAATGGTGGTGTTGCGGCCGGTGTTACCGCCGCCCAGCCAGCCGCGCTCGATCACGGCGACATTGGTGATCCCATGCTCCTTGGCAAGATAATAGGCCGCGCCAAGGCCATGTCCGCCTGCGCCGATGATGATGACATCATAGGATTGGCGGGGTTCGGGGGAGACCCATTGTGCTTCCCAGCCCTTGTGGGCCCTGAGCGCCTCGCGTGCCACGGCAAAAACCGAATATTTGCGCATTCGCCTCAAACTCCTGTGGTTCAGGCTTAGGATAAACCAAGCAGTGACAAATCCATATGCGTCATGACCGCCCTTTTGCGACGTCGCGACATTCGTCTTTTGACACGACCGCCCTGGTGCTTGGCGCCGCCGCATCTTTTGCTTGGCGAAATCGCCTGAACCATATGGACTTTGCGGAAGCGTTCTGGTAATGGCCTCGCAAATCGCCGGGGCTTGCAGCCAGGCGAAAAAGATAGTTCTTCGTTGCGCCGACGACCTGACTTTGGCGGAACGACCACTCAAAACCAAAGGAACGGGATAAACGTGCAGGTTCTAGTCCGCGACAACAACGTTGATCAGGCGCTTCGCGCTCTCAAGAAGAAGATGCAGCGCGAAGGTATCTTCCGCGAAATGAAGATGCGCGACTATTACGAGAAGCCGTCGCAGAGGCGTGCGCGCGAAAAGGCCGAAGCGGTTCGCCGCGTTCGCAAGCTGGCTCGCAAGCGCATGCAGCGCGAAGGTCTGATCGCTGCACCTCCGGCACGCGCCGCTCGCTGATCTGTCGTTTTTTCGACGTTTTCCGATGTTCTAAGAGCGGGGGCGATCGTATCGCCACCGCTCTTCTGCTATGTAGTCAATAACGCTGCCGTTCGGCTCCTCGACGGCGGACAGCCCGCCGGACAAATTGGTCACCATGATCCATCATTCGCTTCTTGAGACCTCCAAGCTCGCCATCTCCGGGACCCGCCGGATCGCAGGCATGGTCGCGATCACCGCCATCGTCGGTCTTGCCGGCTGTCAGACGATCGAGACCGTTGACACCATTCGCATTGACCGCGATCAGGGCTCGCAAGAGAACATCGCATCACTGTCGTCAGTGATTGCCGCCAATCCGCGCGATCCTGAGGGCTACAACGTCCGAGGCTCCGCCTACGGCCGGGCTGGCCAGTTCAACAAGGCGCTGGACGACTTCAACACCGCCCTCCAGCTCAACCCGAATTTCTACCAGGCCTATGCCAACCGCGCGCTTGTCTATCGAAACATGGGCAAGCCAGTCGAAGCCGCCAGGGACTATAACGCAGCGCTACGCATCAACGCCAACTACGATGTCGCCTATATCGGCCGCGGCAACATCTACCGCCAGGCCGGCCGGACCGACGAGGCCTTCGGCGACTTCAACCGCGCCATACAGCTCGACACGACAGACGGTCGCGCCTACCACAATCGCGGCCTGATCTACCAGCTGCGCGGCCAGCACGACAAGGCGATCGATGATTTCTCGAAGGCGATATCGCTGTCGCCGAGTGCACCGGAGCCCTATAACGGTCGTGGAGTGTCCTATGTCGCCCTGAACGACGACGAAAACGCATTTGCGGACTTCAACCACGCCATCGAGCTCGACGGCAAGATCGCGGAATCTTGGGCCAACCAGGCACTGGTTTACGAACGCCGCGGCGACAAGGCTCGCGCTGCGAAGTCTTACTCGCATGCCCTGCAGCTCGATCCAAAATACCTGCCGGCCAAGCAGGGCCTTGCGCGCACCCGTGGCACGGCCTGATTCGACGCGTAAATACCGCCAGATCCCAAAAAAATAGGAAATGCCGGCGCGTAGCCGGCATTTCCTATTTGTGGGATCTGCTTGTCAGTTATCCTGCAGAACAGCATAGAAGCGGCGGCGAAACCCTTGAGCCCTCCTCCTGCCGCTGCTCGATCAGCGCAACAGGAAGATGCCGGCAAAGGTCAGAACGATGAGAACGATCAGGCCGCCGAAGAAGCCGGCGCCAGCGAAGAAGCCGGCCGCCATCGCGATCAGCAGCGCTACGAGGAAAACGGTGCTGTACTTGGTCGCAGCAATGAAGAGATCATAGGTCTTTTCATGCTCGTTGTAGTTCATCGGAGCACCGGTTTCGGCCGGACCGCTGTGGTGTTCGCTCATGATCTGTCTCCCCTTGGGTCGGCCGGATCAGGCCTGTGGCTGCCCGCCGACTTGGATTTCGTCAGGTGCAGGACGCGCCGAAGACGCTTCCTCCTATTTCCGCCTTACACAAAGCTGGAAGGGAGTGCAATCAGGCGCATGTGGCATTCCTCAATAATGCACGCCTGCAACCGCTCCTGGGATGTGCCCCGCAGCCACCAACCGTGCCGAAGGCAGAACGGTGAGCGACGGGAGCACATGCGCTCTGTCACGGCCGAACATAAGGCGGCGCTCGTGTTCCCCCGAATTAAAGAATGGATAGCGTTCCAGCAGCTTTTGTCCAGTCGTATGGGTGTTCGTGGCCAGCAACGTGAGCTCCAGCCCATAAATTTCAGTCATCCGGCGGTCGATGATCGTGTCGGCATAGAAGACACGCTTGTAGAATGCCGCATGAGGCGGCCTGACGTGCTGCAGCACGCGATCCGCCTTGAAGTATGCAGCCGCCACGATGCTCGGCCTCAGCGTGATATATGGCAGCACCGGAAGCTCTGCCGCGACCTGCGGTTCTACGGCGAAACGTGCCGGATCGATAAGGGTAAGGCCTGCCTCAAGGAAATCGTCGATTGCATCCGGAAACACGCCAGATGATTGTGCCACCGGGTGGCTCGGCGTTACGTAATGCAGTCGCACGGTGCTTACCAATTGTTCGAAATAGTAGACGCCAAAGACATAGGCATGATCATCGAAATCGATATCGTCGAGCAGAGTGCCGGCGCCGACTGGCAACACATCGGCCGCCTTGTAGGCGCGATATCGGAGCCGCTCGATCTCGCCGAAATCCTCGCTGCTTTCGATCCTACGATACTCGATATTATCGAGCAGCGACATAAGCCGCGCAGCAAAACTCTCGGGCATCTGAGTGCGTACGTTCATTCGACGGCCTCGCGGTTTACGTTTCGTTAACCAACGTTAGCGAACCACGTGAGGTTGCACACTTGCGAAAATTAGTAGTGCGACGATTTACCGTTTATTAGGGTTAACAAATGCTTAAGAAACATAGTTAACCAATGGTTGCACCCGAGTTTTCTAATCATAATCTAGGGGGGCGCGCGAGGCCGAAGGTCGCAAAGAGCGTCAGGCCACGTGGGCTGGATGGACCGAAGTCTGCTTCTTTTCCGCCTGTTCAGCGAGATCAGCCACGGCATTCGAGGCAATCGGCATCGAAAAGACGTAGCCTTGAATGAGATCCGCACAATTGTATTTGGCGAGCAACGCCAGTTGTTCGCGGGTCTCCACCCCTTCGACGACAATGCCGAGATCAAGCTGGCGTGACAGGTTCACGATGCCACGCAGGAGTTTGAAGCGTTTGGCATCCTCTCCGATGTCGCGCACGAAGGAACGGTCGATCTTCACATGATCCACTGGCAGCGAATCCAGATAGCTGAGACTGGAAAAGCCAGTCCCGAAGTCGTCAATCGCGATGGTGATGCCATAGGTGCGCAGTTTCTCGAGAATCGCGCGCACCGCTGAAAGCTCCTCGATCAGGCTTGATTCGGTGACCTCGAGGTGCAGACGCGTTGGAGCGAGGCCTGAATCGGCGAGCGCGTCGAGTACCGTCTTGACGATGTCGTCGTTGCGCAGGTCCATAACCGACAGGTTGACCGAGACGCCGATGGTATCCGGCCATGTCGCGCAATCGCGGCACGCGGAGCGAATCATGAAGCGGGTGATGGCCGCCACGATCCCCATCTCCTCGGCAATCTGGATAAAGATATTCGGCGGGATTGCGCCCTTTTCCGGGTGCGTCCAGCGGGACAGGGCCTCGCAGCAGGCGATTCGGCTTCCGTCGAGGACGAACATCGGTTGATAGACGACTTCTAGCGCGCCGGCATCCACCGCCACCTTCAGGTCGGTCTTCAGCCGCTGGCGTTCGATGTAGCGCGCATCCATTTCCTGGGCGAATACGGTGAGATTTCCCTTGCCGCGTGACTTGGATTCAAACACGGCGAGATCGGCTTTGATCTGCCACTCTTCCATCCGCAGTTCGGAGCTTCTCGATCAGCACTGCGCCGGCGCAGAAGGTGACCGAGAAAGGCGTACCGTCCACTTCATAGCAACCAGTGATCGCCGCGTGCATGTCTCGCATCTTCTGCTCTAGGTCCTCACGACGATCATCATTCGGAAAGAACAGAGCGAACTGGTCACCGGCGAGATGACCGACGGTCGCCGATCCGGCGGCCAGCGTCAGCAGGCGATTGGCGATGGCTGCCAGAAGCCGGTCACCAGTGACGTGACCTTTCATGTCGTTGACGTGCTTGAACTCGTCGATGTCCAAGACCATAAAGCCCACGACACCACTCTTCGAACGGGCAGCAACCTGTTCCAGCACCAGCTCGGCGAAGTAACCACGCTGCGGAAGACCGGTGAGAGAATCGAACCGAGCCATGTGCAGGATGCGGCGGTCAGCGCGGACACGGGCCGACACGTCCTCGAAGATCAGCACGACGCCGCCCTCGGGTCGGCGGCTGGCCGAGAATTCCATTACGAGATCCTCGGAAAACTGCATGATCGCACGTGAAGTCGTGCCATCCATCAGTTGCGCCAGTTGACGCTGGATCAGGTTCGGCATGGAACCGTCGACGAAGGTGTGACGGACGCCGTAGCGTAGCACAACGTCCAGATCACAGTTCTTCAAACGGGCCTGATCGCCGAGATTCAGCAGTTCGCAAGCCTTGCGATTGATGACCTCGATGCGGTTCTGCGGATCCAACATGAGAAGACCGTGGGTCATGTTGTTAAGGGCGGTGTCGAAACTGACGACGAGCTTCTTCATTTCCCGCGAAGCGATGACATTTTCGTAGAGGAATTCACGCACGCCCTTTGCCATAGCCTGGGTCGTCAGGACGAAAGGGATAAGCATGATCGACAACAAGACCTTGTACGGGTCTTGGGAAAATGCGGCGCCGACAATAATCGGAACGCAACAGGCCAGGCTCTGGAGATTGACGGCCAGCCGCGAACCGTAGTTGCGTCCAACGACGGATACCATCGAAGCCATCGTGACGGCGACGCAGGCGAGTTCGACGAACGTGTCCTCGAACTGGAGTATGGAATAGCCGCAACCGATTCCGAGAATGGCAGCAGTCGCCGCACCGCCCAGGACATAGCGCATCTCCCAGTGCCGAATGTCTTGGACAGTCCAGGCGGACTTCTGAGCTCTGCTGAAGCGGGCGAAAAGAAAAATGCGATTGGCGAAGACTACCACGAAGGCGACGGCCAGCATGATGAAGACCGGATCCTCGGTCTTATGATAGACCACAAGGTACGTCAGGATGTGGACCAGCATGCCTGTGAAGAGGGTCTGCCGGTTGCCGAACAGCGACGTGACGAGGGACAGATACACGTCCGCCGGCACAGTCTTTCTGCTTTGAGCCTTCATCCGATGGCCTCCTTGTTCCTGAACCCTATGCAAAACGATTTAAAAATCGATTGCCAACAACACAGGAAAATCCATAGTCAGCCGTATGCTTCGCGCGGTCACGACGACGCTTGCGGCAACAGTCCCCAGGCCACCGCCGGAGATTGCGTCCAATTGCCCTAAATGGCAAATCGCTTATGCCGAACGAGTTAAGGCCGATGAAACGTCTGTTGCGCCAACCGCCCCAAGACGGGACATGCGGCACCCCTCCAACGACGTCTCGATCACCCACCAAACTTGCAGTTGTTTTTCGGTAAGCCTGAAGAAAAACCTTAGACGAAAGGCTATACAGAGCGAGGCGGAAAACTGAGAAAAAGGCCGGAAAGCCCGAGGTTTCACCCGTTGCACGTCACCGGTCCATGCTCTAAGGACGACCCTTAGTATTTGGGGAGACAAACATGAAAATGTTATTGGCCATCACCCGGGTGATCGACGCGATCAACGGGGCAATAGGGCGCTGGGTTTCATGGCTTCTCCTTGCCGCCGTCCTGGTCAGCGCCGGCAATGCGGTCATCCGCAAAATGTTCGATATTTCCTCGAACGCCTGGCTTGAGCTGCAGTGGTATCTCTATGGTACCGTGTTCATGCTCGCCGCAGCCTATACCCTGCTGAAGAACGAACATATCCGCATTGATATCGTGTCGAGCTACTGGAGCAAGCGAACGCGCGACTGGATCGACCTGGTCCTGCACATCATTTTCCTCGTTCCCTTCACCTTTCTGATGACCTGGCTTGCTTGGCCCTGGTTCTGGAACTCCTTCCGCATCGGCGAAATCTCCTCGAGCGCCGGCGGCCTGACCATCTGGCCGGCCAAGGCCGCCGTCTTGTTCGGCTTCATCCTGTTGAGCGCCCAGGCGATTTCCGAGATCATCAAGCGCGCCGCCATCATCTCCGGCCACCTTCAAGACGAGGTCGATGTGAAAGAAGCCAACGAAGTGACGGAACACTGACATGATCGATTTCATCGCGCACAATCTCGCCCCGATCATGTTCACCACGGTCATGCTGATGCTCTTGCTCGGCTATCCCGTGGCCTTCACGCTTGCTGCCGGTGGGTTGATCTACTTTGCCGCTGGCGTCGAGCTCTCCGCCATCTCCCCGGAAATCAGGCTTTTCTGGCCGCTCCTTCAGTCGCATCCCGATCGCATCTACGGCATCATGTACAATGACACCTTGCTGGCGATCCCCTTCTTCACCTTCATGGGACTGATCCTCGAGCGTTCTCGCATGGCCGAAGACCTGCTCGACACCATCGGTCAGCTGTTCGGCCCGATCCGCGGCGGCCTTGCCTATGCGGTCATCCTGGTCGGTGCGCTGCTCGGTGCCACGACCGGCGTCGTTGCGGCTTCCGTCATGGCCATGGGCCTCATCTCGCTGCCGATCATGCTTCGCTACAACTACAACCGTCCGCTGGTTGCCGGCACGATCGCCGCTTCGGGCACGCTCGCGCAGATCGTCCCGCCTTCGCTGGTCCTGATCGTCATGGCCGACCAGCTCGGCCGCTCGGTCGGTGACATGTATGTTGGTGCTCTTTATCCCGCCTTGATGATCATCGCCGCTTATTGCACCTATATTTTCGCAGTTTCGATGGTGAAGCCGCAATGGGCTCCGGCCCTGCCGCTCGAAGCGCGCACGCTGGGCGGAGGCGTGACTTCGCTGATCGTCATGCTCGCCATCAGCGTCGGCCTATACTTCCTCGGCCACGAGGTGCTGTTCACGGGGATCCAAAGCACCGACTGGCGCTTTGTCTCAGCTCTCGCCTTCGGCGTCTTCACGGTCTACCTGATTGCACTTGCCAACCGGACGTTCAACCTCAACATCATCTCGCGACTGACCCAACAGGTCATCATCGTACTGATCCCGCCACTGGCGCTGATCTTCCTCGTGCTCGGCACGATCTTCCTCGGCATTGCCACGCCAACTGAAGGTGGCGCGATGGGCGCGACCGGTGCCCTGATCATTGCCGGCCTCAAGGGTCGCCTGTCGTTCGCGACGGTAAAGCATGCCCTCGACGCCACGACGAAACTCTCCGCTTTCGTCATGATGATCCTGATCGGCGCCCGCGTCTTCGGCCTCACCTTCTACGGCATCAACGGCAATGTCTGGATCGAGGAATTGCTGACAGCCCTTCCGGGCGGTGAATACGGCTTCCTGGTCGTCGTGACGATCATCGTCTTCATCCTCGGCTGCTTCCTCGATTTCTTCGAAATCGCCTTCATCATGGTGCCGCTTCTGGCACCGGTCGCCGAAACGCTCGGCATTGATCTGATTTGGTTCGGCGTCATCCTCGGGATCAACCTACAGACCTCCTTCCTCACCCCACCCTTCGGCTTCTCGCTTTTCTACCTGCGCTCGATCACGCCAGCTGGGAAGTGGAAGGATCAGGTGACCGGAAAGACGGTGGACGGCGTCAAGACGCTGCAGATCTACAAGGGCGTGCTGCCCTACATCATCATCCAGTTCGCTGCGATCCTGGTGGTCATTGCCTTCCCTGGCTTGGTGATGCGCTATAAGGCAGATGCACCGACCATGAACCCGAATGACGTCCAGATCCAGATACCCGGTTTTGGCCAAGGCGGCGGAATGTCGCTTCCGTCGCTCGGCTCGGATGGTGGCAACGGCTCACCGAATTTCGGGTTGCCGCCGCTCGGGGCTGGAAGCGACAATGGCGCCCAGGCGCCGGCCATAGGCCTGCCTCCCCTCAACTTCGGGGGAGAACAGCCGGCCGCCAATCCCGCACCCCCGCCGGCGTTCGGCCTGCCTCCGCTCAACCTCGGCGGCGAACAGCCTGCTCCGGCAGCGCCTGCGGCCAACCCGGCGCCCGATCTCAGCCAACCGCCGGTGATCAACTGAGACTGCAATTCCGGGACGGCAGAACGCTGCACCCGATCAGGAATGTTGAGGCCCCGGATGAAACTCCGGGGCTTTTCCTTGTCGTCAGACAAATGTCAGCAGCAAGCCGGAGACCGCAGCGGTTCCCGCCACCTTGCTGCCACCCGGCAGCCACATGTGGCCTGATACCAACGCCTTTTACCGAGACCGGACACGAAAAAGGCCCCAGGATAGAACCCCAGGGCCTCACGTTTCTTGGAGTTGCTGAAAAGCTTAGAGCTTACCGGCGCGCTGCTGGATCATCATGAACGTGTCGAAGGTATATTCGCCGAGCTGCGCCCAGAGATAGGCATCCTTCTTGAATGCCAGCTGATCGTCGTAGACCTTCTTGAAGAACGGGCTCTGCGCCGACAGTTCCGCGTAGATCTCGACAGCCGACTGATAGCAGGCTTCCATGATTTCCTGGCTGAACGGACGAAGCACCGTTCCCTCGGAAACCAGCTGCTTCAGCGCCTGCGGGTTCTTGGCATCGTATCTTGCCATCATGTTGGTGTTGGCATAGGCGCAAGCGTCGGTAATGATCGCCTGGTAGTGCTTCGGCAGGTTGTTGTACTTCTCCAGATTGAAGAAGCCGTGAACAACCGGACCAGCTTCCCAGAAGCCCGGATAGTAGTAGTACTTGGCAACCTTGTGGAAGCCGAGCTTCTGGTCGTCGTAGGGACCGACGAATTCAGCGGCATCGATCGTGCCTTTTTCCAGCGCCGGGTAGATGTCGCCGCCAGCGAGCTGCTGCGGTACGACGCCGACCTTCTCGAGCACCTTGCCGGCCAGACCGGCGATACGCATCTTCAGACCCTTGAGGTCGTCGACGGTGTTGATTTCCTTACGGAACCAGCCGCCCATCTGAACGCCCGTATTGCCGGCCGGCAGACCGTAGAGGCCCTGGGTGGCAAAGAATTCGTTCATCAGCGTGTTGCCGTTGCCCTGGTTGAACCAGGCGTTGGACATGCGCGCGTTGAGGCCGAAGGGAATGGCCGTACCGAAAGCGAAGGTTGGTTCCTTGCCCCAGAAATAATAGGAGGTGGTGTGAGCAGCTTCGACCGTGCCGGCGGCAACGGCGTCGACCGCCTGTAGACCGGGCACGATTTCGCCTGCGGCAAATACCTGAATATTGAAATTACCGTCAGTTGCGGCAGCAACGCGTTCGGCGATATCGACTGCACCACCGTAAATGGTGTCGAGCGACTTCGGGAACGAAGACGTCATGCGCCAGGTGATCTTCGGGTTTTCCTGGGCAATGGCAGGAGCTGCCAGTACGGTGGCCGCAGCGACACCAGTGCCGGCAACGCCCGCCTTCTTGATAAATGAACGACGATCCATGAAATGACCTCCCATCATGGTTTTGCTCCACCGGGGGAAACCTTGCGCCGCCTCCCGATGGCAATGCCGGCGACATAACCATTTTGTCCAAAACCTTTCAAGCGCCGCCGCAATATTCTTTCGGCGTAGAGTGGCATTCTGAACATTTCACGCTTTGCGCCCGTCTTCCTGCTTGTATTGGTTGCATTTTTGGGCAGAAGATCGCTCCCGGCGCGTTCCTCTGAAAGCCGACACAGATCCCATATTGACTTATCCCCCCGGCTCACTCCAAGAAATACTGTGCCGCCTTGGCTTTCCCGGAGTCCCCCATGTCCAAACCGATCATCGCCATTCCCGCCGATATTCGCGAATTCGACGGAACGCATTGGCATGCCGCTCAGAACCAATATGTCCGCGCCGCCCTGAAGGTCGCCGGCGTCATGTCTTTCATCATCCCGGCCTTTGAAGATGGCAATGAGACCGACGCGCTGCTGGACAGGGTCGACGGCCTTCTGGTTTCGGGCTCGGCGACCAATGTGCACCCCACGCTTTATGGCGCCGAAGCGCGTGAAAGCGATGGCCCCTTCGATCCGGCGCGCGATGCCACGACGCTTCCACTCATCCGCAGAGCGATCGAACGAGGCATCCCGCTGTTCGCCATCTGTCGCGGCATCCAGGAACTGAATGTCGCTCTCGGCGGCACGCTGGCCAGCGAGATCCAGGAGCAGGAGGGCGTTTGGGATCACCGCAAGCCGCAGCATGAGGACCGCGACGTGGTCTACAGCATCCGACAGGACGTGATCGTGGCAGAGGGCTCGTGCATCGCCCGCTATCTCGGCGCCGGTTCGATCCAGGTCAACTCACTTCATCGGCAGGCGATCTCGAAAACCGCCCCAGGCTTGCAGGTCGAGGCGCTGGCCGAAGATGGCACGATCGAAGCCGTATCGGTGATCGGCGCCACGGGTTTCGCCATCGGGGTACAATGGCATCCTGAATATTGGGCCGAAACCGACGAGCCCTCGCGCGCGCTGTTCGTAGCCTTCGGCGATGCCGTGCGCGCCTACGCCCAGAACAAAGCCTAAGCCGTCACTCAGGTTTGACATCGGATCAGGCTTTTTGCGGCGTTTCCGGCACAGGTGTCAGCGCCCGCCCCGTCTCGAACCAAGCGGTCAGGTTGTCGACGACAAGATCGGCCATGGCATTGCGGGTCGGGACAGAAGCCGAGGCGACATGCGGCAGCAGCGAAACATTCGGCAGATCCAGCAGTTCTGTGGGAACATGCGGCTCGTTGGCAAACACGTCGAGCCCGGCCGCCGCGATCGTCCCGGCTTTCAGCGCCGCAATCAGCGCCGGCTCGTCGACCGTCGTGCCCCGTCCAACATTGATGAGCACACCGCGCGGGCCAAGCGCGCTCAAGACTGCGGCATCGATCGCACCGATCGTTTCCGGCGTCTTGGGAACAATGGAGATCAGTATGTCGACCGCCTCGGCGAGACCGAGCAGCGTGGGGAAATGGGTATAATGGACATCGCTCCGCGGCCGACGCGTGCAGTAGCTGATCTTGACCTTGAACGGTTCCAGCCGCTTGGCGATTTCCATACCGATGCGACCGAGGCCATGAATGCCCACGTGCCGCCCCTTGAGCGACAGTGGCGACAGCGGGAAAGGCCCCTCCGCCGCCCAGCGGCCCTGCCGCAGCCAGGTTTCCGCCTGGGGCAACTGCCGCACCGTGTTGAGCAACAAGGCGATCGTCGTGTCGGCGACTTCGTCGTTGAGCACATCCGGCGTGTTGGACACGACAATGCCGCGTGCAGCGGCGGCGTGAACGTCAACGCCGTCATAGCCCACGCCAAAGCTGGCGACTATTTCGAGATTGGGCAGCCCCGCAATCCAGCTGGCCGGAAGTGCTCCCGAGACCGCGACCCCACGAACCCTCGGCGCATCGACCAGAGAGAGTTCGAGCTCCTTGCCATGCGGCACCGTGAGGAGGTCGAAGCGTTCTGATAGCCTTTCGGTGACCCGGGGGCTAATTCGGCCCGGCACGAGGATGGTGATGCGCGAATTCGGCATTTGGCCTCCTGTTAAGTCAGCGAGCGTGAATCGGGCCGGTCGACTGGCGAATGCGCATTTCCGGCTTGATCAAATGAATACCGTCCGGCTCGTGGCTGCCGGCCAGCTTGTCGAGCAAGGCGCGCGCCGCAAGCCGCCCAACCTCGGCCTGGCCATTCCACACCGTGGTCAGCGACGGCGTCGCGATCGAGGCCTCCTCGAGATCGTCATAGCCGGTCACGGAAATGTCGCGGCCCGGCACCAGCCCGGCGCGGGCAATCCCGTTCATCAGGCCGATGGCGACGAGATCGTTCCAGCAGACCGCTGCGGTCGGCTTCTGCGGCAGCGACAGGAAATGCACCGCCGCCTCGAAGCCCCCCTGCTTGGTCCGGGGACCGGGTATGCGAAGCTCCGGATCCACCTCGATACCCGCCTTGCGCAAGGCGTTGACATAACCTTGGTAGCGATCGCGCCCTGTCGAGGTCTGATCCGTTCCACCGATCATGGCGATCACGCGATGGCCCAGACCAATAAGGTGATTGGTGGCGAGGGATATGCCGTAGCTGTCGTCGCCGCGATAGGTCGGCACGTCGAGTCCTTCCATCTGGCGGGCGATCAGGATCGCGGGCATGCCATTATCCTCGGCAAGCTTGATGTCCTCGATCGGCGTACCGATGGCCGGCGACATAATCACGCCGTCGCCTCCGAGTTGAAGCAGCGTTTCGACGAAGGTTCGCTGCTTCTCGACCGAGTCATAATGATTGGAGAGAATGAAGGTATGACGGCTACGGTCCAGTTCGCTCTCGATCGCCTTCAGAATTTCGCCATAGAACGGGTTCATGATGTCGTGAACGACGACGCCGATAATTCCCGATCGGGAAGTGCGCAGACTGGCGGCCCGGCGATTGTAAATGTAGCCGAGGGCGCGTGCCTGGTCCTTGATCCTCTCGCGCGTGTCGGCCGCCACCAGAGGGCTGTCGCGAAGTGCGAGCGAAATGGTGGCCGTCGACAAGCCAAGCGACTCAGCGATCGTTGACAGTTTGACCTTCTGAGCCACTTTGCCTCCCTTGATGGACCGATGCATGCCCTGCGGTACCCTTCACGCGCCTAAACAGTTTAATTAAATAATTTAAGTACGCATATCAATTCCCGTTCTCACGGAAAATCACCGGGAGATCAGCTTTTCGTCGGCTGAACGTTCAGGCTTTCCTCGACCGCTCCCAGCAGTTTGACGAGTTGCTTGACCTCCTTACCCGACAAGCCCTTGGTCGCCGCTGCTTCGGCTTCCTCCGTAGCCGTGACAATGGCATCGAGCCGGGCGCGCCCCTCAGGTGTCAGATACACCATGGTCAAGCGCCCGTCGGCATCGGCATTGCGCCGTTCAACGAAACCCTGGGCCTCCATCCGGCCGATCGTGCGTGTCATGGTCGGCGCTTTGACGCCAAGCTTCTGTGCCAGCGCACCAGGCGTCAATCCGTCTTCCTCTGCGAGCAATTGCACCACCGTATCCTGCCCGGCATAGAGGCCGCAGTCGGCAAGGCCGCGAGAAAGTTGGGTGCGCATGGCCCGGGATGCCTGGGTGAGGGCCGCGGCAACGGAAAGAGTGCGCGTACCGTCTTCCTTCTTCTTGGAGGACTTGTTTTTCTTGTCGCCCTTGTCCTTTTTCGCCATTCTCCCCTCCTGCCGCGGAAAGGCGGCTACTTCAATTGTTTCGGCGGCCAACATTCAAGCGCCTAAATCCATAGCGAAGAACCAGGATCGACGCCAGATGCCCCTGCCCAACCCTCGTTTCCTTGACAACGACCCTTCGCTTCCGCCCGAGGCCAGGCGCGACTGGATCGCCGTCCTGCCGCTCGGCGCCCACGAACAGCACGGTCCGCATCTGCCTTTCGAGACCGACACGCTGATTGTCGAGGGCGTCGTCGCTCGACTGGGCGAGAAGTTGCCGGTCGACCTGCCGGTGACCTTTCTTCCCGCCGAGCGGGTCGGCTATTCTATCGAGCACATGGACGTGTCCGGCAGCAAGACGCTCACCTATGGGCAAGCCGTCGCGCGCTGGCTGGCGATTGCCGAAGACCTGTCACGCAAGGGCATTCGCAAGTTCGTCATGCTCAATGCTCACGGCGGCAATTCACCGCTGTTGACCATCGTTGCGACGGAAGCCCGGGTGCGCCTCGGCATGTTGGCGGTTGCGACCAGCTGGACGCGCTTCGGATTGCCCCAAGGCGTCATTGCGCCGGAGGAGAAGGCAATAGGCATCCACGGCGGCGAGATCGAAACCTCGGTCATGCTGGCATTGCATCCCGAGCGGGTCGACATGACAAGGGCTGAGAACTTTTCCTCACTCCAAACCGACTATGCCGCGCGCTTCACCCATTTGCGCGCCTATGGCCCGCATGCGTTCGGCTGGAAAATGGCGGATCTCAATCCACGTGGCGTCACCGGCAATGCCAAGGCAGCCACCGCCGAGAAGGGCGAGAAGCTGATCGATCACGCAGTCGCGGGGCTGATCGCCTTGCTGCGTGACGTGCAGGCGTTTGATGTCGATACTTTTGTCTCAGCAGACGATTGAGTTGCCCGCAAACAAAGCCTTTGAACTGCCACCCGTCAGCGCCTATATGGGGTAACATAATTACAGGCGCATCGTCTGCGCCCCATCCGATCGAGGTTTTCATGACCGAAACTGCCGCAAAACCCATTCCCGTCACCGTGCTCACCGGCTATCTCGGCGCCGGCAAGACGACGCTTCTGAACCGTATCCTGTCCGACAATCACGGCAAGAAATATGCGGTCATCGTCAACGAGTTCGGCGAGATCGGCATCGATAACGACCTGATCGTCGAGTCGGACGAAGAGATCTACGAGATGAACAACGGCTGCGTCTGCTGCACCGTGCGCGGCGACCTGATCCGCGTGGTGGAAGGCCTGATGCGCCGCCCCGGCCGTTTCGACGGCATCATCGTCGAGACCACCGGCCTTGCCGATCCGGTGCCGGTCGCCCAGACCTTCTTCATGGACGACGACGTGCGCGCCAAGACCGAACTCGACGCCGTGGTCGCCCTGGTCGACGCGAAGCACCTGCCGCTGCGTCTGAAGGACAGTCGCGAGGCCGAGGACCAGATCGCCTTTGCCGACGTCGTCGTCATCAACAAGACCGACCTCGTCAGCCATGACGAACTGCATCGCATCCAGGACATCGTGCGCGCCATCAACCCCTCGGCCCGCATCTATTCGACCACCCGCTCCGGCGTCGATCTCTCCAAGGTTCTGAACCAGGGCGCATTCAATCTCGAACGGGCGCTGGAAAACGATCCTAGCTTCCTCGACCACGACGATCCTGACCATGTCTGTGGTCCAAACTGTGACCATGACCACAGCCACGATCATCATCATGGCCATGACCATGACCACAAACACCACGATCACGATCACGGCCATGACCACCACGACCACGGCCCCTCACCTATCCACGACGTTACGGTCATGTCGATTTCGCTGCGCGGTGGCGAGATGAACCCCGACCGCTTCTTCCCCTGGATCCAGAAGGTCACCCAGACCGACGGCCCGAACATCCTACGCCTCAAGGGCATCATCGCCTTCAAGGGCGACGAGGAACGCTATGTCGTGCAGGGCGTCCACATGATCATCGAAGGTGACCATCAGCGGCCGTGGAAGGATGGCGAGAAGCGCGAAAGCCGCCTCGTCTTCATCGGTCGCGATCTCGACCGCGAGAAGCTGGAGAAGAGCTTCCACGCCTGCGAGGTAGCAGTATGACGCCGAAAAGTGTGAAGCGGTTTTCGGATCAGGTCATGCCAGCAGGAAAGAAAGCCTGATGCCGACAGTCGCCCCCCTGGACATAGAAGGTCACGTCGTCACCGCTGCCTTCCTCGGCGACATTCCGGTTTTTGCCGCGGCTTCGGGCGCCATTCACCGCCTCGACGGCGGTGAAAAGGTGACCGAAGCGCATCAGGGCCTACTCGCCTGCGTAAAGGACAGCGCCGACCAGACTCTGGTCTCGGGCGGCGAAGACGGCAAGGTACTGCGGATCGCCCACGACGGCTCGGTCACCGAACTTGCCCAGGTACCGCGCAAATGGGTTTCCGTCGTCGCGGCCGGGCCGCAGGGCGCCGTCGCCTACGCGGTTGGCAAGACCGGCTATGTGCGGCTTGCCGACGGAACGATCAAGGAGTTTACCGAGGAACGCACCATCGAGGCCCTCGACTTTGCGCCCAAGGGCCTGCGTGTCGCCGCTGCCCGCTATAACGGCGTGACGCTGCACTGGATCGGCACCACGGGCGCACCGGTCGACCTCGAGTGGAAGGGCGCCCATACAGGCGTCACCTTCTCGCCCGACGGCCGCTTCGTCGTCACCACCATGCAAGAGAATGCACTGCACGGCTGGAAACTCGACAGCAAGTCGGCCGAAACCCGGCACATGCGCATGACCGGCTATCCGGCCAAGGTCAAATCGCTGTCCTGGTCGGTCAAGGGCAAGTGGCTCGCCTCCTCCGGCGCGCCGGCGGCGATCGTCTGGCCGTTTTCCGGCAAGGAAGGCCCAATGGGCAAGGCGCCGCTCGAACTCGGCACCCGCGCCAACATCATGGTCACCCAGGTCGCCTTCCATCCGGCCGAGGAGGTTCTGGCGATCGGCTACATCGACGGGATGATCCTGGCGGTCCGCATTGCCGACGGCAAGGAAGCCCTGCTGCGTCGACCGGGCAAGGGAGCGATCACTTCCATGGGTTGGAGCGCCAATGGCAAGCTCGTGGCCTATGCCTCGGAAGCCGGCGACTGCGGCGTCATCGACATCTCCGCGTGACCGGAATCCAGTTTGCTTGAATGAAAAAAGAGCTGTCGCATTACTGCCACGAGTGTCTGCGACTGCTCTACATACGAATGACACTGATGGATTGCGCCAGACCTTGTGCCACCCGTATCACTTCGCTTGAATTGCCACCGCCGGTAGGCTATCGCTCGACCATGGCCCAACACACCTCAAATCCCCAGAAGAAGACCCTGCGCCACAAACTCCTGCGTGCACTCAAGCTCGTCGACGAAGCCGAGCGTGAGGACCTGATCTACTACCAGACCGGCGGAGCGAAGCGGAAAGCGCATGCATACAAGGAGTCGCCTTACTCGGCGATCTCAAATCGGCGGTCCGATTGCACGAGATTGCGAACGAAGACCTCCTCCCGGTCAAAAGCATGTGGCGCTTCGACCGCCGTTTGATGTGACGATGACGACTGGCTCCGATAGAAATCAAATCCAAAAAGTGTAGCTTTCAACAAGCCCGATCTCGATAAGAAATCGATGGCCGTAATGCCTGTGGTAGCGCGGGACACCCCTGCGCGCATCTCTAGAGAACGAATCTGTTTTGTCGAATGCACATAGAGATTCTGGACAGCTATGGTTTCAGAGGGCATTTTTCGTCTGCGAGCGGAAAGCCATAACAACCGGTCAGCACCGAGATCATCAAGACGACGCTGAGACACCGGAACACTGGTGGCAACCCAATTCGTCTTGAAACCGTGCGATTTTCGCGACACGATCGGCACGCGGTTAAATCTCACGACCACATCATGTTCATCTATGGTCGGACCGTAATCCTTGGCTGCAAGAGATCGAGCATTCCCGACGATTGCGACAGTTTTGCCCTCAATTTCTTGAAACAAGGTTTCCTGACTCGTTGTTCTTCCCAGCAGGAGCCGCAATCTGAGAGCAACCCTGTTTGCGATTTTGCCCAACTCGCCCGGAACTAAAGACCGTCGCCGCAGCGCCGATATCTCGGATATGATCTCAGGACTGATCGCAAAATTGCTTACTGCGACATCACTGCTCTTAAATGGCGTTATTCTGTCCACGTCATCAAAATGTTGCCGAATCGTCGCTTCCCACCATTCTGAAGACTCCACCGTTTTGCTTTCGTTGGATCCATCTTCCAATATGACATCCGAGTAATAGATCGATGCAACGGCCACGAGCTTCGATCTCATCACCGAAGCTTTTGACAGCACCTGATGAATTTCATGCCGTTCTAATTTCGACAGCGAGTCCGTCAAATCAATCAGAGCACCGGAAAATTGTCCCGTCCGCAAGTCGGCAACGGTCGGCTTCGTCAATTCTGTGGCCGGAATGTTTTCGTGGCGGCGAATGATTTGAATGGCTTGCTGATAAAATTCATCGCGCGTCATAGATGCACCTGATCCGTTTGATCCTTGGTATGACGCTCGGTTTCAACTGCGAGCTGTTGATGTGAGTGTCAGCGTAACCACTTAACTCCCTATTGCATTAAGAGTCCGCCCAACATATCTGAACAGCCACGCGAGCCCCCGTGTACATCAATATTTTAGGTTGGAGAGAGTGATGGGTTTAAGAAAGTTCATTAGGAATTATTTCAATCCGCCTAAACCAGCAGAAGACGGCTACAGTCGTCCAGCCAGCTATGTCCAGCCTGCGGACGTACAAGATGTATATGAAGGAACCTTCGATCGGCGAGCCGACATTTGCAAGCTTTTAAAGGCTGGTGGGGTTGGCGTGGAACTCGGTGTTGCAACCGGTTGGTTTTCTCATCAAATTCTGAAGCACTCGGAACTTGGTTTTCTGTATAGTATTGATATGTGGGCTGGAGACCGCGGTCACAGCACAGATCAGTATAAATCCGCACTGAAGCTGCTAATGCCATATCGAGAGAAAAACAGTTGCCTTAGACTTCGTTTTGATGAAGCACTTGATCTTTTCCCTGATAGCTACTTCGATTTTATCTACATTGACGGCTACGCCCACACCGGCGAAGAAGGCGGACAAACATTGAGAGATTGGTGGCCAAAGCTCGCCTCGGGTGGAATCTTTGCGGGGGATGACTATGGACCTCGATGGCCACTGGTAATGAAGGAGGTTGATGATTTCGTTTATTCGCATAAACTAAAGTGCATGATCCTGACGCCAAAAGTCATCGAAAGCTCTACAGCGAAACATCCAACCTGGATTGTAAAGAAGCCATAAAGGCCCCGCGTTCATTTAACAACCAGCATCGCGCGGTGACCTGCAAATGCTTTCCAAGTGTAACGCTGACGATCGATACACTCTGTCAATGCCTTGTACTCACCCAAGCGCCAACCTGGATATGAAAGCAGTTCATCGAAAAGAATGACGCTTCCTGGAACGAGCCTATCTGCGCACAACGTCAGTATTGTTTTGCAGGGTGTATAAGTATCCGTATCAACGTGAATGAATGCGATCGGACCGTCGTTTTGGGCCAAAAAGACCGGCAGCGTATCTTCGACCCACCCCGTAACCAAAGACACATTGCCTTCTACTTCGGGGGCGTGTCCTCCAAGCGAGAAGTGGGCATGCTTCTCAACGCCATGTCCAGCCCAATCCTCGGAGAGACCAAGGAAAGCATCAAAGCCGTGAATTCGGCGATGATCTTGTGACCGCGCAAGTTCTCTCGCAAAGCCGTTTATGCTCGCACCACGGTATACACCGAATTCTAGTAACAGCCCCTCGCTTGGGCGCTGACGAAATGAGTATTCACGGATCGCTTCACTGTCAGCGAATATCAAGGCATCTTCGAGATTATCTTCGACAAATTCTGCGGACTGTTCCAGAGCTCGCTTCCATAGCAAACCACGCAGATCGGGACCGTGCTTTCTCTTGACCTTCCGGAGCTTAAGTCTTTCTGTCAAGTGGCTAAAGGCACCCATAGCTGTCTCCTTGTGATTTGATCGTTTTGGCTGGCTCGTTGAAAAATAGCGTGTGCCGCATCCACTGATAGACCCCAACAATGGACGAACTGCTGAAATCGAAAGTCCACTAGCCGCGGCATAAGGTCGGCTTGATGGAAGGGCTCGGCGGCCAGTTTTCGATCTCCGCCAGGAACCAGCCATTGGTGACCAGCAGCGTTTTCGGACCGTCATAGCTGTTCAGATGATCGCGATTGAGAAACACATCGACCGGTGGCAGATGCTGCATGACTGCAATGCTCTGGATATCGTCGCCGATATCGTTGCTGTTCCAGCTGAGAGCACCGATTTTCATGCAGTCACGTCCCTTTGAGAGTTGCTGCACGGGGGATAGTACGCGGCTAAAGCGAATGCAAGTACCGCCGGCCCACGCACAAGGACGAGGCAGACCCGCCTGCCGGCGGCTACTTGCGCCTGGCCCCGTCAACCCCGAGAGTTGAAAAGCGATTTGATGACAAAAGCTGTCGCCATATATCGCGTTCCCCAGCTTTCGTGACGAACGATGGAAAGGGCCCGTCCTGCTCTCGTCTCGAGGGCATCCGGCATGCCTGCGGCAGCCGGATCGCCCTATCTCGGTCGTCTACGATCAGAACTTCACGCCGAGGCCGACATTGATCACATGCTGGTTGAACTGGGTATCGACCCCGAGAATCTCCTTCTCGAAATAGTCGTTGTACCGATATTCCAGCCGGGTGAAGATCCGGTCGGTCACCGCATAATCGAAGCCCGCGCCGAGCGTCCAGCCGTGCAGCGTCTCGCTTTCGTCGAAACCGCCACCTTCTACCTTGAAGTTGGTCGCGGTCCAGCCGCCTGCCGCATAGAGCAGGACGCGGTCCATGGCATAGCCGACGCGACCGCGAACAGAGCCGTTGAGGCCGGCGCCCACATCGACAGCGCCGTAGCTGTTCTCGTTCCAGTCATAGTTGAGATCGGCTTCCAGGCCGACGATGGCATCCGAGCCGAAGCCCCAGTTATAGCCAACAAATCCGCCAAAGCGCCCGCCGTCGAAATCGTCTGTTGCCGAGACGACACCATCGTAGAAGTCACCCTCACCCCAGGCATAGCCGCCATGGAGACCGATATAGCCGCCGGCCCAGCTGAACACCGGCGTTGTTTCGACGACTTCCGGCGGCACGGCCGGCGCTTCCATGATCGCATCCGCGGCAAGAACCGGCGTGGTGGACACGATGAGCGCCAACGCGCTCCATCCGAGTTTCTTCATCATCGCTGTTACTCCCTCTCAGGGCGTCCCGCATCGCCGGGACAAAAGCACTGTGTCGTGACGAAACGCGTCACACAGGGACTAACAAGCGCGGCAGGGCCTTTTGTTCCATCGAGATGACAATTTTTCTCACGTGACGCATCCGGGACACGGCGCCTCACGTCGCATACTGAAGTCGCGTCCGCCGCCGGGATCGAGAGTACGGGTGCATGGCGCAAGCGTATTGGTAGCTGGCGTGGGCGAGACTAGACCTGCTTCACCGCATTCAAGCCGTCGACCACCACGCAATTGCGGCCATTGTCCTTGGCTCGATAGAGTGCGGCATCGGCCCGCTCCACAAGATCCTGGGCGCGGAAACTTTCGTCGAGACGCGCCGTCGCCACCCCGAAACTTGCGGTCAACGGTGCGCCCATTACGGGTTCGACATGCACAATGCCCGCGGCCTCGATGGCATAGCGCAAGCGCTCGGCGATCGCCGCCGCCCCATGGGCCTCCATGCCCGGCAGAAGAACGATGAACTCCTCGCCCCCATAGCGAAAGACCGCGTCGCCCGCGATCCGGACTTCAGACGCCAGGATATCAGCGACCTGCTTGATGCATACGTCGCCCGCCGGATGTCCGAAATGGTCGTTGTATTCCTTGAACTTGTCGATATCGGCGATGATCACCGCAAGCCTGCCGTTTCCGGCCGCATCGGCGCTGATCCAGGAGAGGGTTTGCTCCAGCCCGCGCCGATTGCCGAGCCCCGTCATGGCATCATGGGTTGAAAGATCTTCGAGTTCCTCAGTCCGGAGGCCCTGCCGTAGCGCCTGGAGATAGTCGATGCGCATCTCACGCTCGATGGTATAGCCGGCGACCAGCGTGAAGATCGAGGCCGCGATCATCTGAAGACCGGCCATCAATTGGGACGGCAAGGTCAGCGCCTCGATGTTCCACATTGCGAACCCGTGGAGTACCACGCAGCCGAGGCTGACCGCCACCGCATAGCGGAAACGCAGGCGCTGCACGATCACACCGAGCAGCGGGACCAGCAGCAGCCCGTAGAGGTAATCCTTCGCCAAGGGATTCGAACGGGCCATGATGATGATGACGATAGCGACCGCTGCCGCCAGAGCTACCGCGGAGATCGCGCCTTCGCGCAAGGCAGGCGGAGGATTGCGGGAGATAAAGGCCAAAACGAGCAAGCCTAGGATCGTCACGCTGAGCCTTGCAGAGAGCGCAAGCCCGAACGCATCCGGTAGCGCCAGGTAGTCGATGATCAGGAAAAGATCGAAGGCCATCAGGGCGATAAACCCGCGCAACACAATTTCACGACAGCGCTGGGCACGAGTATCGGCCTCGAAACGCTTCTCGAGGACCGCAGGAAATTCAAGAAATCCCCGCTTCCCAGCCAGGGTGCGGTCGATCAGCGCACGATCGATGCCCCGCGTTCTCCCGCCCGGAGGAGGTATGCTGCTCCCGCTCAAAGGCATTCCCTCCGCATCTTCAACTTTCACGGACAGTATACATTAGCGACAATCGATTAAATCCCTTGAGGATGTATTTAGGATTCGATGAATTGCCGCCCAAACGAGGCTCACATGCTGAAAACAACGGCCGCGGAACATGGTTCCGCGGCCGCCGGGCGGTGGATTCTAAAGAAGACGAGCCTGGGGCGCCGCGAGGCTTCAGACGACCGTGCGTTGCGCCGGACGTGAAAACTTGCGGCCCGAGGCGACGATCATCCCGGCGGCATCGTGGAGCCAGCCGGCTTTCAGCTCCAGCGCCAGAAAGCGCTCGCGCGCGAAAGGCCCCGGCATGACGAGATGCCGCGCTTTTTTCGCGAAGAAGCCGAAGCGCTCATAATAGCTGGCATCGCCGACCAGCAGGATGGCGCCGTGTCCGCGCTTCTTCGCCTCGACGATCGCGGCGCGCACCAACGCCGAGCCGATGCCCTTACCCTCACGCGCGGCATCGACCGCCAGCGGGCCAAGCAGCAGCGCATCGACCGGCTGACCTTCGCGCGAGACGCCGGCCTCGATATTCCAAAGCCGGACCGTGCCGATCACGTGGCCGACGCGGTCACGCGCAACCAGCGCCAGCCCCTGTGCCGGAAAGCGATCCTTTCGGACCTTTTCCGAAGACTTCTTGCTACGATCAGCGCCCAGAGCGCGATCAAGCAAGGCCTCCCGGGCGACGACGTCGGCCGGCGTTTCACGATCGATGACAAAAGCAGGCGTAGATGCAGGCGCGAACAATGCACGCACGACGTCCAGAACAGCGGCCATGGCGGCCTCCCGTACCAAGATGTGTTTCGATGATGGTCTATTGCGCCGCGCCGGTCCAACCGGCGCGGTCGTCAAAAGGTCCGATAGACCTCAGATGACGTAGGACCTCAGCGGCTCGAAGCCGTTGAAGGCGACCGCCGAATAGGTCGTCGTATAGGCGCCTGTGCCCTCGATCAGAACCTCGTCGCCGATCGTCAGCGAGAGCGGCAGCGGATACATGTTCTTTTCGTACATGACGTCGGCTGAATCGCAGGTTGGGCCGGCGAGTACGCAGGGCTCCATCTCGTCCGCATCGCGCTCCGTGCGGATCGGATAGCGGATCGCCTCGTCCATGGTCTCGGCCAAACCGCCGAACTTGCCGATGTCGAGGAAGACCCAGCGGTGGGCGTCATTGTCCGACTTCTTCGAAATCAGCACGACTTCCGCCTTGATCACGCCGGCATTGCCCACCATGCCGCGGCCCGGCTCGATAATGGTCTGCGGGATGTGATTGCCGAAATGCTTCCTCAGCGCACCGGTGATCGCACGACCATAGGCTTCTGCCGAAGGGATGTCGCGCAGGTACTTGGTCGGGAAGCCGCCACCCATGTTCACCATCTGCAGGTGGATGCCCTGCTTGGCGAGCGAGGTGAAGACACGCTTGGCATCGGAAAGAGCCGCATCCCAGGCGTCGACCTTGGTCATCTGCGAGCCGACGTGGAAAGACACGCCGAACGAATTGAGGCCGAGTTGGTGGGCGTAGACGAGCACATCGACGGCCATCTGCGGCACGCAGCCGAACTTGCGCGAAAGCGGCCACTCGGCACCCTCACCATCGGTCAGCACGCGGCAGAACACGCGGGCGCCGGGGGCCGCGCGAGCAATCTTCTCGACTTCCTCGTGACTGTCGACGGCGAACAGATCGATGCCGAGCGCATGGGCGCGGGCGATGTCACGCTCCTTCTTGATCGTGTTGCCGTAGGAGATCCGGTTTGCGGTTGCGCCGGCGTCGAGCGCCATCTGTATTTCGGCGACCGAAGCGCAATCGAAGCTCGAACCAAGCGAGGCGAGCAGCTTGAGGATTTCCGGAGCCGGGTTGGCCTTGACGGCATAGTAGATCGCGCTGTCCGGCAGGGCGTGGCGGAAGGCGCCGAAGTTTTCGCGTACGACGTCAAGGTCGACTACGAGGCAGGGACCTTCCGGACGTCGGGTGTTGATAAAGTCGAGGATACGAGCGGTGGTCATGGGTCTATCCCTCTCAAGTTCCAAGGTTCCCGGACTCGTTGCCGAGAACGGAAGGACAAAGGACGACGAGAACTCGATCGAAATCAGCCGGTGGAAACGCTGAGACCGTACGAGCGCTCGAAGCGCGAACAGTGAACGGACACCCTGCCAGGAGCGTCAATTCGGCTTTGTCTGCCATGGATTGGTGGGATGACCCAACCGCACTTCCGGCAATGATGGTGTGCCTCTGAAGTAACTCCGGCTGATGGAAAGCCGGAAGAGACTAGAAAGGCCCGCACCGTCGTTGCTTCAGATGTCCTCGCATTTCCCGGATGGCCGGAATAGCGACTGGAGGGGTTAATTCCAGGTACCTTACCGATTTCCTCACCACATCGAGGACCGGCGGACACCCATGGGCACGTGCGACTTTGGGCTGAAGTTCAGATATGAATGTTCGCGGTCATAATCAAGCGTTTTTTGATCCCGCGGACAGAAAAATGATTGAACGATCCAGCGGTTATGTTCACAGTTCGAACATAGTATCGGGAGGAACTGGTTCATGGACACGCTGACGCGCATTCGCGCCTTTATCGACGTCGTTGAAGCCGAAGGTTTTTCCGCCGCCGCCCGCAAGACCGGACGGTCCAAGGCGCTTCTGTCGAAATACGTGCGCGAACTGGAAGACGAACTCGGCGCCCTGTTGCTGAACCGCACGACAAGGCAGTTCTCGATGACCGAGGCCGGCCATACCTACTACCGCAGCGCGACCGAAATCCTTAAAGAGATCGACAGTCTGGCCGATCTGGTGCGTGAAAATATCACGGACCTGAAGGGCAAGCTCAAGATCACCGTGCCGCGCACCTTCATCGACGCCGAGGTCGGCCAGTCACTGATCGATTTCGCCACGCAGCACCCTGACCTCTCGCTCGAGATCATCGCCGAGGATCGGTTCGTCGATCTGGTCGAGGAAGGCTTCGACCTGGCGATCCGCATCACCAAGCTCGATGATTCGGCCCTCATCGCCAAGAAGCTCTCCGACTTCCGGATCTTTGCCTGCGCCACCCCGGCCTTTATCGAGAAGCATGGGCCGCTCCTACATCCGCAGGATCTCTCTCGCGTACCGTTTCTCGTCGATACCAACTCCCGCGCTCACAACACGGTGCGGTTCGTCGAGCCGCAGGGTAGCGCGATTTCGGTGGCGGTCAGCGGCCCGATCGAGGTCAACAGCCCCCTCGCCACCTTGCGTGCCGCGCGCGCCGGCCTCGGCGTCGCCATGATCCCGGACTTCATCGGTCGTCCCTACATCGAAACGGGCGAGCTCGTTTCCCTGTTCGATGACTACCTGCCAAAGGATCGCGGCATCTATGCCGTCTATCCGCATCGCCGCTACCTGCCGGCCAAGGTGCGAGCCCTTGTCGATTTTCTTCACGTCTGGTTCCGTCAGCAGGTCTGACAGCAAGGAGAGGCTGCTCCGAAGTCCCATTTCCGACGAAATTGTCAGACAGGGAGAAGTTCAGGGATTCGGGCGCAGGGGTAATGGCGACATGAGAACACGTTTGGCATTGATTGCGGCACTCCTCGGCACCCCCCTGCCGGCCTTTGCCCATCCGCATGTCTTTGCCGAGGCCCGACTCGAAATCGTCGCCGGCACGGACGGGACAGTTTCGGAACTGCGTAATGTCTGGCGTTTCGACGACATCTTCTCGTCCAGCGTGCTCATGGATTTCGACAAGAACAGCGACCTGAAGCTCGATCACGGCGAACTGAACGAGATCGCCGAGACGATCCGCACATCGATCGCCGACTACGGCTTCTTTACCTCCATCACCGCCAATGGCGCTTCGGTATCCGTTGCAAGGCCGGACGTGTTTCACGTTGACTTCAAAGACAATCAACTCCTCGTCTTCTTCGTCGCAAAGCCCGAAAAGGTGCTGCCGCTAAAGGGCAAGCTCACCATCGGCGTCTACGACCCGACCATGTACACCGCGATCGATTTCGCCAACGACGGGGACATGGTCACCGAAGGCGACGGCTTCAAGCTCTGCAAGCGCGCCGTGGTCCGGCCCGACCCGGATCAGATTATTGCCGAGAACCAGGCGAATCTGACATCGGCTTTCTTCGACGATCCGGCCGGCAGCGACATGACCAAGCTGTTCGCCACAAGGCTCGAGCTGACATGCTAATGCGACGCCTTGCCGGAGCAACGGCCGGTGCGGCCGTTGTCGTGATCGTCGCTGCCTCGCTGGCCCATGCCGCCTCGCCGCTCGGCATCGGTACAGCGGAGCCGGCATTCCAGACGACCGGTCCGTTCGGCGGCTTCCTTGCCTTCATCAACCAAAACCAGCAGGCCTTCTATCGGGCACTGACCGGGGCGTTGAAAGCCATGCGCGAGGACCCGGCCCACCTGTGGACCTTGATCGGCCTTTCCTTCGCCTATGGCGTCTTCCATGCCGCCGGCCCCGGCCACGGAAAGGCGGTCATTTCCTCCTACATAATCGCCAACGAGACCGAACTGCGGCGCGGCATCGCCATTTCCTTTATTTCCGCCTTCCTCCAAGGCGTCGTCGCGATCGCGCTGGTCGGGCTCGGCTATGCGGTTTTGCGCGGCTCGGCGATTTCCATGACCGATGCGACGCATGCTCTGGAGATCGCCAGCTTCGCCCTCGTCGTGGCCTTTGGCACCTGGCTCCTGCTGCGCAAGCTGAACGCCCTGCGAATCGCGCGGCGTGCGCCGGTCAGCGCCGCCCTGTTTCATGCGCCCTCGACAGGAAGCCTGTTTGACGTCCCCTCCCCGGCGACAGCCGCAGCGGGCAATGGCACAGGGCTCTCGTTCCGCGCGGTTGCCGTGGAACACGGACATGAAGCCCTTGCTCCCGGTTCGGTCTGCCCCGATTGCGGGGTGACCCACCTGCCTGACCCGCGCCTCCTGTCTTCCAGCAACTTCAGCTGGCGCGAAGCATCGTCGGCGATCGTCGCCGTTGGCCTCAGGCCCTGCTCGGGCGCACTTCTGGTGATGACCTTCGCCCTGTTGAACGGACTTTATCTCGGCGGGGTTCTGTCGGTCTTCGCCATGGCGCTCGGTACCGCGATCACCGTCTCGGCCCTCGCCGCCCTCGCCGTTTCGGCAAAGGGCCTGGCCGTCAGGCTGTCCGGCCCAGGCTCACCGATGGCACGGCGGGTCACAGATGCAATCGAGATCTTCGGGGCGCTGGCCGTGATTGCGCTCGGCGCGCTGCTGCTCGCCGCCTCTCTCCAGCCCTGAGAAGCGCGTCTACGACTGGTCGCGCCGCCGCTGATGGCGGGCCCGCAGCCACAGCACTATGAAGAAGGACATGATCCCCACGGTACCCACCACCGCAGCGAGCACCGGCGAAAAGTCGCCGATCCACAGGACCAACTTCGGCAGGCCGAGCAACACAAGGCCGAAGCCAAGCACGATGGCCAGCGCCGCATAGGCCGCCGACCGATTGCTTTTCTTATCGCTCTGGTTCTCGTTCATGCCGTCGCTCCCTTGACCAGGTCCGCCCGAATGTCTTCGAGCTTGCGGATCTGCCTGCCGTCCTCGGTAAAATTGCCGGGCGAAAGCCAGGCCTCGAAGGCGGCCTTGATGACCGGCCATTCACCGTCGATCATCGAAAACCAGGCGGTGTCGCGGTTCTTGCCCTTGGACAGCATGTGCTGGCGGAACACGCCCTCGAAGGTGAAACCGTAGCGCTCTGCCGTCATCCGGCTCGGCACGTTCTCATTGTGGCACTTCCACTCATAACGGCGATAGCCCAGATCGTCGAATACATGGCGCGCCATCAGGTAGTGCGCCTCGGTGGAAAGCGGCGTACGGCTCATCGCCGGACCATGGGCGACCGCCCCGACCTCAACGACGCCATTGGCCGGATCGGCCCGCATATAGCTGGCCATGCCGACGATCTTGCCCGTCTGCTTGTCACGGAAGACGTGCGGCACCCAGCCCCAGTTGCTCCGGACGCCATCGAGCCACGTTCCGAAGTCCTCGATGCCGGCGAAGTCCGGCTGGGTAAAATAGGTCAGCAGCGGATTGATTCCCATGCCGCCGAGACCATCCCAAAGGGCCTGGAGATGCGTCGCCTTGTCATAGGGTTCAACGGTAACGAAACGGCCTTCGAGACGAACCGGCTTCGGGGCCGGGCAGCCCTTGAATGTGGAAAGATCGCGCATGTCTGCCTCTTCATGTGTCGGCAAACGATTAGGCCAGCCGCCCGGCAAAGGCAACTGGCCGGCGCATTGTGATGGGGAGCGGTTCAGGCCTGGACAGACGAAACGGTCACCTCGATATGATCGACCAGCCCGTCGGCAAGGCCGAGGCGGCCGGCCAGCAGGTCGAGATAGCCGCGCTCGGCCCGGCTGTCGGGATCGATCGCCAGCCGCGAGGCGGTGTAGAGTTCGACCTTCTGCTCCTCGCTGACCGCCGCCTTGACGAGCGCATCGAGATCGGTGGGTGCGGCCAACTCCCTCTCTAGGAAGGCTTCGGCTTCCGCGCCGAGGCCCGAGAGGTGGATCTTGTCCATGACGCGGGCGCGCTCGGCGGCATCGATATGGCCGTCGGACTTGGCAGCGGCGATCATCGCACGCACGAGAATCAGGGCGAAATCGTCGGAGGCGGCGGGCGCCTCGACGCTGAACGGCGAGTCGGCCGGCGGCGGCAAGAGCTTCTGCTCGGCCTCAGCGACATCCTGCGGTGTCTTTCCGGCCTGGTAGTTCTTGTAGGCCTGATAGCCGATCCCGGCGATGGCAGCGAGACCTCCAAGCGTCACGGCGTTGCCGGCGAGCTTGCGCCCTGTCTTGGTGCCGAGAAGCACGGCGGCGATGGCGCCGGTTGCCAGCGGATTGTCCTTGGCAAGCTGGACGGCATCGCCGGCCTTCTGCTTAACGGTGCCGGTCGAGCCCGGCACCTGGGCACCGAGAAATTGATCAAGCAGCTTCTTCGCGTCGAACATCGGGATCTCCGTCGGTTTCGTCCTCGCATGCTAGATAAGAAGCGATCGCGAAATTACCATGACGCAGCGACGCTTTCCCTTCTGCGGCGTCAGCCGGCGAGAGCCGCTGCCTCTGCCGCGAGCTTGGTGATGCCCGCCCAATCGCCCGCCTCGACAAGCTCTTTCGGTGCGACCCAGGAACCGCCGACGCAGACCACATTCGGCAACGACAGGTAATCTCGCGCATTCTTGAGCGAAATGCCGCCGGTCGGGCAAAACAGTGTGCCGGCAAGCGGCGAGGACAGCGCCTTGAGATAGGCGACGCCACCGGCCTGCTCGGCGGGGAAGAACTTCAGCACCTGATAGCCTTCCTCGCGCAGTTGCATCACTTCGCTGGCGGTCGCAGCGCCTGGAAGCAGCGGAATTTCGGAAGACCGTGCGGCATGGATGAGTTCGCGCGTCGTGCCAGGGCTGACGATGAACTGCGAACCGGCCTTGACCGCCGCCTCGAAATGGGCCGGGTTGAGGATGGTACCGGCACCGACCACGGCGCCCTCGACCTCGGCCGCGACAAGGCGAACCGCTTCGAGCGCGGCATCGGTACGCATGGTGATCTCGATCGCCCTCAGCCCGCCAGCGACAAGCGCCCTTGCGAGCGGCACAGCACTTGCCGCATCCTCGATGATCAGCACCGGAATAACCGGCTGCAGCCTGAGGGTGGAAAGGAGTTTTTCGATTTTTTCACTCACGGCAGGCATCCATTTCAAACGATTGAATTCGACCCAAGGATTATCGCGAACCTGTGTCATTGTCGAGACAAATGCGCGCGCTAAGGATGGTGACAGTTTGCATGGCCGTTCAACTGCGTTACGGTAACTGGGATTTTCACGATGGACGGCGAGATGGCAAAGGAAATCGAGCGCAAGTTCCTGGTGATCAATGACAGCTGGCGCGACTGCGTCACGTCGGCGACTGCAATGCGGCAGGCTTATCTATCGGTCAATTCCGATCGATCCGTCCGCGTACGGACCAGCAACGAAGATTCGGCGAAGCTCACGATCAAGTTTGGCAAGACCGCCCTGGTTCGGGACGAGTTCGAATATGACATCCCGCTCGATGAGGCGCTCGAAATGATCTCCTTTGCGATCGGCAGCGTCATCGAGAAGGTTCGCTACACCGTCGAGATCGGTGGCTTCACCTGGGAGATCGACGTCTTCGAGGGCGCCTTCCAGGGGCTCGTCATCGCCGAGGTGGAAATGCAGTCCGAGCAGGACCAGCCAGAGTTCCCACAGTGGCTCGGCCGCGAGGTGACCGGCGACCGTCGCTATTCCAACCAGGCGCTGGCCACCGAAAGGTTGAAGCCCGAGGTCGTGCATGCCGTATCGAATTAGACCGGACCATCCCTTCGGCGAGGAGGTCGTGGCGGTCGCGAGCGAACAGCTGCGGCGCGCCATCAGCGCCCTGGAAGACCAGCCCGAGGGCGTGCACGAAGCCATCCACGAGGCACGCAAGAAGTTCAAGCGCGTGCGTTCACTCTACCGCCTCGTCGCCTTGGACCAGAGACAATTCCGCGCCGCGGAGAACGCCCGGCTGCGCGACACAGCCCGGACCCTGTCCATCGTGCGCGATGCCACAGCGCTGATCGAGACCGTTGCTTATCTCGAGAGCCATGCGCTGAACGACGAGGAGAAAGATGCCCTCTCCCACGCGCGCGCGGCGCTCACCGAGCGGCGCGACGCACGGGCGCTCGCCGAAACCGACCTCCCGGAAAAGGTTTCAGGTGCCATCTCGGCCTGTCGCGAGGCAATCACCTCGCTGGAAAAGGCCACGTTTCCCTCCAGCCCGCGCAAGGCCGCCAAGCTGCTCGCCAAGGGCTGGCGCAAGGGTCTGGACCGGGCACGCGCTTCGCTCGACGATTGCCATCGCAGCGTTCACGAGGAAGTCTTCCACGAACTGCGCAAGGCCGGTCAGGCCTACTGGATGAACCTGTCGCTATTGCGCGACATCTGGCCTTCGGCCATGCGCGCCAAGCGAGCCGAAGCCAAGGCATTGGTGGACACGCTGGGCCATGAACACGACCTTGCGCTGCTCGCAGACCTTCTCGACCGGGAAACCGGGCTGATCGGCGGCGGCGAGGAATTCTCCCACCTGCTCGGCGCGATCATCCGCCAGCAACAGGAACTGCGCAGGGACGCGCTCGCAATCGCCGAGCACTTGTTCGGCGATACGCCGGCGCGCGAGGGCATGATCATCGAGGCTCTGTGGATCGCCGCAGCCACCGAATAGCCGACACTGCTGACATTTCTTGGCAGCAATCTCTTTAGGATCGAACCATGAGTTGTTCCGAACGCTTGTTGTCCCTGCTGCAGGTCCTGCGCCGCCATCGCCAGCCGGTGAGCGGAGCCGCGCTGGCGCGTGAACTGGGTGTCTCGCTGCGCACGCTCTACCGTGACATCGCCACCCTGCAGGCGCAGGGCGCCAACATCGAGGGCGAAGCGGGCGTGGGCTACGTGCTGCGCCCCGGTTACATGCTGCCGCCACTGATGTTCTCCCGCGAGGAGATCGAGGCGCTGGTCCTCGGCGCGCGGCTGGTGGCGCAACGGGCGGACCGTGAACTGGCAATTTCCGCCCGCGATGCCCTTGCCAAGATTACCGAAGTCCTGCCGGGCGAGCTGCGCGAGGAGCTCGCGTCGAGCACCTTGTTTGCAGGGCCAGGACTGCCTCTGCCGGAAGACCGCATCGACCTTGCCCGGATGCGCCATTTCATACGCTCGGAGCAGATGCTGAAGATCGCCTATCGCGACGAGAAGGGGAGCGCGACCGAGCGCGTAATCTGGCCCTTTGCCCTCACCTTCTTCGAGGGCGCCCGCGTGGTGATCGCCTGGTGCATGCTGCGCAACGATTTCCGCCACTTCCGCACTGATCGCATGGACATCCTGGAAGGTCCCCTGGCCCGCTACCCGAAGCGCCGGATGCAGTTACTCAAGGCATGGCGACAGCAAAACGACTATTCCGAGCGCACGCTGTAGCATGCTGTCATTTTTTGGCAGCAGAGAGGCCTAGTGTCTGGCTCTCAACCCAGGAGAAGCCCATGACACCGAACCTCGTTATTCTTTACGTCGACGACACCGAGAGGAGCTCCGCCTTCTACGAGGCCCTGCTCGAGGTCAAGCCCGCGGAACGCTCGCCGGCCTTTGCCATGTTCGTCTTCCCCGGCGGCATCAAGCTCGGCCTGTGGTCCCGCAAGGCCGTGGAGCCGGCCGTGACCGGCAGCACCGGCGCCTTCGAGATCGACGTGCCCCTGGCGAATGGCGCCGAGGTCGACGCGGCCTTTGCCCGCCTGTCCGCCGCCGGTCACACGATCTTGCAGGAGCCGACCGACATGGCATTCGGCCACAACTTCGTCATCGCCGACCCGGATGGCCATCGCATCCGCTTCTACAATCCTCCGGCGCGGTAGACGACACATGTCTGCGCGGACGTGACGAAGTCGCCCCCCGCCGCGCTTCCCCCCGGACGGCCAGGATTTGACAATATTCAAAGTGCCGTCCGGTGCACGAAAAACGTTGCGCGGCAAGGGCCGAGGCAGTATTCCCCGGCCATGACCGACGATTTCCAAACCCCTCGCCATGAAGAGGGCGGCGCCTTCTGTGTTGCCGCGCTCTATCATTTCGCCCGTTTCCCGCGCTTCGAGAGCTTTCGCGCCGAGCTTGATGCCGTCGCGCGCGAAAACGGCATCAAGGGCACGCTGCTGCTGGCCGCCGAAGGCATCAACGGCACGATCGCCGGCACCAACGAGGGCATCGCGAAAATCCTCGCCTTCCTGCGCGCCCAACCTGAATTTGCTGCGCTCGTGCACAAGGAAAGCCGCGCCTCGAAAATGCCGTTCCTGCGCATGAAGGTGCGACTGAAGAAAGAGATCGTCACGATGGGCGTCGAGAATATCGACCCCAACAAGATCGTCGGCACCTATGTCGATCCGAAGGACTGGAACGCGCTGATTTCCGATCCCGACACCATCGTCATCGATACCCGCAACGACTACGAGACGGCGATCGGCATCTTCAAGGGCGCGATCGACCCGAACATCAAGACCTTCCGCGAATTCCCCGACTGGATGCGCAACAATCCCGGCCTGCACAACAAGCCCAAGCTCGCCATGTATTGCACCGGCGGCATACGTTGCGAGAAGTCGACGGCCTTCGCCAAGGAAATGGGCTTCGACGAGGTCTACCACCTCAAGGGCGGCATCCTGAAATATCTCGAGGAAGTGCCCGCGGAAGAAAGCCTGTGGGACGGCGCCTGCTTCGTCTTCGACGAGCGCGTCTCGATAACCCACGGCCTGAAGCAGGGCGAGCACACGCTCTGCCACGCCTGCCGCTACCCGCTGACGGCGGAAGAGGTGACATCGCCGAAGTTCGAGGAGGGTGTCTCCTGCCCGCACTGCTACGACAGCCGCACCGAGGCAGATCGTGACCGCTACCGCCAACGCCAAATGCAGATCGCGCTTGCCAAGAAACGCGGCGAGAAGCACATCGGCAGCTGAAGGGCCTTTCCTTCGCATCTCGGGAGAGCCACTCGCTTCGCCAATCAGTGCCAGTCCTGCCTGTGACGCGCCTTGATGCTCTCGATATCGGCCAGCAGAACCTTGAACGCCTCGACCGCTTTTTGCGGCGCGAAAGGCAAGATGGCGGGGGATCAGACTTGGCGGCAAGAGGCGCAGGATCCGCCGGTGCCCATCGTATTCAAAACGTCGTCCCCTCCCCTTGCGGGGAGGGGTAATGTCTGTAGCGCCCGCTTACCAGCCGGCGACCACGGCGCCCTTGAACTCTTCAGCGACGAAGGCCTTGATCTCGTCGTTGTAGTAAGATTTGAGCAGCGTCTTCAGCCAAGCGGCGTCCTTGTCGGCGACGCGCACGGCGATGACGTTCACATAGGGGGCCTTCTCACCTTCGATGGCGATCGAGTCCGTCTTCGGGTTCAGGCCCGCCTCGATGGCATAGTTGGTGTTGATCACCGAGGCATCAACATCGTCGAGCGAACGCGGCAGCTGGGCGGCGTCGAGTTCGACGAATTCGATGTTCTTCGGATTCTCCGTGACATCCGCCGGACCGATCTTCAGACCCTTGGCGGCATCGACCTTGATCAAGCCCTTGTCGGCCAGCACCAGCAACGCGCGACCGCCATTGGTGGGATCGTTCGGGATCGCAACCTTGGCGCCGTCCGCCAGTTCGTCGAGGCTCTTCACCTTCTTGGAATAAATGCCCATGGGGAAGTTGACCGTCGGGCCGACGCTGACGATCTCGTAGCCGCGGTCGGCAATCTGGTTGTCGAGATAGGGCTGGTGCTGGAAGGAGTTGGCGTGAAGGTCGCCATCGGCCAGCGCCTGGTTCGGCACGACATAGTCGGAGAACTCGAGGATCTCGATCTCAAGCCCCTTCTTGGCCGCGACTTCCTTGACCTTTTCCATGATCTGCGCGTGCGGGCCGGGCGTCACGCCGACCTTGATGTTCTCGGCCAGCGCAGCCGTGGAAAAGAGGGCTGCAACTGCAGCAACAGCGATCAATTTCTTCATTTCATGTCACTCCTTGGTTTTCTAATGACGGGATTTCAGTTCTTTCGGCTGCGCTTGTCGAAGCGCCGGGCCAGATGGTCACCGGCGCTCTGCACCGCCTGGACGAGAACGATCAGCACGACGACCACCGCCAGCATGACGTCCGGCATGAAGCGCTGGTAGCCGTAGCGGATGCCGAGGTCACCAAGCCCGCCGCCGCCGACCGCGCCGACCATGGCGGAATAGCCGATCAGGCTCACCGCCGTCAGCGTCAGGGCCATGGCAATGCCGGGCTTGGACTCGGCGAGCAACACCTTGGTGACAATCTGGAACGGGGTGGCGCCCATGGCGCGTGCCGCCTCAATCAGCCCCTTGTCGACCTCGCGGATCGCCGCCTCAATCAGGCGCGCGATGAAGGGAATGGTGGCAACCGTCAAGGGGACGATCGCAGCGGCAGTGCCGATCGAAGTTCCTGTAACGAGCCGGGTGAACGGGATGATCGCCACGACAAGGATAATGAAGGGCGTCGAGCGTGCCGCGTTGACGATCAACCCAACGATGCGGTTAACGGTCGGGGCCGCGAAAAGCTCCCCCCTGCCGCTGGTCGCCAGGAACACACCGATCGGCAGGCCGATCACCGTGCCGATCACGCCGGCGACAGCGACCATCTGCAAGGTTTGCCAAAGTGCCTTGAGCAGCAGACTGAAAAGCATGTCATACGCCATAGCCGAGCACCTCCGTGACGAGACCTGTCTGCTGATAGAAACGGCTGGCCCGTTCCAGGGTCGCCGGATCGGCCGGATAGGAGACGACAAGCGAACCGAAAGGCTCTCCGGCGATCTCGTCGATCGCGCCGGCCAGAATGTTGATTTCGGCGCCGAGTTCGGCAACCAGCCGCGCAGTCAGCGGCTGGAACGCCGTTTCACCGAAGAAGACGAGCCGTACCAGCGCCCTGTCACCCGGCGAAGGCTCATCCCTCAGATCCGAACGGATCCACTCCGGTAGCTTCGCCCCGATCGAGGCCGAGAGAAGCGCCTGCGTTGTCTCATGCTTTGGAGCGGTAAAAACGTCGAAGGTGCGGCCATGCTCAACGATCAGCCCACGGTCAATCACCGCCACCTGCGAGGCGATGGTCTTCACCACCTCCATCTCGTGGGTGATCAACAGGACGGTGAGGCCCAGATCGTGGTTGATGGTCTTCAGAAGTTCGAGAATCGACTGGGTCGTTTCCGGATCGAGCGCAGATGTCGCCTCGTCGGACAGCAGCAGCTTCGGCTCCGTGGCAAGCGCCCGGGCAATGCCGACGCGTTGCTTCTGCCCGCCGGAGAGTTCGGCCGGATAGCGACCGGCCTTGTCCGAGAGCCCGACCAGTTCCATCAGAGGTTTCACCCGCGCGTCGATCGCCTGCCTGTCGATGCCGGCAATCTCCAGCGGCAAGGCGATATTGTCATGTACTGTGCGCGACGACAGAAGGTTGAAATGCTGGAAGATCATGCCGACCGAGCGGCGCAGCGTCCGGAAGCCCGCAGCGTCCAGCGCGCCTACATCGACGCCATCGACCAGCACCTTGCCGGATGAGGGAGTTTCAAGCCCGTTGACCAACCGGATCAGGGTCGATTTTCCCGCTCCCGAGCGGCCGATAATGCCGGTGATCGAACCCTTCGGCACCGTGTAGTCAATCCCGGAAAGCGCCGTGAAAGCCGGCTGCCCGTTGGAGCCGCCGAAATGCTTGGTGACGCCTTCGAAGGCGACCATCGGGTTTTGGGCAAGGGGTGCCTTGTCGCCGGGCGCACTCATCGGAAGCCCCCTGTTGGGGCGTTGGGCAGGTTTGGTCTGTTCGTCATGGAAGTCTCTTCAGTGAGCGTCGCCAATGGCGGCAAAGATGATCGTGTGCCGGATGGTCTATCGCGACATACACATTCGGACGGTTGGGCGCCGCTCTAGCATCATCAGTCTCACCTTTTCAAACCCGGCGGGCGCAGGTCAGCCATGCGCCGCGGAAATCTGGTCCGCTTATGCCACTCACCATCGCGTCCGGACAGAGATGTTTTTCCGCCCAGCAGGAAGAAAAGCGGAAAATTCGTCCAAGTCGAATGCCGCGCTGGGTCGGCAGGCGTGCCGCACTTCGGCGACACGCCGCTATTTCCGTCAGTTCATCACAGTAACGAAGTCGTCCTTCGGGCGGCGCACCTTCTTGAGATTGACGAGCCAATCACCATCCTCGGCACGATAGCCGAGCGGCAAGATCGTGACGGAGCGCAGACCGCGTTCGCGAAGCCCCAGGATCTCGTCGAGCTTGGCGGCGTCGAAGCCTTCCATTGGCGTCGAATCAACGCCCTCGAAGGCGGCGGCCGTCAGCGCAAGCCCGAAGCCGATATAGGCTTGGCGCGCCGCATGCTCGAAGTTCACCTGCGGGTCGCGTGGCGGATAGGTGTCGAGCAGCATCTTGCGGTAACTCTCCCAGCCTTCGTTGACGAAACCGCGCTCCTCGTTCACCAGGTCGAACATGCCGTTGATGCGCTCGGGCGTGTAATTGTCCCAGGCGGCGAAGACGAGGAGATGCGACCCTTCGGTGACCTGGGCCTGATTCCAGGCGATTTCCTGGATCTTCGCCCGTGTCTGCGGATCCTTGACGACAATGATCTCGTAGGGTTGCAGGCCGCTAGAGGTCGGGGCCAGTCGCGCCGCTTCGAGAATGCGGTCGACCTTGTCTTCTGCAACGATCTTGGACGGGTCCATTTTCTTGGTGGCATAGCGCCAGTTGAGCTTTTCGATGAGCATGGGAGTGTACCTTTTCTAGTTGGTTGATACCGCCTCCCGCGGAACTGGGGCGCCGCTGCAGAGTTCGGTATCAAAACGTAACCAAGGCTAGATATGTAACTTGGAGGAAGACACAAGAAGGCACATAGGCTATACGAAGGCACATGGAGGTAACCGGAAATGTGCTCACCTTACGATCCGGCGCAATGCCCGACAGTCAGTGAAATGCTCTCGCGCCTGGGCGACAAATGGAGCGTTCTCGTCATCATGGTCCTGCGCAAGGGGCCGCAACGCTTCAGCGACCTGAAGCGTGCCGTGGTCGGCATTTCCCAGCGCATGCTGACCTTGACCCTGCGTGCGCTCGAGCGTGACGGCATGGTCAAGCGCACCGTCTATCCGACGGTCCCGCCCCGCGTGGAATACGAACTGACCGAGGTCGGGCAATCCTTCTCGGAGCCGATCGAAGCCGTGGGAGGCTGGGTGTTCAACAATTACAGTAAGATTCACGATGCCCGCGCCGAATTCGACCAGCGCACGGCCGCCGAACGCGGCAACGACAAGCTGATCCGCATAGGTTGAGGCTATGCCCCTCGGCAGCAGCCGACGGAGCGGAATTGATCAGCGTTTCGCAGGGTCTGTCACGCCCCCTTGTGATTGCCCTTCGGGAACAACGCTGCCAGCTCGCTATACCATTTGCCGCTCTTCTTGATCGTTCGCACCTGGGTGTCGTAGTCGACATGGACGAGGCCGAAACGCATCTTGTAGCCTTGCGCCCACTCGAAATTGTCCATCAGGCTCCAGGCGAAATAACCGCGCATCGGATAGCCGTCCTTGATGAGGTCGGCGACGACGCTCAAGTGCTCGGCATAGTAGTCGAGGCGCGGCTGGTCATCAACCTCGCCGTTCTCGACCTCCATGTTGTAGCAGGCGCCGTTCTCGGTGATGTAGCAGACCGGCAGGTCATACCGATCGTAGAGACCCTCGACCAACGACTTCAGCGCCGGGGCATATACTTCCCAGCCGATATCAGTCTTGACCGTGGAGACCGGCGGCGCATCGACGGTTGCCGGGAATTCCGCACCCGTCGTCGGATCGTCGGAGACCCGCATCGGCGTGTAGTAGTTGAGGCCCCACCAGTCGAGCTTCTGGTGGATGATCTCCATGTCGCCGTCCTTGATTTCCGGCATGCGTTCGCCCAGCGCCGCGAGAAAGGCGGCGGGATATTCACCCTTGAATACCGGATCGAAAAACACGCCGTTGTGGAACTCGAAGGCCCGTTCGGCCGCCGCCGCGTCGGCTTCGCTTGCAGAGCCGGCCACGACCGAATGGGCGTTCAGCACCAGCCCGGCCGGCACCTGCGGGGCCACCTGGCGGATCGCGTCGATACCCAGCCCATGGGCGAGATTGGTGTAATGCAGCGCATGCAGCGCCGCATCCATGTTCTTCTCGCCTGGCGCATGCTGGCCGTAGAGATGCGACAGCCAGACCGAGCACCAGGGCTCGTTGAAGGTCGCGACCGCATCCAGCCGGTCGCCGAGCCGCGCCATCACCACCTTGGCGTAGCGCTGGAAGGCATAGGCCGTCGAGCGTGCCGTCCAACCACCCTCGCCCATCAGCGTCAAGGGTAGATCCCAATGATAGAGCGTGGCGAAGGTCTTGATGCCGCGTGCCTTCAGCCCGTCGATCAGCTTGTCGTAGAAGTCGAGGCCCTTCTCGTTGATGCGCCCTGTGCCGTCGGGAATGACCCGCGGCCAGGCGATCGAGAAGCGATAGGCAGACACGCCCATATCCTTGATGAGATCGAGATCCTCTTCCCAGCGATGGTAGTGGTCGCAAGCCACATCACCATTGTGCCGGCCATGGACGCGGCCCGGCATGTTGGAAAAAGCGTCCCAGATCGACGGCTTGCGCCCATCGGCCTTGGTGGCGCCTTCGATCTGGTAGGAGGCGGTGGCGACACCAAATACGAAATCGCCGGGAAAGCGTTCGGCAAGCTTCTTTGGATCGGTCATCTGGATACCCTTCGTCTTCTGGGCAGGCGTGCGGCAAAGGCCTCTTCGTCAAGGCGCCCCAAAAATTATCGCCAGCGGCATATACCATTCACCAGAGCCGGTGAAGAGCGAGCGAAGAAAAAACTGCAACGTTGCAGGATTGAGTGTTTCCGGGACATTATTGATGCCCTGAAGGCTTCGAGATGGTGACCCGCTGATGATTTTCCTGCCGGCACCAATTCCAGTCGCCTGCGAGCGCGTCCCAACTGGACCTCGCCTTCCAAGCTCGGTACCCTTGCCGCATGACCAGCAAGGAAGGCGACAGCGCGCAGACGGTCCCGCCGGGTGCAAACGTGCAGACGCGGCATGTGGGCTCCGCCGGCGTCACCTTGACGCGCCTGCGCCATTCCGACTTCGAGACCCTCCAGCCAGCGCTTCCCGAATACACCTTTTCGATATTGCTCGCCGGTCGTTCCAGACCCTGGCGCGACATTGGCGACGGATTGACGATTCCCAAGGGCGCGGAAGGATATCGACATCAGGGTGCGGGTATCCTGACCCCTGCCGACACATCCGCTCTCTGGCGGGTCGAGGGCAATCACGACTGCCTGATTTTTTCCTTCCCCAAGGAAATGGTGGCACGGATGATCGAAGAGTTCACGCCGACGGGTGTGGCCTCGCTTGAGCGGCTGACAGGGCACGTGGTGCACGATCCGATTTTTGCCGCCGTCTCGACCGCGCTCTGGAAGGAAAGCATCAAGGCTGGCGAGGACGGCATCGGTCGCGCCTATGGCGACCATGGTGTCGCCCTCATTCTTGCCCGTCTCGCGCAGGAAGCGGAGCGCGCGCCATCGCCCGATGTTGCCCGGGGCGCGAAAGAGCAGCTGTCGCCCGGCAGCCTGAAGCGGGCGATCGAGTACATGCGCTCAACGGTGGCCGACGATCCGAGCCTGGAGGAGATCGCCACTGCGGCAGGCTTGAGCCAGTTCCATTTCCTGCGCGCTTTCAAGGCCTCCACGGGCAGAACGCCGTTTCAATGGCTGCAGGACTTCCGGATCGAACTCGCATCCGGCTTGTTGGCGGCCACTGACATGCCCCTCGCGCAGGTCGCCCTTGACGTCGGCTTCAAGAACCAGAGTCATTTCACCACCGTCTTTCGCCGTTCGACCGGCACGACCCCGGCGCAGTGGCGTGCGCGTGCCCGCGCATAGTTTTCGCAATCACGGGCAATGGCCCGCAACCAGCAGAAAGAACCTGCCCCGAACATATCCTAGGGAACAAGCGTCGGCACCGAAGCCGCCCGAAGGAGATTTGTCATGCAACCCAATGCAGCACGGAATACCTCGCCTGCAAACCACCCCTGCCCGCTTGATGTCGTGCGGGCTGTCTACCGTGCCTATGCTGGCCGCGATCTGGCCGCGATCCAGGCTCTCTACCATCCGGACTGCGAGATCTACCAGTCCGACCTCTTGCCATGGGGCGGCGAATATCGCGGCTATTTCGGCCTCCAGCAGTTCTTCACCCGGCTGACCAGCACGATCAACACCGAGATCGTCGACGAGCAACTGTTCGAGGCAGGCGACCGCGTGGTCAGTATCGGACGCACACGGGGCAAGGCCTGGGCGACGGGCCGGCAATTCGAGCTTCCCGCGGTCCATTTATATACCGTGCGAGAGGGAAAGATTGTTCGCTACGAAGCCTATGTCGACACGCCGGCCATGCTCTCGGCCTGCGCATCGGACTGACCGGCGCGCGGATATCCCAGCATCGCCGGGACTTGTTCAAGTCGCATGGGTCACCCTCTCCCCCATTCGCGGGGAGAGGCCGGAAGCAACCCCGTTGCTCCCGGTGGTGAGGGCAAAGCGACGAGGGGAGCTTCCGCTTGACCCCACGAGCGCGAAGTCACACCTTGACCCACGCCCCGTTGCCCTTCGACGAGGCCACGCAGGCCTCGACGAAAGCAACGCCTTTGACGCCGTCGTCGATGGTCGGATAGACCACCGCCGGATCGACGGCCTTGCCCGATTTCGAGGCGTTTATCGCAAGGGCGGCTTCCGAATAGATCGTCGCGAAGGCTTCGAGATAGCCTTCCGGATGGCCGCCGGGAATGCGGCTGACGCGCCCGGCTGCAGCCCCGGCGCCGGCACCGTTGCGCGGGATGAGCCGCTTCTGTTCGCCGAAGGGTGTGAACCACAAATAATTCGGGTTCTCCTGCTCCCATTCGAGACCGCCCTTCGTTCCATAGACCCGCAGGCGCAGGCCGTTCTCGTTGCCCGGCGCCACCTGGCTGCACCAAAGCATGCCCTTGGCCCCGCCTTCGAAGCGCAGCATCACATGCGCGTTGTCGTCGACCCGCCGCCCCTCGACGAAACTGTCGAGATCGGCCGCAAGGCTGTCGAGCCTCAGCCCCGAAACAAAGCAGGCGAGGTTGTAGGCGTGCGTGCCGATATCGCCGGTCGATCCACCGGCGCCCGCCTGCTTGGGATCGGTCCGCCAGACAGCCTGTTTGGCGCCGGTCTGCTCGACCGCCTCGGTTAGCCAGTCCTGCGCATATTCGGCCTGCACCACGCGGATCGCGCCGAGTGCACCCTCGGCCACCATTTCGCGGGCCTGGCGCACCATCGGATAGCCGGTGTAGTTTTGGGTCAGCACGAACAGCGCCTTCGACCGGTCGGCGACCTCTTTCAGCTTCTTCGCGTCCTCGAGGTTGGAGGTCAACGGCTTGTCGCAGATGACGTGGATGCCGCGCTCGAGAAAGGCTTTGGCCGCGGGATAGTGCATGTGATTGGGGGTGACGATCGACACCGCCTCGATGCCGTCGGGCCGGGCCGCTTCCCTCGCCGCCATCTCCTCGAACGAACCGTAGCAGCGCTCCGGATCGAGGCCCAGCTCGCGGCCGGAGGCGAGCGATTTCTCCGCCGTCGACGACAAGGCCCCGGCCACCAGATCGAAATGATCGTCGATGCGCGCCGCCATGCGGTGCACCCCGCCGATGAAGGCGCCCGACCCGCCGCCCACCATGCCGAGCCTGATCTTTTGCGTCCGCGCTTCCGTCTTTCCTTCGATTGCCATGAAATACGTCTCCCTTGTTGTCTCTGACACCCCCTCTGGCTGCCGCCATCTCCCCCACAAGGGGGAGAGCGTCCCTTGCCCACCTCCCTGCTTGAAGCAGGCACCGGGGCGGCGGCAAAGCCCCTCCCCCTTGTGGGGAGGGGTTGGGGAGGGGTCTTTCTTCTAAAGGCCGAGCATCCGGCGATTGGCCGCATCGTCGGTCCCGCCTGCGGCAAAATCGTCAAACGCATGTTCCGTCACACGGATGATATGATGCTTGACGAACTCGGCGCCTTCCCGGGCGCCGTCTTCCGGATGCTTCAGCGCGCATTCCCACTCGACCACGGCCCAGCCGTCGAAGTCGTTGGCTGCCATCTTGGAGAAGATCGCGCCGAAATCGACCTGGCCGTCGCCGAGCGAGCGGAAGCGCCCTGCCCGGTTCACCCAGCTCTGATAGCCGCCATAAACGCCCTGCCGGCCGGTCGGATTGAACTCCGCGTCCTTGACGTGGAACATCTTGATCCGGTCCTTGTAGATGTCGATGTTGTCGAGATAATCGAGGCATTGCAGCACATAGTGCGACGGATCGTAAAGCATGTTGGCGCGGGCATGCCCGCCGACGCGCTCAAGGAACATCTCGAAGGTGACGCCGTCGTGCAGGTCCTCGCCGGGATGGATTTCGTAACAGACATCGACGCCTTGCTCCTCGGCATAGTCGAGGATCGGCCTCCAGCGTTTGGCCAGCTCGTCGAAGGCGGTCTCGACGAGGCCGGCCGGTCGCTGCGGCCAGGGGTAGAAGTAGGGCCAGGCCAGCGCCCCGGAAAAGGTCGCGTGCGCGTTGATGCCGAGGTTGCGCGACGCCTTGAGCGCATACTTGACCTGTTCGACGGCCCATTCCTGCCGCGCCTTCGGGTTGCCGCGCACTTCCGGTGCGGCAAAGCCGTCGAACGCCCCGTCATAGGCCGGATGTACAGCAACCAATTGGCCCTGCAGATGGGTCGATAGTTCGGTGATCTCGACGCCGTTCGCCCGCGCCACACCGGCCAGTTCGTCGCAGTAGTCCTTGGATTCCGCTGCCTTTTTCAGGTCGATCAGTTGCCCGGCCCAAGTCGGCACCTGCACGCCGAGATAGCCTGCTTCTGCCGCCCATTTGGTGATCGCATCCCAGGAATTGAAGGGCGCGGCTTCGCCCGCAAACTGCCCTAGAAAGATGCCTGGCCCCTTGATCGTCTTCATGAATTCTCCTCCCCATCAGGTAATCCGGTGTATTTCCCGGTCTTGCGATCCACGTCTTTAAAAGCGGCTCCGGTTCATGTGCAAAATGCTGCCGCTGCCTCTCCTGCAACGTTGCAGTAAGGATTAGCGAAGTTTATAAAGGCACACAACTCCCGCTCTCGTCCTTTCCGCCGGGAGAGCCTGAATGGTATCCCGCCTGTCAGTCCTGTCCGAACGATGAGGAACCTCCATGGACGTAACTCCCTTTGTCGAACGCCGGTTCGATCTCGATGGCGTCGAGCTGCTCGCTCGCTTTCTAACTCCCGCCAGGGCGCCCGGCGGTGAGTTCCAATGCCCTTGGTCGATCTTCTGGCCTGATGGCGAGGCGCGCGGCTATGCCTGTGGCGAGGATGGGGTCCAGGCCCTGACACTTGCCATGCAGGCGGTTCATGACCGGCTTCTCGAGAGCGAGGCCAACAAGGCGGGACGCCTCACGCTCTGGGGCCAGACCGATCTCGACCTTCCTCCAAGCTGGACGGCAGGGCCGCTTTACCAGATCCCGCCACCCCCTGGCGGCTGGCCCACCGATAGCGAATAGCTGACTCAGCTCATGGAAGGCCGGGGCGCGTGGTACCCCGGTCTTCTTGGCACCGCGCAATATCAGACGTAGCGGTTGACGACGTTCTCCAGAAATTCCTGACGACCGGATTTCGGCTGTGGATTTATGTCGCCCTCCTCGACCATCTGGGTGATCGCCTCGAGCGACAGCTCGCCGCGCAGCATGCGCTCAGACTCGAGGTTGTCCCACTTGGCGTAGCGCTCTTCCAGCGGCTTCGACAGCGCGCCATCCTCGATCATCTTTGCCGCAGCCTTGAGGCCACGGGCGCAGCAGTCCATGCCGCCGATATGGCCATAGAGCAGGTCGGCCGGATCGACCGACTGGCGGCGCAGCTTGGCGTCAAAATTGGTGCCGCCGGTCCGGAAGCCGCCGCCCGACAGGACGTGATAATAGGCCAGCGCCATTTCCGGCACGTTGTTGGGGAACTGGTCGGTATCCCAGCCGGACTGGTAGTCGTTGCGGTTCATGTCGATCGAGCCGAAGATGCCGAAGGCGTTCGCCATGGCGATCTCGTGCTCGAAGGAATGGCCGGCAAGGATCGCGTGGCCCTGCTCGATGTTGACCTTGACCTCGTTTTCCAGCCCGTTCTTCTGCAGGAAGGCATAGACGGTCGCGACGTCGTAGTCGTACTGGTGCTTGGTCGGCTCCTGCGGCTTCGGCTCGATCAGGATCGTGCCCTTGAAGCCGGTCTTGTACTTGTACTCGACCACAAGGTTGAGGAAGCGGCCGAGCTGGCTCAGCTCGCGTTTGAGGTCAGTGTTGAGCAGGGTCTCGTAGCCTTCGCGCCCGCCCCACAGCACATAGTTCTCGCCGCCGAGTCGCTGGGTGGCGTCCATGCAGGTCTTCACGGTCGCCGCCGAGAAGGCGAAGACGTCCGGATCGGGATTGGTCGCAGCCCCCGACATGAAGCGGCGGTTGGAGAACAGGTTGGCCGTGCCCCAGAGCAGCTTGACGCCCGTCTCGGCCTGCTTCTTCTCGAAATAGTCGACGATCTCGTTGAGGTTCTTGGTATTCTCGGCGAAGGTCCTGCCCTCGGGACGCACGTCGGCGTCGTGGAAGCAGTAATAGGGCACGCCGAGCAACTGGTAGAATTCGAAGGCGACGTCGGCCTTCATCTTCGCCGCTTCCATCGTGTCGGAGAACCATGGACGTTCAAAAGTCTGCCCGCCGAACGGATCGCCGCCCGGCCAGGTGAAGGTATGCCAGTAGGCGACCGCGAAGCGCAGATGGTCCTCCAGACGCTTGCCGAGCACCACTTCGTCGGGATTGTAGTGGCGGAAGGCGAGCGGATTGGTGCTATCCGGGCCTTCGTATCTGACCTTGGGCGTATCGCCGAAGAAGCCTGTCGTCATGGGTATTTCCTCCTGGTTCATGTTCGAAATGCACTTGATTGTTCAACGTTGCGACCAACGGCGTTCCCCTCCCCAACCCCTCCCCACAAGGGGGAGGGGCTGCCCCGCCTCACCGCCCTTGCGGCCCAGGCAGGGCCGAACCGCGAGTCGTCTCCCCCCTTGTGGGGGAGATGGCGGCAGGCCAGAGGGGGTCTTGTCTCAAAGCCCGCGGATCGCCGGATAAAGCGACCGGTAGCGCCCGTAGGCCTCATCATAGGCGCCGCCGAGCGCCGTGACGGGCTCGATGGTTTCCGCCGTCTTCGGCGCCGTGCAGACGGAAAGCGGGTCCGCCCCTGTCGCTGCGATCAGTCCGAGCCGTGCCGCACCGAAGGCCGCGCCGAAATCGCCGTCGGCCGGAATGTCGACCGGAAGGCCGAGCGCCGTTGCGATCGAGGCCAGCCAGTAGCGCGAGCGCGAGCCGCCGCCGATCGCCGTCACCCGGTCGATCGACGTTCCCGCCGATTTCAGCGCCTCGAGATTGTCGCGGATGGCAAACGTGACGCCCTCGAGCACGGCCTGCGTCAAAACCTCGCGCGAACTCTCATGGCCAAGGCCGATGAAGACGCCGCGGATCTTCGCGTCATTGTGCGGGGTGCGCTCGCCCGAAAGATAGGGCAGGAAGGTGACGCTGCCCGGCGCCTTCAGATCGTTGCCGAGCTCGCCGGTCAGTTCGCCGGCCGCCTTGCCGGTGATGCCGCTCAGCCAGTTCAGCGCATCGGTCGCCGAGAGAATGACGCCCATCTGGTGCCAGGTGTTCGGCAACGCATGACAGAAGGCATGCACGGCACTCTCCGGCTTCGGGAGATAGGAGCCGTTGGCGGCGAAGAGCACGCCCGAGGTTCCGAGCGAGACGAAGGCCTGTCCCTCGGCGACCGTGCCCATGCCGCAGGCCGAGGCTGCATTGTCCCCTGCCCCGCCGGCAATGGTCACGCCGCTCGACATGCCCCATTCGGCTGCCAGCTGGTCGCGCAGGGTGCCGGCCGGGTCGGTGCCTTCCACGAGCCCGGGCATCTGCCGCTCCGAAAGCCCGGTCGTCGCCAGCAGCTCCGCAGACCAGCGGCGCGCGCCCGTATCGAGCCAGGCGGTCCCGGCCGAATCCGACATGTCGGAGAGATATTCGCCGGTCAGCCACAGGCGCAGGAAATCCTTCGGCAGCAGAACCTTGGCCACCCGGGCAAAGACGTCCGGCTCGTTCTTCGCCACCCAGGCGAGTTTCGGCGCGGTGAAGCCCGGAAAGACGATATTGCCGGTGATGGCGCGGAAGCGCGGATCGGCGTCAAGTGCTGCCGCTTCGACATGGCTGCGCGTGTCGTTCCACAGGATGCAAGGGCGAAGCACCTGGTCGGCCGAATTGATCAGCGTGGCGCCGTGCATATGACCGGAGAGACCGATGCCCTTCACAGCGGCAAGATCCTTGCCATGGGCGGCCTTGAGGCCGGAAACCGCTTCCCGCGCCGCGCGGATCCAGTCGAGCGGATCCTGTTCCGACCAGCCGGGATGCGGACGCGAAACATCGAGCGCCGCATTGGCGACACCCACCACCCGCTGGTCGTTGTCGATCAGCATGGCCTTCACACCCGAGGTGCCAAGATCGAGCCCCAGATACATGTCGTCTCTCCCTATGCCCCGCCCTTCACGGCAGGTTGTCCTTCAAGAATATGTCGATGCGGATGCGCTCCTGCGCGGCCAGCAGCGGCAGGCCGTCGGCCTTGGCCTTCAGCACCCGGATGGCGCTGCGCACTTCGTGGCCGGCATCCTGGTTCAGCACCGCGTCGACAAGCCGGTCGTTGAGCGCGCCGCGCGTCGTGCCGGTCAGCTCATGGGCAATCACCGCCGGCCGCCGGTCGAACCTCGCCTTGCCGAGTGCGGCGACCAGACCGCGATTGCCGGCGCCGAGGCTGTAGATGCCGAGAATGTCGCCGCGCTCGCGAAAGAGATCGGTGAGCCGGCTCTCGACCAGCGCCGGATCGTCGCGCCCCTCGATGACCTCGAGCAGCGAGAGATGCGGATAGTCGGCGGCCATGACCGAACGAAAACCCTCCAGGCGCTCGCGATGGTCGCGCACCAGCATGGAGCCGGCCAGCACGGCGATCGAACCGCGCCGGTCACCGACGAAACGTCCGAGCAGGCTCGCCGCCGTGCGGCCCGCCGCCAGGTTGTCGATGCCGGCATAATGGACGCGTCGCGAAGCCGGCAGGTCGGAAACCAGCGTCACGACCGGAATGCCCGCCTCGACCAGCCGATCGACGGCGGCCGCCACTTCGGGCGCATCGACGGCGACGAGGGCCACGCCGGCCGGTTGTTCGTCCACAAGCGCGTCGAGCACTGCGACAAGCGCCGCCGCATCGAAGGGCGGCACCTTGAGGATGCGGATGTCGGTACGCTCCGAGGGCGAGCGCGCCATGGCATCCTGCACAGCCGCTTCCAGCTCGCGCATGAAGGAATTGTCGTTGGAAGGCAGGATGAAGGTCAGTGGATAGACGCGGCCCTTGGCGAGATTGGCCGCCGCCACGTCCCGCACGAAACCGAGCGCCACGACGGCGGCCTCCACCTTGTCGCGGGTACGCGCACTCACGCCCGGCCGCCGGTTCAGCACGCGGTCGACTGTCGCGAGGCTGACGCCTGCTGCTGATGCGATGTCATGGACTGTCGGCTTCATTTTTCCTCCGAGCGGACTCCTAGCGCAGGTTCTGAGGTACGTAAATCGCTTTTTGATGTACGTACCTCATATTTCAGTGAGTACCAAAGCGACGAAGACCGCCTCCCTGCTGGGGGAGACGGTCCTTGGCGCTGCGGTGGATTAACGGAGCGGGGAAGGTCGGGATCAATGGCCGGAGCCAGCGGGCGCTGGCGCGCCGGGCTTCTTGATCAGCAGCGCGAGGAAGACCAGCCCGAAGAACAGCACCGTCAGACCCATGAAAACATCGATGAAGGACAGCATCCATGACTGCTGGGTTATGACGCCCGAGAGTTTCTTGATTGCCACCGCCGTTCCGTCGAGGCCGTAAGCGTCATAGTTGGCCCCGACGCTCGCCAGCCAGTCAAGCGCGGCGGCATTGCCCCAGTGGGCCTGTTCGGCAAGCCGGCCATAGTGCTCGTCCGAGCGCTGGGTCAGCATGGTGTTGATCACCGCAAGCCCGACCGCACCGCCGAGGTTGCGGGTCAGGTTGAACAGGCCCGACGCATTCTTCATCCGGTCGGGCGAAAGCGTACCGAGCGCAATATTGTTGATCGGCACCATGCACAGCATCAGCGAGCAGCCGCGCAGGATCTGCGGAATGAGCAACTCGTAGAAGTCCCAGTCCGCGGTCATGAAGGTCATGGTGTAGGTGCCGGCGGCGAAGCCGGCGAAACCGATCATCATCATCACCCGCGGATCGAGCTTGTTCGACAGTGCCCCGGCAACCGGAGCGGTGAGGAACATCGCCGCGCCCGAGACGAACATGGTCTCGCCGATCATCATCGAGTCATAGCCGCGGATGCGGCCGAGATAGACCGGATAGAGATAGGTCAGGCCATAGAGCCCCACCCCCATGACGAAGGAGAACAGCGAGCCAAAGGCGAAATTACGATTGGCGAAGGCCCGCAGATCGACGACCGGGAAATCCACACGGAACACCCGGTGGAAGAAGAAGAAGCCGCCGACCACCATGGCCACGGTGCCCATGACGATGTGTTCGTCGTTGAACCAGTCCTTGTTGTTGCCTTCTTCCAGAACGAATTCCATCGTCCCGAGGAAGAGTGCCATCCAGAACAGGCCCCACCAGTCGAACTTCTTGAAGAGCTTGAAGTCGGGCTTGTCGAAATCGATGAGGCTGAAGGTCACCGCGGTCACGATGATGCCGGGGATGACGTTGACCAGGAACAGCCAGTGCCAGGACATGGCGTGGCTGATATAGCCGCCGATGGTCGGGCCGATGGTCGGCGCCAGCGTCGCCACGAGACCGACGATCGGTGAGACGATATTGCGCTTGGACGGCGGGAAGATGGTAAAGGCGGCCGCGAACACCGAGGGGATCATGCCGCCACCGATGAAGCCCTGGATCGCCCGGTAGACGATCATCTGGTCGATATTGGTCGCGGTCGCGGCCAGCGCGCTGGCGAGGGTGAAGCCGGCGGCCGAGAAGGAAAAGAGAATACGCGTCGACACGATGCGCGCCAGCGCTCCCGACAGCGGGATCATGATCACTTCGGCGATCAGATAGGAGGTCTGCACCCAGGCGATCTCGTCGGAGCCCGCGCCGAGGCCGGCCTGGATCTCGGCGAGCGAGGCGGAGACGATCTGGATGTCGAGGATCGACATGAACATGCCGAACACCATCGCGAAGAAGGCGATGACGCGTTTCGGATCCATCCGCTCTTCGCCGGCGGGCAGCGCCGCCGATCCGGCCGGTGTCGCTCCCGTTGCCGCCATGGTCTCGCCCCTCGAACTTTCGCCTACTGAGCCGCCAGGGCGGCGCCGGCAGGCGCCGTGCGCGTATCAACGTCGACCACGACGCTCAGGCCCGCCCGCAGGTGGCCGGCCTTGAGCACGTCCTTCGGGATCTCGATGCGGACAGGAACCCGCTGAACGACCTTGGTGAAATTGCCCGTGGCGTTTTCCGCCGGTAGCATGGAGAAGACCGAGCCGGACGCAGGGGCGATCGACGTTACCGTGCCCTCGATCGTCTCGTCGCCATAGGCGTCGACATGGATCGCGACCTTGGAGCCGGGAACCAACTTGGCGATCTGGGTCTCCTTGAAGTTCGCCTCGATATAGAGTTCCTCGACCGGAACGAGCGCTGCCAGCCGCTTGCCTGTCGAAACGAGATCACCCGCCTGAACCGAGAGGTTGCCGACGATGCCGTCATAGGGCGCCTTGAGGACGGTGAAGGCAAGATCGCGTTCGGCCTTTTCCAGCGCCAGTTCGGTCGAGCGCATGCCGGCATCGGCTTCCGCACGCTGCGCTCTCAGCACGGCTATGCTGGCTTCGGCGGCAGCAATATTGGCGTCGGCCGCGGCGAGGCTGGCCTTTGCCTGCTCGAGCCGGGTCTTTGCATTGTCGAGATCGGCGGTCGAAACCACTTTTTGCTCCTGCAGGCCGCTGACGCGTTTGAAAGAAAGCTCGGCAAGACTGAGCGATGCCTGGGCCGACAGCTTCTGCGCCGCGGCTTGGGCAAGCGCGGCGTCCCCGCCCTTGATCTGCGCGTCGATCCGCTCGAGCGTCAGCCGCTGCACCGCGATCTGTGCCTTGGCCTGCTCAACGGCGATGCGATAGTCGCCATCATCAAGTGTCACCAGCGGATCGCCCGCCTTGACGCGCTGGTTGCCGGCAACCTCGACCGATTTCACATAGCCGGAGACCTTCGGCGAGATGATCGCGATGTCACCTTCGATATAGGCGTCTTCCGTCGAGACCATGAACCGGCCCTCGGTCCACCAGCCATATCCATACCATGCGGCACCCGCGACCAATGCCGCGAATATGACCGGCAGGACAGGGCTGCGGCGCTTCTTCACGACAGCGGGTTCTGCAGCCAAAACTGGCGCAACCTCGTGTTCGGCAGTCGCGCCGGGACGCACCTCCAGAACGCTGACGTCGTTGGCGGGCGCCTGCTCGTCGGCGGTATTGGCGGCGCGGGCGGCACCCGTCCTTTGGGATACTGGCATGATCAAACCATTCGCTGGCAGAGTACGAAATCGAACTGAACCGTTCGGTTCGATTGACATAGAGCCTTTTCTACCACATATCAAGAGGCAGAAAGTCAGCGCCTTCCCTATCTGGCTGGTTGCAGTTAATTTTCGGATAGCCATGACCCGCAAGCCCAAGAAGGTCGAAGAGACCAACTCGACCGAGTTCCCTTACCCCGTCATTCCCAGCCGTTTCCCGGCCGGAGGAGACCCGGTGAAGCGCGAGCAGATACTCGACGGCGCAAGACAGGTCTTCATGAAAATGGGCTTCGATGCCGCCAGCATGAACGACGTGACCCGGGAGGCCGGTGTCTCGAAAGGAACGATCTACGTCTATTTCCAGAGCAAGGAAGACCTGTTCGCGGCGCTGATCGAGCGACAAAAAGGGCGTTTCACGGACGCGCTGCGGGATATTCTCGCCGACAGCGAGGACGCCGAGCAAGGGCTGCGTCGCTTTGCCGAGGCCTTTGTTCACCAGATCGTCGAAACTGACATGATCCCCGCCATGCGAACGGTGCTTGGCGTCGTCGACCGCATGCCCGGCCTTTGTCACCGATTCCTGTCGAATGCCCCATCCAATGCCCGTAGCGTGCTGGAGGCCTTCATCCGCCACCAGATCGACCGGGGCGCGCTGGCAACCGAGGATCCGGATCTCGCCGCCCGCCAGTTCATCGACCTTGCAACCGGCACCTTTTTCAAACAGCGTCTGTTCGGCGAGATGCGCGAGGTGCCGGCGCGGGAGGAACTCGATCGCGTCATTGAAAGTGCCGTCCGCGTTTTCCTTTGCGCCTATGGCACCGGAACCTGCCAAAAGCCGCTCTAAAAGGAGCGCCAAACACACTTTTCCCAAATGCTTTTTCACGGCCTCTTGCCGTTGTGCGGGCCATACTCCATTTGTTGCAGCTATCTGCTGCTGCAAACCGGAATGAGCCCATGCAGGAAATCCTCCTCCTCCTTCAAAGTCCAGCCGCCTGGATCGGCCTAATCACCCTTGTGGTCATGGAAATCGTCCTCGGCATCGATAACCTCGTCTTTATCTCCATCCTGACCAACAAGCTTCCTGCGGACCAGCGCGAGAACGCGCGTCGGCTCGGTATCGGCCTGGCATTGGTCCTGCGCCTCGTCCTGCTCGGCACCGTCGCCTGGATCGTCCAGCTCACCACGCCACTGTTTGAACTCTTCGGCCACGGCTTCTCGTGGAAGGACCTGATCCTGATCGCCGGCGGCCTGTTCCTGGTGTGGAAGGCGACGAAGGAAATCCACCACAATGTCGATCCGGTGGACCATGAGGAGGATTTCATCGCCTCGTCCGCAACCCACACATTCACGGCCGCCATCGGCCAGATCCTCGTGCTCGACCTCGTCTTCTCGGTCGACAGCATCATCACCGCAGTTGGCATGACGCCGCATCTGCCGATCATGGTCGCCGCCGTCATCATTGCGGTCGCGGTCATGCTGGTAGCAGCAACACCGCTGGCCAATTTCATTGAGAAGAACCCGAGCATCGTCATGCTTGCGTTGAGCTTCCTGCTGATGATCGGCATGACCCTGATCGCCGAAGGCACGGGATTCCATGTGCCGAAGGGTTATGTCTATGCCGCCATGGCCTTCTCCGGCCTCGTCGAGGTGCTGAACATGTTCGCCCGGCGCAAGCGGGAGGCAGAACGGATAGCAAAAGCCCGGTTGCACTGAGCAGGCGACCTTCGCCTCCCAGTGATGCTGTCATTGGCCCGCGACCTCGTCGCGGGCCAAATTTTCTAGGCCCCGCCGTGGCGAGGAACAAAGACAATGCGGCGGGCATTGATTGTCCGACTGCCTGTCCTTCAAGATCTCTTCGATACAACTTATCCGGAGTCCTATGACCACCGAGCAGATTCTTGCCTTCGCCGTCATCGGCGCGATGATGGCTGCCTTCATCTGGGACCGGCTGCGCTACGACGTGGTTGCCTGCGTCACGCTGATCATTGCCGTCGCTCTAGGCCTTGTCCCCGCAGGCGAGGCCTTTTCCGGCTTCAGCGACGATATCGTTATCATCGTCGGCAGCGCATTGGTGGTCAGCGCCGGGGTCGCACGGTCCGGCATCGTGGACTACGCCATAAAGAGGTTCTTCCCCTCGCTCACATCGATCCGCGCCCAGATGCTGCTGCTGGTCGTAACGGTGACAGTGCTATCAGCCTTCATCAAGAACATCGGCGCGCTGGCAATCATGATGCCGGTTGCCTTCCAGTTCGCCCGCCGCTCCGGAACGCCGGCATCGACATTTCTGATGCCTATGGCCTTCGGCGCGCTGCTCGGCGGGCTGATGACCCAGGTCGGCACCTCACCGAACATCGTCGTGTCGCGCCTGCGCGCCGAGATCACCGGCGAAGCCTTCACCATGTTCGACTTCACCCCGGTCGGTGCAACGCTCGCCCTCACCGGCACCGTCTTCCTGATGTTCTTCTACTGGCTGGTACCGAAGCGCGAGAACCAGACCCCCTCCTTGCAGGATGCCCTGGAGAACTCGACCTTTTCCACAGAGGCGACCGTGAGCAAGCAGTCGCCCTTTCTCGGCAAATCGCTGAACGAGCTTCTGCAGATTGCCGCGGGCGAGGTGATCGCCACGGCAATCCTGCGCGGCCATACCCGTATCTCCCCATTTCCCGACATCGTCCTCAAGGAAAATGACGTGATCCTCCTCGAGGGCGCCTCCGAACCGCTTGACCGGATCGTCTCCCAGGCCAAGCTTTCGCTCTCCGCCAAGGCGGACGGCAAAAGCGAGGTGAAACCCAGTGGCGAGATTGCGGCGATCGAGGCGGTGATCAGCCGCGATTCCGCCCTCGTCGGTCTCTCCGCGCGCGAACTCTCACTTTACAATACCTATGGCGTCAATCTCCTTGCGGTCAGCCGCAAGGGCAAGCGGATCCGCGAGCGCCTCGGCGAACTGACACTGCGTGCCGGTGACGTGGTGGTACTTCAGGGCCAACGCCCGGCTCTTCCCGGCCTGTTGATGGAACTCGGCTGCTTGCCTCTTGCCGAACGCGAAATCCTGCTCGGCACGAGCCGAAGCGCCATCGTGCCGCTGGGGATCCTCGTTGCCGCCATGGGCGCGACGGCGCTGGGGCTTGCCCCTGTCGCCGTCGCCTTCTTCGCCGCGGCGCTGGCCATGGTCATCCTCAAGGTCATCCCGCTCAGCGAGATTTACCGCGCTGTGGACGGACCGATCCTCGTTATGCTGGCTGCCCTGATCCCCGTGAGCGACACCTTGCGCACCACCGGAGGCAGCGAGGTGATCGCCAGCTGGCTGGGCGCGGCCGCACAAGGATTGCCGGCCTTTGCGGCACTTGCTTTGATACTGGTGACCGCAATGGCAGTCACCCCCTTTCTCAACAATGCCGCGACCGTTCTGGTCATGGCCCCGATCGCCGCGAGCTTCGCCGCCGGCCTCGGCTACAGGCCGGACGCATTTTTGATGGCGGTGGCGATCGGTGCCGGTTCGGACTTTCTTACCCCGATCGGCCACCAGTGCAACACGCTGGTCATGGGTCCCGGAGGCTACCGCTTCAGCGACTATCCGCGCCTCGGCCTACCCCTGTCGATCCTCATCGTGCTGGTGTCTATTCCCATGCTGCTGATGGTCTGGCCGGTCAACTGATCCGCCAGGCACACAGCCCAGTTCGACGCCAGCATCACGAAGGCACAAAGCAGAAAAGCCTGCATCGGCGGATGCAGGCTTTTCCGGGCGGGGACTAGGAATGAACGCGGGCCGGACGGGTAAGGGGCTCGTCTGCCGTTTCGTTGGCTACGGAGAGAAACCGGAAAAATCTCCGCATTCCCCATTTCCCGTCGCGTCCGGTTGGCACGGCCTGCGCTCTGCCTGTAAAACACCGGTCGCGGCGTTTGGTTCCCGCGCTTTGCGAATTTCTCTACAAGTTTCGTCTGAGCAGGGCAGCCACGCCGCCAGAGCCAGCAGTTTTCCTTGACGCATGCGGCTGAATATGGCCTAAGGCCAGCCAGCGGAAATGACAGGATCGGCGCATGCATCGGGCCTTTTCCCGTCTTTCCACACGATTGTTTTCCCTTTTTCGCTGATCCTGCGGCATCCGCTCGATCGCCCCGCACGTCACTACGAGCAAGATTTCCATGAGCACTTCCGGCGTCCGCGTCCGCATCGCACCCTCCCCGACCGGCGAGCCCCATGTCGGCACCGTCTACATTGCGCTGTTCAACTACCTCTTCGCCAAAAAGATGGGCGGCGAGTTCATCCTGCGCATCGAGGACACCGACGCAACCCGTTCAACTCCGGAATTCGAACAGAAGGTGCTCGATGCGCTGAAATGGACCGGTCTGACCTGGTCGGAAGGCCCGGACATTGGCGGCTCCTACGGCCCCTACCGTCAGTCCGAACGCAAGGACATCTACCGTCCGTTCGTCGAGCAGATGGTGCGCGACGGCCATGCCTTCCGCTGCTTCTGCACGCCGGAGCGCCTGGAAATGATGCGCGACGCCCAGCGCGCCAAGGGCCTGCCGCCGAAATATGACGGCCATTGCCTGAACCTCAAGGCCGAGGAAGTCACCGAGCGCATGGAAGAGGGCGAACCCTCGGTCGTGCGCCTGAAGATCCCGACCGAAGGCTCCTGCGATTTCCATGACGGCGTCTATGGCGATGTCTCCATCCCGTGGGATGCCGTCGACATGCAGGTGCTGCTCAAGGCCGATGGCATGCCGACCTATCACATGGCGAACGTCGTCGACGACCACCTGATGAGGATCACCCACGTTGCGCGCGGCGAGGAATGGCTGGCCTCCGTGCCGAAGCACATCCTGATCTACAAGTATCTCGGCCTCGAGCCGCCGAAGTTCATGCACCTGTCGCTGATGCGCAATGCCGACAAGTCGAAGCTGTCGAAGCGCAAGAACCCGACATCGATCTCCTACTATTCGGCCCTCGGCTACCTGCCGGAAGCCCTGATGAACTTCCTCGGCCTGTTCTTCATCCAGATCGCCGAAGGCGAAGAGCTTCTGACCATGGAAGAGCTGGCGGAAAAGTTCGATCCCGACAACCTGTCCAAGGCTGGCGCGATCTTCGACGTTCAGAAGCTCGACTGGCTGAACGGCCGTTGGATGCGCGAGAAGCTGATGCCGGACGAATTCCTCGCCCGCGTCTTCGACTGGGCATCGGAAAATGACCGCCTGACGGAAGGCCTGAAGCTTGCGCAGAGCCGCATTTCCAAATTGGGCGAACTGCCGCAGCTCACCGGCTTCCTGCTCGCCAACGATGTCGGCCTGACGCCTGCCTCGTTTGCCGGCCTCAAGACGGCGCCAGCCGAGACGCTGGAGATTGTCAACACGGTGGCCTTCGATCTGGAAAAGATCCTCGAATGGAACGTCGAGACGATCGAGCAGGAACTGCGCGACATCGCCGATCGCCTCGGCAAGAAGCTGCGCGTGGTGACCCCGCCGCTGTTCATCGCCATGTCCGGCTCGTCCCGCTCGCTGCCGCTGTTCGACAGTATGGCGCTGCTCGGCCGCTCGGTCGTTCGCCAGCGGCTGAAAGTGGCAAGCCAGGTGCTGACCGGAATGGTTGGGGCTGCGAACTGACGATGCAGCGTCGCTCGACCGGCGGCGCATTGAGCTACCCCCCTCTGCCCTGCCGGGCATCTCCCCCACAAGGGGGGAGATCAGCGAGTAGCCGGCCTGTTGCCCTAAGCCCTCGTTGACCGCCGGTCTTGACATCAGAGGTGGAACGACAAGCGTCCCCCATCCGATCTCCCCCCTTGTGGGGGAGATGCCCGGCAGGGCAGAGGGGGTGAGCGAAACGAAAACAGCCGCTGAAGGCGATACACGATGACCGAACAGAAGACCGCAGCACCCGCCCTCTCCTCCGACGTGACCGAAGTCCGCGCCCAGAAGCTCGCCCTCCTGCGCCAGCAGGTCGGCGACGTCTATCCGGCCCACTTCCACCGCACCATCACCAATGCGGAGCTCGCCGAGAAATATGCCGATCTGGAGCTCGACACCGAATCCGGCGACATCGTCACCGTCGCCGGCCGTGTCTACTCGTCGCGCAATTCCGGCATGTTCATCGACATCCATGACGCCTCGGGCAAGATTCAGATCTTCTCCCACAAGGACACGACACCGGAGGAAGCCCGCGCGCTACTGCCGATGATCGACCTCGGCGACATCATCGGCGTCACCGGCGCGGTGCGCCGCACCAAGCGCGGCGAGCTGACGATCAATACGCATGAGATCACCATGCTCACCAAGTCGCTGCTGCCGATGCCGGAAAAATATCACGGCCTCGCCGACATCGAGACGCGCTACCGCAAGCGCCACCTCGACCTCTTGACCAACGAGGAATCCAAGCTTCGCTTCCAACAGCGCTCGAAGATCATTTCGGGCATTCGCCGCTTCATGGAAAACGACGACTTCATGGAAGTCGAGACGCCGATGCTGCAGACGATCTACGGTGGCGCGACGGCAGAGCCCTTCAAGACCCACCACAACACGCTGAAGATGGACATGTACCTGCGCATCGCGCCGGAACTGTACCTCAAGCGCACACTGGTTTCGGGCCTGTCGGACAAGGTGTTCGAGATCAACCGCAACTTCCGCAACGAAGGCGTCTCCACCCGGCACAATCCGGAATTCACGATGATGGAGTGCTACTGGGCCTATGCCGATTACCAGGACGTCATGGACCTTGTCGAACGGATGTTCTCCGAACTGGCGATGACCCTCCACGGCACCACCGAAGTGCCCTATGGCGACAAGACACTCTCTTTTAAAGGGCCGTTCCGCCGCATCTCGATGCCCGGCGCGGTCAAGGAGAAGACCGGTATCGACTTCCTCGCCATCCAGACCAACGAGGAAGCCCGCGCTGCCGCGCGCCATGCCGGCTTCGAAGTGGAGAAGGACTCCACGTGGGGCGAATGCCTCGCGTTCATTTTCGAGGAAACCGTCGAGGGCGACCTCATCCAGCCGGTGCATGTCATTGACTTCCCCAAGGACATCTCGCCGTTTGCCAAGGAAGTGCCAGGCGAACCACGCCTGGTCGAGCGCTTCGAGACCTATGTCAACGGCTGGGAACTCGGCAATGCCTTCTCCGAACTCAACGATCCGGAGGAGCAACGCTCCCGCATGGTGGAACAGCTGGCTCAGGCCCATGCCCGTGGCGAAAAGGAAAAGGCCCTCGACGAGGACTTCCTCGATGCCATGGACCAGGGAATGCCGCCGGCCGGTGGGCTGGGCATCGGCGTCGACCGCCTGATCATGGTGCTGACCAACGCTCCGTCGATCCGCGACGTCATCCTCTTCCCGGCGCGGCGCCACAAGGGCGACTGAACGAAAGCCCGGCCGTTTTGGCGATCTCGAGACGACAAAAACAAAATCCCGGCGCAGAACGTGCGCCGGGATTTTGTTTGTGCGGTCGATAGACTTTAGTGCGTGGCTTCGGCGTGCTTTTCCTCAGCGGCTTTGGCGCTCGCCTTCGGCGGCAGGACCAGGCTTTCTTCGGCCGGGATCTCGGCGGCAGGCCGCTTTCCACTGCCTGTGGCATGGGCGTCGGCAGAAGGCTGTTGCGTAGCGGCACCTTGCTTCACGCCCTCGAGCGGCTGGGACCGAAGTTTTTCAAGCCATGCGGCGCCGGCGGATTTTGCCTTGCCTTCCGCCTCCGGCTCAGATGCCGCCTTGGGCTCTTCGGTCGCGGCGGCTTGCGCCGGCGCCGCATCACCCTCGACCACGGCCTCGGTTTCAACCGCTGGCGCGGAGGCATCTTGCTCCTCCGGCGCAGCCTTGATCTGATCGGCGGCGCCCGCATCGCCTGGGATCTGCGCCACGGGCTTTTCTTCGCCGGTACCGAGGACCATGCTCTTCAGCGACGATAGCCAGCCATCGCCGGCAGGCTCGGCCGGCTTGGCATGGGCGTCCTCAGCAGCGACACCTTGCGGGGCCATGATCTCCTCGGCATCCGCTTCACTTGCCGGCGCGGCATGGGCGGAAGCTGCATTGGCGGCATACCCGGTATCCTCCGTCTTGACCTCGGCGACAGCCGGTACAGCCGCAGATTCATCGGCATGCTCGTCAGCAGGTGCCGTTGCATGACCGTCGGCCGGTGCCACCTCATGTGCGGCGGTTGACGCCTTTTCGTGGCCGGCCGATGGGTCTTGCCCCTCGGGAACGGCCACTTCAGGCCGGACGCAATCGGTCTTGTCGTCGAGCCGCGCCACCAGCGTTTCAATATCGGCCTCCAACATGGCGATCCTTTCGCCATAGAATAGCCCGTCGGCATTTGCCGGTCTGTCGACATAGCGCGCCGTGAACACCTGGCCACTCGCCCCTTGCGGAACACGGCTCGGGTCGGGAATGTAGATGATGTCCGCACCGACGGCCCGGCCGCGCATCGCCGAGCGGTCGATCGGCCCGTTCTTGTCGAGAACAACCACCTGCACCAGATCCGGCTTTTCGGTCTGGTAGACCGCACCGGCAACCCGAAGTGCTGTCTTGACCCGCGTAATCCCGTCACCGGGTGTGGAGGTGGTGATGTACTTGCGGACCCAGAAACGATCCTTGGTCTTGATCGTGACGGTCTTGACCTCGGTGCATTCGAACCCGTTCAGGGTCGAATAGGACGGACCAAGGATCTTGTCGGCGCCGATGAATACGGCCGCAGCACCCGTGGCGCCGCAGAGCACGAGCACACCGCCGAAGGCAAGGACGATTTTGCGAGAGATCCGGATCTTGCTCAAAAGACCCTTCACGCCATGAACTCCAACATCAATCACGCCCCGCTTTAACACGCAATACAGAGGTCGATAGTTGCCACAACGGTCTTGATGAAGGTTTAATCCAGTCGCAACAATCCTCGGCACACTGCCCGGCTTTGATACCAAGTCGTCAGAATCGAGCCCTCTTTGCGAACCGCTCGCAAAAAGCATTGACAATGCCGAAATCCGTCCTAACTTTGAATGAGAATTATTCGCAAGAAGCCTCAGGAGTTTTCATGCTGTCCCGCATCGCCGGCTTTCTCGCTGCCGCCCTCGTGCTGCTGCCGATCGGCGCGGCGGCGGCCGAGAAGCCGAAGGTCATCACCACCTTCACGGTCATCGCCGACATTGCCCGCAATGTCGCCGGCGATCTGGCCGAGGTGGACAGCATCACCAAACCGGGTGCCGAGATCCACAACTACCAACCGACGCCGCGCGACATCCTCAAGGCCCGCGACGCTGACTTGGTGCTGTGGAACGGCCTCAACCTGGAACGCTGGTTCGAAAAATTCCTCGCCAATCTCGGCTCGGTGCCGGCCGCCGTTATCAGCGACGGCGTTGAGCCGATCGACATTTCCGGCGGCGGCTATGAAGGCAAGCCCAATCCGCATGCCTGGATGTCGCCGGACAATGCGCTGATCTATGTCGAGAACATCCGCAAGGCATTGGCCGACGTCGATCCGCAAAACGCCGATGCCTATGCCACCAATGCCAAGGCCTATTCCGACAGGATCCGCGCCGAGATCGAACCGATGAAGGCACAGATCTCAGATCTGCCGGCTGAAAAGCGCTGGCTGGTCAGCAGCGAGGGTGCTTTCTCCTATCTCGCCCGCGACCTCGGCCTCAAGGAACTCTTCCTCTGGCCGGTCAATGCCGATGCGCAAGGCACGCCGCAGCAGGTACGCGCCGTAATCGACGCCATGCGCGAAAACCGGATCGCGGTGATCTTCTCCGAGAGCACGATTTCCGACAAGCCGGCCCGACAGGTGGCCGAGGAGACCGGCGCCGCCTATGGCGGCGTGCTCTATGTCGACTCACTCAGCGAGGACGGCGGCCCGGTTCCGACCTATATCGATCTGCTGAAGGTCACCGTTTCGACCATCGCCGAGGGGCTTGCCCGATGATCATGGGACGCAGCACCAGAACACGGCCCGAGGGCCTGACCGCAGAGAACGTCACGGTCACCTACCGCAACGGCCTCACCGCGCTCAAGGCCGCGAGCTTCTCGATCCCCAAGGGCACGATCACCGCGCTCGTCGGCGTCAACGGCGCCGGCAAGTCGACCCTGTTCAAGGCCATCATGGGCTTCGTGCCGCTCGCCGCCGGCGAGATCAGCGTGCTCGGCATGAGCGTGCGCCAGGCGCTGCGCCAGAACCTCATCGCCTACGTACCCCAGGCCGAGGAGGTCGACTGGGACTTTCCGGTCCTGGTCGAGGACGTGGTGATGATGGGCCGTTACGGCCACATGAACTTCTTCCGCATCCCCTCGCGCAACGACCACAGGATGGTCGCCGACGCTTTGGCGCGGGTCGGCATGAGCGACTTCCGCAAGCGCCAGATCGGCGAACTGTCCGGCGGCCAGCGCAAGCGCGTCTTCCTCGCCCGCGCTCTCGCCCAGGAAGGACAGGTGATCCTGCTCGACGAACCCTTCACCGGCGTCGACGTCAACACCGAGGAACAGATCGTCGCCCTGATGCGCGACCTGCGCGCCGAAGGCCGCGTCATGCTGGTCTCGACCCACAATCTCGGCAGCGTACCGGAATTCTGCGACCGCACCATTTTCGTCAAGGGCACGGTGATCGCGTCCGGCCCGACCGAGGAAACCTTTACCGAGGAGAACCTGAAGACCGCCTTCGGCGGGGCCTTGCGCCACTTCGTTCTCGGCGGCGCCGACCTGCATGACGACGCCGATGCGCGCCAGCTCAAGGTCATCACCGACGACGAACGCCCCTTCGTCATCTACGGCAAGCCGCAAACGGACAAAGTCCCGGAAGAAGTCGATGACAAGCCTGCTGCTTGAACCCTTCACCTATGACTACATGCGCAACGCCATCCTGGTGAGCGCGCTCGTCGGCGGGGTCTGCGGTTTTCTCTCCGCCTATCTGATGCTCAAGGGCTGGTCACTGATCGGCGATGCCCTCTCCCACGCCATCGTGCCGGGCGTCGCCGGCGCCTACATGCTCGGCCTGCCCTTTGCCTTCGGCGCCTTCCTCTCCGGCGGGCTCGCCGCCGCCGCCATGCTCTTCCTCAACCAGCGCACGCGGCTGAAGGAAGACGCGATCATCGGCCTGATCTTCACCTCCTTCTTCGGCCTTGGCCTGTTCATGGTGTCGCTCTCGCCGGTCTCGGTGAACATCCAGACCATCGTGCTCGGCAACATCCTCGCTATCACCCCGGCCGACACGCTGCAGCTCGTTTTGATCGGCGGCGTCAGCCTCGTGGTGCTGACCGCCAAGTGGAAGGACTTCATGGTTGCCTTCTTCGACGAGAACCACGCCCGCTCGATCGGCCTGCGCCCCGACCTGTTGAAGATCGTCTTCTTCACCCTGCTCGCCGGCTCGACGGTCGCCGCCCTCCAGACGGTCGGCGCCTTCCTCGTCGTCGCCATGGTGGTGACGCCGGGCGCCACCGCCTATCTGCTCACCGACCGCTTCCAGCGGCTGATCGTGCTCGCCTTCCTGATCGGCGCCGGAACAAGTTTCACCGGGGCCTATGCGAGCTATTTCCTCGACGGCGCCACCGGCGGCGTGATCGTCGTCTTGCAGACGCTGCTCTTCCTGCTCGCCTTCGTCTTCGCGCCGAAGCACGGCATGCTCGCCGCCCGCCGCCGTGCGGCGCAAGCACTGGAGCTGACGCCATGAACGAGACCCTTGAGCTGCTGCTCCTGCCGTTCCAGCTGCCCTTCATGCTCTCGGCCTTCGCCGTCACGCTGATGATCGCGGTGCCGATGGCCCTGCTCTCCTGCTTCCTGGTGCTGAAGGGCTGGTCGCTGATGGGCGACGCCGTCTCCCATGCCGTGCTGCCCGGCGTCGTCATCGCCTACATGGTCGGCCTGCCGCTTGCCGTCGGCGCCTTCGTCGCCGGCATGATCTGCGCGCTCGCCACCGGCTATGTGAAGGAGAACAGCCGGATCAAGGAGGACACAGTGCTCGGCATCGTCTTCTCCGGTATGTTCGGTCTCGGCCTCGTGCTCTTCGTCAAGGTCGAATCCGACGTCCATCTCGACCATATCCTGTTCGGCGACATGCTCGGCATCCTGCCCTTAGACCTCCTCGAGACCGGCCTGATCGCCCTTGCCGCGACCGCCTTCCTGGTGATCCTGCGCAAGGATCTTCTGGCCCACGCCTTCGACCCGCAACATGCCCGGGCCATCGGCCTGCCGGTCAGGCTCCTGCACTACGGCCTGCTGGCCGTCCTGTCGCTGACCGTGGTCGGCGCCCTGAAGGCCGTCGGCATCATCCTGTCGGTCGCCATGCTGGTCGCCCCCGGCGCCATCGCCTTCCTCATCACCCGACGGTTCCAGACCATGCTTTTGGCCGCCGTCATCGTGGCAACCAGCTCCACGCTCCTCGGCATATATCTGAGCTTCCTCATCGACAGTGCGCCGGCCCCGACCATCGTGCTGGTGATGACCGCCATCTTCATCCTCGCCTTCCTGCGCACCGTCTGGAAGGCCCGCGACATGCGCGGACAGTCTGAGCCGCTGACCGACGGCACGGAAGAAGCCTTGCCCAGGATCAACGCGCTTTCGTCCGATCCTCTTTAGCTCTAAACAGGAGCAATCAACGAGGACCGGGCGCATGAACGAACTGATGCTGCTGACGAAACCGAACCGCCACCTGTTCTTCACCGGCAAGGGCGGCGTCGGCAAGACCTCGATCAGTTGCGCCACCGCGATCGCGCTGGCCGACAAGGGCCTGAAAGTCCTGCTGGTCAGCACCGACCCGGCCTCCAATCTCGATGAAATGCTCGGCGTAGCGCTCGGTAGCGATCCGACCCCGGTGCCGGGCGTGCCCGGCCTTTTGTCCATGAACATCGACCCGGAGACGGCGGCAGAGGACTACCGCGCCCGTGTGCTCGACCAGATGGGCCCGGCCGCCACCGACACCGAGAAGGCGACCGTGCGCGAACAGCTGTCCGGCGCCTGCACCACCGAGATCGCCGCCTTCGATGAGTTCGTCGACCTGCTCGCCGACGACAATCCGCAGTTCGACCACATCATCTTCGACACGGCGCCCACCGGCCACACGCTCAGGCTGCTGAGCCTGCCCAAGGCCTGGACAGGTTTCCTCGAGGCCAACGAGCGCGGCGCCTCCTGCCTTGGACCGCATTCCGGCCTGAAGATGCAGGAAGATCGCTTCCGCGACGCACTCGAATGCCTGGGCGACCCGGCCCGCACCACCATCGTGCTGGTGACCCGTGCCGAGCGCGGCGCGATCCGCGAGGCAGCGCGCACGGCCGGAGAAGCTCAGCGAACTCGGCCTCTCCAACCAGATGCTCGCCGTCAACGGCCGCTTCACGCCCTCCGGTCCGGGCGACACGGTCGCTGCGGCCTTCGCCGCCGAGCAGGCTGCGGCACTGGCCGAACTGCCCGCCTCCCTCGCCTCCCTGCCGCGCGACGAGGTGCCGCTGAAATCCTTCGACATGGTCGGGCTCGGGGCCTTGCGAGCCCTCTTCGCGCCGAATGACGATGTCACCGCTTCCGGCACTGGCAGCTTGCCCGCCGTCACCGACCTGCCGCGTCTCTCGGCCCTCGTCGACAACATTGCCGCGAGCGGCAAGGGTCTCGTTATGGTGATGGGCAAGGGTGGAGTCGGCAAGACGACGGTAGCCGCCGCCGTGGCAATCGGGCTGGCCGCACGCGGCCATTCCGTGCACCTGACGACCACCGACCCGGCGGCCCATCTTTCCTTCGTCGTCGGCTCGGATGCCATGCCGGGCCTGACCGTCGACCGCATCGACCCGGAGGCCGAAACCGCGCTGTATATCGACAAGATCATGACGACCAAGGGCCGCGACCTCGATGAGGATGGCAAGGCCCTGCTGCGCGAGGATCTGGCCTCCCCCTGCACCGAGGAGGTTGCCGTCTTCCACGCCTTTTCGCGTGTTGTCGGTGAAGCGAGGAGCAGCTTCGTCGTCATCGATACGGCACCGACCGGTCATACCCTGCTGCTGCTCGACGCGACCGGCGCTTATCACCGCCAGATGACACGTCACCTTGACGAAAACGCCCCCGGCCGCATGGTAACCCCACTGATGCGCCTGCAGGATCCCGCCTATACCCGCGTCCTGCTGGTCACCCTGCCGGAAACCACGCCGGTCTCCGAAGCCGGCACGTTGCAGGAGGATCTTCGCCGCGCCAGGATCGAGCCCTATGGCTGGGTGGTCAACAAGTCGATGGCGATTACCGGCACACGCGACCCGCTGCTGCGCGCCCGGATCAAGGGCGAGGCGGCCCAGATCGAGCGGGTGAAACGCGATTTTGCCAGCCGGGTCTACGGGCTCGACTTCCGTGCGGTCGCACCGGTTGGATTGCAGGAACTGCGCAAGATTGCCGCAGGGGATTGAGGTCGTTCCAACAACCGTGTCGCCGCAGCGGCCCGGCCACCTACCTTCCGGGTTGAGCCGCTGAATTCCGCCTTGCCAGCACATTCTCCCGCCAGACGGTGAACAGCCCGGCGCCGACGACGATCGCGGCGCCGATCACCATATTGACCCGAAGCACCTCGCCGAAAACCATGACGGCGATGCCCGAGGCCAGCACGAGCTGCAGATAGGTGATCGGCTGGACCGCCACGGCATCGAGATTGTCATAGGCCTTGATCAGCAGATAGTGCCCGGCAATGCCGGTACAGCAGAGCAGGATCATCCATTTCCAGTCGGCGGCGGAAATCTCCGTCCAGAAGAACGGCCCGGCGATCGAGAGCGCCACGGCCCCGACCGTGCCAATGTAGAAGAAGCTCGTCATCGGCCCATCGACCCGGCTGACCAGCCGCGTCATCAAGCCGTAGAGCGCGCCAATCACGGCCGTCGCGATCGGCAGGATCACCAACGGGCTGAACTGGTCCCCGCTTGGGGACAGGATCAGCAAGACCCCGCACAAGCCCACGCCGATCGCCGTCCAGCGCCGCCATCCGACCTTTTCGCCGAGGATCGGCACCGACAGTAGCGCGACAATCAGCGGACCGGCGGCAAAGATCGCCTGCGATTGGGCAAGCCCGACCTTGGCAAACGCGGCAATGGCGATCGGGATCTGCACCGCCAGCAGCAACCCGCGGGCGATCTGCAGGAACGGGCGCTTGGTGGCGACCGCCGCCCTCAGCCCACCGCGTGCCCGCATGGCGAACAGGATGGCGAAGGCGGCAAACGCCCAATAGCGGAACATCGCCACCAGCACCGGCGGATAGTGCATGCCGAGATGCTTCGACACGGCGTCCTGCACCGAAAATATGGTGAAGGCGATGATGGCAAAGGCATAGCCGAGCGGCGTTGATTTCATGAAACCGTCTGACGTGGAAGGAGCAGAAATGGCTCCTTCGCAGAGAAAGGAGGCGAATCGATCGTATACGTCTCTTGGCATTTGCAAAGTCGGTAATTTGCACATCTGCCTTGTGGCAAACGAGCAGATCTCCCGCCTCGGATCGCAATCCGCGCCGCCGCTTGCCCTTTCGCCCACCGCCATGCTCTAACCGGCCATGGCCTTCACGCTTCGCCAATTGCAATATTTCATCGCCGTCGCCGAGCAAGGTTCCGTGACGCGGGCGGCGCAGAACCTGTCGATCTCGCAGTCCTCGGTGACCGAGGCGATCAAGGAACTCGAGGGCGATCTCGGCGTCGAACTGTTCGAGCGCCATCCGCGCGGCCTGTCGATCACCCATAACGGCCATCAGTTCCTGCGCCACGCCACCAAAATTCTGTCAAGCGTCTCGGATGCGCGCAACGCCTTTTCCGATACACAGGAAAACACCGGCGGAACGCTCAATATCGGCGTCACCTCGCTCGTCGCCGGCTACGTCCTTTCCGACCTGCTCGCCCGCTATCGCCGCGCCTGCCCGGGTGTCGAGGTCTCAGCCATCGAGGACAACGGCTCCTATCTTGAGCATCTGCTGATCGGCGGCGAACTCGATGTCGCCGTCATGGTCATCTCCAACCTGCGCGACCGCATGGCGCTGCAGGCGGAAATCCTCGAAACCTCGCCTTATCGCCTGTGGCTACCCATGGGCCATCCGCTCGTCTCCGCCGACATCATCTCGATTGCCGATATCGCCCGCGAACCGCTGATCATGCTGACAGTCGACGAAATCGAGGAGAACACCGGCAAGCTCCTCTCGGCGCTCGGCGCCCGCCCGCATGTCGCCTTCCGCACCCGCTCGGTGGAGGCGGTACGCAGCCTGGTAGCGACCGGCGCCGGCGTGGCGCTGCTGCCCGACCTCGTCTACCGCCCCTGGTCGCTGGAAGGCGACCGCATCGAAAGCCGCGACGTCTCCGGTGCCCTCCCCGTCGTCCAGGTCGGCATGGTCTGGCGCAAGGGCTCGAGCCTGCCCCAATCGGCCCGCGACTTCGTCGGCATCGCCGAAGCGCTGAGAAGCGGGCGGGGACGGTAGGACTTCAAACCTGTGTAAATCCCCCTCTGGCCTGCCGGCCATCTCCCCCACAAGGGGGGAGTACACGCGCGGGACCGTTCGGCCACGAACCTGCCGCAGCTTTCTTGGAAAGCCCCTCCCCCTTGTGGGGAGGGGTCTTCACCCCTTGACCTTTCGGAAAAACCGATAGCGCCTTTCTGACAAATGAATTTGCGAATGCGGTAATTTCACGTCACCTTCACGATCGGGAACAAACGCCGCGATAAGGCGGCCCCCAACCGGGAGAAATTGCCATGAAGAAATTATTGCAGTCCTGCACCGCAATCATTGCCGTTGCCAGCTTCACCACCAATGCCATTGCCCAGGAACCGCTGAAGGAACTCGGCAAGGGCGAAGGTGCGCTCTCCATCGTCGCCTGGGCCGGCTATATCGAGCGCGGCGAAACCGACAAGAATTACGACTGGGTCAGCAAGTTCGAAGCCGACACAGGATGCAAGGTGAGCGTCAAGACCGCCGCGACCTCGGACGAAATGGTCGCCCTGATGAACGAAGGCGGCTTCGACCTCGTCACCGCCTCGGGCGACGCCTCGCTCCGCCTCGTCGCCGGCAAGCGCGTCCAGCCGATCAACACCGATCTCATCCCGTCCTGGAGCACCATCGACGAGCGCCTGCAGAACGCCCCCTGGCACACGGTGAACGGCGTACACTACGGCACGCCCTATGTCTGGGGCCCGAACGTGCTGATGTACAACACCGAAGCGTTCAAGGATCAGGCGCCGACCAGCTGGAAGGTCGTCTTCGAGGAAATGACGCTCGCCGACGGCAAGTCCAACAAAGGCCGTGTCCAGGCCTATGACGGCCCGATCTATGTCGCCGACGCCGCCCTCTACCTGATGAAGCACAAGCCGGAACTTGGCATCAAGGACCCCTACGAGCTGAATGAAGATCAGTACAAGGCCGCCCTTGAGCTGCTGCGCGGTCAGCGCCAGCTCGTCGGCCGTTACTGGCACGACGCCATGATCCAGATCGACGACTTCAAGAACGAAGGCGTTGTCGCTTCCGGTTCCTGGCCGTTCCAGGTCAACCTGATGAAGGCCGAGGGCGCTAAGATCGCTTCGACCTTCCCGGAGGAAGGCGTCACCGGCTGGGCCGACACCACCATGCTGCACGCCGAAAGCGCGCACCCGAACTGCGCCTACATGTGGATGGAGCATTCGCTCTCGCCCAAGGTCCAGGGCGACGTCTCCGCCTGGTTCGGCACCGTTCCCTCCGTCCCGGCCGCCTGCAAGGGCAATGAGCTTTTGACCGACGAGGGCTGCACGACCAACGGCTACGACAACTTCGAGAAGATCAGCTTCTGGAAGACGCCGACCTCGAAGTGCGAAAGCCAGGGCGAATGCGTTCCGTATCACCGCTGGGTCTCCGACTACATCGGCGTGATCGGCGGCCGTTGACGAGCCCTTTCTCCCCCTTGGTGGGGGAGAAAGCAAAATCAACGATTTAGCCGAGCGCAGCGAGTGCTAGACGTTAGATTTTTGCAAGTGAGGGGGTCCCCTCCGCACGCGACCCCTCACTTGCGATTTCTAGCACTTGGCCAAGGCTAAGATGCTGAAATCGCTTTCTCTCCCACAAGGGGCGAGAAGTCCAAACCTCGACCGGAGTCCCCATGACCGCAGCAGTTGAATTCTCGCAGGTGTCGCGCCATTTTGGCGCCGTCAAGGCCGTCGATGCTGTCGATCTCGCGATCGCGCCCGGCGAGTTCTTCGCCATGCTCGGGCCCTCCGGCTCCGGCAAGACGACCTGCCTGCGCCTGATCGCCGGCTTCGAACAACCGACATCCGGCCATATCGAGATCTTCGGCGAGACGGCGGAGGGCGTTCCGCCCTATCGCCGCCACGTCAACACGGTGTTCCAAGACTACGCGCTGTTTCCCCATCTCGACATCCTCAACAACGTCGCCTACGGGCTGATGGTCAAGGGCGTCGAAAAGTCCGAACGGCTGAAGCAGGCCGAAGACGCGCTCGATCTCGTCAAGCTGCCAGGCTACGGCACGCGCAAGCCCGGCCAGCTCTCCGGCGGCCAGCGCCAGCGCGTGGCGCTCGCACGCGCGCTTGTCAATAAGCCCAAGGTCCTGCTGCTGGACGAGCCGCTCGGCGCCCTCGACCTGAAGCTGCGCGAGCAGATGCAGGAAGAGTTGAAGACGCTGCAACGCTCGCTCGGCATCACCTTCATCTTCGTCACCCACGACCAGGGCGAGGCCCTGTCCATGGCCGACCGCGTCGCCGTATTCAACGACGGGAAGATTGTCCAGGCGGGTACGCCGGAAGAGATCTACAATCGCCCCAAGACGCGCTTCGTCGCCGATTTCGTCGGCTCCTCCAATGTGATCTCGCCCGACGACATGAAGACGCTCGGTGGCGAAACGAATTGGGCAAGCCTGCGCCCCGAGGCCATCAGCCTCGTCACCGAGGGCGGCATTCCCGCAACCGTGCGCTCGAGGAGTTTTCTCGGCGCCGCCACAAGGCTCACTGTCTCGGCCGGCAACATTGCGTTGTCGGTCATGGTGCCGGCAGGCCAACCCGTGCCGGAAGTCGGCTCCGGCACGGGACTTTCCTGGCAGCCGTCAGATCTCCACTACATGGACGGCGTCGCATGAGCGCGGTCGTCACCACATCGATCTTGCCCGGCCGCGGCGGCCTGATGGGCCGCCTGTCGGACCTGTTCTGGCGCCGCCCCGCCCTGCTGCTCATGCTGATGCTGATCCCGCCGGTACTCTGGCTCGGCATCATCTACATCGGCTCGCTGATTGCGCTCCTGCTGCAGAGCTTCTTCTCGATCGACGAATTCTCCGGGATGATCAATTACGAATTGACGTTCTCGACCTATCGTCAACTACTCCACCCGGCAAATTTCGACATCATACTGCGCACCGTGCTGATGGCCGCCGCCGTCACGCTGGCCTCCGCCGTACTCGCCTTCCCGATTGCCTACTATGCCGCCCGCTACGCCACCGGCAAATGGAAGGCCTTCTTCTATATCGGCGTAATGCTGCCGCTCTGGTCGAGCTATCTGGTCAAGGTCTATGCCTGGAAGCTGATCCTCGCCAAGGAAGGCATCCTCACCTGGGCCTTTGCCAAACTGCACCTGACCTGGCTGCTTGACGCTATCCTGGCGATCCCGGTGATCGGCGGAAATTCACTGTCGATCAGCTATATAGGCACCTTCCTCGTCTTCATCTATGTGTGGCTACCCTTCATGATCCTGCCGGTCCAGGCCGCACTCGAGCGCGTACCCGGCAATCTCCTCGAGGCGTCGGGCGATCTCGGCGCCCGGCCGGGACAGACCTTCCGCCACGTGCTGCTGCCGCTGGCGCTGCCCGGCGTGATCGCCGGCTCGATCTTCACCTTCTCGCTGACGCTCGGCGACTACATCATCCCGCAGATCGTCGGCTCCTCGCGCCTCTTCATCGGCCAGGCCGTCTATGCCCAGCAGGGCACCGCCGGCAACGTGCCGCTCGCCGCCGCCTTCTCGGTCGTACCGATCGTCATCATGGGCGTCTATCTGTGGGCCGCCAAACGCATGGGGGCATTCGATGCGCTCTGACCGCTCCTCCGCCGGATGGCCCCTCAAGATCGCGGCTGCTGGCGGTCTCCTGTTCCTGCACCTGCCGATCCTTTTGATCTTCGTCTATGCCTTCACCACCGAGGAGAAGAGCTTCCAGTGGCCGCCGCCGGGCTTCACTACCAAGTGGTTCGCCGTCACCTGGAACCGGCCGGACGTCTGGGAAGCGCTGACGCTGTCGGTGAAGGTCGCCTCGATCGCCACAGTCGTCGCCCTACTGCTCGGCACACTGGCCGCTGCCGCCGTGTCGCGTACAAAATTCTTCGGCCGCGAAGTGATCTCGCTGCTGGTCATCCTGCCGATCGCCCTGCCCGGCATCATCACCGGCATCGCGCTGCGCTCGGCCTTCTCGCTCGCCGAGATCCCGTTCTCGATGTGGACGATCATCCTCGGCCACGCGACCTTCTGTGTCGTCGTGGTCTACAACAACGCGGTCGCCCGCTTCCGGCGCACCTCGGGTTCGCTGATCGAGGCCTCGATGGATCTCGGCGCCGACGGCTTCCAGACCTTCCGCTATGTCGTATTGCCGAACATCGCCACGGCCCTTCTCGCCGGCGGCATGCTCGCCTTCGCGCTGTCCTTCGACGAGGTCATCGTCACCACCTTCACCGCCGGCCAGCAGTCCACCCTGCCGATCTGGATGCTGGAAGAACTGATCCGCCCGCGCCAGCGCCCGGTTACCAACGTGGTCGCCATGCTGGTGGTGATCGTCACCTTCCTGCCGATCCTCGCCGCCTATTACCTGACCCGCGACACCGACCAGATTTCCGGCAGCGGCAAATAGCATCAAAGACAACTCGAAAAGTTGAGGGAGAACGACATGGACACGCAAATGCTGATCGGCTCGAAGTTCGAGGCCGGCACCGAAACCGAGGAAAAGGTCCTCAATCCGAAAACCGGCGAGACCATTCTCGACCTGCCCGAAGCTTCGCTCGCCCAGATCGACGCCGCCGTCGATGCCGCCGAAAAGGCTTTCGACACCTGGTCCTCGACCACGCCCTCGCAGCGTTCCGCCTATCTCCTGAAGATCGCCGATGCGATCGAGCAGGATGCGGCAGGCTTTGCCACGCTGGAGAGCCTCAACTGCGGCAAGCCGATCAATGCCGTGCTGAATGACGAAATCCCGGCGATCGTCGACTGCTGGCGCTTCTTCGCCGGGGCCATCCGCTCGCTGCATGCCCCGGTCGCCGGCGAATACCTGCCCGGTCACACCTCGATGATCCGCCGCGATCCGATCGGCATCGTCGGCTCGATCGCGCCATGGAACTATCCGCTGATGATGATGGCCTGGAAGCTGGCACCGGCGATCGCCGGCGGCAACACGGTCGTGTTCAAGCCGTCCGAACAGACCCCGCTGACCGCGCTGAAGATGGCCAAGCTGCTCGCCGACATACTGCCGGAAGGCGTGGTCAACGTCGTGCTCGGTCGCGGCGAAAGCGTCGGCAATGCCATCATCAACCATGCCAAGGTCAACATGGTGTCGATCACCGGCGACATCGCCACCGGCAAGAAGGTGCTCGCCGCCGCCGCCAAGACCGTCAAGCGCACCCATCTGGAGCTCGGCGGCAAGGCCCCGGTCATCGTCTATGACGATGCCGACCTCGAGGCCGTCGTCGCCGGCATCCGCACCTTCGGCTTCTACAATGCCGGCCAGGACTGCACCGCCGCCTGCCGCATCTATGCCTCAGACAAGATCTACGACAACTTCGTCGCCGACCTTGCCTCGGCCGTCTCCACGCTGAAGTTCAACCAGGCCGACGACACCGAAAACGAGATCGGCCCGCTGATCTCGAAGCGCCAGCGCGACCGCGTCGAAAGCTTCGTCACCCGCGCCTCCGAGCACAGCCACATGGAAGTCGTCACCGGCGGCAAGGTATCGGGCGAAAAGGGCTTCTTCTATGCCCCGACCGTCATTGCCGGCGCCCTGCAGGACGACGAGATCGTGCGCCGCGAAGTCTTCGGCCCGGTCGTCTCGGTCACCCGCTTCTCGGACACCGACGATGCGGTCGCCTGGGCAAACGACAGCGATTACGGCCTTGCCTCCTCCGTCTGGACCAAGGACATTTCCCGCGCCATGAAGACCGCCGCACGCCTTCGCTACGGCTGCACCTGGATCAACACCCACTTCATGCTGTGCAACGAGATGCCCCATGGCGGCCTGAAGCAGTCCGGCTACGGCAAGGACATGTCGGTCTATGCCCTGGAGGACTACACCGCCGTCCGCCACGTGATGATTGCGCACTGAGAGCCGTTCGCGGATGATCATCGAAAACGGCGTGGCCTGAGGTCACGCCGTTTGCTTATGGAGCGGGATGCAGAACGGATGGAGAGCGGCACTGCGTCCGGGCGCCGTGGGACAGGACCCATTTACCTTCGGCCGAGATAATCTGGCGACGCGTCCGCCGCTGCACTATCGTCGGGAGAGAATCAGAGGAGTCTCCCGCATGCGCCGCATTCTGCCCGTCCTGATCGCCATGGCGACCCTGTCATCGCCTGCCGTCGCGACCGCCCAGGAACCGCTGGTGATCCCGGCGCCGAATCTCGGTGGCAAACCGTCTGACGATGCGGCGATCTGGCATGTCTATGGGCTGATCCCCGGCGATATCCTCAATATCCGTTCCGGTCCAGGCACATCCTTCCGGGTGATCGGCGCCTTGCAGGAAGGCGACCCCGTGCGCAATCTTGGCTGCCGCGAGCGCGACGGCGGCTTCTGGTGCCGTATCTCCACCTATGACCGGCCGAGCATCAGCGGCTGGGTCAACGGTCGCTATATCTCCGACGAGTGGTTGCCGCCGGCGGGCTCCCAGCGTGAAGACGACGAAGAGCGCGTGATCCCCGGCACCGCCTATCACGCCACCGGTACGCTCCGTTGCGAAACGCTCGGCGACACGCGCATTACCGCCTGTGCCTTCGGCATCGTCCGCAACGGCCCCTTCGCCGAAATCGACCTGACCTTCCCTGACGGCTATACCCGTTCACTCACCTACCGCGCTGGCCGCTTCGCCGCCAAGGACGGCTCGGAAGTTCGCAGCCGCAAACAGGGCGGCGTCGCCGTCGTCACAGTCAACGGCGAGGAAACCTTCCACATTCCCGACGATGTGGTGATGGGCTGGTGAGTTCAGCGTCAGCCATTGGGGGAAACATCGAGTGACGAATTGGGACGCACGCAGTTACCCCCTGCCCGGCAGGGCAGAGGAGGCAACACATGGACTGAGCGGAAACTTCCTTCTCGGCGCTTAAGCCGCCAGTGCCTTGGCGACCATGCCGCGTAGCGTGCCGAGGTCCTTGTAGAAGGCGCGGATTCCCTCGGCGAGCTTCTCCGTCGCCATAGCATCCTCGTTCATCGACCAGCGGAAGGCCTTCTCGTCAAGCGAAACACGCGGTTCCGCCGTCGCCTTCTCCGGCGACAGCATGCGCGGCAGCGTGCCCTTGTCGGCATCCAGTTCGTCGAGAAGCGCCGGGCTGATCGTCAGCCGGTCGCAACCGGCCAGCGCTTCGATCTCGCCCGCGTTGCGGAACGAGGCGCCCATGACGATCGTCTCGATGCCGTTCGCCTTGTAATAGTTGTAGATCGAACGCACGGAAAGAACGCCCGGATCGGTCTCGGCGGTGTAGTTTTCGCCTGTCGACTTCTTGTACCAGTCGAGGATGCGGCCCACGAAGGGCGAGATCAGGAAGACCTTCGCTTCCGCGCAGGCAATTGCCTGGGCCTTGGAGAACAGCAGCGTCAGGTTGCAGTCGACACCCTCGCGCTGCAGCACCTCCGCGGCGCGGATGCCTTCCCAGGTCGAGGCGAGCTTGATCAGGATCCGGTCGCGCTCGATGCCCAGTTCCTTGTAGCGCGCAATGATTTCATGCGCCTTTGCGATCGAAGCCTTGGTGTCGAAGGAGAGGTCGGCATCGACCTCGGTGGAGACGCGGCCCGGCACGATCTTGGCTAGGGCAGCACCGACCGAAATCGCCAGCCGGTCGGCCACTACAGCCGTCACCGCCTCGCTCGCACCGCCCTGGGCCTTGCCCCAGGCGATTTCCGTCTCGAACGTTTCGGCGAAGGCCTCCGTGCCCAGAGCCTTGAGCACGATCGTCGGATTGGTCGTGCAATCGACCGGCTTCAGGCGTGCAACGGCCTCGATGTCGCCGGTGTCGGCGACCACGGTGGTCATGGCGCGAAGCTGTTCGAGTTTGGAGGTCATGATCGTCATCCCTGTTCTTAGAGGCGGCAAGGCCGAAGAATTCGCGCCGACTATCACCAGCCGAAGATGGCAAAGTCAAGAACAAGGCTCCCTGATTTCAATCGATTAACAAGTCCCGCGGCCAGCCTTCAGCCGGAGGACCTGCCCGCCTCCCAGCCGAGCATGGCGCGTTTGCGCGTCAGGCCCCAGTGATAGCCGGTGAGCGCGCCGCCCTTGCCCAGCGCCCGGTGGCAGGGCACGACGAAGGAGATCGGATTGCGCCCGACCGCCGCCCCGACCGCTCGGCTCGCCGTCGGCTGGCCGATCCTCGCAGCAATGTCGGAATAGGTGACCGCCTTGCCGAGTGGAATTTCGAGCAGGCTTTCCCAGACCCGGACCTGGAAATCCGTGCCGATCAGAACAACACGCAGCGGCTGCTCGCCCTTCCATTTCTCAGAGTCGAAGATGCGGCTCGCATAGGGGGCGGTCGCGGTCTGGTCGGGCACATACTGCGCCTGCGGCCAGCGCCGCGCCATATCGTCGAAACAGGCGGCCTCCCCGCCCGGATCGGCAAAGGCGAGACCCGCCAGCCCCCGGTCCGTTGCCATCACCAGCGCCAGTCCGAAGGGCGAGGGATGGAAGCCGTAGCGGATGACAAGACCGGCGCCTCTCGCCTTCCATTCGCCCGGCGACATCGCCTCGTGGGTGACGAAGAGATCATGCAGCCGCCCTGGCCCGGAAAGCCCAAGCTCGATCGAGGCTTCGAGAAGCGGCATGCCCTCCTGGCCGAGCAGCCGCTTGGCATGGTCCAGCGTGACGGCTTGAAGAAAACCCTTGGGCGAGAGGCCGGCCCAACGGGTAAAGGTCTTTTGTAACTGGCTCGGCGATAGCCCGAGCCGGGCCGCCATGGTCTCCAGCGACGGCTGCGCCTGATAGTCGAGCGTCAGCATCTCGATCACGCGGCGCACCGTCTCGTAGTCGGAGCCTCCAGGCGTAATGTCGGTGGTCGCGGAAAGGTCGATCTGCTGGGCTAGGGTCATGGCGAAATCCTCGGTCTGAGATCTCGATCTGACCATGGCTTGGCGCCGCTCGCCACCCGTTTCTTGCCGCGTGCGGAGCGCTAAATCCTCTGCTTGGCCGTTGCAAGCGCCCGCTTGAACGCCTTGGCGAAGCTCTCCCGGTCGTCGGGATTGAGAAACGACCCTATTTCGGTGCGCTTCCCCTGGCCGGTCACCTGCATCGAAACGATGCCGATCTCGTCATGGCGCTTGACGAAGAAGCGCGCCCAGAACGGGTTGTACCAATGCTCGGTCATCCGCCCCGACGGCGTGAATTTGCGGATCGCAAGGTCGGTGCGCGAGACATAGACCTCCTCGCGGGCGCGGCCGGAACGGTAGTTCAGCCAGAACGCGCCGTAGAGCAGCAGGAAATCGAGGCCGAAGAACAGGCCGATCGGCCAGGCGCCGGTCGACATGAAGAACGCGGCGTGGACCGCGCAAACCGCGCCGGTGATCATCAGGAGTATGCGGAAGCCCTTCCGGCCGAGCGAGCGGTAGGGCACGAGTTCGGCAGCGAATATCGGCTGCTCCGCGACGGGGTTCACATTGCCTTTGGTCATTGGGGCCGACTATAGATTGTCCATGACGAGTCCATCCAAGAAATCCAGCACCCAAACTTTGAAAAAGTCAATTCCCGCAGCCGTGAAGCGCAAGCCCGTGGCGCGATCGGCCTATTCCAGGGCCGAGCTGGAGGAGATCTTCCGGCGCTTTTCCATCCAGCGGCCGGAGCCGAAGGGCGAACTGGAACACGTCAATCCCTTCACCCTCGTCGTTGCCGTCGCGCTGTCCGCCCAGGCGACCGATGCCGGGGTCAACAAGGCGACACGCGCCCTGTTCAAGGTGGCCGACACGCCGCAGAAAATGCTCGATCTCGGCGAGGAAAAGGTCCGCGACTACATCAAGACGATCGGGCTCTTCCGCAACAAGGCGAAGAACGTCATCGCCCTGTCGCAGCGCCTGGTCGACGTCTATGGGGGCGAGGTGCCGAAGACGCGCGAGGAATTGGTGACCCTTCCGGGCGTTGGCCGCAAGACCGCCAATGTCGTCATGTCCATGGCCTTCGGCATCCCGACGGTCGCCGTCGACACCCATATCTTCCGCATCGCCAACCGCATCCGTCTGGCGCCCGGAAAGACCCCGGACGAAATCGAAGACAAGCTCCTGCGGATCATCCCGAAGCACTATCTGTTCCATGCCCATCACTGGCTGATCCTGCACGGGCGCTACTGCTGCAAGGCGCGCAAGCCCGAATGCGAACGCTGCGTCATCGCCGACATCTGCAAGTCGCCGGAAAAGAACTGCGACGTGCCGGCCCCGCTGGTAGAATTGCCGCAGCAGATAATCGGGTCCGCTAACTGACTGACTTAGCGCGATCAATAGCGCAACCTGGAACGCGCCCTGGGCGGCTGCCTCAGGGCCGCGCTTCGGCCACGCCATCCACAAGCGTTCGGATCGCACGCTCGTATTCGCTTCGGTGCTCGCCCGCTTCGATCGCCAGTGCCGCGCGGTCGAACGCAGCGGATAGCAGAGCTGTCAACGCATTGAGGCCCTCCAGGGAGCAACCGGCGTCTTCGAGATAGGCCTTGAGCCCCTCTCGCAGGCTGCCTTCGGCCCGCTCCGCATCGATCTTCGACACCTTTGCGGCTCCGAGCACGGCAGGGCCGTCAAGCAACAGCAGCCGCGTCCGTCCGGGTTCGCTCATGGCGTCGAAATAGGCCTTCGCGCCCGTCAGCAGAGCCTCCCGCGCAGACGCGGCCGGAACGGATTGTGCTTCTATGGCCGCAGCCACGGCCTCAGCCTCGGCGGCCAGGACCGCTTCGAACAAGGCCTTCTTGTCATCGAAATGATGATAAAGAGCGCCGCGTGTGACACCGGCGGCCGCGACGATTTCCGGTGTGGCGGTCTCGGCGTATCCCTTTTCAGCGAACAATCGCCGGGCTGCGGCAATCAGCGCCTGCCGCGTCTGCTCCATTCCTTCCCGGGTATTTCTCGCCATAAGTCCTCTTTACATGCACGATGTATGTATGATATCCATCCAAATACATTCACATTGTATGTTAATTCGAAGAGGAGCGAAAGCATGAAATCGACAAGTTACTATCCGGTGATCATGACCAATCGCGTCGCCGAAACTGCCGGCTTCTATTGCCGGCATTTCCGCTTCGCGCGGCTGTTCGAGAGCGACTGGTATGTGCATTTGCAGTCGACCGAGGACGAAAAGGTCACGCTTGCCATCCTCGATCCATCCCATGAAACCGTACCGGAACAGGCCCGCGCAGGCGTGGCAGGCCTCATCCTCAACTTCGAGGTGGAGGATCCGGATACGCTATACGAGGCCTGCAAGAAGGCCGGCCTGCCGATTCTGAAGGAATTGACAGATGAGGACTTCGGCCAGCGTCACTTCATCACCGCCGACCCGAACGGCGTTCTGATCGACATCATAAAGCCGATCCCGCCGAGCGCGGAGTATGCGGCGCTGTATGATGCGGCAGCCCTGCCGGCCTGATCAGGCCCTCAGGAGAACTTGTCGCGCCGACAGAATCTTGTGAAGATGCACCATCAAGCCGGCGGCAAAGAGCGGGGTCAGCAGGTTGAGGAAGGGAATTGCCAGGAAGCCGGCAATGACCAAACCGCCGACGAAGACCGTTCCGGCATGGCGCGAGCGGAACTGCCGCGCCTCAACCGGCGAACGGTAGCGCATGGCGGCGAATTCGAAGAATTCCCGGCCGAGCAGATAGCCGTTGACGAGGAAGAAGGCGAGAATGTTGACGCCTGGCACGAGCAGCAGGAAAAGCGCGATGACGTTGCCAAGGATCACGATGCCGAAGAACTTCAGCGAGGCGAGCATGGCAGCGCCGATCGGCATGGCAGTGCCCGGTCGATCCGTCGGATAGTCACGTTTTTCGATCACCTCGGCCACGTCGTCGAGAAAGAGGCCGGCGATGATCGCGGTCACCGAAGACAAAAGCAGCGCGAGCGCCAGCGCAAGGCCGATGCTGGCGAAGATGCCGAAGATGAAGGTGAGCCATCCCGCCCATTCCGGCGTGCCCGGGATCAGCGCATCGACCCACGGCATGGCAAAGGCGACGAAGGTCTCCCGCAGCACGAACCACAACCCCGCCAGCACCAGCAGCGTCAGGCCGATCACCTTCCAGAACACCGAGCGGGTCTCGGGCGCGAAGAGATTGCGCAAGGCAAGGCCTGCTGCGTCAAGGATCATCCGGAACCTCCATCAATACCGATGCGAATGTAGGATGCACCATGCCGGCGAACAAGGCAGATGCCCTCCGGTCCGGAATTATCCCAGCCGGTAGAGCCCCGGCCGGCGGTCGGTCAGATAGGGGTTCTGCTTGCGGCAGTCGTCATAGGCGGATCTGTCGATTTCCGCGAACAGCAGGGTTTCGCGCATACCGGCCCGCGCCAATTCCTCACCGTCCGGCCCGACGACCACGGAGCGACCGCCATAGGAAAGCGCGCCCTCATCGCCGCAGAGATCGGCATAGGCAATGAACAGCCCGTTTTCGAAGGCCCGCGTCGGCACCACCATGTCGGCCACCCGCCGGCTGATCAGCCCGGCTGGCAGGGCGGTGGGGACGAGCACAAGTTCGGCGCCGGCCAGCGCCAGCGTCCTGACATATTCGGGAAATTCGACATCGTAGCAGATCAGCATTGCGGTGCGGATGCCGGCGAAGTCGAAGACATGCGGCGCATCGCCACCCGGTACGAAGGCCGCCCGTTCGGCATCGCCGTAGAGATGGGCCTTGCGATAGAATTCCGTCGTCCCCTCCGGCCCGACCAGGACAGCACTGTTGTAGACCCCCTCGCCATCCTTTTCGGCAAAGCCCGCGCAGATGGCGATTTCGAATTCGGCCGCGATTTCGCTGAGCGCAGCGATGATGTCACCGTCGCGGCCTTCGGCGATTTCGGCGAACTGGGCCGGAGCCAAGGCATAGCCGGTGACGGAAAGCTCCGGGGTCACCAGAAGGTCGGCCCCCATGTCCGCAGCGGCAGCCGCGGCTTGAGCGATCTTGGAAAGGTTTGCTGCGGCATCGCCGGAAATCGGCTGCATCTGGTAGATTGAAATCAACATGACGGATCCTGCCCAAGACGATCAAAGCCGGACGATAGGCTGACCGGCCGCGCTTTGCAAAGCGTCCTACGGCATAGCCACAGCTTTCGATCGATCAGAGCACTGCGGCCGTGATGAGCAGGAGAAAACCCTTGACGAGCGCATAGAGCACCCCCGCGACCACGGTCACCGACACGGCGAACATCGCCGTGCCAAGCAATACGCAGAGACCATCACGCTCGAGTATGCCAAAGGAAAAAAGACAAATGGCGATCGCCGGCAGAATGTTGCCGAGGGGTATCGGCAGGGCGAGGATAACCGACAGGATGAGACAGAGCAGGCCGATGAGATATTCGGCCGGCGGATAGATGAAAATGTCGAGCCGCGGGCGCAGCATGCGCTCTCCGCGTGCCAGCCAGGGAGAAATGCGACTGACGATCGAGGCGAAATCGCTCCGCGCCATCGATCGGTCCGCGATGATCCTCGGCAACCACGGCGTTTGGCCGAGCATCAGTTGCGCGGAGAGGAAGACCAGCGGCGCGCCGGTCAGCGCCGAGGTTCCCGGCGGCGTCGGCATGGTGTTCGGCAGCGCGAATATCAGCATCAGCGCCCCGAAGGCGCGGTCGCCCATGGCCTCGAAGATATCGCCGATGGATACGCGCTCGCGGCTCTCGTCGCCGGCAATGCTCGTCAGGATGTCGGAGAGGCGACCACCGCGCCTGCGGGTGCCGCGACCACTTGGATCGTCCGTTTGCTCCCCATCCGTCTCTGCCATGCCTTCTCTCGACCAACTTTCACTTATGATCCCACATCCTCCTAGCCGAAGACAATGTCGGATCTTTGGTCAACAACGGTGAAGCCGGCGAGCGAAGGCAGTTATTGCGGGGCCGATGACAGTGCCAACCGCGAGTTCCCGCCTCACACCTGGACGAGATGCCCTGCTGATACCTCGCGGTATTGCCGTTCGGGCGGCACATAGCCGACCGGACGGACCGGGCTCTTGATCTCGTCCGTCGATATATTGCGCTTCAAGCTGCGCCGGGCGGGATCGGGGATCGGCACGGCCGCCATCAGCTTCTTCGTATAAGGATGCTGCGGATTGTCGAAAACCGCCTGGCGCGGGCCGATCTCGACGATCTCGCCGAGATACATCACCGCCACCCGATGGCTCACCCGCTCGACCACCGCCATATCGTGGGAAATGAACAGATAGGCGAGGTTGAAGCTTTGCTGCAGGTCAAGCAGCAGGTTGCAGACCTGTGCCTTGATCGACACGTCGAGCGCCGAGACCGCCTCGTCGGCGACGATCACCTTGGGGTCGAGCATCAGCGAGCGAGCAATTGCGATACGCTGGCGCTGGCCGCCGGAGAATTCGTGCGGGTAGCGCCGCATCATGTCGGCCTTCAGCCCCACCCGCTCGAGCAGGTCGGCGGCCTTGTCGCGCGCCTGCGCCTTCGGCCCCAGTCCATGCTCGACGAAGGGTTCCATGACCGCGCTGCCGACGCTCATGCGTGGATCGAGGCTAGCGAACGGGTCCTGGAAAACCATCTGGATGCTGCGCCGCATCTTGCGCAGCGAGGTCCGGTCTAGGTTGACGACATCATAGCCGTCGAGCGAGATCGCGCCGGCGGTCGGCTCGACCAGCCGGGTAATCGAGCGGCCGGTCGTCGACTTGCCGCAACCGGATTCCCCGACCAGCGCCAGCGTCTCTCCTTCGCGAAGGTCGAAGGAAACATTCTCCACCGCGTGCACGGCGCCGCTCTTGCGGCCGAGCAGGCCCGAATGGATGTCGAAGCGCGTCGTGAGATTTTTCACTTCCAGCACCGGTCGCTTGGCGCCATCGACGCCGCCGGCTTCCGTCTCCGGTATCCGGGTTTCGCCGGTAACAATGTCGATCACCGGAAAGCGCATCGGCCGTTCGCGCCCGCCCATCGAGCCGAGCTTGGGCACGGCCGACAAAAGTGCGCGCGTATAGGGATGCTTGCCGCGATTGAAGATGTCGTCGGTCGTGCCCGTCTCGACCGCCTCGCCGCGAAACATCACGATCGTCCTGTCGGAAACTTCCGCCACCACGCCCATGTCATGCGTGATGAACAGCACCGCCATGCCTTCCTCGTCCTGCAAGACCTTGATCAGGTCGAGGATCTGGCCCTGGATGGTGACGTCGAGCGCCGTCGTCGGTTCGTCGGCGATCAGCAGTTTCGGGCGGCTGGCGAGCGCCATGGCGATCATCACGCGCTGACGCATACCGCCGGAAAACTGGTGCGGATAGTCGCCGAATTTGTTCTTGGCGTTCGGAATGCGGACCTTGTCCAGCAAATGCAACACCTCGGCCTTCGCCTCGGACGTAGAGACGTCGCGATGGCAGGTGATCGCTTCGGCGATCTGCTTGCCGATCGGGAAGATCGGGTTGAGCGACGTCATCGGCTCCTGGAAGATCATGGCGATCTCATTGCCGCGCACCTTGCGCATCTCCTCGGCTTCGAGCGTCAGCAGTTCACGCCCGTTCAGCTTGATGCTGCCCTCAATGCGGCTGGCGTTCTGCGGTAGCAGCCGCATAATCGACAGCGAGGTGACGCTCTTGCCGGAACCCGATTCTCCGACGATCGCCACCGTTTCGCGCGGAGCCACATCGAAGCTCACGCCCTTGACCACCGATCGCCATTCGTCGCCGACCTTGAACGAGGTCGTCAGATCCCTGACCGCGAGAACCGGGATCTCGCCCGCAAGATTGCCATTCGAAGCTTCCACCATCCGACTCGTCCTTCAACCTCAGATTTTCGGCAAGACATGAGACCGCAGCATCAGGCCGCGAGCGCCGTTTCCGCGAGCGTCACCCAGTAGCTGATGCCATAGGGGATCGCCTCGTCATTGAAGTCGTAGGCCGAATGGTGGAGATTGGCGCTATCGCCATTGCCAATGAAAACGAAGGAGCCGGGACGCACCTCCAGCATGTAAGAAAAATCTTCCGCACCCATCATCGGCGGCAGCTCACCCTCGACGTTCCGTTCGCCGGAGATCCGCCGCATCACGCCAAGCGCGAAATCCGTCTCGTCCGGATGGTTGAACGTCACCGGATAACCGCGCCGGTAATGCACATCGACGCTTGCGCCGAAGCTCGCGGCAATGCCACTCGCCACCTCGCTTAGGCGTCGCTCGGCATAGTCGCGCGTCTCCGGCAGAAGCGTGCGGACCGTGCCGGTCAGCTTCACGGTGTTGGGGATGACGTTTGACGCCTCGCCGCCATGCACCGTCGCCACGGTGACGACGACGGATTCCAGCGGGTCCACCTCGCGGGAGGCAACGGTCTGCAATGCAATGACGATATGGGAGGAAACCAGCACCGGGTCGATGGTCTTATGCGGCTGGGCCGCATGCCCGCCGCGGCCGTGCACGAGGATCTCGAACTCGTCGGCCGCCGCCATCACCGAGCCCTTGCGGGTGGCGAAGTGACCGACCGGAATGCCCGGATGATTGTGCATGCCGTAGACCTGGGAAATCCCGAAGGTCTCCATCATGCCGTCCTCGACCATTTCGCGCCCGCCGCCGCCGCCTTCTTCCGCCGGCTGGAAGATCAGCGCGACGGAACCGCGGAAATTGCGGGTCTCGGCGAGATACTTCGCAGCGCCCAGCAGCATGGCGGTATGCCCGTCATGGCCGCAGGCATGCATTTTGCCGGGGACTTTCGAGGCCCATTCCTTGCCGCTCGTCTCATAGATCGGCAGCGCATCCATGTCGGCGCGAAAACCGATGACCGGTCCGTGGCCGCGATTGCCCTTGATGATGGCGACGACCCCGGTCCGGCCGATACCGGTTTCAACGACGTCACAACCGAAGGATGTCAGCTTTTCCGCAACGAATTCGGCCGTCTCGTAGACGTCGAACAGCAGTTCCGGGTTCTCGTGAAGGTGGCGGCGCCAGGCGGCCACCTCGCCCTGCAATTCGCTGGCACGGTTCAACACAGGCATGTGTTTGATCCTCGGTTTTTCTTTTGGTTCCCACTCTTGTTGCGCCATACTGCGCTGCCTCAAAGCGCTTTTGCAAGCCGCAATTTTCCGCCTTGAACGGAAAATAGGCCTATGCTTAGATGGCTCATATTTTGATCAGGCCCACCATCTTCGGATCGATTTCTCACAAGGGCAACGACTTCAGGCGGAGGCCAAAAAATCAAGATTACATAACAAGGTCAGCAATTTAACTGGGACTGGCCTTGATTGCCGGGAGAACGGGAACTCTCCCAAGGCAGCACTGACGTTCACAACTCCAATGATAATAACAGGGGAATGACGACATGCATAAATTCCGTATTCTATTGGCGGCATCGGCTGCGGCGCTCGCCGTGCAGGCGGCGCCAGCACTGGCCGAGCGAGGCTCCGACGGCGAACTGAAGATCCTCTTCTGGCAAGCCGTTTCAACGCTCAATCCCTACCTCTCCGGCGGGACCAAGGAAGTCTACAGCTCGTCGATGGTGATCGAGCCCCTCGCCCGCTATGACGAGACCGGTGCGCTGGTTCCCATGCTGGCCGCCGAAATCCCCACCGTCGAAAACGGTGGCGTAGCCGAAGACCTGAAGAGCATCACCTGGAAGCTGAAGCCCGACCTCAAGTGGTCAGACGGTACGCCCGTCACCGCCGACGATGCCATCTTCACTTGGAAATACTGCACGGCGCCGGACGGCGGCTGCGCCCAGGCCGCCTATTATGAGGGCGTGACCAATGTCGAGGCGGTCGACGCTTCCACCATCAAGGTTTCCTTCTCCGAGGCCAAGCCCTATCCCTATAGCGCCTTCGTCGGCGCCCAGTCGCCGATCATCCAGGCGGCCCAGTTCAAGGATTGCATGGGCGTCAAGGCTCCGGAATGCACCTCCGCCAATTTCGGCCCGATCGGCACCGGCCCCTTCGTCGTCAAGGAATTCAAGCCGAACGACGTCATCACCTTCGAAGCCAACCCGAACTATCGCGATCCGGCCAAGCCCGCCTTCGCCACCGCGACGCTGAAGGGCGGCGGTGATGCAGCATCGGCCGCCCGCGCCGTGCTTGAAACAGGCGAATTCGATTATGCCTGGAACATGCAGGTCGAGCCGGAAATCCTCGCCAGCATGGTGGCCGCCGGCAAGGGCAAGCTCGTCACATCCTTCGGTACCCAGGTCGAGCGTATCGACGTGAACCCCTTTGCCGTCGATTCCTCGCTCGGCGACAAGCGCTCCACCAAAGAGGCAGGCCCGCACCCGGCTCTGTCCGACCCGGCGGTGCGCAAGGCCCTTTCGCTCGCCATCGACCGCGACATCATCGATGAGGCCGGCTACGGTGAAGCGGGTCAGCCGACCTGCAACATCCTCCCCGCCCCGGATATCTACAAGTCGACCGATGTCGACTGGTGCCTGACGCAGGATCTCGATGCGGCCAACAAGCTGCTCGACGACGCCGGTTGGGTCATGGGCGGCGATGGCGTCCGCGCCAAGGATGGGGTGAAGCTCTCCTTCCTCTACCAGACCTCGACCAATTCGGTGCGCCAGGCCACCCAGGCGCTGGTCAAGGATATGTGGTCGCAGATCGGCGTAACCGTCGAGTTGCGCAACATTGCCGCCAACGTCTTCTTCGGCGGCGATCCGGCCTCCCCGGACACGTTCCAGAAATTTTACGCCGACGTGCAGATGTACACCAACAACTTCGATGGCACCGACCCGGAGAAGTACATGGCCGGCTGGATGTGCGACAAGATCCCGAGCCCGGCCAATGGCTGGCAGGGCGAGAACATCGTCCGCTACTGCAATGAAGACTATGACAAACTGGTCGTCGAACTGGGCAAGACCTCCAAGCTCGAGGAACGCGCCGTCATTGCTAAGAAGCTCAATGACATGCTGACCAACGACGTGGCGCAAATCCCGCTGATCCACCGCGGCAGCGTCTCGTCCCATTCGGTAACCCTCGAAGGCGTCCGCATGAACGCCTGGGACAGCGAGCTGTGGAACGTCGCTGACTGGACACGCAAGAAGTAAGTGCAGTTTCACCGGGCCGGCGTCCGCGCCGGCCCGGTGATCGCCCTCTTCCTGACAGTCCGGGGACCCTTGAATGTTCACCTTCACCCTGCGGCGATTGCTGTTCGCGATCCCGACCTTACTCGTCATCAGCTTCATCATCTTCGCGCTTCTCGATCTGGCGCCGAGTGACCCGCTGAGCGACCTGCCGCTCACAATCCCCCCCGAGGTCCGCGCGCAGATCCGCGAAGCCATGGGCCTCGACCAGCCATTCGTCTTTCGCTACCTGAGATGGCTGCAGCAGTTCTTCATCAACGAACCGATCAACATTTTCGAACAGATCACAGGGCTCACCATCGGCACCGGAGAGCGCATGCGCGTACTCTCCTGGGCGACCCGCAGCCCGGTTGTCGACCTGATCGTCCAGCGCCTGCCGCAGACGCTGTGGGTCGTCGGCCTGTCCTATCTCTTCGGCGTACTTCTGGCGATTCCGATCGGCGTCATCTCGGCCTACAAGCAGTATTCGGTCTTCGACCAGATCGGCACTTTCGTGTCGATGGTCGGCTATTCCGTTCCGACCTTCTTCACCGGCGTGCTGCTGATCGTCATCTTCAGCTCGTATCTGCAGTGGTTCCCGTCGATCTACGACACCAATCTCGTCGTGCGGGACTGGGGGAGTTTCGTTCAGCAGGCCAGGCAAATGTTCCTGCCGGTCCTGGTGCTCACCCTCTACAACACCTCGCAGATCAGCCGCTTCGTGCGGGCCTCCATGCTCGACAACCTGCACCAGGACTATGTCCGCACCGCGCGCGCCAAGGGGGTGAAGGAAAAGGTCGTGCTTCTGGTCCACGTGCTGCGCAACAGCCTGATCCCGGTCGTCACCGTGATTGCGCTCGGCGTGCCGACCATCTTTTCCGGCGCCATCATCACCGAACAGATCTTCCGGGTGAATGGGCTAGGCCAATTACTGATCACCGCCATCCAGGGCGCCGACATTCCGCTGGTGCAGACGCTGACCTTCATCTTCGCCGTGCTGATCGTCCTCTTCAACCTGATTGCCGACGTGCTCTACGGCATTCTCGACCCGAGGATTCGCTATGACTGACGCCCTCGCCACCATCGAAAAGCCGGGCCGCTCGTTTGCCGGCGACCTCTGGCACCAGTTCCGGGCTCATCCGGGCGGGGTTGCCGGCCTGATCGTCTTCACCTTCATCGTGGTCGCTGTCTATCTCGGGCCGTTCATCCACACCATCGATCCCAACAAGATCGACATCAAGGCGAAGAACCAGGGTCCGTCCTGGACCCACCCTTTCGGCACTGACAATCTCGGCCATGACATGCTGGCCCAGGTGCTGGCCGGCGGGCAGATCTCGCTCGCCGTCGGCATGACGGCCATGCTGCTGGCCCTGCTGCTCGGCACGCTCGTCGGTGTGCTGTCCGGTTACTTCAAACGGATCGACGGGCTGTTAATGCGGATCACCGATCTCTTCCTTGCCCTGCCGCTGCTGCCGCTGCTGCTGGTGATCATCATGCTGTTCCGCGACACGCTCCGTGCCGCCTTCGGCCCGGAGACCGGGATCTTCATCCTGATCGTCTTCGTTATCGGCATCACCAGCTGGATGCACACCGCCCGCATCGTCCGCGGCGACGTGCTGGCCGTCAAAAGCCAGGAATTCATCCTTGCGGCCAAGGCGAGCGGCATGTGGGAATACCGGGTGATCCTCAAGCACATCCTGCCCAATGTCATGAGCTCGATCATGGTCTCGGCAACGCTCGGCATCGCCTCCGCCATCATCACGGAATCGGCGCTCTCCTTCCTCGGCCTCGGCTTCCCATCGGACTTCCCGACCTGGGGCCGGCTGCTGTTCGACGGCGCCAATTTCCTGCAGATCAACCCGTCGCGCGTGCTCTGGCCGGGCCTGGCCATCTCGCTCACAGTGCTGAGCGTTAACTATATCGGCGACGCCATCCGCGACGCGCTCGACCCGAGAATGATGAAACGGTGAGCCCTCCCTTCTCCCCATCGGGGAGAAGGGAAATTCCCTTCAAACCCCGCTGATGACTTCGATCTTCGAACCGTCGAAGAAACGCGACAGCCTGAACGGCGTCGGGTCGACGCAAGGGGTATGTCCGGTGACAAGGTCCGCCATCAGCCGTCCCGCCCCCGGTCCGATGCCGAAGCCATGGCCGGAGAAGCCGGTGGCGATGAAGAAGCCCGGGACTTCCTCGACTGGCGAGATCACCGGAACGGCGTCCGGCGAAACGTCGATATAGCCGGCCCAGCGCTGTTCGATCTCGGCCTTGGCGAAGACCGGATAGTCTTGTCTCAGTTGCGCAAGCGCATGGTTGGTCCACTTGTCCGAGGGCTTCGGGTCGAGTACCCGGCAGCGCTCGAACGGCGTTTCCTCGTCCATCCGCCAGCGTTGCGCCATGCGCCCCTCTTCGAGGAATTGGCCGGACACGCGGAAGCGCAGCGACCGCCATTCGCTCTTCAGCGCCGGCAGGAACTTCAGCATGAAGCGGAAACTGTCCGGGACGATCTCGACGATATTGTCGTAGCGCGAGGCGATGGTGTAGCCGCCGTCCTCGCGCTTGCGGAAGGCGAAGTCCTTGCCATAGAGCGTGTGTTCCGGCCCTCCCTCGATCGGCTTGGTGCGGATGACGGTGTTCATGACCTTGAGCTGCGGCAGGTCGATGCCGGCATTGCGGGCAAACAGGCTCGACCAGGCGCCGCCGGCGAGCACCACGGACGAGCAGGCGATCGAGCCGCGCTCCGTGACAACACCGGAAATTTTTCCGCCCGAGGTCTCGATGCCGCGCACCGCGCAGTTGGTCAGGATATGTGCGCCCTTGTCACGCGCCGCTTCGGCGATCGCCGGTGCCGCCTTCTGCGGCTCAGCGCGGCCGTCGGCCGGCGTGAACAGCGCGCTCCTGAAATCGTGCTTCATGCCCGGATAGAGCCCGCTGAATTCCGGCCCGTCGATCATCCGTGACTTCATCTGATAGTTGCTCAGGATGTCGGGCCATTCGGCGTTCTTGGCTTCGTACTTCTCATCCATGGAGGCAAAGACGATGCCGCACTGCTTGTAGCCTGTGTCGCGCCCGATGCGCTGGTCGAGCCCCTGCCAGATGCGGATGGCTTCGGCCATCAGCGGCACCTCGCGCGGATCGCGCCAGGAGATGCGCACCCAGCCCCAGTTGCGGCTCGACTGTTCCTCGCCGATCCCGCCCTTTTCGCACAGCGCCACCGACACGCCGCGTTCGGCCAGCTCCAGCGCCGTCGATACGCCGATAATGCCGCCACCGATGACGACGACATCGACGCGGGCAGGCATGTGAGCGTCACCTTGAACGGGAACGACCTTGGGACCGGGCATGGGGAATGAACTCCTGAAAGACAAAGGGGTCCGGCAGTCAGGGAAGGAGGTCGATTGGCTGCCGGTACAATGGCCAAGCTATAGCACCGGCGGTTCGCCTCGTCACGCCGGCCGGTGACATGGCGCGTTCCAAAGGCGACAGCACCGAACCCACCTTATCGGTTAGTGATACTTCGCCTTTTCGGCCGTCAGGATATGGTCCGCATCCAGCGCTGCGATCGGCAGGTCGGTATTGGCCGGTATGTCGCCGGAGAGCTGTAGCGCAAGATAGCGGCCGCAGCAGACGCGCAGGAACGAGGTGAAGTTTCCCAGATCGTGCCCCGCGTCGATCGATTCGTGATAGAGCTTGGCGATCAGCTGGATCACGGTCATGCCGTCGCGGCGACCGACCTCCTCCAACGTCATCCAGAAGAAGTTCTCCAGCCGCACGCTGGTCACCATGCCGTCGATCCGAAGCGACTTCGTCTGGCTTTCCCACAGGCCTGGATCGGCCTGGATGAAGAGCTTGCACATGGTTTCCTCCCGAATGTGCGGTCCTCGGCGTGGATGCGACCCTATCGCGAAACGGCGGCGCTCGCAAAGCCCCGCCGTTTCGGCAGAATGTCGAGGATCAGGCGGAAAGCACCGCCATGAACTGCTTCAGCCATGCCGGATGGGCCGGCCAGGCCGGCGCGGTCACCAGCTTGCCGTCGGTGACGGCCGCATCGATCGCGATGTCGGCATAGGTGCCACCGGCGAGTTCCACTTCGGGACGGCAGGCCGGATAGGCCGAGCAGGTGCGACCTTCGAGAACGCGCGCGGCGGCCAGGATCTGCGCGCCATGGCAGACGGCGGCAACCGGCTTGTCGGCTTCGAAGAAGTGCTTCACGGCGGCGATCACCTCGGGATCGAGGCGCAGATATTCCGGCGCCCGGCCGCCCGGAATGACGAGCGCATCATAGTCCGATGCCTTGATGTCGGCGAAAGTGGCGTTGAGCGCGAAATTGTGGCCGCGCTTTTCCGTATAGGTCTGGTCGCCTTCGAAATCGTGGATCGAGGTGGCAATCGTCTGGCCGGCCTTCTTGCCGGGGCAGACGGCGTGCACGGTGTGACCACAGGCCAACAGCGTCTGGAACGGCACCATGGTCTCATAGTCTTCGGCAAAATCGCCGACAATCATCAGGATCTTCTTCGACATATCATCCTCCCGTTCTGGAATGTCGGGCGGACGCTAGCAAATCGTCAGGGAGGGCGGGTATTATCGCCATACTACAGCGATATTTTTCGAAGATCGGGTAGCTACGTGTCTTGCGGCCCTACGCCCCCCGCGCGACCATCCTCCTCCCATGGCTTGATTCCGATCACGGACGAGGCCACTCTCCGCGCATATTTTCAAGGTCATAGGTGGTTCCCATCGAACCGAAGCGCATACGAGGAGCGGCATGACATCCCAACTCAATCTTCTGACCGATGTCGAGGGCGTTGCCGTCGGCCATGCGACCGACCTGAAGCTCGGGTCCGGCGTGACCGTGATCGTCTTCGACCGGCCGGCCACGGCCTCGGGCAGCGTGCTCGGCGGGGCGCCGGGAGGGCGCGAGACGGCACTGCTCGATCCGGCAATGACGGTGGAGGCGGTCGATGCCTTCGTGCTGTCGGGCGGATCGGCCTTCGGCCTCGATGCCGCCGGCGGGGTGCAGGCCGGGCTCCGCGCCATCGGCCGGGGCTTCCCGGTGGGCGATGTCCGCGTGCCGATCGTGCCGCAGGCGATCCTGATGGATTTGCTCAACGGCGGCAACAAGGACTGGGGCCTGCATTCGCCCTATCGCGACATGGGCTATGATGCCTTCATGGCGGCGAAACACGGTCCGTTCGATCTCGGCAGCGTCGGCGCCGGCACCGGCGCGACGACCGCAACCTTCAAGGGCGGCCTCGGCTCGGCCAGCGCCATGACCAGCGGCGGCCACACCATAGCCGCTCTCGCCGCGGTCAATGCCATGGGTTCGGCGACGATCGGCGACGGTCCGTTCTTCTGGGCCGCCCCGTTCGAGCTGGACGACGAATTCGGCGGCATCGGTCTTCCGGCCAATTTCTCCTCGCCCGACACCATCCTTCGCGCCAAGGGCATCAACCTGACGGCCACCACCCTCGGCGCAGTCGTCACCGACGCGGCGCTCACCAAGGCGCAAACGCACCGCCTGTCGATCATGGCCCATGACGGGCTCGCCCGCGCCGTGTTGCCCGCCCATTTGCCGGCCGATGGCGATACGATCTTTTCCGCCGCGACCAATCGCCGACCGCTCGCCAGTTCCGCCGATTTCATGGAACTCTGCCACCTCGCCACCCTCGTCATGGCGCGCGCCATCGCTCGCGGCATCTTCGAGGCAACCTCCCTGCCCATGGACGGCGCCCAGGTCTCCTGGCGCGATCGCTATGGCTGACTAGAGGCGGCAGCGTTCCCGTATGGGGAGCGGCAGATGCGCTGCCCGCGCAAGCAGATGTTAAGGGTTCCACTCGGCTTCGATTGAATCCCGACCGTAAATGATTATATTGCATTGCAACAACGGCGGTTATGTCGACCACCGGTAGGCGCGTCGCCTGGTCGCGTACCCGTCACGAAGCTAGGTTATCCGTTGGCGGAAACGACACGCCGAAGCGTGCTGGAGAAGATTGTATGTCGATATCGAGCATGATCAGGGCCGGCGAGCCCTCGCCCGCCAACATGGATGCGACGCTCGACGTCCTTGGTTTCGACGATGGCTCTCAGGCCGCGGGCTTCGAGGCGCTGACCAGGATGAACGAGGCGCTGATCGCGCCGTTGACCGGCGGGATCTCGCCCGCTGCCCTGTCGCTCGCCGTCTATGACTGGGCGGTCCATCTGGGAATGGCTCCGGGCAAGCGGCTGGAGCTTGCGCAGAAGGCGGTGCGCAAGAGCAATCGCCTTGCGGCCCACATGGCGGCCGCAGCCGTTGATCCGAAGACACCCCCTTGCATCGAGCCCCTGCCGGGCGACGATCGCTTCAAGGGCGAGGAATGGCGGCATTTTCCCTTCAACGTCATGGCTCAGTGCTTCCTGCTGAACCAGCAATGGTGGCACAATGTCACCAATGACGTGCCGGGCGTCGCGCCCCACCATGAGGATGTGATCGCCTTTGCGACGCGGCAAATCCTCGATATGTTTTCGCCCTCGAACTACCCGCTGACCAACCCGGAGGTGCTGAAGCGGGCTGTCGAGACCGGCGGCATGAACTTCGTCCAAGGCGTCCGGAACCTCATCGAAGACACCAACCGCGAACTCACCAAGCAGCCGGCCGCCGGCACCGAGAATTTCGTGCCCGGCCAGACGGTCGCGACCACGCCCGGCCGCGTCGTCTACCGCAATCGCCTGATCGAGCTCATCCAGTACTCGCCAGCAACCGAGACGGTCCATGCCGAACCGATCCTGATCGTTCCCGCCTGGATCATGAAATACTATATCCTCGATCTTTCGCCGGAGAACTCGCTGATCCGCTACCTGGTCAGTCAGGGCCACACCGTCTTCTGCATATCCTGGCACAATCCGACCGCCGCCGACCGCGATCTCAGCCTCGATGACTATCGCCGGCTCGGCGTCATGGCCGCGCTTGACGCGATCAACGCCATCGTACCGGATCGCAAGGTGCATGCGACCGGCTACTGCCTTGGCGGCACCCTGCTGTCGATCGCCGCGGCCGCCATGGCGCGGGCGAAGGACGACCGGCTGGCCTCCGTTACCCTGTTTGCCGCCCAGACGGATTTCAGCGAACCGGGCGAGCTCGCCCTCTTCATCGACCACAGCCAGTTGCATTTCCTCGAAAGCGTGATGTGGAACCGCGGTTTCCTCTCCGCCGACCAGATGGCCGGCGCCTTCCAGCTCCTGCGCTCCAACGATCTCGTGTGGTCGCGCATCGTGCACGACTACCTGATGGGCGAACGCACGCCGCTCAACGACCTGATGGCCTGGAACGCCGATACGACCCGCATGCCTTTCCGCATGCACGCGGAATATCTCCAGCGCCTCTACCTTGACAACGAACTCGCCTCCGGCCGCTTCATGGTCGACGAGCGCCCGGCCGCTTTGCAGAACATCCGCGTTCCGGTCTTTGCCGTCGGCACCGAGCGCGACCACGTCGCGCCTTGGACCTCGGTCTACAAGATCCATTACCTGACCGACACCGACGTCACCTTCGTGCTGACCAGCGGCGGCCACAATGCCGGCATCGTCAGCGAGCCGGGCCATCCGCACCGTCACTTCCGCACGACGACGAAGAAGGCGGTCGACCCTTGCGTGAGCGCCGAGGAATGGATGGCCGAATGCGCTCCGCAGGACGGTTCCTGGTGGCCGGCCTGGTCGGCCTGGCTTGCATCACATTCGTCACCCGATAAGGTTGCTGCGCCGACGATGGGATCGAGCGAAAACGGTTACGTCGCCAAGGAAGCCGCACCCGGCACCTACGTCCACCAGAGATAGAGTCGCAATGAACCAGTCCCTGCTTACGAACCGTACCTTCGACGAACTGAAGGTTGGCGACAGCGCCACCATTGCGCGTACCATCGGCCGCGAGGACATCGAACTTTTCGCCCTAGCCTCCGGGGACTACAATCCGGCCCATGTCGATCCGAAATTCGCCGAGAAGGATTTCTTCGGCCAGGTGATCGCCCACGGTATGTGGACGGCGGCCATGGTTTCGGCGGTGCTCGGCACCAAGCTGCCCGGTCCTGGCACCATCTATCTCGGCCAGGAACTGCGCTTCCAGAAGCCCGTCTTCCCGGGCGACACGATCACCGCGCTTGTCACCGTGACCGAAAAGCGTCCCGACAAACGGATCGTCGTGTTCGAGACGCGCTGCACCAATCAGAAGGGTGAAGACGTTCTAAGCGGCCTGGCGACCGTGATCGCCCCCTTCGAGAGGGTAGAGTGGCCGCAAGTGGCCATGCCGGCCATGGCCGCCCAGCATCACGACCGCTTCGAGGACATCATTGCCGAGGCGCGCACCCTGCCGCTGATCAAGACCGCCCTCGTCCATCCCTGCTCGCCCGAGGCGATCCAGGCGGCCTTCGAGATCCGCGACGAAAACCTGCTCGACCCGATCCTGATCGGACCCGAAGCCAAGATCCGCGCCGCCGCCGAACAGGCAGGCGTCTCGCTTGACGGCTTCGAGATCATCCCCGTCGAGCACAGCCATGCCGCTGCCGAAAAGGCCGTCGAACTGGCGGTCGCCGGCAAGGTCTCCACGCTGATGAAGGGTAGCCTGCACAGCGACGAACTGCTCGGCGCCGTCGTCGCCCCCGGTTCGGGCCTCAAGACCGCGCGACGCATCAGCCATGTCTATGCCATGGATGTGCCGGCCTATGAGAAACTGCTGGTGGTGACCGACGCGGCGATCAACATCGCCCCCACCCTCGACCACAAGCGCGACATCTGCCAGAACGCCATCGACCTGCTGAGATTGCTCGGCAATCCCAATCCCAAGGTCGCCGTGCTCGCCGCCGTCGAGACGGTCAACGACAAGATGCAGGCGACGCTCGACGCAGCGGCGCTGACCGTCATGGCGTCGCGCGGTCAGATCACCGGCGGCAGCGTCGACGGGCCGCTTGCCTTCGACAATGCCATCAGCTTCGAAGCCGCCCGCACCAAGGGCATCGTCTCGCCGGTCGCCGGTCAGGCCGACATCCTGCTCGTACCCGATCTCGAGGCCGGTAACATGCTGGCCAAGCAGCTGCTCTATTTCGCCGGCGCAGATGCCGCCGGCCTCGTGCTTGGCGCCCGCGTGCCGATCATTCTCACCAGCCGCTCCGACAGCCTCAAGGTCCGCATCGCCTCTGCCGCACTCGCCAAGCTGGTCGCCGCCAAGCGCGCCGCGCAGGGGCTCCCGGGCCAATGACGGACAAGCTGCTCCTTACCTTCAACGCCGGATCATCGACCGTGAAGATCGGTCTTTTTCAGCGTGAGGCCGACAAGGCGCGGCGCATCGGCAAGGGCATGATCGACTTCCGCCACAAGCCGCTGACCTTCCAGCTGGTGGAAGGTCCGCAGGTCTTCGACGTACCGTTGGAGGCAGAAGGGGGCGACGTGCTGCACGAGGTTCTGGACGAGACCTTCGGCTGGCTCGCCGACCATTTTGACATCGACGCCGTCACGGCCGTTGGCCACCGCGTCGTGCACGGCGGCGACGTCTTTGCCGGCCCGGTGCTGGTGGACGACGCCGCCCGCTCCCAGATCGCCGCGCTGACCCCGCTGGCGCCGCTGCACCAGCCGCAGAACCTCAGGCTGATCGAGGCGATCCGCCACCTGAAGCCGCATCTGCCGCAGACGGCCTCCTTCGACACGGCCTTCCACCGAACGCAGTCTGCGACCGTGCAGCGCTTCGCCATTCCGCGTCAGTATTTCGACCAGGGCATCAAGCGCTACGGCTTCCACGGCCTCTCGTACAAATACATCGCCGGGGCATTGGCGAAGATCGACCCGGAACTCGGCAAGGCGCGAACGGTCGTCGCCCATCTCGGCAGCGGCGCCAGCCTCTGCGCCATCAAGGGCGGCCTGAGCTGCGATACCTCGATGGGTTTCTCGACCATTGACGGCATCCCGATGGCAACCCGCTCCGGCGCACTGGATCCGGGCGTGATCTTCCACTTCATGGCGCGCATGGGCCTCTCGCGCGAGGAGGTGGAAGACATCGTCTACCACAAATCCGGCCTCATCGGCCTCTCCGGCATCAGCGCCGACAGCCGCGTCCTACTTGAAAGCGACGCCAAGGAAGCGCAGGAGGCAATCGACGTCTTCACGTTCCGCATAGCCGGCGAGATCGCTCGCCTTTCCGCCACGATCGGCGGGCTCGACGCCCTCGTCTTCACCGCCGGCATCGGCGAAAACCAGCCGGCCATCCGCAGCGCAGTCTGCGAACGCCTCGCCTTCCTCGGCGTCGAGCTCGATGCGGTGGCGAACGCCGCCAATGCCAAAACGGTCTCAGCCAGCCGTTCGCGTGTCGCCGTGATGGTTATCGAAACGGACGAGGAACAGGTGATCGCCGACGAGGCCCTCACCGTCCTCTAAAAAAGCAGGCCTTCGTCGCGCCGGGAGTTCCGGCATGCGAGAACATCACGCTTCCCGGCGGAAGCCCTCACTGGCGCTCATGAGCTGGCGCGTATAGTCGTTCGAGAACTGCCTGGAACGCAATTGCGCGACGTCGAGCGCCTCCACCACCTTGCCTGTCTTCATCACCGCGAGCCGCTCGCACATATGGCTGATGACCGCGAGGTCGTGACTGACCATCACGAAGGTCAGTCCGCGGTCGCGGCGGGCCTGTTCGAGCAGGTTCAGGATCTCGGCCTGGATCGAGGCGTCCAGCGCCGAGGTCGGCTCGTCCAGAAGCAGGACCTTGGGCTCAACGATCAGCGCCCGGGCAACGGCAATGCGCTGGCGCTGGCCGCCCGAAAGCTGGTGCGAGAAGCGGAAGCGGAAGCCCTCGCCCAGTCCCACCTCGTCCAGCGCGCGGGCAATGCGTGTCTCGGTGTCGGTGAAGCCGTGGATGGCGAGCGGTTCCAGAAGCAGGCGGTCGACGGTCTGGCGCGGATGCAGCGATCCGTAGGGGTCCTGGAACACCATCTGGACAGTGCGATAGAATTCATCGTCGCGTTTGTGACCCGTAAAACTGCGACCGTTGACCGTCAGGCTGCCGCTGTCGAAGCGATTGAGCCCGGCGACCGCCCGAAGCAGCGTGGACTTACCGGAGCCGGACTCGCCGACGATGCCGAAGGATTCGCCCGCGGCAATGTCGAGGCTCACCTCGTCCAGCGCTCGAAAGCCGCTGAAGGTGACGAGCATGTCGCGGATCGAAAGGGCCGGTCCGGTCATAGCGACCACTCCACCTGGCGTTCGAGGACAGGCAGGGGATGCCGGTCCCCATGAATCTGCGGCAGGCAGTTCAGCAGTCCGCGCGTATAGGGATGCTGCGCCTCGGAAAGCTTTGACGCCGGCAGTTCCTCGACGATGTGTCCGGCATACATCACGAGCACCCGGTCACAGAAGGACGAAACGAGCCGCAGGTCGTGGCTGATGAAGATCAGACCCATGCCTCGTTCGGAGACGAGCTTGTCGAGGATCGCCAGGATTTCGAGCTGGACGGTCACGTCCAGCGCCGAAGTCGGCTCATCCGCAATCAGAAGCTCAGGACCGCAGACCAGCATCATGGCAATCATGATGCGCTGGCCCATGCCGCCAGAGACTTCATGCGGATAGAGGTCGAAGACGCGTTCCGGGTCGCTGATCTGCACCGCTTCCAGCATGGCGAGCGCTCGCTGGCGGGCCTCGGCATTGGAAAGGCGTTCATGGGTATGCAGGGTTTCCATGATCTGCCGACCGATTGGCATGACAGGGTTCAGCGAATATTTCGGGTCCTGCAGGATCATGGCAATCTTCTTGCCGCGCAGCGAACGGCGTTCCCGCTTCGAGATCGCCAGAAGATCGGTGTCTCCGAAAGCGAGACGATCGGCGCTGATCCTCGCCTGCGCCGGCGTCAGGCCCATGATGGCCCGGCCGGTCTGCGACTTGCCGGAGCCGCTCTCGCCGACGATGCCGAGCCGTTCGCGCCCGAGCGTGAAGCTCACCCCGCGCACCGCCTCGACGAGGCCGGTCCGCGTCGGGAAGCTGACCTTGAGATTGTCGACGGCCAGGAGCGGCGTCATTGTCCAGCCTCCTTCGGATCGAGCGCATCGCGCAGCCCGTCGCCCAGGAGGTTGAAGCCGAGCGAGACAATCAGGATGGCAAAGCCCGGCATGGCCGCAACCCACCACTGGTCGAGAATGAAGCGACGCCCGGACGCGATCATCGCGCCCCATTCCGGCAGCGGTGGCTGCGCACCGAGACCGAGAAACCCGAGGCCTGCCGCCGTCAGGATGATACCCGCCATGTCGAGGGTGACGCGCACGATCAGCGACGACATGCACAGCGGCATGATGTGGGAAATAACGATGCGGATCGGCGATGCGCCCATCAGCTTGACCGCCGCGATGAAATCGGAATTGCGGAAAGTCAACGTCTCCGCCCGCGCGATACGGGCGTAGGGCGGCCACGAGGTGATGGCGATCGCGAGCACCGCGTTCTCAATGCCCGGCCCGAGCGCAGCAACCAGCGCCAGCGCCAGGACGAGCTTCGGAAAGGCAAGGAAGATGTCGGTGATGCGCATCAGCACGGCATCGACCCATCCACCCGCATAGCCGGACACCGTGCCGACGATCAGCCCGATCGGCGCGGCGATGATCGCCACCAGGAAGATGACGAACAGGGTCAGCCGCGAACCGTGGATCAGGCGCGAGAGAATATCGCGACCCTGGTCGTCCGTGCCGAGCAGATAGCCCGCCGTGCCCGGCGGCAGGAGCCGCGAATTGCGCAGATCCCCTTGCATCGGCGAATGCGGGGCGAGCACGTCGGCGAAAGCCGCGACGAACAGCAGGCCGAGCAGGATCAGCAGGCCGAGAACGGCCAGCCGGTTCTCGGAAAAGCGCCGCCAGATGATGTAGAGCCGTCCAAGACGAGCCTGTCGGCGCGATTGCGGACGGTCGGAGAGCAGCCAGTCGCGCAGGCTCTGTTTGGTTTGCATATCGGTCTGGCTCATCGGCTGCGTGTCCTCGGGTCGAGCACGTGATAGAGGATATCGGACAGCAGATTGATAGCGATGAACACGGCGCCGATGACCATCGTGCCGCCCAGCACCGCGTTCATGTCGGCATTCTGCAGCGAATTGGTGATGTAGAGGCCGAGCCCCGGCCAGGAAAAGATCGTCTCGGTCAGAACCGAGCCCTCGAGCAGCCCGGCATAGGACAGTGCGATCACGGTGACCAGCGGCACGGCAGCGTTGCGCAGCGCGTGGAACCAGATGATCCTTGTCTCGGAAAGCCCCTTCGCACGAGCGGCCACGATGTATTCCTGGGAAAGCTCGTTCAGCATGAAGCTTCGCGTCATGCGGCTGATATAGGCCAGCGAAAAATAGCCGAGCAGCCCGCCCGGCAGGATGATGTGGCGGAAGAGGTCCCACAGCACATCCCATCGCCCTTGCATGGTGGCATCGAGAAGATAGAAGCCCGTCACCGGCGTGAAACTGTATTCGTAAACAATGTCGATACGGCCCGGATAGGCGACCCAGTTGAGCTTGGCATAGAAGAACACCAGCGCCAGCAAACCCAACCAGAAGATCGGCACGGAATAGCCTATCAGGCCGATGACCCGGACGATCTGGTCGGCGATCGAACCCCGCTTGACGGCCGCAAGAACACCGAGCGGCACGCCGAACACGGCGCCGATCAATGTCCCCACGCTGGCAAGCTCGATTGTCGCGGGGAAGACCCGGCGGATGTCGGTCATCACCGGATTGGTGGTCAGCACCGACGTGCCGAAGTCGCCGGTCAAGGCCTGGCGGACATAAATGAAGAATTGCTGGTAGAGCGGCAGGTTGAGCCCCAGTTGCTCACGCACGCGCTCGACGACATGGGCGGGCGCCCGATCGCCGACGATCGCGAGCGCCGGATCGATCGGCACGACGCGGCCGATGAAGAAGGTCACGGCCAGAAGGCCGAGATAGGTGGTTACCACGATCACGAGGAACCGCAGCAACGACATGGCGAACGCCGAGGCGCGCGCGCCGGAGCGCCGCGCCTCGGTTTTTGACTCGAGGATGGTCAATGGACCTTAATCCTTGGAAACGGTGTAGACGAAGTTCGTGTCGAAGCTCGGACCGAGCTTGTAGCCCTTCAGCTTGTCCGAATAGCCGGCGTTTTCAATCTGCTGGAAGATGACAACGAACGGACCCGCGGTCAGAACCTGCTTCTGCAGGTCCTCATAGATCGCCGCACGGGCATCCGAATCCTTCTCGAGCAGCGCAGCCTGGGTTTTCTCCGTCAGTTCCGGAACGTCCCAGGCATTGCGCCATGCGAGCGTCTTGGTCTTGCCTTCGTCGGCATTATCCGGGTTGTAGGTGAAGGTCTCGGCATTCGAGTGCGGGTCGAAATAGTCCGAGCCCCACTGGCCGATATAGATGTCGTGCTGGCGGGCACGATACTTGGTCAGCGTCTGCTTGCCGTCGCCGGGGATGATCTCCAGCTTGATGCCGGCCTGGGCCAGCGTCTGCTGGACGTTTTCGGCAATGCCGGTGACCGGCTGGGTGTTGCGCACATCCATGGTGACGGTGAAGCCGTCGGCGACACCGGCCTTGGCCAGCAGTTCCTTGGCCTTGGCGACGTCGAGCGTATAGGGCTTGTCGTCAAGGGCGCCGAGCTGGCCAGCCGGCAGGAAGGTCTGGTGGATCGTGCCGATGCCCTTGATCAGGGTCTCGCCGATCGCGTCATAGTCGACGAGATACTTGAAAGCCTCGATGACCTCAGGCTTGGCCAGCGTCTCGTTCTTCTGGTTGAGGCTGAAATAGTAGAGCGTTCCCTTCGGAGCGGAGGTCAGCGCGATGCCTTCCTTCTTGGAGACAGCTTCCACGTCACCCGGCTCGAGGTTGCGGGCCACATCGATATCGCCGTTCTCGAGTGCCAGGCGCTGGCCGGCACTTTCCTTCATATGGCGATAGATGACGCGGTTGAGAGCCGGCTTCTCGCCGTAGTAATTGTCGTTGCGCTCCAGCACCACGACTTCATTGGCGCGCCATTCGCGGATCTTGTAGGGGCCGGAACCGGCATAGCCGGTCTTCAGGAATTCATTGCCGAAGTCGGTGTCGTACTTGTAGTCATCACTCGGAGTCACGGTCTTTGCGTTCTCCATCACGACCTTCTTGTCGAGGACGGAGGCCACGGTAGAGGTCAGGACGTTCAACACGAAGCTCGGCGCATAGGCCTTGTCGACGGTCAGCACGAAGGTCGTCTCGTCTGCAGCCTTGGCTGTGTCCGTGACGTTGTCGCCGTTAAGACCGAACTGGGTGAGCAGGAATGCCGGCGACTTGTCGAGCTTGACGGCCCGCTCGAAGGAGAAGGCGACATCTTCCGCCGTGAGGGGATTGCCCGAGGCAAACTTCAGGCCCGGCTTCAGCTTGAACGTATAGGTCAGGCCATCGTCGGAAATCGTCCAGCTCTCGGCGAGTTCGCCGACGACCTTCGACGTGTCGTTCATGTCGAGGTTGACCAGCTTGCTATAGGTATTGGCGGTCAACTCAGCGGTGGAGATCTCGAAAGCCTCGCCCGGATCGAGCGTGATGATGTCATCGATGGCCCAGCCCTGGACAAGCGTGTCGGCCGGCGTCGCAGCATAGGCCTGCGGGGCGGCTGCCATAATCAGCGCCATGGCCGCGCTGGTCGTCAGCAGGCGCATAGTCTTGTTGAAGGTATGCATCATTATCTTCGTTCCCCTGTTTACCTAGTTGGTCTTAATCGAGCGTCCGCGACCTATTCGTGCCAGGCGGATGCCAGAACCCTCAGCCAGTTTTCCCGGCATATTTTTGCAAGATCCTCATCAGCGTATCCGGCACCTTTCAGTGCCGCAACCAGTTTCTGATTGCCGCCAGCGTCGCCGATTTCAGCCGGAATCGTCGCACCATCGAAATCGGAACCGATCGCCACGCAGTCGATCCCCATGCGTTCCACCATGTAGTCCACATGGCGCACCATATCGCTGAGCGGAGTTGCCGCATTGTCCTGCGCGTCGTCGCGCAGCATGGTCACGGCATAATTGAGACCCACCAGGCCGCCGCTTTCCTTGATCGCGTCGAACTGCTTGTTCGTGAGGTTGCGCGCCACCGGCGTCAGCGCATGGACATTGGAATGGCTGGCGACCAGCGGCTGGTCGGTGGTCTTCGCCACATCCCAGAACCCCTTTTCGGTAATGTGTGCGAGATCAACCAGAATGCCCAGCCGGTTGCACGCCTTCACCAGATTGAAGCCGGCATCGGTCAGGCCCGGGCCGCTATCGGGAGAAGAGGGATAGGCGAATGGCACGCCATGGCCGAAGATGTTGTTGCGGCTCCACACCGGCCCCAGCGAGCGCAGCCCTGCCGCATGGAAGGTCTCAAGCGCGTCAAGGTCCTCGTCGATCGCCTCGCAGCCTTCCATGTGAAGGACGGCAGCAAACACGCCATCGTCCATCGCCTTCCGAATCTCGCCGGTCGAGCGGCAGAGACGCCAAGCGCCGGCGCGATCGAGGCGCAGCGCGATCGAGGCCATTTCGAGGGCGATGTCGAGCGACGGCTGTCGCATGAGCGGCGCCTCGAGCGGCGTGCTATAATGACCGTTTGCGTCTGGCTCCTTGAGGGCAAAGTCGTTGTCCGACGGGATATAGATCGCACAGAGCCCGCCAGCCAGCCCACCCGCCTTGGCGCGCGGCCCGTCGATGTGGCCCTCGTTCGTGCCGTTGACGAACTCGGCAATTGGATCGCTGCCGTTCGCCCGACCCCGCCAAAGCCGCAGCAGGACGTCGTTGTGACCGTCGAATACCCGTTCCATGAAAAGATTGTCCCGCAGTCAGATAGCCAGGTTGAAACAAACAAGAGCGCCGGAACGGACCCGACCGTCACCGCAACAAGCGGTCCAGACCGCTTGTTGAACCAACGTAGAACTAAATCGCGCGCCGGTTCAAGCCAAAAAAAACCGATTGCGAACAAGGCGATGCGCGCAGGAGTAGCAGGCCTGCCTCCGCCCTGCGCAACCGGGGCTCGCTGTTTTATCGGCCCCAATTCCTGGACCTTTCAGCCGCCCAGCGAGGTTCGCTCAAAATTTGCCCCGCATGGCGAAATAAAAATGGTCAAGCGACCAAATTTGCGGCACGATACACAAATTCCGCCCTGTGCGGGATCGGGCTTGGAGGAGCCCGCAGTGGAGCAACGCCTTTGCGCATCGCTGGATTTCGGCGGATTTGCAGAGCGTGCAGGCTCCAATCAGGAGGAAACGAGGAGGAATTCGTCACATCAACCTGCATGGCACGCGTATTGCTTTGTCATGATCGACGGGCCAACCGGGCGCGACAACATGTCGGCAACGCCGGAACGCGAACTGTTGCCGGAAAGATCCATTTTTTAACTGGGGATATTTCTTGAGTTCGACATCGAAGAAGGCCGCAATCGAAATCCGGGACGTCGGCCGCGTCTATGGCGCCGGCGCGGGCCAGGTCATCGCGCTCGACCGGGTCAACCTGACGATCCGGGAAAACGAATTCTTCACGCTGCTGGGGCCATCCGGTTGCGGCAAGACCACGCTCTTGCGGCTGATCGCCGGCTTCGATTTCCCCACCAGCGGCGAAATCCTGCTGCACGGGGAAGATATTGCGCCGCTGCCGCCGTTCAAGCGGCCGGTCAACACCGTCTTCCAGTCCTATGCGCTGTTTCCGCACATGACGGTCGCCGAAAACATCGGCTTCGGCCTGAAGATGCTCGGCAAGCCCGCGACCGAGATCAAGGCCCGGGTCGAAGAGATGCTGGCCCTCGTCCACATGGAAACCATGCGCGACCGCTCGGTTGCCCAGATTTCCGGCGGCCAGCAACAGCGCGTGGCGTTGGCGCGGGCGCTTGCGCCGAAGCCGAAGGTTCTCCTCCTCGACGAACCGCTCTCGGCCCTCGACTACAAGCTGCGCAAGGAAATGCAGATCGAACTCAAGCGCCTGCAGGGCGAAACCGGCATTACCTTCATCTTCGTCACCCACGACCAGGAAGAAGCACTCACCATGTCGGACCGCATCGCCGTCATGTCGAACGGCGAAGTGCGCCAGGTCGGATCGGCCCACGAGATCTACGAGCGCCCGGCCGACCGCTTCGTCGCCGACTTCATCGGCGAGTCGAATTTCCTCGCCGGGGAGATACTCGACCTCGGCGAGGACACCGCCAACGTCCGGCTTGCAGCTGGCATGGTCATCGAGGCATCCCTTCCCGAAGGCCTGCGCCCGTCGGGCCAGGTGACCATCGTGGTGCGCCCGGAACATGCCGCGCTTGCAGACCCGGGCACCGGCAGTTTCGACGGGACACTTGTCGACACCATTTATTTCGGCACCGATACGCATTTCCACATTCTGCTCGACAGCGGCGACACCTTCATCGTGCGCGAGCAGAACATGCGAAACGGTATGGTTCCCCACGACAAGGGCTCACGCATCGCCGTCTGTCTCGGCCCGCAGGCCGCGCAGATCCTGAGGGGCTGACGTCATGAGCACCGCCGCCCAAGCCGCCAGCGCGGCACAGAAAAAGGACATCCGGGGCCGCTGGCTCCTCAGTGCCCCGGCCCTCCTCATCATCACGCTGGCCAGCGTCGGTCCGCTCATGATCGTGCTGATCTATTCCTTCCTCGCGCCGGGCGCCTATGGCGACGTGAAGTGGCAATTCTCGACCGAGGCCTGGTTCAATGTCTTCCTATCGCGCGACATCTTCGACGGCACGATCTCGATGGCCGACGCCCATGTCTCGATCCTCTGGCGTTCGATCAAGCTGGCCGTCGCCACCACCGTCATTTCGCTGATCTTCGGCTTCCCAACCGCCTATTTCATTGCCAGCCGGGCGCCCCACATCCGCTCGGTCTGGCTGTTCCTGATCACCATTCCGTTCTGGACCAATATGCTGATCCGCGCCTTCGCCATCCAGGAAGTGATCCGCAACGAGGGACTTGCCAACACCATCCTGATGAAGCTCGGCATCATTTCCGCACCGATCCAGATGCTCTACACCGATTTCGCCATCCTGCTCGGCATGGCCTATGTCCACCTGCCGCTCATGGTGCTCCCACTCTATGCCAGCATGGAGAAGCTCGACTTCCGCCTGGTCGAGGCCGGCTATGATCTCTATGCCACCCGCTTCCAGGTGCTGCGCCGCATCATCATCCCGCTGGTAAAGCCCGGCATCATCGCCGGCTCGATCCTGGTCTTCATCCCCGCACTGTCGTCCTACGTCATTCCGCGCATCCTCGGCGGCGGCAAGAACCTGATGATCGGCAACCTGATCGAGCTGCAGTTCGGCCAGGGCCGAAACTGGCCGCTCGGGGCCGCGCTATCGATCACGCTGGTCATCATCGTTCTCGTGGCCATGCTCTACTACGTGAAGAACGCCGGAAAGACCGGAGGCGGCCATGCATAAGGGTTTCGACATCCGCACGCAGTCGGGCTTTGCCACCATCGCCATGCTGTGCTTCTTCATCCTCTACCTGCCGATAGCCACCCTCGTGGTCTTCGCCTTCAATTCCGGCACATCGATCGCGCTGTGGGAAGGCTTCTCGTTGCGCTGGTTCGCGGCCGCCTGGAACAACAGCCAGGTGATCGAGGCCTCGATCCGCTCGGTGAAGATCGCCGCCGTCGCCGCCGTCGTCGCCACCGCGGTAGCGACCCTTGCGGCCATCGCCACGACCCGCACAAGCGCCTATCGCGGCCTCACGTTCAAATACTCCTTCATCAACATGCCGCTGATGGTGCCTGAAATCGTCACCGCCGTGGCGCTTCTGATCTTCTTCTCGCGCGTCAAGGTCTGGACCGGCTATTCGGGGCTCGGTTACCTGATCACCGCGCATACGGCCTTCTGCATCCCGTTTGCCTATCTGCCGATCCGCGCCCGTCTGGAAAGCATGGACCTGTCACTGGAACGCGCCGCGGCCGATCTGTACGCCACACCGCTCAGGGCCTTCCGCCATGTCACCCTGCCGCTGCTCTGGCCAGGCATCCTTGCCGGCCTGATGCTCGCCTTCGTCATCTCGCTCGACGACGTGGTGATCACCGAATTCGTGAAATCCGGCGGTCAGGACACGCTCCCGACCTACATGCTCGGCCAGTTGCGCCGTGCCATAACGCCGGAAATGAATGCCATCTCGACAGTCTTTCTGCTGCTGTCGTTGGCGGTTGTCACGATCTTCTTCTTCCTCAGCAGACCCAACGAAAAAACCGAGTAGAAACAGGAGTGGGAACCATGAAAAAGACCTTGAAACTCGCAACCGCCGCAGCAGCCCTGCTGGCATCGGCGACCTTCGCCCATGCCGAAGGCGATCTGAACATCTTCAACTGGGGCAATTACACCAATCCCGAACTGATCAAGAAGTTCGAGGAGACCTACAAGGTCAAGGTGACGCTCACCGACTACGACTTCAACGACACCGCGCTCGCCAAGATCCGCCAGGGCGGCCACGGCTTCGACATCGTCGTGCCGTCTGCCTCCGCCATGCCGATCTTCATCGGTGAGGGCCTGCTGCTCGAGGCCCGCCCCGACCAGATGGAGAACTTCAAGCACATGGACCCGCAGTGGGTCGACGTTCCCTTCGATCCGGGCCGCAAGTATTCCGTTCCGTGGCAGTGGGGCACGACCGGCGTCGCCGTCGACAAATCGGTCTATTCCGGTGATCCGAACACTTCGGCGATCTTCCTCGATCCGCCGGCCGAACTGGTCGGCAAGGTCAATGTCGTGCCGGAAATGTCGGACGTCATGCATCTGGTCGTCACCTATGTCGGCGGCGAACCCTGCACCGGCGACATGGAAGTGCTGAAGAAGGCCCGCGACGTCCTTGTCGCTGCCAAGCCGAAGTGGATCTCGATGGATTATGGCACGGTCGAGAAATACACCAAGGGCGACCTTGCCGCTTCCGTCGACTGGAACGGCGCCACCTTCCGCGGCCGCCTGGCCAACCCCAACATCGTCTACGGCTACCCGAAGGAAGGCTATCCGATCTGGATGGACAATGCCTCGATCCTGAAAGACGCCAAGAACGTCGACAACGCCAAGCTGTTCCTGAACTTCATCATGGATCCGGAAAACGCCGCCCTGATCTCGGCCTTTGCCCGCTATGCCAACGGCATCAAGGGCTCGGAAGCCTTCATGCCGGAAGACATGAAGACCGCTCCGGAAGTCAACATCCCGGAATCCGCCAAGGCCGCCGGCAAGTTCAACCTCGCCTGCGCCCCGGAGGTCCAGGAAATCTACACCAAGATCTGGACCGAGATTCAGAAGTAACCGGCCAGGTCCGAACCTGCATGACGACGGGGGAGCCTCAAGGGCTCTCCCGTTCCAAGGGAATATGCCAATGACCACCGAATTCGAGACAGCCTACGGCTTCGCCCGCCGCGACGTGACGATCGCCAACTGGCGCACCGCGCCCTATAGCCGCTGGTCGTTCCAGAACCTGCGCGAACTGGTGCCGACCGCCGAGATCCGCGCCACGGCGGAAGAACCGGAGACGGCGCTCGCCTTATCGCCGCTGCTCGACACACCGCTCGAAACCGGGCTTGCCGGCACGACAAATGCCCGCGCCTTTCTCGATTATGCCCACACCGACGCCTTCGTCCTGATGAAGGGCGGCCGGATCGTGGCCGAACACTATGCGCCGCATGCCCAGGTCAACGCCCGCCACATCGTCTTTTCCATCAGCAAATCGCTGACCGCGCTGGTCTCCGCCGTCCTCGAAGAACAAGGCGTGATCGATCCGGACAGCCCGGTGGTCAGCCTGATCCCCGAAGCCAAGGGCTCGGCCTATGGCGACTGCAGCTATCGCGACGTGCTCGACATGCGCGTCAGCCTCGATTTCGACGAGGCCTATCTCGACAAGAACGGCGCCTTTGCCCGCTACCGCCGCTCGACGCTGTGGAATCCGTCGGAAGCCGGCGCCCCGGTCGAAACGCTCACCGAATTCCTCATGACGATCCCGAAAGCCGACCGCCCGCATGGCGGCCCGTTCTTTTACGCCTCGCCCAATTCCGACCTGCTCGGCATCCTGATCGAACGCGCCACCGGTCGCCGCTATGTCGATCTCTTTTCCGATCTCCTGTGGAAGCCGCTCGGCGCGAAGAACCACGCGCTGGTCAGCGTCGACGGCGCAGGCACCGCCCGTTCGGCCGGCGGCGTCTGCGTCACCGCCCGTGACCTTGCCCGCGTCGGCCAGATGCTGCTCGACGGCGGCATTGCCAACGGCCGCCAGGTCGTCCCCGCCGCCTGGGTCGAGGATATGAGAAACGCCGGCGACCCGAGCGCCTGGACCGCGAGCCAGCCGACCATGCTGCCGAACGGCCGCTATCGCAGCAAATGGTACCAGACCGGCGAGCCGGACGGCGCCTTCTGCGCCATCGGCATCCACGGCCAGTGGCTCTATGTCGATCCATCGACCGAAACGGTGATCGTCAAACTCTCGTCGCAGCCCAACCCGCTCGACGACGAACTCAAGCAGGACAATTTCGCCTTCTTCCGCGCCCTCAGCCGCCTTGGCGCCTGACCGCCGCACATACCCTATGCAGGACTGACACCATGCCCCAGACCGCCGACCTCATCATCCGCAACGCCCGCGTTCTGACCATGGACGAGGCCTCCCCCAGGGCCGAGGCCGTCGCCGTCGCCGGCAACCGCATCCTTGCCGTCGGCTCGAACGACGAGATCGCGGCGCTTGCCGGGCCGTCTGCGAAAGTGATCGACGCAAAGGGCGCCACGGTGCTGCCAGGCTTCAACGAAGCCCACATGCACATCTTCCCCGGCTCGGTTTCGCTGCGCCAGCTCAACCTGCACGGCATCCAGGGTTTCGAGCCACTGAAGAAGGCCATGCAGGACTATGCCGCCGCCAACCCGGACGAACCGCTGCTGATGGGTTTTTCGGCCGACTATTCGATCATTTCGCTCAACGAATCCGTCACCCGTCACCACCTCGACGCGATCCTGCCGGATCGACCCTTCATGATGTTCGCCCCCGACCATCACACCGCCTGGGCCAATACCGCAGCCCTTGAAAAGGCCGGACTGCTGCACGGCAAGGATGTCGGGGTCGGCAATGAAGTCGTCATGGGCGACGACGGTATGGCGAGCGGCGAACTGCGCGAGGGCAATGCCTTCGGTCCGGTCTCCGCGCTCGCCTCGACCGGCGGCCGCGAGGAACTCGGCATGGTCACCGGCATGGACCCGGAAAACGTCACGCCTGAACAATATGCGCTGGACCGGGCGATCCTCAAGAGCGGCCTCGAATATTGCGCCTCCTGGGGCGTCACCTCGATCCAGAACTTCGATGGCAACCACTACCAGCTGCGCCTGATGCACGACCTGGAGCAGGCGGGCGAACTCCCCTGCCGCATCCGCATTCCCTTCCACATGAAGAACTTCATGGATCTCGTCGAGCTCGACAAGGCGGCGGCGTGGAAAAGGGAATTTGCCACCGACATGGTGCGCGGCGACTTCGTCAAGGTCTTCATGGACGGCGTGCTCGACAGCCAGACCGCCTTCATGCTCGAAGGTTACGGCGATCGCGCGGGCTACACCTACGAGCCCCTATTCTCCACCGAGGCCTTCAACGCCATCGCCACCAAGGCCGACGCGCTCGGCCTGCAGGTCGCCGTGCACGCGATCGGCAGCGCCGCCATCCGCCAGACGCTCGACGGCTACGAGGCGGCCGTCAAGGCGAACGGCAGACAAGACCTCCGCCACCGCATCGAGCACATCGAGATCATCGACCCGACGGACATTCCGCGCTTCAGGGAACTCGGCGTGGTGGCCTCCATGCAGCCGGTCCACGTCCCCGGCGGCACATGCTTCCCTCTTGAGCCGACCGATGCCCGCATCGGCGAGGACCGCTGGGAATATGCCTATGCCTGGCGCACGATGAAAGAGGCCGGCGCGCCGGTCGTCTTTGCCTCAGACTGGCCGGTCTCGCCGGTTTCGCCCTTCCAGTGCATCCAGGATGCGCTGACCCGCAAGCCATGGAAGGATGGACTGCCAGACCAGCGCTTCACGCTCATGGAATCTCTCGAGGCCTATACCGCGATCGGCGCCTGGGTCGAGTTCATGGAAGACCGCAAGGGCAAGCTGAAACCCGGCTTCCTCGCCGACATCGTCATCCTGTCGCACGACATCGAGCGTGTCGCCCCGGACCAGATCATGGATACGGTCCGCCCCGCCGTCACCATCTGCGACGGCCGCATCACCCACGACGCGGCCTGACGGCCGACATCGGCGCGGGAACGCAACAACCGCTTCCGCGCCCGGAACCCCGAACCGAAGGGCGAAGACGTGGCCCTGCCCCAAACGTGTCGAAGACACCCAGCAAGACGGACGAACGGCCATGGACATCATCATTCGCAATGCACGCGTGCTCAGCATGGACGACGATGCGCCGCGTGCGCAGGCCGTAGCGATTGCCGGCAACCGGATCGCAGCCGTCGGCAGCGACGCCGAGATCGCCGCACTGGCGACACCCTCGACCCGCATCATCGATGCCGGTGGCGCCACGGTCATGCCGGGCTTCAACGAAGCCCACATGCACATCTTCGGCGGCTCTGTCGCGCTCAACGAACTGTCACTGTTCGGGGTCAAGGGCTTCGACGAGCTTAGCGCGGCGATCACGGCCTATGCCGCGGCCAATCCGCATCTCGAGCTTCTGGTCGGCCAGTCCGTCGACTATACCGTGCTCTCCGAAGAAGAACGCGTCACCCGCCACCATCTCGACCGTATCATGCCCGACCGTCCCTTCATGATGGTCGCGCCCGATCGCCACACCGCCTGGGCCAACACGATTGCGCTCGAAAAGGCCGGCATCCTGCACGGCCGCGATGTCGGCGTCGGCAACGAGATCGTCATGGGCGAAGACGGATTGGCCAATGGCGAACTGCGCGAGTCCAATGCCATGCGGCCGGTTGCCATCATGAGCGCGACCGGCGGCCGCGAAGGGCTGGGCGTCGGCACCGGCGGCGAGCCGGAGAGTGTCACGGCGGCCGAGCGCGCCGGCGATATCGCCGTGCTCAAGCAGGGCCTCGCCTACTGCGCCTCGCTCGGCATCACCTCGTTCCAGAACATGGACGGAAATCTCTATCAGCTCGAACTGCTGAAAGAGATCGAGGATACCGAAGGCCTGCCCGCCCGCGTACGCATGCCCTTCCACATGAAGAACTTCATGCCGCTCACCGATCTTGAGGAAAAGGCCGCCGCCTGGCGGGACCGCTTCAACTCCGACAAGCTGCGCTGCAACTTCGTCAAGGTCTTCATGGACGGCGTGACCGAAGGCGAGACCGCCGTCTTCGTCGACGACTACGCCCATAAGTCCGGCTGGAAGGGCGAGCCGCTGTTTTCCGCCGAGCACTTCAACAAGGTCGCCGTCGAGGCCGACCGTCTCGGCCTGCCGGTCGCAGTGCACGCCATCGGCGACGGCGCGGTGCGCATGGTGCTCGACGGTTACGAGGCGGCGATCAAGGCCAATGGCAAACGGGACAGCCGCAACCGCGTCGAGCATATCGAGGTGGTCCACCCCGACGACATTCCCCGCTTTGCCGAACTCGGCACCATCGCCTCGATGCAGCCCACCCACCCTCCGGGCTCTGCCGGGCTTCCCCTCGAACCCTACCTCACCTATATCGGCGAGGAGCGCTGGCCCTACGCATTTGCCTGGAAGACGCTGGTCGACGCCGGTGCCCGGATCGTCTTTGCCACCGACTGGCCGGTCTCGCCGCTGCCGCCGCTGTCGTGCATCCACGACGCCATGACCCGCAAGCCCTGGAGGGACGACATGCCCGACCACCGCCTGACGCTCGACGAGACGCTGAAGGCCTATACCCGAACCAGCGCCTGGGTCGAGTTCATGGAAGACCGCAAGGGCATCCTGAAGCCGGGCTACCTCGCCGACGTGGTCGTGCTTTCCGGCGACATCGAAGCCTGTGCGGCCGAGGACATCGCCGCCCTGGCCCCCAAATTCACGATCTGCGATGGTCGCATCACCTACGAGACAGCCTGACGACGCCATGGACGAAGAACGCCGCCCATCGATTTCGCCGCCCGGCAAGACGCCGGGCGCCACCCGCAAGGGGATCGAGACCCGCGCCCGCATCATCCGCGGTGCGCTGGAGGCGCTGGAGAACGGCGGCATGGAGGCGCTGACGACGCGCAAGATCGCGGCCAGCGCCGGCGTGAAACTGGCGACGCTGCACTATTATTTCGACAGCAAGGAAAGCCTGCTGCTGGCCGTTCTGGACGACCTGATCGCCGACATGGATACGGCCTACCGCCAGGACATGCCCATGCCGGCCGATCCGCTGGATCGCGTCGAGGGGCTGATCCGCGCCAGCTGGCGCTATGTCCAGCGCACCCGCAACAAGCAGCTCGCCCAGACCGAGCTCACGCTCTATGCGCTGAGGACTCAAGGGGCCGACTGGCTCGCCGCGCGCCAGTACGGCGCCTATATCGACTTCTACAGCAAGCTGATCTTCGACGGCATGGGGGAGATGACCGAGGAGAAGTCCCGCATCGGCAGTGCGGTCGCCCGCTTCATGCTGATCGGCATCGACGGCCTGATCCTGCAGAACTTCTCGCTCTATCGCGACGGCGACACCAATGAAGGCGTCGAGACCTTGGTGATCGCGACCCGCGACCTGCTGCGCCGGCTGCAATCCGAAGCCGGGACCACGGCGGGCTGACGACTTTATCTGTGTCGTGCTAGGATGCCGGTGACGTCCCTATCCAGCGGCCCAATCCCATGCCCGACACCGCCCAGGCATACGGTCACCCTCCCCGCCCCAACCGGGTGACGCCCTTCGGCGATCTCGAAGCCACGCCGGCGCGCGGAACGCTGATGGGCAATCGCGGCGAGCTGCACGGGCCGGACGGCACGATCCGCCGGCACCATCTCGGCAAGGCGTGGATCTGCTGCACGCTCGCCGAACGCAACGGCCGCCGCGTCGTGTTCGACACCAAGGGCCACTATACGCCGCTGTTCTTCCTCGACGAGGCCGTGGCCTTCGCCGCCGGCCACCGCCCCTGCGCTGAATGCCGCCGCGCCGATTTCCTCCGCTTCAAGCGGCACTTCAACCGCGCGACAGGCCGCCCCGACGACCAGTTCGTCCCGGCCCGCGAGATCGACGCCCTTCTCCACCGGGAACGCCTGGACGGCCGCATCAAGCGCCTCTACCGGGCGACCCTCGCCGTCCTGCCCGACGGCAGCTTTTTCACAACGGACTCCGCACCGCAGACACCGCTTCTGCTCTGGCAGGGCCGGGCCTATCCGTGGAGCCACGCGGGCTATGGCGCGCCCTTCACCTTGCCGGACCGGGCCGAGGTGACCGTCCTGACGCCGCCCACGCTCGTCGCTGTCTTGGGCGCCGGCAATGCGGTAACGCCCCGGCTCTGATCCTCGGCAACGGAATGCAAGGCCGGCCGAAAATGATCTCCCCCCTTGTGGGGGAGATGTCGGCGAAAGCCGACAGAGGGGGGTATCCGGCAAGCAAAGCGCACAAGGCGTGCATCCACCGACCCACAGCGCAAGCCGCCCCCCTCTGCCCTGCCGGGCATCTCCCCCACAAGGGGGGAGATCGGTTTCCGCTGACGTCTCGGTCGCGGACCCAACGAAAAGGCCGGGCGTCCCCGCCCGGCCTCTCTCATTCACACCTGCATCCGATCTTCATTTGATCATCGGCAGAAGCTCACTGACGGACTTCTTCGCGTCGCCGTAGAACATCCGGGTGTTCTCCTTGTAGAACAGCGGGTTCTCGATGCCGGAATAGCCGGTGCCCTGCCCGCGCTTGGAGACGAAGACCTGCTTAGCCTTCCACACCTGCAGCACCGGCATGCCGGCGATCGGCGAGTTCGGGTCTTCCTCGGCCGCCGGATTGACGATGTCGTTGGAGCCGATGACGATGGCGACGTCCGTATTGGGGAAATCCTCGTTGATCTCGTCCATTTCCATGACGATGTCGTAAGGCACCTTGGCTTCGGCCAAAAGCACGTTCATGTGGCCCGGAAGACGGCCGGCCACCGGATGGATGGCGAAGCGCACGCTCTTGCCGGAAGCGCGCAGCTTGCGGGTGAGTTCCGAAACCGCCTGCTGCGCCTGCGCCACCGCCATGCCATAGCCGGGCACGATGATGACACTGTCGGCCTCGTTGAGGGCAGCCGCCACGCCTTCGGCGTCGATGGCGATCTGCTCGCCGGAAATCTCCATGGCCGGTCCCGTCGTGCCGCCGAAGCCGCCGAGAATGACCGAGATGAAGGAGCGGTTCATCGCCTTGCACATGATGTAGGAGAGGATAGCACCCGAGGAGCCGACCAGCGCGCCGGTGACGATCAAGAGATCGTTGCCGAGCGTGAAGCCGATCGCCGCCGCCGCCCAGCCCGAATAACTGTTCAGCATCGACACGACCACCGGCATGTCGGCGCCGCCGATGCCCATGATCAGGTGGTATCCGATGAAGAAGGCGAGCAGCGTCATCAGGATCAGCGTCCAGATGCCGGCGCCGTTGAAGTACATGACCAAGAGGATCAGCGAGGCGATGGCCGCGCCGGCATTGAGCATGTGCCCGCCCGGCAGCTTCTTCGCCTTGCCATCGACCTTGCCGGCCAGTTTGCCGAAGGCGACGACCGAACCGGTGAAGGTGACCGCGCCGATGAACACCCCGAGGAAGACCTCGACCTTCAGGATCGCGACCAGAGCACCGCTCGGATCGGCAAGCTTGTGCGCCAGAACGGCGGCAAAACCGGTCAGCGCATGGCGCGCCGCCACGTCCATGCCGGCCACCCGAGTAAGCTCGATTTCGGCATTATAGCCGATGAACACGGCGGCCAGGCCGACGAAGGAGTGCAGTGCGGCGACCAGCTGCGGCATTTCCGTCATCTGCACGCGGGCAGCGACGTAATAGCCCATGACCGAGCCGCCGGCGATCATCACCAGGATGATGAACCAGTTGCCGATGCCCGGCCCGAAGACCGTGGCGGCAACCGCGATCGCCATGCCGGCCATGCCGTACCAGACGGCGCGCTTCGCGCTTTCCTGGCCGGAAAGCCCGCCGAGCGAGAGGATGAATAGAACTGCCGCAGCGATATAGGCGGCGGAAACGATACCGATCGTCATGACCCTATCCCCCTCAAGACTTCTGGAACATGGCGAGCATGCGCCGGGTGACGAGGAAGCCGCCGACGATGTTGATCGTGGCGATCAGCACCGAAAGGGCGGCCAGGATGACGATGAGCCAGTTGCCGGAACCGACCTGCAAAAGGGCGCCGATAATGACGATGCCGGAAATGGCATTCGTCACCGCCATCAGCGGCGTGTGCAGCGAGTGGCTGACATTCCAGATCACCGAGAAACCGATGAAGCAGGCAAGCACGAAGACGATCAGATGCGCCATGAACTCGGTCGGAGCATAGGCGCCGACCAGCGCCATCAGCAGCCCGCCGATCACCAGCAGGCCGACCTGATTGCGGGTCTGTGCCTTGAAGGTGGCAACCTCCTTGGCCCGCTTTTCCCCCGGCGTCAGTTCCTTGACCTTCTCCTTCGGCTTGGCCGCTGCAATCGCCTGGATCTTCGGCGGCGGCGGCGGATAGGTGATCTCGCCGTCCTTGGTCACGGTCGCGCCGCGGATGACGTCGTCTTCCATGTTGTGGACGACCTCGCCGTCCTTGGCCGGCGTCAGATCCGTCATCATGTGGCGGATATTGGTCGAATAGAGCGTCGAGGCCTGCGCCGCCATGCGGCTCGGAAAATCGGTATAGCCGACGATCGTGACGCCATTTTCCGAGACGATCTTCTGGTCGGGAACGGTCAGGTCGCAATTGCCACCACGTTCGGCGGCAAGGTCGATGACCACCGAGCCGGGCTTCATCGCAGCCACCATGTCGGCCAGCCACAGCTTCGGCGCGTCGCGGCCCGGGATCAGCGCCGTGGTGATGACGATGTCGATCTCTGGCGCCAGTTCTCGGAACTTGGCCAGTTGCTTCTCGCGGAATTCCGGCGAGGAAGGCGCCGCATAGCCGCCGGTCGCAGCGCCATCCTGGGCCGCCTCGAACTCGAGATAGACGAATTCGGCGCCCATCGATTCGATCTGCTCGGCCACTTCCGGACGCACGTCGAAGGCATAGGTGATGGCGCCGAGCGAGGTCGCTGTGCCGATCGCCGCAAGACCGGCGACGCCGGCACCGATGACCAGCACCTTGGCCGGCGGAACCTTGCCCGCCGCCGTCACCTGGCCGGTGAAGAAGCGGCCGAAATTATTGCCGGCCTCGATCACGGCGCGATAGCCGGCGATATTGGCCATGGACGACAGCGCGTCCATCTTCTGGGCGCGGGAAATACGCGGCACCATGTCCATGGCGATGACATTGGCGCCCTTGTCCCTGGCGCGTTCCAGAAGCTCCTTGTTCTGGGCCGGGTAGAAGAAGGAAATCAGCGTCTTGCCCGAAGACAGACGTTCCACTTCCACCGTCTCTGGCGGACGCACCTTGGCGATCACGTCGGCGCTGGCATAGAGCGCCTCGGCGCCCTCCACCACCTCGACGCCGACGGCGCGGTAGGCGTCGTCGGAAAAGCCGGCGGCCTTGCCGGCCCCGCTTTCGATCATACAGTCATAGCCCAGCTTCTTCAGCTGGATCGCGCTGTCGGGGGTCATGGCGACGCGTGCCTCTCCCGCAAACAGCTCCCGTGGCGAACCGATCTTCAAACCCGTCTCCCATTTCGCATTAGGCCAAAGTCGAACAATTGCGGCGTGAAAACGAGCAGAATGCGACATCGCTGTCCAGCCCACTTTCCCCCTCATGTGTGGGTTTCGCGCGGATCATACGGCTCCGTCAACGAATAATTCGCAACTGCCGCCCTCTGCGGCCATTGGCCCACGCTCGCAACTCCGCCGGAATGGAACAATTTGGTCTCGCGCCGGTTAACAAGCCGGTCTGAAATGAATGGAGAACACCATGCTGCAATGGATTTTGATCTTCCTGGCAATCGCCGCCGTCGCCAGCCTTCTCGGCTTTCGCGGCGTCGCAGGCGCTTCCGCAGGGATCGCAAAAATACTTATCTTTGTCGTTCTGGTGATCTTCATCATCGCATTGTTTGCCGGCATCATTGTCGTCGCCTGACCCGGACGATCCGCAAACGGAAATATCGTACCGTCAGCCGCAGGGCTGGCGGTCTTTTGTCGCCGCTGATGGCGAGACGCCCCACCTTGGGATGGTGTCAAAGGCGCAATCAGATCAGGGGTCGCACCGTGCGGTCGTCCGGCTTCCAGCTCGCCACGTCCTGAAGCCCTTGCGGATCAACAATCTCGCAGCCACGGTCGAGCCACTGGATCAGACCGCGCTCGCTGAGCTTCTTCAAGGTCTTGTTGGTGTGGACGATCGACAGTCCTAAAGTGTCCGCCACATGCATCTGCGTCACCGGAACATGGCGCCGATCATCGTCGAGCAGACCCGCGTTGCGCCCCCGCTCGAACAGGAAGGCCAGCAGATAGGCGGCCCGCTCCGTCGCCGTGCGCCGGCCGACGCTGAGCAGGTGCTCGTCGAGAATGCTCTCCTCGCGCGCGGCGAGCCAGGTCAGGTCGAAGCCGAGCCCTGAGTGCTTCTCGAAAAGCTGAAAAAGCCGCTTGCGCTCGAAAACGCAGAGGGTTACCGGCGTCAACGCCTCGACGGAATGCTGCATCTCGGCCATGACGGCGCCCTGCAATCCCACCATGTCGCCGGGCACCGCATAGTTGAGGATCTGGCGCCGCCCATCCTCGAGAATTTTATAGCGGAAGGCCCAACCCTCCAGTAGTGTATAAAGATGGGCACTGTGAGAGCCTTCGACCAACACCGCCGCCCCGGCATCGGCATTCAGTTCGCCGCGTTTGAAATGTGACACGAAATCGAGTTCTTCGCCGGTAAACGGGCGAAAATGCTTCTTCTTTCGCAAAGGGCATTCGAAGCAACTGACACGCACCGGGTTCTTGCGAAAGTCGCTTGCCATGCACCATCCTCGTGTTTCTGCATAAGTTAAGATAATCGGCGAATACACCGTGGACGTATGTCTTATTTAAATGACGTGCTTTGCTTCAGCGCCGATAAGGTGCTTTGGCAAGAAAAGGAACCGCCATGCACAACCCGTCGCTGCGCGTTCTCGTTGCGGAAAACCAGTATCTGATAGCAATGGAAGTCGAGCAGATCCTTCTCGACGCCATAGCCTGCACCACTACCATCATACCGTCTGCCCGCCTCCAGGACCATCTTCGCGACAACGCCTTCGACCTTGTGCTGCTTGACTGCGTGCGCACGCAAGCGCTCAATCTCAGCCGTGCCCGGCTGGTGCAGGAAAGTGGTGCGGCTCTGATCTTCCTCTCCTCCTATGACGAAGGCACCGCGGAGTTGTGCGGAGATGCGTCCTACCCCCTCGTGCAAAAGCCGATCCAGGCCGAGGATCTAATCCGTGCCGTTCAGGCGGTAACGGCCCGCACCTCGGCCTGAGGAGTCAGATCGCAAAGGCCCTCTTGGTCACGGCGGAACTGTGGCGATCGGGTCCGTAGTCGCTCTCGCCGCTCACGCCGAGAATTTCCTGCAGCTTGTTGCGAGCCCGGTTTATACGGCTCTTGATCGTGCCGACGGCGCAGCCGCAGATCTCGGCAGCTTCCTCATAGGCGAACCCTGAAGCGCCGACCAGGATGATGGCCTCGCGCTGATCGCTGGGCAACTGGTCGAGCGCCTTCTTGAAATCCTGCAGATCAAGGGAGCCGTACTGCGGCGGATGGGTCGACAATTGCGAGGTGAAAATGCCGTCGGTGTCGGACACTTCGCGGCCGCGCTTGCGCATCTGCGAATAGAACTCGTTGCGCAGGATGGTGAAGAGCCAGGCCTTCATGTTGCTGCCGGGCTCGAAATGGTCCTGCTTGGCCCACGCCTTCATCATCGTGTCCTGCACCAGGTCGTCGGCGACATGGTGGCGTCCAGTCAGCGAAACGGCAAATGCGCGCAGGTTTGGCAACGCTGCTAGCATCTCCCGCTTGAACGAGCGATCGACGGAGGTGGCATCATCAGTCATTGTGCAGAATCCTTGACGCGATGGTTCTGATCGGCAAGCTGCTCGGCCTGATCGAGCTTTTCGAGCAAGCTCAGGAATCGGTCTGGGATCGCCTCGTCCTGCACCGACCGATACAACTGGCGCAACCGGTCGGCAATTCCAGGGCTCATGCCGCTGATGCCCAGCCCTTGATCGGCCGATGTTTCATTTGGGGATTTGGTCATGCTTTTCCAACGGGGGTTGTTTCTATCGTTGCCTCAAAACGATCGGAACGGCAGAAGGTTCCGTTGACTTGCCCCCATTTTCCCAACCCTCAGCTACCAAGTGCGCGAACCAGGCATTGAGCAAAACAGCTGAACAATATCGTCAGGGAACAATTTAACCACAGCGCCGTTCTCCTGCCATCGAAAAAGGAGAACCGCCATGCTGTATTATGCTCTTGTCTTCCTCGTCGTCGCCCTGATTGCCGGTGTACTCGGCTTCGGCGGCATCGCCGGTGCATCTGCCGGTATCGCCAAGATCCTGTTCCTCGTCTTTATCGTCCTGTTCCTGATCTCTCTCGTCTCGCAGTTTTTCCGCCGAGCTTGAACGGGCCAAGCAGAACATGTCACGATAATAAAAGAAAGAGTCGGCAATGCCGGCTCTTTCCGTTTTACTCGTCAGCTGCATTCGTGAGCGGATCGCATAAAAAATCCGCCAGGACGGCGGATGTTTTTTAGGCATGAAGAAGATGGCCTGGGATTACCTTAGAAAAGCACAGTGGCGAGCATGACCAGCAGCGTCGCGACGATGAGCGAGATCACGATCACCGTCGAGGCACGCCAGCGAGGCGGCACCATGGAGCCCAGGTCGGTATCGAGCTTGGCCTCATGGGCCATGTCCCGCGTTTGCCGGTCAATCTGGCGATCTCTGTCGGTAAGGCTCTCAGGCATTACTTTGCTCCCTCGTGGCGACTAAAGCGCATGCGACCTTGGCTGTGGGGGGCGGCGAAAGCCTTGGCCGTAACCGTTCCACTTTGCGGCAAATCAAGCGCGGAGAGCTTGACCGGGTCGATCGTCTGGTGGATCTGGCGCCCCGCCAGCAGGTCCGCATCGACCGGAACGCAGTCGCCGTAGATCAAATCGGCCAAACGGCGCGCCTTGTCCATTTCGCGCGGCAGTGCGGCGCGGCATTCGGCACTGCTGTCATAGGAAATGACGACGACGGGCTCTTGGAGACAGTTCGTCTGTTCAGGATGGCACGCCACCAGGACCATAAGGGCAGCAAGCGTATTCATCGACGTTCTCCTTGTTACAAAGGTTAACGTCGACAAGCGATATTGGTTCCGCGGCGGACCTGTCCCCTGGCATGGACGGCTTCTATGGGCCTCAGGCCGCCGGCGCGTGGATCAGGTCGTGGATATACTGCAGCTTGTCCACCACTGGCGCTGACAGCACGAAGGGATAGAGATCGCGCTGGCCCATGCTGCGGTTGATGCTGTTGATGGCAATGGTGAGCGGCACCCAGGCATCGAGCAGGACGCGGGCGTCAAGTGCCCGATAGCTGTCGAAGGTGCCCGTCAATGCCAGTTGCTTCGCCTTGGTCTGCGGATAGGTTCTCAGCCCGAAGGCATCGGCCGTGTCGAGCGCATCGACGATATGGAAATAATGTGCCCAGGTCTCGGCAAAGTCCTCCCAGGGATGGCTCGCCGCATAGGCGCTGACATAGGACTGTTCCCAGCCCGGCACCGGACCCTGGGCATAGTGCTGCTGGAGCGCTGCGCCATAGTCTTGACGCTCGTCGCCAAACACGGAACGGAACGCCTCCTGATCTCGCCGGTCGCGCACCAGCCGGTCCCAGTAATAATGACCGACCTCATGGCGGAAATGGCCGATCAGCGTGCGGAACGGCTCGCCGAGCGAAACGCGGCGTGCCTCGCGCTCCGCGTCCGACGCTTCGGCAACATTGAGGGTGATCAATCCATTGGCGTGACCGGTCAATACCGGTGAGCCCGCCATGCCGTCGTCGGCAAGAAACTCGAAGCCCAGGCCCTTCTCGGGGTCTTGAGGACGGGTCACGAGCGGCAGACCGAAGCGCATGAGCGAGTAGAACAGGTAGCGCTTGGCCAGCTCGATGCGTCGCCAGTTCTCGACATTCCGCCGGATCGATAGATCGGGGATCGTCTGGTTGTGTCGGCACGCTACACAGTAGCCCGAGGCATGATCGTCCTCGACCAGCCAGTTGCAGGCTCCGTTCCCGGCATTGGCACAGGGCTTGAGCGCCGCCTGGCGTTCGGCCGGGTCGCGAAAGACATCGCCGTCCTGTTCCAGGGCGACCATGCCGAACCGGCTCGCGCGATAAGCGAGACGCATGCCGCAGCCGACGCAGGCGTCATTGTCGAAGTGGACGACATTTGTGCAGTTGGAGCAGTGGAAGATACGCATTCGAGGTTCTCGTAACGGTGGGGCGGCTGGCTGAGAGTTTGTGGCACACGCCGATTCCCGCAATTGGAAGCACCGTTCATTCCGCCGGGCCGAGCCTCACGATAATTCACGGTGTCGCGAGATGTTCCGTACGGTTCGGCTATTCGGGGATTTCCTGCGGGAACGTCAGCTCATAGAGGACCTGCTCCTTTTCCAGACTGTGGCTGGCCTGCCCGTTGACCGAGGACGGAACGACCCTTTCCAGAACGGTACTGCCGAACCGCGCCGTCCTTGCGGCTTTCAGCGCCTCGGTGTCGAGGCTACCGACAGGCTCGACCCACCGCATGCGAATTTGCGGCCCCGCGTCGGTGTCGATCCGCTCGCAACTGACTTCGATCGGGCGGCGGCGCGCGAGGAAGTCGCCATGACTGACCGCATTGACGATCAATTCATGAAGCGCCAGCCCGATATGCAGCGATGCATTCGGGTTCAGCAGCACATCCTCACCCGAAACTTTCACCAGGTCGCCATTGTCCTGCACATAACGATCAACCTGCTGCTTGAGCAGGTCGCGGAAATAGGCGCCGCGCCAGCTGGAATTGGTGATCAGATCCTGGGACTGCGACAGGGCGTGCAGCCGACCTCGGAACTTTCCCAGAAAGGTCTCGAGCGTCCCCGAATAGCGGGCCGTCTGCGACGCAATGCTCTGGATGATGGCGAGCAGGTTCTTCGAACGATGGCTGACTTCGCGCAGCAAGGCTCTCAGCAACCGCTCCCGCCGCCGGTCCTCGGTCCGATCGATGACGATGGTCATCAGGCTGATCTCATGATTGCGCATTTCGATCATGCGACAGCGGAACTCGAAACAGGTATCGTCAGAGGCTTCGATCTCGATTGCGGCGTGATCGCCGGGCTTCTCCAGCCCGGCCTTCATTTCCTTGAGGCGGGCACCGATATCCGCGCCGAAGATCGCCTCATCGCTCGGCGTAACCCCGGGATTGAGCGCCCAGCGTGCAGGCAAGGTGGTGATGCATATATATCTGCCCTCCCTGTCCTGCAGGCTGAGGCTGGCACTCATGTCGATCAGGGCGGTTATGAAGAACTCACGCAACTTGTCGTCGCCGCGTTCAGGTTCAAACCATGTCAACCGATGTACCAACTTCTCACTCCGCCGCTGCTCGGCAATCCACTTGGGACCTCACCAGGCCTCTTGCGCCGTCCACGCGGCGGGGCACCCGCCTGACGGCCCATTGTGACGCCAGGCTCAGGCGCTCTCCGCTACCCGTTCGTTGAAGAACAACGCCTGACTGATCAGAGCCTTCACCATGTCCGGATTGAAGGGCTTGGTGACGAGAAAGGCCGGTTCCGGTCGCTCGCCGGTCAGCAGCCGCTCGGGGAAGGCGGTGATGAAGATCACCGGCACGGTATCGACCTTCAGGATGTCGTTCACCGCGTCGATGCCCGAGCTTCCATCGGCCAGCTGGATGTCGGCAAGCACCATCTTGGGATTGGTGCGCTTGTAGAGTTCGATGGCTTCCGCATGGGTACGCGCGATCCCGGTGACGCGATGGCCGAGATCCTCGACCATCTGCTCGATGTCGAGCGCGATCAGGGGCTCGTCTTCGATGATCATGATATCGGTCGCCACCTGACGCGAAATCTCGGTCGATGCCTCGTTGAACAGCGCGTTGAATTCCGCTTCGCCAATGCTGAGCACTTCAGCAGCCTCGCTCGGCGAGAAGCCTTCCACCGTAATCAGCAGGAAGGCATGACGCGCGCGTGTCGGCATGTTGCCGAGATTGGCGGCAGCGCGCTTTTCCCAGGCGAAGGGCGAGGAGATTTCAGGGATTTCCACCTGGGTGGAATCGAACAGCGTGACGAATAGCTTGTAGAGAGAAACGCGATCATTTGCGCCCTTGGGGAAAATCGAGAGATCCGCAATCAGCGCTTCCAGCACAGCCGCGACATAGGCGTCTCCAGAAGTCTGGGAGCCGGTAACGGCTCGTGCGTATCGCCGAAGGTAAGGCAGGTGAGCGGCAACGCGGGCAGTAAGAGACATGCGGTTTCTCCAATTGAATATAGTATGGGTGCGGACTCGGCAGAAAACGCCCCTTCCGAAAAAAAGTTCCGCCACAGAGGAACTTTTTTCCATTGACCTACTTAATAGGTTTATCTCACTCTCGACTAGGGGATGAATGGGGCTTCATGGAAATGCCGGATAAGCGATCGCATAAGGACGAACGGGCGGAATCCGCCAAGTCGAACAAGCAGGAAGCAAATGCGATGATCGCGCGGAAGCTCCGCGGCTACTATGACAGCATCATCGAAGAGGGCACACCTCCCGCATTTCTCGATCTTCTCGAACGTTTGGACCAGGCCGAGCGCGGCGAGAAGGACTGAACCGGGTCCGCACCATGGTCCCGTCCTTCCCGCCTGCGCCCCGGCCCGCCGCCGCTCTGCAGGGCGACCACGCCCCAAAGACGATGCGCTAGCCGCGGGGCCGTCGGCCGAATCCCCGGCTTCGCGCCAGCACATAGACCAGACTGCTCACCATTATCGTCGTGACGATCGGGCTTTCCCGCATCATGCCGGGCAGCTCAGTAACCAGTCGAGCCGTGACCGGATCCGGCCCCTGCGCCGCGAGCGCCGCCTGCCGCTCCATCATCCGACGCTCGGTCTGGCGATTGAGCACGGCAACGATCGCCAGAACGACCAGCGCCGCGGCCATGGACGCAGCCGCAACCACCAGAGAAGCTGCCACAGGCCCGGCTTCCGCCGCGACATAGAAGGCCAACGCCATTACCAGTGCGATATAGCCGGTCAGGAAGAAGACCGTGGCGATGACCCCGCCAATCGTCTTGCGCTTGATCTCGACGGCGGTGGTGGAGACATTCCCCAATCCCAGGAGAAGGAGTTGTTCTATCAGTCTGCGCATTTATCAGCGCCGGGTCAGCAGGGCAGCCAGGAAGCCGACACCGGCCGCGATGGCGATCGCCTGAAGCGGCTTGTTGCGAATATGCGCCTCAAGATCCTGTTCGGCCGAGCGCACGGTGTTACGCGCGCTTTCCACATATTGTGCGGAAGCATCCGCTGCTTCTGCACCGAGCTGGCTCGCCCGGTTGCTCGCTTCCTTGAGCTTGCCGGTGCCGAAAGAGGCGACCGTCTGCGTCAGCGCGGCAATGTCGCGACGCAGGTTTTCGAGGTCCGCCTGGACGTCGCTGGCGCTTGCGCTGGTGGCGATCTCCGCCTCGTCAATAAGGCTCTCGACCTTGTTCTTCGCCTTGTCCGCCATGGATGCATTGGCCATCAGAAATCTCCTTGTGATCTGCTTCGTGCTGAAAACGTCTCAACCGCTGATCGGTTCCGGATTTTTGTAGGCCTTCCCCCGAAAGCGCGCAAGGTTCGCCACGACCGGACTATCATTCTCCCATCCCATCCATTCTCCCATCCCATCCCTATGCCGGTGCGTCTCAACTTCGACCAACCGCTCGACTTCCACCAACCGCTCGTTTTCGGCGGTTTCACCGGAACCTAATCCTGCCGGCTGCGTTGTTAAGCCGAGGATCAACGACCTCTACCGTAACCAACCGAGAAGGAGATCGACATGAATTGGAATCAGATCGAAGGCAATTGGGAGCAGTTCAAGGGCAAGGCCCAGGTTCAGTGGGGCAAGATCACCGGCGACGACATGGACGTGATCGCTGGCAACCGCAAGCAGCTCGCCGGCAAAATCCAGGAAGCCTATGGCAAGACCGAGGAAGAGGCCGAGCGCGAAATCGACAGCTGGCTCAGCCGCCACTAAGGCTTTCAAAGCCGACCGATCAGCCCGGAACTGCGGTTCCGGGCTTTTTCTTGCCCGCTCCACAGCCGCGGGGTTCGGGCCCGCCTGCATTATCCCGGCCATTGCTCTGCGCACCGCGGCCTTTCCATGGTCCGACGTCCCCCTTGCCATTGCCATGACCTCTCATTCTAATGCCGTCGCCAAGGACAAGAGGAGTGGCCCCCAGATGAAGAAGATCGTCTTTCTCGATCGTGACACGCTGTCGCCCGAAACTGTGGTGCGGGCCCCCGCCTTTCCGCATGACCTGATCGTCCATGCCCGCACGACGCCGGAGGAAGTCGCCGCGCGCATTGCCGATGCCGACATCGTGATCTCCAACAAGGCCCCGCTTCGCCGCGAAAGCCTCGCCGGCGCCACTCGCCTTTCCATGATCGCAGTCGCCGCAACCGGCACCGACATTGTCGATCTTGCCTTCGCCCGCGAGCGCGGGATCACGGTCTCGAATATCCGCGGCTATGCCCGCCACACCGTGCCGGAGCACACCTTTGCCCTGATGCTGGCGCTGCGCCGCTCGATCCTGCCCTATCGCCAGTCGGTGCTGGACGGTCGCTGGCAGGAAGCCGCGCAATTCTGTTTCTTCGACCACCCGATCGCAGACCTCGGCGGTTCCACCCTCGGCATCATCGGCTACGGCACGCTCGGCCGGGCCGTCGGCCGCATCGCCGAAGCCTTCGGGATGAAACTCCTGATCGCCGGCCGAAAGGGCGAAGATAACTTGAAGCCCGGCCAAACCCCTTTTGACAACGTCATGCGCCGCGCCGATGTCATCACCCTTCACTGCCCGCTCAACGCGGAGACCCGCGGCATCATAGGCGCGCGCGAATTTGCCCTGATGCAAAGAAGACCGATCCTCATCAACACCAGCCGCGGCGGATTGGTCGATGAACTGGCACTCGAACAGGCACTCGAAACGGATCGGATCGCCGCCGCCGGCTTCGACGTCACCGACGGCGAGCCGCCAGCCGCCGACAGCCCGATGATGCGCATCGCCGCCCATCCGAATGTCATCATTACCCCGCACGTCGCCTGGGCAAGCCGCGAAGCCGTCCAGGCGCTCGCTGACCAGCTGATCGAAAACATCGAGCTTTTCGTCGCCGGCACCCCGAGGAATGTGGTGGGCTGAGGCCCGGACGGTTGCCCCCTACCCACAACCTCGACTTTCGACAGGGGTGAACGCGGGACGAAACCTGTGCTAAGCCCGTGCTCACTGAAGGGCGGCACCGAGGAGCATCCGCCCGTCTCGTGGAGGACAATCATGGATTTCACCCTGAGTGACCAGCAGCAGGCCTTTGTCGACATGGCGGCCGACTTTGCCGCCGAAGAACTCGCCCCCTTCGCGCTTGAGTGGGACCAGACCAAGCATTTTCCGGTCGACACGCTCAAGAAGGCCGGCAGCCTCGGCCTTGGCGCGATCTGCGTTGCCGATGACGTCGGCGGCTCCGGCCTCGGCCGGCTCGACACCGCGCTCATCATCGAAGCGCTGGCCACCGGTTGTCCGACGGTCGCCGCCTTTGTCTCGATCCACAACATGTGCGCGACGATGATCGACCGCTACGGCACGCCCGAGCAGCGCGAGGAGCACCTGCCGGCGCTTTCCACCATGGATGCGCTCGCCAGCTATTGCCTGACCGAGCCGGGTTCCGGCTCCGATGCGGCGGCGCTCAAGACCCGCGCGGTGCGCGACGGCGACGACTACGTGCTGACCGGCCAGAAGCAGTTTATCTCCGGCGCAGGGGCCAGCGCCCTCTACGTCATTATGGCCCGCACCGGCGAGGACGGACCGAAGGGCATCTCGGCCTTTCTCGTGCCGGGCGATGCCAAGGGGCTGACCTTCGGCGCCAACGAGAAAAAGATGGGCTGGAACACCCAGCCGACCCGTGCCGTGATGATGGACGGTGTGCGCGTGCCCGCCGAGAGCCGGCTCGGCGCCGAAGGCGACGGCTTCAGGATCGCCATGTCCGGCCTCGACGGTGGGCGGCTGAACATCGCCGCAGCCTCGCTCGGCGGTGCCCAGGCCGCCTTCGACAAGGCCGTTGCCTACATGAAGGACCGCAAGGCCTTCGGCAAACCGATCGCCGAATTCCAGGCGCTCCAGTTCGAACTGGCCGACATGGCGACCGATCTTGAAGCCGCGCGCACCTTCCTCTGGCGCGCCGCAACCGCGCTGGACTACAAGGCGCCGAACGCCACCACGCTCTGCGCCATGGCCAAGCGCCTCGTCACCGATCGCTGCTTCGATGTCGCCAACCGCGCCTTGCAGCTGCATGGCGGCTATGGCTATCTCGCCGAATACGGCATCGAGAAGATCGTCAGGGACCTGCGCGTCCACCAGATCCTTGAAGGCACCAACGAGATCATGCGAGTGATTGTCGCCCGCTCGGTGATCGGCAAGTAAAGGGAGCAGCGGATGCGTTATCTGACAACCGACCTCGTCGGCGAGGAAGTGCTCACCGGCCGCACCGGCGCGCTCGGACTGATCGCGCTCAACCGTCCGCGCGTCATCAACAGCCTCTCGCTCAACATGGTCCGCCGGATCGAGACCGCGCTCGACGGCTTCGAGGCCGATCGGTCGATCGCGGCCGTCCTCGTCACCGGCGAAGGCGAGCGCGGCTTTTGCGCCGGAGGCGACATCCGCGTGCTCTACGAAAGCGGCCGAAGCGGCGACCCGGAGGCCGCAGACTTCCTGCGCGAGGAATACCGGTTGAACGGCCGCATCGGCTGCTATCCAAAGCCCTATGTCGTCATCATGGACGGCATCACCATGGGCGGCGGCGTTGGCCTTTCCGGCCATGCCAGCCACCGCATCGTCACGGATACGACGAAACTCGCCATGCCGGAAACCGGTATCGGCTTCTTTCCCGATGTCGGCGCAACCTGGCTGCTGTCGCATACGCCCGGCGAGCTCGGTACCTATATGGGCCTGACCGGCGAGCCCATCGGCCCAGGCGACGCGATCGCCGCCGGTTTTGCCGACTGCTTCGTTCCGTCAGCGAATCTGACCACCCTTGCCGAACGCCTCGCCGCCCTCCCCGTCGGCGCCGATGCAAAGGCCGTATCCGATGTGATCGAAACCTTCGCCACGCCCGCTCCGCAGGGCCAGTTTGCCGCGAACCGCGCCCTGATCGACCGCTGCTTCGCCTTCGACACCGTCGAGAAGATCTTCGCCGCACTCGACGCCGAGGATAACGACTTCGCCGCGAAGGCCAAGGCGACCATGCTGACGAAGTCGCCGACCAGCCTTAAGGTGACATTGGCTTTGCTCCGCGCCGGCCGGACCTCGCCGGATCTCGAAACCTGCCTTGCCCGCGAATTCACGGCGACCGCGCAGATCCTCAAGACCCCGGACTTCTACGAAGGCATCCGCGCCGCGATCATCGACAAGGACCGCAATCCCCAATGGTCCCCAGCAAGGCTGGACGACGTCGGTCCGGACATTGTCGAGGCCTTTTTCCAGCCGCGTCCGCAACCGCTGTTCGGGTAGAACGGGTTGCCGCTCACTCGATCTCGTAAGGTGTCGCGTTGCGCACCGTGTGATCCACAACCAGCTTGCGCTTCAGCGGCGGCACGGCGCGGCTGGTGCATTTGACTCTCTCGCAGATCCGGCAGGAAATGCCGATCGGGTCGAAGGCGGCGCGGTTGGAGAGGTCGAGATCGTCGGCATAGACGAATTGGTCTGCGTAGGAGATCTCGCAGCCGAGCGCGAGCGCATAGCGCGGCTGGGCGGCGCGAAAGCCGAGCGTGCCCTTGTTGACCTGCATGGCGAGACAGAGATAGCGCACCCCGTCCGGCGTCTCGGCCAGCTGGCGGATGATCCGTCCCGGCGCCTCGAAGGCCTGATGCGCGTTCCACAAGGGACAGGCTGCGCCGAAACGGGCGAACTGAAGGCGCGCCGCGCTGTGTCGCTTGGTGATGTTGCCGGCCCGGTCGATGCGGGCAAAGAAGATCGGCACGCCTTTGAGGCCGGGCCGCTGCAGCGTCGAAAGCCGATGACAGACCTGCTCCAGCGATGCGCCGAAGCGGGCGGCGAGAAGCTCGATATCGTGGCGCAGCTCGCGCGCCGCCTGGTGGAAGCTGCGATAGGGCAGGATCAGCGCGCCGGCGAAATAGTTGTGCAAGCCGATACGACAGACCTCGACCGCCTCCTCGGTGCGGAAGCCCGCCTGTTTCAGCACCTGCTCGATCGTGTCGCGGGCATGGAGCTGGGCCACCTGGATGGCGATCTGGAAATCGCGCGTCGGCGCCGAGGCGTAACGCGAAAGGGTCAGGATGCGGCTCGCCGGGTCGAAGCGGCGGATCGCCTCCTCGCCTGCATCGCCGCGCACCACGCGCACCCCGTAACGGCTCTCGAGGAAGCCGGCGAGCGCCGCGTGGTTTTCGCCCTCCCCGAGCTTCAGCTGGCCGGCCAGGCTTTCCGCCAGGATATCGATGTCGTGGATGTAGTTGTCGACGAAGTGGAAGAAGTCGCGCACCTCGTCATAGGAGGTCGTCTCGTTCGAGGGAGCGGCCCCGAACCGGTCGTCATAGCTCACCAGCTGCTCGCTGTTGCGGCGATAGGCCTGGTGGCAGGTGATCAGCGCATGCGCCAGTCCCGGCGCATTCTGGGTGACAAGCTTCAGTTCCTGAAGGCTCGGCGAATAGGTCTCGAACAGCGGGTCGCTCAGCGCCTCCGAGAGTGCCGACAAAAGCCGATCGTTCTGACCCGACGAAAGTTCAGTGATGTCGATGCCGAACTTTTCCGCCAGCGCCAGAAGCACCGAGGCCGAGACCGGCCGCTGGTTGTTCTCGATCTGGTTGAGATAGCTGGTGGAAATGCCGATCTTGTCGGCAAACTGGGCCTGCGTGGCATGGCCCGCCTGCCGGATTTCGCGCACCTTGCGCCCGATGAAAAGCTTGCCGATCGCCATTTGCAATTTCGCATTTTGCTGTTTGCAAATTCATAAATCCACAATTGCACCTGTTCAATCATTTTCTTTGCAAGCCCTCGCGTTTAAGGGCACAAATCACATAGGCGCCTTGCATTTTGTCGGGAGGAAGCATGCTACAGATTCTGGACCAGCTCGAGGCGCGCCGCGCCGAGGCCCATCTCGGCGGCGGCCAGCGCCGCATCGACGCCCAGCATGCCAAGGGCAAGCTGACGGCCCGCGAGCGCATCGAAGTGCTGCTCGACGAGGGCTCCTTCGAAGAATACGACATGTACGTCACCCACCGCTGCACGGACTTTGGCATGGCCGAGCAGAAGATCGCCGGCGACGGCGTCGTCACCGGCTGGGGCACGATCAACGGCCGCCAGGTCTATGTCTTCTCCCAGGACTTCACCGTTCTCGGCGGCTCCCTGTCGGAAACCCATGCGCAGAAGATCTGCAAGATCATGGATATGGCGCTGAAGAACGGCGCGCCCGTCATCGGCCTCAACGATTCCGGCGGCGCCCGTATCCAGGAAGGCGTCGCCTCGCTCGCCGGCTATGCCGACGTCTTCAAGCGCAATGTCGACGCCTCGGGCGTCGTGCCGCAGATCTCCGTCATCATGGGCCCCTGCGCCGGCGGCGCCGTCTATTCGCCGGCCATGACCGACTTCATCTTCATGGTGCGCGACAGCTCCTACATGTTCGTCACCGGCCCGGACGTGGTGAAGACCGTCACCAACGAGATCGTCACGGCCGAGGAACTCGGCGGCGCCGGTACGCATACGAAGAAGTCCTCGGTCGCCGACGGCGCCTATGAGAACGACATCGAGGCGCTGGAGCAGGTGCGCCTGCTGTTCGACTTCCTGCCGCTCAACAATCGCGAAAAGCCCCCGGTCCGTCCCTTCCATGACGACCCGGCCCGCGTCGAGGCCCGCCTCGACACGCTGATCCCGGACAGCTCCAACAAGCCCTACGACATGAAGGAGCTGATCTACGCGCTGGCCGACGAGGGTGACTTCTTCGAGATCCAGGAAGCCTTCGCCAAGAACATCATCACCGGCTTCATCCGCATGGAAGGCCAGTCGGTCGGCGTCGTCGCCAACCAGCCCATGGTGCTCGCCGGCTGCCTGGACATCGACAGTTCGCGCAAGGCCGCCCGTTTCGTCCGCTTCTGCGATGCCTTCAACATCCCGATCCTGACGCTGGTCGACGTTCCCGGCTTCCTGCCCGGCACGGCGCAGGAATATGGCGGCGTCATCAAGCACGGCGCCAAGCTGCTGTTCGCCTACAGCCAGGCGACCGTGCCGATGGTCACGCTGATCACCCGCAAGGCCTATGGCGGCGCCTATGACGTCATGGCCTCCAAGCACATCGGCGCCGACATCAACTATGCCTGGCCGACCGCCGAAATCGCCGTCATGGGCGCCAAGGGCGCGACCGAAATCCTCTACCGCTCCGAACTGGGTGACGCCGAGAAGATCGCTGCCCGCACGAAGCAGTACGAGGTCAACTTCGCCAACCCGTTCAAGGCCGCCGAACGCGGCTTCATTGACGAGGTGATCATGCCCCATTCCTCGCGCCGCCGCATCGCCCGCGCATTTGCCTCGCTGCGCAACAAGCAGGTCGGTACGCACTGGAAGAAACACGACACGATCCCGTTGTAAGGGGAAGACGCCCATGGCCAAGATGCCCGAAATGACCAAGCATCGCGGCTTTCCGTCCGGACTGCCGGGGCACGGTCATCACTTCACCATCAGGCGGCCGAACCAGAACGGGGCGACGCCGCTGAAGCCCCTGCAACGGCTCGCCCGCCCCAATACGATCGAGCAGAAGGTCGACGCGGCCTTCCTGCATGCCTTGTGGCACCATTTCGGCGACGAACCGTTCGAGCGCGGCAATCTCGATGCCGGGCGGCTCAACCTGCTGTTCGGCCGCGAGGTCATCCCGGCCGAAACGCCGTTCGATCCGACCTCCTATCAAGCCCTGTTGCGGATCGACGAACGGGTGGGCCGCAAGAGTTTCCCCGAAGCCTTCGAAGACGTGATGGAAATCTGACATGATGTTCGACGAAATCCGCAAGCGGGGTCGCAGCTGATGGCCAAGGAACCCCTCATGCCCAAGCACCAGGGCTTTCCGGCCGGACTGCTCGGAACCCAGTGGCAATTCACCATTCGAAGGGCCAATTCCAAGGTGACGCCGTTAACCGCCTGGCCGCGCCAACGGACGATGGACAAGTCGGTGGCGCTTGCCGACATCGAGTTCGTCCAGGCCCTTTGGCGCCATTTCGGCACGGAACCGTTCCAGCGCGGAAATCTGGATGGCGAACGGCTGTGCCGCCTGTTCGGGCGCGAAGTGCTGCCAGCGGAACGGGCCTTCGACCCGGCCTCCTATTTCGCCCTGCTGAAACTCAATGCAAGCCTGGCGCGGAAGAACTTTCCGCAAGCCTTCGAAGACACAATGGAAGCCGGAAAGCCATGATCAAGAAACTGCTGATCGCCAACCGTGGCGAGATCGCCTGCCGCGTCATCAAGACCGCCAAGAAGATGGGCATCAAGACCGTCGCCGTCTATTCCGATGCCGACCGTGACGCCTTGCACGTCAAGATGGCCGACGAGGCGGTGCATATTGGCCCGGCGCCGTCCAACCAGTCCTATATCGTCATCGAGAAGATCCTCGAGGCGATCGCCAAGACCGGGGCGGACGCCGTCCATCCCGGCTACGGCTTCCTGTCGGAAAACGCCGTCTTCGCCGATGCGCTGCAAAACGCCGGCATCACCTTCGTCGGTCCGCCGGTCAATGCCATCCAGGCCATGGGCGACAAGATCACCTCGAAGAAACTCGCCGCCGAAGCCGGCGTGTCCACCGTTCCGGGCCACATGGGCCTGATCGAGGACGCCGACGAAGCGGTGAAGATCTCCGACCAGATCGGCTATCCGGTCATGATCAAGGCGTCTGCCGGCGGCGGCGGCAAGGGCATGCGCATCGCCTGGAACGCCGAGGAAGCCCGCGAAGGCTTCCAGTCGTCGCGCAACGAGGCCAAGAACTCCTTCGGCGACGACCGCATCTTCATCGAAAAATTCGTCACCGAACCGCGCCACATCGAGATCCAGGTGCTCGGCGACAAGCACGGCACCGTGCTCTATCTCGGCGAACGCGAATGCTCGATCCAGCGCCGCAACCAGAAGGTCATCGAGGAGGCCCCCTCGCCTTTCCTGAACGAGGCGACCCGCAAAGCCATGGGCGAACAGGCAGTCGCGCTCGCCAAGGCGGTCGGCTACCACTCCGCCGGCACGGTCGAGTTCATCGTCGATGGCAAAGAGAACAAATTCTACTTCCTCGAGATGAACACCCGCCTGCAGGTCGAACATCCGGTGACCGAACTGATCACCGGCCTCGACCTCGTCGAGCAGATGATCCGCGTCGCCTCGGGCGAAAAGCTCTCCTTCGGCCAGGACGACGTCAAGCTCAACGGCTGGGCGATCGAAAGCCGCCTCTATGCCGAGGACCCCTACCGCAACTTCCTGCCGTCGATCGGCCGGCTCACCCGCTATCACCCACCGGTCGAAGGTGTTCAGGACGACGGCACCATCGTGCGCAACGACACCGGCGTCTATGACGGCGGCGAGATCTCGATGTATTACGACCCGATGATCGCCAAGCTCTGCACCTGGGCGCCCGATCGTCTGTCGGCGATCGACGCCATGTCGAAGGCGCTCGACAATTTCGAGGTCGAGGGCATCGGCCACAACCTGCCCTTCCTCTCGGCAGTCATGCAGCAGGAGCGCTTCCGCTCCGGCAAGATCACCACCGCCTATATCGCCGAAGAGTTCAAGGACGGCTTCACCGGGGTCGCACCGGACGCGGCCTCCGCCCGCAAGCTCGCCGCCATCGCCGCCGTGATCAACCAGACGCTGCAGGAGCGCGCCGTCGCCATTTCCGGCACGATTGGCAATCACCAGCGCAAGGTCGGCAAGGACTGGGTCGTCACGCTCGCCGGCCAAGAATTCTCGGTCGCGCTGTCCACCGGCGTCGACGGCATGGCCGTTGCCTTCGCTGACGACAGCAAATGCGCCGTCACCGGCAGCTGGTTGCCCGGCCAGTTGCACACCGTCTTCCACATCGATGGCGAGGCCGTCGGCGTGAAGATCAACCTCGTCGGCCCGGCCGTCCGCCTGCGCTGGCGCGGCATGGACGTCACCGCCCGCGTCCGCTCGCCGCGCGTCGCAGAGCTTGCCAAGCTGATGCCGGAAAAACTGCCGCCGGACACCTCGAAGATGCTGCTCTGCCCCATGCCCGGCGTCATCACCTCGGTTGCTGTCCAGGAAGGCGACCAGGTCGAGGCCGGCCAGGCGCTCGCCACCGTCGAGGCAATGAAGATGGAAAACATCCTGAAGGCCGAGAAGCGCAGCGTGGTCAAGAAGATCGCGGTAAAGGCCGGCGAAAGCCTCGCCGTCGATGGCCTGATCATGGAATTCGAGTGATGTTGGCAATGACGGCGTCACCCACCTCTGCCCTGCCAGGCATCTCCCCCTCAAGGGGGGAGATCACGTGGGGAGCCGTCCTGCCTCAAAGACATTTGATACTCAAAGAAGAGACTCCAACGATACCCCACAAAGTCAACAGGCGGACACAAGGTCGCGCCCAGCTGATCTCCCCCCTTGAGGGGGAGATGGCCGGCAGGCCAGAGGGGGGTGTTTGTGCCCATGGGAAAGAGGAAGCCGATCGATGACCGAAAAGACGATCAAGGACTGGGAAGCGCTGGCCGAGAAGGAGCTGAAGCGTCCGGCCGAGACGCTGACCTGGCACACGCCTGAAGGCATCGACGTCAAGCCGCTCTACACGGCGGACGACCTGGCTGGCATCGATCACCTCGGCTCCCTGCCCGGCTTTGCCCCCTTCGTCCGCGGTCCGCGCGCCACCATGTATGCCGGCCGACCCTGGACGATCCGCCAATATGCCGGTTTCTCCACGGCGGAGGATTCCAACGCCTTCTACCGCAAGGCGCTCGCCGCCGGCCAGCAGGGCGTCTCGGTCGCCTTCGACCTCGCCACCCATCGCGGCTATGACAGCGATCACCCCCGCGTCGTCGGCGACGTCGGCAAGGCGGGCGTAGCCATCGACTCGGTCGAGGACATGAAGATCCTGTTCGACGGTATCCCGCTCGAGGCGATCTCCGTCTCCATGACCATGAACGGCGCGGTCATACCGATCCTCGCCAATTTCATCGTCACCGGCGAGGAACAAGGCGTCTCCCGCGACAAGCTTTCCGGCACCATCCAGAACGACATCCTCAAGGAGTTCATGGTCCGCAACACCTACATCTATCCGCCCGAACCATCGATGCGCATCATCGCCGACATCATCGAGTACACGGCGAAGGAAATGCCGAAGTTCAACTCCATCTCGATCTCCGGCTATCACATGCAGGAAGCCGGCGCGACGCTGGTGCAGGAACTGGCCTTCACGCTTGCCGACGGCCGCGAATATGTCCGTGCCGCCCTTGCCAAGGGGCTGAACGTCGACGACTTCGCTGGCCGCCTGTCGTTCTTCTTCGCCATCGGCATGAACTTCTTCATGGAGGCCGCCAAGCTGCGCGCCGCGCGCCTGCTCTGGACCCGCATCATGCAGGAATTCCAGCCGAAGAAGGCCTCCTCGCTGATGCTGCGCACCCACTGTCAGACCTCGGGCGTGTCACTGCAGGAACAGGATCCCTACAACAACGTCATCCGCACGGCCTATGAGGCACTTTCGGCCGCACTCGGCGGCACCCAGTCGCTGCACACCAATGCGCTCGACGAAGCGATCGCGCTGCCGACCGACTTCTCCGCGCGCATCGCCCGCAACACCCAGCTCATCCTGCAGAACGAGACGGGCGTGACCAAGGTCGTCGATCCGCTCGCCGGGTCCTACTATGTCGAGAGCCTCACCAACGAACTGGCGGACAAGGCTTGGGGTCTGATGGAAGAGGTGGAAGCCATGGGCGGCATGACCAAGGCCGTCGATGACGGACTGCCCAAGCGCCTGATCGAGGAGGCCGCGACCCGCCGCCAAGCCGCCGTCGACAAGGGCGAGGAAGTTATCGTCGGGGTCAACAAGTTCCGCCTGGAAAACGAAGACCCGATCGACATCCTCGACATCGACAACAGCGCGGTGCGCACCTCGCAGATCAAGCGCATCGAACAGACCCGCCGCCAGCGCGACCCGAAGGCGGTCGAAAAAGCGCTCGCCCGCATCACCGATCATGCCCGCACCGGCGAGGGCAACCTCCTGGAAGCCGCCGTCGAGGCCGCCCGCGCGCGCGCCACCGTCGGCGAAATTTCGGACGCCATGCGCGCGGTCTATGGCGACCATGCCGCAACCCCTGTGGTCGTGCACGACATCTACGGCAAGGCCTATGAAGGCGACCCGGAAATGCAGATGCTGTCCGGGCGGCTCGACGACTATGCGAAAAAGGCCGGACGGCCGCGCCTCATGGTCGCCAAGCTCGGCCAGGACGGCCACGACCGCGGCGCCAAGGTGATTGCGTCCGCCTTCGGCGACATCGGCTTCGACGTCGTCGCCGGTCCGCTGTTCCAGACGCCGGAAGAGGCCGCCAATCTCGCCGTGGCGGAAAAGGTCCAGGTCGTCGGCATGTCGTCGCTCGCCGCCGGTCACAAGACGCTCGCCCCGCAACTGGTCGAGGCGCTGAAGGCCAAGGGTGCCAAGGACGTGATCGTCGTCGTTGGCGGGGTCATCCCGCGCCAGGACTACGACTATCTCATGCAGCACGGCGTCTCGGCCGTCTTCGGCCCCGGCACCAATGTCATGGAGGCGGCGCGCACCGTGCTCGACCTGATCGAGGGTCGGCTGCGCAACGCCTAAGTCGTCAACCCACCGCCTCGATCGCCGGGCGCCCGACCAAGGGGCGTCCGGTGAAGGCTTCGGCATTGTCGCTGACCACGCCGCGCAGGAATTCGATCACGGTCCGCACGCGCGGCACTTGCCTCAGATCATGATGGCAGGCGAGCCAGTAATGCCGGCAAAGGTCGATCTCGTCTTCCAGCACCACCTGAAGCTCCGGATGGCGTTCGGCGATGAAGATCGGCAGCACGCAGAGCCCCAGCCCGCTGCGGGTGGCTGTCAGCTGGGCAAAAATGCTGGAACTCTGGAAATGCGGCCGGATGCGCGGATGGATGTCGCCCAGGTAGTCCAGCCCCGGCGCAAAGATCATGTCCTGGATATAGCCGATGAAGGCATGTTCCAGCAATTCGTCCCGGTTCTTCGGCTCGCCGCGCCGGGCGATGTAGTCGCGCGTCGCGTAGATTTTCAGGTGATAGTCGGTGAGCTTCTCGGTATAGTAAGGTCCGCCCTTCGGCGGGTCGAGGACCACGGCGACATCGGCCTCCTTGCGCGACAGCGCCATGATCTGCTGGATCGTCACCAGCTCGAGCGAGATGCTCGGGTGCCCGGTGGTGAAGTCCGGTAACATGTGCGTGAAGAAGAAATTGGAAAAACCCTCCGGCGCCGAGAGCCGCACCACCCCGCGCTGGGCCGTCGGCCCGCCGGCGAGATCGTCCTGCAGCCGCTCGGTCTCCTGCTCGATCTTCTCCGCCGTCTCGATGAAGCGCTGCCCCATCGTCGTCAGCACATAGCCGCGCGGATTGCGCTCGAAAAGCTTGACCTTGAGGTCGAATTCGAGCCGATCGATGCGCCGCGACACGGTCGCGTGGCTCGAGCGAAGCTGGCGGGCCGCGGTCGAAAGCTGCCCCGTTCTGGCGACAGCCAGAAAAAACTGCAGATCGTCCCAGGTGAAACTGGCGTTGCTCATAGATGCTCCCTCTGTTCAAAAATGAACAGACCCTGTTTGCAATTAGACATGTCCCGCGCTTGCGTCAACCTGAAGTTTCCGGGATCATGCCCTCCGACATGCCGCTCTGAGGAGGGCGGCTGGTCAATTTTGAACAGGTTTGCGACCTGCACTCTGGGAGGAGATCAAATGCGCAACAAGCTCATCGCGTCCATGGCCATGGTACTGGCATCGAGCACGGCAGCTCTGGCCGAGCCGTCCGACGGCAAGGTGAAGATCGGCATCCTGAACGACCAGTCCGGCGTCTATGCCGACTTCGGCGGCAAGTCCTCGGTCGAAGCCGCGAAGATGGCGATCGAGGATTACGGCGGCAAGGTGCTCGGCGTTCCGGTCGAGATCGTCGATGCCGACCACCAGAACAAGGCCGACATCGCCTCCAACATCGCCCGCCAGTGGTTCGACACCGAGCAGGTCGACTCGATCATGGAGCTCACGACCTCGTCGGTTGCGCTGGCCGTCCAGGCCATCGCCAAGGAAAAGAAAAAGATCAACATCGTCACCGGTGCGGCGACCACCGAACTGACCGGCAAGCAGTGCAGCCCTTACGGCTTCCATTGGGCCTATGACACCCATGCGCTGGCCGTTGGCACCGGCGGTGCGCTCGTCAAGCAGGGCGGCGACAGCTGGTTCTTCCTCACCGCCGACTACGCCTTCGGCTACTCGCTCGAACAGCAGACCTCCGACTTCGTCAAGGCAAGCGGCGGCACGGTCACCGGCGCCGTGCGCCATCCGCTCGCCTCCACCGACTACTCGTCCTTCCTGCTGCAGGCCCAGTCTTCCGGCGCCAAGGTCGTCGGCCTGGCGAACGCCGGTGCCGACACCCAGAATGCCATCAAGCAGGCGGCCGAATTCGGCATCACCCAGGGCGGCCAGCGCCTCGCTGCCCTGCTCTTTACGCTTGCGGAGGTTCACGGCCTCGGCCTTGAAGCGGCCCAGGGCCTGACGCTGACCGAAGGCTTCTACTGGAACCGCGACGAGGAGAGCCAGAAGTTCGGCAAGCGCTTCTTCGAGCGCACCGGTAGAATGCCCAACATGGTCCACGCCGGCACCTATTCGGCCGTGACCCAGTACCTCAAGGCCATCGAAAAGGCCGGCACCGACGAAACCGAAGCGGTCGCCAAGGCCCTGCACGAAATGCCGGTCGACGACGTCTTCGGCCGTGGCGGCACCGTCGGCGCCAACGGTCGCATGATCCACGACATGTACCTGCTCGAAGTGAAGAAGCCGGGCGAGTCCAGCGAACCTTGGGACTACTTCAACGTCCTCGCCACCATTCCTGGCGCGGAGGCCTATATCGACCCCGCCAAGAGCGGTTGCGAGTTGGTCAAGTAAGCGCCGACTGATGACGAACGTTTCAGTCCCAACTGAAAAGGAGCCGCGGGTGGTCTTGTCCGCCCGCGGTCTCCGCCGCGACTTCGGCGGCTTCACCGCGGTGCGTGATGTCGATCTCGACGTCCACCACGCAAAGGTCCATGCCCTGATCGGTCCGAACGGCGCCGGCAAGACGACGGTCTTCAACCTGCTGACCAAGTTCCTGCAGCCGTCGGCCGGCACCATTACACTGCTCGGTGCCGAGATCACCCGCACGCCCCCCGACAAGGTCGCCCGCATGGGGTTGGTGCGCTCGTTCCAGATCTCCGCCGTCTTCCCGCATCTGACCGTCCTCGACAATGTCCGCGTCGCCCTACAGCGGCCAAACAGGCTCGCCCACCAGTTCTGGCAGCCGATTTCGGCGCTGAACAGACTGAACGAGCATGCCGAAGACCTGCTGGCGAGCGTCGGCCTGACCAAGGAACGCAACCATATCGCCGCCGACCTGTCCTATGGCCGCAAGCGCGTGCTCGAAATCGCCACGACGCTGGCGCTCGATCCCAAGGTCCTGCTGCTCGACGAACCGATGGCCGGCATGGGCCAGGAGGACGTCAGCGTGATCGCCGAACTGATTCGCCAGGTCGCCAAGACCCGCGCCGTGCTGATGGTCGAGCACAATCTCTCGGTCGTCGCCGACATCTGCCACCACGTCACTGTCCTGCAACGCGGCGAAATTCTCGCCGAAGGCGATTACGCGACGGTCAGCAGCGATCCGCGCGTCCGTACCGCCTATATGGGAACGGAGGACGCGCAATGACGGCACTTCTGGAAGTCCGCGGCCTCAACGCCTGGTATGGCGAGAGCCACGTCCTGCACGGCGTCGACATGACGGTCGCCGAAGGCGAGACCGTCACCATTCTCGGCCGTAACGGTGTCGGCAAGACCACGACCCTGCGCACGATCACCGGCATCGTCCGCTCCCGCAAGGGCGAGATCCGCGTCGGCGGCAAGGACATGATGCAGGTCCCGCTTCACCGCAGCGCCCATCACGGCATCGGCTACGTGCCGGAAGAACGCGGCATCTTCTCGACGCTCACCGTGATCGAGAACCTGATGCTGCCGCCGCAAGTGGCCAAGGGCGGCATGACGCTCGAGGAGATCTTCGAGCTCTTTCCCAACCTGCACGAACGCCGCAACAGCCCCGGCACCCGCCTGTCGGGCGGCGAGCAGCAGATGCTGGCGATCGCCCGCATCCTGCGCACCGGCACCCGCCTTCTGCTGCTCGACGAGCCGACCGAGGGCCTGGCTCCGGTCATTGTCCAGCGCATCGGCGAAGTCCTGAAAACCCTCAAGCAGAGAGGCATGACCGTGCTTCTGGTCGAACAGAATTTCCGTTTCGCAAGCCGCGTCGCCGACCGCTTCTATCTGATGGAGCACGGCCAGATGATCGCCGACTTCAAGGTCGAGGAACTGCCGGAGCGCATGGACATGCTTCACAAGGTCCTGGGGGTCTGACGATGACAATGATCTTCGGCATTCCCCTCCAGGCGCTCTTCGGCCAGTTGCTGATCGGCCTGATCAACGGCTCCTTCTACGCGCTGCTGTCGCTCGGCCTCGCCATCATCTTCGGTCTTCTCAGGATGATCAACTTCGCCCATGGGGCGCAGTACATGCTCGGCGCCTTCGTCGCCTATCTGCTGCTGACCTTCGCCGGCATCGGCTACTGGCCGGCACTGATCCTGGCGCCGCTCATCGTCGGCGGCGCCGGCGCGGTGGTGGAACGGTTCTTCCTGCGCCGGCTCTACGACCTCGATCCGCTCTACGGCCTGCTGTTCACCTTCGGCCTGGCACTGACGATCGAAGGCACGTTCCGCTACTTCTACGGCTCGTCCGGCCAGCCCTATGCGACACCCGCCGCCCTCGCCGGCGGCACCAATCTCGGCTTCATGTTCCTGCCGATCTATCGCGGCTGGGTCGTCGTCGTCTCGCTGATCGTCTGCCTCGCCACCTGGGTGCTGATCGAGAAGACCAAGCTCGGCTCCTACCTGCGCGCCGCCACCGAAAACTCGACCCTCGTCCAGGCCTTCGGCGTCAACGTGCCGGTGCTCCTGACCTTCACCTACGGCCTCGGCGTGGCGCTCGCCGCCTTTGCCGGCGTTCTGGCAGCGCCGATCTACCAGGTCTCGCCGCTGATGGGCTCCAACATCATCATCGTCGTCTTCGCGGTGGTCGTCGTCGGCGGCATGGGCTCGATCATGGGCGCCATCGTCACCGGCTACATGCTCGGCATTGCCGAGGGCCTGACCAAGGTCTTCTACCCGGAAGCCTCCAATATCGTGATCTTCGTCATCATGGCGATCGTTCTTCTCATCAGGCCCGCAGGCCTCTTCGGCCGGGATGCGTGACATGGCACATAGCACGACGACAACCTCGACCCACGTTCCGCCGGCCACCGGCAATGCGTCCGCCGCACGCGCGGCCCTCATCGTCATCGGATTGGTGCTGCTGATCGCCGCACCCTTCTTCCTCTACCCGATTTTCCTGATGAAGGTGCTGTGCTTTGCTCTTTTCGCCTGCGCCTTCAACCTGCTGCTTGGCTATACCGGTCTCCTGTCCTTCGGCCATGCCGCATTCTTCGGCGGAGCGGCCTATTTCACCGCCCATGCGGTGAAGGAATGGGGCTTCTCGCCGGAACTCGGCATCCTGACCGGCGTCGTCGGCGCGGCGCTGCTCGGGCTGATCATGGGCTTCTTCGCCATCCGCCGGCAGGGCATCTACTTCGCCATGATCACACTGGCGCTGTCGCAGATGTTCTTCTTCTTCTGCCTGCAGGCCGAGTTCACCCATGGCGAGGACGGCATCCAGTCGGTGCCGCGCGGCCATTTGTTCGGCTTCATCGATCTGAACCAGCCCCTCAACATGTATTTCCTGGTGCTCGCCGTCTTCGTCATCGGCCTGCTGATCATCTGGCGCTTCATAAACTCGCCCTTCGGCATGATCCTCAAGTCGATCCGCGAAAACGAGGCGCGCGCCACCTCGCTCGGCTATTCGGTCGCCCGTTACAAGCTTGGCGCTTTCGTCATGTCGGCAGCGCTGACCGGCCTTGCGGGTTCGCTCAAGGCGCTGGTCTTCCAGTTCGCCACGCTGACCGACGTCACCTGGCAGATGTCCGGCGAAGTGATCCTGATGACCCTGCTCGGTGGCATCGGTACGCTGATCGGTCCGATCTTCGGCGCCGGCCTGGTGGTGACACTCGGCAATTACCTGGCGACCACCGGCTTCCCCGTGACGGTCATCACCGGCGTGGTGTTCATGGTCTGCGTGCTGGTCTTCCGACGCGGCATCGTCGGCGAATTCTACGCCTCGCGTCTCGGCCGCAAGTTCGGCTTCGAATACCGGCGTTAAGTTCCAAGCCGGCGTCCGCCGGTTCGGGCAAAGCAACGAACAATGAATGCCGCTGCGCGCGCCTGTCGTTCGCGCGACGGAGGCTTGCGGAGTGGGAAATGGAGAGCTTCGACTATATCGTCATCGGCGCCGGCACGGCCGGCTGCGTGATGGCCAACCGCCTGGCGGCCGATCGGGCGACGCGCGTCCTGCTCTTGGAAGCGGGGGGCAGCGACAATTACCACTGGGTGCACATCCCCGTCGGCTATCTCTATTGCATCAACAATCCTCGCACCGACTGGTGCTTCACCACCGCCAAGGAAGAGGGCCTGAACGGCCGCTCGCTGAGCTATCCGCGCGGCAAGGTGCTCGGCGGCTGCTCGTCGATCAACGGCATGATCTACATGCGCGGCCAGGCCCGGGACTACGACCAGTGGCGGCAGATGGGCTGTGAGGGCTGGGGCTGGGACGATGTCCTGCCGCTGTTCAGGAAATCGGAAGACTTCTACAAAGGCGCCGACGAGATGCACGGCGCCGGCGGCGAATGGCGGGTGGAAAAGGCCCGCGTCCGCTGGGCTGTGCTCGAAGCCTTCCAGCAGGCGGCCAAGGAGGCCGGAATTCCCGAGACCGCCGACTTCAACCGCGGCAGCAATGAAGGGTCCGGCTATTTCGACGTCAACCAGCGCTCCGGTATCCGCTGGAACACCGCCAAGGCCTTCCTGCGCCCTGCCGTGAAGCGCGGCAACCTGACCGTTCTCATCAAGGCCCACGTCAAGCGCCTCATCATCGAAGATGATGCGGTGACCGGCGTCGAGGTGCATCACGACGGCGTGACCAAGCAGTTCTCGGCAAAGCGCGAGACCGTGCTGTCCGCCGGCGCGATCGGTTCGCCGCACATCCTCGAGCGCTCCGGCATCGGCCGCGGCGAGGTTTTGAAGAATGCCGGCATCGACGTGGTAAAGGACGTACGCGATGTCGGCGAGAACCTGCAGGACCACCTGCAACTCCGCCTCGCCTTCAAGGTGACCGGCGTGCCGACGCTCAACGAGAAGGCCTCGAGCCTGATCGGCAAGGCCTCGATCGGTCTGGAATACCTGCTGAAGCGCTCCGGCCCAATGGCCATGGCCCCGAGCCAGCTCGGCATCTTCACGCGCTCCGGACCCGACAAGGACACGCCCGACCTGCAATATCACGTCCAGCCTGTGACGCTGGAAAAGTTCGGCGAACCGGTCCACCCCTTCCCGGCGGTGACCGCCAGCGTCTGCAACCTGCGCCCTGAGAGCCGCGGCTCGGTCCACGCGACCGCTCCGGACTTCGCCGCCCAGCCGGTGATCGCGCCGCGCTACCTGTCGGCACCGGCCGACCGCGACGTGGCCGTCAAGGCAATCCGCCTGACCCGTAAGATTGCCCAGCAGCCGTCGTTCGCCCGCTACAATCCGCAGGAATTCAAGCCGGGCCCGGAGTACGATACCGACGAAGATCTAATGCGTGCGGCGGGCGATATCGGCACGACGATCTTCCACCCGGTCGGCACCTGCCGTATGGGTTCGGATGACCAAAGCGTCGTCGACCCGCGGTTGAGGATGCGGGCGCTCAAGCGCCTGCGCATCGCCGACGCCTCGATCATGCCGACGATTACCTCGGGCAACACCAATTCGCCGACCATCATGATCGCCGAAAAGGCGGCGGAGATGATCCTCGCGGACAACAGCTGACGCAGACACAGGAGACGTCACATGGCCACAATCGCATTTATCGGACTGGGAAACATGGGCGGGCCTATGGCCGCCAACCTCGTCAAGGCGGGGCATAGCGTGAAGGGCTTCGACCTCTCGGCCGAAATCCTCAAGGCGGTGGCCGCGTCCGGCGTGACGCCATCCAAATCGGTCGCAGAAGCGGTCGCCGGTGCCGAAGCCGTCGTCACCATGCTGCCGAAGGGTGCCCATGTGCTGTCCGTCTGGAGCGAACTCGCGTCGGTGGCAAAGGCCGGGACGCTGCTGATCGACTGTTCGACGATCGACGTCGAAAGCGCCCGCAAGGCGCATGAATTGGCTGATCACGCCGGCTGCCTGTCGCTCGATGCGCCGGTCTCCGGCGGTACTGGCGGCGCCGCTGCGGGCACACTCACCTTCATGGCTGGCGGCAGCGATGGCGCCTTTGCAAGGGCCAAGCCCGTGCTTGAAGCGATGGGCAAGAAGATCGTCCATTGCGGCACCAACGGCGCCGGCCAGGCGGCGAAGATCTGCAACAACATGATTCTCGGCATTTCCATGATCGGCGTCTGCGAGGCTTTCGCTCTCGGCGAAAAGCTGGGCTTGTCGCACCAGGCGCTGTTCGACGTCGCCTCGACCTCGTCCGGCCAGTGCTGGTCGATCAACACCTATTGCCCGGTTCCCGGCCCCGTGCCGACCTCCCCGGCCAACAACGACTACAAGCCGGGATTCGCCGCAGCCCTGATGCTGAAGGACCTGAAGCTGGCGCAGGAAGCAGCGCTTGCCGCCGGTGCAGCAACCCCGCTCGGCGCGGAAGCCGCCCAGCTCTTCGACCTGTTCGACAAGCAGGGCCATGGCGGGCGCGATTTCTCGGCCATCATCGAGATGCTGCGCGGCTGAGTCTCCTCCCTCGCCCGCACGCAAACGGCCGACGGAAGCGCTTCCGTCGGCCGTTTTGTATTCGAGAGGGGTGGAGGAGCACGACGCTGGGGGGTGGGGTGTGCCGTGCTCCTCCCGCGATGCCTATCGAGGTCATGGGCCGTCCGGCATGGGGCCGCGGGACGGCGCCGATAGGCATCGCGACGGTCCCATCTGGGATGGGACCGATGGCGTGACTATCAGCACTTCGGAACGCGCGGGCTCGCCGCGACGGTCGCTCGGACGCCGCGCAAGACGCTGAAAAGTCCGGTGACGGCCGGAAGACTGCGAAGGATGGACTGGATCGGTCGATGGGCGAAACTGGAGATCAGCCCGGGAGCCACAAGGGACGCCACGAAGGGCGACGACCCAAGGCCCGTGGCGGGCCAGAAAAGCGAGAATTCACTCGCGTCCGCAAGGACAGCGGTTCTTGCTGCGCACGTCATGTGCATCATCCCCATGTTTCATCGTCCGCTACGTCATGCGCGGAGTTCCATTCCGGAACAGAGCAAGGGTTAGGCCGCAAATCTAAACGAAGAGTAAATGCGGGCGAACCTTCCCCCATATTTACCAATCCGAAACGAAGAGGTGCCGGAGAGCGCTCGGCACCAGAACAGAGCCGGGATCAGCGGTCGTCGTCCGCCATGGCGCCGAGCAGTTTCGGCAAGTCGCCGAAGCGGGCGACCAGGCCGAAGACCAGCGCCGCGACCGCGACGAACAGGATCGACACCGAGGCCATGGTCGGCGTGTAACCATAGCGAAGCGCGTTGAAGATCTTGATCGGCAGCGTCTCCATGGTGAAGCCGACCGTCATGTAGGCGACGATATATTCGTTGAGCGACAGCACGAAGGCGAAGGCAAAGCCGGAAATCAGATAGGGCCGGATCAGCGGCAGCACGACCGTGCGAAACACCGCCCTGTCGTCGGCACCCATGGTGGCCGCCGCCTCGACCAAGGAGCGGTCGATGGCGGAAAAACCGAGCGACAGCGTGACGAGTGGCAGGGTCACGAAGAAGATTGCATGGCCGATCACCGCCGTCCAAGGCTGTCCGTAGAAGCCGGTGGCGGCCCAGAAGGTCAAAAGGCCCAGCGCCGTGATGACGGGTGGCAGGGTAAACGGTGCGATGCCGAGCACCTGGAAGATGTTGGCCCAGGGCGCAATGCGCCGCCACAGGAACCAGGCGAGCGGCAGGGCGATGGCGACCGCCAGCGCCGCCGAGGCGAGCGCCAGCAGGACTGAAGCGAAGAAGGCCGAGCGCCAGCCGGTATCGGTGAAGATCGCACCATACCAGGCGAGCGAAAAGCCCTGCGGCGGGAATGTCAGGCTCTGCTTCTCGTTGACCGAGACGCCTGCGACGACGACGATCGGGGCAGCGAGGAAGATGCCAATCAGGGCAAAGTAGAGGCGGGTCAGCAGCGTGTTCATGCCGTTTCTCCCTTGCGGCCGACAAACAGCGTCAGCGCCACCATGCCGAGCGTGACCAGCACGAGGAACACCGCCATGGCCGCGGCAAATGGCATGTTCGACTGGTAGATCGCTTGGTCGGTGATCAAGACGGACAGCGTCCAGTGCTGCGGCCGGCCGAGGATCTGCGGCAGCAGGTAGGAGCCAAGCGCGAAGATGAAGACCATGATCAGTGTCGCGAGAATGGTATTGCGAAGCGCCGGGACGACCACGGTGAAGAAGGCGCGGACGGGCGAGGCGCCGAGGGTGCGGGCCGCTTCGGTCAGCGTCGGATCAAGCCGGACCAGCGCGGGATAGAGCACAAGAACGGTATAGGGCAGCGCCTGATAGGCCATGCCGGTCAGCACCGCACCGAAGTTCGGCATCAATGCCACGGGGCTTTCCATCAGCCCGATCATGATGAGCAGGTTGGTGATGCCTGCGGTGCGCGAAAACAGCGTCGACCAGGCGAAGCCGATGATGACCTCGGAGAGCGAGAGGATCGACAGAAGCGCCACCAGCCACAACACCTGGGCTTTGCGCGACATGCGGGCGAGCAGGTAGGTGAACGGCAGGCCGGCCACGACGCAGACGACAGCGACGGCGATCGCGAGCATCAGCGAGAAGCCGAGCACACCGGCGAAGAAGGGACTGATGAAGCGAGCATAATTGTCGAGCACGAAGGCCGGCGAATAGAATCCGGCGGGATTGCGCTGGAAGAAGCTGACGGCGATCATCGTGCCGAACGGCACGACGAAGAACAGGATCAGCATGGCCGCCGGAAAGGCGAGCGGCGCATAGTCGAGAGCTTTCTGGGGCGGTTCGCGTCTCATGCGGCAAGCACCACGGCGGTCGCGGGATCGATCACCACGCCGACCTCTTGTCCAACCGAAACCATCGGCCGTTCGCGCGGCGTGGAGACGGCCACCACTTCGGCGCCGGCCACGTCGACGAAGGTCTCGATCGTGCCGCCGAGATCGCGGATGAAGGTGACGCGGCCGGTCAACCGTCCCTCCCCCGGCGCCGACAGATGAATGTCCTCCGGCCGGACCGACAGGCTGGCCGTGGACTGGCCGGCGGGCGCGGCGAAACCGGCGACCGCCTGGCCGAGCACAAGCGTGCGCCCACCCTCGACGGTCAGCGGCAGGAGATTGGTCGAGCCAATGAAATCGGCGACGAAGCGGTCGGCGGGCTTGCGGTAGATCTCGATCGGGCTCGCCGCCTGGCGGATCTTGCCGCCGTTCATCACGACGACCGTATCGGCCATGGTCATGGCCTCGCGCTGGTCGTGGGTGACGACGATGGTGGTGATGCCGAGCTGTTGCTGCAGCTTGCGCAGTTCGACCTGCATGGCCTCGCGCAGTTTGGCGTCCAGCGCCGAGAGCGGCTCGTCGAGCAGGAACAGCTTCGGCGAGATGGCGAGTGCACGGGCGATCGCCACGCGCTGGCGCTGGCCGCCGGACAGCTTGGTCACCGGGCGGTCCGCATAGCCAGTGAGATGGATCATGTCGAGCAATCCCTCCACCCGCTTGGCCTGCTCCTCGCGACCAATGCCACGAATCCTCAAGGGATAGGCGATGTTCTCTCCGACGGTCAGGTGGGGGAACAGCGCCAGCGACTGGAACACCATGCCGAGATTGCGCTTATGCGTCGGCACGGCGGTGATGTCGGCACCGTCGAGAATGATCGAACCGGCGCTCGGCTGTTCGAGGCCGGCGATCATGCGCAAAAGAGTGGTCTTGCCACAGCCGGACGGGCCCAGCAGGCAGACGAACCGTCCTTCCGGAACCGAAAGCTGTGCCTGGTCCACCGCCGTGAAGGGACCGAATTGCTTGGTGACATCGTTGAGGATGAGTCCGGACATCATGTCTCCGAGAGAATTAAGGTCGTGGAAATTTGCCCCGGTGTGCCCCAGCAGCGCCATCCCATCAAGGGTTTTGATTGTGGCGTGACCTAGTACGGGGTTCAAACGGGATGCTTGCCCGTCCTCCCGTTGCCCCTCCCCGCAAGGGGAGGAGCGGCGTCGAGAAGGCGATCAGCCGACGATCAGTTCCGTCCACTTCTGGTTCAGCCAGTCCGCCTTGGTCTGGTAGAGGTCGTAGCGCGGAATGATCGGATCGATGTCGGAGGACACGGCGGCGAATTCTTCGTCCGTCAGATCGAGCAGTTCGCGCTTGACGGTCGGCGCGGTGCCGACCTTGCGCGACAGCGTCGCCTGGATGGCCGGCTGGCACATGTAGTCGATGAAGACATGGGCTTCTTCCGACTTTTCCGAAGCGCGCGACAGGGCCCAGCAGCCCGAGTCCAGAATGCCGCCTTCCTTGGGGAAGGTGGAACGGACAGGATGGCCGTCGGCGGCCGCAAGGCCGGTCACGTCGTGATAGTATTGACCCATCGGGATTTCGCCCGACTTCAGCGCCTGTTCGAATTGGGCTTCGTCACGATACCAGAGGCGGACGTTCGGCTTCACTTCGGCGAGCTTTTCGAAGGCCTTGAGAATGCCTTCCTCGGTGTCGAGTGCATTGGTACCGCCGAAATGGGTCTTGGCCGTCACTTCCAGCAGGAAGGAATTGGAGACTAGCGCCAGAAGGCCGAGCTTGTCCGCGTTTGCCGGATCCCAGAGGGCCTCCCAGGAGGTCGGCGCTTCCTTGAATACATCGGTATTGGTGACCAGCGTGATATACCAGGCGACGGCACCAATACCGGCAACACGGCCATCCGGGTATTTGTTGACGAAGGCGTCGATCAGGCCTGAAGCGTTCTTGATCTTATCCATGTCGAGCGGCGTCCAAAGGTCGGTGGACTGGCCCTTGAGCATGGCGACCTGCGACATCATCGAGACATCGGCCGGTGCCTGACCGGCCTTGGCGGCCTGTTCGAGCTGCACCAGCCAGGCTTCGCCGGTCGGCTCGGCAACCGATTCCACCGCGATGCCGCTCGCCTTGGTAAATTCCGGGAAGATGTTCTTGTCGAACGAATCCTTGAAGTAGCCGCCATAGACGCCGACCTTCAGCGACTTGTCCTGGGCCCTGAGGATCGACGGCATGGCGAGCATGCCGACACCGGCGAGCGAGCCGGCCAGCACGCCGCGGCGGCCGACGGAAGTGTTGAGGATTTTTTTCATGGTCCTGTTCCCTTGTCTTCGTTGGTTATCATGAAGTCGTATCCGGGCGCCGATCACGCCGTCCCGGCAAAATACCAGTTGCTCAGCGGCCCTTGATGGCCGGACTATAGACCATCAGGCTGAGGATTTCGAAGAGAACCTGCGCGCCGGCATGGGCCGTATTGTGGGTCGCGTCATATTGCGGAGCGACCTCCACGACGTCGCCGCCGACCAGATTCATGCCCTTCAGCCCGCGGATCAGTTCGAGCACTTCGCGCGAGGTAAGCCCGCCCACTTCCGGCGTGCCGGTACCGGGCGCGATGCTCGGATCGAGGCTGTCGATGTCGAAAGAGAGATAGGTCGGGCCGTCGCCGATGATCTTCTTCGTCTTTTCGATGATGGCAGGCATGCCGAGACCGGTGATCTCCTCCGCATGGATGACGGTCATGCCGGACTCATAGGAAAATTCCCAGAGATATTCCGCCGAGCCGCGAATGCCGATCTGGATCGTGCGCGCAGGGTCGAGGGAACCATCAAGCACGGCGTTGCGGAAGGGACCGCCGTGATGGAATTTCGACTGGTCGAAAGGCCCGCCGGTATCGCAATGGGCATCGATGTGAACCAGGCCGACCGGGCCATGCTTGCGGGCAATGGGCTTCAGGATGGACTGGCTGATCGAGTGGTCGCCGCCGACCGAGAGCGGCAGAATGCCGGCGTCTACAATCTTGGTCACATAGCGCTCGATGTCCTCATGGCTGAGCTCCAGACGATAGCGGCTGGAGAAGGGTACGTCGCCGATGTCGGCGACCCTGAGGTCGAACACCGGAGCGCAGTCGAGCACATGATTATAGGGACCGATGCGGTCGATGGCACGCAAGGCGCGCGGCCCGAATCGCGAGCCCGGACGGTTGGTCACCCCCAGGTCCATCGGCATGCCGACGATCGCCACCTGCAGGTCGCCGAAATCGGGGTTCTGCGGATCGACGGGACGATGGGGCGCAGACAGGAAGGTGGGGACGCCAGCATAGGGCGCGGCACGCGTTCCGTTTCGGAAGATCTTCTCTCCAACCTTGGCAAACTTCGGATCGAAGATCTCGCCGACGCTGTCCCCACCGAATTTGGCGCGCAACACGGCCAGCTTCTTTTCATCGAACGTCATGGCTTTCACCCTCTTGTCATCGGCATGCGCGACAGCCTGCCCACAGCGTCTGTTTAATCAGCAGATCTTAGCCCTGCCTCTAATGTGAGCATTAATTCGCAAAGCCTATGGAAATGCAATTCACGATGTTATAGCAATCGCTGTGAGAAAAATTCACAAAGTCTGACTCGATGTCCAGCCGCCTGCCGCCACTCAATCCGCTTCGCGCCTTCGAGGCCGCAGCCCGCCGCGGCTCGATCTCGGCCGCCGCACGGGAATTGAACGTCACTCATGGCGCGGTCAGTCACCAGATCCGGACGCTCGAGGAAAGCCTGAAGGCCGCGCTATTCGAGCGCGGCGGAAAACGGCTGAAACTGACGCCCCAGGGCGCTCTTTTGCTGCCCGCGGTTTCTTCGGCGTTCGATGGTATTGCCGCCGCCACGGCACTGATGAATCGGCCCTCAACCAGCGGCAGCCTGCGTATTTCCTGCGTACCGGCGCTGCTTTCGCTCTGGCTCATTCCGCGCATGAACGGTTTTGCGGAACGCTATCCAGAAATCAGCCTCACGCTCAGTTCGAGCAACGATGCCAATCTCATTCACTCTCCGGACATCGACGTCGCCATTCTCTACGGACCCGGCAACTGGCGCGACTGCTGGACGCGGCAATGGAGCACCCTGCAGCTTTTTCCCGTCGCCTCCCCGACCCTTCTTAACTCCCGGCCGCTACGCTCTATCCGGGATCTGCGCGACCATGTGCTTCTGCACGGCGACGATGGCCGGGAATGGAACACGTGGCTGGCGGCAGCCGACCAATTGGACATGCCGCGCGGGCGCGAACACTTCATGAGCGATGCACGCCTGTCGACCGAGGCTGCCCGTTACGGACAGGGCGTGGCGCTGGGTGACAGCATCACAGCCTCCAGCCTGATCGCCGCCGGCGAACTGGTCATTCCCTTCGATCTTTCCGTCCCTGCGAGCAATGCCTTCTATGTGGCAACGCGCAACGATCTGCGTGCGGCACCGATCGTCCGCGTCTTCATCGATTGGCTGTTCGCCACCCTGGAGAACGAGCGCAGTTCGCAGATGAGCCCGGCGATCCGCAGCCGCTCCCCGCGGAATGCGAGGATCCAACCGGCCACGGCACCCATTTCTTCCGACCCCGGCGCAAGTGCCAAAGACACCCCCTGAACAGACGAGCATCACCATGCCTGTATCCGCCTTCAATCCCTTGATCTCCCGCCTCTCGCCGCCTCCAGTCCCTTCGGTTTTTGCCTGGGCCGGCGCTTATGACGGCGCTTGCGGCCCGCTGATCGACCTGAGCCAAGCAGTCCCCGGCTATCCGCCGCATCCAGACATGCTGCGCTGGCTCGGCGAGACGGCCGCGTCGCGCGCCTATGCGGGCTACGGCCCGATTGAAGGCGAGCCAGACCTGCGCGCGGCCTATGCCAAAGAGATGACGGAAGTCTACGATGCTGCGATCCGGGCGGAGAACATCCACATCACCTCGGGCTGCAACCAGGCCTTCATGGCCGCCGCCATGGCGATTGCCGGGCCGGGCGATGCGGTGGCGCTGACCGATCCCTACTACTTCAACCAGGAAACCACACTGGCGATGATGGGCATCGAACGCCGTCTGCTGTGGCTCGATCCGGCCAGCGGCTTCGTTCCCGAGATCGGCGCCGTGCGCAAGATCCTCGCAACCGGCGTCAAGGCGCTCGGGCTCGTTTCGCCCAACAACCCCACCGGGGCGATCTATCCGGCCGGGCTGCTGCGCGAAATCTTCGACGCCTGCCGCAAGGCCGGCGCCTGGCTGATGCTGGACGAGACCTATCGCGATTTCCTGCCGGAGGGCCAGCGCCCGCATGACCTGCTGTCCGTGCCCGGCTGGGAGGACAACCTGATCCTGCTCTACTCCTTCTCGAAGTCATTCTGCATTCCGGGCCATCGGCTGGGCGCGGTGACGGCTGGCCCAAAGGCTGTGGCCGAGATCGCCAAGGTGATGGACAACCTGCAGATCTGCGCGCCCCGCGCCCCGCAGGCGGCCGTCGCCCGCGCTATCCCGGCGCTGAAGGACTGGCGCAACGCCAATCGCGCCGAGATTGCCAGACGCGCCGAGACGCTGCGCGCCGTGATGGCCGGGCTGCCAGACTGGAAGATGGATTCGATCGGCGCCTATTTCGCCTTCATCCGCCATCCCTTCCCCGGTACGCCCTCGGCGAAGGTGGCAGAGAAACTGGCAAAAGAGGCCGGCGTGGTGTGCATTCCCGGCGCCTATTTCGGCGAGGGCCAGGAAAACTATCTGCGCTTTGCCTTTGCCAATGCCGACAGCGAAACGATCACATCGTTGACCGCGCGGCTGTCCAGCTTCACGCTGGGCTGAAGAGCAACAAGGAACACCGATCTCATGACGGCACGGCGCATCGCAATCATAGGCGGGGGGCCGGCGGGTCTGATGGCCGCCGAACATCTGTCGCGCGCCGGTCATGCCGTCACGGTCTACGAGGCCATGCCGACGGTGGCGCGAAAATTCCTGCTGGCCGGAAAGTCGGGGCTTAACATCACCCACGCCGAGGCCTATGAGCACTTCGTCAACCGCTTCGGCACGGCGGCGCAATGGCTGCGCCCAATGCTCGACGGGTTCACGCCAACGAACGTGCGCGACTGGGCAGCAGGCCTTGGAACCGAAACCTTCACCGGCACGTCGGGCCGGGTGTTTCCCAAGGCAATGAAGGCCTCGCCGCTCTTGCGCGCCTGGTTGAAACGGCTGGAAGCGCAAGGCGTGACAATCCTCACCCGCCACCGCTGGATCGGCTTCGACGGCAATGCCTGCCGGATCGACACGCCGCATGGCCAGGAGACCGTCGAGGCCGACGCCGTACTGCTGGCGCTCGGCGGCGCGAGCTGGCCGCGGCTCGGCTCGGACGCCGTCTGGGTTCCGTGGCTTAAGGTCATGGGCGTTGATGTCGCTCCGTTCCGCCCCGCCAATTGCGGCTTCGCCTGCGCCTTTTCCGAGACCTTCGCCGAACGCTTCGCCGGCGAGCCGGTCAAATCGGTGACCGCGACAAGCGCCGCCGGGACCAGCCAGGGCGAATTCGTCATCAGCCGCAACGGTATCGAGGGCAGCCTGATCTACGCCCATGCCAGCGCCCTGCGCGACGCCTTGCAGAAGGACGGCACGGCCAGCCTCATTCTCGACCTCGCACCCGGCCGAACCATCGACAAGCTCGCCCACGATCTGGAACGGCAGGATGCCAAGGCGAGCTTTTCCAACCGCTTGCGCAAGGGTGCCGGGCTAGAGGGGGTGAAAGCCGCCCTGCTGCGTGAACACGCTCCCGACGCCAACCGTCTCGATGCCCGGCACCTTGCCGAAACGATCAAGGCGCTACCTCTGCCAGTCACGTCGCCGCGGCCGATCGCCGAGGCGATCTCGTCGGCCGGCGGCATCACCTTGGACAGCGTCGACGAAAACCTGATGCTCAACGCCCTGCCCGGCGCCTTCGTCGCCGGTGAGATGCTCGACTGGGAGGCGCCAACCGGCGGCTACCTGCTGACCGCCTGTCTGGCGAGCGGCCTAACCGCCGCCCGCGGCATCGAAGCCTGGCTGGCGAACAACGCCTAGCCTACCGCTCCTCCTGTAACCGGCAATTTGACACCCATATGGAATGGAAATTCCATTTGCCCCTACATTGCTTGTCCGCGTTTTCCTCGTCTTTCCCAAGATATAGCCAAAATCTACCTGGCACGACGATCTGTACGTTGACGCACTCAGGAAAAAATGGAATAAATTATCTGCATTTTAGGATCGACGGTCTATTCATTCCGTTTTATCCGACGCGTCGGGAGCGCGGAACGAGTGCAGGTCGGCCCAAAGGCCGGTCTCCGGCAGGAGAAGGTGAGCCGGGCACCATCTGAGGAGGAAATATCATGAAGAAGCTCATTCTGGGCGCCGCCATGTCCGTTCTGTTGAGCACGGCCGCCCATGCGGAAACCGTCGGCGTGTCGATGGCACTGTTCGACGACAACTTCCTGACCGTGCTGCGCAACGGCATGCAGGACTATGCCAAGACGCTCGACGGCGTGACGCTGCAGGTCGAAGACGCGCAGAACGACGTTGCCAAGCAGCAGAGCCAGATCCAGAACTTCATCGCCGCCGGCGTCGATGCGATCATCGTCAACCCGGTCGACACCGACGCGACCGTCGCCATGTCGAAGATCGCCGCCGATGCCGGCATTCCGCTGGTCTATGTCAACCGCGAGCCGATCAACGTCAACGAACTGCCGGACAAGCAGTCCTTCGTCGCCTCGGAAGAAATCGTCGCCGGAACGCTGGAAGCCCAGGAAGTCTGCCGTCTGCTCGGCGGCAAGGGCAAGGCCGTCGTGATGATGGGCGAACTGTCCAACCAGGGCGCCCGTATGCGTACCAAGGCCGTCCACGACGTCCTCGCCACCGACGAATGCAAGGGCATCGAGATCGTCGAGGAGCAGACCGCCAACTGGCAGCGCACGCAGGGTTCCGACCTGGTGACCAACTGGCTGTCGAGCGGGCTGGAGTTCAACGCCGTCATCGCCAACAATGACGAAATGGCGATCGGCGCAGCACAAGCGCTCAAAGCCGCCGGCAAGGACATGAAGGACTATGTCGTGGCCGGTGTCGACGCCACCCAGGACGCGCTGGCGGCCATGGAAGCGGGCGACATCGACGTCACCGTGTTCCAGAACGCCGCAGGCCAAGGCAAGGGCGCCCTCGACGCGGCCTTGAAGATCGCCAAGGGCGAGAGCGTCGAGAAGAAGGTCTACATTCCCTTCGAACTCGTGACGCCCGAAAACCTCAAGGACTACCAGAGCAAGAACTGATCTCCTAAGGGATCACGGGAATGCGGGTCCGGGCCCGCATTCCCTCGCACGAAGCGTGAGGAAAACTCCAATGGTCAGTCCGACAACCATGGCCGCAGTCCGCAAGAGCGGCGCCATTCCCACCTCGGAATACCTTCTGACGGCCGAGGGTGTGCGCAAGGAGTTCCCGGGTGTCGTTGCTCTCGACGACGTGACCTTCCGGCTGAAGCGCGGCAGCGTGCACGCGCTGATGGGGGAAAACGGCGCCGGCAAGTCGACGCTGATGAAGATCCTCGCCGGCATCTACCATCCCGACAAGGGGACGGTGCGATTGAAGGGCGTCGACATACGGCTGGAATCGCCGCTCGACGCGCTGGAGAACGGCATCGCCATGATCCATCAGGAACTCAACCTGATGGCACCGATGACGGTGGCGGAAAACATCTGGATCCGCCGCGAACCGCTCACCCGCCTCGGCTTCGTCGACCACAAGGAGATGAACCGCAAGACGGCGGAACTCTTCAACCGGCTGAACATTTCCATCCACCCGCAGACCAAAGTCGTCGAGCTGTCGGTCGCCAACCGGCAGATGGTCGAGATCGCCAAGGCTGTCTCCTACGAATCCGATGTGCTGATCATGGACGAGCCGACCTCGGCGCTGACCGAGCGCGAGGTGGAGCATCTGTTCCAGATCATCCGCGGCCTGCGCGACCAGGGCATCGGCATCGTCTACATCACCCACAAGATGAGCGAACTGTTCGAGATCGCCGACGAGTTCTCGGTCTTCCGCGACGGCAAGTATATCGGCACCCACGCCTCCACCGACGTGACGCGCGACGACATCATCCGCATGATGGTCGGCCGCGAGATCACCCAGATGTTCCCCAAGGAAGACGTGCCGCTCGGCGAGGTCGTACTGTCGGTCAAGAACCTGACGCTCAACGGCGTGTTCAGGAACGTCTCCTTCGACGTGCGCGCCGGCGAAATCCTCGGCGTCGCCGGCCTCGTCGGTTCCGGCCGCTCCAACGTCGCCGAGACGATTTTCGGCGTGACGCCGGCCTCGTCTGGGACGATCGAGATCGATGGCAAGCCGGTCGACGTCTTCAGCCCGACGGAAGCGATCCGCCATCGCATGGCTTTCCTGACCGAAGACCGCAAGGAAACCGGCTGCCTGCTTATCCTAAACGTGCTGGAAAACATGCAGCTCGCGGTGCTGCAGGACAGGTTCGTCAAGAACGGCTTCGTCGAACAATCGACGCTTTCGGCCGAATGCGAGGACATGTGCCGCAAGCTCCGGGTCAAGACGCCTAACATGAACGAGCGCATCGAGAATCTCTCGGGCGGTAATCAGCAGAAGGTCCTGATCGGCCGTTGGATGCTGACCAATCCGCGCATCCTGATCCTCGACGAGCCGACCCGCGGGATCGATGTCGGCGCCAAGGCGGAAATCCACCGGCTGGTGACGGAGATGGCGAAGACCGGCGTCGCCGTGATCATGATCTCGTCGGAAATGCCGGAAGTGCTCGGCATGAGCGACCGCATCATGGTCATGCACGAGGGCCGCGTCACCGGCTTCCTCGAGCGCGCGGAAGCCACACAGATCAGGGTCATGGATCTGGCGTCGCGCTGAGCCGCAGCCGTCCACGAACCTTCGAGGGAGGAAAGAATGAATAGCAATACCGTGGCCAAAGGCGAGGTCGACCTGAAGACCGGAACGCCGCACCAGCGGCGCATTCCTCCGGAGGCGAACATATTCCTCGTGCTGATCGGCATCGCATTGATCTTCGAACTGCTCGGCTGGCTGTTCGTCGGTCAGAGCTTTCTCATGAACCCACAGCGCCTCACGATCATGATCCTGCAGGTCTCGGTGATCGGCATCATCGCGGTCGGCGTGACCCAGGTCATCATCACCGGCGGCATCGACCTCTCCTCCGGTTCGGTCGTCGGCATGACGGCGATGTTCTCGGCGAGCTTTGCCCAGGCTTCAACCTGGCCGCGGGCACTTTATCCGAGCCTCACCGACATGCCGTTCTTCGTGCCGATTGCGGTCGGCATCGCGGTCGGCTTGCTCGCCGGCTTCATCAACGGCCAGTTGATCGCCCGCACCAAGATCCCGCCCTTCATCGCCACGCTCGGCATGATGGTGACGGCGCGCGGCATTTCCAAGTGGTACACCAAGGGCCAGCCGGTCTCTGGCCTGAGCGAAGATTTCATCTTCATCGGCACGGGCATTGCCCCGGTCGTCGTCTTCCTCGTCGTTGCGATCATCTTCCACATCGCCTTGCGCTACACCCGCTACGGCAAGTTCACCTATGCAATCGGCGCCAATGTCCAGGCGGCCCGCGTCTCTGGCATCAACGTCGAAGCCCACCTGATCAAGGTCTATGCGATCGCCGGCATGCTGGCGGGCCTGGCCGGCGTCGTGACCGCTGCCCGCGCCCAGACCGCACAGGCCGGCATGGGGGTGATGTATGAGCTCGACGCGATTGCTGCCGCTGTCATCGGCGGAACGTCGCTTGCCGGCGGCGCCGGCCGCATCACCGGCACGGTGATCGGCACGATCATCCTCGGCGTGATGACCTCCGGCTTCACCTTCCTGAGAGTGGACGCCTACTACCAGGAGATCATCAAGGGCATGATCATCGTCACAGCCGTCGTCGCCGACGTCTACCGGCAGAAGAAACGCAAGGTCTAAACGATAACTCCCAGCGCGAAAGCCACCTGGCGGCGCCCTGGCGCCGCCTTTTTCTTTCGGGCGCGACCGTTACCGCTTCGAAACCTTGACCGCCGGACCGCCCGCCCTTTCGAACTCGACCACGGTCTTTGCCACCGGTAGGCCGAATTTCGTCACCAGCGCGGTGTTGATCACCGTGCCGTCGCTGCGCAGGACCATCTTGTCGTAGAAGCGGACCTTGTTCGCCTGCTTGGCGGAATCGAGATAAACGAGATAGTTGAAGCGCGCGACATTGCCGTGGAGTGTCACTTTGGTTTCCCCGATCACATCCTCGCGCGTTCCGGAATAGGTGGACGGGCCGGTCTTGACGAAACGCCAGGTCTTCGTATCGCGAGTACCGTCATCGAATACGAAATCCTCGCGCAGCGTCAGCGTTCGTCCGTCCCATTTGCCGGTGAGATCGACGGTGAATTTGCGTTTCACGCCGTTGATGGCGCTGAACGATCCGACGGCCTTGCTTTTGCCGGCGAAGAAATCTTCGAACCTGAATGGCTCTGCCGCCGCAGCGCCGGTGGAGACGGAAGCCAGTGTAAGGAAGAGAAATCCGGACATCAACGAGGTGGTCTTCGACATGTGCATTGCTCCTATGTGAAAGCTCTCACTGTCTACGGTTCGCTTGCGCCTCCGGATCTTCGAGCCCTTCAATTCACCAGGAAATGGCAGTGCCGTCATAGGCGTAGAAGCCGCCCGTCTGGGCTGGCTCCAACGCATCCAGAACCGCGAGCATGCGCCGCACGCTGTCGCCGGGCGAGAATCGATCATGGCCTGCCGAAAAGCGATCGGAGAGCGAGGTCGCGACGGTTCCGGGATGCAGCGCCGCCACCACCGCCTGCGGCCGCGTTCGGGCGATCTCTATCGAGGACGTGCGCACGATCTGGTTCAGCGCCGCCTTGGAGGCGCGGTAGGAGATCCAACCGCCAAGCCGATTGTCGCCGATCGATCCGACCCGCGCCGACAGGAAGGCGATCAGGCTGCGGCGGTCGCGGTGCAGCAGGCCGGTGAAATGCTTGAGCACCAGCGCCGGGCCGATGGCATTGAGGGCGAACTGCGCCGCCATCGCATCCGGTTCGATGGCACGGATCGATTTTTCCGGGCCGACGCCATCGATGGTCAGCGCACCGGTGGCGCAGACGATCACGTCAAACTTGATCCCCTCGCCTTCCAGCCGCTGGGCGGCGGCAGCAACGGAAGCCTCGTCGGTTACGTCGAAACCATCGTCGCGGCGAGAGAGGCCGATCGCCTGCGCGCAGGTCGGATCATCCTCGAAGGCGTCGAGAAAGGCAGAGCCGATGCCGCCCGATGCGCCGAGCACCAGGGCGTGATAGCCGCGCCCGAGCGACGGCAGAACTTCGGTTTCCATGATCGGCCCTCCCGCGGCACAACGGCAAGGCATGGATACAGTCGCCGCCACGCCTCTGGCATCGTCTACGGCGGGGAGCCGACGGTGGATCAATGGCTACGGAAGCGAGAGCAAACTATCCCTCGACCGTCACCCAGCGCTGTTCGGCAAAGGACTGTGCCATCGCATGGACGCTGCGCTCGATTCTGAGGCCGTCGTCGAAGCCGATCACATGCGCCTTGCCCCCGCCGATCGCATCGATCAGTTCGCGGCATTCGATGACCTTCAGGTCGTTGAAGCCGAGGCCGTGGCCGGGGGCCGGGATGAAGCGGTCGTACGGCTTGTGATGCGGGGCGGCGAGAATGGTACGAAAGCCCTGCTCCTCCGGCCGGCCGGTGGCCTGGTAGAGCTGGAACTCGTTCATGCGTTCCTGGTCGAACAGGATCGAGCCGGCCGAGCCGAAGATCTGCACGCCGATGCGGCCCTTGCGGCCCCAGGCCGAACGATTGGCCATCAGCGCGGCGGAGATACCGCCCTCGAGGCGGAGAAGCACGCTGGCAATGTCGTGGTTCTCGACCGGTCGGCTACCACCGCCGGCCAGCGGCCGCGTCTCGTAGGGCTTCACCATGTCGGTCACCACCGCCTCGACATGGCCGAACAGCGTGAACAGCAGCGACAGCGGATGCACGGCAAAGTCGTCGAGCGCGCCATAGCCGGACGAGGCTTCGCTCTTCCAGGTGAAGGACTGGGCCGGGTCGGCCATGAAGTCCTCGTCCATCTCGACGCGGACATGGTTCACCGCGCCGATCGCACCCTCCTCGATCAACCGGCGGATATGACGGATCATCGGGCTCTGGATATAGTTGTAGCCCATGACCGCGACCTTGCCCGACCGGGTGGCCGCGTCACGCATGCGGATCGCGTCGGCCAGCGCCGGCGCCATCGGCTTTTCGCACCAGACATGCTTGCCGGCTTCGAGGGCGGCGATCGCCATCTCGGCATGGAAGGCGTTGGGCGTCGTCACCGAGATGACGTCGATTGACGGGTCGGATAGCAGGTCCCGCCAGTTGCCGGTCGACCTGGCAAAGCCGAGTTCCGCCGCCTTCTTCGCCGCAAGCTCGGCATTGACCTCGGCCAGCCTCACCAGCCTTGGACGCTCGATGTCACCGAAGATACTGGAAACATTGTTCCACGCCAGTGCGTGGCACTTGCCCATATAGCCGGTGCCGATGAGCCCGATGCCGAGACCAGCCATGTCTCCCTCCCAGAAATCGATGCGTGAAATGTCGCTCAGCGCTTACGAATTGTCACGCTGATAGATCCAGTCGTGGTCCGGATGATTCTGGAAGCGCCACTTGCGCAAAGGGCCGGCCATGACGTTGAGGTAGTACATCTCATAGCCATAAGGCACGCCGCAGGGGTGATGCCCCTTGGGCACCAGGACCACGTCGCCGTCGCTGACCGCCATGGTCTCGTCAAGCGAACCGTCCTCGGTGAACACCCGCTGGAAACCGAAGCCCTGCGCCGGGTTGAGGCGGTGATAGTAGGTTTCCTCAAGATAGGTCATATCGGGAAACACGTCCTCGTCGTGGCGGTGCGGCGGATAGGACGACCAGTTGCCCGACGGCGTGAACACTTCCGTCACCAGCAGCGCGTCGGCCACGTCGCGGTCCTCCATGGCGATCGGATGGATGTAGCGGGTGTTCGCCCCCTTGCCGCGCTCGACCAGCGAAATGCCGGACGGGCCGATCACCTGCGCCTCCCGGCCGGGCATGGCCGGCGCCGTGCAGACGGCAAGCGTGCAGTCGGTGGTCGCCGTCGCCGACCAGCCGGAGTCGGCCGGCACATAGACGCAATGCGGTGGGGTGCGCTCGAAGACACTCATCCGGTCGCCCAGTTCGCCGAAATCCTTGCCCGCACCCGAGATCTCGGCCTTGCCTTCGACCAGGACGAGAATGACCTCGGTCTCGCCGGTCGGTTCCGTGGCCGTCTCCCCGGCCTTCAGCCGATAGAGACCGAAGCCGACATAGCCCCAGCCGGCATCGGCCGGCGTGATGTCATGCACCTTGCCAAAGGGGGCCTTCGGCTTGCGCAGCAGGTCGCTCATCCCTCATCTCCCTTGTCGTCTCTGGTCGCAGCCTCGTCTGTCGGAGGCTTTTCATCCGGCGCCGTCTTCGGCACTACGAACAGCGCGTATCCCGCATAGGCCGCCGCGGCGAAGAAGACGATGGCCCAGCCCGGCTCACCATTCCAATGCTCCACGAGCCCCCAGACCGCAGGGGCGACAACGGTCAGGACACGGCGCCAGAGCGGGGCGAAGAACGGATGCTGCGGGTCGAGAAATTTCACGCTGTCTCCTTGTCCAGCCCGGCCTGCCTGGCCATGGCCTTCAACGATTTCAAACCAAGGCTCTGGTATTCGAAGGGATTGCGGACATCCGGGTCCTGCTCGGCTTCGATGACCAGCCAGCCTTGGTAACCATTCTCGGCGGCGATCCGCAAGACCGGCGGGAAATCGACCCCGCCTTCCGCGTCGCCCGGCACGGTGAACACGCCGCGGCGCACGCCTTCGAGGAACGAGAGATTTTCGTCGCGCACCTGCCGGGCGATGACCGGGCGGATGTTCTTCGCATGGATGTGGCCGACGCGGTGCATGTGGTTCTTCGCCACCCGCTCGGGATTGCCGCCGCCGAACAGGCAATGGCCGGTGTCGAGCAAGAGCTTCGCGTGCGGCCCGGTGTTCTCCATCAGCCTGTCGATCTCTTCCTCGCTCTCGACGATCGTCCCCATATGGTGATGGTAGACGAGCGTGATGTCCTGCGCGGTGGCATGTTCGGCCAGCGCCTCTACGCCGGCGCCGAACTTGGCCCAGTCGGCATCGGAGAGCTTCGGACGGTCGTTGACGGCCACCGCGTCATTGCCGTGGATCGCGTTCGAGGTTTCGCAGACGATGATGACCTTCGAGCCCATGGCCTTCAGCAGGTCGAGCGCCGGCTGCATCGCCGCCTTTTCTTCCTCGATCGTGTGGGTGAGCAGGTTCAGCGAATGCCAGCCGGACACGTAGCGCAGGCCGCGCGGCTCGAGCACGGCCTTGAGGCTGGCCGGATCCTGCGGGAACTTGTGACCCTTCTCGATGCCGTCGAAACCGATTTTCGCCGTTTCATCGAGGCACTGCTCGAGGCTGATATGGGCGCCGAGCGAGCGATCGTCGTCGTTCGACCAGGCAATCGGATTGGTACCGTAGAGGATCATGCTTAGCGTCTTTCCTTGAGAGCCGCCTCGTAGCGGACACGGGCTTGATTGACTTCGGCGCGGGGCGAGACTTGCGGAACGGCGACGTCCCAGAAATGCCCGCCGGCCTCCGGCGTCGGATAGGGGTCGGTATCGATGACGATGACCGTGGTGACGGTCGCGTCGCGTGCGGCGGCGAGCGCCTCTTCCAGCTCGGCGATCGAGGAGACCTTGCGGGCGCTAGCCCCCATGGAGGCGGCGTGGGCGGCAAAGTCGATCGCCATCGGATGGACATTGGTATGAGCGTAGAGATTGTTGAACTCGGCCCCGCCGGTGCCCATCTGCAGCCGGTTGATGCAGCCGTAGCCGCGGTTGTCGGTGATGACGAGGGTGATCTTGAGACCCATGGCGACGGACGTCGCAAGCTCCGAATTCATCATCATGTAGGAGCCGTCGCCCACCATGACGATGACGTCGCGGTCGGGTTCGGCCATCTTGATGCCGAGGCCGCCGGCAATCTCATAACCCATGCAGGAGAAGCCGTATTCCATGTGATAAGACAGCGGTAGCTTGGCCTTCCACAGCTGGTGCAACTCGCCCGGCATAGTGCCGGCCGCGCACATGACGACCGTGTTGTCGCGCGACTGACGTTGTACGGCGCCGATCACCTGCATGTCGGTCGGCAACTGATTGCCATCCTTCGGCGGCGCGGTCACGGCATCGGCCTTGGCGAACCAGCCGGCCTTGATCGCGGCATCCGGCGGCGTGAAGCGATGATCGCCGAGCGCGGCCGACAGTCTTTCAAGGCCGATCTTCGCGTCTGACGTCAAGGGGATGGCGTCATGCTTGGCGCTGTCATAGGTCTGGACGTTGAGCGCCAGGATGCGACGGTCCGGGTTCTTGAACAGACCCCAGGAGCCGGTGGTGAAATCCTGGAATCGCGTACCGATTCCGAACACCAGGTCGGCCTTTTCGGCGATGATGTTGGCGCATTCGGCGCCGGTCACGCCGACCGGGCCGAAATTGTGGTCGTGGTCCCAGGCGAGCACCGACTTGCCGGCCTGCGTTTCGACGACCGGGATGCCGTGTTTCTCGACGAAGGCTTTGAGCGTGTCCGTGGCGCCGGAAAAATGCACGCCGCCGCCAGCGACGATGACCGGGCTCTTCGCCGCCTTCAAAGCAGCAACCGCCGCCTCGAATTCCTGCGCGTCGGGCTCCGGCCGGCGCTGCCGCCAGACTTTCGGCTCGAAGAAGCTCTCGGGATAATCGTAGGCCTCGGCTTGCACGTCCTGGCAAAAGGACAGCGTCACCGGACCGCAATCGGCCGGGTCCGTCATGGTGCGCATGGCGCGCGGCAGCGCCGTCAGCAACTGTTCGGGCCGCATGATGCGGTCGAAATAGCGGGAAACCGGCTTGAAGCAGTCGTTGACCGTCATCGTGCCGTCGCCAAAATCCTCCAGCTGCTGCAATACCGGATCGGGCCCGCGATTGGCAAAGACGTCGCCCGGGATAAAGAGCACCGGCAGGCGGTTGACATGGGCCAGCGCCGCCGCCGTCACCATGTTGGCGGCACCCGGACCGATCGACGAGGTCACGGCCATGGCGCGACGCCGGCGCAGCTGCTTGGAATAGGCGATCGCCGCATGGGCCATCGACTGTTCGTTCTGGCCGCGCAGCGTCTGTAGCCGATCACGCACGCAATAGAGCGCCTCGCCGATGCCCGCCACGTTGCCATGACCGAAAATCGCCCAGACACCGGCGATATAGGGAACACCGTCCTCGTTCAGCTGGTTGGCGAGGTAGCGCATCATCGCCTGCGCCGCCGTCAGTCTCACCGTTTTCATGCCTTCTCTCCCAGTGCGCCTGGTCCTTGCCGGGCCTTGTCCCAGACGGAACAGAGGCTGCGGTAGCGCTGCGCCATTTCCTCCACGGCCTGCCCGTCGCTGATCGCGCCGGACAGCCACTTGCGTGCCGCCTCGCCGAAGATCGTCCGGCCAACGGCAAAACCCTTCACCAGCGCGAAGCGGGCGGCAAGCGCGAAGCTCTCCTCGAGCTCGGCCTGCGGCGCGTCGAGCCCGAGCACGACGATGCCGCGGGTATAGGGATCGTGGCGCTCGACGGCGGCGCAGGCATTGGCCCAGGAGGCTTCGGTGCGCATCGGCTCCAGCTTCCACCAGTCGGGATAGACGCCGATCTCGTAGAAGCGGTCGATGATCCGGGCAACCGTGTCGTCATCGGTCAGGCCGACCTTGGAAGGAATGACCTCCAGCAGCATTTCCAGCCGGTTGCGGCGGGCGGCGGCAAAGAGGCGCAGCACCGTCGCCTCCTGCTCGGCGCGCAGCTCGGCCGTATCGTCGGGGTGATAGAAACAGAGAACCTTGACCACATCTTCGAGCGGCCACTCGACTAGTCCGCCCAAATCCGGGCCGATCTCCGGCTCGAGCGTCAACGGCCGCGAGCCCGGCCATTCCACTGGTCGACCGATCCACAGGCCCGAACCGCTCGCCGCATAGAGCGCGTCGCGGCCGAGCCGGCTGTCGCAGAGGATGCCGTAACCGGAGGCACCGCCAGCGACATCAAGCGCCGCCTTCAGGCAGAGCGTCTTGAAGGCGCCGATCCGTTCGCGCGGGACGCCGGCCTCGTCTGCCATGGCCTCCAGCTGCAAGCGGTGGTCGAAGGCAAACACCCGCATCTTAGACCAGTCGCCCTTGCGATTGGTCGACCAGTGCACCTGCTCCAGCGCCTCGTCCTTGCGCAGCGCCTTGTTGCGGATGCCGGTCCTGAAGAAATATTGCAGCTCTTCCCAGCTCGGATAGGCCGGCGTGCAGCCGTGGCGCGAGACGGCGAAGGCACCGCAGGCATTGGCGAATTTGAGGCTGGTCGACCAGTCCTCGCCAGTCAGCCAACCCTTCATGAGGCCGGACATGAAGCCGTCGCCGGCACCCAGCACGTTGAACACCTCGATCGGAAAGCCCTCGCCCGCCTGGCCTTCGTCGAGGCTGTCGGGGATAGCCCCCTCGAACACCACCGCACCCATCGCGCCACGCTTGCAGACGAGCGCGGCATCGGAGACGCGGCGCACCGCTTTCAGCGCCTCGACCGTGTCGGTCGTCCCGCCGGCGATATGGAATTCCTCCTCCGTGCCGACGATCAAATCAAACAGATGAAGCGTCGCCTGCAGCTTGGCGGTGACCGCCTCGGATTCGATGTAGCGGCTTTCTCCGGCGCCATGGCCGGCGAGCCCCCAGAGATTGGGGCGGTAGTCGATGTCGAGCGCGGTCCTGGCGCCGCCATCGCGGGCAATCTTCAAAGCCTTCAGCACCGCGGCCTCGGTACGCGGATGAGACAGATGGGTGCCGGTCGCCAGCACGCAGCGCGCCGAGCCGATGAAGTCGGGATCGACATCATCTTCGCACAGCGCCATGTCGGCGCAGTTCTCGCGGTAGAAGATCAGCGGAAACTGGTGTTCGTCGCGGATACCGAGGAGAACGAGCGCGGTCAGCCGCTCCGGGTCCGTCTTCACCCCGCGCACGTCGACGCCCTCGCGCACCAGCTGCTCGCGGATGAAGCGCCCCATGTGCTCGTCGCCCACACGGGTGAGAACGGCGGACTTCAGCCCGAGCCGGGCCGTGCCGGCCGCGATATTGGTGGGCGACCCACCGATATACTTGTTGAAGGAGGCCATGTCCTCGAGCCGGCCGCCGACCTGTGCGCCATAAAGGTCGACCGACGAGCGTCCGATCGTGATCAGATCGAGTTGTGCCAAACGAACCTCCCTTCGGGCGGCAGGTCGCTGGCCTCGCCGTCCATTCCTTCAGGCGGCCGCGGAACCGCAGCCTGCTCTCCTCTTGGAATGGACTTTAAATTCCATTTTTAGAATTTTCAATACAAATATTCAGGATTCCTGCTGCGCCGTTCCAACCGCGACCGAGAGCGTGATGGCAAGACACAGCGTCGCCGACAGGGAACGGAAGGCGCCGAAATCAACCTCGGAGACAGACAGCGTGATCGCATCGAACCGGCGCAGGGGACTGACGATCGTATCGGTCACGGCGACGATCGGAATTCCTTTCTTCGCGACCTCCTCGACCAGTTCCATCGTCTCTGCCGAATAGGGAGAGAAGGTGATCGCCAGAAGCACATCGCCCGGTCGGATGGCGTGATGGCTCTCCAGCTTGCCGACGGCGCTGTGCAACATGGCCGGAACATTCATCTTTTCCAGCGCATAGGCCATGTAGCTGGCGACCGGGAAGGAGCGGCGCAAGCCGATGATGTGGATCATCCCGGCGCCTGCAAGCACCTCGACCGCCCGTTCCAGCATTTCCGGCTCGACCGACTTCAACAGCCCCTCGAGCGAGGTGCGGCCGGCCTCGACGAATTCGGCGAGCAATGCGGTCGGGCTGCCCTCGCCTATGTCGCGAATATGCTGCAGGCGCGTGGAATAATCCGGCCAGCCGCCGACGAAGGAATCACGAAACAGCTTCTGCATTTCGGAAAAGCCCGAAAAGCCGAGGATCTGGCAGAAGCGCATGAAGGCCGACGGCTGGACACCGGCGCCTTCGGCCATTTCCGCGACGGTCGAGACCGCGATCCGATCCTTGTTGGCGGCGACGTAATCGGCACACTGGCGCAGCCGCTTCGGCAGGCTTTCCGACACTTCCAGCAGCCTTTCCTCGAAGGCCTTGATGCTGGCCGGTCCGCCGATTTCCGTCATGACTGTCCTTTCCGCAATGCCGCTTGACACAAACGATATCGCAATCTAGCAAAATAGAATGTATATTCCAAATGGAGATTTGGCTCCATTCGACGGCCTGCGCCACTGTACCGCCACCGGTGGCCCGGAGCGAGAACGAGGGCACGCGCGAACGGTGTTTAGGGCGCTTGAGGCCGGTTGGGCAAGGCGACCAAGGGAGGAGAAGACCATGGTAACGGAACTGGCCCTTTTGGGCGCCGGACGGATTGGCAAGGTACATGCGCGTGCCATCGCCGAGGACAAGCGGGCGAAACTGGCCGCGGTCGCGGACGCCTTTCCCGAGGCGGCCAGGGCGATCGCCGAGGCTTCCGGCGCGGCGGTGAAGACGATCGACGAGATCGAGGCCGACAAGGATATCGACGCCGTCATCATCTGCACCCCAACCAACACGCATGCGGACCTGATCGAGCGTTTCGCCAAAGCCGGCAAGGCGATCTTCTGCGAAAAGCCGATCGACCTGGACGTTAACCGCGCCCGCGCCTGCCTGGAAACGGTCCGCAAGGTCGGCGGCAAGGTCATGCTCGGCTTCAACCGCCGCTTCGACCCGCATTTCCAGGCCGTGCGCCGGGAAATCGACAAGGGCACGATTGGCAAGGTCGAGATGGTGACGATCACCAGCCGCGATCCGGGTGCCCCGCCGGCAGACTATATCAAGGTGTCCGGCGGCATCTTCCGCGACATGACGATCCACGACTTCGACATGGCCCGCTATCTGCTCGGCGAGGAAATCGACACGGTGATGGCCTCGGCTTCGGTTCTGGTCGATCCCAAGATCGGCGAACTCGGCGACTACGACTCGGCGAGCCTGATCCTGACGACCAAGAGTGGCCGCCAGGCGATGATCTCCAACTCGCGCCGCGCCTCCTATGGCTACGACCAGCGGATCGAGGTGCATGGTTCGCTGGGCGCCGTGTCCGCGGAGAACCAACGGCCGGTGTCGATCGAGATCGCCACCAAGGACGGCTATACCCGCCCGCCGCTGCACGATTTCTTCATGACCCGCTACACCGCGGCCTATGCCGCCGAAATCTCGGCCTTCATCGACAGCCTGGAAAAGGGCACGCCGCTTTCGCCTTCGGCCGAGGACGGCCTGATCGCGCTGGCGCTGGCCGATGCTGCGTTGAAATCAGTGGAACAGAAAGCGGCCGTCAAGGTCGCCTACTGAGCCTTCGCGCCATCCTTCGAGGCTTCGCCTCCCCCTCATCCGGCGCTGCGCGCCACCTTCTCCCCGACGGGGAGAAGGTGTTCCGGCCGCCTACACCGCAAGTTCCCGCCGCTCGCGCTCGGTTATCAGGGCAAGGTCGAGGATCTTCTGCAGGTTGGCTGCGTGACGGAAGCTGGGTTCCTCCGTGTGGCCTTCTCGGATCGCCGCAATGAATTTCTGATAGTTCGTTTCGACCGGGTCGACCTCGATCTCCCGCCAAACCGCCGTCTCCACATCCTCCCTGAGACAGGCGCGCAGCTTCGAGGCATCTGGGCGGTGGATGACCTCGAGCGCGCCCTTGTCGCCATATACCCGAAGCCTGAGTTCGTTCAGATGGCCGGTCGCCCAGCGGCTGGCATGAATGACACCCATGGCACCGTTGGTGAATTCGGCGGTCATGGTGAAACTGTCATTGGCGTCGAGATCATATTCGCCGATCCGGTTGCCTGGCGCCTTGTCGAAGGTCTTGAGGCGAGCAAAGACATGGTCGATCTCGATTGCCGCGCCGAAGCCGACAAAGTCGAGGATGTGGATGCCGACATCGCCGAGCACGCCGTTCGAGCCGTGTTTGGTCGACAGACGCCAGAGCCACTGGCTTTCGCTCGTCCAGTCGCCCCAGGCCTTGGAGACCAGCCAGCTCTGCAGGTAGGACGCCTCGATATGGCGGACCCGGCCGATCTCCCCATCGATCACCATCTGCCGCGCCTTCTGCACCTGCGCCACATTGCGGTAGGTGAGATTGACCATATTGACCAGGCCCGAGGCTTCCGCCGCCGTCGCCATTTCGTCCGCCTTCGCATAGGTCTCGGCGAGCGGCTTCTCGCACATCACATGCTTCCCGGCGGCCAGCAGGGGAAGCGTCGTCGGATGATGGATGCGGTCCGGGGTTACATTGGTCACGGCATCGAATTCGCCCCAGACGATCGCCTCGTCAAGCGACGTAAAGGTGTTCGGAATGTCGTGGCGCGCGGCGAACGCGCGCACTTTGGCGATATCGACATCGACCGCCGCGACCAGTTGCACATCGGGAAGCGTGGCAAAATTCATCGCATGGGTGTTGGCCATGCCGCCCGTGCCAAGGACGAGAAGACGGATCGGCATCATCACTTGTAACCCTCTTCGCCGGCCTGGTGCAGCTTCGGCCCGCGCTCGGTGATCGGCTCGAGCGCCTGACCGACGGGAACGTTCGGGGCATCATGCACGCCGACATAGGCCGGACGCGGATTGTAGGCCCATTTCACCGCATTGTAGATGACCTTCTGCACGGTGGCGTCGTGATAGGTCGGATAGGTCTCGTGGCCCGGGCGGAAATAGAAGATGTTGCCCGCGCCACGTCGCCAGGTCAGCCCGGAGCGGAAAACCTCGCCGCCGGCAAACCAGGAGATGAATACCGTTTCCAGCGGCTCCGGCACGGAAAAGAACTCGCCATACATTTCCTCGTTTTCCAGAACAAAGTTTTCCGGGATGCCCTCGGCGATCGGATGCCCCGGATTGACCGTCCAAATCCGCTCCCGCTCGCCGGCTTCGCGCCATTTCAGCGCGCAGGGCGTACCCATCAGCCGCTTGAACGGCTTGGCGAAGTGGCCGGAATGGAGAACGATGAGCCCCATGCCTTCGAAGACGCGGCGTGCGACACGCTCGACAACCTCGTCGGCAACGGCGCCGTGGTCCTTGTGGCCCCACCACAGCAGCACGTCGGTCGCGGCCAGCCGCTCGACGCTCAGCCCGTGTTCCGGCTCCTGCAGTGTCGCGGTCGTCGCTGCAATGCCGTCTCCGGCGTTAAGCGCCGCCGCAATCGTGCAATGCATTCCGTCTGGATAGATTCCCCGAACCACGTCGCTGGTGTGCTCGTGGATGTTTTCACCCCAGACAACCGCCTTGATCTTCACGTCGATCTCCTCCTGCTGAGCCATGAGCGAAGATGCTCCTTACCGAAATGAAATCGGACTATAGCCGGTTCCGCAAGAAGCGCGTTGAGTGAGGATAAACCTTGCCGGCCGCCCTTGATGGAACCGGTCCTTGCCGCCATGCTGCCGCAAGGGCATGTTGCTGACCTGCGATTGAACGCTTCGCATCCGGAGCCCATCAGAAAGGCGACAGCAAGGCATGCCCGATTTCCCGTCAGCCACAGCACACTCCGTCGTCGTCATCGGCCATATCAATCACGACCGCATCTGGCGGCTGATGGCGCCGCTGCGCTCCGGCGCGCGGATCACCTGGTCGGATCGCCGTATCAGGCTGGGCGGCGGCGGCTACTATACGGCACGGCGGTTGATGGATCTCAAGCGTCCGGTCTGCCTGGTGTCCACGCTGTGCAGTGACGGTCACGGTCGGTGGGCTTTCGACATGCTGACCGCCAAGCACTACGACCTGTCGCATGTCTGCATATCCGACGGCGAAACCGATTGCGCCGATATCCTGCTCGAACCCAACGGCGAACGCACCATCCTGTCTGGCGTGAAGCGGATCAGCCGCAGCTTCTCTGTTCCGACAACGATCGAGGGTGAGGCTTTCTACGTCAACGGCACCCGCCTGTGCGACAACATCCTGCGCTCGTTGGAAGCCGCTCCGCTCGTGGTCTCGCAGTTCCCCTTGGGAACGCCCAGCCCTCGCCCGGCCGATATCATGGTCGGCTCGAGGGCCGACTTTCCCGGTCTGGGGCTGGAGGAAATCTGGCAGACGGCCATGCGGATCTGCGGCGACCGGCTGAAGCATCTCGCGCTGACCGATGGGCCGCATGAGACAACCCTGTATGATGGCAAGAACCGCCAGGACGTGGGCGTGAACCACGCCGTTTCGACGGGAGACACGATCGGTGCCGGCGACAGCTTCAGCGCCGCCCTGCTCCATGCCTTGATAAACGGCGAGAGCCTGGTGCAGGCGGCCCAATGGGCCGGGGAAGCAACGGCGAAATGGCTCGAAGCGCGCGATGCGGCGGAAAGACCCGATTGGGCCGACGAGCCCGAGGAACTGTCGAACTAAAGGCTTTGCAGGGCTGCCGCACTGCGACGGCGGCATCACAAACAATCACAAACAATTGAATCCACGGCAGAACTGCCGCGGAACTTTTGCCCCACTTGTGTGTTCGGTTGGCGCAATGGAGTATGCCATGAACGACACCCATCCGACCTGGACAGACCCGATCGAACTCATCCTGCAATCCGGCCTCGCCAGGACCTTTCGCGAACCCTACGATGCCCTCTATTTTTTGGAGCAAGAGTGGCCGACGCGCAGTGGTTTCGCCTATGAACGGGCCACGCGTTGGTGTCGCCTGGCGATAGAGACCGACGAGGCGGCGGACGTCGCGCGCAAGGCCTTCATCGCCGCAGCCCGCCAAGCAGGCATGCTCGCCGAAGAGTCCGGCAAGACCATTGCCTGAGTGAAATTCCCACCACGCTGACGAAAACGCCCTGCGGCACTTCCCCTCGCTACGACCTCGTACGGCGCCGTCCAAGGCAAAGGCAGGCGCTGGGGCTCCGGAGTTTGATCTCCACTCCATCAGATAAGAAAAACCACATTGTGCGGGCGCCTGCGAGATGCCAGTGTTTCTTTCGCACTGCGTCACGGACTATCATGCCAGAATGGAACCTACGTCAAGAAAAGGAGAATTTTCATGACCAATGCCTTGCTTGCCGTTAGGCGCAATTTCCTCCGCAGCGTGGTTCTCGGACTTGCCACCACCGTGGCCGTCTTTGTCTCCGGTCCGGCGCTGGCCGCCCAGAAGGACCTGACGCTCGGCATGACCATCGAGCCGACCGGCCTCGACCCGACGATTGCCGCACCCGTCGCCATCGGCCAGGTCACCTGGCAGAACGTCTTCGAGGGGCTGGTGACGATCGACCGCGACGGCAAGATCCAGCCGCAGCTGGCGAAAACCTGGGAGATTTCCGCAGACGGCCTCACCTATACCTTCCGGCTCGAGGAAGGCGTGAAGTTCCATGACGGCGAGGCCTTCGATTCCTCGGTCGCCAAGGCCTCTCTCGAGCGCGCCCGCGGGGCCGACAGCGTCAATCCGCAGAAGCGCTTCTTCGCCACCATCGACACGATCGAGACACCGGATGCGGCCACCCTGGTGCTCAAGCTGAAGGAGCCGGCCGGCAGCCTGCTCTACTGGCTCGGCTGGCCCTCATCGGTCATCGTCGGCACCAAGAGCGCGACTGAGGCTAAGACCACGCCGATCGGCACCGGCCCGTTCAAGTTCGTCAGTTGGGCCAAGGGTGACAAGGTGGAGCTTTCCGCCAATCCCGACTACTGGAACGAAGACGTCCAGGTGAAGCTGGACAAGGTCACCTTCCGCTTCATCGCCGATCCGCAGGCGCAGGCCGCGGCGCTGAAATCCGGCGATGTCGACGCCTTCCCGGAATTCGGCGCGCCGGAACTGGTGGAAAGCTTCAAGGATGACGCGAAGCTCACGACCGTGATCGGCAATACCGAACTCAAGGTCGTGGCCGGCATGAACAACGAGCGCAAGCCGTTTAACGACAAGCGCGTGCGCCAGGCGCTGATGATGGCGCTCGACCGCGCGGTGATCGTCGACGGTGCCTGGTCCGGTTACGGCACGGCGATCGGCAGCCATTACACGCCCAACGACCGCGGCTATGTCGACCTCACCGGCACCTACCCTTACGATCCGGAAAGGGCCAAGGCGCTTCTGGCCGAGGCCGGCTATCCGGACGGCTTTACCTTTACCATCAAGACCCCGCAGATGGCCTATGCGCCGCGTTCCGCCCAGGTGATGCAGGCGCTGTTTGCTGAAATCGGCGTGACGATGAACATCGAGCCGACCGAGTTCCCGGCCAAATGGGTCCAGGACGTGTTCAAGGGCCGCGACTTCGACATGACCATCGTCGCCCATGCCGAGCCGATGGACATCGACATCTATACGCGCGATCCCTATTATTTCGGCTACAAAAACCCCGCCTTTAACGACATCCTGAAGAAGGTAGAGGCGACGGCAGACACGAGCGAGCAGGACAGGCTCTATGGCGAGGCACAGAAGATCCTCGCCGAGGACGTGCCGGCGCTGTTCCTGTTCGTCATGCCCAAGCTCGGCATCTGGGACAAGAAGCTGAAGGGACTGTGGGAAAACGAACCGATTCCGTCCAACGTGCTGACCGAGGTCTATTGGGAGGAATAGGGACGGTAGCTAGACCGGGTTCCAGGATGGCTGTCTCCCCCTCTGGCCTGCCGGCCATCTCCCCCACGAGGGGGGAGAAGACCAGACGCAGAACTCACCGATCCAACGACCACCATCGCGCGGTGGTGGGGATCTACTCAAGCACGGAAACATCGGATTGCAGGCGGGACGCTGGCCTCGACTGCTCTCCCCCCTTCTGGGGGAGATGGCCGGCAGGCGAGAGGGGGTGTTCCGCCATGTCAGGGACCCACCCATGCTGACACTCATCGCCCGGCGGCTTGGCAGTCTCGTCCTGACGCTCGCCGCGGTCTCGGCCCTGATCTTCGTCATCATGGACGTCCTACCCGGCGATCCGGCGGCGATCATGCTCGGCACCTCGGCAAGCCCGGACACGCTGGCCGCCCTTCGTCGCGAACTCGGGCTCGATCAGCCCTTGCTGGTGCGCTATTTCCTCTGGCTCGGCGGACTGCTGACCGGGGATCTCGGCACGTCGTATACCTATGGCGTGCCAGTGGCCGGGCTAATCGCCGAGAGGCTGGCCGTCACTCTGCCCCTCGCCGGGATGGCGATCGTGATCTCGGTCGCGATCGCCATCCCGCTCGGCGTCGCCTCGGCGGCCAAACGCAATTCTAGCTTCGACTATCTTGCCGGCGTGCTCTCGCAACTGTTCATCGCCGTGCCCGGCTTCTGGGTGGCGATTCTTCTGATCCTTGCCTTCTCGATCTCGCTCGGCTGGATGCCGGCCGGCGGGTTTCCCGGCTGGGATGCCGGCCTTTTTGCAGGGCTGAAGGCCTTGCTCCTGCCAGCGGTCGCCCTTGCCCTGCCGCAGGCCGGCGTGCTGACGCGGGTGACGCGGTCCTCAGTGCTCGAAGTACTGCACGAGGATTTCGTCCGCACCGCCCGCGCCAAGGGCCTGCCGCGCCGCGTTGCACTCTGGCGCCACGCCGTTCCCAATGCATTGGTGCCGGTCATCACCATCCTCGGCCTGCAATTCACCTTCCTGATCGCCGGCGCGATCCTGATCGAGAACGTTTTCAACCTGCCCGGCCTCGGCCGCCTCGCCTATCAGGCGCTGACCCAGCGCGACGTGATCGTCATGCAGGACGTCGTGCTGTTCTTCGCCGGTCTCGTTATCGTCATGAATTTCCTGGTCGACCTCTCCTATCTGGTGCTCGACCCGCGACTGAGAGGACGAGGCCGATGAGCGCACCTGTCGAGAGCGCCAAGGCCAGGCTCACGGCCTACAGTCCGTGGCTGATCCTGCGCCGGCCCAATCTCGCGATAGGAGGCGCGATCATCCTGGCGCTCGTGGCGATCGCCCTGCTGTCGCTCGTCTGGACACCGCTGCCGCCGGCCAAGATGCAGATCATCCACAAGCTGAAGCCGCCCTTGGCCTATGGCCTGCTGGGTACCGACCAGTTCGGCCGCGACATCGCCTCCATGCTGATGGTCGGCGCGTGGAATTCGCTGTCGACGGCAGCCGCGGCCGTAGCAATCGGCGGTTCCCTCGGTACGGCGCTTGGCGTTCTCGCTGCCGCCCGCCGCGGCCTAACCGAAGCCTTCGTGATGCGGGCCAACGACGTGATCTTCGCCGTGCCGCCGATCCTCTCGGCCATGATGCTCGGCGCGCTGATGGGGTCGGGCCGTTTCACCGCGATCATCGCCATCGCCGTCTTCATGGTGCCCGTCTTTGCCCGCGTGACAGCCAGTGCCGCGCAGCAGGTCTGGTCGCGCGACTATGTGCTCGCCGCCCGCGGCGCCGGCAAGGGGTCATTCCTGATCACGGTCGAGCATGTGCTGCCAAACATCTCCAACCAGATCATCGTCCAGGCGACGATTCAGCTCGGCCTGGCGATCCTGACAGAAGCGGGCCTGAGCTTCCTCGGTCTCGGCATGCCGCCGCCGGCGCCGACCTGGGGCCGCATGCTGGCCGACGCCCAGACCTATCTCGCCCTGGCGCCATGGCTGGCAATCCTGCCCGGCGTTGCGATCGCGCTCACGGTCTTCGGTTTCAACATGCTGGGCGACGGGCTAAGGGACCTTCTTGACCCCCGTGACAAGGGGAGGATGTAACGATGCGGCAAGACGACACCCCTCTCCTCTCCGTTCGCGATCTTTCCGTCTCGATTCGTCTCGGCGACGGAAGCCGCATGCCGATCCTGACCGATGTCGCCTTCGACCTGGAAGCCGGGGAAACACTGGGGGTGGTCGGCGAAAGCGGGTCGGGCAAATCGCTGCTGGCGCTGGCGATCGTGGGGCTATTGCCGGGCGTTGCGAAAGCGAGCGGCACGATCGCACTTGTCGGCGAAAACCTGCTTCAAGCATCCGAAGAGCGTCTGTGCGAGATCCGCGGCAACCGTATCGGCATGATCTTCCAGGAGCCGATGACCGCGCTCAACCCGGCCATGACCGTCGGCGACCAGATCGCCGAAGGGCTGGTGTGGCATCGCGGCCTGTCCTGGCGCGACGCGCGGGCGCAAGCCGTGGACCTGCTCGACCAGGTGCGGATTCCGGACGCGAAACGCCGGGCGAAGACCTATCCGCACGAAATGTCCGGCGGCCAGCGCCAGCGGGTCGGCATCGCCATCGCACTGGCGCTGAAGCCTGCCCTGATGATCGCCGACGAACCGACGACCGCGCTCGACGTGACGGTACAGGCGGAAGTGCTCGACATTCTCGGCGACCTTGCCAGCGAATACGGCACGGCGCTGATGCTGGTCAGCCACGATCTCGGCGTCATCGCCCGCATGTGCCGACGCACGATCGTCATGTATGCGGGACGGCGGATGGAGGAAGGTGCGACGCAAGATGTCCTGACCCAGCCGCGCAATCCCTATACGCGTGGACTGATCGCCGCGGTACCGAAACGCATCGGCGACGGCGGCCGGCTTTCGACCATTCGCGGCACCGTTCCCGGCTTCAACCGGCTGCCGGCCGGCTGCGCCTTCTCCGACCGCTGTCGGGAGGTGATCGACGCCTGCCATGCGGGCGAACCCGGCTGGACGACCTTTGCCGGCGAGCGCGGCGTGCGCTGCATCCGGGCGATGGATTGGGAGGTGAAGCGGTGAACACGACACCCCTCCTCGATATCCGCACCCTCACCCGCGACTACGCCAGCCATTCGCTGTTCGGCGCCCAGCACCAGACCCGCGCGCTCGACGACGTCTCGCTCACCATCGACGCCGGCGAGATCTTCGGGGTGGTGGGCGAAAGCGGTTGCGGCAAGTCGACGCTCGCGCGGCTCGTCATGGCACTCGACAAGCCGACCTCCGGCCATGTCCTGTTCGACGGCGACGATCTTTTTTCCCTGCCACCCAAGGAACTGATGCGCAGGCGCGAGAACTTCCAGATGGTGTTCCAGGACCCGTTCGGCTCGCTCGATCCGCGCCAGAAGGTCGGCCGCATCGTCGCCGAACCGCTGCATGTGCTGGCGCGCAGGCCCGGACGAGCCGAGATCCAGGACCGTGTCGTCGATATGCTGGAAAGCGTTGGGCTGAAGGCCGAGCACGCCGAGCGCCATCCGCACGAGTTTTCCGGCGGCCAGCGCCAGCGCATCGCCATTGCCCGCGCGCTGGTTACAGAACCGAAGCTCGTGGTCGCCGATGAGGCGGTCTCGGCGCTGGATCTTTCGGTGCAGGCGCAGGTGCTCAACCTGCTGATGGACCTGCGCGAAAAGCGCGGCGTGACCTTCCTGTTCATCACTCACAACCTCGCCGTGGTCGACTGCATCGCCGACCGGGTCGGTGTTATGTATCGCGGGCGGCTGGTGGAGACGGGGCCGGCGCACGCGGTCTTCGAGCAACCGCTGCATCCCTATACGAAAGTGCTGGCCGATGCCGAGCCGAGCATCGAGCGGTTCGGCCGCCCGCCGTCTTCCGAACGCGTGCCGCCCCCTCCCCCGCTCGCCGAGACCGGCGGCTGCGCCTTCCGCAACCGCTGTCCGCTCGCCATCGCGCGCTGCGCCACGGAACGACCCGAGTTGCGGACGATCTTGCCGGCACGGCAGGCTGCCTGCCACAGGGCCGAGGAGATGGCGGCTCGACCGCCTTCCGCGGCCTGACCAGCGACGACCAAAGCGGTTCATTTTTGAGCGGAGACGGAATGTCGACATGACCGATCTACTGTATTTGACCATCAGGGATCTCCTCGCCAATTTCCGGGCGAAGACCCTCTCTCCTTACGAATATTGGCTGGCGGTGGAAGCGCGCATCGAAGCCTTCGAGCCGCACGTCGCCGCCCTCTATGCCTATGACCCGGAGAGCGCCCGCGCCCAAGCGAAGGGCTCGACGCAACGCTGGCTGCGCGATGCGCCGCGGGGCACGCTCGACGGCATTCCGGTGACGCTCAAGGAACTGATCGCCACCAGGGGCCAGCCCGTGCCGCTCGGCACGGCGGCGGTCGAACTGATCCCCGCCGAGACCGACGCGCCGGTCGCCGCCCGCTTGAAGGAAGATGGCGCGGTGATCTTCGCCAAGACCACCTGCCCCGACTACGGCATGCTGTCGTCCGGCCTATCGAGCTTCCATCCCTTGAGCCGCAATCCCTGGGATCTCCGCCAGAACCCCGGCGGATCGAGTGCGGGGGCAGCGGCGGCCGGCGCGGCAGGCTATGGCCCCTTGCACATCGGCACCGACATCGGCGGCTCGGTGCGCCTGCCGGCCGGCTGGACCGGGTTGTTCGGCTTTAAGCCGAGCCATGGCCGCATTCCGGTCGATCCCTACTATGTCGGCCGCTGCGCCGGGCCGATGACGCGCTGCGTCGACGATGCGGCGATCGCCATGGCGACGCTGTCGCGGCCTGACTGGCGCGACGGCACTAGCCTACCGCCGAACGACTTCGACTGGATGGATCACCAGATCGATGTGCGCGGCATGCGGATCGGCGTCATGCTCGATGCTGGCTGCGGCCTCGAGGCCGAGGCGGAAATCCGCGACGCAGTGCTGGCGGCGGCCAAACGCTTCGAGGACGCAGGCGCCGTCGTCTTCGAGGTGGAGCCGGTGATGACGCGGGGGATGTTGGACGGGCTAGACAAGTTCTGGCGCGCCAAGTTCTGGGGCGACATTCGCAACCTCCCCGACGAACGCCGCGCGAAGATCCTGCCCTATATCTACCAATGGGCGGAAAAGGGCGCCGACGTCACCGGCGTCGAGGCGGTGCAGGGGTTCGGCCAGACCATCGAAATGCGCAAGACCTGCGGCAGGCTGTTCACCACGGTCGATGCGGTGCTGACCCCGACCAACCCGATCGTCTCCTACCCGGCCGACTGGGCCTCGCCGACCAACGACCCGGAACAGCCGTTCGAGCACATCGCCTTCACCGTGCCGTGGAACATGTCGGAACAGCCGGCCGCCTCTATCAATTGCGGTTTCTCGAAGAGCGGCATGCCGATCGGCCTGCAGATCGTCGGCCCGCGTTTCGACGACATGCGAGTCCTCAAGTTATCGAAACTGTTCGAAACCTCGACCGGCGGCATAAAGAACTGGCCGCAACCGCCGCAGTGTTGAGAACACGCTCCGGCTGGTTCTTGCGACCGATCCAAATCGCTTCGGATTTCACGGCTCTGTCGCATCTGCGCTATTGCACCTGCGAAGAGGATACTGTTTCAATCGACGGATTAGAAGAGACGCGAAACCGATCGCCCGGTGCGGCGACTGGCGCACCAGCGGGAGATCAACACGATGAAACCACCAGGTCGAAATGGGATCATTGTCGCCCTCGTCCTCGCCGCGGCGGCGGGGGCCGGCTACTATTACTGGCAATCACTGCGGGCCTCCGAACTCGTCGACGGCATTGCCAGCGGCAATGGCCGGATCGAAGCGGTCGAGATCGACGTGGCGGCCAAGTCCGCCGGGCGCATTAGCGAGATCTTCGTCGGCGAAGGCGATTTCGTCAAAGCCGGACAGACATTGGCGCAGATGGATATCAAGCAGCTGGAATCGCAGTTGCGCCAGGCCAAGGCCGAAGCACGTCGGGCTGATATCGGCATAGAAACCGCGCAGGCGCTCGTCGAACAGCGCAATGCCGAAAAGAAAGCCGCGGAGGCCGCCGTCTCGCAGCGTCAGATCCTGCTCGCTTCGGCCGATCGCAAGCTGGTGCGCTCGACCCAGCTCGCCAGTTCCAGCACCATTTCGCAGCAGGTGCTCGAGGACGATCAGGCCGCCGCAGAGGGCGCGCGCGCAGCCCTTGCCGCGGCCGAGGCCCAGACGGCCGCAGCGGATGCCGCCATCAGCTATGCCAAGGCCCAGGTGGTGAACGCCGAGGCAGCCGCCGATGCGGCGAAGGCCGCGATCGAGAGCATCGAAACCGTCATCGCCGACAGCACGCTCACCGCACCGCGCGACGGCCGTATCCAGTTCCGCGTCGCGCAGCCCGGCGAGATCGTCGGCGCCGGCGGCAAGGTGATCAATCTCGTCGATGTCGGCGACGTCTACATGAGCTTCTTCCTCCCGACCGACCAGGCCGGACGGGTGGCGATCGGCGCCGAAGTGCGCCTGAAGCTCGACGCCGCACCGCAATACATCATTCCGGCGACCGTTTCCTTCGTCGCCAATGTCGCGCAGTTCACGCCGAAGACGGTGGAGACCCAGATCGAGCGCGAGAAGCTGATGTTTCGCGTCAAGGCCAAGATCTCGCCCGAACTGCTGCTAAAGCATATTGAAATGGTCAAGACCGGCCTGCCGGGCGTCGCTTATGTCCGCCTCGATCCGACGGCAAAATGGCCTGCCGGGCTTGAGGGCGACGTCGTCCAATGAGCATGCCCTCGAACCTCGAGGCTCACGATTTCGCCGGCCTTGTGGTCGGCCTGAAGAGCGTTTCGCTATCCTACGGCCACACGCGAGCGCTGAGCGACATCACGCTAGACCTGCCGAGCGGCCGGCTGATCGAACTCATGGGACCGGACGGGGTCGGCAAATCGAGCCTGCTGTCGCTGGTCGCCGGCGCCCGAGCGGTGCAAGCGGGCACGGTCCACGTACTGGGTGGCGACATGGCCGATTCCGGGCACAGGGCCCGGACCTGCCCGCGCATCGCCTATATGCCGCAGGGGCTCGGCAAGAACCTTTATCCGACGCTGTCGGTGTTCGAAAACGTCGACTTTTTCGCCAGACTGTTCGGCCATGGGCGCAAGGAACGCGAGCGGCGCATCGCGGACCTCCTGAAGAGCACTGGACTTGCCCCCTTCGCCGATCGACCGGCCGGCAAGCTGTCCGGCGGCATGAAGCAGAAGCTCGGCCTGTGCTGCGCACTGATCCACGATCCGGACCTGCTGATCCTCGACGAGCCGACGACCGGCGTCGATCCGCTGTCGCGCCGGCAGTTCTGGGAGCTGATCGACCGTATTCGCGAGGGTCGTCCTGGCATGACCGTGGTGGTCGCCACCGCCTATATGGAGGAGGCCGCGCGTTTCGACTGGCTGGTCGCCATGGACGAGGGGAAAGTGCTGGCGACGGGAACGCCGCAGGATCTGCTCGAACGCACCGGCGCGCCGAACCTCGACACGGCCTTCATCGCCCTGTTGCCGGAGGAGAAGCGCAAAGGGCATGGTGAACTCTCCATTCCGCCGCGCAATCCGGATCTCGACGGCGAAATCGCCATCGAGGCGAGCCACCTGTCGATGCGCTTCGGCGATTTCACCGCCGTCAACGACGTGAGCTTCCGTATCGACCGTGGCGAGATCTTCGGCTTCCTCGGCTCGAACGGCTGCGGCAAGACCACGACGATGAAGATGCTGACCGGTCTTTTGACCGCCAGCGAAGGCACGGCCGAGCTTTTCGGCCGCCCGGTCGACGGCTCAGATCTCGCCGTCCGGCGCCGCATCGGCTATATGAGCCAGGCTTTCTCGCTCTACGGCGAACTGACGGTGAGGCAGAACCTCGACCTGCATGCCCGCCTGTTTGACCTGCCGAAGGAGCGCATCGGCGCGCGTGTCGAGGAAATGGCGAAGCGCTTCGACCTCAACGACTTCATGGATGCCATGCCGGACGCTCTGCCGCTCGGCATCCGTCAGCGCCTGTCACTCGCCGTCGCCATGGTGCATGCGCCGGAAATCCTGATCCTCGACGAGCCGACCTCCGGCGTCGATCCCATTGCCCGCGACGACTTCTGGCAGGCTCTCGGCGAGCTTTCCCGCAAGGACGGCGTCACCATCTTCGTCTCTACCCATTTTATGAACGAGGCAGAGCGCTGCGACCGCATTTCGCTGATGCATGCCGGCACGGTGCTGGTCAGCGACACGCCGCAAGGGATCGTCGCGAAGCGCGGCGCGGCCTCTCTGGAGGAAGCCTTCATTGCCTATCTCGAGGATGCAATCGCCGGCAATGCCGAGTTTGCCAGCGAGGCTGCACCGGAGACGGTCGAGGCCACAACGCCGACGCCCGCAGCCGGAGCGGTGCCGCGACAGTCGCTGTCCCGCCGCTTCTTCGATCTCAGGCGCATGTTGAGCTATTCTCGTCGGGAAGCGCTCGAACTGCAGCGCGATCCGATCCGCGGCACGCTGGCGACCATCGGCAGCGTCATCCTGATGTTCGTGATCGGCTACGGCATCAATCTCGACATCGAGAAGCTCAGCTTCGCCGTGCTCGACTACGACCGGACCACGATCAGCGACGACTATGTCTCGCAACTCTCCGGTTCGCGCTATTTCGTCGAACACGCCCCGCTCAAGGACTATGACGACCTCGACAAGCGGATGCGCAGTGGCGAAATCAGCTTGGCGATCGAGATCCCGCCCAACTTCGGCCGGGACGCCCTGCGCGGCGACACGGTCGAGATCGGCGCCTGGATCGACGGCGCCATGCCGACCCGCGCGGAAACGGTGAGCGGTTACGTACAGGGCATGCACGCCCACTGGATCACGGAAAAGATCCGCGAAACCTATGGCGAGGAAGCGACGAAGGGCAACTATTCGCTCGAAACACGCTATCGCTACAATCCCGACGTCAAGAGCCTGGTGGCCATGGTGCCGGCCGTCATCCCGCTGCTTCTGCTGCTGATCCCGGCCATCCTCGGGGCGCTTAGCGTCGTACGCGAAAAGGAACTCGGCTCGATCATCAACTTCTACGTCACACCGACGACGCGGCTGGAATTCCTGATCGGCAAGCAGCTTCCCTATGTCGTGCTCGCCATGTTCAACTTCCTGCTTCTGACCGCCTTCGCGATCCTGATCTTCAAGGTGCCGTTCACCGGCAGCTTTGTGACCTTCGCAATCGCCGCCCTTTTCTACGTCATCTCGACGACGGCGCTCGGCATGCTGGTCTCGACCTTCGTCTCGAGCCAGATCGCCGCCCTGTTCGGCACAGCGCTTCTGACCCTCATTCCGGCCGTCCAATATGCCGGCATCATCGACCCGGTCTCGTCGCTCAAGGGTGCGGGCGCCTTTATCGGCAGCATCTATCCGACGACCCATTTCGTCACGATCGCGCGCGGCACGTTTTCAAAGGCACTCGGCTTTGCCGACCTGCAGCAACAGCTGATCTATCTGCTGATCGCCATCCCGATCCTCCTCGGGCTGACCGCCGTTCTCCTGAAAAAGCAGGCGAGGTAAGGCCATGCGCATCCGCCATATCGCCCAGCTCATCGTCAAGGAACTGCGCGGCCTCGTGCAGGACCGCATGCTGCTCTTCTTCATCCTCTATTCCTTCTCGCTGTCGATCTACACCGAGGCTCGGGCGCTGCCAGAGACGCTCAACATGGCGGCCATTGCCATTGTCGACGAAGACCTTTCGCAGCTGTCGCTGCGCATCCAGGATGCCTTCTACCCGCCCTTTTTCACCAAGCCGGAGATCATTACGGCAAACGAGATGGACAAGCGGATGGATGCCGGTCTCTCGACCTTCGCGCTCAACATCCCCGCCAACTTCCAGCAGGACGTTCTGGCCGGGCGCGTTCCGACCATCCAACTCAACGTCGACGCCACCCGCATGACCCAGGCCTTCAGCGGCTCCGGCTATATCCAGAGCATCGTCAACAGCGAGGTGAGCGAATTCGTCAACCGTTATCGCAGCACGGTCAGCCTGCCGGTCGACCTCACCCTGCGCGCCCGCTTCAATCCGCAGCTCAACAATGTGTGGTTCGGGGCGATCAACAACATCATCATGAACATCACCATGCTGTCGATCATCCTGACCGGCGCCGCCCTCATCCGCGAGCGCGAGCACGGCACGATCGAGCATCTTCTGGTCATGCCGGTGACCGCCTTCGAGATCATGGTCAGCAAGGTGCTCGCCATGAGCCTGGTGGTGCTGGTGGCATCCGCCTTTTCGCTGGTCGTCGTCGCCCACTGGATCCTCGAGGTCCCGCTGCAGGGTTCGCTTCCGCTGTTCATGGCTGGCACCGCGCTGCAGCTTTTTGCCACGACCTCGCTCGGCATCTTTCTGGCGACCGTTGCCGGCTCCATGCCGCAGTTCGGACTGCTGCTGATGCTGATCCTTCTGCCGCTGCAGGTACTGTCGGGCGGGCTCACGCCGCGCGAAAGCATGCCGGAAATCATCCAGCTGATCATGAACTTCGCACCCAACACGCATTTCATTTCGATGGCTCAGGCGATCCTGTTCCGGGGCGCCGGCATCGATGTCGTGTGGCCGGATTTCCTCTGGCTGATCGCGATCGGCACCGCGCTCTTCCTCTTCTCGCTCGGACGCTTCCGCGCCTTCCTGAGATAGATGCTGCCGAGATGTTGGCACAGCCAGTGCGGCCACAGCTGCCGTCGAAGCACACAGGAACCCGCGCGAGCGCGACCTGCGCACGCTCGGCATCGATCGGGAAGGCTTTCTCAAGGTTCGCCTGTAAAGCTGAACGATAGTTCGCAATCAGAGAACGAGGCCGGCGCTCACGCCCGCTTTTTTTCAGGCGTTGGCTTCCGCCGCATGCCGCCGGCGCGCGGCAACCGGCGTGATGGCGAATTCCTTGCGGAACTTGCGGATAAAATGCGAGACATTCTCGAAGCCCGTCTCAAGCGCAATATCGATCAGCGGCTTGTCGGTGAACACCACAAGCCGGCGCGCATGTTCCAGGCGCAGACGGATATACATGGCGACCGGGGTCGCGCCGAACTCAGTGCGGAACAATCGCTCCAGTTGGCGCCGCGACAGACCAACCGCATCCGCGACATCATCGATCGAAACCACGTCCTCGATATGCTGTTCCATCATGATCAGCGCCATGTTGGTGCGCTTGTCGCGAACCGGCGTCGAGCCAAGCGGATTGCGGGTCTGCATCTCGCTTGCATCGCGCCGGCGGGTGATCTGCATGATCTCGAGCGCATTGCGCTCCGCCGCCTCACCGACATGACGACGGATCAGGAAGGTGGCGAGGTCCGCCACACTCGATCCGCCGGCACAGGTGATGCGGCCTTCGTCCTCAACGAAAAGACGCTTCGAGTTGGCGTCGATCGAAGGATAGCGCGAGCGGAAATCCACATAGTGCAGCCAGCTGACACAGGCGGTGCGACCATCCAGCAGGCCGGCCTCCGCCAGGATGAAACTACCAGTGCATACGCCAATGATCGGGACGCCGGCGGACGCCGCCTCATGCAGGAAGGCGATCGTCTCCCGGTCGATCGGCTCGGCGACATTGAGGCGCCCGCCAACCACCGCGATATAGTTGAACTGCTTCGGGTTTCCCAGGGGTGCCGTCGGCGCAACCTGAATGCCGCAGCTCGACGTGATGAAATTGCGCGTGCTGCCGAGAACGGCCCAGTCGCAATGGACCCGGCCGGACCTGTCCTCGACGTCGCTGCCGAGCCGCAGGGCATCGGCGAAAAGCGAGAACGCGCTGAGCGTGAAGTTGCGCGCCAGGATGAAACCGATGCGCAGTGCCGGTTGCCCCTTCTGTTCCCTTGCCTTGCTGGCGCTCGCCTGCGTCATGACTGCGTCGCGGCCTCAATCTTCACGGTCAATCGCAAATAGCAAAGACCGGTCCCAATAGCCACCGTTCTCGACATCAACCTCGAATGTCGACCGCCCGGCGCCTTGCAGGCAACCGGGCGGTCAGGAGATGTCGCACAGCCTTCGCGGGTCAACTTGCCTGCGCAACTGGACGAACCCGCTTTGCCATACGGGCGCGGATGGATTCCACGTCGGCCCGCGGCGTCGCAGCGAACAGCGTCTTGGTGTAGTCGTGCTTCGGGTCGGAGAAGACTTGCTCGCGCGTGCCGTATTCGACCGCCTCACCATAGTACATCACCATGACTTCATCCGCGATGTAGCGAACGACCGAGAGGTCATGGCTGATGAAAACGTAAGTGAGACCGAACTCTTCCTGCAGGTCCGACAGCAGGTTAAGCACCTGGGCCTGGACCGAAAGGTCGAGTGCGGAGACCGGTTCATCGAGCACCAGCAGCTTCGGGTTCAGCATCAGCGCGCGAGCAATGGCAATACGCTGTCGCTGGCCACCGGAAAACATGTGCGGATAGCGATTGTAGTGTTCCGGACCGAGCCCAACCTTGACCAGCATCTCGTTCGCGCGTTCACGGCGCTCGGCCGAACTCATCTTGGTATTGATCAAAAGCGGTTCGCCAAGCACGTCACCGATCTTCTGGCGTGGATTGAGCGAGCCGTAGGGGTTCTGGAAGACGATCTGCACCTTCTGGCGCATCTCGGCGGTCAGGTGTCCCGGACGTGTATCGACGACCTTGCCGTCGATCAACAGTTCACCGGCGGTCGGCGGATCGATGAAGGTCAGGATGCGGGCCAGGGTCGACTTGCCGCAACCGCTTTCACCGACGATCGCCAGCGTCTTGCCGGCATCGAGCTTGAAGGACACGCCTTTCACCGCATGAACCACCTTCTCCGGCTTCAGGAAGCCGGTGGGTACATGATAGTCACGCGTGATATTGCGGATTTCGAGCATGGGGACGGCATCGGTCATGCGTTTTCTCCTGCTGCCGCGCCCGCCATGAAGTCGGATACGGTGGTGAGGCGATCGCCCGTGGCATTCTCCGGCAAGGCGGAAAGCAAGGCCTTGGTATAGGCGTTCTTCGGGCTCTCGAAGAGCGAGAGCACGTCCGCCTCCTCCATCTTGCGGCCCTGATATTGGACGATGACGCGATCAGCGGTTTCAGCGACGACACCCATGTCGTGGGTGATCATGATAAGACCCATGCCGGTCTCGGCCTGCAGGTTCATCAGAAGGTCGAGGATCTGCTTCTGAATGGTCACGTCGAGCGCAGTGGTCGGCTCGTCGGCGATCAGAAGTTTCGGGTTGCAGGCGATCGCCATGGCGATCATCACGCGCTGGCACTGGCCGCCCGACATCTGGTGCGGAAAGTGATGAAGCCGCTCGGCCGGATCGGGAAGACCGACCAGCTTGAAAAGTTCGATCGCCCGTTCGCGACGGGCTCGCCTGCCGAGACCCATGTGGATGCGCAGCACTTCCTCGATCTGGAAGCCGACCGTGAAGCATGGATTGAGGCTCGCTACCGGCTCCTGGAAGATCATGGCAATGTCCTTGCCGATCAGCTTGCGCCGCTCGGCGGGCGCGATGCCCTGAATGTCGCGCCCCTGGAACAGCATCTTGTCGGCAGTGATCTTTGCTGTCCAAGGCAGAAGGCCCATGACGGCCAACATGGACACCGACTTGCCGGAGCCGGATTCGCCGACGATCGCCAAGACTTCGCCGGCTTCGACCGAGAGCGAGACCCCGTCGACGGCTCTGAACCAGCCGGAAGCCATCTCGAATTCGACGGTAAGGTTTTCGATTTCAAGAAGTGCCATGTCAGGACCTCTTCAGCTTGGGGTCGAGCGCATCACGCAGCCCGTCGCCCACCAGGTTGATGGCGAGAACGGTGATCAGGATGGCCAGGCCCGGGAAGGTCACCACCCACCAGGCGCGCAGGATGAACTCGCGCGCTTCGGCAAGCATCGTGCCCCACTCGGGAGCCGGAGGCTGCGCACCCATGCCGAGGAAGCCGAGAGCGGCCGCGTCGAGGATGGCGTTGGAAAACGACAGCGTCGCCTGGACAATCAGCGGCGCCATGCAGTTTGGCAAGATGGTGCGGAACATCAGACGGATCGGACCTGCACCGGCAAGCCGCGCGGCGGTAACGTAGTCGCGGCTCTTTTCGGTCATCACCGCGGCACGCGTCAGGCGCACGAAATGCGGCTGCAAAACCAGCGCGATGGCGATCATGCCATTGGTGAGGCCGGGGCCTAGAATGGCGACCAGCACCAGCGCCAGGAGCAGCGACGGGAAGGCCAGGATAATGTCCATCAGGCGCATGATGACGGTATCGATCCAGCCGCGATAGTAGCCGGCGATCACGCCGATCAGGATGCCGGTGGTCAGCGACAGGGTCGTGACAAACACGCCGATGAACAGCGAATACTGCGCGCCGTAGATCAGGCGCGAGAGAATGTCGCGGCCGACCGGATCAGTGCCGAGCAGGAAGGACATATTGCCGCCTTCAAGCCAAGCCGGCGGCAAGAGGGTCGCGTCCCGATATTGCTGGAACGGCGAATGCGGCGCGACCAGCGGCGCAAAGATCGCGATCAGCACGATAGCGATGAAGACGAAGAGCCCGATCACCGCACCGCGGTTTTCGGAGAAGTAGAACCAGAATTCGGCCAGCATCTGGCGGCGTAGCGCCGCTGTGGAAACCGGTTGAGTGGTGGCGGTATCGGCCATGGGATTTGCTCCTTCTAGTGGCGGATGCGCGGGTTGATCAGGCCATAGAGCAGATCAACGATGAGATTGACGACCATAATGATGCCGGCGATCAGCAGAAGACCGCCCTGGATCACCGGATAGTCGCGACGGAAGACACTATCGACCATCCACTTGCCAATGCCCGGCCAGGAGAAGATCGTCTCGGTGAGAATAGCGCCAGCGAGCATGACGCCGATCTGCAGGCCGATCGTGGTGATGACCGGAATCAAGGCGTTGCGCAGCGCATGGAGACCGACGACACGCAAGGGCGACAGGCCCTTGGCGCGGGCCGTGCGGATATAGTCTTCCGACAGGACTTCCAGCATGGCCGAACGCGTCTGGCGGGCGATGACGGCGAGCGGGATGGTGGCAAGCACGATAGACGGCAGGGCCAGATGGCTGAGCGCCGACATGAAGGCGCCCTTCTGGCCCGATAGCAGCGAATCGATCAGCATGAAGCCGGTGACCGGCGGGAAGTAGTACATCAATGAGATGCGGCCCGACACCGGCGTCCACTGCAGGATGCCGGAGAACAGGATCATCAGCAGCAGGCCCCACCAGAAGATCGGCATGGAATAGCCGACCAGAGCGACGCCCATGACCGACTGGTCGAAGAAGGAGCCACGCTTGATCGCCGCTACGACGCCGGCCGGAACGCCGAGCGCGATGGCGATCAGGATGGCGCAAAGAGATAACTCCACTGTCGCCGGGAAAAGCGCCAGGAACTGATCGAGAATCGGTGACTTTGAAACGATCGAAGTGCCGAAGTCACCGGTCAGGACGCCACCCAGATAGTCGAAATATTGTATGACGATCGGGCGGTCGAGGCCGAGATTGGCACTGATCTCGGCATGGCGCTCGGGCGACATGACGCGCTCGCCGGACAGCAGCGCAACCGGATCGCCCGGCAGAAGCCGGATGAAGGCGAAGGCGATGACGGAAACCCCGATGAAGGTCGGGATCAGAACGGCAATCCGCCGCAAGAGAAAGCCAAACATAATGGACCTGCTGTTGTTCTTCTTGGAGGTCTGTGGTCGCGCGCAAAGCGGCGAACTTCTGTTCCCGGCGGTCATAGTGGCCGGAAGCCTGCGTAGCAGCCGCTTTTCGGCTGTTCCTAATGCAATCGCCGCGGGACAGGCAAGCTGTCCCGCGGCAAAATCTTTCGCGATCAACCGTTACTCGGCGATATCCACGTTTTCGAAGGTGAAGTCGCCAAGCGGGCTCTGAACGAAGCCCGAGACTTCCTTGCGCATCGGAACGACGGACAGGGAGTGGTCGATGGTGGCCCAAGGAGCTTCGCGCTTGAAGACCAACTGGGCTTCTTCGTAGAGTTTGGTGCGCTCTGCCTGGTCGGACGTGACCTTGGCCTTCTTCACCAGTGTGTTGAACTCCTCGTTGCACCACTGGGCGCGATTGTTGCCGCCGACGGCGTCGCAGCCGAGCAACGTGTCGAGGAAGTTATCCGGGTCGCCATTGTCGCCGGTCCAGCCGAGCATGACGGCGCCGTCACGATCCTTGGCCTTCGAGCGGTCGAGATACTCGGCCCACTCGTAGGAGACGATTTCGACCTTGACGCCGACCTTGGCGAAGTCGTCCTGCATGATTTCGGCCGCGCGGCGGGCGTTCAGCATGTAGGGACGCGAAACCGGCATGGCCCAGATCTTCATCGACAGGTCGGTAACGCCGGCTGCTTCGAGTTCCTTCTTGGCAGCGTCGAGGTCGTAGGCGTCGTCCTCAGTCGCTTCGTTGTAGGACCACATCGTCGGCGGGATCGGGTTCTTGGCAGGCGTCGCCATTCCCTGGAAGACGGCATCGACGATCGCTTCCTTGTTGATCGCCTTGTTCAGGGCTTTACGGACTTCCGGCTTATCGAAGGGGGCCATCGTCGTGTTGTAGGCGAGATAGGCGACGTTCAGACCTTCCTGTTCCATGACTGTCAGCGCCGGGTCGGACTTCATCGTATCGACGTCAGCGGCGTTCGGGAACGGCATCAGGTGGCATTCGCCGGCCTTGAGCTTCTGATAGCGAACGGCGGCATCCGTGGTGATGGCGAAGACGAGATCGTCGATCTTCGGCTCGCCGCCCCAATAGTCGGCGTTCTTCTTGTAGCGGATGACCGCGTCCTGCTGGTAGCCGACGAAGGAGAACGGACCGGTGCCGACCGGCATCTGGTTCAACTGTTCCTTTTTGCCATCGGCTTCGAGCTTGTCGGCATATTCCTTCGACGCGATCGAGGCGAAGGGCATTGCCAGATTGGCGAGGAACGGCGCTTCGGGACGGTTCAGAGTAATCTTGACGGTGAGGTCATCGACCTTTTCGATCGACTTGATCAGTTCCGGGAAGCCCATGCCGGCGGCATATTCCCACGAGGTACCGGCCACATACTGGTTCCACGGATGGTCAGATTTGATCTGGCGCTCGAGCGAGAAAATGACGTCGTCTGCGTTCATCTCGCGGCTCGGCGTGAAGAACTCGGTGGTGTGGAACTTGACGCCCGCACGCAGCTTGAAGGTGTACTCGGTGCCGTCGGCATTGACTTCATAGCTTTCGGCCAGACCGGCTTCCGCTTCGGTCGTGCCCGGCTTGAATTCCATCAGGCGGCTGTAGATCGGGTGTGCCGAGGCATCGAACGTGGTGCCGGCGGTATACATACCCGGGTCGAAGCCTTCCGGCGAACCTTCCGAGCAATAGACGAAGGTCTTGGCGCTTGCGGCGCTGGAAAGGAAGGTGGCCGCGAGCAAGGCAGCTGCGGCAAAACCGAATTTGTACTTCATAACATTCTCCCCTTTGCGTTTATCGGCCGGGCCGACACGCTGGTTTCGATCGTGAATGGCGCGCCCCATATCGCGCCATGTTTTTGCCCGTGGCATAAGCCACGAAAGCCGGAGCCGTCCGAACCGAGCCACAAAAGGCCATCCGAAGCGCTTGCGCTCCTTCGCCCAAGGGCCTTGTCCGGTGACACACTCCTTTCGTCTTATCCGTTGTTGCACGCTTGTAAAGAGAGATTCTGCCGCATTTCCGCTGCATCTTAGCCAAGTTTTTGTTATCCCGGCGATTCTTTAGAGGCTTCGCATCGCACAAACGCCGACCGGAAACGAAACGGAATCGAAACTTTTCGATATGCGGACAGCGCACAGCGACGGCGCGACCGCCCTATTCCGCCGCCGCCCCAGGCCAGCAAAACGCATCGCGCGTCCACGCCGAGGTCGGTGTGCGTTTGGCGCGGCTCCGCTGCTCGAACCTGCGATAGGGACGCCGGGGCGAAGGGATCGCCAGCCCTAAACGTCCGGCATCACATGTGGTCACGTCAGCTGGTTTTCCACCGGGACAATCAGCCTTGAGGGATTGCGAAAGACGCAGTCCCTCACCCGGCAATGCTTATCGACAGCTATCAGAAACGATCGCCGGCTCAGCCGTGATCCGGGTTCTCAACGATCATGGCAATGCCCTGGCCGCCGCCGATGCACATAGTGGCGAGGCCAAAACGACCGCCGGTACGCTTGAGTTCGTAAATGGTCTTGATGAGGATGATCGCGCCAGACGCGCCGACGGGGTGGCCAAGCGCGATCGCACCGCCGTTGGGATTGACTTTTTCCGCCGCAAAACCGAGCTCCGCCGATACGGCGCAGGCCTGGACCGCGAAAGCCTCGTTCGATTCGATGACGTCGAGATCCGAAGCCTCCAAGCCCGCGCGCGACAGCGCCTGCTTGACCGCCGGAACCGGGCCAAGGCCCATCACTTCAGGCGCCACGCCGCCAAGGCCATAGGCGACGATGCGGGCAAGCGGGGTGACGCCTCGCGCTACAGCAACGCCCTCTTCCATCAGCACGACGGCAGCGCCCGCATCGTTGAGACCGCTGGCGTTGCCGGCCGTAACCGTGCCCTCCTTGCGGAAGGCGGGACGGAGCTTCGCCAGATCCTCGAGCGTCACATCGGCGCGGACATGCTCGTCGGTATCGAAGACGAATTCCTTGCGACCCTGCTTGACGGTGAGCGGCAGGATCTGCTCGGCGAAGCGGCCCTCAGCAATGGCGCGGGCCGCACGCTTGTGCGATTCTAGCGCGAAGGCATCCTGGGCGGCGCGGTCGATACCGGTGCGCTCGGAAATATTCTCGGCGGTGATCCCCATATGGCCGTTGCCGAACGGATCGGTGAGAGCCCCGATCATCATGTCGATGGCCAGCGTATCGCCCATCTTCTGACCGTGACGGGCCTGGGTGAGCAGATGGCCGGCCCGGCTCATGCTTTCCGCACCGCCGGCCAGCGTAATGTCGGCATTGCCGAGCATGATCTGCTCGGCGGCGGTAACGATCGCCTGCAGGCCGGAGCCGCAAAGGCGGTTGAGCGTCATTGCCGGCGCGGTTTCCGGCACACCGGCCCGGATTGCCGCAACGCGGGAAATATACATGTCTTCGGGTGCGGTATGGATAACATGGCCGAACACCGTCTGATCGATATCGGAAGCCGAGATGCCCGCCCGCGCGATCGCCTCGCGGGCGACGCTGGCGCCGAGGTCGCAAGGCGAGATCCCGGCAAGAGACCCGCCGAAGTCGCCGATGGCGGTGCGGACGCCCGAAGCGATGACAACTGTTCTGCTCATGAAACGATCCTTCTCCCGACGCCCGCTTGCCGGACGGCCAAATGGTTCCGCGGCGATCCGCTTCTGGAATGCGCCGTGCCTATAGAAGGCCTACAGCCTGCACCTACCGGACGGCAAGCCCCCAAGCCTTGCCATGTGCCTCGATTATCCCTTGGCCTTGATTTGGGCGACAGGGAAAACAAGTTACCCCAAGGCACACTGCTCAAAGCGGGCGCGCGTCAAAAATCAATTGGTATGATGGCCCTCCTGCGGGGAAACGTCCGCAACCAGTTCCAGCATGAGTTTCTGCGCATTGGTCGGCCGCCATTTTTCCCGAAACGTCAAGCCGATTGGACGAATGAGGTGGTCCGTCGGATAAGACAACGGGGCAAGCAGCCCATGATCGCATTCGCGTTGCGATTGATGGCGGGAGAGGCAGCCGAGATGGTCGCTCTCGTTCAGAAGCTCGCGCATCAGGAGCAGCGATCCGGATTCGATCAGCCGGTCGGGCGGATTTCGGCCGGCGCCGGTGAAAAGCGTCTCGAACCGGTCCCGGGTCGGCGTGCCACGGCGGGGAACGACCCATGGGAAGGCGAGCAGGTCATTGACCTTCAGGCCGGATCGGCCCGCCAATGGGTGTCCTGGCCGCGCCAGAAGGGCCAGACGGTCGTCGAACAGCCGCTGTTGCACGACGTCGCCGATCGGCGCTGGTTTGCGCAGCGCCCCGACGAGGAAATCGATCGCCCCGCGACGAAGCGCGCCAAGCAGTTCGTCATAGGGACCGTCATAGATCCGCACCGGATAGGTTGGCCGCTCGGCGCGGAAGCGGGCGAGCGCCTGCGGCAGAATGCCGGAGCGGGCGAGTGGCATGGCGCCGATGACGATCTCGCCCGCCTCGCCCCCGTTGAATTCCGCCAGTTCGGTATCTGCCTGGTCGAATTCGTAGATCGCCAGACGCGCGGCCTGGGCCAGCGCCCGGCAGAGGCGCGTCGGCAGGATCCCGAAGGACGTCCGTTCGAACAGGCTGCGGGCGGCCTCCTGCTCGATCTGGGTTATGGCGCGGTGGACGGTCGGCTGCGCCAGACCGAGGCGGCGGGCGGCCAGCGTGAAATTTTCGCTTTCGCTGACGGCAATCAGCGCCTGAAGTTGGGCATGGCTCAAAGACATGCGCAAGCGCGGCGAAACATCACCAAGCACCGGATCGAGCAGACCGAAGGCGCTTTCCACGCGCCGGAGCAAAACCTCTCCGCGCGGCGTGAGGAAAAAGCCATGCCGGCTGCGCTCGAACAAAGCGCCGCCCGTTTCCCGTTCCAGCTTGTTGACGGCCTGGGTCACGGCGGGCTGGGAAATGTGCCATTGTTCCGCAGCCTGCGTTAGCGACCTGAGATCCGCCACCGCCGCAAACAGGCGCAGATGCCTAAGGTTGCGGGAAATCATAGCTTGGACAACACGGCGTCGGCGCGCTTCGCCAGATCGTCCTCGCCGGGATCGATCTCCAGCGACGCCAGACGACGCTGCCATTCCACCGTACCGCGGCTCATCCAGTCTGGCAGACTGAAAGCGCGGAGCGTAACGCACACTTCCTCCACCTCGGCTGCCCGCCGCGCGCCATGGACTAGCATCCGCTCCATGTTGTAGGCGCCACGCGCCCGCCAGTCGATGCCGGAATCGGAGGCCTGCAGCGAGGCGAGCACGGCTTCCTCGACTCCTGCCCTCCGCGCGGCCAGAAGGCATTCCGTCGTCAAGGCCTCCAGCCCCTTGATCATCACGGAACGGAGCATTTTGACGCTTGATGCGTCACCCACCCGTTCACCAGCCAGCCTCGGGCGCATACCGAGGCGCTCGATGCAGGCTGCAGCGCTGGCCGCATGGGGGCCGGCGAGCAGCAGCGGCACCTCATGACGTTTGGGATAGACCGGCGCCATGATGGCGACATCGACATAGCGCCCGCCCGCCGCCTCAATCACCTCGGCCGCCTTTTGCTTGGTCTGCGGCGCGCAGGAGTTTCCATCAAGCCAAAGTGTGCCCGGTGCAAGGTGGGAGGCGCATGCGCGGGCCGCCTCAAGCGCCTGATCGGCCGTCACCAGGCTGAAGACCAGACCAGCCTTCTCAAGTGCCGCTACAGGCTCTGCCTGCGGCTCGATACTCGCATCCGCGCATCGCTCCAGAACCAGCCCCGCGGTCGCAGCGTCTTGAAGCTTGATATCATAAGCTCTGGCCGTTCCGCGCTCCGGTCGCATCCAGCTCGAGGCCAGAGCATGGCCGGCCTCGCCGAAGCCGATAAAAGCAATATCGGGAAATTCACCCGCAATCTCAGTCATCTCTTTACACTCTCCCATTGCCGCAGACTCTGGCAAAAATCGCGCACCATTTCCAGAGCCTATAGCAATAACTTATGGGCGGCGGCGGCCTTTCGATTTGATCTCCGGCCAGCGTGGCGTCATGCCTAGAGCAACCGGAAATTGGGGAGGCACCTATATGTCCAAGGAAGATGCGGCGGCCAAGACCGCTTTGGTAATCAGCGCCCATGCGGCGGATTTCGTCTGGCGTTGCGGCGGCGCGATCGCGCTACATGCCGCACTCGGGTACAATGTCACTGTCGTTTGCCTCTCCTTCGGCGAGCGTGGCGAAAGCGCCAAGCTGTGGAAGGACCCCGGCATGACGCTCGACCGCGTCAAGGCCGCCCGTCGCGCAGAATCGGAACGCGCCGCGGAAGCCCTCGGTGTACATGACCTGGTCTCGATGGACCTGGGCGACTATCCTCTGGAGCTCAGCCGCGACAATAAGAACGATCTCGTCGACATCATCCGCAAGGTACAGCCGCGCTTCATGCTATCGCATTCGCAATACGATCCCTACAATACCGACCACATGTATGCCACCCAGGTGGCCCTGGAGTGCCGCATGATCGCCCAGGCCTGGGGCCACAATCCGGGAGAAAAGGTGCTCGGCGCACCGCAACTCTACCTGTTCGAGCCGCATCAGACCGAGCAGATGGGCTGGAAGCCCGACACCTTCCTCGACATCACGCCGGTATGGGAGAAAAAGCGCGCAGCGATCGAGTGCATGGAGGGCCAAGAACATCTGTGGGAATACTACACCCACGTCGCCATCAACCGCGCCAACCACTTCACCCGCAATTCCGGCGGCCAGGCCGGTGGGCGGGCCTGCAAATATGCGGAAGGCTTCCAGTCGATCTTCCCGCGCACCGTCGACGAACTGTAAGGGAAAGCGAACCATGGAACCCTGCTTCGACATCGCCCATCTTGCCCATGTGGAGATGTATACTGACAAGTTCGTGGAGAGCCTCGACTTCTTCACGCGCGTCTACGGCCTGAAGCTTTCGGGCCAGGACGAAACCTCGGCCTATCTCAGGGCCTGGGACGATTATGAGTTCTGCTCGCTGAAGCTGACGAAATCCCACACGACTGGTGTCGGCCACATCGCCTACCGCGCCTCCAGCCCGCAAGCGCTGGAGCGGCGCGTCAAGGCGATCGAAGCCTCGGGATACAAGGTGCATGGCTGGATCGCCGGCGATCTCAGCCATGGGCCCGCCTTCCGCTTCGAGGATCCTTTCGGCCATATCTTCGAGATCTACTGGGACACGGTGAAGTTCCAGGCGACCGGCACCGACGTGCCGGCGCTGAAGAACACCGCTTCCGCCTTTACCGGGGCGGCCCCGCGCCGCCTCGACCACCTGAACCTCTTGTCCTCCGACGTCTCCGAATTCCGCCGCTTCATGGAGACCTGCCTGGGCAGCCGCGTGACCGAGATGATCCAGCTCGACAACGGTCGGATCGGCGGATGTTGGTTCACCATCAACAACAAGACCTATGACCTTGCGTGCACAGAAGAACACGGCGGCGGCGTTGGGCGCCTGCACCACGTCACCTACGCCACCGACCAGCGCGAGGACATTCTGCGGGCCGCGGACATCTTCCTGCAGAACGGCGTGCATATCGAAACCGGGCCGCACAAGCACGCCGTCCAGGGCACCTTCTTCCTCTATGTGTGGGAACCGGCCGGGAACCGCGTCGAGCTTGCCAATTCCGGAGCCCGTCTCATCCTCCAGCCGGACTGGGAACCGGTGATCTGGACCGAAACCGACCGGAAGAAAGGCCAGGCCTGGGGCCTGAAGACGATCGACACCTTCCACACCCACGGCACCCCGCCGGTCAAGAAGGAGCACTGACATGGCCGTCGTCGTACAAAACGTCGAGCGGGCCGATCCGGCCATAATCGACGGCCTTGCGCGGGCGGGCGTCGCAACCGTGCACGAGGCCCAGGGGCGCAAGGGCATGCTGGCAAGCTACATGCGCCCGATCTACGCGGGCGCCCAGATCGCCGGCTCGGCCGTGACCATCTCGGCACCGCCCGGCGACAACTGGATGGTGCACGTCGCAATAGAACAGTTGAAGGCCGGGGACATCCTGGTGCTGGCCCCGACCTCTCCATGCGACAACGGCTATTTCGGCGACCTGTTGGCGACCTCGGCCCAGTCCCGCGGTTGCCGCGGGCTCATAATAGACGCCGGCGTGCGCGACATCCGAGATCTGACCGCCATGCAGTTCCCGGTCTGGTCGAAGGCGATTTCGGCGCAAGGAACGGTCAAGGAAACGCTCGGCTCGGTGAACGTGCCCGTGGTCTGCGCCGGGGCAGCGATCGAGGCGGGCGACGTGATCGTCGCCGACGACGACGGCGTGGTTGTGGTCAGGCGCGCGGAAGCGGCAAGCGTGCTCGACGCCGCCAACAAGCGCCTTGCCGCCGAGGAAGCGAAGCGCAAGCGGCTGGCCGCCGGCGAACTCGGGCTCGACATCTATGCCATGCGCGAGCGCTTGGCCGAGAAGGGGCTGGAATATGTCTGAGGACTATGCCGACGGCATTCCCTGCCTGTGGATGCGCGGCGGCACGTCCAAGGGCGCGGTCTTTCTCGCCTCCGACCTGCCTTCCGATCCGCAAGAGCGCGACTCGCTTTTGCTTCGCGTCATGGGATCGCCCGACGCCCGCCAGATCGACGGCATCGGCGGCGGCGATCCACTGACGTCCAAGGCGGCGATCCTGTCGCCCTCCTCCCGGCCCGACGCCGATGTCGACTATCTCTTCCTGCAGGTCTTCGTCGACCAGGCAATCGTTTCCGATGCGCAGGGCTGCGGCAATATCCTGGCCGCCGTCGGCCCCGCGGCCATCGAGCGGGGCCTGGTCAAGCCGCAAGTCGGCACCACGCCGGTGCGCATCCACATGCTCAACACCGGAGAAGTGTCTCTCGCCCAGATTGCCACGCCGGACGGCCGCGTCACCTATCGCGGTGATGCAAGGATCGACGGCGTTCCGGGAAGCCACGCACCTGTGCCGCTGTTCTTCCAGAACACCGAGGGCTCGATGTGCGGCGCGCTTCTGCCGACCGGCCGAGCCCGCGATGTGATCGACGGTATCGACTGCACCTTGATCGACAACGGCATGCCGATCGTCATCCTGCGCGCCGCCGATTTCGGCCTGACCGGCGACGAAAGCCGGGAAGCTCTGGATGCCGACAACGCGCTCAAGGCACGACTCGAGGCGATCCGTCTTCAAGCCGGGCCACTGATGAAGCTTGGCGACGTGAGAGAAAGTTCCGTGCCCAAGATGACCCTGGTCTCTGCGGCGCGCAATGGCGGGACGATTGGCACCCGCAGCTTCATTCCGCATCGCTGCCACGCCTCCATCGGCGTCTTTGCAGCTGTCAGCGTCGCGACAGCCTGCACGCTGGACGGCTCGGTCGCCGCGGAGATGGTGCAAAACCCAGCCGACGGACGCTTTCTCATCGAGCACCCGACAGGGTCCGCCGAGGTTCTGGTCGAGCGAAACAAGGCCGGAGACATTACCGGCATCGGCACCTTGCGGACCGCCCGAAAACTGTTCGACGGAAAGGTCTTCCCGGCACCTCTGCCGGTAGCGATGTAAACACATGCCCCAGACCGGCTGATGCCAGCCCGGCTCTGGCGAACACGGAGCCATCAGCGCTCCAAGCCGCCTTCACGTACACTCCGTCTCATCCGCCGCCGCTGCAGCAGGCTCCCCCGCCTTCCTTCGCGCAGATTTGACACATCGCGCGTGCACTTCACGCGCAACAGCCGTAGTGTGCAAAGGGATACGCGGCAAGGCAAGTTCAAACCGCTGAGAATACTTGATTTTTTGCCGGATAGCCGCTGCTGGCCAGAGATGGCATGGCGCTTGCAAAACAAGCCATGAACCAGCGGACAGACAACAATGCCGCGGCTCTTCTCGAACAAGGAGACATATAATGGGGAACTTTCAGCGCCTACTTCTCGCCACCGCGGTCGCGGCATTCCTGCCTTCCGCAGGGCTACAGGCCTCGGATATTCGTGTCGGCTTCACCACAGATGCCCTGACGCTCGATCCGGCCAATCACCGCAATCGCGATACCGAAACCATCATCCGCAATCTCTATGACGGGATCCTGACCCGCGACGGCGACATGAAGATCGTCCCGGAAATCGCAGAATCCTGGACGCAGACCTCGCCAACCACTTTCGAATTCGTCATCCGCAAAGGCATCAAATTTCACGACGGCTCCGAACTGACGGCCGAGGACGTCAAGTTCACACTCGACCGCCTGACCGTCGAAGGCGCGATGGGCGACGGCCAGACCAGCCCGCGCAAGAGCCTGCTCGGACCGCTGCAATCCGTCGCCGTCGATGGCGACAAGTTGACCGTCACGCTCAGCGAACCGTGGCCGATCCTGCCGGCGATGCTGCCGGTGCAGGAAGTCGTCTCCAAGGCCTTTGTCGAGAAGGTAGGCTCCGCCGGCCTCGCGACGCAGGTAAACGGCACCGGCCCCTTCAAACTGGTCGAATGGCGCAAGGGTGACTCCATCATTATGGAGCGCTTCGACGACTATTACGGCGGATCGCCGGATATCGCTCCTGTCGGCAAGGCCTGCGTCGACCGCGCCATCTTCAAGGTCATTCCGGAAACCGCCTCCCGCGTCGCCGCACTGCTGTCGGGTGACGTCGACATCATCAACGAACTGCCGCCCTTCTCCATCGCCCAGGTCGAGAGCAATCCGAACACGGCGGTCATGACGGTCAACGGCACGCGCAGCTTCTTCATCGCTCTCAACAACAAGGGCGAGATTTTTGACGACATCAAGGTGCGTCAGGCCGTAACCCTCGCGCTCGACAAGAAACTGATCATCGACCGCATCCTTGCCGGCAAGGCCGTTTCCATCGAAGGCATTCTGAGCCCGGCGGCCTTTGGCGCATCCGAACTGCCAGCAGCCGGATACGATCCGGAAAAGGCCAAGGCGCTGCTGGCCGAAGCCGGATATCCCGACGGCATCGACGTCGTCATAGACACCGAGGGCGCATTCAAGGACACCGTCGAAGCGATCGCCTCGGTGCTGGCGAAAAGCGGTATCCGGGCCAAAGTGGAAGTCAGCGAAAATGCGCTCCTGAAGGCAAAGTGGGATCCGAAGAGCGAGACGCCGGCCGGCCACATGTACTTCAGTTCCTGGGGCAACGGTTCGCTTGATCCTTATGACATCTTCGTGCCGACACACCGCAGCGGCGATCGTGGCAATTCCGCCTACTACGCCAACCCGGAGCTCGACAAGTTGCTGGACCAGGCCTCCGTCGAGCTTGACGCGGCCAAGCGCGCCGACCTCTACAAGCAGGCCGAGACCATCATCAACACTGATGTGCCTTACGTCTATCTCTGGGTTCCCCAGGATATCTACGGCGTTTCCAAGAGGGTGAAGGGCTGGAAGCCGAGCGCCGACAGCCGCATCAATCTTCACGACACCTGCGTCGAATAAAACGGGACAAGAGCACGATGCGGTTGGGTACCCTCCTCGAACGTCTGCTGCAATTGATCCCCGTGCTCCTCGGCGTGAGCCTCATCGTCTTCATGATGTTGGCGCTCACGCCGGGCGACCCGGTGGAAATCATGATCGGCGATCAGAATATGAATGCCGAGCAGGAAGCCCTGCTGCGCAGCGATCTGGGGCTGGACCGTCCCCTGCCGGAACGCTTTCTGAGCTTTCTCGGTAATGCGGTCCAGGGCGAATTCGGCACGAGCTTCTTTCACCGGCGACCGGTGATCGACGTGATTTCCGAACGCCTGCCCGCCACCATCGAGCTCAGCCTCGTGGCGATGATCATCGCCCTTGCCACCGCCATTCCGCTCGGAGTGGCGGCGGCCATCCACAAGAACACAATCATTGACAAGATCGCGACTGTCGGCTCGCTGTTCGGCGTGTCGTTGCCGGGGTTCTGGTTCGGCATCCTGCTTCTCATGCTGTTCGCGGTGCAGTTACGACTGCTGCCGGTATCGGGTCGCATCGGGTTTGATAGCGAGGTGCCGTCGATCACCGGCCTCCTGCTCATCGATACGCTGGTGCAGGGCCGCTTCGCCGCCTTCTGGGACGCGCTCAAGCATATCCTGTTGCCTGCCATTACACTCGGCCTGCCGATGACAGCGATCCTGACGCGCGTCACGCGGACCGCCATGCTGGAGGTGATGCGACAGGACTATGTGGCCTTCGCCGAGGCCAAAGGCCTCAGCCGCCGCCGTATTCTCTACCGTCATGCGTTGAAGAACGCGCTGATCCCGACGGTTTCCGTCGCAGCCATCGAAACCGGCTCGCTGCTCGGCGGCAACATGATCGTCGAGACGGTCTTCGGCTGGCCCGGACTGGGTCGTCTGGTCGTCGAGAGCATCTTCGTACGCAACTACCCGCTCGTTCAGGCAGCCGTGTTGCTCTACGCCGTGACCTATGTGCTGATGAATTTCGTCGCCGACATTCTCTATACGGTCCTCAATCCTCGGGTGAAACTATGAGTTCCGTGTCCGATCCGATCACGACCGCACCCGCCATTTCGCCCTTCAGGCGCAACCTCGCCACCTTCGCGGAAAACCGCCTGGCGCTGGCAAGTGCCGTGGTCCTGCTGGCCTTCGCGGTCATGGCCATCTTTGCCCCCTGGATCGCGCCGCAAGACCCTTACGAGACGGATCTCTTCCGCCGTCTTCAGCCGCCGGCCTGGATGCCGGGTGGCGAATGGGGTTTCCTGCTGGGTTGCGACGCTCTGGGGCGCGACATCTTCTCGCGCATCATCTATGGCGCGCGCATTTCGATCTTCATCGGCACTGTTGTCGTCATCGCCGCCACGATCATCGGCATCCTCGCCGGGCTTGCAGCCGGTTACCTGCGGGGCTGGGTCGACGTGGTCATCTCGCGCCTCGTCGATATCCTGCTCGGCTTTCCCTACCTGATCTTCGCCATTGGCCTGATGGCGATGATGGGACCTGGCCTGTTCAATATCATCCTGGCGCTGGTCTACAAGGAATGGGTCATTCCATGCCGGGTGGTGCGCGGCGAGACGCTGGCCGTGCGCGAACTGGAGTATGTCGAGGCCGCCCGCGCGCTTGGCGCCTCGCGGTTCCATATCATGCTCAAGGAGATCATGCCGAACGTCCTGTCCGCCGTGCTGGTCGTTGCCACGATCCGTATGGCAGACGTCATCATTCTCGAAGCGAGCCTCTCGTTCCTTGGCCTCGGCGTCCAACCGCCGACCGCCTCCTGGGGATCCATGGTGGCCGACGGACGCGCCTTCATCCTCGAAGCCTGGTGGGTCTCGACCTTCCCCGGCCTCGCCATCCTGCTACTCGTGCTGGTGATCAACGTGGCGAGCCAGGGCCTGCGCGACGCCTTCGATCCGAGGTTCAACGAATAATGACCACTGCCTCCCCCCTCCTTCAGGTCCAGGGCCTGCGAACCGTGTTCGAGACCCGCGCCGGGCGAGTTTTCGCCGTCGACGGCGTGGATGTCACCGTCAATCCGGGCGAATGCCTCGGCGTGGTCGGCGAAAGCGGCTCCGGCAAGAGCGTCACCTTCTCCTCGGTCATGGGGCTGGTGCGTGCACCGGGTCGCATCGATAGCGGCTCGATCCATTTCGAGGGCCGCGATCTAGAGCTCTATCGTCGCAGGACATGCGCAAGATCCGCGGTCGCGACATCGCCATGACCATGCAGGACGCCTTGACGGCGCTCAATCCGGCGCTGACCGTCGGCGAACAGATCCTTGAAGTGCTCTACGCTCATGACGACACGCTTCCGCAAGGCCGCATGGCACGGCGGCAGACCGCCCGTGCCAAGGCGGTGGAAATGCTGGAACTCGTCGGCATTGCCTCGGCCGGCGATCGTCTCAAGAATTATCCGCACGAGTTCTCCGGTGGCATGCGGCAGCGGATCATGATCGCCATCGCGCTTGCATGCCGGCCGAAGCTGCTGATTGCCGACGAGCCGACCACAGCACTCGACGTGACCATCCAGGCCCAGGTGCTGGAACTGATCGCCGACATTCGCGTCCGTCTCGGCATGAGCGTCGTCCTGATCACCCATGATCTCGGCGTTGTCTCGGAATATTGCGACCGGGTCATGGTCATGTATGCCGGCCAGGTGGTCGAGGAAGGCCCGACCGCCTCGGTGATCCAGAAGCCCCAGCACCCCTATACGCGAGGCCTGTTGCAATCCATCCCGCGGCTTTCGCTGCGCGGCCAGAAGATCAAGCCGATCGAGGGCCAGGTGCCCGATCTGATCGACCTGCCGCCGCAATGCCGCTTTTATTCCCGCTGCAGCGAACGCCTGGACGCCTGCATGAACAGGATCGACATGCGCGAACTCGGTGAATTGCGCCGGGCGCGCTGCATCCGCCTGCCGGAGGTCAAGGCATGAGCGAGACTTCGAATACGCCGCTGATCACCGTCGAAAACCTGGTGAAGCACTACGGTGGGCGGCGCGGCCCGATCTCCTGGGCGACCGGCAAGCCGCCAATCAACATCCGCGCGCTCAACAGTGTCTCCTTCGAGGTCCGGCGCGGCGAAACGCTCGGCCTGATCGGTGAGAGTGGGTGCGGAAAGTCGACGCTCGGACGCGCGCTGCTTCGGCTCCACGAGCCGACCTCCGGCAAGGTCGTCTTCGACGGGACCGAGATCACGGCGCTGAAGCCGGACGCGTTGAAGGCAATGCGCCGACACATGCAGATCATCTTCCAGGACCCCTATGCCTCGCTCAATCCGCGCCGCACCGTCGCCGACATCATCGGCCTGCCGCTGATGCTGCACGGGCTCGCCGCCAATCGGCGCGAGATGCGCGACAAGGTGGCGGCGATCATGGAGAAGGTCGGGCTGAAGACCAGCCATCTCGACCGCTACCCGCACCAGTTCTCCGGTGGCCAGCGGCAACGCATCGGCATTGCACGGGCACTGATCAGCAATCCGCAGTTCATCGTCTGCGACGAACCGGTCTCGGCGCTCGATGTGTCGATCCAGGCGCAGATCATCGAACTGCTGACCAACCTGAAGCGCGACATGGGGCTGACCTACCTTTTCGTCTCCCACGATATTTCGGTGATCGGCTATCTGAGCGATCGGGTGGCGGTGATGTATCTCGGCGAGATCGTCGAGATGGGGCAGGTCGAGACGGTGCTTTCCAATCCGCGCCATCCCTATACCCAGAGCCTGATGTCGGCGGTGCCTGATGTCGACCATCCGGGCAAGCACCAGCGCGTGAAGCTGACCGGCGACTTGCCCTCACCGCAGTCGCCGCCGCCCGGCTGCAAGTTCCACACCCGTTGCCCGCTGGCGACCGATCTGTGCCGGGTTGAGGCGCCGCCGCGTCACGATCTCGGCGACGGCCACACCGCCACCTGTCACCTGATAAACGACAATCTCTCGATCCTGAGGTAGTGTGATGTTGCCCTTCGACGCCAAGCGCGCCAATCCGGTCCTGCTGTCCGGCAGTCCATACGAGCGCGGACGCGCCCAGGCGACCAAAGCCGGCGTGAGCGACGAGCAGATCCGCACTGCCGTGCTCGGCCGCGTCGACCAGGCAGGTGCCGCCGGCCTGATCGATACCGACGGCCTGCGCTACATCGAGGCGCAACGCGCTTTTCTCAGCACCCATGATCCCGACACGATGGCGGAACTGGCCGGCATTGCCGACGGCTTCGGTCTGATGGAGGACGATCTCTTCGTCCACCAGCACATCACCATCCTGCGCGACCTCAAGGCGGCCGCGGAGATCGACACCGACGGCTGCAGCACCTGGGCGGTCGGTGACAGCGACGACGGGCCGCTGGTGGTCAAGAACCGCGATTTTTCCGGCACCCATCTCGGCGTGCAGCGCGTCTTTCTGCATGAGGGGCCGGACATCGCGACGGACCGGATGATCTGTGTCGGCAGCGCCGGCAGCCCCGGCGCCTATTCGAGCGGGATCAATGCGGCCGGCCTCGCGCTTGTCGACAATCACGTCGGCACCAGGAACCATGGGGTCGGCTGGCTGCGCTACTTCGCCATGACCCGGATCCTCGCCACCTGCCGCACGGTCGATGAGGCGGTGGACTTTATCGCCGCGCGATGCCATGCAGGCGGCGGAAACCTGGTGCTTGCAGACCGCAGCGGCGCGACCGCGGCGATCGAGTTCGGCACCGACACATTTGGCATCGAGAGGGGCGCGGCTTCGTGGCGGACCAATCATTTCGTGACAGCGAAAATGGCGGGCTGCAATCTTCTCGAGGATGGCGACCGGATCGATGAGAACTCATCGGCCCGGTTCGGCTTCCTGTCGCGTATGGTTCCCAGCCGGCGCTGGAACATTGCAGCGGCGGCCGCACTGATGGCGAGCCACGCCGAGGACGGGCCTGGCATCGGTCCGCTCTGCCAGCATGCCGTTCGCAACGATTCCCAGACCATCTCCACCGTCATCTACCGCTGCGACAATGCGAGCCTGCATTTTCTCGAGGGCAATCCCTGTTCGGGGCAGTGGCAGTTGTTCGAAATGCCGGTATAGTCGCCATGTCTCAACCAGGGCGGCCCATGGCGAACTACGAGCGCGATCTGATCGGCGAGCATGCGAGCATAGATGCCCTGCGGAAGCTGATCACGCGCGTCGCCAAGAGCCCCGCACGCACCGTGCTCATCTACGGCGAGACCGGCACCGGCAAGGGCTTGGTCGCCCGCATGCTGCACCAGCAATCGGTGCGCGCAGCCGGCGAATTTGTCGACATCAATTGCGCGGCCATTCCCTCGAGCCTCCTCGAATCCGAACTGTTCGGCCATGAGCGCGGCGCCTTCACGGGCGCCCAGGTCAAGAAGGCCGGACTTGTGGAGACGGCTAACCACGGCACGGTGTTTCTCGACGAGATCCGCGAGATGGACCTCGTCCTGCAGGCCAAGCTCCTGAGCTTCCTCGACACCCAGAGTTTCCGCCGGGTCGGCGCGGTCACCTCGACCTCGGTCGACGTCAGGCTCGTTACGGCGACCAACAAGATCCTGCTTGGCGAAGTCAATTCCGGCCGCTTCCGAGAGGATCTCTACTACCGGCTCCAGGTCGTGGCGATCAACCTGCCGGCGCTGAGGGAACGCGCCTCAGACGCCCTGATACTGTCGCAGCATTTCGTCGACAAGTTCAACGCCCAGTACAAGCGCAACATCAGGGGGCTGAGCGAGGAAGTACAGCAGATCTTCTTGCAGTATCCCTGGCCCGGCAATGTCCGTGAACTGGAAAACCTGATCGAGCGCATCTTCATCCTCGAAGACGACGACGTGATCCTGCCACGGCACCTGCCCGACCGTATCCTGCGCACCGTGAAGGCGAAGGCCGCGGGCGTCTCCTCCCTTGCCCGCAGCCAGCCCGGCGCCGACGATCTGTTGCTCGGTTTCCACGATGCCACGGCACATTACCAGAAGAAGCTCATTGAGGCAGCGCTTGCGGCAGCCGGCGGCAATCTGCAAAGCGCCGCGGCCAGCTTGAAGATCAGCCGGCACGCCATGCGCCACCAGATGATCAAGCTCGGCCTCATCACCGATTAAGGCGGCGCGCATTGCGCGACACGCCGCGTGCGTTTCGCGCAGCTCCCTGAAGCCAATCTCGGTCAGCTATTTTTTCTGAAGAATTACAGCACCTTAAAGTTCCGTTCGCGGTTGGCACGGTGCATGCATTCACCAGGACAAGACGGATTTCGTTCTTCAATGGAGAAAGTGCATGCGATCTATGAAGATCATCTGCCCCAACGGGCATCTGGGTTTTGCGCCGCTGAAGCCCAAGAGTTTCCACATCGGCGTCGACGCCGGCCCCGACTTCATCGCTGCCGACAGCGGCAGCGACGACATCGGTCCGGTGCCACTCGGCAACGACACCTGCGCCAGCCCGAAGGCCTGGCAGGCGCACGACCTTGAGGAGATGTTGCTGGCCTCGCGCCGCATCGGCGTGCCGATGATCATCGGTTCGGCCGGCGATACCGGCACCAACAGCCGGGTCGACATGTATGTCGAGATGATCCGCGAGATCGCCGCCAAGCATAATCTGCCGCCCTTCAGGATCGGCTGGTTCTATTCCGAGGTCGACAAGGAACTGGTGCGCGCCAAGATCCGGTCCGGCTCGACCATCCAAGGGCTCGACGCCCGCTCGGCGCTGACCGAAGAGGAACTCGACGCCACCGAACGCGTCGTCGCCATGGCCGGCGTCCATCCGTTCCGGGCGCTGCTCGATCAGGGCTGCGACGTCATCATCGGCGGCCGCTCCTCCGACAGCGCCGTCTTCGCCTGTGCAGCCCTTGCCCGCGGCTTCCCCGAAGCCCAGTCCTACTATCTCGGCAAGGTTCTCGAATGCGCGTCGTTCTGCGCCGAGCCCTATGGCGCCAAGGAAACGGTCCTCGGCGAGATCACCGAGGATTGGGTCGAGGTGACGGCCATGGCGCCGGAACAGCGCTGCACCGTGGCCTCGGTTGCCGGCCACGCCATGTACGAGCGCTCCAACCCCTTCTTCGAATATGTCGCCGGCGGCATGCTCGACATGACGAACTGCGTCTACGAACAGGTGTCGGAAAAGACCACCCGCGTCACCGGCATGGAATTCGTTCCTGCAACCGACTTCAGGGTTAAGCTTGAAGGCTCCGGCAAGCTTGGCGAGCGGTTCGTCGGCATGGCCGGCATTCGCGATCCCTACACCATCGCCCATGTCGACGAGGTGATCGAATGGGCGAAAACCCAGGTGCGCGAGCGCTTCGGTCCGGACGGCTGGGAGTTGCACTATAACGTCTTCGGCCGCAACGGCATCATGGGCGACATGGAACCGCTGAAGGACAAGCCGGGTCACGAGCTGATGATCGTCGTCCAGGGCGTCGCCCCGACCAAGGAAATGGCCGAGGAAGTGACGATCACCGGCACGCGCCAATTGTTCTACGCCCGCCTTCCCGACGTCAAGGGCACCGCCGGCGGCGTCTCCTTCGTCCTCGACGAGGTGATGCAGGCCAGCCCCGCCTACCGTTGGACACTCAACCACACCATGGCTGTCAGCGATCCGCTGGAGCTATTCCCCACCCACACCGCCATCATCGGCAACGGACAGCTCGAGGCTGCGCAATGACCGTGACCAAACTCTCCGACCTCGCCAAGACGATCCGCAGCAAGAATGCCGGGACCGACAAGATCACCTTCGACGTCATCTTCCGTGAGCGGGAGACCTATGAAAAGGTGAAGCGCTCCGGCGCCCTGACGCCCGAAACGGTCTGCGCCATCCTCGGCATCGACCAGGGACGGCTCACCGACTTCGTCGAATACGATCCAGCCTATGCGATCAAGTTCACGATCCTGCGCATCCGCCCGAGCGGCAGCCCGGGCGACGCCGACATTTTCGGTGCGCAGCAATACGCACCCTTCCTCGATGTCGAGGTGCGGGACGTCTAAGCACCGTCTCTCAGAGACCGTTTCAGCTCCCGCAGCATTGATTGCGGGAGTCCGCACGCCAGCCAGGTTGCCGTCAAGGAGCGGGGCGGAAAGCCTTTATACGGGCGGGATCAGTCTCGATGCGGCCGGCTTCGATGAGGTCGAGGCAGTAGGGTACGGCGGCAAAGATCGTATCGAGGCTGAAACGGATCGAACTCGGCTTGCCCGGCAGGTTGATGATCAGCGTTTTGCCGCGCGTGCCGGCCGTCTGGCGCGACAGAATGGCGGTCGGCGTCTGTTCGAGGCTGGCACGCCTGAGCTGCTCGCCGAAGCCGGGCAATTCCTTGACCAGAACCTCGCGCATGGCCTCCGGCGTTTCGTCGCGCGGCGACGGCCCTGTCCCGCCAGTGGTGAGGATCAGGTCGACCTGGCTGTCGTCGCAGAGCGCGATAAGCGTGTCGCGCACCGAGGCAACGCCATCGGGTATGACGCTCTTGACGGTCTCGTAGGGCGAAGTGATCACCTCGCCAAGCCACGTCTCGATGGCCGGGCCGCTTTGATCTTCGTATTCGCCCCGGCTGGCGCGGTCGGACACGGTGACGATGGCAATCTGCATGTTTGACACTCCGAGAATGGACATCTGCGGCACGACGTTACCGACGGCGTCGCATCAGTGTCCAAACGATTGACCCTGGGTTTACACTCAGGAGCGCCGCGTGCAAGCCTGTCGACGGCTCTTTCCGCAGCATAAGGTGAAGAGGCCACGCCGCTCAACCAGGAACGCGCACTGGAAGCCTCCCCCAGCAAGCGTTATGAATTGTACGATCCGATGAATCGCGACGACGGGAGGCAAGGACGCCATCGACCCGGCTATTAATCGGCACAAGGACCGCCGGCCCTGGCGATACGAGCAGAATTTGCGGACGACGTCCGGCGCCGTCCGCCTCGCCAACCCCACCAATGTCTGGAGTTCAGCATGTCCCATCACCTTAAGTTCTACATCGACGGCGCCTGGATCGATCCGGCCGTGCCGGCCACGCTCGATGTCATCAATCCGGCGACCGAAGAGGCCTACACCCAGATTTCTCTCGGCTCGAAGGCTGATGTCGACAAGGCCGTCGCCGCCGCCAAGAAGGCATTCTCCAGCTTTTCCAAGACCTCGGTTGCAGAGCGTCTGGCGCTGCTGAGAAAGATCCTCGAAGTCTACAATGCCCGTTTCGAGGACATCGCGGTTGCCGTTTCCAATGAAATGGGTGCGCCGCTGTCCTTTGCCCGCGACGCCCAGGCCGGGGCCGGCCGTGCGCATATGGAATCCACGATCGAGGCGCTGGAGAACTACACGTTCTCCGAAAAGCGCGGCTCGACCACTGTGGTTAAGGAACCGATCGGCGTCTGCGCGCTGATCACGCCCTGGAACTGGCCGCTCAACCAGATTGTCTGCAAGGTCGCGCCGGCGATTGCCGCCGGCTGCGCCGTGGTATTGAAGCCATCGGAAATCGCCCCGATCTCCGGCATCGTTTGGGCCGAGATCATGGAAGAGGCCGGCGTGCCGAAGGGTGTGTTCAACCTCGTCAACGGTAACGGTCCCGATGTCGGTCAGGTCATGGCCGGGCACCCGGATGTCGACATGGTGTCCTTCACCGGCTCGACCCGCGCCGGCATCATCGTCGCCAAGACCGCCGCCGACACCGTCAAGCGCGTCGCCCAGGAACTCGGCGGAAAATCGGCCAATATCATATTGCCCGACGCCGACCTCGAGCGCGCCGTCAGGAAGGGTGTGCGCGGCTGCTTCGGCAATTCCGGCCAGTCATGCGACGCACCCACCCGCATGCTGGTTCCGGCCGATCGCCATGAGGAAGCGCTGAGGTTTGCCAAGGCCACCGCCGAAGCCCACAAGGTCGGCAGCCCGACCGCCGAGGACACCGATCTCGGCCCGGTCGTTTCCCAGCTGCAGTTCGACAAGATCCAGCGCCTGATCGAGGCCGGCATCAAGGAAGGGGCGACCCTCGTCACCGGTGGCCTTGGCCGTCCCGAGGGACTCAACCGTGGCTACTATGTCCGCCCGACGGTGTTCGGCAACGTCACCAACGACATGACCATCGCCCGCGAGGAGATCTTCGGCCCGGTCCTGTCAATCCTACCCTACAAGACCGAGGAAGAGGCGATCGCCATTGCCAACGACACGGTCTACGGCCTTGCCGCCTACGTGCAGTCGCAGAACATCGAGCATGCTCGGGCCGTGGCGCTCGAAATGCGGGCGGGCTCGGTCTATCTTAACTATCCGGACTGGGATACGCACGCCCCGTTCGGCGGCTACAAGCAATCGGGCAACGGTCGTGAATACGCCGATTGGGGCATTCACGACTTCCTTGAGATCAAGGGCATCGTCGGCTACGGCGATTGAGCCGCCGGGCCACCAGAAAAACGAGCCCGGCCCCCGAAGGCCGGGCGTGCCAAGCTGTCGAGTGCCGTCAGACGAAGCTGCGAATGCCTATTGCAAGTTCGTCCGCCTTGTAGCTGGCTGCGATATATGTATACATAAATGCCGGGATGCGATTTTCGTGCAGCGGCCCCTCGTCTTGGGAGTGACGAGAAACGTTGCACTGCAGCGGATACGGCCTTGGGAAGCCGAACAAGATCAACGGGAGGAGTATACATGGTTACCAGAAGAGTTTTCATCGCCGGCACTCTGCTTTCGATGCTGGCTGCGGGATCGGCACTGGCGCAGGACACGGTCAAGATCGGACTGATCCTGCCGATGACCGGCCCGTTCGCCTCGACCGGCAGGCAGGTAGAAGCAGGTGTTCGCGCCTACATGGCGCTCAACGGCGACACCGTCGCCGGCAAGAAGATCGAGCTTGTGCTGCGCGACGATGCTGGCACCGGCGACCAGACACGTCGCATTGCGCAGGAACTCGTCGTCAATGAGGGCGTGTCCATCCTCACGGGCTTCGGGCTGACCCCGCTTGCCATGTCGGTGGCCCCGGTACTCAATCAAGCCAAGGTGCCGGCGATCATCACCTCGGCGACGACATCGGCGATCATGAAACAGTCTGACTATTTTGTCCGCACCAGCATGGCAGGCCCCCAATCCGCGGTGCCGGTTGCGACCTGGGCGGTGGAGAACGGACTGAAGCGCGTCGTCACGCTGGTGACGGACTACGGCCCCGGCCATGACATCGAGAAGGGCTTCACCGACCAGTTCAAGAAGGAAGGCGGCGAGATCGTCGAGGCGGTCCGCGTGCCGCTGCAGAACCCGGACTTCGCGCCCTTCCTGCAGCGCGTGCGCGACGCGAAGCCCGATGCGGTCTTCGTCTTCGTGCCTTCGGGCGTCGGCTCGCTCTTCATGAAGCAGTTCACCGATCGCGGCCTGAAGGAAGCCGGGATCAAGCTGATCGCCACCGGCGACGTGACGGACGACGACCTGCTCAACGGCATCGGCGATCCGGCGATGGGCGTGGTGACCGGGCATTTTTACTCGGCCAACCACGACAGCCCGGAAAACAAGGCCTTCGTCGAGCAAGTGCGCAAGGCCAATAACAACATGCGTCCCAACTTCATGTCCGTCGGCGGCTATGATGCAATGCATCTCGCCTATGCGGCATTGGAGAAGACGGGCGGCGACACCGACGGGACGAAGCTGATCGAGGCCATGAAGGGCATGGAATGGATGAGCCCGCGCGGTCCGATCGCAATCGATCCGTCCACGCGCGACATCGTCCAGGACATCTACATCCGCGAGGTGAAGGAAGTGGACGGCGAGCTCTATAATGTCGAGCTGAAGACCTACGAGAAGATCCGCGACCCGAACGCCAACTAAGCGCCACAGCCGCGTGGAGGGCCGGCGCCAAGGCCTTCCACGCCATTGCGAGTGACCATGCTGACAATCCTCTTCGACGGCATAGCCTATGGCATGCTTCTTTTCGTGCTTGCCTGCGGTCTTTCGCTGACGCTTGGACTGATGAATTTCGTCAATCTCGCCCATGGCGCCTTCGCCATGGCGGGCGGTTACGTCACAGTGATCCTGATGAACCGCTACGGCATTTCGTTCTATTGGTGCCTGCCTGCGGCCTTCCTCGTCACCGCGCTGGCCGGGGCGGTGCTGGAGCGTACGCTCTACAGACATCTCTACGGCGTCTCGCATCTCGACCAGGTGCTGTTCTCGATCGGCCTGGTTTTCATGTCGATCGCAGCGGTCGACTATTTCATGGGTGGCCAACAGCAGATGATCAACCTGCCGCCGCTCCTGCGCGGACGCTTCGAGTTCCTCGGCATTGGTGTCGGGCGCTACAGGCTGTTCATCATCGTACTTTGCGCCGTGCTCACCGTCGCGCTGCAACTCGCGCTGACGCGCACCCGGTTCGGCAGCCAGTTGCGCGCCGCCGTCGATGATGGACGGGTCGCGCGCGGACTGGGCATCAATGTCTCGGTGATCTTCGCGCTGACTTTCGCTCTCGGCTCTGGCCTTGCCGGTCTCGGCGGGGCACTGGGTGTCGACCTCCTCGGCCTTGATCCGAATTTCCCGCTCAAATTCCTGATCTATTTCATGATCGTCGTCACCGTGGGCGGCACGTCCTCGATCACCGGCCCATTCATTGCCGCGCTCCTGCTCGGCATCGCCGACGTGGGCGGCAAGTATTACGTGCCGCAACTGGGCTCGTTCATCATCTATGCCGTGATGATCATCATGCTGATCCTGCGGCCATACGGACTGTTCGCGCGCGAGGGCGGCCGATGAGCGCCGGTGCAAACCCCTCCGCCGTCGAGACAGCACAGGCACTACTCAAGCAGGCCAACCGCTGGCGCCTCTGGGAAATCGCATTGTGGCTGCTGGCGGTGGCGATGGTCTTCATTCTGCCGTCCAAGATGCTGATCCTGACCGAGATCGCCATCCTGGCACTATTTGCCATCTCGCTCGACCTGATCCTCGGTTATGCCGGCATCGTCTCGCTCGGCCACACCGCCTTCTTCGGACTGGGTGCCTATGCAGCGGGGCTTTTCGCCCGCGATTACGTCTCCGAGCCCGTTGCCGGCCTTGTGGTCGCCGGACTGGTCAGCGGGGCGTTCGGCTTCGTCACCAGCTTCCTGGTGCTGCGCGGCTCCGATCTCACCCGGCTGATGACGACCTTCGGCGTCGCCATGCTGCTGGCGGAGGTCGCCAACCAGGCGACTTGGCTGACCGGCGGTGCGGATGGTCTCAGCGGCGTGACCATCGCGCCTATTCTCGGAATCTTCGAGTTCGACCTCTGGGGCCGCAACGGATACATCTATGCGCTCGTGGTGCTGATGGTACTGACCTTCGTTGCGCGCCGCATCGTTCATTCGCCCTTCGGTCTGTCCCTGAAAGCGATCAAGCGCAACCAGCGGCGCGCCTCCATGCTGGGCATCTCGCCCACCCGCCGGATCGTCGCCATCTACACCCTGTCGGCAGCCTATGCCGGCATTGCGGGCGCGCTTCTGACCCAGACGACGAGTTTCGTCTCGCCCGACGTGCTCGCCTTCCACCGCTCTGCCGACGTGCTTCTGGTCCTGGTGATCGGCGGCGTCGGCTATCTTTATGGCGGTGTGTTCGGCGCGGTGATCTTTACCGTGCTGCGTGATTGGCTCTCTGTCATCACCCCGCAATACTGGATGTTCTGGATCGGTCTCATCCTGATCATCATCGTCTTCGTCGGACGCGAGCGCCTCGGACGCTGGAGGGACCATCTGCCCGGAGCGGCCAGCCGGCTGAAGGCGAAAACGCAGGCGGCGGAGGACGCTCGATGACGGCAGCACTCGAGACCCGCAACCTGGTCAAGCGCTTCGGTGCCTTTCTTGCCTCCAATGACGTCTCGCTCAGTATCAGACAGGGCGCACGGCACGCCCTGATTGGCCCCAATGGCGCGGGCAAGACCACGCTGATCAATCTTCTGACCGGCGTCCTGACGCCCAACAGCGGCCAGATATTGCTCGGAGGCGAGGACATCACGCACCTGCCGGCGCACGTCCGCGTTGGCCGTGGCCTGTCGCGTACGTTCCAGATCAATCAGCTCTTTGGCGATTTCACCCCGCTGGAATCGATGATGCTGGCGATTGGCGAGCGTAAAGTGCACGGGTGGCGTGCCTGGCGACCGCTGTCGGGCGACCGCGAAGTAGCGGACGAGGCGGCGCATCTCCTCGAACGGTTCCGTCTGGTCGATACGATGGGCACCGCCACCTCCCTCCTGCCCTATGGCAAGCAGCGGCTGCTGGAGATCGCGCTCGCCATCGCTTCGCGTCCCAAGGTGCTGCTTCTGGACGAGCCGGCGGCCGGCGTTCCGGAGGAAGAGCGCCATGAAGTGCTGTCGATCGTCCGCGACCTGCCGCCGGACGTGACCGTCGTGCTGATCGAGCACGACATGGATCTTGTCTTTTCCTTTGCCGATCGCATTTCGGTGCTGGCGGCGGGCAGCCTCTTCGCCGAGGGCACGGTCGAGGAAATATCGAAGGACCGCCAGGTCAAGGCGATCTATCTCGGGGAGGATGCGTCGTGACCGAACTCTTGCGCATCGAAGGGCTGGCAGCGGGATATCGCGAAGCGCGCGTCCTGTTCAACATCGACGTCACGCTCGAGGAGGGCAAGTCGCTGGCGCTGCTGGGCCGCAACGGCGCCGGCAAGACGACACTGCTCGACACCATCGTCGGGACCACCACCTATCATTCCGGTACGATCCGTCTGGCCGGCCAGGACATCGCCCGGCTTCGCCCCGAACAGCGTGCAGCACTGGGCATCGGCTGGGTGCCGCAGGAGCGCAACATCTTCCGCTCGCTGACCGTGGAGGAAAACCTGACGGCAACGGCCCGGCCCGGCCCCTTCACGCTGGCCCGCGCCTTTGGCATGTTTCCGCGCCTGCAGGAGCGCCGGCGCAATCTCGGCAACCAGCTCTCGGGCGGCGAACAGCAGATGCTGGCGGTCGCACGCGCCCTGATGCTCAATCCCAAGCTGCTGCTGCTGGATGAACCGCTGGAGGGCCTGGCACCGATCATCGTCGACGAACTTCTGGCCGCAATGCGCAGTATCGTCACCGACGAAGGCATCTCGGCGATCATCGTCGAACAGAAGGCGCGCAAGATCTTGCCGCTCACCGATGAAGTCATCGTGCTGGAGCGCGGCGGGGTCGTCTATCACGACACGTCGGCATCGCTCCTGGCCTCTCCGGAGACACTCGACGCACACTTGAGCATTTAACGTCTCGAAGAGGTTGAAGGCGATCCTGATCAGCGACTCGACCAAAAAAAATGGCGGCCCCCGAAGGAGCCGCCTGTGTTGTGGGTGAAACGACCTCAGTCTTTTCGGCTACGCCAGCTGTCGGCATAACTTTCGCGGGCCTCGCGCGCATAGGGCGTGGGCGCCACACGAACCCGAATCTCGGCCTGTCTGTGCGGCTCGATGGATGACTTGCGCGATCCGCCATCCGGCTCGCCCCAGATCAGCGTCAGCACGTCGCCTTCTTCAACGTCCGGATCAACGATACCAAGGGACAACATGCAGCGTTCATTGAAGCTGTAACCGTTGAACATCGACATGCCGACCATCTTGTCACCCTTCATCACCATGTCGGCGCTGGTCGAGGCGTAGTTCGGCTGCGGGAAGTCGATCCACTTGTAGGGCAAGCCGTCCTCGAAACCGGAAGCGATCACCTTGAGCACGTCCTCGCGGTTCCACTCGAAGGTGACCTTCTTGCGGTTCTTGCGCCCCTTCATCTGTTCGAGCGCGGCCTTACCGACGAAGTCGTCCTTCTTCCAGCCGATATAGAAATCATAGCCCAGCTCGAACGGATTGACGTAGTAGTCCTCGATATTGTCGGAAACGAACGAACCGCCGATCGCGCCGGTCGCCTCGTAAGAATCCGCACCGAGCCACTTGCGGTATTCGGCGAGCATGCCGTCACCGGTGTAGATGCCGGGAAGCGGCGACGGGATCCAGCCGGATTCCAGCGTGTTGGTCGAATAGGCGCGGCTGCCGCAGCGGACGAGGTCGACATTGGCGGCCTTGGCGGATTCGAGGATCACCGAAAGGATATAGGCCTTGTCTTCGTACGGACCCCAGATCTCGAGACCCGGCGCGCCGGACATTCCATGGCGCAGCGCCTGCACCTTCTTCGACCCGACATTGATCCAGTCGACATGGAAGAACTTTATATCCGGCAGAGGGCCGCCGTTCATCTGCTCGAGCACCTTTGGCGCGTCGGGACCCTGGATCTGGTAGCGGTAATGCGTGCGCAGCACGCGCTCCCCCTCAGGTCGCGACGGGGAGCGCGGATCATGCTTGATGCGAATATTCCACTTGCCGTAGGCGGCACAGAACATCAGCCAGTTGGACGTCGGCGCACGACCGACGAGAATGAACTTGTCCTCGCGCTCGCGGAAGATGATGTGGTCGCCGATCACGTGGCCGTTCGGCGTGACCGGCACGAAATGCTTGGCGCGATTGAGGCCGAAATTGGCGAAGGAATTGATGCCGTGATGAGCGAGAAACTTCTCCGCATCCGGCCCTTCGACGATCAGTTCGTCCATATGGTGCGACTGGTCGAAGAGAACGGCCGAATTTCTCCACGCCGCCTGCTCCGAGCGCCAGTTGGCAAACTCTGCCGCGACGACAGGGTATACATAGATGCCGACCTGGGAATTGCGCAACAATCCCACCGCATCCTGATTATCACCCAAAACATCATGAAGACTGGAATTGGCCATGGTACTCCTCCCTGAGTAATTGCCTGAATGTATACATTCATGCCGATCACAGGATAGAATGCAAGCCCCTTTCTTTGGCCACGCGCGCCTTGGAAACGCCAAGGGCGGCCAATGGGCCGCCCTGCCGTCACCTCACGAGATCGGTCGCCTAGCGGTGAATCAGCGCCAGGCCCGGGATTCTCTGCAGCAGTTCGGGATCCTGGCTGAAGATGTATTCAAGATTGTGCCGGGCCGTGCGCGCATGCTCGCGGGCAATCCATTCCGCACGAGCCCCCTCGCGTGCGGCGATGGCCTCGACCATGGCATGGTGCTGCTCCTGGGCCGAGCGCAAGGATCGCCGGAAGGCCTCGATCTCCGTCTTGTTGGGCAGGAAGGCCGAGGGCGATGCAAAAGGCAGCGAGCTCGCGCGCTCCACCTCGCGCCGGACGATGTCGCTGCCCGCCAGTCCCGCGAGTTGATGATGGAACTCCTCGTTCAGGTCGGCATAGGCGTCGAAATCGACTTCATCCGCGCCCGGCCCGAAACAGCTGTCGAGCTGCCGGACGACGTCACTGATGCGCGCCAGCGCTTCCGGTGCCACGCCGCGCTCGGCCGCGAGCCGAGCCGCCGTACCCTCCATGACACCGCGCAGTTCGATGGAATCGATGACGTCGGCATAGCCGAAGCGACGCACCACAAAGCCACCATTGGGCAAGCGGTCAAGAAGGCCCTCCTCCGCCAGCCGCGAGAGCGCCTCGCGTACAGGCGTGCGGGAAACATCCAGCACCTCGGCCAGCGACACCTCAAACAGGCGCGTGCCGCCCGGCAACTCACCGCTGACAATCTTCTCGCGCAACTCGATCACCGCCCGGCGGCCATGCGTCGCGACTTCGGAACCCTTCATGAATACACCTCATTTTCCTCGAGATTTTATAGCACTGGGCCCGCCCGCGACGAAAGCGGCCTGAAGAATCAAACCGGTCTCCTTCGCCGACTGTATTCACATGCGTGAACAAAACGGCAGAAAACAGGCCCATCGCCGCGCATTCCAGCTACTGCACGGGCTAAATGTATACATTCACTTGACTTTGCTGTATACACGCCACAAGTTGGCGCCGGGAGGATCATGGTTTTGACGACACTGGTATTCATTCCGGGGCTGCTGTCCGATTCGTCGGTATGGCAACCGATTGCCGAGGCTGCAAAGGCGCTGATGCCGATTCATCACGCCGACGTCACGCGCGAAGCCTCGATCTCCTCCATGGCATCGCACATCCTGGGCGAGATCGAAGGCGATCTGATCGCCATCGGTCATTCGATGGGCGGGCGCATCGCAATGGAAATGGCGCATCTGGCGCCGGCGCGCGTTCGCGGGCTTGTGTTGGCCAATACGGGCTATCATCCCCGGCGGGACGGAGAGGATGCCAAGCGCCAACAAATGATCGATCTCGGCAATCGCGACATGGAGGCTCTGGCCGACCAGTGGCTGCCGCCGATGCTCGACCCTTCCCGCACGGACGACAGGGAACTGCTTCAACGCTTAAAGGCGATGGTCCTGCGCGCCGGCCCCGCCGTGCACGAACGCCAGATCCGCGCCCTGCTCGATCGCCCCGACGCCGGCGCCTACATGGCAGACCTTCATTGCCCAATCCTACTCATTGCGGCGCGCCAGGATGGCTGGAGCCCCATCCCACGGCACCGCGAAATCGCCGAAGCGGTGTCAGACGCCGAACTGGTCATCATCGAGAACGCGGGACATTTTGCCCCGGTCGAGCGCGCTGAGGACGTCACCAATGCCATCTGCGACTGGCTCAGCCGCAGATTTGGAGGGGAAATGGTGGAACAGCAAACCATACCCGATACCCCGCTCTTCGATCGCGCGGGATCGATCCGCGGATACAAGCTCAACAAGATGGCCATGGCGCTTGGCCAGCCGGCCAATCGCGAGGCCTTCAAGGCCAATGAGGAAGCCTTTCTCGACCGCTTCGGCCTGACCGCCGATGAAAAGGCGGCCGTGATGCGGCGCGACTGGCACGAAATGGTGCGGCTCGGTGGAAACCTGTTCTTCATCCTGAAAATCGCGGCGGTGGATCCGACCCCGATCACGCAGATCGGCGCGGCGCAGGCTGGCATGTCGCACGACGAGTTTCTCTACGAACGGCTGGGAAAGAAACGAAATGGCTAAGATCATCGGCGGCATCGGGACGAGCCACGTTCCCTCGATCGGAGCAGCACTCGACAAGGGCCTGCGCGACAGCGCTGACTGGAAACCGTTTTTCGACGGTTACGAAGTCGGCAAGCAGTGGATGCGCGAAGCAAAGCCCGACATCGCCGTCGTCGTCTTCAACGACCACGGCAATACCTTCTTCCTCGACAAGGTGCCGACCTTCGCCGTGGGTGTCGCCGAGACCTATCAACCGGTGGACGAGGGCTGGGGCCCGCGTGCCATTCCGCCCTTCGAGGGTGCCGTCGATTTCTCCTGGCATTTCGTCGACAAGCTCGTTGAGCGGCACTTCGACCCGCTGGTCTGCCGCGAAATCGAGGTCGACCACGGCCTGCAGGTTCCCATGGAATTGTTCTTCGGCCGCCCGGAGCGCTGGCCGGTCAAGATCCTGCCGATCTGGGTCAATACCATCCAGTATCCAATCCCTACCCCGCAGCGCTGCTGGGAGATGGGTCTGGTCCTGCGGGAGGCGATCGCAACCTGGCCGGGCGACGAGCGGGTTGTCATCATGGGGACGGGCGGCCTCTCCCACCAACTCCAGGGCGCCCGCGCCGGCTTCATCAACCAGCCGGCGGACCGCGCCTGGCTCGACGGCATCGCCGCTAACCCTGAACCCTATAGGGCGATGAGCCGCGAGGACTATGTCGAGCAGTTCGGCTCGGAAGGGGCGGAACTGATCATGTGGCTGGTCATGCGCGCAGCGATGAACCCCAAAGTGAACCTGCTCCACAAGCATTACCATGCCCCGGCCTCGATGACGGGTGCCGGCATGGTCGTACTCGAAAACGCGGCTTGAGATCATGTACTTCCTCATGCGCTGCCTTCACCACGCGGGACAAGATGCGGCTCGCGATGCCCATCGGCGGGCGCACCGTTCCTGGGTTCAGTCCGGCGGCGACGGGGCTGCGGTCGTGCTCATCGGATCGGCGCTGCTCGACGAGAATGGCGCATCCATCGGCAATTTTGGTATTCTCGAGGCTTCGGACCTCGCCCAGGCCAGTGCCTTTGCCGAGGGCGACCCGTTCAACAGGGCCGGCATCGTCGCTTCGATCGAACTGACACCGCTGCCGGAATCATTCCAGGCACACCGCATCGCCGAGCCGATGACCTTGCGCCGCTAACCGCTCTTCCCGTCTATCGCGCGAACACCACCGTCTTGCCCTTGTTGAGCAAGACGCGGTCCTCCAGATGCCAAGTAACGGCGCGTGCAAGTACGCGACGCTCGATGTCGCGCCCCTTGCGTACCAGGTCTTCCGACGTGTCGGCATGGGTCACCGCTTCGACGTCCTGGCAGATGATCGGACCTTCGTCGAGGTCGCCGGTCACGTAGTGGGCGGTGGCGCCGATCATCTTCACACCGCGCTCATGGGCTTGATGATAGGGCTTCGCACCCTTGAAGCCGGGCAGGAAGCTGTGGTGAATGTTGATGCAGCGGCCGGACAGATAGGCCGACAATTCGTCCGATAGCACCTGCATGTAACGCGCAAGCACGGCGAGTTCCGCGCCGGTTTGCTCGAAGATAGCCCTGATCTGCGCCTCCTGCTCAAGCTTCGTCTCGCGCGTGACCGGCAGGTGGTGATAGGGAATCCCTTCCATCAGCGTCAAGTTCAGCGCCTCGCGCGGATGATTGCCGATAATGCCGACGACTTCCATGTTCAATTCGCCGATCCGCATGCGGTAGAGCAGGTCTCCCAGGCAATGGTCGAACTTGGAGACCAGCAGCAGCACTTTGCGCTTCAGCCCCGCCACGCGCAGCGTCAGATCCAGGCCGTAGACCTTCTCGTCTTCGGCCAGAGCCGTCCGGAAGACCTCGACCGGCCCCTCCATCGCGAAAGCCACCCGCATGAAGAACATGCCGGTCTCGCCGTCGTCGAACTGATGCGCCTCGAAAATGTCGCCGCCACAGGCGGCAATGCGCGTTGCCACTGCAGCGACGATGCCGCTGCGGTTGTTGCAGCGCAGGGTCAAAACGTAATTGGTCATACTTCCTCCCTGTCGCTACCGCACTGCGCGTTTTACAGCGGCGACCACCTCCCGAACGCAGCCGTCGAAATGTATTCTTTTATGGCCTCCAGAACCGAGCAAGGCAACGCCAGATGTTCACTTTTCTGATATAAATCGGCAATTTTCGACATCACTTGATTTCCTGACTTCATTCAATGTATACAAAAATGTGTCTGGGAGGAAAAAATGGCATTGTCAAATTTCATGGCCCGCGCGAACCGGCAAGCACCGTCATCTGGTCTGGGGGACATTCTCGAGGGCTGGTCGATCGAGGTCATGCCGCGCACGGCAGCCAAGATCGACGATTTCAGGACGCTCTTACCAGCCGGAACGCGCGTCTATGTCGCCCACATCGCCGGAACACCAATTGAAGACATGGTCGCGACCGCACGCCGCCTGCGCGACGAGGGTTTCCCGGTCATGCCGCACTTCCCGGCCCGCAGCATTCCCGATTCTGCAACGCTGGAGGACTGGATCAAACGTTATCGCAACGAAGCAGACGTGCAGGAGGCACTTCTTTTGGGCGGGGGGCAACAGGAGCCTGCGGGCAGCCTCGACAGCTCCATCCAGATGCTGGAAACCGGTCTGTTCGATCGACACGGCTTTTCCCGTCTGCATATTGCCGGACACCCGGAAGGAAACCGCGATATCGACAGGGACGGCTCGACGCGTAGCGTCGACAAAGCACTCGCCTGGAAACAAGATTTTGCCTCCCGGACCGATGCCAGGATGGCAATCGTAACACAGTTTGCATTCGACGCGCGCGCCGTCACGACTTGGGCTGACCGCATTCAGCGTGCCGGCGTCACTCTGCCGATCCATGTCGGCATCGCCGGGCCGGCCAAGTTGCAGACCCTCGTCCAGTATGCGCTTTCGTGCGGCGTCGGACCGTCCCTGAAGGTGCTCCAGAAGCGGGCCCTGGACGTGACACGCCTTCTCGTTCCCTACGAGCCGACCGAGGTCGTGGCGGGGCTCGCCGACTATAAGGCGAGAAATCCCGACAGTCTGATCGAGCAATTGCACCTCTTCCCCCTGGGCGGCATCAAGGCGGCGGGAGAATGGGTGGACCGCCAGGAAAACAGCAGCCAACCAGGATAGAGCGGAAAGACCGCCGGCCGCACAGATGCGGATCGATCACCCCGACAAGAGACCGAAGCAACCAGCGAGATTCTTCCATGGCTCAAGCCCCGGTCTATTTCTGGGGACCGAGCTGGCATGGGCGAAAACGGAGAAAGGCGGGTGTCGCATCCGCCTTCTCAATTTTGACCGCAGTTTGTCCCGCGCTTCGTCAGAAGAACAATTGTGGCAGGCTGAGAACAATTGCTGGGAAGGTGATCGTCAGGATTACCACCAGGAGATCGGCCAGCATGAAGGGCAACACGCCCTTGAACACCTGCACCACCGTGACATAGCGAGACGCCACGTTCTTGATGACGAAGACGTTGAGCCCCACGGGCGGCGTGATCATGCCGATCTCCAGCAGCTTGACCACCAAAACCCCGAACCAGACGAGGCTGATGCCCTCGGCCTTGAGCACCGGCAACAGCACCGGCAATGTCACCAACAGGGCACCGAAGGGCTCCATGAACATACCGAGAATGAGATAGATCACCACGATGATCGCCATCAGCTCGGCATAACCGAGATCGGCCCCAGCGACGAATGAGCCGATGAAAGAGGAAAGTCCTGTGATGCCCAGGAAGCGGGTAAACATCGAGGCGCCGATGCCGATGATGAACAGTGACGCGCAGGTGGTCAGCGTCTCCAAGAGAGAGATGCGGACGACCTGCATGCTGAGTTTGCCGGTCACCGCCGAGAGCAGGAACGCCCCTCCTGCACCGACTGCCCCTGCTTCCGTCGCGGTGAAATAGCCGGAGAACAAGCCACCGAAAACCAGCAGGACGAGGATCGCCAGCGGCCAGATGCGCAGGATCGCGGCGCGCCCCCCCCCTTTACCGGCAACCTTTGTCAGGGTGCGCGGTACGATGTCGGGCCTTAGCCAGCATACCGCCAGCACGATGAGGCAATAGGACAGGGCCGTTAGAATACCCACGCCGATGCCGCCGACGAAGACCTGCGTGATCGAGGTCTCGGCAAAGACACCGTAGACGATCATCAGGATCGATGGTGGTATCAGCGCGCCAATCGTACCACCGGCGGCGAGTGCGCCGGCGGCAAAACTTGGCCGATAGCCGGCCGCAACCATTTCCGGGATGGCGATCCGGCCCATGGCGGCGGCACACGCGATCGAGGAGCCGCTGACCGCGGCAAAACCGGTGCAGGCAAAGATCGAGGAGATCGCCAGCCCTCCAGGCACGCGCCAGAGGATCGCCTTCGCCGCCTCGAAGAGGTTAGTGGTGAGCCCGGCATGAAAGGAAATGAAACCCATAAGCAGGAACATCGGCACGGCGCTCATCGTCCAGCTCGCCACGAAACTGTAGGGCGTCGAGGTGACGATGCCGAGCGCCGGCTTGAAACCGAGCAGCACCGCGATCCCACCGAACGAGACGGCAATCATTGCCAGTGCCACGGGAATCCGCATCAAGAGGAGCAGCGCCAATATTCCGATGCCATAGAAGCCGGTCTCAACGCTCATGCTTCTCTCTCCCGGGCCGTATCGACACTACCGGTGGTGATTTGAAGGAAGCGCACAGCCAGGATCAGTGCGGCGAGCGCGAAGCCTACCGGCGGCAGAAAATAGCCCGGCCATGTGATGATTTTGACCTGCAACGCGACGACGAAAGTCCCGGTGCTGTAGTTCTTGATCGCGGTGATCCAGGTGGCATAGGCCATAACCGCATAGATGCAGAAGCTCAGCACGGCGACCGTCACGTCTGAGATCTTCACCATGCGCGGCGACATCATGAGTTCCATCAGTTCGACGGTGATCATGCCGCCCTTGCGCTCAACCCATGCCAGCGGCAGGAAGGCGACAAGCACCATGTAGTAATAGGAGACGATCTCGACCGTGGCCGGAAGCGAGGCACCGGTAATCGTGCGTGCCACGATGTCCGCGCAGACGTGAACCATCATCAGGATGACGCCGAGCGCGCCAACAAATGCCAGCATGCGCGACAGTCTGTCGGCAAGGTTGCTAATCTGGGACATGAAGGACCCTTTGAAAGGCGTTTTCAGTCAGACCGGCCGGCGGGGGATCGACCCGCCGGCCCGGACCTCATATGCCGTAACTGGCAAAGTCGATCTTGCTCCAGACTTCCTCGTCCAAGCGTTTGGTGATCGCGTCCGTGTCGCCGTTTGCTTCCTTGACGATGCCGTTCCACTTCTCGACCAGAGCGACGAAGCGCTCGACGCGAGCCTGCGCGTCGTCGAAACCGAAGCGCTCCTGCGAGACCTTGGCGGCAGTCGCCATGTCCGCCTCAGCGAAAGCCTCGGATGCCTTGAGGAATTCAGCATCGGGCTCGAGGAACTGGATGCCCGCCTTTTGCGCTGCGTCCTTGGCGATGGAAGCCATCTCATAGCCCCAGCGCTGCGTGAAGACGACATTGGCCTTGTTGGCGGCGGTTGCCAGTTGCTTGCGCTCGTCGGGCGAGAGACTCTCCCAAGCGGAATTGGCGACCGTGAAATCCGAGGTCGCATGGTAGGTGCCGAGCGGTATGAAGGTAATGTTCTTCACCAGCTCCACCAGCCGGAACGACAGCAGGTCGCCGATCGAGGCCATCGAGCCGTCGATCACGCCTTGCGACATGGATTCGAAGGTGTCGCCGACGCCGATATTGGCGGGTACGGCGCCAAAGTTCTCAGCCCAGCGCGAGAAAGGCGCACCGCCGCTGCGCAGCCGCAGGCCCTTGATGTCGGCCACGGTCTTGACCGGCGTCTTGGTCAGGAGCGCATAGACGTCCGAGGAGCCCGACCCCAGATAGACAACGCCGAACTTCTTCAGCTCCGTCTGGCAGGTTTCGCAGGTCACCATGTATTCCGTCATCGCCGCCGCCATGGCGTGCGGCTCGCGACCGGACAGCGCGAGTTCCCCGGCCAACGACATGTTCGGCAGGTCGGCCGGGAAATAGAGCGGCAGCAGGTTACCCACTTCGACGAGCTGACTTTGCAGCGCGTCCTTCATCTGGCCGAGCCCGACCACTTCGGGACCGAGCATCTGCGCGGTCAGGTTTCCACCTGAGACCTCCGGCAAATATTCGATGAGCTTTCCATAAAGGTGGCTGTTGGACGGATGGGCGGGCGGTGCGCCGGGTGCGACACGCAATTCGCGCGCATCGGCGGTAGTGGCAACCAGGGCAGCAAGCCCCATCATCAAGTGCAAAATACGTTTCATGCTCATTTCCTCCCAGTTCAGAACACGTTACGGGCGATGGATTTTAAAGTTTCAGCAGTCTCCGCGCGTTTTCCTTCAGGATAAGCGGACGGACTTCGTCACGGATTTCGATCGTCTCGAAATCCTTGAGCCACCGGTCCGGAGTGATCGCCGGCCAATCCGAGCCGAACAGCATCTTGTGCTTCAGCATGGTATTGGCGTAGCGGATCAGGATCGGCGGAAAATACTTCGGCGACCATCCGGACATGTCGATGTAAACATTGGGCTTGTGGGTCGCGACGGAGAGCGCCTCCTCCTGCCAGGGGAAGGAGGGGTGGGCGAGAATGATCGGCATGTCGGGGAAATCGGCCGCGACATCGTCCAGATGGATCGGGTTGGAATATTTCAGCCGCATGCCCATGCCGCCGCGCATCCCGGCGCCGACGCCGGTCTGGCCCGTATGGAACAGCGTGATCGCGCCTTCCTCGGCGATGGCCTCATAGAGCGGATAGGCGCTGCGGTCATAAGGATAGAAGCCCTGCATGGTCGGATGGAATTTGAAACCCTTGACGCCGAATTCGCGCACCAGCCGCCGGGCCTCGCGGGCCCCGAGCCTGCCCTTGGCCGGATCGATCGAGGCAAAGGGGATCATGATGTCGGCGTTTTCTGCCGCGATCCGTGCGACTTCCTCGTTCTCGTAGCGGCGGAAACCGGTCTCCCGTTCGGCATCGACCGGGAAGATCACGCAGGCGACCTTGCGCTCGCGGTAGTAGGTTGCCGTCTCCTGAACGGTCGGAAGCATGCCTTGTGCTCCGGCCGGATTCTTGAAGTAATTGGCCATTCCGGCCTGGAACTCGTCATATCCGTCGTCGCGCGGGCCGCAGCAGGGTTCCTCGGCGTGAGTGTGGAAGTCGATCGCGACCAGATCATCGATGCTTATCGGCATGTGTCCTCCTCCAAACCGACATATCTCTGCAGAAGCGCGATCAGTTGGGCCTGTTCGCCCTTGCTGAGCGGCGCGCCGGTCGTTTCCTCGTAAGCAAAAAAGGCGGCGGCGGCCGTCTCGACGGCATCCCGGCCCGCCTCCGTCAACGTCAATTCCACCGCGCGCCGATCAGCATCGGGGATCCGCCTGGAAACGAAGCCCTGTTCCTCCAGAACGCGGACCAGCTTGGTCATGTGGGCGCGTTTGATCATCAGCCGCTGGCCGAGCGCGCTCTGCCGGATGCCGGGATTGCAGGCGATGACCCAGAGGACGGAGAATTCGCCGGGTTTCAGGTCGCGCGGCCCCCGGTCGGAAAAGAAATCCTCAAAGGCGCGCAACTGCGCCAGCCGCAGCAGGAAGCCGAGAGAACCGGCAAGCGACCCCACCTTCACCTGATCGATGCTGCGGAGAGACAGATCCACGACGCTCTCCTCAATTCGCGCCGGGCGCCTTCAAGCGCGCCGCACGTTTATCGAGGAAGGCCTGCAACCGTTCTTCCGCCTCCGGGCTGGTGGCGGTGAACGAGGAGATGAAGGATTCGACGAAGAGGCCGTCTTCCTTCGCCATATCCTGGATACGCGGCAAGGCATTGATGACGGCGTAGTTCGACAGCGCCGCGTTCGAGGCCGCGACCACCGCCAGATCGTGCGCCTTCTGGCGCGCCTGGCCGGCCGGAACGACGTATTGCACGAGGTTCCAACGCTCCGCCTCGGCAGATGAGGCAACACGGCCGGTCAACATCATGTCGGTCATGCGCGCCACTCCTGACAGTCGTGCAACCCGTACCGATCCGCCGCCGCCCACGAAAATGCCCCGCTGCCCTTCCGGCAGAGCGAAAAACGCAGTCTCGTCGGCGACGCGAATATGGGTTGAGGCCGCCAGTTCCAGGCCGCCACCGACCACCGCACCATGCAGGGCCGAGAACCACGGGATGGTGCCGTGCTCGATACCGGAAAAGACGGCATGCCAGCGGCGGGAGCCGCGCACACCCTCGATCGCCGACTTCTTCACGTGTTCGGCCAGATCAAGGCCGGCGCAGAAATGATTGCCGTGCCCGTAGAGCACGACGGCCTTCGCCTCACGCTCGGCCCTGGCGACGGCGTCCGCAATGGCTTCAACGAAACGGTCACTGATCGCATTGCGTTTTTCCGGCCGGTTCAGGCCGATATGCGCAATCTCGCCCACGGTTTCATAGGTTACGAAATGCGATGCCGCGTCCAGGCCCATGATGGGTGCTCCTCGATCAGATGTGTTTTGATTTTGTTTTCTTGTCGATTGTTTACAAGGGGATTGTTTCTTTGTAAACAAAATTCCAACGCCCGGGAGGGGCTATTGATATCGTTGCTGGCATTCTGGGAGGAGAGTCATGACGACAAGGCACATGCGCGACATCAAGCTATGGTCACCCGAGCTTGAGTGGCAAGAGAAACCCGATGGCTCTATCCTGATCTGGCGCAACGATGCGCTCGGGGCCTATCCCGACAAGATTACAGAGCGTTTCGCCCATTGGGCAGAGACGGTGCCGGACCGGATATGGATGGCCGAGCGCGACGGTCAGGGCGGCTGGATCAAGCTCTCCTATGGCGAGGCCATGGCCCGAATTCGGGCGATCGGTCAGTTCTTTCTCGATTTCGGCTTATCTGCCGAGCGCCCGCTGATCATCTTGTCCGACAATTCGATCAGCCATGCGCTGGTGGCACTCGCTGCGCAGCATGTCGGCATTCCCTCGGCGGCGATCTCGCCGGCCTATGCCACGGTGTCGAACGACTTCGACAAGTTGAAGGACATTGTCGGCCAGATCACCCCCGGCCTCATCTTCGCCGAAGATGCGGCCCCGTTTCATGCCGCCATCACGGCGGCTTTCTCGCCCGACATCCCGGTGGCCTGCCTGCGCAATCCACCGTCCGACCGGCCGTTTCGCCTGCTGTCCGATCTCTATGATGTCGAGGCCGGTCCGGCGGTCGATGCGGCCCATGCCGCTGTCGGCCCCGACACTGTGGCGAAGTTCCTGTTCACCTCTGGCACGACAGGTTCGCCGAAGGCGGTGATTCAGACCCAGCGCATGCTGTGCTCCAACCAGGAAATGGTCGCCGATTGCTACGCGTTCCTGCGCGAGGATCCGCCGATCGTCGTGGACTGGGCGCCCTGGAACCATACCGCCAGCGGCAACAAGGTGTTCAACATGGTCATCTATAATGGCGGCACATTCTATATCGACAAGGGTCGGCCAACGCCTACGGCGATCCGCGAGACCATCGCCAATCTCCGCGAGGTCTCGCCCACCTGGTATTTCAACGTGCCGGCCGGCTACGAGATGCTGGTCCACGCGATGCGTGAAGACGAGGTGCTCAGGGACACCTTCTTCCGCGACCTGAAGATGCTGATGTATGCCGGGGCCGGCATGGCGCAGCACACCTGGGATGCCCTCGAAGAGCTTTCGATAAAGGCGGGCGGCGAGCCTGTGCACATCGGCACCGGTCTTGGCTCGACCGAGACGGCGCCGTTTTCGCTCTATTGCACCGATCCGCAGGACAGACCCGGCAATATCGGCATTCCGGCGCAGGGCATCACCCTGAAGCTGGTTCCCGTCGAGGACAAGTTTGAACTCCGGTTGAAGGGCCCCAATGTCACGCCCGGTTACTGGCGCAGCCCGCAGCTGACAGCCGCCGCCTTCGACGAGGAGGGCTTCTACATGATCGGCGATGCGGTGAAGTTCGCCGTCGACCGCGATCCCAGGTACGGTTTCTTCTTCGACGGAAGGACCGCCGAGAACTTCAAGCTGCAGACCGGCACCTGGGTTTCCGTCGGCAAGCTGCGGGCCCAGCTTGTCGACCAGTTCGGCGGCCTCATCCGCGATGCCGTCATCACCGGCGCCGACCGCGATGAGCTCGGCGCGTTGGTCGTGCCCTTCCTTCCCGCCTTGAGGGCTCTGGTTGGCGAAAGCAACGGCATGAGCGATGCCGAAATCCTGGCACACCCAGAGGTCCATGCCGCCCTGGCCGAGAAGCTCGCCGAACATGCGCGTTCGGCGTCCGGCTCGGCGACCCGCGTCATGCGGATCATGCTGCTGAAAGATCCGCCCCGCTTCGAGCGTGGTGAGGTAACCGACAAGGGCTCCCTAAATCAGCGTGCAATGCTGTCGCATCGCGCCGATCTGGTTGCCGCTCTCTATGAAGGTGGTAGGGACGTCATTCGTTTCGAGAAGGAGATGGCACAATGAAGATCGAGGGTAGCAGCGCGCTGGTGACGGGCGGCGGATCGGGTCTTGGGGAAGCGACTGCCCGCATGCTCGCCGCCCGCGGCGCGATTGTCCATGTGATGGATCTCAACGAGGGCGCTGCCGCGCGTGTTGCGGCTGACATCGGCGGGATCGCCATCGCCGGCGATGTCGCGAGCGAGGCGGATGCCGAACGGGCGATCACCCGCGCCGGCGAAGCCGGGGATGGGCTGAGAATCCTCGTCAACTGCGCCGGCATCGGCCCTGCCGCCCGGGTGATCGGCCGGGAGAGGCCGATGCCGCTCGCCGATTTCGAAAAGGTCATCCGCGTCAATCTGATCGGAACGTTCAACATGATGCGGCTCGCAGCGGCGCAGATGGCGGGATTGCCCGAACTTGACGACAAGGCGCGCGGCTCGATCGTCAATACGGCATCGGTCGCAGCGACCGACGGACAGATCGGCCAAGTGGCCTATTCGGCCTCCAAGGGCGCGATCGTGTCCATGGCCCTGCCGGCGGCGCGCGAGTTCGCCCGCTTCGGCATCAGGGTCAACACCATCGCGCCGGGCATATTCGCCACGCCGCTGCTGCAATCCATGCCCACCGAGGTGCAACAGAGCCTGGCCGCTGCCATTCCTTATCCCTCGCGCCTCGGGAACCCGACGGAATATGCGGATGCTGTCCGCTTCTGTATCGAGAACCAGTATCTGAACGCCGAAGTCATTCGCCTCGACGGGGCGATCCGCATGCAGCCGAAGTGACCCGCATGTCAGCTTTTGCGCGACAGGCGGCACGGACCACACAGCTTCTTCAGGTCACGCCCGGCTGGAAGCGGGTCCAGGCATTGCACCCCGATTGCGATGACGAGACAATAGAGGCGATCATCGATGAGGCCGCCGCTTTCGCCGAGCGTGTGCTTGAGCCGCTGAACACGATCGGCGATCGCCAGGGCTGCGATGTGACGGACGGCCGCGTCCGCACACCGAAAGGCTTTGCCGACGCCTATCGCCAATACGCGCAAGCCGGCTGGCTGGGCATGGATGTGCCGGAGACCTTCGGCGGCCAGGGACTGCCGATCACCGTTCAGGCAGTTTGCGCGCCACTCTTCGAACGGGGCTGCGTAGCACTGATGATGGCGGCAGGGTCAAGCCGCGCGGCGTCCCACCTCCTGGCCAAGGCTGCCGATGGGGCGGTCGCCGCCGAATGGGTGCCGAAACTGACAGCCGGCGACTGGGCGGCGACCATCTGCATTTCCGAACCGGAGGCTGGGTCGGATGTCGGGCGGCTACGCACCCGGGCGGAGTTCATCGACGGTCGATGGCGCATCAGCGGACAAAAGATCTGGATCTCCTTTGGTGATCACGACATGACCGCGCGGATCGGCCATTGCCTGCTTGCGCGCACCGACGATGTACCGGGCACGCGGGGTCTCAGTCTCTTTCTCGTCCCCAATCTGATCGACGGCCAGCCAAATGGCGTCTCGCTCGATCGGATCGAGGACAAGATGGGGCTGCACGGTTCGCCCACCTGCGCGCTACGCTTCGAAGGCGCACGCGCAGTGATGATCGGCGAGCAAGGGCGCGGCTTGCCGGAGCTTTTTACCATGATCGAGCTGATGCGCCTGCTGACCGCCTGCCAGGGGCTCGGAATCGCCTCCGCTTCCGCCGACATCGCGGAAGGCTACGCCGCCGAGCGTCGCCAGGGCGGGCCGCCCGAACGCCCCCCGGTGCCGATCGCCGACCATCCGGACGTGCGTCGTCAACTGCATGATATCCGATCGCGCACGGAAGTGCTGCGGGCCGCGGTGCTGGAACTCGCCACCGTGATGGATCTTGCCCGCCTCGAAGCGGATGAGGATCTTCGCCGGGAGCTTGGCGATCTTGCGGGCTGGATGCTGCCGCTCATCAAGAATTTCGGCGCTGGCGCCGGATTCGACGTCGCCAATGCCGCCATTCAGGTGCTTGGCGGCGCCGGCTACACGCGAGACTGGCCGCTCGAGCAATACTTACGCGATTCCCGCGTGATGACCATCTACGAAGGCACGACCGGCATGCAGGCGCTGGACTTTCTGACGCGAAGGCTCTGGCGGGAGGAAGGTCGCGGCCTTCGCGTCTTCCAAAAGCGCGCGCGCCAAGAGATCGAGGCCCAGGCGGTCCGGCACCCGGATGAAGCGGCGGATGCCCTCCGCATCCTTGATGACTTCGTTGACCTCAGCACGCGCATGATGGCGCTGCAGGCAGATCCGGACACCGCCCTTTATCAGGCGAACGACTATATGAGCGCCGCTTGGGGCGCGGTTTCGGCCTGGATGGCTCTGAGGCTACAACTGGCCTCTCCCCAAGAAACCGCTCGGTTCTAAGTTGGCCAGTTGTTGGCGCGGTTCCTCGCTTGTCGCACCGCCTTGGCAGCGGCCAGAGAGCATCGAGCCTTGCGGCACAAGGGCAAAGCTCAGTCTGGGGTCCCGGTCTTTTCGCAGAGATAAGTTACAATCCCGGAAAAGGTCGACAGACGCGGATAGTCCTCTTCCGGCATCGGAAGGCCGAAGCGTTTGCCCAGCGCCGCCACCAGATTGAGAAAATCCATCGAGTCGATGTCATACTCCTCTCGCAACAGGGCATCGGGGTCGATGGCATCTGCATCGATGTCGGGCGCGATCCGATGCAGTTCCATTTTGAGGGCGCTGGCAATCTCTTGGGCGGTCATAGTGCCTCCGGGCGCTGGAGCAATTCTGCAATCAGATTGAGGAAAAGTGCGCCGCGATGCCCATCGCTCACCCGATGATCGCCGGCAAGGGTGATGCGCACGATCCGACGCGCCGTGACGATCCCGTCTTCGACCACGGCTCCCGTCTCCGGCGTGCCGAAGCCGATGATGGCCACCTGCGGCGGGTAGATCACGCCGTAAAGCGTCTCCACGCCACGTTCACCGAGACTCGATATGGTGATGGTCGGGTCCGCGAGCTCCGATCCGCGAAAGCGACCGGCCCGCACGCGGGTGACGAGATCGCGCATCTTTTCCATCAGTTCCGGCAGAGCCAGTTGATCCACCTGGTGGATGGCCGGCGCGACAAGCCCGCCGCCCCGGATATTGATGGCAACGCCGGCATGGACGCTCGAGACGGCGGTGAAAGCACCGTCGGAATAGAAACCATTGAATTCAGTGTATTTCTTCACGGCCTTCGTCACCGCCTTGATGAAGAGAGCGCCGAGCAATATCCGCTGCGCGGGCTCCTTGTCAGCATTGTAGGCGGAAAGCCAGCTATCGGCCTTCGTCAATACCGCGGTATGCGCGAGATAGTAATGCGGGATTTCGCGCTTGGAGCGCGCCATGGCCGCGGCGATCGCCGCCCTCATTCCGGACATGGTCTCCTGGGCGCCGGATTCCGCGCGTTCCGCCGCTGCCGGCACGGCCGAGATCTTCATCGGCGCAGTGATATCGGCAAGGATAATCTCGCCCTGCGGTCCCGTGCCGCGCAGGCCTTTCAGATCGATCCCAGACTGTTGCGCGAGCCGGCGTGCCGCCGGCGTGACAAGGATGCGGGCGACAGGCGACCGTTCCAGCTCGGTCGGTGCGGGCCTTTCAATTGCGACCGGCGCAGGCGCTGTCGCAGCAATTTCGGCCATCCCCCCAGCCGGCGCCGGCTCCGTCGGCTCCAAACGGGCCTCTCCCTCTCCGGAATGGGAGATCGTCGCCATCGCAGCGCCGACCGGCAATCGGTCGCCGATCGACACAAGACTTTCCCGAAAGACGCCGTCCTCGAAGACCTCGATCTCGATCGCACCCTTCTGGGTCTCCACCACGGCGATCACGTCCCCACGTTTCACGGCTGTACCGGGCGCGACGAGCCATTCGACCAGCGTCCCTGCCTCCATGTCGGCACCGAGAGACGGCATTCGAAAGGTGCTCATGCTCACGCCTTTCCAAACATTGCCTTGACCGCAGCAACAATCTTGCCGACCTGCGGAATGGAGGCCTGTTCGAGATGGGCGGGATAGGGTATCGGCACCTCCTCGCTACAGACGCGCACCAGCGGCGCATCCAGGTCGAAGAACCCGCGCTCGGCGAGCTGCATTCCGATTTCTGCGGCCAAACTTCCGGACCTCCATCCCTCATCGACGATCACGGCGCGATGCGTCTTTGCGAGCGAAGCAAGAACCGTTTCCATATCGAGCGGGCGCAGGGTTCTCAGATCGATAACCTCGGCGTCGATCCCGTCGCCCGAAAGCTGCTCGGCCGCATCGAGCGTCTTGAACAAAGATCCGCCATAGGTGATCAGGGAAACGTCCCTGCCTTCGCGCCGGATGGCAGCGCGATCGATATCGACCGGCCCTGCATTCGTCGCGAGTTGTCCGGTACGATTGTATAACATCACGTTTTCGAAGATCAGCACCGGGTCGGGATCCTCCAGCGCCGTCCAAAGCATGCCGCGCGCATCCTCGAGGGTGGCCGGCGTAAGGACCCGGATGCCGGGAATATGGGCGTACCAGCCCTCAAGGCTATGGGAATGCTGGGCGGCCAGTTGTCGGCCAGCCCCCGTCGCCATGCGAATGACGACGGGAACTCCAAACTGCCCATTCGACATATGCCGGAAGGTGGCAGCGGTGTTGAGGATCTGATCGAGCGCCAACAATGAGAAGTTAACCGTCATCACCTCGACGATGGGACGCATACCCGCGACAGCGGCTCCGATTCCCGCTCCGGTGAAGCCAGATTCGGAAAGTGGCGTGTCGCGAATGCGCTGCGGGCCGAACCGGTCGTACAAGCCCTTGCTGACCGCATAGCAGCCGCCGTATTGGCCGACATCCTCGCCCATCAGGAAGGTCCGCGCGTCCCGTTCGAGCGCATCTACGATCGCCGCCTTGATCGCGTCGCGATAGCTGATCTCGACGGTCTCACCCGATGGCTCGATCTTGGGCGGCGCGACAGGCCGCACACTGGCATAGACATCGCGCGAGAGCGTCTCGACGGGCTCCCACGTTCCGGCCTCGGCGAAGGCCACCGCCTCGTTGATCTCCCCGGCCACGGCCTCTTCGATTTCCGAAATATCGTTGTCATGAACGATGCCGTTCTCCGTCAGCCAGGTCTGGAAACGAACAATCGGCCCCTTGGCCTTCCACAGGTCGACCTCGGCCTTATCGCGATAGAGCTGCGCATCGAACATGGAATGGGCGCGGAAGCGATAGGTGCGGAATTCGAGGAAATAGGGTTTCCCGGTTTCGCGGATCGTATGGATGGCCCGCCGGGCGGCGGCCTCCGCGGCAACCACATCCATCCCGTCGACCACCTCGCTGATGATGGCATAGCTTTCCGCCTTCCGGTGGATGTCGGTCTCCGCTTCCGAACGCTCCAGTGCGGTTCCCATGGCGTAGCGATTGTTCTCGCAGATGAAGAGGACCGGCAGGCCCCAGAGCGACGCGAGGTTGAGGCTTTCATGGAACTCGCCTTCGGCAACCGCCCCTTCACCGAAGAAGCAGGCGGTTATGCGATCTTCCGCCCGCATGCTGTCGGCAAGCGCCAGACCGACGGCAAGCGGCAAGCCACCGCCGACGATCGCGTTGCCGCCATAGAAGTTCCGCTCGCGGGAGAAGAGATGCATCGATCCGCCTCGTCCGCCCGAACAGCCCTCCGCCTTGCCGTACATCTCGGCCATGACCTCGCCCATCGGGACCCCGCGCATCAGCGCATGTCCGTGCTCGCGGTAGGTAGCCACAACGCGGTCCTTTTCCTCGAGGACCGGGATGACGCCAGCCGATATGGCCTCCTCACCGTCGTAGAGATGAAGGAAGCCCCGGATCTTCTCCTGCGTATAAAGTTCCGCGCATTTATCCTCGAATCTGCGGACGCGGATCATGTGCTTCAGGAGACCCAGCGAATGCTCGCGGGTGAGATGTGGCTTCACGCTGCTGGTGTTGCTCATTTTTCATCACTTTCGAGCGTTGAAATATCCCCTTCCGGCAGGCCAAGCTCGCGGGCCTTGAGAAGCCGTCGCATGATCTTGCCGCTACGGGTCTTTGGCAGGTTGGTCCGGAAGACGATCTGCTTGGGTGCGACGGCCGGTCCGAGACGCCGACGGGCATGGCCAAGAACGTCGAGTTCCAATTCTTCGTTGGGCTGGTATCCGGGTTTCAGCGCGATAAAGGCCTTGACCACCTCGCCGGCGGTTTCGTCGGGAACGCCGATGACCGCGGCTTCCGCGACGGCCGGGTGTTCCATCAGCGCGCTCTCCACCTCGAAGGGGCCGATGAGATGCCCGGAACTCTTGATCACATCGTCGTCGCGCCCGACGAACCAGAAATAGCCGTCCCTGTCCTTCATCGCGAGGTCGCCAGTGAGATACCAGCCACCTACAAAACACTTTCTGTAGCGTTCCTCCTCATGCAGATAGGCCCGCATCATCGACGGCCATCCGGGCTTCAGCGCCAGTTGGCCGATGGTCATGGGCTTCTCGACCACACGGACGCCAGTTTCTGTTTTCGCAACGATCCCTGCCTTTATGCCGGGCAAGGGCTTGCCCATCGAACCTGGCTTGATATCCATGGCGGCGTAATTGGCGATCATGATTCCGCCCGTCTCGGTTTGCCACCAGTTGTCATGGAAAGGCTTGCCGAAGGTCTCGTTGCCCCAGATCACGGCTTCAGGATTGAGCGGCTCCCCGACACTGGCCATGAACCGCAGGTGCGAAAGATCATGCGCCCTGACCGGACCCGCCCCCACCTTCATCAGCATACGGATCGCGGTCGGCGCCGTGTACCATACATTGACGCGCTCGGTTTCCAGGATGCGATACCAGCGCTCCGCGTCAAACTCGGCCTCATCGACGATCATCGTCACGCCGTTGGTGAGCGGCGAAATGATGCCATAGGACGTGCCCGTCACCCAGCCAGGATCGGCCGTACACCAGAAGATGTCGTCCGGGTGAAAATCGAGCGCGATCTTGCCCGTCACGTTATGGGCGACGACCGCCTCGTGCACATGCACCGCACCCTTGGGCTTGCCCGTTGTGCCGCTGGTAAAATGCAGGAGCGCCATGTCCTCGGGCGCGGTGTGCGCCACGTCGAAATTCGGAGAGGATTCCGCCAAGAGCTTGCGCAGGTCGCGCGTACCCTCGAGGGTCTCGCCCTCGCAGTCGATGATGAGGATCTCGTCCAGGTTGGGCAATTGATCCCGCCAGGCCGCAACCTTGCGCTTGTAGAGCGCCGCCGAGGTTACCAGCACGCGCGCTCCGCCGATCTCCATACGCGCCTTGATGGGTTCCGGACCGAAGGCGGAAAACATCGGACAGAAGACCGCGCCGAACCTGAGCGTTCCAAGTGCGGCGATGTAGAGCTCGGGCACGCGCCCCAGCAGCGCATAGACCCGGTCCCCCCTCGCGATGCCGAGTGACTGCAGGACGTTTGCAAAGCGGCTCGTGAGAGCCTTCAGGTCGCCATAGGTGAAATCATGGCGGCTTTCGTCCTTGGCGATCCAGCGGATGGCGGTCTTGGCTGCGAGTCCCTTGGCGACGTGCCGGTCGATGGCTTCATGGGCGATATTGAGGCCGCCCTCCGGCAGCCCATCCAGCAAGGACCTTGCGCGTTCCCAGGAGAAACCCTCCAGCAAGGCGTTATAACTTGGAAAATTTGCACCCTCTATATCTTCGCGCGTTTTTACGAGGACATCCATTTCCGTTCGGCCTCCCGTCCGTCCGTTGGATATTTCCGCTGCACTTGATCCGCCCGAAGGCATCTTTGTGACCACCGATTGACCGGGGCGCCAGCTCCCACACTATTCGCTATATCAACGAATGCGCAACCTGACGGCATTGACTTCAGTCAATCGTTATCCTCCGCGAATAGGTAGCATTCCCGTTTCACCCCTCACAAAGTAGTTGCGGGAGAACGATGTCGACAATATGCATACAGGAAAGCCATATACACCAGTGATAAGGCACCGGCTCGGCCATGACAAAATCGACGGCAGACGACATTCTATCCGAGGCGCCACGCTCGCGAGGATCCGGCACGCAAACGGTTTACAGCCGACTGCGACAGGAAATCCTCTCGATGAGTTTGCCTCCCGGGAGCCCACTTGACGAGGTCCGGCTTTCGGAGCGCTTTGGCATGTCTCGGACCCCAGTGCGCGAGGCGCTGCTCAGGCTCTCGTCCGACGGATTGGTGACGACCCTGCCGAACCGCAACACGATCGTCTCGACGATCGATTTCGCCAGCCTGCCACCCTATTTCGACGCAATGATGCTGATGTACCGCGTCACCACCCGCGGAGCCGCCAGCCGCAAGGACCCGGTCCGCATGGCCGCCATCCGTGAGCGCCAGTGCGAATTCGAAGCCGCGGTCAGGGCACGCGACGCCTATGCAATGATCGAGGCCAACCGCGAATTCCACGTCGCCATCGCCGAACTGGCTGGCAATCCCTATTACACAGGCTTTTTTTCCCGTCTTCTCGATGAGGGCCGACGCATCCTGCGCCTCTACTATTCCACCTTCGACGACCGGCTGCCCCTGCAATATGTGGAAGAACACGAGCACATCATCGCAGCGATCGAGGCCGGCAACATCGACGAGGCCGACCGGCTGGCCATTGCCCATGCGGCGCAGATCGTCCGACAGATCCAGGACTATGTCGCCCGCGACATGAACAAGGCAGTGGCGATCAGCGATCCCTGACGAAACGGATTGGTCGCAACCATCAACGAAAACTGAACAGGAAGATACTATGAGTGCGGAGACAGAGGCCGATGCCGTCGTCATCGGGGCCGGGATCGTGGGGGTCATGACCGCCCTCTATCTGCAAGCCGACGGCCGCAATGTCCTGCTCATCGAACGCGAAGAGGTCGCAGCCGGGGCGAGCGCCGGCAATGCCGGCATCCTCGCTTTTCCCGAGATCATCCCCATTGCCTCCCCCGGCATCATGTTCAAGGCGCCCAGATGGCTGCTCGATCCCCTGGGCCCGTTGAGCGTGCCGCCAGCCTATGCGCTGAAGATCGCACCATGGCTCTTCCATTTCTGGCGCGCCAGCGCCCGCCAGACCTTCGCGCGCGGGATTGCCGCGCAAACGGATATGATGCGGCTCGCCGCCGCCGAAATGGAGCGCATAAGGGAAACCCCGGAACTCTCGGGTTTCTTCGACACGACCGGAACGCTGGATCTTTACGATAGCGAAGCAAGCTTCAACGCCGCGGCTGCAGACTGGCTGGAAAAGGAAAAGGCTGGCTTCCAGTTCACCAGTGTCGAGCGAGCGGACATCGAGCGGCTGCAGCCGGGCCTCGCCCCACAATTCCGCCACGCCATGTATTCGCCCGCCGGCATCCAGGTGAACGATCCCAAGGGCCTAACCCGGGCAGTCGCCGATCGCCTCGTAGCCCGTGGCGGCACGCTCCGGAAAGGTGAAGTCCAGGACATCGCACCGCTTGCAGATGGCGCGCTGATCGCACTCGTCGATGGCGCGACGATCACCGCCAGAACCGTCATCGTCGCGGGCGGCGCCTGGTCGAAGGCGCTTGCCGCACGGCTGGGCGATCCGCTGCCGCTCGAAACCGAGCGCGGCTACAACACGACGCTCCCCGCCCAGGCCTTTGCGCTTCAGCGCCAGCTCTATTTCAACGACCATGCCTTCGTCGTCACCCCGCTGGCGGATGGCATTCGGGTCGGCGGTGCCGTCGAACTGGGCGGGCTCGATCTTCCGCCCGACTACCGCCGCTCGAAGGCGCTGCTCGCCAAAGCCTTACGTTTCCTGCCGGAATTGAAGACCGAGGGCGGGCGTGAATGGATGGGCTTCCGCCCCTCCATGCCGGATTGCCTTCCGGTCATCGGCCGCTCCAGCGCAAGCCCCGCGGTCCTTTATGCCTTCGGCCACGGCCATCTCGGCCTCACTCAGTCGGCCGCGACCGGCAGGCTGATCGGCGAGTTGGCCGCCGGCCGCCCCACCAGCCTTTCCCTTGACCCCTTCCGTCCCGGCCGTTTCCGCCGGGGCCCATGAACCCTCTATCCCGACGATCCGAGAGAGACATGCCGATGAGCGTCCAACCTTCCTTCACCCCGATCTCGCACGAGGAAAGAGCCGTCCGCCTGGCGCGGCTGAGGTGCACCCTCACCGAAAAGGGGATCGGCGCCATTTTGCTCGGCTCGACCGAAAGCCTGCGCTATTACACCGGCCTCGTCTGGCACCAGAGCGAACGCCTTCTCGGCGCGATCGTGACCCCGGACGGACTGCATTACATCGTGCCCGGCTTCGAACAGAGCCGCGTCGAAAGCCTGCCGCATCTGCCGGGCGAAATCCACGTCTGGCAGGAGGAGGACAGCAGCGTCGCTCTCGTCGCATCGCTGGTTCCCCGCCAGGCAACGCTGGCACTTGACGATGCCCTGCCCCTCTTCGCCTATCACGCGCTGGCCCGCCAGTTCGGCCCCGAGCGCCTGATCGACGGCGGACCGGTCATCCGCCGCCAGCGCCTGCAAAAGTCAGACGCGGAAATCGCCATCATCCAGTACGCCATGAACCTCACGCTCGATGTCCACAGGCGTGCCCACGCCCTGATCAGGCCCGGCATCCGCGCCTCCGAAGTCATCCGCTTCATCGATGACCAGCACCGCGCACTGGGGGCCGAAGGCGGCTCGAGCTTCTGCATCGTTTCCTTCGGCGAGGCCACCTCGCTACCGCATGGCGCCGATGGCGACCAGGTCTGCAAGCCGGGTGACGTCGTTCTGGTCGATACCGGCTGCCGCTTCGACGGCTACCATTCCGACCTGACGCGCACCTATATGCTCGACGAACCCACTGCTGAGTTCTCGCGGATATGGGCGATCGAGCGGGAAGCCCAGCAGGCCGTGTTCGACGCCGCACGGCTCGGCGCACCTTGCGAAAGCCTCGACGCCGCCGCCCGCGCCGTACTCGTCCGGTACGGGCTCGGCCCGGACTATGCACTGCCCGGCCTGCCCCATCGCGCCGGCCACGGGCTCGGACTCGAGATCCACGAGGAACCGTATATCGTCCGCGGCAATCGCACCCCTCTCGAAGCGGGCATGTGCTTTTCCAACGAGCCGATGATCGTCGTGCCCGGCCGGTTCGGCATCCGCCTTGAAGACCATATCCACATCACCGAAAGCGGACCGCAGTGGTTCACCCCGCCGGCAAAGGGACCGACCGAACCGTTCGCCTGATTCACCCGCAGTATCAACGCCCGGCGGAAGTCTGGCATCAATGCGGGATCTTTGAGGGTATCCGGCGCGCCCACCCAATAGAAGAAAATTCCTGCGCCCCTCCTTGTCGCCTGTCGACAAATTGTATACTGATATATCACACCAACCCAAGGAGATTGCTATGACCACTGGCTGGCGCGGCGTCATTCCCGCTGTAACGACCCAATTCAACGAAGACCTGTCGATCGACTTCGAAAACACCCGCCGGGTGCAGGACGCGCTGGTCAACGACGGCGTGCACGGCCTGATCGTCATGGGCACCTGCGGCGAGAACAACTCGCTCGATCCCGATGAAAAGCGCGCCATCCTCAAGGGGGCCGTCGAAGTCGTCGCCGGCCGCGTTCCGGTCATCACCGGCGTTTCCGAATTCGATACCCGCCGCGCCGTCGCCTATGCCCGCGACGCCGAGAAGGCCGGCGCCGACGGCCTGATGCTGCTGCCCGCCATGGTCTATGTGCCGAAACCCGAAGAACTGGTCGCCCATTTCAAGACGGTCGCCGAGGCAACCTCGCTGCCGATCATGCTCTACAACAATCCGCCGGCCTACCGCGTCAACATCGGCGCGGACGTCCTGCGCCAGCTCGAAGGCGTGGCCAACATCAAGGCCGTCAAGGAAAGCGCCCCCGATACCCGCCGCTTCACCGACCTCATCAATGAATTCGGCGACCGTTTCGACATCTTCGCCGGCCTCGACGACGTGGCCCTCGAAGGCATGATGCTCGGCGCCAAGGGCTGGGTCTCCGGGCTCACCAGCGCATTCCCGCAGGAATCGGTTGCGCTCATCGCCGCCATCGACCGTGGCGACTGGGAAGAAGCCCGCCGCATCTACCGCTGGTTCATGCCGCTGCTGCATCTCGATGCCGAGCATGATCTGGTCCAGACCATCAAGCTCGCCGAACAGATCATGGGCCGTGGTTCCGAGCGCGTCCGCATGCCGCGCATGATCCTTCAGGGCGCCCGCCGCGCCGAGATCACCGCCATGGTCGAAAAGGCAGCCGCCACCCGTCCCTCAAAGACGGCAAAGACCGCCTGAGCCGCACTCCGGCCCGTCCGCAGAAATCCGGGCCGCCAGCCGCATCGCGCTGGCGGCCCTTTCTTTTTAACCCGACAGGAAACCATCCCATGTCCCAGGATCTCCAATACATCCCGCTCGAAGACGCCCAGCGCCTCGCCATCGACCTGCTTCTCGCGGCCGGACTTTCCGAAGGGCACGCCGAAGCGATCGCGAAGTCCGTCGTCTCGGCCCAACGCGACGAGTGCTATTCGCACGGCCTCTGGCGCCTGCTCGGTTGCGTGGCGACGGTGCGCAAGGGCAAGGTCGATCCGAAGGCCGTGCCGACGGTCGACGCCTCGGCACCCGGCATCGTCAAGGTCGACGCCAATTTCGGCTACTCCCTGCTCGCCTTCCAGGAAGGCCTGCCCGAGCTGATCGCCAAGGCCAGCCGCCTCGGCATCGCAGCCATGGCGATCAACCACTGCTACCATTTCTCGGCGCTGTGGCCGGAAGTCGAGGAGATCGCCGAAGCCGGCCTCGTGGCACTGGCCATGACCCCGAGCCACAGCTGGGTGGCGCCGGCCGGCGGCAAGAAGCCGGTCTTCGGCACCAACCCGATCGCCTTCGGCTGGCCGCGCGTCGGGCCCCATCCCTTCGTCTTCGACTTCGCCACCAGCGCCGCCGCCCGCGGCGAGATCGAACTGCATCGCCGCGCCGGCAAGCCCATCCCGCTCGGCTGGGCAATCGACAGCGACGGCAATGACACGACCGATGCGACAAAGGCGATGGAAGGGGCCATGCTCACCTTCGGCGGGCACAAGGGCTCGGCGCTTTCGGCGATGATCGAACTGATGGCCGGCCCGCTGATCGCCGACATGACGAGTGCCGAATCCATGGCCTTCGACGACGGCGCAGGCGTTGCTCCTTGCCACGGCGAACTGATCCTCGCGCTCGATCCCAAGGTCTTCCTCGGAGGCGGGATGGAAGAGCATATGCGGCGAGCCGAAGACATGTTCGCCGCCATCACGGCCCAAGGCGCCCGCCTGCCCTCGCAGCGCCGCTACGAGGCCCGTGCCCGCAACGAAGGCCGCGGCATTCCGGTGCAGGCCTCCCTGCTCGAAGAATTGAAGGCAATGCTGGCCTCGCTCGCCTGAACGCGCAGCAAGAGATCTCCCCGGCAACCCGCCGGGGAACTTGCCATGCCAAGCCCACGACTACGCCGAATGAAAAGCAGCTGAAACGCCGCTAAAAAAGGTTGTGCTTGCGACCGATCGCGGTCACATTGTCGACCACTGACCGAAGAGGTCTGACAACATGACAACGCAGGAGGAGCGTCCATCATGACGTCGCTGAGCGACAAGAAGGCCCTGATCACCGCAGCCGGCCAGGGGATCGGCAGGGCGAGCGCGCTTGCCTTTGCCCGTGCCGGTGCAAGCGTGATGGCGACCGACATCAACGCCGACGCACTCGACAGCCTGGCGACCGAAGCGAAAGAGGTCGGCCTTGCGATCGAGACCCGCGTGCTCGATGTGCTGAGCGATGAGGGTGTCAAGACGATCGTTTCCGAGACCGGCCCCTTCGACATCCTGTTCAACTGCGCCGGCGTCGTTCATGGCGGCACGGTGATGGACATGGCCGACAAGGATCTCGACTTCGCCTTCGACCTCAATGTCCGCGCCATGATCCGCACCATCCGCGCCGTGCTGCCCGCGATGCTGGAACGCGGTGACGGTTCGATCATCAACATGGCCTCGGTCGCCTCCAGCGTAAAGGGCGTACCCAACCGCTGCGCCTATACCGTCACCAAGGCCGCCGTCGTCGGGCTGACCAAGTCGGTCGCCGCCGACTACGTAACGCAGGGCATCCGCTGCAATGCGATCTGTCCCGGCACGGTAGAAAGCCCGTCCTTGCAGGACCGCATGCGCGCCCAGGGCGACTATGACGCGGCGCGTGCCGCCTTCATCGCGCGCCAGCCCATGGGCCGCCTCGGCACGCCAGACGAGATCGCCGATCTGGCCGTCTACATCGCCGGCGCCACCTATACATCGGGCCAGGCCTTCGCCATCGACGGCGGCTGGACCATCTGAGCAATGCCAGGAAAAGTGTGAAGCGGTTTTCCGTCCGGCATTGCAAACAGCAAAGAACAAAGTGCGGCTCGACCGCGAATTCGAAAGGACACTCCCATGAAACTGATGCGCGTAGGCCAACCGGGCCTGGAAAAGCCGGCCATTCTCGACCAGAACGGCAAGATCCGCGATCTCTCCGCCCACGTGGCCGACATCGGCGGCCCGGCAATCTCGCCGGAAGGCCTGGCGAAGATCGCCGCCCTCGACTTGAGCGCGCTTCCCGAGCTTGAAGCCGACCGCATCGGTCCTTGCATCGCCGGCACCGGCAAGTTCATCTGCATCGGGCTCAACTATTCAGACCACGCCGCCGAAAGCGGAATGGCGGTGCCGCCCGAGCCCGTGATCTTCATGAAGGCGACCTCGGCCATCTGCGGCCCGAACGACGACGTGCTGATCCCGCGCGGTTCGGAAAAGACCGACTGGGAGGTCGAACTCGGCGTCGTGATCGGCAGGACGGCCAAATACGTCTCCGAGGCCGAGGCCATGGACTATGTTGCCGGCTATTGCGTCTCCCACGACGTCTCCGAGCGCGCCTTCCAGACCGAGCGCGCCGGCCAGTGGACCAAGGGCAAGTCCTGCGACACCTTTGGCCCGATCGGCCCCTGGCTGGTGACAAAGGACGAGGTCGCCGATCCGCAGAACCTGAAAATGTGGCTGACCGTCAATGGCGAGAAGATGCAGAACGGCACGTCTGCCACCATGGTCTATGGCATCGCCCATCTCGTCTCCTATCTCTCGCAGTTCATGTCGCTCCATCCCGGCGACGTCATCTCCACCGGTACGCCCCCCGGCGTCGGCATGGGCATGAAGCCGCAGCGCTATCTGAAAGCCGGAGACGTGGTCGAGCTTGGCATCGACGGTCTCGGAACACAAAAGCAGACATTCAAAGCCGACGCTTGACCGCACTTTGAAATCATGACGCGCCGGATCAGGAGGAGCTTGATCCGGCGCCTTGCGTAGCGAGGGCGACAAACCCGGGAGGAGCCCCCATGAAAATCACCCGCCTTGAAACGGTGCGCGTCGCCGAGCGTGCCAACCTTCTCTGGCTGCTCGTCCACACGGACGAGGGACTGACCGGCCTCGGCGAAACCTTCTTCGGCGCAGAAACGGTCGAGGCCCATGTCCACGAATACATCGCACCGCGGGTCATCGGCCGCGATCCGTTGGAGATCGACCGGCTGTCCGCCGATCTCGTCGGCTATCTCGGCTTCCGCTCGTCGGGTGCCGAGGTGCGCGGCAATTCCGCCTTCGACATCGCGCTCTGGGATCTGTTCGGCAAGGCGACCAACCAGCCGATCGCCCAGCTTCTCGGGGGCTTCACCCGCCGCGAGATCCGCACCTACAACACCTGCGCCGGCACCGAATACATCAAAAAGGCGACCGGCCAGACGACCGCCAATTACGGGCTCGCTGAAGGCCGTGACTATGATGACCTGAACGGCTTCCTCCATCACGCCGACGAACTGGCCCAGTCCCTTCTCGAAGAAGGGATCACGGCGATGAAGATCTGGCCCTTCGACGCCGCGGCCGAGAAATCCAGGGGGCACTACATCTCCATGCCGGATCTCAAGCAGGCGCTTCAGCCCTTCGAGAAGATCCGCGCCGCCCTCGGCGACAAGATGGACATCATGGTCGAGTTCCATTCCATGTGGCAGTTGCTTCCGGCCATGCAAATTGCCAAGGCGCTCACCCCCTATCAGACCTTCTGGCACGAAGACCCGATCAAGATGGACAGTCTGTCTAGCCTCAAGCGTTATGCCGAAGTCTCCCCGGCGCCGATCTCGGCCTCGGAGACGCTCGGCTCGCGCTGGGCCTTCCGCGATTATCTCGAGACCGGGGCGGCCGGCGTGGTCATGCTGGACATTTCCTGGTGCGGTGGCCTGTCGGAAGCCCGCAAGATCGCCGCCATGGCCGAGGCCTGGCACCTGCCGGTCGCACCGCATGACTGCACCGGCCCTGTGGTTCTCTGCGCCTCCACCCATCTGTCGCTCAACGCACCCAATGCGCTGGTACAGGAAAGCGTTCGCGCCTTCTATCGCACTTGGTACCGTGACCTGGTCACCGCCCTTCCCGAGGTGAAGAACGGCATGATCACCGTGCCGCCCGGCCCCGGTCTCGGCATGGAACTCAATCCTGAACTCGAGCGGGCCTTTACGGTCACCCGTCGCATCTCCGATGCATCGACGATCTGAACGCCGCAAAAACTCTACGGATGAAAACAGAAATGGCAAACACCTCTGACACCCTTGGCACCAGCCGCTACCGCGCCATGGCAGGACCCGCGGTCATGCTGCTTGGCATGCTGATGTTCGCGCTGAACGACGCCATGGGCAAATGGCTCGTCGCCAGCTACGGACTCGGCCAGGTCATCCTGGTCCGCAGCATAGCCGCCTTGCTGATCCTCTCACCTTTCCTCTGGCTCGCCGGCAGGAAGCCGATCCTCGAGGCGGAGCAGCCGCTGATGCAGTTGGCCCGCGTCGTCTTCTCGACGATGGAGGTGTTCTGCTTCTATTACGCGGTCATGTATCTGCCGCTTGCCGACGTCATGACCTACTGGCTGGCCGCACCGATCTATGTCGCCGCCGCGTCGCCGCTTTTGCTCGGGGAAAAGGTCGGTTGGCGCCGCTGGAGCGCGATCTTCATCGGCTTCGTGGGTGTCATCATCACGCTCGAACCGTCCAGCGCCATGTTCACCATGCCGGCGATCATCTCCATCATCGGCACCTTCGCCTTCGCCTTCATGCTGCTCTCCGGGCGCAGTCTGCGCGGCACACCCGACAAGACGCTCGTTCTGTTCCAGGTCGGCGGCGCCGGCCTTGCTGGTCTCGTCTTCGCGCCGTTCGATTGGACGCCGCTGACCTCCGTATCCGAGCTTGCGCTTCTTGGACTGCTCGGTGTCGTCGCCATGGGGGCGCATATGCTGGTCAACCGCGCCCTGAAGATCTCGGATGCCGCGACCGTCGCCCCGCTGCAATATACTCTGCTGCTCTGGGCCATCCTGTTCGGCTGGATGTTCTTCGGCGACGTGCCGCGCCTCACCATGATGCTCGGCGCCGCCCTGATCGTCGGCTCCGGCATGTTCATCTTCTTCCGCGAACAGCAATTGAAGAGGTGCCAGCCCGACACCCCGCTCGACGTGCCGTGACCACAAGGCCATCCGCCCGATCTTTCAACAAAGGGTCCATTTCCCGCATTCGGCCCCCTTTCCCAGTCAGGCTTTCGACCCGCAAGGGGCGAGAATAAGAAGAAGGCCCGGGAGGTTGTCTCCCGGGCCTTCCTTCATTTCACTACCGGGCGGCTATGAACCCGGATCCATTGCCGTGTTCGGCTTACTTGCGGATTTCGGCAAGGTTGGCGAGGATTGCGTCGACGACATCGGCGCCGATCTCGGCCTTGTGCTTGTCATAGACGATCATCGACTTCTCGCGAATGCGAGCCTGTTCGTCTGCGGACAGCACGTTGACCTCGATGCCCTCCGCCTTGATCTTCTCCAGCGACTTCTTGTTCAGATCCTGGATAACCCTGCGCTCTTCGTCACGGCCGACTGCGGCGCATTCGCGGAGGGCTGCCTGTTCTTCCGGCGTGTAGGTATCGAAGATTGCCTTCGAGAACAGGAGAAGGAACGGCGTATAGGCGTGGTTGGTCTCGGTGACGTACTTCTGCACTTCATAGAACTTCGACGTGTCGATCGTCACATAGGGGTTTTCCTGCGCGTCGATCGCCTTGGTTTCCAGCGCCGAGAAGACTTCGCCGAAAGCCATCGGGGTCGCGTTGGCACCGAGGTTCTGGAAGGTGTCGAGGAAGATGTTGTTCTGCATGACGCGAACCTTCATGCCCTCGAAGTCTTCCCACTTGTTGACCGGGCGAACCGAGTTCGACAGGTTGCGGAAGCCGTTTTCCCAATAGGCCAGGTTCACCAGACCGGCTTCTTCGAGCTTCTTGTTCATCTGGTCGCCGAAATCGCCATCGAGAACCTTGTAGGCCTCGTCAGCGCTGGCAAAGAGGAACGGCAGGTCGAAGACCCCAAGCGCCGGCACGATGCCGACGAGCGGCGACGACGAGGTCACGACGGCTTCCTGGACGCCGGACCGCAGGGCCTGGGTCGCCTGAAGGTCACCGCCAAGCGCACCACCCCAAAACGCAGTGAGCTTGAGCTTGCCGCCGGACTTTTCGTCCAGGCAGGCCTGCATGGCATCGATACCGTTGCCAACCGGATGATCTGCATTGATGCCGTTCGATATGCGGATATTGCGTTCGTTGAACTCCGCAAAGGCCGGAGCCGCGGCGGAGCATGCGAATGCGATGGCAGTGGTGGTCAGAAGCAGTTTTCTCATATTATCCTCCCATGGATTGTTGAGTGTGAAATCGATGCACGCGGGCTGTCAACGCAGCCAGCGAGCGGGGACGAGAACCAGATCCGGGAACAGGATCAGGATGACGAGCACGACGATCTGCGCGACAAGGAAGGGCGCAACGCCCACCGTCACCTTGCCGAGCGGCACGCGCCCCACCCCGCTGACGACGTTCAGGACGACGCCCACAGGTGGGGTCAGAAGGCCGATGCAGGTATTCATAATGAACAGGACGCCGAAATAGACCGGGTCGATACCCGCCTGCTTGACGATCGGCATCAGCACGGGCGTCAGGATCAGGATGGTCGGCGTCAGGTCGAGCGCGGTACCGACAATCAGCACAAGCAGCATGATGGCGAACATCAGCAGCGTCGGGCGATCGATCAACGGCTCGATGAAGCCGGTGATCTCGGCAGGAATGTTGGCAGCCGTGATCAGCCAGGCGGAAACAAGCGCTGCGCAGACCAGGAACATGACCACTGACGTAGTCTTGGCCGCCCGAAGAATAACCCCCGACAGTTCGCTAGGCTTCAGTTCCCGGTAAATGACCATCCCGACGAAGAGCGCGTAGGCCGCTGCAACGACAGCGGCTTCGGTTGGCGTCACGACGCCTGCCTTGATGCCTCCGAGGATGATTACCGGCATGCCGAGTGCCCAGAGTGCACGGCCGGTCACCCGAAGGCGTTCTTTCATCGGCGTGCGGGGCAGCGCCTCGACCTTGTCCTTGCGGACGACAATCAGCCAGGTGATGATCAGCGCAGTAGCCATCATCAGACCTGGCGCAATACCGGCCATGAAGAGCTGCGTGATCGAAACGTTCGCGGCGACACCGAAGACGATAAAGGCCATGGACGGCGGTATGACCGGGGCGATGACGCCGCCCGCGGCGATCAGGCCGGCAGAGCGCGGCACATTGTAGCCGGCCTTGGCCATCATCGGAATGAGAATGGCGGCAAGCGCTGCCGTGTCGGCCGCGGCGGAGCCGGAAATGCTGGCCATGATGACGGCGGCCATGATCGCGACAATGCCGAGACCGCCGCGAATGTGGCCGACACAGGCGATGGCGAAATCGATGATCCGCTTGGACAGGCCGCCGGCATTCATCAATTCACCCGCGAGGATGAAGAAGGGAATGGCGAGCAGCGTGAAAGTGTCGGCACCCGCGATCATGTTCTGGGCAATGATCTGTGTGTTGAACATGCCCATGAACCACATGAGCATGACACCGCAGAACATCAGCGCAAACGCGACCGGCACGCCGATCGCCATGGCGCCAAGCAGCGAAGCGATAAATACGACCAGAGTCATCAGACACGCTCCGAGAGATGCTCGAGGTCCATGTTCTCTCCGGCAAACGCGGCGATTTCTTCCTCGGTGACCCGACCGGTCAACAGGCGGAACAGGCGCTCGAGTGCGATCAGCACAACGCCGGCGCCAGTGAAGAACCCGATTCCATAGACCCAGATCATCGGCAGTTTGGTAACCGGCGCTGCCATGCTGGCATTGATCGGAGCCTGCTTCCAGGTGCCCCAGAAGAAGATCGCCGACACGGCGATGATGATGATGTTCGCCAGGATCATGCAGATGATCCGGCCCTTGCGGCCGAAGAGCATGACCAGCGTTTCCACGCCGACATGCGAGTGTTCACGGAATGCGACAACCGCGCCGATGAACGTCAGCCAGACGAAGAAATAGCGCGACAACTCGTCCGATATATTGAGACCCGAATTGAAACCGTAGCGCAGCACCACGTTGACGAAGACCATCACGGCCATGGCCGAGAGGAGGAAGATCAACAGGAACTCGAGAATACGATAGAATGTGTCGGTTGCCCTTTGCATGATCAGTCCCATCAAACCTTGTCCAGAAGGCCGCGGGAGGCCAGGTTACGGATCAGCGCCGTCGTGCCAAAGGTCCATTCGGGGCAGGCGTCGCTGCGCTCGACCCAATTGATGAGGCGGCCGAGCTTCGGCGTGGCGATTTCTACCCGGTCGCCGATCTCATGCGTAAAGCCCTGGCCTGCACCGCGGCGGTCTTTGACCGGCGCGAACATGGTACCGAGAAAGAGCACGGCGCCATCCGGATATTGATGATTTCGGTTGATGAGCTGGCGGGCAAGATCGGCGGGCTTACGGCTGATCGCCTCCATCGGGCTCTCCCCCGTCATGACGAAACCGTCCTTGCCTTCGACGAGCAGCGAAACGCGGACACGGCCGAGATCTTCGAGCGAGAAAGCGCCGTCGAACAGGCGGATGAAAGGTCCGACCGAACAGGAAGCGTTATTGTCCTTGGCCTTGCCGAGAAGTAGGGCCGAGCGGCCCTCGACATCGCGCAGGTTGACGTCGTTGCCAAGCGTCGCACCGACGATCTCGCCAGTGGAACGCAGCGCGAGCACGACTTCCGGCTCTGGGTTGTTCCATTCCGAAATCGGATGAATGCCGACGTGGGCACCGCAGCCGACGGCCGACATAGGCTGTGCCTTGGTAAAGATCTCCGCATCGGGACCAATGCCGACTTCGAGATATTGAGACCAAAGGTTCATGTCCTGCAATAGCGACTTGACGCGCGCAGCCTGTTCGGAACCTGCGACGACGCCGCGCAGACTGTCGCCCAGCACCGGCGCAAGCCGTGTCCGAATATCGCGCGCTCGGGAAGCGTCGCCCTTGGCCTGCTCTTCGATCACCCGCTCCAGCATGCTGTCGGCAAAGGTCACGCCCGCCGCCTTGATCGCCTGCAGATCGACCGGGGCCAGCAGTTCGCCAGCCTCTCCGGACAGAAAGTCGTCAAGCGAACCAAGCTCGGCAAGGCCGCTCTCGCTCTTCAAGCGGGCAGCAATATCCTCGATTTCGAGAAGGGAAGAAACGGTAGCAGATAGCAGTGAAAGATCCAGCAGACGGCCATTCCGCACAAGGACCGGGCATGGCCCGTCGACAGCCTTCGACCAGACGCGCCCGACCAACAAGGCTTCGGCGGCATCTTCGGGCAAAATTTGCGCGGCAATCAGCGAATGCGTGGAACCCAAGACCATCCTCCCCGGTTTGTAGACTTCAGGCTCGCCCTCCAGCGCGCCTGCCCTATTGTCAGGATGTCTGACAACATTACCTGAAACGTTTTAGTCGGTCTTTTTCCAACTGTCTAGCGGCCAATATTGTTTTGCTAATGCAATTTTCACCACCTTGTCCAAGGTCCAGTGGACCGTGGCCGCGATGGCATTTTCAATATGACTCGAGCTTGAGACCGAGCCGACCGGTCGCCCCGAGCAAGTGCCGGCGCATGGCCGCGCGCGCCCGCTGCGGATCACGGCTCGCCACCGCGTCGCGGATCGCCAGATGCTCGGCGATCGTCACCTCGACAATCTCTTCTAGCACGGCTGCGGCCCGCGCAGCATTGATCGCCAGACTGATACGCTCGGCAATAAAGCCGATGAACAGCGAAAAATACTCGTTCTTGGTGGCCGCCGCGAGGATACGGTGAAAGGCAAGATCGGCGACGATGCCCTGATCCGTCCATTTGTCGGCGCCGGTCATTGCCGCCAACGTCTCGTCCAGCTTGCGGAGATCGTCGCCATCATGGTGCACGGCTGCAAGACCCGCAGCCTCGATCTCAAGCGGCAGACGCAGCTGGAACAATTCGCGGAAACTCTCGCGGTCGTGCAAGTCATCCTGCTCGATCCGGATAGACTGACGAGCCCGCTGCTCCGTGACGAAGGCACCGACACCTTGGCGGGTCTCCACCAGTCGCTCGTTGCGCAATTGAGCGATCGCCTCGCGCACCACCGAGCGGCTGACGCCGAATCCCTTGGCAAGCACATGCTCCGTGGGCAGTTTCTCGCCCGGCAGGATACGGCCCTCCGCAATGTCTCGGGCAATTTGTGAGGAGATGCGCGCGGGCAAATGCTCGTTGCGCCTGATCTGACCGAAATCCACCGTCATGTCGCCCTCTCCCTACCGTAACCGGCGTTCTTCTATGAATCGCGCGCGAAGTTCAATTGGCAACCGGGATTTATGACGAAAGTCGGATCGATGGCACCCTTGAGAGCGGTGAGCAGCTTGCGCCGCACATCCGGCAGCCGGGCTTCGAAATCCGTCTTCTTCAATCGGCCGATGCCGTGTTCCGCACTGATCGATCCGTGATAGGCATCGAGGACGGTATTGATCGCGACCTTGGCCTTGTAGATCTGCGCGGCGCTCTCTTCCGGCGAAAGTCCTGCGGGCGGCAGCACGTTCAGATGCACATTGCCGTCGCCGACGTGACCATAGGACACGCTGACGCAATCCGGCAGCGCCGCAGCCACCGCAGCTTCCGCGTCGCGGACGAAATCGGCGAGCCTAGACAGCGGTACGGAAACATCGGTGCGCAAATGCGGCCCGCGCTTCGCCTGGCCCTCGTTCATTCCTTCACGGAAGAGCCAGAGATTGCGGGCCTGACTTTCCGAAGTGGCGATGACGCCATCGGCGACCAGTCCCTCTTCCATCACGCCCCCGAGGAAGCGCTCCATCAGGTCGGCAATGTCGACCAGGCCTGATCCGGAGATTTCCATCAGCGCATAAGCCGGATAGTTGCCAGCCATCGGCATCGCGAGATCGGGGATCGCTTCGCGGGCCAGCACGAAGGCAAGCGGCGGCATGAATTCAAAGGCCGATAGGAGGTCGCAGCAATCCCGACGCGCCCGGCGATAAAGCGCGATCACATCATCCAGAGCGTTGAGGCCGACAAGCGCTGTCGCCACTTGATCGGGCGCCGGCATCAGTTTGACGGACACGGCAGTAATGATCCCGAGCGTGCCTTCCGCACCGATGAAGAGTTGCTTGAGATCAATGCCGCGATTGTCCTTGCGCAGCGTCGAGAGGCCGTCGAAGATCGTCCCGTCCGGCAGCACGACCTCGAGGCCAAGCACCAGTTCGCGCGTCATCCCGTAACGCAACACGTTGATGCCGCCGGCATTGGTCGAGACATTGCCGCCGATCCGGCAGGAACCCTGGGCGCCGAGCGCCAACGGAAAGAACATGCCTTCACGCGCAACGGCATCCTTTAATTCCGACAGAATGCACCCCGCCTCGACCACCGCCGAGAAATCATCGACATCGATGCGCCGGATCCGGGCCATCCGTTCGAGGCAGATCACCACCTGGCTGTCGGGTTGATCCGGCGTCGCGCCAAGCACGAGACCGGTATTGCCGCCCTGCGGTACGATCGAAAGCCCAAGGGATGCACAAGCCCGCACGGCCGTGGCGACCTCCTCTGTCGAGCGAGGGCGGAGAACCGCGACCGCACCCGTCGTCACGTCGCCATGCCAGTCCCGGCAATAGCGCAGGACATCTTCGCCGACCAGCACCATGTCCGGTCCCAGCGCCCGGCGCAGGCCCTCCTGCCGGTCATCCGCCACTACTGCCGCCTCGCCCCATCCGCTCAAGATCGCATTCTCCGCTCGCCGCGGAACCAACCATTGCCGGTTCATGGCGGCATCGCCAACAATTCTGTTTTCAAAACCATCATATAAGGTTATCAGACAACCTTACAATATTTGTTTTGAGCAGCTTGTATTTTGTCGGAATGTCACCGCCAAGCCCTGCCGGAGGAGGAAAATCCATGCATATCCTGATCATCGGCGCCGCCGGAATGGTGGGCCGCAAGCTTGCCGACCGCCTGACGCGCGACGGTGCGCTCGGCGGCCGCCCGATCAAGGCCATGACCTTGGTCGACGTGGTCACCCCGGACGCTCCAGCCGGTTTTGCCGGCAAGGTAACGCTGGAGACTGTCGATCTTTCCGCATCCGGCGAAGCGGCACGTCTTATCGCCGGCCGACCCGACGTGGTCTTCCATCTGGCAGCGATCGTCTCTGGCGAGGCGGAGCTCGACTTCGACAAGGGCTATCGGATCAACCTCGACGGCACGCGGTACCTTTTCGACGCCATCCGTATCGCCAATGGCGAGGACGGCTACAAGCCGCGTGTCGTCTTCACCTCGTCGATCGCCGTGTTCGGCGCTCCCCTGCCCTATCCCATCCCGGACGAATTCCACACCACGCCGCTCACGAGTTACGGCACTCAGAAGGCCATTTGCGAATTGCTGCTGGCCGACTATTCGCGCCGCAGCTTCTTCGACGGCATCGGCATCCGTCTGCCGACGGTCTGTATCCGCCCCGGCAAGCCGAACAAGGCTGCCTCCGGCTTCTTCTCCAACATCCTGCGCGAGCCGCTGGTCGGCCAGGAAGCCGTGCTTCCCGTCTCCGACGACGTGCGCCACTGGCATGCCTCGCCGCGCTCGGCCGTCGGCTTCCTGATCCACGGCGCCACAATCGACCTCGACAAGGTCGGCCCGCGCCGCAACCTATCCATGCCGGGCCTGAGCGCCACCGTCGGTGAGCAAATCGAGGCGCTGCGGCGCGTGGCGGGGGATAAGGCGGTCGCACTCATTCGCCGCGAACCGGACGAAATGATCATGCGCATGTGCGCCGGATGGGCGCCGGGCTTCGAGGCCAAGCGTGCTCGCGAACTTGGCTTCACCGCCGAGACCTCGTTCGACGAAATCATCCGCGTGCATATCGAGGACGAACTGGGAGGCAAGCTGTGATGTCAGCGGAAACAGCCTACGCATCCCGCCGCATCGCCTTTCTCGGCACTGGCTTGATGGGCGCACCGATGGTCCGCCGCCTTCGCAACGCGGGTTTCGCTGTCACCGTCTGGAACCGTGACCCGTCCAAGGCAGAGGCACTCCGCACCGACGGCGCGAGCGTTGCCGCTTCCGCCGCCGACGCCGCGCGCGGCGCCGATGTCGTCTTCACCATGCTGAGCGACGGCACGGCGGTAACGGAGGTCCTGTTCAACCAGGGCGTTGCCGACATATTGAAACCCGGAGCGATCGTTGTCGATAGCTCGTCGATCGCCCCGCCGATTGCCCGCGAGCATTCCGAAAAGCTGGCGCAGCGGCAAGTGCACCACATTGATGCGCCGGTGTCGGGCGGCGTAGTCGGGGCCGAGGCGGGCACGCTGGCAATCATGGCCGGCGGCGATGCGGCCATTGTCGAGAGCCTTGCCAACGTCTTTGCCGCCCTCGGCCGCGTCACCTATGTCGGCCCTTCGGGCGCCGGACAGATCTGCAAGCTCGCCAACCAGCAGATCGTCGCAATCACCATTGGTGCCGTCGCCGAGGCGATGATCCTGGTCGAGGCGGGTGGCGCCAGCCGCGAGAAATTCCGCGAGGCGATCCGCGGCGGTTTCGCCGAAAGCCGCATCCTCGACCTGCACGGCGCCCGCATGGTGGCGCGTAGCTTCGCGCCTGGCGGCCCCTCGCGCCTGCAGCTGAAGGACCTTGATGCCGTCGCGGCCATGGCCGACCTGTTCAATCTCGACCTGCCGCTCACCGCTATGGTGCGCGACGAATTCCGCGATTTCGTCGCAGACGGCGGCGGCCAGAAAGACCATAGTGGTCTTCTGCTGCATCTCGAAAAGATCAATCATCGCCAGCGGGAGGAGAACCAATGAGCGAAGAAACCAAGACGGGCCGACGCCTGCGCTCGCAGAACTGGTTCGACAACCCCGACCATATCGATCTGACCGCGCTCTATCTCGAGCGCTTCATGAACTACGGCACGACGCCGGAAGAGCTGCGCTCCGGCAAGCCGATCATCGGCATCGCCCAATCCGGCAGCGACCTCAACCCCTGCAATCGCCACCACCTCGACCTCGCCAAGCGCCTGCGCGACGGCATTCGCGACGCCGGCGGCATTCCCATCGAGTTCCCCACCCATCCGCTGTTCGAGAACTGCAAGCGCCCGACCGCGGCGCTCGACCGCAACCTCGCCTATCTCGGCCTGGTCGAGATCCTCTACGGCTATCCGCTCGACGGAGTCGTTCTGACCACCGGCTGCGACAAGACCACGCCGTCGGCGCTGATGGCGGCCTCCACGGTCGACATTCCGGCGATCGTGTTCTCCGGCGGCCCGATGCTGGACGGCTGGCATGACGGCGACCTCGTCGGTTCCGGCACCGTGATCTGGCGCTCGCGCCGCAAGCTCGCCGCGGGCGAGATCACCCGCGAGGAATTCCTCGAGGCGGCGCTCAATTCAGCGCCCTCGGTCGGCCACTGCAACACCATGGGAACGGCATCGACGATGAACGCCATGGCCGAAGCGCTTGGCATGTCGCTGACAGGCTGCGCCGCCATTCCGGCCGCCTATCGCGAGCGCGGCCAGATGGCCTACCGCACCGGCCGCCGCGCAGTCGAACTGGTCCTCCAGGACATCAAGCCGTCCGACATTCTCACCCGCGCCGCCTTCCTCAACGCCATCAAGGTCAATTCGGCAATCGGCGGCTCGACCAATGCCCAGCCGCATCTTGCCGCCATGGCCAAGCATGCCGGGGTCGAACTTCATCCGGACGACTGGCAGGTCCATGGCTTCGACATTCCGCTGCTCGCCAACGTCCAGCCGGCTGGTGCCTATCTCGGCGAGGGCTTCCACCGTGCCGGCGGCGTACCGGCGATCATGTGGGAACTGCTGAAAGCCGGCAAGCTCGACGGCGCCTGTCCGACCGTCACCGGCAAGAGCATGGCCGAGAACTTGGAGGGCCGTGAATCCCAGGACCGCGAGGTCATCAAGCCCTATGACGCGCCGATGCGCGAACGCGCCGGCTTCCTGGTGCTGAAGGGCAATCTGTTCGACTTCGCCATCATGAAGATGAGCGTTGTGTCGGAGGGCTTCCGCGAGCGCTACCTGCAGGAACCGGGTCGTGAAGGCGTGTTCGACGGCAAGGCCGTGGTGTTCGACGGCTCCGAAGACTATCACGCCCGCATCAACGATCCGGCCCTCGACATCGACGAGAACACCATTCTGGTGATCCGCGGCGCAGGGCCCATGGGCTGGCCCGGCTCGGCCGAAGTGGTCAACATGCAGCCGCCAGACCACCTGCTGAAGAGGGGTATCATGAGCCTGCCGACCATCGGCGACGGCCGCCAGTCGGGCACCGCCGACAGCCCTTCGATCCTCAACGCCTCGCCGGAAAGTGCAGCCGGCGGCGGTCTCGCCTGGGTGAGGACCGGCGACGTGATCCGCATCGACTTCAACCAGGGGCTTTGCAACATGCTGGTGGACGAGGCGGAACTCGCCCGCCGCAAGGGCGAGGGTATCCCCAAGGTGCCGGCTGACGCGACCCCGTGGCAGCGGATCTACCGCCAGACGGTCACACAGCTCTCCGAGGGAGCGACGATCAAGGGCGCGGACGAATTCCGCCAACTGGCGAAGACGCCGCCGCGCCACAACCACTGACACAACTTCGATCGCGGGAAACCGATCCCCGATCACATCCTCGTTCCTCGCGGCCCGCCAGTTTGACCTTGCCGGCCGCGAGCCCCATTTAAGGGTGGAACTCACACCCCCGAGGAGGATGGCATGACAACAAACACCGAACGCGCCGTATTGGCTGGCGGATGCTTCTGGGGCATGCAGCAACTGACCCGCAGGATGCCGGGTGTTCTCTCAACCCGCGTGGGCTATACCGGCGGCGACGTGGCGAACGCCACCTACCGCAATCACGGCACCCATGCCGAAGGCATCGAGATCACCTTCGACCCGGCGAAAGTCAGCTACCGCGACCTTCTGGAATTCTTCTTCCAGATCCATGATCCGACCACGCCCAACCGCCAGGGCAACGACATCGGCATGAGCTACCGCTCGGCGATCTACTATACGAGCGAAGAACAGAAACGCGTGGCCGAGGACACCATCGCCGACGTCAACGCGTCAGGCTTGTGGCCCGGCACCGTGGTAACCGAAGTCGATCCCGTCGGCGATTTCTGGGAAGCGGAACCGGAGCACCAGGACTACCTGGAGCGCATTCCGAACGGCTATACCTGCCATTTCCCGCGGCCGAACTGGAAACTGCCCCGTCGCGCCGCCTGAGCGGACAAACAGACAAGTACAGACGCCGCCGATCCATCAGACCCGGCGGCGTTTCTGCGTGTCAGAGCACGGCGCTCATGCCACCATCGACATAGATGATCTGGCCGTTGACGTAGTCCGAGGCTGACGAGGCAAGGAAGACGGCGGCCCCCACCAGTTCCTCCGGACGCCCCCAACGCCGCGACGGCGTGCGCCCCTTCACCCAGGCGTCGAACTGCGGATTGCTGGTGAGCGCTTCGTTCATGTCCGTCAGCATGTAGCCAGGACCGATGGCATTGGCCTGGATGCCATGCTCGGCCCACTCGGCCGCCATCGACTGGGTCAACAGCTTGATGCCGCCTTTCGCCGCCGTGTAGGGCGCGACCGTCGGGCGGGCAAAGGCGCTCATAAGGGAGCCTATATTGACGATCTTGCCACGCCCGCGCGGGATCATGCGCTTGGCCGCTTCGCGACCGACGAAGAAGGCGCTGGTCAGGTTCGTGTCAATCACCCGCCGCCATTCCTCGGCCTCAAGTTCAACGAGTGGCTTGCGAAGCTGGATGCCGGCATTATTGACGAGAATGTCGATCTCGATACCCGCCGCATCCAGCCGCCTGAAGGCAGCGACGACGGCCGCTTCATCGGTCACGTCGAAGGGCTCGGCAAGAACGGCACGTCCTTGCGACGCCAGGGTGCCAGCGGCTTTCGCCAGCCGGTCGGCATCCATGCCGTTCAGCACGAGCCGGGCACCGGCTTCGGCGAGACCGATGGCGATAGCCTGTCCGAGTCCGCGCGACGAACCGGTCACGAGGGCGGTTTTGCCTTCGAGGCTGAATAGCGGATTTTTCAACTCTGTCACTCCAAATGCCGTGATTCGCGCGGCTCCCCTGCCCGCCGCCAAGGCCGACAGGATCACGCCCGCGTCCGACTATAGAGGATCCGAAACCATGTGGAAGTCGCTGACCCGCCTTTAGACTCTCATCCGGCAGGCGGCGTCAACGAACGTCTCGGCAACCGTCTTGGCTCGCCACTCCGGCCAGGTCACACGGTCGAGACGTGCGGCGGCCCACCTCAAGCAAGCTATTAGCTGTGCGCGCCAAAGAACTGTCGGTTGCCGCAAAAATCGGGGCCGAGGCCCGGCTGATGCTCGGAACATCCGTTGAGCCAGGATTCACATGCGTCGCTGTGGCGGCAGAAAACGCAAGATCGCACCGCCCGCGCCAAACTCAATCCGAGTTGCTCTTGTCCGGCCAACTCTTGGTCTACACCCAGCCGCTCCATCATCAGGCCCATCAAATGAGCCTGACGTTCGAGCCGCGTCTCGACTTTTTCCACGATGCCCATCCTACCTCTCCCTCATCCCGAACATTTGTGGATAAATATATCGCTCTCGCTCCCGGTCGCGATTGATCCAGCGCAAGCTGCTGGAATTATCCAGTCGCCCCCGAAAAGCACGAAGGCGTCATGAATTGCTCCGCCTTCGTGCAGGCGAATGACGATGCAGGTGCGCTGGTCGCATTGCCTTGCTTTTGACACCCTGACGACATCGAGATTTTGCAGTCCCGTTGTAGCTTCTGTGCAAAGCAGGAGGAGGAATGCCATGCAGGACATGACGATTTCAGAGGTTTTGACGGATCCGCTGATCGGAGAATTGCTGCGCGCCGACAAGGTAAGCCACGCATCCTTCGCTCAATTGCTCGAAGACGCAGCCAACGGTGGCGCCAATCGGCCTGCGACAGACAGCAGGTGCTCACAAAGGCAATCGCTGGCACGGCAGAGTGACGAGCAGCAATCGGCGGCCTGACGGCTGCTTCGGCCGGTGCAGGTCCGTGATCTGGCGCTGTGTAGCCCGCTCAACGGGAAAGCAGGGGCTTGAGAAACGGGCCTGACAATAGCGTTTCGCTATCGATGCGGTGATGCGCGATGGATCCCCTGGCTGCAATTTCTCCGTGGTGGAGCATTGAAAGCAGGGTTGCCGCATAGCCTGTTGCGACCGAAGTAAGGGCATTGAATGGCCCCAGGCTCCGGTTCGGCGAAAAGCGGTGGCAGATCGTTCGCTCCGTCGGCTGGCGGCCGCGATAGCCGCGGGCGGTGACGACCAGAAGAAGGACATCGTCCTCGATGACTGGCAAGCCGTTGTAGAGAAGCGATCGCAGCATGTCGCGGCGATTGCGAAGTCCGAGATCATCGAGCAGGAAGCGCATGTAGTCGAGATGGCCGGGATAGCGGATCGTCTTGAACGTCACGTTCTTCGGGGCGGATTCGGAGAAGATCGACAGATCCTCGACCCCGCCCGATGTGACGAATTCCTCATAGCTTACGCCGTCGATGCTCAGTTGGCCATATTCCTCGAGTGGCGCGACCCACACCGCGTGGCCGTCACGGATCGCAGCACTCGGTCGGGTGTATTCGTCGATCAGGCCGTCGACATTCCAGATCTGGCCGTAGCCGAGGCGGTTGGTCGGGTAGCGCGGTATGGCGCCGACCCGGATGGTCAGATCGGTCACCGGGGAGAAGGCACTCAGCAACCCGTAAGCGACATTGCCGATCATTCCTGGCGAAACACCACATCCGTTAAAGACGGCACGGTTCTCGGCGAGCGGTGCGAGGATGGCCCGCGTTCCCGGTCGGGCGCATGAGAAATCGAGGTAGTGCACATTTGCCCGCGATGCTGCCTGTGCAACCTCGTTCACGGCCCCTTCTGGCACCGCCGCCACTGCGACGTCCTGGCCGGACAGCAGTCCCTGCAACTCGTCGCCGTGGCCGAAGGCATGTAGCGTCGCCTTGACGTTCATTGTGCGCAGGCGATCAAGCGCCTCCTCCGACCGGTCGATGACCTGTACGGCAAAATCGTCGCTGGCCGACAATGCCATTGCCAGTGCCGAGCCGATTTCACCGGCACCGAATATGCTGACCTTCAGTTTCGCCATGGTGACGCTCAACCCTTGAACCGCGCTACGAATCCTTGAAGACGCGGGTTCTGCGGATTGAGGATCACATCCTCGGCACTACCGGTCTCGGCGATCACGCCCTGGTCAAGGAAGAGGACGCGGCTCGCGACGTCGGCGGCAAAGGCCATCTCATGGGTGACGATCGCCATCGTCATGCCCTTGTCCGCCAGCCCGCGGATGACGGCGAGAACCTCACCCACCAGCTCCGGATCGAGTGCGCTGGTCACCTCGTCGAGCAACAGCACCTCGGGTTCCATCGCCAGCGCCCGGGCGATCGCCACGCGCTGCTTCTGGCCGCCGGACAAATGGTTCGGATAGGCGGCGTGCTTTTCCGCCAGTCCCACCTGGGCGAGCAGGTCCATGGCGAGCTCTTCCGCCTCACGCTTCGGCCGCTTGCACACCACGATCGGACCTTCCGTGACATTCTGCAGCACCGTCTTGTGCGGGAAGAGGTTGAAGTGCTGAAACACCATGCCGACATGGCGGCGCAGCGTGCCGATGCCGATCTCGTCGCCCTTGTCGCGAAACCGCTCGCCGACCGCCTTCTGGCGAAACCGGATCGTTCCGCCCGTCGGGATTTCCATCATGTTGAGGCAGCGGATGAAGGTCGACTTGCCGGACCCGGAGGGGCCGATCAGCGCCACCACTTCGCCGCGCTCGAGGCTGAGGTCGAGCCCCTTGAGGACTTCGAGCGTACCGTAGCTCTTGCGTAGCGCGGAGGCTTCGATCACGGGTGCCTTGAGTGTGGAGTTCTGTGTCATGTCCGTGCTTCCGTTCCGTTAGTCGCTGACCCTGAGGCGCCGTTCGATCCAGTCCGCGGCCTGAGTGAGCGGCAGAAGCATGGCGATGTAGAGACCGGCCATGAGGGTGTAGGATTCCAGCGGCCGGTAGGTCTGGCCATTCACCACCGCTGCCATGTAGGCAAGGTCCGCAACAGAGATGACCGAGACTAGAGACGTGTTCTTGAACTGGATGACCGACTGGTTGATGAAGGATGGCAGCACGCGCTTCATCGCCTGCGGCAGGATGATCCGGTGCATCGACTGCCAGGGGCTCATGCCGATCGCCGAGGCCGCCTCGCGCTGTCCCTTGTCGATCGAGACGATCCCGCCACGGAAGATTTCCGCGTAGAAGGCGCCGACATAGAGCGACAGCGTCAGCATCGCCGCGACGCGGTTGTCGATCGAAGCACCGACCAGCAACGGGAAGGCATAGTAGAACCACAAAAGCTGGACGAGTAGCGGCGTGCAGCGGAAGATTTCCTGGTAAACCCGGGCAATGCCGGAAAGGATTTTCAAGCCGGACAGCCGCGCCGCGCAGGTGAGGAAGCCGATCAGGATGCCGAAGAAGATCGAGCCGAAGGTGTAGAGGACGGTGATCCAGAGCCCCCAGAGAAAGAGGTCCCAGTATTGCCATACAGAATGGAAGTCCCAGCTATAACTCATAGGGCACCTCCTGCGATCCTGGTCACCCGGCAAGACGGGCGACGCCCGCACCGGGGACACCGGTCTTTGTCAGTCCTGTTTGTCATTCTTGTTCCCCTGGTCTTGCGTCGGCCTCCGGCAAGGCCGGGAGCCGACGGTTGATAGTCCTACGTCCGAACGCCACGGACAATGCAAAGCTGATGCCGCCGCTTACCGCATTTCTTGGAAGGCGGCCGAAGCCGAGGTGAAGCGTCCGAGAATGCCGGCGAGCCGTTCGCGGTTGGCGGCAGACACCGGAACCATCGGCAGGCGCATTTCCGGTCCGGCAAGGTTGGCGAGCGCCAGCGCCGCCTTGACCGGGCCCGGATTGGATTCGATGAACATGCCGTCGGTGAGTTCGGCAATGAGTTCGTGCAGCGCGAGGGCCCGCGCCGTTTCGCCCGCCTTCCAGGCCTCGACCAGCTGCACCATCTCGCGCGGCGCGACATTGGCGACGACGCTGGTGACGCCAAGCGCGCCGAGTGACAGGAAGGGCAAGGTCAGCCCGTCATCGCCCGAATGGATGATCAGCCCGTCGCCACAGGCGGCGCGCAATTGGGTGACGCGGGCGGCCGATCCGCCGGCCTCCTTGATCGCGATGATGTTGTCGTGCTTTTCCATCAGGACCGCGCAGGTCTCCGGTGATATCTCCACGCCGCAGCGTCCGGGAACCGAATAGAGCATGATCGGCAGCGAGGTCGCCTCAGCCGCTGCGCCGTAATGCGCGACGAGACCGGCCTGGGTCGGCTTGTTGTAATAGGGCGTGACGATCAGAACGGCATCCGCCCCGGCCTGCTCGGCCCGCTTGACCTTGTCGATCGTCTTTTTCGTGTCGTTGGCGCCAGCGCCCGCCATCACCAGGACACGCCCGGCGGCAAGCTTCACGGTCCGGGCGATCAGTGCGTCGGCCTCTTCGTCGGAAAGCGTCGCTGCTTCCCCTGTCGTTCCCACCGGAACGAGACCGGCGACCCCGGCTTCGATCTGGCGCTCGACCAGGGCGTCATAGGCCGCTGTATCGACGGCGCCGTCCTTGAAGGGCGTGATAAGGGCGGTGAAGACGCCGTTGAAGCGTTGATGAAGGTCCTGCATGGTCATGTTCCTCTCTAGTATCATTAGTCGTTCAGGCTGTCCGCCAGGCTGTAGCGGCCGGCGGTGCGCGGTGTGGAAACCAGCCATTGCGCCGCGGCAATTGCCCCTTCGGCATAGGCTGCGAGCGTGTGGACGCGGTAGGTGAAAACGGCCTCGGCCGAACCCAGGTCGAAGCGGATCTCGTTAACACCGACCGTATCGCCTTCGCGGTTGACGGTGATTGCCGGTTCTGGTGCGGCAAAACCCATGGCTCGACTGCGCGCCTCGAAAAGCTGTCGGGCAAGAAGCCGGGAGGTCCCCGAGGGTTCTGCCTTCTTGCGTGCGTGGTAGGTTTCGGAAACGGAGGCCTCGGCGTCGGGCATGCGTCGCGAAAAATCGATAGCCGCCAACCTGAAAGCTTCGAAACCGCGGGCGAAATTGGCGCTGACCAGCATCGGCCGATATCGACTGAACGCAGTAAGCCGCTCGTCCTCCTCAGCCGTGAAGCCGGTGGTTCCGATCACCATCGGGATGGCCTTCTTGCCGACGCCCTCCTGCAATGCCAAGCTCGCGACCGGAGTCGAAAAATCGATCATCACGTCGCAATGGCTCTTCATCGCCGCCTCGGCCGGGCGGTATTCGATGCTGCCGCCGGCGACCGGCGTTCCTGCGAGCTTCGAACCGGGCGAGACCAGGGCCGCGGCGAGTTCCATCCCCGGATTGGCGAGGATCAGTTCGACGAGCCGGGTTCCGACCCGGCCCGATGCCCCCATGATACCAATGCGCATGACCTCGCTCCTCAGTCGATAACCACCTTGGGCTCGGACATTTCGCGTAGCGCGATGCGGACACCCTCGCGACCGAGGCCGGAACGCTTGACGCCGCCGAAGGGCACGTGTTCGGCGCGGAAGTCCGGACCTTCGTTGATCATCACGCCGCCGACGATGAGGTCGCGCGAGAAGGTCTTGATGAGCGCGTGATCATTGGTGAAGACGCCGGCCTGCAGGCCATAGGCGCCGGCATTCACCTCGGCGATCGCCGCGCGCGGGTCGGTGAAGCTGCGGATCGCGATGATCGGGCCGAACGTCTCGTCGGCGATCACTGGCGCGTCGACCGCAACCTGCGAGATGACGGTCGGCGCAAAGACCGTGCCGTCATGGGTGCCCCCGGTCAGCAGTTTGCCACCATGGCCGGAGATGCTGGCATTGACCCGCTCGGCCACGGTCTTGGCCGCAGCCAGGTCGATCACCGTGCCCATGTCGGTGTCGTCCTTGGAGGGATCGCCGAACTCGACGGCGTCGACGGCCGCGAGCAACTTCTCGGTGAAGAGCTTCTCGATGTCCTGGTGCAGGTAGAGCTTCTTGACCGCGGCGCAGCTCTGTCCGGCGATCTCGAAGCGGTGGCCGATGGTGGTGGCGACCGCCATGTCAAGATCGGCATCGGGCAGCACGAACAGCGGGTCGTTGCCGCCGAGTTCCATCAGACAGCGAATGAGCCCGCTGGCATTCTTGAGCGCGAGGCCCGCACCCGGCCCGCCGGTAAACGACAGAAGATCGATCGGCGAGCGGGCCAGCGACAGGGCAGCCTCCGCCGCGCCATGCACGATCTGGAACAGGTCGGCCGGCCAGCCGGCCTTCAGCGCCAGTTCGCGCAAGCGCTGGGCGGCCAGCGGCGCCTTGGGCGACGGTTTGGCCACCACGGCATTGCCGGCGGCTATCGCCGGACCCAGCTTGTGGCAAAGCAGGTTGAGCGGATAGTTGAACGGGGTGATCGCCCCCACGACCCCGACGGGTTCGTAGGTGATCGTCGCCAGCCGGTCCGCACCGCCCTCGACGATCGCGCAGTGCAGCGCCTCTCCGTCGAGGAAGGTCGCGGCATCGCCCGAAAGCTTCAGCGTGTTCTGCGCACGGCGTACCTCGTTGCGAGCTTCGCGAATGGTCTTGCCCATCTCGTTGGAAATGATGCGTGCCAGATTTTCGGCGTCGGCTGCGATCTCGGCGGCCAGTGCGTTCAGCATGGCGCGGCGCACGGCCGGGGTCGAGCGACGAAAATCCCATTGGGCAGCCTTGGCGCGGACAACGGCTGCAGTGATCTCGGCCGTCGAGTTCACGGCGATCTCACCGACCGCTGCGCCGTCGAAGGGGTTGCGGACCAGGATCGTATTGGTTGTCTCAAGAGCCAGGCGCTGGGCTTGCGTCATGTCGGTAAACCTCGTCATTCGTTTTCAGTGTTCTGGGAAGTGGCGCCGGTTAGCGCCGCGATGGAAATCGGCCGAACTGGCCAGCGGCGACCGGTCAAATCCTCGGGCTTAGGTGCGGGGACATCCGGATTGATCTCGGCCATCAGCGCCGCCGTGTTGGCGGCGCAGAAACGGCCCTGGCAGGCGCCCATGGCAAAACGGCCATTGTGCTTGATTTCCCGGCCCGTCAGCCGATCCGCCCGGTCGCAAAGATTGCGCAGGTCGCCGACCGTCTTGCCTTCGCAACGGCAAAGGATGGTTTCGTCCGGCAGGGATGAGAGCGGGCGAGCGCCGTGGACTGGCGCAAACAGCGCGGCCAAGGTCGCTTGCGCTGTGCGGGCGCGTTCGATCGCCCGATCAAGCTGCGCGCGGTCGCGGCTCCCCGACAGGATGTCCACGACCGCGCGGCCCGCCCGCCGTCCGTCGGCCTTGGCGGCGAAGGCGCCGAGCGCCTCGCGGCAATCCCCGGCCCTGAGGATCAAAGGCCCGGACGTCGGTTCTGTCGTCTCGTTTGGCAGGCCGAAGTCGTTGGGACGAATGCCGTCATGCAGGCCGATGCGATCGACCGCGATCCGCTGTTCACTACCGTCGCGTCGGCGTACGACGCCCTGAAGGCTCGCGCCATCGCGCTCGATCGCCATGAACTGCGTGCCACGCATCCACGGAATGCGGCGCAGATAAATGTCCGAGAGATAGCCCGCTGCTTCGCGCAGTAGTGCGGCGTGGCCGAGCATGGCAAGCGCTGGTCCGATCCGCCGCACAGGATCGCCCGCCTCGATGATCGCTACCGGTGGATTTCCGAGCCGTGCCATCTGCGCCGCGACCGCAATCAGCAACGGCCCGCTACCGGCGAGCAGGACGCGACCTTGGGGCGCCTGTCCGGTTTCCTTCATCATCACCTGCAACCCGCCGGCGGTCGAAACCCCGGCCATCTGCCAGCCGGGCCGCGGATAGACCTTCTCGACCGCGCCGGTCGCGAGGATGACAGCCTTGGGGCACAACTGTTCGACCCGGCCGGTTCGCCGGTTCTCGATCAGCACCCGCCCGTCGCCGTCGACGCCGAGGAAAACCGAAGCATGACGCACCGGGATGCGTGCGGCAGAAAAGGCGTCCGCCAGCGCTTGCCAGCGGGCCTTGGGACCAGCCGCCTGGTTGATCGGCGCAACGCCTTCGATCGGCTGGCGATGGATCGCACCGCCGAGGCTCTCGCGTTGTTCGACGAGTTCGACCGTGTAACCGGAGCGAGCAACTTCGGTCGCTGCCGCAAGCCCGGCCGGACCGCCGCCGATGATGATGACATCGGGCTCAATCATGGCGTCTCTCCAGCGCTTCGACGTGCATGCCCGTCTTGGCCGGCGTGATGCACGCTTCCCGGACGACACCGTCAACCCGCAGCAGGCAGCACTGGCAGGCGCCGATGCCGCAAAAATAGCGCGTCTCCTGGCCGAGCGCGTCGGGGCCGAAGGTGAGGATGCCGGCGGCCTCCAGCGCGGCCGTGACGCTCTCTCCCGTGCGGAACGGGATGCTCTGTCCCATCCAGTCAAAGGTCAGCGCGCTCATGCCGCCACTCCTTGGCCGGCGAACCGGGCCGGATCGAAGGATGAAAGATCAATGTCCGGCTCTTCGCCGCAGATAAGCTGGACAATCGACTTGCCGGTGACCGGGCCGAGACAGATGCCGTCGCCCTCGAAGCCGGTCGCCACATAGCCATTCTCCAGACCGGGGATCCGGCCGACGAGTGGCAGACCATCGACAACGGCGGTGCGCACGCCGGCGAAACTCCTCAGCAATCTGAGGTCGGCAAGGCCAGGCACGAGCGCCACGGCGTCTGTGAGAATACGCGAGACCGCGTCGATGTCGTTGGTTTCGCGATTGCCGAAATCCTCGCGCGTACCACCGATCAGGAACTGGCCAGTGACGAGCGGGTCGATCACCAGTCCCAGCCCGCGCGGCGGCGGGGCGTGGCCGGCCTTCTGGCTGCCCTTGCTGAGCAGGTAGCGACCCGACATGATCGCGCCGCGCATCGCGGCGTTGAGCTCAGGTGCCCGTTCCGTCACCAGCAACTGGCCCTTGCGCGGGGTCAGCACGCCGGACAACCCGAGGAGCTCTGCCGATCCATTGCCGGCGGCGATGACCACAACATCGGCGTCAAGGGAGCCGCGGTTCGTGGTGATCCCGGCAATGCGTCTGCCCCCTTCTCCAAGCCGAAGGCACTCGACCCGCATATCGCGGTCGACAGTGATGCCGGATGCGGTGAGCAGCCTGTGGACGATCTGATAGCCGATCGCATGGCCCTCGCCATGCACCTCGACCGCCATCTTCGCCTGCGGCGAGAGGGCCGGGAAGGTCTGGCGCAAATCGGCTTCGGACAGGGTCTCGACCCTGACGCCTGCGCTGGCGAGAGCGGACGAATGGGCGTCGAGCACGGCGCATTCCTCATCCGATGCCGCAACGATGAAGGTCGAGCGACGCTTGAAGGCGCCGGCGAACAGGCCCGTATCCGCCAGTTCGCCATAGAGTGCTACACCCTTGAGCGCCGCCGCCATCATAGGTCCCGGTCGCTTGCTGGCAACCGAAACGGCGCCGTCGGCTGCACCCGTCGCTTCCGCGGCCGGAGCCGACGCATCGATCAGTCGGACGGCGATGCCACGCTTGGCCAGGAAATAGGCCGTGGCGGCTCCGACGATGCCGGAGCCGATGACGATCGCACTGGACGGGTGACGGGATTGCATGGGTTTCGAGCCGGCCTTGTTGGTTGTCGACCAATATTGGCGGCGGCAGGGCTTGACCGTCGATACAAGATGACGGCCTTGCTTGTTCACGAAATTTGTATCCGCTACAAAGTCCCGACCCCTTAACAGAGAAGGAGGGGGACCAACGCCATGGCCAAGATCAGCCTCACACTCATCCAGACTTTCTACCAGGTGGCGCGGCACGGCTCTTTTTCGGGTGCGGCGCGCGATCTGAACCTGAGCTACCAGTCGGCCGCCAACCATGTCCGTCGGCTCGAGCAGATCCTGCAGGGCAAGCTGATCGATTCCGAGCAGGGTGCGAAGCGGATCTCGCTCACCCCACGCGGACGGGCGCTTTACAGCCTGCTCCACCCCGAACTCGACATCATGCTCGAGCGGCTGACCAAGCTGATCGAGAACCAGCGTTCGTCGCTGCGCGTCGGCATGCCCCAGGCGATCTTCTTCTATTTGTTCCCGAGAGTCCTTTCGCGATTCCGCGAAGCCTTTCCCGAAATGGAATTTGCCGTTTACGAGCGCGACACGGTGCTCGCCGAACTCGTCAAGAACGGCAGCCTCGACGTCTGCATTTCCGAACGCTATTTCGGCGACCCCGTCGTGCCGCAACGTCTGCTTGGCAGCTACCGGCTGAGCCTCGTCTATCCCCGGGCCTGGGGCGAGCCGCCTGAGCAACAGGACATTCCGGGCTGGGCAGAGGGCCGCCCCTTCATCACCTATGAGCCCGGCCAGACGCTTCGAAACCTGGCAGTCGACTTCCTCGGCCGGGACGGCGCGGTCATCCAGCCGGCGGTCTCCACTTCCGGCAGTTCCAGCGTCAAGCGCTGCGTCGAGGAGGGCCTCGGCTTCTCGATCATTCCCTCCTGGTGTGTTGGAGTCGAGGATGTCTCTATCCGCAGCACGAAGCTCACCAACCTGCCGGAAGTGCGTGTCTACTTCGGTAATGCCGGCTTCCTGCAGAAGCATCCCATGGTGCAGCAATTGTACGAGGACTGCCGGCGCGAGTTGGTCGGTCCGGTGCTCGATCCGCCGCGCAGCAGCGAACTCTCCCTGCCACCGCTCTGACCGCGACATATAAAAAAGCCGATAAGAGGCTCGGACTCTCTAGCATTGTTCGCGATCGATTCACGGATAGGCTGACTTTCGGCCGGTGAACTGCGGACGACATATTCGGTGCGTGGCGGCGAACATCAAAGAGTACCCGGGGAACAAAGGAGAACCAGACCATGAAACTATTCTCGAAGATCTGTGGCGTGGCGGCGATGGCGCTGTCGCTGCTGGGCGGCACGGCGGCCGTGGCCGGCACCATCGATGACATCCGCGCCCGCGGCGTCCTTCGCATTCCGGCGATCCTCAACGAGACGCCCTACTTCAACAAGGATCCGCGTACGGGCGAATGGCAGGGCTTCGTCATCGACATGGCGAACGATGTCGCCAAGACGCTCGACGTGAAGCTTGAAGTGGTGGAATCCAGCTGGGCGAACGCCATTCTGGACGTACAGAGCGGCAAGGTCGACATGGCCTTTGCGGTGACCGCGACGCCGGTCCGCGCCATGTCGGTCTCCTTCTCCGACCCGACCTATTACAACAGCTTCGTGCTCGTCTCCGCCAAGGAGGAACTGGACGGCAAGTCCTGGACCGAACTCAACGATCCGCAATACACCTTTGCAGTTGACCTCGGCTCCGCCCAGGACCTGATCACGCAGCAATATCTTCCAAAAGCCAATATCCTGCGCTTCAAGACCCGTGACGAGGCAATCATCGCCGTCACCACGGGCAAGGCCGATGGCCTCGTCAACACCATGCTGAATGGTCTCGTGATCTCCAAGAAGGCTCCGGCTATCGGCGCCGTCAAAGTTCCAACGCCGGTTCTCTCCACGCCTTCGGTCATCGCCCTCAACTACGGCGCCGATGAAACCTTCAAGAGCTTCGTTTCCGCGTGGGCCGAATACAATCGCCGCATCGGCAACAATCAGACCTGGATCCTGAAGAGCCTCGAGCCTTTCGGCATCACACTGGCCGACATGCCGGTCGGCTTCGGCTTCGGCGGTTAAGAACGCGCTTTTGTCTCTCGCCATGCGAGGAGAAGTTGCCCTTGACCTGGGCTTTGGCAACCTTCCCCTCTGCAAGTTCATCTAAGAAGGCCGGCGCAGGTTTGCGCCGGCCTTCCTTTTATCGATCTGGATAGCCCTAGATTGCAGAGGTAATCCCCCCGCAAAAAAATGGGTTCAAAAGTAGCCAATTCTCGGGCATTCCGATCGAGCAGACTTTGATGAAGACGATCTGCAGCCCGAAACGCAAGCAGGTTAGAGATGCTCTCGCCATAGGCGCCGGGCCCATTGGGCAGATCGAGCCGAGCCGCCCACATCCGGCACCCGTCAAGGTGCGGCCTTCTCGTGTCGAACCCGCATCTTGTTGATCAGGTTCCTTGCCCAATTGTTATCATGGAGAAAAGCTGACCAACGAGATGCGAACGGACCACTCATAGTCACTGGGATCGTCACTATCTCGCCCAGCAGAGGAAAAACCGTGAGGAAGAACGCCATAGCAGGTCATTGAAGATTGGCCCGGCGAAATGATCTTGTCATCCCGCAGAAAGGCTCGATAACTGATCGATGAATGCCCTCTCAGCCTGCCCGCAAGCTCAAACGAGAGGCGTTCGACAGTCTGATCACTCTGATTTTGAAATTCAACCATGATGGGCCGACTGGGATCAGGACATGCCTCCATATTGTCGGCTGCCGTTGCAGCGACTGCTTCTTTCCGTGCTGTCCGCTCTTTGGTTTGTCTTTCAGTGACAACCCACAGGATCCCACCGACAACCACGGCAACAGCCAAGACAATGGCAGCCACGCGGCGGTTCAGATAGAAAAGGACGATGACAAGAAGGATTGCGGTGGCAGCGGCCCAAGGCATTATGCCACCTCCCTATATGGACGAGTGTTCATACCTTTAAGATAGGCAAAGCCTCCCCGAATGCAACTCGCATCGGTGCCGGCCAGTGCTTGAGTCAGCGATGTCCCTCCGTCAAGCTTGCAGCGCGACACGCCTCATCGTCCGGTGGCGACGCCGCATTCTGCCGAAAACTCTCGTCTGTCGCTCATGCGCCGCAATCATTCCACGGAAATGGTCAGCCGGATATTCGCCAGCGGTCCCGATTGGCGCCACGGTGGACCGGCGGAGCTTTGGCGGATCAATCGTACAATGGGGACCGCCCCTTGGGGCGGTCCCGTGACGTAGTCCTACGGTGGATGGCGCGCAACCGACCCGACCCGCCTCAGGCAGCCAATCTTGCGCCGTCCAGCGGGATCTCGACCTCGATCTCGAGGATGGAGACATGTTCGGCGCGATCCATGGTGACGTGCACCTTGTCGGCATCGACCTGCACGTGTCTCGCAATCACAGCGAGAATCTCCTCACGAAGCACGGCGACGAGGTCGGAGCCGGCCGAGGCGCGTTCGTGGGCAAGAAGGACCTGCAGGCGCTCGCGTGCGGTTGGTGCCGACTTCTGTTTGCGGAACAGGCTGAAAATGCTCATGCTGCCCTCCGCGCGAAAATCTTGCCGAAAAGCCCCCGCTTTTCGCCGGGGATCTCGATCGGCAACGCTTCGCCGCAAAGCCTGCGTGCCGCGTCGAAGTAGGCGAGAGCGGGCGCGCTGCGGGCATCGGCAAGCGTCACCGGTGCGCCGATATTGGAGGCACGCAGCACCTCCATGCTTTCGGGAATGATGCCGAGAAGCGGGATCGACAGGATCTCCAGCACGTCGTCGACCTTGAGCATGTCGCCGCGCTGGGCCCTGTTGGCGTCATAGCGTGTCAACAGAAGATGCTTTTCCATGCGCTCGCCCTGTTCGGCCTTGACGGTCTTTGCGTCAAGCAGGCCGATAATCCTGTCCGAGTCTCTGACCGACGAGACTTCCGGATTGGTCACCACGACAGCCACGTCGGCATGGCGCATCGCCAGCGTCGCGCCGCGCTCGATGCCGGCGGGGCTGTCGCAAATAACCCAGTCGAAATAGCGCCTCAGGTCGTTGATAACCTGTTCCACGCCTTCCGGCGTCAGGTTGTCCTTGTCGCGGGTCTGCGAGGCGGCCAGCAGGAACAGGGTATCCAGCCGCTTGTCGCGAATCAGCGCCTGCTGAAGCTTGGCGTCACCCTGGATGACGTTGACCAGATCGTAGACCACCCGGCGTTCCGCACCCATGACCAGGTCGAGGTTGCGCAGGCCGACGTCGAAGTCGACCACGACGACCTTTTCACCACGTTGCGCAAGGGCTGCTCCCAATGCTGCGCTCGAGGTGGTCTTGCCAACCCCGCCCTTGCCTGACGTGACAACGACTACCTTCCCCATTTTGCTCTCCTGTTTTGGCCGTTGCGGCTCAATTGAGTTTGTCTGCCTTGAGCGTCTCGTCGTCGAGCCACCATTGTACGGGTTGTCCGCGAAGCTCCGGCGCCATGTCCTCGGCCATCTTGTAGATGCCGTCGATGGCCACCAGTTCGGCCTCGAGCTTGCGGCAGAAAATTCGGGCCGATGCGTTGCCCAGCGATCCGGCCATGGCACGTCCACGCAATGCTCCGTAGATATGAATGGAGCCACCGGCGATGACTTCGGCGCCCGAAGCGACGGAACCGATCACGGTCACGTCTCCGTCGGCGAAGGTGACCGATTGACCCGAACGGACCGGTTCGCGGATGATCAGCGACTGGAGCGCCTGACGCGTGACAGTCGGCTCTTCGACCTTCGTCTCCTCGGTGCGTGGAACTTCAGCCGTGCCGCTCGTCGCCACTTCGAAATCGGGGGCCGGGCGGCCCCCCTTCAGGGCGGGCGGCATTCCGGGCTCGATCAGCGAAGGCCGTCCGCCCTCGATCCCCATGACGCTCACATTGCGCGTGCGAAGCTCCGCCAGCAGATCCTTCAGCTGGGCACGATCGATCGCCAGGTCCGTGACATCGAGGACGACGGGACGGCCGAGAAAGAAGCCCGCCGACCGCGCGGCGAGGTCGTCAAGCCTTGCCAACCACTCATCGAGCGGCAGATCGGGTGAGAGTACGACCGCCATAAAGGAGCGGCCCTTGATACGAATCGAACGGGCGTCTGTTGGCACTTTGGTCATCTGGGTTAATGATTGGTTAGCTTTGCTAGCCTCCACATGGTTAACAAATCGTTAACGGCGCAGGCAGAGATTGGTGATGATCTCAGCCGGCGATGCCGCTTCTCCGATCCATCACGTCATTAGGCAGAAGAAAGGTCCCGAGCACTCGCGTCTGTTGGAACAGATGAGGCCTGTGGGATTTCGCACTCTGGTCGAAGGAACCACCTGAAGAGGGCTTTACGCAGATCCTTCAAGTCGATTTCGGAGAGGTGCGGGTCGAAGAAGTGCGCATCTAAAATACCATATAGAGAAACGAAGCGATCCGATCGCTCTATCTCGGACAAGTCTGGCAGTTCCATGGAGGGCATCGCTTCGCTTGCGGAGTTTTTGCTTGATTTCCAGCGGGTTTGCCGCAATATTGCCGCAGTCAACGGACCCGTTCACGGGTGGCTTCTCCGGGCGCCTATCCCCCGGCAACCTACAAATTCCCCGCATCGCGATTGCTTGCATCAGTTCCCGTTGGAGCTCCCAAAGCCATGAACCAGCTTCTGGATCCGAGCCCTGACGAAGCGACGATGACCCTACGCGCTATCTCAATGATCAACGACATCAACTCCCGGATCGACCACCTCCCATCGTCGCCGGCATGGAGACCTTAAACTTGAACCGCGATTTCATTGGCTCACTCAAGTCCGAATGGTTCGGCAACGTCAAAGGTGACACGCTTGCCGGCCTCGTCGTGGCGCTGGCTCTCATCCCCGAAGCTATCGCCTTTTCCATCATTGCTGGGGTCGACCCGAAGATCGGCCTTTACGCATCCTTCTCGATCGCCGTGCTGATCGCCTTCGTCGGTGGTCGGCCCGGCATGATTTCCGCCGCAACAGCGGCCACTGCCGTTCTCATGGTCACGCTGGTGCGCGACCATGGCCTCCAGTATTTGTTGGCGGCCACCGTTCTGGCCGGCATCATCCAGATCGTCGCGGGCATATTCCGCCTCGGCTATCTGATGCGCTTCGTGTCGAAGTCCGTCATGACAGGCTTCGTCAACGCGCTTGCCATCCTTATCTTCATGGCACAGTTGCCTGAACTGACGAACGTGCCTGTCCTGACCTATGTCCTGGTCGCGGCCGGCCTCGGCATCATCTATCTCTTCCCATACGTGACGAAGGCAGTGCCTTCGCCGCTGGTCTGCATCGTGGTCCTGACCGCGCTGTCGATCTGGTTTGGCTTCGACATCCGCACCGTCGGCGACATGGGCGAACTGCCCTCGACCCTGCCAATCTTCCTGATCCCGCAGATCCCGTTCAACCTCGAAACGCTGATGATCATCCTGCCTTATTCCGTGGCGGTGGCTGCCGTCGGCCTGCTGGAATCCCTGATGACGGCGCAGATCGTCGATGATCTCACCGACACGCCGAGCGACAAGAACCGTGAATGTGTCGGCCAAGGCATCGCCAACACGATGACCGGCTTCATCGGTGGCATGGCCGGTTGCGCCATGATCGGCCAGTCGATCATCAATGTTAAGTCCGGTGGCCGCGGCCGGCTGTCGACCTTTTGCGCCGGCATCTTCCTGCTTTTCATGATCCTTGTGCTCGGTGATCTCGTCAGCCAGATCCCGATGGCCGCACTTGTCGCGATCATGATCATGGTCTCGATCGGCACATTCTCCTGGTCCTCGGTCAAGAACCTCAAGGATCACCCGCGCTCGTCGTCGATCGTGATGATCGCGACGGTCTTCGGGGTGGTCTACACGCATAACCTCGCCATCGGCGTTCTGATCGGCGTACTGCTGTCGGCCGTCTTCTTCGCCTGGAAAATCTCCCAGATCTTCCGCATCACTTCGGCTCTGTCGGCTGACGGTTCCCACCGCACCTACACGGTCGAGGGACAGGTGTTCTTCGCCTCAGTGGATGACTTCAACAAGGCCTTCGACTTCAAGGAAGCCCTCGACAAGGTTACGATAGACGTCAGTCATGCCCATATCTGGGATATCTCCAGCGTGGCAGCCCTCGACATGATCGTCCTGAAGTTCCGCCGCGAAGGCGCCGACGTCGAGATCATCGGCATGAACGAAGCGAGCGAGACCATCGTCGATAAACTCGCCATCCACGATAAGCCCGGCGCCATGGAACGCCTGATGGGCCACTGAGGGAGGAACGATAATGACAAGAATACTCGGACTGATCGACGGCTCGTCTTATGCCCAGAGCGTGTGCGACCACATCGCCTGGATTGCCTCCAAGACCGACGTCACCGTGGAGATCCTCCACGTGATCGGCCGGCGCGACCTCTCGTCGCAACCGGTGAACCTGAGCGGCAATATCGGCCTTGGCGCCCGAACCGCCCTGCTCGAGGAACTCGCGGAACTCGACGCGCAAAAGGCCAAGGTCGCCCACAAGCGCGGACGCCTGTTGCTTGAAGAGGCAAAAGCCCGTCTTCAGGCGGCCGGCATCGAGAATGTCGAGACGAAGCTGCGCAACGGCGATCTGATCGAGACCGTGCAGGAGTTCGAAGCCAATGCCGACATCATCGTCATAGGCAAGCGCGGTGAAGGGGCGGATTCGGCCAAGGGCCATCTCGGATCCAACCTCGAGCGTGTGGTTCGCTCGACCCAAAAGGCGATCGTCATTGCCTCGCGAGCTTTCAAGCCGGTGAACAAGCTGTTGATCGCCTATGATGGCGGCACCATGGCGATGAAGGCGGTGGACCAGATCTCCCGCAGTGCGATCCTCGACGGCCTCGCAACCAAGCTGCTGATGGCAGGTGCCGACACGCCGGAAAACCGCAAGAAGCTTGACGACGGGGCTATAATTTTGAAGGCTGCCGGCTATGCGCCGGAAGTGGCCCTCATCCAGGGGCAGGCCGACAAGGTGATTGCCGAGACGGTGGAGATAGAGGGCTTCGATCTTCTTGCCATGGGCGCCTACAGCCACTCGCGCCTGCGCTCCCTCTTCATCGGCTCCACCACCACCGAGATGATCCGCTCCTGCAGGGTGCCGGTCGTCATCTTCCGCTAAGGACAAGAAGGGCGGGCCCTTTGTCCGCCCTTCTTGTCCGAAGGAGAACCATGAAGACCATTGAGGATCCGGATATCATCGAGACCTTCAGGAAGCGCCTTGAGGCGGAATTGCTCGAGACGATCCGGCTGATGGAAGAGAGCCGGGAATACAGGGCGCCGGTGGAACTCGACCAGCAAAGCGTCGGCCGGCTATCCCGCGTGGATGCCATGCAACAACAGGCCATGGCCCAAGACATCAATCGTCGGCGCCAGCATCGGAAAGTCGCGATCGAACGCGCCTTGTCCCGGATCCGCGATGGCGAATTCGGCTATTGCGCCGAATGCGGCGAACCGATTGCCGTTCGGCGGCTGGAAATAGACCCGACCTTCGAGGTCTGCGTGCGTTGCGCGCCATAGCTGGCGCAAGCAATTACGCGAACAATAGGAGAGATTCATGCCGCGGGAGGGTGAGCCACGCGAGTGGTGTGGCACCAACCTCGTCCAGATTGCCGTCGACTCGCCCCTACTGGCTGAGCCCGCCGATCACGTGATTGTCGTCGCGGCCGACGCGAAATTGGTGCCAATGTTCGAGAAGCAGAGAGACGATGGCGTGCCGGTTGCGGAGATCTGCCGGAGGGCGGGGATCAGCGAGGCGACGTATTCAATTGGCGCAAGAAGTATGGCGGCCTGATTGCACGGAGACTTGCACATTTTAACGCGATTGGACAGGCGAAGCGGAACTTACTCCCGCCCCGCGCGAGGAGCTAAATCGGCTTTGTCTGCACCGGAACGACGGATTGGGTGTCGACCGCGGACTGTCCTCAGCTAGAACCGCTAGCGCGGATCCGAAACACGGCGGCACAGGTCTGCGATACCGTCCTCTCCGCAGGGGCCCGCAGGGACAATCCGGATCTTATCTTCTTCGCTGTGGACCTTGGCGGTCTCCCGGAGGATGTCGTTCACGGCCGGGTCGGCCTCGGCTTTCGTCGTTAAGGGTTTCTTGCTCATCTACATTTCCTTCGAGTGAGCTACGATTAGCCGACAATCCCCTCCTCTCAATTGAGCCCGGTCTTTCTCAAGGCGCTGATCCGGGACAAATAGTTGGTTCCTGGACCGTCCCGAACCGCGAAGCGCCGGTACCCATTGTGACCCTTTGGTCTTCCGGAATCAGAGCGCCGCCATGACCTTCCAGAGTGAATCGACGAGCATGTCGGCATTCTCGCGTGAAAAGACGAGCGGCGGGCGGATCTTCAGCACGTTGGCGCGGGGGCCGGATGCGCTGATGAGGACGCGTCGCTCGCGAAGTCCATTGACGATGCGGGTGGTCAGGGCTGCGTCCGGGCTCTTGGTTCCCGGGTCGGCGACGATCTCGACGCCAATGAAGAGGCCGGAGCCGCGCACGTCGCCGATGGCGTGGTGGCGGCCCGCCAGATCCTTCATGCCGTCCATCAGATAGCGGCCGACGTCGAAGGCATTCTGCTGCAAGCCATCGATGCGGATTGTGTCGAGCACCGCCTTGCCGGCAGCAGCCGCGACCGGGCTTCCCCCGAAGGTGTTGAAATAGCGCGCCTTTGGGCCGAACTCGGCAATGACCTCCGGTCGCAGCACGATGCCGGCCATCGGGTAGCCGTTGCCCATCGGCTTGCCGAGCGTCACCATGTCGGGGGCAATGCCGTGGCGCTCGAAGCCCCACATGGCCTCGCCCGTGCGGCCGAATCCCGGCTGCACCTCGTCGGCGACGAACAGGCCGCCTGCTTCGTGGATGGCATCCACCGCCGGCTTCAGAAAGCCCTTCGGACCTGCGAAGATGCCGTCGCTGGAAAAGATCGTATCGGCGACCAGCATGGCGGGCTTCATGCCGTGGCGCCTGAGGTCGGCGATGGCAGCGCGGACGTCGCGGCCGAACTTCTCCATCATCTCTTCGGGCGAATGGCGGTAGCTGTCGGGGGCGGGCACGGTGCGCACGTGGGGCCCAAGCGTCACGGATTCTCCGAGCGAGGGCGAGAATTCGGCAACGGCGCTGGTGAGGCCATGATAGGCGAGATCGGTGGCGATGATGCCGGTGCCGCCGGTGACGAAGCGGGCGATGCGCAGGGCAAGGTCGTTTGCCTCGCTGCCGGTGCAGGTGAACATGGCCTGGCTCAGCCCTTCGGGGAAGGTTGCCGTCAGGCTTTCGGCATAGTCGACGATGCCATCATGCAGATAGCGCGTATGTGTGTTGAGAATGGCGGTCTGCCTGGTGATCGCCTCGACGACGCGCGGATGGCAGTGGCCGAGCGAGGCGACGTTGTTGTAGGCGTCGAGATAGCGTTCGCCGGCCGCATCGTAGAGGAAAACGCCTTCGCCGCGCACGAGATGCAGCGGCTTCTCGTAGAACAGGCGGTAGGCCGGTCCGAGCACCTTTTCCCGCCGGGCGATCAGCGCCCGTTCGCTTTCGCTCAACCGTTCGAAATCCTCGCGCGAAAAAGCATTCACCATCGACATGATCAGGCCTCGGAAAGGTTGGGCACGAGCCGCTTCAGCCCGGCCGCAGTGAGATCGGCTGTATTTTGCAGACCGCGCCAGGCGCTGGCGTGGTTGCGCATGATGTAGGCGCGATTTTCCGGGAAGCGGGCCGAGCGCCATTCGGCGATGATGATCGACATGGCGAGGCGCGCCCGGGTGAGAAGCGGCAGGAGCTCCATTTCGGCCTCCTCGAGCGCTCGCGCCGACTGGAAGCCCTCGAGGAAGGCGCCGATGCGGGCGGCCCAGTTGTCGGTCGCGAGATGATAGGAGAGAGCGACGGCGAGGTCGTTGACGACCGGCGCATACACCATATCACCGAAATCGATGATGCCGACGACCCTGGTCGGCTCCACCGGATCGAGCAGGATATTGTGCGGGTTAAAGTCGTTGTGGATGATCTGCCGGCGCGTGAGCGCGGCGATCGCCGGAAGCGACAGTTCGAATTCGTCCAGAATCGCTTCAACCTGTGCGCGGCGCTCCGGGGCCACGTGGTCGACCACCGCGGCAAGATCGGGTGTGTGGGATATGTCCCACATCAGCTTTCCTTCGGGGGGGCGCCCGGCATAGTTTTCAAGGCCAAGCCCGAGTTCGGCCAGCGCCCGGCCGACATTGCGGCTTTGTGCCTCGGAGGCCGACGTGCGGTATTGCAACTCGCCGTCGAGGAACGTGAGCAGGCGCATGATGCGCGGACCTTCCGACGTGGACAAGGTGTGGCTGGCTCTGCCTTCGAGGGTGGGCAACAGCCGGGGCACGGGTACGGTCGGGGCGGCGACCTGAAGGTGCAGCAGTGCGCCGTCCTGGAAGTCCAGCGTGGCCGGATCCTCGGCGGGATTGGCGATCTTCAGGATGAAGGCGGTGCCGTCCGTGGCGGTGAAGAGGAAGGTCTCGTCGCGCTCGCTGGAAAGGCGCTTCACCGCGCCGTTCAGGCCATAAACGGCGCTAACGGAGGCCTGTGCATCGTCGAGCGACGTGGCGCTCCATATCGCCGACATCGAATCCGTTTTCCTGGCGGCCGATTGCTCGGTCATGATCTCTCCGTTGCGTGCGTTTGCCCGCTGGTCGTCCAGCGTTCCCGCATTTTCCAGCGCCGGCCGGCATATCCGTGTCTATGTCGAACATGCCGGCGGCTATCGATACTTGAAACATGCAAAAAAAGATGCATCAAGTATCTTATCACTTTATTTTGCGGATTGGTTCCATGACCGAGTTTTCGACACTGGAATATGCCAACCTCAACAGCGTCGTTTACGGCGCGTTGTGCGATGCGCTGATGCAGGGTCGCTTCCAACCCGGCGATCGTCTGAAGATTCGGGATCTCGCCGAACAATTCGGCACCAGTGTCACGCCGATCCGCGATGCCATCCTGCGTCTGGTCAACGACGAAGCCGTCACCTTCCGCTCGCCGCGCGACATCCGCATCGCGGGCCTCAGCGAAGAACGCTACCGTGAAATCCGCGCCATTCGCATCCGCCTGGAGGGCCTTGCCGCAGAAACCGCTGCCCAGGTGGCGACAAGCGCGGATATCCAGGCTCTGGAGCAGATTGTGCGCGAAAACGAGGCCGCGATCTCGGACGGGGATCGGCTGAGAGGTACGCAACTCAACCAGGCCTTCCACTTCATGCTGCCAACGATCGCCGGGCTTCCGGTACTCACCAGTATTTTGCGCCGGCTCTGGCTGCAGATGGGGCCGCATATTTCCGGCGCCTATCTCGCCGGCGGCCGGGCGATGATCGACCATCACTATCCGGTCATCGAGGCGCTGAAGCGGCACGATCCGGCTGCGGCCTCCATGGCGATCGTCGACGACATCCTGTTGGGCGGAAAGCCGATCCTTGACCGTATCGCAAGCGGCGTGGACCGTGACGCACGCCGCGCCTGACGGCGGCAAGAACTGAGGGCTTGCAATTCATCCGCCGCGGATTACGATGTATCAAGCATCAAGGAGAATTCCGCATGACCGATGAATGCCGCTACATGCTGCTGACGGGAGCAAGCCGCGGCATCGGGCATGCGACGGTGAAGCTTTTTCAATCGAAAGGCTGGCGTGTCCTCACTGTGTCTCGCCAGCCCTTTTCCGAGGAATGCGCCTGGCCATCCGGCCGGGAAAGCCACATACAGGCCGATCTTGCGGATCTTTCGCAGATCGACCGCCTTGCGGCGACCGTGCGGGAGCGGCTGCCGCACGGCAAGCTGCACGCGCTCGTCAACAATGCCGGTATTTCGCCCAAAGGGCCGAACAGGAGCCGGCTCGGTGTCATGGAAACGGATGCGAGCGTCTGGATGCAGGTGCTTAACGTCAACCTCGTCTCGACCGCGCTGATCGCCCGGACCTTGATGCCGGAACTCGAGGCTGCCAGGGGCTCGATCGTCAACGTCACCTCGATCGCCGGTTCGCGCGTTCATCCGTTTGCCGGCGTCGCCTATGCGGCTTCCAAGGCGGGACTGGCGTCGCTGACGCGCGAAATGGCGCATGAGTTCGGCCGACGCGGCGTGCGCGCCAATGCCATTGCGCCGGGTGAGATCGAAACCTCGATCCTTTCGCCCGGCACCGATGCGCTGGTCGCTGCTGAAGTGCCAATGGGAAGATTGGGCGAACCGCGCGAAGTTGCGGAAACCATCTACTTCCTTTGTTCCGAACAGTCCTCCTACATCAATGGAGCCGAAATCCACATCAATGGAGGGCAGCACGTCTGACAAAGGTCAAAAGGGCAAAAAATGTCCGTTGACCGACAATGTCCGGAATGCATCAATCGGTCGATACGTCCAGGGGAAAGGATGTGACGATCGAGCTGGCCGCTGCCAAAGCCGCAAAGGAATGGACGGGTGGCCTGGATGATTACGTCACGGAGCCTGCAACGGCTCAACACAACGAAGAAAAGGGGAATGCCATGAAGACAATCATGAAATCGGGTTTCCGGACAGCAGCCGCCGTCGTTCTGTCGGCCAGCCTCGCTGCGCCGGCTCTCGCGCGCGACCTGACCGTCGTCTCGTGGGGCGGCAACTATCAGGACGCCCAACGCAACATCTACTTCAAGCCGTTCTCGGAAAAACTGGGAAAGCCTGTGCTTGATGAAGCCTGGGACGGCGGTATCGGTGTCATCCAGTCGAAGGTCAAGGCCGGCGCGCCGAACTGGGATGTCGTGCAGGTTGAAGCCGAAGAGCTGGCGCTCGGCTGTTCCGACGGCCTCTACGAAAAGATCGACTGGGACAAGATGGGCGGCAAGGACAAGTTCCTCGACAGCGCCGTCAATGATTGTGGGGTCGGCGCCATCGTCTGGTCCACAGCGATTGCCTATGACGGTGACAAGCTGGCCGCGGGGCCGGCGTCCTGGGCGGATTTCTGGAACGTCGAGAAGTTCCCCGGCAAGCGTTCGCTGCGCAAGGGACCAAAATACACACTGGAATTTGCGCTGCTTGCCGATGGCGTTTCGAAGGACGAGCTCTATGACGTGCTCAGCACTGACGAAGGTGTCGAACGCGCCTTCAAGAAGCTCGATGAGTTGAAGCCGCACATCGTCTGGTGGGAATCCGGCGCCCAGCCGCTGCAGTTTCTGGCTTCGGGCGAAGTGACCATGGCCTCCGCCTACAATGGTCGCATCACCGGCATCAACCGTTCCGAAGGCAAGAACCTCAAGGTCGTCTTTCCCGGCTCCATCTATGCCGTCGACAGTTGGGTCGTGCTGAAGGATGCAGAGAACAAGGATGCCGGACAGGACTTTATCGCCTTTGCCAGCCTTCCGGAGAACCAGTCAAAGTTGCCCGAATTCGTAGCTTACGGCCTGCCGAACAAGGACGCGGCCGCGAAGGTGCCGGCCGAGTTTGCCAAGGACCTGCCGACCGATCCGGCAAACCTGACCGATGCCATTCCGCTCAACGTCGACTTCTGGATCGACAATGCGGAAACGCTGACTGAGCGCTTCAACGCCTGGCTGGCCCAGTAAGAACATCCTGGGGAAGGCGCTCGCATCGAGCGCCTTCCCTGCATGGCCGGGTGCATGCCGTAGGGCGCACCTTTCGCCTTAAGCGATGGAGTCTTCCGTGGCCGAATTCATTCGATTTGACCGCATTACCAAGTTTTACGGCCCGCTCTGCGTGGTCAAGGACCTCGATCTCGGCATCGGCAAGGGCGAGTTCGTTAGCCTGCTCGGACCGTCCGGTTCCGGCAAGACGACGCTCCTGATGATGCTCGCCGGCTTCGAGCAGCCGACCTCGGGCAGCATCGTGGTTGATGGAAAGGCCATCAACGCGGTGCCTACTCACAAACGGGACATGGGCGTCGTCTTCCAAAGCTACGCGCTTTTCCCCCACATGTCCGTTGGCGACAACATCGCCTTTCCATTGCAGATGCGCGGCGTCAGCAAGGGGGAGATCGGCGAGCGCGTCAAGCGAGCGCTCGACATGGTTCAGATGTCGGCCCTTTCCGACCGGCGCCCCATCCAACTCTCCGGCGGTCAGCAGCAGCGCGTGGCGCTGGCCCGTGCCCTCGTTTTCGAGCCGCGCGTCGTTCTGATGGACGAGCCGCTCGGCGCGCTCGATAAGCACTTGCGGGAGCAGATGCAACTCGACATCCGCGACCTGCACCGTCGCCTCGGCCTTACTATCGTCTTCGTTACGCACGACCAGTCCGAGGCACTCACCATGTCGGACCGGGTTGCCGTCTTCAACAAGGGCAATATCGAGCAGATCGGCACGCCGCGCGAGGTCTATGACGCGCCGGCGACGCGTTTCGTCGCCGAGTTCATCGGCGAGACCAATCTCTTTGAAGCCGTTGTGGAATCAGTGAACGGAGAGGAAGCGGTCGTGCGGCTTCCGTCCGGCGCACAGATCATCTCGGTTGTTTCCGGCAGTGTCGCTTCCGGCCAGACCGTGCTTCTCTCCATTCGCCCGGAACGGGTGGAGCTTGCAGAGACGCGGGGAGAGGCGCACAACGTGCTGGAAACGGAGGTGACCGATTCCGTCTACCAAGGTGATCACCTGCGTGTGCAGTTGCACAACTCCATCCACCCGCTGATTGCCAAGCTCGGTCGACGCTCGCGCGAATTCGCGCCCGGCACCAAGGTTTTTGCGACCTTCGCGGCCGATGATTGTCGGGTCATCGTGCCATGAGCGCAACCTCCTCCCGCACGGGGCGGTCGCTTTTCCTGCTCGCGCCGCTTATGCTTTTCCTCATCGGCTTCTTCGTGTGGCCGCTTTTCAGCATGATGTCGCAGTCCGTTTCCGATCCCGCCGTGCTGCGCCTGCTGCCACGCAGCGCCGACGTCCTCGCCGATTGGGACCGCACGTCACCACCGACAATGGAAATGCAGGCTGCGGTGATCGAGGACCTGAGGGCGGTCGATGACGACCAGGCGCTTGGCGACATGGTGCGCCGCCTCAACAGCGCCCGTTCGGGTTTCCGCACGCTGATGGGCAAGACGATGAGTGCGATCAGCGACAACGCCAATCCGCCCACCGACCTCGTTTCCATCGACAACCGCTGGGAGAGGCCGGAATTCTGGCTGGCGATTGCCAACGCGCTCTCCCCCTATACCGACCGCAACCTGCTCGCGGCCGTGGATCTCGGGCGTAATGCCGCGGGCGAGATCGAACACCTGCCGGCGGAGCAGTCGGTGAACCGCGTGATCCTCCTGCGCACCTTCTGGATTGCCGCGCTAGTCACCTTCGCCTGCGCCTGCATCGGCTATCCCTATGCCATCATCGCCGCTTCGCTTACCGGCTGGAAGCGCGACCTGATGCTCGCCGCCGTCCTCTTGCCGCTATGGACCTCGCTCCTGGTGCGGACCGCAGCCTGGTTCATCCTGTTGCAGGAAAAGGGGCTGATCAACGATCTCCTGCTGACGCTCGGCATCGTCAATTCGCCGCTCGCGCTGATCTTCAACCGCACCGGTGTCATCATCGCCATGACCCATGTGCTGCTGCCCTTCATGGTCCTACCGATCTATTCGGTGTTAATCACCATTCCGAAGAACCTGATGCCGGCCGCCGCATCGCTCGGCGCCCATCCGATTCGCGCCTTCCTGCGCGTGCTCTTGCCGCTCAGCCTACGCGGCGTCGCCTCTGGCGGGTTGCTCGTCTTTATCTCGGCGATCGGCTATTACATTACGCCTGCGCTGATTGGCGGGCCGGGCGACCAGATGATCTCGTCCATCATCGCCTTCTATGCGACGGGCTCGGCAAACTGGGGAATGGCCGGCGCACTGGGTGTCGTTCTGCTTGTCGCCACGCTGTTGCTCTACAGTGTCTATGCGCGGCTCTCCCGCGACGAGCCGGGGAGGCACTGACGATGCCGATGAAAATCGCCAAGGCGACCTTCGCCACGCTGGCCATCCTCTTCCTCGTCGCGCCCCTGATCGCCATTCTGCCGCTCGCCTTCACCTCGAGCGTCATCCTCACCTATCCGATCCCCTCCTGGTCGCTGCGTTGGTTTGAGGAACTGTTCTTCGCCGATGCCTGGCGGCGGGCCATCGTCAACAGCCTGATCATCGGTACGGGCACCACGCTGCTGGCCACCGTGCTCGGCACGGCGGCCTCGGTCGGCCTGCGTAACCGGCTGCTTTTCTTCCGTGGCTCAATCCGCACGCTCTTCTTGTTGCCGATGGTCGTGCCGGCCGTCGTGCTCGGTGTCGGGATGCAGGTACTGCTGTCGGGGTTTGGCCTCACCAACAGCTATCTTGGGGTGATCATCGCTCATACCGTCGTCGCCGTCCCCTTCGTGGTGGTCAGCGTCACCGGGGCGCTCGCGGGAATCGACGAGCGTGTGGAACTGGCCGCCCAGAGCCTCGGCGCTTCGCCGTCGACGGTCTTTCGCCGCGTCACGCTGCCGCTTGCCATGCCCGGCGTTCTGTCCGGCGCGGTGCTTGCCTTTGCCACTTCGCTCGACGAGGTGGTGCTGACGCTTTTCGTTGCCGGCCCCAACCAGCGCACGCTAGCGCGGCAGATGTTTTCCTCGATCCGCGAGAACATCAGCCCCGCGATCGCCGCGGCCGCCTTCCTCTTCATTGCAGCAACGGTGATCATCGGGCTCATCCTGGTGCTGTCGAGATCTATGCTGGCGAAACGCACTGGGTGATCAACACCGACGTGCCGGTTCGTCGCTTGACCTGAGACCCACTTTCCCTCCATTTTTCGGGAGAGTCTTGGGTTTTCAATCTGGCCTCATGCGGCCTGTTTTCCATAGCCATTTTCATTGCGAATTCGCTGGGGGTGATATTGCCCAGCGACGAGTGGGGTCTGTTCCTGTTGTAATCCTCCTTCCATGCGGTGATGGCGGCGCGGGCCTGAGTGAGCGACGAGAACAGCGTCTCGTTCAGGCACTCGTCACGGAAGCTGCCGTTAAAGCTTTCGACGAAGCCGTTCTGCATTGGCTTGCCTGGGGCGATGTAGTGCCATTCGACCTTTGCTTCCTGGCACCATTTGAGGATGGCCATGCTGGTCATCTCCGTGCCGATGTCCGAGACAATCGTCCTCGGCTTTCCCCGTCTGGCGATGAGACTGTCCAACTCGCGGGCAAGCCGAGCGCCTGACAGGGATGTATCGGCGACCAGGCACAGGCATTCGCGGGTGAAGTCGTCGACGGCGGCCAGGACCCGAAAGCGGCGACCGTCGGTGAAGGCATCGCTGACGAAGTCCAGGCTCCAGCGCTCGCCCGGACGCGACGGCAAAGCCAGGGGACGTCTCGTGCCCAAGGCCCGCTTTCGGCCGCCACGCTTGCGCACCGTCAGCTTCTCCTCGCGGTAGAGACGCCGAAGCTTCTTCAGGTTCATGAAGATCCCCTGGCGTTTGAGCAACACGTGGATGCGCCGATAGCCGAAGCGGCGGCGTTCGGATGCCACCTTCTTCATCGCCTCCCGAATGGCCGCATCGTCAGGCCGAACGCTGCGATATCGCATGCTCGACCGATCCACCGACAGAACCTCGCACGCCCGACGCTGGCTCATCCCATGTTGCACACAGACGTGAGCCACCGCATCCCGCTTCACATCGGGCGTCACCACAAATGGGATGGTCCGCCTCGTCCTCCTGCCGCATCATGAGGCGGTCAAACCAAAGGAGGTTGCAATGCCACAACGCAATGTGCCGCGTCCCGCGGCGGTCTATGGGATTGATATTGGTAAAAACATCTTCCACGTCGTCGCGTTGGGGAGCGACGGTACGGTCATCCAGCGGGTTCGGTTTCGACGGGACACGCTGCTTCATTTCTTCCAGCGGGCAGCATCAGCGATCGTCGGGATGGAATCTTGTGCAGGGTCTCAGTGGATTGCGAGGAAGATCCAGGCGATGGGTCATAAGGTACGGCTGATACCGGCCCAGTTTGTGAAACCTTACGTTAAGTCGAACAAGAGTGACATCATCGACGCGGAGGCAATCGCTGAGGCCGCCACGCGACCAACGATGCGATTTGCTACACTGAAAACTGAGGAACAGGCCGACCTTCAAGCCTTGCACCGGGTGCGTGACCAGATGATCGGCACGCGAACCCGCTTAATCAACCAGATGCGTGCTTTCTGCCTCGAATATGGTGTCGCGCTACGACAGGGCGCAGGTCTGTTCAAGCTCGACCTGCCCGAGGCTCTTGAGGATCAGGCAAACGATCTTTCGCCGGCAATGCGCAAACTGCTCAGCGAACTGTTTGCCGATCTGCGTCAGTTGGCAAAGCGGATTGGTGATGTCACGCGCGAGATCGAAGCGATCGCCAGTCGCGAGGATGTGGCACGACGGCTCATGACAATTCCTGGCATTGGAGCCTTGGGAGCCACTGCACTTCTTGCTGCTATTGGAAGCGGCAGACAGTTCCGGAAAGCGCGTGATCTGGCCGCATGGTTAGGCCTTGTGCCGCGGGAGTACTCGACCGGAGGGAAGCAGAAGCTTCTCGGGATCAGCAAGCGAGGCAACCGCTATGTCCGTAAACTGCTTGTCCATGGTGCGCGATCCTGCTTCCGACACCTCGACCGAACAAAGGATCGGCTGGGAGGCTGGCTGGACGGTCTTCAAGCCCGAATGCACCCTAACAAAGCTGTTGTCGCACTTGCCGCCAAAATGGCCCGGATCGTCTGGGTCGTCCTGACCAAACCGGGAGCACTCTACGAGCGCAGAGATCCTGCCTTCGCCTGATGGTCCTGGTTCGATTGCAAGGCTCGGGAATAGTGATGACGAAACAGTGGATCAACATGCCGTAAGCCCCGTGCAAAAAAGCGGGCTTCGTGCCCGAACCATTTATTGGGAACGGCGTGTGCGGATCTCATCATGGCCTGGCTGCAACCGCAGCTCACTCGCGAGAGGCCGGATACATTTATGCAACTGGAATCGTCGCTCACGATGTCTCGTACCCTTGCACGGGCGAGGCGGACCATACATTCTTTCCCAACAGGTCCTTCAAAGCCGCATTGTCGAGCATCGCGTCAGCCAGAAGCCGCTTCAGCTTGGCGTTCTCGTCCTCAAGAGTCTTCAGCCGCTTGGCCTCCGACACGTCCATGCCGCCAAATTTGGCCTTGTATTTGTAGAAGGTTGCATCCGAGATGCCGTGCTTGCGGCAGACATCAACCGTCTTCGCACCGTTCGCCAAGGCTCACCCTGCTCCTTCAATATCCCGATGATCTGTTCTTCCGTGAACCGTGAACGCTTCATTCGTCCGTCTCCTTGTTGTGACGGACTTTACCAAAATCTGGAGGAAGATCAGGGGCTCAGGTCATCAGGTCAGCTCAGGTCAGCTTCCACGAACGGTGCAAACGCAAACGCCGCCCCGGAGGGCGGCGGATAAGCGTTTGATACGCGATAATTTTTGGTTGCGGGGGCCTGATTGCACGGAGGCTTGTACGGAACCTCACTTAAGTGGCGGTTAGTCGGGCATTTTGCGAGATAAGCTTATTTACGGAACAGAGCCGCGCTGTTTCCCCCCTGCCCTTATGGGTTTCTGGCGTATTTGTAGACGGTGTTGCGTGAGACGCCGAGCGTCCGTGCCGTTAAGCTGATGTTGTTTCCGTTGCTGCGCAGCATCTCGGTGACTTCCCGGCCGATCTTGGTGCGCAGGGAATGGGTCTGGCGGCCGATGCCTACTCCTGGGTGGCCGAGCAAATCGAGAACATCAGAAGGTGCAATCCGGTTTCCGTCTGCGGCCATCACCAGTTGCAGCAGGGCGGACCGCAGTTCGCGCATGTTTCCGCGCCAGCCGAATGCCGCCATCAGCGTCGCAGCGGCGGGATCGATCTGCATCCCCGGCGAAATCTCCGCCAGCATGCGGTCGAGCACGGCGCCGAAATCGGTTCGGTCGCGCAGCGCCGGTAGCTCCAGACGAATGACGCCAAGGCGATAGAACAGATCCTCCCTGAAGCGCTTGGTGGCGATCGCCTCCTCGAGGTCGACATTGGTGGCAGCGACGATCTGCGTATCGACCTTGCGCACCTGATGGCTGCCGACCGGGCGGACCTCGGAACTGTCGAGGAAGCGCAACAGCGCCACCTGGCTCGACAGCGGCATGTCGCCGATCTCGTCGAGGAAAAGCGTGCCGCGATCAGCGGCGACGGCCAGTCCCTCGGCGCCCGTGCGCTGGGCTCCGGTGAAGGCGCCGCCGACATAGCCGAAGAGTTCGGCCTCCAGCAGATGCTCGGGCAGCGCGCCGCAATTGACGGCGATGAAGCTACCCTGGCGCCCGCTTGCCTTGTGGATATGCCGGGCCAGCATTTCCTTGCCGGTGCCACTTTCGCCGCGGATCAGGAAGGGCGGTCTGAAGCGGACGGCGCGGGCTATCTTGTCCAGTTGCTGGCGCACGACGGCGTCGTTGGCGACGAAGTCGGGCTTCGTCGAGGGTAGCAGACGACCGCTGGCCGTGTTGGCGCTGGCTGTTTTTCCGGCCTGGGGCAAGCGCCTCTCGAAACTGTGGCGATTGCGCCAGTGGACAGCGTAACGGCTGCCGAAACCATCGCGCAGCGTCGGCTGCCGGCTGTTCGACATCTCCGCCAGAGCCAGATCGAACGGAGTGTCGAAGATGGCGTTGAATTCCGTGCCGGGGCGCAGCGGGATACCGCGCAGGATCTCCCGTGCACGTTTGTTGACCGCCACCAGCCGTCCATTGGCATCGAACGAGACAAGCCCGCCGCTGACCGAATTCAGCAGTTCCCAGCGGGAATGAAACAGCACGACGATGTGCTTCTCCTGCTGGGCGAGAAACAGCGAGTTCTCGATATGGGTGGCGGCCATGCGCATCAGCGCCAGGGTGTGGCTGTGGCGCGCGCTGCAATCGGACGAGGCGTCGAGCACGCCGGCAAGTTCACCGTCGGAATGCAGGATCGGCGCGGCAAAGCAGCTGACATCGGAATAGGCGGCAAAGAAGTGTTCCTCGCCGTGAACGATCAGCGGCTGGCGACCGGCCGCGCAGGTTCCCAGAGCATTGGTGCCGCGCAGGCTTTCCTTCCACACGGCGCCCGGCACGATCCCTCGACCCGGTCTGCTGGACTGGAAGTCGCCATCGGCGATGGTATCGAGCACCGTTCCTTCGGCATTGCCGAAGGCGATCAGGAAATTGCTCCCGGCGATCTGCTGATAGAGCGAATGCATTTCGGCCACGGCGAAGCGATGGGTCAGTTCATCGCGCTCGCGCAACTGCTTGAGCTCCCGCGTGCCGATCTGGATCGGCGGCGGCGTCACCCGAGGATCGAGCCCGGATTCGATGCAGCGCTGCCAACTCTCGGCGATCTGCGGATTGACGAGATTGCCGTCGACCTGTCCACCCTGCATCAACGTGATCCTGAGCCTCTTCAGGCGCTCAGTCCGTGAAAGCATCTGTCTGTTCCCCCCGGACAGCGCCTCTCCTCAGGCTTTTCAAGGGTTTTGTCCCTTCTTGTCCGGGTCTTAGTGGACCAATTTTCGCTGCCGCTGGCAAGTGTTCATGATTTGAACACGTGAAGCCCTGCCGCTGTTGTGGGCCTGAACATCATGCGCTGCCGCGAGCGCACTGCACCAAAACCTCATCTCTTTGATTTCACTTATTTCTTTCAGGTGAACAGGCAGTTGGCACGGCAACTGCAATGAGAAAGACGGAAAGACAATACGCCGAGTGAGGAGGCTTTGGAATGAAGGCAGCAGTTCTGCACGAATATGACGAGAAGCTCGAGAAGAGCGAATTCGTAGTCTACGAGGATGTGCCCGATCCCCGTATCGAGGGGCCAAACGATGTGATCGTGCGTATCGGCGGGGCGGGCGTCTGCCGCACCGACCTGCACGTCATCGAAGGTCTGTGGCGCAACAATTCCGATGTCCAGCTGCCCTATATCATGGGGCACGAAAATGCCGGATGGGTTGAGGAAGTCGGTGCGGGCGTTACGCACTTCAAGCCGGGCGACGCGGTGATCTGCCATCCGCTGGTCACGTCGGGCCATTGCCTCGCCTGCCGGCGCGGCAATGACATGCATGCCGAGGAAAGCTCCTTTCCCGGAATCAATACCAATGGCGGCTATGCCGAATATCTGCAGACCGGCGCACGCTCGCTGATCAAGCTGCCGAAGACGCTCGCGCCGAAGGATGTGGCGCCCTACACCGATGCCGGCCTCACCGCCTACCGAGCCTGCAAGAAGGCCGCCCAGCACCTTCTGCCCGGACAATATGCCGTGGTGATCGGCGTCGGCGGCCTCGGTCATATCGGCGTCCAGGTGCTGAAATCGCTCTGTGCGGCGAAGGTCATCGCCGTCGACCGCTCGAAGGAAGCGCTTGAGCTTGCTGCCAAGTGCGGCGCCGACGAACTGGTGCTCGCCAATGGCGAACAGGTCGACAAGGTGCTCGCATTGACCGGCGGATGGGGCGCCGAGGCCGTCATCGATTTCGTCGGCGAAGGCAGTGCGATCCTGGAGGGGCTCGCCATGACCCGCAACGACGGCGCCTACTACATCGTCGGCTATGGGGGAAAGCTCGAGATCCCGACCATCGACATGATCACGTCGGAAAAACGGATCGTCGGCAATCTCGTCGGCACCTATCCCGAACTGGTCGAACTCATGGCGCTTGCCGATCAGGGCAAGGTCCACCTGGCAACGGCGGAATACCGGCTGGCCGATGCCAACCGCGCCCTACTCGACCTTCACCACGGCAAGATTCACGGCCGCGCGGTGCTTATTCCTTGATGAGGAGCCGGCTTTCGCCGGCAAGGATTTTAAACCTGGGAGAGAGAAACATGACATTGAAGACATTGCTTCTGACCGCCAGCACGCTTGCGCTGGCGGCCGCCGCGGCACCCGCCATGGCGGCGGACTACAGCCGCTTCGGCATTCCGGCCGACCTGCCGGGAACCTGCTCCTACGAGGCGATCGACGCCAAGGACTATTCCGGCCGCACGCTCAACATCATCACCCATGCCGTTCCGGTGATCGGCGAGCCGACTGCGCTCCACGCCAAACAGTTCGAGGAACTGACCGGCGCCAAGGTGAGCGTCGTGCATGTACCGTTCGGGGACCTGTTCCAGCGCATCCTGATTCCGTTCCAGACGGGGCAGAATGCCTATGACGTGCTGTTCTACGGCTCTCTATGGATCGGCGACCTCAACCCCTTCCTGGCCCCCGTTCCGGATGCCTATCGCGAGTCGACCGGCATGAAGGATGTCACCCGCAACTACATCGACGTCGCCAAGTGGGGGGACCAGATGGTGCAATATCCGATCGACGGTGACCGGCACTATCTGAAGTACCGCGCCGACATGTTCGAAAACCCGGAGATGCAGGCGAAGTTCAAGGAAGCGACCGGCCGCGACCTGACCGTGCCCGCCACCTGGGAAGAATATAACGAAGTCGCCAAGGTCTTTTCCGGCTGGGACTGGGACGGCGACGGCAATCCCAATTTCGGCTCGGCTGAAGTCGCCAAGCGCGACGACCTGATGTTCTCGGCCTTCATCAGCCGCGCGGCACCCTATGCCAAGAACCCGAACGTCAAGGGCGGCTTCTTCTTCGACCTCGAAACCATGGAGCCGCTGATCAATTCGCCCGGCTTCGTGCGCGGCCTTGAGCTGTTCGTCGCGGCCTCGAAGGACTGGGCGCCGGGCGGCGCCAATTTCGGCCTCGGCGACGAGATCTTCGCCTTCGGCGGCGGCCAGTCGCTGATGAGCTATTCCTGGGACGATGCCTTCGTCCAGGCGCAGCAGGCCGACAGCCCGATCCGCAACAAGGTGGCCGCGGCGCCTCTGCCGGGCGCCCGCGAGGTCTGGAACCGCAAGACCAAGCAGTGGGACAAGTTCGAGGAGCCGAACCGCGCGCCCTACATCACCTGGGGCTGGACCTCGGCGGTGTCGGCCAAGTCGAAGAACCAGGACATGGCCTTCGACTATCTGTGCTTCTTCTCCAACGAAGCCAACACACTGTCCGACCTGCAGGTCGGCCGTTTCGGCGTCAATCCCTACCGCACCAGCCATTTCGATCCAGCGCTATGGACCGACAAGCTCGGCTGGGATGCCGATCTTGCCAAGAGCTACGTCGAAACGCTGTCGGGCATGGACACCAGCCAGAACCGTGTCTTCGACCTTCGCGTTCCGGGCGTAAACCAGTTCATGACCTCCATGGCAACGGGAGTCGCCTCGGCGATCGCCGGTCAGGCGACACCGCAGGCAGCGCTGGACCAGGTGGCCAAGGAGTGGAAGGAGATCGTCGACCGGATCGGCGTCGACAAGGTGCGCGAGGCCTATGGCCGCGTCGTCGCTCTGGAAGACAACCAGTAACTCCAGGACCGTCGAAAGGGGGCGCATCGTAAGCGGTGCGCCCCTTACCGTGGAGAAGGCTTTTGTCCCGTGTCCTTCGACCGGGGCGGATGTGGCCGTAAACTGAAGGAACGAACCGCGTGTATGGGCTGTCGCGCTACAAACTTTTCTTCCTGCTGCCGGGACTCCTCACCCTGCTGGCGATCATCCTGTTTCCGCTGATCTTCACCATCCGCGTGAGTTTTTCGGGATGGGATGCCGCAAGCCCCGGCCTGAACTTCATCGGAGGCGGCAACTACGGACGCATCTTTAGCGATGCCCGCTTCTGGGAATCCCTCGTCCGGCTCGGCTTCATCGCTACGGCCTGCGTGCTGCTCGAATATGTCATCGCCTTCGCGCTTGCTCTGCTCGTCTGGCATCAGGTGCGGCTGAGGCGGCTGACGCGCGTCCTGTTTCTCATTCCGATGATGACGACACCAGTGGTCATGGCCGTAATCTGGCGCACGATCTTCCACGAATCCCTCGGGCCGGCCAATGACCTGATGCAGATTCTCGGCATTGGAAATATCGCCTGGCTGACAAGCGCCGGCTGGGCGACGGTGGTCGTCATACTCGTCGACGTCTGGCAGTGGACGCCGTTCATGTTCCTGCTGCTGATGGCCGGCCTGCTGTCGCTGCCGAAGGAGCCGTTCCTGGCTGCCGCGATCGATGGCGCCGGACCGATCCGGACCTTCTTCAACGTGACCTTTCCGGCCATGGCACCGATCTCGGCGGGCGCGGTCATCATCCGTCTGATCGAAGCCTCGAAAATCATGGAAACGATCTACGTCGTCACGTCCGGCGGGCCTGGCACGGCCACGGAAACCTCAAGCTACTACATCTTCATCCGGGGTCTGCGCGACTTCCAGATCGGCTACGCGGCGGCGCTGTCGATCACCTATCTGGTGATCATGATCGTGCTCTTGACGATCATCGCCAAGCTTCTCGCCAGATACCTCGTCAAATCGGGAGCCTGATCCATGCCGCGCCTCTTTCGCATCATCAAGACGGCGGCGATCCTCGGATGGAGCGCCTTCGTCATCGCGCCCTTCCTGTGGGCGCTGACAACCTCGTTCAAGACCGCCAACGGGGTTACCGCCGGGCCGACCTATCTGCCCTATGTCGACTACGAGCCTTCGCTCGCCGCCTGGAAGGGTCTGTTCGGATCAGGAGCCGGCAGCATCGACATCGTCCAGCCGTTCGCCGCAAGCATGATCGTCACGCTGTCGGCCAGCGCGATCAGCCTGATCCTCGGTACGTTCGCCGCCTACGGATTGTCCCGCTTCGTCTACAAGGCGGGGCCGATCGGCAACAACGACCTCACCTTCTTCTTCGTCTCGCAGCGGATCATGCCGCCGGTGGTTCTGGCCATCCCGTTCTTCCTGATGCTCGGTCTCTTCGGCCTGCTCGACACGATCCTCGGTCTGGTCATCGTCTACATCGCCCTGCTCCTGCCAATCGCCGTCTGGGTGATGGTCGACTTCTTCAACAATATTCCGCGCGAGCTCGACGAGACGGCGATGATCGACGGCTGCACGCCGATCGAGACCTTCTGGCGGGTGATCCTGCCGAATTCGCTGCCCGGCCTCGTGGTCGCCGGTATCTTCTGCATCGTCTTCGGCTGGAACGACTTCTTCTTCGCCTTCACGTTGACCTTCACCGAGACGCAGTTGCTGCCCGTGGCGATCGTCTCGCTGAATTCCTCGGTGACACCATGGTGGAGCCTTTCCGCCTCGGCACTGGTCTCGGTGGCGCCCCTGATCGTGGTCGCCTTCCTGGTGGAGCGCTACCTTGAAAAAGGCAGCCTCGCCGGCGCACGCAAATAGGAGTTATGATGACCTACGCAATCCGCAATCTGACCGTGGCCGACGGCAACGCCATCCATCTCGACGGGCTGGACGTCGAACTGCCGGCATCAGGCGTCGTCACCGTCATCGGCCGCACGCTCTCCGGCAAGACGACCTTTCTCAAGGTACTGGCCGGGCTGCAGGCAGTACGCTCCGGCAGTCTCGTGCGCGACGGGGTCGATCTCCTGAATATCCCCGCGTGGAAGCGCCGGGTCGGCATGGTCTACCAGCAGTTCGTCAATTATCCGCACCTGAACGTGCGCGACAATATCGTCTTTCCGCTGAGGCGGGCTGGATGCACGCCGTCCGAAATCGAGGCGAAACTCACCTATGTGAGCGACCTGCTCGGCCTGCGCCCCTATCTCGACCGGCGCCCGGCGGAGCTTTCCGGCGGCCAGCAGCAGCGCGTGGCGCTTGCCCGGGCGCTGGTAAAGGATACCGATTTCCTGCTGCTCGACGAGCCGCTGGTCAATCTGGACTACAAGCTGCGCGAACAATTGCGCGACGAGTTCCGACGCATCTTCCGCGACAGCAGAGACCGCCTGGTCGTCTATGCGACGACCGAACCGGCCGAGGCGATGATCCTGCAGGGGCATGTCATCATCCTGCACGAGGGCAAGGCGATCCAGACGGGCGACTATCGCGACGTCTTCCACTATCCCGCCAACACGATCGCGGCGCAGGTTTTCAACGATCCGCCGATGAACCTGCTCGAAGGCGAAATCGCGGGCGGCCGGATGATCCTCGGGCCATCGTTCGAAACGCCGCTGCCGGCGCATTTTTCCACGCTTGCGCCGGATCGCTACACGTTCGGCCTCAGGGCGACGGACCTGGCGCTCGGCGGGGATTTTTCGGCGGTCGTGGCGCTTGCCGAGGTCAACGGCTCGCTGACCGTGCTGCATCTCGATCTGGACGGGCGCAATCTCGTGCTGGAGGAGGAGGGCGTGCATCTGTTTCAGCCAGGCGACAGGATCGGTTTCACCCCGGACAGCGCGCGCTTCTACGCCTTCGATGCGACCACGGGCACGCTGATTGCCGCCCCGCCCCGCAGAAGCGTCTCCGGCCAGAAGGATTGATTGCATGGCAAAGATCGAACTCAGGAGCCTCGCCCATGCCTACGACATCGTCGACGGCAAGCCGAACTACGCGCTCCATCCGCTGAATCTCACCTGGGAGGACGGCGGCACCTATGCCCTGCTCGGTCCGTCCGGCTGCGGCAAGAGCACGATGCTGAACATCGTCTCCGGCCTGCTGATGCCGAGCGAAGGCAGGGTGCTAATCAACGGGATCGACGTGACCTCGGTCGGCGCGGTGAAGCGTAACATCGCCCAGGTCTTTCAGTTTCCGGTGGTCTATCCGTCGAAGACGGTGTTCGAGAACCTTGCCTTTCCGCTGCGTTGCCGCAACACGCCGAAAGGCGAGATCGACCGGCGGGTCAACGAGGTGGCAAGCCTGCTCAATCTCGACGGAGTGCTGCAGAAGCCGGCGCGAAAGCTCACGCCTGACCTCAAGCAACTGATCTCACTCGGGCGCGGACTGGTGCGCGACGACGTGGCGGTCATCCTCATGGACGAACCCCTGACAGTGATCGATCCGCAGCTGAAATTCAGTCTTAGACGCAAGCTGCGCGACATCAGCGCCCAGCACGGACACACGCTGGTCTATGTAACGCACGACCAGAACGAGGCGATGACGCTGGCCGAACAGGTCGTGGTCATGGACCATGGCCGCGTCGTACAGATGGGGAGCCCCCAGGCACTGTTCGAGGAACCGGTGCATCGCCACGTCGGCTATTTCATCGGCTCGCCAGCGATGAATTTTCTCGAGGGCAGGGTCGACGGGGGTACGGTGTCGGTCCTCGGACGCGAGGTCGGTGCGCTCCGCTCTGCCGAAGGCCGTTCGCTGAGCGATGTCGTGGTCGGCATTCGTCCGGAATTCGTCACGCTTACCGACACCCCGCGAGCGGGCACATTGCCTGCAACCGTCATGGATATTCAGGACATGGGCTGCTTCACCATCGTCAGCGCCGACCTCGCGAACAGCACAATCGTGAAGCTACGCACTCCCCATCACGTTCCGCCCATCGGTGCCGCAACGAATCTTGTATTCACGCCCGAGAAGGTTCGCTTCTATAAAGACAATTGGCTCGTGAGCTAGACCGCCGCCCCGGACGCTCTGGTCGGCCAATGGAGCGGATTTTTCCGGTCGGGCTGCATCAGGGCACCGAGAAGGTGGGTAACCTCGTCCGAAGGAAGGGGACGGCGATCGCCGGCCTCATAGTCATACCAGCCACCGCCGGTCTTCTGGCCCTTGCGGCGGGCACTGACCAGAATATCGCCCAAGGTCTCGGGGATATCCTGGCCCACGGCACGCGCGGTAACGCTTGAGGATGCGGTTGCCGATGAAGCCTTCGCAAATGCGGGCAAGCCCAAATCCCGTCGCCAGCATCGTGTCCACGATCTGCTGCGCCGGCACAATCTCCAATAGCATGACGGTGCAGGCAAGCTCGATGCCGGCCAGCGCCCCACCCTCGTGGATCTTGTCGACCATGCGCGACAGCGCCGGGATATCCCGCTCGTCCCACAGGCGCCGCTCGATGAAAGGCGTGATCTCGGACGTGTAGTGAAAATCCACCTGTTCGGCGCAGACGACCGCCCAGCCGCCCTCTGCCTTCACGCCGCGCGTATGGACCAGCGCTGTCGGATCGCGATAGCCCATGCCGTTGCAGTGCAGAACCTGGTAGAACCGTTTCCGGGCGGTCACCGCACCGATCTTCACCGGCTCGGATGAGACGTCATAACGGCTCGGCCGCGCCTAAGGCACTAGGCTCCGGTCGTGGGGCATTTTGCGACGCCGAAAGGGGTCAAATTTCAAGTCGGGATCACACGCCCGGTGTCACGCCTGAAATTTCGCCGCGATCACGCACAGCAGTTCGAACATCATTGTTGCGCCGGCGATCGCCGTCATGCCGGCGAGATCAAACGGAGGCGCTACCTCGACGACGTCGGCACCGACGATATCGACGCCTTCCAGCAGGCGGATCATCTGTTGCGCCTCGCGCGTGGTGAAGCCGCCGACTTCGGGCGTACCGGTGCCTGGCGCCATGGACGGGTCGATGCTGTCGATGTCGAAGGTCACGTAGGTCGGCGCCGAACCGACGATCGCCTTTGCTTCGGCGATCACCGCGGCCGCGCCGCGGCGGGTGAACTCTTCCATGTAGATGATACGGATGCCCTGCTCGATGGCCCAGGCATGCTCGTCCGTCTCATAGATCGAACCGCGAATGCCGATCTGTACCATGCGCTTGGGGTCGAGCAGTCCTTCCTCGATGGCGCGCCGGAACGGCGTGCCATGGGTATATCGGTTGCCGCCGAAATAGCTGTCATTGGTGTCGGAATGGGCGTCGAAATGGATGAGGCCGACCGGCCGGTGCCGGGCCACCGCGCGCAACACAGGCAGCGTCGTCAGGTGGTCGCCACCGGCGGAAAGTGGAATGGCGCCGACCGCGATGATGCTGGCAATGCCTTCCTCGATCCGCTTCAGCGCGTCCATCAGGTCGATCGGATTGACCGAGAGATCGCCGACGTCGGCGATATTGGCGAGGCTGAAGGGCGCGATCTTGGAAACGTGATGCACCTTGCGCATCAGGCTGGACTGGCTGCGGATCTCGCGCGGCCCATGGCGGGCGCCGGCCCGGTTGGTGGTGCCGCCGTCCCACGGAATGCCGACCAGGGCGATGTCGAGCCCTTCGGCGGACGGCACGGCCGGAAGCCGCATGAACGTCGCCTGGCCGGCAAAGCGCGGAACCTCGGCGGCATCCACCGGCTGATGCTTAGCGTTGATCATTATGGCCTCCAATGCTGAATTCGTCTCGAACGATCTGCGTCATGCGGCTGACCACGTCGGTCAGCAGCCAATTGCCTTTTTCCTCCTGCGATCCCGTGGTCATGGACAGCACGCCGGACGGCGGCACGTCGGCCAGCGGAAGAGGATAGCGATCATAGGGCTTGAACTTGGCCGGCCCGTCATGCAGCGATCGATCGAGATCGACGAATTCCGGGCGCAGCGCCAGCATCATGGACGTCTCGATCACGCTCGCATGTTCGAGTTCGATGCCGGGATAGCCGTCCGGGAAGATCCGGTCGATGGTCGACGGCTGGACGAGATCCCAGTGGTCGAACCTGAGGATCGTCAGCCCGTCGCAGCGGTCGCGGCCGATCGCATCCAGTGCCAGCTCGATGCCTTCGACCGCGGGCCAGATGTTCTCGTAATGGCCGTTCACCACCACGATCCGCCGGACCTTCTGCCGGTAGAGCTCGCACAGCACGTCGCGCACCACGAGCGAAAAGGTGTGAGCCGTCAGGTTGATCGTGCCGCCGAAGGCCGAACCGCCACCGGTCTTCGGCTGCGAGCGATTGCCATAGGGGATGGTAGGCAGGACCAATCCTCCCACGGCCCTGGCGACCGTTTCACAGATGGACGTCGGCAGCACGACGTCGACATTGAGTGCCATGTGATGGCCGTGCTGCTCGGTCGCCCCAAGAGGCAGGAATATCGGTGCGCCGCCGGCCACCTTCGCGGCCGCCTCGGGCCAGGTCTGTTCCGCCCAGAATACGCTGTCGTTCATCGTGACGTCCTCAAATCATCGCCGCGCCGCCATTGGCGCCCAGGCATTGTCCGGTGAAGAAGGTGGCCCCCGGCCCGGCGAGAAAGACCACGGCCGCCGCCACTTCCTCAGGCCTGCCGATCCGTCCCATGGGATTGGCCGTCTCGGCCGCCTTCTGGTCCGCCGTCAGGGTCTCGAAGGCCAGGAGCGGCGTATCTGTCGGACCGGGAGCCACGGCATTGACCAGGATCCTCGGCGCCAGTTCTCTTGCCCAGGACCGGGTCAGGCCGAGAATGGCCGCCTTGGTGGCGCAATAGACGGAGGCGTCCGCCCTGCCGAGATAGGCGAGTTCGGAGGCGATGTTGATGATCCGCCCGCCCGCCGGAAAATGCCGAAGCGCTTCGCGCGCCACCAAAACCGCCCCCCGCACGTTGACCGCGAACATGCGGTCGATGTGGGCGGCGCTGATGCCCCCCAGCGGGCATTCTTCGAGGATGCCCGCATTGTTGACGAGGATGTCGATCCCCCCCATCCGCCGCGCTGCCTCGCCCACTGCCGAGATGACCTGCCCCTCGTCCGCCAGATCGCAGGCGAGGATGGCAAGGCTTCCCTCCTGCGGCTTGAGATCCAGCCCGATCACCGTGGCGCCCTCGGCCATCAGCGCTTCCGCCGCGGCCCGGCCGATGCCGCTTGCCGCCCCGGTCACCAGGGCCCTCTTGCCCGTCAACGGTTTCACCATGGAACTGCTCCCCGATCGGCGCCGAGCGACTGGCCGGTGATGTTCTTCGCCCTGTCGGAGGCGAGGAAGAGGTAGATCTCTCCCATGTCGTCGGGCTCCATCAGGCCGGGCAGGGCCTGCCCGCCGACGATGTCTTCAAGAAGCCTGTCTTCGCTGACGCCCTGCGCGCAGGCCATGAGCCCCAGCGAACGCATCGAGGCCTCCGTCCTTACCCAACCGGGGCAGACGGCGTTGACGCGGATATTGCGCGGCCCGAGCTCCTTCGCCCAGGTCTTGGTGAGCCCGATGATCGCGTGTTTCGAAGCCACATAGGCGTCGAACTGCGCCTCGGCCACCCGTCCCCAGATCGACGCTGTGTTGACGATCGCCCCGCCCGAAAACATCGACCGGAGCGCACGCCTGGTGACCAGCGCCGTGCCGGCAATGTTGATGTCGATGATGCGGCGGAAGGTGGCGAAACCCTCGGCGCTCGCATCATCAAGTGGTGTCAGCCGCTCCAGGCCCGCATTGTTGATCAGCACGTCGATCGTTCCCACATCCCTCAACGCGGCATCCACGCGCGCCCCGTCGGCAATGTCCGCCTGGGCGGCGGTGGCGCCGAGCTTCTGCGGCACGCTCGTGAACAGCCGGATCATCAGCGATCAGGTGCAGCCGCGCGCCCTCGCGGTGGAAGGCCCGGGCGATGCCGAGCCCGATCCCGCGGCTTGCCCCGGTGATCACCACCGTGCGGCCCGAAAACATGCCCTTCATACGGGATCTCCCGTTTCGTTGCGGATGAGATGGAGGATCTTGTTGCGAAGGTCGAAGAAGCTCTGCGTTTCGCGGATTTCGAGCGGCCGCTCGACGCCGAGCGCGGCGTTGACGTCGATGTCGGCGACCATGCGCGCCGGCCGCCTGGAGAACAGCACCACGCGGTCGGCGAGAAACACCGCCTCCTCGACGTCGTGGGTGACGAAGATCACCGTCTTCTGTTCGGAGATCTGCAACGCCCGCAACTGCACCTGCAACCGTTCGCGGGTCAGCGCATCGAGCGCGCCGAACGGTTCGTCCATTAGCAGGACTTCGGAGCCGGCGGCAAGCGTGCGGGCGATGGCGACGCGCTGGCGCATACCGCCGGAAATGCGCGACGGATAGGCGTCGGCGAATTCCTCGAGCCCCACAAGCTTCAGATAGTGCGCCTTGCGCTCCACCTTTTCCTGCGTGGAAATGTCGGAACGGTAGCGCATGCCGAAGGCGATGTTTTCCGCGACCGTCAGCCAGGGAAAGGAGGAATATGCCTGGAAGACCATGCCGCGGCGGCGGTCGGGAGCACGCACGATATCGCCGCCGAGCCGGATCTGACCGGTAGAGGGCGTATCGAGGCCGCCCACCATGCGCATGAGCGTGGTCTTGCCGCAGCCGGACGGGCCGAGGAAGACGACGAAGCTGCCGCGGCCGATCGAGAGATCGGTCTTCGTGACGACGTCCATCGGGCCGAAGCTCTTCGTCACGCCCTCGAATGCCAAGTAGTTCTGTGCCATGGAGGGCTCACACATATTGGAAGATTTTGCGATGCAGGACGCGTAGCAGCTGGTCGGTCACCAGGCCGACCAGGCCGATGACGAGAACGCCAGCCATGACCTCGGGCGTCTTCACGTAACGGCGCGCCGACCAGATGACGAAGCCGATGCCGGAATCCGCAGCGACGATTTCGGCGATGATGAGATAGGTCCAGCACCAGCCGAGCGTGATCCGCAGATTGTCGAGCAGCGACGGCCCCATGGCCCTGAAGATCACGTCCGTCATCACCTGCCGCGACTGCGCACCGACGGTGCGGGCCACCTCGACATATTCATTGGGCACGCGGCGGGCATCGTCCGCCACGAACAGCACCAGCTGGAAGAAGGTGCCGAGCCAGAGCAGGAAGATCTTGGTGGACTCGCCGACGCCGAACCAGATGATCGACAAGGGCACAAGAGCTGGCACCGGCAGGTATCGGATGAAATCGATCATCGGTTCGAGCGACGCCCCGACGATGCGATAGCTGCTCATCATCATGCCGATCGGGATCGCCATGAGCGCGGCCAGCAGGAAGGCTGACCAGACGCGCCCCGCCGAGACGGCGGTATGCCAGAGCAGGTCCTGCTGCGTCAGCATGCGCCAGAGAGCCGCCAGAACGTCGCCGGGTGACGGCAGGAACTGCGGCTTGACGAGGCCCAGCCGTGCCGCCAGTTCCCAGAACCCCAGCAGGATCGCCGCCGCCGCCAAACCGACGATCAGTTCGGCGGCGGGCGACTTCCCGCCTCGAAAGGTGAACAGTTTTCCAAACATCCGTGTGTGCCGGTCCGAACTCACTTGCCGATGGTCGCGATGACGGAATTGTCGATCTGCTCGGCCGCCACCAGCTGGTTGTCGGCTGCGCCATTCTCCAGATTGAGCGCCATTACCGTGTCGAAGATTCCAAACAGACTGCCCGGCTTGCCCGGCTCCCCCATATAGACCTGGGCTTCCGCGAGCGTGGTATAGGCGAGGCTGCCATTGACCACGTCCAGCACCTCTTCGGGCGTCAGGCCGAAGCTCGGCGCGGCGATCTCGGCGAATTTCTGCGGCTCGGCCTTGATGAAGTCGACCGCCGAATAGATGCACTTCAGGAAACGCCCATACTTGTCCGGCGAGGCCTTGAGGTCGTCGTTGCGGGCAATGATGGCGTCAATGATCATGCCGCGATGGTCCTTCGAGGAGATCAGCACCTTGGCGCCCTCGCGGGACGAGGCTTTGATGGCCTGCGACATGAAGGGTTCGTAGGTGGCGATCGCGGCGATGCTTTCGTCGACGAAGACGGCCCCCGTATCGGCGCTGGAAATCTCCTTGATGTTCAAGTCCTTGAGGGTGAGGCCCGCCTGCTTGAGTTCCATCTGCAGCAGGAGACGCGCCGGGATATTGGGTTCGGCGGCGATGGTCTTGCCCTTGAGGTCGGCCACCGTCTTGGTGCTGCCGTCGGCGATCACGCCATCGCCGCCGACGGATTTGTCGATCGTGCCGATGATGATGCCGGGCGTCGTCTTGTCGCGCGGACGGCCCTGATACTCGCCGACGCTGCGCATCTGGATCTCGACGTCGCCGCGCGCCATGGCGGCCATCACATTGCTGAGGTCGTCCTCGAAGTTGATAGTGACGTCGAGCTTCTCCTGTTCGAAGCATCCGTTGGCCAGCGCGACGTGCACCGGCGCGAAGCCCAGCCAGGTCGGCGCGAGAATTCGGATCTGGTCCGCGGCGAAAGCGTTCGTCGAAGACACGATCAGGGCGATCGCGGTCGTCAGTCCAAGCGTCTTGTTCATGATGCTCCCCTTTTTTTGAATTTGAGGCAGCGTCATGCATTTTTACATTGGAGTAAATCACAATATTTGGGATGTTACATCGAAGAACGTCAATGTGAGTTTCGCCAATGCGTCGCCTGGACAATATCGATATCCGCCTGCTTCGCGTCTTCGTCGCGCTCGCGGACGCCAATGGCTTCTCGGACGCGCAGCTGGCGCTGAACCTGTCGCAATCGACGCTAAGCACGCATCTGGCGGAGCTGGAAAAGCGGACCGGCGGCCAGCTGTGCCATCGCGGCAGGCAGCAGTTTCGCCTGACCGAACTCGGCCGCGCCACCTATGATGCGGCCGTCAAGCTGTTCCGCGACATCGATGATTTCACCCAGCGCGTCAGTGCGGCGAGCGGCAATCTGTCGGGCCGCCTGCGCCTGGGGGCCTCGGACGGCGTGATGACCAGCGAGCAACTCGGGGTGCAACGGGCGATCGCCGAGTTCATGCGGCCGGATGCCGATATCTTCATCGACCTAGAACTGGGAACGCCCTCGGATCTGGAACAGAAGGTGGCGGACGGCGATCGCGATATCGCCATCGGACCGTTTTCACAGCGTTCTCCCGGCCTGACCTACCGGGACTTCGCCAGCGAGCCGCACAATCTCTACTGCGGTCGCGAGCATCCGCTGTTCGACAGGCCGGACCATGAGATCGACCAGCGGGTCATCTCCGGCGCCCGCTTCTCGGTCCGCCGTTACCGCCATTTCGACGACCTTTACCTGGTCGGCCATCCGCGTGCGAGCGCTTCCGTCGTGGCGATGGAGGCGCAGGTCATGCTCATCCTCTCGGGCCAGTTCATCGGTTTCCTGCCCTGCCATTTCGCCGAACCCTGGGTGGCGCGCGGCGAACTGCGCGCCATCCGCCCCAGCGCTTTCGGCTTTTCGTCGATGCACAAGATCGCCTATCGGCGAGACAACAAGAACAGTCCGTTGATCTCGGAGTTTCTGACGATCCTGGAGCGATTAAAGAAGCCAATCTGAGCGTGCCGAAAGCCCTTTTTCTTCCACCCCGGCTATTACCGCTTTTCCGAGATAATACCATCTCGAGCAGACCCACGCGGGAAGTCCGTCGTTTTCTGCATCAGATAATGCTCGCAGACCTTAGAGTATCCGTTTTGATCAAGCGGGTTTTGGGATCCATTTCCTGTTGTTTCGCAGAAGTGCGTTTGCCAGGAGGATGAGCTTTCGCATGATGGCTGTAATGGCGACCTTGGGTGGCTTTCCTGTTTTGACGAGGTCGTCGTATTTTGCCTTGAGATCTGGGTTGAAGCGGCAAGCGACGAGGGCGGGCATGTAGAGCGCGTGGCGGACGATGGCCCTGCCGCCAGCAATGAAAGCGCGTCCGGTCCATCGTCCGGACTGGCGGCTCACCGGCGCAAGACCGGAGAGTGCGGCTGCGGCTTTCTCATCCAGTTCGCCCAGTTCAGGCATCTCGATGAGAAGTGTAAAAGCCGTGACCTGTGACACGCCCGGAATTGAGACGAGGATGTCGAACCTAGCCTTGCGGGATGCGTCCTCGGCAATCAAGGCCATGATGGCTTCGTCCACGGCCTTGATCTGGCGCTCGATCTGCCTGAGCCTTTCGACGTTGTGTTTCTTCAGCAGCGGGCTGGAAAGGTTCTTGGCCCTGTTCTTCGCGGCGGTTCAGGGTGCCTGTTTCAGTTCGACACCACATGCCCGTCCTCGATACTGATTATCCTGTCGGCAAGTTCGATGATGCGACTGTCGTGAGTAACCATGACGGTTGAAGTTCCGCGTATCTGTCCAAGGGTTTTGAGCATCCGCACCACGTATAGTCCGGAGTCCCTATCCAAGGCAGCGGTGGGTTCGTCCGCGAAAACGATTTCCGGGTTGGACACCAGCGCGCGGGCGATGGCCACGCGCTGTTTTTGCCCACCCGAGAGCTTTTCGGGCAAGTAGTCTATCCGGCTCCCCAGGCCGAGCGATTCCAGCAGGCGCACCGCCGCGGCGTTCTGTTTGGCGGTGTCCCCTCCAGGTCCATGCACCTGCAAGCCCATCAGCGTGTTTTGCCGCGCCGTCAGACTTTCGTGGAGGTTGTGGGCCTGAAAAATGAAGCCGAGCCGGCGGCGCAGCACTTGCTGCGCGGTGTTGTCAGCGTCGCGCAGTTCCTGGCCCAGCAAGCGGATCGACCCGTCCTGAAGCTTGCGCAGGCATCCCATCAAGGTCAGCAGGGTGGTCTTGCCCGAACCGGAAGGCCCTCTGAGGATGGTGAAGCTGCCGCGTTCGATCGTCAGGGAGGCATCGAATATCACCTGGATGCGGGCTTCGCCGGCGCCGAACCAATAGTTGACGCCGTGCATCGATATGGATGGTGATTGAGCTGGGATCATCCGAACAGTTCCGCGGGATCGGCGCGCCGCAGGCGAACGGTGGCAAGCGCGCCCGATATGGAGCAGGCGACAAAAGTGCCCAAAAGCACGGCCGCGGCCCTGCCTGCGGTCATGCCCAAGGGCAGATCGGTCGCCGCGCCCATCACCTGATAGACCCCGGCACCGAGAATGACACCCGGCAGGAAGCCGATCAAGGCGATGATCATTGCCTCCTCGAAAACAATGCCGAGAAGAAACCGATGGGGGAAGCCCATTGCCTTGAACGTCGCATATTCTTTCAAGTGAGCGGCGACATCGGCTGCCAGCACCTGGTAAACGATGACAAGACCAACCAGAATGGCGACGAAAACCCCGATCCCGAAGATGATGCCCATGGGCACTTGTGTATTCGTGTAAACCAGATCGTCCGCGATTGCCTGCGCCATGGTGCGGACCTGCACATGCTCCGGCGACAATCGCGCTTCCATGCGGCGGGCGATGACCGCAGGGTCTTCGCCCGGCTTCACATCGACGAGTATATGGCTCGCAGTCCCGGTCGTTCGCTCTTTCACAAGCCGCTGAAATGTCTGATCCGAGACAAAGAGCGCGCCATCTGATCCGAAGCCGCTTCCGAGCTTGAAGCTGCCCACGGCGGCTACGGTGTGGCCACTGATCTCGAATGTCAAAGGCTTTTCCATCGACGCCTGATCGATTGCCGTTGCGTCCCAGTTCAGGGCTAAATTGCGGACTTGACTGTCGAGCAAGACCCTGTCCGGCAAGGACAGCCGGTTCATCTGCGCAGCGATCGGCTCGCTGGCAAACGCGCTCGCTTCCGGCGCCATGCCGAATACGAAGAGCATCTTGGAAATGCCGTCGGGTTGCTTCCACTCCCGACTACCCAGATAGAGAGGCGTTGCGTCCGACACCCCTGGCTCGGCAAGCGCCATATACATGATCCGTCGCGCCACCAATGCTCCGGTGAAGAGCGTGGCGCTTGGTGGCGAAATCATGATATCGGCGCGGAACGGCGAGTAGGTCAGGTTGACCACGGCCGACAACGAAGCGACCACGCCCAGTTGCAGGAAGACCAGCAGATTGGCGAAGGCTATCCCGGCGACCGCGGCAACGAGGCGCGGGCGACTATGGGTGAGTTGCAGCCAACCGATGGGGACACGCCGGAACAGGATGGACAACAACTGCGTCACTTTGGTTCCATCCTTATCCTGCCGACGATTTCAATGTTCGTATAGGAACGCGCCAGTGCCGAAGAGGCGGCATCGAGCGTCACTGTAACTCGAACAACGCGCGCATCGGCATTCGCGGCCGGCTCTGAATCCATCACCGATTGGCGCTCCACGATTTGTCCTATGGCCGTGACCTTGCCGATGAGCGGCGCCGTCAGCGCCGGGGAGGTCATACGTGCTTGCTGACCGAGCGCTATTTTCTGGATGTCGGTTTGGTAGACTTCCAGCTCCGCAGTCATCTGCTCGACGAGGCCGACCGTCGCCAAGCCGGCCTCGCCGGGCCTTTCCCCTGAGCGGGCATGGATTTTCAGGACCGTGCCCGCCTGAGGCGCGATCACTTGCCCTGCGGCAAGATCATCGTTTGCCCGCGACAGGTTCGCACGTGCCACATCGAGGTTGCGCGCCGCAAGCACGATGTCGGACTGGCTGCCATCCCCTGCTCCGGTGAAGCGTATAACGAGCGCGGTTGTTCGTCCGAGTTCGGCCTGCGCCTTGACGGCGTTCGCATGCGCCTGCTGGAGCAGCGCCTGTGTTGTTGAATTGCGCGCCGCAAGTTTGGTCTGGCGTTCGAGTTCCTGATTGGCCAGGATCCGCGTTGCCTCGGCCACGGCACGACTGGCGCGTGCATCTGCAAGGCTTGCCAGGACCGAAGCGCGAACCTGTTCCAACGCCGCCTGCTGGGCAGCCAGATTCGATTCCGCACTGGCCTTCGCGGCGAGAAGGGCCGGCATGTTGTCCAATTCGGCGATGACTTGTCCGGCTTCGAACCGGTCGCCTTCGGATACCAACAGCCGCGCAATGCGCGCATCATCAGCGCCGTAGGGCAGTGCCAGAGCCAATGCCCCGCCATCCGGCTTCAGATGGCCGAGGGCAACGACCTCCGCGGGCCGATCCTCGGGGAAAGCCACCTCGCCCGTTCGCACCGGTGCCATTCCGCCGGCCTCATAATCGAGCCGATCCCAAACGAGATCCAAAATCGCCGGATTGAAATACAGGATGACGGCCGCGCCGAAAGTAAGCAGTAGCAGCAATAGCGGAAGCCGCTTTGCCCGGATCGTTGCCGTCGGCGCCCGATCGCGCGGCGCCGACGGCGTCGCCTTGCCGGAATCCTCCAGCGGAAGATAGGCGCGATCACCGTCAGCACCCATCAAATGCCCCGCATCTTTTTTCGCATGCAACGCGACCGCACCTTTCGCACGCCTCCCATCGGCATCTTCATATCATCGTATAATTCAATAACGCTGTACAATCAACGTACGAAAGTTGTCAATTCGATCCCGGTCGGGTAGGATAAATGAATGAAGAATCCGTCCAATATCCCGGAAGGGGCCGCAAAAATCCTTTGGGAGCGACCCGAGCCCAAGGGTCCGCTCACCCCCATCAGTAGGGACGTCATCACTCGTGCCGCGACGGCGATCGCCGACCGGGACGGACTGGAGTCGGTCTCGCTGCGAAAGGTCGCCATCTCTCTCGATTCAAGCACAATGCGGCTCTACAGCTATATATCCACCAAGGCTGAACTGCTGGAATTGATGACGGATGCCGCATTTGGAGAAATGCTGACCGCCGGTCCGCCCCAGGGTGATTGGCAAGAGATACTACGCTCGCTTGCCTATCGGCTCCGCGAAGCTGCCGGCAAACATCCGTGGCTGGTCGAACTGCTTGGAGGCAGGCCGCACCTGGGTCCAAATGGGATTGCGTTTATCGAAATCTTTTACGCTTCGCTCAGCGGCGCGCGTGGCTTTGAAAAAATCGACACGATCATGCAGACCGTCGGCACTGTGGTAGCCTATGTGGTCGGCGCATTGCGCAACGAAACCAACAGGCTTCAGACCCTGCAGGAATTCGGCATGGACCAGACCGCGTGGGAGCAGGCTTGGTGGCCCTACCTTGAGAGGCTGCTGGCAAGCGGTCGTTTTCCGATGATGGAAAGGGTGGTCAAGGAAGCCAACCATCCATCGGCCGGGGCGGAATTTGAACGAGGTCTTGATTGCGTCCTCGCTGGAATTTCCCTCGTTCTGCTTCAGGGGCAACAGTAGGCATTGGACGCTCGTCGCCTTCGTGAGGATTCCTGCCGTATGCGGTCTCCAATCCGATGGCGACCTGTGGTCAAGCTCCCATGTCGCATGACCGTAGCGCAGCGATCAGTATCGCAATCGCTGACTGCGCTGCTGCCGGCGGGTCACATCAGCTCGTCCTGAACGGCCTGGAAACTGTCCTTACGTTGGGTTGAAAGCCGAGGCTGCGCGCCAGCGAGGCGTCGACATGGAGATGCCAAAGGTTTTCCAGCGGCTCGGCGGAGGACCCCAGCTTTTCGCCGACCAACGCCGCGAGCTCATAGATTGAACTCGGCGCCTCATCGGAAATATTGACGATGCGGCCGTTGAACACGCCGTCCAAGGCAAGTTTGATGGCCGTAGCGATGTCGCGATGATGGATCGTGCTGATCCGCTTGGCCGGATGCCACTTGCCCGCGACCACGTGCTTGGGCAGTTCCTCCAGATGGCCGTCCTGATCGCAGCAGACGAAGGGAAACCTCAGGACCGCCCAGTTGAGACCGCTGTCCCGCAATGCCTTCTCGGCAGCGACCTTGCTTGCGGGATAGGCGTGCTTGGGATCAACCGCATCGTCCTCGCGCCTGGGATGAGCGCTGTCGGCGTCGTAAACGTTGCTGGTGCTCGCGAGGATGAAGCGCACCTCGGGGGCGTGGTCCTTCACGGCACCGACGAGATTTTGTGTCCCCTCCAGATTGCTCTTCCAGATAAGGTCGGTGTGTTAGGTACGGAAAACCACGGCGAGGTGGATAATGTCTGTGACGCCCTCAACCGCCGGCCCAAGGGTCGAACGATCGAAAAGGTCGCCCTCGACTGCCGTCACGCCTGCGGGAACGTCCTTTCCTCCGCGCACAAGTGCACGACAATCCACGCCCGCCTCGAAGAGACGAGGTAGGAGGCGGCTCCCAACGAGTCCGGTCTCACCGGTTATCAAGACTGCCATGCGTCACTTCCTTTCCGTGAGCTTTTCAAGTCGCTCGGTAGCGGTCTTGAGAACATCGACCACTGCGGCGACGGCGGCGTTGTCCACGCCGTCGAAAGCGACGCTGTGAATGACTGCCAGATCGGGCAACTCGTCCCAGAGCTTGATGCCCGCCGCACTCATCCGGAGCAGCTTTTGTCGCTGGTCGAAGCTGTCCGGCACCTGCTCCACAAGCCCCTTGCGGACAAGGACGGCTATGACCGCGCTTAACGTCGCTCGCTCGACCTGGAGGATTTTCACCAGATCGCGCTGCATGATCGGTCCGTCATGTGCCAGATGGTAGAGAACAAACCACTGCGTGGCGCCGAGATCGTAGGGGCGGAGCATCGCCTCCATCGCAGCACGACCAGCCAGGTAGCATCGCTTCGCCCAACCACCGACAGACCCGTGAAGGTTTTCATTCGATTTGTTAGCCACCTGACAATAATGTCAGGCGACTAACAAAAGTCAAGGCTGAACCCATCTTTTCCGAAGACGGCCGCAATAGTGATGTTGTGAAACAGCAGACGCCGCCACTCACTTGGCAGCTCCGTTCCTGAACAAATCTCCGACTGCCGCCCTTCGGTCATGAGGCGCACAACGTCACGCTTGAATCGTCGCTGAAATTTGCTTTTGCCCACAATGCCCGGGGTCATGTATGGATGCCCGTTCATGCAATCTGCGCAACCGGCTATTCAAGCGGATTGATTACCCGGCGCAGGAAGTCCTGTGTCCTGACCTCCTTCGGAGCACGAAGGATCTCCTCGGGTGGTCCCTGTTCGACGATGCGGCCGCCTTCGAGAAACAATACCCGGTCGGCCACCTCGCGGGCAAATCCCATCTCATGCGTCACGACGACCATGGTCATCCCCTCCAATGCGACATCCCGCATGACCTTCAGCACTTCGCCTACCAGTTCGGGGTCCAGGGCCGAGGTTGGTTCGTCGAAAAGGATCGCCTCGGGCTGCATAGCCAACGCACGGGCGATGGCCACGCGCTGTTGCTGGCCGCCCGACAGGTTCTCGGGATAGGCGTCCAGCTTAGCCTCGAGACCAACCTTCGTGAGGTACTCTGCGGCCAGTTCGCGCGCCTCGCTGCGGCGCACGTGTTTCACATGGACCGGCCCTTCCATCACGTTCTCCAGAACAGTGCGGTGCGGGAAGAGGTTGAAGCGCTGAAACACCATCGACACTCTCTGGCGAAGACCGATAATCGATTTGTCGGCCGGATTAACGAGATCTCCGTCAATCCTGATCTCGCCCTTCTGATAAGTCTCCAGCCCGTTTATGCAGCGCAGAATGGTCGATTTTCCCGATCCGGACGGGCCGATGATGCAGACGACCTCGCCGACCTGAACGTCGAAGCTCACTCCCTTGATGACTTCGATGGTGCCATACGACTTGTGGATATCCTGAACCGTTATCATGCTTTCCTGTACCTCCTCTCAAGCCAGCGCGCAAAGAATGTGAGAGGCAGTGCCATTGCCAGGTAGATCAATGCGACCAGGGTGAAAACGGTCATGTTGTCGAATGTCGATGCCGCTATCAGCTGGCCCTGACGCGTCAATTCCGCAACAGTGATCGTCGAGACGAGAGATGAGTCCTTCAGCATCATGATCATGGTGTTGCCAAAGGGGGGAAGGGAAATCTTGAAAGCCTGAGGCAGGATGACCCGCCGCATGACAAGGGCATCGTTCATCCCAACGGACTGTGCGGCCTCGATCTGACCCTTGTCGACCGCTTCGATCCCGGCGCGAAAATTCTCGGCCTGATAGGCCGAATACGCAACACCGATTCCGACAATCCCGGCCTGCAGCGCCGTCAGATCGAGTCCGATCTCGGGAAGCACGAAGTAGATGTAGAAGAGCTGCACGATGATCGGGATGCCGCGGATCACCGTAATGAACGTGGAGCTAATACCGCGCAGGACCGGGTTTTTCGACCGACTCAGAAGCGCCCAGAACAAGCCAAGGATCGTACTTAGAATGAGAGAGAAGAACGTGACGACCAGGGTCAGCCAGACGCCTTCCATGAGGATGGGAATATAGGTTTCGGATCTGGCGAGAAATTCGATCATGGCTGCTCCGGTGAAATCGGCCGGCGGCGCCCGAGGGGCGCCGCCATGACTCGACTATTCAATGCCCCATTTCTTGACGATTTCGTCCAGCTTGCCAGAAGCCTTCATCTTGGCGAGACCGCTGTTGATTTTGGCCAGCAATTCCGGATCGTCCTTGCGCACGGCGATGGCCACGTTGCCAACAATCGTCGAAGTATACTCCGGGACAAGACGCACGTCGGATGCGCCCTTGGACAGCTGATAGGCGACGATCGGGCGGTCTCCAAACCCCGCGTCGATGCGGCCAACGGAAACGTCGCGCATGATGTCCGCGATGGTGTCGTAGACCTTCACCTCGGCAAAGAATCCGGTTGCCTTCAGCGGCGCGACATAGGCCGTGCCCACCTGCACGCCGACCGTCTTGCCCTTAAGGTCCTCAAGGGTCCTGTACGTTCCTCCGTCGGAGGCCGCGACAAACAGCCCTTCACCGTAGGAATAGACCGTGTCGCTGAAAGCCACGACCTTGGCACGTTCTTCGGTCGCGTACATGGCAGCAGCTATGATGTCGATCTTGTTGCTGGTCAGCGAGGGGATCAGCGCGCTCCACTGGGTGGCTTCCACCTCGGGAGTGAAATCCTCGGCTTCGCCTACCGCCTCGATGACGTCTACCATCACACCGTCGATCTTGTTGGTGGCCACATCAAGAAACGTGAACGGAACGCCTGAAGGTGTGGAGCCTACGGTATAGGTGGTTTGCGCTGCGGCTCCGCCAGCCAGCAGCGTGACCACAATCATTGGCGCCAAGCTGCGTTTCATCTTCTGAACTATTGTCATTGTCTTACTGCCCTCTCCTGTGACGTCCGGCGGCGTGTCGCCGCTGTGAACTTGGTTGGACCGCTTCTAGCCGAACTGAAATTATTCATCAGCTATTTCACTTTGGTAGAAGATGGTGCAGGATGTCAACGGAGTGATTGAAAATGGGCAAGCAATGAACGAAGCAACAACGACGACAGAAACTGAGAGCGACGCTTCCATGATCGGCGGACGCCTGCGCCTCCGGCGTCAGGTGCGGGGTTTATCGCTCAAGGAGGTCTCGGCGCGGGCCGAAGTGTCGATTGGCCTGCTCAGCCAGATTGAGCGGGGTTTGACGATGCCCTCCGTGCGCTCACTCGGAGCGATCTGCAAAGCTCTTGAAATGCCGGTTAGCTGGCTGTTCGAGCAGGGCACCCGCGAACATAGCTCTGTTGTCGTCCGCAGCCATCAGCGGCGGGTTCTCGATCTCGGAGCCAAGGGCATGCGGAAGGAGTTGATGACTCCGGACGAGGTGACGGGCATACAGATGATGCGTCTGGTGATCCGACCGGGAGGTTCAACCGGGAACACGCCCTATCGCCACGAGGCGGGCGCGAAATGCGGGACGGTCCTGTCGGGAACCCTGGGGCTTGAGGTCGACGGGGAGATCCTCGAGCTTGCCGAGGGCGACTCGTTCGCATTCCCGGCGACGGCGCTGATCCGGTTCTGGTGTGTCGGCAATGTCGATACCGTTGCCTTGTGGATCGTAAGCCCCGCCGTCTATTGATCACAAAGGAAAACAGGATGATCGAAAACGAGAAGCCGTATATCGCACGCTCCCTATGGACCGCCACTGCGAATCCGACGCCCGACTGCCCGGTTCTGAAAGGGGCCGAAGAGACAGAGGTCGCGGTAATCGGCGGAGGCTTCACCGGCCTCTCGGCGGCACTGCATTTGGCTGAAGCCGGTGTCGCCGTCACTCTGCTCGAAGCGGAGACCCCGGGATGGGGTGCTTCGGGGCGCAATGGTGGACAGGTGAACCCCGGCCTGAAGGAAGATCCGGATGCGATCGAGGCAAAGTTCGGTCCCGATCTGGGAGGACGCATGGTGCGGCTTTCAGGTCGCGCGGGCGATTTTGTCTTCGATCTGATCAAACGGCTGGGGATCGACTGTGCCGCGCGGCAGCCGGGATGGATTTAGCCCGTACACAATGAAGCTGCGCTGAAAACGGTCAGCAAGCGGGTGGGACAATGGCAGTGTCGTGGCGCGCCTTTGCGGTTGCTCTCGCGCGCCGAAACCGCGGAACTTGTCGGGACAGATGCCTACCTCGCAGGGATGATTGACCCCAGAGGCGGCAACCTGCATCCGCTGAACTATTCGCTCGGTCTTGCCTGGTCGGCTCAGAGGGCCGGGGCACGGCTGCATGGCCGCAGCCCTGCACTTCGTATGGAACAAAACGGCGCGACGCACGTGATCCACACGCCAAACGGCCGCCTGAGCGCCCGAAAGGTATTGATCTGCACAAACGGATATTCTGGATCATTCAATCCCGGGATTGCCCGAAGCGTCGTTCCAATCCGCTCGGTTCAGGTGGCCACCGCACCTCTCAGTGACGAAGTTCGAAGATCCATCCTGCCCGGCGGTCATTCCGCATCGGATAGCCGCCGGCTGCTGCTCTACTTCCGCCTTGATCCTGAGGGGCGCTTCATCATGGGCGGGCGCGGCGACTACACGGAGAGCGGGACCGAGAAACAGTTCTCGCTGCTTCAAGAGGCAAGTCAGCGGCTTTTCCCACAGCTTTCGGAGGCTAGCTGGGCGTTCAAGTGGGGCGGGTTCGTTGCAATGACTGCGGATCATTACCCCCATGTCGTGCGGGCAGGTTCCCGCGTCTGGGGGGCAATTGGCTACAATGGGCGGGGCGTCGCGATGGCAACGGTCCTTGGCAAGGTGTTGGCAGATCTGGCCCAAGACATACCTGAGCAGGAGCAGGACTTTCCGGTTACCGAGGTGAAGGAAATCCCATTCTATTTTCTTCGGAAGCCCGTGGTGGCAGCCACTGTGGCTTGGTCCCGGTGGAGAGACGGCTGATCGGGATACAGCATTTCCTGAGACAGGCCATCGGGGGGTCAAGTCGCGGAAGTCGTTGAGTTTCGAAGACGGCCTATTCTCTAGTGAGAACCACCCAACCGGCGGCGGCGACCGCGGAACCGTGGCCTGAAATCAATACACAAGGCAAAACGCCTTCCGCGTACCATGCGTGGCGACAATCAGGTTGAGCTGATCAAACAAGCGGCCAGCAGCAGGAAAGCCTGGAGGACTTAAGAGGAATACAAAACCCTCCTGCGCATGCGCCCCAGCGATCACTGGCTTGAAGGCTTTGAAGTGTAGCGCTTCATCGCTTCCTGGAACTGCGTGGTGATTTCAGAGGCCAGGACATTGGCCGGGATTTGTCCCACCTCGAATGATCCCGACAGCGTCATCTTGACGGTCCTGATCTCTGAGCCGGCGTCGTCGTCGGGCGTGCGCCGTCCTTCAAGCTCAATCTGCAGCTCGATCTTGTCGAAGGCGTCGGCGGCGCGCATGGCGACATTCAGCTCCAGACTGCCTACCGGATTGGCATAACTGGTCTGGATCAGCCGCTCCCCGGCCGGCTTCAGCAGCGGAATGCGGTCGATGTTCTTCTGCATGCCCTGATCGATCTCGCCAACCGGCGCGATGCGGAAACCGTCCGGCTGCGCTGTGAGGGCAAAGCTCATCGAGATACCCTGGTCGAATACGTCGAGGGCGGCCTTTGCTGCGCCGACGATTGCCTCGCCGATCGGGCTCGCCAGCATTGTGCCGATCCCGTTGATCCCTCCGGATTTGCTGTTCGGCCTGCGCCTTCGCGCGCCGCCCGTCGCGGTCCAGCATCTGGATCGCACTTTCCACGCTTGTCGTCGCCCCGTTGATCTGGAGCTGCGTCAGTCTGATCGTTCCGCGCCAGGGCTGCTCCCAACCCGCCACCGCGGTCACGTCGGCCGGAGGGCCAGGTTGGGTTGTGCCGAGTGCGGTCAGGGTTTGTTCGATCCGACCGACGAAGGCCTCGCAACGTGTATTGCTGCGCGCGCTCTGCAGAATCGCAACGGCCTCGTTCGTCTTGCCCTCGCCGTTCAGCGCGCGCGTGATCCCACAGGGCCTGTGTTTGCGTTTCGCGATCGACAGCGGCCGCGTAAGAGGCCCTCAATTCCGCCGCGAGCGGATGGCCAGCGTCGGAGAGCGTCACCAGTCCGTCTCTGGCCACAGTGAAGTCACAGCTGTCGATGGCCGCCTGGACCGCGCTGGCGAGCGTGTCGTTTCCGCCGGCCTCGCTCTTGGCGATGGCGGAATCGATCGCCCTGCGGAAACTGTCGCATTGCGTATTGGCGCGCGCCTTCCGGAGAGCTGCCAGGGCGGCGTCGACCGCGCCGCTCTGATAGAGCGCCTGGGCCCGGTCGCAGTCGGCTTTCGTCTGGCCTTCCCGGTCGACCGAGGCGCGATAGCTGGCGGAGAGTTCGTCGTAGCGCGACGAATTCGTCATGCCTTCCAGAAGGCGTCGTGCGTCCTCGAACCGGCATTGCGCGATCGCCGCTTCGGCGGCCGCGGCATTGTCGTCGGCCCGATCGGCGTCAATGCGCTTTCGCCCAGGGCCTGGCAGCGAGCGGCATCAGTTGCGGCGGACGTTGCCGCTTCGGCGAAGATTTCGGACACGTCGGCGCTTGCTCTCGCCAAAGAAGCAGCAGAGCGAAGCGTGTCGATCAGAGCCGGCCCGCCATCCTGCGGCCCGATGGGACCGGTCCGTTGTGAAAGTTCCTTCAAGCGGTCTGCGAGCGCGCCGACTTCGGTTATTGCGACAGCGGAAGCCCTATCGAGCTCCTCACTGCATCCGGCCAGTTCTCCGGCCGCAGCCCGCATCTCGGCCCATAGCCTATCGGCCTCCGCGATTACGGCCTCGGCGTCCTCCGTTCCGGATTTCGCAGCGAGCGACAGCATGGCCCGATGGGCAGCCTCGGCGCGGGGCGCGATCGCCTCGATCGATCGGATGGCTTCGCCAAGCGCCGTCCGTCGGGCCGCGCCATCGTCGGCGATCCCCTGCAGCCGGTCCCTTTCCGCAGCCATCGCGGCAATCCGTGCCGGAACGGCGCCAAGTTCCTCTATGGTGGGCTGCGACGTCTCAACGAGCTCGTCGGCGGCGGATGCGGCATCACGGGCCTTGCGGTCCTCGCTTATCGCCGTTTGCGCCTGAAGCTTTGTCTGCGTGACCGCGCCGCGTATTTCGGTCAGATAGGGGCGTTGCAGGGCTTCGTCGGTCTCCTTGCGCAGCTCTGCGGCCTTGTCGCATGCCGTCAGCGCCGCAGCTTCGGCCCTCTGCTTGGCGTCTGCAACGGCCTGTGCCGCGCGTTGCGCCTCGTCAGCCAATTGCCGGCTGCGCTCGCCGGCCTGTTCCATAGCGGCCACTTGCGGCGAGAGCTTGCCGATCTCCCGTTCGAGCGAGATGATCCAGTTCGTGAGCTTCCCCTGCTGCCGTCTTCAGTTCGGAATAGGCGGCATGGCCGGCGGAGCATGCAGTGCGTCCGGTAGCTGCGGCTTCCATCGCTGCGTCATGCAATCCACGCAGGGCATTGAGTGCATCCGTCAGATCCTCGCCGGCCTCGAACGGCATGAACAGGTTGACGCTGAACTGGCGGACGAAAGGCGGCCGCACGCCGACAAGGTCGAGATGCCGCGCATCGATCGTGGCAGGTTTGGATGTAATGTCCCCGACGGTTGCAGCAGGATCGATCGAGACTTCGGTGGAACGTGTGACGATACGTAAAGCGACCCTGGGGATCGGCGCTCGAGACCTTGCATCCCGGCATTTCCGATCCGTTCAAGACCCGTATCGTCACCGGCGCCATGCCGCAACGGTCGCAGGTGCCGCCCAACCGGACTTCGTCGAGCAATTGGCCTTCAATCCGGACGACCGAGAGTAGCTTGAGCCGCTCCCAGATCTCGCGATACCTGCGGTAGGCTTCGGTTCTGGTGGCCGTGCCGCCGGCTGTCTCCCGGTGCTGCTGGATGAAACCCAGCGCGTAGGACACCTTGAGCCTAGCGAGTTGATTGGCGTCGTCAAGCGGATAGGCCGAAAGCTTCAGACCGGCCTCGCTGTCGAGCAGGCGTTCGAAGGCCGGGTCATCGCAGGAGGCGTCGAGGGCGAAGCTTGTCCGAAGTGTGCGGGTACGTTCGCTGATCGCGTCGATGACGGCCTCACCCTCGGAAATGATGCCGACAAGGCCGGGCTCGGCCCGGTGCCCGGGGAGGTCCGTGAGATAGTGTTGTGGGCCATACGGGGTGTTGTAGACGGATGCGATCGTTGCGATGTCGACGTCTTTGTTGAGATATTCCGAAAAGCCGATATCAAATGCGTCTCGGATGAAGGCCTGCGCCTGCTTCACGGTCGCTCCGCCCCCGCCCTTTTCCCGACCCTTGACGAAGGCTCCGTCCAGCCAGAAATAGAGCTGGTTCACGTCCTCCGGCTCGCTCTGGACGTAAATATCCTTCAGGAGTGGCAGCTTTTCGTTCAGCGGGCAGGCCTGAATACCGTCGCCGACCAACGCCTTGAAGGCCTGGGCGCGACACGACCGCACCCCGCCGAAAGCGCGCCCGCGATTTCGGCATTCCCTTCGACGGCACACCCGGTCCGCTGAACGCCATCACCGACATCGCGGGCATCCATGTCGGCTTTTCGACCCTCCGCGAGGAAAGCCCCCGCCCCGGCCGCAAGCTGCCGGTGCGCACCGGCGTCACCGCCATCCTGCCGCATGCCACGGCCGATGAACCCGTTCCCGTCTTTGCCGGCATTCATCGCTTCAACGGCAATGGCGAGATGACCGGATCGCACTGGATCGAGGACGGCGGCTATTTCGTCGGTCCGGTGCTCATCACCAATACCCACAGCGTCGGCATCACCCATCACGGCGCGGTGCGCTGGATGATCGACCGATATGCCGCGACCTACGAAGGCGACGAGCATCTGTGGATCATGCCGGTGGTGGCCGAAACCTATGACGGGCTGCTCAACGACATCAACGGCCAGCATGTGACCGTCGATCATGTCTTTGCGGCACTGAACGGCGCGAAACCCGGCCCGGTCGCGGAAGGCAATGTCGGCGGCGGCGCAGGCATGATCGCCTACGGCTTCAAGGGCGGCACCGGCACCGCCTCGCGACGGATCGCACTCGACGGCGAGCCTTACACGGTCGCTGCCCTGGTGCAGGCCAATCACGGCCAGCGCGACTGGCTGACGATCGGCGGCGCGCCGGTCGGCAAACTGCTGAAGCAGAACGATCCCGGCCTTTCCGAGCGCGGCTCGATCATCGTGGTGATCGCCACCGACCTGCCGCTCGCGCCCCACCAGTTGCAGAAGCTCGCCCGGCGCGGCGCCATCGGCATCGGCCGCAACGGCACCATCGGCGGCAACAATTCCGGCGACATCTTCCTCGCCTTCTCGACCGCCAATCCCCATCCAATGCGCCACAAGGCCGGCCCGGTGTTAACTCTCGAAATGGTCAACGACGAGATCCTCGATCCTACCTATAGCGCCGCAGTCCAATGCATCGAAGAAGCCGTCGTGAACGCCATGATTGCCGCCGAAACCACCGGGGGAACTCCGCACGATCGCTATCGCATCGAGGCAATCGATGGCCGGGAAGTCGCGCGACTGCTTCTGTAAGTGCGCTGATCCCCAAAAACGGGTGGTAATTGGGTCTCAGTTCATGATCGGTAACGCAATTCTTGACTCCGCTCTCACGTGATTGCTGAACGCGGCCGACAATGGGAAGAAGCACCTAAGGCTCTCACGCATTATCCATTTCACCCTATCTCGCAGATAGTTATAACATTTCTGATCATCAACACGCCCGGTCTTGGGTGATTGGCACGACCAAGTCGCCTTGGTTCGGTCTTGCCCGACACCCGAAAGCCGTAAGGAGAATTCATGCAGTCCATCGATCATTCCGCCCTGGAACTGCTTGCTCAGAAGGTTTCCGAGCAAGTGCGCGGACCCGGTGGAGCAATCGGCGTCGTCAAGGACGGCGAGGTCATACTAAGCCATGTGTGGGGCTTTGCCGATCCCAAGCGGCACGTCCCCGTGACGGCTTCGACTCGTTTTCCAATCTGCTCGATCAGCAAGCAGTTCACATGCGCCATATTGCAGGACCTCGGGAATAATCTGGAGCACTTCGATCCGCTCCTGCAGAACCATCTGCCGAATCTGGAAACGAAGAGACCAAGCGTCCGTGACCTCTGCAACAACCAGTCGGGCCTGAGGGACTATTGGGCTCTTACTGTACTGCATGGCGCCGACGCCGAAGGTGTTTTTCGAAGAGAAGATGCAAGACCTTTGTTTGCCCGCATGGGCAGCACCCATTTTGCCCCGGGTAGCCGCTATTCCTACTCCAACGGCAATTTCCGCATTCTGTCCGACATCATCGAGGAGGTCTCGGAGCGCTCGCTTGGCGAACTCTATCACCAGCGGATCTTCGATCTTGCGGGAATGCAAACGGCAGAATTGCTGCCAGATACCGCCGAAACTGGCAATGAGATCGTCGGTCACGAGGGCAACGATTCCGTAGGCTTCTTCCCCGCGACCAACCGCATCTACTGGAACGGCGACGCAGGCATCTTTGCATCTCTTGAAGACATGCTCGCCTGGGAACGTTTCATCGACAAGACACGCGATGACGAACTGGGCCTTTATCGTCGTCTGTCGAAGCCTCAGACGTTTATTGATGGTAGCAAAGCCCCCTATGGCAATGGCCTTGCCCACGACATGGTTGGCAAGATCCAGACCACCGGTCACGGCGGAGCCCTGCGGGGTTTCAGGATGCACCGCATCTACGCACCGTCAGAGAGACTGTCCGTTGTCGTCCTTTTCAACCATGAAGGAAACGCGCACGAAACAGCGACCAAGCTGATGAAGGCCGCGCTTGGCATCCCCACAGAGGAACGGAATATGGCGACTGCTGGCCCCGGCTGGGAAGGCCACTACATTGACCGGGACACCGGCCTTCTGTTGACGGTTTCGCTAGGTCATGGGGGCCTGAAAGCCCTGTTTTCCGGATCGCCTGAGGTGCTTTCCGTCGAAGAGGCAGACACCGCACATTCCCCCACAATGACCTTGGTCCAGTGCGGTGGCGAAATCGCCTACGAGCGCTGGCGCGAGAACTTGCGTGGTTCAGCGACACGCGTGTCAGGCGCAGCAATACCCGACATTGACGGCCGTTATCATTCAAGGGAACTCAATGCCACATTCGAGATCAGCCATAGGAATGGAGCTTTTTATGGATTCTTCGAAGGATTCCTCGGCAGGGGAGAAATGATGGCCCTTTATCCGGTCGCCGAGGATCTCTGGATATTGCCATGCCGTCGTTCCATGGATGCGCCGGCCCCGGGCGACTGGACGATACAGATCAGCCGCAACGATAACGGCATGGTCCGCGGACTGACGATCGGCTGCTGGCTTGCCCGCAACATCACCTATGATCGCACGCACGAATGAAGTGCTCTCGCTGGCACAAAGGAAAGAGCCCGCCTGACGATGTCAGGCGGGGCCGTTTGCAGTCAATGCCTACCGGGTTTAGACAACCGGCCGCAGGCCTCATCAGTTCTTGACGGTATCCTCAAGGAAGAAACGGCCAAGCGGATTCTGATCGAAGTTTTCGATGTTCTTACGCGATACGTTGATGAAGGGGCTGTAATAAAGGTCGATCCAGTGAACGTCGTCCTTTGCCATCTTCTGGATGTCGATATACATCTGTTCGCGCTTCGCCGGGACCATTTCCAGACGAGCCGCAGCCACCAGGTCCTTGACCTTGTCATTCTTGTAGCGGGTCATGTAGTTTTCGTTTGAATCGTGACCAACGACGAAGGTGGTCTTCTGGTCAGGGTCGAGAATGTCATTGGTCCAATACATGACCGAGAGATCATAGTCCCCAGCAACGAGCATGTCCCAGGTCTGGCTCGGGTCCATCTTCTGCAGGTTCACCGTGATATCGGCTTTTTGCAGCTGCTGCTGGAGCAGAACCGCGATCTGTTCATCGACTTCATTGCCCGCATTGACCAGATAGTTGAGCGTCAGGCCGCTGACACCTGCTTCAGACAGAAGCGCCTTGGCCTTCTCGGGATCATATTGACGATGCAGGTTGTCGGCATTGTGATAGAGCGCGCCCTTGGGAATGAACGAATTCGCCACTTCACCCTGACCGAAGGTAACGGTATCAACGATCGCCTTCTTGTCGATCGCATAGTCGAGCGCCTCGCGGACTTCCTTCTTGGCAAGTTCGCCGTGCTCGTGGTTTATAAGAAGGTGGTCCTCCCGCGTCGAGGTGTCGAGGTGGACCGTCAGGTTGGGGTCTTTTTTCAGTTCATCGACCCGTGAGAAGGGCACAAAGATCGCAGCATCGAGCTGACCGGCCTGGACGTTGAGCATGCGCGTGTTGTCATCCGGAACCGAGATCCACTCCACGCCGTCAAGCGACACGCGGTCGGCCTGCCAGAAATTCGGGTTCTTTTCGAGAATAACGCGATCCCCGCGCCGCCATTCCTTGACGACGAATGCACCCGAGGCGACCGGCATTTCGGCATAGGTCTCTTCGCCGAGCTGTTCCATCCCGGCCTTCGAAATGATCGAGGCGCCCGGCATGGCAAGGGTGGACAGGAACGGGGCAGAAGGGCTCGCCAGTTTGACGACGAGGGTCTTCGGGTCGGTTGCCGTCGCGGTTTCGATCACCTTGTAGGAGTCACTCCAGAGTGAGCCTTCGTTGTCACGGATGCGCAGCAGGCTGAAGGCGGCATCTTCGGCCGTGATCGGGTTGCCATCGGAGAACTTCGCATCGCGCATAGTGAAGGTGTAGGTCAATCCGTCATCGGAGACGGTCCAGCTCTCGGCAAGGCCCGGTTCCAGCTTCGTCCCTGTCTTGTCGACCCGGATCATCACGTCATAGACATTCGAAAAGACCCAGAAATCGATGTTCTGCGCGGTCCTGATCGGGTCAAACGTCGTTAAATCCTCACGACGACCGATCGTGAGAACGTCGGCCGCTTCGGCAATCCCGGCTCCCGCCGAAATCGCGGCCATGGCTGTGAGCATGCCGATTCTCATCCATTTCCGTAGCATTTGATTGTTCCCTCTTTTTTGATTTGAGCAGTGGTTCAGGCGGCAGCGGGCGCGACTTTGGGCGCCAGAAGTTTCTTGTCGGGATCTATGTCGGGGACGGCGCCGATTAGCGCTGCGGTATAGGGATTCTGTGGCCGGGCAAAAATCTGCGAAGAAAGGCCTTCTTCCACCACCTCACCCTGGTACATTACCACGACCCGTTCACAGAGATTGCGCACGATCGCCAGATCGTGCGCAATGAAGAGCAATGTAAGGTTCATCCGCTCCTTCAGTTCGGCAAAGAGATCGACGATTTGCTTCTGGATTGTCACATCGAGAGCCGCCACACACTCGTCGGCAATGATGAGACGCGGGTTGACCGCAAGCGCGCGGGCAATTCCGGCACGTTGGCACTGACCGCCGCTCATGCTGCGCGGTTTGCGTGCGGAAAATTCCCGCTCAAGATGTACAAGGTCCAGCAATTCATCGACGCGGGCCGGGATATCCGCGGCCGGCATGCCATGCGTCTTCAGGACTTCGCCAATCGTTTCGCCCACCGTAAAACGCGGGTTCAGTGCATTGAGCGGGTCCTGGAACACCATCGCCGTTTCGAGACGCAGCTTGGCGAGCGCCTGGCGGGGTTGTTGTGAAAGATCGACACCGTCGAAGGTGACATGACCGGACGAGATCGGCGTCAACCCGAGAATGGCGCGGGCAAGCGTGCTCTTGCCGCTACCCGATTCCCCGACAATGCCGATCGCATCGCCGGGCATAACCTGAAGGCTCACGCCCTTGACCGCACTGACGGTCTTGCTGCCTGCACGAAGGAAGGAGCCCCCGGTATGAAACCGGACATGCAGATCATCGACTTCCAGCAGGGGCCTCGGCGGGCTGCGATGGCCCGCGACGGGCGGGCAAATACTTACCCCATCCCCGGCCGCCGGCAGAGACGGGTGGCTGCCGATCAGCATGCGGGTATAGTCGGCTTTCGGGGCGGAAAGGACCTGCCGCTTCTCACCCTGCTCCACCAGTTGACCGTTCTGCATCACGGCGATCCTGTCGCAGGTCTGTGCGACGATCCCGAGGTCATGGGTAATGAGGATCACGGAGAGACCCAGCCGGTCGCGCAGCTCGAGCAGCAGTTCAAGAATCTGCGCCTGGATCGTCACGTCAAGCGCCGTTGTCGGCTCGTCGGCGATCAGGATCTTGGGTCGGCACGAAAGGGCCGCAGCAATCATCGCGCGCTGGCGCATCCCACCGGAGAATTCATGCGGATAATTGCCGTATTGCCGGGCCGGTTGCGCAAAGCCGACCTGCGCCATCATCTCAATCGCTGCCTCGCGCGCCTGGCGCGCCGTTGCTCCTTGATGAAAGCGTATGCCTTCGGCGATCTGATCACCGATCCTCATGACCGGATCGAGATGACTGCTCGGGTTCTGGAATATCATGCCGATTTCGCCACCGCGAACGGCCAGCATTTCAGCCGGGCTCGCGGTCACGAGATCGCGCGCGCCCAACATTACCGAGCCCTGATCGATCGACAGCCTGGACGACGGCAGAAGTCCCATGACCGCACGGCAGAGCAGGCTTTTGCCCGAGCCGCTTTCGCCGACAAGACCGAGGATTTCGCCTTGCGCCAGATCGACGGAGACTTGATCAATCAGGGTCCGGGTAGACATTCCACCGTGAAAATTCACGACGAGGTCGCGGATCGAGAGAAGGGGCGCGGTCATTCGTGAATTCCCAGCAGGTCGCCCAGGGCATCGCCAAGCAGACTGAAGCCAAAGGCGAGGACAACGATCGAGAGCCCGGGAAAGAAGGTGATCCACCACGCGGTAGTGACGAACGGCTGGCCCTCCGCGACCATGATCCCCCATTCAGCAGTCGGAGGCTGGACGCCAAGACCAAGATAGCTGATGGCCGCACCGTTCAGCAGGACTAGAACAGCATCCGACATCACGAACACCAGCGAACCGGCAATTGCATTGGGCAAGAGGTGGCGGAACATGATGCGCATCCGGCCGTAACCGAGGCTGACGGCGGCAACGGCATAGTCGCTGTTCTTCAGGACCAGGATCTGGGCGCGCACCAGGCGTGCATAGGACACCCAGCCGACCAACGCCATCGCAATGTAGAAGCTGATCAGGCCCGGCCCCAGAATGGCGATGATCGAGAGCATCAGCACCAGGAAGGGGAAGGCAAGGATGATGTCGATGATGCGCATGAAGACGATGTCGACCAGCCCGCCGAAGAAGCCGGCGATGGTTCCGAGCAGGGTACCGATCACGAAGGGGAAGACAACGCCGATGAACGCGATCTGAAGATCAATCCGGGTGCCCCATATCACGCGAGACAGGATATCACGGCCGAAATTGTCGGTTCCGAAGGGGTGGGCGAACGACGGCGGCCTGAGGCGGACATCCGCCATCTGCGCCACCGGATCGAAGGGTGCAATCAGGGGAGCCGCGATTGCCACCAGGATAAAGAAGGCCAGTATACCCATGCCCATTGCAAGCGAAAGGTGCCGGCCCAGCCACCGGCTAATCCGGAACGATGCGGAATAGCGGGTCGTCGACGCGCTCATAGCTTCACCCTTGGATCGACGGTCACAGTGATAATGTCGGCGAGGAAATTGACCAGCACGGTCGCGCAGGCAAAGACCATGGCGACCCCCTGGACGACCATGTAGTCACGCGAGAAGATCGCCCTCACGAGCAATTGACCCATGCCCGGCAAAGCGAAGACGGTTTCGACGACCACGCTTCCGCCGATCAGCCAGCCGATGTTGACGGCCAGCAGGTTGATCGTCGGAACAAGCGAATTGGGAAAGACATGGCGCCAGAAGACGATGCTTTCGGGCATGCCCCGGGCACGCGCGGCTGTCGCCACGTCCGATCGCAAGCCCTGGATCATCGCAGCCCTCAGGCTTCTGGTAATGACCGCAGACAGCGACAGCGCGATGGTGAGGCTCGGAAGCACCAGGTGCCAGGGCTTTTCGGCGAGGCTGTTGCCATAGCCGGAGACGGGAAAGAGATCGAGTTGCACCGCGAAGAAAATGATCAGCATGAGCCCGAGCCAGAACGGCGGAAACCCGATCCCCATGGTGGATACGACCCGCACGGCATGATCGGCCAGCCGGCCCTGGTGGCGCGCCGCGAGCGCCGACATCGGCACGGCGATCAGGATGGAGAGGAACACGCTTGTAAGGACAAGCATGAGCGTCGGCTCTATGCGCGTGGCGATCAGTTTCAAGACATCGATCTTGTAGAGGATCGACTTACCCATCTCTCCGCGACCAAGGTTTTCGATGAAATAGAAATACTGCAGCCAGAGTGGCTCATCGAGGCCGTATTGCTCACGAATTCGGGCAATCGCTGCCGGGGTTGCCTTGGTACCAAGAATAACACGCGCAGGATCGCCCGGAATGAGGCGCACGAGCACAAAGGTGATGACGCTGATGCCGAAGAGAACGGGCAGAAGCTGTAGCGGCCGGTAGAGGACGAACTTGTATCGATGCATCAGGGCGACTTCCGCCTTCCTTGCTGTTCCCGATGATTTCCGATCACCATCAGGCTGACCTGTGCCGGGCGAGGAAATCGGTCAGGGCACCATAGTAGTCCCCAGGGTTCTCATAGAAGGGCATATGACTTGCGTTGCGCAACACACGAAGCTCGGCACTGGGCAGGGCGTTCTTCATGCGCATGGCGCAGGCCGGCGTCAGTTCATCATGTTCGCCGACGGTAATCAGCACAGGAAGGTCGAGCCCCGGCAGATCCGGGATGCGGTTCCAGTCCTTCAGGTTGCCGGTATAGAGGAATTCATTCGGCCCCTGCATGGTTATATACGGGCCCATGTTCCAGTCATCGAGCGACCGGCGCACGGGCGCTGGCCAATCCGGCAAACGACAGACGTGGCGATAGTTGAGGATCGTGATCGCAGCCAGATACTCCGGATGGTCGATCGTCCCCTGGGCTTCATGCTTCTGCATCATGGCAACAGTCTCGGAGCCAAGGGCTGCGCGAAGCCGCTCCAGTTCGACAACCAGATGCGGCATGTCGGCAACGGTATCCTCGAGGATTAATGTCTTGAGGTTTTCGCGGTATTTCAAGGCATAGTCGATGGCAAGCCACCCTCCCCAGGAGTGCCCCAAAAGATGAACCTTGCCGAGGCCGAGTTTGCGGCGGACCGTCTCGGTTTCCTCGACATATCTGCCGATCGTCCACAAGGCGGCGTCGGTTGGTCGATCGGACGCGCCCGTGCCGAGCTGGTCGAAGGCAACGACACGATACCCTTTGTCGACAAGACAGGAATGGGCGTCCCGCAGATAGTCACAGGGAAGGCCCGGACCGCCATTCAGGCAGAATATGGTCTCATCGCCGCTGCCAAACAGGTAAGTTACCACCTTGAAACCGTCGACTTCCACTTCGATGCGGTCATCCGGAGTGATTTCGCGCCACATGGTTCTCCCTGTCCTTCTGAATTACCTTGACCATTTTTTGAGCATGGCTAACTTTAACGCATCGCACCATGCGCACTAGCTATAAGAAGTGATAGGGTGCCCTTGCCGCCGCCATGCCGGAGAGTGGGATGCTTGACGAAATTGGTACCATAACAGAGCGTTTTTCGGCATCAGGGACTCTGGACGAGAGGATCGACCTTGCCTTCGAAGCGATGCGCAAGATGGGTTTCGAAGCGCTAATCTATGACTATACGCCCGCGCGGCGCGGCTGGGACGGCCAGGTCGAAATCCCCACCCTCCTCAAGCTGCGCAATATCGCCGGTGAGATGTATGATTACTGGTGCACCCGCGAATACTTCCGCATCGATCCGGTCCAGCGGCTCGCCATGCAAACATCGGTGCCATTCTTCTGGAACTACGACCCGGACGTGGAAACCAGGATCACGCGCTTCGTGACCGAGGAGACAAAGCCTGTCTGTGACTTCCTGCGCGAACACGACATGTTTGCCGGAGTCACCGTGCCGGTCCACATGCCGCGCGGCGATTATGCAACGGTAACCGGAGTTCGCTTTGGTGCGCGGAAGGAATTCATGCGTGAGGCCACACATGTGCTCGCCGACTTCAATCTGCTTGCCCAGGTGTTTCACGAAGCCGCCTACGAGCTCTATGACGACACGGTTCTGAATGCTTCGGGCGTGCGGCTGACCGAACGCGAGCGGGAATGTCTGTCCTATTCCGCCCATGGACTGTCGGCCAAGGAAATCTCCCGGGTGATCGGCCGGTCGGTGCCGACGGTGGTGATGCATCTGAATTCCGCTGCCCGCAAACTCGGCGCCAAGAACAAAACGCAGGCGGTCGTCCGGGCCACTCAGTGCCGTCTTCTTGAGAACGTCACTCCCTATCAGTTATGATAGCTGCCATGTGCCTTTAAGCGCCCCTATGATTTTCTCCCTGCACTAAGACAAAGGAGAACGGGCGTGACTGACATTCCGTCCATCGAAGGCTACGTGCCGTATCGTGAATACCGCACATGGTACCGCATCACCGGCCAGCTTCCGTGCGAGCGCCTGCCGCTCGTCGTTGCCCATGGCGGGCCGGGATGCACCCACGACTACGTCGATTCCTTCAAGGAGATAGCGGCGCTGGATGGCCGGGCCGTCATCCACTACGACCAGCTCGGCAACGGCAACTCCACACGCCTGCCGCAAAAGGGTGAGGATTTCTGGACGGTATCGCTGTTCCTCGAGGAGCTCGACGCCTTGCTGGCGCATCTGGGCATCCAGGATCGATATGCCTTTCTCGGCCAGTCCTGGGGCGGCATGCTGGGCGCCGAACATGCCGTTCGCCAGCCCCCCGGCCTGAAGGCCCTTGTGATCGCCAATTCTCCGGCCAGCATGAAGACCTGGGTGATTGAGGCCAACCGGCTTCGCGAAGAACTGCCCGCCGACGTACAGGCCACGTTGCTGCGCCACGAGCAAGCGGGAACGCTCACCCATCCTGACTATGTCGCCGCATCCCGGGCCTTCTACGACCGCCATGTCTGTCGGGTCGTGCCGTGGCCGAAAGAAGTGGCGCGCACCTTTCAAATCATGGACGAGGACAACACCGTCTATCGCAACATGAATGGCCCGACCGAGTTCCATGTGATCGGAACCATGAAGGACTGGACGATCGAGGACCGGTTGTCCTCGATCACAGCCCCGACACTTCTGATCTCGGGGCGCCATGACGAGGCAACGCCGTTGGTGGTCGCCCCTTATATCGAGAATATCCCCGGCTGCCGCTGGGTGGTCTTTGAGCAATCAAGCCACATGCCCCACGTGGAGGAAAAGGAGCTCTGCCTGCAAACCGTCTCGGAATTCCTCAAGGAATACGATTGAGGCAACACTGACAGATTGAGCGGTCCGACCCGAACCACCCTCACCTACCGGAACGCCAGCCTTGATCTCACCCGCGCCGATCGGGCTATCAACCAGAGGGTTGAATGCTTCGGCCTTCACGTAGATATCGACACCGTCCGCAGGCGACCGGCCTACGCGACAGGGTTCGGCAAGAGGGATGAAGCGGAAGCCCTGCCCACCGTTCGCAGCGTTTTCGTCGACCCTGCCGCCGCACGGCGCGGCATAGCATCGTCAATCATGACGCGCATCGAACGAGACGCCCTCGATCACTGCATGCGGGACATCGCCCTGACGGCGACCTTGTCCGGCGCGGCACTTTATGAGCGGCTCGGTTATCTGGCGCAGGGACGCGAACAACTGCCGCTGAATACCGGCAGCAGCTTCGGCTGCATCCGGATGAATAAGCTGCTCAAGAGGTCGCTCGACCAGATCCCGGAGTCGGTGGCCTGGCGGTTTTCAGCCTGAGCCGCGTGCGAAGCCGCCAAAAAATCGACAGGTCGACCCGCTGAGGCAGGTTCGCCGGCGCCAAACCCGAACCAATCCGGCTTCTCAGCGTGAAGGGCGCGCGGAGACAGACCGCATGACCTTCGATCAACGATTGAGAACAAGGAAAAGACCCATGAGAACAACCACTGCACGAACGACGATCGCTGTTGCAACCAGCTTGCTCCGGATGCGCCGCACCCGCCGCAACGCGTGGATGCTGCACACACTCTTCGATGCCCAGCTCAAGGACATCGGCCTGACACGGTCCGATATCCGATATGTCGCGTCTAGTGCGAGAGAACTCTTCGCCGACTGACTTTTGCAGATCCCTGCAGAAACCCCGCCCGGCCCAAGTCCCGGGGCGGTTCCCCGCCCAGCAAGGGCGCGCGGCGGCGGTCAAATCTTCCCTTCTTTCAAGACACAAACACAAGGAAAACGACAATGAGAGAGACTTTTGCAATCGCCGCGATCGCCGTGTCCACCACGCTCGCCGGGTCCTTCACCTCCGCGCAGGCGGAGCAGACGGCACTCGTTCTCTATGAAACCAAAGGCCAGAAAGCCGTCCGCCAGGAGGGCATTGCCTTCGTCGAGCTCGACCCGGCTGTGCCGGACTACGGTAAGATCCTTGCCCAGATTCCGCTGCCGCCGAATCTGATCTCGCATCACATCTTCTACAACCCTGCGCGCGACCGGGCCTACCTCACCTCGCTTGGCCGCTCCGAACTGCGGGTTCTCGACGTGGCAAGCTTCCCGTACCGGACCAAGGTCGTACCCGTTCCCGGCTGCGAGGTGGGTGAGGATGTCGCCTTTTCCGAAGCGCAAAACCGCTGGTATCTCACCTGCATGGGAAGCTCGGTCGTCATCGTCGGCGACGCGAAGACGGATGAGGTGCTCGAAACCATTCCGATGCCCGCGCCCTATCCGCACGGCATCACCGTGCATGACGGCATCGACCGCATGCTGGTGACGAGTACGGTCAACCCCAAGGATGCCACGGACGCCGGCGAGTCTATCGTTGTCATCCAGCCGAGCACCGGCAAGGTCCTGTCGACGCACAAGATCGCGGACAAGCCGTCTCCGGCGGGCACGGCGCCCGTCGAGGCGTTCTTCGTCCCGGGAGCCGAGCCGCCGGTCGCCTACATCACCAATATGTATGAGGGCCGCATCTGGATCGCCGAATGGCAACCGAAGCTGGAGACGTTCTCCTTTCGCGGTGACTTCGACTTCTCCGCGATCGGCCAAGGAATGGCGCTCGAGGTCTACTTCAACGCTGAGGGCGACCGGGCCTATGTGACCACGGCGCTGCCGGGGCATCTCAACGCCTTCGATATCTCCGACCCGCGCGCGCCTAAGCACCTCTACGCCGTCGAGGCGGCGGGCGGTGCCCACCACATGGTGTTCTCGCCTGACGGCAGCCGCGCCTATGTGCAGAACAGCCTGATCAACATCCCCGGCATGAACGACGGCTCGATTTCCGTGATCGACCTGGTGGCGGGCAAGAAGCTCGGCAGCAACGATGCTTTCAAGGACGCGGGTTTAACGATCAACACGATCATGTTGACGCCCGAGGTCGAGGACTTTCACGCGCATTGACGCCACCGGCGGCGGGGCCATGGGTTCCGCCAGTGCGGCACAACCAATGAAGCGGTCGCACAGGCAGCCCATATCCGCCACTGGAGCACCGTGATCCACGACATGCAGATCGACCTCGAAACTCTCAAGAGCGAGTTCGGCGGCGACTGACAGACAGTGGCGCCAGGCCTGCCAGGGCGCTGCTAATATGTTGCGTGGGTCTCTCTGGGAAGGTGAACGTGTCCCCCCATTGGCGATCCGACTTCTTTTAAGCTCCTATCCGGCGCGGAAGCCCGCGCTGGTGTCGGTCCCCGATGGGTATTGCCAAGTTGTTTGACCCCCGCGTTTTGGGTATCGAGACGGAATGAAATTACCGGCTTCATTTCCCCGCCTGAAGGGGTTTCGTTTTCCGCGGGACATCGTCGCCTACGCAGTGTGGGTGTATCACCGGTTTGCCCTGAGCACAGCGGATGTGGAAGACCTTCTTGCCGAGCGTGGTGTAATTGTCAGCCGGGAAACCGTTCGCCTTTGGATCAACCGCTTTGGCCGTCATTTTGCCGACTGCATTCGTAGGAACCGACCAAAGCCAAACGACAAATGGCTTATGGATGAAGCCGTCATCACGATCGGCGGAAAGAAATTCTGGCTTTGGCGGGCAATTGACGCCGACGGCGATGTTCTCGACATTCTGGTTCAGACTCGCCGTAACACCAAGGCTGCTAAGCGTTTTTTCTCCAGACTGGTCAAGCAATTTGGTGAGCCACGCGTCGTCGTAACGGACAAACTGCGCAGCTACATCAAACCGATACAAGACCTGGCGCCGGATGCGGACCATCGGGCCCATAAAGGCCTGAACAACAGAATTGACAACTCACACCGCCAGACCAGGAAGCGGGAGAAGATCATGGGGCGGTTCAAATCGCCTCTTCAAGCGCAACGCTTTCTGTCAGCCCACGATCAAATCAATACGATCTTTCGTCCTCGCCGGTACAACCTCTCAGTTCTCTCATACCGCCACGCAAGGGCAGATGCCTTCTGCCTGTGGGCCGACTATACTGCAGAAATGGTGGCTTGAAAAACCGCCGCATCGCCGCCTCGAAACCAAAGACAAACAACTTGGCAATACCGACCATAGTGCTCATGATACCCCTTGGCTGATCTGTCCCTATCCGCCAGGGAAAACGCCAGGCTGAAAGATCAGTCTTGTGGCTTTCACGGGCTGGGGATGAAAACGGATTTGTCCCATTGTTCGAGAAAAAGGCGTCGCTTTTCCTTGTCGAGGGCGACAATCAGGGCCGGCGTGAGGGCGATGGGACGGATCGTGTTGTCCTCGCCCGGCGAGAGTTCGGCCAGTTTCGCGATCCCGTCGATCGGCGAATAGAAGCGCATCTGCTGTTCGAGGATCCTGGTTCCTTCCGGCGAAAGAACGAACTCGAGAAACAGATTTGCCGCCGCCACCGCTCTCGCCTCTTTGGAAATGAAGGCAGTGCGGGTCATCACCAGCGTGTAGTCGGAGGGAAAAATGACGCCGATCCGGGGATCGGCGTCCGCCCGTGCCAACGCGTAGGAACCAAGGATATTGTATCCGATGTAAAGGCTGCCATCGGCAACCCGATCAAGAATGTCCGCTGAGCAGCAATAGAACTTCACCCGGTTTCGGCCGAAAACCTCCATAAGACGGCCCCAGGTCGTGGCCTGCACGGCGTCTTCGAAAGCAAAGAAATATCCGACACCCGAGCTGGCAATGTCATAGGTACCGATCCGATCCATGAAGCGGGTGGATTTTCGCAAAAGATCCACGAGCTCGAATCGGTCCGCTGGGACTTTCTCCGCCGCGAACGCTGCCTTGTTGTAGACGATCACGGCGGGCTCGGCAGTCAGCCCGATCAGCTCCTGCCGCCATTTGGCCCAGGCGGGAAGCCGCGCGACCAGGCTGGTCTCCACCGGCCTGGCACAGCCATCGTTGACCAGGCCGACTTGCTTTGCCACCGAAGACGAGATCACCACATCGGCAAGGAATACGCCCTCGCGACAGGCCTCGGCGGTCGCCTTGTCGAGCGAAGGGCTCTCGCTCTCATGATAACGGACAGCGATGGACGGGTGCCGGCGTTGGAAACCCTCGATCATCGGGCGGATCGCGTCGAGATCGGTGACACTGGCGATTGTCAGCACGTCCGGCGGTGTCGACGAGGCGGGAAAATCCATGTCCATCGCCGTTGTGGCAACAGGACCGGTAAGCCAGGCAACGAAAAAGGAGGCCAGGCAAAGCGCTGCTTTTCCGATCATGTCGTTGTCTCCTTCGCCAAGGCGATGCGAAAGCCGATCCAGAAATAGTCCTTTTCCGACCGTCCGGTCAGAAACGTCGCGTCGTGAAAGGAGATGACTTTGTGGGCGATGGCAAGACCCAGTCCCGCACTCTCGGTGCGATCCTCGCGCCGGCTGAACCGGCGGCCGAGGAGTTTCAGCTGTTCGCCATCGATGCCCGGCCCATGGTCCTCGACACGCAGCAGGGCCGTGCCCCCCTCCTCCGTCTCCACCACCAGTCGCACCGGTGGCTGGCCATGGGCGAATGCATTGGCAATCAAATTCTTGACGGCTTCCTTCAGGCTGAATGGATCGGCCAGCACTGTGGCGGCATCGGTCGAGAGATCCAGTTCGAGCGCGTCGTGTTCCGGTCTTACGGTGGTGCGGAATTCGCGTTCGGCATCCAGCACCACGCGGCGCAGATCCGTCGGGACAAGCGGGGCTGAGTCAGATCGGTGTATGATCAGCGCCTCGCTGAGCAATTGTTCCATCAGACGGCTCACGCCGATCGCGCGATTGCGGATCCTGTGCAGCATCGATTTGAGCCGGCCGGGGTCTGTTTCGTCGAGCGCATTTTCGGTGACGGCACGCAATGCGGTGATCGGTGTGCGCATCTGATGGGCAGTATCAGCCACGAAGGCCTGCATGTCGCCAACGCGGCGGTCCAGTCGTGACATAAAGCGGTTGATGGCGGAGACCAGGGCATCCACTTCCTTTGGGGCGGCTTCGGTGATCGGAGAAAGGTCGAGCGGATCGCGCGCCAGCATATGCTCCTCGATCCTGCCCAGCGGCCGCAACGCATAGCGGGTGGCAAAGAAGGTGGCGGCGATGACAACGATCCCGCCGAGCGCGGCCCCCAGCATGGCACGGGTCGCGATGTCACGGGCAAGGTCGGCGCGTGCCTGCGTCGTATGGGCGACAATGACATCAACGGCACTGCGGAGTTGGGTTTCGGCAAGCCGCCTCTGCAGGATGACGGCCCTGACAGGGACGCCGAGATACTCCGTATCGTAGACGAGAGGAGTGGTCATCTTGCGGCGTTGGGCTGGCAATGGCAGGTCGTCATAGCCTGTGACGGTTTCACCCGTCGCCCCCCTCACCCGGTAGAAGACGCGATCGTCGGAGGCCAGCGCCAGAAGTTCGAAAGCCGAGAGCGGCAGATCCACCTGCACCTTGCCGTCGGCCACGAACACCCGTTCGGAAATCTGCAAAGCGGCGCCCGTCAGCAACCGGTCGAAAGCCTCGTCGGCGGCGGCGCGTCCATAACGATAGGCCGCAATCACGGTCGCCACGATCGCGATTGCCGTGACAAGCGCCAGCACCACCACCAGTCGGAAGGCGACGGACTGGCCGCGCGACTGCAGGCTTCGCCCGAAAATCATGAGTCCGGCCGGACCGTCAGCCGCGCCTGGTAGCCGAGGCCGCGCAGGGTGCGTATGTCCAGATCCGACCCTTCGATCTTGCGCCTCAGCCGGCCGACATAGACCTCGACCGCGTTGGGATTGCTGTCGCCGTTCAGACCGAAGAGCCGCACAAGCAGGTCTTCCTTTTCCAGCACGCGGCCGCTGTTGGTGAGGAATATCTCCAGCAGCATCTGCTCGCGACGGGTAAGCTCGCGCTCTTCGCCGGCCACCAGGGTCCGACGTTCCACCATGTCGAATGTCAGATTGCCGGCTTCCAGGAACGACTGGTTACCCCCTGCGCGGCGCCTGATAATGGCGCGCACCCGGGCCTCGAGCTCGCCGAGATCGAAGGGTTTGACCATATAGTCATCGGCGCCAATGTCGAGCGCGCTGATCTTGTCGTCGACGGCAAGCCGTGCCGTCAACACCAGGACAGGAACGGTGTTTTTGGCAAGGCGCAGGCGTCTCAGCAGATCGAAACCGGAACCGTCGGGCAGATTCACATCGAGAATCACAAGGTCGTACATATTGAACGCGCTCAGCTGTTCCGCGTCCGCCACATGCCCGACGATGTCGATCACATGGCCGCCGCGTACGAACCGGTCCCGGATCGCCTCGGCGACATCCTGGGTATCCTCAACCACCAAAAAGCGCATCCCCGTTCGCGGTCTCCATGCTGACAGTGAAATGACAGTTTCATTGGGTAGCTATAGCGAATTGCGTCAGTGGAGGCTTGCGCAATTTTTGAATCCATGGAGGAAATCTCATGAAAAACTGGTTCTCTCGCGCCGTGCTGACGGCTGCGACAACACTCGCGCTCACCGCCAATGCCTTCGCTTTCGAGCCCGAGGCGACTGAATGTATCGCACCTGCGGCTGCTGGTGGCGGCTGGGACTTCACCTGCCGCCAGGTTGGCAAGGTCCTTCAGGATCTCAAGCTCATCAAGGGAACGATGCAGGTCACCAACCTTGCCGGCGGCGGCGGCGGCGTGGCCTATAGCGAAGTGGTCGCCAAGCGCAACGACAGCAATGATCTGATCGTCGCCGCGTCTTCCTCGACCTCGACCCGTCTCGCCCAAGGCGCCTATCCCGGCAATACGGCGGATCAGGTCCGCTGGATCGCGAGCATTGGCGCCGACTACGGTATTATCGCGGTAGCCAAGGGCTCGCCCATCAACACGCTTCCCGAGCTGATGGAAAAGATCAAGGCCGATCCGAAAAGCGTTTCCATCGCCGGCGGTTCGGCCGTTGGTGGCTGGGATCACCTGAAAGTCCTGATCGCGGCCAAGAAGGCCGGCGTCGAGGACGTCCGCAAGATCAAGTATGTGGCTTTCGATGGCGGCGGTGAAGCCGTGACGCAGCTTCTTGCCGGTTCGGTGCAGGCCTTTACCGGCGATGCCTCTGAAGCCAAGGGTTTCGTCGATTCCGGCGACATCAAGGTGATCGCTGTGTTGGCACCCGAGCGCATGAGCGGTGATTTTGCCCAGTTCCCGACGGCGCGTGAACAGGGCATCGATGCCATCGGCGCCAACTGGCGTGGCTTCTATGCCCCCGGCGGCATGAACGACGAAGCTTACAACTACTGGGTCGATGCGGTCGGCAAGGTCTATGAATCGCCCGAGTGGAAGCAGATCATGGAACAGAGCGGTCTGGCACCGCTGGACAAGCGCGGTCCCGATTTCGATGCCTTCGTCAAGGAATTGATCACGGAGATCCAGACTATTTCCCGCGAAATCGGTCTGGTGAAATAATCGCAACAGCGTGCCGGCAAACCGTCTCTTGCGCGTGCCGGCACGTATGTCTCCCCAATTTCTATGAGAGGACTCAACGTGAGCGATCGTGTACTTGGCGCGATCAGCGCCCTCCTGGCAATCTTCTACATCTGGCAGGCAACGCTGGTTGAGGAGAGCTTCATGAGCGATCCTGTCGGCCCGAAGACATTTCCGATCATCATTGGCACGGTGCTGGCGATTGCAAGCGTGGTGATCTTCCTGATGCCGGACGCGGAGCCCGAATGGCCGCGGTTCGGTCGCCTGCTCGAAGTGATCGTCACCATCGCGGTGCTCGTCGCCTATACCTATCTGCTGCCCAGCGCCGGATTCGTGATCTCCACCATGCTTGCCAGCGCCTTCATCGCCTGGCGGCTCGGGGCGACACTTGTTCAGTCCGGATTTGCCGGGATTTCGATCTCGGTCGGCATATATGCCGTCTTTCATCTCGCCCTCGGCCTCACGCTGGCCAAAGGCCCGCTGGGTTTCTAAGGCAAAAGGCAAGGAACAGAGATATGGACACGCTTTCATCCCTCGCCGACGGTTTTGCCGTCGCGCTCACCTGGCAGAACCTGGCTCTTGCGCTGATTGGCTGCTTTCTCGGCACCATCATTGGCGCCCTTCCTGGACTGGGCCCGTCCAACGGCGTTGCGATCCTGATCCCGCTCGCCTTCACACTCGGGCTTCCTGCCACCCCTGCCCTCATCCTGCTGACCAGCGTCTACTATGGTGCGATGTATGGGGGCCGCATCTCCTCGATCCTGCTGAATATTCCGGGCGACGAACCGGCGGTGATGACCACCCTGGACGGTTACCCGATGGCGCTGAAGGGCCAGGCCGGCGTCGCCCTGACCATTTCCGGCATCGCGTCCTTCGTCGGTTCGTTTGCCGCCACCTGGGGACTTGCCATTCTGGCGCCGCAACTGGTCAAGATGGCGCTTCTTTTCGGCCCGGCCGAGTATTTCGCACTCTATGTTCTCGCCTTCGCCACGCTGGGTGGAATAGCAAGCCGCAATCAGGCCAAGGCGGCCTTTGCCGCGGCCCTTGGTCTCGGCATCGCCATGATCGGCGTCGACGGACAGACCGGCGTGCCGCGCCTGACATTTGGTGAAGTCCATCTTTATGACGGAATCGATTTCCTGGTGGCGATCGTCGGCCTTTTCGCCTTGTCGGAAGTGTTCATCTTCATCGAAAACCGCGGCAAGGACGATCTTCCAGAGCATCACAAGTCCAAGGTCGATTTCGGTCCGCTGCTGCCATCGCTGTCCGTCTTGCGACTAACGGCCTGGCCGATCGTTCGCAGCACGGTCGTCGGCTTTCTGGCCGGTGTTCTGCCCGGCGCCGGCGCTTCTCTCGGCTCGTTCTTCGCCTATGGCTTGGAAAAGACCATCAACGACAAGGACAAGACTTTCGGCGCCGGTGACCCCCGTGGCGTGGCAGCGCCAGAGGCTGGAAACAACGCCGCCGCGGGTGGCGCTCTGGTTCCCATGCTGGCGCTCGGCGTGCCTGGGTCTGGAACCACGGCCGTGTTGCTGGCCATGCTGCTGGCGCTCAACATCACACCCGGCCCCTTGCTTTTCACCAACAATCCCGATGTGGTCTGGGGCCTGATCGCCGCGCTTTTCATCAGCAATATCATGCTGCTGCTGCTCAACATTCCGATGGTTGGCCTGTTCGTCCGTGTGTTGCTGATCCCGACCAAATATCTGATGCCGGCCGTTGCGATGATCTCCTTTGTTGGCATCTATGGAATTTCCGGCTCGACCTTCGATCTTCTCGTGATGATCATCTTCGGCGTGCTCGGCTGGGTTTTGCGCAAGCTCAATGTTCCGCTGGTGCCGGTCATCATGGGCGTGCTTCTCGGCAACCAGATGGAGGTGAACCTACGCCGCGCGATGACGATTTCAGACGGTGAATGGTCAACATTGTTCGCTTCACCGCTTTCAATCGCCTTGTGGGCTCTTGCAATCGCTGGCTTCCTGCTGCCGATCGCCGTTAGCCGGTTTTTCCGTAAGCCGGCGATACCCCGAAACGTGGTCGCGGACGAGATCGCCGCAGGCGATTGAGCGTCAGTCAACCTAACGGATTGTCGAGAGGTACCCTTGGAAGACGAGGGATGTCGCTCCCTTGATCCAATGCACTGCCGCCGCCGATTGCCAGACGACGTTATCGCCAACGTCGTCTGGCCTTTCCTCATGTTCGGCAAGTGGTTGCGGATCTGCTGGCTGCCCGTGGCTGCGTCAGCGCATAACAAGGTATTGCCAAGTTGTTTGACCCCCGCGTTTTGGGTATCGAGACGGAATGAAATTACCGAGCTTCATTTCCCCGCCTGAAGGGGTTTCGTTTTCCGCGGGACATCGTCGCCTACGCAGTGTGGGTGTATCACCGGTTTGCCCTGAGCACAGCGGATGTGGAAGACCTTCTTGCCGAGCGTGGTGTAATTGTCAGCCGGGAAACCGTTCGCCTTTGGATCAACCGCTTTGGCCGTCATTTTGCCGACTGCATTCGTAGGAACCGACCAAAGCCAAACGACAAATGGCTTATGGATGAGGCCGTCATCACGATCGGCGGAAAGAAATTCTGGCTTTGGCGGGCAATTGACGCCGACGGCGATGTTCTCGACATTCTGGTTCAGACTCGCCGTAACACCAAGGCTGCTAAGCGTTTTTTCTCCAGACTGGTCAAGCAATTTGGTGAGCCACGCGTCGTCGTAACGGACAAACTGCGCAGCTACATCAAACCGATACAAGACCTGGCGCCGGATGCGGACCATCGGGCCCATAAAGGCCTGAACAACAGAATTGACAACTCACACCGCCAGACCAGGAAGCGGGAGAAGATCATGGGGCGGTTCAAATCGCCTCTTCAAGCGCAACGCTTTCTGTCAGCCCACGATCAAATCAATACGATCTTTCGTCCTCGCCGGTACAACCTCTCAGCTCTCTCATAAGGCTCACGGGCCCATGCCGGTCATGGGAACGGCACTGCCTTCGCAAGCGGCATGTTTTCTAGTGCCGCTCGCACGGTGATCTTTCGTCGCAACCGGTCCGTCCATGCACGAGGCATGAGGCGGGCCGCTCCCTTTGGGAAAGGCGCTACCTCATGCCCCTTGCAGGCTGTGGAAGATCAGAAGACCTTGAGAAGGCGTAGCTGCGTTACCGTATTCGATGGGCCGCCTTCGACGTTGACGTCCTTGGACAGCATTGCTTCGACCTGCACCGTGGGCGTCAGGAAGTAATTGGCAAACAACCGCAAGGAATCCACCCTTGTCTTGCTTCCGGTGTAGGTATCGTCGGCATAGGCCTCGCCGCCGAACTTTCCCGAATAGCCGAGCGAGAACGAGGCTCGCTGCGACGGTTGATAGCGCAGATAGGCCTGGGCCTGATAGCTGGGATCTCGGCTCATCGTGATCCCGCCTTCGTCATGGTCGCGGGTCAGGGCCACGTCGAGCGTTCCGTCGAAGTAGAAACCGCCGCCCAGCCCCTGGATGAAGCCGATCTGCGGGGTAAGCGTATAGGTGCCCGACCCCATGCTGACGCCCGCTGGATCGTAGTTCCCGGTCGGCAGCGTCAGGAATGCGGTGGCGGCAAGCGTCGTGCCGGTTACCGGATTGGAAGGTTCGATCAGCCACGCAGTCGCCCCCACGGTCAAATCGCCAAGGCCATTGGCTTCGGGAGCCGCGGCGCCGCCGATGCGCGCTTCGCTGAAGCTGCCATAGGGCAGATAGGCCTGCAGCCCGTAGCGAAAGCCTCCCGCGTCCCCATAATAGAGCACCCTCGAAACGCCGAGCACGGCGTCGATCTGTGTGTCGGGCACGGTACCCACGCCGTCGAAGTGAATCTCGTCGGCAGTCGAATACTGGAAATACTGCAAGGCGATTGCCGTTTCGGGCGGCAGCAGGGTGTAATCGCCTGGCGACGTATCGATCGCCTGCGCTTCGAAGGCTGCCAGCGTCGTGACCAGAACGGTCGCAGGTCCCCACATTCTGTTGATCTTCATTCCCTTCCTCCTCTTCTATCTTTTGTCAGGCTCAAGCCCCGCAAGCACCTGGACAGACCCCCTGCTTGCGAGACCGGAATCCTCAGGGGTTCAGACGGCGGTGAAACCGCCATCCACAGTCATGACCGCTCCATTGACGAAACTTGCCGCATCAGAGCCCAGGAAGGTGACCAGTTCGGCCACTTCGGCTGGCGTGCCATAGCGGCGCATCGGCACCATCTGAGTCATCATCGAGCGCACGGCGCCATCGGGCATGCCGGCGCCCATGCCCTTTTCGACATCCGCCATCATGCGGGATTCGATTGGACCCGGATTGACCGCATTCGAGCGCACGCCGGCCGCCCCGCATTCCGCAGCGACGCTGCGCATCAGGCCAAGCACAGCATGCTTGGTCGCGGTGTAGCCGCTGATGAACGGCGTGCCGATCAGACCGCCCACCGAGGAGGTGACGATGATCGAGCCCTTTCCGGCGGCCAGCATATGGGGGACGACGTGCTTGTAGCCGAGAAACGCCCCGATCAGGTTGATGTCGACGATCTTGCGGAAAGCGTCGGTGGGGTACTCGTTGATCGGATGGAAATGGCCCTCGATCCCGGCATTGTTGAAGAAGATGTCGATCCGGCCATGCGCGGCGATCGCTTTCGCCACGTAGTTCTGCACCGCGGTCTCGTCGGTCACGTCGGCCACCACGCGGGTGCAGCCAGGAATATCGACGGCCAGAGCCGCAAGCGCTGCCTCGTCCCGATCGACGGCGACGATGGAAGCCCCTCGGGCCGCCATCAACTGGGCAGTCGTGCCTCCGATCGCCCCGCCTGCACCAGTGATCAGTGCAACCTTGCCTGTCAGTTCAGTCTTGTTATCCATCAGCGTTCTCCTCCTCTTTGGATCGTTGGACTGCACCCCGTCCGCGGCTCGCCGGATCGGCGGCCTCGACGACGGCGATGGTGCAGGATTTGGTGTCGGCCTCCTTGTCGCCCCCCATGCAGTGGGCAAGGCCGATGCCGCCGGGCTTCGGCGCCTGGCGCAGATAGCGCGTCACTTCGATGATCTGGGCGATGCCGGTTGCCGCGACCGGGTGGCCGCGTGACAGGAGCCCGCCCGACGGATTGACCGGCACGCAGCTCGCATCGCCGGCCAGCAGCCGTTCGGCATAGCGACCGCCCTCGCCCGGCGCACAGAGACCAAGGCCCTCGTAGTGCAGGATCTCGGCAATCGAGAAGGCGTCGTGGCATTCGATGACCGAAAGATCGGAGACCGAGACCCCTGCCCGCTCATAGGCGAGCTGCGCGGTCCGGCTGTCGGTTTGCCATTCCGACAGGTCCGCCATCAGGTCGTACTGGCCACTGGTCAGCACCGAGGCGCGCACCCGCGCGCGTGGGCCGGTCTGCCTGGCCAGCCGGTCACTGACGAGTACGATCGCGGCGGCGCCATCGGCAATCGGCGAGCATTGGAGCCGGGTGAGCGGATCGACCACCATTGGGGCGGACAACACCTCTTCTAGTGTCAGTGGTTCCCGCATCATCGCCAGCGGATTGCCTGCCGCCGCACGGCGATTCTTCACCGAGACTGCCGCCAGCTGTTCGGCAGTCGTGCCGAACCGTTCCATGTGCCGACTGGCCCGAAGGGCGAAGCCGGCGGGCGTCACCCGTCCCAGCAGCGTGTCGGGCAAGGTCTTGCCGGAATCGATAAGGCCGAGCGCCGGGTGGAACATTTTTTCCGCCCCGACAACGAGCGCCGCATCGACCTCTCCCGCCCGGATGGCGAGGCAGGCAATGTGGAAGGCGGTCGAACCGGAGGTGCAGGCATTTTCCGTGTTGATCACGGCACAGCCGGCGAGGCCGACATGCGCCAGCGCGTCCTGGCCGATCGTCAGGCTTCCCGACAGGCGGGCCGCCAGCGCATTGGCAAAGACCGCAAGGCCGATGCGCTCCGGCGGCAAGCCAGCATCGAGCAGGGCTTCGCGGGCCGCCGTTGCCGCAAGCGTCTCAAGATCGGTTTCCTCGTGGCGACCAAAGGGCGTCAAGCCCCATCCAGCGATCCAGGGCGCGCTCATGCGGCGGCCTTTCCGCATGGCTCACCGTCCGCCGGCACGAAGACCGGACGCAGACAGGGATTGCCATCGTTGTCGACACCCAGCGCGTGCAGGCTGAGCGTGACCCGCTTGCCGGGGCAAAGCCCTGCGCCGCTTTCGAACAAACCAAAGAGGCGAAGAGGCGCCGCATCGAGATCGACAAAGCCGATCACATAGCCCGGAGGCAGCCCGTAGGGCGGTCGCACCCGGACCCGGGTGAGGCAATTGACTCTGCCGTCTCCGAGCAGCAGAAATTCCTCGGTCGGGGCGAGATCAGGCCCGCTGAACTTGCGGGGCGGGAAGAGTACCTCGCCGCCATTCGCGGCGCGCACCGCGCGCAACAGCACTTTGCCGGCATCGTCGACGTGATACTGCGCGACCAGTTCGGGCGGCAGGACTGGCGCAGAGGGGATCGCCGCGCTCATGCCCGCACCGTCGCGCTGTCGGCATCCCAGGTGTCGGGTGTTATGCCCTCGGCCCGCAGCCGGTGCTTCTCCACCCGAGCGGTCGGGGTCTTGGGTAATTCTGCGACGAAGCGCACATATCTGGGCAACATGAAGTCGGCCATCCGGCCCTGGCAATGTTCGCGCACGGCAAGGGGATCCGCGCTGCTGCCCGATCGGGGCACGATGCAGACCATCACGTCATCCTCGCCCAGGTCGGACGGCACGGGAATGACCGCGCATTCACTGACCGTCTCCAGCGTGTTGATCACGCGCTCGACTTCGAAGGACGAGATGTTCTCGCCGCGCCTGCGCAGGGCATCCTTGTCGCGATCGACGAAATACCAGAAGCCGTCGGCGTCGAACTGAAGCAGGTCTCCGGTGTGGAACCACAGGTCACGAAACGCCTCGACCGTCTTGTCCGGCATTTCCACATATTCGATCATCATGCCGTTCGCCCGCTTCGGTCTCACCAGAAGTTGGCCCGGCGTGTCCGGCTTGGTAATCGCGCGACCCGCAACGTCGGCGAGCATCAGGTCGTAATGCGCGGTCTGGCGTCCGCAGGAGCCAGGGCGCGCGCGCGCCGGATCGCTCATGATCGGAACACCGATCTCGCTCATGCCGTAGCCTTCGATGAGTTTCGTGCCGAAGCGGGCCTCGAAGGCCTCGAACAGCCCCTTTCCGGCACCGGCGCCCATCATGATGCGCAAGGAATGCCGGCGGTCGTCTGGGGTCGGCGGCGCCTTCATCAGCACCGAGAGGATCGTGCCGATATAGTTGAAGGCGGTGCAGCCATGGGCATGGATGTCGTCCCAGAAACGGCTGGCAGAGAACCGCTCGACCAATACCATGCGCGCGCCCGCCATCAATGCGGGCAATGCGCTCAGAACCTGGGCGTTGCCGTGAAATACCGGTAGCGCATTGTAGAGGCAGTCCTCCTCACCATAGTCTGTTGCTTCGCAGATCTGCCGAGCCGCGGCCAGCGCATAACCCTGCGGCATCAGTGCGCCCTTTGACGGTCCGGTGGTGCCCGAGGTGAACATGATCGCATAGGGATCCTGCGGAGAGACCTCGGTTTCGGGCGGCCGATCCGTGGTGGCCATCAGCGCCTCCAGCGACACAGCGCCGGCCGGCAGCGGATCGCCGCGCACCACGGTGCGCAACGGCCAGCCAAGATCGTCGCGCACCGCATCGATGGCCGGCAGGTGATGAGCCTCGGAAACCACCAGGCGCGCCCTGGAGATCCGCAGCATGTGGGCGAGCACCGCACCCCGCTGGGCGGTGTTGAGCGGTACTTCGACCGCGCCGAGGCGCGACAGGCCGAACCACAGCGCCAGATACTCGACGCAGTTGTCGAGCATCAGCGCCACGCGGTCACCCTTGCCGACCCCGAGGGCGGCAAGGCCTGCCGCCGCACGGTCGCTCATCTCCTGAAGGGTGGCAAAACTGAAGGTTTGTTCGCCGAAGGTCAGAAACGGGCGCGGCCCGTAGCGTGTGGCCTGCCGCTTCAGCAGGCCATGAATGGTTGTATCGTCCATGTCTTGTTTTCCCTGCGCGGCACCTTAGGCCGCGGCACCCTCCCAAGGGCCGTAGTAGCGAAGGATCTCCGCAGGCGGCGTGAGCTTCGACCATTCGGCGACGAATTCGGCATAGGGCCTGGCGCGGTCCAGCCGCCGAGCCCGGATCTCGGCACGCTGCGCCTCGGTGGCCGCCGCATCGGCAAGGCCGGTGTGGCCGTCGATCACCACCGCATAGATGCCGCTTGCAGCCTCGGCGGACGTCCGTCCGGTGCCGACGTCGCGTGCGACCGCGTCGGGATCGCGCTGCAATGGATCACCATAGCCTGCACCGCCGGACACCGGCACATAGACTGTGTCCCCGCCGTTATAGAGCGCCGGCGCGTGAGCAAGGCTCAGATAGCTGCGCTGCCCCTCTTCCGGCGTGCCCCCCGGAGCGTAGAGCTCGGCCATATTGTGCGGCAGTGCGGCACCTTCGCTCATCAGCGCATCGAGGTTCGAGCCCCGCACGGTCTGCACGAAGGCCGGCGGCGCGGCACGCCCACCGAAAACGCCGAGCGTCGAGGGGAAGTGCGAGCCGAACCCCATGGATCCCAGGGCGACCATCGGCACGCCATGGACCTTGAGCCCCAGACCGACGCCGGAGCCGCCGCGATACTTGCCGTGCCCGTAGGAATTGTTGAAGAAGTTGCGGAAGGTGTAGAGGAAGGGCCGCTCGGCCTCCGTGGTCTCCACGTCGCCGCAATCGCTCATCGTCGCGAAGAAGGCGCCGGCGACATCGACGCCGTCCATGCCCGGCCGGCCACCCGCACCTGTGGCATTGATTTCGGGGGTGATGTCGGCCATCGGCTCGCCCCACTGGTTGAAACCGCCGAAGACCGTGACGGCAAAACCCGTATACCAGGCCCCGACCGCCCTGCTCGGATCCGTCGCGTAGGTGAGCTTTGCGCCCGCCATGAACATGCCCTGGCTGAAAGCAACCATGGTTGCCGGCGCATAGGAGACCGGCACGTCGCCCTTGGCGTTGACGAAACTGTCTTCCGGGAACTCCCATTCCACGGCTTCAAGGAGACCGTTGTTGGCGGGCAGGTCCGGGAAGAGCCAGCCGCAGGCATAGACCATCGCCATGCCGAGCAAGCCCTGAAAGTAGCAGTTCATCGGCCGGTCGGGCAGCATCGGCGAGGAACCGTTGAGGATCAGCTTGATGCGCTCGTTCTTCTTCTCGATCGTCAGGTTGATCTTCAGGAGGGCCGCCTCGGGACCCGTCGTGTCGATGAAACGCGGCTGGCGGTAGACGCCGTCGTTCAAGGCGGCAACCTTCTGTCGGGCCGCCTCCCCCGTCTGCTTGAGAATGCGCCGCAGTCCGCCGACGAGGAAGTCGGCACCGATCTCGACGACATATTCGTGGACGCGGCGCTCGGCGATGCGGGCGGCGGCTAACCGGGCCTTGATGTCGAGAACCATTGTACGCGGATCTCGGGTCGAGGTGGCGAGAAAGCCGAGCAGATCCTCTTTCAGCGCAAAGTTCTCGCCGATCTTGATCGGTGGGCACATCAGCCCCTCATCGTAGCGGGACTTTGCCCCGTTCACCATGCCGCCGGGTTCGGATCCTCCACATTCGCCGGTATGCACCGCCGCTCCGATAAACGCGACCAGCTTGCCGTCGGCAAAGACCGGAATGCAAAGCCCCATGTCGGCATTGTGCACGCCGCCGTAGAACGGATCGTTGTAGAAGAAGGCGTCCCCCTCCTTCAGCCCGACCGTTGGGTCGTTCGCCAGGTGCTTGACCAGGTACTTGACCGGCAACTGGCTCAGCACCGCGTGGTGGTAGATACCGGTTGCGCAGACCGCCAGGTCACCCTGGGCAGTGTAGATGCCGAAGGCCACGTCGCCCCACCGCATGGCGGTGGACGCGCCGAGCTTCATGGTCGTTTCCTTTCCCTCAAGGGCGATCATGTGCAGCTTGTGGGTGAAGATCTCGTATTCCAGTTCGTCGAGCCCCTGCATTGCCCGGCTTTCCCATTCGGTGGGCGGCTCCGGGCGCAGGCGCTGCACGACCTCGTGGTCGCGGCTGTAGCGGATGGTGGTCAGTGCATTCATGGTTTCCTCCTCTGGGAGCTGCGGTCCCCTCCGGGACCGGCGCCCGCACGCCTTCAGGCGGCGCTGATGATGCCGTTGCGCAGGCTGTTCATGCGATAGGTCCAGCCCGGCTCGATCACGTAGGTGGTGTCGGGTGTCTCAATGATGGCCGGTCCGGCGATCGTCGCGCCGGGGCGCAACCTGGTCCAGTCATGCACCGGCGTGTCGGCCATGCCCGCGGCCGGATCGAAGCAAGCCTTGCGGATGGCCTCGGGCTGCGGCTCGTAGGGGCTTTCCTCGGCGGCATTGGCAAGCCGTCTCGGTTCCTGCCGGATGCGCGCGGTGACGAAGACGGCTTCGATGGCGATACCGCCCGAGGGGAAGGCCGCTTCCGGCGAATAGATCGCCGCATACTGTTCCTCGAACAGGCGGCAGAGCTTCGCGGAAATCGTCCGCTCCGCCGAAATTCAGCACCGGCGAGGTGACACGCGTCAGGTGATATTGCGAGCCGTAGCGCATGTCGAATTCGAGGGTGAACTCGATGCGGTCCGGATCGAAACCCTCGAGCTTCAGGTCGCGGGTCGCACGGTCGGTCAGATCTCCCACGAGAGCGTTGAGGGCCGAGGGATCGCCGAGATAGGACTGCTCCATGAAGTTGAAGAGCCGGATGCTGCGCGACTGTTCCCAGACCTGGCGGATCTCGATGGTGGATGCTCCGAAGGCACCGGAGACCGACGACATCGCCGGAACGATGATGGTAGTCGCACCGATATGCCGGGCAAAGCCGCAGGCATGGGCGGCACCCGCGCCACCGCATGCGAAGACCACGAACTTGCGCGGATTGTGGCCCTTCAGCGCAACCTCATTGAACATTTCCTGACCCATGCGCGCATCGACGAGCCGCCGGATGCGCCAGGCCGCTTCCAGCACCGATATGCCGAGGGGCTGGGCAATCTTTGCCTTGATGGCATCATGGGCGGCGTCGGGATCGACCTGCATCTGCCCGCCGAGATAGTTGTCGGGGTTGATATAGCCCAGGACCATGTCAGCGTCTGTGACCGTCGGCAGCGTGCCGCCCTGGTCGTAGCAGGCAGGACCCGGAACCGAGCCTGCCGATTGCGGTCCGACTTCGAGCCGCGCTCCCATGGCCTCGTTGATCCAGGCGATGGAGCCGCCACCCGCACCGATCGATTTGACCTCGATGGCCGGAATATTGGTGCGCCAGCGGTCGATGACCGGGATGAAGTCCTGGGCGCGCAAGACGCCACCGGCCAGAACGCCGATATCGAAGGACGTGCCGCCCATATCGGCAAAGACGATGTCGCGATGGCCTTCCTGTGCCCCGATCAGCGCCGCCCCGTACATGCCGGCAACCGGGCCGGCATTATGGGTGAGCACGGCGCGGGTACGGGAAACCTTCTTGCTGCCGCCGGTATTGTGCACCAGAATCAGCGGACGGCGATAATTGGCCTTGCGCAGATTGTGGGTCAGGTCACCCAGTTCCTGCATCATCACGCCGTGGATATAGGCGTTGACCAGCGCCGTCATGGTGCGGGTGTATTCGCCGGCCTTCGGCGAGACTTCAGAGGCGAGCGTCACCGGCATCGAGCCGAGGAACTCCTCCGGATATTCCTCCTCGATGATACGGCGCACTTCCTCCTCGTGGGCGCGATTGAGGAAGGACCACATCAGGCTGACGACGATGCCCTGGGCACCCTTGTCGACCAGATGCTGCAGCTTCTCGCGCAGTTCGTCGGGATCGAGCGCGCGCACCGCCTTGCCGTGGCAGTCCATTCGCTCGGACAGGCCGACGACCATCTCCGGCGGCACCAGCGGCTCGGGCTTGCGGATCGTCGCCATGTCGCGAATTTCGTGCAGCGCCATGCCGTCGGCCCAGCTACGGCTGCGGCCGATGAAGATCGTGTCTTCGAAACCGGCGGTGGTGATCAATCCGAGCCGCGGGCCCTTGCGTTCGATCAGCGCGTTGGTGCCGATGGTGGTGGAGTAGCGCAGCGCCTCGACCTGCCCCAGGAAGACATCCTGGGCAAGCCCGGCGCGTTTGCCCAATTCGCGCAGGCCGCGGATCAGACCGACCGAAAGGTCATAGTGTGTGGTGGGCGATTTTGCTGTGATCAGCGTGCCGTTTTCCGAAATCGCGCAGAGATCGGTGAACGTGCCGCCGATGTCGATACCAACATCGAATTTCATGACTTCCTCCCAGACCGGAACCACGTCTCAGACGCTTTCCGTAATTTGCGCTACCGCCTCCCGGCAGCGATTTGGTTCGATCTCGCCGCCGAGCGCCGTCGCACAGCAAACGATCAGTGGCAGTTCCGCCTCTCGTGCCTCAGTCCGGGCCCGGGCCACCGCCCGGGCAAACCCGTCGGCATCCGTCCAGTCCGCGGCAACCGCCAGCGCGCGGCGTCCGGCGGCCATGCCCGGCGCAAGCGCGAAGGAGAGATCCGGCGCGTTGTCCGCCGACATGCTCGACATCGCAGGCCTCATCCCTTTCAGAATGTCGTAGTGTTCGGCCAGGCGACGAAGCGCCCCGTAAAGCCGCGCGAGCACGCGGCTTTCGGCCTGTTCCGGCAAAGGTTCAGGCTCCGCGAGCACGATGATGTCGGGCCGCAGATTGGCGAGCGCCTCGAATTCCGCGATGACATCCGGCTTGACCTGCTTGAGCGCGTCGTCCAGGTCGCCACCGAGCGCGAGCGCCCGTGCCAGGGGGCCCCGGATCTCGACGACGCAGCCCATCTGCAAGCGGGCCGCCGCCGCGATCGCCCGCTGCACCGCGTCGCGGTGGGTCAAGGCATCCAGATCGGGAAGATCCGGCGAACCGAAGGCCGGGACCCACAGCGCATCCGCACCGAGATAACGGGCGGCGGCCACGCAGGCGTCCGCCAGTTTTTGCGGATCACACCAGACGAGGCCCTGGGGCTGGGCATCGATCCTCGCACCGAGCCCGACGGCCGACGGCAGAAGGATCGGGTGGTCCCAGCTGCGCCCCTGGCGCAAGGCGTCAATGGCCAGGCGACCGCTCATGACCGGCCGTCCTGTTCGGCATGGCGCGCCTTCAGCGCGTCGATGTCGAGCTCGATGTCGTAGGTCAGCGGATGCCCGGGTGGCAGATACTCGTTTTCCAGCACCGTGCCGCATGAGGGGCAATAGAACTCGACCAGGCGGCAGAAGTCGGCATGCGGGGTGAAGCTCAGCGCCTGCCCCTCGACCAGCGGCGGATGCGCCTCCTCCATCGGAACCTCGGCGACCATGCATCCGGTCTTGTAGTTCATCCTCGCCGGCGCCAGGCGATGGCTGCAGGCGACGCAGCACCATTCTTCGGTGGCAAGGTCGATGGACAGGTTTTCGGTAATGCGAACGGTCATGACTCAGCCTCTCGTCAGCATGAGATTGGCGAAACGGTCGATTGCAGCATTCCAGCCCGGAGCAACCCAGACCGTGGTCTTGCTGCTTTCCAGAAGCGACGGACCCGAAAGCGCGTGCCCCGGCTGCATCCTTTCCAGATCGAAAACCGACACCTCGACCGGCGGCGCGTCCGCCTCAATGGCGATCTCGCGTCGGCCTGTTCTGGCCGTGGTGACGTCCTCGCTGGACAGTGGCTTTTCCTCGAAGCGGAAATGCGGAACCGACGCCGAGACGAAGAGGCCGACCGAGGTGAGCCGCACGGCATCCGGCGCCTGGGTCGCGACGGCCTGATGGAGAGATTGGAGCGCGGCCGCCGCAAGGGGATCAGCCACTTCGGCCGAACAATGTGTTTCGGACCCGTCGGCGCAAAGCAGGATGGCATCCAGCCGCCATGTGAGGCTTCCAAGGTCGAAACCCTCGCCACGCATGTCACGCAGGCCCGCCTCCTTCATCTCGGCGACCGATGCACCGACGGCCTGAAGCAGCTGCGGGGCACCGGCGGGCAGGCCAACGGCCCGCATGTAGCCATGGCCGACATCCATGAGCGATGAGGAGAAGGCGGAGAACACTGCGGAAAACGGTGTGATCGCGATGCGCCGGAGCCCGGCGGCCTCCGCCACCTTGCAGGCGTGCAGCGGCCCTGCTCCCCCATAGACGTTCAACAGCGGATCGCCGTTCCTGGCCGCGCAGCGCAGATCGGCGATAGCGGCGCCGACCTCGTGTTCGACCCGTTCGATCACGGCAAGGGCTGCGGCCTCGATGGTGATGCCGAGCGGTTCGGCAATGGCGGTTCGAATGGCCAAGCGGGCCTTTTCCACATCGAGCTTGCGCGCGCCACCGAGAAAATTTTCCGGGTCGATGCGACGAAGAACCAGGTTTGCGTCGGTCACGGTCGGGTCACTGCCGCCAAGGCCGAAACAGGCCGGTCCCGGCATGGCGCCGGCCGAGCGTGGCCCGACGAAAAGCTTGCCGTCCCGCACCCCGGCAATCGAGCCGCCACCCGCGCCGAGTGCCTCGACCTCGTTCATCGGCACATTGGTGCGATAGCCTTCGATCTCGGGCCGCAGGCCGACATTGACGCGGCCGTCGCTGACCAGGCCGATGTCGAAAGAGGTGCCACCCATGTCGGCCGAGATGACATCCGTTTCACCATAGAGCGCACCCACCGCGCGCGCGCCCACCAGGCCGGCCGCGGGACCGGAGTTATAGGTGCTGATCGCCCGGGTTTTGGCGACGCGGGCGACCGCCCCGTCATTGTGGCCGATCAGGAAGGGCCCGCGGTAACGCAAGGCCCGCAGTTCCTGCTCCGCCTTGTAAAGGAGACGCGCTAAGCGACTGTGCGAATAGGCGGAAACGATGGTGCTGTTGATGCGCTCGGCATAGCCGTCCCGCACGGTTACGTCGCACGACAGGAAGACGGGGATGGACCCCAGGAAGTCACGGGGATATTCCCGCTTGACGATCTGACGGACGGCCCGCTCGCGCGCCGGATCGGTTTCGCTGCCGTCCAGGGCGACAACCAGGCACTGGGCGCCGGCATCGATCAGACCTTGCGCCTTGCCGAGCACCTGCTCGGGCGAAAGCCCGTCATCGATCTCGACCACCATGTCGTCGTCGATGATACCGGCCTTGTTCTCGGTCCTGACCGGGGCAAGCGCCCGCCCCCCCATGGAGACGACAAGACCGATTTTCGCGCCGTTGCGTTCGATCAGCGCATTGGTGCCGACCGTACTGGCAAAGCGCACCACATCGGTCTGCTCGAGGAACCGCTCGACGGGTATTCCGACTGCGGCTGCACCTGCCTTGATGCAGTTCAGGAAGCACTCGGTAAGGTCGTGCGGCGTGGTCGGCGTCTTGACCGCGTGGGCAATGCCCGGCCCCGCAACAAACCCGTCGGTGAAGGTTCCACCGGTATCAATATCGATAGTATAGGCCATATCTCCTCCCTTCGGAGCGACCGGCCTGCCGCTCCGTTCCTTCCGCCCGCGAGGCGGATCTAGTCTGATGTCAGGTGCGGCAGGCGCCGCGCATGATGAAATCGACGATTTCCTGGTGTATGGCCTCGACGGGCAAAGGACCGTCCGGGCGGTACCAGCGAAGGTGCCAGTTGATGACACCCAGCATATTGAAAGCGGTTACACGGACATGTTCGGAATTCAGCGCCCCCTCTGCGCTGAGCCGCCCAAGCACCTCCGAATAGATTTCAAGAACATCGCGCTGGATCTCGGCGGTCTCGTTGCCGACGTCCTCGGCAAGCTCCGTCCTTTGAGCCAGGAGCATCAGCAGTTCGCGACGGTGTTCGGCCGCCACAGCCAGATGGGCGCGGACCAGCGCCTCGAGCTGGGCGCGCGGGGTTTCCACCAGGGCAGCCGCCGCGCGCAACCGATCCGGAAGCATCCGAACCGAACGATCGAGGATCTCGCGCCAGAGACCGTCCTTGTTGCCGAAGTGATAGTAGATGTTGGAGAGGCTGACGCCATGCACTTTGGCAATATCGCGGATCGATGTCCCGCTATAGCCCTTTTCGGAGAACATTCCGACCGCCGTAGACAGCAGGTTTTCCCGCACGTCCGTCGTATCCGCCCCGTCGGCGCCACGGCCACCAGATGCTTCCATCGCCGATTTCTCCCCTTGATGCACTCAGTCCTCATCGAACGTTCGTTCTATAACTTCTGACGGAGCTTTCTGTCAATGCCCGCATGGGGCAATCCGCATGCAAAAATGATTTTTATCGAGCGTCTGCGAGCTGGCCAGGATTCATGATCGAGTTCGACTCTGGCTCACGTACTGCTGTTGACGAGGACATGTTTTCCCTCACCCGGCCGAAGCCCAGAAGATGCGCCATCACTATAAGCGGCGAGGCTCACGTCAGACGGCTCCGCTCTGCGTCCAGTCACGGTTGCCCCGAACAGTCGCCCATCGCGTTCGATGCACACCACCCAGAACTTGCCCCCTACCTGGAGCTGAACAATCCGCAGTTGCCGTTTGGGCGCAGGGAGCTATTCTGCCAGCTGAGCGCCACCGGGAAATCTCTAAACAAGCCGAGTAGAGGCCTATGCCAGCTGAACCTCGTTCACCGCGCCTTGCCGTCCTGATCGACGCGGACAATGCCTCCGCCAAAATAGTCGATGGCCTATTTGAGGAGATCGCCAAGATCGGCGAGGCGAGCGCTCGCCGGATCTACGGCGACTTCGCCAGTGCACGATCAAGGGCCTGGATCGATGTTCTGGCCAAGCACGCCATCATACCGCAGCAGCAGTTCGCCTACACGACCGGCAAGAATGCGTCCGACATCACGCTGGTCATCGATGCCATGGATCTGCTGCATAGCGGCCGGTTCGACGGCTTCTGCCTGGTCTCTTCGGACAGTGACTTCACACGCCTCGCATCTCGGATCCGTGAGCAAGGCGTAGACGTATTCGGATTCGGTGAGCAGAAAACTCCGGAGAGCTTTCGACAAGCCTGCCGTAGATTCATTTACACCGAGAACCTGTTGCCGGCGGCAGCCGCGAACGGCGCCGAGTTGGTCCAGGCATCGACGTCCCTGCAGCAGCCGAAGGCCGCGACGCCGATCATCAAGAAAGTGATCTCGCAGATGGAAAGCGAAGACGGCTGGGTGCCGCTCGGCGCCGTCGGCACTCAGCTCGCCAACCTTGCCTCGGACTTCGATCCGCGGACCTATGGCTTCCGCAAGCTCAGCGATCTCGTGCGCAAAACGAACGCGTTCGACATTGAACAGCCCCAGGGCGGGCACCTGCGCATCCGCATCAGGCAGCCTGCTGCGAAGAAGTAACCGTTGTCCCTATGGAAGCGCGCTGTCGTGGCCAGTCGAACATCGCAACGGCCACCACCATGCCAGGCGCGCCTGCGGATTCTTGCCTGGTTGCCGTGGGGCCTCTCCATACCCGACGGGATCATCTCCGCCTCACGGCCTTTGAACGCAAGGCGGCTCAACTTTACTCGAACCCATCGCGCCCTTGCAGGGCTCGCTGGATTTCTCGTACGGCATCCCACGACGGATCCGGCAAGGCTGCATCACCTGCCCGGCCGCGCCAGGGATCGCGCGATATCGATGATGTCGTCTCGCGCTGCGGTCGGGTCTTCCTTGTTCCAGGCAACCCCAAGCCCAATCCTGAAATCGATCCCCCGAACCTTCTTCAGAACGATATCGCGATCGGGATGCTCGGCCGTCCATTCCGGCGCAAAGCCGACACGCAGACCGGCAGAAACCAGTGACACCAGCGAGAAACTGTCATCACAGGTATAGGCGACATTGCCCGCCAGATCATGCTCCTCGAACTTTTCCGCGAAATACCGCTCCGTGTAGGAGAGGTTCTGCCGCTGGAAACCGATGATCTTCTGATCGCGCAGATCCGAGATGCAAATCTCGTCGAGACCGGCAATCGGATTGTCCCGGGCAACCGCCAGCAGATAGCGCTCATGGGCAATGGAGAGGAAGCGCAGCGATCCGATATTCTCGACCGGCCGGATGAAGCCGAGGTTGATGCGGCCACATTCCAGCTGGCGGATGATGTCGCTGGTCGAGCCATTGGAAACATGCAGGCGAATGTCGGGATACTTCCGACCAATGCGCGACAGAAACGCCGGCAGCACGCCGGTGGTCGCCGGATATATTGTCCCGATCCTGATCTCGCGCACCGTCTTGCCGGCAGCCGTGCGCGCCATCTCGGCCGAGAGTTCCAGATCGCTCAGCATCCTGACACAGCGATCGTAGAACACCTCCCCTGCCCTGGTCAGCTCCACCCGCCTCGTCGAGCGCAACAGAAGCTGCACGCCTAAGAGCTTCTCCAGCGCCTGCACCTGCGTGCTCAATGCCGGCTGGGCGATGTTCACCCGCATGGCGGCACGGCCGAAGTGCAGTTCCTCGGCAACCGCCACAAAGTAGGAAAGCTGGCGGATTTCCATGTTTACAGCTTCATGACCCGAGGACAATTTCGACTCTGCTGCGGATCGTTCGGTTAGCGCTCAACTGTAACTACATATTGTTCGTAGCCAGACCGGTGTCCTGGGGAACAAATTGTTCCCATGGACGTCTTTGCGAAAAAACTGCAGGAGAGAGCAACGCATTTGGGGATCTCAAATGCTGAGGCTGCATGGCGTTCTGGCTAGACGGGCGCAGATATAGGCACTATTCATCCGGACGAAGAGAACCGGACCTCGCAACGCTCGTGAGAATTGCCGAGGCACTTGGTACGACCCCAAACTGGCTACTGGGAGTAACGGCCTCCGGCCTCACCGATCCTGAGTTAGCCGAACTCATCGCTCGATTCTCGAACGCTTCAAATGGAATGACAAAACAAGAGCTTGAAATGTGTGTGATCCAGGCTGAGGCTGTTGTCGCCGCTAATCGTAAACCGCGGCCAGAAAACTAGGTGTTTGGTCCCGGTATTTGATGGTGCATTGTTCGGCCAGGAATGGAAGGATTCGCGATGGGCCTGATTTTAGACGGAAGCGCCCGCACGACAGAGGCAGTCCGTCGAGCGATACCACATAGTCAAGAGAGCCTGAGGGTTCTGGCGAAGCCTTAAGGGATCAACCAGAAGACTGTCGCGAAGTGGAAGCGACACAGAACGGGAAGGATCTGCCGACTGGTCAGAAAGACATGCGCTCGACGACTCATTCAATCGAAGAGAGGGCGATCATCGTTGCCCTTCGCCGAGACCCACTTCGCATACGCCATCCTGATGCTTTCCAACTGTAAAACCGATAAGACAACCGGAACGTTGGCTCTGATTCAAGCCCCTTCCATCTGCCTGGCAAAGGTCTCGGCGATAGCCAGAATCGCCGCGTGAATCGGCCCCGCCGTCAGCCCCGGCAGCACTGAGCCGTCGACGACATAGAGGTTGTCCAGGCCTCGCAGGCGCAGGCTAGCATCGACGACAGCGGCATCGTCCCTGCCCATCCGGCAGGTGCCGGAAGGATGGTGATGCGTGATTGCCGCCCTGGCGATGAAGGCGTCGATCTCCTCGGTCGTGTCGAGCGGCCCCGGCAGAAGCTCATGGCTACGCCAATCGTCGAGTTCCGGCCGATGTCCAATTTCCCGCGCAGCAGCAAGGGCTGCGCGGAACATTCGGCGGTCGTACTCGGTCTGTAGGTAACACGGGTCGATCTGCAACGAATCGCTCATCTCCGGTCCGGAAATGCGCAGCTGGCCGCGACTTGTGGGATGCGTCACCCCGAAGAGGAAGGAATAGGCCGTTCCCGGCGCCGGAGCCGTGAAGCTTTCCGAGACAATCGGAGCGACGCCGCAGCCAACCACGATTTCCGGCTGGCCGTCGGCCCCGAAATCGCCCGCGCGCATATAGGCCATGCTTTCGGAATGCTGCAGCCGTGACGGTGGCACCTCTCGCCGCGCGGCATACAAATTGCCCGCTCCGAGCAGATGGTCCATCAGATTGCGACCGAGCTTCCGGGGACTTGATGCGGCAGGTGACACCGGCCTGCTTCAGCACGTCTTCGGGGCCGATCCCGGAGCGCATTAACAGCGCCGGACTCTCCAGCGAACCGGCCGACAGGACGATGGTGGCGGCGCTGATGTCGGCACTGCCGTTCGGTCCGATGATCTCGAAGGCCGAGACCTTCGATCCGTCGAGCTCGAGGTTGCGTACGAGCGTCTCTGTCATGATCGTCAGGTTCTGCCGACTGCGCACTGCCGGCGTCAGCCAGGCTTCCGCCACCGTGACGCGCCTGCCGTCCCTGATCATCAGGGAATTGGGCGTGACGCCGACCATCTTGCCTGTGTTGTGGCCGGGGATGCGCGGCAGGCCCAGGGCTTCGCCTGCACGGATATAGGCCTGCGCCAGGGGGCTCACCTCATCGTCAGGTATCCGGACGGGCATCGGTCCATCCTTGCCGTGGATGCCGTCGCCGCCGAGCGAATGGTCTTCGATGGCGAGGAAGGCCGGCAGCAGGCCGTCCCAGCTCCAGCGCTCGTCGCCCGTCGCCTCCGCCCAGACGGCGAAGTCGGCCGGATGACCGCGCATGTAGCCCAAGGCATGCAGCAGGCTCGAGCCACCAAGTGCCTTGCCGCGCGCCCAGGCGTGACTGCGCCCGGCCGTCGCCCTCTGCGGAAGGGTGCGGTAGTCCCAGTCGTAGCTGCGATGCTGGATCGCCGGCCACATGGCCGGCTTCCATATATCGGGATCGGTCGGCTCGCCGCCTGCTTCGATCAGCAGCACCTGGCGGGACGGATCCTCGCTGAGGCGAGCCGCGAGAAGGGCACCGGCAGATCCGGCGCCAACGATTGCCACGTCGTAGTGTGTCATGGCTTACTTCTGATCTTCGGGGATGACCACGCCATCGAGGGTCATGACTTCGCCGTCGAGCGAAACCGAGCAATTGCGAAGTGGGATGTCGAGATGGCACGGCGTGTCGCGATCGCCGCCCGCCTCGGTGTTCGGCCCCGACGACCAGAGGAAGTTGCCAGCGAAGGACCGGGCGTCCATGCCAAGCTGCGCCTCAGGATTGTAGAGGCCGAGAACCGTCCAGTTCGCGCGGTTTTCGAGACCCCAGCCGACATGCGCCATCGCATAGGCGCGCGGATCGTTGAAGCTTTCCATGAACTTGCGCATGAATTCAGCGTCATAGCCGCCCTTGATGTCGACGATGTAGCCCTTCTCGATCGTCACGGTGATGGGCGCGCGCGCATATTTCTTGAACGGCAGGAGGATGTCGCCCTCGTCGATCACGATCGTGCCTTCGGCACTGCCTTCGTCGGGCCAGCGGGCCGAGAAGCAGCTCGGCCAGTGGTCCCAGCGGCCGGGCTCGTCGGCGAGACCATACTGGGTGAGCACGGGATACTGGCCCAGACGGCAGCGGAAGTCCGTGCCCGCCTTCGAAGTCACATGCATCTCCTTTGCCGCGCCGATCTTACGCGCAGCCGCAAGGACACGGGCCTTGTCTTCGGGACGCGGTATCTGACGCATCATGATCTCCGGCGGCTCGACCGCCAGCAGCATGCGCGTGCCGCCCTTCAACACCTCTTCCTGCTCTTTCGAGAACAGGAGTTGCAGGGTGTCGATGACCAGGTCGGAGGCCTGCAGGCAGGCAAGTGCTGCGCTGTTGCCTTCGAGCGGTGTCTTGCCGACATAGCCGGACTTGTCGGGCGATAGCGCCTTTTCGCCGTTCATCGGCGCCAGGTTCAGTTCGGTGACCACGGCCCCCAGGTCCGATGCGGCGAGCTTGGCGATGTAGGCGATTTGCTTGTTGCTGTCGTCGCCGGTCAGGATGGTGACCTGCTCACCCTGTTTCAGGTTGCACATTTCGAGCACCTGTCTCCAGCCCCTTAAGAACTGCGCGTCGCTGATTGCCATGATGTGGTACCTCCGTTGGGCCGTTGCCCGTTGAATTTGTGGCTGCGACCAGGCGCGGATCCGGTCAGGCCGGATCGAAGGCGCTCTCTGCTTTTTTGTCTTGTGGTCGAAAAGCCGGTTCCCGATTTTGCTGGTCGTTCAGAGTGCCGTCTGATTGACCAGCGAGAAAAAGTTGCGCTTGTAATGAAGCAGTGGCGACGTCTCCGGCCCAAAGCGAATGGCCTTCACATTGCCGATGAAAATGGAGTGGCTCGACGTTTCCGAAACCGAGGCAATCTCGCAGTCGAGATTGGCCATCGCGCCGTCGAGGGCCAATGCGCCGGTCGCCAGACGCGTCCAGCCATAAGGAGCGAACTTGTCCTCACCCACCTCTCCGATCTGGCCAGCGAACCGCATGGCGATCTCGCGCTGATCGTCGGCGAGGATGTTGACGCAGAAACTTCCGGCGGCGGTGATCGCCTTGTGCGCCTCGCCGAAGCGGTTGACGCAGACCAGCATCGAGGGCGGCGTCATGGACATCGAGCATACCGCCGTCGCCGTCAACCCGCGGCGGGCCTCTCCCTCACCTGCGGTGATGATGTTGACGGTTGCCGCAAGCTGCCGCATCGCCGAGCGAAAGTCGTCCACCAACTGATCCGTGGGAAGCTGGGTCATTGGATGCCTCCTTTGGCAGCGAGGGCGGTTTCGAGGAATTGTGCAGCGGAGAGCAAGCGATGGTCGGAACCGCGGGCACCGACCAACTGGACGCCGACGGGCAGGCCTTGCGGGCCTTTGGTCACCGGCAGGCAGACCAGCGGCACCTGAAGCACGCTCCAGAGCCGGTTGAAGAGCGGATCACCCGTCGCCATGCCCTTCGGCGCTTCGCCGGGAGCAGCGAGCGTCAGCACGGCATCGAAGCGGGACAGGATCGCATCCATCAGGTGGCGAATGCCCGGAATTTCGGCCATGGCCGAACGGTAGCGGATCCCGTCGACTCGCCCCTGCTCTTCCAGCATGGCCCGCGTGACAGGGGTCAGGCCGTCCCAGTTGCGGGCAATTTCGGATGCAAGCGAGTGGGTCACTTCCCACCCCATGACGGCTTCGTGCAGATCGAAGATGCCGTCGAACCAGGCGGGCGCCGGGATGACGGTCGTTTCAGCACCGGCCGCTTCCGCAATGGCGGCAAGACGTTCGACCGCCTCGATCGAGCAGCTTTCAGCCTTGTCGAGACGAGTCCCGGTCAGAATGCCGATGCGCGGGCGCGCCGGCGGTGTCGGGTTTTCCAGGTCGGACCAGCCGCTGAGGGCGGAGGCGCAATGGGCCGCATCGCCGATGTTGCGCGTGATGATGCCGAGCGTGTCCAGGCTATGGCAGAGTACCTTGATGCCGACCGTGTTGATCAGCCCGAAGCTCGGCTTGAATGCCGTCACCCCGCAGAAACTTGCCGGACGAATCACCGAGCCGGAGGTCTGGGTGCCGTATGCCATCGGCACCATTCCGGCTGCCACTGCGGCGCAGGAACCCGATGAAGAGCCGCCGGGGGTGTGGGCCGGGTCGTGCGGATTGCGCGTCTTGTTCGGGCTTGCCATCGCGAGTTCGGTGCTGACGGTCTTGCCGAGGATCAGTCCGCCGGCATTCCTGGCGTTCTGTACGCAGGCCGCATCCCACGGCGGCCGGAAGCCACAATAAATGGAGGTGCCATAACCCGTCGGCATGTCGGCCGTGTCGATCACATCCTTCACGCCGATCGGCACGCCTGCAAGGAGGCCCGTCACGCCCTGCCGGTCCATTGCGTCGGCAGAGGCAAGCGCCTGATCGGCATCGAGGTGCTGCCAAGCCATCACCGGCCGGTCGGTATCGTCGATATGCTTCAAATAGGCTTCGGTGATGGTTCGTACCGTAAGCGCACGCGAACGCACCGCCGAAGCGAGGTCCCGAGCACTCAAAGCAAGGATTTCCTGGTTTTGCACGTGATTTCTCCTCAGCCGAACAGGGCGGGTCGCCGGTTGATCCAGGGGGACGAACGCTCCAGTTCCGCAGCCAACGAAAGAAGCAGGGCGTCCTTTCCGAAGGCAGCGCCGAAATGCGACCCGACAGGCAGGCCCTTCGCGCTCATGCCCAGCGGCACCGACATGGCCGGGCAGCCCGAGGTGTTGAAAACCGCCGTGAAGGGCGAATGCGACCAGAACAGGTCATAGAATTCATCGAGGGTCTTGTCGCGGCCGGCGAGTTTGCCCAACAGGGGAGCCGGTTCGGCCGCCGCGGGCGTCAGCATGACGTCATACCGGCTGAAGAAAGCCGCCATTGCTCGCGACGAGGCGTGCAGTTGGTTGATCGCCCAGAGGTAGCGCGTGCCGGGAACGGCCAGCGCCTCACGGACCCATTCCTGATTGACGGGTTCGAGCTTCTGCAGGTTCGGCGAGGCCGGATCGCCGCCGGTCGCGCCGAGTGCGACATTGACCCCGACGACGATGCGCCAGGCGGTCTTCAGCGCTTCGGCATCATAGCCCGCATCCCTGACGGTCTCGACATTGTGTCCCAGGCCTTCCAGAAGGCGTGCCGTCTCTTCGACGCTCGCAACCATTTCCGGTTCGACCGGGCTCCCGTTGGGCGAGCCGGTGATCAACGCAACCTTCAAACGGGGCAGCGTCGTGTCCACGGCCGAAAGATAGCTGCCAGGAACAGCCGGCGAAGCCCAGGGATCGCCAGCGTCCCCACCGGCGGATATGTCGAGCATGGCGGCATTGTCGCGAACCGACCAGGACACAGCATGTGGGGTCGACATACCGCCGATTGCCTCGGCAGTGGCCGGGCCGACAGGATTGACCAACCGCGAAGGCTTGAAGCCGAACAGACCGCAATGGCTGGCCGGAAGTCTCGTCGAGCCGGCACCGTCGGAGCTATTGGCAATCGGGACCATGCCGCTTGCAACGGCGGCGGTCGCGCCACCGGACGAGCCGCCGGCCGTGCGGGAGATATCCCAGGGATTGCGCGTTGGGCCGAAGGCGTCGGGCTCCGAGGTGAAACTGAGGGCGAATTCCGGTGTGTTGGATTTTCCAAGGATCACCATGCCCGCGGCCTTGTAACGCGCGGTGATGGTGGAATCGCGTTTGCTGACATTGTTGCGCAGCAGTTCTGATCCCGTCGACAGTATCATGCCCTCGGCTTCGAAACCGGTATTCTTCAGAAGTGTGGGAACGCCCGACAGCGGACTGCCCGGCAATCCGTCCGCCACCTGCCTGCGGGCGAGATCGAAATGCTCGTGCACGATGGCGTTCAGTTTCGGGTTCAGCCGCTCGATCCGCTCGATCGCCGCCTCGAGAACCTCGCCGGCCGTGACTTCGCGTTTGGCAATCAATCCCGACAGGGCCATGCCGTCCAGTGTCGCAAGGTCATCCATCGGTTCAGCCCATCTGCGCCTTGAAGAGGTCGAGGTCCCACATGTCCTTGCTTGAGGCAATCAGACCGTCGCGGATCTCGAAGATATGCAGACCATCGAGAGCGATCTGCCTTGGGAAACCGTCGCCGCGAGGCGTGAAGGTTCCGGTCATGACATAGGGAACCGCCACCTGATCGGCCGCCCGGATATAACCCCGACGATCCCAGGCGACGTCGGGCAGCATCCGCCAGAAGCCGACCAGCCCCTCGGCGAGTGCAGCACGTCCCTCGCGGCGCTTGCCCATCGCGACTTCCTCGTGCCAGCCGTCGGGATGATAGAGGGAGGCCACCTGATCCGCGTCGCGTGACGCGTAGGCCTGATAGAGGCAGTCAATGAGCGTGGCGTGATCCATCGCGAGCTCCCGCATTGTCGGAAAAGAGAACCCCGCCCTTCTTTGGGTCGGGCGGGGTCGACTTGGGTTTACTCGATGCCGGCGATCTTCTTCACCTGAGCGACATAGCCGTCGCGCTTGACTTCGTTGTAAAGCCTTGCGCGAAGGGCGGGAGCCGGGGTGGCGTTGACGTTCTCGAACAGTGCGACGCGACCGGCCAGCGAACCGGAGGTCATGTCCCAGATGAAGTTCATCAGCTGTTCCTTGACCATGGCCGACACGCCGTGGCCGGGCAGGAGCTCATGCAGGAAGTGGCCGACATCCGGGTTGTCGAAGGCCTTTTTGCCGAAGCGCATGACGAGACCCTGACCGCACATTTCCTGAAGAATGTGGATGATCTTCGGGTAGTTTTCGATCGAGTACAGGCGACCGGCCGTCAGCATCCCGACATCCGGGCGCATGACATCGCCTTCCGTCGGCACGGCGAGAGCCTCAGCCGCGGTTACGAAGGCGCGCAGCGTCTGGGCGTATTCGACGAGCTGGCCGAGCATCATCTGCACCGCGGGGATCTTGCCGGTGCCGAGATAGTCGAGGACCATCTGACCTGCCCCGACGAAGAGCTCGGCCTTGACGGCCAGACGGGTGAGCACGTGCCAGTGCGCGAAGACGCAGACCGGGCCGTAATAGCTCATCGCGGTCGGATCGCCGAGATTGAAGAGCCGCTCCTTCGGAACGAAGACGTTGTCGAAGACGATGAACTGGTCGGCTTCCTCGCCGAGGCTGGAGACCGGATGATCGAACTTGCTGGCCAATGGCTGCGACACCATTTCGCGCGAGATCATCTTGATGCCGGGGGTATCGATCGGCACCGAACCCCAGATGCAGGCGTCAGCCGGCGTTTCCTGGATACCACCGAGATTGGTGAAGAAGATGTCGTTCGCCTGTGCGGCGATGGAGCCGACGGTCTTGGCGCCATAGATATAGACGCCGTCGTTGGTGACCTTGCGGGCCTTGAGCAGCGAAGCCTCGGAGGCCTTCGGCGACGAGCGGTCGGCCTGGGGCCCGGCAAGGCTTTCCGATGCGGTCAGGTTGTTGTTCTGACCGTATTCCATGTAGCGTTCGATGTTTTCGGCGAAATCCGGATCGATGCCTTCGATCAGCGACTTCTTCTTCTTGAAGGTCGGCAGGTAGGCATAGAGGCCGACGACGATGGACGGCGCTAGATCCGGCGGGCGGCCAAAGGTGCCGGCGGTCTTGAGCGAGGTGTACTCGATCATCCTGCGACGCGCTGCCAGGTCTTCCTTGGTGCGCGGGATCTGCCAGGAACGACTGAGCACGGCGCCGACCTTTTCGTCGTAATAGGTCGTCGCGTCCGCATGTTCCTCGGTGAACTGGTCGTCGAACATCGATGCGAGAAGGTCGATGCCGCGTGCCAGCGCCGGCTCGTCATAGACCGAGTTCAGCTTTTCGCCGCCAACCCAGATCTGCCGGTTATCCTTGAGCAATTCCTTGTATTCCTCACCGGTCTTGAGCCTGTGAGGTACGCCCTTTACGGATTTTTGCGTTCCCGTCTCTGTCATTTAGGCCTCCTGTTGAAATTCGAATTGCCGATCGCGCCCCCTCGGGCGCCAAGGTCAAATCAAGCTTTTTCTTCGCGCACCTGGCGGATCACTTCCGAGGCGACCCGCATCGAGTCCAGTGCGGCCGGAACACCGCAGTAAATCGCCGCCTGCAGGATGACCTCGACGATCTCCTCTTCCGTCACACCGTTGTTCAGCGCGCCGCGGACATGGATCTTGACCTCGTGCGGACGGTTGAGCGCCGTCAACATCGCGAGATTGAGAAAACTGCGGGTCTTGCGTTCCAGTCCCGGGCGGGTCCAGATTTCTCCCCAGCACCACTCGGTCACGAGTTTTTGCAGGGGAGCGGTGAGGTCGTCGGCATTGGCCAGCGACGGTGCCACATAGGCATCGCCGAGCACTTCACGCCTTACCTGCAGACCTTTCTGGAATTGTTCACCGCTGAATTCAGGACGAGTCATGCATCTCTCCGTTAAGGTGGACAGGAAGGCAGTCTTCGAGCCGGGGCCCTGCCGTCCTGATGGCACCGATCTAGACATGCCGGACTTGACCTGTCAATAGATTGTATGACAAGATTACGGTCATATTGTAGGAGCCGTTTTTGACATCCGTCATCGGTTGGCGACGAGGATTGGAACGACAATGATTGACCAGACGGGGGAGCCGGACGCGGGAATTGCGCCATTCGAGCTATATGCCCTGCGCTATGCGACGCATGCCGGGCGCACCGCCAAGGACAATTTTCTCCATGCCGACCCGCATGAGACAGGCGCCAATCTCGACTATTTCATTTGGCTTGCTCGCCGCGAAAACGAGGTTTTCGTGATCGACACGGGGTTTGGCAGCGATGCGGCCAAGGCACGTGGACGGACGCTGCTGTGCGATCCGAAGGACGCGCTTGCCTTGCTCGGCGTTGATGCCCACACGGTTTCACAGGTCGTGCTCACCCATCTGCACTATGACCATGCGGGCACACTTGGGGACTTTCCGGCCGCGCGTTTCCATCTCCAGGTCGATGAGGCCGGACACGCCACCGGTCCCTGTATGTGCGACGCGAAGGCGCGCGCGCCTTTCGACGTCGAGAACATCGTCGCCTATATCCGAAGCCTCTATGCCGGCAGGATCGAGTTCCACAGGGGCGACCGCGAACTTGCGCCGGGTTTCTGGCTTCATGCGGTGCCGGGCCACAGCGCCGGGCTTCAAGCCGTGCGCGTCATGACCGAGCGCGGATGGGTGGTGCTCGCATCCGATGCCACGCATTTCTACGCCAACATGGAACGCCGCAATCCCTTCCCCGTACTCCTCGATGAGGCTGCACTCATTCGCGGTTACTCAAGGTTGACCGAACTGGCGCCCAGCCTCGACCACATTGTGCCGGGGCACGACCCGGCGGTGATGCGCGCCTACCCCGCGGCCTCGACGGGACTGGAAGGTGTCGTTGTTCGGCTGGATGTCGCGCCCTCCCTGTCGTGGGAGGAGCTTTCTCGATGAAATTCCTTGGCGAACGAGGTGTTCTGATTACCGGTTCGGCCGTCGGCCTCGGGCTGGAACTGGCGCGATCCTTTGCGAAGGCCGGCGATCGGGTCTTTCTGACCGACATCCTGCCGGACGTGGAAGACACAGCAGATGCACTGGCCGAGGAAATCGGCCGCCCCGTCGGCGCGGTCGAAATCGACCTCTCGGAAGCGGGTGCCGCCGCCTGCCTCGTCGATGAAGCGGAAAGCCATCTCGGCACGATCGACGTGCTGATCAACAACGCGGTGGTCCGCAAGATGTCGCCGGTGGAAACGCTCGGCGATGCGGACTGGGATCGGGCGCTCGAGGTCAATCTTTCCGCGCCATTCCGGCTGATCCGGGCATGCCTGCCGAAGATGCGGGAGCGCAACCAGGGCCGCATCATCAACATGGCCTCGGTCTACAGCCTGATGGCGCTGGCCGGGCGTGCGGACTACGTCACGACCAAGCATGCAATGATCGGCCTGACGCGCACCGTCGCGCTCGAACTCGCAGCGACGCGCATCACCTGCAACGCAATCTGCCCGGGCCTGATGGCGACCGATTCGGCGCTCGAGCGCATCAAGACGCTCGCGAACGACAAGGGCATTTCCCGCGACGAGGCGGAGCGGCTTTTTCTTTCCACCCGGCAGCCGGGGGGCAAGTTCATTCCGATAGAAACGGTGACGGCGCTTACGCAGTTCCTTTGCGGCCCCTCCAGCGAGGGCATCAATGGTGCAGCCATCCCCGTGGACAATGGCTGGTCCTTCGCTTGAACGGCGGACCGCGACAACAGGAGAGTTGAATGAGTGAGATTGGTTTCATTGGCCTCGGGAACATGGGCCGGCCGATGGCGGAACGCATCATCGGCGCAGGCTACACGCTTGTCGTCAATGATCGCGCCGACGCGGCGGTCGCGGCGCTGATGGCCGCCGGTGCTGCCGCCGCGGCGACCATTCCGGAGCTGACCGCTCGCGCCGAAACGCTTTTTCTGTCGCTGCCCACGCCCGAAGTGGTGCTAGCCATCGGCCGGAGCATCGCCGAAACCCCCGGCATCGTGAAGCGCGTCGTCGATCTTTCGACCACCGGCCCGAAGGCCGAGATGGATCTGGCGGAGATCCTGTCCGCAGCCGGAATTGCATTGATCGACAGCCCGGTATCGGGCGGCGTCGCGGGTGCAACGAAGGGCACGCTGGCGCTGATGGCGGCCGGACCGTCGGCCGATTTCGCCATTGTCGAGCCGATGCTTCTTGCGCTCGGCAAGGTGATCCGTATCGCCGAGGAGCCCGGAAAGGCTCAGGTGATGAAGCTCATCAACAACATCTGCTCGGCCGCAGCGCTCGCCATCACCTCCGAAGCGATGGTGATGGGTGCAAAAGCCGGTCTCGATGCCGATGTCATGATCGAGGTGCTCAATGCCGGCTCCGGCCGCACATCGGCGAGCGTCGACAAGATTCCGCGCTTCGTCCTGCCGCGCGGCTTCGACTTCGGCTTTGCGATCGCACTGTCGCTCAAGGACATCCGCCTTTGCCTCGAGGAAGCCGATCGCCTCGGCGTGCCCATGCTGGTCGGCAATGCGGTGCGGATGCTCTTCTCGATCACCAAAGCCGATTGCGGCCCGTCGGCCGACATGACGGCGATCATCCGCCCGCTGGAAAAGTGGGCCGATACCGAAGTCCGCGGCAAGGCCGCCGACGCCTGACATGAGCAGCATCAGCGCCATCGTCGCCGCTTTCGCCCATGCGCCGCCGGCGTTGCCCGACGCAGTCATCGCTGCCGGGCGGCGCTCGCTGCTCAACATGGTGGGAACGGCAATCGGCGGTTCCGGCGAAGCGGCGATCGACAAGATGGCAGCGTTGCTGCCGGTCTTCTCCGGCCCGCCGACCAATACGCTGATCGGTCGCCCCGAACGAGCCGACATGCTGTGGGCCGCCTATATCAATGCGGCCGCGGCAAACATCTTCGATTACGACGATACGCATATCCCGACTGTCATCCACCCCTCGGCGCCGGTCGGCCCGGCCGTGCTGGCGCTCGCCGAAACGCTGGCTGCCCAAGGGCGCCCGGTCGCGGGCCAGGCCCTGATCGAGGCGTTCGTGCTCGGCGCGGAGGTCACCTGCCGCCTGGGGAACGCCCTCCATCCAACGCATTATGCGCGCGGTTGGCACATCACATCGACCTGCGGGGTGTTCGGTGCCGCCATGGCGGCCGGGCGCCTGCTGGATCTTTCGCCTTCGCAATTGGTCGATGCGCTCGGCAACGCGCTGGCGCAAGGGGCGGGTTCCGTCGAAACGCTCGGCACCATGTCAAAAAGCCTCTCGGTGGGCCAGGCTGCACGCGGCGGCTTGATGGCGGCGATACTAGCTGCCGATGGCTATACCGGCCCCGAAGAACCGCTCGAGGGTAAGCGCGGCTTCCTGGCGCTTCACGCCGATCAGCCGGACCTTGCTGCCATCACGGGCGAACTCGGCAGTCACTGGGAGATCCTCAATAACACCTTCAAGCCCTATCCGTGTGGCGTGGTGCTCAACCCGGTGATCGAGGCATGCCTCGCGCTGCATGCGAAGGGCGGCTTCGACGCGGCCGACGTCGCATCAGTGGAACTGACCGGCCATCCGCTGCTGCGCCAGCGCGCCGACAGGCCCGGCGTGACCACCGGACGATCAGCACAGGTCAGTGCACAACATGCCGTCGCCGTCAGCCTGCTGCGCGGACGTGCCGATCTGGCGGCATTCTCCGACGCGGCGGTCGCCGATCCGGACATCCGCGCTTTCGGCGAAAAGCTCACCTTTCGCGACGACCCGGCATCTGCCCTGGATGCTGTGCAGGTTCGTCTGCGCCTCACTGACGGGCAAGAAATCCTGCATGCCGTCTCCGCCGCCAAGGGCGGGCTCGGACATCCAATGAGCGACGCCGACCTTGCCGGGAAATTCCGCGACCAGATCGCATGGCGGCGCCTTCCGGTGGATGGCGATGCCCTGATTGCCGCCCTCGAGGGGCTCGAGGGCGCCGCCGACGGCGCAGCTTTCCTGCGCGCAACCCGCCCCGCAACGTTGCAAGACTAGGAATCACAGGAGAAGCGCATGAGCCAGAGAACATATTCGGATCCAATCTTCACGCTGACGACCGGCCCGGTGGACGCCTACCCGTCCGTGCTGCGCGCACTGTCCCGCCCGGTGCTCTACGACTATGATCCGGCCTTCCTGGAGCAGTACGAGGCGACGAACGCCAAGGTCCGGCAGGTCTTCCACACGAGCACGCCACCGGTGATCCTGCAGGGCGAACCGGTGCTGGGACTGGAAGCTGCGGCCGCTTCGCTGATCGCCAAGAACGACGTGGTGCTCAACCTCGTCTCCGGTGTCTATGGCAAGGGCTTCGGCTTCTGGGCCGCGCGTTACGCCAGGGAACTGGTCGAGCTCGAAGTACCCTACAACGAAGTCCTGACGGCAGATGCCGTGGCGGACATGCTGAAGAAGCGCCCCGACATTGCGATCGTCTCCCTTTGCCACCACGACACACCATCCGGCACGGTCAATCCGGTAGCGGAGATCGGTGCAGTCGTGCGGGCGGCCGGCAAGCTGCTGATCGTCGATTCCGTCTCCGCCTTCGGCGGCATGGACGTCCTGCCTGAAACTTCCTGCGCCGATATCTTTGTCACGGGACCGAACAAGTGCCTCGGCTGCCCCCCGGGATTGTCACTTCTGCATGTGAGCGAGGCCGCGTGGGAAAAGATTGCCGCCAACGCCGACGCGCCGACCGCTTCCATCCTCTCGATCAGCGACTGGAAACGGGCCCATGAGGCGAACCAGCCGTTTCCCTTCACGCCGTCCGTCTCGGAGATCTACGCCCTAGATGCCGCGCTCGACCTCTACCTGGCCGAAGGGGAACAGGCGGTCTGGGCCCGCCATGCGCTGACGGCCAAGGCCTGCCGGGCCGGCATCCAGGCCGCAGGCCTCAAGCTCTGGGCGGCGCGCGAGGAGATCGCATCACCGACCTGCACAGCAGTTGCAATTCCGGAAGGCGTCGACGAAGCCAAACTCAGGGCATCCATCCGGGCCCGTTATGGAGTCGTCTTCTCGTCGGGCCGGGCAGAGACGCTGGGCAAGCTGACGCGCATCGGGCACATGGGGCCAACCGCCCGCCCGACCTACTCGCTCATCTCCGTCGCGGCGATTGCCGGCGGGCTCCAGGCAGCCGGCGTCAAGGGGATCGATGTCGGGGCCGGCGTTGCCGCTGCCATGGCGGTGATCGATCAGGCCCAGGCGTAAGGGCTGGCCCGGCATCCAAGCCTCTGCCTTTTGACCAAGGCCTCCGGGAACCATGCGGCTTTCCCGGGGGCTCTCCAGCCCGGTGCCCGTCCTGCCTTTTGCCAAGCGGCTCAGCGCAGAGACCGCAGGGAGCGGAAAGCTGTTGAAGATCACCGGAAATCCGTAAATTGGGCGAGTAACCACCACTTCGGATTTGAGCAAAATCGATTATGTATCCGCCCCTGCCGTAGAGCGATTCGTCGCTTCAACGTGCCGATACTGTAATCATACTCACTAATATCCCGGATCGAGAATGTTATTCCATTTCGAACTTTTCGCATATTCTCACCATCGCTGCCGTTGCTTGGATGATTCGGCGCAATGAGAACCGAACGCTCAAAGCAAAGGCATCTGCAAGCCAGCTGGCCAGACGCGTGGATGGAGGCGGCGTTGCACCCAAAACAGGCACCTCGGCAATCTACCGCTTTTAAAGCAGGCATTTTGCGTGTAGTAATACCGTATTATCAATTCTCAGTTCGCAAACGGGGCACAAACTGATGGCCAAGCTCTTGCAACGGAAGACACCGCCCAGCGACTTCAAGGTCGTCAAGGCCGCGGCACCGGTTCGCCACAGCGTCACCGAGAGCATTCGCGATTCAATCGCGGTCGGATATTTCAAGGCCGGGGAACGCATCACCGAACGCGACCTGTGCGAAATGACCGGCGTCAGCCGTACCGCCGTGCGCGAAGCGCTGCGCCAGCTGGAAAGCGAGGGCCTTGTGCAGGTCGTGCCGCATCGCGGGCCGATCGTCGCGCGCCTGCTCCCCGAACAGGCCGAGGGCATCTATCAGGTACGCGTCGAACTGGAGGGCCTTGCCTGTGAACTCTTTGCCCGCAATGCGACGGACGAAGACATCGAGGCCTTGAAGACCGCGTTAGAAGTCCTGAAGCGCGGCGAGCACATCACGGATCCGCTCGAACGGCTGACCGCGAAGAACGCGTTTTATGACTGCCTGATCTATGGCGCCCACAACGAGGCGCTTGGACACACGCTTTCCTCGCTCAACGCACGTGTGATGGTGCTGCGTGCAACGTCTCTAGGCGCGCCCGGACGGACGCGCGAAAGCCTTGAGGAGCTCGAGGAAGTCGTCGGCTTCCTCGCCGCCCGACGCGGCAAGGAAGCCCGCAAGGCCGCCGCACGCCATGTGATGAATGCCGGCAAGACCGCGCTCGCCATTCTACGCGAACGACTGGCGGAAGAAGGCGAAGAGTAAGCGTTCGGCCCGCATTCGGGCCAACCTCAGATCCCCGGCGTTGCGCCACCGTCCACGTTGATCACGGTGCCATGAATGTATGATGCTGCCGGGCTACAGAGGAAGCGGACCACGTCTGCAACCTCTTCGGGATCGGCAAAACGCTGAATGCCCTGTTCCAGGCGCATTTCCTCGCGCGCATCATCAAACGGAATTCCCCGGTCCCGGGCCAACGTTTCGATCCGCCCGGCCAAGCGATCCGTGACGATGTGTCCGGGGCAGAGCGTGTTGATCCGCATCCCTGTATCGACGGCGCGCTTGGAGATCGCCTTGGTGAAGTTGATCAGGGCCGAGTTGACCGAGCCGCCGATGGTAAAATCCGGTTCCGGGGTATGGGCGCCGACACCCGAAATGTTGACGATCACACCCTTGCTCTCGGCCAGGGCTGACCACGCGGCCCTGCAGAAGCGCACTGTCGCGTGAAACTTGAGGGCGAAGCCGTCGAGAAAATCCTCGTCGGTCAGCGCAAAGAAGTCGCCGCGCTTTGTCGCGCCCGCATTGTTGATCAGCGCGTCGATGCGTCCCGTCGCCTGCAAAGTGGCGTCGACGACCTTTTCCGCGACACCCGCTTGGGAAAGGTCAGCGGCGACGACAACAACCTTCGGCGAGCCCGCCGCCCGGGCCAATTCGGCGGTCGCCTCAAGGCCTTCCACGTCGCGAGCACAAAGGCTTAGCGCGAAGCCGTCCCTTGCCAAACCGATCGCGAAAGCTCTTCCCAAACCACGGCTGGCTCCGGTGACAATTGCAGTCCGCATATTCACTTTTCCCCTCGAACAGAGCGATCAGACCTTACAATAATGCGTTATAAATCATACAGTTAAGCTAACGAAACGAAAATTCTCCTTCGCCACCGCTTTTCATTATTGTATTACGGTATGATCATGCTATCGTATTCTCACGCTGTCAATCGAGAACATCGCTATGGCTTTCCTGGCAATCTTTGATTCCTTGCTCTGCCAGCCCAGCCCTCCCCAGGAGGGGGGCCGGTTTGCGCATCGCGCAGGATGGCGGACAGAAAGCAGCAAGCGCGCCTACTGCGCGACACATCGGGTCTTGCCCCCTTCGGCAGCGCATTGCAGGCGAACCGGCCCGGGCGTAACGCCCGCGCGACGCTCCAGAGGGATCTCGTTTCTGGTCCGCCAGTCGTCGCCCTTCAGGCCGCACCACACACGCTGTACCGCCATTTTGTCACCGACCGAATTCTTCTGGAACACCGTTCCGGAATCGACGTCGACGCCGAGGCTGAAGGAGATGCTCGCGCCGGGCGCGGCTTCCCCGAGATCGGCAGAAAACCAGTGCGCAATGGCCGCGCTGCATTTCAACGCAGTCTTGCCCGTATTTTCGACCGCGAAGTCCAGCGCCTGCGCGGCGGACAGAGCTGGAGTGGCTGCGAAGATCGAAACGAACGCGGGAATGAGAAGGAGGTGGACTTTCATATCGTGACCCAATTCTGCGGTTTTGTGACCAATAAAACTTAGCAGGCTTCAAGCAATCGTCAACAACAATCAAGAGTGGGAACAATATAATGCGGAAGAAAATCAGGTCGTCGGCAAGTATTGCTGCGATTGTATTTGCTGTAAATGGATTTACTTCGGGAGTGGCCCTGGCCGCAGATCTGGACTCTATTGCCATTCTGGCCCCCGAGATGGGCACCGACATGGGCTGGAACCAACAGGGCGTCGACGCCGCCAAGGCCGCCGGGGAAGCCGCAGGCGTGAAGGTGGTCGTGGCCGAAAACCTCGGCTACGGCGACGTTCGCCCGACATTGCGCGAACTGGCCGAAGACGGCGCGGATCTTCTGATTGCCCACGCCTCCGGCTACAACACCGCTGCGCCCGAAATCGGCGCGGAACTGGGCGTTCCGGTCGCCATCGTCGACAGCCCCGACAAGCTGGCCGCCGGCAAGATCGCCGATTATACCGCAGCCGGTAGTGATGGCGCCTACCTGGCCGGTCGCCTGGCCGCCAAGGTTACCCGCACCAAAGTCGTCGGCATCGTCGTTTCCGGTGAACCCCCGTCGTGGAACAACATGTCCGTCGCCTTCACCGAAGGCGTCAAGGCCGAGAACCCGGCCGTCGAAGTCCGCTATGCGGTCATCGGCCCGGCAGCCTATGCGGATGCGGCCGGCGGCAAGCGCGTGACCGAAACGGTCATCGCCTCGGGCGCAGACATCATCTTCGGCCAGGGCAACGGATCGAGCTTCGGCATGCTGCAGGCCGTCGAAACCACCCCGGCCACTGACGGCGGCAAGGCCTATTTCATCGACGTGATCGGCGACAAGACCTCGATCGACAAGGGCCACCTGTTGTCCTCGGTCATCTGGAACCTCGAGCCCGTCTATGCCGCGATGATCCAGGATCTGAAGGACGGCAAGTACGGCAGCCACAATTACGACATCAAGCTCGCAGACGGCAGCCTCCGCCTGCTCAAGACCGCCAATGCACCGGATTCCGTCTGGACGGAAATCGAGGCACTTCAGGCCGACATCGTTTCCGGCAAGATCAAGGTCGAGCCGAAATTCGATGCCGACAGCGTTCATGCGCTGGTGAAGACGGTCGGCTCCAACTGAGCCATCCTGCTCCGAAACCTGTATTGCCGCATGCATGACGCGTGCGGCAATACGGACTTTCATGAAGGAATTTGAGATGCAGGCGACTACCGAGGCAGCACCCTCTCCGTCACACCCGCCCGTGAGACCGTTCATCGGTCTGCGCGCCGTTACCAAACGGTTTCCAGGCGTCATCGCCAACAACAACGTCAATATCGATATCTGGCCCGGCGAGGTGCATGTCCTGCTCGGCGAAAACGGCGCCGGCAAGTCGACCCTGGTCGGCATGCTGTCCGGCCTGCAGCAGCCGGACGACGGCGCAATCGAGATCGACGGAACCGCCGTGACCATCACCTCGCCTCGCCAGGCCCTATCGCTCGGCATCGGAACGGTCTTCCAGCACTCCATGCTGGTCCCAAGCCTGAGCGTCGTAGACAATTTCACGCTCGACGGCGTCTGGTGGCACAAGCCGGACCGCACCGGCGTTGCGAAGCGCATTCACGAGACCGCGAACCGCGTCGGCCTGCGGGTCGACCCTTTCGCACTGGTCTCCACGCTTTCGCTCGGCGAACGCCAACAGGTCGAAATCCTGCGGGCGCTGATGCGCGGAAGCCGGTGCCTGATCCTCGACGAGGCGACCGCCATGCTGACGCCGCACGAGGCCACCGCGCTTGGCGCGCTGATGCGCCGGCTTGCCGCCGATGGTCTCGCGGTCATCTTCATCACCCACAAGCTCAACGAGGCCCTGGCCTACGGCGACCGGATCTCGGTCCTCAGGCTCGGCCGCAATGCCGGCTCGATCGCCCCGGAAGAGCTCAAGGCCCAATCGGACGAGCAGAACACGGCCAACATCATCGGCCTGATGTTCGGCCAGGCCGCCGTCGGCAAGACGGGCGACCAGCCCCGCCCGACGCGCGACTTCGGGCCGGTGGTACTGAAGGTCGAAGGGCTCAATTCCCAAGCCGGGCGCATTCCGCTCAACAATATCACGCTCAATGTGCGGGCGGGCGAAATCCTGGGGATCGCCGGCATCGACGGCAACGGTCAGAAGGAGCTTGCCGAGGCCCTGGCGGGCCAGACGGAAGCATCCGGGAGTGTTGAGCTCAACGGAACGGAGATCGGGGGGCAGAATGTCGGCGCACGCCGCGCCGCCGGGCTTCGATACGTGACCGACGACCGGTTGGGCGAAGGCACGGTCGGCATCTTCGCGGTCGCCACCAACTTCCTGCTGAAGGATATCGGCGCCACACCGTTCTGGAACAGGGGCCTGGAAAAGACCAAGGCGATCAATGCGCAGGCCACCGAGCATGTGCGCAATTTCGACATCAGGACGCCAAGCATTCAAACGCCGGTCGGCACGCTGTCCGGCGGCAACATCCAGAAGGTGCTTCTGGCGCGCGAGCTGACCGGAGCGGCGGAGGCGGTGATTTTCGCCAAGCCGACCTACGGCCTCGACGTCAAGAACATTCGCGCGACACGCGACCGCATCCGCGAGGCGGCGAATTCCGGCAAGGCGGTTCTGCTGATCTCGACGGATCTTGACGAACTTCTGGAGCTGGCCGACCGGATCAGCGTGATTGACAGGGGCAAATTGCTGGGCGCCGTCCCGAATGGCCCGGGTGCGCGTGATGCAGTCGGCCGCCTGATGAGTACCGGAGAAGAAGAATGAGTGAACCACAGGTGACCGCCGTCACGGCGACAACCACCGTCAGATCAAGGGCGTTCCCCGCCTGGGGTCGCATGCTCGCCATCAGCATCGGACCGCTCATCGCTGCGCTGGCGCTCGGCGGGATCATCCTTCTGGCAATGGGCATCAACCCCTTCAGCTATTACGCCTATGTGGTGGAACGGGCGATCCTGTCGCCCTCCGGCCTTTCGGCGACCCTCACCAGGATGGGCCCGTTCCTCCTGATTGCAGCCAGCCTGATCGTCGCATTCCGCGCCGGCATCTGGAACCTGGGCGGTGACGGCCAGTTCCTGCTGGCCGCCGTCATCGTCGCTGCAGCAACGCCGCTGATGTTCGCTGCCGGCATGCCGATCTGGATGAACCTGCTTATCGGTCTTGTCATCGGCGCCATCATCGGGGCGCTGTGGGGCGTCCTACCGGCCCTGCTGAAGGCCTGGCACGGGATCAACGAAATCATCACAACGCTGATGATGAGCTTTCTCGGCGTGTCCCTCGCCAACGTACTGGTCAAGCTCGCCTTCCTCGACCCCGGCACCACCACCCCTCAGACGCGTACCCTTCCGGTGGAAGCGCGCCTGCCGAAGCTGTTCGACACCACCATCTCGTCCGGCCTGATCGTCGGCCTTGTGGTCATCGTTGCCGTGCATCTGATGATGACCCGCACCTCGTTCGGTATGCGGCTGCGTCTCGTCGGTGCCAATCCGCGTGCCGCAGTCCATGCCGGACTGTCGGTCCCGAAGCTGACGATCGCGGTCTTCGCCATCTCGGCGGGTCTTGCGGGCCTGTCCGGAGCCGTCGACATTCTGGGCACACAGGGCAATGTGCGGGCCGACTGGAACCCGGCCTACAGCCTGACCGTCGTGCCGCTGGTGTTCCTTGCCCGGCTAAACGGCTTCGGCTCCATCGCCTATGTCTTCCTGTTCTCCGCTCTGACAATTGGCGGTGAAAGCGCGGCTCGGCGGCTCGGCGTGCCAAGCTTCTTCTCGCTCGTCATCGTGGCGTTGCTGCTGATCACGCTTGGGCTTGCCGAATATCTCGACAAGCGCCGCCACTACTGCGCGAAGCTCTGAGTAAAGGTCTTAGGCATGTCACTGTTCACGGAAAGTTTCATCATCACCTTGTTCCTCGGAGCCATCTCGGCCGGGACCCCGCTTCTGCTCGCCGGCCTTGGCGAACAGCTCTCCGAAAAGGCCGGCGTCCTGAACATCGGCCTCGAGGGCATGATGCTTGCGGGTGCCTATGCCGGCTTCCTCCTCGCGTGGGCGAGCGGCAGCCCTGGCCTCGGCTTCCTCGGCGGTGCTGCCGCGGGTGCGCTGATCGCCGCCTTCATGGTGCTCTTCTGCGTGCGCCTCGGCCTCAACCAGATCGTCATCGGTATCGCCCTGACGCTCGCGGTCCAGGGGCTGACGGCACTCCTGCATTTCGTCCAGTTCTCCCGGAGCTACCCGCGTCTCGACGGCGTCTCGAAGTGGCCGATATGGCCGCTCTCCGACATTCCGGTGCTCGGGCCGATCCTCTTCAACCACAATCCGGTCGTCTATCTGGCGATTGCCTTCGTCGGGCTCTTCGCCTGGGTCTACCGAATGACGCATCTCGGCTCCGTGCTCCAGGCCGCAGGCGACAAACCCGCGGCCCTCGACGCCATGGGCGTCGACGTGGTCCGCACTCGCAGCCTCGCCGTTCTGGCGACGGGTGCGCTGGCCGGGCTCGGCGGCGCCTTCATGTCGGTCGCCGTCGCGGGCGTCTTTATCCCCTTCATGAGCCACGGCAACGGCTTCATCGCCATCGTTCTTGCAATGCTGGCCCGCGGACGTCCGCTCTGGGTTCTCGGAGGGGCACTCCTGTTCGGGGTCAGCCTTTCGCTTGCCACAGCGCTGCAGGTGGCCGGAGTGAATGTCCCGACCGATGTCATCCAGATGTTACCGTTCGCGATGGTGATGATCGTGCTGCTCGTCGCCGGTAGGAAGGCGAGCCTGCCGCAAGCTCTTGGCGAGAGTTTCGTGCGAGGTGCGCGGTGAACCCTGTCCCGGATCAGCGCCCATGAGACAAAACTGGCTTAATTGAGAAGAGAGGATTTTCGGCTCATCGCAGCTCATTCGAAGGAAGCGAAGATGAGACAAAAATCTGGGCCGCAGACATCGACGGCCGAGAAGACGATCAAGGACATCCGCCGCGCCACGCGCAAGCACCATTCGTCGGAAGAGAAAATCCGCATTGTGCTGGACGGCCTGCGTGGCGAGGACAGCATTGCCGCAATCTGCCGCCGTGAAGGGATTGCCGAGAGCCTGTATTATAGCTGGGTCGGAGGAATTCCTCGAAGCGGGCAAGAAGCGGCTCGCCGGTGACACCGCCCGTTCGGCGACAGGCGACGAGGTCAAGGCGCTGCGCCGTGAAACGCGCGACCTGAAGGAGGCCCTGGCCGACCTCACCCTGGAAAACCGCCTGCTCAAAAAAAAGCATGATCGGGGATGGGGGCGACGACGAATGAGATATCCCGCCACCGAGAAGCTTGAGATCGTCCGGCTCGTAGAAGAATCCCACCTGCCTGCCAAGCAGACCCTCGACAAGCTCGGCATTCCTCGGCCGACCTTCTCCGCTGGTATGATCGTTTCCTGAGCCGGCGTCAGGCTGCAAAGCATTTCAACATATCGCGCGACAGCGTTTCCAAGATGCTGTCCTATTCGACGCCACCTGGCTATCAGCGACAATCACCGATCCGGCGGCCCAAGCTGGATGCGTTTGTCTCGACGATCGATCACTGGCTGGACGAAGACAGACAAGTGCCGCGCAAGCAGCGCCATACGGCCAAGCGGGTGTTCGACCGGCTCCGGGACGAGCGCGGGTTCACCGGCGGCTATACGATCATCAAGGATTACATGCGCGAGCGGGATCAGCGCCGCCAGGAAGTGTTCGTGCCACTGTCGCACCCGCCCGGCCATGGGCAGGCCGATTTCGGCGAGGCGATGGTGGTGATCGGTGGCGTGGAGCGGAAGGCGCACTTCTTCGTGCTCGACCTGCCGCACAGTGACGGCTGCTATGTGCGGGCCTATCCGGCGGCTGTGTCGGAGGCCTGGGTCGATGGGCACATCCATGCGTTCTCCTTCTTCGGGGCCGTGCCGCAATCGATCGTCTACGACAACGACCGTTGCCTGGTGGCGAAGATTTTGCCTGACGGCACCCGCAAGCGCGCGACGTTGTTCAGCGGCTTCCTGTCCCACTACCTGATCCGGGATCGCTATGGCCGTCCCGGCAAGGGCAACGACAAGGGGAACGTCGAGGGTCTCGTCGGCTATGCCCGGCGCAACTTCATGGTGCCGATCCCGCAGTTTGCGACATGGGAGGCGTTCAACACCTTTCTGGAGGAGCAGTGCCGGAAGCGCCAGCGCGACAGGCTGCGCGGCGAGAGCGAGACGATCGGCGAGCGCTTGCGGCGCGATCTGGCTGCCATGCGCGCCTTGCCAGCCTCGCCATTTGATGCCTGCGACCAGGCAAGTGCCAAGGTGACGGCGCAGTCGCTGGTGCGCTACAAGACCAACGACTATTCCGTCCCGGTCGCCTATGGCCATCAGGATGTGTGGGTGCGCGGCTATGTCAACGAAGTGGTCATCGGTTGCCGTGGCGAGATCATCGCCCGCCATCCTCGGTGCTGGGAACGGGAAGACGTCGTCTTCGATCCTGTCCATTACCTGCCGCTGATCGAGCAGAAGATCAATTCGCTGGATCAGGCAGCGCCCCTCCAGGGCTGGGACTTGCCGCAAGAGTTCGCTACGCTGCGCCGGTTGATGGAAGGCCGCATGGCCAAGCACGGCCGGCGTGAGTACGTGCAGGTCCTCCGCCTGCTGGAGAGCTTCGAACTCGCCGATCTGCATGCGGCGGTGAAGCGGGCCCTGCAACTCGGAGCCATCGGCTTCGACGCGGTCAAGCATCTGATCCTGTGCCGGGTGGAACGCCGGCCGCCCAGACTGGACCTGTCCATCTACCCCTACCTGCCGAGGGCGACGGTCGAGACGACATCGGCGAAGGCGTATATGCGTCTCCTGTCGTCGGATGCGGGAGAAGCCGCATGAACACCGAAGCACCCGAGATCCTTCTCACCCATTATCTCAAAACCCTGAAGCTGCCGAGTTTCCAGCGCGAGTACCAGAAGCTGGCCCGGCTGTGCGCCACCGAAGGCGTCGATCATGTCGGATACCTCACCCGGCTTGCCGAGCGGGAGATGATCGAACGGGACCGTCGCAAGGTCGAGCGTCGCATCAAGGCGGCCAGGTTCCCGGTCGTCAAAAGCCTCGACAGTTTCGACTTCGCCGCCATCCCAAAGCTGAACAAGATGCAGGTGCTGGAACTGGCGCGCTGCGAATGGATCGAGCGCAGGGAGAACGTTATCGCTCTCGGCCCCAGCGGCACGGGCAAGACCCATGTGGCGCTCGGCCTCGGCCTGGCCGCCTGCCAGAAGGGCCTGTCCGTTGGGTTCACGACAGCGGCCGCACTGGTCAGCGAGATGACGGAGGCGCGCGACGAGCGGCGTCTCATCCGGTTCCAGAAGCAGATGGCCGCCTACCAGCTGTTGATCATCGATGAACTGGGCTTCGTGCCGCTGTCAAAGACCGGCGCGGAATTGCTGTTCGAGCTGATCTCGCAACGATACGAGCGAGGCGCGACCCTGATCACCAGCAACCTTCCTTTTGACGAATGGACGGAAACCTTGGGGTCCGAGCGCCTGACCGGCGCTTTGCTCGACCGCATCACCCATCACGTCAGCATCCTCGAGATGAACGGCGACAGCTATCGTCTCGCCCAAAGCCGCGCCCGAAAGGCCGGCTGACGCCCTTCGAAAATCGCAACGCGCACATGAGACCCCCGCTCGGGCCTAAGCCCTCCCGGCGGTCTCATGCGCGCGCCACAAGTGGCCGACTTTTGCGCCGCCGCGTGGCCGGTTTTTACTCCGCCGTTGACATCGTGCGGGACCTCATTCAGACGGTCGTCATTGGCAAGACGCCGGGCCACCAGCCGGCAAGCCTGCAGGTGCATGGCGACATCGCACACATCATGGCCTCGATGGATGTGATCGACGTGATGCAGCAGCAGTTCGTCGCCGCTGCACAAAACGATCTCCTGGCACGGATTGCGTCTGGCGAGCTCGACACGGAGCAGAAACGCAAAAAGCTCCTCAGCGAATATGCTGAGGAGCTTTTGAAGAAGTTTCCCGAATGGGAGAATTTACAAGTTTCAGTGGTTGCGGGGGCAGGATTTGAACCTGCGGCCTTCAGGTTATGAGCCTGACGAGCTACCGGGCTGCTCCACCCCGCGTTATTGTTTGAGCGCCGGGCATTGCCCGTTTTTTTGTTTGCCGGTGCTCGAAGGCATTTGCCTTCTGCGGGCCGGCGGGGGCTGCTCCACCCCACGTTATGCTTTGATCGACGACTATTCGAACGCAAGAGGGCCGCTTTGCGAGCGGCCCTTGGTCGGCGATGGGCCGTAGAGATTTTGGATGAGAAGATGTTTGTTTTGCACTTAGCAGACCTGGCAGCGACCTACTCTCCCGCGTCTTGAGACGAAGTACCATTGGCGCTGGGGCGTTTCACGGCCGTGTTCGGAATGGGAACGGGTGCGGCCGCCCCGCCATGACCACCAGGTCGGCTAAGGGCAAAACATTGAGAAGCTGGTAGAGGCGTTTGCCTCGTTTGTCTTTTAGAACACGTCTTTTTTCTTCTGATCGGGCGTCGGAGCGAAGCTCCGCAAGGCCAAGCGGCCGTCGCACCTGATGGTGCGGCCCGTCCGGAGCGAAGCGGCAAAGCCGCGACAGCGTCAGGACAGAAGAACAGCATCATCATCGCGCCTTGAGGCGCGCTGATGAGCATGGTCAATGAGAACGATCAAGCCAATCGAGCTATTAGTACCGGTAAGCTTCATGCATTGCTGCACTTCCACACCCGGCCTATCAACGTGGTCGTCTTCCACGGCTCTGATAGGGAACACTCGTTTTCAGGTTGGTTTCCCGCTTAGATGCCTTCAGCGGTTATCCATTCCATATATAGCTACCCTGCTATGCCGTTGGCACGACAACAGGTCCACCAGAGATATGTCCATCCCGGTCCTCTCGTACTAGGGACAGATCCTGTCAATATTCCTACACCCACGGCAGATAGGGACCGAACTGTCTCACGACGTTCTGAACCCAGCTCACGTACCGCTTTAATTGGCGAACAGCCAAACCCTTGGGACCTGCTCCAGCCCCAGGATGCGATGAGCCGACATCGAGGTGCCAAACAACCCCGTCGATATGGACTCTTGGGGGTCATCAGCCTGTTATCCCCGGCGTACCTTTTATCCGTTGAGCGATGGCCCTTCCACGCGGGACCACCGGATCACTATGACCGACTTTCGTCTCTGCTCGACTTGTCAGTCTCGCAGTCAGGCGGGCTTATGCCATTGCACTCGACGACCGATTTCCGACCGGTCTGAGCCCACCATCGCGCGCCTCCGTTACTCTTTCGGAGGCGACCGCCCCAGTCAAACTACCCACCATACACTGTCCCGGATCCGGATAACGGACCGCGGTTAGACATCCATGACGATAAGGGTGGTATTTCAAGGATGGCTCCACGAGAACTGGCGTCCCCGCTTCAAAGCCTACCACCTATCCTACACATGCCGACACGAATGCCAGTGTAAAGCTATAGTAAAGGTGCACGGGGTCTTTCCGTCTGACCGCAGGAACCCCGCATCTTCACGGGGAATTCAATTTCACTGAGTCTATGCTGGAGACAGCGGGGAAGTCGTTACGCCATTCGTGCAGGTCGGAACTTACCCGACAAGGAATTTCGCTACCTTAGGACCGTTATAGTTACGGCCGCCGTTTACTGGGGCTTCGATTCAAAGCTTGCACCTCTCCTCTTAACCTTCCAGCACCGGGCAGGCGTCAGACCCTATACGTCGTCTTGCGACTTCGCAGAGCCCTGTGTTTTTGATAAACAGTCGCTACCCCCTGGTCTGTGCCACCCCACCTTACTTGCGTAAAATGGGGTCACGCTTCTTCCGAAGTTACGCGTGCAATTTGCCGAGTTCCTTCAGCATAGTTCTCTCAAGCGCCTTGGTATACTCTACCTGACCACCTGTGTCGGTTTCGGGTACGGTCTATAGGGTGGAGCTATTTCCTGGAACCGCTCCACAGCACATTCAATCCAATAAGAATGTACCATTTGTGCGATCCGTCACTACCACCAGGCCCACGAATATTAACGTGGTTCCCATCGACTACGCGTTTCCGCCTCGCCTTAGGGGCCGGCTAACCCTGCTCAGATTAACTTTAAGCAGGAACCCTTGGTCTTTCGGCGAGGGAGTCTCTCACTCCCTTTATCGTTACTCATGTCAACATTCGCACTTCCGATACCTCCAGGGCCCCTCACAGGTACCCCTTCACAGGCTTACGGAACGCTCCGCTACCACACATGATTGCTCATGTATCCTCAGCTTCGGTGCATGGCTTTAGCCCCGTTACATTTTCGGCGCAAAGACCCTTATTTAGACCAGTGAGCTGTTACGCTTTCTTTAAATGATGGCTGCTTCTAAGCCAACATCCTGGTTGTTTTGGGATCCTCACATCCTTTCCCACTTAGCCATGACTTGGGGACCTTAGCTGGAGGTCAGGGTTGTTGCCCTCTTCACGACGGACGTTAGCACCCGCCGTGTGTCTGCCGACTAGTACTCCTCGGTATTCGGAGTTTGGTTAGGATCAGTAAGACGGTGAGTCCCCATAGCCCATCCAGTGCTCTACCCCCGAGGGTATTCGGTCGACGCACTACCTAAATAGTTTTCGCGGAGAACCAGCTATTTCCGAGTTTGATTGGCCTTTCACCCCTAGCCACAAGTCATCCCAATCTATTGCAACAGATGAGGGTTCGGTCCTCCAGTTGGTGTTACCCAACCTTCAACCTGCTCATGGCTAGATCACTCGGTTTCGGGTCTAATGCAACTAACTAAAACGCCCTATTCAGACTCGCTTTCGCTGCGCCTACACCTACCGGCTTAAGCTTGCTAGTTACACTAAGTCGTTGACCCATTATACAAAAGGTACGCCGTCAGGCTTGCGCCCTCCGACTGTTTGTAGGCAACCGGTTTCAGGTTCTATTTCACTCCCCTTGTCGGGGTGCTTTTCACCTTTCCCTCACGGTACTTGTTCGCTATCGGTCATGCACGAGTACTTAGGCTTGGAGAGTGGTCTCCCCATGTTCAGACAGGATTTCACGTGTCCCGCCCTACTCAAGGACAATGTGTGTTCTACGCGTACGGGGCTGTCACCCACTACGGCCGCACTTTCCAGAGCGTTCCGCTTTATTCCACATTGCCACTGGCCTGGTCCGCGTTCGCTCGCCACTACTTGCGGAGTCTCGGTTGATGTCCTTTCCTTCGGGTACTTAGATGTTTCAGTTCCCCGAGTTCGCTTCTTACACCCTATTTTATTCAGGTGAAGATACCTTATTAACAATGCTTGGAAACCCAAGCCGTCATCGCTGACAGTTTGGATTTTCCAAGCATTTAAGGTGGGTTCCCCCATTCGGATATCCATGGATCAAAGCTCATTCGCAGCTCCCCACGGCTTTTCGCAGCGTATCACGTCCTTCATCGCCTGTGCATGCCAAGGCATCCACCAATTGCCCTTACGACACTTAATCGTTCTCATTGCCAATGCTCATCATCTATTGGGTTTGGAATTCCTATCCTTCTCGCTTGCGCTCGAAGAGGTTCCAAACCTGACCATACGGACAAGCCGCATATCAAGACCCCAAAAACCAGGTTACCTTTTACAACCCGGTTCATTCAACAATGCCATCGACGTGTTCGATGGATCCGCTTTATTGGAGCTACGCCGAGCAGCTCACTTGCGGTCCATCTTAAGACCAGCTTCTCGAGATCAAATCCGGTACCGCGCGGTCAGGCAACGGTAATCCGACCATCCGTCAGAGATCTTTTCGCTCACGCTTGCCCGGACTTTACAGTCCGCGCTCCGCGGGGGCGCCAAACGATTGGCGACGGGCTTTCACCCTACCTTTCATTTGGTCAACAACGAACGATCCAGAGTGACAAGCTTCCTACCTACCTCCAATCCCTCACCAATCTCAGGCCGGCTAGGCCTTCAAAGGGGTCGTCGGGAAAGGGCTCGGACATGGGCAAAACCCACACCTGGAAGCCTCCAGATCAATCTTC